>NZ_JARXUY010000001.1:0-2500 GCF_029892315.1 Polaromonas sp. CG_23.6
AGCCTGACGATGACCTACTTTCACACGGGAATCCGCACTATCATCGGCGCTGAGTCGTTTCACTGTCCTGTTCGGGATGGGAAGGAGTGGTACCAACTTGCTATGGTCATCAGGCATAACTGGTTGACGAAATGCTTCCCACACGGGAAGCAGTCCATCGAATTCATAGAGCAAATCAGCTTGTAATTTAGATTGTTGCACAGTTCCTGTTGGAACTGTATCTTTTTTGAATGCGTCAGTCTTGGCATAACACCTTTGAATTAATCAAAGTTATAGGGTCAAGCCTCTCGAGCAATTAGTACTGGTTAGCTTAACGCATTACTGCGCTTCCACACCCAGCCTATCAACGTCCTGGTCTTGAACGACTCTTCAGGGGGCTCAAGGCCCCGGCAGATCTAATCTTGAAACGAGTTTCCCGCTTAGATGCTTTCAGCGGTTATCTCTTCCGAACTTAGCTACCCGGCAATGCCACTGGCGTGACAACCGGTACACCAGAGGTTCGTCCACTCCGGTCCTCTCGTACTAGGAGCAGGCTTCCTCAAATCTGCAGCGCCCACGGAAGATAGGGACCAAACTGTCTCACGACGTTTTAAACCCAGCTCACGTACCTCTTTAAATGGCGAACAGCCATACCCTTGGGACCGGCTACAGCCCCAGGATGAGATGAGCCGACATCGAGGTGCCAAACACCGCCGTCGATATGAACTCTTGGGCGGTATCAGCCTGTTATCCCCAGAGTACCTTTTATCCGTTGAGCGATGGCCCTTCCATACAGAACCACCGGATCACTATGTCCTGCTTTCGCATCTGCTCGACTTGTCAGTCTCGCAGTTAAGCACGCTTATGCCATTGCACTATCGTCACGATGTCCGACCGTAACTAGCGTACCTTCGAACTCCTCCGTTACACTTTGGGAGGAGACCGCCCCAGTCAAACTGCCTACCATGCACTGTCCCCGATCCAGATAATGGACCTAGGTTAGAACCTCAAACACACCAGGGTGGTATTTCAACGTTGGCTCCACCGAAACTAGCGTCCCGGCTTCAAAGCCTCCCACCTATCCTACACAGGTCTGTTCAAAATCCAATACAAAGCTACAGTAAAGGTTCATGGGGTCTTTCCGTCTTTCCGCGGGGAGATTGCATCATCACAAACATTTCAACTTCGCTGAGTCTCAGGAGGAGACAGTGTGGCCATCGTTACGCCATTCGTGCAGGTCGGAACTTACCCGACAAGGAATTTCGCTACCTTAGGACCGTTATAGTTACGGCCGCCGTTTACTGGGACTTCAATCAAGAGCTTGCACCCCATCATTTAATCTTCCAGCACCGGGCAGGCGTCACACCCTATACGTCGACTTTCGTCTTAGCAGAGTGCTGTGTTTTTAATAAACAGTCGCAGCCACCGATTTTTTGCAACCTCGTTTAGCTCCAGGAGTAAATCCCTTCACTGACTAGAGGCACACCTTCTTCCGAAGTTACGGTGTCAATTTGCCGAGTTCCTTCTCCTGAGTTCTCTCAAGCGCCTTAGAATACTCATCTCGCGCACCAGTGTCGGTTTGCGGTACGGTCGTGTGTAGCTGAAGCTTAGTGGCTTTTCCTGGAAGCAGGGTATCACTCACTTCGGCTGCAAGCAGCCTCGTTATCACCCCTCATCTAAGCCCGGCGGATTTACCTACCAGGCACGACTACAGGCTTGAACCAACATATCCAACAGTTGGCTGAGCTAACCTTCTCCGTCCCCACATCGCACTACACATCGGTACAGGAATATTGACCTGTTTCCCATCAGCTACGCATCTCTGCCTCGCCTTAGGGGCCGACTCACTCTACGCCGATGAACGTTGCGTAGAAAACCTTGCGCTTACGGCGAGGGGGCTTTTCACCCCCTTTAACGCTACTCATGTCAGCATTCGCACTTCTGATACCTCCAGCAGGGTTTACACCACCACCTTCACAGGCTTACAGAACGCTCTCCTACCACGTGCCATAAATGGCACATCCGCAGCTTCGGTAACTGGCTTAGCCCCGTTACATCTTCCGCGCAGGACGACTCGATCAGTGAGCTATTACGCTTTCTTTAAATGATGGCTGCTTCTAAGCCAACATCCTGACTGTTATAGCCTTCCCACTTCGTTTCCCACTTAGCCAATTTTAGGGACCTTAGCTGGCGGTCTGGGTTGTTTCCCTCTTGAGTCCGGACGTTAGCACCCGGTGCTCTGTCTCCCAAGCTGTACTCATCGGTATTCGGAGTTTGCCTTGGTTTGGTAAGTCGCCATGACCCCCTAGCCAAAACAGTGCTCTACCCCCGATGGTAATACTTGAGGCACTACCTAAATAGTTTTCGGAGAGAACCAGCTATTTCCAAGTTTGTTTAGCCTTTCACCCCTATCCACAGCTCATCCCCTAGTTTTGCAACACTAGTGGGTTCGGACCTCCAGTGCATGTTACTGAACCTTCATCCTGGCCATGGATAGCTCACTTGGTTTCGGGTCTACACC
>NZ_JARXUY010000001.1:12500-2220000 GCF_029892315.1 Polaromonas sp. CG_23.6
GTACCTGATCCAGAAGGAAGACCAGATGGCACAGGAAGCCGTGATCTTTGCCAAGGCGGACAAGCTGCTGGCGCAAGAAGAAGTCTGGATTCGCAAAGGGGTCGAGGCACGCCGCACGCGCAGTACCGCCCGCATCGTACGGCTTGACGCGCTGCGGGAAAATCGCTCAGCCCGGCGCGATGCGGTCGGCCGCGTCAATCTGGATGTTTCCAGCGGCGATAAAAGCGGCAAGATCGTGGCCGAGCTTACCGACGTGTCGAAAAGCTTTGGCCATCCGGGCTCTGAGAAGATCATCGTCAACAAATTCAGCGGCACGCTGCTGCGCGGCGACAAGATCGGACTGCTCGGCCCGAACGGCGCGGGCAAGACCACGCTGCTCAAGCTCATTCTTGGGGAACTGCAGCCTGATGTGACCATTCCGCCCGGCAAGATCCGTCAGGGCGCAAATCTGCAGGTGGCTTACTTTGACCAGATGCGTGACGCATTGGACCTGGACTCGACACTGGAAGACTTCATCAGCCCGGGCAGCGAGTGGGTCGAGATCAATGGGCAGAAGAAACACGTCAAGAGCTACCTGAGCGACTTTTTATTCAGCCCCGAGCGCGCCCGCTCCCCGGTGCGCAGTTTGAGCGGTGGCGAGCGCAACCGTTTGCTGCTGGCGCGTCTGTTTGCGCGGCCTGCCAATGTGCTGGTGCTTGACGAGCCCACCAACGACCTGGACATCGACACGCTGGAACTGCTGGAAGACCTGCTGCAAAACTACGAAGGCACGGTGTTTCTGGTCAGCCATGACCGCCGCTTCCTGGACAACGTGGTGACCAGCACCATTGCCTACGAAGGCACGCCCGAAAACCCTGGCTTCTGGCGTGAGTATGAAGGCGGCGTGACCGACTGGATCACGCAGTCGAAACGGGCGGCGCAAATCACTGGCGGCAATAAAACGGCGGCTACCGCCTCCAGCTCCAAAAACAAGGACAAAAACAATGCGGAGCCCAATAAAGACGAGCGTGAGCAGCTATCAAAAAAGAAACTGAGTTACAAGGAGCAGCGTGAACTCGACGGCTTGCCGGCACTGATCCAGCAACTCGAATCGCAGCAAAAGGCGATCGGGCAGGAGCTTTACGACGGCACGCTGTACACCAGCAATGCCAAGCGGGCGGCCGAACTCACGGCGCGCAACAGCAAGATCGAGGAAGAACTCATGGATGCGCTGCAACGCTGGGAAACGCTGTCAACCTGAGCCTTTTCAATATGGCGGCCCGCATAGCATGCTGCGCTCCAGCGCAAGCGGGCAGCCATACCGCAATAGCTGACCCTGACCTCAAGCTTGCCACCTACAAAAAGTAGCGGCTCCAGCGCGTCCTTGTGAGTATGTAAAAAGCGCGGCCTTGCGCTAAAGTGGCCAGCATCATGCAAACCACTGTCGCGCTCGGCCCCAGCCCTTTTTCCGTCTTTCAGGCCAGTCGGCATGGTGGTGTCCAACACTGGCTGGCCCTTGCATTTTTCAGTGTCTGGATGACCGGATGCGCCTCGCTGCCAAGCCAGGTGGACCGCCCGGTGTCAACGGCGCTGGCAAATCCGATGGAAACCCGGCTGGGCCAGCTGGTGCAGGCGCGCGCCGCACGGGCGGGCACGCGCAATGACTCCGGATTCGCACTTGTCGGCAATGCCGAACTGGCCTTCACCAGCCGGATGACACTGATCAAGGCGGCGCAAAAAACGCTGGACATCCAGTACTACGCCATCTTTGCCGACGACACCACCGAACGCATGTTCGAGGCCCTGCGCGAAGCAGCCGGACGCGGCGTTCGTATTCGTATCCTGCTTGATGACTTCAACACCACGGGCAAAAATGCGCAGGTGCTGAAGCTGGCATTTGAAAAAAATTTCGAGCTGCGCCTGTTTAACCCGCTGCCCGGTGGACGCGCATCGATGATGCTGCGGATTTTGAGCAACCTCAAGGATGTGGCGCGCATGCAGCGACGCATGCACAACAAGATTTTTGTCGCCGACAACGCCGTCGCCATCACCGGCGGGCGCAACCTGGGTGAAACCTATTTTGGCCAGAGCGAAGGCACCAATTTCATCGACATCGATGTGCTGGCGGCGGGCCGTATTGCACGCGACCTGTCACGAAGTTTTGACCAGTACTGGAACAATCCACTGGCCTATCCGGTGCAGTCGCTGATGACCGAGGAAGAAATCAAGGCGCTCAAACCCCAACCCGTGGCAGCCGATCGGGGTGCGCCTTACAGCGCCATGCAGCCAGTGGCAAACGCGGCCGGAGCACCGCCCGTCAAGGCCGTAGCCGCTGATGCCCCAAACGCCCTGCCCGATTCAACCGACCTGAGTTTGTTGACTTGGACCTGGGCGCCGTCCGTTTTACTGGTGGACAAGCCCTCAAAAATTGCCAGGGATGCCGACGACGTGGCAGGGACACAGGAAACGGCTGTCGATGGCCTGCTGCAGCTCATGTCACAGGCCAAGGCCGATCTGCTGATTGTCTCGCCATACTTCGTTCCGGGCGACATGATGATGGGTCAGTTTGCCGAGTTGCGCCGACGTGGCGTCAGGGTGCGCGTGCTGACCAATTCGCTGGCCTCCAACGACGCGCCCGCAGCCCATGTGGGCTATGCGCGCTACCGTAAAGCATTGCTGGCGATGGGCGTCGAACTTTATGAAATGCACGCCGAACAAGAAGGGACGGTCAGGAATTTCGGCTCCGGCATTGGCTCCACAGGGGGTTCAAAAAGCGGTTCGCGCGCCAGCTTGCATGCCAAGGTGTTCGTGATGGATGGCCGTTTGCTGGTAGTGGGGTCGATGAACCTGGACCTGCGCTCGAAACTGCAAAACAGCGAAGTTGCCGTCATCATCCGCAACCGCGCACTGTCACAGGAAGCCACGCAAATGATTGAGCCTGCCATGGCCAACGGCGCTTACCATGTCGAGCTTGTAAACGAGAAACTGGTATGGCGTGCGCCGCAAGGTTCAGGTCTCGACGATTCGACGAATGAGCCTGATGCCAGTCTGACCCTGAAACTGCTGCTCAAACTGTTCGGGCCGTTGGCACCGGACGAGATGCTTTGATGACTCGCGCGGGATGCGGCATTTCTGGATGGAAAGTGTCCAGGCATTGAAACACTTGGGCTATGAACACTGCCTGAAGCTCGCATCAATCGCCAGCCTTGCAAGTTAAAGCGCAGGTCCCCAATGACTTGCGATCACCCGAACTAATCCAAATCAATATGCTACATATTTAATAGCATAGAATCCTTTTGTATATTGCGCAAAAGGCTATCAAAGACAGAAATTTTACCTCCTGTCTAATTATTTGAGACGCACCCGAAAACGCAGTTCAAAAAAAGGATTTGCCCCGCCGCTGGCAGCGGCAAGCGTGCCTTTGGGGTTGAGTCGAATACATTTGACGGCCAAATCGTATTGGGCGGCAGGAACCGGCGCATAGCCGAACGTGCTGCAGTCGCTGTTTGAAAAAGTCGCGTCATCGGCTTTCCAAGTCAGCCCGCTACCGGGCGTTCCCTGAACGAAGGCAATCGGCCCGGAGCCGGTAACCCCCAGATCGCCCACAAACAATTCGGTGTTGGCAGGCATGGGGTCGATGATGACAATACTGTCAACGCCCGCACTGACCAGGCCGGTATTGGTGACGCGCAGCGTGTACAACACTTCGGCGCCGGGAATGTTTTTTGGATTGGTGGCAAGGTTGAACGGGTCGCTGATGACCGACACGGTTTTCACAAATACCAGGCTGGGCGGGCTGACGATGGTCAAGATGTCTGTAACGAGAGCGCTGTTGGTGCCGCCATTGGCAGAAACAAGCGCGCCTACAGGGATGACGTTGGTGTAGGTACCGAGTTCCGAAGCGGTGACTTTGATGCTGAAGGTACAACTGCCGTTGGCAGCCAGGCTCCCGTTGTTGAGGCGAATGCCTTTGTCTGCGGCAGCAAGCGTATTCCCACCGGAGTCCAGCAGCACTCCTGGGCTGCAGCTATTGGTGATGGTTAGCGGAGCCGCCACTGTCATCGCTCCGGGAAGGGTGGGAAACACGTCATTCAGTCCGATTCCAGTGATTGGCACACTGTTGGGGCTGGTCAAGGTCACGCTGAGCGTGGAAGTGCTGCCGGGCGTAACCGTATCCGGGTTGAAATTTTTGACAATAACGACAGCGCATTCGGCGCCGGACCTGACACCCGGAATCGCCGTGCTGCTGAGCGAGGCTCTTGAACCGCTCTCTCCGGCTGTTGCGCCAAAGTTGGAGCCGCCTGCGGTCGTGCCAGGCGCACCACCGGCGAAATTGACCGATGTGGACATTACCGATGAAGATGCAACATAACCGCCACTGCCGCCACCGCCGGGCCCGTGTTCGGGTGCCGTAGAGCCGCCTGCGTTGGTGCCACCATTGCCGCCATTTGCCTGAACACTGAGCAACCCGGAACTGACGGCCTTTACGTACACGAGCACTGAGCCACCCGCGCCGCCGCCGCCAGAGCCGTCGTTTAATGCACTGTTGTTGGCATTGGCGCCATTGGCGCTGATCGTGCCGCTGCCGTTAATGAGGCTCGCGCGAATCATCACCATGCCGCCGCCCGCTGCACCACTGGAAGCAAAACCCGCTCCGCGGTCGCCGGTGCCGTTGTTGTTGGTTCCCGAGCCTCCGCCGCCGCCCAGAAACATACGTCCCGGGTTTAAAAAAGGGGAGTAATCAAAGCCTCCAAAGCCGCCGGTGGGAGAGGCGCTGCGCCAACCATTGCCGCCCTTGCCGCCGCCACCTGCATTCGAGCCACCACCGCCTCCTGTGTTCTCTTTGTTGTCTACAGGATTTCCGTCAGTGCCGCCGCCTCCTGCATTGCCAGGCGCGCCCCGCGCGTGGCTGCCATTGGGGTAGCCTTCACTACCGGTGTTCAAAAGCACGCCCAGGTTATTGACATAGCGAGGTGTTCCGGCAATACCTTCGCCTTTGGAGCCATTGTTGTTATTGGCAGCGTTGGTGCGGTAATCGGTATTGGCGCCGGGCCCCCCCGTCAACTCCCGGGCGGCGCCGCCGCGAAATCCAAGGCCATTGACGCTTACCGTCGCGCCGCCAAGCGTCAGCTGCCCTGCCACATCGAACACCAGAACGCCGCCCGTGCTGCCATTCCAGGCAATTGCGGTCAGCCCTGAACTCAGGGTCGCGGTGGTGTACTGCGGGACACGCACGATCTGAAAACGGCGCTGTCCCTGCGTATTGCTGGCATCCGCATTGGTATAGCTGTTGAGCAAGCCAGCGCCACTGCCGCCCACAACAGTCACTGCTCCACCGCCGATGGCTGCGGCGCTGGTGGCGCGCACATACTCATACAGCCCGGCACTGTTCAATGCAGTCGAGCCGGAGGCCGGGTTAAGACCGTTGCCGCCGCCATAAGTGTTGTCATTGCTGCGATCGATCGCAGCATCCTGCATCTGAATCACCATCAGCAAGTCCCCAATGGCTATGGCCGCGCCTGAACCAGACGAGGCGCCCAAAACAATGCTGGCGGCACCAGCACTGGCACTGGCTGTTCCTGGCCAATAGCGATTGATCACGCCGTTGAGCGTGCCGCCGGGACCGTCTTTCCCAGGCGTGGCGCAATTGAGCGCTGCCGCCGAAAAAGACAGCATGGCCACCATCAAGCCGGTCAACAACCGCAGCCATGCTCTTGCTCCCTTAGTCATCTGCCAGGCCTGCAGTTGTTTCTCTGTTATGCATCTCAAGCACTGCCAGCAACTGCATTGCGCTGCAGCCGCTGACGCCAGCATGGATTATTTTCATAGTGGAAGTGACGGGTCGCATGGAATCAACAGTAAAGCCTAGCGGGCCAATTGACCCTCGTTCCGGTCAGTGAGGATGAAGGAATCCTGGTCAAACTTGACGCGCAGGTTCAGGTAAATGCCACGGGCGCGGTATTCGGCGCCAGCAAAATCGGCATCGAGAAAACCGCGCTGGTTGTAGCCCACGCTCAGCCAGGCATTGTCAACCAGCTTGAAGCCCAGCGAAACGCCCAGTTGGTAGTTGCGTGTGCCCGCCTGCCAGGAGTGCAGCATGCCGCCATGCAGCCCAATGTCCCAGCGCTTGCCCAGATCTTGCCGCGCCTCAATGCCGATCAGGTCGGTGAATCCCTTGTAGGCGGTGCTGTCGATGCTGTCATGCACATACTTGAGGCCGTATTGCAGGGCAATCTGCGTTTGGCGCTTCGGCATCCAGTTGACATTCAGATTATTGATGAGCTTTCGGGTCAGCAAACGTCCCGCCAGATCCTGGCTGGACTCGTGGATGTATTGCAGCCGGTCAAGCCAGATCCACTCACTGTTCAGGGGCCGGTGGGCATAACTCAAACGGGTGTCCGCCCGGGTGGTGTCCACGGTGCCTTTGACCCGGTTATAGATCAGGCCGACGGCCATGGTGCGGCTCTCGTCAAGGTTGCGCTGCGCACCCAGCAGCAGGTTGACTTTGGTGTCCGTGTCGCTCCCGCGCCATTCGAGCCGGGCATTGCTGCTCCAGTCGCTTGCTTTGTAGGCGCCGCCGATAAACAGGGCGGTGTAGTCACCCGTCACCAGGCTGTTCGTGACGCCAGGCGTGGTGTTTGACGAGGCGCTGGAAAACCCGCTGGCGCCAAGCGTGCCGGACGCCAGCGGCTGCGCCGTGTTGAATGGGTTGAGCGCTGAGCCGCGCAGCGTCTGCGACCGGTCAACGCCAAAATCGGCAGCCCATTGCTCACTGATTTGCAGCTTTTGCACCAGCCCGAGGTTGGCATATACGCGGCCACCGTCGAGTCCGGTCTGGTTGCCCAGTGACGAGGCCACTTCAGCGCCGGTCCAAGGCTGGGTGCGCAGGCCGACGCGCGTGGTGTCGGCCTTGAGTTCACCGCTGCGCGCCAGTTCATGCTGGGCAAACACAGTCGTTTGCAGGTTCAGCTTGTAATCGAAGCCCAGGATCAGCCGGTTAGGGAAGCTGACGCTCCCGCCATCGACATGGCTGCCCAAGTCCTGCTCGTTGCTGGCGCGCAGGAGCAGCTGCTTGTCCAGCAATTCATAGCCTAAACCGGTGATGAGCTGGCGCACGCTGGCGTATTTGCCATTGCCGTCGGTTTCACTGGCTGCGCGCACGCCGGCGCTGGCGGTAAGTCCTTCATTTTTCCATTGGCCACGGGTCTCCAGCACCTCGCGCTGGGCGGTGGTGACCAGGTTAGTCTGGCGGTAGGTTTCGGCCTGGAGCTGCACCGACTCAGACAGCTGGAGCCGTGCGTCGGCGCCCATCTTGCGCGTTCCGGCTTCGGAGCCGGCCTGCTGGCCCAGGCCGAAACCAGCGTCTTGCTGGCGTGCGTAGGCGCGTGCAGCGGTGTTGCCCTCGACATGGCTCAGCTCGACCAGATAGGCACTGCCGTTTTCCTTGCCAAGCACCGAAGTGCGCTGGCTGGTGGCAATTTCGGTACGCAGCTTGGAGGTGTCGCCGAAACGAACCGTGCTGTCTGCGGCCGTGAGCCTAGCCTCCCGGCCCACATTGCCTTCATGGAGGCGGCTGAATCCCACCTCGCTTTTCTGGCCCAGGTTGTCGCCGACTTTCATGGCAACGCGGCCGCCGTATGTCAGCTTGGCGTCGGCTTGGCCGCCGGACTCATATTCAGCCACGATGAACACCGGGTTGAAATCAGCATCACGCGAGGCAATCGGCTCGCGGAAAAACACGGTGCCCAGCGCATAGTCAATCTGGTAGTCGAGGTAGCGGGTGAACGTTCGGGTGCTGATGATGATTTCGGGGCGGAAACGGTCGCGCACCTCGATGCGCAACTTGTCCGAATTGACTACGATATCGCGGCTGGCCAGGCGATACAGGCCAGACGTGCCATCGCCCTGGATTTCGTCTTTGCGAAAGCTTTGCGCGGTCATGCTGGCAAAGGCGTTATAGCCTGTGCGCTCGCTCTTGAATTCTGATTTAAAGCCATTCAGCGTACGGCTGTAGCGGCCCAGTTCGGACACCGTCAGGCCGGTGTCGAAGTCGCCGAACATTGCATAAAACTGCGTTTTTTCAATCTTCAGGTAGAGCTTGCGCGCGCTGGCGGCGTCAAACTGCGGCTGGGTCGCATCGGCATACAGCGTGTAGAACCGGTTCGGATCAACCGCCTGATTCAAGGCCTGGCTGAACGGCTGATTCAGTGCCATGCTGCCGGCGGCATTCTTTTCCTTGGCGCTGTCGTAGGCCAGGGTCATCAGGTATTCGCCCTTGATCTGGCCCTTGGCATAAAAGGCCACGCGGTTCTGGTCGAACAACTGCTCGCTGGCACCGGCCGCCTGCAGGCCGTCCATGTTGCCGCTCAGCTTCTTGAAACCCGTCGTTCCCTCGGCAAAGCCGACCAGCACCCATTCACGCAGGTCGGGCGTGAGCCAGGTCCTGATTTCTTGCTTGCGGTTGTTGCCGAAGTCGAAGTCGAGCACCACCTCGCCGGCCTGCGTGCTGGGTTGCAGCGCAATCAGCGCGATGCCGTCATCGCCAATTTCATAGCGCGCCTTGGCGCCGAGGTTGCCAGTCAGGGGCTCACGCTGAATCGCGTCAGCCTGGTCTTGCGACAGATAGGGCGCTGCGAGCTGGAACAAACCGCCCGTGCCGCGACGTACCGGCTGGCCGTCCTTGTCAAGCATGCGTACGGCAATGACCGGGGGTGTGCGGCCATCGGCGATCAGTTGCGAGCGCTTGAGGTCAAACACTGCAGAGGCCGGACCTAAAGCGTAGTGAATGGAACGGCTTTCGTGCAGAACGACTTGGCCTTGTGGGTCGCGCACAGTCAACTCCATCAGGTTGGCGCCATCGCGCAGGTCCACGGCGCTCCAACTGGACAGCACCAATGTGCCGGCCGGGTTCGTCACGTTACCTTCGTAACGCAGGGGATTGACCAGCGCGCCGTTGACCTTTAACTCCAACTGATGCTGAGGCTCGTGTTTGACTGCCACTTTGATGACCGGCAGTGCCGGGGCGAAGCCACTCTGCGGATGCAGCCACTCGGTTCCGGGCTTGGCAGTGGCAAACCAGTGGTCGTCATAAGGCAACTTCTCGACCAGTTGCAGTCCAGAAACAACACCACTCGCTTTGGACATCAAGACAGCCGCTTTGGGCGCTGGGCGCATGGCAAGAAGCGCAGGCAAAACCATCGACGCGCACTGGGCAGCCTCTGTCTCTGGCGCTTTGAGGTGCAAGGGCAGCAGACCTTGCGCTGGCTGGTCGATAGGCTGGACCTGCACCAGCAAATCCAGATTCCCCAAAGGCACAGAGTCCAGCTCGAAAGTCAGCAGCCGTTGCCAATTCCCGGTCTGCGCGCCCAGCCGCGCCACCAAGAATCCATCCGGCAGTTCGGCGTGCGCAAAAGGTTTGGCGTCGAGCATGACACTGCCTTGCACCACCTTGGCGCCAGGTGGCAGCAGCACTGTCGCGCTGACCGCCAGGTTGCCGACGGGAGCTGCAAGCCGCAGACGCACCATCTTGCCTTGCACGTGCAATTGCTCGTTCAGGCAACTGGCTATCCGCTTGAGCCGGAAATCAGCACGCCACAGGGTGCCGCCGCGCAGATTGACGAACTGCGAGAATTTGCGGCCGCCGGTGCGGCTGTTGTCCTCGCAGGCTTGCAGCGCAAACCCCTGGGGCAGGCTGGTTTCGTCAAGTTGCACGACGTGGGTGCCGGAACGAATGTTGTCGGCATGCCAGCGGCCTTCCTGGTCGGTCACGATATAGGTGCCATCCTGCAACATGACGCGCACGCCTTTCAGGCCCAAAGGCGCACTGGCGGCATCGCCTTTTTCTTCGCCTGGCGCGTCCTGTTTGTTGTCGCATGACTCAACTTGCGTCACGCGGCCCACCAGGATGGCGCGGCTGCGGTTGAGGTCTTCGCTCACCAGCACACTGGCGCGGGCGATGTTGGAGCTGGCGCCGCCGATGGCCTGCGCGGTGTTTTCTGCCTGGCCGGCCCGGGCGCCTGAGCTGACGGCCGCCACATAGCGCAGGCTCAGGCTGCCATTGCCGGGCAGTGTGCCGAGGCGAAACTCCAGGCCGCGTCCGTCGGCGCTGATCACGGGGTCTGCCAGGACGGCTTTGTCCAGCCGGGCCGAACCGGCCTGATAGCGAAACCCCAGGGGAAGCCGGTCGGAAATGCGCAATGCGGCCACCGGATGTTTGTCGCTATTGCTGACGGTGACGGTGTAGGGCACGAATTCGCCAATGGCAACGACGGCCTTGCCGGCACTTTTGGAAATCTGCACACCCGCCAGGGAAACCGGGTCGAGCGGCACGTCGATTTCGATCGGCGCGCCGGGAAGCACCTGGAAGGTTTCGCCGCGCGACCCGGCAGCGATGAAAAAAGGCGCACCGGGCAGTGCCTGCAGGACCGGGCTGGCCACCAGTGAGGCAAAGACGTAGCTGGCCGGTGGCGTGATCGCCAGGCGGTAGTTGCCAGGTGCAATGCGCGGAAACTGGTAGCGCCCTGGGGCGGCAGCGTACACGGTGCCGCCACTGTCGGTTACGCTGGTGCCGGTGATGACGGTGGACGGATAGACACTGGTTCCGTCGTTGCCCAGCACCGCTGCAGGCTGGCCGGTTGCCAGGCTGATCAGCGTGACCTGAGCGCCACTGACCGGCAGGCCGGTAGAAGCGTCAAACACCAGACCAAGCGGGTCTACAAGGGCTGCTGCGGTAATGGCGACGTTGTTGGTCGACCGGTCCACGTAGGTGGCCTGCAATTTGTAATTACCACCAATGTTGAGCACGCAGTTGCCGGACTGTGCTGTGCTCGACGAAGTTGGAATGGCCCCGATGAACACACCGGTGGACGGGCCGGTTTCGGTCAGCCGAAGCGATTCGGTGTCAACACCGTTGCTGGACACGGTGACCACCACGGTTTCTGCCACCAGTGGGTCCAGATTGTGGTCATAGTCGATCACGCGCACGAACACCAGGTCGCCGCTGGCATACAGGCTGGCCGGTGCCAACAACAGCGGTCCGGGCACCGTCAGCGCCGGACCGTCCGGCGGCTTGGGCGCTGGCAAGGGTTTGAATCCGGCGCCCGCGTTGCACTGCGTCACTGGCACATTCTGGGTAATTGCACCGCCGACCGGCAGGCCCGCCGCGCTGGACACATATTGCATGAACGTGATGGTTGCGGGGGTGCTGGACAGGGTCTTCACGGTCACCGAGCCGCTTACCGTGACCTGCGCTCCAGAAATGCCGTAGCTGGCGCTGGCCGTGTTGGTGATCGGCGTGTTGGGCGGCGTGGCACCCAGGGTAATGCTGGTGGCCAAACTGGCAAGAGCGGCCAAACAGCGGGTCAGAATTCGGCACGCCAGTGAAGTACGCGCGCTGGAAATCAAGGCAGAACCGGCCTTTGCATGAACACCAGACGTACCCATGCAAAGGCCCGCCGAAGCGGACCCAGGCGAGAAAATGGCAACTGCTGCAGCGCGGCGAACCGCGCTGCAGGGCTGCAACACCCCGTCCAAAAGCATCCAGGAAGGCGCGAAGGTCAGTTGATCTGTACGTTGAAAATCAGCGAGATGGATTCGCCCGTTTTCAACTCACCAGCGGCATAGCCGATATCGACAGGCAGCACCGTTCCCAAAGTGGCGGTGATCACGTTCGCGGCAAGGTCCACGCCGTCGGCGGAACTTGTCGAGGTGAAATTCTTGGGAAAGCCCGTACGTGTACCGCCCGTCTTGGTGATTTGAAAGCCTGATCCCGCTGCCGATGTAGGGGTGCCGGTTGTCGAAGAACAGGTGATTGCGGGTGCGGCGGTGCCCGTGCCCTGGACCAGATTGGGGTCGAAGGTGACCGAAGAAACCAACGTGTCGGTGATGGTGTTCAAAGTAGCCGAAGACGCACCCGAATTGGTAATGGTGATGGTGTAGCGAACCAGTGTGCCTGGAATATTCTTTTGATTTGCGCTGCCGTTGAGCGGATCGCACAGCGGCGTCGCTGTCTTGGCAACGGTCAGAGCGGCTGTCACAACCCTGTACGCATTACGCGCAGTGGCCTTGGCATCGCGCGCCGGGCTGGCGCCGACAAATTCCAATTCGGTGGTTGCCGCATCGGCAAACACAATGTCCACGCCGACCGTATTGGCGCCGGTGGTTTGCACCACTGTCGTGGCCGTGCCTGTTGTCGTGGTCGTGGCGGTCAGGCTCACATTGGCTTGTTGGCCATTGGTCACAGTGGCCGGTATGTCTGCGACGATATAAACCGTTCTGGTCGTGTCTGGCGCCAGTGTCAATATTGCCGTCGCCGTGTCTTCCAACGGCTGATAGCCGGGTGTTGTGCCGCTTTCAACAAAAACGCGGATATTGCTCACATCAATGTTGTCAGCGCTTCCGGCAATGTTGGCACCGCTCGTGTTGGCGCCTGCGAGGGTATAGCCTTGCGCCGTGTTGCCCAGATTGGTGAGGGCAAACGCGGTCACCTGGTTAGTGGCACCGGGCACGACGCTGGCAACCAGACTGCCCGACTCGATCAGGCTGAGGTTGACCTTGTTGTCCACCGTGAACGAGGTGGGGGTGCCTGCGCCCACGGTATTGCCGCCTGCCGATGAACCAATGGGGGGCTGGGCTGTCGAGCCAACCGTGTAATTGAGCGTGGCCAGATTGCCAATGTCGGTGCCGGATACCGTGCCTGCCGCATGGGCTGCGCCACCGCACAAAATGCCTGCCATGGCAAGGGCCAAGGCTGTTCCGGATTTAGCCCAGGGGTTGCTGAAAAGTGAGTTCATGTGTTTTCTTTATAAAAATAAAAGCTTGAAAATAAGAATGGGATGCGGTGTGTTGGTAGGAGTCAGCCCTCTCCTGGGAATGGTTTGCGTGGTGAGGATCGCCCACAGCCACGCGGCAATCTTGGAGTGGGGAAAACAGCCTTCATGGAGGCGTAACGGGTGTTGGTGATGAAGCTGGTGATGGCGCTTCTGGCTGGAACAAAGCAGGCGCATGCCAGCTCATGCAGCTCGTGTTTATCCGCATCAGTTCACCACCACACGAAAACCGGCTTCGCCCTGTTTGCCTGGCGCAAGATCGCCGCGCAGGCGCCAGCGGGCATGGGTGAGTTCTGCCAAGACAGCTGTCCGCTCCTTGCCGTCGGCTCCCTTCACCCTGACCTTGTCAGCAGTCGCCCAGGTTTTGCCGCCGTCAGCCGAATAGCTGATGTCCATGTTTTCACCATAAGCACTATTGGCCACCAGCGTGGTGTTGGCCGGAATCGGGTTGTTGATGCTGATGTTGCCCGCCGGCTTGCTGCTGACGTTAGTGAAGGAAGATGTATAAAACACCACCGTGCCGGGAATGGCTTTTTGCACCGGGCCACGCTTTTTCTCGACCTTGCCGTCAGCGTCCTTGACTTCGGTTTCGATCTCGGCGGTGTTCTTGAATTCGATGCTGCCCGCTGCCGGGCGTGCCTGTGCGCAGGCCAGTGGTGCGGCAGCGGCAAACAAGCCTAGAAAGAGCAGGTTAATCAGGGTTTTGTGCATGGTGAAGCTCCAGGAGTGAGGAAATCAGTTGATGGTGACTTTGAATTCGATGACGTGAGTGGCGGGCACCGGGGTGTTGCCGAACAGCACACTGACCGTGCCAGCTGCAAAACCGGCCTTGTTGGTGCTGCCGGTGTCGGCGGTGTCGCCGCGCACGATGCCATCGACGGTCATGCTGCCGGGCAGGTAGGTGATGCTGGCCGGCAGGGGGTCGGCAAAGGAAAAGTTCTCGGCAATGCCGGAGCCTGTCAAAGTCAGCACGATGCGGTAAGTCAGCACCGAACCGGGCATGACCAGGCTGCCACCGAGCCTTTCATGCACGGCCGTCACGGTTTTGATGAGATTGAGGGATATGCCCGAGACAATGTAGCTGCCAAGGGCGCTTGCCTGCCCCCGGCTACCGCCAACCACCGTTTGCACACCGCCCTGGCCCAACCCTGTCAGTCTGGTGCCAGGCAAGGCGCCTGGGGCGCCGGGCGTGGCGGAACTCGCGGAAAGACTGACCTTGCCCAACGCGCCAACAGGAAGTGAAGTCCCTATGCTGCTGTAAACATAAACATTACGGCTGGCACTGGCTGCCAGCACCGGCTCGTTCATGCCCGGCTGGTACAAGATGTCGGCATTGGGCCCGGTGGCCTGCAAACCCGCCTGGGCTCCGCTTTCAAGATAGATCGCACCAGCGGCTGCATTTGCAGGGTCAAACTGGTCACCCGCCAGCTGATTGTTGCGTGCCAGCTGAAAGGTTTCCGTGCCATTGCCGGTGTTGGTGAGCAAAAAGTTCAGCGCCTTGCCGGGATCAGGCGAATTGACCGGCACGGAACTGGCATCCTGCCATGTCAGCGTCAGATCGATAACCTTGGCCACCATTACCACCGCCGCGACTGCCATCAACGTTTGGGCCAGGCCGCCTGACGAGGAATAGGTCAGCGTGGCGGAGTTGGTGATCAGAGTGCCTGCCGGAGCACTGGCGGCGAGGCTCGCAGACGCAAAAACAAAGCACACGGCCACCATCAAGCCAGTCCGTCCCGGCCAACCCCTCAGAAGCCGCTTGAAAAAAGAGCCCCCCTGCACCATCCCTGCGGCCAACCGCAACGAAATGCGGCGAAAAGATTTCATGGTGTTCAATCCAGCGACTCTTTGTGAGAAGCTGAAGAAAAACGGCTGTTGGCACCACACAGAAGAGGACTCACGGACTTTGATACATATTTGAAAGAACGTAACTTTATGTTTTAAACGTATTAAAAGTTTATTCAGCCCTTCTAAATCCTTCTAAAAACTCAAAAAAACAACACTTTCTGCGAAAAATATCTAAGCGTTTTGCTGATCAATCGCCTCGCAAAGCCATTTTTTTGTTTGAAGCCGTCAAAAATTTGAATTGCGTTTAATTGGATATATTTTGTAACAAAATATATCCAATTTCCACGGCTCTGGTGGTGTGGGTCGCTGAATGCAATGGCTGCAATAACGCTGAGGGCCACGGCACCCAGCACCAGCGATTGGGAATGCACCTGTTCAGAAAGGGGCTGTGCACATGACTGGAAACCAGCACCAACCTTTGCATGCACAAACAGGTTGCGTTTTCGGTTCAGGCGGGCAATGCACGGCTGGCACTCCGGCGTGGTGGAAACAGGGAAAAAGGCTTGGCGGCTGGCGCCAGCCCGTCCCCGTTCAGCGCATGCTGTCCCGCAATCGCGCAAACACTTTCCAGAACGCCGCGTCCTGCGTGGTTGCGAAGTTGATCCGCATCAGGGTGCCGGGCTTGCGCACGGCATGGAACAGCGCGCCGGGGGCAATCAGGTAATCCTCGTCGAGCATGCGTTGCGCCAGCAGGTCCGTGTCCACCCCCGTTTCAACCCATCCGAACAGGCCTGCGGGCTCTGCGGCAAAGCTGCAACCATGGGCCAGCGCCAGCTTGACGCTGCGCCCGCGCGCCTGGTCGAGCCGGCTGCGAATGCGTTCGGCGTGGCGGCGCAGCTGGCCCTGGTCGATGCACCAGGCCAGGGCTTTTTCCAGCAGCGCGGGCGTCGTCAGGGTGGCGAGCAGCTTGGTGTTGAGCAGGCGCTCGACCAGCTCGGGCGGCGCGGCCATGAAGCCCACGCGCCAGCCGGGCGCCAGTATCTTGGAAAAGCCGCTGACATAAATCGTGCGCTGCAGGCCGTCGAGCGCGCACAGCCGCGTGGCATGGTCAGGCGCCAGGTGGCTGTAAGTGTCATCCTCGGCGATGTGGAAGTCGTGCTGGCTGGCCAACTGCAGCAACCGGTGGGCACTGCCCGGCGACAGGCAATGGCCGGTCGGGTTGTGGAACACGCTGACGCTGACAAACAGCTTGGGGGCATGCAGTTGGCAATACTGCGCCATCACGGCCAGGTCGGGACCGTCGGCCCGGCGCGGCACCGGCAAAATCCGCATGCCCAGGGCATCGAGCCGGGCAAACTCCACCGCCCAGCCGGGCTCCTCGACCATCACGCAGTCGCCGGCGCGCAGCAACGTGCGGCTGATGATGTCCAGCGCATGCGTAGCGCCGACGGTGGTGATGATCTGTCCAGGCTCGGCCGGAATGCTGAGCGCGCCCAGCCGCTGCGACAGCGAGCGGCGCAGGCCGCTGTCGCCCATCGGCTCGCCGTAGTGAAGCGACAGGTCGCGCAGCGCGCTGGCGCTGGTGACCTTTCGGACCGCTGCCGGCAAAAAACTGGCGTCTAGCCATTCCGCCGGAAACACGCCCATGCCGGGTTGCGGCTTGTTGCTGACAGAATGGAACATGCCGCGAATCAGGGCTGCGGCATCCACCGGCGCATGCAATGAATTTGCTATGTTTTTAATAGCTATTTGTGCAATACCAGATTGCGCAAATGGCATATTTGATGTTGAATCCCGAACAAAAAATCCACGGTTCTTGTGCGCGACGACCAGCCCCTGCGCCTGCAGCTGGTCATAGGCCGCCACCACGGTAGACACGCTCACGCCTTGCTGCCCGGCGCACAGCCGCACTGACGGCAGGCGCGCACCCGGCGCCAGCAAGCGGTTACGGATGCGTTCGGCAAAGCGCGCGCAAAGCTGCTCGGCAAGGGACTGGGAGGCGATTTTCATCAACATGGCAAGGTGCTCCTGGCAGGCGCCCTGCCGTGTACTGTTAAAACCAGCAATACAGTTTTTTTATTTGTCGCTTGATCTGTAGCGCCAGTGTGCTGCTTCAAACTATAAAGTCATCCCCATGAACTGGCAAGAATTTACCGCGCTGCTCGTCCTGGCCACGGCCATGAGTTTCACGCCCGGCCCCAACACCACGCTGTCCACCGCGCTTGCGGCCAACCATGGCTTGCGTCGCGCCATGCCTTTTGTGTGCGCCGTGCCGGTCGGCTGGGGCGTGCTGCTGGGAATTTGCGCGCTGGGGCTGGGGGCACTGGTGCTGGCGGTGCCGCTGCTGGGCTGGGCCATCAAGCTCGCCGGCGTGGCCTACCTGCTGTGGCTGGCGTCAAAAATAGCGCGCTCGCGCCAGTTGAGCCCGGCCGATGCGGCACGGCTCAACGTGACCTTCTGGCAGGGCACGGCGCTGCAGTTTGTCAACATCAAGGCCTGGATGCTGGCGCTGGCGATTGTCAGCGGCTGGGTGGCCGGGCGCGCCGACCCCGGCCAGCGCATGGCCGTGGTGGTGCCGGTGATGCTGGCCTTTGCCTTTGCCAGCAACCTGACCTATGCGCTGGCAGGCTCGCTGCTGCGCGAGTGGCTGGCCGGCCCCGAGGGGTCAGGACGCCGGCTGGTGGTGTTCAACCGCGCCATGGCCGCCGTGCTGGTGGTCACCGCAATCTGGATGCTCTTTTTATGAAGCCGCCGCAGGATGACGCGCAGATCAACAAAGGGCTGTGGCTTGGCTTGCTGGGCATCGTGATTTTTTCAGTCACGCTGCCCATGACCAAACTGGCAGTGGGGTCGATCAATGCGCCACAGCTGTCACCCTGGTTCACCACCTTTGGCCGGGCGGCCGTGGCTGGCGTGCTGTCGCTGTTTTATCTGGGCTTTGGCTTTTGGCGCGGCCACCGGCAAAAGCCCCAGGGCCGGCAATGGCGACTGCTGGGCTTCACGGCGGTCTGCGTGGTGGTCGGGTTTCCGCTGTTTTTGTCGATGGCGCTGCAACACGTTCCCAGCACGCACGGCGCGGTGGTCACCGGACTGCTGCCGCTGGCCACGGCAGGCATCGCGGCACTGTGGTTCCGGCAACGGCCAAGCCTGGCCTTCTGGGCCTGCGCCGTGACCGGAACGCTGCTGGTGCTGCTGTTCATGGCGCTGCATTCGGGCGATGGCAGCGGCCACGTTGCGATTCAGCTGGCCGATGTGTTCTTGCTGCTGGCCATGCTGAGCGCGGCGCTGGGCTACATCGGCGGCGCGCGGCTGACGCCTTCGCTGGGCGCCGAGCGGGTGATTTGCTGGGTGCTGGTGATCTCGCTGCCGGTTTCGCTGCCACTGGCATTCATCCACGCGCCAGCCGCCAGCCAGACGATTGGCTGGGCGAGCTGGGCTGCTTTTGCCTATTTGGCGGTTTTTTCGATGTGGATCGGTTTTTTTGCCTGGTACCGCGGCCTGGCGCTGGGCGGCGTGGTGCGGGTCAGCCAGGTGCAGCTGGTGCAGCCCTTTTTATCGATGCTGTTTGCCGTGCCGCTGCTGGGCGAACAGCTGGATGCGGCAACGCTGGGCTTTGGCCTGGGCGTGATGACGACGGTGTTCATCGGCAAGAAAATGCCGGTGAACGGGGCGCCACCCAAACCGCTGGCCACCAAAGGCTGATCCGGACTGCCGCCGCTTATCTGTCTCACAATCAGGCCATCAACAGGAGATCGAGATGAATTGGACCCAGGCGCGACGCGCCGAAAAAATGAACCCTTCGGTGATCCGCGAGATCCTGAAGGTCACTGAAAAGCCTGGAATCATCAGTTTTGCCGGCGGCCTGCCCTCCCCCAAGACCTTTCCGGTCAGCGAATTCAGTGCCGCCTGCGAAAAGGTGCTGCGCGAAGACGGCCATGCGGCGCTGCAGTACGCGGCCAGCGAAGGCTATGCGCCGCTGCGCGAGATGGTGGCCGCAATGCTGCCATGGAACGTCGATCCGGCGCTGGTCCTGATCACCACCGGCTCGCAGCAGGGGCTTGACTTGATCGCCAAGGTGCTGATTGACGAAGGCAGCCGCGTGCTGGTCGAAACGCCGACCTACCTGGGCGCGCTGCAGGCCTTCGCGCCAATGGAGCCCGAGATCGTCAGCATTGCCAGCGACTCCGGCGGCGTGGACATGGGCGATCTGATGACCAAGGCCAAAGGCGCACGCTTTTTCTATGTGCTGCCCAATTTCCAGAATCCGACCGGCCGCACCATGCCCGAATCACGCCGCGCCGCGCTGAGCGCCGAGGCCGCACGCCTGGGCCTGCCGCTGGTTGAAGACAACCCCTACGGCGACCTGTGGTTTGACACGCCGCCGCCGCTGCCGTTGACTGCGCGCAACCCGGAAGGCTGCATCTACCTGGGATCGTTTTCCAAGGTGCTGGCGCCAGGACTTCGGCTGGGTTTCATGGTCGCACCCGCCTCCATCTTCCCCAAGCTGCTGCAGGCCAAGCAGGCGGCCGACCTGCACAGCCCCGGCTTCAACCAGCGCCTGGTGGCCGAGGTCATGAAGGACGGCTTCCTTGACCGCCACGTTCCCACCATCCGCGCGCTGTACAAATCGCAGCGCGACGCCATGCTGGCGGCCATGGCACGCGAGATGCCCGAAGGCGTCGAGTGGAACACGCCAGCCGGCGGCATGTTCCTGTGGGTGCGCCTGCCTGAAGGCATGAATGCGGTTGAACTGCTGCCCAGGGCGGTCGAGCGCAACGTGGCTTTTGTGCCCGGCCGGGCGTTTTATGCCGGCCAGGCTGATGTCCGCTCATTGCGCCTGTCATTCGTGACGTCCAGCGTGGCGCAGATCGCCATCGGCATTGCTGCGCTGGCTGCTGCCATTCGGGACATGCGCGCTGACTCCAATGCTCAAGCGACCCGCAGCAGCGCGATGCTTGAAGCCCTGCCCCTGGCTTGAAATCCCGAATACTGGCCGTGCACACGGCAGGAAAGAAACCATGACGCCTCGTCCATTCCGGCAAGTTGACGTTTTTACAGCTGTGCCTTACCTGGGAAATCCGCTGGCGGTCGTGCTGGATGGCAGCGGGCTTGATGACGCCGCGATGCAGCGCTTTGCCTGCTGGACGCATTTGTCAGAAACCACGTTTTTGCTGCCGCCGACCGTGGCATCGGCCGATTACCGGGTGCGTATTTTCACGCCCGGTGGCGAGTTGCCCTTTGCCGGCCATCCGACGCTGGGCAGCTGCCACGCCTGGCTTGAAGCCGGCGGACAGCCGAAAGACAGCGGCATGGTCGTGCAGCAATGCCCGCTCGGCCTGGTCAACATCCGGCGCGAAACAGGGACCCGGCGGCTGGCCTTTGCAGCACCTAGGCTGCAGCGCACCGCGCCCGACGCCTTATTGCTGGCGCAGACGCTCCAGGCACTCGGGCTTGAACCCCGACAGGTCATTGCGGCGCAACTGCTGGACAACGGACCGGTGTGGCTGGGCCTGCTGCTCGACAGCGTGGAGTCCGTGCTGCAGTTGGCGCCCAGCCACCTGGCGCTTGAAGAACTCGGGGTGAATGTCGGTGTTGCAGGCATTTATCCGCCTGAGGAAATGCCTTTGCTGATTGGCCGGGCCAACCGGGAAGCGCGTGCGTTCGATCTTCAGGCCAGGGAAAAATCCGGCATTTCGGCCGCACCTGATTTGGAAGTGCGCGCTTTCGCCTCCGCCATGGGCATTGCCGAAGATCCGGTGACCGGCAGCCTGAATGCCAGCCTGGCGCAATGGCTGATCGCCGAAGGCCGCATGCCCGGGCGTTATCTGGCGTCTCAAGGGGTTTGCCTGGGCCATGCCGGCCAGGTTCATGTCGAGCGCGATGCGCAGGGCCAGGTCTGGGTCGGCGGTGAATCGGTGACCTGCATCGAAGGCCAGGCCATGCTGGGCACCGGCCTGCGCTGACAACGCCCCTGCCAAGCCAGCGATCGTCTCGGGTGGCCAGAATGGGCGCCGGGATGTCGCTTGCCCCTGTTCGCTTCAAGGTGACGGCGCCATGGCCGGGCTGTCAGCCTAGAATCCCGAGAAGCCACACGCACCCCATTTAACCTTTGCCACCATCACGGGCAGGACCTTTCAACAAGACCTTTTCCGGTCAACAATGGATTCCCAGGATGACCCCGCAACCCTTGACCAGTCCCCTTCTTCGCGAAAATCCACCGGCCACTGAGTTGTCACTGCTTGAGGATGGCGCCCGGTATGCCTTGCTGCAACGCCTGACACCGGTACTCCAGCACCAGCTCATGGGCAACTTCCAGTCAATGGACATGATTGCCGTGATGATGGACCGGCGCCTTGAGTCAGCCAGTCCCGACCTGGAGAGCATGCGCCAGGACTGCGCACTGTTGGGCAGCGTGTCGGAGTCAGCCATCAAGTCCGTCATCGACCTGCTGACCTGGGTGCGTCCAAAACCGGCCGTTACCCAGCGTTTTGATGCCGGTGTAGAGGAATGCGCCACGCTGCTGCGCAACGAGTTCAAGCTCAAGGGATTTGTCATTGCCAACGAGGTGTTGCAAGTTGCTGCAGAATTTTCCAGCCAGTCGATTCGCAGCGTCGTCAGCGCAGCACTTGTCTGCCTGAGCGATCAGTCAACGGCGCCAGGCACGCTGACGCTGCGCGCCCAAGTGCTTTCCAACCGCATCGATCTGTCGATTGACCTGCGCATCCATGAATCGCAATCACCAGGAATTCCGCATGCAAATGGTTGCCGGCTGATCAACTGGCGGCACCTGGAACTGCTGGCATCGGCCGAATCCGTAGGGATTGTGCGCAACGACAGTGGTGTACAACTGGCGTTCAAACTGCCTTCCATAAACCCGGAATTGGCCGCCGATCTGCCTGACGCTTGCTGAGCCAGTTCTGCTGGCAAACCGTTTGGCTGACTTTTTGACACAACAATTGAGCAGTATCTTAAATTTCAAAATTGATAAATTTGATTATTTAAATCAGTAGTAGTAATCTGGCAGAAACGCTGACATTTGAAATTTTGCAAATTAACAACACAAGATGTGTCTTTCATAAGAAGTTGTTTTTAAATGCCTGTTTGCACAGGCAAAAAATGTGCTTTTCCAAAAACCATGTCGGCCTTCGCATAAGGGAAATTCATGGCTTTACGCGTGTTTCTGGTTGAAGACAGCGCTGCCCAGTGCGCCTATCTGACGCAAATCCTGACGATGGAAGCGAAGGCCGTGATTGTCGGCGTGGCAGCCACCGAGCAGCAGGCAGTTGACTGGCTTGACCGCCATCCCAACCAGTGGGACGTTGCCCTGATTGATCTTTTTCTGAGAGAAGGAACCGGGGTCGGGGTGATCGGACATTGCCATAACCGGCGTACCGAGCAAAACATTCTCGTGATGACCAACCATGCGCAAGACGACCATCTGCTGCATCACTGCAAACGGCTTGGCGTCGATGCGGTCTTCCACAAGGCTACCCAACTCGACAGCCTGGTCGCGTTCTGCAAGTCGCTGTCTGCCAGACTGCCCCGGTGCACCGCCTGACATCGCCTGACATCGCCGTCCCCCGGGAGACAACGGCAACACGAGCACCTGGTGAAAATTCCTGTCATGGGAACACTTTATTTGGTACGCCATGGCCAGGCTTCATTTGGCGCTGACGATTACGACGTGCTTAGCCCGATGGGCCATCAACAAAGCCGGCGCCTGGGCGAGTATTTCAAATACAAAGGCGTGGAGTTTGAGGCCGCTTTAAGTGGCACACTGAACCGCCAACGCCAGACCTTTGCAGGCATCTGTGAAGGCATGGGTCTGGTGTTTGAAAGCAGCCACGCATCAACAGTGGGAGCGCACAGCGCAGCAGCGCCGGCGATAGCGTCCCCGCCACTGGCGCATCTCTTATGGCCCGGTCTGAATGAATTCGACAGTGCCGCCGTGATTGCCACGATTCACCCCTATCCGCTCGCAAAGCCTGACACACCGGAGCTGTACAAGCATCACTTTCGCTTGTTGAAAGACGGCTTGGCGCAATGGATGGCCGGCGTGGTCAGCCCCCGGGGCATGCCCAGTTACCCCGAGTTTGTCGCCGGCATTACCAAGGCTCTGGATCATGTTCGCGCCCACCACCAGGGCAATGTGCTGCTGGTTTCCAGCGGCGGACCCATTGCCACGGCCGTCGGCCATGTGCTGGGAACCAGCCCGGAAACGACGATCGAGCTGAACCTGGGCATCCGCAACTGCTCGGTGACGGAGTTTGCCTTTAGTGCCAAGCGCCACCGGCTGGTCACCTTCAACACGCTTGCGCATTTCGATGCGCCAGAACATGCCAGTTGGGTGACTTTCGCCTGATTGACCGGACACTGCGCCGGGGCTACCAAACGGGCAGAAAAATACTATCAATTAGATAGCTGCCTGTGCAGTTCCCACAAGCGCAAACGGCTTATTTTATCTAAAACCAGTCACGCGGGCACATGCTTGCGCTTCAAGTTCACTTGGCGGCTGTGCCGCTGACGCGCCAGACCGCATTGCCGACATCATCGGCTACCAGCAGCGCACCGCGTTTGTCCATTGCCACGCCCACCGGCCTGCCGTAGGCATCGCCTTCAGGACTCAAAAAACCGGTCAGCACATCTACCGGCAGGCCAGACGGCTTGCCGCTGGAGAAGGGCACGAACACCACCTTGTAGCCGCTCAGCGGCTTGCGGTTCCACGACCCATGCTCGCCAACAAACACGCCGCTGGCCAGCGATGCCGGCAAGGCGCTGCCTTCGGAAAACGCCATGCCCAGCGGCGCAACGTGCGAGCCCAGCGCATAGTCGGGCGCAATGGCCTTGGCCACCATGTCGGGCCGGGGCGGCTCGACGCGCACATCGACGTTCTGGCCGTAATAGCTGTAAGGCCAGCCATAAAATGCACCGTCTTTCACCGAGGTGAGGTAGTCCGGCACCAGGTCGCTGCCGATTTCATCGCGCTCGTTCACCACCGTCCAGAGTGCGCCGCCCTCGGGCGCCCAGCCCATGCCGTTCGGGTTGCGCAGGCCAGAGGCAAATATCCGGTGGTTGCCGGTTTTCGGATCCACTTCCCAGATGGCGGCGCGGCCTTCTTCGACCGCCATGCCGCGTTCCCCGACATTGCTGTTCGACCCGACCGTGACGTACAGCTTGCTGCCGTCCGGGCTGGCAATGACGTTTTTCGTCCAGTGGTGGTTGATGGGGCCGCCCGGCAAATCGACAACCTTCACCGGCGCTTCGCTGATGCTGGTCTGGCCCGCCTGGTACGGGACTTTCACCACCGCATCGGCATTGGCGATGTACAGGTCGCTGCCTACCAGCGCCATGCCGAAGGGTGAGTTCAGGTTCTGCATGAAAACCGTTCGGGTTTCGGCCTTGCCATCACCGTCAATGTCGCGCAGCAGCGTGATGCGGTTGGCCGACGGCACGCCGGCGCCGGCCTTGGCCATCACTTTCCCCATCACCCAGCCCCTGATGCCCTTGCCGTCTTCAGGCTTGGGAGGCGCATTGCTTTCGGCGACCAGCACATCGCCATTGGGCAGCACATAAACCCAGCGCGGGTGGTCCAGCCCAACGGCCAGCGGCGTGACGCTCAGGCCGGCCATGGCCGTGGGCATGGTGCCAGCGGGCCAGCCGGTGGCGGGTGCAATGTTGACTGTCGGAATCAGGCTGCTTTTGGGCAAGGGCAGAACCGGCGAGGCCCCCATGCCGTCAGTAGGGTCCAGCGAAGCCATGTCTCCGCAGGCGGTCAGGCCACCCAGCAAGGCAAAGCCTGCAACGGCGGCGACGCAAGGCCTGAAGGCAAAGCCGCGAAAGGTGGTTGATGTCATAAAAAAAACTCCTGAAAAACGTTGTTCTGGTACTGCACGAATACAGCGCGAATTCCCGTTAAGTGTGTACGCAGATTGCGACAATTCAAGTCAGCAGCGCACACGCGACCCTGTCAGTCAACTGCCTGTCCGCATTTCAAATGCATCAGCCCGGCAGCAAAGGCAGGTCGGCTTTTTTCAGCGTGCGCAGCACGAAGCTTGACTGGCTGTGGCGTATGCCCTTGATCTTGTAGAGCCGCTCACGCAACAGGCGTTCGTAATCCTTGGTATCTTTCACGGCGATGCGCAGCAGGTAGTCGTATTCGCCGGACACCAGCCAGGCTTCGATCACTTCGGGAATGGCCGCCAGGGTTTCGCCAAACTTTTCCAGCGTGTTGTCGGAATGGCTGTCGAGCGTGACCTGCACCAGCACTGTTTCGCCCAGCCCCAGCGCCTGCGCGTTGAGCCGCACGGTGTAGCCCTCGATGACGCCGGCGTCCTCCATTTTCTTGATGCGGCCCCAGCATGGCGAGGAACTCAGCCCCACCGCCTGGCCGATGTCTTGCAGGCTGGTGCGCGAGTCGGCTTGCAAAACCTGAAGAATTTTTCGGTCTAAAGTATCCATACAGTCAATCTAGCTTAAATTTTCCATCTTGCAGAATATTTTTCTGTATTTCAAAAATTCAGCAGCAAATCAGGCAAATCCTTCGGCGGCTGTTGGCGGATACTTGTTTCACACCCCAGCCAGCTTACCGGCCAGGCCTGCGGTACAAACCCCCATGTGACTTACCCGTTGCCTGGGGGTTTGCCTTTTGCGGCCATCTTTGTCAGCTCGCCGTCGTGTTGCGCAGCGTGTCGGGCGGTAATTGGTCGATTTCAATCAGCAGTTGCGCCAGGCTGCGGCCCATGGCGGACAGCAGCGCCTGACCTTTTTCGGCTGTGGCGGCAGCCGCATTGCCGACCGCGCCGTGCGGGTTGTAGTCTTGCATCTGCCAGCCCAGCTTGGCGCTGCGGCCATCGCCCAGAATGCTGAAGCGCTCTGCGCGGTCCTGCGAGGTGGAATGGAAATCCTGTGCTTTTGCCATGTCGACCTGCCCCGGCTGGAGTGCCAGCATCATTGAGGTTTCGATCTCGCCGGCATGAATGCCAAAGCGGTGCTCGTGCGCGCTGAACTGCGCGGCCACCGAGTCGCCCCGTTCATCGACCAGCGGCAGGTTGAATGAATTGACGCTGTACACCAGCATTCCCAAGCGCGTGCGCAGGTCGCGCGCCACCACATCGAGCAGCCCGACATTGCCGCCATGCGAATTGAGCAGCACGATTTTCCTGACACCGGTGGCGGCCACAGACTCGGCCACCTCGGTCCAAAGCCGGATCACGGTTTCCGCCTTCAACGTGAGCGTGCCGGCAAAGCGCGTGTGCTCGGGGCTGAAGCCAATCGACTGCGTCGGTAAAAACAGCACCGGCAGGCTGGCAGGCAAGTGCGGCAGCGCGCTGGCGACAACGCCTTCGACCAGCGTGGTATCGACATTGATCGGCAGGTGTGGACCGTGCTGCTCAATGGCAGCCACCGGCAGCACGGCGATGCAGCGGTCCAGGTCGAGACGCAAAAAGTCAGTCGTTTTCAGGTCTGCCCAATAGCGCGGCAGATCAGCAAAGGGGGGCATTGCAGTGTTCATGGCTGCATTTTCAGCGACACCGGCAACTCGGGTGTGCATGCATCGCCAAACGCATGTTTTTTCGACATGCGATGGTCAGCGATGAAAAATCCAGTTCACGCCGCCGCAGCCGCTTTTTGAATCGCGTCGCGGTGGGTTTGCTGGCTGACATGCCGGCCCTGCCGCTCGGACCGGGGCTTGGCAGCGCCCGCCGGCAAGGTGCTGCGTTCGGCAGCCAGCGAATCGGCCAGGCATTGCGGCCGGCCGCGCGCACCGCTGGCGCGATAGTCCAGCAGCAGCGCCGCCTGCACGTCATCAACGGCCAGTCCGCGAACCACGGTCAGGTGGTCAAACAGCACGTCCACCAGTTTTTCCAGCGCAAACTCATGCGTCTTGGCGGTGGTGCGCCAGAGCCAGTCGCTGAAAGCCAGGAAATGACCGAATGCCGAGCCCGCGGAATCCGCGTCATTGCGCAGCAACAAACGCAGCGCCGCAGAAAACCGGCCCGAATTCGCAACCATTTCCCAGTAGCGCGCAAACCGCTGGATGCGCTGCATCGTCGCAAAGTCAATCGTCGAGGTTTGCAAAATCGTGTACGGCGTTTGCGGGTCATAGGCCATCGCAAAGCCTGCCGTGTGCCGCGTGATGGGCGTGCCACGCAAGCGCTTCAGGATGCCGAACTGGATTTCATGCGGGGCGAGTTCATAGAGCCTGTCAAAGCCGTCGGCAAAGCTCTGCAGCGTTTCGCCCGGCAAGCCAAAAATCAGGTCAGCATGCACATGCGCCTGGCTTTCGCCCACCAGCCAGCGCAGGTTGTCGGCGGTCTTGGCGTTGTCCTGCTTGCGTGAAATGCGCTGCTGCACCTCGGGGTTGAAGCTCTGGATGCTTATTACCCCATCTTCACAATCCATAGTTATGGCAAAAAGTTAGTTTTTGCACTTAAAAACATAACATAGTGAATTAAAAAGGAAAAAATCCATTAACAATATTTTCATATTACCTTATATCAACCATACTATGCAAGGATAAGTATGGATGCATTGCAGCCAAAGCTCAGCGGACGGTAAATTGCATCACTGGAGGAAAGGCTTCAGCAGGACGATGTACCTCTTGAACAAGCGAAGGACGCCCATCCCACCCGTCCAGTCCAGTCCTCGGGTATGTCTGCGACCTTTGACACCTCGATGGCGTCGTAGCTGTCGTAATGCTGGTAGCGCGCCGGGCTGTACTTCTCCACGAGGATGTCACCACGACGTTGGGCTACATGCAATCCGCTCCTGCCTTCGCAAAGGAGATCGATGACATCACGCGCGAGTTGAGGATCATGCGTGGCGAGGGCCTGATAAAAGATATGCGCGCGGCGATGCGAGATCCGAACAGTCTGCCCTTTGGCGGGCATGGCGGGAGTGGAGCGCCGGTACTCGCGGACGCCGTGCGTGCCTACGAGGAAGAACTGCGACATTTGAGCTTAGCATTGACACCCTAACTCCAACGCGACCATATTGCGCAATCTCGGTGCATTCATTTCAAGGCTTAGGCGACTGGAGCAGCTGCGATGGAATCGGAGCCAAACCAGCCTTCAAGGGTGGTCAGCGCTTGTGGGGATAGGCGCTGGGTGAACAAAAGGGAAAGCCGCTGTTTGGGCCTGGAGCACGCGACGTAGAACAGATTGCGATTCCGCTCGTACGCTGCTTCTTTTGCCTTTGGGACTGCTTGGGCGCCTGCAAGTTCCAACATCTCGTTAAAGTTGTACTGATTCCAACCGCGACCGATCACAACAAGAACATTCTCGAACTCAGCTCCCTTGACACCATGCTTCGTTTCGAAAGGCGAATGCCCATCAAGGTACCGACGAAGCGCCTTAATTTCCGCATAGGGGACCTCCCGAAATCTCTCCAATTCTGCCAACGCAGGGGGCATTTGTTCTCCCGCTGCCTTGTCAAAGGCGCGCAACTCGCTTTCGCGTTTTTCAACGGCCTCCGGAAGTCTTGGCCGTCCCTGAGCATCCAGGTGGTCAATGATTTGACCTACTGTGCCGGTTTCACAAATCGCGATCAAGTGCGACATGGCTCTGTTCCAAGATGCCTTGTCATTGTGGCTTCGTAGCAAGGGCGTTGCGTCGCCAAGTGCCTCGAACATCAAGCCGAATTTGCGAGCCGCAAAAGCATCGCAGGCTGGTTCCAGTTCATCCACAAAGAAAGCGATGTGTGGATGCTCCTTCTTCGTGAAAGCTTCGTTGTAGCGAAACGTGGTCGGTAGACTCGAGTAGCCCTGTTCGCTCGCCAGTAAACGATGCGTGAGCATGAGAATTTTTGTGTGGTCACGAGATAGATCCCAGCCATCTTGCTCTAGCGTCGCTTTGACGCGCACAAGGGCTTCATGACCGGCCTCCGAAGGCAGATCACCCGCCCAGTGTGAACCCGTCTGGCGCTGACCTTGCCAGTCGTTTGTGTGAAACACGCGTACCTGTCCGACCGCTTCAGGGTCTTGAACAAACTGACGCAGTTCAGGCCTCATCCGATTGAGGCAATCTACCACAGTCTTAACAGACCGAAAATTGGTCTTCTTCCCGATTTCTGTCAGCGCATCATGTTCCAGCTTGCCGCAACCACCCCCGTAGATCTTTTGCCAATGGTCCCCAAAGAATCCGAAAAGCGGAGACGCATCTTGCCCCAGAAAATGAAACTTGATCGCTTCGACCCAATCGTTGTCGGTGTCCTGGTACTCATCCACCAGAATGATCGGGAAGCGATCGGCGATCATGCGACGGAACTTGGCATGTTCCATCAGCGAGATCGTGAGCGGAAGCACGTCCTCATGGTGGAGAGAGGCACGGTCCTCCCGGATGGACCGATGGCCGAGGCTGTACTCAATGACGCGTGTCCCAAGGCTGCCGCCCGCTTCCTCGATCCTATCCTTCCAAGCTGGCAAGGCTTCGACCAAACCTCTTAGCGGCTTCTGAAAACCGTTGATCAGCGACCAGCAGAATGCGTGATTCGTCTCGCAAAAAACCAGAGGGCTTCGATCCGTACGTGCGGCGATCTCATTCCTGGCCACGTTGGTAAACGTGATGCAAGCGATCTGCTGGCTTCGCTTGGGCATCGTTTGGTGATTACGTTCAATTAAGAATTGCAAGGCCTTGATCAGCGAGTAAGTCTTGCCTGCACCTGCCCCGGCCTCCAGACGAAAGCTCTGACCTGCCTCAAGACAGGCATACATGGCTTCAAGGGCGCTTCTGCTCGCGGCTTCTGCGGGGGATTCGGCCTTAGGCATCTGTCGTTCCTTCGACCTGCGCTTCTGCTGCTTCCACAACTAATGCGAGAACTGGGTCGGATATAGGAGTATCGCCACCAGCCAGCCAGCGGACCCCGCTGAGTATGTACTTCGGCGCATTCCATCCTGTCTCCGCGATGGCATGCTTCAACGCGAACGCTGATTTCTTCAACTCGTCGGCCTTGCTTCGCGCTTGCAATTCCAATTCCTGCGGCGTCTTTCCTGTCAGGTCGAACATTGCAGGATTCGAAAGAATGAAAGCATCCTCGAACGTCCTCCCGCATGGGCCGTCCTTTGCCTCGGGACACTGGTAGGCAATCCGATTTCTTCCGTCCACCTTCTCTGCATCGCCTTTGGCAAGTAGCCCTGCCAGCGTGAATGGGACGTCTGTAGCGAACCAAGCTTTCAAGCACGCGTTACTTGAGTACGTGCCCAAATGGACCGCACAGGCCTTTCCTGCGAGCTTTTCGACTGCATCTAGGTCCGTGATGATTAGACTGCGAAGCTCGAGGAACTGGAGTAGGTCGAAAAACAGGTGTGCATAGGCTCCACCGACTTCCATAACCGTCATGTATTGGCTGGACAGTTTTGGGCTGTCAGGTTCAGCCGCCTCTAGTTTCTTTATGATGACAGGTAACAACAGCCTCTCGCTCAACCCCTCCACCAACACTGCCTTGTCCGCGAAGAACAGATCGCAGCGCGTGAGTGTCATGTACTGGTGGAGAAATTTCTTGTCCGGCTCTGACGTGCCCTTTAGGCCCTTGCGCAAGTCCTTAATTTTAGTGTGCCGGACGCCGGACGGTGCTCCCGGCACACTAGTTCCAAGAAAATAACGGATGCATTCGAACCCCGCTTCATTAGCCACGTGCGCCGAATGAGTGGAAACTACGAACTGCACCGGCCACGGCGTCTTGTCAACGGTACTGGCCACCAATTGGTGTGCAATTTTGGCCAACTGCCGAATGAAAACCTCCTGCATCTGGGGGTGCAGGTGCGCCTCAGGCTCCTCAATGAAGATCAAATGCACGCCCGGTTCTGTTGACTCTGCACGAAAGGCTTTGTAGAACCCGGCAAGCTGCAAGAGGATGAAAATTAGGTTACGGGCTCCCAGGCCGTTATATGACTCTGGCAAGGTGACCCCGCTGTACCCGGCATAGCGGACCTTGGTGAAGTTTGATAGCAGTTTGCGTACATCCAAGAGTGTCTCTGTGTGCAGTTCCTGGCCGCCTAGGCCAGGGTAGCCGAAACTCTGCAAGGCAGGGATCAAGCTTTTCAACTGGCCGCTGAAATTTGTGTCGATCTGCTTCTGAATGTCTTGGACAGCGCCCTTTAGGGCCTCGGCAATCAGCTTATCTGCGGCATCGGCTGCCGGCGAAGATGCCGTAGCGAAAAGACTTTCCACTGTTTTGGCAAGCACGTCCGATTCTCGCGATGTCACATCGTCTAAGCCACGCTGTGCATTGATAAACCCGGTTTTGACCAAGCCTCGCAAAGCGCTCGCTTGGAGTAGGCGACGGTTGTCTGGATCATTAGGATCTTCGGCCCAAATCTTGGTATCGCAATCGGTTGGAATGCGTTCCCGCAGGGCGCGAAAAAACGCGACCCGCCCGTCATCGTCCAGTGGCTCTCCTGGCTGACCTTCGAAAAAATGTGCAAGTTGGCCCTGCTTCAGCTCATACCGTACCACCACAAGAGCTTCGGTGCATGTGGGTTCTAGATCGATTACGAACGGACTCAATGGTCCCAGTAGCGGCTGGGTAGGATCGTACTGAAACTTCAATCTAAGTTCGATCGCAGGAATGTGGGCGCGAACGGCATCGTCTGCTATTCCGTTCCTATGCGCTAAGAGAGCCGTGCAGAAGCCGTCGTAACATGCGCTGGAAAAATCTTCGAGCTGAAATGTTGCGTTACCGTCTGCCAGGAGTCGGCGCATTACCTCAGAAAGCGAGGTCTTTCCACTGTTATTTCGCCCGACCACCACCGTCGTTTGGTCTTCCAAGGCAAGCTCAACGTTTGCCAGAAGGCGGAAGTTCTTGATTTCGACGTGGTGGATGCGCATGAATTTCCAATGGAACTATCGAACTCGAGAAAAGGACTATCCGCCATGATTACACATTTTCACATCGTCAAATTGTTCAGAGGAGGAGATGGCTGGGCGCGATGAAGAATGGAGCATCCTCAAAACCCGGGGCGATTCAAACCAAGTTTTGAACTTCCTCTGGAGAGATTGTTTCCGCGCCAGCATTGACGCGGTTGCACGACGAACCCAAAAACGGTCAATCTGGCTGGCCGCTTTTGTGGAGTTCCCTCGCTGAGCGAATGGCCCGCGAAGAGGCCGCTTGAACCGAAATTGGCCTTTGGACCCTAGACTGCTATCGTGAGCCCGCTAGAAGCGTCCCAAACACTTCCGGATTTCCAATGGAAGTCATTGAAGTCCGCAATGAAAGATGGAGGTTTGATATGAGTACGCCCACCCCGCCGACTGATTTCCAGTCCTGGCTTGACTACGCCATCGCAACCATGGACGCGCGCGGAGCACACCTGGAGCGAGTCTTTAATGAGGACAACATTCCATCTCAGGACGATATCCGGGCTGCAGCACAGGAAGAGCTTGATCATCTCAAGAAAAAAGCAGTCATGCCATGGATCGGTATGCTGGAGAACTGGCAGAAGGCACTTTCAAAGAAACTGGGCCGCTCTGCCGAAGACATTGTTGAAGGTAACCTGTTGGCGACGGATTTTTCAAATGACAGTGTTCACTTCCAATTTGATGATGGCACCGATCTGACGTTTCGTCGTGCGTTTTACGTGGGCGAGACACCCGCAGATGGGGCCATTCATCGAGTCGCAGTGTTTACAGAGCATTGCGGATATCACGAGTTCTGGATTGGCCCCAGGGATCGAATTTCGGCAAGTCCAATGCCTGGGGGGCCGATATAAACCCTTTGACAAGGATTTGGCATGGGACTCAATGGCACCCGTGGGCCGAGAATTTGGAAGCCCTGATTTCGACAGACTGATGGACGAAGACGCGAAGAAATTTGCGTCAGATTTAGCCCGATGGATCCAACAAAGCAGCGCCTCAAATGCAGCTCTGCAATTGGAGGAGGATGAGGTATCAGACGCGCGCAATGTCCAACTCGCATTACGTGAACTTGGGCAAAACGTCACTATTGATGTCGCCGCTTCGGTTTGGAAGAACTATTCACAATCATTGATGGCGAACCGGATGTCAGGCGCGGAAACGGTACAGGCTGCAGCCAGAACCCTGTATTTAAATTGCCCCAGAGATCAGTTGCACCATGAACCCATGAACGGCGGTTGATCGGTCTCCTAAATCATGAAACTGCCCGAAAGCAGGTATTGATGTAAGCGTCCGCCCAGTACCCGTATTGAAACTCAAGACTCTGTGTGGTTGAGCCACTGGTTGATTTGGGCCACGTCGAATGCGGCAGGGTCAAACGGGCGGCCGATCCATTTTTTAAGTTCGTCGTGCTCCGGGTGGGCTGGATCGGCCAATGCCTGCACGAAGTCCTCGTAGCCCGGCGCGCCGCCTACATCCTCAGGCGGACAGGCGTTTTCTCCGGCCAGGCACAACGCCAGCGACAGCGGCGCGTCAAGCGTGACGGTTTTTTCCACCTTGACCTTGTGGCGCCAGTTGTCCCCGAAGTCGTAGACGTAGAGGAACGTCCTGCGCGCGCACAGCGCCTCTTCAAGCGTGACGCTGGCCTCATCGATCACGCCTTCAGGCAAGTCCCAATCCGGCTCCAACGGGCCGTAATTAGCATCGGCAAAGACGAACTCATGCAGATGCCCGCCTTGCCAGCCCGTGCCCCACAGGAGCGCGACATGCAGGCGCGAGAGGTCGATCGTGGTGGGCACCAAGAGGCGGCGCCAGACCTTGGGGTACACCCATTCAAGCTCGACATGGAGTTGGTACGCCCGCAGTTCGCCATTTGCATTGGCTGCGGTTTTGGCCCCGGGTTTCTTCGCGCCTCCTGGCAGTCGGTGCAGCTTGGCAGTCATGTTTGGCTACTGTAGCGAAATCGGTGGACAGGCCGTGGCCCGCATCAGGCTGCGCGCGCCATGTCCTGCGTTTGCTGGGCTGCTGGCCACGCAGGCCGGAGCCGCTCGGCCACCCGCCAGGGCAGCAACTCGTCAATCCGGTTGATCGGATGGTCGGCAATGCGCTCCAGCACATGGTGCAGGTAGGCCTGGGGATCAATGCCATTGAGCTTGCACGAGCCGATCAGGGTGTAAATCACGGCGGCGCGCTCGCCGCCGGCGTCTGAGCCAAAGTGCAGGTAATTCTTACGCCCGAGGACGACTGCGCGCAGCGCCCGCTCGGCCGCGTTGTTGTCCATCTCGATGTGCCCGTCGTCCACGAAACGCGTGAGCGCCTGCCAATGGTTCAGCGAGTAACCAATGGCCTGCGCCATGGACGACTTGGCCGAGAGCTGGCCAAGGGCGTCATGGAGCCAGCCGTGCATCGCCTCGACCAGGGGTTTGGCGCGGCTTTGCCGCTGGCGCCGGCGTTCCTCTGCGGGCTTGCCCCGAATGTCTTTCTCGATGGCGTACAGCACCCCGATGCGCAGCAGCGCCTGATGGGCCAGCGTGCCGGGCATCTCGTCCTGTCCCTTGTGGATTTCATAGTACTTTCTCCGGGCATGAGCCCAGCAAGCCGCTTCGACGACCTGGCCATCGGCAAACAGGGCGTCGTAGCCCGCGAACGCGTCGGCCTGCAAGGTGCCGGCAAAGCCCGCGAGGTGGCCCCTGGGATGCTCGCCTTTGCGGTCCGGGGAATACTGAAACCACACCGCTGGCGGCGACGCATCGCCGCTTGGCCTGTCATCGCGCGCGTACACCCACAGCCGGGCCGTGCGGGTCGTGCCACGGCCCGGGCTGAGCACCGGCACGGGCGTGTCATCGGTGTGGATCTTGCCCGCCCGCAGGACGTAGCGGCGCACGGCATCGGCCAAAGGCTGGAGCAGCCGCGCCGCGCCGGCCACCCAGTCCGCCAGCGTGGAGCGCTCAAGCACCACGCCCTGGCGGGCGTAGATCTGGCTCTGGCGGTACAGCGGCAGGTGGTCGCAGAACTTGCCCACCAACACCTGCGTGATGAGTCCGGCGCCTGCCAGGCCACGATCAATGGGACGGCTCGGCGCGGAAGCCTGCACGATCGTGTGACAGCGGACACAGGCGAGTCTGGGGCGCACGTGGCGCACGACCCGGAAGCTGCCAGGCTGGTACTCCAGCACTTCGGAGGTGTCCTGGCCAATTTGGCGCAGTTCGGTGCCGCACCCCGGGCAAGTGCAGTCGCTTGATGCGAGGTGAATCATCTCCTGGCGCGGCAGATGCCCGGGCAGTTGGCGGGGGGCGGTGCGGCGGGAAGCGGCCTGGCGCTTTTTGCGGGCGTCCTCAAGGTCGGCGACGGGGGCGCCTTGCAAGGCCTCCCCCGCGTCACCCGCTGGCACGAGTGCCACGCCAGGCGCCTGCACTTGTGACTGGGCGCTGTCCACCTTCTCGCTCGAGCGCCCGTAGCGCATGCGCCTGAGATGGAACAGCTCCAGCGTGAGTTTGTCGATGGCCAGGCGCAGCGCGCCGATCTGCTCGTCACGCTGCGCGACGCCTTGCTTCAAGGCATCGATTTGTTGCAGCAGCGCGTGTGAACTCATGGGCGCCACTTTGCCAGCAAAACCGGCACGCCAAAAGAAGGGGTTTCACGGTTGCGGGTAGCCCCCGCATGTGGTGTTACCTCCACCCGGCTCCCCGTGCGCGCCCCTTCGGCAGAGCAGGTCATCCGTTCATGAACTCAGGCAGCGAGCGTGGGCTGCCAGGTGCGCACCGGCATGCGCCAGTCGATGCCTTCGAGCAGCATGGACAACTGCGCCGGGCTCAGCGAGACCGCCCCGGCGTCGGCCTGCGGCCAGACGAAGCGGCCCCTCTCCAGGCGCTTGGCAAACAGGCACATGCCCTGGCCGTCCCACCACAGCAGTTTGACGATGTCACCGCGCCGGCCCCGAAAGACAAACACATGGCCCGAGAAGGGATCTTGCGCCAGCGCGCCTTGCGCCAAGGCGGCCAGGCCGTCAAAGCCTCGGCGCATGTCCGTCAGGCCAGCGGCCAGCCACACGCGCGTGCCCGCCGGCAGGCCGATCACGGCGCGTCCCGCAGGGCCTGGAGCACGCAGCGCACACTGGCCGGATCGACGCTGCCGCGCAGTCGCACGCGCGCGCCGCCCACTTCAATCTCGATGACGCCGGCCGCCGGTGCCCGCACCGTTGGCGCTGGCAAATCGATGACCGCGCTTGCCGGTGGCAAGGGATCCATCGTGACCGGCAGCAGTACGGCCTGCGTGACGGGCTTGAGCCGCGCCGGGCGGCCAGATTGTGCGCGCCGCCACTTGAACAGCAAATTGGCATTGATGCCGTGCGCCAGCGCGATGGCCGCGACCGAGGCGCCGGCCTGCTCGGTCAGCTTGACGAGCTTGCGTTTGAAGGCTGCGCTGTGTCTGCGCTTGGTGGCCTTGAGGGGATCTTTGGGAGGTTCCATGACGGTGTGCACTTGTCCGGGTTGAGTGCACACCATGATGGCGTGCAACTCCCCGGATACTGCCCGGCCCATCAACCTCGCGCAAGAATGGTATTCGTCGGACGCTTACGTATTGATGGCCGTCGGTTCCCGCTGCAGTGCTGACCGCCGAATGGGAAATCTGATTTCTCAAATTGAATGACCGCTCTGGCTTGTCTGGTCGAATCCACGAACGTCAGGTCTTCAAGTTCATGGCTGGTTGCAATGACTCCACTTCGGCTCAGGCATCCCTTGCTGGGTTGTTCAATTCAGACAAAGAAAACGGAAATGACGAAAATATCAAGGGCGCGTTACAGGCTCAAATCCAATCAAGAGGCCGTTTGCTGCCTGACCGACTTTGAGGGCACTGAATAAAAGCTGGCATCTAACCACGTTGGGTCCCTGAGTTAGGCGTTTGCCATCACCGTGCACAAATTTCAGGGCAGTCAATTCGACTGCGTGATTGTACCTACTCGCGCCAACCGCATGCTCAATCAAGCCCTCATTTACACGGCTGTGACGAGGGGCGTCGATCAAGTCGTATTCGTGGGGACAAGGCATCGGCTGTTCGTGCCATCAAGGCATCCGCCTTTGCCACCCTGCGACATGTGACACTGACGTCGCTGCTGAAACACTATTCCACTGCGCCAATATGGACTCCCTGATGTCATTTCCCATTGTTCGAGCCAAGATTTTCACTGACAACACCGGGGTCTCTCGGGAGATGCCTGTGTTGCTGACCCCCAATGGCCCGCTGCTACCCTTGATCGAATACTGCTTGTCCAAAAACCGTAGCTTGTCGTGGATCAACAAGCTCCTGCGCGCTGTCGCCCTGTTCCTTGATTATCTGGAAGCTAACTCCGATCAACCTGAGCAGGAATGGAAACAGTTTCGCAACTTTGCCAATGCGCTTCGTCTCGGCACCATTGATCGCGAAACCGGCCATGACCCAAGCGGATTGTTTTGGCGGCCATTCCAGGGTCCGGATGTGGACTACTACTTGGTGTTGCTCAGCGAATTCTTTAACTGGATCGGTGAAACGCAAAGCGGGGATGACAAGCAAAGAAAAACTGAGGCTGGCAAGTTCAATCCAAGATCGACAGGTGGCTCTTACGATCAGCGAATAGACGAAAAAGCTTACATGTACAGAAAAAACAAGGCGTTTTTGGGCCATCTCGGAAAGCATTGGTCGGATAACACCAGGGAACAAAAACTGGGGCATACGGGGCGGTTGACCCGAGGGGAGCGCCCGATCAAGATTTCCAAAGGCAGCGAGCCACAGTTCCCCCAAGATCGATTCGAGGAGTTGTTGTTCAAGGGCTTCAGGGTCAATGGCCAGTATGACTGGCGCGGCATGGCGATCACGACGCTGCTTCACGGCGCAGGCTTTCGGGAGTCCGAGCCGTTTCACCTTTACATGGCGGATATACAGCCTCACTGGGAGGACTCTTCCATGGCGTTTGTTGCCATCCACCACCCTTCGCAGGGGGTTGCCCCGGCTCAATGGCGCAACCAAACGGGACGCGCCGGAACGAGGGCGCAGTACTTGGGAGAGCAGTACGCACTGACACCTCGTACGCACATGACTAACAAAAAAAGGGCCGGTTGGAAACACCCGGCTCTGGATGCTAAAAACTACATGCAAGCGTGGTGGTTCCCGGAGGCCGAGTACGGGCGCTTGTTTTTGGAAATCTGGCAAAAATATCTTGAACAGATTCATTCGATTGAACGGAATCATCCCTTTGCATTTATTAACCTTGACCGGGGCGAGATAGGTGGCATGTACACCATCTCCCAATATTTGGCGGCGCATGCCGCCGCCGTGCGCCGGATCGGGCTTGAGCCATCCAAGGCCAGCGGCACGACACCGCATGGCCACCGGCACGCCTATGGCCGACGACTAGCGCGTTCGGATGTTCACCAAGTGATCATCCAGCGCGTGATGCACCACTGCTCCCCGGACAGCCAATTGGTTTACACCCAACCCGAATTGCACGAGGCGCAAGCCGCACTCAAAGTCAGTGCGCAGACCCTTAGGGATAAACACATCGCAGCTGTGCCGGACCTGTCGATACTGCGTATTAAGTAAAGGGATGAAAATGAAAAAGAAAAAAACATTCACGCCAGAACAGATGGAATACCTCATAAGTCGTGTTGAGGCGGGCGAAACGAGAGCGGCTTTGGCTAAAGAGATGGGTGTGTCTTACTCCATTTTGGCGAAGGCTGTACCCACAGGCTTTCGCCACTTCACGCCAGAGGAGCACACAGCGGCTATTGCAAGGGTTGAATCTGGCGAATCCAGAGCTGACGTTGCAGCGTCGCTGAACTGCGACAAAAGCACTGTTGGCAAATGGACAATGCATTTACCGAAAGAAACATTCAGCTGGACGCCTGAACTTAAAGCGACGGTACTCCAAAGGCTAGGCAAGGGAGAGCGTACATCTTTGCTGGCGCGCGATATCGGCGTCAAGCGAGGCGTCGTTGATCGTTTAGCAATCGCCGCCGCGTCGGAGGCTACTGAAGAACAACTGCAAGCCATCATCGCAGCACAAGCACAAAACAAGACGGTGGCCCAGATTGCAGCAGATCTACAAATTGCGAAACGAACCGTCAATCTGGCGTTGGGCATTGAATACAAAACATACAGCGACGACGTCAGGCAAGCAGCGATCAAGGCGATCGAGGGCGGTGCCACGGCAGCCGAGGTTGCCAGAACGTATAGGGTATCTGAGACCACTGTGACAACGTGGCACAGGGGTGCAGTGGTGGATGGAAGCGCACAAGCGGCCCCGATTCGAATTAGCAAGAAAGTTGATACATCCTGCAGTTGGATCAACCGGGATCACCCTGGTTCAGATATGGAGCGGTGGCGTGTTTATGCCAGCGAATGGCTGAAGGGGGAAACCTCTGGGTTGGCAGTATCTATACGTGCCATAGCCGTGTTCATAGAAAAGTACCTTGTCGCCCACCAGCTTCCAACGGAGCCAAGCGCGCTGTTGAGCAAAGCATCAAAGCAGCTGCCGGACTTCTATGCAGTGGCATGCCCACAGAGCAACTCTGGAGTAGCCATTAACAACAGGGCACGCGACTTTCTTCAATACGTGCTTAAAACCGATGAGTTCAGTGAAGAAGAAGAAGAAGAAGAAGGTGAGCGCAACACCTCTCCTGCATATCGCAACCCCATCGCGCAGTGCGAAGCCTCCGGAGAACCCAGGCGATCACAGTCCGACAAAACGGTCCTTCCTTACGCCTTGATTGTGCAACTGCGCTCGAAAATGGTGGGCGGCGCCAACTTTTCCGACTGGTCTTGGGTTCGATCGCTGAGCGGCAAGGCGGTGCTGGATGGCACAACTCTCAGCACCGAATGGTTCGCCGTACCAGAGGACCACATAAACAAAAATGACCCAGACTGCGTTTGGCAGCGTCGAACCTTTATCAATGGACAAAAAGCCGTTTTTGAGATGTGGAGTCCCGTTAGATGGGTGGGCATTCTCATGAAGCTGCTGACCCCTGGGCGCACCGGGCAATGGCGGATGGCGGACAGTGGCGAGTCGGACACCAAAGTGTGGCGCAATGGTAAGTGGGTGTTGAACGACAAACAGTGGGAAGCAGGCCTACGCCAACTTTGGCGGCAGGGTGTGCTGCGCCAGATGCTGGAACAGGGTGCCCCTGACCAGCCCATTCTTTACTTCAACTCCAACAAAACTGCTGACAAGGGAAAGCGCGGGAAAGACATGGGTATGGACTGCCCTTGGATGCACTCCGAGGACATCACAGCGGACCCTTACTACTGGCTGGAAAAACTGCGCAACTGGCAGGAAGAGTACAACCCAATCAGCGTGCGAACCTCGTGGAGGGACATCCCGGATGCTAGAAGCCTGGGCGTCAAGCACGACCTCCAGAAAGCGCAGTACCCCGATGCCTGCTTTTTGTTTCGCACCCCGGAAACCCCGCAGGAGGCGCAGTTTCCGTTGTCCAACGGAATGATGGATGCCGCATGGCAGAAGTTGCTGGCCGCGTTTGAAGAAAGCCTTGCCACAGAGGCTCAAGTCCACGCGGACGGTTCCCGGATCGAGCTGCTGGACAAGAACGGCCGTGCTATCACTTCGCTGCACGGCATGCGCGTGAGCCTGATTACGCACTTCATCATGCACGGGGACATGCAGCCGGAGCTGATGATGAAAATCGTTGGTCATGCCCGGATGATCATGACGATTTATTACACCAAGCCCGGTATGTCCGAGCTCCGCGATGCGCTTACCAATGCCCATCTCAAGCTCGATGCCGAAAAGGAAGCGCGCCTTACTACGGCCCTTAAAAACATGCAGGGCGAGCAGCTCAGGGACCAGGTGGTGTTCAATGCCGACGACTGGCGCACCGTGGTAGCAGTCAACCCCACAGATCGCAGCCCGGTCGGCTGGCTACACATGCACGACGGGATCTGCCTGGCCGGCGGCAATACCGGGCCGCTGGATGGCAATGGACAAGTACCCGGCTGCCACAACGGGGGAATATTGATAAGGGCCGCAACGAATGAGTATGGACCTGTGCCAGGGGGTACTCGAAACTGCCCGCAGTGCCGCTGGAAATGTGCTGGAAAAGAACATGGTTACGGTGTGCAGGCGACCCTGAACAACCGCTTTTACCACCTCCACAAGGCTGGAGAAAAGGCACTTGTGGGGCACAGGCTGCTGCAATCACTCAAGCAGGAAAAAGCTCGGGCAGAGGCGGGACACCAGGTTTTTGAAAAAATGAGGTCCCTTAAGAACGCGGAAAAAGTGCATGAGCAAGCCATGGTCAGAATGTCTGTCTTGGCGGTTGACGTCGCCCGCCTTCACCGCACCATCGAGCGTATCGCTGCTTTGCCTAGCCACACGGATGGGACTTTGGCATTGGCGGCGCATGGTGACCTTCTGACAATGCAGCAAGCGTTGGAAGAAGTTGACTCCGAATTGTTGGTGCTCTCCAACATTTGCGAGGATGTTCAGTTCTTTCCTGAACTGGATCCAGGGGTTGCTGTATTTGAGCGATCTCACTTGTTGGATAAGGCGCTTGAACGTGAGGGCCAGCCACCCTACTTTGCGCGGCTGACAGAAGGAGAACAACTGATTTACGGAAATGCATTCATGCAAGCGCTGGAGCGTCAGGTCAATCCTGGCCACCCTTTACTTGCGCGTCGTGATGTGGTGAAAATGATTGATACAGGTGAAGGTCTTAGTCGATTACTCGGTGGGCACCTCAACAAATTTCTCCCTAAAAATAACCAAGCCGATGACGGCCTTTGGTTGCGAGTGGAAAAGGTATGTACAAATGAACAATAGTCTGATCCATCCGGACTTGATTTTGCAAGGACTGCTTGATAAAAATCCCCGCAGTGACAAAGTCAAGAAGTTGAAGCAGTTGCATGAGCTGTGCAAACATGAATACGGAAGAAGTCTGGCGACGCGAGACCTCAGTGTGGCCAATATGGCCAGGTCGGCGGAAAATAACGGTATTTTGAAAGCCAAGTCGCTTTACAACGCGCAGTCCGCAGACTACTGCGCGCTCATAAAGGCGTGGTCAGCTTATGGCGGACCCGTTGCAATGCCAGTCAATGTGAAAAAAGACAAACTACGTGATAAATATGACTGGGTGCAAAAGATTGAAGACCCAGCAGCACGAACACTCACACTCATGGCGCTGGCGGAAAGAGACAAACTCAAGGCAGCGCTTGACACGATCAAGTCAGTAACAACCCTGCAGATAGATATGAGGCCCATGGGCACCACGCTGGAGAAAGGCTCTCAGGTTGCAGTGATTGAAGTTGGTGCACGACTAACAGACTCGCAGCGAAAAGCGCTGGAGGCTGCCATTTCGCCTGAAATTATGCGCCTTATGGATTGGACGATTGGTGAAGATGGCGAGGTGCGAAAGAAAAATGGTGTGTTTATGTACGATCCCGGCTACGTGACTGCCATACAACAAGTGCTGGGCAAGCCGACCGCACGACCGCTCACACTGGGAGATGACGTGCAGCAATCCACAAAGAGGATTAAGTAATATCAGTGTCTTCCAGTCAACTTGAGCACTCAAAGATAGAATTTTAATGGCAGTTTATTGGGCACTACCGCGCTGACCGGCAAGGTCAACAACTGGACTTTACGTGCAGTTGTGTGCTGGATGTGATTAACACAAACTGACTTTCCACCTACCTTAAACACTCCTTAGTCGCCTTTTCCAATGTGTCCACATGGACAGGCGTCGGGTTGCCAGCCTTCATCTTCCACACTGTAAAACCACCTTTAATTGCCTTGCCTCGCAATTCCGACTGCTTGCCTTCACTGATAAATCGCACGTGGACCTTAGTTTTACCATCCTCTTGGATGTCAAAGAGCTTGCGAGCCACTGCATCGGACAGCAGGTGCCCACCTTTCGTGTCCAAACAATAGACTAAACCGCCTTTCCACACGATGAAGTCCGGGTAAAACGAGGCTGTGTCGCCCTCAGACAACAAAGGAATATAGAATCCGCCAGCACTTGGGTTGCGATGCCAGGTCAGGCCCGGCTTGTCCAATGCCTGAGCGAAGTCCAACTCGAACTTGTTGAAGCCCGAGTAGCGTTCATACACGCCATTGGTGAAAGATGGGGCGTTCTTGGGCACCCGCATCGCTCCAAAGGAAAACGGACGCAAGCTCTCATAAACCAAATCAGCTTGCTGGTAGTAGGCATCGACAATCTCTTTAGCCACTTTTTCAGCTGCCTTGTTCGCGTTGCTTTGCACCTGCACGCGCACGTCGAACTTTACATCCTTGAAATCCGTGACAGCCAGTGCTCGATTAGAGCGTGACCGAAGGGCCGTGTTGACCAGCCACCGCAGTCGCACAGGATTGGTATGCCCCTCGGCAGTCCAATTGGGTACGCCTCCGTCGGCACTCAAGTTTTTCAGATCCACCACTTGAGATGCCGCATGGGCTTGGCTAATCGTATCAACACTGCCATCGGCGAACGTGGGGAACTCGGCCACAATCTCGGCGATGCGCTCGCACGCTGTTTCGGCATCCACGTTGATGTGGCAAAGTGGGGCCGCCACATCCTCCTTGGGTTTTAACTCATCTGACCCGGAACCGGAACCTCCAAAATTTCCCACAATCTCGATGGGGGCACCTTCGGCTTGCAGCTTGGCTTTAACAGCAGCAATGGCATCGACAAAAACGCTTTGGCTGTCCACCCTTAAAAAGAAATGGGCAGAGTTGAGCAGCGGGTTATCGTAGTGAGTTGCTTTGTATTGGCGCAATGCGCGGCCAATAATCTGCTCCACTTGGATCGATGAGCCCATGCTCTTGTCGATGTAGGCAAGGTAGCAGGCAGGGTCGTCCCACCCCTCTTGGAGTGAGAGGTTGAAGATGATATGTTGGTAGTCGCCCGCCGTAAAATCGTCGAAATCGTTCTCGCCTTTTGAGAAGAGTCTGACCTCCTCAGGCTTGTTGCCTTCAATAAAAGACAAATTGGCGTAGATGGCAATGGATTTCGGATCGACACCTTTCTCTTCCACCAGGTAACGCCAAATACGAATGGGCGGCGCCTTGCGGTGGGCAAAGGGTTTGGTGTGGTCGTCCTTCTCCCCATCGTCGGCCATGTTGGTCTTGCAGACATAGATGGCCTTGGGCTTGAAACCCAGGCCTCGCATGTCAATCTCGCTTTGCAATGTTTGAAGCCGGGTTGTGAGATCGTCGAGGCAGCGCTCCATCGGCGCTGTCGTGCCATCAAATTGAATGGCCCTCTTGACCAATTGCGCATCAACGACCTTGTCGCTTTTGACTGCAGTTGTGATGAATTTCTTCACGTCGGGCTTACCCTGCTCGTCAACGGCATCCAGAGAGTTGAAGGCGTCTGATTCGGCTTTGGCGTCATCTACCCATAGTTTGATGTACTGAATAACCGATTTATTGAAACTCTCCGGTAGTTTTAAGGTAGCCGATGCCAGCAGATACCCATCGGGCTGGAGCTCGGCCAAAAGCTCCGTTTGCTGCTCTGATAGGTTATGGCCTTCGTCGTAAACAATCAACAGCGGGCGGCGCAGGCCATTATCGGACCGCTCAATGAGCCGCTCCCAGGGTGACTGCTTGCCGAATTGATCCTCGTCGCGTTTGTAGATATTGAGGGCGCCAGCAGACTGGTCTTTGTTATTGAACAAGCCCGTGGTTGCCATGATCATCAAGGGGGTGGATGCATCTGAGATCAAGGCTGGGCTCAGTTGCGCGACATTGATGACACGGAAGCCATCGACGATCTCACTGTATTTGCCACCGCCTGAAAAGTTCGTATAAGTCTGAGCGACAACCGATTTGGCCTTCGACATCCAAAACACGATAGGCTCTGACGAAAAGTGAGCTCGCATGAGTGCCACAGACTGCGCGAGAATTGGTGTTTTTCCTGCCCCAGTCAATGCTGAGAGAGCTTGAAAAAACGCGCAAGGTTTGTTTTTGCCCTTGCTTGGTCTATCGGGATGATTGGCAAAAAAGGAGTAACGTTCGGCAATCGACTTAGCGGCCTCAGACTGAAAGACTTTAAGCTCAAGCATCCAATGCCTCTTCCTCATTTTCGTTGTTGTAGGCGTCGGACCGGGGATTGAAGCCAATGTGCTCCAAGACCGAATCGGGAATCTTGTAAAACTCGATGTCAGTGCCCGTGTAGGGCGCCAGCGCGGCATAGACGTGATAGCGCGGGCCTAGCATCGCTGTTTTCGCCTCCTGAACGATCCGCTTGAACGCTTCGCGGTTGAGACTGGAAGGCTGGTCCGGTGCATCCCAAATGAGGAAAAAACCTTCATTCTTGGGGTTTACTGCAAACAAGTGCCGATGCGTACCCGCTGGCAGGCGCCGCAGGTAGGATTTCGCCTTTTCGTTTTTGTCCCAATAGCTGGTCAAGAGCAGGTCGATCATCTCCTCGCGAGCGAGGGTGTTGACTCCCTCAGCATCAATCTTTTCACGCTTCAATTCGATGAATCTAAAGCCACTGACCAAGGGTTCTCGCTTTCCGCTCGCCCAATCGCCCGTAATCACGCGCTTGAGTCGATCAGCTGTGAGGGTCTTTGCGTAATGGTCGCCTTTTTCGGTGTTGCCCTGTTCAATGAGAATAAAACGACGTTTAGCCGAAGTTTCAGCATTGAGCGCCAACACAGCATGGCCCGTGGTTCCTGACCCTGCGAAAGGGTCCATCACAATGCCATCCGGCTTGCACCAAATCTGGATGACCTTTTTGATAAGTCGCAGCGGCTTGACCGTTTTGAAATCATGCCCCTTACCGACAACGGCGTCGAGCTCATTGATGCCAGCTTGGCTGTGGCCGGAATCCTCGTGATCCCATGACTGGCTTTCAATGTCAAGGGGAGTTTCGTAGTCCTCATTGGCCCAATAAGTCAAAGGCATCTTGCCATTTTTAATCTTGTTCAAATGCTTTTTTAGACGCGGGCCACCTTCACCAGAGTCGGTGAAAATTAACTGGGGCCAGTTCTTTTCCGACATCCTCGATTGCGCCTTTTTGCGAGCTGCAGTGACAGCCGGGGACTTAACGTCTGGCTCATTTCCGATAAATTTACATCCTTTTAGTACGATCGCCTTTGCGTCACAGTCGTCATGCAATTGCCTGTAAACGTAAGTGCTGCCCCAGCCTTCGAGAAGTTTTTTCACCTCTTTAGCTTCGATGCGCCAGTGGTTTGTAGCTGGATTGTTGCTTGGATAAAAAAGTTTTCCAGTAAAAGGCGATTGGATGGCGAACGTGCCGGTTTTGCGGTATTCCGGAGCCGCAGCGTCTGAGGAGGCCCAATCGCCATCCGGGTCTTCATCGCCATTGACGTATCTGGCGTTCATTGCTTCAGTGCGAGCGAGCAAACCGGTTTTCGCTTTATCGCCATCCTTGGCATATACCAAGACGTATTCAGTCGCAGATGACAACCCGCCGCGTTTTCCGCCCGTATCATTCTTTGGGGAGTAGGCCTTTTGCCAATTAATGATGCCGATGCGATTTTCTTCCTTGAATATCTCATCCATCAGCATACCGAGCCGATACAGCTCCCTGTGGTCAATGCAGATCGCGATCACTCCGCCCGGTTTAAGCATTTCTCGCATCATCCAGATGCGCGGTGTCATGAATTTCAGCCACTTGCTGTGGCGTGATCCATCGTCCTTGGGGACAAGATCGCCGAGGTCCGGGTCGTTGGGGTCCTTATCCCACTTGTCGTTGTAGCGAAAGTCTTCGCCCGTGTTGTAGGGTGGGTCTGTAACAATCAGATCGACCTGGCCGCGAAATTTGTAAAGTGTGACCATGGTCGAAAGGTTTTCGCCATCCCACACTTCGTTTTCCGCTTGGCAAACTTCGTCGCCTGCGGACAGCTTCTTGACGATCTTGTTGAGTTTGGGTTTGACCATGCGAATGATCTGCCACGGGGCCGTGCGCCCGGTGTAGTTCATCACAATGCCATCCTTGCCTGCGTCGCGCATCGCAGCCTCCTGCTCTTGCAGCATGCGGATCAATGCCGAACGCGGCAGTTGTTCGTAGTCCATCGTATCCCTATGTGATTCGTGCCTGGGTCAACACAGCAGGGTGAGTGACTCCTAAGATTGGGTGCATTCCTGGCTCGAGCTTAACCCTCCATGATAACTGCTCATAGAGGTGAATCGGCCCCTTAGGCATAGCGTTTATTGCTGGGGTCTGGGTTGCTGACCGCTCGGACAAGCCGGGTGGCGAAAGCTCATACGGTCCTGCATAAAAGTCTATGTATTGTTACGAAAAGTAGGATCAATTGTGGCTTCTTATCAGATTCAGATCTAACTTTGGCGCAGCGAATTTCAGACTTCACTGCCTCCGCATTCGTGCCTTTTGGACGGAACTCTTTAACATGCCAAGTTGGTCTCCTAAAAATCAGCGAAGCCTAGCATCCATAGTTTCATAGTTATGAAAACTCGTACTTTTCACTCTTAGAAATGCACTCACTCACTTGTTTGTATGGTTGACTACAGGTAATAGGCTGATCGACTTCAAACTGCAGCGACCCCGCCGGAAACTGCACGATCAGCGCTTTCAGCCGGTCCGGCAGGCTGTCAGGCACGACTTCAAAATGCACGAACAAGTCAGGCGCCATACGGTCCAAAAAGAACTGCAAGATGAGCACCGAAAAATCGACCTTCAAATTGAAGGTGCGGTCCACGAACTTGAAGTTGCGCGCGCCGCGCTGAAACAGCGTGTCCATCTCGGCCATGAAGCGGTCCAGCTCAAACGCCCAGGCCGTCTTGTCGAGCGAACTCAGGCAAAACTCGCACTTGAACGGGCAGCCGCGTGACGCTTCGACGTAGAGCAGGCGCTTGGCCAGGTCTTCTGCCGTGTACTCGTTGTAGGGCAAGGCCAGTGCTTCCAGCGCCGGCTGTTCGCCGATGACGACTTTCATCAACGGCTTCGGGCCATCCAGCAACGCGCGGCACAGCTTGGGGAAACTCACGTCGCCCCAGCCGGTGATGACATGGTCGGCCAGCCGGCAAATTTCCTGTTCGCCGGTTTCAAAGCTGACCTCCGGCCCGCCCAGCACGATCTTGATGTCGGGCCGCAGGGTTTTCAGCAGGCGCACGACCTGCGTGGTTTCGACCACGTTCCAGATATAGATGCCCAGACCGATGATTTGCGGATTGAGCGCCAGCAGGCTTTCGACGATCTGCACCGGCCGCTGCCCAATGGTGAATTCGCGAAGTTGCGTGCGCTCGCGCAGGCCGGCACCGCCATGCAGGTCCATATTGGCAAGCAGGCAACGCAGGCCGAGCGAGGCGTGGATGTACTTGGCGTTCAGGGTGGCCAGGACAATGGCGGAGGAGTCGGTGACTGGAAGGGAAGGCATGGCGGCATTATCGAGCTCTGCAGCAGGAAGGGCTTTGCCGGAACGGTTCAACAGCAGGCGAAATAGCCCTGTGCCGGACCCGCCTAAATCAACGATGCAAAGAATGCCGTGAACCTTCCCGAACTGATGGCGCTTAGCGGCTACACCGCGCCGGCAATGCCGACGGAACACGTCTTCCGAGCGACCTGGGGCCGGCTGAAGCACCGGATGCACGGCCCCGAAGACCCACTTCTGCAGCATTCGGGCCTGGGCTAGGCATCGCTGTGAGTGATCGATGACCTGGTTGACCCTCCGGATTGCGGCTCGCTGCTGCAGCCGCTCGATGAACAGTTCGGCGAGTGGTCGCGTGACACCGGCGCGCATTCCAGCGCTGCGCACCATCGTCGACCCGCCGTGCGACACCACCGGAACACTTTCGATCTGGGCGCAAACGCGTGGCCACGCGTTGTTGAGCGAAACGGAACGCGCCGGCCTGATCAACCGGGTAACCCAAGGCTACTGCGTCAGCGCAACGGAATGCACGTGGTGCGGTGACTGCTGTCACAGCTGGCCTGCACATATCGCCGCTGTCTGGTCGGTTGCAAAAGCTGGGCCTGGCGCTTCATCGTCCAGGGCGCGGGCACCGACCTCGCACTTGCCGGTGCTGCTGGTGATGGCGATCGGTTTCACTTCATCAGCGATATGACCATCCACGGCAAACAACTGGCGATCGCGGACACTGGCGCCACCGAAGTGCAGGCAAAGCCTGGTGTCGTCGCGCCCTGAGCGTTGAATCGGTGGCGCCGGTCGCACGCTCTCGCCCGCACTGGTCGGCATGACCATACAGCCTTCTGGCCATGCCGGCGTCCGATCTGCGGGATCGGCTCTCACGAGGCGCATGGTCGCATGTTGCACACGCTTTTTTCAATGACGAATCACAACTGCTGTGAGGGCGCTCGAGGCAGAGGTAACTTTTGGCAAAAGTCTGCTCAAGCGTTGCGATATCCAGCTGCACTGGTTGCTTGTTGCAGCGTCAAACCTGATGCTCCAGTTCATCAAACCTGTCAACGCCATGGCTGAAAATTCCAGCAATTCCGAGGCCAGGCGACTGTCAGCCCAGCTCATTTCAAGGGGCTAACCAAACGAGAGTGGATAACAAAGTTGCAACATTGCAGGCAAACGACTTTGCGATGATCCCCAGCGAACGGACGAGACTTTGCTGTTGCAGTTGGTTTTGCACATCGGAACACCGTGGCAACAAATCATGGATGTGGTGCCTGAGCCGAACCTGGCCCGTTTGTTTGTTAGATCCAGCTTATTGGCCAAGGCTCAGGGCATTGCCAAGCTGTTCGGTGTTTGTGCGCGAATTGTCGATGTTGACATGCCAGTTTTTGGATGCCAGCAAGAACGAAGACGTTCGAATCAGACCTGGCGTCCCTGTTTTTTTTCATGCAGCATGGGCAATGGCGAATTCGCGAATACAGAATCGACAATGACCACCAATAAGTTGGTCAAAGTCTTGCACAAAAAGGACGCAGCATGGTCGACGAAAGTGAAGATCGCCATTCACTGTCTGATGCGTCTTCGGATGCCAAGGAGCGAACCGATGACACCCGCAAGAAAGTGGCGGAGCGGGAAGCGAGTGAAAAGTCGCCAACAGAGATAGAAAAATCGCTGACCCAGGAAGAACGTGAAGTCGTCGCCGACAACGGCAAGCTGTCGGCGCTGACCGTTTATTCCATCATTCTGCGTGAAGGCGAAGAAGAATTGCGCCGTCCCAAAACGTCGCTTTGGTGGTCAGGTGTGGCAGCGGGGATCGGAATTTCGACCTCTGTTCTGGCCGAAGGCATCATCCGCACCGCAGTGGCGGCGGAATCCCCCTATCTTTCGGTCATCGAAAGTTTGGGCTACACATTGGGGTTTGTGCTGGTGATCATGTGCAGGCTCCAGCTGTTCACTGAAAACACCATCACTGTCGTGCTTCCAGTCCTGGCCAGTCCAAACCGGAATCGGTTTTACAGCACTGCGCGGCTGTGGGCGATCGTGTTTGCGGCAAACATCTTTGGCACGTTTTTCACGGCGGCACTTGCTGTTCATGGCAATATCCTGCCAGACGAAATCCTTTCCTCGATTCTCGAAATATCGCGTCACGTCGCAGAACTGTCGCCGGCTACTTCGCTGTCCAGGGGCATTCCGGCGGGGTTTTTCATTGCCGCATTGGTGTGGATGCTGCCTTCGGCAAAAGGCTCCGAAGTTGTCGTCATCATGCTGTTTACCTGGCTTATTGCAGCGGGTGGCTTTACCCACGTCGTCGCAGGATCAAACGAAATTTTCAATCTGGTGCTGATCGGCGAGATGAATATCCTCACTGCGTTTGCAAGTCATATTCTTCCGATTCTGATCGGCAACATATTGGGTGGAACCGGTTTGTTTGCGATGCTTGCCTACGGTCAGATCCACAAGGAAATCTGATTCGCATATCGACTTCTGGATTTATGCCGACCTCCCAGGCAGTCAAAAATACCTGTTGTGCTGTCATTGGCATTCAAAATCCGTCGATTCGCCGTCTTTTCAAAGAGGTCGGTGTTTGACGGCACAGCCCCTTCGCCGGCGTTTGCCTCGTCGAGGGTGCGCCGGGTCCCTGTCCGGGGCCAATGGTCTTCGTCTGCTTCAAGCGTTTGATGATTAACCGCGCGCCGGCGTCAAGCTGAAGCATGGCCCAGTCGGGGCCATGGTCGGAGCCAGTGTCGTCCGGCCCGAATGATCAGTGCAGGAACAGACAGCGCGTCTGGAAGGGGCGGTGGCTAAAGCGCTCGGTCACCACACATCCGGCACCGCTGCAAGAAATGCCGACCGGCTGGGCGCGGTTGCTTTCATCTGGCATGATTTTCATGGCGCGCCCGCTCCAGCATGCACCGCGCTGCCCCACGCACAAGGCGCGCGGCTATGAAACTTCAGCAAGCAAGCGGATCAGTAGCCCACAAGGGTCCAGAAGAAGGTGCTGATGGTGGGGTCGTAGCCCGGGTTGTCGAACTTGGCGACATAGGTCAGGCCATTGGAGTAGGTGGCGAGGGCGCCGGCGGCGTACTGCTGGCCAGAGACCCAGGCAGCCGGCTTGGTGCAGGCAACAGGAGCCCAGAAGAAGGTGCTGATGGTGGGGTCGTAGCCCGGGTTGGCGAGCTTGGCGACATAGGACAGGCCATCGGCGTAGGAGACGAGGGCGCCGGCCGCGTACTGCTGGCCCATGACCCAGGCAGCCGGCTTGGTGCAGCAAGCAACCGGGGCCCAGAAGAAGGTGCTTATGGTGGGGTTGTAACCCGGATTGGCGAACTTGGCGACGTAGGTGAGGCCATCGCTATAGGTAACGCGGGCGCCGGCGGCATACTGCTGGCCCCTGACCCAGGCAGCCGACGCTGCGCAGCCAGCCGCCTCGGGCTTGTTTAAGCGCTGCATATAGACATCGAGCAGATTATTGGCGATCTCATTGGATGCAGACCAAGCCAATATGACGCTGCCGCCAGTCAGTGGCAAGATGTTCTTGGGCGACGCGGCAATGGTAAAGACATCCCCAATCGGGTCGCCCTTGCTGGTGTACCTTTGACCCTTGTTGCCGCTCGCACCTGAGTACCAGAACAACAAATAGCTCCCATCGACCAGCACGGTCCTTGCGGTGAAGATCGTAAGCTCCGGGCTTCTGAAATCACTTCTGGCTGCTATCGGTTTTTGCGGACCGACCAAACTGCCATTGCCATCAATCAATTGACTGTAGGGCCCCGTGGCATTGGCGCCGAACATCATGTACTGATCGCCTTGCAGCGGTATCAAAATACCGCAGTGCGTCGGCGCGAGTATTTGCTTGGGAACCAGGTTCTTGTCGTAATAAGAGACTGACGTAATCGTTGGCTCACTCATAGCACCGAAGCATCCTGAGGAGTTCGCCGTGTCAATCATGCGTTTGTAAACCAGGTAGCCGCCATCCGGAGACGCCTGAATCTCGTAATCGATGGGCCTCGAAGGGGGAAAGCTGTCGGCTGACAGCACGACAGGGCTGCCGCTGCGTTGGCCCGAACTGTCATAACTCTGAGCGGAAAAACTGTTCCTTACGGTGCCTGAGGACTCGTCTCGCGATGTCCAGCTGACGACGAAGCCCCCGTTTGCCAATGGCACGATCGTTACAAAGCCATAGGTGGTAGAAGTTCCGAAGGTTGCCACTACAGCGGTTTCCGGCATGATTTGAGCGCCGCTGGCATTGAACTTCTGAATAAACGCACCAGACGCGGCGTTAGGCGAGGTGATTGCTTTGCCCTGCGCATCCCGTGCACCCTTGTACGCGACGACGATGTCGCCGTTATTTAGCACGGCAATGGAGCCATCTTGAACAGTGAGCTGCAGTCGGGTTTCACCGCCTACCCTGTTGCCTTCGCTGTCGAATCGCTGGAGGAAAAAGCGCGATCCATCCTGTGCCGGATTCATGGTGGTGGTGTCCCACACCAACAAGTAGCCGCCATCAGCGAGCGCACTGGAAGTCTTCAAATCCTGGTAATCAGCAGTCGTGGTATTGACCCGCGTAGGTGGCTGCGGTACGAGCGTCGCGCGCTCAGTCGAAACATTCACGCTGGACATGCCTTGGCCCGTTGCAGAAGTCACTGATTGCTGGGCATGGGCTGTCTTGCCGACCACATTAACCATAAGGGCCAAAGCGAGCGAAGCCGCTAAAACTGTTTTGTTCATCACATGCTCCTAAGCAAGCCAATAAGGTTGTCAAATCAAGGAAAGGCTGACGAGAGTTGTTCCCGAGCATCAGTTGATGACGCGGCCTCAGCATGCCTAAATTTCTGTGCCGACCTCTACTTTTTTACATCTAGTCGCAACCCTTTCGCTAACCGCTGCAGTGACAAGCATTCCCACCTTGGAGGTGATGTGGCGGTTCTTTCGCGTTGGCGGTCAAGGCGCCCGCTGGTCTATGCTGGGTGCTTTGACTGAAAAGGCTTGAAACGCGATGCTGGCGACCAAAGAGTAGAATCGGCATGGCTCTAATTGTTTGAGCAAAACCAGCTTTAGCGCATGCTGCGCAAGCATAATCAACTATCAAATTAATAGCATCTAATGATTTCCCATGCAGCGCCGACTTGAGGCTATCGAAGCCAGGAACACCGTCGAGGGCACTGGTTTTTTGTCTGCGAAAGGCTGCAGGAAAATCATGTGAAGTGGGGCTGCACGGCTGCCATGCACCGATAGCCAAAACACAATTTAGCCAGGCGAATTCACGCAGCGGTTGGGGAGCGGGCATTGAAAAAAAAGTGCCCAACAGGGCATCGGGCAGCCGATCCGTCTTTGGCATCACAGTACGATACGAAATTTCTGCCCCTTCCCAAGGAGAAACTATGCCGGACATGAGCCTGATGGGCAAACGGGTGCTCGTCACCAACGCGGATGTATTCATGGGTCCGGTGCTGTGCAGGGTGTTTGCCGAGCACGGTGCAACAGTCATTGAAAGCACGGACACCCTGCTGAGCCCGGACTCGCCTGCCCGCGTGGTCGCCGCCGCCGGCCACATCGATGTGCTGGTCGTCAATCTTGCCGTTCCCGCCCCGACAACCGCTGTGACGGATGTGCTGGATGAAGAGTGGCTCGACACATTTGCAGCACTCGTGAATCCGCTGCCTCGCTTGTTCAGGGCCGTGTTGCCCGCAATGATCAAACGGCGCGCCGGCAAGATTCTTGTCATGGGCAGCGCCTCGGCACTGCGTGGCATGAAGCGAACGTCCACCTACAGCGCGGCGCGCGGCGCGCAACTGGCTTACGTTCAGGCGGTCGGTGTTGAAGTGGCCAGCCACAATGTTCAGGTCAATGCCATTGCGCAGAACTTCGTCGACAACCCCACCTACTTTCCCTCGGAAGTGCAGGCCAACCCTCGATTCCAGGAACGGTTGAAGCGAGAAGTCCCGCTGGGTCGACTGGTGGGCGCAACGGAAGATGCCGAGTTTGCGGCTTACCTTTGCGGTGAACACGCCAATTGTTTTGTCGGGCAGGTCTTTCCGGTGTGCGGGGGCTGGGTGCAACGATGAGGGTGCGGCCAGGAAATTCATCCGCATGAGCCGGGGCCCAATCCGCAATGCCACCGGCGACGCCTTCTTTGCCTGGGACGGCGATGTGCTGGTGGTCAACATCCTGGGCAAGCCCAGCGCCAGCCAAGACGCCATTGGCAAACCCAAGGGCACGCAGCTCAAGGTCAGCGTGACGGCCAAGCCCAGGGGCGGCAAGGCGACAGACCACATGGTGCGCTTTCTGGCGCCGCTGTTTGGCGTGGCGGTGGCGGACATCGAGGTGGTGTTCGGGCGCGAGAACGTCAACAAGCAGTTGCGCATCCGGGCGCCGAAAAAGCTGCCAGCGGTGTTTGTCCCGCCCCTGGTACAGCCGGGCTCGGCATAAGGCAACGCGGCGGCTGACGCACAATCGGGCTTGCCGGGCCTGCCCCCGGAACTAACGACTACGCCGCCTGTCAGACCCTCACCATGAATTTGAACCGCCTCCTATCTGCTATTTTTTTGATAGCTGCTTGCGCATTACCAGTAAGCGCAAATGCCCAATATGGCTTGATAAAGCCGGCGCTGGGCAGCCCGGTGGTCACCACCGAACAGGTACGCGCCGAACTGCTGGCCTGGGCGCCCGAGGGCGTTGAGGCGGGCAAACCGGTGTGGCTGGGCCTGCAACTGGCGCACCAGCCCGAGTGGCACACCTACTGGAAAAATTCCGGCGACTCGGGCCTGCCGACCCTGCTGGAATGGCAACTGCCAGCGGGCATCACGGCAGGCGACATCGCCTGGCCAACCCCTAAAAAAATTCTCATTGGCACATTGGCGAACTATGGCTACGAAAACACCGTGCTGCTGCCGGTGCCGCTGACCATCGCGCCCGGTTTCAATGCGTCGCAGCTTGACGTGAAGCTGAAGGCCAGCTGGCTGATCTGCCGCAAGGAATGCATTCCGCAAGAGGGCGAATTCAGCCTGAGCCTGCCCGCCAGGGGCTCGACGGCGGCGAGCAGCATGGCCTTTCAGGCGGCTTTCGACGCCGCGCCCCGGGATCTGCCCACCGGCGGCAGCCAACTGGAAGTCAGCGGCAAGGTGCTTAAAGTGTCGCTCGCCGGCCTGCCCGCCGCGCTGCAGGGCCAGACGCTGGCGCTGTTTCCGGAAACCGGCAGCGTGATCGAGCCGGCCGGCGCCTGGGAACAGGCGTGGCAAGGCGCGCTCTGGACAGCGCAACTGCCCATCTCGGGCCAGCGCACGGCAAGCCCGCTGAACATGCCGCTGGTGGTGGCGTACAACGACGCGGCTTACCGCATTGAGGCACCGGTGACCGGCGAATGGCCTGCGGTGGCGGCGCCGGTCGGGTTGTCGCCAGCCTTGCAGGCGGCGCTCAGGGCCAATGCGGCGGCCCCGGCTGCGGCGCCGGGCGCAGGCAAGGCTTCGCCGGGCCTGCTGTTGGCCTTGCTGGGAGCACTGCTGGGCGGGCTGATCCTGAACCTGATGCCCTGCGTATTTCCGGTGCTGGCCATCAAGATGGTCGGCTTTGTGAACGAAAAAAACCAGGCGCGGCGCCTGAGCGGCGGCCTGGCCTACACCGCCGGCGTGGTGCTGTCGTTCCTGGCGCTGGGCGCGCTGCTGCTGGGCCTGCGGGCGGCAGGCGAGCAACTGGGCTGGGGCTTTCAGCTGCAAAGCCCGGCGGTGGTGGCCGGCTTGGCGGCGCTGTTCACGCTGCTGGGGCTGAACCTGGCGGGTGTGTTTGACTTTGGCAGCATCCTGCCCAGCCGTGTCGTTAATTTGCAGGCCAAAAATCCCGGCGTGAATTCATTTTTGTCGGGCGTGATGGCCACGGCGATTGCCTCGCCCTGCACCGCGCCGTTCATGGGCGCGTCGCTGGGGTATGCCGTCGGCCTGCCGGCGGTGCAGGCGCTGGCGGTGTTTGGCGCCATTGGCATCGGCATGGCGCTGCCCTACCTGGCGGCCAGCGCGGTGCCGGCCGTGGCCCGCGTGCTGCCCCGCCCCGGCGCGTGGATGGTGACGTTCAAGCAACTGATGGCCTTTCCGATGTTTGCCACCGTGGCCTGGCTGGTGTGGGTGCTGGGCCAGCAAAGCGGCATCGACGGCGCAGGCGCGCTGCTGGCGCTGCTGGTGCTGATGGCGCTGGCCGTCTGGTCGTTCACCCTGCGCGGCACGGCGCGCCACGCCATCGCCGCGTTTTCAGTCGCGCTGGTCGCGGCCGGCCTGTGGGCCATCGGCCCGAACATCGTCAAGCCGGTCGGCACGCCTTTGGCGGCTGCATCCGCGCGCTGGCAAGACTGGCAACCCGGCCGCGTCGAGCAGCTGACGGCGCAGGGCCAAAGCGTGTTTGTCGATTTCACCGCCGCCTGGTGCGTGACCTGCCAGTACAACAAGAAGACCACGCTGGCCAACGCCGACGTGATGGCCGATATGGACGCCAAAAATGTCGCCCTTCTGCGTGCCGACTGGACGCGCCGCGACCCGGCCGTGACCGCTGCACTGGCAGAACTTGGCCGCAGCGGCGTGCCGGTTTACGTTCTTTACAAGCCCGGCCGCGCGCCGGTGGTATTGTCTGAAATCTTGTCCGTGAGCGATGTTCGGGCGGAGTTGGCCAGACTTTGATCAATTCCTGCCTGTCCAGCCCCCCTTAAAAGCCCGGCACGCCCCAGCAACCAGGAGCCCATCCATGAAGTCCCGTGCCCCCGAACGCATTGCGCACCTCCTCAATGACTGCCGCACCATTGCCGTCGTCGGCCTGTCACCCAAGCCGCACCGGGCCAGTTTTGACGTGTCGCGCTACATGCAGGCCGCCGGCTACCGCATCATTCCGATCAACCCGAACGCCACCGAAGTGCTCGGCGAAAAGGCCTATGCCACGCTGCGGGAAGCAGCACTGCACGAAAAAATCGATCTGGTGAACTGCTTCAGGAACAGTGAAGACATTCCGCCCGTGGTCGCCGATGCCATCGCCATCGGCGCGCGCGCGGTATGGATGCAGCTTGGTGTGGCAAATGCCCAAGCCGCCGCCACGGCCGAGGCTGCCGGCCTGATGGTGGTGCAAGACCATTGCATCAAGATTGACCACCGGGTGCTGCTGTCCAGCGGCCTGCTGGACCCCCAGGCGCCGCCTGAAAGGCCGTCTCCCTGAGCCCGGCTGACCGGGCGCGCAGGGTGGCGCCGTGCCGCGCTGCGCATTTTCTGGCCGTGCTGCCCGCCACGCTGATGCTGGCGCTGGCGGGCTGCGCCGGCCCGGCGCCCATTGAGCGCGGCGAAACCCTTGTGGCGCCCATGCGGCCGACGGAACTGGCCCAGTCGGACGTGAACCGCATGGCCACACTGGCCATGCGCGACAACCTGGACAGCATGCTGCGCATTGCCGACAAGCTGTACCGGCGCAATCCGTCCGAATGGAAAAAAACCGGCGTGCCCAGCCGCGAGGCCGCCATGGCGCAGCTTCGCCTGTCGCTGGAAAGCCCGGAGCCGTGGCCCGAACTGCAGGGCAAGCGCGACATTGCCGCGCTGTCGCTGGCGCTGCACCCTGACTTTGCCGGTGACCGGGTGGCGGCCTTTGTGGCGGCCAGCGCCGACATGCTGGTGACCGCGCATGGCGGCCGGACACGCCTGTACCTGGTGGACAGCCTGGACAACCAGCATGTTTACAACGCCGCGCGCAACGTCGAGATTGCCGTCTGGCTGCTGTCAAGCCGGCGCAACGCCGCAGGCCAGCCGCTGCTGCTGGCCGACGACATCTCCGGCCTGGAGCGCAACCTGAGCTTCGAGCGCGAATTCGGTAAGATCATCGGCCGGCTCGACCTGCTGGCCGAGGTGGCAACCGAAAAATACCGCCGCGCGGTGATCAGCTATGTGCAGAACTTTGTCGGCGGGACGTTTTTGCAGTTCTTGCCGGTGCGGTGAGGGGGATGTCAGTTTTTTAATGTTCGAGCTAAGCGGGCGCCAACAGCAGGATGCCAGGCCACTACCTGTACTTTGCAGCCGAGATGAACTGACTGAAAGTCTCGCACCACACGATGACGGTCGAGTAATTGGCGGGCTCAATACCTGCCGGAATAGGCACCACGAAATTTTCGAAGGTCTTGACATCTCCGACTCGGACCATACGCGCCTTAAGTCGTTTGAAATCCGCTTCGGTCTCGACAAACTCTGGCGACAGGTAGAGCTTATAGTCCGGGCCCGGGGACAGCTTTCCCGCCAGTGAGACGGCATTTGCCGATACGGACACGATTCCCTCACCCCAGTGCAGCGCATCGCTGTCCTTCAAGTCTCGTTTGAAATGACCACTGAATTGAGCTTGCGCCGTGGCCGCTTTCAACTCGGCAGTTGTGGGCGCTGCGGGGGCGGTCAGTATGGGCAAGGTGAAAATCCCACCCGCAAAACCGATAGCCGCAACGGTGACGTGAGAGGCAATAAGAAGCAGGGCTGTGCGGAGTTTCATGGATGCTGGAGGACGATTAGTCTGGTTCTGCGACGCCTAACGTTTGACATGAGGGGTGCCCAAAAGGCGCAGCCTTTTGGGCACCCCCTCGATGGAAGGGTTAGGCGTCAACGGACACACAAGTTCGAGGAGTTTTTGACGCTTGGCTAAAACATGCCATTGCTGTGTTGGGCCTCGGCTGGTACGACCTGCAGAACGTCCCAATGCTCAACGATCTTCCCTAATTCATCGAAGCGGAAGATGTCGATGCCTGCCCAGTCCTTGTTCGTATCGGTCGGCCAAACCTGATGGCAGTGGAGTACGACGAAGTTACCTTCGGCTATTGAACGTTTGAAGCTGACGTTCTTGCCAGGATATTCGCGCGCCATTTTCTCGAAGTACTCGATGAAGAAGTTCTTGCCGTCAGCGACGTGCGGATTGTGCTGCGTGTAGGTCGCGCCAACGTACTGCTCGACCGCCTCACGTGGCTTACATTCATTGAACATCATGTCGTAGAACGCCATCGCGTTGCGACGATTGTCTTCTGGGGTCGAGTGCATTGGAGTTCCTAAATGCTTCGGGTTGGAGATCCGACCTAAATTTGACGCCTAACGTTGGAGGCAACCGGACCACAACCCTTGCGGCGAAGCCGCCTCCTGCAGTTGTGGTTCCGTGTTGGCCGACATGCTAAAGGGCATTCTCACAGGATTACCAAGGCGGCGAAATAGGCGAAGCCAAAGGCGAATGCCGCCCACAACCATTTGGGACTAGGTGTAGGCGGATCGAAGCCGATCCCACCCGCCATAGCACCAAAGAAACCAAGCACGAAGTACATGAACGCCTGCACTCCATATATCAGCGTACTTGGCGCAAGTGCTCCAACGATTGCTCCGGCCAGTGATCCCGCAAGGACTGCCTTAGCGAGGGAGGTGGACACCACAGCGAAGTACATCAGCGGAAGGGCAAACAGCACTCCGGCGAAGCCACCGAGAAGTGCGCCAAGTAAGCCCAATGCACCCCGGTACCAGAATTCATCCGCGATCGTGGTTGGCTTCTTGCGCATGTGCCCTTTAACGTGATGTATACCGCAGGGTACTGCGGCATAACGTGGCAGCTTTAACTACAAAAACTGCCATTTACCTTTTTCGCTGCTCAATAGTTAGCTACATTAAAAATAGCAGAAAACCCCGCAATTTGCAGCAACTGCTTGACCACAGGTTCAGGCTGATTCCCGGACAAACGCGGTGGATTCACTGTTCCCGATGGTAGGGCTGAATCACGTTGCCCCGCCAACCCCGCAAAGGAAAAATCCCTGCATGTCGTGAATTCAGCCACAGGTGGCAGCTTTGCCAGCTTGCAAAAAGCAAGCGCAATGGCCGCCAACCGCCTTGCCGCCACCAGCCAGCCGGCGCGCCGACAATAAGCATATTTCCAGCCCCCAACTCCTTCAACACACCCATGCCCCAGAACCACCTGCCCAAGGTCAAAAGCCAGTACGAAGCCATGCCTTATCCGCCCTGCAATCCGCAGGACGACAAAACGCGCCTGGTGATGACCTGGCTGGAAGACCTGCCGATGATCAACCACTACTGCTTTGCCGGCAAACAGTCGTTCAGCAACGGTTTCCGGGCGCTGGTGGCCGGCGGCGGCACGGGCGACGCGACGATCTTCCTGGCCGAGCAGCTGCGCGGCACGGATGCCGAGATCGTGCACCTCGACATGAGCCACGCCAGCATCGTGCTGGCGCAGGAGCGGGCGAAAATTCGCGGCCTCACCAATATCACCTGGGTGCATTACTCGCTGCTGAGCCTGCCGGCGCTGGGCCTGGGCAAGTTCGACTACATCAACTGCAGCGGCGTGCTGCACCACCTGGCCGATCCCGACCTGGGCCTGCGGGTGCTGCTGAGCGCGCTCAAGCCCGGCGGGGCCATCGGCTTGATGGTCTACGGCACCACCGGCCGCACGGGGGTCTACCAGATGCAGGCGCTGATGCGCATGGTCAACCGGGATGGCACCGGCCAGGAAGCCGATGACCCGCACAAGATTGCCAATACCCGTGACCTGCTGGGCAGCCTGCCGGCCAGCAACTGGTTCAAGGCCAGCGAATCGCTGTTCAATGACCACAAGGCTGGCGACGCCGGCATCTACGATTTGCTGCTGCATTCACAGGACCGCGCCTACAGCGTGGGCGAGTTGTTCGACTGGCTGGAAGGGCAGCATGGCAAGCACCTGAACTTCAGCGACGTGCAGCGCGGCCGCTCGCCTTATCTGCCGCACATGGTGCTGGGCAGCAAGCCGCCCGCCATGGCCGCCGAATTGCGCCGCCTGCCCCGGCGCCAGCAGTACGAGATGGCCGAGTTGATGATCGGCAACCTCATCACCCATTCGCTTTACCTGACGCCGGACGCGGCCTGCACCGCGCCCTACGGCGACGCCGCCTACATTCCATTTTTCTACCATGAGCCGCTGACCGGCGACATCGCGGCGCAGGTGTTTGGCAGCAACAAGGGTCAGCCCTTCCGGCTCACGCACCAGCATTCGGGCGTTTCGGTCACCGTCAACCCGGGCAAGTACGGCGCGAACATCCTGCGCCTGATCGACGGGGAAAAAAGCTTTGGCGAGATTTTTGACCAGTTTCGCGCGGGCTGGCAGGGCCAGGCGGCCGCACCCGACAATGCCGCGCTGTTTGCCGACTTTGCCGAGTCCTACGACACGCTCAATGCGCTGGAGCGCCTGCTGCTCAGGCATCCTGACGCGACTGCAAGCGTTTAAGCGCTCTTGCGCAATAGCAGCGGTCGTTTCAAGCTATTAATAATGAAGCAATGGCGGCCGGGCCGCCAAGCGCTATCAACGCCTGGGCCAGGCAAAGCGCCTGGATCAAGGCGCCGCACTGCCGCGAAAGGCCTGGGCGTCGAAATAGCGCGCAAAAATTCCGTCGTTGCTGCTACCCCCAAAACGCACTTGGGAAAACACAACTACGAATCCGCCCAGCGATGTCGCACTCACGGCGGGCCGGACACCACTTGCTGCGACCCTGCCCGGGGCGCCAGCGGGCGCACCGTCAGCGCCGTAGCGTCGGGCCTGGGACTCGGAGACGAAAATGGCAGGAGTAGGACCAGGGCTTGATCCTTCAGACCAGGCAACCACAAATCCGCCGTCGTCAAGTGCGGCCACCGCTGGAGAGGCCACGGGACGTGGGCATGGAAAAAATCTTCCTTGTCTCGTACAGGTGGGCCGTGGCCCGAGCACGGGATTTACCAAGCTGGGAGCGGCCAGTGCAGAGCCATCGGCGTGGAAAGACTGAACCGCGATCACGGGATCCGTCTCGCGCAGGGCCAGGACATAAGTCACGGCATACCCGCCGCCCGCCAAGCCAGAAACGGCGGGAAAGCTGGCACCGAGCTGATCGCCAAATGCGTCTGGCGTGATCAGGGTAGGCGAACCAATGGGTGAATTATTGGCGCCATAACGCTGTGTATAAATGGCGGAGCCCGCCAAGCCGCTTGGCCCGGAGCTGTCCCAGGTGACCAAATATCCTCCATCGGCCAGCGCTGCAACCGCTGTGGTGCGAAAGGCCAGGTCGAGCAAGTCGGTAAAGGTGTTCACCCGCTTTTCAGCACCGCACGGGCAGGCCACGCCCTGAGCGTCAAAGCGCCGCGCATAGATGTCCAGGCTTGTATCGGCGGTGCGCGGCGCTCTCCAGGTCACTACATAGCCCCCGTCAGCCAAACCTGCCGCGGCAACGCTGGAGAAAAGCTTGCTGCTCAAGGTGATGCTGTTGATTTGCTGCACGGCGCGAACCGCAATGCCATTGGCATCGAAGCGCTGCGCAAGGAGGTTGTGGTCCTCGCCGCCGCCATTGGCTTGGCGTACCGGCCACACCAGCAAATAGCCCCCGTCCTCCAGTGCGGCAAGCGCCGGTTTGTTCACGAACACCGCATCCGGCGCAATGCAGGTCTCCTGGCCAAGCGCTTGTCCATCGACGCCGTAGCGCTGCGTGCACACACCCCGCGCGCTTGGTGGCACGACTACGCCGGGGAACAGTTCTGTATTGGAAATCCATGCAACCACATGGCCGCCACTCTTTAGCCGGGCGATGCTGGAATTTTGATCTATCCCCAGCATTGTCGTGTTGACCCTGAATTCCGCGCCGCCGGGCGCTGTCGCCGGCTCTTGAACTTGTCCCTGCGCTGGAGCAATCATCTGTGCAGGAACAGCCGTCGGTGCCTGTCCTGCGACCGGCAGTTGCGCGGCAGCCTGCCCCGAGGATGAGGAAGTTGCCAGCGCGGTGGCTACGGGCGCAGAGTCGCCCCCACCACACGCGGTCAGCCAAAAGGCTGCCAGCACGCTTGCCAACGCGGCGCGCCAGCCAGGTTTTCGCAGGGGAAAGTTTGTAGTCACAGAGGGCCTTTCTGCGGTGATTGCAGCAGTTGATTCAGCTAAGAAATCTCCTGTGAATTTTTGAGCCGGTGAAGCGCGCGCGCGGTGCGACGAAGTCGCGTTTACAGCTAGGGGGATCCCAGAAACTGACTGTTATCGTCAAATCCGGCTGAATTTCCGGTTACACAGGGGGTCTATGCAGGAATAAAAATCAATTGACCACAGCGTTGTGCGTTAAAACCTGGAAGTGTCCGGCTTTTGCCTCATGCAAGGCAGAACTGGAAACCTCTGCATCGACAGCATGGTGGTAGCCAGCCATTTCATCGAAATGCCGGCCTTCGCATCGGTTCCGCCGTGGCTACGTTGCTACGTCTACGAAGCCTGGGAGCGGCCGGGCGAGCTTGTTGCCATGCCCCAGCAGGAAGATCAGTTCCTTGACGATGCCGTACATCACCGCCCGGTCACGCGTCGGGGGTCGGCGAAATGCACCGTGGTGCTGCCGATGCGCGCCACGCCGTCCGGCCCCGGCCCGTGGGCGTAGCGGATGCCCAGGCCATGCTCGGACATCAAGGGGCCGCAGGCGCGCCAGTCGCGCGTCCACTTTGGTAGCGCCTGGTTGCCCGCCCAGAGCGTTCCGGCGCTTTCATGGCATTCCTCGATGTGCTGATGGCCGAGCAGCCGCCCCAGGTGGCGCTCGCGGGCGATGCAGCTGCGAAAATATTCTTGGTCACTTATTTGCATGATGCGCTTGCTTTGCGGGAAAAAACCAATTCTTCACGCCACCGTAAATCTGAACCAGCCACTCAGCCAGCCCCATCAACCCGACACCTGAGACAATCCCCCGATGTTTGCACCCCTTCAAAACGACACTTTTCTGCGTGCCTGCCTGCGTCAGGCGACTCCCCACACCCCGGTCTGGCTGATGCGCCAGGCGGGCCGCTACCTGCCGGAATACAAGGCAACCCGCGCAAAAGCCGGCAGCTTCATGGGGCTGGCGACCAACACCGACTACGCCACCGAAGTCACGCTGCAGCCGCTGGAGCGCTTCCCGCTGGATGCCGCCATTTTGTTCAGCGACATCCTGACGGTGCCCGACGCGATGGGCCTGGGCCTGTCGTTCCAGCTCGGCGAAGGCCCGAAGTTCGCCACGCCGGTCCGCGACGAAGCGGCGGTCAACAAGCTTGAAGTGCCCGACATGAACAAGCTGCGCTATGTGTTCGACGCCGTCACGTCGATCCGCAAGGCGCTGAACGGCCGGGTGCCGCTGATCGGCTTTTCGGGCAGCCCCTGGACCCTGGCCTGCTACATGGTCGAGGGCGCCGGCTCCAGCGACTACCGGCTGGTCAAGACCATGCTGTACCAGCGCCCCGACCTGATGCACAAGATGCTGGCGATCAACGCCGATTCGGTCGCACAGTACCTGAATGCGCAAATCGAGGCAGGCGCGCAGGCGGTGATGATTTTTGACAGCTGGGGCGGGGTGCTGGCCGATGCGGCTTTTCACACCTTCAGCCTGGCGTACACCGCGCGCGTGCTGGCGCAGCTCAAGCGCGAGCACAACGGCGTTGTCATTCCGCGCCTGGTGTTCACCAAGGGCGGCGGCCAGTGGCTTGAAGCCATGAAGCAACTCGACTGCGAAGTGCTGGGCCTGGACTGGACCGTGAACCTGGCGCGGGCGCGGGCGCTGGTCGGTGAAAACGGACCGAACGCCAAAGCGCTGCAGGGCAACCTCGACCCGAACGTGCTGTTTGCCAACCCGGCACAGATCGAAGCCGAAGTGGCCGCCGTGCTGGGCAGCTTCGGCGCGCCGCACACCGATTTGACGCAAACCGGACCGGCGCAGATTTTCAACCTCGGCCACGGCATCAGCCAGTTCACACCACCAGAAAACGTCGACGTGCTGGTTCGTGCGGTGCATTCGCAATCGCGAAGACTGCGCGCCAGCCAGGGCTGAAAGCCTGGCGAACGGGCTGAAAAAGGGACTGCCCGCGCCCTTTACCACAAAAAAATAGCATGTATCCCAAGACTTATGCACAAATCCTGTGGTACAGCTTTTCAAGGTCCAGCTTTGGCAGGGCACTGTACTATCAAACTCATAGCATTCATAAGTTGTTGATTTATATAGAAAATTTAAATTGCCTTTTTGCCGGGCAATTTAAGGAAAGCCTTGATTTACAAGGCTCTGCGGCGGCTTGCAACAAGCTATCAACAAAGTTATCCACAGAAAATCTGGACAACTTCAAAACAGTGAAAAATCAACGACTTAGCGATTTCCATGGTCGAGTTGCTGCCAACGCCCGCACTTCAGGGCACTGGCTATGAGCCACTGGCTGGAGATCGTCGTGGCCACGCCGGCGCACAGCGCCATCGCCGGACCACTGACCTACCGCAGCGCCGTGCCGCTGGTTGCCGGCACGCTGGTGCGCGTTCCCTTTGGCCGGCGCGAGGTGCTGGGCGTGGTGTGGGACGTGCTGCCGGACTGCGGCGACATGGCAGAAGAAACCATCCGCGACATTGCCGGCGCGCTCGACGGGCTGGACCCGCTGCCGGTCACCTGGCGCAAGCTGGTGGCCTTCACCGCCGGCTATTACCAGCGCTCGCTGGGCGAAGTGGCGCTGGCAGCGCTGCCGCCGCAGTTGCGCGACCTGACCAGCGTGCAACTGGCGCGCCGGCTCAAGCGGCCGGAAAGTCAAGTCGAAAGCCGGCCTGATACTACCGAATTAATAGCACTTAGCGCACAGCAGGCATGCGCCATAGCCCAATTTGATGCTGAAACCAGCGCAAAGCAGCGGCCCACATTGCTGTTTGGCGCCACAGGCAGCGGCAAGACCGAGGTTTACCTGCGCGCTGCTGCCCAAGTGCTGGCGCAAGACCCCACCGCGCAGGTGCTGGTGATGGTGCCCGAGATCAACCTCACGCCGCAGCTGCAAGCCCGGTTTGAAGCGCGTTTTGCCCATCTGGGCCGCGAACGCGTCGTGCCGATGCACAGCGGGCTCACGCCGGCCCAGCGGCTCAAGGGCTGGCTGGCCGCGCATTCGGGCCAGGCGCGGCTGGTGCTGGGCACGCGCATGGCGGTGTTTGCCTCGATGCCGAACCTGCGCCTGATCGTTGTCGATGAAGAACACGACCCGAGCTACAAGCAGCAGGAAGGCGCACGCTATTCGGCCCGCGATTTGGCGGTGTACCGCGCCCGGCTGGAAACCATCGCCAGACAAGAAGTGGTCAGCGCTGGACCGGTGGTAGAAACGGCCACAGGCGATCTGCACCAGCAGGGGCCGGAGAACCGGCTTTGCCCGGCCACCGGCGCAGCGCCCTCCTCGGAGGGCAGCGCAGCACACGAAGTGGCAAGCGTGGGGACCAGGACATGCAGGGTGTTGCTCGGTTCAGCCACGCCGTCGCTGGAAAGCTGGCAGGCGACGATTGCGGGCCGTTACCAGCGCCTCGATATGGAAGAACGAATTGGCGCTGGCCAGCCATCGGGCGAAGCGGTCAACCTGGCAAACAATGGCTTGCCCACCGTCCGGCGGGTGGACATGAACCACCAGCCCCGGCACTGTGTCATCGCCCCGCCGCTGCTGGCGGCTATCTGCCAGCGGGTGGCACGCGGCGAACAGTCGATGATTTTCCTGAACCGGCGCGGCTATGCACCAGTGCTGGCCTGCCTCGACTGCGACTGGAAAAGCGACTGCCCGCACTGCAGCGCCTACCGCGTGTTCCACAAGATCGACCGCACGCTGCGCTGCCACCACTGCGGCTTCACCGAGCGCGTGCCGCACGCCTGCCCGAGCTGCGGCAACATCGACATTGCGCCGGTCGGGCGCGGCACCGAACGGCTGGAAGAACACCTGGCCGAATTGCTGGCCAGCGTGACCCGGCCCGACGGCGAGCCGGTGCGCATTGCCCGCATCGACGCCGACAGCACGCGGCTCAAGGGCTCGCTCGAATCGCAGCTGGCCCGCGTGCATGCCGGCGAGGTCGATGTGCTGGTCGGCACGCAGATGATTGCCAAGGGCCACGACTTCAGGCACATCACGCTGGTGGCCGCCGTCAACACCGACAGCGCGCTGTTTTCCAGCGACTTTCGCGCGCCCGAGCGCTTGTTCAGTTTGATGATGCAGGCAGCGGGCCGCGCCGGCCGCGATGCCCGGCACAGCGCCGCCAGCGAGATGTGGGTGCAGACCTTTCACCCTGACCACCCGCTGTTTGAAGCGCTGAAGCGGCACGACTACCCGGCCTTTGCCACCCGCGAACTGGAAGAGCGGCAGGCTGCCGGACTGGCGCCCTTCGGTTTTTCAGCGCTCATACGGGCGGACGCGAAGACGCAGGATGTCGCCCAGGGCTTCCTGAATGCCGCTGCGCAGGCGGCCCAGGCGCAGCAGTTGCCCGGCCACGAACACGTCACGCCCTACCCGGCCGTGCCGATGACCATCCAGCGCGTCGCCAATGTCGAACGCGCCCAGATGCTGGTCGAAAGCCCGTCGCGCAAGGCGCTGCAGGGGTTTCTGGCCGCGTGGCAGCCGGTGCTGTTCGAAACGCGCCGGCAGGCTGAATTCAAAAGCCTGGTGCGCTGGGCGATTGATGTGGACCCGCTGGCGATTTAACGCAGGCTCCCGGCACGGCGCTAGTCGCTGGTTTGGCGATACAGGCCGGTTTTGACAGCACTGTCCAGAAACTGCTTTTGATAGTGGCGGTTGCGGCGCCCGGCCTTGGCTTGTGCGCGCTTGCTATTGCGCTTGTCGACCACGATTTCCGACAGCCGGCTCAGGTCGTCGGCCACCTTGAAGTCATTGGGCGAGTTTCTTCGGGTCATGCCGATGCGCGTGCCAAGGTCAAACCCTGCGCGCCAGCGTCACGGCCAGCGCAGAACCCCGGCCAACGGCCCTGCACCAGCCAGCCAGCAGTGCACCGGGGGGATGTGTGAGATGCGCCTCGGCTTCGATGCGGTGGGCGGCTTCATCGCGCTGACAGTCGACCAGGGTCTGCCGCAGGGCGGCGTGCCCGGCTTGCGCCGTGAGGGCCTCAATTTGATGCGCGTAGTGCTGCACGACAAACGTCTCGACGGAGGCCACCGTGGCAAATACCGCCCGGCGCCCAAAGACAGCCGGCAGGGCGCCCGTGACGAAGCCGGCCATGCGCCAGGCCACCAGCAACCAGCTGCGGCGCAGCGGCGGCAGCAGGGCTGACATTTTCTGGAGGTGCTGCAACTCGGTGTGCAGGTGGTTTTTGGCAAACGTCCGCACGGTTTTGTCGCGCGTCACGCACAGCATGCCCCGGTAAATCCAGACAGCGCCGGTTTCGCCAGCATGGTTGGAACGCAGGTCGGCCACCAAACCCGCCGGCAGATGCGATGTGTCGCAGGCCCGCGCCAGCCACTGGATACCGGGCCGGATGCGCAAAAATCCACGGTACAGCTGCTCAAGAATCGGGGTCACACCGGGCAGTGCGGCCAGACGCGCCAGCCAGCGCCAGCCCGGCATGACCTGCCAAAGCGCCACAAACGCGGCCGCTCCGCTCAGCAAGGACCCGTCTTCCCGGCGCACATGAAAGCGCGCCAGGTAACGGGCACGGTCATCAGGCGCGAGCGGGACCGATGCCTTGCTGACGTCCGTCCAGGCCACCGGTCGCGCGGGTTTGAGCGATTGATAAACGCCGACTTCACGCCGGCACAGGGGGCAAGCGCCGTCGAACAACACCGTGAGCGACTCGCAAGGCAAGGGCTGATTGCCCTCGGGCGGGGTGGGCAGGGTCATGCCGCACCCATACTTTTGACCAGAATCCAGACCAGCACCGCCAGTTGCAGCATGTTGAGCACCACGCTCAGGGTGTGCAGCTGTTTGAAAAGCCGGCCTTGGTGGTTGTCGCGAGCCCGGTTCACCAGCGGCGTCAGCCAGAAACGGCTCAGGAAAAAGACAAGCGCCACCGCAACCAGGCTGCCCTGCACCAGTGCCACGCCGGCCAGTGCCGCAGCGCCGGCTGTGCTCAGACCCAGAAACAAATAGTACTTGGGGAAAAACGATCGCACGTAAGCGCTCGCCCATTCCTGGGGCAGCACGACAAAAATGGTGGGCGCCACCGCCACGGTGAAAAACAGCATGATGCCTACATTGGCTGCGACGATCAGGTCGCTGAGGTGCGTCAGCATGGGCCGCGTCCTTTGGTAAAAAACAAGTCAGCGGAGCGAGGGGCTGGGTATGGCATGGCCGCGCTTTGCTCCGCAAAGGCCCACCGGGATATACCCCTCAGGCGGCGCTTTTGCGCATGGCAAAGTCGCACGAATGCAGCTGGAATACCGAGTTCGGGCCACGCGGGCAGACTGGCAACGGCAACGGCCTGAAGGCAAAGCGCGGCTTGGCTACGGGAAGCGCGAGGTCACTGGAGGTTGCGGCACTCACCAGGTCGTGCAGATTTTCTGAATTAAAGGCTTTTTTGCAGGCTTCATGGAAGTCAACGGCAAAATCGTCGCAGGCAGACGCGCTGCTGGCCTTGGGCGGGGAAGTTTCGAAAAACTTCACCACGTCCAAAACCGTGAATTTTTTCAGATCGCCCTCCACTTGGTAACCGCCTCCTGGGCCTTTAAACGAGCTGACTAAGCGGTGTTCGCGCAGTACCCGCAAAATGCTTTCCAGTCCAGCCAGCGACACGCTCAGGGCCTGCGCCACTTCCCGGGCAGGAATCGGCTGGCGCGCCCCTTTGGCAGCAATATAGACCAGTGATTCGACGGCAACCCGCGTTCTTTTGGGAATCAGCATGATGAATCTTTCGGTTTTGAGTAGATATTAGCGACTAGCTTAACGCCAAATCTATACAAATAAAACAAAATTATTAGAAAACAACAGAAACAAATCGAATTTTTAAGTTATAAACAGTTAAATCTACGCAATACCTATGCAAAAACCTACTCAAAACGATATAGAACTGATCAACACGCTTTTTCGCATTGGTGCAGTTGCAAAAGCGACGGGCATTCCCGTTTCCACCCTTCGCATCTGGGAAGTCAGGCACCATGCCTTTTCACCGTCGAAAACCACGGGCAAGCACCGGCTCTACAGCCAGATGGATGTGCACAAGGCAAGCCTGCTGAAACAACTCAGCCGTCAGGGACATGCCATCAGCACGATTGCACCGTTGCAGGTGACGGCACTGGAAAAGCTGCAGCAGTCGCAAGAAGCGCCGATTGCCCCGCCTGAAGCCCCAGGGCAGGCGGCCGGCACGGTGTCACTGGCAGTGATTGGCGCCGGGCTTGCCAACCGCGTGACGTCCGGAAAGTTCATGCGGCCCTTTTTGGGCAGCCGCCTGCGGGTGAGCGACAGTTTTACCGACTTGGCGCAGGCAGACACTGCCGGTTTTCGGGAACCACCCCAGATCCTGCTGGTCAGGGTCAACACCCTGCACGACAGTGTTCGCAGCCAAATCCAGGAACTGGCCCTGAACCAAGGCGTGGCGCATACGCTGGTGATCTATGGCTTTGCGCAGGAAGCGGTGGTGCAATCGATGCGGGCAGCCGGCACGCTGGTACGGCGCGGGCCAGTCTCGGACTTTGAGTTGTCGGACCTGATCAGTTCGGTGCTGCTGGTCGACACGGCCAAAAGCCTGGGCGTCATTCACAGCGACCCGCTGATTCCGCCCCGCAAATACTCCGACGACACGCTGTCGCGGGTGGCAGGCATTTCAAGCAATATGCTGTGCGAGTGCCCCAGGCACGTCGCCGAGCTGATCGCCCAACTGGCAAGCTTTGAGCAGTACAGCCAGGAGTGCCTGAACAAGAACGAGGAAGACGCACATCTGCATGCCCATCTGCATGCCATTTCAGGCTCTGCCCGCGCGCTTTTCGAGCGCGCACTGGAAATGGTCGCCCAGCACGAGAACATCCCCCTGATCTGATGGCCGACACCACTGCTCATGGCGGGGGTAGCCGCACAGGGCAACCTTCATGCGTTCGGCACTCGCCCTGGTCCCAGCGTAAAAAAGAACGCCGCCCCTTCGTTCAACGTGCTTTCGGCCCACACACGGCCTTCGTGGCGCTCAATGATGCGTTTGACGGTGGCCAGACCAATGCCCGTTCCCGGGAATTCCTCCGGCGAATGCAAGCGCTCGAAGGTACCGAACAGCTTGGGGGCGAAAGCCATGTCGAATCCCGCGCCGTTGTCTTTGACAAAAAAGACGAGGTTGCCGTCGAAATCCGGCACGCCGCCGACTTCGATGCGTGCCAGTGGTTCCCGGGATGTGAACTTCCAGGCGTTGCCCAGCAGGTTTTCAAAAACAACCGACAGCAATCTTGCGTCGCCCTGCGCGCTCAGGCCGTCCTGAATTTGCAGCGCTGCCTGGCGCCCTGGCTCCCGCTCGTGGTGGTCGCGTCCGATGCGCCGGGCAATTTCCGAAAGATCGACATGCGCTGACTCGATCGGTTTGCGCGATAGCTGGGCCAGGGTCAGCAAGCCTTCAATCAGATCGCCCATGTGCTTGACGCCCACCCCGATACGCTCCAGGTAATGCCGGCCTTTGGCGCTTACCTGGTCGCCATCGATTTTCACCACCAGCTGGCTGAAGGCATGGATGCTGCTCAGGGGCGTGCGCAGGTCATGCGAGACCGAATAAGCAAAGGATTCGAGTTCGTGGTTTGCCCGCTCCAGCTCGAAGGTGCGCAGCAGCACCCGCGCTTCGAGCCCGGTGTTCAGGCTGAGGATTTCTTGCTGCTGCTGCCGGCGCTCGGTGATGTCGCGCCCGACCGCCACCCAATGGGTGAACTTGCCGGACTTGTCGGCAATGGGCGTGATGTCGGTTTCCAGCCAGCGCTCGCTGCCGTCCTTGGTGCAGATGATGATTTCGGCGCGGACCGGCTCCCACCGGGCCATGGCGGCGCGAATGCGGTCCATCTCGGGCCGCTGGGTGTCGGTCCCCCACAGCAGCCCGGAGGCATGGCCGTGCATTTCAGCGTTGCTGTAGCCAGTCTGGCGCTCGAAGGCGTCGTTGACAAACACGATGCGCCGGCCGCCTTTTTCCAAAGGGACGGCTTCGGTGATGATGACGATGTCGTTCAGGCGCGACACCGCCGTCTGCAGCAGCCGCAGTTGCGACTGTTCTGCGCGCTGCTGGGTGATGTCCTGAAAATAAATCGCCAGCCCGTCCTGGGTGGGGTAGACGTGAAACCGGATGAACAGGTTCAGCGGCGCGTAAAAGGCTTCGAAGCGCGTTGTACGCTGATTCTGCAGGGCCAGGCGGCATTCGCGCTCCGTGCATGTGCCCAGGGATTCGGGAAACTCCTGCCATAGGATTTTTCCCAAGATATCTTCGCGCCGGCGTTGAAGCATGCGCTCGGCCTGGCCATTGAAAAAGGTGACCTTCCAGTCCTTGTCGAGCAGGCAAAAGCCATCGGTGATGCTTTCCAGTGTGGCGGTGAGCTGCGCCTCCAGGGAAAGCGCGCGCGCCTCGGCCTCCTTTTGCTGCGAAATGTCCTGGAACGCGCCCTGAAGGCGAACGATTGTTCCGCTGGCATCGCGTACCGCTTCGCCCATCGAACGCACCCAGATGCGCCGACCCGTGGCCGTGCGCTTGGGCAATACAAATTCATAGGGAATGCCGTTTTCAGCACAGTTTTTCACATGGCGTGTCACCAGCAGCTGATGCTCGGGGAAAAAGTAACCGATGCCCTCGTCCAGCGTGGGCGTGTAGCCCGGTGCGACATCGTGGATCAGGCAGTTCTCGTCCGACCAGGTCAGCGTGCGCTCCGGCAGGTCAATGGTCCATCCGCCCAGGCGCGCCACCCTGCCGGCAACCCGGCCCATGTAGAGATTTTTGTCCAGCAACTCGGCGTGCTGCCTGAGGTCGTCAATATCGGTCAGTGTGCCCACCCAGCCGACGGGACGGCCGGCCGCGTCGCGCTGCGGGACCGCGCGGCCGAGCATCCAGCGGTAGATGCCGTCAACCCGGCGCAGCCGGCACTCCGCCTCGAAGGCTTCGTGGCTGACAAGCGCCTGGGTCCATTGAGCAGCGACCGGCGCGCAATCATCAGGATGGATGGACCGGCTCCACCCGTGGACCAGACTGTCTTGCAGGGACACGCCGGAATAGTCGAGCCAGCGCTGGTTGAAATAGGTGTGCTGGCCGTCAGGCTGCATCATCCAGACTATCTGGGGCAAGGCATCTGCCAGCAGTCGAAACGCTGAGTCGCCCTGGGCTGAAGCGCTCGATGCAAGCTGGCCGCCGGCGGGTGCATGTACCTCGCCTGTCAGTTGAATCAGTTCGCTGCCTGCAATACTCACGCGGTTTCCTTGGTTGCTGTGTTGCGCAACCTACGGATGCACAGGCAGGGCTCAAACGGCTTGCGGGCTTGTATCGGACCTGACATAAAGTATTGTGGGGCATTGCGCTTCGTGTGAAACTCTGGGTCACAAGCGTGCACACATCTGGAAAAACTCCGAATTTCAACAAGTTGCCTGGCTGAGCAGACCAAGTGCCGGCAGTTGAATGACAGCTCTGACCACCGAAGGGAAACCGTCATGCCCCGCCCCCTTACCGCGCGCGATGCCCATCCGTCGGGAAATCGCCGAACCTTGATCGTCACGGGTGCCGCCGCTCTGGCGGCGGCGATGGCGCCCACCGGCTTTGGCTTGGCGCAGAGTCGCCAGTTGCAGCCGACGCCGGGCCAGACCGAAGGACCGTTCTACCCGGTGGCACTGCCCGCTGACACCGACTTTGACCTGCTGCGCAACGGAAAAGCCAGCTACTCGCGCGGCCAGGCGGCCTGGGTGGAAGGCACAGTGCTGGACACGGCGGGCAGGCCGGTATCCGGCGCAATGGTGGAAATCTGGCAGTGCGACCAGGCAGGCCACTACCACCACCCCGGCGACGGCGGCCGGGCCGACCCGGCGTTCCAGGGCTTTGGCCGCGTGACGGTAGACAGCGACGGGCGTTACCGCTTTCGAACGCTGCGTCCGGCAGCGTACAGCGGGCGCACGCCGCATATCCATGTCAAGGTGCGGCTGGAGCGGCGCGAACTGCTGACCACACAACTCTATGTGGCAGACGACGCGGGCAATGAACGGGACTTTCTCTGGCGGCGGCTGAATGCGCAAGATCGTGCCGCGCTGACCGTGCCCTTTGTGCCCGGGGCCGATGGCTTGAGGGCGCACTTTCCGATCATCGTGCAGGCCTGAAGTCCCGCCCCGACACCGCCCATGCGGCGGGCTGCCGGGCGGGCTTGGCACGCGTGCGCTAAGCTGCGCGCCATGGATTCACTGACTCAAATAGCACTCGGTTCGGCCTTGAGTGTCGCCGTCATGGGGCGGCGCACTGCCGTCTGGAAGGCTGCGCTCTGGGGTGCCGTGGCCGGCACCTTGCCCGACCTGGACGCCTTTATCGACCAGGGCAATGCTGTTTTGAACATGACGCGCCACCGCGCCGAAAGCCACTCGCTGCTGTTTTTGACGCTGGCAGCGCCGCTGCTGGCCTGGGGTGTCAGCCGGCTGCACGGCGAGACGGCATTGTTCAGGCGCTGGTGTCTGGCGCTGTGGCTGGCGCTGTTCACGCATCCGCTGCTCGACACCCTGACGGTGTATGGCACGCAGTTGCTCCAGCCCTTCAGCGACTATCCGTTTGCAGTAGGCAGCATTTTCATCATCGACCCGCTTTACACCGTGCCGCTGATCGTCGGCGTGGTGGCGGCCTTGCGCCTGAAAAGCCGGCGCGGCCTGCGCGGGAACATGGCCGGCCTGGTGGTGAGCACGCTGTATCTGGGCTGGAGCATCGGGGCGCAGCAGCAGGCCACGCAGGTCGCGCGCACTTCGCTTCAGGCCGAAGGCATTGCCGCCAGCGGGCTGCTGGTCACGCCCGCGCCGTTCAACACGCTGCTCTGGCGGCTGGTGGCGACCACGCCCACGCAGTATTTCGAAGGCCATTATTCGCTGCTGGACGATTCACCGCGCATCCGCTGGAGCGCGCATGACCGGGGCGCAGCGCTCATGGAGCGCTATGGCCAGGAACCATCGGTCGCCCGCATGGCAGACTTCAGCCACGGGTTTTACCGCCTTTCGGAGTCCGGCGGCAACCTGTTTGTGACGGACCTGCGCATGGGCCAGGAACCGGCCTACACCTTCAATTTCAACCTGGGCAAGCCCGCTGACCTGGCAGCGGGCGGCACCGCACCGACGCTGGAAAGCCAGCGACCCGACCTGGCCACGGCGCTGCCCTGGCTGTGGCAGCGCATGTGGGGCAAGGCATTGCCGCCGCCCTGACCACCCGCCACAAACGGAATTGACAGTCGGTCCAAAAGAACCGCCTTCGGCTCCGCGCAGCGCTCAGGTATTTTCTTGCAGCGCTGACATCATCTGCTTGCGCCGGTATTCGCCCTGGCGCTCCAGCATCCACCCGGGGTACTCGGCCGCCAGCGCGCTGGCATCGCCTATCAGGCGCAACTCGTCCGGGCCAAGCATCACATCGGTGGCAGCAAGGTTGTCGGCCAGCTGCTCGGGCCGCTTGGCGCCGACGATGACGCTGGTGACCTGCGGCTGGTGCAGCAGCCAGGCCAGCGCCACGCGGGCCACCGACACGCCTTTGGCTTCGGCGATCGGACGCATGGCGTCGATGCAGTCCCAGGCCTTGGCCTTGTTGACCGGCGGAAAGTCAAAGGCGATGCGGCGGCTGCCTTCCTCGGCCTGGCCTTGCTGGCCCGGCGAATCGCGGCTGTACTTGCCGCTTAAAAAACCGCCCGCCAGCGGGCTCCAGACCATCAGCCCGACGCCTTCGCTTTTGAGCATCGGGACGAGTTCGCGCTCCAGGTCGCGTCCGGCCACGCTGTAATACGCCTGCAGCGATTCAAAGCGTGCCAGCCCCAGGCGCTCCGATATGCCCAGCGCCTTCATGATCTGCCAGGCGGCCCAGTTGGACACGCCGATGTAGCGCACATGGCCGTGGCGCACCAGCTGGTCCAGGGCGCGCAGGGTTTCATCCATCGGCGTCGCAGGGTCGAAGCCGTGAACCTGGTAGAGGTCGATGTGGTCGAGCTGCAGACGCTTGAGGCTGGCCTTGACGCCGTCGAGGATGTGGCTGCGGGTGAGACCCCGGCCATTCGGCCCTTCGCCGGTCTGGCCAAACACCTTGGTCGCCACCACCACGTTGTCACGCGGAATCTTGAGGTTTTTCAGCGCCTGGCCGGTGATCTCTTCGGAGACACCTTCCGAATACACATCAGCGGTGTCGATGAAATTGATTCCGGCATCGACCGCCTGGCCAATCAGCGCTTCAGCGTCGTTTTGTTGCAGCGCGCCGATCTGGCGCCACATGCCTTCTGAGCCACCAAAGGTCATGGTGCCCAGGCACAGTTCGGAAACGAAAAGGCCGGTGCGGCCCAGGGGGTTGTAACGCATGTCGATAAAACTCCGGTACGGTGGATGGCCGGGCGCCCGGCCCGGTGCAGGCCTGCCAGCATAAGCGCGCCGGGCCGATGCCGCAGGCGCCGGGAAAAGGCTGACCAGGGGCTGTGGCTTTGCCTCGCCTGCGGCGCCAACCGGCTCACGATAATTTTTTTAATGAAAAATACCGATTGCGCACGAATGCATTGCGTTTTCAGCTATCAATTCATGAGTAAAACATCAACCTGCGTCGTCACCCTTCCCGCAAAGCTCAAGCCGCTTTCTGGCCGATCTCGAAATTGGCCATCATCTCCAGCGCCCTGACCATGGCCGAATGGTCCCAGGCCTTGCCGCCATGGGCGACGCAGGAATTGAACAGCTCTTGCGCCATCGCGGTGTTGGGCAGGGCCACCCCCAGCGCGCGGGCACTGGACAGCGCCAGGTTCAAATCCTTATGGTGCAGCTCGATGCGAAAGCCCGGATCGAAGGTGCGCTTGACCATGCGCTCGCCATGCACTTCCAGAATTTTCGAGGAAGCAAATCCGCCCATCAGCGCCTGGCGCACCCGCGCCGGGTCGGCACCCGCCTTGGCCGCAAACAGCAGCGCCTCGGCCACCGCCTCGATGTTCAGCGCGACGATGATCTGGTTGGCCACCTTGGCGGTCTGGCCGTCGCCGTTGCCGCCGACGAGCGTGATGTTCTTGCCCATCAGCTCGAACAGCGGCTTGATGCGCTCGAACGTCGCTTCCGGGCCGCCGACCATGATCGACAGCGTGGCGTTCCTGGCGCCGACTTCGCCGCCCGACACCGGGGCGTCGAGGTAGTCGCAGCCCAGCACGTTGATTTTTTGGGCAAACGTCTTGGTGGCAATGGGCGAGATGGAGCTCATGTCCACCACCACCTTGCCGGCTGTCAGCCCGGCGGCGATGCCTTTTTCGGAGAACAGCGCAGCCTCCACATCGGGCGTGTCGGGCACCATCAGGATGATGACGTCAGCCCTCTCGGCCACGCCGCGCGCGCTCAGGCACTGGGTGGCGCTGCTGCTGGCGATCGATCCCGGCGTTTTGCCGCGTGTGTAGACAAACAGCTGGTGGCCGGCCTGGATCAGTTGGCTGGCCATGGGCGCGCCCATGATGCCCAGGCCGACGAAACCGATTTTCAGGGGGTGTGAAGTCATGAGGAGTTTTCCTGGTTTTTTAAACTATTCAGGGGCTTACAGCGCCAGCCGCTGGCGCCAGTCCAGACCCGCCTCGGTGGTGGTGGCGGGCTTGTATTCGCAGCCGATCCAGCCGTCGTAGCCGATGCGGTCCAGGTGCGCGAACAGGAAGGCGTAGTTGATCTCGCCCGTGCCCGGCTCGTGGCGCCCCGGGTTGTCGGCCAGCTGGATGTGGCCGATGCGCGGCAAATGCGTGTGCATCGTCGCGGCCAGCTCGCCCTCCATGCGCTGGGCGTGGTAAATGTCGTACTGAACAAAGGCGTTGTCGGCGCCGACCTCTTCCAGGATCGCCACCGCCTGCGCCGTGCGGCACAGGTAGAAGCCCGGGATGTCGAAGGTGTTGACCGGCTCGATCAACAGGCGCAGGCCGGCCTTCTTCAATTCTGCGGCGGCAAAGCGCAGGTTCTCGACCACCGTCTGGCGCAGCACGTCGTCGGCAACGCCGGCCGGGGCCTTGCCGACCAGGCAATTGAGCTGCTTCACGCCCAGCGCCTGGGCGTAGAGGATGGCCTTGGCCACGCCTTCGCGGAATTCCGCCACCCGCTCAGGCAGGCAGGCGATGCCGCGCTCGCCGGCTTCCCAGTCACCGGCGGGCAGGTTGTGCAACACCAGTGTCAAGTGATGGGCCTCCAGGCGCTGGCGGATTTCTTCGGCCGGCCAGGCATACGGAAACAAAAATTCCACGGCTTTGAAGCCTGCTTGGGCAGCTTTGTCAAAGCGTTCCAGAAACGGCACTTCCGTGAAGAGCATGGTGAGGTTGGCAGCAAAACGCGGCATGTCTGTTTCCTTGAAGTTATGGGTGTGCGGGGTGGCACCGCGACTATTCAAGCAAGCCGGCCAATTCCAGGCCCTTGAGCCCTTCGGGATGGCGGCAGTCGATGTCCTCGAACTCGTTGACGTTGTTGATCTCGGTGCCCATGGCGATGTTGGTGACTTTCTCCAGGATGATCTCGACCACCACCGGCACCCGGTGCTCGGCGGCCATCACCCGCGCCTGCCGCAGCGCTGCCTCGATGTGGGCCGGGTCCTTGACGCGCAGCGCCTTGCAGCCCAGGCCTTCGACCACGGCCACATGGTCCACGCCGTAGCTGCGCAGCTTGTCGTCCGAGTCGGGCACATTGATGTTGTCAAACGCCAGCTGCACGCAAAAGTCCATGTCAAAGCCGCGCTGGCTCTGGCGGATCAAGCCCAGGTAGGAGTTGTTGACCAGCACATGCACATAGGGCAGCTTGAACTGCGCGCCGACGGCGAGCTCTTCGAGCAGGAACTGGAAGTCGTAGTCGCCGGTGATGGCCACCACCGTGCGCGTCGGGTCGGCCGCCACCACGCCAAGCGCTGCCGGCATCGACCAGCCCAGCGGGCCGGCCTGGCCGCAGTTGATCCACTGGCGCGGGCCGAAGATGTTCAGGAACTGGCCGGCCGCAATCTGGCTCAGGCCGATGTTGCTGACATACACCGTGTCGCGCGGGAAGACCTTGTTCATTTCCTCGTACACGCGCTGCGGCTTGATCGGAATGTTGTCGTAATGGGTCTTGCGGTGCATCAGCCGCTTGCGTTCGGCGCAGCGGGCGGCCCAGTCGGCGCGGCTGGCCATCTGGCCCGCTGCTTTGCGTTCCCGGGCGACCTCGACGAACAGCTGCAGGGCCGCCTTGGCGTCCGAGACGATGCCCAGCTCGGGCGTGAAGACGCGGCCGATCTGCGTCGGCTCGATGTCCACATGCACGAAGGTGCGGCCCTTGCAGTACACCTCGGTCGAGCCGGTGTGGCGGTTGGCCCAGCGGTTGCCGATGCCCAGCACAAAGTCGCTGGCCAGCATCGTCGCATTGCCGTAGCGGTGGCTGGTCTGCAGGCCGACCATGCCGGCCATCAGCGGATGGTCGTCGGGTATCGTGCCCCAGCCCATCAGCGTCGGAATCACCGGCACGCCGGTCAGCTCGGCAAACTCGACCAGCAAGTCAGACGCATCGGCATTGATGATGCCGCCGCCGGCGACGATCAAGGGCAGCTCGGCAGCAGCCAGCATGTCCAGCGCCTTGTCGATCTGCTTGCGCGTGGCAAACGGCTTGTACACCGGCAGCGGCTCGTAGGTGTCGATGTCGAACTCGATCTCGGCCATTTGCACGTCGAACGGCAAGTCGAGCAGCACCGGGCCGGGCCGGCCCGAGCGCATCAGGTGAAAGGCCTGCTGGAAGGCGCGGGGCAGCTGGCCGGGTTCGCGCACGATGTAGGACCATTTGGTCAGCGGCTTGGAAATGCTTTCGATGTCGACCGCCTGGAAGTCTTCCTTGTACAGCCGGGCGCGCGGCGCCTGCCCGGTGATGCACAGGATCGGGCTGCTGTCGGCGCTGGCCGAGTACAGGCCAGTGACCATGTCGGTGCCGCCGGGGCCGGAGGTGCCGATGCACACGCCGATGTTGCCGGCCTTGGCGCGGGTGTAGCCCTCGGCCATGTGCGAGGCGCCTTCGACATGCCGCGCCAGGATATGGGCGATCGACTGGCGCTCGCGCATGGCCGCATACAGCGGGTTGATGGCCGCGCCCGGCACGCCGAAGGCCTGCGTCACGCCTTCTTTTTCCATCACCAGAACGGCGGCCATTGCGGCCTTCATTTTTGCCATTGCTTGCTCCTTGTTGAGATGGCTCCATCATTCCTTTGACGTGTTCGGCTGTGAATCCCATTGCATCGATAAGACCTATTCCAATGTGGAATAAATAGGCAAAGCGGGTTTACAGTCAACGCCATGGATCGCGTCACCGGCATTGCACTTTTTATCCGCGTCGTCGAGACCGGCAGCTTCAGCAAGGCTGCCGCAGAGACCGGCATCACCCAGCCCACGGCCACCAAGGCGGTGGCCGCGATGGAGCAGCGCCTGGGCGCGCGGCTGCTGCACCGCTCGACACGCGGCGTGACGCTGACCGAGGTGGGCACGCTCTACTACGAAAAATGCAAATTGATTGCCCGCGAGATCGAGGAAGCCGACAACCTGGCCACGCTGCTGCAAAGCAAGGTCGGCGGCCACCTGCGCATCAGCACCTCGGTGGCATTTGGCCGGCGCGTGCTGACCCCGCTGGTGCTGCGCTACAGGCAGCAGCACCCCGACATCACGCTGGACTTGAGCTTTGACGACCGCTACGTGAACCTGGTCGAGCAAGGCGTTGACCTGGCCATCCGGATGGGGCCGATGGCCGACTCGACACTGGGCGCGCGCTACCTGGGCACCAATCCGTGGCTGATGGTGGCGGCGCCGTCCTATTTGCTGGCGCGCGGCTCGCCGGGCAGCGCGGCCGACCTGGCCGCGCACGACTGCGTGGTGTACAGCAGCGTGCAGGGCGACGACCGCTGGAGCCTGGTCAGCCCGGCGGGCCAGAAACTGTCGGTACCGGTAAAAGGCCTGCTGCGCTCGAACAACCTGTCGGCAGTGCTGGCGGCCACGCGCGCCGGCATGGGGCTGGCCGTGCTGCCCTGGTACGTCGCACGCGAGTCGTTGGCCGATGGTGCGGTCTTGCCGGTGCTGGCCGACCACGGGCTGCCCGAGCAGGAAGTGCATGCCGTGTTTCCCTCGCCCAAGCTGGTGCCGCTGAAGGTGACGAGCTTCAGCGGATTTTTGCAGCAAGCGCTGGCGGGCGACTGGTGGCGTCAGGCGATGTGACGCACTTTGAAGTAGCTGAGCAGCTTAATTTTTATGCTTTTCAGGTCTTTTCCGCTTATCTAGCATGCACTTAATGCTATTTAATTAATAGCATACAGTCCCTCCAAACGGCTTCGACGGCCCGTCAGAACCGGTGGCGCACACCCACCGAGTAGCTGCTGCCATTCGACAGGTTCTCGACCTTGTCGCGCATCGCAACGGCGTAGATATCGGTGCGCCTGGACAGGCTGTAGTCGTAACCAAGGGAAACCGTGTTGCGGTCAGGTCCTGTCTTGGGTGCCACGCGTCCCCATGCCGCCAGCACGGCGCCCGCACCGACCGGCACCCGGGCGCCGAGTTCGGCGATGCGGTATGTATTGGCGATCGTCGTGTTCTTGACTTCGCCGTACTGCGCGAAGGCCTTGGCGACCGTGAAGTCGTAAGCGCCATTGAGCTGCCAGGTCCGCGTGTCGGCCTGCACTGCCGCCGGCACGGGCCTGGTTTCGTCTTTTCTGGCCGACTGGTAGACCAGCGCGGCAGACAACGGGCCGCCGGCATAGCCGACGTTGGCGCCCCAGTTCGTGCCATTGCTCGAACCCGCACCACTCGTCTTGGGCGCAGCCACTGCGCCGATCAAACCGAACCTGAAGCCGCCAAACTCAGGGCTGGTGTAAAGCGCCGAGTTGTTCCAGGCCGAGTCGCCGGTGACCGTGCCGCTGGTGAAGTAGTGGCGGACGCTGGGCGCATAGCCGTAAGAGTCGCCAAAGGGATTAAACGATATGGTGGAAATAAACAGAGGCGTGGTGTTGCGCCCCAGCGTGAAGGTGCCCAGGCTTTTACTCGACAAGCCCACCGATGCGCTGCGCGAAAACAGCGTGTCGCCAGGAAAGCGGCCCGAAGCGCCCGTGTCGGCTTGCAAAAAACTCTCAAGCCTGAACACGGCGGACAGGCCGCCGCCCAGATCCTCGGCGCCCCGCATGCCGAAGTAACTGGTGGTCAGCTTGCCGCTGTCCACGCCGGTCTGGCGCAGCCCACCCGGTGCCTTGCTTGAGCCAATGCTCATGTCAACCAGGCCGAACAGGGTGACCGAGCTTTGCGCCTGGGCGCCAAATGCCGTGGCGGCCAGGCAGGCCAGGGAGAGCGATCGCAGGAGTGGTTTCATTATGGTGTGGCTTGAAGCAATGAGCAGGAAGGAAGGACGAAAAAAGGGAAAGCAACGGAAAAAGGGCAGCGGGTGCCTCAATGCGCCTCGGCCAGTTTGGCCGCCTCGATGGAACTGCCCACGTCGGCCTTGGCGCCGTTGAAGAACAGGTTCAGCAGCACCGCCGACACGGCGGTCAGCAAGATGCCCGATTCAAGCAGCGGGTGCAGGCTGTGCGCCATCTGCTGCATCCAGCGCGGCGCGACCAGCGGAATCAAACCGAACCCGATGGCCAGCGCGACGATGTAGAGGTTGTTGCGGTTGCCCTTGTAATCCACCGTGGACAGGATGCGGATGCCGGTGGCCGCGACCATGCCGAACATCACCAGCCCGGCGCCGCCCAGCACGAAGATCGGAATCGACTCGACGAAAGCCGCCATCTTGGGCAGCATGCCCAGGATGATCATGATGACGCCGCCGGCCACGCAGACCCAGCGGCTCTTCACACCGGTGACGCCGACCAGGCCGACGTTTTGCGAAAAGCTGGTGTACGGAAAGGTGTTGAAAATGCCGCCGATCAGCGTGCCCAGTCCGTCGGTGCGCAGGCCGGCGGCCATCTCGGCCTGGCTGATCTTCTTGCCCGTCAGGTCCGACAGCGCCAGGAACATGCCGACCGACTCGATCATCACCACGACCATGACCAGCGTCATGGTCAGGATCATCACGATGTCAAAGGTTGGCGGGCCAAAGGCAAACGGCGTGACCACGTCAAACCAGTGCGCCTTGCCGACCTTGTCGAAGTTCATCTTGCCCAGCGAGATGGCCAGCACGCAGCCGGCAGCCATGCCCAGCAGTACCGAAATGTTGGCCACAAAGCCGCGCATGAACTTGACCAGCAGCAAGATGACCACCAGCACAAAGGCGGCAATTGCCAGGTTGTCCAGCGCGCCGTAGGCCAGGTTGTCGAGCATCGGGATCGGCCCGGGCAGCTTCATGGCCGGCAGCGCCGCGCCTGCCGGAGCAGCCGCTGCAGCTGCGCTTGCCGCGGCCTTGGCGCTGTCGACCATGGCCACCAGCTTGGGCACATCGACCGTTTGCGCCAGTTGCGCCGGCCCGCCCACGGCCCAGCCCACGCCGACCCGCATCAGGCTGATGCCGATGATGGCAATGATGGTGCCGGTGACCACCGGCGGAAAAAAGCGCAGCAGCCGGCTGATCAGGGGCGCGATGAGCATCGACAGCACGCCCGCGCCGATGATGGCGCCAAAGATGGCGCGCGCCCCCTCGACACCGGGCATGGCATTGGCGAAGGCCACCATCGGCCCGACGGCCGCAAACGTCACGCCCATCATCACCGGCAGTCGGATGCCGAAGTAGCGGCCAAAGCCGAGCGACTGGATTAGCGTCACGATGCCGCAGGCGAACAGGTCGGCCGAGATCAAGAGGGCCACCTGATCGGGCGAGAGCTTCAGCGCGCGGCCGACGATCAGCGGCACGGCGATGGCGCCGGCGTACATCACCATCACGTGCTGCAGGCCCAGCGCGGTGAGTTTTCCGATGGGCAGCTTTTCATCTACCGGATGCACGGTCGCAGGGGTCATGCTTGTCTCCTTGGGGGTCGTTTTGGGTGCGGGGAAAAAAGCCCGTTCACGCCACGGGCCGGGGCGATGCCTGCCTGGTGCGCAGTGCCGGATGCGGTGCGCCGGCCGGTCTAGTTGACCGGCGCGCCCGCTTCAAACCAGCGCTTGAGCACGGCGCGTTCGTCATCGGTGATCTGCGTGGCGTTGTTCATCGGCATGATCTTGAGCACGACCGCCTGCTGGTACAGCGCCTGGGCATGCTGCTTGATGAGTTCGGGGGTGTGCAGGGCCACGCCCTTGCTTTGCAGCTGCGCGTTGTGGCACAGCACGCAGCGCTGGTCGATAACCATCTTGACTTCAGCAAAATTGACCGGCTTGCCCGCCGCCGCGATGGCAGCGGCCGATGGCGGCGGTGGCGCCATCCACACCACCAGCCCGACCAGCAGGGCCACGCCCAGGCCCGCATACTCCCAAGGCGCACGCTTGCCCTGCACACCGGCCTTGTGGCGGGCCACGAAGCTGTGGCGGATCAGGGCACCGGCCAGCATCAGGGCCACCAGCACCAGCCAGTTGCCCTTGGCCGAATACAGCCAGCCGTAATGGTTGGACAGCATGGCAATCAGCACCGGCAGCGTGAAATAGGTGTTGTGCACGCTGCGCTGCTTGGCACGCCAGCCATACACCGGGTCAACCGGCAGGCCGGCCTTGAGCTGGGCCACCACCTTGCGCTGGCCGGGAATGATCCAGACAAACACATTGGCGCTCATGGCGGTGGCCAGCATGGCGCCGACCAGCAAAAAGGCCGCCCGCCCGGCGAACAGCTGACAGGCCAGCCAGGCAGCGAACATGACAAAGGCAAGAATGCAGACGCCCACGATCAGATCACCGTTTTTCTTGCGCCCCAGCGTGCGGCAGATGGTGTCATAGACAAACCAGAAGACCACCAGAAAGCCCAGCGAGGCACCAATGGCCGCGCCGGCAGACCAGTCGTAAACGCTTTTATCGACCAGGAAGGTGGCCGCGTTGAACAGGTAGAGCACCGTGAACAGCGCAAAGCCGGTCAGCCAGGTGGAGTAACTCTCCCAGTAGAACCAGTGCAGGTTTTGCGGCATCTGCCGGGGCGCGACCAGGTATTTTTGCGGGTGGTAAAAACCCCCGCCGTGCACGGCCCAGAGTTCGCCGTCCACGCCTTTTTTGACCAGTTCAGGGTCTTCGGGTTGGGTCAGGCTGCTGTCGAGAAAGACGAAGTAAAACGACGAGCCGATCCATGCAATCGCCGTGATGACGTGGGCCCAGCGCAGCAGCAGGTTGGCCCAGTCGAGAAGGTATGCGGTATCCATTTGCACGCTCGCAATTCAAGGAATGCACAGCCGCCATGCGCTGCGCTTTCCCCTTACCACTGCGGGCTCTCTAAGGAGTGGACATCGCAACCGGGCAAACCAGCCTTAAATGGGCTGGCGGACTCGGGCTCCGCGGCGACGTGGAATTAATGTATACAGTTTTCACAGCACGGATTCACAGGGTTTTCCCGTTATCGTGTAAAAATTTTACATTGCTGAACATCATGCAAGAACCCGGCCAACCAGCCAACGCTCAAGAGCCCCGGTAAGTCGAATAGGTCCAGGGTGTGACCAGCAAGGGCACGTGGTAATGGCCTTGCGCATCGGCGATGCCAAAGTCAATCGGCACCACATCGACAAATGCCGGCTCGGGCAGCACGGCGCCACGGGCACGGAAGTAAGCAGCGACCTCGAACAGCAGCCGATAACGCCCGACAGCCATGCTGCCGGCGTCCAGCAGCGGCCCGCCCTCGTTGCGGCCATCGGCATTCAGGGTGAGGGTTTTGAGGGTTTCGAAGCTTTCGCCTTTGACGCGCTGCAATGTCACCTTCATGCCGGCAGCGGGGCAACCGTTCATGGTATCGAGCACGTGGGTACTGAGATGACCCATAAAAATTCTCCTTTTTAAAACACAATGAAACTGACATGCATCCCAAACCTCAGAGTCTGAACATGATGGAAACTTGTTTTACTGAAATAAATTGTATACACTTTGAAAATCAAAATGAACACCTGATCACAAACATTCATGAAACAACTTAACCATCTTCAGGTTGTCGGGGCCAGGGAACAGGCGGCGCCACCGGGCTCGACACAACGCATTGTGGAGTCGATCACCGCCGCCATCGTTGAGCGCCGGCTGATGCCGGGCACCAAGCTCACCGAGCAAAAGATCGCTGACATTTTTGATGTCTCACGCACCATCGTGCGTCAGGCCTTGAACCAGCTCAGCCGCGAGCATTTGGTCGTGCTGGAGCCGGCGCGCGGCGCATCCGTCGCCATGCCCAGCATCGAAGAGGCCCGCCAGGTGTTTGAAGTGCGCGCCATGGTCGAATCCGCGATGGTGCGCCAGCTCTGCGCGCAAATCACCGATGCGCACATCGTGCAACTCCGGGCGCACCTGCGTGACGAGCAAGAAGCCGTCAGGCGCACTGATGTTCCGGGCCGCACGCGGTTGCTGGCAGACTTTCACGTGCTGCTCGCGCGCCTGCTGGGCAACGAGGTGCTGGCCCAGTTGCTGGCCGATCTGCTCAGCCGCTCGTCCCTGATCTCGCTGATGTACCAGTCAGCCCATTCGGCCGTGCATTCCCAGGACGAGCACGTGCATATCGTGGATGCGCTCGAAAAGCGCGATGCCCGTACGGCGATCCGGCTGATGGAGCACCACATTGCCAATGTCGAACGCAACCTTCGGCTCAACCCCAATTCCACCGACCTTGCCGACGCACTTCGGCCCTTTTGACGGACTCTCGCATGAATGTTGACACCCCCCTCCTTCGCGGCTACCCGCGTGATCTGAAAGGCTACGGCCGCAACCCGCCGCATGCCAACTGGCCCGGCCGTGCCCGCATTGCGCTGCAGTTCGTGCTGAACTTCGAGGAAGGCGGCGAAAACTCGGTGCTGCACGGCGACGCCGGCAGCGAGCAGTTCCTGTCCGAAATGGCCAGCCCGCCGGCCTACCCCGAGCGCCACTTGAGCATAGAAGGCATCTACGAATACGGCGCGCGCGCCGGCGTGTGGCGCTTGCTGCGCGAGTTTGAAAAGCGCGGCTTGCCGCTGACCGTGTTTGGCATTGGCATGGCGCTGGAGCGCTGCCCCGAGGTGACAGCGGCTTTTTGCGAACTCGGCCATGAAATCGCCTGCCACGGCTGGCGCTGGATCAACTACCAAGGCATTGACGAAAGCGTCGAGCGCGAACACATGGCGCAAGGCATGGCCGCCATCGAGCGCCTGACCGGCACGCGGCCACGGGGCTGGTACACCGGCCGCGACAGCCCGCGCACACGCCGCCTGGTGGCCGACTTCGGCGGCTTTGAATACGACAGCGACTACTACGGCGACGACCTGCCGTTCTGGCTGCAGGTGGAAAAAACCGACGGCACGCTGGCGCCGCAGCTGGTGGTGCCCTACACGCTGGACACCAACGACATGCGCTTTGCGCTGCCGCAGGGGTTTTCGCAGGGCGATGATTTCTTCACCTACCTGCGCGACAGCTTTGACGTGCTCTATGCCGAAGGCGACGAGCGGCCCGCCATGCTGAGCATTGGCATGCACTGCCGCATCCTGGGCCGCCCGGGCCGGATGCGGGCATTGCAACGCTTTCTCGACCACATCGGGCAGCACGACCGCGTCTGGGTGGCGCGGCGCATCGACATCGCGCGCCACTGGAAAGCGGCGCATCCCTTTAACCCTGACACGGCCTTCGTCTGGCCCGCCCAATGATCACCTTGAATCAACTCAACGCCGCCTCGCAAGCCGAATTCGTCCAGCTGCTCGAAGGCACTTACGAACACTCCCCCTGGATCGCAGAGCAAGCCTGGGCCGAGCGTCCTTTCCTCAACCTGGACCAGCTCAAGCTGGCGCTGGTCCAGGTGGTGCGCCACGCCGGACGCGCGCCCCAGCTTGCACTGGTTCGCGCACACCCCGAACTGGCCGGCAAGGCCATGGTCAGCCAAACGCTGACAGCCGAGTCAACCAACGAGCAGGGCAAGGCCGGCCTGACCGACTGCACGCCCGAAGAATTCGCGCAAATCCAGCAGCTCAATACCGACTACAACGCCCGATTCGGCTTCCCGTTCACCCTGGCGGTGCGCGGTCCACGCGGCCTGGGCCTGCCCAAAGCCGAGATCATCGCGACCTTTGCCCGCCGGCTGGAAAACCACCCCGACTTTGAACTGGCAGAGTGCCTGCGCAACATCCACCGCATTGCCGAAATCCGCTTGAACGACAAATTTGGCCATTCGCCGGAGATTGGCAATAGCGTCTGGGACTGGCACGAGCGCCTGAGCATCCACAGCGACCCCGGCTATGCCGAGCGCGGCGAGCTGACGGTGACCTACCTGACCGATGCGCACCGGGCCTGTGCCCAGCGCCTGGCCCACTGGATGCGCGAAGACTGCGGCTTTGACGACGTGTCGATTGACGCGGTCGGCAACGTGGTGGGCATTTACCACGGCAGCGACCCCAAGTCCAAACGGCTGCTGACCGGCTCGCACTACGACACGGTGCGCAATGGCGGCAAGTACGACGGCCGCCTGGGCATCCTGGCACCCATGGCCTGCGTGCGCGAGCTGCACCGCCAAGGGCGCCGCCTGCCGTTCGGTTTCGAAGTCGTCGGTTTTGCAGAAGAGGAAGGCCAGCGCTACAAAGCGACATTTCTTGGCTCGGGCGCACTGACCGGCCACTTCAACATGGCCTGGCTGGAACAAAAGGACGCCGACGGCATCACCATGCGCGAAGCGATGGCGCATGCCGGCCTGTGCATTGACGACATTGCCAAGCTGCAGCGCGACCCGGCCCATTACCTCGGCTTTGTCGAGGTGCACATCGAGCAAGGCCCGGTTCTGAATGAAATCGATTTGCCGCTGGGCATCGTGACCTCGATCAACGGCAGTGTGCGCTATGTGGGCGAAATCATCGGCATGGCCAGCCATGCCGGCACCACACCCATGGACCGGCGCCGGGATGCGGCCACCGCCGCTGCCGAACTGGCGCTGTATGTCGAAAAGCGCGGCGCCAGCGTGCCGCACCTGGTGGCGACCGTCGGCATGCTGGAAGTGCCCAGCGGCTCGATCAACGTCGTGCCGGGCCGCTGCAAATTCAGCCTGGACATCCGCGCAACCACCAATGAGGTGCGCGACGCCTGCGCCGCCGACATTTGCCACGCGCTCAAAGACATCTGCGAGCGGCGCGGCGTGCACTACACGCTGGAAGAGACCATGCGCGCCGCTGCGGCCCCCAGCGCGCCCGAATGGCAGGAGCGCTGGGAACGCGCCGTCGAGACGCTGGGCCTGCCGGTGTTCCGCATGCCCAGCGGCGCCGGCCACGACGCCATGAAGTTGCACGAAATCATGCCGCAGGCGATGCTGTTTGTGCGCGGCCTGAACGCCGGCATCAGCCACAACCCGCTGGAATCCATCACCAACGACGACACCGAACTGTGCGTGCGCGCCTTCCAGAACCTGCTTGAACAACTTGCCACCGAATGACCATGAACCACACCCACCACGACACCGCGCTTGACGCCTGGATCGACGCGCACTTTGACGAAGAAGTGCAGTTCCTGCAGCAACTGGTGCGCGTGCCCACCGACACGCCGCCCGGCAACAATGCACCGCACGCCGAGCGCACCGCCGAGCTGCTCCAGAGTTTCGGCTTTGTAGTTGAAAAGCATCCGGTCCCGGCCCAGGAGGTCAGGGACTACGGCATGGAGTCGATCACCAACCTGGTCGTTCGGCGCCAATATGGCGAAGGCCGAACCATCGCGCTGAACGCGCATGGCGACGTGGTGCCGCCTGGCGACGGCTGGACGCACGACCCGTATGGCGCTGAAATCGTCGATGGCAAGCTCTACGGCCGCGCCGCGGCGGTCAGCAAAAGCGACTTTGCCACCTACACCTTTGCGGTTCGCGCCCTCGAGGCGCTGGGCCTGCCGCTCAAGGGCGGCGTCGAGCTGCTGTTCACCTACGACGAGGAATTTGGCGGCGAACTCGGCCCGGGCTGGTTGCTGCGCAACAAGCTGACGCAACCCGACTTCCTGATTGCCGCCGGCTTTGCCTACGAAGTCATCACGGCCCACAACGGCTGCCTGCAAATGGAGGTCACGGTGCACGGCAAGATGGCGCATGCCGCCATTCCGCACACCGGCATTGACGCGCTGCAGGGCGCCACGGCCATCCTCAACGCGCTGTACCGGCAAAACCAGCTGTACCAGTCGGTCACCTCAGGCTTCGAGGGCATCGAGCACCCTTACCTTAATGTCGGCCGCATCGAAGGCGGCACGAACACCAACGTGGTGCCCGGCAAGGTCGTCATCAAGCTGGACCGCCGCATGATTCCCGAGGAGAGCCCGGCTGAAGTCGAAGCCACCGTGCGCCGCGTGATTGCCGAGGCCGCCGCCACCCTGCCCGGCATCACGGTCGACATCAAGCGCCTGCTGATGGCCGAGGCATGGAAGCCTGACACACGCAATGCCGAACTGGTGCAAGCGCTGCAAAAGCACGGCGAGCAGGTGATGGGCGAGCCGGTTCCGACATGCGGCACGCCGCTGTACACCGATGTGCGCTTGTTCGGCGCGGCCGGTGTGCCATCAGCCATCTATGGCGCCGGTCCGCGCACCGTGTTTGAAAGCAACGCCAAGCGTTCAGACGAGCATCTGGTGCTCGAAGACCTGCGCCGCGCCACCAAGGTCGTGGCGCGTGCCCTGCTTGAAATGCTGCAGTAAGCCGGCTCACACCAGCAGGGCCACGGCCGCTGAAAAGGTAAAAAACGCCAGCACCGTTGACAGCAAAATGATGCGCGCAATGCGCCCGTTGTCAGCGCCAAAGCGTTCGGCCAGCATGGCCACGTTGCTGGCGCTGGGCAGGGCCGCCACCAGCACCAGCACGGTCAGGCTAGAGCGCTCCAGCGGCATACCCAACGCCATGGCGCCCAAGCCCACGCCGCCGACCAGCAAGGGGTGAACCACCAGCTTTATAAGCGCTACAGGCACATAGCGCACGGCGGGCATGCGTAACGTGCTATTCATTTGGGAGCGCGCCAGAACCGCGCCAATGGTGAACAACGCGACCGGCGAAGCCGCATCGGCCAGCAGGCTGACGGTTCCCATGATCGGTTTGGGCAGTGCAAAACCGGCGGATGATGCCAGCGCGCCCAGCGCAATTGACCACGGCAGGGGGTTGACCACCACGCCCCGCAGCGCCAGCCTGGCGGCCCGTGCCGCACCATGCTCGTCCGCGCCATCCAGCCGCGACAGCGCAATGCACAGTGACGAGGTGACCAGCATGTCGATGGCGATGGTAATAATCGCCGGACCGGCCGCCTGCGCGCCGAGCAGCGCCACCAGCAGCGGCACGCCCATGAAGCCGGTGTTGGGAAAAGCGGCGACCAGCGCGCCGAATGAAGCATCGTTCCAGCCGATCGGTCCTTTGCGCGTCAGGGCGATGGTCAGCCCCACCATTAGCAGCGCGCACAACAAATAAACCGCGCCCAGGCTGAAATCGAGCAACTGCGCAATCGGCGTGCTGGCGCCAAAGCGGTACAGCATGCACGGCAGCGCGAAATACAGCACGAAGGTGTTGAGCCCCGGAATGGCGGCTTGCGGCAGCAGCGCCCGCCGCGTGGCGACATAGCCGCACAACACCAGCGCAAAGAAGGGAAAGGTGACGGCAAGAATATTGAGCACGGGCGTATTGTTGCAGGCCAGATGCGCTGGCAAGCCGAACAAGCCGCCGGTTTTCAGTAACTGCTGAGCGTATCGAACGTGACCTTCTTGCGCCCTCTCCCTCTGGGAGATGGAAACGGTGAGGGCTCCCAGATGGCGATTTTTGGCAGCACGCCCGCCCGCTGGCCCTCCGTCCCCACCGTTCCCCATGGCGCGACGGGGTCATACGGACTCGGTGTCATGGTTCACTGGCAAGCTGAGTAGTTGCTGTTTTCAGGCCAAAAGTGCCTTTTGCGCACATCCTGCATACGCCGACAGCTATATTTTTCGTAGCATTTTCAACTTGCCTTGCGCTGCCATGTTGTGCCCGCCCGGGGTTTTCCGGTCACGGCATACCGGCGCGGCGCTACGCTTCACTCTTTGCCGAAAAACAAAAACCCCCAGAAATCCAAGGAAACCATGGTCACCCACTCAGAAATCGCTCAATTCCTGGCGCAAGAATTCCCCCAGACCAAATGCTCCGTGGAGGCGGTAGGCAACCAATCCGCCACCATCCGGCACCCGATTGGCATTCATGAACTGCGTCCCGGCGGCACCGTGGCCGGGCCGGTGCTGATGGCGGTCGCCGATGTGGCGCTGTATGTCGCCATCCTGGGCGAAATCGGCATCGTTCCGCTGGCCGTCACCAGCAGCCTGAGCATCAACTTTCTGCGCAAACCGTCAGCCGACCGCGCCATCATCGGCGTGTGCAAACTCATGCGCGTGGGCAAATTGCTGGCGGTCGGCGAAGTCAGCCTGTACTCCGAAGGCAGCGACGACCCCGTGGCCCATGTCGTCGGCACCTACGCCATTCCCCGCCAGCGGGCTGCGAACGCCTGAGCGTGCGGTTTTTTGACTGCCGGATGAATTGCTACTGAATTTATAGCTGCTTGCGCAGGTGCAGCGTGCGCCAGAGGCCTGAAAGGCTTAAGAAATCAATTGTTCAGGCCGTTCAGAAGGGCCTGAACCCGATGCTGCCCACGGGACGTCCATGGCGCACCGCTTTGGCGTACTGCGCGCGAGACGCCGGCTTGTCGTCAATCAAAGGTGTGGCGTGGCAAAAAAACGCCTCGTCCAGTTTGGGGGCATCGTCGGAGTCCACCCAGGATTTGGGCGTGTCTGGCAATTTCGCCTTCATTGGCGTAGCTCATGGAAATGATGCGGCGAGCCTCGCCTCGCGGTGTGTGTGCCGAGCGCGTCAGGGCGCACGGGTTGCGAGGCAGATTCAGGTAGTGCAACATTCGTTCTGTAATTTCCCCGAGCATTGAAACTGAAACTGTTTGAGGGTTTGTGGTTGTGGGATTTTTCAATCAGACCCCTGCCAGGCCGCCGGAGGCACCTTCCAAAGACAGCCTGGCAAGCCTGGACCGATACAGAACGTTGGCCCGCGTGACGCGGCTGTGCGGCATGGGCGTACGCATGGTGCAAAAACACATCAGGGCGCTGGAGCGCGCGGGCATTATCGTTGCCCGGCTGCGTCGAACGGGCCGCGCTATGCGCTATGCGATTGCGTGGACGGGCTGCGGCCACCTGCCCTGCGCGGCCCCGGCGTGGCAGATTTTTCCTTGTGCGCCTGCAAACCACGCTGCGCTTGATGCCATCGCCGTAGCCCCAACCTGCGCAGGATTTGCACCGCCCTCCGCAGATTTCGATGGGCTACCCCCGAAACTTTCGACGCTGCCCCCCGCAGAATCTGCACCCATAACTGTATTGAGTTTAAAAGAGAACAGTAAGACGCCAAGCGCACCGGCCTTGCCGGCGGCGCGGGTGAGCGTCGATCAGGTGAATCGGCAAGTCATGGCCGACTTTGCGGCCGTCCGGGCCACCAAGCGCAAAGGCCCGGTGGCGGCGCGGGTGGTGCGGCAGTGACTGCGCCTGCGCTGTACGTGTCGCCGCCCACCCTGCTCGCCGCGCCTGCTGTGGCTGGGCGCACGCGGCGATTGAAAAGCACCGCGCCGCGCTGAAGTTGAAACCGTCCAGTCTGTACGCCGCCGGCCTGCACTGACCGCCATCAGGCCGACGCTCCGCACCTGTGCCAGAGCCCATCAAGCACGGCGATCAGCACGCCTGCGAGGGTCATTCGCCGCGAGTGGCTATGATGGCCGCTGCCTTTGGCACCTTGAATTCAGCGCGCTTTTTGCGCCCCTCTTCGGTATCTGCCCGCATGTCCTTACTCCCGCCCACCCCCGCCATCGCCCACGGCCTGAACCTTGCCCAGCAGGAAGCCGTCAACTATATGCACGGCCCCTGCCTGGTGCTGGCCGGTGCCGGTTCGGGCAAGACGCGCGTCATCACGCACAAGATCGGCCGGTTGATCCAGACCGGCATGCGGCCCGAGCAGATTGCCGCCATCACCTTCACCAACAAGGCCGCCGCTGAAATGCGCGAGCGCGCCAAGAGCCTGATCGGCAAGCCGGCCAAGGGCGTGCTGATCTGCACCTTTCACGCGCTGGGCGTGCGCATGCTGCGGCAAGACGGCGCGGCGCTGGGCCTGAAGCCGCAGTTTTCCATCCTTGACAGCGATGACGTGACCAGCATTTTGAAAGACGCCGGAGGCAGCACCGATGTGGCCACGGCGCGCCAGTGGCAGTGGACCATCAGCGCCTGGAAAAGCGCCGGACTGAACGCCGCGCAGGCCGAAGCGCAGGCCAGCAGCGACGAGGAACGGCTGGTGGCGCGCGTCATGGCCAACTACGAAGAAAGGCTGGCTGCCTACCAGAGTGTCGATTTCGACGACCTGATCGGCCTGCCGCTGAAACTGCTGCAGCAGCACGAAGAAGTGCGCAGCAAGTGGCAGGCGGCGCTTGGCCATGTGCTGGTCGATGAATACCAGGACACCAACGCCACGCAATACGAGGTGCTCAAACTGCTGGTCGGCGCGCGCGGCCGCTTCACGGCGGTGGGTGACGACGACCAGTCGATCTACGGCTGGCGCGGCGCGACGCTGGACAACCTGAAAAAACTGCCGCAGGATTTCCCGACGCTGAAAGTCGTCAAGCTGGAGCAGAACTACCGCTCGACCAGCGCGATATTGCGCGCCGCCAACAACGTCATCGGCCCGAACCCCAAGCTGTTTCCCAAGACGCTGTTCAGCGAACTCGGCGAAGGCGAGCCGGTGCGGGTGGTTGATTGCGACAGCGAAGAACACGAAGCCGAGCGCGTGGTGGCGCGAATCCAGAGCCTGCGCGCCGAAGGCAGCCTGCAAACCGAAGGCCAGCAGTACCGCGAATGGAAAGACTTTTGCGTGCTGTACCGGGCCAACCACATGGCCAAGCCATTTGAAAAGGCCTTTCGCAAGGCGAGCATTCCGTACAAGGTGTCGGGCGGACAAAGCTTTTTTGACCGCGCGGAAATCAAGGACCTGTGCAGCTGGATGGTGTTGATGGTCAACAACGACAATAACGCGGCCTTCATCCGCGCCATCAAGACGCCCAAGCGCGGCATCGGCCACACCACGCTGGGCGCGCTGGCCACCTTTGGCGACACCTACAAGCTCAGCCTGTTCGAGTCGCTGTTCAGCCATTCGCTGGACTCGGTGTTGCCAGCCAAGGCGGTCGGCTCGCTGCAGGAGTTCGGCCGTTACCTGAACGACCTCGAATACCGCGCCAAACGCACTGTGGGCGCCGAGGACGCACGGGTTTTCCTGGCCGACTGGTTGAAGGAAATCGATTACGAAAAGCATCTCTACGACGGCGAGGACAGCGAAAAAGTGGCGGCTGCGCGCTGGAGCAATGTGATGGATTTTTGCGACTGGATGGCGCAGCGCTGCGGCGGGCAGATTGACGACGCCTCCGGCGCCACGGTCGAAAAACCCACCAAGACCATGCTTGAGGTGGTGCAGACGATTGCGCTGCTGTCGACCATCAGCGAACGCGAGGGCGACCAGAACGTCGTCACGCTGTCCACGCTGCATGCCTCCAAGGGGCTGGAATGGCCGCATGTGGTGCTGGCCGGCGTCAACGAAGGCTTGCTGCCCTTCAAGCTCGATGACGACGACGGCATCAACACCGACAGCATCGCCTTGCGTCTGCAGGAAGAACGCCGCCTGATGTACGTTGGCATCACCCGCGCCCAGCGCACGCTGGCGGTGAACTGGCTGCGCCGACGCAAGAAAAACCGTGACACGATTGCGGGCGTGCCGAGCCGCTTCATTGCCGAAATGGCGCTGGACAAGGCCACCATCAAGGAAGACCCGCGCGAAAAACTCAAGGCCCTGCGCGCCGAATTCGCCAGGAAAGCGGCCGATGGTGTGGCGGCGGCAGCCGCTTCCAAGGCGGCCTACGATGCCCGGTAAGCAGGCTTGGCAGGCGGGCGCACCGGAATGCAGGCGATTATTGAAATTGACGGGCCATCCAGCATCAGTGGGTTGGCGAGCGTCACGAGTGCATGCGTTCAGCCAGGGTGTCAACTCCAAAATACGGTTTCAGCTAACATGGCCCGCCCGTGATTTACAGCAGCCGCCACCAAACGACGTTTTTTTCAACTGACCGTCATCACGAAACCGACCAGGCAATCACCGACCCATGCACTCCAGAATTTTTCGAATTGCTATTTTTTTAATAGCAATTAATGCAATAGCAGCATGCGCAAATGCCAATAACAAGCCTGAAACGGCATGCTCAGCAGCGCTTAACATGAAGGCTGAGCAGCTGTATGGGCGCTGGGCCGTTCGTTTCGACCATCCACCCGCCGGACTTCCCGATCGGGCCACCATGCTGCTCCAACGTCACGCCGAATTCTCGGAAAGCCTGGCCGGCACGGTCAGTCGTGACTTGGGACAGGCGGCCGGCACACCCGCCATTGCAGGGCATACCTCCGAAGCCGCACTGGCCGGCGACTTGGACGAAGGCATGCTGCTGCTGGACGAATCCTCTGACAAGATCAGTATCACCGGCACCTGGAACGGTGAAATGCAGCCGGGTTCCTGCGGCCAGGTTTACCAGGGCCACTGGAAAGACACCAGCGCCAGCGCCGCACCCGATGGCGCCGACGTTCCTTTCACGCTGACCCGACTACTGCCCTCACCCTGAATTTGGCCCCACCCCCAGGTTTGATTTAAAGCCTGTTCACTGAACCATCCCATGTCCCTTCAACTTTCTTCTTTAAGCCGAATTTTTCTTGCCTCCGGGCTGCTGGCAGGCAGCATGGCGCAAGCGCAGACGGAACCACGGGTTGTCAACATGCCGGCCAACCGACCCACCAGCCTCGGTTGGCAGGTCTGCCAGGCCATCAAGAACGACACCGATGCACAGCTGAGCTGTTACCAGCAATGGGCTGATTCGCAGTTGCCGCCCAACACGCCGCCGGCAGCCCTCACCACCGTACCGGCCAACCTGGCCACCGGCAAGCCGGCAACTGAAATCCTGCTGCTGCCGTCGCTCAATACCGAAGCGCCAGACGGCAAGCCTATCGGCTGCCGCAACACCCAGTATTCCGAGCTGTCCAGGTTCTGGGAACTGCAACGCGGCACCGATTGCGACACCTTTGCGATTCGTGGCTACCGGCCAATTTCGGTCGCCGTTGTCATGTCTGGCGGCGTCAGTTCACCACCGCTGATAGGCGCAGGAACGCCACCTGACTACAAGCATGCCGAAACCAAGATTCAGCTGTCGGTGCGCACCAAAGTAGCCAAAGGCTTGCTAAAAAGCGGCGAAGCCGATGGAGACGACCAGGATTCGCTCTGGTTTGGCTACACCCAGCAAAGTTATTGGCAGCTGTTCAGCGGCAATATTTCGCGGCCGTTCCGCACCACCGACCATGAACCCGAGCTGGTTTATGTTTACCCGCACCAGATTGCGCTGCCCGGCGGCTGGAATTACCGGCTCTCGGGTCTGGGGCTGGTGCACCAGTCCAACGGCCAGTCCGATCCGCTGTCACGCAGCTGGAACCGCACTTACTTGATGGGCGCTGCAGAAAAAGAGCTGGGGCCTGACTCTAGCCTGCGTCTGCAAGGCCGCATCTGGAAGCGCATAAACGAAGCGGCGGTCGATGACAACAACCCAGGAATAGAAGATTTCGTTGGCCGTGCCGAACTCACGGGCAGCTGGCAGATCAACAAGGCAAACACCGTGGGCGTCACGCTGCGCCACTCGCTGCGCAGTAAAGCGCGCGGGTCCACCCGTGTGGACTGGTTGATGGCCCCGACTTCATCGCCGAATTACACCGGCCTGCGATACCACGTACAACTGTTCAGCGGTTACGGGGACAGCCTCCTGGACTACAACAAACGGCGCAATGTTCTGAGCGTGGGCTTGAGCCTGGTTGATTGGTAAAAACGCGCCTGAAAATTCCTTGTAAGCTATATTTTTTATAGCAAATAAGTATTTACCGTATTGCGTAATTGACCTTTTTTTCATAAAAATTCGCTTGGGCTCGGATCTCAAAACTCGCTAAAGCCCGGCAAGCCACTGCAGCGTAGGCAAGCGCTGAGTACCTTAAGCTTGAGAGATGATTACTCTCTCTTCAAGGTGGCCAACTGGCTCACCGTGGTCGCACCATGCTTGAATTGGACCCCTTTGCGCTGGGTGCCCTCATCATTGGCCTGCTGCTGGTTGTCATGACCATGGGCAGCTCCTTCCTGTCCCGCTTGCCTTTGAATGCAGCCATGCTTTACCTGGGCGTCGGTGTGGCGGTCGGCCCCATGGGGCTGGATTTGCTTCGGCTTGATGCACTGGAAAATACGGTGATGCTGGAGCGATTAACAGAAATCGCCGTGCTTATCTCGCTGTTCACCGCAGGCATGAAGCTCGAACTGCCCTTGCGTGACCGGCGCTGGAGAATTCCATTGCAACTCGCCACGGTGTCCATGATCGTGACCGTGGTGGTGGTGGCAGCAATCGGCGTATATGGTCTTGGCCTTTCGCCAGGTGCCGCGATACTGCTGGGCGCCATCCTTGCGCCCACTGATCCGGTACTGGCTTCGGATGTACAAGTGTCCAATCGTGGTGACCGCGACCGTTTGCGCTTTGGCCTGACCGGAGAAGGCGGGCTGAACGACGGCACGGCCTTTCCTTTTGTCATGCTGGGCCTGGGCCTCCTGGGGGTACACGAGCTGGGCGAAGCCGCCTGGCGCTGGTGGACGGTGGATGTGGTTTGGGCGATATCGGGTGGACTGGGATTGGGCTATCTGCTTGGAACACTGGTTGGCCGTGCCATTATTTACTTGCGCATGCGCCATCGTGAAGCCTTGCGGTCTGATGAATTTATTGCGCTCGGCCTGATTGCACTCACTTACGGCGCCGCACTGCTTTGCCACACCTACGGTTTTCTGGCGGTATTTGCGGCCGGACTGGCATTGCGTCGCATCGACGAAGGGGCTTCTGCCACCTCCGCGTTGCAGGCAGAAACACAAAAGGCTGGATTTGAACTGAGTCCTGAAGAGCAAGCCGCGGCAGGTGCCGAAGCGCCCACCAATATGATGAATGCCGTTCAGCGCTTTAACAGCCAGCTGGAAAGCTTTGTTGAAGTCGCCATTGTTCTTGCCGTTGGTGTATTGCTGGCATCCGTTGAATTTGAAAGTGACGTTCTGTGGTTTGTACCTGTACTTTTCCTGATGGTACGGCCGCTGGCGGTTTACGGCGGATTGATCGGGACACAGGTCAGTGGCTCACAACGCAATTTGATGAGCTGGTTTGGCATACGCGGCATTGGTTCGCTGTATTACCTGCTCTATGCCATCAACCATAACATTCAGCCGGCGCTTGCCGAACGCCTCCTGTCGATCACCTTGGCGGTGGTTGTCGCGTCCATCATCATTCATGGCATTTCAGTAACGCCGTTAATGCAGCACTATGAATCACGAAAAACCATCAAAAGGCAACAACGCAAAAAGTAAAGGGAATAAAAGCTGGACAACAAAAAGCCTACTCAAGGTAGGCTTTTTGAAATGGTTAAAAGAACCATATTTTGGTTGCGCGGGCAAGATTTGAACTTACGACCTTTGGGTTATGAGCCCAACGAGCTACCAGGCTGCTCCACCGCGCGGTATGTAGTTATTATAGCTTACTTTGCCGCTGCTTCAGCTTTTATTTCTTCCGAAACATCAGGGCGATCAACGAGTTCAACCAAAGCCATAGGGGCATTGTCACCGACGCGAAAACCCATCTTCAAAATACGGGTGTAACCGCCTGGACGGGTCTGGTAACGTGGGCCCAGTTCAGCAAACAGCTTGACCACCATATCACGATCACGAAGACGGTCGAATGCCAAGCGCTTGTTTGCCAAGGTTGGAGTTTTTGCCAAAGTGATCATGGGTTCGACAACGCGGCGAAGCTCTTTGGCTTTTGGCAATGTCGTTTTGATGGCTTCGTGCTGGAGCAGCGAGTTCATCATGTTGCGCAACATGGCGAGGCGGTGCTCGCTGGTGCGGTTTAGTTTACGTAGTCCATGTCCGTGTCGCATAGTGCTTCCTTTATGTAATATCGAAGCAGCCGTATCAGGTACTGCCCGTGCACTTTCTCATCAATAGATGAGATTTAAATAAATTAACGTTTGTCAAGCCCGGCAGGTGGCCAGCTTTCCAGACGCATTCCTAATGTCAGGCCGCGAGAGGCCAGCACTTCCTTAATCTCGTTCAAAGATTTCCGGCCCAGATTAGGCGTCTTCAACAGCTCATTTTCGGTGCGCTGGATCAGATCGCCAATATAGTAGATATTTTCGGCCTTCAGGCAGTTGGCCGAACGCACCGTGAGCTCCAGCTCATCGACTGGACGCAGCAGAATCGGGTCAAACTGTTGCGAATTTCGAGGTGCAGGATCATTGATGATAGCGCCAAGTTCGTTGCCTTCAAGTTGCGCAAATACCGCCAGCTGTTCGACCAAAATCTTAGCCGATGCACGCACCGCATCTTCTGCAGAAACAGCACCGTTGGTTTCGATTTCCAGAACCAGCTTGTCCAAGTCGGTACGCTGCTCAACGCGAGCACTTTCAACGGTGTAGCTGACTCGCTTCACCGGAGAAAAGGAAGCATCAAGCACAATTCGGCCGATCGACTTAGGCGACTCATCACCATAACGACGAACATTTCCAGGAACATAACCGCGTCCATTCTCGACCTTGATTTGCATATCAATCTTGCCGCCATGCGACAGATTCATGATTACATGGTCAGGGTTGACAATTTCCACGTCATGCGGCGTCTGGATATCGGCAGCAGTGATTGGACCTTCGCCGTCCTTACGGAGGCTTAAAGTCACTTCATCGCGGTTGTGAAGCTTGAACACCACACCCTTGAGATTCAACAAAATGTTGACGACGTCTTCTTGGACACCGTCAATTGAAGAGTACTCATGCAGGACGCCAGCGATGGTCACCTCGGTTGCGGCATGGCCTACCATGGAAGACAACAGCACACGACGCAGGGCGTTGCCGAGAGTGTGGCCATACCCGCGCTCAAAAGGCTCCAGTGTCACCTTGGCACGGTTGGCACCAAGTTGCTCAACATTAATAGTTTTGGGTTTTAACAAATTTGTCTGCATGCAGTCTTCCTCTCAATACCCTCGGCTCGTTACACCGATAAGGCTGGCGAAGCACACCTGGCAGCACGGCAAGCGTGTCGCCAGGAACGGAAATTAACGTGAATACAGCTCGACGATCAACGATTCGTTGACATCGGCAGCAAATTCGTCACGGTCAGGCACTTTCTTGAAGGTGCCTTCACCCTTGTCAGCATTAACATCAACCCAGGCTGGCAGACCAACTTGCTTAGCCAGTTCGAGCGCCTCGGCAATACGGGTCTGTTTTTTGGACTTGTCACGCACAGCTATGACGTCGCCGGCCTTAACCATATAGGACGGAATGTTCACCGATTGACCATTGACCGTCATGGCTTTATGGGAAACCAATTGGCGCGCTTCGGCGCGTGTCGAGCCAAAGCCCATGCGATAAACCACATTGTCCAGACGCGATTCCAATACCGACAGCAAGTTGGCGCCAGTGTTGCCACGGCGACGGTCAGCTTCTTCAAAATAGCGGCGGAACTGCTTTTCCAGCACGCCGTACATGCGCTTGACTTTCTGCTTTTCACGCAATTGCAGGCCGTAGTCGGAAGTACGGGTACCGGAGGTACGACCGTGCTGACCAGGCTTGGAATCGAATTTCGCCTTGTCGCTGATAGAGCGACGGGCACTCTTCAGGAAAAGGTCGGTGCCTTCACGGCGGGAAAGTTTGGCCTTGGGGCCGAGGTAACGTGCCACTTGAATATCCTTTTGTCATCTGCTGCAATTTCTGCAGGAGCCACAGTTAATAACTCTGATGGCGGTGGGCTTGGTGAAAATGCTGACGCCCGGCCGTTTGCTGAGCAAGCGACCGGGCGAAACAGCACAAATTAGATACGACGGCGTTTTTGAGGACGGCAGCCGTTATGTGGAACTGGGGTGACATCGGCAATCGAATTGATTCGAATACCAAGTGCGCCCAGAGCACGAACAGAAGATTCACGACCGGGGCCAGGCCCCTTGATTTCAACATCAAGGTTCTTGATACCTTGTTCGATAGCAGCCCGGCCAGCGACTTCAGAAGCTACCTGAGCAGCGAAAGGTGTCGATTTACGCGAACCTTTGAAGCCCTGTCCACCTGACGATGCCCACGACAAGGCGTTGCCTTGGCGATCAGTGATCGTGATGATGGTATTGTTGAAAGATGCGTGAACATGAGCGATGCCATCGGCAACGTTCTTGCGAACTTTCTTGCGTACGCGCTGTGATGCGCTGTTATTGGGTGATTTTGCCATAACGATCTCTCAATTATTTCTTCAAAGACTGGGCGGCCTTGCGCGGACCCTTGCGAGTGCGGGCATTTGTCCGGGTACGCTGACCGCGCATGGGCAACCCACGACGATGACGGAAACCTCGGTAGCAGCCGATGTCCATCAGGCGTTTGATATTCATCGTGGTTTCACGACGCAAATCACCTTCGATGGTGAACTGAGCAATGTGGTCCCGGATTTTTTCCAGGTCGCCATCAGTCAAGTCTTTGATTTTCTTGGCGTAGTCGATCTCGCACGCTTCGCAAATTTTGCGAGCGCGGGTGCGGCCGATGCCAAAGATTGCAGTCAAGCCGATTTCGGCGTGCTTCTGCGGCGGAATGTTGATACCAGCGATACGTGCCATGTGCGTCCTCTAAATCTCTTAAAAATCAGCCTTGGCGCTGTTTGTGACGTGGATCTGTACAGATCACACGGACAACGCCCTTGCGACGGATGACCTTGCAGTTGCGGCAAATTTTCTTGACCGAAGCTGAAACTCTCATTTTCTTCTCCTAAACTTTTACTCTGTGCTTACTTGGAACGAAACACATCATGTGCTCGCGGTGAATCGTCAGGACGATTCAAAACATCACGTCTTGAAATTCGCCTTTTTCAACAACGACTCGTACTGCTGCGACATCATGTAGTTCTGAACCTGGGCCATGAAATCCATGGTGACTACAACAATAATCATCAACGATGTTCCACCGAAATAAAACGGTACGTTGTACTTCAAAATTAAAAACTCTGGCAGCAAACAAACAAATGTGATGTAAACCGCACCGGCCAGTGTGAGTCGGACCAAGATTTTGTCTATGTATCGAGCAGTCTGGTCGCCGGGACGAATCCCAGGGATAAAGGCACCACTCTTTTTCAGGTTATCCGCGGTTTCTCGGCTGTTAAACACCAAGGCCGTGTAAAAAAAGCAGAAAAAGATAATTGCACTGGCATATAGCAACACATAAATTGGTTGCCCTGGCGTCAACGTACTGGCTATGTCTCTCAACCAGCGCATGCTTTCGCCAGTGCTGAACCAGCCCACCACCGTTGCCGGTAACAGAATAATCGAAGAGGCAAAAATTGGAGGGATCACGCCCGCCATATTCAGCTTCAGCGGCAGATGCGACGACTGCCCACCATACACCTTATTGCCAACCTGCCGGCGCGCGTAGTTTACAAGAATCTTGCGCTGCCCCCGCTCGACAAACACCACAAAGTAGGTGACTGCCACCACAACTGCCACGATAACAATCGCGATCAAAATGCTCATTGCACCGGTGCGAACCAATTCAAGCAAACCACCCAACGCACTGGGCAAGCCAGCAGCAATGCCTGCAAAAATCAGAATCGAAATGCCATTGCCCAAACCGCGCTCTGTGATTTGTTCTCCCAACCACATCAGGAACATAGTTCCAGCTGTCAGGCTAAACACCGCTGTCATGCGAAAGCCGAAACCAGGATCCAATACCAAACCAGGAGAGCTTTCAAGCGCCACGGCTATACCCATCGACTGGAACAGAGCAAGCCCGAGCGTTCCATAACGTGTGTATTGCGTGATCTTTCGCCTTCCAGCTTCGCCTTCCTTTTTCATCTGCTCGAATGTGGGAACCACATAGGTGAGCAATTGCATGATGATGGAAGCCGAGATGTACGGCATGATGCCTAAGGCAAACACGGTAAATCTTGACAGGGCGCCACCAGAGAACATATTGAACAAGTTCAATATTCCACCCTGTTGGCCCTTGAATAGTTCTTTCAATTGACCGGGGTCAATTCCTGGAACCGGAATGTGCGCACCGACACGGTACACGACCAGCGCCAGCAGCAAAAACACAAGCCTGTTGCGCAAGTCGCCGAACTTGCCGGTTTTTGCAATTTGCGCTGAGTTGGTTGCCACTGGTTGGTTCCGTCAAGTATTAAGCGATTGAGCCGCCAGCGGCTTCGATCAGGGTTTTGGCGCTTGCCGAGGCAGAAATACCGGTGAGCTTGACAGCAAGTGACAGCGAACCTGTGTTGATCACCTTAACGTTCTTGGCGATCTGGCCGACAAGACCCGACTGCTTCAACGTCAACAAATCAACTTCCGCCAAGCCGAGCTGCTCCAGCGCCGTGAGAGTGACCTCGGCATTGAATTTCAGCAAATGCGATTTGAAACCGCGCTTTGGCAAGCGACGCTGCATAGGCATTTGACCGCCTTCAAAGCCGACCTTGTGGTAACCGCCAGAACGGGATTTTTGTCCCTTGTGGCCACGACCAGCTGTCTTGCCCAAGCCAGAGCCAATACCGCGACCAACACGCCGTTTAGCATGTTTAGCGCCTTCGCTGGGCTTGATTGTGTTCAATTCCATGATGAGTCCTTAAGCCGTTGGAGAAAGAACCTGGCCACTATGCAGCCAGTCCTGTCTCTCAAAGCCTCAAATAATTTTGACCAGATAGCTGATCTTGTTGATCATGCCGCGCACTGCGGGCGTGTCCTGTAATTCGCTGACGCTGTTGACACCGCGCAGGCCCAGTCCGCGCACGGTGGCGCGATGGGACTCCTGGGTGCCAATCGGGCTGCGAACCAGTTTGACTTTAACTTTGGTTTCTTGGGTCATTTAACTGTCCGCCTTAGCCGAAGATTTCTTCGACTGATTTGCCACGCTTGGCCGCGATATCGGAGGCCGTGGTGGAATTTTTCAGTGCGTCCATGGTGGCGCGCACCATGTTGTACGGGTTGCTCGAGCCATGGCTTTTGGCCACGATATCGGTAATACCCATGACTTCGAACACTGCGCGCATCGGACCGCCAGCAATGATACCGGTACCCTTGGGAGCCGGCGCCATCATGACGTTGGCGGCACCGTGGTGACCGAATACATTGTGGTGCAAGGTACCGTTTTTCAATGACACCTTCGTCATGTTGCGGCGCGCTTCTTCCATGGCTTTTTGCACGGCTGCCGGCACTTCTTTCGACTTGCCTTTACCCATGCCAACGCGACCATCACCGTCACCGACCACGGTCAGTGCGGCAAAACCGAGAATACGGCCACCCTTCACTACTTTGGTCACGCGGTTGATCGCGATCATTTTTTCCTTCAGACCATCGTCTGGAGCGTCGTTTTGCGATTTAGCTTGAAACTTAGCCATACTTGATTCCAGTCTGCTTAGAACTGCAAACCAGCTTCGCGAGCCGCATCAGCCAGCGCTTTGACGCGGCCATGGTACGCAAAACCGGCGCGATCGAACGCCACTTTTTCTACACCCGCTGCTTTTGCTTTTTCAGCAATGCGCTTGCCAATGGCTTGCGCAGCAGCAACATTTCCACCCTTGCCTGAGCCGCCAATTTCATTGCGCACTTCCACTTCAGCCGTGGAAGCGGACGCCAGAACTTTGGTGCCGTCGCCAGAAATAACACTGGCGTAAATATGCAGATTGGTACGGTTTACGGACAGACGGGCAACGCCTTGATTGGCAATGCGGATACGCGTCTGGCGTGAACGGCGAAGGCGCTGCGCTTTTTTGGTCAACATGATGCAGCTCCTTATTTCTTCTTGGTTTCTTTGATTGTGATTTTTTCATCCGAATAACGGATGCCCTTGCCTTTGTAGGGCTCGGGAGGACGGACTGCACGCACTTCGGCTGCAATCTGGCCTACACGTTGGCGATCAGAACCCTTGATGACCACTTCGGTTGGCGTCGGGGTGGTGACCGTGATGCCCGCAGGCATTGCCATGACCACAGGGTGGGAATAGCCCACGGTGAGGTTCAGCTTGTCACCTTGCGCCTGGGCCTTGAAACCCACGCCGACCAGGTTCAGCTTTTTCTGAAAACCGGTCGTAACTCCCACGACCATGTTGTTCACCAGCTGGCGGATCGTACCGCTCATGGCATTGGCTTCACGAGAATCATTGGCCGGCACAAAAGTCAGCTTGCCGTCTTCGCTCTTGACGACGACATGGGCGTTTTGTGTCAGCGCAAGGGAGCCCAAGGCACCCTTGACATTGATCTGGTTTTCTTTGATTGCGACGTCCACACCCTGGGGGATGGAAACCGGCATTTTTGCTACACGAGACATTTCAGTTACTCCTCAATGCCGCCGTTAGGCCACGTAGCACAACACTTCACCACCGATGCCGGTAGCGCGTGCTTTGCGATCAGTCATGACACCCTGAGGCGTTGTGACAATTGCCACGCCCAAGCCGTTCATGACCTGGGGAATGGCGCCATGGCCTTTGTACACACGCAGGCCAGGGCGGCTGACGCGCTCAATGCGCTCAATCACGGGCTTGCCTGCGTAGTACTTCAGGGCGATTTCCAACTGGGGCTTGCCTTCGTTGGCCTTGACGGAGAAGCCATCAATGTAGCCCTCATCCTTCAAAACTTGTGCAATGGCGACTTTGACTTTTGACGAAGGCACCAGCACAACAGCTTTTTCAACCATTTGTGCATTGCGGATGCGTGTCAGCATGTCGGCGATAGGATCACTCATACTCATCTGGGGTTCTCCTATTGCTTACCAGCTAGCCTTGGTGATACCAGGGATATCACCAGCGAAAGCCAACTCGCGGATCTTGGCGCGAGCCAGGCCGAATTGACGGAACGTACCACGGGGACGACCGGTGATGGCACAGCGGTTGCGTTGACGCGTCGGATTTGCGTTGCGCGGCAACTTTTGCAATTCCTGACGGGCCAGATGGCGCTCATCGTCGGTACGCTTGAAATCATTGGCGATTGCCTTGAGTTCAGCGTGCTTCTTGGCAAACTTGGCGACGAGCTTGTCGCGCTTCAGTTCACGTTGCAGTAGGGCTTGTTTTGCCATCTTGCGCCTTCAGTTCTTGAACGGAAAACGGAAGGCGGTGAGGAGGGCTTTGCACTCTTCATCGGTCTTGGCCGTTGTGGTGATGCTGATATTGAGTCCGCGCAAGGCATCGACCTTGTCGTACTCGATTTCAGGGAAAATAATCTGCTCTTTGACGCCGATGTTGTAGTTGCCGCGGCCATCGAAGGCACGACCAGAAATACCACGGAAGTCACGTACACGCGGCAATGCCACGGTCACGAAACGGTCGAGGAATTCATACATCTGCACGCCACGCAGCGTGACCATGCAGCCAATCGGCAGGTCTTCGCGGATCTTGAAACCCGCGATGGCCTTCTTGGCCTTGGTGACCACAGGCTTTTGGCCTGCAATCTTGGCCATGTCAGCCACAGCATTGTCCATGACTTTCTTGTCGGCAACCGCCTCGCTCACACCCATGTTGAGCGTGATCTTGGTGATGCGCGGCACCTGCATGGGTGTCTTGTAGCCGAATTTTTCAATCAGGGCTGGTGCGATTTTTTCGCGGAATTGATCTTGCAAGCGTGCCATGTTTATGCAGCCTTAATTTCTTCGCCGCTGGACTTGAAGACGCGAGTTTTCTTGCCGTCAGCCAACAACTTGATACCAACACGATCCGCCTTGCCCGAAGCCGCATTGAAAATAGCGACATTGGACTGGTGAATCGGCATGCTTTTTTCAACAATGCCACCTGTGGTGCCCTTGAGCGGATTGGGCTTGGTGTGTTTTTTCACCAGGTTGATCCCGTTCACCAGCACATAGCTGTCATCGACGCGCTGCGTGATCGTGCCGCGCTTGCCCTTGTCGCGACCCGTGATCACGATGATCTCGTCGCCTTTACGAATTTTGTTCATTGCCTAGGGTCCTTACAGAACTTCAGGAGCCAGCGACACGATCTTCATGAACTTTTCAGTGCGCAACTCTCGCGTCACTGGTCCAAAGATACGGGTGCCGATAGGCTCGAGCTTGGCATTGAGCAGCACTGCTGCATTGCCGTCGAATTTGACAAGCGAGCCGTCGCCGCGGCGAATGCCCTTGGCAGTACGAACGACCACCGCACTGTAAACCTCGCCTTTTTTGACGCGGCCACGCGGAGCGGCTTCTTTGATACTGACCTTGATAACATCACCAACGCTGGCGTACCGGCGCTTGGATCCGCCGAGCACCTTGATGCACATCACGGACTTGGCACCCGTGTTGTCAGCAACATCGAGTTTGGATTGCGTTTGAATCATTTAAATTGGTTCCCAACTTGCACCAGCATTGGTGGCTTGCTTAATGCAAACCACCTGCCAATCAGTCTTGGGCCCGTCGTCCACATCGCAAACCACTTGCAATGCTTCCGCTGGGCAGAAGTTCCTCGCCTATTAGAGCGAAGCCCACGATTATGACCAAAGTAAAAGCCAGTGTCAACCGTGGTTGTAAAAATATTCCTGGCAATTGTGTGTGACGCCTAACCAATCTATGCCGTTGAACTCCGGGTGACAAAACAACCATGCCAGCATCGGGAGCAATATGAATAATATTAAGTAAATTAGCTATTCGCGCAATGTCAGCAAGGAAAAGCAGCTATTTAAAATATAGCAATCAGACACCACAACGCCATTCAAGGTTCAGGGTTCAGGGTTCAGGGTTCAGGGTTCAGGGTTTACTGTCGCATTTAACCAACTTCAAGAATATTTAAACAGCAGGCACTGTCAAATACTGATCGCACAGCGTTAAAAAAGAGGGCAATTGTGCGTCGATTCCATTCTCCTGCTGGAGCAACCCGGCCACTTCCGGCGCCAGGGTACGCGCCAGTGCCGCATCCAGAAACAGCAGGCGGGATCGCCGTGCCAGCACATCTTCCACCGTCCGGGCGTACTCGTAGCGCGCCGCAAAGCGCACCATGGCTTCGCTCAGACCGCCACCCAGATCATTGTCAGCGCCGCGCATGGCCTGGAGTGCGCCGGCCTCACTGCCGTAAAGATGCAACCCAGGGGCGCTGCTGATCGGCACGCTGGAGGCTTGCGCCCCGACCAGCCTCAGATGGTCGGTCGACAGTCCGGCGCGGGTAGGCAGCAATCCCGCAGCAAAGCATTTTTCCAGCACATCGCCGGCCATGGCGCGGTAGGTCGTCCATTTGCCGCCAGTGACGGTGACCAGACCACTTTTGCTGACCAATACAGTGTGCTCACGCGACAGTGACTTGGTGCGCTCGGCATCGTCATCGGCCGGCTTGACCAGCGGTCGCAGGCCGACCCAGATGCTCTTGATGTCAGACAGGCTTGGCGCGCGGCTCAGGTAACGGGCTGACTCGCGCAAAATAAAATCGATTTCTTCTCGAAACGGCAGCGGTTCGCGCGCCAAGTCGCGGCGCGGTGTGTCGGTGGTGCCCAGAATGGTCTTGCCCAGCCATGGCACGGCAAACAGCACACGGCCATCAGCGGTCTTGGGAATCAACAAAGCGTGGTCGGTCGGAAGAAACTCTCGGTCCACCACGATGTGCACGCCCTGGCTCGGTGCGACCATTGGCTTGGCATCCCGGCCTGTCGCCTGACCATCTTGCAAGCGCAAGCGGTCCACCCACACACCGGTGGCATTGACCACGCAGCCTGCGTGCAGTTCATGGACGTGGCCTGTTTCACGGTCCTTCACCCACAAGCCGGTGACCTTGCCGTCTTCGTGGATCAATTGGGTGACAGCGCAATAGTTGACCAGCAGAGCGCCCTGACGTGCCGCTGTGCGGGCCAATGCCAGCGCCAGTCGCGCGTCGTCAAACTGGCCGTCCCAGTACTGCACTCCCCCCTTCAGTCCTCGGGATTCAAGTGTGGGCAAGCTCTCCAGGGTTTCGCGCCGGTTTAGAAAGGCCGTCGGACCCAGCCCCGCCTTGCCAGCCAGTGCGTCATAGATCTTCAACCCGATACCGTAGAAGGGCGCTTCCCAGAATTTGTAGGAAGGCATCACAAACGGCAACGGCTGCGCCAGATGTGGCGCATTCGCCAGCAGCGTGGTGCGTTCCCGCAAAGCTTCACGCACCAGTGTGACGTTGCCCTGCGCCAGATAGCGCACGCCGCCGTGCACCAGCTTGGTAGATCGCGAGGACGTGCCTTTGGCAAAATCATTGGACTCGACGAGCACCACGCTGAAGCCCCTTGCCGCTGCATCCAGCGCCACACCCAACCCGGTGGCGCCGCCTCCCACGATGGCGATGTCGTAGTGATGCGGCTTGGCGAGCCGGGAAAGAAGCTCCCTCCGTACGGTTGGTAAGGGTGATGTATCAGTTGACATAGTTAAAGACATTCGATTTGAAGTTCAAAGAGCTGCCAGCCAGAGGCGAGAGCTACCCTCAGTCGCTGGTGGAAAAGGCCGTGGAAGTCACACTTGCACGGCCTTTTCGCTCAGTTTTTCGCCAAACGGCGTGCTAGCGGACTTTGCCGTTTTTCCAGGCTGTTAGCAGGGTGTCGTAGGCAATGGTTTCACCCTTTGGCTTCTCGTTGGCAAGCTTTTTCCAAGGTGCGTTTTTGTCGCTCAGCCATTTATTGGCATTGCTCTTGGGATTTAGCTTGGGTGGGCAGTTTGCCATGCCTGCCCGCTCCAGGCGCGCCATGATGGAATCCATTTCTTCCGCAAGGTTGTCCATTGCCGCTTGTGGAGTTTTTTCACCTGTTACGGCAACAGCCACGTTTTTCCACCACAGCTGAGCCAGTTTTGGATAGTCAGGAACGTTCGTGCCGGTAGGTGTCCACGCCACGCGGGCCGGGCTGCGGTAGAACTCAACCAGGCCGCCCAATTTCGGCGCCATGTCGGTCATCGCCTGCGACCGGATGTCCGACTCGCGAATTGGTGTCAAGCCGACCACCGTCTTTTTCAAGGAGGTTGTCTTTGCGGTCACGAACTGTGCATATAACCAGGCTGCAGCGACTTTGTTGGCGTCATGGTTCTTGAAAAACGTCCAGGAGCCGACGTCCTGGTACCCGTTTTGCATGCCCTGTTTCCAGTAAGGCCCATTCGGGCCAGGTGCCATGCGCCACTTTGGCGTGCCGTCTGCATTCACCACCGGCAATCCAGGTTTGATCATGTCTGCCGTGAAGGCGGTGTACCAGAAAATTTGCTGTGCGATTTCGCCCTGCGCCGGTACCGGACCTGATTCACCAAAGGTCATGCCCATGGCTTCTTTGGGCGCATATTGCTTCATCCAGTCGACGTACTTGGTTAGCGCAAACACCGCCGCTGGCGAGTTGGTTGCACCACCACGCGAGACGGAGGCGCCCTGCGGCGTACAGCCGTCTGCCGACGCGCGGATGCCCCATTCATCGACAGGTTTGCCGTTTGGAATGCCAATATCGGCAGCTCCCGCCATGGACAGCCAGGCATCGGTGAAGCGCCAACCCAGTGACGGGTCCTTCTTGCCGTAATCCATATGGCCATAAATGGCTTTGCCATCGATCTTTTTCACATCGTTGGTAAAGAACGCGGCGATGTCCTCGTAGGCGCTCCAGTTCAGTGGCACACCCAGGTCATAGCCATATTTCGCTTTGAACTTTGCTTTTAACTCGGGCTTTTCGAACAAATCGGCGCGAAACCAGTACAAGTTGGCGAACTGCTGATCAGGCAACTGGTACAGCTTGCCATCGGGGGCGGTTGTAAAACTGGTGCCGATAAAATCCTTCAAATCCAGTCCAGGATTGGTCCACTCTTTGCCGCTGCCCGCCATGTAATCGGTCAAATTCATGATCTTGCCGTAGCGGTAATGTGTACCGATCAAGTCAGAGTCCGTGATCCAGCCGTCGTAAATCGACTTGCCTGACTGCATAGACGTTTGCAGTTTTTCAACCACATCGCCCTCTCCGATCAGGTCATGGATGACTTTGATGCCGGTAATTTCTTCAAATGCTTTTGCCAGTGTTTTGGACTCGTATTCATGCGTAGTAAGCGTTTCGGAAACAACAGAAATCTCCTTGACTCCCTTGGCCTGCAGCTTTTTGGCCGCATCAATGAACCACTTCATTTCGGTCGCTTGCTGTGTCTTGGACAGGGTTGACGGCTGGAATTCACTGTCAATCCATTTTTTAGCCGCCGCTTCGTCGGCCCAACCTGGACCCGCTGCGGCGCATGCCATGGCCACAGCCAACACGGAATATTTCAATTTCATTGCCAGTCTCCTCAAATCAAAGAACCCCTGTTTAGAAGGCAACAACGGCTCCAGGGGCTAAACAAACCGTTGCTTTACTTTTGAGTGCTTGCTGCGGGGGCCAAAGGCTACCCCTTGCGCATGATGAGTGCGAGCAGGCCCATTGAAATAATAAAGCTGATCCAGATGGAGGGGTCTGTCTCCAAACGCAAAAACTCCGCCATCCAGCCGCTCAGGCCGACAAAAGCCAGGTTGGTATAAGCAGCCGCCAACAAGCCGATGAACAAGCGGTCACCACGCGTGGTCTGCATGGGCAAAAAGCCCTTGCGCAACATTGTTGGGGATTTGATTTCCCAAACCGTCATGCCTGCCAGCATCAGCCCGATACAGATAAAAAATACGGCCACGGGTGTGGTCCATGCCATCCATTGGTACATTGCGACCTCCTGTTAGACGCGGCCCATCGCGAAACCTTTCGCGATGTAATTTCGAACAAACCAAATCACAATCGCGCCCGGCACGATGGTGAGAACTCCGGCAGCAGCCAAGGTAGCCCAGTCCATGCCCGACGCCGAAATGGTTCGCGTCATCGTGGCGGCAATCGGTTTCGCATTGACACTGGTCAGGGTGCGCGCCAGCAGCAATTCCACCCAGCTGAACATGAAGCAAAAGAACGCAGCAACGCCCACGCCGGCTTTGATCAAGGGCAGAAAGATCCGGATGAAAAACCGGGGGAAAGAGTAGCCGTCGATGTAGGCCGTTTCATCGATTTCCCTTGGGATGCCACTCATAAAACCTTCAAGAATCCAGACCGCCAGAGGCACGTTGAACAACAGGTGCGCCAAGGCGACAGCCAAATGGGTGTCCATCAGACCGACTGAGCTGTAGAGTTGAAAAAACGGCAGCAAAAATACGGCAGGCGGGGTCATGCGATTGGTCAGCAGCCAGAAGAAAACATGCTTGTCGCCCAGGAAGCTGTACCGGGAAAACGCATAGGCCGCCGGCAGCGCCACAGTCAACGAAATCACCGTGTTGATCGCCACATAGATCATGCTGTTGATGTACCCGGAGTACCAGGCCGGGTCCGTCAGAATGGTTTTGTAGTTGTTCCAGGTGAACTGGTCTGGGAACAGCGAGAACCCTGCGACGATTTCATTGTTGGTCTTGAACGACATGTTGACCATCCAGTAGATGGGCAGCAAGGCAAACACGATGTAGGCAATAAGGAACAGCGTCCTCTTTTGAAACTTAGGCTTATTCATGACCACCCTCCTTTTCCTGGGTGCCCACGCGCTGCATCCAGTTGTACAAAATAAAACACATCAGCAAGATGATCAGGAAGTAGATCAATGAGAAAGCGGCAGCAGGTCCAAGGTCGAACTGACCCACTGCTTTTTGCGTCAAAAATTGCGACAGGAAGGTCGTCGAGTTGCCAGGCCCCCCGCCCGTGAGCACAAACGGTTCGGTGTAGATCATGAAACTGTCCATGAAGCGCAGCAGTACAGCAATCATCAGCACACCGCGCATTTTTGGCAATTGCACATAGCGAAAAACATCAAGCTTGCTCGCACCGTCGATGCTGGCAGCCTGGTAATAAGCATCCGGGATTGACCGCAAGCCCGCATAGCCCAACAAGGCCACCAGTGGCGTCCAATGCCAGACATCCATTAACAGCACCGTAAGCCAGGCGTGTGTGGCGTTGCCTGTGTAGCTGTAGTCAATCCCCAGGCCTTGCAGGGCGGCGCCCATGAGTCCAATGTCTGTACGGCCAAAGATCTGCCAGATCGTGCCGACCACATTCCAGGGGATCAGCAAGGAAAGCGAGACGATGACCAGAACCGCAGAAGCCTTCCAGCCTGTGGCGGGCATCGACAAGGCCAGCATGACGCCCAGCGGCAGCTCGACCGCCAACACCGAGAAGGAGTAAATCAACTGCCTCAGCAGCGCGCCATGCAACTCTTCGTCACGCATGATCGCGGCAAACCACTCCGTGCCCACGAAAACCCGTCGGTCCAGTGAAATGATGTCTTGCACCGAGTAGTTGACGACGACCATCAACGGCAGGATGGCCGAAAAGGCAACGCAAATCAGGACGGGCAGAACCAGAAACCACGCTTTCTGGTTCACCGGCTTAATGGTGGTGCTCATTGCACAATCTCCTCATTCTTGTAAAAGCAGGTGTGTTCATCCATCACCTTCAGCCAGATGGGTGCCCCAATCGTCAATTGTTCGGTGTCTGACGACAGGCGCGCTTTGACGGTGCGGCCAGCGCATGTGGCGCTCAACATCACGTGTGTTCCGACGTCTTGCACATGGGCCACTTTCATTTCCAGAGCGCCGGGCGCATGCGCAGAGGCCAATGACACGTATTCCGGCCGAATACCGACCTTGATCTCCCCTTCAGGCAGAGTCCGCCCCGGCGGCAATGCCAGCGTTTGACCCGCCAGATCAATACCCTTCGGGCCTGACACGCCTGGCAGAAAATTCATGCCTGGCGAGCCAATGAAATGCCCTACAAAGGTATGGCTCGGACGCTCGAACAGGTCCGCCGGCGAGCCCACCTGAACCGCTCTGCCTCGTGTCATGACCACCACTTGATCGGCGAAGGTCAAGGCCTCCACCTGATCGTGCGTGACGTAGATCAGCGTCAACTTCAGCTCATGGTGAATTTGCTTGAGTTTGCGACGCAATTGCCACTTGAGGTGCGGGTCAATCACCGTCAGCGGCTCATCGAACAGGACGGCCGACACGTCAGGACGCACCAGTCCGCGTCCCAGCGAAATCTTCTGCTTGGCGTCGGCCGACAGGCCAGACGCTCGCTGGTTGAGTTGTCCGCTCATTTCCAGCATTTCGGCAATTTCACCGACGCGCTTGCTGATTTGATCTTTCGGCATTTTGCGGTTGCGCAAAGGAAAAGCCAGGTTCTGTGCGACCGTCATCGTGTCGTAGATCACCGGAAACTGGAACACCTGCGCGATGTTGCGCTGCTGAGGCGTGGCGCTGGTCACATCCCGGCCATCAAAATTCACCTTCCCCTGGGACGGGGTGACCAGGCCGGACATGATATTGAGCAATGTGGTCTTGCCGCACCCTGAAGGTCCGAGCAAGGCGTAGGCGCCACCATCTTCAAACGTCATCTTCAACGGCAGCAGCGCGTAATCGCTGTCCTGCTGGGGATCGGGCTTGTAGGCGTGCGCCAGGTCGAGTTCTATGCGGGCCATATCAGCGTCCTCCACCACGCACCGGAGACAGCAGCAGCATCCCCTGGGCATCAAACACATAGACTTGTGCCGGATTGAAATAAAGGGGCACTTGCGCACCCCAATCGAAATAATGAACCCCCGTGAGCTGCGCCACAAGCTCGCCCACCGATGTTTTCAGATAGACAAAGGTGTCCGATCCCGATATTTCAGCCAGTTCTACCTTGCCCATGAGGGTGACATCACCTTCTCCCGCTTTTACCCGCAGGGAGCCGGCGCGCATGCCAACGGTCAACTGCTGCGATTGGGTTGCCGGCAGTGTCAATTGCATCAGCGGTCCAGCGTCCAGTTGAACGCCGCCAGAGGCCGCTGCCTTGGCGGATATCAGGTTCATGGGGGGATCACTGAAGGCTCGCGCCACGCGAAGGGACTTGGGCTGGTGGAATACCTCGGACGTCGGGCCGTACTGCAACAACTCACCCGCATCCAGAACAGCGGTATAGCCCCCCAGCAACAGCGCTTCGCCCGGCTCGGTGGTGGCATAAATCACAGTAGAGTCGCCTGCCGAGAAAAGGTCCGTCAACTCGTCGCGCAACTCCTCACGCAGTTTGTAGTCCAGGTTCACCAGGGGCTCATCAAGCAGCATCAGCGGCGCACCCTTTGCCAGCGCACGTGCCAGGGCAACGCGCTGCTGCTGACCGCCTGACAATTCGGCGGGCAGGCGATCGAGAAACATTTCTATATGGAGTTTTTCGGCCAGCTCGCGTACCCGTTGGTCAATGTTCTTGTCGCCGCGCAGTTTCAGGGGCGACGCGATGTTGTCGCGCACTTTCATCGACGGGTAATTGATGAACTGCTGGTAGACCATGGCGACATTGCGGTCCCGCACCGGCACGCCCACCACACTCTTTCCATCAACCTTCACCTGCCCGCTGGAAGGCACATCGAGTCCCGCCATGATGCGCATCAGGCTGGTCTTGCCAGACTGCGTTGCCCCCAGCAACACGGTCACCGCCCCGCTGAGGGGAGCCAGGCTCATGTCGTACAACCACGTTTGCGGCCCGACCTTTTTGCTGATGCTCTCAAGAGTCAATTGCATCGCGCCACCTTTACTGAAGAGAATAAAAGATACGAATTAAATATTCGCCTCAACAAATTATTATTCGTTTTGATTCGTTTCAACTCAGTATTTACCCCATATATATTCCTTTTGTTTCGTTTTAAAGTGGATTCACCTTTCCATCGACCCCTCTTCGGCATAAAAATACAAGAATGAACCCCAACCCCAGACAACTCAAACTGCTTGCCGTGGTTCAGGCCCACGGCTCTGTCACGGTGGAGTTTTTGGCTGACACCCTTGGCGTGACGCTGCAAACCGTACGCCGCGACATTCAGCGCATGGCTGACGAGGGTTTGCTGACGCGTTTTCACGGCGGAGTTCGTATTCCAAGCTCCACGATCGAGAACATTGCCCATCCGCAACGCGAAAGCCTGAATGTGCAGGGCAAAAAACGCATTGCCAAAGCAATTGCATCGGCGGTGCCCAACGACTGCTCGCTCATTTTGAACATTGGCACCACCACGGAAGCCGTGGCACGTGCCCTTTTGCACCACACCGGGCTGCGGGTGATCACCAACAACCTCAATGTGGCGATCATCCTGAGCGCCAACCCTCAATGCGAAGTCATTGTGGTGGGTGGCGTGGTTCGGGGCCGCGATCAGGGCATCGTCGGCGAAGCCGCTGCCGATTTCATTTCCCAGTTCAAGGTCGATATCGCCATCATCGGCATTTCCGGCATTGAAGACGACGGTTCCCTGCGCGACTTCGACTACCGGGAGGTCAAGGTGTCACAAACCATCATCTCCCACGCGCGCGAAGTCTGGCTGGCCGCTGACTTCAGCAAGTTCAACCGACCGGCCATGGTTGCCGTCGGGCATTTGTCGCAGATTGACCGGCTGTTCACCGATGCGCTGCCGCCCGATCCCTTTTCCGCCTTGCTGGACAAAGCTCAGGTGCGCTGCGAACTTGTCACCTCCTGAAACACATCGCCTTTTTGGCCCATTTACGGATCGATCACCATGACTTATCTACTTGCACTGGACCAAGGCACCTCCAGCTCGCGCAGCATCGTATTTGACGCCGCTGGCCATATCGTGGCCCAGGCCCAACGCGAGCTGAACCAGATCTATCCCCAGCCTGGCTGGGTCGAACACGACCCGCAGGAAATCTGGCGCACCCAATTGGCCACTGCCCGTGAAGTGTTGGTCAAAGCCGGCATCGAAGCGAAAGACGTGCGCGCCATCGGCATCACCAACCAGCGTGAAACCACCGTGGTCTGGAATCGTCGCACCGGGCAGCCCATCCACCACGCCATCGTCTGGCAAGACCGTCGCGCAGAACCAACCTGCATCGCCCTGCGTGAAAGCGGCCTGGCCGAAACCATCCGGCAAAAGACGGGTCTGCTGGTGGACGCCTATTTTTCAGGCACCAAACTCAAATGGTTGCTGGACAACGTACGCGGCGCACGGCAACTGGCCGAGAACGGAGAGCTGGCGTTTGGCACGGTGGACAGTTGGTTGATCTGGTGCCTGACCAAGGGCACGGTGCATGCCACCGATGTGAGCAACGCAGCGCGCACCATGCTGTTCAATATCCACACCAATCAATGGGACCCGGAGTTGCTCAAGGCTCTGGACATTCCGGCTTCCATGATGCCCGTCGTTCATCCTTCCAGTGCGCACTTTGGCGAGGTCAGCCCCGACCTGTTGGGCCATGCCATTTCTATCGGCGGCGTCGCCGGGGATCAGCAAAGTGCTTCGTTTGGCCAAGCCTGCTTCAAGGCCGGCATGGCCAAGAACACCTATGGCACCGGCTGCTTTTTGCTGATGCACACCGGCACCCAGTTCCAGCTGTCGGACAACGGCCTGCTGACCACCAGCGCGGCGCAAATCAGCGCACAAACCGAATTCGCCATGGAAGGCAGTGTGTTTGTCGGCGGCGCGGTGGTGCAATGGCTGCGCGATGGTTTGAACGCCATCAAAAGCAGCGCCGAAGTCGAGGCGTTGGCGCAAAGCGTTCCCGACTCGGGCGGCGTGATGATGGTTCCAGCCTTCACCGGCCTGGGGGCACCCTACTGGAAGCCCGAGGCACGCGGCATCATCACCGGCCTGACGCGCGGCACCACGGCGGCGCACATTGCACGCGCCGCGCTGGAGAGCATCGCCTTTCAAAGCGCGGCGCTGCTGCAGGCCATGGGGCGCGATGCGGTCAGCGCCGGAGCAGCACCGGTGTCCGAATTGCGCGTGGACGGCGGCGCCTGCATCAACGACCTGCTGATGCAGTTCCAGGCCGACCTGCTGGGCATTCCGGTGGTGCGCCCGGTCGTGACCGAAACCACGGCCCTGGGCGCCGCCTGGCTGGCGGGGCTGTCCAGCGGCGTTTACAGCAACACCGACGAGCTGGCCAGCCTGTGGCGAGCGGAGCGCACCTTCTGGCCGACGCTCAGCAGCACCCGCGCGGCCGAGCTGATGGCCCAATGGGAGCATGCGGTTCGGCAAACCGTGATGCAGTAAGGCGCAAAACGACGCTGCACGACAATCAGGGACCCGGCCAGGCTTCTACCCTTTCATTCCAAAGCCGCCCTCATTTTTTAGCGAGACCATGCGCATGCAGCCCCACGCCTCCGACAGCAGCACCGACCCCATCGCCTTCATCGGCGGCGGCAACATGGCCAGCGCCATCATTGCCGGGCTGCTCAAGCGCGGCCTGCCGGCCCGTCATATCCAGGTGGTCGAGCCATTCGCCGAGCAGCGGGCCAAATTGGTCCAGCAGTTCCAGATTGAAGTCAGCGAAAAACCTGGCCCGTCGCTGAACCGTGCAACGCTGGTGGTGTGGGCCGTCAAGCCGCAGACCTTTCGTGAAGCCGCAGAACAAAGCCGCGCGCATACCGCATCCGCACTGCACCTGAGCGTAGCCGCCGGCATCCGCTCAGACAGCATTGCCGGCTGGCTGGGCACCGAACGCGTGGTGCGCGCCATGCCCAACACGCCGGCTCTGATTGGGCAGGGCATGACCGCCCTCTTTGCCCGCCCTGCCGCCAGCACTGAAGACCGGCTCGTCGTCGAGCGCGTGGTGCAGACCACGGGCGCTTATTTATGGCTGGAGCAGGAAGCACAACTCGATGCCGTCACCGCGCTGTCCGGCTCCGGCCCGGCCTATGTTTTTTACTTCATCGAAGCGATGGTCCAGGCCGGTACCGACATGGGCCTGAGCCGCGAGCAGGCGCACCAACTGGCGGTCGGCACCTTTGTCGGCGCTTCGGCATTGGCCCGTGAAGCCACCGAGCCGCCTGACGTGCTGCGCGCCCGCGTGACCTCCAAAGGCGGCACGACCCACGCGGCGCTCAGCGCCATGGAGCAAGGCGGCATCAAGGAAAAATTCATGCAGGCCATGCAGGCGGCACGGCAACGCGCCATCGAGATGGGCGATGAATTCGGCGCGGCCTGAACTAGGTCAAGCATGGAATAAAGCGTTTGCGCAATATCCGCCTATACATTCAGCTATATTTGTCATAGCATTTTGCGCTGCTGGCCCGTGGCGCCAGGTGCCTCAAAAACAATTGCAAAAATCGTAAAAATCCCGTCAACCGGCCTGCGCAAGGCTACGTTAAACATTCACGAACGTGCAGCTTTTGTCGCCAGCCCGCCTGAAAGGCGACCCGGCCCTACGTACGTAATGACTTTCCAAATACCCTGGAGTACCCCATGAAAAAATTCCTGTCCATCCTTGCCAGCGCCGCCCTCCTGGCCATGCCTCTGGCTTTGATTTCCACCCCGGCCGCAGCCCAGACGGCCGCAGCGCCTGCCGTGACGCCTGCTGCCCCCATGGCTACGCCAGCCGCCAAAGCCAAGCACACCAAGGCGGTCGTCAAGCACAAGGCCAAGCATGCCAAAACCAAGGCAAAAGCCAAAATGGCCCCGAAAGCCGTCTGATCTGCAACAGTCCGCATGGCTGGCTGCACCGGCCAGTTGGCATCAGGCAAAAGCCCGCGCTGTGCGGGCTTTTTTTACGGGTGAAGTGGCGCCACAGTCAGGCCAGCTCCACAGCCTCATTGGCCCCAGTACGACAGCGCGATACCGGCAAACACGGTGAAACCCAACCAGTGGTTCAGGCGAAACGCCTTGAAACAGTCGTCGCGCTCACGCTTGCGGATCATCCAGCCGTGCCAAAGCGCTTGCAGCAACGCCAAGCCAATTGCTATGATAAAAATAGCTGACTGTGCATACGCATAAAGCGCAAAAGCCCAAATCGATATAAAAATCAGGTAACTGAACATGACGCCAGTCACGTCAAAACGACCCAGCGTGATCGCCGAGGTTTTCATGCCAATCAACAGGTCGTCGTCCCGGTCAACCATGGCGTATTCGGTATCGTAGGCAATCACCCAGAACAAGTTGCCCAGCAGCAAGACCCAGGCCAAAGGCGGCACGTGCGACTGCACGGCGGCAAACGCCATCGGGATGCCGAAGCTGAACGCCACGCCCAGCACCGCCTGCGGCATGGCCACATAGCGCTTGGCATACGGGTAGGCCAGCGTGACGGCCAGCGCAGCGAACGACCACGCAATCGCGGCGGCATTGGTGGTGAGCACCAGGCCAAACGCCAGCAGCGCCAACACGGCGCCCAGTGCCAGCGCCTGCTTGACCGACAGCGCGCCGGTGGTCACCGGCCGCTGCGCCGTGCGCTTGACATGCCGGTCAAACTCGCGGTCGGCCACGTCGTTGACACAGCAGCCTGCGCTGCGCATCAAAAACGTTCCCAGCGTGAACACGGTGATCAGGTGCCAGCCCGGAAAGCCCTGCGATGCCACCCACAGCGCGGAAAGGGTCGGCCACAGCAGCAGCAGCCAGCCGGCTGGCCGGTTCCAGCGAATCAACTGCAAGTACAAGGCCCCCACGCTTTTCACTTCGTGCAATGCGCTGCCCCCCGAGGGGGCTGCTGCGCCTGCAGCCCGGCCAAGCCGGTTCCGCGGCCCCTGCTGGCGTGGGGAGGGAGCCCTGGCACCCGCTGCGGGAGCTGTACTGGCTTGGGGCGGCGCGTCGGCGTGCCGATCAGCTCGCATCTTTCGGGTTATTCCTCAAGCAGCGAACGCAGCATCCACGCGGTTTGCTCATGCACCGTCATGCGCTGGGTCAGCAGGTCGGCGGTTGGCTCATCGCTGGCCTTGTCGGCCATGGGAAACAACTCGCGTGCCGTGCGGGCTACCGCTTCGTGGCCTTGCACCAGAATGCGCACCATTTCCAGCGCCTTGGGCGGCGTGACGGGCGCGTCGGGCACCGTGGCCAGCTTGCTGAACTGGGCGTACGAGCCCGGCGCCGGATGACCCAGCGAGCGGATGCGTTCTGCCACCGGGTCCACCGCGTTCCACAGCTCGGTGTACTGCGTCATGAACATGGTGTGCAGCGTGTTGAACATCGGCCCGGTCACGTTCCAGTGGAAATTGTGCGTTGTCAGGTACAGCGTGTAGGTGTCCGCCAGCAAGCGGCTCAGGCCCTGCGCAATCGCAGCGCGGTCCTTGTCGCTGATGCCGATATTGATGGCCGGAGCGCCTCGAACAGATGCACTGACAATGGTTTTTACAGGAGATTTGGCCATGATTTTTTTCCTTTAGAAGTCAACGGGAGATGGATAACCATACGCAATCGACATTAACTTTGCAACAGTCAAGGTCTATGCGCGCAATAGGTTGCGCGTAGGCGAACCCTTTCAGGACAGGCGGATGACGCCCGGCAGTTCGCACGCATAAATTGCGTTGCGCAGCGCGGCAATGGCTTCGTAGCGGGTAAAACTGCGGCGCCAGGCGAGCACCACGCGCCGCGTCGGCACATGGCCTTCGAACGGCAGGTAGCGAATGTACGAAGGCTGCTCCGCCGACGTGTCCTGCCCGCTGAACGCCAGCGCCGCCTTGGGCACGCCCAGGCGCGGCACCAGCGTGATGCCCATGCCGGCAGCCACCATGTGCTTGATGGTTTCCAGCGACGAGCCTTCAAAGCTCTTGCTGATGCCCTCGGCGCTGCTGGAAAAGCGCGCGAACTCGGGACACACCTCCAGCACATGGTCGCGAAAGCAGTGGCCGGTGCCCAGCAGCAGCAGGGTTTGCTTCTTCAGCTCCTCGGCGGTCACGCTGCTGCGCGCGGCCAGCGCGTGGCTGCTCGGCACGGCGGCCATGAACGGTTCGTCGTAGAGCGGCGCAATCGCCAGGTTGGTGTCGGGAAACGGCTCGGCCAATATGGCGCAGTCGATCTCGCCGGTGCGCAGTTCTTCCAGCAGCTTGACGGTGAAGTTCTCCTGCAGCATCAAAGGCATCTGGGGCGTTTTTTCGATGATCTGGCTCACCAGGTCGGGCAGCAGGTAGGGGCCGATGGTGTAGATCACGCCCAGGCGCAGGCTACCGGCCAGCGGGTCCTTGCCGCGCCGGGCGATCTCGCGGATGCTGTCGGCCTGCTCCAGCACGCTTTGCGCCTGGCGCACGATTTCCTCGCCCAGCGGCGTCACGGTGATCTCGTTGGCACTGCGCTCGAACAGCTTGACCTGGAGTTCTTCTTCCAGCTTCTTGATTGCCACGCTGAGCGTGGGCTGCGAGACATGGCAGGCCTCGGCGCCCCGGCCGAAATGCTTTTCGCGGGCCACGGCCACGATGTATTTGAGTTCGGTCAGCGTCATGGGGCTATTGTGCTGCTTTCATCGTCGGGCCTGCGCACAAAAAAAGCATCCGTGTGGCGCGACTCAAGCGCTGAAAAACATCGGACCCCCTGGTTTTCAAGCCAAATCACCGTCCACCGCACGTGCATCATGCGCTGGCAGCTATCTAAAAAATAGCACTTGCCAGCCTGTTGACGGCCGGCCTCGGCGCCAGCAGCAAGACCTTCAGCCTTCTGCCCGGGCCGCAAGGATTATTCGAGCTTTTTGTCCTCGCTTTTGGCTTCCTTCATCGCCTCCGGCTCCAGCTCCTCGGCGGAACGGTTGAACTGGATGAACACGCCCCAGCCGGCAAGCAATAACGCCACCGAGACCAGGATGCTTGCGGCATAGGGAAGTTGCGACAGGTCATCATGCAAGGCCTTGAAGGTTGCCACCAGCCCTTCGACCGCCATGGCCACTACGATGACCACCAGGAACCGCGACAAATAGCGCCGCACCCGCGTCGGCGTGCTGACCTTGGTTTCTCGGATGACTTCTTCCTCGACGATGGTCTGGGCAATCTGCAGCGCCACCACAGCCACGGCAATCAGCCCGATTGACTCGATGATGCCCTGCGCCGCCGCAACGTCCAGGCCGCCGGCCAAGGCATGCCAGCCGGAATTTGCAGCAATGGCAATCAGCACCAGTGATGCGCCAATGAACAGCAAGGCCATCAGGGCGTGCAGCGAAGCGAACAGGCGCAAAAGGGTTTTCATGGAGGCATGGTAGCGGCGGCTGAGCGCTTGTTCAATACCGGTCAATTGACACCCTTTTGCATGGGTTCTCAAGAATCGACACCCGTGCCGCTTGTCGCGCTGCGCCCAGTGCTCAAGCCTTCAAAAACTCAGCCTTCCCCCCCAGCCAGCGCAGCACATGCCGCTCGGCCAGATCTGGATGCTGGTTCAGCATCAGCGGCGCCACCTCCCGCGCCCAGGCCAGCAGCGCGGCATCGGTTTCCAGATCGGCAAACCGCAGCATCGCGGCCCCCGACTGGCGCGCCCCCAGGAACTCGCCCGGCCCGCGAATTTCCAGGTCGCGCCGGGCAATTTCAAAGCCGTCACCGGTTTCGACCATTGCCTTGAGCCGCGCCCGCGCCACCTCGCCCAGCCGCGGCGCGTCGCCGGTCGAATACAGCAGCACGCAGGCCGACGCGGCCGCGCCGCGCCCCACCCGGCCGCGCAGCTGGTGCAATTGCGACAGGCCAAAACGCTCGGCATGCTCGATCACCATCAGCGACGCATTCGGCACATCGACGCCGACCTCGATCACCGTGGTGCTGACCAGCACCGCCATCACGCCGTCGGTGAACAGGCTCATCACGGCCTTTTTCTCGGCCGGCGGCATGCGCGAATGCAGCAGCCCGACCAGCACATCGGGCAGCGCCTCGCTGAGCGCCGCATGCGTCTGCGTGGCGTTGACCAGGTCCATCGACTCGCTTTCCTCGATCAGCGGACAGACCCAGTAGATCTGCCGGCCTTCAGCAATCTGCGCCTGGATGCGCGCCACGACCTCATCACGCCGGGCGTCGTTGACGACCTTGGTGACGATGGGCGTGCGGCCGGGCGGCAGTTCGTCGAGCGTGGACACGTCGAGGTCGGCGTAGTAACTCATCGCCAGCGTGCGTGGAATCGGCGTGGCGGTCATCATCAACAGGTGCGGCTCTTGCCCGCCGTCCGTCATCTTGCTGCGCAGGGCGAGGCGCTGGGCCACGCCAAAGCGGTGCTGCTCATCGATGATGGCCAGCGCCAGGTTCTTGAACACCACCTTGTTCTGAATCACCGCATGGGTGCCGACGACCAGCCCGGCCGCGCCGCTTTCAATCAGCGCCAGCATCTGCCGGCGCTCTTTGGGTTTCTGGCTGCCGCTGAGCCGGGCGATGGTGATGCCCAAGGGTTCGAGCCAGCTGATGAGCTTGCTGAAATGCTGCTCGGCCAGGATTTCGGTCGGCGCCATCAGCGCGCACTGCCAGCCGGCGTCAATGCAGCGGGCCGCCGCGAGCGCCGCCACCACGGTCTTGCCCGAACCCACGTCGCCCTGCAGCAGGCGATGCATGGGAATGCGCTTTTTCAGGTCGGCCTCGATCTCCAGGCCGACCCGCTGCTGCGCGCCGGTCAGGCGAAACGGCAGGCGTTCCAGCAACTGCGCTTGCAGCGTGCAGTGGGTGCCGCGCATCGCCAAGCCATTCAGGGCTGGCGCGCGCATGGCAGCCCGCACGCGCCGGGCCTGCAACTGGGAGATTTGCTGCGCCAGCAGTTCCTCGGCCTTCAGCCGCTGCCAGGCCGGATGGCTGCGGTCTTCCAGCGACTGCAACGCCACATCAGGCGTGGGATGATGCAAAAACTGTAGCGCCTCACGCAGGCTGGACAAGCGCAAAGGCATGTTTTTGCTTAAAAACTCCGTGGGAATCGTTTCCTGCAGGTCGGCACGCGCCAGCCCGCCGAGCACCGCCTTGCGCAGATACACCTGCGGCAAACCGGCCGAGGTCGGGTACACCGGTGTCAGCGCACCCGGCAGTTCGCCACCGGCCAGCTTGAAGTGCGGATGCATCATCTCGCGGCCCAGAAAGCCGCCACGCAGCTCGCCCCGCACCCGTACCCGGGCGCCCACGCTGAGCGTTTTCTGGTGCGATGGATAAAAATTGAGAAAGCGCAGCACGCAGGTGTCGCTGCCGTCATCGACCGTGACCAGCAACTGCCGACGTGAGCGGATCAATATTTCGCTGTGCACGACCTCGCCTTCAAACTGCACCACTTCGCCGTCACGGGCATCCACAAGTCGCACGATGCGGGTTTCGTCCTCGTAGCGCAGCGGCAGGTGCAGGGCCAGGTCGATGTCGCGGCGCAGGCCGAGCTTGTCCAGAGCTTTTTGCGCTGGCGACTTGGCTTGCACTTTGGCGGCAGGCCGGCCCGCCGCAGCGGCCGCAAGCGCAGCGGTTTTCGGGGCCTTTTCAGGGGCGGGAGCAGCCGGTTGCATCATGGGACAATTGTGCCTCCATGAAGAAGAATTTCAGCCTCAGTGACTTTGATTTCACACTCCCCGACGAATTAATTGCCCAGCACCCGGCTGCCGAGCGCAGCGCGTCGCGCCTGCTCGACGGCCGGGGCGGCACTGTCGCCGACCGCCGCTTTGCCGACCTGCCCGGGTTGCTGCTGCCTGGCGACCTGCTGGTGTTCAACGACACCAAGGTGGTCAAGGCGCGGCTGTTCGGACAAAAGGCCAGTGGCGGCAAGCTGGAACTGCTGATCGAGCGGGTGCTCTCGCCCCATTCTGACGCCGGCCATGAGGTGGCCGCGCACATGAAGGTCAGCAAAAAGCCCCTGCCCGGCGCGGTGCTGCAGATGGATGGCGGCTTCACCGCGACGCTGCTGGGCCGCTGGCCCGAGGCGCACGGGCCGCTGTACCGTTTGCGGTTCAGCAGCGACCCGTATGCGCTGATGGCGCAATTCGGTCATGTGCCGCTGCCGCCCTACATCACCCACACCGATTCGGCGGATGACGAGCAGCGTTACCAGACCGTCTTTGCCAAAAACCCCGGCGCCGTGGCCGCGCCGACCGCCGCGCTGCATTTCGATGAGGCCATGCTGGAAAAGCTGGAGGCGCGCGGCATTGCCCGCGCCAGCGTCACGCTGCATGTCGGTGCGGGTACCTTCCAGCCGGTCAAGGCCGAGCAGATCGCGGACCACGTCATGCACTTCGAACGCTTCGAGGTGCCGCAGGCTACGCATGACGCGATTGCCGCCTGCAAGGCGCGTGGCGGACGCGTGGTGGCGGTGGGCACGACGACGGTGCGGGCGCTCGAATCCGCCGCCAGGTTCGGCCCGGATTGCGACGACACCAATATCTTCATCACGCCGGGTTTCGAGTTCCAGGTCGTCGATGTGCTGCTGACCAACTTCCACCTGCCCAAAAGCACCTTGATGATGCTGGTCAGCGCGTTTTCGGGTTATGAACACATCATGGGGCTGTACCGGCATGCGATTGCCGAGCGCTACCGCTTCTTCAGCTATGGCGACGCCATGCTGCTGGAGCGTACACCCTGCAACACCTACGATATCGACTCCTTGTCCGTTGCACGATAAAATCATCGATATGCAAAACCAGACCGTCATAGTCTCGCCCAAGTACCAGGTGGTAATTCCGCGCGAAATCCGCGAAGCCGGCGGCATCAAGCCCGGCACCCGCATGAGCGTGTTCGAGGTCAATGGCGTGATCCAACTGGTGCCGGTCAAGTCGGCCTCGGACTGCCGGGGCCTGCTGTCTGGCCTGTCCAGCACCGACGTGCCCACCGAACCCGAGCGGTTCTGAGCCGCATGGCGGTCAACAAAGCGGCACGGGTTGCGCCGGTCGTTCTCGATTCGTCGTGCTGGCTGGAATATTTCAGCAATTCACCCCGCGCCGAACTTTATGCCGAGGTCATCGGCAACACGACCGCGCTCGTCGTTCCGGTCATCACCATTTATGAGGTGTACAAGGTCGCATTGCGCGAGTTTGGCCTGGCGCATGCGAACCAGGCCGCAGCGCTGATGCGCGAAGGCCAGGTGGTGGATATCACCCTGAACCTGGCGCTCAATGCCGCTGCCAATGGGCTGCCGATGGCCGACAGCCTAATCTATGCCACGGCGCAAACTCGTGGCGCCCAGTTCTGGACCCAGGATGCGCAGTTTAAGGGGCTACCGGGCGTGAAATTTTTTGCCAAGGACCAGCCTTGACGGCCACGGCGCTTTAACTTTTTTTATCTATCCAATGCTTCAGTTCGAACTCCTCACCACCGAAGGCCATGCCCGGCGCGGCACCCTGACCCTGAACCACGGCGTGGTGCAGACCCCAATCTTCATGCCCGTCGGCACCTACGGCACCGTCAAGGGCGTGATGCCACAGTCGCTGATTGAGATGGGCGCGCAGATCATCCTGGGCAACACCTTTCACCTCTGGATGCGTCCGGGGCTCGATGTCGTCAAGCAGTTCGGCGGGCTGCACAAGTTCGAGAACTGGCACAAGCCCATCCTGACCGACAGCGGCGGTTTCCAGGTCTGGTCGCTGGGCGAAATGCGCAAGATTTCGGAAGAAGGCGTGAAGTTTGCCTCTCCGGTCAACGGCGACAAGCTGTTCCTGACGCCCGAAATCTCGATGCAGATCCAGACGCTGCTCAACAGCGACATCGTGATGCAGTTCGACGAATGCACGCCGTACGACACCAAGGGCCACATCACCACCGAAAGCGAAGCGCGCAGTTCGATGGAACTGAGCCGGCGCTGGGCCAAGCGCTGCGAGGCTGAATTCGACAAGCTTGAAAACCCGAACGCATTGTTCGGCATCGTGCAGGGCGGCATGTTCGAGAACCTGCGCCAGGAGTCGCTCGATGCGCTGGTCGAGATGGATTTCCCCGGTTATGCGGTCGGCGGCGTCAGCGTCGGCGAGCCCAAGGAAGAAATGCTGCGCATCATGGCGCACACCCCGCACCGTCTGCCGGCGGACAAGCCGCGCTACCTGATGGGCGTCGGCACGCCGGAAGACCTGGTCGACGGCGTGGCCGCTGGCGTCGACATGTTCGACTGCGTGATGCCGACGCGCAATGCGCGCAACGGCCACATGTTCACGCGGTTTGGCGACCTGAAAATCCGCAACGCGCGCTACAAAAACGAAGAAGCGCCGGTGGACAGCACCTGCAGTTGCTACACCTGCAAGGGCAAAACGATGCCTGACGGCACCACGTCGGGCGGATTTTCCCGCGCCTACATGCACCACCTGGACCGGTGCGGCGAAATGCTCGGCCCCATGCTGTCCAGCATCCACAACCTGCATTACTACCTGAACCTGATGCAGGAAGTGCGCGACGCACTGGACGCCGGGCGCTTTGGCGAGTTCGTGCGGCAGTTCAAGGCCGACCGGCAGCGCGGGGTCTGAATCGTGAACATCGACCTGCAGCGATTCATTGACCGCTGGGCCGGCATTCCGCTGTGCGCGGCGGTGTCTGGCGTCGATGCGCTGAAGCGCCGCTTCATGCCGGCACCGGTCGCAGACCAGCCGCCGCGCGCCATCGTGGTGATTTTGCTGTCGGAAATGGGCAGTCTGGTGCTGGCCAACGACATGTTTGCGCGGCTGAAGGCGCGCTACCCTGACGCGCCGCTGCATGCGCTGCTGTTCGCCAAGAACCGCGAGATCCTCGACCTGATGCAGGTGATGGACCCGGCGAACGTGCACACGGTCGATGACCGTTCATTGACGTCATTGCTGTCCAGCCTGTGGCAAGCCATCAAGGCATTGCGCCGCGCCAATGTCGATGTGGCGATTGACTGCGAACTGTTTTCGCGCATCAGCAGCCTGCTGTCGTATGCCAGCGGCGCGGCCGTGCGGGTGGGGTTTCACCGCCATACGCAAGAAGGTCTGTACCGGGGTTCGCACATCAACCGGCCGGTGCCCTATAACCCGTATCACCACATCAGCGCGCAGTTCCTGACGCTGGCACGGGCGGTTGACTCAACCGCCGTGCCCAAGTCCAAACTGGCCGTCGTGGCCAGCCCCAGGCCGCCGCCCCATGTGCAGCTCGATGGCGCGCTGGTCCAGGGCATTCAAACCCGGCTGGCGCAGGATTTCCCGGCGATTGCCGGCAAGCCGCTGGTGCTGGTCTATCCGGGCGGCGGCATCCTGCCGATTCGCGCCTGGCCGCTGGCGTCGTACACCGCACTGTGCGAAGGCCTGGTGGCCGACGGCTGCGCCGTGGCAGTGATTGGCCTAAAAGACGACCAGGAACTTGCCCGGCAGCTGGTGGCCCAAGTTCGAGCCACAGCCGATATGGGTGGCGAAGGGAATGATCTAGCGCACTCCCCATTCCAGCAAGGGCCGCGGGACTGGCTTCGCCAGACCGCAGGCGCAACGGCCCCCTCGGGGGGCAGAGAGTTACACGAAGTGAACGAACGTGGGGGCGCCATCATCGACCTGACCGGCTACACGCGCTCAATTTCCGAATTGCTGGCGCTGTTCCATGTGGCGCGGCTGCTGGTCACCAACGACGGCGGCCCGGGCCAGTTCGCCGCGCTGACGCCGATCTGGACGCTGATGCTGTTTGGCCCCGAAACGCCAGGCCTTTACGCCCCGCTCACGCCTCGCTGTTACTCCTTTTACAGCCAGTGGCCATGCTCGCCCTGCCTGACCGCCTATAACCACCGCACGTCCTACTGCGATGGCGACAACCAGTGCCTGAAGGTGATAGCACCCGCCGCCGTGCTGGCCAAGGCACGCGAATGCCTGGCGGCCCCTTGACTGGCAAAACCCGATGTCACGACTCAGAACCTTCGCCGAAATGCTGGTCAGCCTGCTGCCGCCGCGTTTCCAGCTGATGCTGCGCTGGCGCTTCATCAAGTTCGGCCTGGTCGGTGGCAGCGGCACGGTCATCAACATCGTCGTGCTCTATTTGGCGCAGGAGCATTTCCTGAACGGCATTGACGACTTTCACACACGGCTGAATTACTCGATTGCGCTGGCCATCACCGTTGCCACTGTCAGCAATTTTTACTGGAACCGCCGCCTGACTTGGCGTGACCGGACGCGCAACACGTCACAGCCGGCACTGCGGCTGTTCGCCAAGTACGTGATGGCCGCAGCCCTGTCCATTCTCATCCAGTCGCTGCTGACCAAATGGCTGGCGCAGCACCTGCATTACCTGTTTGCCAACGTGATTGCCATCGTGCTGGCCAGCGTGGTCAATTTTGTCGCCAACGACAAACTGACGTTTCGCCGGCAACGCAAGTCCACGCACCACATTGAAGTCCATGACAAGCCCTGACACAACGCAAGCACCCGCAGAACGCCCGGGTTTTCCGGTCCACCGGGTGTGGATCGGCCTGGCGCTGCTGGTGGCGCTGGCCTACCTGTTCGGGCTGGGCGGCGACCATATTCCGCGCAACGGCGACGAACTGGTCTATGCCAACATCGCGCGCCTGACCGCCGCCAGTGGCCACTGGCTGCCGCTGCAAAGCGCGTGGGACTTCATGCGCAACACCAAACCGCCATTGCTGTTCTGGCAGGCCATGGTTGCCGGCGGCTGGGGTGACAACTGGACGCTGCTCAACCTGCGCCTGCCCAGCATCGCCTACACCTGGGGCATCACGCTGATGGTGGCGCTGCTGACCTGGAAGACGGTTCGCAACGCCCAGAATGTGCCGGATGCAAACGCTGCCAGCACGGCTGTCACAGCCGTGCAGCGAAGCCGCCACGCGTTGACCATGGGCGCCATTGCCGCACTCGTTTACCTGTCGTTCTTCACCACCTACCGCTACGGCAGGCCCTACCTGACCAGCGCGCCCGAAACCTTCTGGCTGTTCGGCGTTTTCTTTGCCCTGGCCTGGTCGCCCGCCAGCCTGCTGGCGTCAAGCTGGAAATTTCCGCTGATTGCCGGCATCGCGGTCGGTATCGGCTGCCTGTACAAGTCCTTCGTGATGGTGGTGCCGGTCGGTTTTGGATTGGCGCTGTGCTACCAGGCGGTGGGCGCGCGTGTCATGCCTTGGCATATTTTCCGGGCCGGCATCGTCAGCGACGGCGTCAAGGTGGCGGTGATTTGCACACTCGGGCTGGGCATTTTCGGCCTGTGGTTTGCCCTCGACCCGTTGCCAGGCGAAGTGTGGCGTGAGTTTGTCGTCGGCGAGAACGCCGGCAAGATGAACGCCTCCAAGGGCTACTTCAAGAGCGCTTTCGGCGGCGGAGGGATTCTGGTGATCCTGACCGGCTATTTCTCCAACGCCCTGTTCCTGTTGCCGCTGTCGATCGGCTGCTTTGTTGCCGCTTGGCGCAGCTACCGGCAACGCCGGGGCACAGCGCAAACCATCAGCGATGCTGAAAAAATCATGTGGCTCTGGCTGCTGGCGCTGGCGCTGGTGTTCATGCTGCCGACCCAGCGCTCGACGCGTTACCTGATTCCCGCCATGCCTGCGCTGGCCGTGGTGATGGCGCTGTACTGGCACCGCATCGGCCGCATCTGGTTCAGCCTGACGCTGGCGGTCTGCATGATCGGCCTGCTGGCGATGGGCCTGATCGGCTACGGCGCGGTGCAGGCAACGCAAGACCCATGGATTTACTCGCCGCTGTTCTGGGTGTTCGTGTCAGGCGCGACGCTGGCCTGTCTGGCAGGCATTTTCAAGAAGGCCTGGAGCCGCCCGCTGGTCGCACTGTCGGCCTTCAGCGTGCTGTTTGCGCTGGCCTGGGTGACAAATCCGTTCAATGGCGAACTGGGCCGTTTCAAGCCTGAAACCAACGCGCGCCTGCAGGGCCAGGCAGTACAGGTGCCGAGCAATTTCAACGGCAATTTCGAGCGCTACGAATTCATCATTCCCGGGGCGAAAATCGTCGAGTATTTCGCCGCCCAGCCGGTCGATTACGCCGATGTCGAAGGGCTGTTCAAGAACAGCCGCTACGTGCTGGTGCAGCGGCGCATCGGGCAAAAGCCTTGCACCGCCTGCCGCATCATTGACGAGCGCTGGGATTTGCGTTCGCGCCAGGACGAAAACGACGGTTTCATGGCGGCCCTGAAGACGCCCGAAACCTATTGGTACGCCAAGGAATATCTGGTCGAGCCGCTGCCCTGAGGCTTTGCAGCTGCAACTATCACCGTTCATCACCACATCTGTTTCCCTACTCAAGGAGTCCAGCCATGCATTACCGCCGCCTTGGAACAAGCAACCTGAAGGTGTCCGCCCTGTGCCTGGGCACGATGATGTTTGGCCAGCAAACCCCGGTTGAAGAAGCAGCGAACATCATGGCATCGGCCAAAGCGCACGGCATCAACTTCATCGACACCGCCGATGTCTACAACCACGGCCAGTCGGAACGCGAGGTCGGCCAGTGGCTCAAGGGCCAGCGCGACCACTGGGTGTTGGCCAGCAAGCTGGGCAATGCGGTGAGCGCTGCGCCAAATGAAAGCCACTATTCGCGCCGCTGGCTGATTCAGGAAACTGACGCCATCCTGGCGCGGCTGCAAACCGATTACCTCGACATTCTTTATTTGCACCGCGACTTCCATGACGAGAACCTGGACGAAGCGGTCCGCGCGCTCGGCGACCTGATCAGTGCGGGCAAGATCCGCAGTTTTGGCCTGTCGAACTTTCGCGGCTGGCGCATTGCCGAAGTGTTTCGCCTGTGCGAGAAAGCCGGCGTGCCGCCGCCCGTCGTCTGCCAGCCGTATTACAACTTGCTCAACCGGGCGCCGGAAGTGGAAATCCTGCCGGCCTGCGGCCATTACGGACTGGGCGTGGTGCCCTACAGCCCGCTGGCGCGCGGCGTGCTGACCGGCAAATACCCGCCCGGCCAGCCGCCCGCCGAAGGCACACGTGCGGGCAGCGGCGACAAGCGCATTATGGAAACCGAGTTCCGCGAGGAGTCGCTGGTCATAGCCCAGCAGATCAAGGTGCACTGTGAAGCCAAAGGCCTGGTCGCCGGCCAATTCGCCGCCGCCTGGGTGCTGGCAAATCCCCTCATCAGCGCGGTCATCGTCGGCCCGCGCACTTTAGCGCACCTGGAAGACGTGTACGGCGCGCTGGACCTGGTGCTGGACGCGGACGATGAGGCCCTGGTCAATTCGCTGGTGGTGCCCGGCCACTCGTCCAGCCCCGGCTACAACGACCCGGCCTATCCCTTCTTCGGCCGGCCCGTCTAGACGCGATTCGCTGTCTATTTTGTAGCTGCATGTACAGCCGTCACCTGCGAAAGGAGCTGTTTTTCTTAAAATTAGCTGCATGCAGCCAGGACGGCTGCAGCTTGCCCAAACCCGGGAGGGTTCAGTTTGAGCAGAAGCCGGCCTCCACGCTTTAACGTTGATGGTTCTCTAGATATTCAATCACCCAGGCGGGATCACTGTCACTTGGGAAAATCGGGTAGTGAACGGCAACGATATTGCCATTTTTGGCGATGATGGTTAACCGTTTGAGCAAAGTCATTCCAGCCGCAACAAAAGTAGGCAGACTCAAGGCTTTCTGAAACTCCAAATTCACATCGCTGACCACGGGAAACGGCAGATGCAACCTTTGCGCCATTTCCTTTTGGTACTCAGTGGTTTGGACACTCAAGCCCAGCACGTCTGCCTTGAGAGCCTTTAATTCTTGATAGTGATCCCTGAACGAACAGCTTTGCGGAGTGCAGCCTCTTGCACCTGGAATTTGATCCCAACCATCCGGCAACGGAACATCGGGCTGCCCCGTCATCGGGTAGCAATAGATCACCAAAAAATCTTTGTAAGGCGCAAAGTCAATGGGCTTGCCATTGGTGGCCGCTAAGGAAAGTCCGGGCGGCAAACGCATTCCAATCAAATGGTGGGCAGCACCATCGTCTGTTGGAGCAGGCAAGCCGTCCGGGGCCCTGGTCAGGTCAACCATGCATTTCTCCTTTTATGTCATTTTACTTGTGCAGTCATTTGGAAAGAAAATCGGCACAGCATGCAAAGCCGCACCTGCTGAAAGCCGATTCAAGTTGGACTGCAGGACCATGAATATCGCAGATCACCACTGTTGCAGTGGGCACAGCGCCGCAATGCATGGATCAACGAAGATGACGATGACGGTGAATTCCCGTTATGGCCAACACCCGATTGACGCGCTGCAATCTTCTGGGCTATGCCAGACTGACCTGTGAAAAGATTGAACGAGGTACTTGCAATTTGGCAGCGGCCATTGCGATGCTTGATTTCAAGCAGACAAGACCTTTTTCCTGACCGCCTGCAGGATGGGCGTCAGAGCGGTTTCACCCTGACCGGAAAACTTGCCGTCATTTCCACGAAGGCGGAAGTCCAGGATTTTTGACCCAGGGTACGGCGCCCCAAAGGGGTGGCGGCTTTCGTTGCTGGAAATGACAAAATTTTCGCAAACAGCGCAAAAATTCTCTGACCGGCTCTTGCATTGCCGTTAAAACCTTGCGCTACCCGTCGCCGCCACCGGGCCTGCTTCTGGTGGTGCAGCTTCGCGCTGCTAGCCACTGGCGCCGCTGGCATGGCAGAACTTTGCAAATGCGCTCTTGCGGGTTGAGCAGACACCGCAGTGGTCGAACAGGCCGATGCCGCAACGATGGCCTGCCGGCCGACCATATAGCGCACATAACCGCCTTAGCTCGGCAGCTAAGGCACCAGTTCGACAGAAAAGGCAAACGGCGCAAAGGAAATGAAGCCCAGACGAACGGCCACCTGGTGCTCTGGCGCTTTTTTGGCGAACAGACAGTCGGCCACCTCCAGCAGCCTCAGCGTAAGCGCGAGCCAGTACAAAAAAACGAACGCAACTCCACCCGGCGCCAGTCGGCATTCAGCGCCTGCTCCAGCGAATCGTCGGCGTCACCATGGGCAACGTATGCGGCCTTGATGCTGTTGCGCAGCGCCGTGCTGGCGAAAACCAGCGCCCCCCACAGGCCGCGCTGCCTCCATTTTTCGGCCAATCGCAGCGTCTTGCTCATGGGAAACTCCGTTTTAGGTCACCTAATCGAGCCGTGAAATTTGCCAGCAACCAAGGTCGCTTTTCAGGTTGATGCTCAATCACAGAAAACACTGTTGTTTCCTGCCTCCTCTGTTGCCTGGTTCCGGGACCATGTCCGCCATGACAAAAAAGAATATGAATAGGCTGGAAGGATCTGAGCGAATACGAAATTTATGATGAAACCAGGCTTTTGCGCTTTCTCAGCATGCATTTTTAACTATCGATCATGTAGCAGCCTGATTCAAGCGTTCAGCCAGTGCCTGGCGTAAGCAGAGACGGATTAAAAGTATCGTCGCGTTGCCTTGGCACACAAGCTGCCTTTTATCAGCCTGGAGTCATGCCGTTCACACAAACCGATTCGTAGGCGCTGGATTCCCTCGCACAATATCCAATCAAGTTCAAATACAAAATTAATAATGAATAACGTTTGAAACGATACGATGCGAAATCGATTTATGGCTGTCTCAGATGACTTTGCGGTATTGATTGGAGAGCTGCTTAAGCACCCGACTGACTGCCTTTTTGAATTTAAAGCCTCCTTCGATTACGCTATATAAAGACATAAGTTGCGTTTTTTATGCTGTGGTCAAACTCACCTTTTTTATTTGGAAATTGCCCCGCATGGGCCATTTGACCTACTGTTCATGAAATTGTTAATCAACACAATTGATAAGAAGTTAGTCAATTCAACTCGTAAATCAGGCAACATTTAAAGAAGAGTGCTGCTGTATTTCTTCAGGGGCCGTCGTGAAATCTTCAGTCATCCTTCCGCTTTACAACAAGGCCCCTTGCATCATCACCACAGTCGAGTCGGTGCTCTCGACTTCGTGCCTTTGGCGCATGCCGAAGGCTTATGGCCGCCGTGCTGGCCAGCCATAAAAAACTGCCCCGATGTGGAACTCATCACCGATTTACCCAGCCGGTGGATGACGGGCCCTTGCTTTTTTACCAGTTCGGTGACCGTCAAGACTGCGCAGTTGCAAAAAATGCAACCCTGTTTTCCCGTGGGTGAGTCGTGCGGCGAAGACCTGGACTTGTGGTTTCGCTTGGGTGAGCATTCGCCCATCGCGCTGGCGCGAACGCCCTTGGTCGCCTATCGTCTTGAAACCGAGGGCTGTCTTACGGCAAGCCACCAGACGACGCCCCTGCGGCCCTTCATGCGACGCATGCAGGCGCGCGCGCTTTCGGGCTGCTTGAGCGCACCGCAAAGCCGTTCCCTGTTGCGGCTGGTGGCGCAATTCAAGGTAACTTTCGCGCGCCAGGCCATTGCATCAGGCAACCGGATCGAAGGGTTGTGCTGGTTGCTCAAGGGCCATTACGTCGTCCAAAGCAAGCGCTGGTGGCTAACCGGGGTCATGGTGCTTTTCTTTCCTGGGCATCTGATCAAGGAATGGGAGCGACGGCACATGGGTCGAACCTTTACCAGCCCCGGCAGCTTGGAAGGCGTGGTGATAGGGAGGCGCCCGGCCCAGAGCGCCGGCCAATTGCCCAAACCGCTGCGGTCCATCCAAAGGGCCTTCACAGAATTGGGAATCTAAAGGACGATGGCGGTTTGGTGCTTGCCCTTAACCTGCTGTCGCAAACGCCTGGGTTCCCCTTCAAAAAAATGATGGGCAGCCTGCAACGGTAATTTCAAGCCTTCATCAGCGCCGCCACCCGCACACGCAACACGTCGGGCTGGACCTCGGCGCTCGCCAAGGCTGGCGCCACGTTCAGCCCGACGCGGCTGAACAGGCCGCGCCGAAAAGGCCGCGCCATCGCCACCTGCGGGCCGTTAACCCGATCGGCCCGACTGAGAAACGAACCCCACAGGTTCGTCAAGGCCATCGGGACCACGGGCACCTGCAGGCCGTCGCGCCCGGCGTTTTCCAGGATCTTCATGATGCCACCCTTGAACGGCTGAAGTTCGCCATCCGGTGTCAGACCGCCTTCGGGGAAAATCGCCAGCAAATCGCCATTGCGCAGCACCTGCGCTGCCGCTTCAAACGCGGCCTCGTAAGCAGCGGGGTCTTGGGCATGCGGCGCCACCGGAATGGCCTTGGCCAGCCGGAACAGCCAGCCTAGCAAGCGCATCCGGAAAATCTGGTGATCCATCAGAAAGTAAACCGGTCGCGAACTTGCGGCCATCAGCAGCACCGGGTCGATGAAACTGACATGGTTGCAGACCAGCACAGCCGCGCCGCGCGCTGGCAGGTTCTCGTCGCCGCTGATCTTGAATCGGTAAATGCAGCGCGACACCATGAACGCCAAAAAACGCAGCAAATACTCGGGCACCAGCATGAAGATGTAGAACGCCACCAGCGCATTGGCCAGGCCGGTGAACAGGAAAATCTGCGGAATGCTGAAATTTGCCTTGAGCAGCGCGCCGGCCAGCACGGCGCTGACGATCATGAACAGCGCATTCAAGATATTGTTGGCGGCGATGATGCGCGCACGGTGCGTCGGCTGGCTGCGCAGTTGGATCAGCGCATACATCGGCACGCTGTACAGGCCCGCAAACAGGCTGAGCAGCGTCAGGTCCAGCATCACGCGCCAGTGCGCCGGCTGGGTGATGAACGCGCCCACGCCCATGAGGCTTGATGACGGCAAGCCGCGCGTGGCAAAGTAAAAGTCCACCGAAAACACGCTCATGCCGATGGCGCCGAGCGGCACCAGGCCGATTTCGACATGGCGGCGGCTCAGCACCTCGCACAGCAGCGAACCGGTGGCGATGCCGATGGAAAACACCACCAGCAGCAGCGACGCCACATGCTCGTCGCCATGCAGCACTTCCTTGGCCAGGCTCGGGAACTGACTCAAAAACACCGCGCCGAAAAACCACATCCAGCTGATGCCCAGCATGGAGCGAAAGACCACGATATTGCCGTGTGCCAGCGCGAGGTTGCGCCAGGTTTCCGTCACCGGGTTCCAGTTGATTCTCAAGCCCGGATCGGTCGCCGGCGCCTTCGGGATGAACTGCGCCACCGCCCGGCCCGCCAGCGCCAGCGCCACGCACGACACAGCGACATATTGAGGCCCGACACCCGGCAGCGCCACCAGCAGCCCGCCGGCGAGGTTGCCAAGCAGGATGGCGACAAATGTTCCCATCTCGACCATGCCGTTGCCGCCAGTCAGTTCGCGCTCGGCTAACGCCTGCGGCAAATAGGCAAACTTGACCGGGCCGAACAGCGTCGAATGCAGCCCCATCAGAAACGTACAACCCAGCAGCACCGGCACCTGAACATGCACGCTGTCGCTCATGAAGCCTGCGGCGGCAATGGCCATGATCACCACTTCAAGGTTCTTGACGAAGCGCATGATGCGGGTTTTTTCAAACTTGTCAGTCAGCTGGCCGCTGGTCGCCGAAAACAGCAAAAAAGGCATGATGAAGAGCGCACCAATCACCAGCCCGGCCAGCGAAGGCGGCAGCCAGCCGACGCTCAACTGGTAGGTGACCATCACGGTGAAGGCAAACTTGAACAGGTTGTCGTTTGCCGCGCCCGAGAACTGGGTCCAGAAAAACGGCGCAAAGCGGCGCTGGCGTAACAGGGCGAACTGGTTTGGGCGCGCTTCGCGGGCGCAGACCGGCACCGCCGGTGCGGCCGGCATCGCCGTGAGGGCGGGGTCAACGCGCATGTCGGGGCCTTGGTTTGGGGATCTTCAGAAAATTGGCGTTGGTCAGGCCTGACCATGGGGCAAGTCGGCCCGGTCTGCACAACGCGTGGTTGAGCGGAATTCTGCCTTGTTTTTTACGCTGGCAAAGCGCGGCAAGCATGGCTTGGAATGGCTTGGCCATCCCTTCCTTTCAAATACAGGCCATGGCGCATGCGGTTTGCCGATGCGCCGAGGAAACTGCACCGGGGCTTATCCCGCGGCCGTGAACACCGTCAGCACACCGGTATAGCCATACAAATGGTTGCGGGCAATCTCACCGCCGGCAAAAAATCCGACCAGCGGCACGTCGCCCAGGGCGCGCCGCACGATCTGCAACTCGGCGCTGGGCGCGCCGAAATGCGGCCCGCCACGGCCCGAACAGCTGACATAGATGGCGCCGGCAATGCGCCGGGCCGGGTGTGGTGCCGACTGGGCCTCGGGCAGGTTCAGCGCCGTCGCCACTTCCAGTGTCAGTTCTTCGGGCTCCAGTTCTTCGCGGATTTCGGCGCAGATGCGCACCAGGTCGGCGCGCGCGGCCTCGGCATTGCGTTCGCAAAAAGCCAGCTTCATGCCGACGCTGGCCACATCGGCAATCGCGATGCCCTTGCGCGTCGGGTCGAGCCCGATGAGGTGGCGCACCATGACCTCGGCGCCAAACTGGCCCGAACGCTGCCGGGTGACATCGTTCGGCAAGTCCACGTCATGGCTCAGGCCGACCAGCGTGGTGCGGACCTTGGCCAGCGCCTCGCGGGGTTGCTCCAGCGACACGCCCAGGTCAGCCAGCAGCACTTCAAGCGCCGGCCGGCCATCAAGTTCGATCACGACGTTGGCATCGCAGGCGGTGATTTGATAGGTGTTTGACACCGGCCGGCAACCCTGGGTCACGCGTGACATCAGGCCCATGCTGCCCGATGCGTCACGCGCAAACGCCACGCCGCTCAAACCGCCACTGAACACGCCGCAAGCCGCGCCTTGGCCTTTCAGGTTGCCATGGCCGCTGAGCGCAAACTGCACCGTGCGGCTCCGGCTCGATGCCAGGCCGCCGAACACATAGCCGCTTTCGGTGCGCTCGGCCATCTCGGCAATCAGTTCGGCCACGTCGGGCGTGGCTGAATCGGCATGCACCAGCGCAGTGTGCGCGGTGAAAACACCCGAATTCGCTGACGGCAGCGGTGACACGCCGGAAAACACGCGGTAGTGGTCGTGTGGCAGTTCGCACAGCATCACGGCCATGGCCGGTTCATCGAAATATTCGACGTTGTTCGACGCAATGCCGACGCCCACGGTGCCACTCCAGTCGGTGATGAAGGGAAGTTCGGCGCTCAGATGGTCAAGGATTTCCTGAGCCTGGCCCGCATAGTGGTCAGTGATGTAGAGCAGCGCCAATGTCGGCGAGGAAGCATAGGCTGGTAGCGCCAGGTAGCCACGCAGTTGCGCAAGCACCAGGGCGGCCGCCATGTTCCATTGCGGATGAGTGGCGTGGCCGTAGGGGAAAAGTTTCATAAAGCAGGAACGCCGTTAGCCGTTAAAAGTGGATTCTGATCTGAATGTGGCACATCAGGCGCAACCCTGCCGAAAGCAGGGTTCCCCGGCAGGGCTTGATGTACGCAAGAACCAAGGCCGCTGCCCCCTGCCGGCGTTCAGCCGGGACACGTCAGCGCGTCGTCTTGCGTGCCGGCGCCTTGGCTTTGGCTTTGGGCGCTGCTTTGGCTGCTGGTGACTTGACGGCAGCTGACTTGCCCGCGCTGGTTTTCGCGGCCGTTTTCCTTGCGGGCGCTGCGGCTGTTTGTTTCACAGCGCCAGCCTTGGGCCAGCCGCCAGCCATGGTCTTGGTCGCGGTCTCGGCCATGTTCTTGGCCATGTCGGCAGCGGTTTTGAACGAGTCCTTGGCCATGTCAGCGGCCATATTTTTGGTCGGATCGATGGCGGTGGTCTTGGCCACTTCCTTCATGGCCTCGGCGGCAATGGCCTGGAACTGCTGGGTCAACGCGCCCCACCACTGCATCGGGTCAGCCATGCCGGTCGCTGGCGCGTCGCTGGACTCGGGCCCGGAGTCCGGGGATTTTGCGCTGGCGTCCGGGCCGGTGTCGGCTTTTTCCTTGCTGGCCTGAAAGGCTGAAGGGGGAATCTCAAGCCCGGCAAAGCCCTTGGGTTTGTCGGCCGTGCGCGGCGTGCCGGCCAGCGGGCTGTCGCCGACCTTGAGCTTGAAGGCATTGGCCACCTCCCCCATGTTGAAGTTCATGCCCTTGAGGGTGGCCAGCGTCATTTTTTGCAGTTCCAGCGCCTGGATGGTGGCCTTGAGCGCTGCCGCATTCTGGTCGAGCCAGAATTGCACCGCCTTCAGTTCCTGCACGCGCTTGTCCAGTTCCTCGACATTGAGCGTGGGTGCAATCCAGTTCCCAAGGTTGGGCAACTGCGGCATGGCCTGCGTCGTGCTGCCGGCAGCTTGCTTGGTCAGGTTTTGCAGAAAATCAAAGCCTGGGACCAATTTGCCAAAGTCGGGAAAGGGCGGGGTGTTTGCATTGCTCATTGAAGTGTCTCCTTGGCGGTTATTGCAGTGTTGCGTTTGTCAGGTCAGGCTCCGGCAGCCCTGTGGGCGCAAAGGGAAAGGGAACCCCTGCACACGACCTGATTGTGCAGCGTGGGAACATCTCGTCAACCGGTTTTTTGGATGCGTTTGTTGGAAATTCCCTGCCGTTGGCGTGGCGTCGGCGGCACTGCGAAACTTAAAACCAAAATCGTTTTTTATTGCTGATGAACTCTTCTTGATGCGCTTCTGGTTTGATAGCGTTTCAAGCCATTCTTGAGGTCGCGTCCGACGAGAGCGCCATCCTCAGCGCCGCGCTTCACGTTGACGGGCCTGGCTGCTAAGCTTGGGCCATGAAAAGCCTGTTTCACCTTGCCTTCAATGTCACCGACCTGGACGAGGCGCGCCGCTTTTATGGCGACGTGCTGGGCTGCGCGGAGGGTCGATCAACCGCCACCTGGGTGGACTTTGACTTCTTCGGCCACCAGTTGTCGCTGCACCTGGGCGCGCCTTTCAAAACCGCAAGCACCGGCCATGTCGGCGAGCACCTGGTTCCCATGCCGCACTTTGGCGTGGTGCTGGCGCTGCCCGACTGGCAGGCGCTGGCCGGGCGTCTGCAGGCGGCAGGCACGACGTTCTTGCTGGCGCCGCAGGTGCGCTTTGAAGGCCAGCCGGGCGAGCAGTGGACGATGTTTTTTTGCGACCTGTGCGGCAATCCGATCGAGATCAAGGGCCTGCAGTCGCTGGACACGCTTTACGCGGCTTGAGGCGCGTGCCGGCCTGCGCTCGGGCTGGCATTTAGGCTCGCAGCACATCAAGCCGGCGGCGTGATTTCCTGCTCGATCGCGCCGAACAGCGACTGCCCGTTTTTGCCCTTGACCTCAATGCGCAGGGTGTCGCCGAACTGCATGAAACGGGTGGTGGGCTGGCCGGTGTCGGCTGTTTCGACGGCGCGCTTTTCGGCGATGCAGTTGTAGCCCTGTCGCCAATCCGCGTGGCTGACCGGGCCGGCGCCGACGATGCTGCCGGCGCTCACCGGCCGCGTTTTGCACAGGTGCGACAACAATTGGCCGAAATGAAACGTCATGCCCTCGCCGGCGTCGCACAGGCCGACCTTGCGGCCGTTCCAGGTGGTTTGCAGGCCCAGGCCGAGCCGCCCCTGGCGCCAGGCGTCGCCGGCCTCGTCAGGCGTGACGGCCACCGGGCCAAAGGCAGTCATGGGCCGACCCTGCAGCACGCCCAGGCTGCGCAGGCAGATGTCACTGCCCAGCATCAGCAGGCGAATGCCGGCCAGCGCCTGTTCGGGGCTGGCGCCCATCAACACGTCCCCGGTGATGACGGCCAGTTGCGCTTCAAAGTCGATGCCACCCGCTTCGCTGGCCAGCACCACGTCATCGCGCGGACCGATGAAGCCGTCGCTGCTGCCCTGGCGCAGCAGCGGCTCGGCGTACAGCCCCGCGGGCAGATCGGCCGCCGGCAGGCTTCTCAAGCGTTCGATATGGCTGGCGTACGCCGGGCCGCTGACCCACTGGTAGGCGCGCGGCAGTGGCGCCATGCAGCGCGCCGGATCAAACGCAAACGCATGCCGCGCCTTCCCGCTGTTCAGCAGTTCATACAGGTCCTGCAGTTGCGGCGCCATGAAGCGCCAGTCGTCCAGCACCTGCTGGAGCCGGTTGGCGATGCCGGTCGCATAATGAGCGGTTGACAGGTCGCGCGACACCACGACCAGCTGGCCGTCGCGCGAGGCGTCCTTGTAGGTAGCGAGTTTCATGATTTCCAGAATAAATGAATGGCCGGGTGATGTGTCCTGACAGGCTGACTTCCGACATACCGGCAACAGACCAGATTGTGCCGCGCCATGCAGCGCCGCCCTGGCGCACCTTGGGCCTGCTGGCCGCCGGGGTGCTGGCTGCCCATGCGCTGGTGCTGCAAACCCGGCCGTCCCGCTTCGGACCGTCGCAAGAGCCGACGTCCCGCAGCGTGGCGGTGATGACCACCCGCAGCATTGCCCTGCCGCCAGCGGCCGCCAGTCCGCCCCCCGTCCAGGCCACGCCTCCTGCGCCCACGCCGCCCAAACCAATCGTCACGTCTGTCAAAAAGCCGGTTTTCAAGAAAAAAATGCCTCTTGCGCAAGACCAGTATGCGCAAGCAGCTATTGATTCAATAGCATCACGTGGTCCGCTTCCGGCCAGCGTCGATGAAGCGCCAACCCCGCCAGAGACGCAAGGCGCTGCCCCATCCACTGAGTTGCCAGAAGCCGCACCCGCACCCGCACCCGAAGTTCCCGCCAGCAGCGCCACGGCAGCCACCCCGACGCCGCCCGCCAGTGACGCGGCAACGCCATCACCGCCGCCGCCACCGCCACCAGCCACCCAGACGCCGGTCAGCGCCATGGCGCTGGCGACCAGCGCCCGGCTTGACTACCGCATGACCGGCAGCGCCAAGGGCCTGACCTACCATGCGCAAGGCGAACTGCTCTGGGAAAACGCCGGCGGCAGCTACAACGCGCGCATGACTGTCAAGGCATTGTTCATCGGCTCGCGCACCATGAGCAGCACCGGCCAGATCAGCGCCCAAGGGCTGGCGCCCACGCGCTTTTCCGACAAGTCGCGCACCGAGGTAGCGGCCCATTTCGAGCCCGACAAGGGCCAGATCAGCTTCAGCGCCAACACGCCCACGGTGCCGTGGATCCAGGGCGCACAGGACCGGGTCAGCGTGTTCTTGCAGCTTGGCGGCATGCTGGCGGGCAACCCGTCGGGCTTTCCGGCAGGCTCGACCATTTCAACCCTCACCGTCGGGCCGCGCGCTGCGGACAACTGGACCTTTGTGGTCGAAGGCCCGGAATTGCTCGCGCTGCCTTTCGGTGAAACGGCGACCGTCAAGCTGTCACGCCAGCCCCGGCGCGACTACGACCAGAAGGTTGAAATCTGGTTTGCACCGGCGCTGGACTACCTGCCGGTGCGCAGCAGGATCACCCAGGCGAACGGCGATTTTGTCGATCAGGAACTGAGCGATCTGACCCGTCCCTGAGAGCCTTGCCCTTTCGCGCCCTCTTGAAGTTGCGGCAATCGTGGCCATCTGCGGACAAAGGATATTTCAATGCAACTGCTTTACGACTCGGAATCATTTGTGGTGGTACAGATTCACGCGAATGCGCCCGAAGACTCGGCACCCCGGCCGGCCGTGCCCCAACTGGCCCGCCACGGCTATGAAATCGTGGACAAGCGCTCGGGCAAGCAGGTTTACCTTGACGGTTCCTGGGCAGAGATGTTCCAGCAGCGCCTGAGCGGCTGGGAAAAGCAAACGCCCACGCAAGAAGAGGTCGAGGACACGCTGGAAGGCTACAGCGGCCTGGCAAACACGCCGGTTTCCCTGCACTGACCACTGGGTGAGTCCATCCGCAGCGAGAGCACCGTGATGTCCGTGACGGTCCCGGACAAAAAGACCGCCAGATGCCAACCGCGCAGCAGCGCACCAGTCAAGGCTTTAGTATTCGGCCATGCTGCTTACTTCCAGACTCTTTACACCCGTCCATTTCGCCGTACTTCTGGCCGCTTCCTCCGCGTTGATGACAGCGGGTTGTGCCGGTCGACCCGAGCTGCCCATCATTGAACAGACCGGCAGCCGTGCGGCTGCCCAGACAGCGACCCGGCTGGAGGCCTTGCTGCCCGCCGATGTGCTGCTCGTCGGCGAGCAGCATGATGCGCCGGCACACCATGAAATTGAGCAGCAAATCGTCTCCAGCCTGGCGAGCCGGGGTCTGCTGGCCGCCGTGGCGCTGGAAATGGCCGAGGTCGGTGTCAGCACCGCGAAGCTCAAACCGAGTTCGACCGAAGAGCAGGCGCGCAGGGCATTGAAATGGGACGACAAGTCCTGGCCGTGGAGCGCCTACGGGCCTGCGGTGATGACCGCCGTGCGCGCAGGCGTGCCGGTGCTTGGCGCCAACCTGCCGCGCGACCAGATGCCGTCCAGCATGAATGACAGCAAGCTGGATGGACAGCTTCCCGGCCCGGCGCTGAAGGCGCAGCAGCAAGCCATCCGTCTCGGCCACTGCAACTTGCTGCCCGAGAGCCAGATCACGCCGATGACGCGCATCCAGATTGCCAAGGACATCACCATGGCCGCTACCCTTCACCAGTTGCTGCTGCCCGGCAAAACCGTGGTGCTGCTGACCGGCAACGGCCATGCCGACCGCGCCCTGGGCGTGCCGCAACACCTGCGGGCCGACGTGAAGGCCAAATCACTGCAACTGCGCGCGGGCGATGGTGCGGCCACCGACAGGCTTGACGCTTTTGACGGCGTCTGGCCGACGCCGGCATTGCCCGAAACCGACTACTGCGCCGAATTGAAGGCGCAGTGGCCTGCAGCCGGCAAGTAGCTTGGTGCAGTCCCCCGGACAGCCAGGGGCGGCCGTTGCCTCTCAGGGTCGCAAGACGATCTTGGCCGATGCAGCGCGGCCTTCATCAAGGTCCTGAAAGGTGCGCTGCCCCTGCGCCATGGGCCGTTCCTCAACCCAGGCGAGGTCTCCGAACACGCCCGCATGCAGGGCGGTCACCGTGGCGCGCAAGTCGGCGGTGGTGTAGGTGTAGGTGCCCAGCAGCGTGATTTCAGACAATGTCAGCTTGCGCATGTCGATTTCGCTGGCCCAGTCCTGCAGGCCCACATGCATGACCACGCCACCGGGCCGGATGGCGACAAAGGCCTGCTGGCGCGTCACCTTGGCGCCCACCGCGTCAAGCACATAGTCGTACTGGTTTTCAGCGGGAGTCTGTTGGCGCGGGTCCAGGGTTTCACAGCCGACATGGGTTTGCACAGCCTCACGCCGCAGGGAATTGGGCTCGCTCAGGGTAAGCCGGACGACGCCCAGGTGCTTGAGCAGCAAGGCGGCCAGCATGCCGATGGCGCCGCCGCCGATCACCAGCACGCGGCATTCATGCACCGGTCGCGGCAGCACGCGCAGCGACAGGTTGACGGCGTGCCAGGCCGTGGCCGCTGGTTCGGTCAACGCAGCTGCCACATCGGACATGTCTTGCGGCATGGCGATGAGGGAGGCAGCCGGAATGCTCATGTACTCGGCATAAGCACCGGGCCGGGTCATGCCCACCATGGTGCGGTTGGAACACAGGTTGTTGCGGCCCTGCACGCAGTAGTCGCAGACACCACAGGTAATCAGCGGATTGCCGGTAAATCGCGTGCCTGGCTTAAAACCAACTGCCGCCGATTCAACCACCGTGCCGACAAACTCGTGGCCCAGCACCAGTCCCGGTTTGCGCCGGGGGTCGTGGCCATGCCACGCATGCATGTCGGAGCCACAGATGCCGACCGCATCAATTTTGAGCACCACTTCACCATCGGCCAATTCGGGTCGTGGGAGTTCCTGCAGTTGCAGTTCATTGGGTTGGGTGTAGACCAGCGCTTTCATCAAATAACTCCTATTTCAGTTTTTCAACGCGCAGTGAAGCCGCCATCGACCATCAGCGTCTGCCCGGTGATATAGGCGCTGGCCTCACTGGCCAAAAACACGGTTGCGCCATGCAGGTCCGTCAGTTCTCCGTTGCGCCCGATACAGGTTTGCGCGGCATTGCGCTCAGCCAGTTCCGGGTTGTCAAACACAGCGGCCGTCAACGCAGTCGGAAAAAATCCCGGACCGATGGCATTGCAGGTGATGCCGTGCGGCGACCACGCCTGGGCGATGGCGCGTGTCAGCTGCACCACGCCGCCCTTGCCGGCGCCATACGGCGCGCTGTTGGCAAAAGCACGCCAGCTTTGAAGCGAAGCGATATTGATAACGCGGCCCCAGCGGCGGTCCTTCATGCCGGGCGCGAGCGCCTGCGTCAGAAAAAACGGTGCGGAAAGATGCAGCGCCAGCTGTATTGCCCAGCTTTCTGGCGTGACTTCCAGAAAAGGCTGACGCAGGTTGATGCCGGCGGCGTTGACGAGGATGTCAACGCCGCCCAGCAACGATTCGGCTGCAACCGCAACCTCCTGGAGCGCGGCGGCATCGGCCAGATCCGCCGCCAGGGTGGTGGCAGTGATTCCTTCGGCCCGCAGGCGTGCGGCGGCAGCGTCGAGTTCGGGCTGGCGGCGCGCCACCAGCAGCACCTGCGCGCCCGCCAGTCCCAGCGCACGGGCCATGGCTTCTCCGATGCCGGAATTGCCGCCCGTTATTAGCGCCCGCCGGCCCGACAGGTCGAACAGTTGCGCAATGCTCATACCGACACCGGCTCGCCCAGGTCGAACGCAGTACCGGGAAAGTATTTGGCCAGCCGGTCGTCTGCCGTTCGGGCATGGGCCTCCATGCCTTCCAGGCGTGAAATGCGCGCAGTGACTTCGCCAATGTTGCGGGCGCCCTCGCGTGTCATGCGCTGCCACGTCAGGGTTTTCATAAACTTGTGAACAGACAGGCCGCCTGAGTAGCGCGCCGCGCCCTTGGTCGGCAGCACATGGTTGGGGCCGCTGGCCTTGTCACCAAAGGCCACCGTGGTTTCCTCGCCAAGGAACAGCGAGCCATAGGAGGTCAGGTTGTCCAGCCACCAGTCAAGATCGCGGGCATGCACTTCCAGGTGTTCGCTGGCGTATCGGTCTGACACTTCTGCCACCTCCTCCCGGGTGTCGCACAAGATCACTTCGCCGTAATCGCGCCAGGCGCTGCCGGCGGCGTCACGCGCTGTAGGCGGCAGTTTGTCAATCAACTCGGGCACCCGTTGCATCACCTGCTCGGCCAGTGCCCGGGAAGTGGTGAACAGCCAGGCCGGTGACTCATGGCCATGTTCAGCCTGGCCGACCAGGTCACTGGCAACGATGGCCGCGTCAGCGCTGTCGTCTGCAATGACGCCGACCTCTGACGGACCGGCGAACACGTCGATGCCGACCTTGCCAAACAGGGTGCGTTTGGCTTCGGCAACGAATTTGTTACCGGGTCCGACAATGACATCCGCAGGCTGACCCGTGAAAAGGCCATAGGCCATCGTGGCGATGGCCTGCACGCCGCCCAGCGTCATGATGACATCGGCACCGGCCCGGTCGAAGGCGTACAACAGGTACGGATGCATCGGACCCCCACGAAACGGCCCCGAGCAGGCGATGATGGTTTTCACCCCTGCCGCCTTGGCCGTGGCCACGCCCATATAGGCCGAGGCGATGTGCGCATAACGCCCGGCAGGCGCGTAACAACCGGCCACATTGACCGGCAATACCCGTTGCCCGGCGGTCACGCCCGGATGCAGACCCACCGAAAATTCATTCAGCGAACGGCGCTGCGCCAGCGCAAAGTCGCTCACCTGCTTGATCGCAAAATCAATGTCCCGCCGCACCTGGTCAGGCACCTCGGCGCTGCGCCGCTCGATCTCGGCGCGGCTCACCACGATCTCGCCATCCCACTGGTCGAGCTTTTTGGCATAGGCGCGCACCGCCGACTCGCCGTTGACACCAATCTCGCCGAGCATGGTGGTTACAACTTGCTGGGCACTGGCTGTTTCTGTTTCCGGCGTCTTGTCGGCTTTTTTCAGGTAGGTCACAGTCATTTCAATCTCCTTAGGGCGGTCAATAAAAATTCAATCAAACAAAAACGCCGTCAACCTCATTTGAAAGCGCTTACAAATTCAGGCTTTAAAAAGCACCTCCATGACACGCATGAAGGTGCTTTGGGTGACTTACTGGCTGCGGTTGGCAAACTCGCGCAATTTGGGGTTTGTGTTGACACGCTTCATATAGACATCGGTGATGTAGTCAGTGCCCGGCGGTGTGGTGTTGATCGCGCCGGTGCCGCGCATGAAGGTGGCAATTTGCCCAAACCAGCTGTCCATGTCGGACGTACCCCGGCTGCGGTCCATATGGGCAAGCTGCTGCTCCAGGCTGAAGGTCGGTCGCTTGGCAAACTCTTTTTGCAGCGAAGCGTCGGAGACATTGACGCCGCCCTGTTCATAGAATTTGCGCATCATGACCAACGCTTCTGGCCGGTTGGCATTCATCCACGACCAGGCGCGCAGGTAAACGGCGAGAAATTTCGCAACTTCCTCGGGATTCTGCTCGGCGTACTCACTGCGTGCCACCAGCGCACCCGGCACAATGGCGCCGCCATCCTTGCCCGAGCAAAGTTGTACAGCGCCAGCCTTTTCTTCCACCGAATAGGTGTTGGGCGCCCAGAGTCCGGCCAGGTTGGCGCCGCCCGAAGCCAGCGCCGAGATGATTTCGGACTGGCCCATGTTCTTGATCATCACGTCCTGCTTGGTCAGCCCGTACTTTTTCAGGCACGCCTGAACGGCAAAATCTCCGGTTGAATTGCTGGTGAGCAAAATCGTCTGGCCTTTGATCGATGCCGGATTCTTGGAGAACTGATCGGCCATTTCCTTGCTGACCATCAGGGTGTTGGCGTCCGATTCGTCATTGGTCAGGCCAATGGTTTTAATGCCGAAGCGCATGTGGCCCAGCACAGCCGGCACAGAACCTGTTCCGCCCACATCCCATGACTTGGCCGCAGCAGCAGCCATCTGCGGTACACCGGCCGGGAAGATGCTGAACACCGGCTTGAGCCCCACTTCAGCCCACCAGTTCTTCTCTGCGGCAACAAAAAACGGCAAGGACCAGTACAACGCCGGCTGGTAGCTGACCTTGATTTCGGTGAGTGGTGCCTGCGCTTGGGCGCACAGCGTGGCGCTGGCGACAAGGGTGCCCAGCAAGGTGTTGCGCAAAAAAGTTTTCATGGGAATCTCCTGGAGTTATAAGTACAAAAATCCGGTGCCGGTATCAATGGATTGCCGCTTCATGCTGGTCGCGGAGCAATTTCCATATCTGGGTGCGAAGGTGAACAAAAGTGGGCTGGTCCATGACGTCCTCGATGCGCGGCAGGGCGTCCCAACCCTCGGCTTCACGAATGGATTTGATGTCGATGATTTCCCGGATCGTGCCCGGCCGGCGCGACATCACCACGACGCGGTCGGCCAGGTAAACCGCCTCTTCCACCGCATGGGTGATAAACAGCACGGTGCGCGGATGCTTGCGTGCCAGGCGTACCAGTTCTTCCTGCATCACCACGCGCGTCTGGGCATCAAGCGCGCCAAAGGGCTCATCCATCAGCAACACCTTGGGGTCCAGCACATAGGCTCGGGCAATCGCCACCCGCTGCTGCATGCCACCCGAGAGCTGATGCGGAAAAGCCTTTTCGTAGCCCTTCAATCCCATCAGATCGATGTATTGCTCGATGCGTTTTTTCCTTTCGGGCGCCGCGATACCCAGCGAATGCAAACCGAACTCGATGTTGTCCCAGACGGTTTTCCAGGGGAAAAGCGCAAATTGCTGGAACACCACCGCACGGTCTGGACCGGGGCGAGTGACCACTTCGTTGTCCACCATCACATGGCCGCCCGTGGGGTGTTCAAGTCCTGCCGCCATGCGCATGCAAGTAGTTTTACCGCAGCCCGACGGCCCGACGACAGCGACAAACTCGCGGTCGCCGACCTCCAGGTTGACGCCCTTGAGCGCAACAAAGTCCTGGTTGCCCTGGTGAAAGGTGCGCTCCACGTTGTTGAAATGAATGATGGCCATAGGTCTCCTGGGCTAAAGTTTTTTGAGGCCGTGTTTACAGTCCACGACGGGTTTCAATCGTCTTCTGCAGACGCTGCAGCAGCACATCAATGACCAGTCCCACCAGGCCGATGGCGATCATGCCGCTCATCACCGTGGCGGTAGACAAGCCAGCCTGCCCCTTGACCATCAGGTAACCGACCCCGCTGGACGCCACAATCAGTTCCGCACCCACCAGCGATTGCCAGGCCAGACCGGCAGAGATGCGCAGGCCAGACACAATGGATGGAACGGCTGCAGGAAGCATTACCTGCGTGATGCCGCGCCAGGGTCCTGCGCCCAGCATGCTGGAAGCTTCGATGTATTTGCGGTCCACATATTTGGCGCCGCGGTAGGTGTTGATCAGTACCGGCGGCAGTGCCCCCATGAAAATGATCAGGATTGGCCCGCCAATGCCGGTGCCAAACCACAGTGCGGCAAAAGGCACCCAGGCAATCGGCGCGACAAATCGCACAGCTTCAAACAAAGGCCCGACAATCTTGTCCACCCAGCGAAACCAGGCCATCAGCAATCCCAGCGGGATGCCGACACACACCGCCAGAATGAAACCCATGGCAAATCGTTTCAGGCTGGACAGCAGATGCATTTGCAGCGTGTAGCCCGCAAACGGCTCATGCGTCAACTCGATCAGGCGCGAGAAGATTTCCCACGGCGCGGGCAAAAAAGTGCGCGGCACCAATCCCGACAAGGCCATGGCGGACCAGAGCAAGAAAAATCCGGTGGCGCCCGCCAGACTCAGGGCCCAGAAGCGGCCTGCGGGCAAAGGGGATTGCAGCATTTACGTGTTCCTCCATGGCATCACTTTTTTCTCCAGCCAGCCCAGGCCCAGCGTCATAAGCCAGCCGGTCAGGGCCACGCTCATCATTCCGACCAGGATCATGGGCGGGTAAATGTCCTGCGCGCCCTGGTTCAGGATTTGCCCCAGACCCGCGATGGCACCCACCAGTTCAGCCGCCACCAGAGTGGTCCACGACGCCTGCAATGACAGTCGCAGCCCGGTGAAAATGCTGGGCATCGCCCCGGGAATCAGCACCTCTTTCCAGTAGCGCCAACCGGTGATATTCAGCATGGCACTGGCCTCCAGCAGTGGACGCTCAATCTGGCGTACGCCGCTGAAAGTGTTGATAACCGAAGGCACAAAGGCGGCCACGAAAATCACCATCACCTTTGCGGCATCGCCCAATCCAAGCCACACGATGGCCAGCGGAATCCAGGCCAGTGGCGGAATCGGGCGCAAAAACAGGAAAGCCGGGTTGGCCAGCGCCTCCACCGTTCGGCTGGCGCCCATTGCCAGCCCCAGCACCACGCCCAGGGTAGATGCCACCACAAAACCCATCGTGACGAGCCGCACGCTGCGCAGCACATGCTCGTGCCAGCGTGCACTGCTGTAGCCCTCGAACACGATCTGTTTCCAGGCGGCCAGGGTTTCAGCCGGCGCTGGAAACCGCATGCGAGAAATCAGGCCCGAGCCATCGGTCAGTCCCCACCAAATCAAAACCAGAATGCCCAAGGTCAGCAGTACACGCAACAACCCTCGGCTCCACGAAAAAAGCAGGGGGCCCTTCTCAATGGAAGGGCTGGCGGCCAAGGGCTGAACGGTTTTCGCAGATGTCACCAAACTCTCCCGAATTGATTTGTAAGCGCTTTCATTATTCGACGCTCGACCATTGGCTGTCAATAAGGTGTGACCGTTCATTTATTAGAGTAAACCCGGTTACTGACAAGTCAAAATTAAAGCTGTAAGCGCGTACATTTAAATCCTATGACTACGCCTGAAAATAGCCACCCCACCATTGACGATGTCGCCCGCCTGGCAAGCGTATCGACCGCGACGGTGTCACGCGTCCTGAACCGGCCCGAGTCGGTTAGCGAATCCTTGCGAAAGAAAGTCACTGCAGCTGTGGCACAGCTGGGCTATGTGCCACATGCCGGTGCGCGTGCGCTGATGCTGCGGCGTTCCGGCACGGTCGGCGCTGTGTTTCCGACCGTGGACAATGCCATCTTTGCCACTGCGATTGATTCGCTCCAGCGCCGCCTGGCGCAGTCGGACATCCAGTTATTGATTGCCACCAGCGGTTATGACAAAACCAGTGAAATGCGCCAGGCCATCAACCTGGTTACCCGGGGGGCTGATGCGCTGGTGCTGTGCGGATTCAGCCAGCATCCCGACCTGCTGCGCTTCATGGATCAACGCAGCCTGCCCTGTGTCCATGTGATGGTCCATGCACCGGACAACCAACATATCAGTGTCGGCTTTGACAATGTTGCCGCCATGGCCCAGGCAACGCAATACCTGATCGATCTGGGTCATCGCCACATCGCCATGCTGGCCGGCGTGACGCTCGACAATGACCGTGCATTGCAGCGGGTCGAAGGCGTGCGTCGGTCATTGCAGGCGGCCGGGCTGGATTTGCCAGCCGGGCGCCTGGCGGAACGGGCCTACGCGCTGGCCGATGCACGAGACGGGCTGCGCCAGCTGATGGCGCACCAGCCAGCACCCACGGCGGTGATCTGCGGCAACGACGTGCTGGCCTTTGGCGCCATGCTGGAAGCGGCCAGCCTGGGCTTGCAGGTGCCGCACGACCTGTCCATCGTGGGTTTTGATGACCTGGAGATGGCGCGGCACCTGCAGCCCGCACTGACCACCGTGCGGGTTCCCACGCAAGCCATGTGGAGCACAGCGGCCGACCGTCTGGTGGCCGCAATACGCGGAGAGTCGGTCCAGCGTAGTACCAAAATCGACGTGGCGCTGGTGGTGCGCCAGTCCACCGGACCGGCGACATCAGGCAAACAGGGTTGAAGCCAGCGGGCATTCAGCCGCTGCAAAATATTCCATCCCGGCAAATCCCGATCTCATGGCATGGTCAGGCCGCGCCACAGCAGGCTGGTACTGCCGGCGATCAACAGCACCCACACCGCCTGAATGACGCGTTCCGCAGGCATGCGCGCATGCAGATGGCTGCCCGCCAGATAACCCAGAATCGCACACGGCAGCAACGCAAACGCCAGCGGCAGCAGTCCGTCCTGACGGTAAAACCCGCTTCCGGTGAAAAGCACCAGCCGGATCAGGGCGGTGCCGAAGATCAGCACGCCAATGGTCGCGCGCATCACGGTTTTGTCGGGCAGGCGCCGCGCCAGGTAGATCATGTAAACCGGCCCGCCCGTGCCATACAGCGCCGTGAACGCGCCACCCACCATTCCGGCGGGCACGGCCCACCGGGACGAAATGGGTGCAGTCACCGCCTTGCGCAGCAGGCTCCAGCTGGCGTAAGTGAGCACAAAGATGCCCAGCACCATCAGCAGCCAGCGTTCGCTCACCCGTACCAGCAAGGTCACACCCACCACCATGCCGATCAGCAAAAAAGGCAGCAAGCGCAGCAATTCGCCTCGGTCCAGGTATTTGCGGTTCTTCAGGCCCAGCAACAAGCCGGCAAAAAGATCAAACACCAGCATCATCGGCACGGCAAAGCGCAAGGGAAAGAAATGCGCCAGCAGCGGAATGGCAATGATCGCCGCGCCGAATCCGGTCAGGCCGTACACGGTGTACGCAACCGTCACGATCAGCGCGGCGCTCAGCAGCGTAAGCCAGGGCAGGTCGGTCACGCGCTCACGGCCTTGCGTTGGCAGGCGGGCGCCGTGAGCGCCAGCATTGTCGCTGCAGCCAGCCGTCTGAGGGCATCACAACACAGGCGCACAAACCTGCTGCTGTCGGGGTAAAACGCCATTGCTTGACACACATGGCCCCTTCAATACTTGATCTGCGGCGCAGGCACTCCCTCGATCATCACGTTCAGGCAGGCCGGCAGGCCGCTGGCCTGGGCACGCTGTACAGCCGACGCCATCGCCTGCGGCTCGGTCACCAGTTCGCCATGACCGCCGAATGCCTGCACGACAGCGTCATAGCGCATCGGACGAAGCTCGCAGCCCACCAGCCGGTCCGCACCGTAGTCGCGCAACTGGATCTGGTATTCGGCATTCCAGCGCGCATCGTTGCCAACCACCGACACAAAAGGCAGTCCGTAGCGCATGGCCGTGTCGTATTCAGCGATATGAAATCCGACCGTGCCGTCCCCCATCACCGCCACCACCGGCGCTTGCGGCTGCGCGCAACGCGCGGCCAGGGCATACGCAAGACCCGAGCCGATCGAGCCCGCCACGCCGTTGTTGACCCGGTGCGGCGCGTTCAGGCAAGCCATCGCCCACTGTCCTATTTCACCGCCATCGCACACCAGCACCGATTCGGGATGGCTGTCGAGCAGCGCTTGCAGCGGCCTGAGCATTTGCACGGGATGAAGCTTGCCGGTCAGTTCCGATGTCACGCTGTCCCATTCAGGCGGACGGTAGGCGACCGCCCCGCGCACGTCGGCGAGCCATGCGTACGGGGCGCCGCTGGAAGCCGCCTGCGTCAATGCCGACAGCGACGAGAAAGCATCGGCCAGCGCTGTGACGTGCAGACGCGCACCGAGCGCGTTGCGTGTGCGTTCGATTTCGGCCGGTTCGGCATCCACCTGATGCACGATGGTTTGTGCCGACAAGGCCGGAGCCTTGCCGAATTTGAGCGTGAAGTCCACCCTTTTTCCGACCAGCAGCACGCAGTCGGCCTGCGCCAGCATCTGTGCAAAAGCACCCAGGCTGGCATCGGCGATGCCGCGTGGGCTTTCCATGCCGATCACCGGCACACCGCTGGCCGCTTCCAGTGCAGCCAGCATCGCGCGGCCCGGGCGGGTCATGCAGGCCGGGCCGGCAAGGATCATGGGACGCTTGGCTTGGGACAGGCGCTGCATCAGGTCGCTGGCGGTGGCCCAGTCCAACGCCATGGTTTCGGGCTCGAAGGCATCGGCCACCAGCGCCGGTGCCTCGGCCAGGTCATCGAGCGCGTCCGTGGGCAGGTTCAGGTTCACCGGCCCGGGCCTGCCCGATCGCGCAATACGGATCGCCCTGGCAATGTCGCCGGCGAGCTGGTCCGGCCCGGCGCATGTCCAGGCGGCCTTTGTCACCGGCACCGCCATCTCGGCCTGGCGCATTTCCTGAAAAGCGCCCAGTCCATGCTGGTTGTTCGGCGCATGGCCAGACAGCAAAACGACCGGCGATTCGGCCATCTGCGCGGTGTACAGCGCAGACACCGCATTGCCATGGCCGGGGCCTCCGGTGACCAGCGCCACACCCACCTCGCCGGTGATGCGCGCATAGGCATCGGCCATGTGCACGGCGCTGGCTTCGTGGCGCGTGTGGATGAGCTCGATTCCCGAATTGAACGCGGCGTCGTAAATCGGCATGATGTGGTTGCCCGAAAGCGTGAAGATTCGGCGCACGCCGGCTGTCTTGAGCGACTGGATCAGGGCATCACAGCCACGGTTGCGGGAAGCGGTGTTCATGTATCGGCCTTTTATTTCAATTCAATCTGGAGTTCGCGGCCCAGGCGTTCATACACCTGGTACTGGTCGGAAGCGAATTTTCTGGTGTCAGCGGGCTTCATCACCCGCGGAATGCTGCCGGCTTTTTCAGTCGCGGCAGTCCACTGGGCATCCTGCGCGGCAGCAGCCAGTGTGTTCACCCAGCGGTTTGTGATTTCCTTGTCCAGGCCAGGCGGGCCATACAGCGCGCTCCAGCCAATGACCGTTTCAAGTTCCGGATAACCTGCCTCGCGCGCTGTTTGCACGTCTGGCAGATCCTTGAGTCGTTCTGGCGTCGTGGTCATCAGCGCCTGCAGCTTGCCGCCCTTGATATTGCCGATCATCGACGTGAGGTTTCCACAACTGAAATCCACATCGCCCGACAGCACAGCCATGGCCGCTTCACCACCGCCCTTGTAGGCCACCGGCACAGCGGCGTTCTTGCCGAGCTTGAGCACATCGAACAACAGTTGGGGACCAAAGTTCAGGATCGTCGCAGGGCCAGTGGTGCTGTAGTTGAGCTTGCCAGGATTGGCGCGCAGCGCATTGACCAGGTCCGCCATGGTCTTGTAGGCCGATTCGCTGCGCACTGCGCAGACCACCGGATTCAATTCCAGCAGGCCAAGGAAAGTGAAGCTGTCCCACCTGTAGTCCAGCCCCTTTTGCAGTGCCGGCAGGACGACCTGCGAGCCCACACGGGCGAGCAGCAGGGTGTAGCCGTCGGGTTTGGCGCCCTGCACTGCAAGGGAACCAATGGCCCCGCCCGCGCCCGCCCGGTTCACGGCGATCAGGCTCTGGCCCAGGGTGCGTTGCACCACGACGGACAGATTGCGCGCAGCGACATCGGCATCGCCCCCGGCGCTGAAGGGCACGATCAGCGTGACCGGGCGATCGGGGTAGGGGTGGGTTTGGGAGCTTGCCTGAGGTGCGATGGCAGACAGACCGGCCCACAGGACCAGGGTATACGGGATGGAATGCACGACGTCTCCTGTTGTTCAGATTAGAAATTCGGGCGCCAACCGGCTGGCCTGCCATGAAAAGGTCAACGCGCACGGGGCGCCTTGTTCAAGCGTTTCAAGAAACGATTGCATCCTCCTCTTGCAGGATCGTCTGGCCAGGCACGACGCGGGTGAAGTGAACCGGTTCGCGGCGCATCGACAGCGCCTGGCCGTCCTGCGTCACGACGATGTAGCTGGAGCCTTCGAGGTCGCCGGTGTGCGGATGGTCTTCGCGGAAATGTGCGCCGCGCGAGTCTTCGCGGGCCAGAGCAGAAGTCGCGATCACGCGGCCCACGGCGATCAGGCTTTTCAGGTTGAGCCAGTCGTGCCAGCTCAGGTTGAAGGCGCGGTCGCCATCGGCCACGCCAATGCCCGATAGCCGTTCGTCAAGTGCGTTCAGGGTAACGAGTGCGCGCTGCAGGCCTTGTGCAGTGCGCAAGATGCCGACGTCTTGCCACATGCAGTCGAACAGGGCCTCGCGAATCGCCTCGATGTCTCCGGGCGCCTGTGAAAACGGCGCCAGGTGCGATGCCATGCTTTGCCCGATCGCCGCTTCGTCCGGTTCGCGCAGGCGGCCCTGGCTTTTTACCCAGGCCGCCATGCTGTCGCCGGCGATGCCGCCAAACACCGTGGAATTGGCCACGCCGTTGCCTCCCAGGCGGTTGGCGCCGTGCACACCGCCCGTGTCTTCGCCAGCGGCAAACAAACCGGTCAGCGCCGTGGTGCAGTCGGCTTTGAACACCACGCCGCCCATCATGTAGTGGGCGGTGGGCACCACTTCCACCAGGCCGCCTGCCAGATCGAAACCGCAATCACCGCAACGCTCGACCATGCCCTTGAACTGCTTGCGCACCTTCTCCGGCCCGAGATGCGACATCTGGAGGTACACGCCGCCATTCGGCGACGTGCGGCCTTCGCGCATCTCGGAAAAAATGGAGCGTGACACGATGTCGCGCGTCGCGCGCTCCAGCCTCGGGTCGTAGCGGTCCATGAAGCGCTGGCCGTCGCCGTTGAGCAGGTAGCCGCCCGCGCCGCGCAAGCCCTCTTCCAGCACCGTGCCGGTCATGCGCGTGCCCGTGCCGGCAAGCAGGCCGGTGGGGTGGAACTGCACCATTTCCATGTCGCGCACCGGCAGGCCGGCCCGCAGCGCCATCGCCAGGCCGTCACAGGACTTGTCGCCGGAAGGGGTGTGGTACTTGTACATGGTCGGGCCGCCGCCGGTGGCGAGCAGCACGGCCTTGGCCTGCACGAACACGAAGCCGCCGTCCCGCATGTCGATCATCAGCACGCCCGCCAAGGCGCTGCCATCGGCTGTCTTGATCAGCTCGATGGCGCGGTGCTCTTCAAGCCGGGCAATGCCGCGCGACCAGACCTGTTCGGACAGCCGGTTGATGATCTCGATGCCCGTCAGGTCGCCCTTGTGCACGGTGCGGTCGAAGGTCTGGCCGGCAAAGGCTTTCTGGTGCACGGTGCCATCGGGGTTGCGGTCGAAAAAGCAGCCCAGCTCGTTTTCAAGCTCGTGCACCCGCTCGACCGCCTTGGTCACCAGCGTCCAGGCCAGGTCCTGGTCCGACAGCCACTTGCTGCCTTCGATCGTGTCCATGAAATGCCGCTCGACCGAATCGCCGGCGGCCAGCGCGACGTTGTAGCCGCCCTGCACCATGCGGGTACAGCCGCATTTTCCGAGCAGGCCCTTGACGGCGACGGTGATCGACAGGTCGGGCGCCGTCTGGTGCGCATGCAGGGCGGCAAACAGGCCGGCGCCGCCGGAGCCCAGGATCAGGATGTCGGTCTGCAGTCGTTTGATGTTCATGCCGTCACTCCCAGGCTGGCCAGCGCTGCGGCCCTGTTGCCTGCCGTGCTTTGCTTGAGCTCGTCATACAGGCTGCCGCCATGGCTGTCCATTGCCACCAGCAGCGGGCCGAAATTGCGAATCCTGAATTTCCAGAGCGACTCGGGGTTCAAATCGTCCATGTCGACGTCTTCGATCTGCTCGATCCAGGTGGTTTCCAGCGCGGCGGTACCGCCGACAATGGCCAGGTAGACGCCGCCCAGCTCCCTGAATGCAGACAGCGAGCCGTCACGCAGGCCGCCCTTGCCGATGACCATGCGCACGCCGTAGTCGGTCATGAGCGGCCGGGTGAAGCGCTCCATGCGGTCGGAAGTCGTCGTGCCAATGCAGATCGGCCGGTAGCCGGCCGGGTATTCAGCAGATTTCTCAACCTTCTGCACATTCGGCGCGGTATGGATCACGGCATGGCCGTGCATGTCGAACCTGGCCTGGCGCCCATGGTCGAACATGTGGATCTGCGTCGCATCGCGGATGCCGAACAGCGTGGCTTGCAGGGTGACCGTGTCGTTGATGCGCAGCTGACGGATTTGCGCCTCGGTGACCGGCGTGGAGAGTTCGTGATGCGCCATGCTTAATTCCTGAAAAAGTCCTAATAGCCGTAGGTCACGCCTGCAGGCGTGAACGTTGCGCGGGCGCGCCGCGCCGAATGGCACTGCATGTTGACGGCGATGGGGTTCATGGTGATGTGTGTCGAGGCCAGCTCGATCTGCACCGCGAACGCCGTCGAGTCGCCGCCCAGGCCCTGCGGTCCCACGCCCAGCTGGTTGACTGCGGCAGACAGCGCCTCTTCCAGCCGGGCGCCTTCCGGATCGCTGCAGCGGCTGCCCAGTTCGCGCGTGGCCGCGCGCTTGGCCAGCGCCACGCTCAGGTCGGATGTGCCGCCAAGGCCCACGCCGACGATGGTTGGCGGGCAGGTCTTGCCGCCGGCTGCCAACACACAGTCGATCACAAAGGTCTTGATGGCGTCGATGCCCTCGGCCGGAATGGCCATTTTCAGGAAGGAATTGTTTTCCGAGCCGCTGCCCTTGGGGATCATTTCGATGTCCAGCAGGTCGGGCGTCGGGCTGAAATCAATGTGAATGACAGGCACCTCAATGCCGCAGGAGGTGTGGTTGTTCTTGCGCGTCAAAGGATGCACCACCGAGGAGCGCAGCGGATGTTCGCGGGTGGCACGTTCGCAGCCCCGGCGTATCGCCTGCTTGAGCGCGTGGCCGTCCACCTCTACGTTCGAGCCGATCAGCAGGTTGTAGATGGGAATGCCGGTGTCCTGGCACAGCAGGTTGTCGGTGGCCTCGGCGACCTGGATATTGGTCACCATGGTTGCCAGCACGCTTTGGGCGGTGGCGGCGGTTTCAGTCCGGGTCAGCCGGTCCAGCCCGGCCTTGACATCGGGCGGCAGCATCTTGAGCGCGCGGATGTACAGCGTCATGGCGGCGTCTTCGACCGCTTGCAAATCAATCTTCATCGGGTTTTTCTCTTGTCAGTCGGTGGTTATCTTGCGGTTTTTCACGAGGGTGGCCCATTGCATGGACTCGGCATCCATGGCCTTTGAAAATTCGGCCGGGGTGTTGCCCACCGGGGTCATTCCCTGCACGAACAGGCGCGCCTTGGTGTCAGACTCGGCCAGCACCTTGGCCGTGTCGATCTGTATTTTGGAAAGAATGCCCTGGGGCGTGCCGGCGGGCGCCAGAAAACCGAACCAGCCAGTGTTTTCGAAGCCCGGCAGGCCGCTTTCGGCCACGGTGGGAACGTCAGGCAGTTGCGCTGAACGCTGCTTGCCCGTCACGGCCAACGCGCGCAGCCGTCCCGGGCCCAGCAAGGCAGAAGCCGCGGCAAAATTGCCCACCATCATCTGGATCTGACCCGCAATCAGGTCGTTGTAGGCAACCGATTCGCCCCGGTAAGGCACATGCCTGATTTCGATGCGGGCGGCATCGGCAAAGTTTTCGCCGGCCAGATGCACCTGGCTGCCTACGCCGGCAGAGCCGAAGTTGAGCGCACCTGGCGATTCCTTGGCCAAGGCGATCAATTCTTTCACGCTCTTGACCGGCGCGCGGTCAGGCACCACGAGCAACATCGGCCCGCTTGCCACATTCGTGATGGGCGCCAGGTCTTTCCTGGTGTCAAAAGACATGTTTTTGTAGATGTGCGGATTGATGGTGATGCTGCCCGAGGCCATCAGCAGCGTGTAGCCGTCGGCCGGCGATTTGGCCACCATGTCCGCACCCAGGTTGCCGCCAGCCCCGGCGCGGTTTTCGACAACCACCGGCTGGCCCCAGAGCACCGAAAGCTTCTGGCCGATCATGCGTGCAACCACATCGGTTGAGCCGCCCGGCGAAAAGGGAACGACCAGGCGCACCGGCTTGACGGGCCAGCGTTCTTGCGCCGTGGCGGGCATGGCGCCCCATGCGGCAGCCGTGACGACGGTTGCGGCAAAAACGCGGCCCAGGGCTGAACGTCGGTTGAAGGTCATGTCGTTGTCTCCTTGTTATTGAAAAGCAGGCCTACAGCACAGCCTGGAAAAGTCAGGAAAAGCCCGTGAAAGTCAGGAAAAGAGTGACAGGGCAAAAGCCATTCCGGCAGCGGCAGCGAAACCTGCAGCACCCGCAATCCAGTCTTTGCGCAGACCCGAGGCACTGCCGAACTCGATCAGCAGCAGGCGCACGCCGCCCATCATGTGCAGCGCCAGCAGGACCACCAGGCCCCATTCGGCAAACTTGAAAAGCCCCTGGTCGGCGAAACGCAGAAAACCGTCCAGCGCGGCGGCCCCCTGCAAGGCCTGGCCCAGCGCCCAGAAATGCAGTGGCAGAAATGCCGCCAGGCCCAGGCCCGACAGGCGATGCATCAGGAAAGCCCAGTAGGCTGGATGCGCACGGGCGCGCTGGTCGTTGCGGCGCTTCATGCCGCCACGACCGCCACCACGGCACGCAGGCCCATCACCAGCAGCAGCAGCCCGAAGGCCCGCGAGAGCCAGAGCGCAGCACCTTCCCCCAGGCCCCACCACTCACGGGCAATGTTGGCCACGCCGACGGGCACATGCACCGCGCAGGCCACGACAAACACGGCGTAAAACACGGCAAAGCCCCAGTTGCCCTGCGTGCGGCCCAGGATTTCCCCGGCGCTGAGCCCGCCGCGCACGGCGTAAATCATGACCGCCAGATGCACCAGCACGCACAGCGCCAGCACCATGGCGCTGATCCGCTGCCAGTACCAGCGCTTGGCCTGCGCCACCCCGGATGCCTGGGTGGCGCTCACAGCTCGCCCCGCACGGCCGCCCTGGCCACCTTGCGCTTGAGGCCGGCAATCGACATCGTCGGGGCGAGCTGCTTGGGACAGCGTTCGGTGCAGGAACCCTGCGTGTGACAGGAATGGCAGCCCGCGTCGCCGGCCACCGCTCGCAGCCGTTCGACCTGCTGCACGTCCCGCACGTCGTTGGCCAGCGTCCAGGCGCGGTTGAGCGCCGCCGGACCCAGGTAGTCAGGCTGCCAGCTCACCACGTCGCAAGACGCGTAACAAATGCCACAGCCGATGCATTCAATGCCGGCGTCGGCCGCCTTGCGTTCCGGCGACGCCGGCTCGACCTTGGCGAAAGGCGCGTCGCGCGTCAGTTCGCCCTTGAACTGCCCCTTGGCACGCGCCCATTTGTCAAAGAATTCGCTCATGTCGGTGGCCAGGTCCTTGATCACCGGCAGGTTCGACAGCGGCGCGATTTCCAGTTCGCCGTCGGGCGCCACCTTGGAAATGTGCGTCCGGCAGGTCCAGCGCGCCTTGCCATTGACGGTCATGGCGCAAGAGCCGCACATGCCCACGCGGCAGGCAAACCGGTAGCTCAGCGAAGGCTCCAGATGGCGCTGGATATAGGTCACGACATCCAGCACGGTCTGGCTTTCGTTGCGCGGCACGTCGTATGCCGTGAACCCACCGGCTTCTTTGCCGCGCCATACCTTCACTTTGAGAGTTTTATGCATGGGCGTATTTTTGATTTGGCCAATAGAAAATAAAAGCCAGTAATAATTTCCTGAAAGTAAAGTATTTATTTATCTCGCGGTGTTCACGGGGCGACACCTGCCCTTTCAAGAACTGGAAACAAAATGCGTTCAGTACGGACCTTCAAAACTTTTCTGGCAGTGGTTCAGCACGGTAGCTTTGCGGCAGCCGGCCATGCCATTGGCCTGACGCCGGCAGCCATTGGCCTGCAGATACGCAGCTTGGAGGAAGACTTGAACCAGCAGTTGTTTGACCGGGCCAAGCGTTCGGTGGTGCTGAACCCGGCCGGGCGCAAGCTGGTGCCGGCCATTCAGGACCTGGTGCTGCGCCATGAGGCACTGGCAGCCGGCAGAGACAACGACGGACTGTCGGGTACCGTTGTGATGGGGGCGCTGATCTCGGCGTTGATGGGGTCGTTTGCCGATGCGCTGTGGACCATCAAAAAACAGTATCCGCGTCTGGAGGTACGTCTGCTTGCCGGCCAGTCTGACGACTTCATGCGCAAGGTGGAACACGGTCAGCTGGACGGCGCGGTGGTGATCAGGTCACCACATGCGCTGCCCTCGAACCTGGTCTGGACACCGCTCTACCGCGAACCCATGGTGTTGATCGCGCCTCGCCACCCGCACTTCGACCGGTCTGACGATCCAATCGAAATGCTCCGCAACAGCCCCTTCATCCGCTTCGACAAAACCACCTGGACAGGTTATCTGGTGAGCGAGGTCTTGCGGCAGTGCCATGTCAACCCGACCGATGCCATGGAACTCAATTCGTTCGAGGCCATCATGGAAATTGTGCGCCAGGGTTTCGGCATTGCCATCGTGCCGAAGCTGGCGAACGTGGACTGGTCAAGTGACCGGGGTTTGATGATCATTCCCCTGCCCGGCGTGGTGCTTGAACGCGACGTGGGCCTGCTTGAGCGCACCAGCCACCTGCGAACGGGGTTTACTGACGCAATCAAGCAGTACTTCATCGTTCACAAAAAGCAGCTCGGCCAGGATGCACTTGGCTGAAGATGCGGACAGCCATCCTGATTCTTGACCAAATCAAGCCTTTGCGCACTGTTCAAGACATGTCAATGCTATTTAAAACATAGCATCGACAAAACCGTTGATTGCGCCGCGTGGGGACTCAGGCGTGTTTGCGAACGGCGTCGGCCACCACATTGACGATGCGGTCGATGTGTTCTTTCTCGACGATGAAGGGCGGGCAGACCACCACGTTCTCGCCGGCGGGCCGCACCATGACGCCGTTGTGGAAGCATTCCATGAAGATGTCGTAGGCGCGCTTGCCCGGGCTACCTGCCACCGGGGCCAGTTCGACGGCACCGGCCAGCCCCAGGGTGCGAATGCCGATGACATTGGGCAGCCCCTTGAGGCTGCCGTGCATCGCGTCGCCCAGCACCTTGCCCATCTGGCCGGCGCGCTCGAACAGGTTTTCCTGCTGGAACAGCTCCAGCGTGGCAATCGCCGCTGCGCAGGACACCGGATGGCCTGAATAGGTGTAGCCGTGGAAGAACTCCACAGCGTATTCCGGGCTGTTGGCGCTGCCTTTCATCATGGCGTCGTAGATGCGGTCGGTGCAGATCACGCCGCCCAGCGGAATCACGCCATTCGTCACGCCCTTGGCAAAATTCAGCATGTCGGGCACGACGCCGTAGTAGTCGGCGCCAAAGTTACACCCAAGGCGGCCAAAGCCGGTGATCACCTCGTCAAAGATCAGCAAGATGCCGTGCTTGTCGCAAATCTCGCGCAGTCGCTTCAGGTAGCCCTTGGGCGGCAGGTACCAGCCGGCACTGCCGGAAATCGGCTCGACGATCACGGCGGCCACGTTGCTGGGGTCATGCAGTGGCAGGATGCGGTTTTCCAGCTCCAGCAGCAGGTCTTCGGTCCATTCAGGCTCCACGCCATTGATGTAGGCATGGCTGACCGGGTCATGGATGAAGCGCAGGTGGTCCACGCGCGGCAGCAGGGCCGCGCCATACACCTTGCGATTGGCCGGAATGCCGCCCACGCTCATGCCTCCGAACCCGACGCCGTGGTAGCCCTTTTCCCGGCCGATGAACACATTGCGGTGGCCTTCACCACGCGCCCGGTGGTAGGCCAGCGCCACTTTCAGCGAGGTGTCGGCAGCCTCCGAACCGGAGTTGCAAAACAGCACCTTGTTCAAATCGCCCGGCGCCATGCCAGCGATCATTTCAGCGGCCTTGAAGGCCTGGTCGTTGCTGGCCTGGAAGGCGGTGGCGTAGTCGAGCGTGTCGAGCTGCTTCTTGATGGCTTCGTTGATCGGCTTGCGGTTGTGGCCGGCGGTGACGCACCAAAGACTGGAAATGCCGTCAATCACTTTGCGGCCGTCATGCGTCGTGAAATGCATGCCGTCGGCGGCCACGAAAATGCGCGGGTCTTTCATGAAGCTGCGGTTGGGCGTGAACGGCAGCCACTGGTGGTCCATGTTGAAGTTCTGATAAGCCATATCGAGTCTCCCAAGGTGCGGTGAAAAATGAAGCCGGCGAATGCGGGTTGAAACTGCATTCTGGCATTCTGGCACTCTTGCACGGTGGCGCAGTGCAAAAATCGGCCGCCAGCGCGGCAAACACAGGCCACCTGCGACAATTCACCGCTTATGAATCACGCTTATATCCTGACCCTTTCATGCCCTGACCGCCGGGGCATCGTGCATGCCGTATCGGGCTTTCTTTTCGAGCATGGCGGCAATATTGAAGAGGCGGCGCAGTACAACGACCAGGGCACGGGACTGTTTTTCATGCGCGTGCAGTTTGCCTGCGTCCAGCTCGCCCACGAAGAACTCTCCAGCCGGCTGAAAACCTTCGCCGAGCCCTTGCAGATGAAATGGAAACTGCACGACAGCGCGCAGCCGATGCGCACCGTGATTCTGGTCAGCAAGGAAGGCCACTGCCTGAACGACCTGCTGTTTCGCTGGAAATCGGGCCTGCTGCCGGTGGATGTGCGCGCCATCGTCTCCAACCACCGCGAGTTCTACCAGCTGGCGGCCAGCTACAACATTCCGTTTCACCACCTGCCGGTCAGCGCCGCCACCAAGGCGCAGGTCGAGGCGAAACAGCTGGAGATCATCGAGTCCGAAGGCGCCGAGCTGGTGGTGCTGGCGCGCTACATGCAGATCCTGTCGAACGACCTGTGCAAGAAACTCGCTGGCCGGGCCATCAACATCCACCATTCTTTCCTGCCCAGTTTCAAGGGGGCAAAACCCTATTACCAGGCGCACGACCGGGGCGTAAAACTGATAGGCGCCACGGCGCACTACGTGACCGCCGACCTGGACGAGGGGCCGATCATCGAGCAGGATGTGGCCCGGGCCGACCACGGCATGACCGTGGACGACCTGACGGCGATGGGCCGGGACACCGAAAGCCAGGTGCTGGCTAGAGCCGTGAAATGGCACAGCGAACACCGCGTGGTGCTGAACGGCCACAAAACCGTGATTTTCAAATAGGCACACCGCATGGCAACTGCTGAAACTCCTTCCGCACAGACGGGCGTCCCGCCCTTTGTGCGGGGACCTGTGCCGATGGAGGCCTACGCAGTGCCCAGCGCGGCCGCCAAGCGCATACCGCCGATCCAGTGCCTGCTGACGTTTGAAGCGCTGGCGCGGTTGCGCAGCGTCACCCTGTCGGCCGAAGAATTGTGTGTCACACCCAGCGCCGTCAGCCACCGGGTCAAGCAGCTGGAGCAGATCATCGGCACCAAGTTGTTTGGCCGGGCCGATTTTTCACTGACCACCGAGGGCAGCGAATACCTGGCGCATGTGCGCGAAGGCCTGGCCACGCTGCAGAAGTTTCCCGGCACGGCCGGCCAGAGCGCCACGCCGGGCAAACGCAAGCTGCGCCTGGCGGTCACGCCGACGTTTGCGCGCTCCGTGCTGATTCCGCGCCTGCGCCAGTTCACCGACGCCTACCCCGAGATCGACCTGACGCTGCAGGTGTCGATTCCACTGCTGGACGTGGTGGCCGAAGAATCCGACCTGATCGTGCGCTTCGGCACCGGCCGCTATGCCGACCTGGAGCATGTCTGCCTGCTGAACGACGAAGTCACGCCGCTGGCCTCCCCTTCTTTCGTTCGTGAGCATGGTCCGTTCGAGGCAGCAGAAGACCTGCTCGGCGAAAACCTGTTGCGCTCCCCGCTGGAGCCTTGGCGCATCTGGTTTGCCGCCAACAAGCTGGATTGGCCCGAGCCGGTCGAAGGCTCGCAGTTCAACGACATCGGCCTGATGTGCGACTGCGCCGCTGCCGGCATGGGCATTGCTTTGGTGCGCCTGAAGCTGGGCGCACCCTGGCTGGAAAACGGCTCGCTGGTACGGCTGGACACCAACGAAGTTTTCAGCCGCAAGGTGCCCAGCCCGCATGCGCACTACCTGTGCTGGCGCACCGGCACCATGGACCGCTGGGAATGCGCGGCGTTTGCTGACTGGCTGCGCAAGAGCCTGGTTTGAGCATCAAAACTGCCTCTTGCGCATACAGCACGGGCACATAAAGCTATTAATATGATAGCAATCAGATTTCTGGCACTTCCACAAACAACTGCGCCGCGCTGAGTTCCAGCGCCACCTTGCCGCCCCGGGCAAAAGGGTGCAGCACCCACAACCCGTTATCGCGCTTGCGCAAACAGTCGGTGCTGCGCGTGTCCATGTCAATCAGCACCTATTCTTTCAGGCTGGCAAGGCGGCGGTGGTGGCTGAATTTGAGTCCTCCGGTTCTAGGCAGCGGTGCTGGGCAAGAACACTTCGGCGATCAGTTTGGGTTCGGTCTTGACCATGGCGCTGGCCAGATCGAGCGCGCTGCAGGTCACCAGCACGTCGGGTTAAAAAGTAGCTGTTGGCAGCGGCGGTACAAACAGGGTTTTGGGCGGATTGGGCCATGGCGATGTCCTTTGCGTGAATCGATGGAAAGTCACTATGAAGCGGTGTCAAAGCCTGGCGTGCTTGTCAGCCCCACGATGCCATCCGCTTGATGGGAAAACGCCAGAGCCTTGACGCAAAAAATGCGCCGCCAATTTCCGCTCCGTCCACATGCCGCATTTCACGCCGGGTTTTAAAAATCTTCACCCCGGCTAAGGCGGCTTGGACTAAAGTCAGGTTTCACTGATGGAACCTGACCATGAACGCACCCGCCTCTTCCCAGCAACGCTCTTCACTCCAACGCGCCGAGCGCCAGGCGCAAGTCGTCCGCGCCCTGGAGGCGGTATTGCCCAAACATGCGCTGCTCTGGAACAGTGAAGACACCACGCCCTACGAATGCGACGGGCTGACCGCCTACCGCGAGCGGCCGCTGGTGGTCGCCCTGCCGGAAACCTATGCCGAGGTGCAGGCGGTGCTCAAGACCTGCCATGCACTCGATGTGCCGGTGGTGGCGCGCGGCGCGGGCACCGGGCTGTCGGGTGGCGCCATGCCGCACCGGTTGGGCGTGACGCTGTCGCTGGCCAAGTTCAACAAGATCCTGAAGGTCGATGCGGCGAGCCGCACGGCGCTGGTGCAGGGCGGCGTGCGCAACCTGGCGATTTCCGAAGCCGCCGCGCCGCATGGCCTGTACTACGCGCCCGACCCGTCCAGCCAGATTGCCTGCACCATTGGCGGCAACGTCGCCGAGAACTCGGGCGGCGTGCATTGCCTGAAATACGGCCTGACGGTGCACAACGTATTGAAGGTCAAGGGTTTCACCATTGAAGGCGACGAGGTGGAATTTGGCGGCGATGCGCTGGACGCGCCGGGCTACGACCTGCTGGCCATCGTGATCGGCAGCGAAGGCATGCTGGCCGTGACCACCGAGGTCACCGTCAAGCTGATTCCCAAGCCGCAACTGGCGCGCTGCATCATGGCCAGCTTTGACGACCTGCGCAAGGCCGGCGATGCGGTGGCCGGCGTGATTGCCGCCGGCATCATTCCGGCCGGGCTGGAAATGATGGACAAGCCGATGACGGCAGCAGTCGAGGATTTCGTGCATGCCGGTTACGACCTGACGGCAGCAGCGATCCTGCTGTGCGAAAGCGACGGCACGCCGGAAGAAGTCGAAGAGGAAATCGGCCGCATGAGCGCGGTGCTGGAACGCTTCGGCGCCACGGCCATCACCGTCAGCCAGAACGAAGCCGAACGGCTGCGCTTCTGGAGCGGACGCAAGAATGCCTTTCCCGCGTCGGGCCGCATCAGCCCCGACTACATGTGCATGGACTCGACGATTCCGCGCAAGCGCCTGGCCGATATTTTGCTGGCAATTGCCGACATGGAAATCAAGTACGGCCTGCGCTGCGCCAATGTGTTCCACGCGGGCGACGGCAACCTGCACCCGTTGATCATGTTCGACGCCAACGATGCCGACCAGCTGCACCGCTGCGAATTGTTCGGCGCCGACATTCTGGAAACCAGCGTGGCCATGGGCGGCACCGTCACGGGCGAGCATGGCGTGGGCGTGGAAAAGCTCAATTCGATGTGCGTGCAATTCTCAGCCGAGGAGAACGAGCAGATGTTCGGCGTGAAGCGCGCGTTTGACCCGAAAAGCCTGCTCAATCCGGGCAAGGTGATCCCGACGCTGAACCGCTGCGCCGAGTATGGAAAAATGCTGGTGCGCGGCGGCAAGATTTCACACCCTGACCTGCCGCGTTTTTGAAACCTGCCGCGCCATTGCGCCCATGATTCCGTTGAAAAATCAGTCAGTCACACACCGTGAAGCCTGAGAACAGGCGGTGGCTTGGCACGGCAGGAAAATGACCTGTCGGATTGATCTGGAAATGGAATGACATGAATCCCCTGCGCGGAATGATGTGGCTGTTGATTTTTCAGTCGGCAGGTGAACTGCTGGGGCGTGGCCTGGCACTGCCGCTGCCCGGTCCGGTGATTGGCATGGTGTTGCTGTTGCTGGCGCTGCGCTGGCCAGCCATTCAGGAGCCGGTAGGGGCATGCGCGGAATTTTTGCTCTCACACCTTTCACTACTGTTTGTTCCGGTGGGCGTGGGCGTGATGACCCATCTTTCACTGGTAAGCCAATACGGAATCCGCATGTTGGCTGTCGTCGTGTTGTCCACCGTGGCCGGACTGGCAGTGACAGTGCTGACACTGCACCTGCTCAGGGATCGAGGCCATGGTCCGACAGCAATCACGGCTTCGGCAAAGGATGGCGATGTCTGATTTTGTCCAGCTGTGGGTTTATCTTTCGACCACGCCGCTGTTCGGCCTGACCGCGACGCTGATGGTGTATGTGCTGGCACATGCCCTTTACGTTCGTGCCGGTCATGGGCCGTGGGCGAATCCGGTGCTCTGGTCGGTCGTGATATTGGCCTGCGGACTGCTAGGCACCGGCGTGTCGTATCCGACCTACTTTGCCGGCGCGCAATTCATACACTTTCTGCTGGGCCCTGCGGTTGTGGCGTTGGCCTGGCCGCTTTGGCTGCGCCGCACCGAATTGCGTCAGCGTTGGGGTCGGCTACTGGTGGCGGCACTCGCCGGGGGAAGCGTAGCGGCGCTCTCGTCATTGCTGCTCGGATGGATGCTTGACCTGCCAAGGGAACTGATTCTTTCGCTGGTGCCCAAATCGGTTACCGCACCCGTTGCGATGGGCATTGCCGAGCAGATTGGCGGCATTCCTGCCCTGGCGGCGGTTTTTGCGGTGATCACCGGTCTGGTCGGCGCATTGTGCGGTAAATACTTGTTTGCCGCATTGCGCATCCCGACGACGACGCAAGGCTGGGCGGCGCGGGGCTTTGCCCTGGGAACGGCATCGCATGGTATCGGGGCAGCGCGTGCGATGCAGGTGGATGCAGATGCCGGAGCCTACGCAGGTCTGGCGCTGGGCATGCAGGTTGTGCTGGCATCGCTGCTCATTCCACTGGTTTTCAGGCTCTTTTGATCACGTTGGACTACGCTTGCCGCCAATGATCGGAAAAGGGACAAATCGAACTTGAACGACCAATGTCCAAAAAAATAGCAGCTCAAGTCCACACGACAAGCGCAAAAGCCACTATTCGATAATATTAAACAGTCATGCAGCCTGCAAACCGGACTTGGCCACCACGGCGGGCTTGAGGCTGCCGCCCTGGGTGCCAAACACAATTTCGCCCGAAAGCTGGCCGCCTTCTTCCACCACCAGCTTGCCGTAGCGGATGGTGCCGGTGACCTTGCCGGTGGCGTAGATCACCAGTTTCTGGCGAACAATCAGGTTGCCATCGAATTCTCCCCAAACTTCCGCAATCTCGACCTCGGCCGAACCCTTGAATGCGCCCTGCTCGGAAATCTGGATGACACGCGAGTTCATGGTGGCTTCCACCGTGCCTTCAACGACCAGCGTGTCACAGTCGGTAATTTCGACGCCCTTGAGCTTGATGTTGGGTCCGACCGTCAGTTTGCTGCCGCTGTCCCGTTCATTCACCGCAGGGGCAGCTGGCTCACCCGCCATCGGCCGGGTCATGTTTTGCGTTCCTGTTGCGGGGGAAGCGGAATGCACCGGGCCGGCGGGCGTTGCGCCAGGACCTGTGTAGTTGCCGCCCACAGCAGGCCGTACACCGGTGGTTGGAATTTCATTGTCGCGCTTGCCAAAAAACGGTGTTGCCATGTCATGTCCTTCAAAACCATTCATCCTACGTTGCGAAATAGGCAAAGACCTTCTGTCCGAATGCAAGATGAGTAACTAATTAATTTTTCATGCCCAAAAATCTTTCATACAAATCCCGCAGGCCACTCCATCAGAACTGAGTGTCAGTTCATTCATCAGTGCGACCCACACGCGGTGCGGACTATCTAAAAGATAGTCAGTCAAGTCACGACAGGCATCAAGTTGCACCATCAACTCCTCGGCCGCGGCAGAGCGAAACCCGCCGCCCACTTTGCAGAACGCAAAGCGTCGGCAAGCGTTTTGCACGCGCCTTGCCATCGCGTCGTGTCAAGACCCTGCAATGCTGGGGTGCGGCCAAGGTATTGCGGTCATGCATGGGTCGAGCATTGAAAAAATCGACCGGCCAAGTGGGCGCACGGCTCAAAAAATGTATGCCTGCGAAGCCATGACTTTTGCACATAATCCGCATAGAGATGTTTTTACATGCAAGCGCATTGCCCAAATGCTGCCGCTCGGCAAAAGCCTGTCTATATTGGTGTCTGAGCGCCAGACAACCCTATTTGACTTCTTCCCGTGTCATTTTCATCAGGAGTTTCATGTCCCTAGCCTCTCAACAGGCCACCCACTTACTGGCGATGGCTGAGCGCGTTGCGCAGGCCGGCAGCTGGACGATGGAACTGAAAACCCCTCAATGGGTGTCCTGCTCGACGAAATTTTCGGCCATCATCGGTCTGCTGCCAGAGCGCCTGATCACGCGTGATGAACTCACCGCCCGGTTCTCGCCAGAGTGCCGGGACCGCGTCGGATGGCTGCTTCAGCAGTGCAGCCGGCATGGCACCGGTTTTGACGAAGAAATGCAGATCGACACACCGTCCAGCAGCAAATGGGTGCGCATCGTTTGCGAAGCGGTGCATAACAAGCGCGGCCAGGTCAAGAGTCTTCAGGGCATGCTGCAGGATATTTCAGAACGCAAGCAGGCCCAGCAGGAAACGCTTCATCCGGGCATGCGCCTGACCACGACGCTGTCCACCATCACCGACGCCTTTGTCATGCTGGACCGGCAATGCTGCTTTACCCACGTGAACCAGGCAAGCGAGCAGTTGCTGCGGCATGCCAGTACCGAATTGCTGGGCAAGGAAATCTGGGAGGTTCTGGTCAACGACAAGAACCAGCGCCTGCGTCAGGAACTGCAGCGGTCAATCGCCACCGGCCGGCAGCTTGAGTTCGAAGACTTCTACCCCGGACTGGGCAAGTGGCTGGAAGTGCGCGCCGGCCCCTTTGCCGAAGGGCTGGTGGTTTACTTTCGCGATGTGAGCAAGCGGCGCAAATCGCAGGAGCAGTTGATGCTGCTGGAAACCTGCGTGTCTCGGCTCAACGACATCGTGTTGATCGCCGAAGCCCAGCCTGCGCGCAAAAAAGTGCCTTACATCGTGTTCGTCAACCACGCTTTTGAACAGCACACGGGCTACAGCCGCCATGAGGTACTGGGCCAGACGCCGCACAGACTCCTGGGGTCAGGAGCAGCGCAGGACGAATTTGAACGCATGGCCAGAATGCTGGCGCGCAAGCGGCAGGCCCGCAGCGAACTGCTGATCTACCGCAAGAACGGCAGCTGCTTCTGGCTGGAACTGGAAATCGTTCAGGTCGCCGACACGGCGGATGACTTGGCGCACTGGGTCGCTGTCGGCCGGGACATCACCCAGCGCAAGGTTGCGGCCGATGCCATTCACCAGCTGGCCTTCTACGACCCGCTGACCAGCCTGCCAAACCGGCTGATGCTGCTGAACCGCCTGGAGCAGGTGATGTCTCAAAGCGTTGACCAGCGGCGCAACGGCGCACTGATGTTCATTGACGTGGACAAGCTCAAGGTGCTGAACGACACCCTGGGCCACCACAAGGGAGATATGCTTTTGCAGCAGGTTGCTGAACGGCTGGCGGGCTGCGTTGATGACACTGACACAGTGGCGCGGCTGGGAGGCGATGAATTCGTCGTGCTGCTCGAAGACCTGGGAAACAATGCAATCGAAGCTACCGTCAAGATCCGAAAGCTGGCCGAAACAGTGCTGGAGCATTTGCGTGAGCCTTTTGATCTGTCCGGCCACCAGCACTACACCACCTCCAGCATCGGCGTGACCTCTCTCTGTGGCCCGCATGACAGCGTGAGCGAGGTGCTCAAGCAGGCCGACCTGGCGATGTACCAGGCCAAAACCACCGGCCGCAATTCGGTGTGCTTTTTTGATCCCGAAATGCAGGCGGCGGTCAATGCCAATGCCGCTGTCAGCTCGGAATTGCACGCTGGCCTGCGCAAGAAAGAGTTTGTGCTGCATTACCAGCCCCAGGTTGACCGTCAGGGCTGCGTGACGGGTGTCGAGGCTTTGCTGCGCTGGCAGCATCCGAGACGCGGGCTGGTCATGCCAGCCGACTTTATCCCGATGGCCGAGGACAGCGGCCTGATTCTGCCGCTGGGCCAGTGGGCACTGGCAACCGCCTGCGAACAACTGGCTGCCTGGGCACACTGGCCACAGGCTGCCGGCTTGAGCATCGCGGTCAATGTCAGTGTGCGCCAGTTCCGGCATCCTGATTTTGTCGACCAGGTGATGGCCGAGATTCGGCGCACTGGTGTCAAGCCCGAGCGCCTGAAGCTCGAGCTCACCGAAACCTTGCTGGCTGACGGCATAGACATCACACTGGCGCGCATGGGAACGCTCAAGGCCTTGGGCGTGACACTGGCGCTTGACGATTTCGGGATGGGCTATTCGTCGCTGTCGGTCCTTAAGCGCCTGCCGCTGGACCAACTCAAGATCGACAAGAGCTTTGTCGCGGAAGTGCTGACCGACCGGACCGATGCCGCCATTTCCCGCACCATCATTACCCTGGCGCACAGCCTGAACCTGGAAGTGGTCGCCGAAGGCGTAGAAACCCAAGCCCAGCAAGACTTCCTGGTGGCACAGGGTTGCGACCAGTTTCAGGGTTTTTTGTTTTCGCAACCCCTGCCACTGGTGGAACTCGAAGCCTACCTCATGGAACCGGGTACGCAGCGAAAGACGTTGGCCGCCCCCTTGCTGTCTGGCTAGACAGGCCTCGGGCGCCCACCGAAGATCGCCGTTCCCACGCGCACCATCGTGCTGCCAGCGTGAATCGCGGCCTCCAGGTCCGCCGACATTCCCAGCGACAGCGTGTCCATTGGCAACGCCAGTACGCCAGAGGCATTTATTTGATCGAAAAGGTCTTTTGCTCTTGCGTGCAAAGCACAAGCAGCTACGAAATCAGTAGCAGGCTCAGGGATAGCCATCAGGCCGCGCAATACCAGGCGCGGGAGCAGCGCAACCTCCCGGGCAAGCGCCAGGGCCGCCTCGGGCGCCACGCCTGACTTGTTGGTGCCGCCATCGATGTTGACCTGGAGGCAGACCTGCAGTGCGGGCAGTTCGGCCGGGCGCTGCTCGCTCAGCCGCTGCGCGATCTTCAGCCGGTCCACCGACTGCACCCAGTCAAAATGCTCGGCCACCAGCCGTGTCTTATTGCTTTGGACTGGTCCGATGCAGTGCCATTCCAGGGCGTTGGCAGCTGTAAAAAGCTTCTGGTCAGCACCGGCCAGCGCACCGCGCAAAGCCTCGATTTTGCCCACGCCTTCGGCAATATAGTTCTCGCCAAAAGCTGTTTGGCCTGCCGCCATGGCCTCCATCACTGCATCGGCGCCAAAGGTTTTTGAAACTGCCAGCAAGCGCACACTGGAAGGATCGCGTCCGCAGGCCAGGCAGGCGGCATGAATTTGGTCATTGACAAGTTGGAGATGGTGGGCAATCGTGGTCATAATCCGACTGTAAGCTCAGATTCAACCTAGAGGATTTGCCGGAATGGATATTACGCAGTTGCTGGCCTTCAGCGTCAAAAACAAGGCATCCGATCTGCACCTGTCAGCCGGCCTTCCTCCGATGATCCGGGTCCATGGTGATGTTCGCCGCATCAACATTGATCCGCTGGACCACAAGGAAGTCCACGCCATGGTGTACGACATCATGAACGACACCCAGCGCAAACAGTACGAAGAATTCCTGGAAGTTGATTTCTCTTTCGAGATCGACGGCCTTGCGCGATTTCGGGTCAACGCCTTCAACCACAACCGCGGCGCCGGGGCGGTGCTGCGAACTATTCCTTCCAAAATCCTGACGCTGGAGCAACTGGGGGCACCAAAGATTTTTGGCGATCTGGCGCTCAAGCCGCGCGGCATGGTGCTGGTCACCGGTCCAACAGGCTCGGGCAAATCGACCACACTGGCGGCCATGGTCAACTACCTGAACGAAACGGAGTACGGCCATATCCTGACGGTCGAGGACCCGATCGAGTTTGTCCATGAGTCGAAGAAATGCCTGATTAACCAGCGTGAAGTTGGCCCGCACACGCTAAGCTTTGCTGCTGCGCTGAAGTCGGCCCTGCGCGAAGACCCGGACGCCATATTGGTGGGTGAAATGCGCGACCTGGAAACCATTCGTCTGGCCATGACGGCGGCGGAAACCGGCCACCTGGTGTTTGGCACACTGCACACGTCGAGCGCCGCCAAGACCATCGACCGGATCATCGACGTGTTTCCGGCTGAGGAAAAAGAAATGATCCGCTCGATGCTGTCCGAATCGTTGCAGGCAGTGATCTCGCAAACCCTGTGCAAGACCAAGGACGGCCAGGGCCGGGTGGCCGCGCATGAAATCATGCTGGGCACCAGTGCCATCCGCAATTTGATCCGTGAAGCCAAGGTGGCGCAGATGTATTCGTCGATTCAGACGGGGAACAGCCTGGGCATGCAGACGCTGGACCAGAACCTGACTGACCTGGTCAGGCGCAATGTCATTTCTGCTGCAGAAGCTCGCGGCAAGGCCAAGATTCCCGATAACTTTCCAGGCTAGAACCGCCCCCCCCCCCGTGTTCATCAGGAGAAATGCACCATGAAGGGCTTACCCGGACGGATCAGGCAAGCCACGCCAACCAGTTCCGGCGGCGACAGCCTTGTTGACACGGTTTTCTTTTCCCCCGCCTTTGCTGACCAGGGAATCGATGCGTCGTCCATGGTGCCTTGGGAAGCCCGGGCCAATGAGGTGGGCGCCAAGCGCTTGGCAGCGGGACGCGGCAGCAAATTGCTGGACAAACTGTGGAGCCCGGACAACCTTATGGCACGCTTGGGGCCAGATGCCTTGCAACGCCTGAAGGCATTCCTTGTCTTCGCTGCGCTTCCGGCCAATCAGGACGTGATTCGTCAGCACGAGTACGGCAACTCCATGCCGGTGTTGCTGAGTGGCAGCATTGCCATGGACCGCGAGCAGCCTTGGGGCGAGCGTCTGCACCTGACCGAAGCACGGCTGGGCGAAATGTCGCTGCTCGACAGCGGCCCGCGGTTTTCCGTTTGCTCCTCGCTGACTGATTGCGCTACTAAGCGCACAGAGGCTCGACGAAATGATGGGGACCGACCCTGCGCTGACGGCTTGCCTGATCGCCTTACTGGCCCGCAAGCTTTCGCGCCGCATGCGGGTCGTGAGCGCCCGGCTCAGCGAGCAGCAGAGCTAATCGGGTGCTCTCTCATCCGCTGACAACACACAGGAGAACGTATGGAACGAGACCAGGCCAGTAAATTCATCAACGACCTTCTGCGACTCATGGTCAACCGTGGCGGCAGCGACCTTTTCCTGACAGGAGAATTTCCGCCTGCCATCAAGGTTGATGGCAAACTGACCAAAGTGTCCTCCCAGCCGCTCAATGCCAGCCACACGCTGACGCTGGCACGCGCCATCATGAATGACAAGCAGGCGGCCGAGTTTGAGCGCACCAAGGAATGCAACTTTGCCATCTCGCCGCCCGGTATTGGCCGTTTTCGTATCAATGCCTTCATGCAGCAGGGCAAGGTCGGCATGGTGATACGCGTCATTCCAGCGATGCTTCCCACACTGGACGGCCTGGGTTTGCCGCCAGTACTGAAGGACGTGGTGATGGCCAAGCGGGGCTTGGTCATTCTGGTTGGCGCCACTGGTGCCGGAAAGTCAACCACCATGGCGGCCATGCTGGACTGGCGCAACGAGCAGTCCTACGGCCACATCCTGACGATTGAAGATCCGGTGGAGTTTGTCCATCCGCACAAAAACTGCGTGGTGACCCAGCGCGAGGTCGGACTCGATACAGACAGTTGGGCCTCGGCGCTGAAAAACTCGATGCGCCAGGCGCCTGACGTGATCGTGATGGGCGAGATCCGAGACCGTGAAAGCATGGAGCATGCGCTGGCTTTTTCAGAAACCGGCCATTTGTGCCTGGCCACGCTGCATGCCAACAGTGCCAACCAGGCGATGGACCGCATCATCAACTTTTTCCCGGAAGAGCGCCGCACGCAGTTGCTGATGGACCTGTCGCTCAATCTCAAGGCGGTGGTGTCCCAGCGCCTGGTCCCCCGGCAGGACAGCAAGGGGCGGTTTGCGGCAGTCGAGGTGATGCTCAATTCCCCGCTGATCTCCGACCTCATCTTCAAGGGTGATGTCAACGAGATCAAGGAAATCATGAAGAAAAGCCGCAACATGGGCATGCAGACCTTTGACCAGTCGCTGTTCGATGCTTTTGAAGGCAACCATATCCTGTATGAAGACGCCCTGCGCAACGCCGATTCGGTTAACGACCTTCGGCTGCAGATCAAGCTTTATTCGCAGCGTGCCAAGTCAACCGACCTGTCGGCTGGAACCGAACATTTTGCGATTGTGTGAATTTTTTAACCGCTTTATTGAACCCCATGACCATCCTCACGACCAAGCACTACGCGCCCTCCATTTCCTGCAGAGTCGCCTTTCTCGGGCTGGGCGTCATGGGTTACCCCATGGCCGGACATCTGGCGCTGGCGGGCCACGACGTCACGGTGTACAACCGCAGCGCCCCCAAGGCCCAGGGATGGCGCGATGAATTCAAGGGCGCTTCCGCCGCCATACCGCGCGAAGCCGCAGCGGGTGCAGACATGGTGTTTTGCTGCGTTGGCAACGACGACGACCTGCGCTCCGTCACGCTGGGCGCGGACGGCGCGTTTGCCGGCATGAAGCCGGGCGCCATCTTTGTCGACCACACCACGGCGTCAGCGACCGTTGCCTGCGAGCTTTACAGCGCGGCGAAAGCCATCGGCCTGCAGTTCATTGACGCACCGGTCTCGGGCGGCCAGGCTGGCGCTGAAAACGGCGCGCTCACGGTCATGTGCGGCGGCGATGCGGCGGCGTTTGATGCGGCCCGGCCGGTCGGCATGGCCTTTTCAAAAGCCTTCACCCTGATGGGCGAGGCAGGCGCTGGCCAGCTGACCAAAATGGTCAACCAGATCTGCATTGCCGGCTTGGTTCAGGGCCTGAGCGAAGCGGTGGCTTTTGGCCAGAAGGCCGGGCTTGACGTGAACCAGGTGTTAGAGGTGATTGGCAAGGGTGCTGCGCAAAGCTGGCAGCTCGACAACCGCGGCAAGACCATGGTCGACGACAAGTTTGACTTTGGCTTCGCGGTGGACTGGATGCGCAAGGACTTGGGTCTGGTGCTTGACGAAGCCAAGCGCAATGGCGCCCGGCTGCCAGTCACGGCGCTGGTGGACCAGTTTTATGCCGATGTGCAGGCAATGGGCGGCCAGCGCTGGGATACGTCCAGCCTGGTCAAACGACTGAGGTAACACTAAGCGGCTTCTTGCAGCGGCCCGGCTTGCCTGCGATGCGAAAAGGCAATGATCATTAACCCTTTCGCAAGCGACTCAGAGCTTCACGGAAGCGGCAGGCTGGGCATTTTTGGCTGGTACGGTTCCAATTCTCTGCAGCTCCTGCTCGCTGATGATTTCCAGAAGCCTGACGACTTTTTGCACACCCGGCGTACCGCGCACCACTTCCGTGGCACGGTCTGCTTCGCGCTGCGTGACACGGCCCATCAGGTACACCGTATTGCGTTCGGTCACGATCTTGAAGGCGTTCGACTGCAGTTCCCGTGCATCCAGCAGCATGGCCTTGATGCGGCCCGTCAGCAGCGTGTCGGCAGACCGGTCCATCAGCGACGGGCTGTTCAGGACCGCCAGTTCGTTGACCACCGATGCCACGCTTTCCACTGACTTGACCACCTCCTCGACGCGCTGCTTGTCCTGCAGGTTGGGCACCTCGCCGGTCAGCAGCACCTGGCGGTTGTAACTGGTGACGCTTGCGCGCACCCGGGTTCCGAGGTTGGAACGTATTTGATTGGCAGCCCGCAGCTCAATGGCTTCGTCGTCCAGCTGGGCACCGGAAGTCCGGCGGTCAACCGCCAGCAGCGTGCCGCCTACCATGGCGCCGCCCACCAGCAGCGGCCCCACGCAAGCCGACAACAGACTGGAGAGCACCACTGCCGTGCAGGCCATGCCGGCCATTCGTTTCATTGCACCATAGTTCATACCGAAGACTCCTGATCGCCAAGTAACTGGGTGTCCACACCATCGCAAATGCAGTGGATCACCAGGGAATGCACTTCCTGAATGCGGGCTGTGCGCTCATGCGGCACACAGATATGGACATCGGTTTCGCGCAGCGCCTGGTTCATTTTTCCACCGCCCCGTCCGGTCAGCGCCACCACCGTCATTTCGCGCTCGTGCGCCGCTTCGACGGCGGCCAGCACGTTGGCTGAATTGCCGCTGGTGCTGATGGCCAGCAGCACATCGCCGGCCACGCCAAGGGCGCGCACCTGCTTGGAAAAAATCACGCTGAAATCGTAATCATTGGCAATGGCGGTGATGATGGAGCTGTCGGTGGTCAGCGCAATGGCGCCAAGTTCGGGCCGCTCACGCTCGTAGCGACCGACGAATTCAGCCGCGAAGTGCTGGGCGTCGGCAGCCGAACCGCCGTTGCCACAGGCCAGGACCTTGTTGCCGCTGGTCACACTGGCCAGAATGGCATGCACTGCGGCGGCAACGGGTTTGGAGAGAATTTGCGCGGACTGGTATTTAAGGTCGGCACTGTCGATGAAGTGCTGTTCGATTCGTTGTTCAAGCATGAACGGATGATAGCGGGTCATGGCATGCCGCCCTGTCGATAAAGGCATACGGTTGGCATCGTGAAGGATTGGTTACAAATTACCATTCTCTACAGCGGCCGAATTTTCAGCAGCCGCCATGGATCAGGAGGCGTCGAATGCAGCGGGCAGCCATTCAATTTCTGGTCCTGGACCTTTTCCCGCGCACAGTGCCCCATGAACCAGCACCACGTCGAAGCGGCATGGCGGTGCACTGGCAAAACGCATCAAATAATGGCGTGCGGCAAAAATGATGCGGCGCTGCTTGGTGCTGCTGATGCTGGCGCCGGCACCGCCATGCGACGCATTTGCGCGTTGGCGGACCTCAACAAACACCAGGGTTCCGTCAGGCGCTCGCATGATCAGGTCAATCTCGCCGCCGCCGCGTCCCGGCGTCCGATAATTGGACTCGACCCACCGCAGGCCCGCCTTGGAAAGCCAGGCTTGCGCCGCCGCTTCGGCGGCGTCACCCCGGGACTTGGTGGTAACCTGCTTCGGCGCCGTCGCAGCACCACCCGCCACGTCCTGGGTGGGCAATTGATCCGCCTGTTTTCTGGAAAACCACATTGAACGCTTCTTTCGAACTGGCCCTGGACACGGCACGCGCCGCAGCAGGCATGCAGCATTATCCCGAGGCTACGCTGTATGTCGTGGCCACGCCCATCGGCAACCTGGCCGACATCACCCTGCGCGCACTGCATGTGCTGCAACTGGTGCAGGCCATTGCTTGCGAGGACAAGCGCCACACCCAGCCGCTGCTGCGCCAGTATGGCATTGACAAGCCGCTTCTGGCCGTGCACCAGCACAACGAGGCCGAAGCCGCGCAGGGCGTGGTGGAGCGATTGCAGCGCGGCGAACGCGTGGCCTATGTCAGCGACGCCGGAACGCCGGCTGTCAGCGACCCCGGTGCACGTCTGGTGGCGGCGGTACGGGCCGCCGGGTTCAAGGTGATGCCCTTGCCGGGCGCCAGCAGCGTCACGACTGTTCTCAGCGCGGCTGGCGTCACCCGCGCCGAAGGCAGCGCTGACAACGGAAGCAGTTTTGTATTTGCCGGTTTCCTGCCGACAAAGGCCGGCGAACGCGAGCAGGCCATCGAGTTGTTGCGGGCCGATTCGCGGGCCACGGTCATCCTTGAAGCGCCGCACCGCATCGAGGCACTGGCGCGCGCCATGGCGGTGTTGCAAGGCCGACTCGTCACGGTCGGGCGTGAACTGACCAAGCAGTTCGAGGAAATTGCGACCGTTCCAGCACAGGATTTAGCCGCCTGGCTGGATGCCGGGCCGCAGCGCACCCGGGGCGAGTTTGCCTTGGTACTGCATGCCTCGGTCCCACATGAAGGGCCGGATGACAGCACGCGGGTGCTCAAACTGCTGCTGGCCGAATTGCCGCTGAAAACCGCTGTCAAGCTTACCGCCGACATCACTGACGCGCCGCGCAACGAACTCTACGACACTGCCTTGAAGCTTAAAAACGAATGAATCCGAACGCTGACCAACTCTGGCGCGGCCCACGCTGGGCGCTGGCGGCCCTGCTGGCCGTGCTCGGCATGCTGGGGCCGTTTTCCATCGACACCTACCTGCCGGCATTTTCCGGCATGGCAACATCGCTGGGCGCGACCCCGGTGGAAATGCAGCAGACCCTGTCGGCTTACCTGTTTGGCTTTGCCTTCATGAACCTGTTTCATGGCGCGTTTGCCGACAGTTTTGGCCGCCGCCCGGTCGTGCTGTGGGGCATTGCCATGTTCACGCTGGCGTCGGCGGGTTGCGCCCTGTCGGAAAGCGTCGGCCAGCTGGTGTTTTTCCGCGCGATGCAGGGCCTGTCCACCGGCGCCGGCATTGTGGTGTCGCGCGCCGTGATACGCGACATGTTCCCGCCCGCGCAGGCGCAGCAGGTCATGAGCCAGGTCACGATCTACTTCGGCATTGCACCGGCGCTTGCCCCAATAGTCGGCGGCTGGCTGTTCGTGCACCTGGGCTGGCACAGTGTGTTCTGGTTTCTGACCGGGGTGGGCGTGGTGCTCTGGGTGACCAACTACCGCTATTTGCCGGAAACGCTGGAGCCCGAGGAGCGTCAGCCGTTTGAAGTGCGGCACCTGATGCGCGGCTACTGGCAGCTGGGGTCCAGCCCACGGTTTTTACTGCTGGCGCTGGCCAGCGGCGTGCCTTTCAATGGCATGTTCCTGTACGTGCTGGCAGCGCCTGCCTTCCTTGGCCAGCATCTGGCCCTGCAACCCACCCAGTTTTTCTGGTTCTTCATGCTGACCATCTCGGGCATCATGTCGGGCGCTTGGCTGAGCGGCCGCCTGGCCGGAAAAATTGCGCCCAAAAAGCAGATACGCCACGGGTTTGTCATCATGTTCGTGACGGCGGTTGTCAACCTGGTGGCCAATCTGTTTTTTGATGCCCATGTGGCATGGGCCATGTTTCCGATTGCCGTTTTCGCCTTTGGCTGGGCGCTGATGGTGCCCGTCGTCACGCTGCTGGTGCTGGACCTGTACCCGCAGCGGCGCGGCATGGCGTCTTCGCTGCAGGCTTTCATCGGCTCAACGGCCAATGGGCTGGTGGCCGGCATCATTGCACCCTTGGTCATGCATTCGACCCCAGCGCTGGCTGCCGTGTCGCTGGGCATGCTGTGCATCGGGCTGGTGTCCTGGGTCTACCTGCACCACCACTGGCCCGAAATTGGCCGTGCGGTGCAATAAGCCCGCAGGCTCAGTCGTCCTTCGTGACGGGGAATTCGACGCCCTGCCCAGTGCGCTGGACGCGGTTGCCGGCGTCCAGGTACACCCAGTAATACATGTCTTGCAGATTATCCCGCCAGCGGTAATTCATGATGTCGCCGGACCACGACGCTACCGCGTCAATCCGTGCCGGCGGGCCGAACTCGCGCTCCACATCGTCGCGTGTCCACTTTCCAGGTTCGATGCGCAAGAATTCATTCAGCTTGAGCGCCTCCCGCACATCCACCACCTTGCCAGCCGCATCCAGGTCAACCATCACGGCACTCTGGCCGGCAGGCTGCCTCGAATACTGCAGGCGGGTTCCCGCTGCCAGTGGCACAACCCGGGTCGGCGTGCCGTAACTGGCCAGCACCTGTTCACGCGACATGCCCGGCTGCACGGGTGAGAAAGCACAGCCGGCCGCCACGACTGCCACGGCAGCCAGGCCGACAAAGTTCTTGAGAATTTTCATGATGCACTCCTGAGGCATAAAGCGCTTGCGGGTCTGACGGTTGAAGCCTGTTGCATTCCCGTTTTAGGAAAATTCAAACAAACCCACCACGGCCTTCAGTCTGTCAGGAATCCCCAAACGCGGGTTTTCCTTGGGGTTCTTATGGGGTTTTCCCCGTGCCCCAGAGGTGGACATGCCGGGCAATCGAAGTCTCAATACGCAAAGGCACGAAGCTCGACAGCAGAGCGTTTGTGCGCCCAGGATTCAGTCCTGTGTCTGGGCTGGCCGCCCTTGACAACAACGACAGGAGAACTTGTTCATGGACATCATTTCGCCTGACCTGCTGGTGCTGCGGCGCCTTTACCATTGGGAAAAAACCATCCCACAGAGTATCAGCCTGACACAGCCCATGGAGGACAGAAAAATCCGGGATCACTCCAGGGACGAGGTGGCCGACCCGGTGCGCCGCATGGCTGCGCACCGGCATGCGGCTTTGGTTTGCAAAGTCGCTCGACACCTTTACCGCGGACCTGCAGCACGCCCCGCCTACCATCTTTTTCTCGGTTCCACCGGTTGTGGCTCAAGTTCAAGCAGGGCGTACACCACAAGATGCCGCCGGCCAGGCTCCAGCTGCTGCTGTCGATTCCGGTGATTGGCGGGCTGGTGCAAAAAAGGTGCTCAATCCCGAAGCCGCTAGGCGCGCACACGGCACTGAAAAGTTCGCTGGCGGACCACTTGCAGGCCGTCAACGCCACGCTGGACCCGCGCGAGCAGTTGCAATGCATCATCATCGTGACCACCGCCTGGACCGTGGACAATGGCATCATCACGCCGACCTTCAGGGTCAAGCGCCACCGCATTGAGGAGATTTATGCGGCCAATTACGAACGCTGGGAAGCCTCGGGCAAAAAGATGATCTGGCAGGCCGACTGAACGCAGTTTGGAAAGCTTGTGGTGCCAAATCACCGGGCTCGCGCCTCTTGGCGCGCAAGACAATCAAGGCGATGAATACTTTTGCTACTTAATTAATAGCTGCCCACGCAAGCTGTACCTGCACAAGCAGCCTTTTCAACACACCAAATCACTGACTGGCCAAAATCCGTAAGCGCTAAACCACCCGTTCCGGTGTCACTTCACGAACACGGTGGTCAACGTAGTAGCCGCCGTACTCGGTATACCTCAGCAGGGTCCGGCCACACCGGTTACAGGCATAGGCGTCGCAGCGGTTGCAGGGAAAAAACTTCAGGGCCAGCGGCGCTTCCAGCGAAGCGTAGCGCGTGCCGTCGGGGTGAAGTTCTTCCAGGGTCGGCTCGTCAATCGCCGGGTCGCGCAAGGTTCCCAAGCGCTGGACCCACTGGCCCGGCCAGCGGTCTTCTGTAAAGCTTTCCCAGCTTGGACAAGCGCCCAGCGCGCAGGTGCAGGACGAAGCAGCGCGGCCGGTGCAGGCCTGCCGCAGCGTCTCAGCATCAAGCAATTCGGAACTCATGGCGCCTGTCTGCCCTTCAGTCCACCGTGGCGCCAGAAGCCTTAACCACGCCGGTCCATTTTTTCGTGTCTGCCGCAATGAAATTCTTGAATGCCAGCGGCGTCATGTCCATCGGTTCTGCGCCCAGGGCAAACAGACGCGCCTTGGTGTCGGTCGAAGCCAGGATGGTGCGAATTTCCTTGTTCATGCGGTCGACAATCTCAACCGGAATACCGGCCGGGCCCAGAACACCGTACCAGGGCTGCGCATCGAAGCCCTTGAGTCCCAGTTCGGCAACGGTTGGAATGTCGGGAAATGCCGCCGAGCGCTTGGCGCTGGTCACCGCCAGCACGTTGAGATTTCCAGCTTTGACCTGCGGCATGATGGGTACAGGATTCTCGAAAGTCATGGGAACCTGGCCACCTACAAGGTCGTTCAACGCCGGACCCGACCCCTTGTAGGGAATGTGCTGGATCTTGACGCCGGCTTGCACATTGAACATTTCCCCGATGATGTGCTGTGGCGTGCCAGAGCCAGCCGAGGCATAGGCCAGATTGCCGGCTTTGGCCTTGGCAATGATGTCCTTGACGCTCGTCAGCCCCGACTTGGCGTTGACCGCAATGACAAACGCGGCGTTGGCAACCGGCGCCACTGCAGTGAAATCAGTGTTCGGCTGATAAGGCAGTTTCGGATACAACGACGGCGCAATCACCAGCGGGCCACTCGCGGCCAGCAAAAACGTGTAGCCATCAGGTTTGGACTTGGACACATAGTCGGTGCCGATATTGCCGCCAGCGCCGCCCTTGTTCTCGACGATGACGGTCTGTCCCAGAACACCCTGAAGTTTGGAAGCCAGCATCCGCGCCAACATGTCAGTGGTGCCGCCCGGTGCATAAGGGGAAACCAGCGTGATGGTCTTGGTGGGCCAGGCAGCCTGTGCGGCCGCGAACATTGGTGACAGGGATAAGGCAATCAGTGCGGGAACGGTACGTAGAAAATGTCTCTTCATGGCGAAAGCCCTTATTAGTGTGAGGAAATGACCAATTACCCAGTCGTCATGCGAGAAAGGAATTGTCTCCAGGGTGACATCGCATGTTACCAAGTTGTAGGCTAAGCATAGCCTTACTTCAAAATCAGAATATCGGCATTGTCTTCAACTCTTCAGAATCAGTTTGTTTCAAACCAGGTTTATGCACCCCCCAGTTTGCGAGAAAAAAGGCTGACACGGTGCCCTCCTGGCGATTCGCAATTCGGGAGAATCATTTTTTATTCACTTATTCGACATAGATGATTTGCTATCTATTCAGAAGAAGCAGCAAGAAAATTCCTGGCTATCAATTTAAAAAATAGGTCCGGGCCGCAAATCTGGCAAAAGTTTGCACAGACCTGTTGCGCTGGATCACAGGAACGCGCTTGTCTGCCAGCAGTTTTCAGGGCGTGGCTGTAAACTTGATTTGCCTATATTGGCTGGAGAACCATGACGCGGCGAGGTCTTGTGGTGTTGGTTTCAATTCTTTGGAAACCGGTGCTGCTTGAGCGATGCCTTGCCGATGCGGCAATTCATTTTTTACCGTATCGGATCAGGTTCAATTCAATAAAATCGAGAACCCACATGAAATCAAATCGTAGAACCTTTGTCATTCATTCCATTGCAGGTGCGGGCTTGCTGGCTTCGACCCGTCTGGTTCAGGCGCAGGCCGCCGCGCCACTGGTTGTGGAAACCGAACCACAGGCAGTTGCCTTGGGTTACAAAAGCGACACCACCAAGGTGGACAAGGCGAAGTACCCAAAACACGCCAACGAGCAGAACTGCGCCAACTGCGCGCTGTACCAAGGCAAGCCAACCGATGCAGCGGGCGGTTGCCCTTTGTTTGCCGGCAAGCAGGTTTCTGCCAAAGCCTGGTGCAGCGCCTGGGCGAAGAAAGCCTAAAGAACCCAAGGTCTGGCGTGACGCACGCCTTTTCGCAGTCCGGCGCTTTTCGGGCTGCGCCTTGGGTTCAGCAAAACATCAAGGCAATCAGTGCGGCGTCTTCCCCCAGGTTGAGCAACGCATACCCTGCCATCCGGAAAACCCAGTAAGCGACGGTATCAAGGTAAAAAATCGAATTCATTTGGATTGAAAAGCAGTCAACAGAACAAGGATTCTGGCTGCATTTCCTGACAATCGACACAACGGATTCGTTTAGGCATTAAAAAAGGCTTTTGCGCAATCCTGGAAAGCGAATTATGCTATTAATTGAATAGCAAAAAGCTATTTTCAGCTTGCCGCATAACGACAAGGTGCCCTGTTGATTACGCGCTGGCTTGGCCGATTGACAAAGGCGCGCTGTATCCCCTGCATACCGCTGGTCGCCATTTTCGGCCTTGTGCTGCCCTGAGCGGCAAAGTGCTCGCTGGCCCTGCTGCACGCTATTTAATGCGTGATAACCACAAGCACGCTACAGGGCGACTGTTCAATCAGGGTCTTGGAAACAGAGCCCCGCCACCAGCGGGCGGCCCATCCCTCCAGATGCTTGTGACCCACCACGATCAGGTCAGCCTTGATTTGGCGCGCACAATGGGTAATTTCACCCACGGCATCCCCGGTCACGACATGCCCGCTGGCTTTCAGGCCAGCATCGCCCAGCTTGCGCAGGCCGGTGTCAAGAATGGCCTGATAACGTTCCTTCTCGCTGTCCTGCAGCGATTCGTCGTAAATGCTGCCTTCAAGCCCGAGGTTGTTCAACGGCAGCGGCATGACGGCAATCAGCGCCAGTTCCGAGCCGCTCCACTGCGCAATTTCATGGCAATCCAGCAAGGCCTGCTGCCCGGGAGCAGAGCCGTCATAAGCCAGCAGAATTCGTTGGTACATGGCAGGTTCCAGGAAAGGGTGGACTGAACGACTAATCGAGCGTGAAACCGATTTTCAGGGAAACCTGCCAGTGCGCGACCTTGCCCTCGACCACATGGCCCCGGGTTTCAGTGATGGTGAACCACTGGATATTGCGCACCGTTTCATGCGCCTTGGCAATGGCGGTGCTCACGGCTTCTTCTATGCTGACACTTGACGAGCCGGTCAGTTCCAGTTGCTTGTAAACATGGTTGTTCATGGTGTGTCTCCCTCAAAAGTTGTTAGGCGATATGACGTTTCATCTTACGCGTTTGCATTGAGACGCCAAACGCAACGTCAACAGACACAATGCGGTCATTCTTTGGTGAAGCAGGCCGTTCAACTTCCCCGGGCCGGTGGCATGTGGATTTTTTCCGGCTGAAAGTTGGCCTCAGTCCAACGTAGCCGACGCGTTTCCAACGACGTGCCAAACTGATGGGCTTAAAAATCATTTTCAGGAGTTTCACGCGCATGTCCGACAAAATTCCCTTGCTGGTGCTCAACACGCATTCAAGCGAACACCAATCGGTGCTGTCCGAGCTATATGACCTGATTTACGCACCGACCGATGGCGAACGCACCGCAGCGATCGCCACGCACGGCGCGAAGTTTCGCGCCGTGCTAACCATTGGCGTTCTGGGTCTGACAGGGCAGGAAATGGCCGCCATGCCGGCGCTCGAACTCATCTGCTGCATGGGCGCGGGGTACGAGCTGGTCGATCTGGATGCGGCGCGGGCACGCGGCATTGCCGTGGCCAATGGCCAGGGCACCAACGACAACTGCGTGGCCGACCATGCCTTCGGTCTTGTCATCGCCGCGGTGCGCAACTTCCGGCAACTTGACCGCCTTTGCCGCGAAGGCGTGTGGCGTCTGGCCATTCCCCAGCCGCCCAATGTCTCTGGCAAGCGCATCGGAATCCTCGGCCTGGGCACCATCGGGCAGAAGATAGCCAGGCGCGCGGGCGCTTTCGACATGCCTGTCGGTTACCACAACCGCAGTCCCAAAGCAGGTGTTGCGCATCGCTACTTCGACAGCCTAGTCGGGCTGGCGCAATGGTGCGATGTGCTGGTGTGCGCCGCCCCGGGCGGCGAAGCCTCCCGGCATCTCGTCAACGCCCAAGTGCTTGATGCACTGGGCCCCCAAGGCTTTCTGGTGAACATCGGCCGGGGCAGCGTGGTCGATACCGAAGCGCTGGCTACGGCCCTGCGCGATGGCCGCATCGCCGGTGCCGGCCTGGACGTTTACGAAAGCGAACCGGGACGCCCCGAGGCACTCATCGGCTTGGACAACGTGATCCTCACGCCCCACCTGGCCGGCTGGTCCCCCGAAGCGACACAAGCGTCCTTTGACCGTTTTCTTGAAAACGCCAAAGGCCATTTTTCCGGCCACGGGGTGGTCAGCCCCATCTGAGCGAAGGCCTCGGTAGCTGGTTGACTTGAACCATCCAGCGTCCATGAAACTCGCGGCGGTTCACAGCGACAACACAAAGCCCTCCTCTTTTGCCTTGTTCCGGGCACGACCGGATCAAAACAAAAACAGATGCTCGGAACAAAAGGCGGTTGCCATTGGCTGGCTGGGAGACCTCAGGGCCAAAGTCACCGGCGTCGCCTAATGCTGCCCCTGATACAGAACAAGGCCAGAACAAGCCAGACTCGCCCACCACCAGAAATCGACCAGAAACAAAAACGCCAACCGGGGTGGTTGGCGTGATGGTAAGGAAACTCAAGGGTTTCCGGGTGTCTGAAATGGTGCGGCTGGCGGGGATCGAACCCACGACCCTTGGCTTCGGAGGCCAATACTCTATCCACTGAGCTACAGCCGCAATGCTGAAAACCGATTTTCGCCAAAATCGAGAGATTAAGGCGGCTGGCCGGTCAGGCTTTGGCAAGCAAAACCGGGCACAACCGCTGATTCTATCAGTCGGTCCGAACCACGTCAGGATTTCCATGGCCGCCGCTATAATGCAAGCCTACTGAAGCAGCCTGCAACAGCCCCCGACTTTCTGTTTTTGAGGACGCCATGAGCGCAAACGATCACACCACGGCCCATGAAGAAGCCCACATGGGACCGATCAAAACCCCCCAGCAGCTGCTGGCCGCGGTTTTTTTCTCTTTTGTTGTTCCGATTTTTGCAATCATTGGCCTGGTTTACTACGTCACCTCGGCCAACAAGCCCATGGCCGGCGCCGATGATGGTGGCCGCGCCATTGCCGAGCGCATCCAGAAAATCGGCATGGTTGAAATTCGCGATGCAAACCGTCCCCTTCGCGCAGGCGAAGAGGTCTACAAAGCCCAATGTGTTGCCTGCCATGCAGCGGGCGTCGCAGGCGCTCCGAAATTCGGCGATGTCTCAGCCTGGGCATCCCGTATTGCCACCGGCTACGACGCACTGCTGAATTCAGCACTCAAAGGCAAAGGGGCCATGGCAGCGCAGGGCGGCGGCGACTTTCAGGACGCTGAAATCGGCCGCGCCGTGGTGTACATGACAGCCGCTGCAGGCGGCAAGTTTGCAGAGCCCGCCGCGCCTGCAGCAGGTGCTGCAGATGCGTCCGCTGCAGCAGCGGCTCCGGCCATGCCAGCGGCGCCTGCCGCAGTGGTTGCAGCCGCTCCCGCAGCGCCTGCAATGGCCACGGCACCGGCCGCACCCGTCCAAGTGGCAGCCGTCGATTTGGGCGCTGGCGAAACGCTGTACAAGCAGGCCTGCGTGGCGTGCCATGCGGCTGGCGTGGCTGGCGCGCCAAAGTTCGGCGACAAGGCAGCCTGGGCACCGCGTATCCAGACCGGCATTGAGGCCCTGACCACCAGCGTCATCAAGGGAAAGGGCGCGATGCCCCCCAAGGGCGGCTCTGCCGGTTCGGACGCAGATATCCATTCTGCGGTGGTCTACATGGTGAACGCTGCTAAATAAGCGCAAACTCAGAATTTAAAAAAAGCCGGTCATTGACCGGCTTTTTTCGTAAAAATTCGATAAAAAAGGCTACTTTCGCAGGCCGCACAAGTATGTACTGCTATTTTTTTTGCATAGCCTGGGGACTGCAGGCGTAGCCAAACCGCGCTGGCAAGGCGCTCGCTTGCAGTTCCTGCGGCACCCACAAGCCCTGAACCACCGCATCGGCAGCATGCGTCATGTCCTGGGTATGAACCAGGCCGAAGCCGAGATCGGTTTCCAGGTAAAGCCGGCCCTCCTCGTCAAGCACGCAACGCTGGACGCGCGCGGCCTGGCCGGTGTGCGCGGTCACGCCAAACTCTGGCGCCGGGTGCACGCGCCAGATGAAGGGCGTGGCTTCAAGCTCCACGTACACGCGTTGCGGCCCGTTCTGGAAAAACCAGCGACCGGTGGCGTCGCTTTCGTAATTGCGCTGGATGAAGTCAATCAGCTTTTCGTGCTGCAGCAACGAGCCTTTGCTGTCGGCGTGGCTGTCGCCCTTATTTTCTGGCGCAAACGGCCCGGCAGCCTGCGCTTGGTCGTCGCGCATGTACCAGTTGCCGCGTGCGTCCAGCCCGAGCCAGCCATAGCAGTCGGGAACGTTGGGCCACTTGGCAATCGCTTGTCGAACAATGTCATCCATGGCCTTATTTTGCGCTGCTTTGCCAGCCCCTGGCATTTCAGGGCGATAGGGAAGCCTAAAGCTGCGCGGCCAGAAAATCCACCACGGCCTCGGGCATGGCGCGCACATGCGCTGGAAAACCCGATGACGGAAAGCCGACATGTCCGCCCTGCGCTGGCTGCCACAGCGTCACGTCGGGACTGACATCAACCCTCCGGGGCAGGCTGCCGACCGGAATGAACGGGTCGTTCAAGGCATTCAGCGCCAGCGCGGGAACGGCAATCTGGCGCAAATACGGTTTGGCCGAGGCACGCGCCCAATAGTCGTCCACGCCCTTGAAACCATGCACCGGGCCGGTGAAAATGTTGTCGAACGCATACAAATCGCGGGCTGCCAGCAACGCCGTGCGGTCGAACAGGCCGGGGTGCTGGGCCAGCTTTTGCAGGGCTTTTGGCCGCATGCTCTTGAGGAACATGCGGGTGTAGACCTGCCGATTGAAGCCGCGCCCGATGGCCCGGCCGCTGGCGGTCAGGTCCAGCGGCGCGCTGATCGAAGCGATGGCTGCCACCACCTGGCGGGCGTTATGGCCCATCTCGCCGGCCCAGCGCATCAGCGCATTGCCGCCCAGCGACACACCTGCTGCCAGCACCGGCCCGTGGTGCCGGTCGGCAAAGCGCCGGAGGATCCAGTCAATCTCGGCATAATCGCCCGAGTGGTAGGCGCGCGGCGCCAAATTCATTTCGCCCGAGCAGCCACGAAAATGTGGCACGGCAAAGGCCCAGCCCCGGCAGCCAGCCACGTCGGCAAAGGCTTGGGCATAGTGGCTGCCAGAAGAACCCTCCAGCCCGTGAAACAGCACCAGCAGCGGTTGTTCCGATGCCTTTTCGGGGCGTACCGAAGCACGCGCATCAGGACCGTTCAAGCCAGGGCCGCAGAATCGGCTTTGCGGAGCTGCAGGCGCAGCGGCCCCAGCCGCTTCACCAGCCAAGTTCCGGCCGCGGGACTGGCTTTGCCAGACCGCAGGCGGGGTGACCCCCTCGGGGGGCAGGAAGCTACACGAAGTGAGCGACCGTGGGGGCGCAACATTCAGCAGCGAACCACGCGCAGCGGGGAGCGTGGGAGCTTGAACACTCCAGTCCACATCGACAAAGTCGCCGTCCGGCGTAGCCCAGCGTTCGCGCTGGAACACGGGCGCCAACCCGGCAAAACGCCGGGCGTGCAGGGCCGCCCAGATGGTCTGCATGTTCCCCTCGGGCAGCCACCAGGGCGCGCCGTAGTTCATGTCCGCGCCCACCGGTCAGTGAAGCAGCACAGGCGATTCGGACACTTCCTGTAAATCGTGCAAACTGCCCGGACTTGCATGGTGCGCCATCATGCGCCAGCCTTGCGCCGTGAGGAAGTACACGTTGGTGGCCAGGACATAAGCGTGGCGCGGGCCCTCTTCGGTCAGGACTTCGATGCGTTCGAGCACGCTGTGCACGCTGGAGCCGAGCGCCTGCACCCGGCACACCTTGAGCGGCTGCACGCGCAGGGAGCCATTGGCAAACATGGCGTCGAACGCGCTGCGTATGGCGCCGGCGCCGACCAGCCGGGAGCCGCCCGGATGCACGCACACCATTTCGTCCTCATCTCCCCAGCAGGCCATCAGCTTTTCGATGTCGCCTTGCTGAAGCGCGTCGTAAAACGCTGCTTCGGTTTCGTCAGGGTTGCCGGTGCTGGCAGGGATTGCTTTGGTTTTTTGCATGGTGACAATCGAATCAGTCGAAGGAAAGGCGCAGGAGCTTGGTGCGGAATTGTGCGCCTGTCCGGCAAAAACGGGAGAAGCCTCCCGCGGCTATGGTAGTGTTGCAACTTGAATTTTGGAGGCTTTCCCATGCTATTGCGTTTTCCGCGTTTATTCAGCCTGTCTTTGGCCGCCCTGCTGAGCCTGCTGCTCTCGGGTTGCGGTTACAACCAGTTCCAGAGCCTGGACGAACAGACCAAGTCGGCCTGGTCCGAAGTGCTGAACCAGTACCAGCGCCGTGCCGACCTGGTGCCCAACATCGTTGCCACGGTCAAGGGTGAAGCAGCTTTCGAGCAGGACACACTGACCAAGGTGATCGAGGCGCGCGCCAAGGCCACATCGATCCAGGTCACGCCCGAGACGCTGAACGACCCGGCCGCCTTCAGCAAATTCCAGGCTGCGCAGGGCGAACTGGGCAGCGCGCTGAGCCGGCTGATGGTCGTCAGCGAACGCTACCCCGACCTGAAGGCCAATCAGGGTTTTCGCGATCTGCGCGTGCAGCTTGAAGGCACCGAAAACCGCATCACCGTGGCGCGCAACCGTTACATCCAGACGGTGCAGGAATACAACGTGCTGACGCGCAGTTTTCCCAATAACCTGACCGCCATGGTCTTCGGCTACAAGGTCAAGCCCAGCTTTGCCGTGGCCAATGAAGCGCAGATATCGACACCGCCGGTGGTCGATTTCAACAAAAAGTAAGCGAAACGACTCTCCATGCGCATTCGTTTCCTTTTGCAGGCACTGTTACTGGCGTTCTGGTTACCCTTGGCCAGTCTGGCCGCCTGGGCGCAGGGTGGCGTGCAGCCCGTCCCGCCACTGACAGCGCATGTGATGGACAGCACCGGCACGCTGACAGCAGCGCAGAAGTCTGCGCTTGAAGCCAAGCTGACCGCTTTCGAGCAGTCGCGCGGCGCGCAGGTGGTGATGCTGATGGTGCCCACGACCCAGCCCGAGGACATTGCTGCGTACGCCCAGCGCATCGGCGACAGCTGGAAGATCGGCCGCAAGAGCATCGGCGACGGCCTGCTGCTGGTGGTCGCCAAAAACGACCGCACGGTGCGCATTGAAACCACCAAAGCGCTTGAAGGCGCGATTCCCGACCTGGCCGCCAGCCAGATCATCGAATCGGCCGTTACACCGCGCTTCAAGCAAGGCGACTTTGCCGGCGGCCTGGATGCAGCCGCCGACCAGATCATGGCGCGCATTACCGGCGAAAACCTGCCGGCGCCGCAGCAGGGCAGTCCCGCTCGCCGCAGCAGTGGCGGCGGATTCGACTGGACAACGCTGGCCGTGTTCCTGTTTTTTGCCGTGCCCATCGGCGGACGCGTGCTGTCAAGCGTTTTGGGGCGCAAGATGGGCTCGGTCGCTACGGGTGGCGCGGTTGGCGTGCTGGCCTGGTTGTTCACCAGCAGCCTGATCGTTGGCGGCATCGCGGCGCTGGCGGGCATGGTGTTTGCACTCATTTCAGGACTTGGCGGCGGCATGGGGGGAATGGGCGGCCGGTCTTCAGGCTACGGCGGGGGCTTTGGCGGGGGTGGTTTCGGTGGCGGTGGATTTGGCGGCGGCGGCCGTGGCGGTGGCGGTTTCAGCAGTGGCGGCGGCGGGAATTTCGGCGGCGGCGGCGCCTCGGGCAGCTGGTGAAGGGCAGACGACTGATGAACAAGCTCACCTTGCTGCTCAAGCACCTCTGGCTCGATGTTTCCGATACCCAGCGCGCGATTCCGCCCGACATGCTGCATCGCCTGGCTGAGCGTGTGGGTGCCAGCGAACAGCGCCACAGCGGCCAGATCCGCATCTGCGTTGAATCCTCGCTGCCCATGAGTTACCTCTGGCGACTGAATGCTGACACCCCGATGGCCGAGCTGGTCCGGCAGCGGGCCGTGACGATGTTCGGCAAGCTGCGGGTCTGGGACACCGAGCACAACAACGGCGTGCTGGTCTATGTGCTGCTGGCCGAGCATGCGATTGAAATCGTCGCCGACCGGGGATTGCGGCGCCATGTGGACGACAACCACTGGCAAACTGTGGTGGCGCACATGGCCAGCTCTTTCCGCGAAGCGCGCTACGAGGACGGGTTGACGCAAGCGCTGGAGGAAACCTCGGCGGTGCTGGTCGCCCATTTCCCGCGCACCGAAGCGGTTCAGGAACAGCCCAACGAGCTTCCCGACACCCCGCTGCTGCAATAAGCCACACCACCTAATCTGCCTGAATTGCTATTTATTTCATAGCTAACCATGCTTTCTGGTCGTGCGCAAAACATCTATTTGATGCATAAAACTTGTTGTTGACGGTTTTTTATCGCCTTGGCGGCACGTGCCATACCGCCTGGCCGCCGACGGCATACAGGGAGCGCCCCGGCTGGCGATCCACCTGCCAGCCGCCAGTGAATTCGCCAAAGGCCGGCAGCACGGCACAACGCTTGTCAAAACTGAAGCAAGGCAGCCGCAAACGGTCACGGCCCGGCCCGTGCAGCGTCAGCACGGGGTGCAGATGGCCGGCCAGCACAAAGCGGGCCGCATCGGTTTGCGGATGATGGCAGGCGGCAAACGGGCCCATCGGCCAGGGCTCGTCGACCACGCGGATATTCAGTGCGGTCGGCGGATCGCCGGCGCGGCTGTCATGGTTGCCACGCACCAGCAGGCATTCCAGCGCGGCATGGCTTCGGCGCCACAGCGCCAGTTCGGCCAGCAGCGAAGGCGTGCGGGCCTGCGCTGCATGCAAAAAGTCGCCTAAAAACACCAGTTGCGCCGGCTGGTAATGGTCCAGCAAGACACCCAACCGCGCCAAATTTTCACGCGTCGTACCGGCAGGCACCGGCTGGCCCAGCGCGCGGTAGGTTGCCGCCTTGCCCAAATGCAGGTCCGCCACCCACAGCACGCGTTCGGCTGGCCACCACAGCGCATGCTCGGGCAGCAGCCACAGGGTCTCGCCAGCGCATGCAATTGCCAGCGGGCGGCCCAATGCAGCTTGTTCGGCCAGCATCACAAGCCCGGCCTGCGTCCCGTGGCGCGACGCGGTACGCGCTCCTTGCCCGAACCTTTTGCAGCGGAAGGGCGGAACAAGGTGTCCTGCGAAAACGCCAGCGACCGGCGCACTTTTTCGGCGGCAGCATCGTCGTCGTTGCCCGCATTGCCCGCATCCTGAGTGCCGACCGGATCATCGGCTGCATGGTCGAGCTGCGCCACCATGCGGGCGATGCGGTCGGCCACGCTTTCGTTCGACAACTGTTCGCGAAAGCGCTCAACCATCAGCGGAAAGGCAAAGGGCGTGGGCCGGGCCAAGACCTTGAGTTGCAGTTGCTGGCGGTTCATGCGTTCCAGTGCCGCCTGCAGCCGGCCAATCTCCAGTTCCTGTGACAGCAGTTCCTGTTCGGCCTGCAGCAACAATCGATTGGCTGGATCGTATTTTTTGAACACTTCGTAGAACAACGACGATGAGGCCTGAAGCTGCTTGTTGCTGCGCTTTTCACCCGGATAACCCTGAAAAACCAGCCCCGCCACACGCGCAATTTCACGAAAGCGGCGCTGCGCCAATTCACTGGCATTCAGGCTGGCCAGCACCTCATGAAGTAGCTCGCCCCCACGCTCTCCACTGCGTGTGGTTCGCTGCCCTCCAAGGGGGGCGCTGTGCCTGCAGCCCGGCGAAGCCGGTTCCGAGGCCCTGGCTTGGCTGGAGAAACCGAGTACCTGCGGCAGCAAAGCCGCCCAGTCCACCTCGGTGGCGCTGAGCAACTCGAAACCGTAGTCGTTGACGGCGATGGAAAAGGTTCGCGGCGCCTGCTGCGCCACGCGCCAGGCCAGCAGGTTGGCCAGGCCCATGTGCACCGGCCGTCCGGCGAATGGATACACAAAAAGATGCCAGCCTTCGCGGGTGCGCAGCACTTCGGCCAACAGGGTCTGCGGCGTGGGCAAGGCCGACCAGCGCTGCTGGATTTCCAGCAGCGGCCGCATGGCTTTGAGTTCGGGCGTGTCGTAGTGCCCTTCACTTGCCAGCGCCAGTTGCTGCACCACCGCATTGGCCAGCGTGGTCGACAGCGGCAGACGGCTGCCGCTCCAGCGCGGAATGGCCGCGCGCTTGCCCGTGGCACGGCGCACCCAGGCGGTCATCTCGTGAATGCGCACCAGCGCCAGCAGCCGGCCGCCGAACAGGAAGCAGTCGCCGGGCTTCAGGCGCGCGGCAAAGCTTTCCTCCACCGTGCCGACTTTGGCGCCGCCGACATACTGCACCGCCATGCTCGCATCGCTGACGATGGTGCCGATGTTCATGCGGTGGCGCCGCGCCAGCCGCGCATCGGGGACGCGCCACACGCCCTCCCCGTCGGGCACGGCGCGCCGATAGTCAGGGTACGCGGACAGTGACGCGCCACCCTGGGCGACAAAAGACAGGCACCAGTCCCAGTTCTCGCGCGACAGGTCGGCATAGGCGGCCGTGCAGCGCACTTCGGCATACAAGGCCTCTGGCACAAAGCCGCCGCCCAGCGCCACCGTGACCAGATGTTGCACCAGCACATCCAGCGGCTGGTCGGGCGAAGTGCGCGACTCGATGTGGCCGGCGGCAATCGCCGCCCGCACCGCCGCGCCTTCGGCCAATTCAATGCCGAGCGTGGGCACCAGCGTGATGCGCGACGGCCGTCCCGGCGCATGGCCCGAGCGGCCAGCGCGCTGGAGCAGGCGCGCCACACCCTTGGGGGAGCCAATCTGCAGCACGCGCTCGACCGGCAAAAAATCAACGCCCAGGTCCAGGCTGGAAGTGCAGACCACGGCCTTCAGTTCACCGTTTTTGAGGCCCAGCTCGACCCATTCGCGCACCGCCCGGTCGAGCGAGCCGTGGTGCAGCGCAATCACGCCGGCCCAGTCGGGCCGCGCCTCCAGCATCGCCTGGTACCAGAGCTCGGCCTGCGAACGGGTGTTGGCAAACACCAGCGTGGTGCTGCTTTTGTCGATTTCCGCGATCACCTGCGGCAGCATCGTCAAGCCCAGGTGGCCGGCCCAGGGAAAGCGTTCGGTGCGCTCAGGCAGCAGCGAATCGATCACCAGTTTCTTGGGTACCTGACCCTGGATCAGCACGCCGCCGTCATGGCCGAGCAGCGTGTGCATCGCCTCCTGCAAATTGCCCAGCGTCGCCGACATGCCCCAAATTGACAACGCCCCCACGCTTGTCGCTGCGCGTACTGCGCTGCCCCCCGAGGGGGCCGTTGCGCCTGCGGCCCGGCGAACCCGGTTCCGCGGCCCCGGCTGGGTTAAAGCGCTTGTGGTCTGGTCCATCGCACTCGCAATGTTCCATGTGTTAAGCCGTGCCAGCGCCAGCTGCACCTGCACGCCCCGCTTGTTGCCGATCAGCTCATGCCATTCATCGACCACGACCATCCTGACGCTGCCCAGCACGTCCCGGGCATCGGCGCGCGCCAGCAGCAGCGACAGGCTTTCTGGCGTGGTGACCAGCACTGTCGGCAGCCGCTGGTTCTGGGCGCTGCGTTCGCCCGCCGGCGTATCGCCGCTGCGCGCGCCGGCGCTCCAGGCGGTGAAGCGTGGCGATCCGTCGTCATTCAAAGCGGCGTTCAAGGCTTCCAGCGGCGGCAGCAAGGCACGCAGCGTGTCAGCCGCCAAGGCGCGCATCGGCGTGATCCACAGCACGGTCAACGGTGCGGTTGCAGATTTTTTCGGATTCTTCTGATTTGCTATTTTTTTAATAGCGGCCTGCGCACGGCCCACTTGCGCAAAAGCACTAAAAGCCATCAAGGCACCAAGCCAGACGGCATAGGTCTTGCCCGCGCCGGTCGTGGCATGCAGCAAGCCGGAGCGGCCTTCGGCGACCGCTTTCCAGGCGTTGCGCTGGAACCTGAAGGGCTTCCAGCCGCGTTCGGCCAGCCAGGCATCAAGCACTTTTTTTGCCGCTGCGGTCGCCGAAGGTTTGGCCACGGTCATCCCGGCAACAGGGCTGACAGCGTTTGCAGCGTGTCGGCGTCAAGCACCGGCTTGTCTTCGCGCCAGCGCAGCATGCGCGGAAAGCGCACGGCAATGCCGCTCTTGTGGCGCGGGCTGCGGGCAATGCCTTCAAAACCCAGCTCGAACACCAGCGTCGGCTTGACGCTGCGCACCGGGCCGAAGCTTTCGACCGTGGTCTTGCGAATGATGGCGTCCACCCGCGCCATCTCGGCATCGCTCAAGCCGGAATAGGCCTTGGCGAAAGGCACCAGCATGCGATCAAGCTGTTCGGGCGGCCCGTCCCACACGGCAAAGGTGTAGTCGCTGTACAGGCTGGCGCGCCGGCCATGGCCGCGCTGGGCATAAATCAGCACCGCGTCGATGCTCAGCGGATCAATCTTCCACTTCCACCACAGCCCGACGTCCTTGGTACGGCCGACGCCGTAGGGCGCATCGCGTTGCTTGAGCATCATGCCCTCGACGCCCATGGACCGCGCCGACTCGCGCTGGCGGGCCAGGACCTGCCAGCTCTCGCCCTCAAGCAGCGGGCTGGGCAACAGTGCGGGGTGGCGCAGGTCGGTCAGCAGGGCGTCCAGCAAGACCCGGCGCTGCGATTGCGGCAGTCCGCGCACATCGCGCTGCTGCCATTCGAGCAGGTCGTAGGCCAGCAACACCACCGGAATATCGCGCAGCAGCTTGGCGCCCAGCGTCTTGCGTCCGATGCGTTTTTGCAGGTCGGCAAAGGGCTGCACGCTGCCTTCGCTGCCGGGCTGGTCGGCATTGCCGCGCCAGACCACGATTTCGCCGTCAAGCACCGTGCCGTCGGGCAGCGCAGCGCCCATGGCGGCCAGTTCGGGGAAGCGCTCGGTCAACAGCTCCTCACCGCGCGACCACAGCCACACCTGGCCGGCGCGCTTGACCAGCTGGGCGCGTATGCCGTCCCATTTCCATTCGATGATCCAGTTTTGGGGCGGACCCAGCAGCATGTCGAACTGGTCCAGCGGCTGGTTGAACGGATGGGCCAGAAAAAACGGATACGGCTGGCTGCTGGTTTGCGGGTTCAGCTCGCCAGGGCTTTCCAGCGCGACCAGCGCGGCATAGTCGGCCGCACTCGGCTGGCCGCTGATGTGCGTGTAACCCATCAGCCGCTGGGCCACCCGCTTGGCATCGACACCGGCGACAGCCGCCAGCGCTTGCGTGACCTGCAGCCGCGACACACCGACGCGAAAGCCACCGGTGATGAGCTTGAAATAAACCAGCCGCTCATCCAGTGCCAGTTGGCTCCATTGCTGACGCAGCAGCTCAGGCAGGTCGTCGGGCGCGGTCTTGCGCAGGGGCAGCAAGTGCTGCTCGATCCAGGTGGCCAGGCCGATGTCATGGCGGCCCGTGGGTGGAGGCAGCAGCAGCGCCATGGTTTCGGCCAGGTCGCCGACCGAATCGTAGCTCTCGTCAAACAGCCACTCGGGCAAGCCGGCGGCATCCTGCGCCATTTGGCGCAGCACTTTGCTCGCCACCAGCTGGCGCGGTTTGCCGCCCGCCAGAAAATACACCGCCCAGGCGGCATCGGCTGGTGCCGCGTCCTGCAGATAACGCCGCAGTGCCGCCTGCTTCGCCAGGCTCGACGTGGTGGCGTCCAGTTCGCGGTAAAGGGCCGCAAAGGCTTTCATGAAGCAGCATCGCCCGGGAATGGCGCAGACCTGGATTGCACAATTTCGGGTTCGATACCGCCCGCTTGGGCCACAGCCAAAGGCGGCGCCTGATCGGCAATGTCTTCATCGCCGCCATATTCGGTCTTGAAGCCTTGCGCGTCCAGCCCCCGTTCACGCAGCCAGCGCACCATCACGGCGACACTGCCATGGGTGACAAACACACGCTCGGCCCCTGTGCCGTCGATGGCGCGTTGCAGACCGGGCCAATCGGCATGGTCGGACATCACAAAGCCACGGTCCACCCCACGCCGGCGGCGCGCGCCCCTGAGCAGCATCCAGCCGCTGGCAAAGGCATCGGAATAATTCCCAAAGCGGCGTATCCAGGGCGTGCCTTGGGCCGACGGCGGTGCCAGCACCAGCGACTGGCCGATAGCGCTGACATCCGCTTCGGCAACGGTTTGTGTGGCGGGCAAATCGACGCCGGTGGCCCGGTAAACCCGGTTTAAAGGTTCGACCGCGCCATGCGTCAGGATCGGGCCGATGCTGGCGTCCACGCCATGAAGGATTCGCTGTGCCTTGCCAAAGGCATAGCAGAACAGCACCGACGCGCGCCCCGCTGCTGCGTTGCTACGCCACCACTGGTTGATGTCAGCGAACAAATCAGCTTGCGAGGGCCAGCGGTAAATCGGCAGGCCGAAGGTTGACTCGGTGATGAAGGTATTGCAGGCCACGGGCTCGAACGGCTCGCAGGTGCCGTCGTCTTCAAGCTTGTAATCACCCGACGCCACCCAGACTTCCCCGCCGTATTCAACCCGGACCTGGGCGGAACCCAGCACATGGCCGGCCGGATGGAGCGAGATGCGGACGCCGTTGTGCATCACCGACTCGCCATAAGCCAGGGTTTGCAAGGTGATCTCGCCCAGGCGACTGCGCAGAATGCCTTCGCTCTTGTCGGTCGCCAGGTAACGTGCATGCCCGATGCGCGAGTGGTCTGAATGCCCGTGGGTAATCACCGCGCTTTCGACCGGTTTCCAGGGGTCGATGTAAAAATCACCTGGGGGGCAATACAGGCCTTCGGGCCGGGCAACAATCAGATTCATGGTCAATTTCAGGGATGAAAAAGCTTTGCCATTGCGCACAGGCAAAGAAGCAGCTTGTCATCCTAGCGCCAGTGGGGTGAAACTGCTTGCTGCAGGCCAGCCTGTGGGCAATCTGCAGGGACTTGACGGTTTTCTTTTACGCCGCCACGCAGCTTGTCGGCATGAAAAAAGCCCCTTGCTTGCACAAGGGGCTTGAATGGCCATGTTCTGGAAATCAGATCATTGCGATTGCAAGCCAGGGCCTGCACTGACCGGTTTTTATTTTTTCTGGCGGTATTTGCGCAGCGCTGCAATCTGCGCCGCCATGACGGCCAGTTCAGACTGGGCCATGGCGATATCAATATCGTTCTTGGCATTTTTCAGCGCTTCTTCGGCCAGCGCCTTGGCAGACGTTGCCTTGGCTTCGTCCAGGTCCTTGCCGCGAATGGCGGTATCACTCAGCACCGTCACGCAGTTAGGCTGCACTTCAAGAATGCCACCGGCCACAAAGACGAACTCTTCCGTGCCATCGGCTTTTTCAATGCGCACGGTGCCAGGCCGGATGCGGGTGATCAGCGGCGTGTGGCGCGGGTAAATTCCCAGCTCGCCCGCTTCGCCGGGCAAAGCCACAAACCGGGCTTCACCGGAAAAGATGGACTCTTCTGCGCTGACGACATCGACGTGGATGGTATTCATACGTATTCCAGTTTAAAAGATGAGAAAAAGTGGTATTCAGCAAGCGCCTTGAGATGCTTGACCGAATACCGGCTTGATTACATCTTCTTGGCTTTTTCGAAGGCTTCGTCGATGGTGCCGACCATGTAGAAGGCTTGCTCTGGCAGGTGATCGCACTCACCGGCCACGATCATCTTGAAGCCGCGAATGGTTTCGGCCAGGCTGACGTACTTGCCGGGCGAGCCGGTGAACACTTCAGCGACGTGGAACGGCTGCGACAAAAAGCGCTGGATCTTGCGGGCACGGGCCACGGCCAGCTTGTCTTCAGGCGCCAGTTCGTCCATGCCCAGAATCGCGATGATGTCGCGCAATTCCTTGTAGCGCTGCAAAGTGCCCTGCACCGCACGGGCGGTGTTGTAGTGGTCTTCACCAACGACCGCTGGCGACAGCTGGCGGCTGGTCGAGTCCAGCGGATCGACCGCCGGGTAAATACCCAGCGAAGCGATGTCTCGGCTCAGCACCACGGTGGAATCCAGGTGGGCAAAGGTGGTGGCAGGCGATGGATCGGTCAAGTCATCGGCTGGCACGTAAACGGCCTGGATGGAGGTGATCGAGCCGACTTTCGTTGACGTGATGCGCTCTTGCAGGCGGCCCATTTCCTCGGCCAGCGTGGGCTGGTAGCCCACAGCGGAAGGCATGCGGCCCAGCAGTGCGGACACTTCGGTGCCGGCCAGGGTGTAGCGGTAGATGTTGTCCACGAAGAACAGCACGTCGCGGCCTTCGTCACGGAAGGACTCGGCAATCGTCAGGCCGGTCAGTGCCACGCGCAGACGGTTTCCCGGGGGCTCGTTCATCTGGCCATAAACCATGGCGACCTTGGACTCTTCCAGGTTCTCCAGGTTCACAACGCCGGAGTCGGCCATCTCGTGATAGAAGTCATTGCCTTCACGGGTGCGCTCACCGACACCGGCGAACACGGACAAGCCCGAGTGCGCCTTGGCGATGTTGTTGATCAGTTCCATCATGTTCACGGTCTTGCCGACACCGGCACCGCCGAACAGGCCAACCTTGCCGCCCTTGGCGAACGGACACACCAGGTCAATCACCTTGATGCCGGTTTCCAGCAACTCTTGCGAGGGGCTCAGTTCGTCATAGGCCGGGGCCTTGCGGTGAATCGGGGCGGTCAGTGTCTGGTCAACCGGACCGCGCTCGTCAATCGGCGCACCCAGCACGTCCATGATGCGGCCCAATGTGGCCTTGCCCACGGGAACGGTGATGTTGGCGCCGGTGTTGTACACGATGTTGCCGCGGCGCAGGCCGTCGGACGTTCCCAGCGCAATGGTGCGGACAATGCCGTCGCCCAGCTGCTGCTGGACTTCAAGCGTCAGGGCAGAGCCTTCCATCTTGAGCGCGTCATAAATCTTGGGCATCTGGTTACGGGCAAACTCCACGTCCACCACCGCGCCAATACACTGAACAATCTTGCCCTGGATGCTTGTATCCACTAGAGTTTCTTGAGCCATGACCGAATCCTTTTGGTTCTTTAATCTTGTAAATCTGGGTGGCGCGGCTTAGACCGCTGCGGCACCGGCAACGATTTCCGAAAGTTCTTTCGTGATCGCCGCTTGACGCGTCTTGTTGTAAATCAGCTTGAGCTCGCCAATCACGCTGCCGGCGTTGTCGGTGGCCGACTTCATGGCGACCATGCGGGCGGACTGTTCGGACGCCATGTTCTCGGCGACGGCCTGGAACACCAGTGCCTCGACATAGCGAACCAGCAATTCGTCAATCACGGTTTGGGGGTCAGGCTCATAGAGGTAGTCCCAGCCGTGCTCGGTCTTGTCAGCCTGCATGCGGTCAGCGGTCAACGGCAGCAACTGCTCAACCACCGACTCCTGCTTCATCGTGTTGATGAAGCGGGTGTAGCAGAGGTAAACCGCCTTGATCTTGCCTTCGCTGTATGCGTCGAGCAGCACCTTGACCGGGCCGATCAGCTTGTCCAGATGGGGTTTGTCGCCCAGTTGTGTGGCGTGCGCCGCCACCTTGACGCCGATGCGGTTCAGGAAACCCAGGCCTTTGTTGCCAATGGCTACAGCTTGCGCATCTTCACCGGCCGCCTGCATTTCCTTGAGCTTGGTCGTCAGGATACGCAACACGTTGGTGTTCAAACCGCCGCACAGTCCCTTGTCGGTGGTTACCACGATAAACCCGGTCGTCTTGGCGTCGTTGGACTCCATGAACGGGTGGGTGTATTCGGGGTTTGCCTGACTCAGGTGGGCTGCGATGTTGCGAATCTTGTCGCTATAAGGGCGAGCCGCACGCATCCGTTCCTGCGCTTTGCGCATTTTGGAGGCGGCCACCATTTCCATGGCCTTGGTGATCTTGCGGGTGTTTTCGACCGACTTGATCTTCCCGCGTATTTCCTTGCCTGCTGCCATCTAGATTACCCCCACGCTGTTCACTTCGTGTAATGCGCTGCCCCCCGAGGGGGCCGCTGCGCCTGCGGTCCGGCAGAGCCGGTTCCGCGGCCCCTGCTTGATGGGCCTTGTCCTCAGAGTTGTTGCTGCGCTCATCGTTCGATTTCGGTTTGCTTACGCAAACGATTTCTTGAATGCAGCCACCGCCGTGGTCAACTCGGCCTCGGAATCCTTGTCCATGGCCTTGTTGGCTTCAAGCTTGTCCATCAGCGGCGCATTCTTGTCCTTGAGCCAGGCGTGCAGGCCACTTTCGAAAGCCAGCACCTTCTTGACATCCACATCGTCCATGAAGCCCTTGTTCACAGCGAACAAGGTGGCACCCATGGCGGAGATGGACAAGGGCGAATACTGCGACTGCTTGAGCAACTCGGTGACGCGCGCGCCACGGTCGAGCTGCTTGCGGGTGGCTTCGTCCAGATCGGAGGCAAACTGCGCAAACGCAGCCAGCTCGCGGTACTGGGCCAAGTCGGTACGAATACCGCCGGACAGGTTCTTGATCAGCTTGGTCTGGGCGGCGCCACCGACGCGCGATACCGAGATACCGGCGTTGATCGCAGGACGGATACCGGCGTTGAACAGGCTGGTTTCCAGGAAAATCTGGCCATCGGTGATCGAAATCACATTGGTCGGCACGAAAGCGGACACGTCGCCGGCTTGCGTTTCAATGATCGGCAGCGCGGTGAGTGAACCGGTACGGCCTTTGACGGCACCCTTGGTGAAGTCTTCAACATACTTCTCGTTCACGCGGGCGGCGCGCTCCAGCAGGCGGCTGTGGAGATAGAACACGTCGCCAGGGTAGGCTTCGCGGCCTGGTGGACGACGCAGCAGCAGCGATACCTGGCGGTAGGCCACGGCCTGCTTGGACAGGTCGTCATACACGATCAGCGCGTCTTCGCCGCGGTCGCGGAAATATTCGCCCATCGTGCAGCCCGAGTAGGCGCTGACGTATTGCATAGCGGCCGATTCGGAAGCCGAAGCCGCCACGACGATGGTGTAGTCCATGGCGCCGGCTTGTTCCAGCGAGCGCACCACGTTCTTGATCGAGGACGCCTTTTGGCCAATCGCGACATAGACGCACGAAACGCCCTTGCCCTTCTGGTTGATGATGGCGTCAATCGCGACGGCGGTCTTACCGGTCTGGCGGTCGCCAATGATCAGTTCGCGCTGGCCACGGCCGATTGGCACCATGGAGTCAACCGACTTCAGGCCGGTTTGCAAAGGCTGGTCAACCGATTTACGTGCAATCACGCCAGGCGCAACTTTTTCGATCACGTCGGTCAGCTTGGCGTTGATCGGGCCTTTGCCGTCAATCGGCTGACCCAGTGCATTGACCACACGGCCAAGCAGTTCAGGGCCAATCGGGACTTCGAGAATGCGGCCCGTGCATTTAACGGTGTCGCCTTCGGCAATGTGTTCGTATTCGCCCAGAATCACCGAGCCGACCGAGTCGCGCTCAAGGTTCAGTGCCAGGCCATACGTGGGCGTGCCATCTGCCGTGGCGGGAAACTCAAGCATTTCGCCCTGCATCACATCGGACAGGCCGTGGATGCGGACAATACCGTCGGCCACTGACACCACGGTGCCCTGGTTGCGAATGTCGCTGCTGGCTGCAAGGCCTTCGATACGGCTCTTGATCAGTTCAGAAATTTCTGCGGGATTGAGTTGCATGACTCTTTCCTTCTTTCTATGTTGTTGGCTAAAAACCCGGGACTGCGCGCGTGCGTCAGTTCAGGCGATCAGCGCCATTTTCATTTGTTCCAAGCGGGCTTTGACCGAGGTGTCCAGCACCTCGTCACCCACGACCGCACGAATCCCGCCAATCAGCGACGGATCAAGTTCGACCTTGATGCCGAGCTTGCGTCCGAATCGCTTTTCCAGCACCAATGCAATCTCGTTCAAGGCTGGCTCGTCCAGCGGGAAAGCACTGTAGACGATGGCATCGGTGACCCCGCCTGCAGCGTTCTTGAGCGAACGAAACTGGACAGCGATCTCGGGCAGCGCGGACAGGCGACCGTTTTCAATCACCAGGCGCAGGAAATTCCTGGCAGCCGGGGGCAGCGGGTTGGTGTCATTGCCGGCCACACTGGCCATCAGATCGAACACCTGGTCCACGCTTGCCTTCGGGCTGTCAGCAAACTGGAGCAACTGGGCATTTTCCGCCACAGCCGCCAGCCTGTCCAGCCAGAGAGCGGCAGCAGTCAGGTCGGAGCCCTGCGCCTTGAACAGCGCATCTGCGTAAGGGCGGGCAATGGTAGCAAGTTCAGCCATAGTGCTTCTGTCCTGCCTACAGCTCGGTCTTCAAGCGGCTCAGCAACTCGGCATGAACCCCGGCATTGACTTCCTTGCGGAGAATCTGCTCGGCGCCCTTGACCGCCAGCAAGGCAACCTGCTCGCGCAGCGCCTCGCGAGCCTTGACCGTTTGTTGAGCGGCTTCAGCCTGGGCTGCCGCGATGATCTTGTTGGCTTCCTCGACCGCACGGGCCTTGGCTTCTTCGACGATGCCTTGACCCCGACGGTCGGCATCGGCCAGACGGGTGGCGGTCTCGGTGCGCGACGTGGCCAGTTCGGCTTCTACACGCTTGTTGGCAGTGGAGAGTTCGGACTTGGCTTTGTCAGCGGCAGCAAGGCCGTCAGAAATTTTCTGTGCCCGCTCGTCCAGCGCTTTTGTGATTGGTGGCCACACGAACTTCATCGTGAACCAGACCAGGATCGCAAAAACGACAGCCTGCAGGAACAGGGTGGAGTTAATGTTCACGGCTTATTCCTTATAGAACCTACCAGGGTTTGCCGAAAAATTAACGCAAGACAAACGGATTGGCGAATGCGAACAGCAGGGCGATGGCAACGCCGATCAGGAAAGCAGCGTCGATCAGACCGGCCAAAATGAACATCTTGGTTTGCAGGTCGTTCATGAGTTCAGGCTGGCGTGCCGAAGCTTCCAGAAATTTGCCACCCATCAGGGCGATGCCGATAGAGGCACCGATAGCGCCGAGACCGACGATCAAACCACAAGCCAAAGCGACGAGTCCGAGAATGTTTTCCATGATTGCTCCAAAGATGAGAGGAAAGGTAAAAAGAAAAGGGAAAGAAAAAGCCAACTGCCGTCAGGCAGAAAGGCCTAGTGTGAATCGTGGGCCTGCCCCACGTAAATCAACGTCAACATCATGAAGATGAAGGCTTGCAGCGTGATCACCAGGATGTGGAAAATACTCCACACGGTTCCGGCGACAACATGCCCGAATCCCAGCCAGAACATACCCGTCAGGGGGTTGAACTGCCAGGCCCACACGCCACCCATCAGGGCGATCAGCATGAAGACGAGTTCGCCGGCAAACATGTTGCCGAACAACCGCATGCCGTGTGAGACGGTCTTGGCGGTAAATTCAATCATTTGCATCAGAAAGTTGATCGGATACAAAAACCAGTGGTCGCCGAACGGCGCAGCGATGAGTTCGTGCGACCAGCCGCCGACGCCCTTGATCTTGATGTTGTAGACCAGGCAAACCAGCAGCACACTGACGGACAGGCCCAGGGTGGTGGACAGGTCGGCCGTGGGCACGACGCGCATATAGGCATGCTCCGGGTCATGGCCAGCAGCGCCGTACAACATCGTCCAGATTCTGGGCAGCATATCGACCGGCAGCATGTCCATGGCGTTCATCAGGAAAATCCAGACAAACACGGTGAGCGCCAGCGGCGACACCAGCTTGCGGCTCTTGGCATTGTGAATCACGCCCTTGGCCTGGCTGTCCACCATTTCCGACAGGATTTCAACGGCTGCCTGGAAGCGGCCAGGAACGCCTGAGGTCGCCTTGCGGGCTGCGCGCCACAAGAAGAAGCAGCCGATGATGCCCAGCAATACCGAATAGATCAGCGAGTCGAGGTTGAACAGGCTGAAATCGACAATACTGCTTTGCTTGACACTTTCGAACGAGAAATTTGTCTGCAGATGCTGCAGGTGGTGCTGGATGTACTCTCCAGACGTCGGGGCATGTATTTCAGCAGCAGACATAGGTCACCAATTTGTCAGTTCTTCAAAAAATTTATTGATCGAGTCTTGCGTGCCGGGCCGAACCACATGGCCACCCAGTACACCTTCATCGTCACCACGAAACCTGCCAGCAAAGCCAGCCAATTCAATCCTTCGACCAGCCTTGGCGCGGCAAACAGCATCGCCACCGTCAAGGCAATCTTGACCATTTCCCAGACAAAAAATCCGGCCAGCGCCGCATTTCCATGCATTGCCGATTTTTGACGCGACAGACCCCGCGCAAACAGCGCTGCGGGAATGATCACCGCCAGCGCCCCGTAACCTGCCGACCAGCCCATGCGCGCCTGGCCGGTCAACACCCAGGCCAATGCCGCCACCACGAGACCAACCACAACCTGACCTGCGCACACAAGCCACAAGGAAAAGGGAGGATTTAATTCCCGAACCTTTTTCGCTTCTTCGTGCGTCAAGGGCTTGAACCCTTCGCCTTCCGCCTCATCTGTATCGCTTGGCCCGTATGACCAGTCTGCTTCTGCCGCATTTGCCGAGGCAGATCCTTCAGGGCGCTTGGGGCATTTCGCTGCTGGGTTTGCCATTGTGATCCTCACAAATTACACGAAGGTTACGAACGCCAATCTCAGCAAAGCCTCTGATTATACGTAGAAACCCCTGTTGTTTACCAATATCCATGCGCCTGCGCGGGATTGGTGTGGTTTCGTGGCCGCTTTATGATCAGCCCGGGGTCTGGACCACAATGGCGCCTCATTCTAATGAAAGACCCGCCAATGCCTGCGTTGATGAAATTCCTCCATGTTCTTTCTGCAATCGCCTGGCTGGGTGGAGTCAGTTTCCTTCTATTTGCGTTGCGCCCTGCGGCAACTGAACTGCTGGCACCACCGCAACGGTTGCCCCTGATGGCCAAAACGCTGCAACGCTTCTTCAGCCTGGTCTGGGTGACGATTGTGGTGTTGCTGCTGTCCGGACTGGCGATGCTGATGGGCGTGGGCATGAAGAATGCTCCGGCTGGCTGGCACGCCATGCTGGGAATTGGCCTGGTGATGTTTGCCTTGTTCGGCCACATTTATTTTGGCCCTTTTCGCCGTCTCAAGCAGGCCGTCGTTGCTGCCGACTGGCGCGAAGGCGCCCGGCGCGCCAAGCAGATTGCCACGCTTTCCACTGTCAACCTGGTGCTTGGCGTGCTGGCCATTGGCGCCGTGTTCTTCCTCGTTTGATGCCTGAGCGATCCGGATCTTTGCGCGCGAAAAGGTCAGCGCGCACTGCCTTGAACACAGCCCCATGAATGCGGACCAGCCCCTGACGAGCGCTCGCAGCAGCAACGGGCGGCTGGCGGGCCTTATCAATCGCCTTCGCAGCGCACTGCCCTGCCGCGAGTCACTCGCGGCGCACCCTTGGCTCAAGCCTGTGGCGCACCGCCTGCTGGACCGCCAGTTGTGGCGCGCACAACATGAAGCCGTGGCGCGGGGCGTTGCCATCGGAATTTTCTGGGCTTTTGCCGTGCCGGTGGCGCAGTTTGCGCTGGCCACCCTGAACTGCGTCTGGTGGCGCGCCAATATTCCGGTCGCTGCCGGCATGACGCTGGTGACCAATCCGTTCACCATCGGCTTCTGGCTCTGGCTGGCCTACCGCCTGGGCAGCCTGGTGCTGGACGCGCCAGCGCCGGTTCCATTGGCCGATGGCGCCGGGATGCTGGCCTGGTTGGGCTCGTTTGGGGCGCCGACTATTCTGGGCATGGGTATTTTTGCGTTTGGCGGTGCATTGACCGGCTACCTGGTCGCCAAGCTCGCCTGGCGAATGCGCGTCGGCTTCAAACGCTGGCGCAGGCAAAACACCCCGCGCACCGCAGCAACACCGCCCGCTGGCTGAACATATCCAGCCTTTCACACTCTTCTTTTCCTCCAACCGCCGCCTGCAGCCACACCCCATGCCAATGCCCATGTCCACCGTTGCCGCCAACGCCCTGCCCGAGACGCCTTGCTACCTCAACGGCGACTTCAGCACGTTGCGGGACGCCAAGATCAGCGTGCTCGACCGTGGCTTCATCTTTGGCGATGGTGTCTATGAAGTCGTGCCTGCCTACGCCGGCAAGCTGTTCCGCTTTGAGCAGCACATGGCGCGGCTCAACCGCAGCCTGGCCGAATTGCGCATCGCCAATCCGCTGACGCAGGACGAGTGGCGCGACACAGCTCTCAAATTAATAGCAGACTATGCCCTTTCCACAGGCGCAGACACGCAAAAAAGCAATCAACTGATCTACATCCAGGTGACCCGTGGCGTGGCCATGCGCGACCACCCGATGCTGCCCGGCCTGACGCCCACAGTGTTCATCATGGTCAACCCGATGAAACTGCCCAGCGAAGCCCAGCGTGCGCAAGGCGTGGCCTGCGTCAGCGCCGGTGACTTCCGCTGGGAAAAAGCGCACATCAAGAGCACCAGCCTGCTGGGCGCGGTGTTTTCGCGCCAGATCAGTTTTGACGCCGGCGCGCTGGAGACCGTGATGTTTCGCGGCGACCACCTGAGCGAAGCCGCCGCCAGCAACGTCTGGGTGGTCAAGAACGGCACCGTGATGGGGCCGCCCAGGGACCATCTGGTGTTAGAGGGCATTCGCTACGGCCTGATTGAAGAAATCTGTCGCGCCGCCGGTATTGCGTTCGAGTTGCGCACCATCAGCCGCGCCGAAGTGCTGGCCGCCGACGAGCTGCTGCTGTCGTCGGCCACCAAGGAAATTTTGCCCATCACCTTGCTGGACGACCAGCCGGTCGGCCACGGCACGCCCGGCCCGGTGTATGCAAAACTGTACGCCGCCTACCAGCAAGCCAAACAGGAACTATCGACATGAGCGCGGAAAACGACAACGGAATCACGCCTGAAAACACGCCGGCAACGCCGCCCGACGCCGAAGCCCGCAAGGATTCGCTGATCGAATACCCGTCGCTGTTTCCGATCAAGGTCATGGGCATCAAGGCCGAGGGCTATGTCCACGCGGTGACGCATATCGCCCACCAGTTCGACCCGACGTTTGACGCCTCGACCATCGAACTGCGCGAAAGCAAGGGCGGCAAGTACCTGGGCGTGACCATCACCGTGACGGCCACCAGCCGCGAGCAGCTTGACGAGCTGTACCGCACGCTGAGCACGCACCCGATGGTCAAGGTCGTGCTGTAAAGCGTTCTGCGCGTCACTTGACAGGGCCGGGTGCGCGTTACGCTATCGGGTTGCGTCCTGACGTCACCTTTTTTCGCTCTGCTTGAACGACTCTTTCGACTCTCGCTGGTGTTATACGCCGCTGCAACCACAAACGCAGGCTTTCTTTGGGCGGGTCCAAACCTCCAAAATTGCCACAGCGCCTGACCTATGCCCACCCTTGACTGGTTGAACCGCGTCGAGGCTTTCACCACGGCCGCCCGCGTGCCCTACCGGCTGCTGGAAGAAGTGTCTGTTCGCAGCGCCGCCGCATCTGACGAAGGATATGCTGCATCTGCCTTGCCTGGGCATGGCCGGGCAACTCGATGCGCTGCTGAACTGAAAGCTTGAGAAACATGGAAACACGACAACTCGGCCGGGTCGATTACCTGCCCACCTACCAGGCGATGCAGGATTTCACTGCCGCACGCATTGAGACCACGCCGGATGCACTATGGATATGCGAGCATCCTGCGGTTTATACGCAAGGGCTGGCAGGCAAAAGCGATCACATTCTGAACTCCGGCGGGATTCCGGTGGTGCAAACCAACCGGGGCGGCCAGGTGACGTTTCACGGCCCCGGCCAGGTGGTGGTGTACCCGCTGATTGACCTGAAGCGGGCGGGCTACTTCGTCAAGGAATATGTCTACCGGATCGAGGAATCGGTGATTCGCACGCTGGCGCATTTCAGCGTGACCGGCCACCGGGTGGGCGGCTCGCCCGGCATCTACGTGCGCATGGACGACCCGTTCTCGCACGCCGCATTGAGCGGCCCGGTGAATTCGGCCGATCCGTTTCGCGGGCTGGGCAAAATCGCCGCGCTGGGCATCAAGGTCAGCCGGCATTGCACTTACCACGGGGTGGCGCTGAACGTGGCGATGGACCTGGAACCCTTCTCTCGCATCAACCCTTGCGGCTACGCAAACCTGAAAACCACAGACCTTTCTACAATCGGCGTATCGGCCAGCTGGCAGGAGGCCGCCGACGTGCTGGGCCAAAAGCTCGCCACCTACCTCGCGCCCTGACCTGACCCCAACCCATTACAAGCACACCATGAGCACACCCGAAGTCGTCCGCGAAGTCCAGAGCCTGGAAAACTACAACCCGCTGGCCAAGCAGAAGGCGGCGGCCAAGCTGTCGCGCATTCCGGTCAAGGTGGTGCAAGGCGAAATCCTGAAAAAACCCGACTGGATTCGCGTCAAGGCTGGCAGCCCGACCACGCGCTTTTACGAGATCAAGCAGATCCTGCGTGAGAACAAGCTGAACACGGTGTGCGAGGAAGCCAGTTGCCCGAACATTGGCGAATGCTTCGGCAAGGGCACGGCGACCTTCATGATCATGGGCGACAAGTGCACCCGGCGCTGCCCGTTTTGCGATGTCGGCCACGGCCGGCCCGACCCGCTGGACAAGGACGAGCCACTGAACCTGGCACGCACGGTGGCCGCGCTGAAACTGAAATACGTCGTCATCACCAGCGTGGACCGCGACGATTTGCGCGACGGCGGCAGCGGCCATTTTGTCGAATGCATACAGCGCATCCGCGAGTTGTCACCCATGACGCAAATCGAAGTACTGGTGCCCGACTTCCGGGGACGCGACGACCGGGCGCTGGAAATTTTGAAGGCTTCGCCGCCCGACGTGATGAACCACAACCTGGAAACCGCGCCGCGCCTTTACAAGGAAGCGCGCCCTGGCTCCGACTACCAGTTTTCACTGAACCTGCTGAAAAAGTTCAAGGCCCTGCACCCGGACGTGCCGACAAAGAGCGGCATCATGGTCGGCCTGGGCGAAACCGACGAGGAAATTTTGCAGGTCATGCAGGACATGCGCGACCATGGCATCAACATGCTGACCATCGGCCAGTACCTGGCGCCTTCGATGTCGCATTTGCCGGTGCGCCGCTATGTGCACCCGGACACCTTCAAGATGTTCGAGAAAAAGGCCTACGAGATGGGTTTCAGCCACGCCGCCGTCGGCGCGATGGTGCGCAGCAGTTACCACGCCGACGAACAGGCGCATGCGGCTGGCGTGGTGGACAAGCCGGCGCAGTAACCGGCCTGCGGCTTTTTAATACCGGTTGGGGTTGTTGGGACGCCGGTCGTCCCGGTTTCGCACGCCGTCGCCGTCACGGTCACCCTGGCCACGATGCTGCCCACGGTAGTCACCCCGGGACGGACCATTGTCATAAGGGACCGGATAGGCAATACAACCGGTGAGGCTGGTCAGGACCAGCACTATTGCGGCAAGCAATTTCATGATTTTCTCCGGGTAGTTCATTGGGCTTGTTTGGGCCACCACGCTGTGGCGGTCAACTTCACAAACTTGTTTGCTGATTCATTTCAGCACAATCCCCTAGCTGTCGCAGTGTCTGCCAAATGCCCGCCGTGTGAAGCTGGCGACAACATGTAATCGCGTCTTCAACTTAAAAACAAGACTGACGCACAGCCGGAGAACCGGCTGCAGCAAAGCACGGCAACGACATAGCGGATTCATTTCGAACTGGAATAACGTTTTGCGCTTGCGATCCGGGCTGCGCTGGCGGGCATGTCAGTCAGGCCATTCCGAATGTTGACTCGGCTTGAGAATGAAAAGACGCGTGGGGCAGGCGCCGGCCTTCCGTAAAGTAGCTTGTGCCTGTAGGCATGCAGCGCATTCAGTCAAAACAGGCCGGGCATAAAACTATAGTGAACAGCAGAGTTAAAGCCCAGCTCATAACCCGCCATTGAGAGACCCATTTATGAAATCAACTGACAACAAATCCGCTGGAAACCTTGACATGCCACAGGACAAAGCCTTGATGACCCCCACCGATCTGAAATCAGGGGAAACAAAGGACATCGCTGTAGCCATGAACGGCATTTTGGCCGACGTGTTCGCGCTTTATCTGAAGACCAAGAACTTCCATTGGCACATGAGCGGCCCGCATTTTCGCGACTACCATGTCATGCTGGACGAGCAGTCCGATCAGCTTTTCGAGATGACCGATCCGATTGCCGAGCGCATCCGCAAAGTGGGCGGCACGACGCTGCGCTCCATCAGCCATATTTCCAGCCTGCAAACCATCAAGGACAACAACGAAGCCTACGTCACCCCGGCTGCCATGCTGGCAGAGCTGCGCGATGACAACAAGGCATTGGGTGTTCACCTGCGCGATGTGCATGAGGTCTGCGATGCGCAACGCGACATCGCCAGCGCCAGCCTGATCGAAAACTGGATTGACGAAACCGAACGCCGCACTTGGTTCCTGTTTGAAGCCAGTCGTCCGTCGGATGACAGCGGACATTGAACTGAAAATCATTCGGTTGTCGTAAGCAGCGGGCGGACCAGTTGCTTGCCTTGCTGAAAGAAACCAGCAGCCTGAAACGAGGCGTTTTTTACGCCTGCGTTCAGGATGCCTGAAGCATCAGCGAAGGGTCTTCACTGTTCAGCACTTCTTGCGCCCACGGCTTGAGTTTTGAGGCATCTGCCCGCAGGATTTGCTGCTTCACGGCCAGAATCTGCGAGGGATGCATTGAAAAGCTCCGCAGCCCCAAACCCAGCAGCAGCTTGGTCATGTGCACGTCCCCAGCCATTTCGCCGCACACGCTGACGCCTTTCCCCCGCGCAGTGCATTCGGCAATCGTGTCGGCCACCAGCCGCAGCACTGCCGGATGGCAAGGGTTGTACAGGTGCGCCACAGATTCATCGGAGCGGTCAATGGCCAGCGTGTACTGCGTCAGGTCGTTGGTGCCGATCGACAGGAAGTCAAAATACTTGAGAAACATCGGTACCGTCAGCGCTGCTGCCGGAATCTCGATCATTGCGCCCAGCCGCACCGGCCCGTAGACGAAGCCCCGGACGTCGAGCTGCGCGCGCGCCTGGTTGATCAGGTCGATCGTCTGGCGGATTTCGCTGGCATGGGCCAGCATGGGCACCAGCAGGTTGACCTGTCCGTGCGCGGCAGCGCGCAGAATGGCGCGCAGCTGCGTCAGGAACATCGGCGGGTCGGCCAGGCTCCAGCGGATGGCGCGCAGCCCGAGCGCCGGGTTCAGGTGGTCCTCTTGCGCCTTGGTGGTGGGCCGGTCCAGCGGCTTGTCAGAGCCGATGTCGACGGTGCGGATGGTCACCGGCATGCCCTGCATGCCTTCGATGGCCCTGCGGTACGCAAAATACTGCTCGTTCTCGTCGGGCAGCTTGCCATTGCGGCCCATGAACAAAAATTCGCTGCGAAACAGCCCCACGCCCACCGCGCCGGCCTCGACCGCACCCAGCGTGTCGTCTGGCATTTCAATGTTGGCCAGCAGCTCGATGCGCTGGCCGTCCATCGTGAGCGCCGGGGTGTGGCGCAGGCGGTTCAGCCGCTGGCGCTCGAGTTCGCCCTGGCGCTGCCTGAAGCCGTATTCAGCCAGGATGATGGGCGAAGGATCAACGATCAGCACGCCGGCATCGCCGTCGATGATCACCCAGTCGTCCTGCTTGATCAGCTGGCTGGCGCTGCGTGCGCCGACCACCGCCGGAATGTCCATGCTGCGCGCGACGATGGCGGTGTGCGAGGTGCGCCCGCCCACGTCGGTGGCAAAGCCGGCGAACAGGCTCTGCTTGAACTGCAGCATGTCGGCCGGCGAAATGTCATGCGCCACCAGCACCAGCGGCACGTCCAGCGTGTCGTCGAGCAGCAGGTCCTGCTGCGCGTCCCGGCGACGGCTGCCGGCCCGCGCGGCACATTGCCGGGCGGCCTGCAGCGGTGAGGCCGAGCCTTTCATGTGGCACAGGATGCGCTCGACAACCTGCTCCAGGTCGGCCTTGCGCTCGCGCAGGTAGGCGTCTTCCATCTCGTCGAACTGGCGTGCAATGATTTCGTACTGCGTCGTCAGCGCCCATTCGGCGTTGTAATGGCGATCGGTGATCCAGTGCTTCACACCGCTGATCAGCAATTCGTCCTGCAGCAGCATCAGGTGCACATCGAGCAGCGCGGCGATTTCATGCGGCGCGTCCTTGGGCAGGTCATGCTGCAAACGCATGATTTCTTCCATCACCGCATTGCGCGACAGTTTGGCCCGCGCAATTTCGTCATCGGTGGTGGCCGGGTCGATGAAGTAATGGCTGACATCGGCCCGGCTCGACGCCACCAGCACTGCACGGCCAATCGCCACACCGCGCGACACCGCCAGACCGTGGACGGAAAAAGTCATGTGCGGCTCCTGATGAAGTGGCTAAAACTGCAAAAGCGCCAGTTGCAAACCAGCCCCCTTCCCAACCTTCCCCAAGCCGAGCAAGAAACAATACCGGACGGATTGCGCCTTATGCAAGCAGGGGCCGCGGAACCGGCTCCGCCGGGCCGCAGGGGCAGCGACCCCCTCGGGGGGCAGGGAGCTACACGCAGTGAGCGACCGTGGGGGCAACGCTCACGGCTTTGCCGGGCCGCAGGCGCAGCGGCCCCCTCGGGGGGCAGGGAGCTACACGCAGTGAGCGACCGTGGGGGCATTTACTCGCCTTCGCCGAACTTGTCCGCCACCAGCGCCAGCAAGGCCTCCATGGCGGCCTGCTCGTCCGCGCCATCGGTTTCAATATCGACACTGCTGCCAATGCCGGCGGCCAGCATCATCACGCCCATGATGCTCTTGGCATTGACGCGGCGCTCGCCCTTGCTCATCCAGACCTCGCTGCGAAAACTGCCGGCAAGCTTGGTGAATTTGGCGGACGCTCTGGCATGCAGGCCCAGCTTATTGCTGATGGTCGTGCGGGTCTTGATCATGGTTTCGTAGTGTTTGGTTTTGAGGCGCGGTCACGGCCACCTGCATCACGCCCTGGCTGGCGCCGGCCAGCGCGCGCGCCACCAGCATGTCAAGCCCTTCGTCGCGATAGCACATGGCGCGCAGCAGCATGGGCAGGTTCATGCCGGTCACCAGCTTGGTGTTGACGCCATCGACCAGCTTTTGGGCGACATTGCAGGGTGTTGCACCAAAAACATCGGTCAGCACCAGCGCCTGCGGCTGGCCGAGCTGTTTGAGCGCGAGTTTTGCCTGCGCCAGCGTAGCTTCGGGCGTTGTCTCGGGCTGCACGTCGAAAGCTGCCACGCCGGCGTCATGGTCTGGAAAAACATGGCGTACGCATTCGAGGAAGGCAGAGGCCAGCGGTGCATGGGCGATGATGAAAATGCCGTTCATTGCGCTCAATTATCAGCGTTCACACTGACAAAGTAGGCATACGCCGCAATGCAGCAACACAAATAGACCAGCATGGCCACCTGAAAACTGGCGACCTGACCCAGCCCCAGGGTCGCAAAACCGTCAATCAGCAGCCCCAGCCCCCATTGGACGACAAACACGCCGGCAAAAATGACCAGATTGAAAGCTGACAGCGCGCGTCCGGCCAGACTGGCCCGAAACGACATGCCGACAGCCGGCTGGGCCAGGCCCAGGACACTGGAAGTCATGCAAAACAGTGCCCAGCCCAGCCAGCCGGTGGCCGTGCCGGCGAAAATATTGAACGCCAGCACCGCCAAACTGAGTGGAACCCCCCAGGCGATCAGGCGCGTGGCCGACCAGCCACGGCGGGCCAGGTGGGGGTTGACCATGCCCCAGCTCCAGAAGGTCACCAGCATGCTGGCATTGATGCAGAAAAGGCCGGTGGCCGATTGCAGCGGAGTGTTGCCGGCCACCCGCACCATCCACGGCCCGGCCCACAGCGTCTGGATGGCGACCATGCCGCCATAGTTGAAGAAAGCCAGCGGCGCCATCTTGTGAAAATAGCGGCTGCGCCAGATGGACGCATAACCGGCTTCGTCATGAATGGCGCTTTCTGCATTCAACCCGGCAGGCGTCGGCAGCGCAGTCGCCCGCCAGCCCGGCACGACCCAGGCAATCGCCGCCATCGACAGCAAAATCAGCACGGCCAGCAACCAGAACAGGGGGCGCCAGCCGGTCAATGGCATCAGCCACTGCACTGGCAGCGTCGAGGCCAGCATGCCAAGCGAGCCAGTCATGAGCATCCATGAATTGGTGCGCAGCAGCGTGGCCGCGTCAAACCACCGACGGTAGCCGGTCAGCGCGGTCATGAGGCAGGCTCCCACACCCATGCCAACCAGCACGCGCGCGGTCAGCAGCCCGGCAAAACTGGTGGCCACTGAAAACGCCAGGCAGCCGACCACCGCCAGGCTCAAAAATCCCAGGATGACGTGCTTGGGCCCGTGCCGGTCCAGCCAGGTGCCCAGCGGCAGCTGGACAGCAGCAAAGCCCAGAAAAAACCCGCCCGCCAACAGCCCCAGGTCGCGCGCCTGCAGCGCGAACTCCTGCGTCAGCACCGGCGCCAGTGTGGCGATGATGGCGCGCAGCACCGCCGCGAAAAAGTAAGCCGCCGCAAACGCCAGAAAAACCACGGTGGCTGCCCGGGCGCCCAGCCGGTCTGGCGAGATGGCGATGTCTTTGGGCGTCACGGCGTCATTCAAACTTCAGGCTGGAAAAAAATGTTTCGGCCACCTCGGGTGCAATGCGCGGCGCATATATCACCACCTGGAACAACTGCGAGCCCTGCGCAAAATACGCAGCCTGTCCGCTGACGGCGGTGCCATCGGCGCGCTGCCCCTGCGCCTGCAGGCGGGTAACGGGCGTGCCGGGCGATGCACCGGGAATTTTCAGGGGCAGCGGCTGGCGGCTGGCGGGTGCGGCCTTCATGTTGGCCAGCGTCAGGTCTTGCCACAGCGCCAGCACCGGCGCCGCCTGCAAGGGGTCGCCCACATCCGCGATAGCGACGGCAAAGGTGGCACCGTCCGCATCGCAGCCCAGCATCGACAGTTGCGTCGGCCGCCCGCCCAGGGGAACAACCTTTTGCGCCTTGTCGGGTTTGCACGGCAGCAGCAGGCTCAGCCGCGTCCCTTCGGGCCGCACGTCGCGCCAGTTGAGTGCCGGGCTGCAGGCGGCAACCAGCGATAGCACCGATACCAACGCCAGCACGACGCCTGGAAAACGCGAAAAATGTGGAAAAGTCAGGAATCTGGACATGGAGGCGGTCAAAACGTGTGGAAGCTGGCCGAAAAAAGGGGCCAGTTCCACACTTTACCTTCAGCAGCGCCTTGCCACAGGCCAGCAGCATTTGGGTAACACCGCAGGCACCGCAATGGTGCTGCGCCTGGCGCCCCGGCGCACCCCATCGGGCATGATGCTTGCATGATTTTTCGGCATGTGCAAACAAGACCCCAGACCGGACAAGCCCCTGGCGACCGGGCAGCCCGGCCTCGGGCAGGCGGCCCTGCGGGACATGCTGGCGCAATTGCTGGAATCCACCGGCGAAGGCATCTACGGCATTGATCTGGACGGGCGCTGCACCTTCATCAACCGCGCCGGCGCCGAGCTGCTGGGATATGCGCCGGCCGAACTGCTGGGCCGGAACATGCATGCAGTGGCGCACCACTCGCATGCGGACGGGGCGCATTATCCCGAGCAACAATGTCCAATCTTCAAGGCGTTTAGGGAAGGCCTGCCCTGCCGCATCGACAGCGAGCTGTTCTGGCGCAAGAACGGCAGTGGACTTGCGGTCGAATACTCGTCTTATCCCGTGATTGAAAATGGTGCGGTTCAGGGTGCGGTGATCACCTTTACCGATGTTTCGGCCCGCCGCCAGACCGAGGACGCCCTGCGCCAAGCGCATGCGGTGCTGGAACAGCGGGTGAGCGAGCGCACCCAGGCGCTGTCCGGGGCACTGCAGCAGCTGCGCGAACTCTCGGCCTATGCGCACGGCGTGCGCGAGCAGGAGCGCACCCGCATCGCGCGTGAAGTGCATGACGAACTCGGCAGCCTGCTGGTGGCGCTGAAGATGGATGTCGGCTGGCTGGACAAGCGCCTGGGCGAGCAGCCCGGGCGCAGCGCGGGCGAGGCGCAATCGATGCGTGAGCGCATGCGCGGCAAATGCCAGAACATGAGCCGCCTGATCGAATCGGCGGTGGACAACGTCGGCCGCATCATCACCGACCTGCGCCCCAGCATCCTGGACCACCAGGGCCTGTGGGCGGCGCTGGACTGGCAGGCGCACGAATTCGTGCAGTCGGCCGAACTGGCCCTGGACTGGGAAATGGACGTGGCCGGTGCCGTGCCGCTGCCCGAACCGTCGGCCATTGCCATCTTTCGCATCTTTCAGGAAATGCTCAGCAACGTGGGCCGCCATGCACAGGCCAGCCGGGTGGCGATTGCCATCCGTGCCCGTGCGCAAGACATCAGCATCACGGTGCAGGACAACGGCCAGGGCGCCCACGCCGACGCCTTCGAGGCGGCCAATGCTTACGGCGTGATGGGCATGCGCGAGCGGGCGCGCCACCTGGGAGGCAGCCTTCAAATTTCAAGCCAGATCGGGCTTGGCAGCACGTTCCATCTTCGTATCCAGCTACTGAATAAATAGCAGAAATTACCATCTATGACGCCTATCCGCATCCTGATCGGCGACGACCATCGCATCGTGCGCGAAGGCCTCAAGCAGGTGCTGGCCGATGCGCCTGAAATCGATGTCGTGGCCGAAGCTGACACCGGCCCCGACGTCCTGCAGCGCGCCCTGGCGCTGGGCGGCGACAAGGGACTTAGCGCCGTACTGCTCGACATCGCCCTTCCCGGCCGCGACGGGCTGGACGTGCTGCAGGCGCTGAAAAAAAACTGGCCCCGGCTGCCGGTGCTGATGCTCAGCACCTACCCGGAAAAGCAGTACGCAGTGCGCTGCATCAAGCTGGGCGCGGCCGGCTACCTGAACAAAAGCGCCCATTCCGACGACATGATCGCCGCCGTGCGCAAGGTGGCGGCCGGCGGCCTGTATGTGTCGGCCGTGGCCGCCGAAGCACTGGCCGGTGCCATGGGCAGCGGCACGAACAGGCCCGGCGGCGCCAGCGGCACCGAGTCGCTGTCGCACCGCGAGCATCAGGTGTTCCGGTTGCTGAGCACCGGCAGGTCCGTGGGCGAAATTGGTGCGCAACTGGGGCTGGCGTCCAACACCGTCAGCACCTACCGCCTGCGCATCCTTGAAAAGACCGGCACCAGGAACGATGTGGAACTGGCCCTGTACGCCGAGCGACATCGCCAGGCACCTTCGGGCGGCTGACGGCTTCGTTCCCGAGGGCAGGGGTGTAGTGACTGCCCTACAAGACGTCGTGCAAGCCACCGCCAAATCAGGGCTCGGCCGCCCGAGGGCCTGCGGGTGGCCCGCACCTTGCAAGGCCAAGTGCATCTTCTTTTGAAAGGTGCGCGCCATGTCTGACTACTTTTCCCCCTACGACGCCGACCAGCCGCTGATGCTCAAGTGCAGCTGCGGCAAGGACCACACCGTGGCCGATCACCATCAGGAGGTCAGTGCAGACGGCGCAGTGGCGGAGTTGCGCCGGCGCAGCCTGAGCAGCGAGTTCGAGGCGTATTCCAACGCCTTCATCGAAGCCACGCTGGTCAAGGCGATTTTCCCGCAAGATGCAGTTCGCCGGCGCTTTTTGCGCGCCGTCGGCAAGGGCACGGCGATGGCCGCGATTTCCAGCCTGCTGCCGGTCGCCAGCATGCAGGCGATGGCGCAGGAGGCCGGCAAGAAACCCGGCTCGCTGGAAAAGACCAACCTGAAGATCGGCTTCATTCCCATCACCTGCGCCACGCCGCTGATCATGGCGCACCCGCTGGGCTTTTACAAACAGCAGGGCCTGAATGTCGAGGTGACCAAGACGGCCGGCTGGGCATTGATCCGCGACAAGATGATCAACAAGGAATACGACGCCACGCATTTCCTCAGCCCGATGCCGCTGGCCATCTCGATGGGCCTGGGTTCAAACGCCACACCAATGAACGTTGCCACCATCCAGAACGTCAACGGCCAGGCCATCACGCTGGCCATGAAGCACAAGGACAACCGCGATCCGAAGAACTGGAAGGGCTTCAAGTTCGCCATTCCCTTCGAGTTCAGCATGCACAACTTTCTGCTGCGCTACTACCTGGCCGAAGCCGGGCTGAACCCCGACACCGATGTGCAGCTGCGTGTCGTGCCCCCCGCCGAAATGGTCGCCAACCTGCGCGCTGGCAACATCGACGGATTCCTCGGCCCGGATCCGTTCAACCAGCGGGCGGTGTACGAGGAAGCCGGTTTCATCCATCTGCTGACCAAAGACCTCTGGAACGGCCACCCCTGCTGCGCCTTTGGCACCAGCGCCGAGTTCATCCAGCAAAATCCCAACACCTTTGCTGCGCTCTACCGCTCGGTGCTGACGGCCGCCGCCATGGCCCGAGACCCGAAGAACCGCGAAATGATCGCCAAGGTGATTGCGCCCGCGCAGTACCTGAACCAGCCCGAGGCGGTGATCAACCAGGTGCTGACCGGCAAGTTCGCCGACGGTCTGGGCAACATCAAGAATGTGCCGGACCGGGCCGACTTCGACCCGATGCCGTGGCAGTCGATGGCGGTGTGGATGCTGACCCAGATGAAGCGCTGGGGCTACGTCAAGGGCGACATCAACTACAAGCAGATTGCCGAAAAAGTCTTTTTGCTCACCGATGCCAAGAAGTACATGAAGGAACTCGGCCAGAAGACGCCCGACGGCGCCTACCCCAAGTTCACCATCATGGGCAAGGAATTCGACGCGGCCAAGGCGGACCAGTACGTCAAGAGCTTTGCCATCAGCAAATCCGCCTGAGCACGGTCATGAAAATGTTCAAAACCATGGGCTTCCGGGCGGGCCTGGTGTCGGCGCTGCTGCTGCTGGTGTTTTTGGTCGGCTGGCAAGCGGCCACCCGTACCTCAACCGTCACAGGCCCGGCCGGTGCACCTGCCTTGAGCGCCGAACAGATCGAATACCAGAAAATGATGGGCAAGGACGCCGGCAGCGGCAAGGGCTCGGGCTTTCCCACGCCCTTGCAAATGGGCCAGACATTTGTCGCCCAGCTGAGCGACCCCTTCTATGACCGCGGCCCGAACGAAAAGGGCATCGCCATCCAGCTCGGGCATTCGCTGGGGCGCGTCGCGCTCGGCTTTTTGCTGGCTTGCATCGTAGCGATTCCGCTGGGCTTCGTGATCGGCATGTCGCCCCTGCTGCGGCGGGCACTGGACCCGTTCATCCAGGTGCTCAAGCCGATCTCGCCGCTGGCCTGGATGCCGCTGGCGCTCTACACCATCAAGGACTCGTCGGCCTCGGGCATTTTCGTGATCTTCATCTGCTCGATCTGGCCGATGCTGATCAACACCGCCTTTGGCGTGTCGGCCGTCAAGCGCGAATGGCTCAACGTGGCCGCCACGCTGGAAGTGAGCCCGCTGCGCAAGGCCTTTCTGGTGATCTTGCCGGCCGCAGCGCCGACCATCTTGACGGGCATGCGCATTTCCATGGGCATTGCCTGGCTGGTGATCGTGGCGGCCGAAATGCTGGTGGGCGGCACCGGCATTGGCTACTTTGTCTGGAACGAATGGAACAACCTGTCGCTGACCAACGTGATCTTTGCCATCGTGGTGATTGGCGTGATGGGCATGCTGCTGGACCTGATGTTCGCGCAACTGCAAAAGTGGGTGACCTATGCCGAATAAACCTTCCGCCGTATCCAGCCCGGTGGGGCCCAGGCCTTTCGTGCAGATCGAGGCGCTGGCCAAGTCCTATCCGGGCAATGCCGAGCCGGTGTTCGACGAGGTCAATGTCCAGATCGAGCGCGGCGAATTTGTCTGCATCATCGGCCATTCAGGCTGCGGCAAGACCACCATTTTGAATGTGCTGGCCGGGCTGGAAACCGCCAGCGCCGGCCATGTGTTCATGGACGGACGTGAAGTGTCCGGCCCCAGCCTGGAGCGCGGCGTGGTGTTCCAGGGCCATGCCTTGATGCCGTGGCTCACAGTGCGCAAGAACATCGCCTTTGCGGTGCGCTCCAAATGGCCGGACTGGCGCGCCGCACAGGTCGATGCGCAGGTCGAGAAATACGTCGCGCTGGTGGGCCTGACGGCAGCGCTCGACAAAAAACCGTCGGCGCTGTCGGGCGGCATGAAGCAGCGCGTCGGCATTGCCCGGGCCTTTGCGATCGAGCCCAAGATGCTGCTGCTTGACGAGCCCTTCGGCGCGCTTGACGCGCTGATGAGCATCGTGCGTGAAACCCGGCAGTCGGTGTTCATGATCACCCACGACGTGGACGAGGCGGTGCTTCTGGCCGACCGCATCATGCTGATGAGCAACGGCCCGCAGGCCCGCGTGGCCGAGATCGTGCGCAATACCATGCCGCGCAACCGCCAGCGCGCCACGCTGCACCACGACCCGGCCTACTACCCGATACGCAACCACCTGGTGGATTTTCTGGTGACGCGCTCCAAGGACCTGTCGCATGGCAGGGCACCCGCGCACCCGCCCACGGTCGAGCCGGGCCGCGCGGCTGTCCCTGCAGTGGTTCCTCCCGTGCTGAAAGCCGTCGCATGAATACCACTGACATGCCCCGTCCGCCGCTGCCGCCCTTCACGCTGGAAACCGCGCGCGAGAAAGTGCAAAAGGCCGAGGACGCCTGGAACAGCTGCGACCCCGACCGGGTGGCGCTGGCCTACACCCAGGATTCGGTCTGGCGCAACCGGGCCGATTTTTTCTCGGGTCGGCCGATGATCCGCGAGTTCCTGAAGCGCAAATGGGCGCGGGAACTGGACTACCGGCTCAAGAAGGAACTTTGGGCCTTCACCGATAACCGCATTTCAGTACGCTTTGAATACGAATGGCACGACGACGCAGGTTTCTGGTTTCGCTCCCACGGCAACGAGCAATGGGAGTTCGATGCACTGGGCCTGATGTGCCGGCGCGAGGCCAGCATCAACGACGTGCCGATCAAGGCAGCCGAGCGCCAATTCCACTGGCCCCGTCCCGTGGCCGCCTGATCCTTCTCTTTTTTACTCTCGCCACAACCCAAGGAAGCACATGAACCGCAACGACATCACCGAAAAAATCATCACCGCCAAGGTCAGCCAGGGCATCACCTGGGACTCCGTGGCCAAGGCCGTCGGCCTGAGCAAGGAATGGGTGACCGCCGGCTGCCTGGGCCAGATGACCTTTGACACGGCGCAGGCGGCCACCATTGGAGACATCTTCGGATTGACCGAGGAAGAGCGCAAATGGCTTCAGATCGTGCCCTACAAAGGCTCACTGCCGACCGCCGTGCCGACCGACCCGCTGATCTACCGCTGGTACGAGATCGTCAGCGTCTACGGCACCACCATCAAGGAGCTGATCCACGAAGAATTCGGCGACGGCATCATGAGCGCCATCGACTTCAGCATGGACATCGTGCGCCAGCCCGACCCCAAGGGTGATCGCGTCAATGTGGTGCTGTCGGGCAAGTTCCTGCCGTACAAGCAGTACTGAAGCGGCCGGCCGTGCTTGGCTGGCAGTGCGAGGTGCTCAGCCCGAAACACTGCGCTACGCAGGTGGTTTCAAGCTAAACAGAGCGCAGATGCCCTGACGGGCAAGTTCCGAACATTGGCAAGCGCTGGAATTAACCGACCCATTTGCTACAAAATTAATAGCTATTAGCTCAATATCTGCCTTCGCCGTCATTGGTTTTTCTCCTTCCCCCGCTGAGGTAAGGCCGGGAGGGGGCCTCCCCGAACAGGTCTGCATGCCAGAACGACTTTTGCCAGTAATGTAAAGACGCTCTGGCAACGCTGCGGATTCGATCTCTGCGTTTTAGATTTATTTCTTTGGCTTTGGTTGGTTTTTCTGTGGTTTTAGGGTTGAGCGCCTGCCCGGCGGGAGGAAACTTTTTTATGGCAGAAAAGAAAGTCACTAAAGAAAGTTGCCTGGAGGCGGAACAGGGTCAGAGCTGGACGCTCCGACGGGCCTTCGCTTTACTGGGCCCTTGGTTCCCTGATCGTTGGCCCGGAGCCAATGCCGTCACTGGCTGTTTCTAGCGCTCACTCGTCCACAGCTTCACGCTCTTTCGGTTTTTACCGGCTTTTGCAAATTGAAAGGTTGACCAAGAGCAACATCCTGGAAATTTGCATGCATTTTTTTACGCTCAAGTTTCAAAATCTGGGGATGGGCATTCGCGGATGAAATGGCGCTAATAACCTCAACGGCAATGTGATCTGCCTTGTAGGAATGTCCCATGCAACGTCGAATACACATATCACGCAATTTTCGGCCGCTTGGGTTTTGCAGCAATTTTTTGCTGACTCAACGACATCTGACTCAGACTGAAAACGCCACGTCGGGGTCGCCGGATTGAGAACTGGCGGGGCCATCGGGCACCCAGGTGGTTAAAGGTCATGCTACTTGCACCAGCGGAAACCAGGGGGAAACCATCCGGTTTTTCGTCTACACCCGCGCGCCAGTGTGCAAGCGCTAGGGCCCAGGGGATGCGTTTTGCGACATTGCCGAAAAAAAGCCCACCTGACAGTGCTGTCCAGCCCCGTCACAGGCCTTGTCGAATGCGACTGAACTGGCGGGCCTCCAGATGGCAACACAGGGATGTGTGTCCGAAAACAGACAAACCGCATAGAACAGCTCAAAAGTTTTACCGCAGCCCTTCCAACATGACCTTGAGAAGTTCGAATGGAAAGTCCACCGTAAGGACCGAAAAATAGCAAACTGACAATCGCCCAACCTGGATCTCTTCAGATTTTTTACATATTAAAACAATTAATTTGTGTATAACCAATCAAAATGCGTGGTCAAGCATTTTTATCAAAATTTATTGCGTATCAAGAATATCTATTTTTTTAAATATGTAATGAAAATTCATTCATTCATTCATTCATTCATTCATTCATTCATTAATTAAGCCAGTGCGCGTTCTGAGCTGATTGGCATAAAAACCAAGGCAATGCATCGGCTTGATCAGGCAATGACTCTTGTCCTTTAATTAATGCTCATTGCATCGCGTGCCAACAGTTCTCTCAAACAGATTGCCCAATCCCGACAATGCCATCTAACACTGTTTTATTTATGTTGTTTGTAGCTGCATTTGTAAAATAACAATAAACCTTCAAAATGACCACGTCAGATAAACTTGCAAAGTTTTTAAAAACCAGATGGACAAGCAAGTTTGCTGCTTTACTGCTGCTTATGGGAATCAGCCATTCAGCCATGGCGCAGACCTGTGCAGTCAGTCCAAATTGGGCGCAGGCTAGCTCTTACGCAGTCGGAAGTATTGTCAAATATACAGATGAAAATCTATATATTGCCAAAGTACTCACACAACCCGGTATTCGACCCACCATTAGCACTTATTACTGGGCGTTGAAATCAACGTGTACGGCGCCAACGCCAACGCCAACGCCAACGCCAACGCCTACACCAGTACCGGCACCTGCCGTTGTCTGTGGAAGCACTGTATGGGTGACGGGACGGCAATATGTCGCCGGAAACGTTGTCTCCTACACGGATGGCAACCTGTATGTCGCCAAGTTCAGCAACCCCGGTTACAACCCGACCGTCAGCACCTACTTCTGGTCGCGTTACTCGTGCGCGCCTACGCCTACGCCTACGCCTACGCCTACGCCTACGCCTACGCCTACGCCTACGCCTACGCCTACGCCTACGCCTACGCCTACGCCTACGCCTACGCCTACGCCTACGCCTACGCCTGCGCCTACGCCTGCGCCTACTGGTGTTTGCACAAGCACTGTGTGGGTCGCCGGACGGCAATATGTCGCCGGGAATGTTGTCTCCTATACGGATGGCAACCTGTATATTGCCAAATTCAACAACCCAGGCTACAACCCGACCATCAGCACTTACTTCTGGTCGCGTTATCTATGCAGCCCTGCGCCAACACCAACACCAACACCAACACCAACACCAACACCAACACCAACACCAACACCAACACCAGCACCCACGCCTGTACCCACACCAGCGGTTAAATTTCATGGTCGATTTGACTTCACCAATCCAGCAGCGCCCCGTTACTCCTGGTCCGGATCTTCCATGTCGGCGCAGTTCACGGGCACTTCAATCTCGGTCACATTGAATGAATCGGACGCCCGGGTTTACTATGCCTATGTGATCGATGATCAGCCGGTCAAGAGGTTTTCAGTTTCTGCCGGCACCAATGTGTACACCTTGGCCACCGGTTTGAGCAATGGCACGCACAAGGTGCTGCTGATGCGAGAGTCTGAAGGCCATCAGGCAGGCCCTTCGCAGTTCGTGGGTTTTTCGTTGGATGGAACAGGCCAGCTTATGCAGCCCCCTGAATACCCCAACAAATACCGTCTGGAGTTTGTCGGAGACTCGTTCACTGCGGGGTTCGGCAATATCGGCGTGCAGCCTTGCGGATTTTCTACTGAAACCGAAAGTGCCTTTTGGTCGTACGCCCAGCAAACAGCACTGCAGCTGGGTGAAGCGCCTGCGACAAATATCAGTATTTCAGGCATCGGGATCTATCGCAACAACGGCGATGCGGGTCCGACAGCCAGCAATCCGTCAATGCCTTTTTACTATCCTCGAAACCTGACTGGCGAAGCAAACAGCCCGGGCGCGCCTTCCATCGTTCCGGCAATGCAGCCAACGGTCGTGGTCGTGTATCTAGGAACCAATGATTTTTGGAACGGACCGCCAAATCAGACAGATTTCGTTACTGCCTATGTCGAACTTTTCAAAACCATTCGCGCACGTTATCCATCGGCGATGCTCATTGCAGCGACTCATACGGGAAGCGAGCAGCAAGGCTATGTACAAGCGGCTTATAACCAGATGCTCAACAGTGGCGAAACAAAAATTCGCTATGCTGACTTCTTGATCAGGGACTGGAACGGCTGCAGCGGCCATCCCACCAAGGCCGCTGACCTGGAGATCGCGAACTATCTTGCGCAGTTCATTCGAAACCTGGGGCTTTGACAAAGCAGTGCGGAGGTCTTGGAGAGTCATGTGGCGATCTCTTCAAGACTGGCTTGCAGAACAAATCGAGCACCAGCCTGTTCCTGGGGCGAACCTGTTAACAGGGCGCGGTCGGGCAGGTTCCTGCGGTGCAAGCCGTGTCGCGCAGCCAGCCCGAGCGTTGAACCAAGGCATGCAGCATCAGCCGGCCGGGCAAGACCTCAGTGCGCCCGGCTGAATTCACATATAAAAATGCCTTTTCCACCCGACTGGCGTGCACTTATTGCTATTTATTAAATAGCAAATACTACATCGCTTGCAATCAGTCGCATGGCAAGGCCAGTTGAAAGCCGGGGGCGTTGGTCCTAAACTGCGCTTTTGCCTTGCATTCCCAATGCCCGCCAAGCCATGACCTTCAACGCCCCGCTTTTCCTGCTGCTCGCGGGGCTTTGCATGCTGCCGGGCCTGCAGGCCCAGCCGGCGCCGCTTGCCAGCCAGGCGGGGGTGCGTACCCCAGACGCCCTGCCCACCCTGCGCAGCCAGGCCGAATTCGACGCGCTGGCGCGTGTCCACAACCCCGGAACGGCGCTGGCGCTGCCGCATGTGATGTTTGCCATCGACCGGCTGCCCGTGCCGGCGCGCATGCATTACCTCAACACACCGCGCTTTGGCCTGCACGAGCATTTTGTCCGCCGGACCGGCCTGATGCCGCGCGCCGACGCGCAGGCCATTAAAAGCAACTACCTGCGCCCGGACCGCCGCTTTCTGTTCGGCACGGTCAGCTGGCAGCCTGATATGGCGTCCTTCACCTATGAATTCTGGGAAGGCGACCAGCTGACCGAGCCGCTGCTGCGCCAGGCCGACCAGCTGCTCAAGGCCAGCTTTTTCGCGCCGCTGCAGCTCAAGACCAGCTCGACGCTGCACGAGCGCCTGGCCCAGAAGACGGGCCTGGCTTTCGTCACACAGGAAGCGCTGATTCGCCAGCAGCCTTTCATGGCGCTGAACCCGGGCGTGGCCATTGGCCGGCTGCGCATCGTGGAGAAGGCTGACGATGCCGACACGCTGCGGCCGGACGACATTGCCGTGCTTCGGCAGGTTCCGCTCAGCCTGGCGCCGGTTTCCGGCGTGGTGACTGAACGGGCCTCGACCGTGTTGTCGCATGTCAATCTTCTGGCCAAGGGCTGGGGCATTCCGAATGCCTATCTGCGCGATGCGGCCGGCCTGCTGCGAGCGCAGGCGGGGCAATGGGTCGAACTGAAGGTGGCGGCATCCGGCTACCAGCTGCGCCGCTTGACAGCGTCTGAAATTGCTGCATGGCAGCTTCGCCAAAAACAAGCTAGCCCTCAAAAAGTCGTGTCCGTCGCCAAGCCGGACCTGGGCGAAACCCGGCTGTGGCCGCTGGTGGCGCTGCGGCCCCGGCACAGCGCGCAATGCGGCGCCAAGGCTGCCAACCTGGGCGTATTGCAGCTTGCGGGCATTGCCGGCACGTTTGTGCCCGACGGCTTTTGCATTCCGTTTTCGCAGTACGACCGCTTCATGCGCGCCCACCGCCTGGCCGACCGGCTGGCGCAGATGCAGCAAATGCCCGGCTTCAAGACCGACCCGAAAATCCGCAAGGAGGCGCTGGCCCGGCTGCGCGGCGAGATCGTGCAGTGGCCGCTGGACCGCCCGACAGCGGCCGACTGGCAGGCGCGCTGGCAAGCCCAGCTGGGTGGCGGGGGCGTGTTCGTGCGCAGCTCGTCCAATTCGGAGGACCTGCCCGGTTTCAGCGGCGCCGGGCTCTACACCACCGTACCGAATGTGCTGACCGGCGAGGCGCTGGAGCGCGCGGTGAAGACGGTCTGGGCCTCCGTGTTCAACTTCGAAGCCTGGGAAGCGCGCAGCGCGGCGCGCTTTGCGGCCGACGCGGTGATGATGGGCGTGTTTGTGCAGTCGGCCATCGACGCGGCCAACGCCGGCGTGATGATCACGCGCGACCCGTTCAGCCCCGCCGGCTGGCATGTCACCTACATTTCGGCCAAGCGCGGCATCGGCATCCGGGTGGTCGAAGGCCAGCGCGTGGCCGAGCAGGTCATGTATTCAAGCTGGTCCAAAGCCATCCAGGTGCTCAGCCGGTCGGCCGACGACACCGCGCTGCAGCTCGACCCGGCCGGCGGCGTCCGGCAGGTGCCGGTCGCAGTGGGCCGCGTCGTGCTGAACGACGCGCTGGTGCTGCGCCTGGCCGATGTCGGCGCGGGCGTCAAGCAGGTGTTTGGCGGCGTGGACCAGGACATCGAATGGGCCACGGTAGGCGAGCACATCGCGCTGCTGCAGGCGCGGCCTTATGTGGACCGGAGCACGGCGCCGCCCAGACCATGAATTTATAGTAAAAAATGCTGTTTCCGCTTGATGAAAAAGGGGTTATCGCTATCAAAAAAATAGCTTGCTAATTTGCACTGATACGCAGGCAAAATAAGGCCATGAACTCTCTTCAAGGCATCCGCATTCTCGATTTGTCCCGCGTCCTCGCGGGCCCGTGGTGTACCCAGACGCTGGCCGACCTGGGGGCCGATGTCATCAAGATCGAGCGTCCGGGCAGCGGCGACGACACGCGCACCTGGGGGCCGCCGTTCCTGAAGAACGACGACGGCACGGAAACCCATGAAGCGGCCTATTACCTGGGTGCCAACCGCAACAAGCGCTCGGTGACCTGCGACATTGCCCAGCCGGTCGGCCAGGCCTTGATTCGTGAACTGGTGCTGCACTGCGACGTGTTCGTCGAGAATTTCAAGGTCGGCGACATGGCGCGCTACGGGCTTGACTATGCCTCGCTCAAAACACTGAACCCGCGCCTGGTCTATTGCTCGGTCACCGGTTTCGGCCAGAACGGGCCGTATGCCGAACGCGCCGGGTATGACTACGCCATCCAGGGCATGGGCGGGCTGATGAGCGTGACCGGCGAGCGCGACGACCTGGGCGGCGGCCCGCAAAAAGTCGGTGTCGCCGTGGCCGACCTGATGACCGGCATGTACGCGACTGTCGGCATATTGGCCGCACTGCGCCATGCCGAAAAAACGGGTGAAGGCCAGCAGGTGGACATGGCGCTGCTCGACACGCAGGTCGCCATGCTGGCGAATCTGGGCGCCAATTATCTGGTCAGCGGGAAAGTGCCGCAGCGCGTCGGCAATGCGCACCAGAACATCGTGCCCTACCAGGTGTTTGAGGTCGCGCCCGCCGCCGACGGCAGCAAGGACCACCTGATTCTGGCCGTTGGTAACGATTCGCAGTATGTGAAGTTCTGCAAGGTCGCAGGCATTCCCGAACTTGGCGTGAATCCGCTGTTTGCCAAGAACCGTGACCGGGTGCACAACCGTGCCCAGCTGGTGCCGATTCTCGAAAGCATCATGAAGCTGCGCGGCAAGGCCGACTGGCTGGCTGCGCTCGAAGCGGCCAAGGTGCCGTGCGGCGCCATCAACAACCTGGCCGAGGTGTTTGCCGACCCGCAAATCGAAGCGCGCAACATGGTCACGCACTGGCAGCATCCGTTTAAAAACGACCTGCCGCTGGTGGCCAGCCCGATCAGGCTCAGCGCCACGCCGGTTCGCGGGCCGGGCCAGGGCGGCTTGGCACCGCCGCTGCTGGGCCAGCACACCGACGAAGTGTTGCGCGAGGTGCTGCATTACTCCGATGCGCAACTGCTCACGCTGAAAGCTGCTGCGGTGATCTGATGGCCAACTTTGTTCTGGTGCATGGCGCGTGGCACGGTGGCTGGTGCTGGCAACGCGTCACCCGGGCGCTGCAATACCAGGGCCACCGGGTGCACGCGGTCACGCTGACCGGCCTGGGCGAACGCGCCCATCTGTTGTCCGCCAGCATCACGCTGGACACACATATCGACGACGTGCTCAATCTGATCGAGGCCGAAGAACTGGACAACGTGGTGCTCGCCGTGCATTCCTATGCCGGCATGATCGGCACGGCGGTGGCCGACCGTCTGGGCCAGCGCCTGAAGCACCTGGTGTATGTCGATGCGGTGCTGCCCAAGCCTGGCGAAAGCTGGAGCAGCACGCAGTCCAGCGCCACCCAGCAGCAGCGCCTGGCGGCCGCCCGGGCGTCGCCGCATTTCAGCTTTCCGCCGCCCGACCCGGTGGTCTTTGGCCTTCAAGATGCCGACCATGAATGGGTCCGGCGCCGGCAGACGCCCCACCCCGGCAACACCTACCAGGCGCCACTGCAGTTCGACATGCAGCGCGTCGCCGCCGTGCGGCGCTCCTTTGTCAGCTGCACCCAGCCCGCGCTGGCAACCATTGCGCCGAGCCGGCTGCGGGCCAGGGATCCGCTGTTCTGGAACGGTGCCTGGCTGCCGAATACGCAATATATCGAGATTCCAACCGGCCATGACCCGATGATCAGCGAGCCTGCGGCCCTGGTTCAACTCCTGCTCGACAGCAGCGCCCAAGCAGACGCTGCACCTTAAACCACCAGACTCGCTCCTTCTTTGCCGATGGTGCCCGGCGTTACAACTTCGCCTGTAGGGGCCAACAAACCGACATTGACCAACCCCTGGGCACATTCACCCGAGGGCTGCTGCAGTGTCCCGGCATCAGGGTAAGGCATAAATTCCGAGCCAGGCATTAGTCCGACCGGCTCATTGCAACTGTCACCAACCGTTTCAATAATTGCATCGTTCGCTAGAAGTAGCGGAATGAAAAATTGACAAGAAAACGTGTTTAACCTCGACCCGCTCCACTGCCTCCCCAAGCGGTTTTGAAGCGTCGAGACAGCGCAACGCAATGAAGACTTACCTTCAACGACTGGACAGGTCCGCACCATGAATCAAATTTACAGCCTTGTTTTAAACCACGCCACCGGCGCTTGCCAAGCCGTTTCCGAAGTTGCCAAAGGCAGCCACAAGGCGGCCTCGGCCACGAGCGGCGAATCCTGCTCGCCACGCAGGAGCCGGCTGGCCAGCGCCTGCCTGATCGCACTGGCGACATTGGCAGGCACCAGTGCCTGGGCGCAGAACACTTCCGGATCCATCACGGGCGCCCCGGGCACCAATGGCTCGCCCGGCGTCTTAACCGGCACGAATGGCACTGCAGGCGCTGACGCCGTGCAAACCATCAGCGACGGCACCCATTCGGGCGTGCTCACAGGCGGCGTCGGCGGCAATGGTGGTTCGAGTCTTGCGCTTGGCGGCGACGGCGGCAGCGGCGGTGCCGGCTTGAGCAACGCCGTCAACAACGTGGGGGTGTACAACACCGGAAGCATCCAGGGTGGCCAGGGCGGTAACGGCGGTAACGTCGGCATTGGCCTGACACCTGGCCTGGGCGGCGCTGGCGGTAATGGTGTGTTGATAACAGCACCCACCAGGCTTTTCATCAATGACGGAATTATTGAGGGCGGACGCGGAGGTCTTGGTGGTCCAACCTCATCAGCGGGCGGTGTAGGGGTGTCAGCCACTGTCGCGACTTCGTTCGAGAGCTCAGGCACCGTGCGCGGCGGCTTGTCGGGCGACGGCTTGAGCCGTGCCGATGCCATTCGTTTTACCGGCGGCAACAGCTTTCTCGGTTTGGTTTCCACGTCCGTTATAGAAGGCAACGTCGTTGGCAGCCTCTCCAACAGCGACACGTTGGGCCTGTCAGGAAGCACCGACGCCAGCTTCAACACCGCGCTGATCGGGCCGACCGCGCAATACCGCAACTTTGCCGGCTTCCAGAAACTCGGCAGCAACACCTGGACGCTGACGGGCAGCACCACGGCGCTGACGCCCTGGCAGATTTTTTCCGGCACGCTGGCCATCTCGTCAGACGCAAACCTTGGCGACGCAGCTGGCGTGCTAACCCTGAACGGAGGCACGCTGCGCAGCACGGCTGACATCATCACCAACCGCGCCATGGTCCTGGGTCAAGGCAGCACTCTGGAGACCGATACCGGCACAAAGTACACGTCGAATGGCGTGATGTCGGGACCTGGAAAACTTACGAAGGCGGGACAAGGCACGGCAATTTTTACAGCCGACAACACCTACACCGGCGGCACGACCATCACTGCGGGCACGCTGGAGTTGGGAAATGGCGGCACGATTGGCTCTATCGTAGGCAACGTGGCCAACAGCGGAACACTCGCGTTTAACCGCTCTGACGCTGCAGCCTTTGACGGCGCGATTTCGGGGGCAGGTAACGTGCAACAACGTGGCACCGGCACAACAACGCTGACGGGCGCCAACACCTACACCGGCGGCACGACCATCACTGCTGGCACGCTGGCGCTGGGCAATGGCGGCACGACCGGCACCATCACCGGCGACGTGGCCAACAGCGGAACACTGGCATTCAACCGCTCCGACGCTGCAGCCTTTGACGGCGCGATTTCGGGAGCAGGCAACGTGCAAAAACGTGGCACCGGCACGACAACGCTGACGGGCGCCAACACCTACACCGGCGGCACGACCATCACTGCGGGCACGCTGGCGCTGGGCAATGGCGGCACGACCGGCACCATCGCCGGCAACGTGGCCAACAGCGGAACACTCGCGTTTAACCGCTCCGACGCTGCAGCCTTTGACGGCGCGATTTCGGGGGCAGGTAACGTGCAACAACGTGGCACCGGCACGACAACGCTGACGGGCGCCAACACCTACACCGGCGGCACGACCATCACTGCGGGCACGCTGGCGCTGGGCAATGGCGGCACGACCGGCACCATCACCGGCAACGTGGCCAACAGCGGAACACTCGCGTTTAACCGCTCCGACGCTGCAGCCTTTGACGGCGCGATTTCGGGCACTGGCAGTGTCGAACAACGCGGCACCGGAACCACGACGCTTTCGGGGGTGAACACCTATTCAGGCGGCACTTCCGTGCTGAACGGAACATTGGCGGGCGGTGCTGCCAGCCTGGGCAGCGGCGCGATTGTCAACAATGCAGCGCTGGTGATTGACCAGGCAGGCGACGGGTCACTGAACAATGTCCTCTCCGGCGCAGGCCGCATCACCAAGACGGGCGCGGGCGCTCTGACGCTGGGCGGCAACAGCGCGGCCTTTGCGGGCAGCACACAGGTGACCGCCGGAATGCTGGCGGTCAATGGCTCGCTAGGCGGCGCGGTGACTGTGGGCAACGGCGCGCGTCTGGCGGGAACCGGCTCGGTCGGCAACACGGCGGTGCAGTCCGGTGCGACTGTCGCGCCGGGCGGCAACAGCATTGGCACACTCAACGTGGCCGGCAACCTGACGCTGGCGCAAGGCTCGGTTTACCAGCTGAACGCCGCTTCCGATGGCCGCAGTGACCAGCTCCGCGTCAGTGGAGTGGCTGCGCTGCAAGGCGGCAACGTGTCGGTGCTGGCCAGCGGCAACTTTCAGCCGACCACCACTTATTCCATCCTCACCGCTAACGGCGGCGTGTCAGGGCAGTTTGCCGGCGCGACCACTGACATGGCCTTTTTGAATCCCTCCCTGACCTACAGCCCCCAGAACGTGACCCTGCGCCTGCAGCGCAACCAGGTGAGCTTGCAGAACATTGCGCAAACGCCCAACCAGCGCGCGGCTGCGGGCGCCCTGTCTGCACTCGACACCGGTCCGCTGTACAGCGCTATCGTCCAGTTAAACGCAGCCAATGCACGAACCGCCTTCGACAGCCTGTCTGGCGAGGTGCATGCTTCGCTGAAGTCGGCAGCTTTTGAAGACAGCCGCTTTGTGCGCAACGCCAGCCTGGGCCGCCTGCGCGAGTCGTTCGACACGCCTGCCGCCACAGCCACCGACGCGCCCGCAGCCTCTGGCAGCGGCGTGTGGGTACAGGCCGTTGACTCGTGGGGCAGCACCGATGCAGACGGCAATGCGTCGTCGCTTGAGCGGACCACGCGCGGCATCTTCCTGGGCGCAGACACCCGCGTGGGCGACGACTGGCGTGTGGGCGTGCTCGGCGGTTACAGCAAAAGCCGCGTGACACCAGACGACCTCCCTTCGTTGGCAAAAACCGACACCTACCATGTCGGTGTCTATGGCGGCAAGCAATGGGGTCAACTCGGACTGCGCGCGGGCGCGACATACAGTGCTGGCAAGGCCGATACCCGCCGGGACATTGCGTTCCCGGGGTTCAGCGGCCAGACGACTGCGAAATACGACATCAACACAACCCAGGCTTTTGGTGAACTCGGCTGGAAGATGCCGATGGCGAACGGTTCGCTGGAACCCTTTGCCGGCCTGGCGCATGTCAAGCTGAGCACCGATGGCTTCACCGAAAGCGGCGGCGTTGCCGGGCTCAGCGGCAGCAATAGCAGCACGCACGCCACCTACAGCACGCTTGGCTTGCGCGGCACCACCAACGCCGGCATGCCGAACAACCAGACCCGCCTTCGCGGACTGGTCGGCTGGCGCCACGCTTTTGGCGATGTGACCCCGACCTCTGCCCTGGCATTGGCGGGCCAGCCCGGCTTTAGCGTGGCTGGTGTTCCGATCGCCAGGAACGCACTGGTGCTCGAAGGTGGCATCGACTTTGCGGTGAGCCGCAACCTGACGATGGGCGTTTCCTACGTCGGCCAGGCCTCAAGCCAGGTGAGCGACCATGGCATCAAGGCGTCACTGCTCTGGAAATTCTGAACCCGCGGCCTGGAGCAGTTATTCGTCGCTCCAGTTCCGGCCGGGCAGACAGGCGGACAGGAAAAACTTTTTTGGGAGTGTTCTGATCAGTATCCAAAAAGCTTATTGCGCAATCAGGACGCACACTGGCAGCTATCTAAAAAATAGCATGCTGGTGACGCCTGAACCCTGCGCAAGCCGCAAACAACGGGTTGTATCTGAATCATCCTGGCCAGCAAACGAATTTATTGGATCAAAAAGGCTTCTTGCGCATGCTGTTTATATTCAGACAGCTTTTAATTCGATAGCAAAAACGACAAGCTTATTGAACAGAGCAATTGCCAGTCAAGCGAAGCCTTTTCTTGCCGTCCGTCTTTCCACAGCAGCACAGCCCTGCAACGCCTGTGACCTGACACCCAAAAGCCCTGCCGCACCAACACGCGACAGGGCTTTTTCAAGGCTGTTCCGGGCTGCAGAACCTAGAAGCGCCAACCCAGGCCCACGCCAAACAGCAACGGATCGGCCTTGAATTTGCCAATCTTGGCGCCTGCCAGCATCACATCGGTGCGGATCATGACTTTTTTCAGGTCCAGATTAAGGTACACGCTTTTTGCCAACGGAATGTCCACGCCGACCTGCAAGGCACCGCCCCAGCTGTGGTCGTCCATGCCGACACCCGTGAGCAGGTCTACCGAATTGAATCGCGTGTAGTTGATGCCGGCGCCCACATAAGGCTTGAAACCATTCATGGGAAAGTGGAACTGAGCCAGCAGCGTGGGCGGCAGGTGCTTGAAAGTGCCCACCTTGGTATTGAGGACGCTGGACGTCAGGGTCTGCTTTTGAGGAACAGTCAGGATCAACTCCAGCGCCACGTTGGGGCTGAAGAAGTAGCTGAGGTCCACCTCGGGAATCCATTTGTTGTTCATGGAAAGGCCAAGGCCCGTGCTGTCACCGTTGGCACTGTCCAGACGTACCGCGCGGGCGCGCACCATCCACGGGCCTTCTGAGGTTTGTTGTGCAAAGCAAGCACCCGAGATCAGGGTGGAAAAAATGGCGGCGGCAACGAGTTGTTTTTTCATGATGGGCAGCTGACAAAGGATGGGGAACATTCCCAAGCCATATTGGGCTCGCCCGGTAAACCCCAGCATTTGACATGGCGCAATGGTTTGCCAGCGCATCTTGCCGTGCTACTGCAGCTTGCGGCGGATCAACGAATCACTTTGTCAAAAGGCAAATTTCGTTGTTTGTAAACAACGTCTTACAGTATCTTTCAAGCCGCACTGTCGCGCAGGGCAGAGACAGTTTTTTATCCCTCGTGCAAAGCACCCGCACAAGGTGACGGATGCCACGCCACCCATGAACTGCAATTCAGGGCTTCTGCAGGGAGTCCGGTGTTCGCCGGCCGGCCAGCCCGCCCTTGCGACCGGCTTCGCGTGCTTCTGTGGCATTGAACTGGTGTGCATTGCCGCTGGCATGGGCTGCCTTGCCGCCTCTGCTGGCAATCTGGCGCTGCCGCTCCGGGTCCATGGAGGCAAAGCCACGACGGCTGGAGGCTTTGCGCTGGTTGCGGTTGTCCGCATCTTGGGTATTGTCTGGATTGTTGGACATGGGCTTCCTGAGGTCGATGGAAAAAGGAAACTCAAGTGTGCAATCCGGTCAATCGGCCCCGCCGTCGGCTTTGGAGCCTTTGAAAAGTAGGAAACATCCCATGCGCCAGGGTGCGCAAAACTGAGTTTCCTCGCCTTGCGCTGCGGCAATGTACCTGCCAGAGGGCAAGGCATCAGCGAACCTGTCAGTCTGCACGCAGTCAACGAAGGCAATGGTGTTGCCAGCAGATGCGTCTGGTCGTGTCAGCGCCCAACCGTGCCGAGCCAACAGTTCGGGCCAGACATCAGACTGCGGCCAGCGCCTGCTCCAGATCAGCCAGCAGGTCGTCGATGTGCTCGATACCGACCGACAGACGCACCATGTCCACGCTGACGCCGGCTTTGGCCAACTCAGCCGCGTTGAGCTGGCGGTGCGTGGTCGAGGCTGGATGGCAGGCCAGCGATTTGGCATCGCCGATATTGACCAGGCGGGTGAACAGTTGCAGCGCGTCCTGAAAACGCGAACCTGCCGCCATCGCGTCAGCCGCCGACTTGACGCCAAAGCTGATGATGCCCGAGGCCTTGCCCGCCATGTACTTCAGCGCCAGTGCATGGTCGCGGTGCTCCGGCAGGCCGGCGTAGTTGACCCAGGCCACCTTCGGATGGTTTTTCAGGAAATAGGCAACGGCCAGGGCGTTGTCGCAGATACGGTCCATGCGCAGCGCCAATGTCTCGATACCCTGCAAAATCTGGAAGGCCGCCATCGGGCTCAGTGCGGCGCCCATATTGCGCAGCGGCACGACACGCGCGCGGCCAATGTAGGCGGCGGCGCCCAGCGCCTCGGTGTACACCACGCCGTGGTAGCTCACGTCGGGCTCATTCAGGCGATTGAAACGCTCTTTGTGCTCGGCCCAGGGAAATTTGCCGCTGTCAACGATTACGCCGCCCAGCGTGGTGCCGTGGCCGCCCAGGTACTTGGTCATCGCATGCACCACGATGTCGGCCCCATGCTCGAACGGGCGGCACAGATAGGGACTTGAAACGGTGCTGTCCACCATCAGTGGCACACCGGCGGCATGCGCCACCTCGGCCAGCGCCGCAATGTCCGTCACGTTGCCCAGCGGATTGCCAATGGACTCACAAAATACGGCCTTGGTGCGCGCATCGATCAGCGGCGCAAACGAGGCCGGATCGCGCGGGTCCGCAAAACGCACCTCGATGCCTTGTTGCGGAAAAGTATGGGCAAACAGGTTGTAGGTGCCACCGTAGAGCGCCGACGACGCGACAATGTTGTCGCCCGCTTCGGCAATGGTCTGGATGGCAGCGGTAATGGCCGCCATGCCCGAAGCCACCACCAGTGCGCCGATGCCGCCTTCAAGCGCCGTCATGCGCGCTTCCAGCACCGCATTGGTCGGGTTCATGATGCGGCTGTAGATGTTGCCCGGCACCTTCAGGTCGAACAGGTCCGCACCGTGCTGTGTGTCGTCGAAGGCGTAGGCCACGGTCTGATAGATGGGCACCGCGACGGCCTTGGTGGTCGGGTCGGGCGTGTAGCCGCCATGAACGGCGATGGTCTCGATTTTCATTGTTTTCCTGTACAAAAAATCCAAAGGCCAGCAGGCCGGATGGCAAGCGCCTGATCGGACGCGGCAGTCAAGCATAGGCGGTTTTCCGCCTTGCATGAGCTCAAAGGCCAGGCCTGTGGAAATTCCGTTGTCAAATAAAAATTGATAGCAATGAATCCTTTAATAGCCAGCGCCAACTGTAAATTTGATACCTATCTTGCCGAAAAAGTTATTTCAATGCGCCAAACACCTTCTGCAAAATAGCACTGCCGGAACCGACCGGGTCCTGGCGGATTTTTCTTTCCTCCTCGCCAATCACAAGGTACAGGCCGTCAAGCGTCCGGCCGGTGACGTACTGCTGGATGTTGGCGTCTTCCTTTTTCACCAGGCCGAAGCCGGCCGCCTTGCCGGCAAAGTCGTTGTACTTCTGCGCCAGACCGACTTTTTCGGTCGCCCGGTTGACGACCGGCAGGAATTTCACACCCAACGGTGTACGCGTCTTTTCGGCAAAGAAACTCGTGACCGAGGTGTCCCCACCGGTCAGGATGTTCTTGGCATCGTTGACATTCATAGAACGCACGGCGCCCACCAGCAAGTCCTTGCCCATTGGCACGGCGGATTCAGCGGCCCGGTTGATGGCCATGACCAGTTCGTCAATCCGCCGGCCCTGTCCAAAGTTTTTCAGCAGTTTTGACGCATCTTCTAGGTAACTCGGCAAAGGAATGCGAACTTTTGGGTTGCCGAGGAATCCATCCGTCTTGCCGAGCAGCGAAACAGCCATCAAGGCGCCTTTTTCAAGCGCTGTTTTCAAGCCGCTGCTGGCTTCGGCGTTGGTCAGGTCGCCCAGCGACAAAGCATGGGCGTGGCCATAAGCGGCCCATAGCATCAAGCCCAGCGCACCGGCACCGGCCTGGTTAAAATTTCGACGTTGCATGAAGAGGTCTCCGATGAAAAGAATTTCTCCCCTGCCAGTATGCCGCATGGTGCTGGCGGGCGCACTGGCCATTGGGGGCGCGGCTTTCCTGAGCGGCTGCAGCGGCGCCCAGGCCGCGCCCGAATCAACCTTCGTGCTGCTCGACGGCAGCCGGCAAACGACGGCCGACCTGAAGGGCCAGGTGACACTGGTGAACTTCTGGGCCACCAGTTGTGTGACCTGCGTGGCCGAAATGCCGAAGATTATTTCCACATACAACAAATACCGGGCACAGGGCTACGACACACTGGCCGTCGCCATGAGTTACGACCCGCCCGCCTATGTTGTCAATTACGCCGAAACCCGTCAGTTGCCGTTCAAGGTCGCCATCGACAACACCGGCGCCAATGCCAAGGCCTGGGGCGATGTGCAACTGACCCCGACGACTTTCCTGGTCAACAAGCGAGGCCAGATCGTCAAGCAGTTCGTCGGCGAGCCTGACTTTGCAGCCCTTCACCAGCTGATTGAAAAGCTGCTGGCCGAAACCTGAACCGCTTTACTTCAAGCGCCCATGAAAAAGGCAGGCTCCCGCAAGGGTCCGGCCTTTTTTACCAAGCCTGCCACACGCACAGCCCAGCGATCTTCACCCAGCAGGGGCCGCGGGACTGGCTTCGCCAGACCGCAGGTGCAGCGGCCCCTCGGGGGCAATGAGTTAAGCCAAGCGAACGACTGTGGGGCTCTATCACTTATTCCGGAAAGTGTCGTGGCATGACTTGCAACTGTCGGCCGTTGCGCCAAACGAGGTCTTCAGTGCATCCAGGTTGCCGGTCTTGGTCGCGGCAGCCATTTTGTCGGCTTCAGCCACCAGCTTCTCGCTAGCGGCCTGGAACTTGGCCTGCTCGGTCCAGACTTCCGACATGGCCTTGCTGCGGGGGTCCTTGTCGGTACCGGGACCAAAACCGGCCCATGGCAGTCGGGCCATCACCGCCACCAGTTGGGCATTGTCCGCCGCGACCTTGGCATCGAACGGCACCTTGCCGTTGGCCATGGCGCCCAGACGACCAAAATGCGTGCCCATGACAGACAACGCGCTCTGGCGGTATTTGACCGCATCTTCAGGCTTGGCGAACTGGGCCGAAGCCGGAACAACCACGGTCAGCAAAGTGGCTGCAGTGGCAAGGCAAGCAAAAAATTTCATAAGATTCCTTGTGACTTTTCAAGATGGGTCAGAACGACAACGCTGTTACGCTTATTGTCGGACTGCTGAAGTTTAGCCAGTGGTGATAAATTTCGCCGAAATTTGTCGGCTGCGGTAAATCACCAGCACCCCAACATTCGAACAAATCTGTTGTCGCTATAAAAAACAAACCGGGGTACGGATGCACAACAACACAACATTGACCAAAGTACGCGTTTGGGATTTGCCCACACGGCTTTTTCACTGGGGACTGGTCATCGGTGTCAGCGGTCTGGCCATCAGCGGCACAGTTGGCGCAAGCGCCATGGTCTGGCACTTTCGCTTCGGCTATACGGTGCTGGCACTGCTGCTGTTCCGCATCGTCTGGGGTCTGGTCGGCGGTCGCTGGTCACGCTTTGGCGCCTTCATCTATGCGCCGCAAAGCCTCATCAATTACCTCAAAGGCAAGGGCAGGCCAGAACACAGCGTAGGCCACAGCCCGGTCGGTGCCCTGTCGGTCTTTGCATTACTGGCAATCCTCGTGCTTCAGGTGAGCAGCGGCCTGGTCAGCGACGACGAGATTGCCTTCGCCGGTCCGCTGACGGCCTTCGTTTCCAACGCCACAGTCAGCGTGGCGACCAACTACCACGCGAATATCGGCAAATGGATACTGCTGGGCCTGGCGGTGCTGCATATTGTCGCCATCGTGTTCTACCTGCTGCGCAAGCAAAATCTGGTGCATGCGATGGTGCATGGCGACAAGGAACTGGTGCGGCCGGCGCCTGCGTCGCGTGATGATTTGGCGTCTAGAACCGCTGCGCTGCTGCTCTTTATGCTGTGCGCAGGACTGAGTTACTGGATTTCCACACTGGACTCCGTCGCCTTTTAAAAAGCCCATCCTTGGCAAGGCGCTAAACTGGTGGCCGATTTCCCTCCAAGCGACACCGTGCCACGACCCACCCTCCAGTTCATCACGCCCGACTCTCCCGAGCGGCTGGCCGCCACGCGGCAGATCTTTACCGAATACGCCACGCAGTTGGGCATCGACTTGTGTTTTCAGAATTTCGATGCCGAACTGGCCGACCTGCCGGGTGAATACAACGAACCCCGCGGCGCCTTGTTGCTGGCGCTGGTGGATGGAGAAATCGCCGGCTGTTGCGGTTTGCGCGCCCTGGATTCGGTCGATTACCCGAATGCAGCCGAAATGAAACGGCTTTATGTACGCAAGGCGTTTCGCCGCTTTGGCCTGGGTCGGCAATTGGCTGAAGTGATACTGGACAAGGCACGCATGGCGGGCTATCAAAGCGTGCTGCTGGACACCCTGAACGACATGGAGTCCGCCCGGGCACTGTATTCCGATCTGGGCTTTGAAGACATCCCACCCTACTATCACAACCCCATGGCAGGCGCCCACTATCTGAAGGTTGATTTATAGTGGAATTTCAAGTAAAAAATGGCTTTCCCGCAAGACCAGCATGCAAATCTAGCTACTAAAATCATAGTAGAAAATCAGCGTCTGCATTACGCGATCCCAAAAGTATCGGCCATAAAAAAAGCCGCCTGGTTGAAGACCGGCGGCTTGAAAAATCAGGCTGGAGATCAGGCAGTGGCTTGAGCCAGCAGCGTTTCGGCATCGCTGACTTCAAACTTGCCCGGCCCTTCGACATTCAGGCTCACGACCTTGCCATCCTTGACCAGCATGGAATAACGGTTGCTGCGAAGGCCCAAACCCTTGACGTTCAGATCCAGCGTCAAGCCAGTGGCCTTGGCGAAGGCGGCGTCGCCATCGGCCAGCATGCGCACCTTGCCGATGGTTTTCTGTTCGCGAGCCCATGCGCCCATCACAAATGCATCGTTTACGCTCAGGCACCAGATTTCATCAACGCCAGCGGCCTTGAATTCGTCAAACTTCATTGCATAACCGGGCACATGCTTGGCCGAACAGGTCGGCGTGAAAGCACCGGGCACGGCAAAAAGGGCAATAGTCTTGCCAGCACTGTCCTGCACCACATCGACTGGATTGGGGCCCAAACTGCAACCGTTGCCTTCAACATCGACGTACTCCATCAATGTGGCTGATGGAAGGGTGTCACCTACTTTAATCATGAATGCTCCAGGTTTTAATTTCAACGAAAAATCACGTTGCGGCACTGATTTTCTCCCATGGGACGAAGATCCGGGCTGTTGGCGGTCTTTTGCCTGGAAATGATCAGCTTGCCACGTGCGAAAAGCAATAAAAAAGGCCCACAAAGTGGGCCTTTTTTAGAGCGCATGCGCCAAGTCCTGCGACTTAAACGATAGCCGCTTTTTGCACCAGGCGGGTCACAACCCAGTTCTTGGTCTTGGAGATCGGACGGCTTTCTGTGATCTCGATCACGTCGCCTGTCTTGTACTCGCCTTTTTCGTCATGGGCATGGTACTTGCTGGACAAGGACACGATTTTTCCGTACAGCTCATGCTTCACGCGACGTTCGACCAGAACCGTAACGGTCTTGGCGCGCTTGTCGCTGACGACCTTGCCAACCAAGGTGCGCTTGAGGGATTTTTTAACTTCCGTCATTATTTTGCTCCTTGGCGGGCGTTGGTTTCGGCCAAAATTGTTTTGGCGCGAGCGATGGCACGGCGCGTCGAGCGCAGCGTGGCGGTATTGGTCAGTTGCTGCGTAGCTTTTTGCATACGCAGGCCAAAGTGGGCTTTTTGCAGCTCTTTGACTTCAGCTTTCAGGCCGTCAACATCTTTTTGGCGCAGTTCAGTAGTGTTCATTTCTTCATTCTCCTGATTACTGGCCAATCATGCGGCTGACGAACGTGGTGCGCAGCGGCAGCTTGGCAGATGCCAGGCGGAACGCTTCGCGAGCCAGTTCTTCAGTCACACCGACAATTTCGAAAACGATCTTGCCGGGCTGAATTTCAGCCACGTAGTATTCTGGATTGCCTTTACCGTTACCCATACGCACTTCAGCAGGCTTTTGGGAAATCGGCTTGTCCGGGAAGACACGGATCCAGATACGGCCGCCACGTTTGACGTGACGGGAAATCGCACGCCGTGCGGCTTCAAGTTGGCGAGCAGTCAGGCGGCCACGGTCGGTGCACTTGAGACCGAAGTCACCAAATGCAACGGTGTTGCCACGGGTGGCGACACCCGTGTTACGGCCTTTTTGCTCTTTGCGGTATTTTCTGCGAGCGGGTTGCAGCATTTAAATTCTCCGTTAGTAGACCGATTACTCGGTCTTGGCACCGTCAGCTGCTGCAGCTGGCGCGGCTTTGCGGACGCGCTTAACGGTGTTGTTCGGGGCTTCGGCGCCAGACGCCTCAGCCGGCTTGTCGCTGCCGTCAGCCGGTGCGGTGTTGCCACCGACCGCACTGCGTGGGGCGCGCGGAGCACTGCGAGGCGCTCCACGGTCCGGACGGTCACCCGGACGGGCATCACGACGCGGGCCGCGCGGCTTGCGCTCTTCGTCAGCCACTTCGATCATCTTGGCGCCTGTGCCGTCGTTGCGGCCCAGTGTGTCACCTTTGTAAACCCAGACCTTGACACCGATGATGCCGTAGGTGGTCTGTGCTTCCGAGGTGCCGTAGTCGATGTCTGCGCGCAGGGTATGAAGGGGCACGCGACCTTCGCGGTACCACTCGCAACGAGCAATTTCGATGCCGTTGAGGCGACCCGACGACATGATCTTGATGCCCAGGGCACCCAGACGCATTGCGTTTTGCATGGCGCGCTTCATGGCACGGCGGAACATGATGCGCTTCTCAAGCTGCTGGGTGATGCTGTCAGCGATCAGCTTGGCATCAATTTCAGGCTTGCGAACTTCTTCGATGTTCACTGCAACCGGCACGCCCAGCTGGCGGCTCAGTTCCTTCTTCAGGGCTTCGATGTCCTCGCCTTTTTTGCCGATGACAACACCCGGACGTGCCGAGAAAATCGTGATGCGGGCATTCTTGGCAGGGCGCTCGATCAGAACGCGCGACACGGCAGCATTCTTCAGCTTTTTCTTCAGGTACTCGCGCACCTTGATGTCTTCGGCCAGCATGCCGGCGAAGTCACGGTTGTTGGCGTACCAGCGGCTGGACCAGTTGCGGCTGATTGACAGCCGAAAACCGGTTGGGTTGATTTTTTGTCCCATGTCTGCCCTTAGTTTCCAACGACCACGTACACATGGCACGTAGGCTTGCTGATGCTGTTGCCGCGGCCTTTGGCGCGCGCGGAGAAACGCTTGAGCGTGGCGCCTTGTTCGACGTAGATGGTTTTCACCCTCAACTCGTCGATATCGGCACCGTCGTTGTGTTCAGCGTTGGCGATGGCGGACTCCACAACCTTCTTGATGATTCCAGCAGCTTTTTTCTGCGTGAAGCTCAGGATGTTGAGTGCTTGATCCACTTTCTTGCCGCGGATCAGGTCAGCGACCAGACGGCCTTTGTCGACCGACAGACGAACGCCCCGGAGGGTTGCACGTGTTTCCATGGTCTTTCCTTACTTTCTCACAACTTTTTTGTCAGCCGGATGACCTTTGAAAGTCCGGGTGAGTGCGAACTCGCCCAGCTTGTGGCCAACCATTTGATCGGTGATGTAGACAGGGACGTGCTGCTTGCCGTTGTGCACGGCGATGGTCAGGCCGATGAACTCGGGCAGGATCATGGAGCGGCGCGACCAGGTCTTGATCGGCTTTTTGTCTTTGTTGGTAACGGCTTTGTCAGCCTTTGCTACCAAGTGGTGGTCGACAAATGGACCTTTTTTGAGTGAACGTGTCATTTCCTGCCCTTACTTCTTGCGACGCGAAACAATCATCACTTGCGTGCGCTTGTTGTTGCGGGTGCGGTAGCCCTTGGTCAGGTTACCCCATGGATCGACAGGATGGCGACCTTCGCCGGTCTTGCCTTCGCCGCCACCGTGTGGGTGATCGACCGGGTTCATGACCACACCGCGAACGGTTGGGCGAATGCCCATCCAGCGCTTGACACCCGCTTTGCCGAGGCGGCGCAGGCTGTGTTCTTCATTGGCAACTTCACCAATGGTGGCGCGGCATTCGATGTGGATCTTGCGAACTTCACCGGAGCGCATGCGCACCTGGGCATAAGTGCTTTCACGGGCCAGCAGCGTCGCGGATGTACCGGCGGAGCGGGCGATTTGCGCACCCTTGCCGATTTGCATCTCGATGCAGTGGATCGTGGAGCCCACGGGGATATTGCGAATCGGCAGCGTGTTGCCGACGCGAATCGGTGCTTCAGAACCGCTCAGGATCGTGGCACCGACTTCAAGGCCGCGAGGGGCGATGATGTAGGCGCGCTCGCCGTCTGCGTAGCAGATCAGCGCAATGTGGGCCGTGCGGTTGGGGTCGTACTCGATACGTTCGACCTTGGCCGGAATGGCATCCTTGTTGCGCTTGAAGTCAACCACGCGGTAGTGGTGCTTGTGACCACCGCCCTTGTGGCGAACTGTAATGTGCCCGTTGTTGTTACGACCGGATTTCTGGAATTGTGGCTCCAGCAACGGCGCGTAAGGCTCACCCTTGTGCAGGTGGTCCCGGGAAATCTTCACCATGCCGCGCATACCCGGCGAGGTGGGTTTCATCTTAATGACGGCCATTATGCGGACTCCCCACCGAGGTTCAGCTCTTGACCGGCCTGCAGCGTCACGTAGGCTTTGCGCAGGTTGTCCCGGCGTCCTACAGACTTGCCAAAGCGCTTGGTCTTGCCTTTGATGTTCAGTACGGCCACAGCCTTGACGTTCACCTTGAACATCAATTCCACAGCGGCCTTGATTTCATATTTGGTAGCGTCCTGCAGGACCTTGAAGGTGACCGAATTGGATTTTTCCGCAATCATCGTGGCCTTTTCGGACACGATGGGAGCGACCAAAACCTGCATCAGGCGGCCTTCGTTGTATTTGGTTTGGGCGTTCACGGCGCTCATGCAAACATCTCCTTGAGTTGGTCCATGGCGGCCTTGGTCACGAGCACTTTTTTGTAGTGCACCAGTGACAACGGGTCGGCATAGCGGGGCTCAACAACCAGGATGTTGACCAGGTTGCGCGATGCCAAGTACAGATTTTCGTCAACCTGATCAGCAATCACCAGCACCGAATTGAGATTCATGGCCTTGAATTTGTCAGCCAGAACTTTCGTCTTGGGTGAATCCACGGTCAAGGAGTCAACCACAGCCAGGCGGCCTTCGCGCGCCAGTTGCGAAAAGATCGAAGCCATTCCGGCGCGATACATTTTCTTGTTGATCTTGTGCGTGAAGTTTTCATCAGGCATGTTCGGGAAAATACGACCGCCGCCGCGCCACAATGGCGAAGACGTCATACCTGCACGTGCGCGACCCGTTCCCTTTTGTTTAAAAGGCTTCTTGGTCGAGTGACGAACCTGCTCACGGTCCTTCTGGGCACGCGTACCCTGACGGGCATTGGCCTGGAAGGCCACGATCACCTGATGAATCAGGCTTTCGTTGTATTCGCGACCAAATACGGTATCGGACACGTCCACTTTGGACGATGACAGACCCTGGTCATTCAGGAGTTCGACCTGCATCAGTTCGCTCCTTTGGCAGCGGTTGGTTTGGCCTTGATGGCGGCGCGAACCGTCACAAAACCGCCTTTGGAACCAGGCACGGCGCCGCGGATCATCAGCAGTTGACGGGCTTCGTCAATGCGTACGATGTCGAGGTTTTGCGTGGTGATGGTGCAGTCACCCATGTGACCCGTCATGCGTTTACCAGGAAACACACGACCGGGATCCTGCGCCATGCCGATGGAGCCGGGCACATTGTGCGAACGGCTGTTACCGTGCGACGCGCGCTGCGACTTCATGTTGTGACGCTTGATGGTGCCGGCAAAGCCTTTACCGATAGACGTGCCCTGCACATCCACCAGCTGTCCCACAGCGAAAATATCGGCTGCGGGCACAACCGTGCCAGCAGCGTATTTGCCTGCGACATCAGCCGTCACGCGGAATTCTTTCAGGATTTCACCAGCTTCAACACCTGCTTTTGCAAGGTGGCCGGCAGCCGGCTTGGTCACGCGCGATACTTTGCGCGAGCCAAATGCCACTTGCAGGGCATCGTAGCCGTCATTTGCTTCGGTTTTAACCTGGGTCACGCGGTTGTTAGACACATCTACCACTGTGACAGGAACTGTGTCCCCATCATCAGTGAACAGACGCATCATGCCCACCTTGCGGCCCAGCAACCCGAGGGAGTTGCTCAGACTCATGATTTTCTTTCGTAACTTCCACCGCTGCGACTTCAATTGGCCGCAGACGTTTTGATGTGAAAGACTGTTAATAAAACTACCCCTGGCATGCTCAGTTTCCAATGCCAAATTCAGGACAGCCTAAAAGTATAGCGCAGACTGCCAAAAATGGCAAATCCGCGCTAGACAGGAGAAATAGATACGGCACCGGTGTTGGGTTTTCACCCAGCCATAGCCGGATCCGCGTCCTACTCCAATTACTGCAGCTTGATTTCGACGTCCACGCCTGCAGGCAGATCGAGCTTCATCAACGCATCAACGGTCTTGTCCGTTGGGTCAACAATGTCCATCAGGCGCTGGTGCGTGCGGATTTCCAACTGGTCACGACTCGTCTTGTTGACGTGCGGCGAACGCAAGATGTCAAAACGCTTCATGCGTGTTGGCAATGGCACAGGGCCCTTGACAATCGCGCCAGTGCGCTTGGCAGTGTCAACAATCTCGGCGGCTGACTGGTCAATCAGTTTGTAGTCAAACGCTTTGAGACGGATACGGATTTTTTGCTTGGTGGCCATGGTAATTCCTTGAGTTGATTCTTTGGAATTACGCGAGGATCTTGGCAACAACGCCAGCGCCCACGGTACGGCCACCTTCGCGGATGGCGAAGCGCAGGCCTTCTTCCATGGCAATCGGGTTGATCAGCTTCACGGTGATCGACACGTTGTCGCCTGGCATGACCATTTCCTTGCCTTCTGGCAACTCGATCGCACCCGTCACGTCCGTCGTGCGGAAGTAAAACTGCGGGCGGTAGTTGTTGAAGAAAGGCGTGTGGCGGCCACCCTCGTCCTTGGACAAGACATAGATCTCGCCAGTGAAGTGCGTGTGTGGCTTGATCGTGCCGGGCTTGCACAGCACTTGGCCGCGCTGCACGTCTTCACGCTTGGTGCCGCGCAGCAAGATGCCGACATTGTCGCCCGCCTGGCCCTGGTCAAGCAGTTTGCGGAACATTTCCACGCCGGTGCAGATGGTCTTTTGCGTATCGGCAATACCGACGATCTCGATTTCTTCGCCGACCTTGACAATGCCGCGCTCGATACGGCCGGTCACCACGGTACCGCGACCGGAAATCGAGAACACGTCTTCCACGGGCATCAGAAAGGCGCCGTCAATCGCGCGCTCTGGCAGTGGAATGTAGTTGTCGAGGGCGTCGGCCAGCTTCATGATGGCTTCCTCACCCAGCGGGCCCTTGTCGCCTTCGAGGGCGAGCTTGGCAGAGCCGTGAATGATGGGGGTGTCGTCACCCGGGAAATCGTACTTGTCGAGCAGCTCGCGCACTTCCATTTCGACGAGTTCCAACAACTCGGCGTCGTCAACCATGTCGCACTTGTTCAGGAACACGATGATGTAAGGCACGCCCACCTGGCGGGCCAGCAAGATGTGCTCGCGCGTCTGGGGCATCGGGCCGTCAGCGGCCGAGCACACCAAAATAGCGCCGTCCATCTGCGCAGCACCGGTGATCATGTTCTTCACATAGTCAGCGTGGCCTGGGCAGTCGACGTGGGCGTAATGGCGCGCAGCCGTTTCGTACTCGACGTGGGCGGTGTTGATCGTGATGCCGCGCGCTTTTTCTTCAGGTGCCGCATCGATTTGATCGTAGGCCTTGGCTTCGCCGCCGAACTTGGCCGCCAGCACGGTCGCAATCGCCGCCGTCAGCGTGGTCTTGCCATGGTCAACGTGGCCAATCGTGCCAACGTTCACGTGCGGCTTGGTCCGCGAAAATTTCTCTTTTCCCATTTTCAACTCCAGTAAAGAACATGCCCGTGTAAGGTTTAACGTTTGCACTACGCTGCATTATTTTTCACCACGGGCAGTGAAAGGCGCGTAATCGCAGACAGGGGATTTAATTCGGGGACTAGCCAGTTGGGAACAGAGCGAAGGGGCGTTTTGCGCGTCCTTCGGTCTGTCCCGCAATTTTTTTACTTAGCTCTCGCAGCCATGATGGCTTCGGACACATTGCGCGGCGCTTCGGAGTAGTGCTTGAATTCCATCGAGTAGGTCGCACGGCCTTGCGTCGCAGAACGCAGCGTGGTCGAGTAGCCGAACATTTCGGACAAAGGCACTTCAGCCTTGATGACCTTGCCGCCACCCAGCATGTCTTCCATGCCCTGCACCATGCCGCGGCGTGAGGCCAGATCGCCCATCACGTTGCCGGCGTAGTCTTCAGGCGTTTCGACTTCAACTGCCATCATCGGCTCGAGAATGACCGGGCTGGCCTTGCGGCAGCCTTCCTTGAAGCCAAAGATTGCGGCCATCTTGAACGCAAGTTCGTTCGAGTCCACGTCATGGTAAGAGCCGAAGTGCAACGTCACCTTGACGTCAACCACCGGGTAACCAGCCAGCACGCCTGAAGTCACAGCTTCGTTGATGCCCTTTTCAACGGCAGGAATGTACTCGCGCGGCACCACACCACCCTTGATGGCGTCGATGAACTCGATGCCCTTGCCGGGTTCGTTCGGCTCGATCTTCAGCACGACGTGGCCGTACTGACCCTTGCCGCCCGACTGGCGCACGAACTTGCCTTCGGCATCTTCGATGGTCTTGCGGATGGTTTCGCGGTAGGCCACTTGCGGCTTGCCAACGTTGGCTTCCACGCCGAATTCGCGCTTCATGCGGTCAACAATGATCTCCAGGTGCAGCTCGCCCATGCCGGCGATGATGGTCTGGCCCGATTCTTCGTCAGTCTTGACGCGGAACGATGGATCTTCTGCGGCCAGGCGCTGCAGGGCAATACCCATTTTTTCCTGATCGGCCTTGGTTTTTGGTTCGACGGCCTGTGCAATCACCGGCTCAGGGAAGACCATGCGTTCAAGCATGATGATGGCATCAGGATCGCACAGCGTTTCGCCAGTCGTCACGTCTTTCAGACCCACGCAGGCGGCAATGTCGCCGGCAACGATTTCACTGACTTCCTGACGCTCGTTGGCGTGCATTTGCACGATTCGGCCAATACGCTCTTTCTTGCCTTTGATCGGGTTGTAAACGGTATCGCCCTTTTTAAGCACACCAGAGTAGACACGGACAAATGTCAACTGGCCGACGAACGGGTCGGTCATCAGTTTGAAAGCCAGCGCCGAGAACTTCTCGGAGTCGTCAGCTTTGCGGGTGACAGGCGCTTCATCGTCATCGGTACCTTTGACAGGCGGGATGTCGATGGGTGAAGGCATGAAGTCAATCACGGCGTCCAGCATGCGCTGCACGCCCTTGTTCTTGAAGGCAGAACCGCAGTACATCGGCTGGATTTCGCTGGCAATAGTGCGCGTGCGGATGCCGAACTTGATCTCTGCCTCGGACAAATCACCTTCTTCGAGGTATTTGTTCATGAGTTCTTCGTTGGCTTCGGCAGCAGCCTCAACCATCTTTTCGCGCCATTCCTTGGCCAATTCCAGCAGCTCGGCTGGAATTTCTTTGTATTCAAACTTCATGCCCTGCGAAGCTTCATCCCAGATGATGGCTTTCATCATGATCAGGTCCACAACGCCGGTGAAGTTTTCTTCAGCGCCGATAGGGATCACCATGGGTACGGGGTTGGCTTTCAGGCGCAGCTTCATGCCTTCGACAACCTTGAAGAAGTTCGCGCCGGTGCGGTCCATCTTGTTGACGAAGGCCAGGCGTGGCACCTTGTACTTGTTGGCTTGGCGCCAGACGGTTTCGGACTGCGGCTGAACACCGCCGACAGCGCAATAAACCATGCAGGCGCCGTCGAGCACGCGCATCGAGCGCTCGACTTCAATCGTGAAGTCAACGTGACCCGGGGTATCGATGATGTTGATGCGGTGCTCTGGAAAAGAAGCGTCCATGCCTTTCCAGAAACAGGTGGTTGCAGCCGAAGTGATCGTGATGCCACGCTCTTGCTCCTGCTCCATCCAGTCCATGGTGGCCGCGCCATCATGCACTTCACCAATCTTGTGGCTTACGCCGGTGTAAAAAAGAATTCGCTCGGTGGTGGTGGTCTTGCCGGCATCAATGTGCGCGGAAATACCAATGTTGCGGTAGTTTTTAATGGGGGTAGCGCGGGACATAAATAACTTTCAGTTCGGTGTTGCGAACAAAGACTCGTTGACAAGATAGTTCTCTTGTTTTTCTACGCGTCTGCCGGCCGGGCGCTTTTGGCACCGAGCCGGCAGAAGTTGGGGTTGAACCGTCAGGAATCAAGGATTTTGGTTCCTTGATGATCCGATCAGCAACCCGTCAAATCAACACGCAGTCAACACTGCAATCGATTCAATTAGAAGCGGAAGTGGCTGAACGCCTTGTTGGCTTCGGCCATGCGGTGAACTTCGTCACGCTTTTTCATGGCACCGCCACGGCCTTCAGTGGCTTCCATCAATTCATTGGCCAGGCGCAATGACATTGATTTTTCGCCACGCTTCTTGGCGGCTTCTTTCAGCCAGCGCATGGCCAAAGCCATGCGACGGACAGGACGCACTTCAACCGGCACCTGGTAGTTTGCACCACCGACGCGACGGGACTTCACTTCAACCATGGGCTTGATGTTGCCGATGGCCATGTGGAAAGCCTCCAGCGGATCTTTGCCGGGGTTCTTTTTCTCGATTTGCTCCAGAGCGCCATAAATGATGCGCTCTGCGACGGCTTTCTTGCCGCCTTGCATGATGACGTTCATGAATTTGGCAAGATCGACATCGCCAAATTTTGGATCAGGAAGAATTTCACGTTTAGGGACTTCGCGACGACGTGGCATTTTTTCACCTCTTTGCTTCAGTTGGCGCTGCTTTCGGCAACACCGCGAGAGTTAGCAAACCCTCACTTACTCGACCGGCACAAACAATTTGCACTTGGGTCACTTCGCTCAAAACACCGGCCAGGGTGAGTCAAGCACCTGTTTTTTGAAAAAACCTTGACAGTTTCTTCGGGCGCGAACCGTCAGGCTCGAACCAGTTGGCTTATTTAGCCTTTGGACGCTTGGCGCCGTACTTGGAACGCGACTGCTTGCGGTCTTTCACGCCTTGCAAGTCGAGCGAGCCACGAACGATGTGGTAGCGCACACCAGGCAAGTCCTTGACACGACCGCCGCGAACCAGCACGACGCTGTGTTCCTGCAGGTTGTGGCCTTCGCCGCCGATGTAGGAAATGATTTCAAATCCGTTGGTCAGGCGCACTTTGGCGACTTTACGCAAAGCGGAGTTTGGCTTTTTAGGCGTGGTGGTGTACACGCGGGTGCAAACGCCACGGCGCTGTGGAGAATTTTCCATCGCGGGGCTTTTTGACTTGATCTTTTCGACCTCGCGCCCCTGACGGACTAACTGATTGATGGTTGGCATTGAAACGTCCCTAAACGTCTGGAAAACGATATAAAAATACGGAAAACTTCTCCGCACCAAAAGCGGAAAAGCCTTCGAGTATAAGCCAGCTGGCCAAAAGTCTCAAGGGACATGTGCCAGCCAGCACACATCCCGCTTGTTTTTCTACTTGATCCAGAGCCGGATCGAGTCCCAGGCGCGGCCCATGATGCCGGCCTCTTCCACGGCGTCCAGCGCCACCAGCGGCACTTCAGCCATCGGCACGGGGTCGTCGCCATTCATGATCTTCAGGCTGCCGATCTGCTGGCCCTTCTTGAAAGGCGCCACCAGCGGCTCGGGCCGGGCGACCTGGGTCTTGAGTCTGGACGCGCTGCCAGCCGTCACGGCCACCACGATGGCCTCCGGGCGGCCCAGCTTGACCACGGCGTCCTTGCCCTTCCAGACCGCAGGCGAGACCACAGCCTGGCCGGCATCGAACAACTTGACCGCTTCAAACGCGGTGTAGCCCCAGTTCAACAGCTTTTGCGTTTCATTGGCGCGGGCGCTGTCGCTCGAAGCGCCCAGCACGATTGCCACCAGACGCCGTTCGCCGGGCTTGCCGCCGGCGCCGAGGTTTGGAAATTCGCGCTTGGCCGTGGCAATCATGCAGTAGCCGGCGGCATTGGTATGACCGGTTTTCAGGCCGTCAACCGTGGGGTCGCGGAACAGCAGCGTGTTGCGGTTGGTGTCATTGCTCGCTGGCGTTCCGGGGTAGCGGTATTTCTTGATCGCCGAGTAACCGATGTAATCGGGGAAGTCGCTCATCAGGCGCGTGGACAAAATGCTCAGGTCGCGCGCCGTGGTGGTGTGGCCGGTCTCGGTCAGACCTTCAGGATTCTTGTAGCTGGTCGATTTCATGCCCAGCGCCTTGGCCTGCTGGTTCATCAGTTCGACGAAATGCTCGACGGTTCCGCCCACGCCTTCTGCCAGCGCCATGGTGGCGTCGTTGCCCGACTGCACGATCATGCCCTTTATCAGGTCCTCGACCGGCACCTGCATCTTGGGATCGATGAACATGCGAGAACCGGGCATTTTCCAGGCCTTCTCGCTCACGCCAAAGGTCTGGGTCAGCGTGATTTTCTTTGACTTGAGTGCATCGAACACCAGGTATTCGGTCATCAACTTGGTCAGCGATGCCGGCTCGACCGGTGAATCAATGTCCTTGGCGGCAAGGATCTGGTTGGCCGTTACGTCAAGCAGCAAATAGGAGCGGGCGGCGATTTCAGGCACTTGCGGTGTCTGGGCATGCGCTGCCGGAAGCGCCACCGAGACAAACAGGATCAGCGTGGAGGCAAGAGAGCGCAGGCCGACAGGGGCCTTGAAGAAGCATTGCATGTCAAAAAAACCGGTAAGAAAAACAAGTAAGGAAAAAGCGAGAAAACGCAAGCGAGAGGCGATGGACCGCATCTGCTCCAAAAGATTCAATGCACAGGTGATGCCAGATGGCGGATCACCAGGGTTTTCAACAACGGCAATTGTCCATGAAAGAAATGCCCCACCCCGGGGACAACCGTAACAGGCAATGACTGCGGACGCGCCCAGTCCATCACATCGGGCAGCAGCACAGTGTCGTCCTGTTCGCCATGCACCACCAGTGTGCGGCTGTGCGCTGCGGTGTCGATGGGCGCGGCAGGCGCGCGGCTGACGCTGGTGCCCACCAGCACCAGCTTTTCAATCGGGCGCTGCGCCTGCAGCCGGGCAAAGGCGTGCGTGGTGACAAAAGCCCCAAACGAGAAACCGGCCAGTGCCAATGCGGCCTGTTCTTCGCCAGCGGGCGCCGCATGCTGCACCACCGCCAGCAGGTCTTCCAGTTCGCCCCGGCCTTCATCGTGGCTGCCGGCGCTGCCGCCGACACCGCGAAAGTTGAAACGCACCGCCGTCCAGCCCGACTGCACGAAGGCCCGCGCCAGCGTTTGCACCACCTTGTTGTCCAGCGTGCCGCCAAACAGCGGATGCGGATGGGCAATGACGGCAATGCCGCGCGATGTGCCTGCCGGCAGATCCAGGGCAAGCTCCAGCACGCCGGCCGGGCCGGCAATACTGGTCTTCTGGGTTTGGGAGTTCATGGAAATCGTTTTCTCTCTTTCTCTTTGTGGCAGCCAAATGCTATTTAAATAATAGCAGCTAGTGCAATTCAGTATTGCGCAAATGGCTTAAATCATGCCCATTCCAGCGATTCAGCTGGTGAAAAATCCTAACGCCCCAGATGAGGCGGCGTCAGCAGGCGTTCGACCACTTGGCCGTTCTTCAGGTGTGACTCGACAATCTCGTCGATGTCGCTGGCGTCCAAGTAGCTGTACCAGACGCCTTCCGGGTAGACCACCGCCACCGGCCCGCCGGCGCAGCGGTCCAGGCAACCGGCCTTGTTCACGCGCACCTGGCCCGGCCCGGACAACCCGGCGGCTTTGACCAGCTTCTTGCAACGGTCAAAAGCCTTCTCGGCGCCTTGGTCGGCACAGCACTCTTCTCCCTTGCCACGCTGATTCAGGCAAAAGAAGATGTGCCGTTCATAGTAAGAGGTCGCAGGGACGGGCTGGACGCCATCTGGCGAAGGGTTCGGGGCAGTGGAATGAGTCATGCGTCAATTTTACTTTTCAGCGGCGAGCGCCTTCGGCTCAGGGCTGGAAAGCCGCGCCAGCATGCAGGCCAGCGCAGCATACGGCCAGAGCCAGCCCAGCCACTGCACCAGGCCGTAAAACTGGATGAAACGGCCCTGCTCCCAGATTTGCAGTGTCTGGGCAAAGTAAGGGTTGGTCGGCGCCTGGTTGAGCAGGCTCAGGTGGGTCGCCAGCGCCAGCAGCGCCAGCGCGGCCGCGGCGCGGCGCGGCGCGGCCAGCAGCAGCACGGCCATCAACACGGCCAGGCCGATGCCGGCCTGGACCGGCACATCCAGCCAAGCCCAGGCATGTTGGGGTCCGTAGCTGAGAGCGGCCGACAGCGCCGATGCCCCCAGGCCGACGCCCAGGGCAAAAACGGCAAACACGGCGCGCTGCCACAGCGCACGGATCACGCAGTAACCCAGCAGGCAGGGAATCAGCGCGCCCAGTGCCACGCAGACCAGTTCGGCCAGCGGCACGAGGGGTTGAAGTTCGACCTCGCGCATTGGCATCCATTCAAGAAAGGGCGTGTCGGCCAGCACATCGGCGAGCGTCGATTCCAGCCGTTCAAAGACCTGCCCCAGCCCCATCGGTATCGACGCCGGAAACAGCAAGGCCAGCGGCCAGAGCAAGAGCAGCACCAGCACACTGCGCGCATCGGCTGAAAACCAGCGCGCCCGCAGTCGGCTCCAGCGGTCGATCAGTCCGGAACGCTCCAGCACCAGCGCGAAACAGGCCCCCAGCCAGGCGCCCAGTGTGTTCAGCGCCAAATCAACATTAGAGGGAATGCGCGACGGCAAATAGCTTTGCAGCGTTTCCATTGCCAGTGACAACAGGCCGGCGCCCAGCACCGCAACACTGACCGCCCAGGTTATGCGCCGGCTGCGCAGCGCCGACACGGTCAGCAAGAACCCGAGCGGCGCGTAACCCGCCAGATTGATGCCGACATCAAAGCCGGTCCAGTACTTTGGCAGAGGCGAGGCCAGGAAGCGCAGCGGCGAAATACCCTGGTTGCGCCAGTCCGAAAACGGATACAGGCTGGCGTAAATGACCAGGCAGACCAGCGCCAGCGCCAGAAGGCTAGCCACACCCCCATCGTCCTCACTTCGCTTCGCTTCGTGTAGTTCCTTTCCCCCTTGCAGGGGGCGACGCAGGGCATCCGGCAGAGCCGGCCTGCCGGCGTCTGCTGGGAAATCCGGGTGCGGCGGGGTCGGGTCGTCTGGCATTGCCTTTTCGTGCTGCTTTTCTTTTAAAACGGCTTGACGACCACCAGGATGACGGCGGCGACCAGCAGCAGCACGGGCACTTCATTGAACCAGCGCATCCAGACATGGCTGCGGGTGTTGCGGTTGGCGACGAACTTCGCCAGCATGCGGCCGCAGGCATGGTGGTAGCCAATTGCAAGCACTACCACGACCAGCTTGGCATGCATCCAGCCGCTGCCGCGCCCGATGCCGTAGCCAAGCCACAACCACAGCCCCAAAACGATGGCCGGCACCGCCAGGATCGTAGTGAAGCGCATCAGCTTGTGGGCCATCAGCAGCAGCCGGTCACGCTCGGCAATGCTTTGCGGCGGCACCATGGCTAGGTTGACGAAAATCCGCGGCAGGTAAAAAAGGCCGGCGAACCAGCTGGCGATGAAAACGATGTGAAAGGATTTGACCCAGAGCATCGGCGTAGTTTAGTCCGTGCGATTTCACCCACGCGCTTGCTGCTGTGTTGGCCTGCGCCTGTTCAGGCAATACGCCAGCAGTTCTGAAAATGGTCAAAAAAAAATCCCGGCGACCTGATGGCCCGCCGGGATTGAAACGCCTCTTTGCTGTCACACGCAAAGGCCCCGCTCAGGGAGGAAAAGCGGGATGCAATCGCCAAACACTGGTAACCGCACACTTTTATTCTAGTACCCGCACCCCGGTATCGCCATGGCACATTGAGCTCAACAGCCGTAAGTGCGTGTAAAGACTGGCACATTTCTGTCCAAAAAGGACACTGCACAAGGCATTCGTGCCGGATGCAAAGCTTTGGCACAATTTGCCCATGACCTTTCACGCCTCCAACTTCGCTTCTTTCCCGATGGGTCGCCCCCGTCGCTTGCGCCGTGACAATTTCACGCGCAACCTGGTGCGTGAAAACGCGCTGACGGTGCATGACCTGATTTACCCGGTGTTCGTGCTGGCCGGCCAGCAGCGGCGCGAGCCGGTGGGTTCGATGCCGGGCGTCGAGCGTGTCAGCCTGGACCTGCTGCTGCCGGTGGCCGAGGAATGCGTCAAGCTGGGCATTCCGGTGATGGCGCTGTTCCCGGTGATCGACGCGTCGCTCAAATCCGAAAACGGCGACGAAGCCACCAACCCCGAAGGCTTGGTGCCGCATGTGGTGCGCGAACTCAAGCGGCGTTTCCCGGAACTCGGCATCATGACCGACGTGGCGCTTGACCCGTTCACCACCCATGGCCAAGACGGCCTGCCGGACGCCAACGGCTACATCCTGAACGACGAGACGCTGGAAGTGCTGGTCCAGCAGGCGCTGACGCAGGCCGAAGCCGGCGTGGACATTGTCGCGCCCAGCGACATGATGGACGGCCGCATCGGCGCCATTCGCGCCGCGCTGGAAAGCCAGGACCTGATCCACACCCGCATCATGGCCTACAGCGCCAAGTACGCCAGTGCGTTTTACGGCCCGTTCCGCGATGCGGTCGGCTCAAGCGGCAACCTGGGCAAGGCCGACAAGAAGGTCTACCAGATGGACCCGGGCAACTCGGACGAAGCGCTGCGCGAAGTGGCGATGGACATTGCCGAGGGCGCCGACATGGTGATGGTCAAGCCCGGCATGCCCTACCTGGACGTGGTGCGCCGCGTGAAAGACGAATTCCAGGTGCCGACTTTCGCCTACCAGGTCAGTGGCGAATACGCCATGCTGAAAGCCGCCGCGCTGAACGGCTGGCTTGACCACGACGCGGTGATGATGGAAAGTCTGCTGGCCTTCAAGCGCGCCGGCGCCGATGGCGTGCTGACCTACTTTGCGCTGGATGCGGCCCGCAAGCTGCGCCGGGGCTGAAGCATCAGCACCGGTTTCAACGCCATTTGCTACAAAAATTGTAGCTGTCTGCAACCGTCCACCATGCGCAAACAGCCAATTTGATGCTTAACCCAGAGACTTGAGCCTTCATGCGCGTGTTCACCATCCTCTCCGGCCAGCACGGCGTGACCGAAAGCGACGCCCTGCCGACCGAACTGCCGGTGCAGGGCTTTGTCTGGATTGCCTGCGCCCGGCGCGAGTTCGAGGTGATGCTGGCGCCCATCCAGGCCACGTTGCAAACCTTGTGCGGCACGCAACTGGTGGACTTGCATGTGTCCGACCTGCTGAACAACCAGTTGCCGTCGCACTACGATTACACCTCGCAGTACGACATGCTGGTGTTTCGCCGGCTGGCGGCAGGCCAGACCGAAACTGACCTGGCGCAGCCCGGCGAGCCACTGCACCAACCGAGCAAGCGCAGCGGCCCGCCGGTGCTCAAGCGCATCGACACCAGTCCTGTGGGCTTTGCGGTGTTCGACCGGGTGCTGCTGACAGTGCACCCGGCGGGCTGCTCGGTGCGCGAAGCGTATGCGCTCAAGCTGCTCAATGCGACGTCCAGCGAGGCGCGCGCCAACGGTGTGAAACTGCCGGCCAGCCCGGCTGACCTGATGCTGCGCATCGTCAACCAGATGGTCGATGGCTACCTGGCGCTGCGCCGCGAACTGACGCGCCAGATGGACCACTGGCAGTCCGAACTGCTCAAGCCCGGCAGCCGCTTCACCAACTGGAGTTCGGTGCTCGATGCGCGGCTGGCGTTGCATTTGCTTGACGAGATTTGCGAAGACCAGCGCGCCGCCGTGCAGGACTGGATCGATTCGATTGAAACCTGGCCCGATGCCGACACGCCGGCGGGCATGCGCGAGCGCGAGCTGCTCAAGGTGCGCTCGCGCGACGTTCTGGAGCACATCGAGCGCGTGGTTCACCATGTGCGGCGCATGGAACAAAGCGCCGAAACAGCAGTGCAGATGCATTTTTCGGCGCAGAGCAACCGCACCAACGACATCATGCGCACGCTGACCGCGTTGACGGCGGTGTTCTTGCCGCTGAACCTGATCACCGGGTTTTTTGGCATGAACTTCGAGTTTTTGCCCGCCATCCACAGCTCGGCCGGGTTTTGGTGGACGTTCGGCCTGATGGTCTTGCTGGTCGTGGTGGTCGTGTCGGTGTTCTGGCGCAAGCAATATCTGGCGCGAACCAGCCGCTAAGGCCGATTCTGCACAGCCGCCAGTCAGACTGCGCCGCTCACTTGGCCGGCGCGCTGGCGACGATGGCGTGCAGTTCGGCCTCGACCGATTCCAGATGGCGAAGCAGCCGGGACGGCCTCAGCGGCTTGCCGAGCGCATGCGCCGCTTCAGCCTGACGAATCACCTCGATGGTGGGGTAGGCCGCCACGGCGTAACAGGATCCCTTGATTTTGTGCAGCAGATCACCTTGGTAGGTGAGGTTTCTCGTCGCCAGGGCGGCAGCAAAATCCACACGCCATTGGGGCAACTGCCGCAAAAATGCGGCGGCCACCATGGGCAGCCATTTCAGGTTGCCGGAAGTTTGCTCAAACTTCCGCAAATCGATTTCGGCGCTCATGAGCTTGCCCTGCAAGCAAAGACCAGAGCGGGACAGGAGCGGCTCATGCCTTGTTCCGCACCAGGACCTGCCGTGCGTTGACGTAACACCGCTGGACATGCGCATCGACAAAGCCCCGCAGCCGTTGCAAATCAAGCGGCTTGGGGAAAAACAGCATGTTGGGCGGGAGTCCGCCGCGCCGGTCAATTTCCTGCTCGCTCATGCAGGAAGTGACCACCAGCGCAACTGACTGGTATTCGGGCCGACCGCTGACCAGCTGCAGCAGCATGAAGCCGTCAAACGGCTCCATGTTCAGATCGGTGATCAGGATTTGGGGACGGTTGCGCTCCAGCATCAGCACGGCTTCCAGGCCATCGGTCGCCAGCAAAAAATTGACGCACGGGTAACATTCTCCAAGCCTGTGGGCGATGAGCGCTCCCGTGGCGGCACCATCTTCGACCAGGAGAACAGTCAACGCTTCTGGCCGTTGAGCGGCCAGCACACCCGCCCCAGCGGCAGGCGACTCAACCCTGCGCAGCAATGCATTTGGCCCGGTTTTGTGACTCACGGCATTGACTGCATCACGCGTTATCCGGCGGTGCCCGCCTGTGGTTTTGACAGCCGGAATCCTTCCCGAATCGACCAGCTTTTGCAGAGACCTCCTGGACAGCCCAAGAATCCTGGATGCCGCGCCAATACCAAAAAAATCTTCTTTCACTATTTACAACATTCTTACAATCGAGTGAACTACGCGTGTGTTGCCGCAGGCACTGGCAGGTGTATGCAAAAGGCTTCGGGCGCACCGATGAATAACTCGCCAACATTCAAAAAAAATCACAAATTGATCCATACTTTACCAAAATCGATAAATTGACAATGATCAACAGATAAATAAACGAACATTGTGATTATCAGACTGATAAAACGTCGAATTCCAGGTCAAGCGTCCCAGGAACCAGGCTCTCAAGCCATGCTATGAAACGTTTACTCAAGACATTTTTAGCAAAGTACTCTGACACCCCTGCCCTGCCCTCTGCCGGTCTGGACGGGCTGGCCGGGCAAGCACTCGATCTGTTGCCGTGCGTGACCTTGGTGGTCAATGCCGAAGGCGTCATTGTTTATGTCAGCAAACCCGTCACCCGGCTGCTCGGATGGCGCTCCAGCCATCTGCTCGGCAGCCCTGTTTCCCAGTTGTTCACGCCCACAGATCAGCAAAAACTGAAGCTACTTTTGCACGTAAAGGGCGCAGTCCCCGCGCAAGATCAGGTGGTGCAAGACATGGACATATGGATTCTCAACAGCAACCTGCAGCTCAAAAAAACCAGGCTGTCTGTCGCGCATTTCGCCTGGCAGGGGCAAATGCACATTTGCCTGTCGTTGCGCTTTGCCTTGATTGAAGATCTGGAACTGCGCCTGGCCAAGGAGCAGACACATGAGTTCAAGCAGGCCAGTGAAAACAAAAGCCGTTTCCTCTCCAGCATGAGCCATGAAATCCGGACGCCATTGAACGGCGTGCTGGGCATGATCGACTTGCTCGCCTCGTCATCGCTCGATTCACAGCAGCGCACCTACGTGTCCAGCCTGAAAAAAAGCTCGCGTAACTTGCGTGCATTGATCAAGGATGTGCTGGATTTTTCAAAAATCGAGGCAGGACTGGTTGAAACCGAACAGGTGCCTTTTGATTTGGTTGAAATCCTCAGTGCCGCGGTTCATGCCTTCAGCCCGCTGGCCGGGGACAAAGGCGTTGCGCTGCAACTTGAACACGCACTACCGCACACATGCTATATCGGGGATCCGCATCGCTTGTCGCAGGTGGTTAACAACCTGGTGAGCAACGCGCTCAAGTTCACGCCTCAAGGCAGTGTGAAGGTTGCTGTTTATTCCCGAATACTGCTTGCACAACAAGACCTGTGGCGCCTGACGATATCAGTCACCGACACCGGCATGGGTATTCAGCCTGAACAGCAAGCGCAGCTTTTTGACTCGTTTCATCAAGGCAGCGCATCGGTGAGCCGGCACCATGGCGGCTCGGGCCTGGGCTTGTACATCAGCAAGGAACTGGTTGAGCTGATGGGCGGCGAACTTTCAGTGAGGAGCCAGCCCGGCAAGGGTTCGACCTTTGAATTCTGGGTCGATCTGCAGCTTAGCCATTCATTGGTGACGGCCATGGAAACCGCCCCTCCCGCCGGGCTGGAGCGGCTGGCTGGCTTGCGCATTTTGGTGGTTGAAGACGATCTGACCAACCAGATACTGCTGCAAGCGTGGCTGCACCAGGCAGAGGCGGTGACGGTATGCCGCGCCAACGGCCAGGAAGCGCTTGATGAGTTGTCAAAGGAAAGCTATTTTGACGCCGTGCTCATGGACGTTTCCATGCCGGTAATGGACGGACTGACGGCTACCCGACGCATTCGCCAGCCCCAGCCGCAGGATTCGCCTGCACGCCAGCGTTACCTGGCGGCCCTTCCAATCATCGGCATCAGCGGCCACGCTTTCAGCGAAGACATGAACCGCTGCCTGAGCGCAGGCATGACGAACAGTCTGACCAAGCCACTGTCGCGGGTAGCCATGCTGCAAGCGCTGACGTCAGCGCTCGAGACCTGCCAGACAGGCCAGGTCGAATTCTAAAAAGCCAAACTCAGTACCGTCTTCCGTATTTTTTGCTTATATTCTTCCAACATTGACTCCCACGCCAAAACGCCACACATGTCTTTTTTGCCCAGTGAACTCCGTGTCAATGCCGTTGGTGGAACCTGGAATATTGCAGCGTGGTGGCGTCTGGTCCATGCCATGGGCATTGCGCGCCTGGCCTGGATTGCCTGCAGCCTGAGCATCGCGGTGCTGGGCAGCGCTGCGCTGCTGGTGCACCGGGCTGACCAGCGAGGTGTCAATAATGCGCTGGACGCGAACGTGTCCCTGAACGCCAAAGGTTACGCCAAGTTTGTCATGTTTAATCTGGCTATCGTTGACCGGCAGCTCACAGTGTTGCGCAAGCAGCATCTGCAGGGCTTGCGCCTGCCGGCACAGGCCGCCATGAACAGCCAGCTGCAAGAGCTCAATGGCATGGTGCTGCAAGTTACCGTGGCCAATGTCGAAGGTCAGGTAGTGGATACCTCACTGGGCATGCCCGGCATGCCGGTCAGCATCGCAGACCAGGTGCACTTCCAGGTCTTCAAGAACAATTCCGAAGACCGCCTGTTCATCAGCGAGCCAGTGCTCGGCCGGGTATCCAATAAGTTGTCGCTGCAGTTGGTGCGGCCCATGCTGGACCCTGACGGAAAATTTATGGGCGTGATCGTGGCCAGCATTGACCCGGAACTGCTGAAAAATTTTTTCACTGACTTGAAGGCGCTGACCCATCAGGGCAGGCTGTCCATCATTGGTTTGGACGGAATCGTTCGCTTCCGACTGACCAACCAGGGATTCAGCGCCGGTCAGGATGCCCAGGCATCACCCAATTGGAAGCAAGTCAGCACCCTGCCTGCCGGTATTTATGACGAACCGGATCTTGGCGACGGAATTTACCGCCGGATTGGATTTCACCGCGTGGAGGGCTATCCGCTGTTGGTGACGGTGGGTACGGGACTGCACGAACAGTTGCAAAATTTCAACAGCCGCTGGAATCTGATCCGTAGCCTGGCGCTGGCGCTGGCCGTGGTGTTGACCGTGGTGGCCACCACCATTGCCCGGCTGGCCAAAAAGCAAAAACGCTATCTTGACCTGCTTGAAGAAAACCGCCTGCGGGCACTGGAGGGCAACCAGATCAAGTCAAACTTCCTGGCTTCGTTGTCGCACGAGTTGCGCACGCCGCTGAACTCGATACTCGGCTTTTCGGAGTTGATCCGCGACACCTCCCCCGAACCCCGGATCATTCAGTACGCGGGTCTGATCCACAAAAGCGGCACCCATCTGAATGCACTGGTCAACACCATTCTGGACCTGACAAAGATCGAGTCGGGCAAGATGGGGCTGACGCTGGAGCCTGTCCAAATACCCGAGCTGATGGAAATGCTGATAACGATTCACAAGGTGAATGCTGACGAAAAAAACGTCGAGTTGTCGCTTTCGATAAATGACCTTGTGCAGAATACGGTGCAGTCTGACCGTGCCAAACTGGTTCAAGTCATGAACAACGTGATCCACAACGCCATCAAGTTCACACCCACTGGCTCAATTTTAATAATGGTCAAACCCGCAGGGAACGAAGGTTTGCTGATTTCCGTCATCGACACCGGCATCGGCGTTGCGTCCGACAAGACTTCGCAGGTGTTTGAACGCTTTAATACTGTTGATGCGCAAGCCTTCAGTTCCTGCCTCAAAGGCTTCGGACTGGGTCTGGCACTGTGCAGGGAATTGCTGCATCTCCTGCACGGCAAAATCACCCTGACTTCCAATGTGGCATATGGCACTACGGTTGACATCTTCATTCCTTACAGCGTTCCCGCAGAAAGAAAACCAGCATGACGCAGCTTCACCCCGTGGTTTGGGTCGTTGACGATGAGGAGGTGAACCGCATTCTGGCGCACGCCTACCTGGAGCGGCTGGGCTGGGAAGTCGAGGAATTCAGCAACGGCCATGACGTCATCCGCCGTCTGAAACAGGCGCAACCGCACGCCTTGCTGATCGACATTCGCATGCCCGGCTTGTCGGGCGATCAACTGGCATGTCATGTCCGGGCGCAATTTCCGCAAGGAGATATCCGTGTGGTGGGCTATACCGCACATTGCATGGAAGAAGCCCTGCAGCCTCTTTTGGAGGCCGGGTTTGACCAGGTACTCATCAAGCCTGTTTCCTTTCAGCAGATGGCGCAAGCCTTGCCAATCTTCAGCGCCTGAACAGCTGACGCACCTTTTATTCATCAAAAAAGATAGCTGCTTATGTACGCAGGATAAGCGCGAATCGCTTTTTTTATAAAAACCGGGGGGTTCATGCAAACCAACCTCTTTTATGACGAATCAGCGTCCGGGCCAACCCGACTTTCGCCCCATGGCGGCGGCATCAACATCGGCTGCGCCGGCTGGAGCCTGCCGCGTGCACTGTGGGCAGCGTTTCCTGCCGCTGGCACGCATTTACAGCGCTATGCCGACCGGTTTAACGCGGTCGAAATCAACTCGTCGTTTTACCGGCCGCACCAGACCGCCACCTATGCCCGCTGGGCAGCCAGCGTGCCCGATAACTTCCGCTTTTCGGTCAAGCTGCCCAAAACCATCACGCATCAGCAGCGCCTGGCCGGTTGCGCCGGGCTGCTCGACGACTTTCTGGCGCAGGTCGGTGGCCTGGGTGAAAAACTTGGCTCCCTGCTGGTGCAACTGCCGCCCAGCCTGGCCTTCGATGCCGTATTGACAGAGGATTTTTTGGAGGTTCTGCGCAAGCGCCACAGCGGTTTGGTGGCGTTTGAACCACGACATGTCAGCTGGTTTGCGACATCGGCCGACCCGTTGCTGAAGGCTTGGCAAACAAGCCGCGTGCTGGCAGATCCGGTGGTGCATGAAGCCGGTCACCTGCCGGGTGGCTTTGCCGGCCTGGTGTATGTTCGCCTGCATGGCTCGCCTCGCATGTACTACTCGGCCTATGACCGTGCCAGGCTTGATGCCCTCGTCGCCAGGCTGCAGCAGGCGGCAGCACCCGGGGTTTCCGTCTGGTGCGTCTTTGACAACACCGCTGAAGGTGCAGCCATTGAAAACGCCTTATACGCCGCGCAAAGGCTGGACCAGTGATGAAATGGCGCAGCCGCTGCGCACTAAAAATGGGGTTGCTGCTCGCTTTTTTTGCCGCCATCCAAGGCATGGCAAAGCCCGGTTCAGATGACCTGGCCGGGAGCAACATGGGGTCAATGTGCCAGGTGCAAGCGCAGGCCACGGAGAAATGCGGACAGGCGGCCCGAATTGCCGCCTTGGTCGCTTTTTTTGATCTGACCGCCCGGTGTTCCGGGTGTTGTCAGTCAATGCTTGCTTTAGCTGTGATCGTAAGGAATGCCGCCGCCATTCATCATGTAGCTGTGCAGTTCGGCATGCACTTCAGCACGCGTTTTGCTTGTGTTGCCATTCATGGCGGCCATGCTGCCTGCATAGCCATGGTCAGTGGTATCGCGCAATGCCACGCCGTTTTTCTGCGCCTGCGCCAGTTCGGACTGGACTTCTGCCCGCGTCACGCTGCTGGACATGGTGTTGACGGGGGGATACACATGGTCAGGGGCTTGCGCAAAAGCGTTGCCGGCCATGGCCGATGCCATGGCAATGATGGTGGAAGCCAGGATTTTGGTGGTGTTCATGATGTCGTTTCTTTCAAGTTAAGTTAATGGTTCCATTGAATCAGGTACGCTTTGCGGCATTGGCCAATCAGTCAAGCCCGGCTGTGCCGAAAACGCGATTCACAGGGTTTGCAACCTTGCGTATGGTGTGATTAACAGGTAGGTGCTTAGTTGCATTTTTAAGTACCTTGAGACAGAATCACTCTGTTTCAGAAATGGAAACAATGGACACCCTCAAACTTATCAGCACCTTTCGTGAAGTGGCAGCCCGTGGCGGTTTTTCCCGCGCGGCCGTCGCGCTGGATGTCTCCAAGGCCAATGTCAGCAAGTACGTTTCGGAGCTGGAAAGGCAACTCGGCACGCGCTTGCTCAACCGCAGCACGCGCACCATCAGCCTGACCGACGCGGGCACCTTGCTGCTTGAGCGCAGCACGCCCTTGCTGGAAATGATGGCCCTGACACGCGACGAATTGCTGCACCGCTCGCGTGAGCCCAGCGGACGCCTGCGCATAACGGCGCCGCATGGCATTGGCGGCGTGGAACTGTCCATCTTGCTGGCCGACTTCATGCGACGTTATCCTGAAGTGCAGATCAGCCTGGACTTGAGCAACAGCGTGCGCGACATGGTCGAAGAAGGCATGGACCTGGCGCTGCGTATCGGCGCAACGCCTGATCCCAATCTCATCGTGCGCAAACTGCGACCAATGCACATGGTCATCTGCGCCGCCCCGGGGTACTGGGAAAAGCGCGGCCAACCTGCGCACCCGGATGAACTGGCACTGCACGATGCCTTGACGCTGTCGCTTTCCGGTCTGCAACCCACGTGGTTATTTCACGTGGATGGAAAACCTCACAGCGTTGCCTTGCGCAGCCGCATGGACGCGACCGATTCCTTGACGTTGATGCAGATGGCCGTCAAAGGCATGGGTGTTGCCCGCCTGCCCTGTCTGATGGTGAAAAAAATGCTCGAAGACGGCAGCTTGCAAGACGTGCTGCCAGAGTTCACCCCTGAACCAATCTGGCTTTATGCGGCGTACACGCAGCGCCGCCAGAACAGCGCGGCGCTAAAGGCGCTGCTGGCATTCCTGGAAAAACGCTGGAAGATTGACTGAAGCTTCTGTCAGCGTTTGTGGTCGCAGGCAACGCCCCGGCACAGGGGCATTGCCTGCAAACCAGCTGACGAATCGGAGCAGCCAAAGCATCCGATTCAATGCGAGCGAGAAATTTGCCATCAATAAAATAGCTAATCACGCTTACCTGGTAAGCGGAAAAGGCTTAAAACACTTGTTTTTCAGCCAATCGCCATTTAACCGTCAGCCAAGCTGGTCGGCCAGGAAGGCCAGCGTGCGCTCACGCGCCAGTTTGGCCGCTGCTTCGTCGTATGCGCCGCGCTGGTCGCAGTTGAAGCCGTGGTCCGCCGAATAAACATGCACCGCCACCTCGGGATGTGCTTGTTTGAACGCCTCAATGCCTTCCATCGGAATCCAGTGGTCGCGGTCGCCGAAGTGCGCCATCACGGGGCATTGCGGCTGGCGGGCGATTTCGGCTTCGGCCGTCATGCCGCCGCCATAGTAGGGAACCGCTGCCGACAGGCCCTTGAGCAGGCAGGCGGCTTTCCAGGTCAGCAGGCCGCCCCAGCAAAAGCCGATGATGCCGACCTTGCCGCCGCTGAGTTCGGCGGCATGGTCGATGGCAGCCTGGATGTCTTGCAGCACGCCAGCGCCCGGCAGCGCGTCAACAGCGGTCTTGAGCTCAAAACCGGCCTTCATGTCGTCCTCGGTGTAGCCAAGATCCACGCCGGTCCTGGTGCGGTCAAACGTGGCCGGCGCCACAGCCAGATAGCCCTGGGCGGCAAAACGGTCGGCAACCGCGCGGATGTGCGAGTTGACGCCAAAGATTTCCTGCAGCACGACGATGGCCGCGCGCGGCGTGCCTTCAGGTTTGGCCACATAGGCGGAAACCGTGAAACCGTCGGCAGAGGTGAGGCTGGTGAATTGACCCATGGTGTGAAAAGCTCCTGTTGGTAACTTGTTTTAAAAAAAGAAAGGCTGAAAAGCAAAAGAGCAGGGAAATGCAAGTGCTGGATTCTTTAGACGGCAGCCCCGAGCCGGCGCTCGACAAAGTCAAGCCGGTCCTGACCCCAGAACAATTCGCCGTCGATCCCGTAGCTGGGCGCGCCAAACACGCCAGCCTCGATGGCCTGCGCGGTATTGGCCTCGTAGCGCTCCTGTACAGATTGGCTGGCGGATTGCTCCAGGCGCGCGGCATCCAGGCCGACTTCGTCGAGCAATTCGGCCAGCACTTTCTCGTCGGCGATGTGCCTGTCCTGCGCCCAGCAGGCGCCAAAGACCGCGCCGCTGATCTTCATCGCGGCATCTGCCCCGTCGTGAAGATCAACGGCAATGATCAGGCGTGAAGCAGCGTCGCCGGAAACCGGAAAAAATTTCGGCTTGACGTTCATTGGCAGGTGCAGAAAATCCGCATACCGCCGGAGTTCCAGCAACCGGTAAGCCTGTCGCTGCGTAGCGCGCTGACCCAGCGGCAGCCCGCCTGAAACGGGAAAAACCTTGCCCAGGTCGATTGGCAACATTCGCACCGCTGCGCCCGCTGAGCGCGCAATCCGCGCAAAGCGCTCGTGCCCCAGGTAAACCCAGGGGCTTTGCGGGGTGAAGTAATAGTCAACGGTGATGCTCAAGATTTTTCTCCGGTAGGGGTCAGGAAATCAGTACAGTCAGGGGTTTAAGCGCGATGCCCTTTGTAACCGGGATTGCCATTTTTTGCAGGAGACTGGTTTGTCGCAACTTGTTTTGATCACCGGCGGCTCGCGCGGCATTGGCGCCGCCACGGCTTTGATGGCCGCACGGCACGGCTATGCCGTGGCCGTCAACTACACCGCCAACTCGCTGGCCGCCGACGAGGTGGTGCGGCAGATTCGCCAGACCGGCGGCCAGGCCATGGCGGTGCAGGCCGACGTGGCCGTGGAGACGCAGGTGGTGGCGATGTTTGAAAAAATTGACGCCAAATTCGGCCGCTTGACCGCACTGGTCAACAACGCCGGCGTGGTGGACCAGACCACGCGGGTCGAGGCCATCACCCTTGCGCGCCTGCAGCGGATGTTTGAAATCAATGTATTCGGCTCCTTTTTGTGCGCCCGCGAAGCCGTGCGGCGCATGAGCACGCGGCACGGCGGCGCGGGCGGCGCCATCGTCAATGTGTCCAGCGTTGCCTCCCGGCTGGGCTCGCCTGGGCAATACGTTGACTATGCGGCGGCCAAGGGTGCGATTGACAGCTTCACCATCGGCCTGGCCAAGGAAGTGGCAGCCGAAGGCATTCGTGTCAATGCGGTGCGGCCGGGCATCATCGAGACCGGCATCCATGCCTCCGGCGGCTTGCCCGACCGGGTGCGCGACATGGCGCCGCTGGTGCCGATGCAGCGCGCCGGCAGTGCCGAGGAAGTGGCCGAATCCATCGTCTGGCTGATGGGCGCGTCGTCCAGCTACACGACCGGCGCATTGCTCGACGTGGCGGGCGGAAGGTGAATTGCCCCCACGCTTGTCGCTTCGCGTACTGCGCTGCCCCCCGAGGGGGCCGCTGCGCCTGCGGCCCTGGCTGGCAGGGAACGCCCTTTGCCAAGTGCTGCAGCGCTGTTGTTGGCCCCAAGGTTCCCTTTTTGAAAAGAGTTGATTCGTGGACTTCAAACCCCTGGTGACGCTGCTGGCCATCGTCAACCCGCTGGCCATCGTGCCGTTTTTCATCCACTACACGCAGGGCTTTTCCAGACCCCAGCGGCAGCGAACGGTGGCAGTGGCGTCGTTCAGCGCCTTTGTCGTGATTGCCATCAGCGCCTTGCTGGGATTGCAGATTCTGGAATTTTTCGGCATCTCGCTGGCCAGCTTCCAGGTCGGCGGCGGCTTGCTGCTGCTCATCAGCGCCATGAACATGCTCAATGCACAGCCAGCCGAAGCCAAGCCGCTGACCAACGAGTTTGAGGACGGCGCGGCCAAGGCCGCCCAGGGCGCCAGCATTGCCGTGGTGCCGCTGACGATCCCGCTGCTGACCGGCCCGGCGACCATGTCCACGGTGGTGATTTATGCCGAAAAAGCCAAGACGTTCCTGCAACTGGGCACGCTGGTCGGCTACGGGATGGTGATTGGCCTGGCCACAGCGGTTTGCTTTTCACTGGCCGAGCCGATTTCACGCGTGCTGGGCAAGACCGGCATCAATGTCATGACGCGGCTGATGGGGCTGATCCTGGCTGCGCTGGCGGTGGAAGTCATGGCCGACGGCCTGGGCAAGCTGTTCCCCATCCTGAAGCATTGAGTCCAGCCGGGATTTTCTGCAGTCGTGGATACACCGACATTTTTGACGTCGGACGCGAACAAAGGCAAAGCCCAACCCGGCAGGCCTTTGCCAACCGCTCTGACCTTCACCCAACTTCAGAAAGACCTGCCCGCCATGCCACTTGCCTCTGCGCAGTCCGTCATTCAAGCCCTGGTACAGGCCCGAGGCGGCCACCACACCACCGATGCCGCACCCTTTGCCCCGGTCATCACAAGTGCGGCGCAGGCGTATGCCGTGCAGCATGGCGTGGCCGAGCAGCTGGCATGGTTCAAGCCGGGCGCACCGTCGCACTGGAAAACCGGCGGCCCTTCGCGCCAGGATGCGCAAACCCATGCCCGGTTGCCCGAACACGGCATCTGGCACAGTCCGGCGACCACCGACCGGCCTTTTGCCATGCGCGGCATTGAGGCTGAAATTGCCCTGCGCCTGGCCGTGCCGGTCGATGCAGCGCTGGCCGCCCGGCTGGACCGCGACAGCGCCTGCCTGCTGGTGGACGCCATGACCGTGTCGATCGAGGTGGTGGATTCGCGCTGGACGCAAGGCCTGCAGGCACCTGATTTGCTCAAGCTGGCCGACCTGCAGTCGCACGGCGCGCTGGTGCTGGGCGACTGGGTGCCGTTTGATGCGGCGCACGACTGGTCAACCCAGCCGTGCCGTGTCGAGATTTCGGGCACACCGGCGCAAACCTTTGTGGGCACGCATTCCCTGAGTGATCCGGCCTGGGTTCTGGCAGCGTGGTTGCGCCATGCCACCCAGGGCGGTCAGGTACTTCCCGCCGGCAGCGTGGTGACCACCGGAACCTGGTGTGGCGTGCTGCCGGCACTTCCGGGGGACCTGGTGGTGGCGACGTTTGAGGGCATCGGGGAGGCCCGAATTGCTTTTTCCAACCTGAACCCGGGGCTTGCCCGCTGAGGACCGGCACAGGTCATTTGCCCGGTGCCGCTGGCGCCTGTTCGTCCTGCGCGGCAAAGCCAGACAGAACGCCAGCGCTCCCTTGAAGACAGGGCCGGGCGGCAAAGCAGACGGCAACTTTGCACGTCAGGTGTTTTGCTTTAGCCACAACACCTCAAAACCAAAACTGGAAGCCAAAAAAGCTTTTTGCGCAATACCAGCGGACCTTTTCAGCTATTAAATTATTCATTTTTCGACGCTTGGAGCAAGCGCCTCCCTGCGTGTGGGCAGGCGGCGGTGGGTGGCCGTGGCGGGCTGAGCGACCATGCGCAGGGTTCGCTCGTTTGCCATGGCCGCCAGTGAACCGATCAACGCCGCCTCGGGCAGGTTGTGCCAGTATTTGTGCGGCATTTCCTTTTGCATCGCCTTCATCTTCAGGCGCGCCGGATTGAAGGTGTGCTGGTAATAGGTGAGCCAAAGCTGCTCGCCGGCATCGGCAGGGGGCGCATCGCTTTTTTTCGCGCCAGGGCCAAAACGCAGCTGGCCATTCATGGCGACAGGCTTTGGCTGGAAGGGCTGCCTTGCCGCAAGGGGAGGCAATGCGGTGCGGCGGCTCACGCAATCCCATTCGACGCTGCGGTCGGGCGTGAGGATGGCCCAGCGCATCTGCGTAAAACGGCGCGCAAAGAACGGCGCCACGGCTTCGACGATGTGGTGCCCAGGCTCGAACCAGGCCACATGCAGCGGGCCGTCTTCCGGATGCGCCCTGAAACGCTCGTCCTGCACCGAGCGAAAACGCACAAAGGCTTTCATCTTGTGCAGGTCGCGCCGCACCGCCTGGGCCAGGTGCGCGGCTTGGATCCGGTCCGGATCGAGCGGGTCGTGGCGCAGGCCGGGCTCATGCGCCAGGCGCCAGAAAATACGGTAGAGCAAACCGAAACGGTTCGGGTCGCGGTGCAGGATGACGCTCTCGCACAGCGCCATGAACTCAGCTGGCACCTTCACGGCCGGTGCCTCACTGAAGGCCTCGGCGTTGGCGGCTGCAACCGCCGAATCCGGCGTTGAAAACAGGTCCTGAACCGGCGCGTCGGTGGTGTGCCACGACACCTGTTCGGGCGGCACCAGCCGGGCCAGCAGGCTGCGGGCCGCCTGGCGAAAGCCCTGCAGGTCGGTGGCACCGTGCAGCATCACCGGTACCCGCGTCGATGGGAACAATTCGTGGGTCAGCAGGTCCGTGCTCAGGGTCATGCGAGTGTCCTTTGCGGAGGTTTCAAGGCGGGCACTTTGACTGCTGCCAGGGGTTGGGCCACCTGCGGTTCGTCAAACAGGTCAGCTTGCGCGGGCGCGGGCCGCAGGCGAGTTGCCAGGTTGTCCGCCTCCAGCGTGGCGCCGGGATGGTGGTCAGGCAGCAGCACGAAAGGCCAGACTTTGGCCAGCGGCACATGCAGCCGCAGCAGGTCGCTGGCACGCACGTCGCGCACACGCCGTGCCTCCAGGATGCGCACCACGGCTCTCACACCCAAGCCCGGCACGCGCAGCAGCATTTCGCGCGGCGCCCGGTTCAAATCGACCGGAAACTGCGCCCGGTGCGACAACGCCCAGGCCAGCTTGGGGTCGATCTCGTCATGCGTGAAACCGTAGAACCTGATCAGCCAGTCAGCCTGGTACAGCCGGTGCTCGCGCATCAGCGGTGGTGCCTTCAGCGGCAGACGGGCAGACGCATCCGGAATCGGGCTGAAAGCCGAGTAATACACCCGCCGCATCTTGAAGTCGCCATAAAGCGATGCGCTGGCGCCCAGGATGGTGCGGTCGTCGGTCGCATCGGCGCCGACGATCATCTGCGTGCTCTGGCCTGCCGGCGCAAAAAGCGGCGCAACGCTGCGCCCAGCCCGGCGCGACTGTGGCAGCGAAATGATCGAGGTGCGCGACTGGTCCTGCGCGGCGCCTTTGGCGTCGTCGATATGCCCGCGCAGCCGCGCCATCGACCGGCGGATCGCGGGGCCGTCCTTTTCAGGCGCCAGCGCCTGCAGGCTGCTTTGCGTGGGAAGCTCGATGTTGATGCTCAGGCGGTCGGCATACAGGCCGGCGCGGGCCAGCAATTCGGGTGAAGCGTCGGGAATCGTCTTCAGGTGGATATAGCCGCGAAAGTCATGGTCTTCGCGCAGCCGGCGCGCCACCTCGACCACCTGCTCCATGGTGTAGTCCGGGTTCTGGATGATGCCGCTGGACAAAAACAGGCCCTCAATGCAGTTGCGCCGGTAAAAGTCGAGCGTCAGCCCCACCACTTCATCGACTGTGAAGCGCGCCCGGGGCACGTTGCTGCTGACCCGGTTGACGCAATACAGGCAGTCGTAGGTGCAGAAATTGGTCAGCAAAATTTTAAGCAGCGAGATGCAGCGGCCATCGGGCGCATAGCTGTGGCAGATACCGCTGCCTTCGGTTGAGCCGATGCCCTGGCCGCCTATGGAATTGCGCTTGCCGGTGCCACTGGAAGCGCATGAGGCATCGTATTTGGCGGCATCGGCCAGAATGGCGAGCTTGTTCTGAAGGGTTGGATTGGACACTGTAATAATATACAGTGTTTAGGCCAGATGGGTGTGGCCCGGTGCAATGACCGCAATACCGATCGGGCCTTCAGACCCGGGCCGGCGCTGCCCTACCGGCCCGGGTTTCCATCATCAGGTAAACCACCGTCGCCACCAGCAGCGGCACCAGGAAATACACCACACGGTAGGCGATCAGCCCAGCCAGCAGCTCATACTCGGGCATGCGTTGCGACAGCAGCGCGACGAATACCGCTTCCAGCACGCCCAGGTTGCCAGGGATGTGGGTGATAACGCCGGCAATCGCCGCCAGCAACAGCACGCTGGCAACGCTGAAAAAATCGATGCGCTGCTGCAGCAGGATGAAAACGATGCCCGACATCAGCAGCCAGTTGCCCGCGCCCATGGCCAGTTGCAGGCCGGCCAGTCTGAGCGAAGGGAGTTCGATGTCGTGGCCGCGCAGGCTAAAAGCTCGCTGGCGGGAAAAGGCGCAGGCGCCCAGGTAGACCAGCGCCAGCGCCAGCAACGCGAAGCCGATCAGGCGCAACTGGAACGCGTCGATCTTCCAGCCCGGCGGCAAGGCCGGCGGCTGCAGGCTGAACACCAGCCCGGCCAGCAGCAAATAGCCCATCCAGTTGGCCAGCATGCTGAAGCTGATCACGCGGGTGATGGTGCCCATGGCCAGCCCGAGCCGCGAATACAGCCGGTAGCGAAAGGCAATGCCGCCGACCACCGAGCCGAGGTTGAGGTTGAAGGCATAGCTGACAAACGTCAGCTGCATCACGCTGGACGCGCGCAGCCGGTGGCCGGTGTAGTGGCGCCCCAGCAGGTCGAAGCAGCTGTAAAGCGCGTAGCTGGCAGCGGCCAGCGCCACAGCGCCCCAGGACGCCGACAGAGGATAGTCCTGCAGCGACGACAGCACCTTGCCCCATTCAATGGTGCGTGCCTGCGATACCAGCAGCCAGGCGACCAGGCCAAAAAAGACCGTCGTGGCCGCGCGCCGCAGCCACGGCCACCAGGCCCGGTCGGTGAGTTTGCGCCGACTGTCTGTCTGGCTTCTGACAGGCGCCGAAGCACCTCGACGTTCGCTCATGGGCGCCTCACGCCGCATCGGCCTGGCTCACCCGGTCGGCGCCAGCGCTTTCGACCGCTGTGTCGGCCACTTTCGCCAGCATGAGGCGCGGCTTGTGCGCCGGCAGCCAGCCGGCCCAGGCCGGGTACCGGCTGAGCAGGTGGAAGACAAAAAAGCTGCGCAGCGTTCGCCACCAGCTCCATTCCACCAAGTCAGCCGCATGGATCTGCTTGCAACTTTGCTGCACCAGATGGTCCAGCCGCGCGGTCAGGTGCTGGTTGAAGGCGCGGTCCTTGATGATCACGTTGGCCTCCAGGTTCAGCGACAGGCTGAGCGGGTCCAGGTTGCTCGAACCGACCGTGGACCAGGTGTCGTCGGACACCGCCACCTTGCCGTGCAGCGGCCGCTCGCAGTATTCAAAGATCTGCACGCCTGCCGACAACAGCTGGTCATACAGCAGGTTGGCGGCGGTCTTGACAATCGCCATGTCGGGTTCGCCCTGAAGGATCAGCCGGACCTGGACGCCGCGGCGGGCAGCCCGGCGCATTTCCCTGAGCAGCCGATAGCCGGGGAAAAAGTAGGCGTTGGCAATCACCACGCGGTGCCGGGCGGCGCGAATGGCGATGCGGTAATGCTGCTCGATGTCGGTGGTGTGCTTGCGGTTGTCGCGGGTGACAAAGATGGCCTCCGCCTCGCCCGCCGGCGTGGAGTCTGCGCGCCAGCGATTCGTCAGCAAATGCGCCCGGTCGGCGATGCGCTCGCGCAGCTGGCCGGCAAGTCCCCTGCCGGTGTTGCGCTTCCCGGCCGCCAGCGCCTTGTGCACGAACGTGTGGATCACCGAAACAATGGGGCCTTCGATCTCGACCGAATAGTCCTGCTTGGCCTCGGGCCCGAAGTCCGCCAGGTGATCGGCCGAATAGTTGATGCCACCGACGAAGGCGCGCTGGCCATCCACCACCACAATCTTGCGGTGCATGCGCCGGAACACATTGGTGCGCCAGCCCCACAGGCGCGGCGCCGGGTCAAACACATGCACGCGAATACCGGCCTGTGTCAGTGCCGAAATGAAATCCGGCGACAGGTCAGGCGAGCCGAAACCGTCAATCGTCAGGTCGATCTGCACACCGCGCGACGCCGCTGCCAGCAGCGCCGCATGCAGTGCCAGCCCGACCTTGTCCTCGAACAAAATGAAGGTTTCCAGCACCACCTCATGGCGCGCCCCGACAATCGATTCAAAAACGCGTGGAAAAAATGCCTCGCCGTTTTCCAGCAACTGAAAGCGGTTGCCGCCAACCCAGCGCGTCATGTCTTTTGCCTGCAAACTGCCTGGCGCTGGAATGGTGGTGAAAGAGTGCGGTGCGGGTGCATGGCGGTAGTCTTTTAAAGCCTGATTTCGGCCGCCAGTGGCGCATGGTCGGACAGGTGTGACCACGGATGGCTGGGCAGCACGATGGGCGAATGGCCCACCGCATTGCGCACGTAGATGCGGTCCAGTTGCAGCATGGGCAACCGGGCCGGAAAAGTACGTGCCGCGTGGCCGTTGGCCTGCACGAACACCTCGTGCATATTCGCGCCATTGGCCATTTGCGAATGTGCGCGCCGACGCCAGTCGTTGAAATCCCCGGCCACGACCACGGGCGAGCGCGCGGGAATTTCCTTGCGCACCATGTCGCACAGCAGCTTCATTTGCTGGGTGCGGTGGGTTTCGACCAGGCCCAGGTGCACGCAAATGGCGTGCACCGTGTGGCTCTGTCCGGGCACCTGCAACTCGCAATGCAGCATGCCGCGCCGCTCCGGGCCGCTGATGGAAATGTCACGGTTTTCATAGCGCACGATCGGGAACTTGGACAACAACGCGTTGCCGTGGTGGCCGTTGGTGTAGACGGCATTGCGGCCGTAGGCAAACTGGTCCCAGATGCTGTCCGCCAGGTATTCGTAGTGCGGCTGATCGGTGTAGTTGTCAAACTTTTCCGCATGCTTGAGGTGGCTGCCGGCCACCTCCTGCAAAAACACCACGTCCGCGCCCACGGAGCGCACCGCGTCGCGCAATTCGGACAGGATGAACTTGCGGTTGAAAAAAGTGAAGCCCTTGTGGATGTTTACCGTGAGCACCTTGAAAGAGAACGCCGGTTCGACTCCTGCTTTGGGGTCGTCAGCTGTTGTGGGTTCGGCACCAGTTGCAAGACGCCTTGTACGGGGCTCGGCATGAGGTGTTTTGATTTTATGGAGCATGAGGTTCTCGGACGCTGGATCAAGGATCCCAGGCAGCGCGGTATGGGATGGAAGAAGGGGCAACAAGCTGGCTGCAAAAAAATGCCGGAAACCGGTCTGGCTTGAACCAGACGTGATTGTTGCGCGGCGAGGTATTCAGCACTGTAGGACGGTAACTTATTTCTGCGGGACAGGCCGGCGCGCGTAAGCATAAAGCGCCAGGCCAAGCACACGCATCCACTTCACAAACCATGTGGCAAATGTAGTGCTGTCCAAGGTTAGCGTCCTACACCGGAATATGCCTATATCTGGCAAAAGCATCTGGAAGCGAACAATAAACTGAAACAGTGCTTTCGCTGGCCCTCGATTGGCGAGCGCATTTTTATCCGTTATCAAAGGAGTTTTTATGTTGAAAAAGTCATCCATCAAATTTGTGCCACTGGCTTTCGCGGTTGCGGCAGTACTGACAATGGGCGGTATGGCCCAAGCCCAGACCAGCAGTTCGGGCGGTATGACCGGCTCAGGCGTGCAAGGCTCACCAGATGCCTCCGGCTCAGCCGCAGGCATGCCCCCCAAGGGTGCCATGGGCATGGACAAGGGAATGAACAAGGGCATGAACTCCTCAGGCACCATGGGTGCCAGCGGTTCAGCCATGACTGGCTCGGGCGTGCAAGGCTCAGGTGATGCTTCCGGGCAAGCCGCAGGCATGGGCAAAAATGGCGCGACGGGAATGAACAGGGGCATGAACCATTCGGGTGCCAAAAAAGCTGCCAAGGCCCCAAGCGGTTCGCCAGATGATTCCGGCTCCGCCACTGACATGGCCACAAGCAAAAACGCTGCTGGTGCAAAAAAAGGCATGAAAAATTCAGGCGCCATGGGCGCAAGCGGCTCGCCCATGACGGGATCAGGCGTCCAGGGTTCGCCAGATGCTTCCGGGACAGGCGCTGCCAAAAAGCCTTAACTCGCCCATAGGTATGGGCGGCTTTGTCGGTGCGATATTGCTGCTTACTTGTGAAAGATCTAGTGCAAGCCGGACAAAAAACGATGCGTTCAAAAGCCACCACTTGTTCGGATAAATGTTCTGACGTTTTATAAAACGATAAAACAGGCATCACGGGCTTGCTATAAAGGCATCTTCAGCTATTGAAAAAATAGCATGATGTTTGTCTGGTAAGGAAAAAAACAACACCGGCGGCACTAGCGCAACCGGTGTTGTTCTCACTTGGGCTTCGACAGTCGAAAGTTCAGTCTTTGTGGCGCATGCCGTCACCGTCGCGGTGACCGCGCCCGCCGCCGTGATGCCCACCCATTTTCCTGTGCTCGGCGTCAAAAGTATTTTTCTGTTCCGGGCTCAATGTGGCGTAAAAAGTTTTGACAGCTTCTCCGCGCTTGTCCATCTCCGCATTCATTTCGGTCATGCGCTGGGTGCGCAGCGCCTTCATTTTGTCGATGCGCTCGGGCGTGCTCAAGGCGTCAAGTTCGGCGCGCTGTGTGGCCATGGGCCGTTCGCTGTTCATCATGCGGGCGGGCGGCTGCATCGTCGTGGTGAAGGCGGTCCAGGCGCTTTCCTGCGCCGGCGTGATCTTGAGTTTGGCTTTTAATTCAGCCTGGTGCCTGGCCATCCGGGCCTGCATTTTGGCGGGATCGCGGCGGCCCATCCTCTGCTCACCGTGGTGCGACCCGGCGTTCTGGGCTGCAGGTGCCGATGTGGCGGGTTTCAGCCCTGCCGGTGCCGCGTCAGTGCCTTGCGCCATGGCCGCCCCCGTCGTGGTCAACAGGCCGGCAAGGATCAGGCCGTTCAGTAATGTGGGTGCGAATTTCATGGAAGTTTCCTTTGGACAAAAAAGCACTGCCACCAGGAATTGGCGACAGCTTGAAAGCAAGTGTGGTGTGCCCGTGTATCGCCGCCATTGCGCGCCGGTTATGGTTTGTAAAGTTAAATGAAAATCGTTTTGCGACCAAAAGCTCGCACCTCCGTACTCCAAACCAGAAGGCTTGTGCGTTTATCCGGGCGCCCGCCTGCGCTATGCTTTGGTCTTAAAACACAACACACACTGGCCCGTCCATGAGTTTTCTATCAGAGCTGAAAAGGCGTGCCAACGCGCTGCAAGGCCTGGAACTCGGTGCGCAGCGTGACCTCACGGCAGGCACCCAAGCCTGCGAACAGGCCTGCCGGGTGGCGTTGGCCTATCTGCAGGACATGTGTGCTCAGCTTATCGTGATTCAGCCGCCTGCCGCAGGGGCCTATAGCCTGGACGGCAAGGTGCCGTTTCCCGCCTTGGCGCAGCGAAATTTTCGCTGTGACGCGCGTCGCAAGATGCTGAGCAATGCCGAGGTGTGCGACTACATCGGCGTCGGTTGGGACCTGTTGCCGGTCATCGGGCCGGTAGCGACCCACACCGTCACTGTCAACTTTCCACCCGACCTTGAACGCGTGACACAGCGCCTGTCCGTTGGCCAGATCCAGCATGAACGCAAGGATTTGCGCAACCCCGACAGCGGCAAGCTGCTGGCCTATGTGTTCGACTACCAGACCAAGTCGCGCGCCTTCATTACCCTGACGCCTGAGCATGCCACCGGCTGCATCGCCTTTCGCGTGACCAACGTGGGGGGCTTTGGTGTGCTGAACACCACCTATCCGGCCGCGCAGGTCACCACTGGATTGCTCGACGAACTGGCGAAAAAACTGGTGGGCCAGCCCAGCCGGTTCGGCTGATCCGCGCAACGGCTGCTACGTCGGGTATTGCCAACCGCCGTCTGGCGTGCTTACAATCGCCGCAGCTTGTCGGGGTGCCAAGGATGTTTACATCCGAGGCTGAGATCGCAACTTTGCGAGACCCGCTGAACCTGATCGGGATCATCCCCGCGTAGGAAACAAGGCACTTTGGCTCCGGTAGTCCGTTTTTTCACCGCTTTGCGCGGTGGCTTCGCGGCAACATCTCCGGCTCCCCAGGCAGGCATCCACCACCTTCTGGAGACAACCATGGCCAAGACCCCCCTTTCCGTCAACGCAGCGGACCTGACCAGCCGCATCACGCGCACCCCTTTTCCCGGCTCCCGAAAGATTTACATCGAAGGCTCGCGGCCCGACATTCGCGTGCCGTTTCGGGAAGTCACGCTGACGGACACGCTGATCGCCGAAGGCAGCGAAACCCGCCGCGAAGCCAATCCGCCATTGCGCTTGTTTGACTCGTCCGGCGTGTACACCGACCCGTCGGCCGCCATCGACATCACGCGCGGTTTGACGGCCCTGCGCGCCGCATGGATCAACGAGCGCGGCGACACCGACGCCTTGCCCGGCATCACCAGCGCCTACGGCCGCGAGCGCCTGAACGACCCGGCCCTGAAAGCCCTGCGCATGAACGACGCGCCCGTGCCGCGTCGCGCCAAGGCGGGGGCCAATGTGTCGCAAATGCACTACGCCCGCAAAGGCATCATCACCCCCGAGATGGAATACATCGCCATCCGTGAAAACCTGGTGCGTGCCCAGCTGGCCGAACGCCTGGCCACCGAGCGCGTGCCCAAGACCGGCCACTCGTTCGGCGCGTCGATTCCAAAAGACATCACCGCCGAATTCGTTCGCGACGAAGTGGCACGCGGCCGGGCCGTGATTCCGAACAACATCAACCACCCCGAAACCGAGCCGATGATCATTGGCCGCAACTTCCTGATCAAGGTGAATGCCAACATTGGCAATTCGGCCGTCACGTCGAGCATCGAGGAAGAAGTGGACAAGCTGGCGTGGTCGATCCGCTGGGGTGCGGACACCGTGATGGACTTGTCCACCGGCGAGAACATCCACGAAACCCGCGAATGGATTTTGCGCAACTCCCCGGTGCCGATTGGCACGGTGCCCATTTACCAAGCGCTGGAAAAGGTCAACGGCAAGGCCGAGGACCTGACCTGGGAAATCTTCCGCGACACGCTGATTGAGCAAGCCGAGCAGGGCGTCGATTACTTCACCATTCACGCCGGTGTGCGCCTGGCTTATGTGCCGCTGACGGCAAACCGCCTGACCGGCATTGTTTCGCGCGGCGGCTCCATCATGGCCAAATGGTGTTTGTCGCACCACAAGGAAAGCTTTCTGTACGAGCATTTCGAAGACATCTGCGAAATCATGAAGACCTATGACGTGTGCTTCTCGCTCGGCGACGGCCTTCGCCCCGGCTCGATTGCCGACGCCAACGACGAAGCGCAGTTTGCCGAACTGCACACGCTGGGCGAACTGACGCAGATCGCCTGGAAACACGATGTGCAGGTGATGATCGAAGGCCCCGGCCATGTGCCGCTGCAACTGGTCAAGGAAAACGTCGAGAAGCAATTGGAAGCCTGCTTTGAAGCGCCGTTCTACACGCTCGGCCCTTTGATCACCGACATCTCGCCCGGCTACGACCACATTTCGTCGGCCATGGGCGCGGCGAACATCGGCTGGTACGGCACGGCGATGCTGTGCTACGTCACGCCCAAAGAACACCTCGGGCTGCCGAACCGCGACGACGTGAAGCAGGGACTGATCGCCTACAAGATCGCCGCCCACGCGGGCGATTTGGCCAAGGGCTACCCGGGTGCGCAGATGTGGGACAACGCGGTCAGCAAGGCGCGCTTCGAGTTCCGCTGGGAAGACCAGTTCCGCCTGGCGATCGACCCCGACACGGCGATGGCCTACCACGACGAAACGCTGCCCAAGGAAAATGCCAAGGTGGCGCATTTCTGCTCGATGTGCGGGCCGAAGTTCTGCTCGATGAAAATCTCGCAGGAGGTGCGCGAGTTTGCGCGTCTGAACCCGCATACCACCACGCTGGCCCCATCGATGAAAATGCCTGGCGTGATTGCGATCAAGCCGGTGGCGGTTGACATGGAAAGCAGTTTTGAAGCAAAGGCCGAAGAGTTCCGCAAGGGCGGCAGCGAGATTTATTCCTGACGCTCAATTGCCCTGCCATGTTCCCTCTCCCTTTAGGAGGGGGGTCATGATGAGGACTCTCCGCAAGGGGAAAAAAATTAGCACCCTACTATGAATAAAATAGCTGCTTGGGCAGGCGGGTATTGCGCAACAGGCATTATTTACTTGAATTCAACATCCAATCCGTGCGCACACCGCTGGACCTCATTCCTGGCTTCGCTCATGGGCAGTGGAAAAACAATGACGCGCTGAAATTTTGCCATTCTCGCCATCCCGCTACCCTTGCAGTCTTTCCAACCCCGCTATTTCCATACCCTCACCATGACATCCCTTCACATCGGCATTGCCGGCGCCGGCCTGGCGGGCCGCACGCTGGCCTGGCGGCTGCTGCGCGCCGGCTGCCGCGTCACCTTGTTTGACGCGCGTCCGCGCGCTGCGCTGGACACGGCCAGCATGACGGCAGCGGCCATGCTGTCGCCACTGGCTGAACTGGCCGTGTCGGATGACGCCGTGTTCGCGCTGGGCCAGCGCTCGATGGTGCTCTGGCCGCGCTGGATTGCCGAGCTGGCCGAAGGCGGCGGCGCGCCGGTGTACTTTCGCCAGAAAGGCACGCTGGTCGTGGCGCATGCACCCGACCAGTCGTCGCTGGAACACTTCACCCGGCTGCTGCAGCACAAGCTGCCCGACGCCTGCCGCGCGCAGGTCCACACGCTCGATGCGGCAGCGCTGGCCGCGCAAGAGCCGGCACTGGCGGGGCGCTTTGGCGGCGGGCTGTTCCTGGACAGCGAAGGCCAGCTGGCCAACGACCAGTGGATGGCCGCGCTGGCTATCGAGATCGACCGGCTGGGCGGTCAGTGGCATGAAGGCCAGGCGGTGGAAAGGCTGGAAGAAGGCCGCATCGTGTGCGCCGATGCCACGCATGCCGTCGATGTGGCGGTCGATGCGCGCGGCGTCGGCAGCAAGGGGCAATGGCCGGCGGTGCGCGGCGTGCGTGGCGAGGTGCTTCGGGTCGAATGCCCCGGCGTGACGCTGCAGCGCCCGGTGCGGCTGATGCATCCGCGTTACGCGCTGTACGTGGCGCCCCGGCCGGACCACCAGTTCGTCGTCGGTGCGACCGAACTCGAATCGGAAGACAACGGCCCGGTCACGCTGCGCTCGACGCTGGAGCTGGGCAGCGCGCTGTACAGCCTGCACCCGGCGTTTGGCGAGGCGCGGGTGCTGCGGCTGTCGGCGGCGCTGCGCCCGGCACTGGACGACCACCGGCCCGCCGTGGTGCTGCGCGGTGGCGTGTGGCACATCAACGGCCTGTACCGTCATGGCTATTTGTGCGCGCCGGCAGTGGTCGATGAACTGGCCCATAAACTCTTGGGCACTGAAAGTAAGGAGGCGACATGAGCACTTTTGAGATTTCCCTGAACGGCGAACGCACCGCTACCCAAGCCGCCACGCTGCAAGGCCTGCTGCTGGAACGCGGCTACGACCTGAAAAACGCCTTTGCCTGCGCCGTCAACAGCGGCTTTGTGCCGCGCCCGCTGTGGCCCGAGCGCAGCCTGCAGAGCGGCGACAAAATCGATGTGGTGACACCGATCACCGGAGGCTGAACATGAGCAATTCAGTCAATAATTCCATCGCCCATGGCAGTCCGTGGACCGTGGGCGGCAAGACCTTGAACAGCCGGTTTTTCCTTGGTACCTCGCATTACCCGTCGCCGCAGGTGCTTGGCGATGCGGTGCGTGCCAGCGGCACCGAAGTGCTGACCGTCGGCCTGCGCCGGCTGCAGCCTGAAACCGGCGGCGGCACGAGTTTCTGGCAGCGCATCCAGGCGCTCGGATGCCACATCCTGCCCAACACGGCGGGCTGCCACAGCGCTGAAGAGGCCATCACGCTGGCGCAGATGGCACGCGAGATTTTCGGCACGACCTGGATCAAGCTTGAAGTCATCGGCGATGACTACACGCTGCAGCCCGACACCGTGGCCACGCTGGAGGCCGCCACGACGCTGGCGAAAGACGGCTTTGACGTATTCGCCTACACCACCGACGATCTGGTGATGGCGCAGCGCCTGCACGCAGCAGGCTGCGCGGCGGTGATGCCGTGGGCCGCGCCGATTGGCACCGGACGCGGGCCGCTCAACCCCTACGCACTGGAAACCATGCGCCGGCGTTTGCCCGACGCGGTGCTGGTCGTCGATGCGGGGCTGGGCCGGCCGTCGCATGCCGCGCAGGTGATGGAGCTGGGCTTTGACGCCGTGCTGCTCAACACCGCCGTCGCGCAGGCCGGCGACCCGGTGCGCATGGCGCGGGCGTTTGCCGATGGCGTGGCGGCAGGCCGCGCGGCGTATGAGTCAACGCCCATGCCCGAGCGCGCCGCGGCGCAGGCCTCGACCTCGACCGTCGGCGTGCCGTTCTGGCACGCCGGCTGATACTTTTCGTGTTACTCCTTCCCCCTTTGGGTAAGGAGCAATGCCCCAGCGTCCATCTTTTGATACGGTGACCGTCATGACCCCTGCGCCTTTCGCCCCCATCACCGGCCCCATCGGCTTTTACCCTGTTGTCCACGACGCCGCCTGGGTGCAGCGCCTGCTGAGCTGGGGCGTGCGCACGGTGCAATTGCGCTTCAAGGCCACCGACCACATGCCGGTTGATATCGAGCGCGAAGTGCGCGCCGCCGTCGAAGCGGGCCGAAAGGTCCCGGGTGCGCAGGTCTTCATCAACGACCACTGGCAGCTGGCACTGGCGGCTGGCGCCTACGGTGTGCATCTGGGCCAGGAAGACCTGGACAGCGCCGACATCGAGGTCCTGCGCAACGCCGGCCTGCGGCTGGGACTGAGCACCCACACGCCAGCCGAACTGGCGCGTGCCCATGCCGTGCAACCGTCTTACCTGGCGATTGGACCGATTTATCCGACCACACTCAAGGTCATGCCTTACGCGCCGGTTGGTCTGGCGCAGCTGAAAGCCTGGACCGCGCTGGCCACGCCGTATCCGGTGGTGGCGATAGGTGGCATTTCGCTGGAGCGGCTGCCTGGCGTGCTGGCCTGCCTGGGTGGTGACAACGATGGCGCGGCGGTGGTCAGCGCGGTGACGCTGGCCGCTGACCCGCAGCAGGCGACGCTGGCCGGTTTGCGCCTGGCCGCTGGCTAAAAAGCGTCTCCAGCGTCATTTCAGGCACCAAAATGCCTGACTTGGCTGAAAAAACAGATGCCTTGGATAAAATTGTCCAGGCGGCACAAAGTCAAGGCATGCGGACCTTTCGCTGCGTGGCCACTGGCCGTGACAAGCTCGACGTCACGTTTGTGGGCTTTGTGCATATGGCTCTCACCGTGAAATGGCGCCATTGATTTTCCGAACACGACTTGGCGCGCTGTCGCCCTGACCTGCAAACAGGGCCATTTCTGGCGCGCACAATTTAAACTAGGTCGTCATTCCCGCCTGCGCTGGAATGATGGTGATTTTTGAAGTCATGGAAAATCACTCTATTCAGCGCGGAGGCGCTCTAGCAGCCCCACACGGACCCGCTTTTACGGAGCGATAGATAGTGCAAAAAGAATCCCACGATTTCGGCAAGCGCCGTCATAACGAACAGCCTGGTTGTTTTTAAAATCAAATTTTCTTTCTTTTTTATGGGTGGGTTCGCAGTGTCCAGCTGAAGCACACCCGAACCGGATGTCACGATACGCCAGCGAGCGGCCATGGCGCTTCAAGCTACGGCATGCGGACGTATGTCACGGTGCGAGAACAGCGTTAGGGGAGACGCCTTCAACGAAGCAGCGCAGGTGACGCTGAAGAAACCCTGGTAACCGGTTACCAGGGCATGAATGACCTCACCGGTGCTGCTGAAAGCCACTGGAACGCATCAAAAGATGCGTTTTCACATGGTTTTGATGCCCTGACCTCAAACTAAAAGAGGCTGCTTTTCGGCACCGAAGTTTTCGGGTCAGGTTAGTTTTTTGTGGCGAGCCTGACATTGGAAAAGGCTCAACTCCGTCATCTGCCAAATCGACACGCATTTGGCGAGAGTACCGTACGTCCGATTGGGTTACTTGCGTTGTACGCCAACGCAAAACCAAGCCAGATCAAGGCCGTGGCCCACAGGATGCGGGCGACGTGGTGCTGCTCATGGACAGCGCTTACGAAGGTAAGGCTGCGCGCTCGCTGGCCTGGGCCATGGGTTTTGTGCCGGTGACCCGGACCAACTTGCCGCGGCACCAGCCCTGAGACTGGGACAAACAGCGCTGTTGCCGGCGAAGCCGGATCAAGCGCTTATCTCGGCGCCTGAAGGCTGGGCACCGGGTGCTGCCACTCAGTGCTGGTGCGCGCCCATTTCCACCTTGGTCTTGTCGATGTCAATGGTTTCAGCCGTGGCCAGTGCGGCAATTACCGCATGCAGGCGAACCTTGGCCTGGGCCACGGCGTCGTCGTGGCTGCTGGCTTCGACGAAGGACTCGAATTCCAGCTTGTCGCCGTTGTCCAGCATGTGCGCCAATTTGGTTTTGTAGGGTTGGTTCATAGGGATCTCTTTTCAATCAAGGCGTTGGAAATGGGCGCGGTAAGCGCCACGGACTGCGCTGGCAGTGTTTTTTCAGAAAACTCCGCCAGCACACTTCTGACCATCGGGATGCAGTCGTTGCATTTGGGCAGGCACCCGATGGCCTTGAAGCAGGTTTTGACGTTGTGCGCCCCGCTGGCGCAGGCGGCGCGAAACGTCTCGATGTCGATCGCATGACAGGTGCAGGAAGTTCGCTCGCTCACGCTGCCGCCTCCTGGGGCCGCAGCACCCGGCGAACCGAGGGCCAGCTTTCACGCACCTTGTTGTGCATCTTGGTCACCGCATTGAGCGGCTTGGTCAGCAGCTTCAGGTTCACCAGAAAGACGCCAATCTGCGCGGCCGTGAGCTGCTCCGGCAGCAGCGCCCAAACCCCGCCCAGCGACAGCGTCAGCACCAGCACCAGCGACAGCCAGAAGGCAAACTCGGAGGTCACTTCGCTCAGCTGCTTGGTGACTTCAAACTTGATCCGGTTGCGGTAGAGCTTTTCCTGCTCGGTGTGCAGGCGCCGCTTGTCACCCTGTGCAACGGCCGAGCTGACGTTGCCGACCAGCACCACGCCGCGCAGGCTCAGCCGCGCAATGATCTGGCCGAACACCAAAGACGCCAGGAAGGGGATGAAAGCCGTTACCACCAGCGCTGGCAGCAACTCTGGCGACAGCTTGATCTGCCACAGCAGCACGGCCGGAACACCAATCAGCACGACCCAGATTTCTTTTTGGGCCAGATCGAAAATCTTGACCACGTTTTTGGCGTCATTGGTGGCCTTGGCCACCTGCTGGCCAGCGCAACCGACGCCGCGAATTTCAAACCAGCGCCGCTGCACGTCGATCAGCAGCCGGTCGTCATACATGCGGTTGCTGACTTTCTCAAAAATCTGCAGCAGCGCCAACCCCATGAAAACGGCCAGCGCATAAGGCACATAGGTGAGCAACTCCTGCAATGCAAAAGCCCGGCCGCCCTTGGCGACTTCGGCCAGCACTTCATTGGCCAGCCACGCTTGCAGTGGCGCCAGGGCCGGTGAGATGATGTTGGGGAAAATCGTCAACGCCAGCAACCAAGGGTGCGCCAGCATCATGCGAGTCATTTCCTTCAGCAAGGTTTTGACCGGCGTTACACCCGGCAGGTCGCGGTCGGAAGGCGCTTCGTGGCTCGGTCCAGCCATCGGGACCATAAGGGGAATGTTGGTGTGCATTGCCTTAACTCCTCAGTGCTAGAAGCGCGCCTCATAGGTCAGGTAAATCGTCGGCCGGGAGCTTTCGGTCTTGGACTCGCTGCTAGCGAAGATTCCGCCAGCGCTGTACTTGGTGGTCGTTTCCTGCTTTTTGACCGACAGGAGGTTCTTGGCCACCAGCCTTATTTCAGCGAGCGGGCTGATGATCTTGGTGGCGTACACATCCAGCAGCGACGACGCGTTGCGGCTTTTGCGCTCGCGCTCGCTGTTATCGTTCAGTCCATCGGTGGTGAAGCCAGGCTGATAGCTGACGTGGGTGCCCACGGACCAGCGGGTCGGCTGGTGAGTCCATTCCACGCCCACCGAGGTGATGCGTGGCGGCATGTCTTGCACGCCCCCATGAGTGCCATTGACGGCATTGAGGACCCGTCCGCGCAGCTCGGCATGGCTGCCGGTCAAATTCAGCGCATGCGCACCCTTGTGCAGCAGGGGCAGTCGTCCATCGAACTCAAGGCCCCAGAATTTGGCCTGGGCCGCATTGCTTGCACGCTGCACATAACGTGCGCCCTCCAGCGTGGTGGTCTTCTGGATGAAATCGGTGACATTGCGCTGGTACAAGTTCGCGCCTAACACCCCGCGGCTGCCCTGAAAAAATTTCTCAATGCCGAGCTCAAGGCCCCGGGCACGCTCGGGCCGCAGGTTGGGGTTGCCCGCTGTGTCCGGGTTGGCCAGGCTCCCCGATTTGGTCGTGACCAGCGGATTGATCTGGTCAAACTTGGGCAGTTTGGAGGTGTTGCTCCAGCTTGCCCGAACGTTGGTGTTCTTGGCAACTTCCCAGCGGTAGTGCAGGGAAGGGCTGGTAAAACTGTATTCGCCGTCTTTTTCGATGCCCTTGCCATCGGTCGCGTTGCGGCTGGTTTTTTCCTGCCGGACACCGGCGGTCAGCCATTGCCTGTCGGCAATCTGCCACTCATCCTGGGCATAAGCCGTGAGCTTGCGCTCGACCACGTTGTAACGGTCGGCCAGTGCGCTTTTGTCAACGCCGTTTTCCATCTTGGTTTTCTGGTTGTCGAACTCCGCGCTGCGCCACTCCAGGCCAGTGGACACCGTGTGCCGTCTGGCTGCCTCGAACGATGCACCAATGCCGGCGTAGTGGTCACGGTCCACGATCTGCTCGCGTTCCGTGGCCCGTTTCGTGAGGACGCGGACGGCATTGTTTTCAAGGCTGAGCGCGTCCTTGACGACCGTGGCGCGCTGGATGCCGGCCTTGGCAAACCAGCTACCCCAGGCTGCCCGCCCGTCGTAGCGGGTCCCCAGGCGACCGATCATGTCGTCCTTGTTTTCTGTTTTCTCCACTCCTTTGGTGTAAACCCCGGCGGCATTGAAAAGCGATGAACTCTCCGTTTTGTCCTCGGTGCCTTGCGTCACGAAAGCGTCCAGCGTCAGCCGGTCCTGGCCGTTGCGCCAGGTGATGCGGGGCGACAGCAGGGTTTCAGTTTTCTTGGCCGGTTTGGGCTTGAGCTCCCGCTGCGTGACAGCGCCACTGGCACTGAGCGTATCTTTTTCCTCGACAACGTCCTCCGCGCCCACGGTGTGCGACAGGGCCAGGACCACATCCACGTCGCCCAGTTGACGGCTCCATTGCGCCACCATGTCGCCCACGTCAAGCGAGCCATTTTTGCCGTAGGCCGCGCGCAGGCGGGTGAAGTTGTCGGCGGTCTTTTTCAGCACAATGTTGACAGTGCCGCCAATACCGTCCGATTCCATCGTGGCGCTGGGGCTGCGAATCACCTCGATGCGCTCGATCATGTCGGCCGGCAGCCGGTCCACCTGGATTTGCCGGTCCTTGGTGGCGGTGGGAACCGGCTCACCATTGATGAGGAATTGCGTGTAGCCTTTGTCAAGACCCCTGAAGCGGATGTCCTTGACCACCCCCGCCGGCCCCGAAAAGCCCATCCCAGGCAGTCTGCGCAGTACATCGCCCACGGTGGCGTCGCCGTAGCGCTCCACCTCCTGCTCACCAATGACCAGCTTGGCGACCGATGCGTCTTTGCGTAGTTTCTGAGCATCGCGCTGGCCGTAAATCGTCACATCGGCAAGTGCGGCCGACGAGGTGGATGTGTCGCGGCCATCCCGGGCAATGCCCGTCGCAGGAAAAGTCGCATAAGCCGCCGCGATCGCCAGCGCGATGGGCCAGGGTTGATGTGCCAGCATGACGAAGTCCTTCATGTCGAAGCACTGGCTGGCGATGGCTGGCGTGTGCGGTTATTTGTAGCGTTCAAGTTTCCGTTTTCAAGGGCAGATGCGCAGGCAATAGGCCGGCGCATCCACATCTGGCGACAGTTGTTTCAAAATGAATTATATATTCAAATGAGAATCATTCGCAATTAATTGAAGGGTTGTTTCTAACGCAGTGCACTTGTGCAGCCAGCACCAGTCTGCGTCCGGAAAGTTTGATGTGCTGAAGCTGTGCAAGCGCGAGAGCGAGGTCGGGCTCGCCCCGAGCGGCGGGGCCTATGGAATGCAGGTGCGGCCGCGCCATTCGCAGTAGTGTAAAAAGGGCACTTCAAGCACTTTTTTGGGGCGTGTCAATCCTTGGCAGGAGCACGCAAGAGTGGTCATCCGCAAGCCATCGGCCTGACACGCGGGGCCTTGAAGGCCGAAATCCTCACTGTCTGCGGCGCTTCGGGCAACCCATTGCATTTTGTGCCGACTACAGGCCAAGGCGCTTTGGCTGACAAAGCAGACGACCCGGACAAAATTGTCCAAGCGGCACAAAGTCAAGGCAGCAATGTCTTTCGCTGCGTGGCCACTGGCCGTGACAAGCGCGGCGTCAAGTTTGCGGGCTGTCTGAACATGGCCGGCACCGTGAAATGGCTCCGTTGACTTTCCGAACATGGCTTAATCAAGTAAAAATCTCTTATTGCGCAGGTAGCGCTTTCGTTTCTAGCTATTTATGCGATAGCGCCGGATAGTCCGTGTAGCCTTCGGCGCCGCCGCCGTAGAAGGTGGCTTTGTCGGGCTCATTCAGTGGTGCATCGGTCCGGAGCCGCCGCACCAGATCCGGGTTGGCTATGTAAGGCTTGCCGAAGGCGACCAGGTCGGCGCCGTTTTCCAGCGCCTGTTCGGCCGTGGCCTTGTCGTAGCCGTTATTGACCATCCAGGCACCTTTTCCGCCGGCCGCGCGGTAAGCCGCTTTTAGCGCCGGGTAGTCGAACGGACGCTCGGACAATTCGCGCGGGCCGCCGGTGGCGCCGACGATGATGTGGACATACGCCAGGTTCAGCTTGGCCAGCTGCTTGACGACGTACTCGAACAGCGGCTGCGGGTCGCTGTCGAAGGCGTCGTTGGCCGGTGTCACAGGCGACAGCCGGATGCCGGTGCGGCCGCCGCCAATCGCGTCCACGATGGCGCGTGTCACTTCCAGCATCAGGCGGGCGCGGTTGCGGATGGGGCCGCCGTAGTCGTCGGTGCGCTGGTTGGAGCCGTTCTTCAGGAACTGGTCGAGCAGGTAGCCGTTGGCGCCATGGATTTCCACGCCGTCGAAGCCGGCCGTGTCCACCGCATTGAGCGCCGCCGCCCGGTAGGTGTGGACGATCTCGGGCAGTTCACCGGCATCGAGCGCGCGTGGCTCGGACGTGGCGACGAAGGTCGGCACGCCGCCCTTGATCAGCACCGTCTTGGTCTTGGCGGTGATGGCCGAGGGCGCGACCGGCTGGCCGCCATCCGGCTGCAGGTCGCTGTGCGAAACGCGGCCGACGTGCCATAGCTGCACCACGATCTTGCCGCCCTCGTCATGCACTGCCTGGGTCACGTGCTTCCAGCCGTCGAGCTGCTCGGTGCCGTAGAGGCCGGGCACATCGGCATACCCCTGGGCTTGGTGGCTAATGGCCGTGGCTTCGGTGATGAGCAGGCCTGCCGTGGCGCGCTGGGTGTAGTACTCGGCCATGAGCGGCGTGGGAATGGCATCGGGCGCGCGGTTGCGCGTCAGCGGCGCCATGATGATGCGGTTTGCCAGCAGAAGATCGCCAGCCTGGACAGTGTCGAATAAAGTGGGCATTGGATTTCCTGGTTCTGGTGTGAAAAGGCAGGCCGCCGGCCAGAACTGGACCACAGGCGTGCTGCACAGGATCGGCTTCTCCAGGCCGCCTGGTACACAGTAAGCCTTGAGAAAAGCAGCTGTCAATTATGAACCTGGGCGTGCGGCGCAATCCAGCCGGAGCTTTTTTCATTCTGCTCAAAGCAGCCCGCTTTTGGCCGGGATGACCGGTTTGACCATCGGTCCATAATGGCATGGAACGTGCGTCATTCCCCGGTCATGGAAGCATGTCACGATAGGACATTCTGGCAAGCCAAAAGATGCTTCGGGCACAACGGCCAAGGCAATGTCCTACAAAGCGCAAAGGACCATGCTTATGCTGAAAACTGGCATGCTTTTTTACGATAGAAGTCAACCCTCCAATGGATGGCTGTGGCTGATGGACGATAAGTGCCTTGGGTTGTAATCAAGGATTGAAGAAAGATAAAAATGGTCAAATATGCAATTATTTTTGCGATCATTTCACTGATTGCTGGCGCCTTGGGATTTACCGGCGTCGCTGCAGGCGCGGCGGGGATTGCCAAGGTTCTGTTCGGCCTGTTCCTGATTCTGGCGCTGATTTTCATCGTGCTGGCGGCGCTGGGTGTAGGCGCTGCCAAGAAAATGATGAAGTAATGGAACCTGACGACAGCGAGCCGCCCCGTACAGCAGTGTCACGGTTGAAGAACCGCATTTTTCAGGGCTGGTCGTCGCGGGAGGAACCTGACGACCCGACAAGCCACACGGTGCTGGCCATCGCGCCCCAGCGGCAGGTCGGGTTTCCTGCCCGTATTGCCGAGTTCATGCTGGTGTTCAGGCTCAGGGCGCGTCGCCCTTCCACGTTGTCCACCGATATTCTGGAGCGCGCTGTCCGCGTCGTGTTTGTGACCTGCAAGAACTGGTTTTCCGGCACCGATTCACCCGCACCCCGGCAGCGCAGGCGTGACTAGCCGTCTGGCTTGTTGCGCCACGGGCTTTTTTTGATTCGCCTTACAGGAGCCACCCTTCATGCACACCTCACTGGTTGACTGCCTGATCGAATACGAAGTCAGCAGCCCGGCGCATTTTTTGCTGAACATCGGCGCTGCATTTCATCCCGGCCATGAAGTCGTGGAGGAGCGGCTGACCATCACGCCGAGCATGAAGGTGCGGCATTTTTCCGACGAACGCAGCGGCAACCGCTTCATTCGCCTGGACGCACCCAAGGGCATCCTGTCGGTCAACTACCATGCCCGCGTGCAGTTGCATCCGGTGGCGCAGCCGCTGCATCTGGACGAGACACCCGTCAGCGCCCTGCCTGACGACGTGCTGCACTACCTGATGCCCAGCCGTTATTGCGAATCGGATTCGCTGCGCCGCGTGGCGCAGCAACTGTTCGGCCACCTGCCGCCCGGCATGGGCCGGGTGCGCGCGGTGGAAAGCTGGATTCACGAATCAATCGATTACCAGACTGGCGTCACCCAGCCAACCACCACGGCGCAGGACGTGTTTGTGCAGCGTGTGGGCGTGTGCTGCGACTTTGCGCACCTGGGCATCACGCTGTGCCGGGCGCTGAACATTCCGGCGCGGCTGGTGGTCGGCTATGTAAATTTCGCCGAAGCGCCGCAGGACTTTCACGCCGTATTCGAGGCCTGGCTCGACGGTCGTTGGGTGTTGTTCGATGCCACGCGCATGGCGCCCATCGACCGGCTGGTGCGCATCGGCACCGGCCGCGACGCCAAGGACGTGGCCTTTGCCACGATTTTTGGCGATGTGAAGATGCTGCGCAAGGACATCACCGTCGATGAGGGCGAAATGCCTGCCGACGACGAGGGCCGTGCCACTGAGCCGGCTGTCGCAGCCTCGCCGGGCTTGCCGGGTTTTTAAACATCCGCCCGCCGCCCGGTTCTCCCCGGGCCAGATGGCGCCTGTCAGGTCCGGTAAGGCGTGTCAAGACGCTCCAGCTTGCGGATCAGCGAGGGCCAGACAAAGGCACCGCCCAGGCCGCCGGTCTGCACCCGCATCGCTTCGGACACGCCCTGCACGATCAGCGGGTTGACCTGCGTGAGCGCGCCACCGCCGGCCTGCGCATCAATCTGGATGCGGCAGGTGGCCTCAAAGGTGTACATGCTCAGGAACGCATCGGCAATCGACTTGCCGACGACCAGCAGGCCGTGGTTGCGCAGCACCAGAAAATTGGCGCGGCCCAGGTCGGCTTGCAGGCGCGGCTTTTCCGCATCCTTGAAGGCCACGCCTTCATAGTCGTGGTAAGCCAGCGACGCCAGCACGAAGGTCGATTGCTGGCTGATCGGCAGGATGCCGCCAGCCTGCGCGCTGACACCCACGCCGGCCCGGGTGTGGGTGTGCAGCACGCAAACCGCGTCTGGCCGGGCCGCGTGCACGGCGCTGTGGATGACGAAGCCGGCGGGATTGACCGGGAACGGCGAGTCGATGACCTTGTTGCACTGCTCGTCCACCTTGACCAGGCTGGAGGCGGTGATCTCGTCAAACATCAGGCCGTAGGGGTTGATCAGGAAATGGTGCGCGCCGGCGCCGGCAACCGACTCGGGCAGTTTGGCGCTGATGTGGGTGAACACCAGGTCGCTCCAGCCGTACAGCGCAACCAGCCGGTAGCAGGCCGCCAGGTCGCAGCGCAGCTGCCATTCTTCGGCGCTGACTGCGCCTTGCAGGGAAGGAATGTTCATGGGATGCCTCTTGAAATATGCGTGGTGGAGCTCGACAGCCTACAACGGCTGCGACCCGGGCCCCTGTTTCACGCGCGACACCGCTGGCCCCGCTCAGGGTTTGCAGCGAGAGGAAATCGGTATAAATTGCTACTTAAAATATAGCTGGCAATGCCCGTTAATATTGCGCAAACCGGGTTTTTTGCCGTTTTTCCGTAACCACCCGGAGCGGTTTTCCACGAGGCGCCTGTCAATTCGATGGAAGGCTGGCTGGTCGCTACTGTGCTTAAGAAGCCAATCCCATGCTGAGAGTCTCCAGCCGAAGTTATTTTGTACCGGGACCTGTCTGGGTTCGCGCATAACGCCTGGCACTGCGACAAAAGGCTGCAGGAGCCCATGCGCTGCGCACAGCTGACCGGGACAGGTGAAATACGGTAAGAGACCTATTTTATTTGCCGCACCCACTGGTCCAGCTCGTCGATGGCGGCGTTGGTCGCGGCGGTCAGGGCACGCACGCCGCCGGCGGCATCGGCACTGGTGGCAGGTCGCTGCACCGACAGGTTGCGTTGCGCCAACAACCGTTCACCAGAGGGCGTGATCTCGACCAGCGTGGCATGCAGCCGAATCAGGCCGATGCTGGCATCAGGCGCAGTGAACAGCTGGCTGAACTCTTCAAGCTCCAGCCGAAGCATGGGCAAATTGGTGTTCTGGCTTCGGTTCAGCGCCACGCCCTCTCGGGCATTGAGCACCACGCGCTGCTGGCTCAGGCGCTCGCGCATGCGCTGGCGCACCAATTGCGCCGGCGGCATGGTCCAGCGCGCCTGTGAATAGGGGCGCAGCTGCTGGTCGTCAACATAGCCCAATCGGTAGAGCACGGCCTGATTCTCCAGCGCGCCGCCGGAGGTGGCAATGTCGGCAATCGCCAGCGGCGACAGGACAGACGCAGCCATGAGGGCCGGGGGCATTGTCGCAAGCTGAGTGGTCATCTCGCCCGGTCCGAAGTCGTACATGGTGGCGCGGGTCGGCTTGTCAATCACCGAGCACCCGGTGGCAAGGGCCAACACACTTATCACACACAAAACCCGTTTTGCGCAATATTGGCCTGCGTTTAAAGCTACTGAATTAATAGCATTGAAAAGTGGCTCAAAGGTCATCATTGTGGGTCTCCGTTGGCGGAAAAGCCGGTTTCGCCGGGGCCGGGCACGGCTGGGCCATTGCCAAAAATAAGCGATTGCGGGTTGTCATCAACCCCACTCACGGTACGGCGCAACTGGCGCATGGTGCGCGCCGTTTCGTCGGCCACCTCGCCCAGCTTGGGCAGCGTGGCCGCGCTGAAGGTTTCCACACCGGCGGCCAGCGCCTCACCGCCCTCCTTGAGCCGGTCAAGCGCGCCGCCTTTTTCATTCAGGCGCTGGGCGGTGAGGGCGACTTCATCGGTCGCGCCCTTGACCGAACGCAGGGCCGCCTGCGCATCCCTGGACAATGCGGGCAGCGTGGACACGGCCGGCTCCAGCGCCTTGGCGACGCGGTTGATGCTGCCGGCGGCCTCGGCGAGTTGCGTGACGGCGGTGTTGATGGCCGCTTCGTTCTGCGCCGACAGCAACTGGTTGATGCGCGTGGTTGCCTGCTCGGCCTGGTCGAAGATCACTCCGCTTTGCTTGATCAGCTTGTCGATACCGCCCTGCTTGAGCGGAATGCGCGGCGGATCGTCGTCGTTGGGCGTGAGCCGCTGGCTGGAACTGCCGTCGTCGTCGAGCTGGATGAAACCCAAACCGGTGACGCCCTGGGACGCCACGGTGGCAAAGGTAGAGCGCGTCACCGGCGCGGCCTGGTCGATGGACACGCGGATCAGCACATTGCCTTTGACCTTCTGGTCAAACCCGATGCGCTCGACCTTGCCGACGGCCACGCCCCGGTAGCGCACCGTGGCTTGCGGTTGCAGGCCGGAAACGGTCTCGGAAGTGCTCATTTCGTACAGGTTGCGCTCGGTGTTGTCACGCGTGAGCCAGATGGCCAGCACGGCCAGCAGGGCGGTGATGAGCACCACGAACGCGCCGGCAATCAGCGCATGGGCCTTGTTTTCCATGATGAAAACCTTTCTAGATCAAGGGGCGGCGGGGTGGTTCAGCAGCGTCATCGCCCGTTTCCCCCGTTCGCCAAGAAAAAAGTCGTGAATAAAGGGATGCTCGAACGCCACCACCTTTTGCGGCACGTCGTTGATGATGACTTTTTGCGATGCCAGCACGGCAATGCGCGTGCTCAGCTCGAAGATGGTGTCCAGGTCGTGCGTGACCATCACCACCGTCAATCCCATGCCCTGGTGCAGCGAGCGCAGCAAATCACAAAAGCTGTCGGCGCTTTCGGGGTCCAGTCCGGCGGTCGGTTCGTCCAGCAGCAGCAGCGGCGGGTCCATGATCAGCGCGCGCGCCAGCGCCACCCGCTTGATCATGCCGCCCGACAAATCGCTGGGCATCTTGTCGGCGGCCTCAGCCGGCAGGCCGACCATCTGCAGCTTGACCAGCGCCGCCTCGCGCATCAGCGCGCCCGGCAGCGTGTTGAGTTCGCGCAGCGGAAAAGCGATGTTCTCCAGCACAGTGAAGGCTGAAAACAGCGCGCCTTGCTGGAACAGCATGCCGACCCGGCTGGCCGCACCGCGCTTGCCCAGTTCGGCGGCGGGCTTGCCAAGCACCGTGATGTCGCCCTGTGTTGGCGTTTCCAGCCCCAGCATCTGGCGCAGCAGCACCGTCTTGCCGGTGCCCGAACCGCCGACCAGTGACATGATTTCGCCGCGCTCCACCGTCAGATCGAGGTCTTTGTGCACCACCGACTTTTTGTCGCCGTTCTGGAACACCGTCCAGAGCTTGCTGATTTGAACGACGGGTTCAGTCATTTCTCACCCGGTTTCCAAAAACCATGACCTCTGCGCGGTAAGCGAAACGACAACCCTGCAGGTGATGCACCCTACCAGCAGGGGCCGCGGAACCGGCTTTGCCGGGCCGCAGGCGCAGCAGCTCCCTCGGGGGGCAGGAAGCTACACGCAGTGAGCGACCGTGGGGGCGACATCCATGGCTTTGCCAGGCCGCAGGCGGGACGGCCCCCTCGGGGGCAGCGAACCACACGGAAGTGGGGAGCGTGGGGGTCTTCATCACTTAAATGCCCACGCTTCTGAACAAGATTGCAAACAGCGCATCCACCAAAATGACCACGGTGATGGAGGTGACCACCGACGCCGTCGTGCCTTTGCCCAGGCTTTCGGTGTTGGGCTTGACGCGCAGGCCGTAGTGGCAGCCGACCAGCGCGATCAGCAGGCCAAAGACGACCGACTTGGAGGTTGCCAGCGTCAGGTTGGACACGCTGACAGCGGCGGGCAGCGAGTTGAGAAAGTACGACGGCGTCACGCCCATCGAGACATCGGCCGCCAGCATGCCGCCGAGCAGCGCGGCTATCGTGGTCCAGACGCTGATCAGCGGCATCACCACCGCCAGCGCGATGGCGCGCGGCATCACCAGCCGGAAGCCCCGGGCAATGCCCATGACGCGCATCGCGTCAATCTCTTCGGTCACCCGCATCACGCCGATCTGCGCGGTGATGGCCGAGCCGCTGCGCCCGGCGATCAAAATGGCGGCGAGCACCGGACCAAGTTCGCGGATCAGCGAAATACCCAGGATGTTGACAATGAAGGCATCGGCGCCGAACTGGCGCAGCTGCTGCGAGATCAGGTAGGCCAGCACCACGCCGATCAGGAATCCGACCAGCGCCGTGATCGGCAGCGCCGTCGCGCCAAAATGGTAAAGATGGCCCGACAGGTCACGCCACGGCCCTTGCCGGGGATGGCGAAACAGCCGCAACAGGTCAAGCAGCAGCTGCCCCAGCAGGCGCAGCATGCCCTTGAGATGGTCGATCAGGCCGAGCAGCCGCTCGCCAAACACCACCAGCGGTTCCGACCACGGCGAGCGGCGCGGCGGCGCCAGAGCGACGGTGAATTTCTCCACCGTTTCCAGCATTTCGCGCTGTTCAGGCGCCAGTTGCACATCGTCCGGCCAGCGCTGGCGCCATGCCGTCCACAGCACCTGCGCGCCCAGGTAGTCGAGCTGTTCAATGTCTTCCAGGCTCCACCGGGCGGAATTGGACGCAGCAGGCGGCCGGGCGCTGCTCAGGCTGTCGAGCTGTTCGCCCAGCGCGGCCCAGGCGGGTGCCAGCGTCAGCTGTGCGGCGGTCCAGCTTCCCTGCAGGCGCACGAGCGGGCCTTCAGGGGAATCCTGAATGTCAAGGCGCGGCGGTGAGTCGTCAAGAGGCATGCGGGCAATGGTGTGGAACAGCCACCGATGGACCAGGCGGATTTGAACGCAAAGCGGTCATGGTAACTGCAGAAAATGAAGAAAGCAGGCGTTCCGTCTGGTTCCGCCATGGTCCTACAGGGCTTGGTGCCTGCCGGCCAGGCTCGCCAGCTGTGAAAGCGCGGCGGGCAAAGGGGTAATCTCCTTCACGGGCATGACCGAGTTTTGCCACAATGCAAGGTGAGTCCACCAAAGCCCTATTTCATGCACGACCAGAACCTGACTTTCGACTACATCATCATCGGCGCGGGCACGGCCGGCTGCCTGCTGGCCAACCGGCTCAGCGCCGATGCGTCCAAGCGCGTGCTGCTGATCGAGGCCGGCCGCAAGGACGACTACCACTGGATTCACATTCCGGTCGGCTACCTGTACTGCATCGGCAACCCGCGCACCGACTGGCTGTTCAACACCGAGCCCGACGCGGGGCTGAACGGCCGCGCGCTGCGCTACCCGCGCGGCAAGACGCTGGGCGGCTGCTCCAGCATCAACGGCATGATCTACATGCGCGGCCAGGCGCGGGATTACGACAAATGGGCGGAGCTGACCGGCGACAGCGCCTGGACCTGGGACAACGCCCTGCCCTGCTTCAAGCTGCATGAAGACCACTACAAGGGCGCTGACCCGCTGCACGGCGCGCGTGGCGTGGCGCCGGCCTTGATGGAGGACAAGCTCCAGCCCTACCAAAAAATCCTGCGCCACCGCAATGCCGGCGGCGAATGGCGCGTGGAAAAGCAGCGCCTGCGCTGGGACATCCTTGATGCGTTCGCCGAGGCGGCCTCCCAGGCCGGCATTCCCCAGACCCCGGACTTCAACCGGGGCAGCAACGAAGGTGTGGGCTATTTTGAAGTCAACCAGAAAAACGGCTGGCGCTGGAACACGGCCAAGGCTTTCCTGCGGCCAACCTGCCTGGGCCGGCCCAACTTCGAACTCTGGACGAACGCCCAGGTGAGCAAGCTGGTGATCGAGCTGCAGGCCGACGGCAGCCAGCGCTGCACCGGAGTCGAGGTCTGGACCGGCCAGGAGCGGGTCACGGCGCTGGCAACGCGCGACTCGGGCCACATGGGCGAGGTGCTGCTGTGCGCCGGCAGTATCGGCTCGCCGCACATCCTGCAGCTTTCCGGCATTGGTCCGGCCGGGCTGCTCCAGCAGCACGGCATCCCGGTGGTGCAGGACCTGCCAGGCGTCGGCGCCAACCTGCAGGACCACCTGCAGATCCGCTCGGTGTACAAGGTCCGGGGCGACAAAGACAGCAAGCGCTGGGGCCTGTCGCTCAACACCATGGCCAATTCGCTCTGGGGCAAGGCGCGCATCGGCATGGAATACGCGCTGCGCCGCACCGGGCCGATGAGCATGGCGCCGTCGCAACTGGGGGCCTTCACGCGCAGTTCGCCCGACCAGCCCTGGCCGAACATCCAGTACCACGTCCAGCCGCTGTCGCTCGACGCCTTCGGCGAACCGCTGCACAACTTCAACGCCTTCACCGCCAGCGTCTGCAACCTGAACCCGACCAGCCGGGGCAGCGTTCGCCTGAAGACCGGCGCCTTTGCCGACGCACCGGCCATTTCGCCCAACTACCTGAGCACAGCCGAGGACCGGCAAGTGGCGGCCGATTCGCTGCGCATCACGCGCAAGATCGTCAGCCAGGGCGCACTGGCCAGATACCAGCCGGAGGAATTCAAGCCGGGCGTGCAGTTCCAGACCGACGAGGATTTGGCGCGGCTGGCCGGCGACATCGCCACGACGATTTTTCACCCGGTCGGGACAACAAAAATGGGCCGCTCCGACGACCCGATGGCGGTGGTCGATTCGCACCTGCGGGTGCGCGGCGTTCGCGGACTTCGCGTGGTCGATGCCGGCGTGATGCCGCTCATCACCAGCGGCAACACCAACTCGCCGACCCTGATGATTGCCGAGAAAGCAGCGCAGTGGATACAGGCTGGCATCTGAGCGGCCAGCGAAAATGGCGGGCCGTCAGCCGGCAATTGTCAGGCCAAGGTTGCAGTGCGCAAAAGGCTCGCTACCGTGGTTTGTGAGCGTTTCATTTGCGGGAAATCCCTGATGCGCTTTCTCAGTGCACCCGCTACATTGGAGAACTTGCTATCGGGCCTTGCTGCTCGCAATGCGGGGAGTCGAGGAGACATTTATAAATAGAAGACACAGCGTTGCAAAAAATGCTGGTTTGACCAAAAGCGCTGGCAACCCCAGCGCTTTTTTTCGTCCGCACCCTGATATTCAAGTGTTAAAAATGGCTTTTGCGCACAACGCAGAAGCATTCATTGCTATTAATAAATGAGTAAAAGCCCGACCCGGCGGGTGCGACAATTGCCGCCATGGAATTGCTGCTTGTCTCTGTTGCTTCGTTGTTTGCCGGTTTTGTGGACGCCATCGTTGGCGGCGGCGGACTGATTCTGGTGCCGGCGCTGTTTGCCGTCTTTCCCACCACGCATCCGGCAACCTTGTTTGGCATCAACAAGGGGGCATCGGTCTGGGGAACGGCAGTCGCCACGACCCAGTACGCGCGGCGCGTCCAGATGCGCTGGTCGGCGCTGCTGCCGGCGGCGGGAGCCGGGTTTTGCGGCTCGCTGGCGGGTGCATGGCTGGTCACCATGATCGATCCGGGCTTCCTGCGCAAAGTCCTGCCTTTCGTGCTGCTGGCCGTGCTGGCCTACACGCTGGCAAAAAAAGACCTTGGCCGCCACCACACGCCGCGTTTCACCGGGCATGCCGAAACCCTGGTGGCCTGCTGCATCGGCCTGGTTCTGGGGTTTTACGACGGGTTTTTCGGTCCCGGAACGGGCAGCTTTTTTGTCTTCCTGTTCGTGCGCTGGCTGGGCTACGATTTCTTGAACGCGTCGGCTTCGGCCAAACTGCTCAATACCGCGACCAACCTGGCGGCGCTGGGACTGTTTGCCTGGAAAGGCCATGTCTGGTGGCATTTCGCGCTGACCATGGCGGTGGCGAACGTCGCGGGCAGTCTGCTGGGCACGCGCCTGGCGCTCAAGCACGGAGCGGGTTTTGTACGGCTGGTGTTTATTGGCGTGGTCAGCGCGCTGATCCTGAAAACCGGTTTTGACGCGTTCCTGAAATAGCCATGGCCACGCGCCCGGCAGCCATGCGCAGGGCTAAGGTGCGCTGCTTTCTACAGGAATGATTGCAGATGCCGGCGGAACCGGCTTTCGGGCGGGCGTGGCCTTGACAGGCTTGGCCGCCTTTGCCGTCATTGCCGCATTGGCCGGTTTTTCCACCTCGACGGCTTTGACGAGAGCGGCCGCTGGCTCGGCTTTCTGAACGGTGACAGGTCTGGCGCCGGCGGCCGACACCATGGCACCGGGCGTGTCGCCCACCAGCAGCGCAACCATGTCGGCGGCCAGGCGCGGCTTGCCTGTGGGCGCCACAGCCTTGCCTGCCTGCACCGCAAGCATGTCTTCCTCGCTCGGGTACTGACCCAGCAGCACATAGTCGAACACCCTGCGGGCAATCGGCGCCGCCACGCCGCCGCCCCAACCGGCATTTTCCACAATCACGGCCAGCGCGATCCGCGGGTTGTCGGCCGGGGCAAACGCCATGTACACCGCATGGTCGCGCTGGTGCTCTTCCATGCTCGCCTTGTTGTAGCGGTCATTGCGGCCCATGCTGACCGCCTGCGCCGTGCCGGTCTTGCCACCGGAGAGGTATTGCGCGCCGGCAAACACCCGGGTCGATGTACCGCCCTGCGTCACGCCGACCAGGGCCTTGCGGATGATGGCAACGTTTTCAGGCTTGTAGTGCAGGTCAACCGGCGGGTCGGCCTGCAGCGGATGCAGCGCGCGTGTCATCGCGTCCTGCGTGCCCATCACCAGCCGGGGCTTGTGCTTGATGCCGTTGTTGGCCAGGGTGGCCGTGGCCTGCGCCAGCTGCAGCATGGTGAAGCTGTTGTAGCCCTGGCCAATGCCCAGTGAAATGGTTTCGCCGGCAAACCACTTCTGCTGCGCCACCCGCTTGAAATAGTTGCGTTTCCATTCCTGGTTGGGCAACACGCCGCGCACCTCGCCATTGATGTCGATGCCGGTGGCCTGGCCAAAGCCCAGTGGCGCCATGAAGTCGTGAATGGCTTCCACCCCCAACTCGTTGGCCAGCGTGTAGAAATACACATTGCTCGACTCGACAATCGCGCGGTTCATGTCCATGGCGCCACCACGCTCGTTTTCCGGGCTGCCAAAACGATGGCCGCCAAACATGAAGAAGCCCGGGTCGTTGATGATCGCGGTGGGCGAACGTTTGCCGGTTTGCAGCGCGGCCATGGCCATGAAGGGCTTGTAGGTCGAGCCCGGCGGATAGGTGCCGCGCAGCGCGCGGTTGAGCAGCGGCTTGTCGATCGACTCGTTGAGCGCCTGCCAGCTTTCATGGTCAATGCCCTCGACGAACAGGTTGGGATCGAAGGTCGGCTTGCTGACAAAAGCCAGCACCTCGCCGCTTCGGGGGTCCAGCGCCACCAGGGCGCCGCGTCGCGTGCCGAACATGTCCTCGACCAGTTTTTGCAGGCCGATGTCCAGCGAAAGCATGACGTTGTTGCCCGGCGTGGCCGGACTGGTCGCCAGTTTTCGCAGCGCCCGCCCGCCGGCCGATGTTTCCATCTGCTCGACGCCGGTCTGGCCATGCAGCTGCTGCTCGAAACTCTGCTCGACGCCCAGCTTGCCGATGTAGTCGGTGCCGCGGTAGTTGCCTTCTTCCTCGCGATCCTCGATCGCGTCCTTCTCCGCCTGGTTGATGCGGCCGATGTAGCCCACCACATGGCTGCCCAATTCACCATAGGGATAGTTGCGAAACAGCCGGGCCTTGATGTCCACGCCGGGAAAACTGAAGCGCCGGGCGGCGAAGCGCGCCACTTCTTCGTCACTCAGACGGGTGCGCAGCGGAATCGATTCAAAGCTCTTCGATTCTTCGCGCAGGCGCTTGAAGCGGCGCTTGTCCCGGGGCGTGATGTCAACCAGCTTTTCCAGCGCGGCAATGGTTTCGTCCATGTTTTCCACCTTGGACGGTGTGACTTCCAGCGTGAAGGCCGAATAGTTGGACGCCAGCACGATGCCGTTGCGGTCCAGGATCAGGCCGCGACTCGGCACGATGGGGACAATCGCCGTGCGATTGCTTTCGGCCTGCGCGCGCAGGTCTTCGTAGCGATGCACCTGCAGGAAGGACAGCCGGGCCGCCACCAGGGAAAAGCAGAGAAGCACCACCAGCCCGGCCACCACCACACGAATGCGAAAACGCGACAGCTCGGCTTCAACGTTTCTGAGTTCAGTCATGGTGATCGGATTCAGGGTGCATCAAAAAGTGCCCGGGAGGAATGCATTTCATCAGTGTGAGGCCGGACAAGGCACGGGGTCGGTTGAGGCCGGGGTTGGATGTCATTTGATCAGTTGGGGACAGAGCTTGCCGCTGGCCTTGGGCTGGCGGCAAGCTCTGCGGTCTGTCCGGCAAGCTCTCAAAGAGGCCGATTTTCATCCCGGTCAGGCGTGCGCAGTTGCGGCACCAGCAGAAGCACGCTCGCCAGCGGCCAGAGCAATGCCTCGGCCAATGGCGCGACCAGCACGATCCAGCCGGGAAAAACGCCGCCGCCGAGCAGCCGCAGGATTATTTCGGCGGCATGTGCCGCTGCAAACAGCGGCAACACCTGCAAGGCCTGCAGCGGCACCGTGAACCACAACAGCCGACGCTGGATCATGGACGCAAAAAAGCTCAGCGCGACATAGGAAAAGGCATGCTGCCCGAGCAGCGACGTTTGATGAACATCCATCGCCAGGCCGAACATGAAGGCGATGCCGATGCCGACCCTCAGCGGCTGGTGCACGTTCCAGAAGACCAGCACCAACGCCAGCAAATCAGGCATCCACGGCACCCGGCCCAGTGGCAGCATGTTGAGCAGCAAAGCGGCTGCCAGGGTGCTCCAGATGAACACCGGACTGGCAGGCAGCAGCAGTTGCTGGCCGGAGCGCATGATCATTTGGCGTACCCCTTTCGGGCAGGCGCAACCGGCGCGATGCTTGAAGGCGGCAGCGCCAGATCGGTCGTGACCGGCTGGACGACGATGACATGCCGTGCGCCCGTGGTCAGCGCCTGCGGCACGCAATAGATCTTGGAAAATGCCGATTCGGCCCGGCGCTCGATCCGGCTGACGCGCGCCACCGACAGGCCGGGCGGGTACACGCCATCGACGCCGCTGGTGGTCAGCAGGTCGCCTTCCTGAACATCGGCGTTGCTGCCCATGAAGCGCAGTTCCATGCCGGTGCCGCCCACCGTCGGGTCGCCATAGGCTACGCTGCGCGCGCCCGTTCGCACATTGAGCACCGGAATCGCCAGATCGGGGTCGACCACCAGCGTGACTTCGCTGACCAGCGGATACACCCGCGTCACCTGTCCCAGCACGCCCGATTCGTCAAGCACGGGCGAGCCCAGGGCGACTTTATGCACTTGCCCCTTGTCGATGATGACCTTGCGGGTATAGGAATCGGCGGCGTCGTACACCACCTCGGCCGCGAAGACCGGCGTGGCGAGTTGCGCCTTGAGGTCAAGCAGCTTGCGCAGGCGGTTGTTTTCCTGCATCAGCAACTCGACCTGGCCGGCGCGCAGGGACTGCAGCGCCAGCTTTTCACGGGCCTGGGCGGTTTCAAGCTGCGCCTGGTCCAGGTCGGTGAAGTAGCCGCTGACGCCCTGCACGGCATGAACCGGCTGCAGGGCCACCCACTGCACAGGGTACAGGGCCGTGGCAAGGGCGGCGCGGATCGGCTGGGTGACGTTGAAACGCGCATCGGCCACCATCAAAAACACCGACAGCGCACCAAAGAAAACCAGCTTGGAAAATACCGACGGCCCCTGGTTGAAAAAGGGCGGCAGGGATCGGTCGAGGGTTCCTAAAGCCATGGTGCGTGGTCAAGCCGGTCCGGTATGGTGCTGCAGCCGCGCTGCATGGGACGGGCTTGAGGATGGCGTGGTGAAAAAAGCCTATTCCGTGGTGAAGATCGAGCCCATGCGGTCCATGCGCTCCAGCGCGATGCCGCAACCGCGCACCACGCAGGTCAGCGGGTCCTCGGCGACCAGCACCGGCAGGCCGGTTTCCTCGGCCAGCAGGCGGTCCAGGTCGCGCAGCAGCGCGCCGCCGCCGGTCAGCATCATGCCGCGGTCGGAAATGTCGGCGCCGAGTTCGGGCGGCGTCTGCTCCAGCGCGTTCTTGACGGCCGAGACGATCTGGTTGAGCGGGTCGGTCAGGGCTTCAAGGATTTCGTTGCTTGAAATGGTGAAGCTGCGCGGCACGCCTTCGGACAGGTTGCGGCCCTTGACTTCCATTTCACGGACTTCGGAGCCGGGAAAGGCCGAACCGATGGTCTTTTTAATCACTTCAGCCGTCGGCTCGCCAATCAGCATGCCGTAGTTGCGGCGGATGTAGTTGATGATGGCGTCGTCAAAACGGTCGCCGCCGACGCGCACACTGCCCTTGTAGACCATGCCGCCGAGCGAGATCACGCCGACTTCGGTAGTGCCGCCGCCAATGTCGACGACCATCGAGCCACTGGCCTCGGACACCGGCAGGCCGGCGCCCAGCGCGGCAGCCATGGGCTCTTCAATCAGATACACAGCGGCAGCGCCGGCCGCCTCGGCGGCGTCCTTGATGGCGCGGCGCTCGACCTGGGTCGAGCCGCAGGGCACGCAAATGATGATGCGCGGGCTGGGCGTGAGCAGGCGGCGCGGATGCACCATCTTGATGAACTGCTTGATCATCTGCTCGGTGATGACGAAGTCGGCAATCACGCCGTCCTTCATCGGGCGGATCGCCTCGATGTTGCCAGGCACCTTGCCCAGCATGGCCTTGGCTTCGCGGCCGACGGCCTGGATGACCTTTTTGCCATGGGGACCGCCTTCGTGGCGAATCGCAACCACCGACGGCTCATCCAGCACAATACCCTTGTCGCGCGCAAAGATCAGGGTGTTGGCAGTGCCCAGATCGATCGCCAGGTCGGTGGAAAAGTACCGACGGAATGCTTCAAACATGTTCAAAAATCCGGTTGCGGCATGGGCAAACTTCGCTGCCGCATCGCCTTTATTATTTAATCAGCAGAGGAAAGAGAGGACGTACAAGGCTAGGTTGCAAAACCTGTTTGAAGCGTCTAAAAAGCGCCTAAAGGGTGGATCAGGCCTTGAATTCACGCCAAAGGCGGGATAATAACGCATCCACTCTGATTCAGCGTGGCACAATGCCCGTTTTTTTTGGTTTACATCTGGTTTTAGTTGCATTATCGCGCCCTGTGCAAGGCGTTTTTTCTTCTGCATCACTTCACAAGCGCTTATTGGCATTTATGGCATTGACATTTAAAGACATTGAACGCGTGGCCAATCTGGCACGGCTGGAACTCCGGCCCGACGAAACCGAGCGCACACTGAGCCAGCTCAACGGTTTTTTTGCCTTGGTCGCGCAGATGGAGGCGGTGAATACCGACGGCATTGAGCCGCTGGCGCATCCGGCGGCGCTGCTCGGCGACGTCGCCCTGCGGCTGCGCGACGACATCGCCAGCGAACCCAACCAGCGCGAAGCCAGCCAGGCCAGCGCGCCAGCCGTCGAGCGCGGCCTGTTTCTTGTGCCGAAAGTGATCGAATGAGCAGCCCCTCCTCCAGCCCCCTGAACCTTGACCTGCACGACCTCGGCGTGGCGCAACTCGCTGCCAAACTGGCAGCAGGTGAGGTTTCCAGCGTAGAAGTCGCGCAGCATTTTCTGAAACGTATCGACCAGCATGCCAGCCTGGGCGCGTTTCTGGCACTTGACGCCGACGCGTCACTGGCGCAGGCCCGGGCCGCCGACACCCGACTGGCCGCAGGGGAACGCACGCCCTTGTTGGGCGTGCCGCTGGCGCACAAGGACGTGTTTGTCACCCGCGACTTTCCCACCACTGCCGGCTCGAAGATGCTGGCGCATTACCGCAGCCCGTTTGATGCCACAGTCGTCAACAGGCTGGGCGTTGGCATTGGCGGCGCCGGCATGGTGACGCTGGGCAAGCTCAACTGCGACGAGTTCGCCATGGGCTCGGGCAACGAAAACAGCGCCTATCAAAAAGTGCAGAACCCCTGGGACGTGAGCCGCGTGCCCGGCGGTTCGTCGGGCGGCTCGGCGGCCGCCGTCGCTGCGCGCCTCGTGCCTGCCGCCACCGGCACCGACACTGGCGGCTCGATCCGCCAGCCGGCGTCATTGACCGGCATCACCGGCATCAAGCCAACCTATGGCCGTTGCTCGCGCTACGGCATGGTGGCATTTGCCTCCAGCCTGGACCAGGCCGGCCCGATGGCGCGCAGCGCACTCGACTGCGCCCTGCTGCTGTCCGCCATGGCCGGCCCGGACCCGGACCGCGACTCGACCTCGCTGGACCTGCCCGCTGTTGACTATGCTACTGATTTAATAGCTACTCATGCAGACGGAACTAGCGCAAAGCCCCTAAAAGGCTTGAGAATCGGCCTGCCGACGCAGTTTTTCGGCGCCGGTTGCGCGCCCGACGTGGTGGCGGCCGTGCGCGGCGCGCTGGCCGAATTTGAAAAACTGGGCGCGACGCTGGTCGATGTCAGCCTGCCGCTGACCGAACTGTCGATTCCGGTCTATTACGTGATCGCCCCGGCCGAAGCCAGCAGCAACCTGAGCCGCTTTGACGGCGTGCGCTACGGCCACCGCGCGGCGCACTACACCGACCTGACCGACATGTACAAGAAGTCGCGCAGCGAAGGCTTTGGCGACGAGGCCACGCGCCGCATCATGATCGGCACCTATGTGCTGAGCCACGGCTATTACGACGCCTACTATTTGAAGGCGCAAAAAATCCGCCGCCTGATCGCGCAGGATTTCCAGACTGCTTTTACGCAATGCGACGTGATTGCCGGTCCGGTGTCGCCCACGGTGGCCTGGAAAATTGGCGAAAAGTCCGCCGACCCGGTGGCGAACTATCTGGCTGACATCTACACGCTGTCGTCCAGCCTGGCGGGACTGCCCGGCATGAGCGTGCCGGCCGGTTTCGGCGCGGCCGGCATGCCCGTCGGCCTGCAGCTGATCGGCAACTATTTCAAGGAAGCGCAGTTGCTGGGCGCAGCCCACCAGTTTCAGCTGGCGACCGACTGGCACCAGAAAGTACCGGGAATTTCAGCATGAGCCAAGATAAAAAATCCCTGCTGGTGCAAGGTTACGAAGTTGTCATCGGCTTTGAAACCCATACCCAGCTGACCACGCAGTCAAAGATTTTCAGCCGCGCCTCGACCGCGTTTGGCGCCGAGGCCAACACCCAGGCGTCCGCCGTGGACTTTGCCCTGCCCGGCGCGCTGCCGGTGATGAACAAGGGCGCGGTGCAGCGCGCCATCGAGTTCGGCCTGGCGGTGAACGCGCACATTGCCGAAAGCAGCGTGTTCGCGCGCAAGAACTATTTCTACCCCGACCTGCCCAAGGGCTACCAGATCAGCCAGTTCGAGATCCCGGTGGTGCAAGGCGGCGTGGTCGAGTTTTTCCTGGACGGCGAAAAGAAATCCGTGCGCCTGGTGCGTGCCCACCTCGAAGAAGACGCCGGCAAATCGCTGCACGAGGACTTCATCGGCCAGAGCGGCATCGACCTGAACCGCGCGGGCACGCCGCTGCTGGAAATTGTCACCGAACCCGACATGCGCTCGACTGCCGAGGCCGTGGCCTATGCCAAGGAACTGCACAAGATCGTCACCTGGATCGGCATTTGCGACGGCAACATGCAGGAAGGCAGCTTTCGCTGCGATGCCAACGTGTCGGTCAGGAAGCCCGGCGCCGAACTGGGCACGCGCCGCGAGATCAAGAACCTGAACAGCTTCAAGTTCATGCAGCAGGCGATGGACTACGAAGTGCGCTGGCAGATCGAGCAGATCGAGGACGGCCACGCCATTCAGCAGGCGACCGTGCTGTTCGACCCGGACACCGGCGAGACGCGCTCGATGCGCAGCAAGGAAGACGCCGCCGACTACCGCTATTTCCCCGACCCGGATTTGCCGCCGCTGGTCATTGGCCGCGACTGGGTGGAAAAGACGCGCTCAGAGATGTCGGAACTGCCGCGCGTGATGGCCGCACGCTTCGTGGCCGACTATGGCCTGAGCGACTACGACGCCGGCCAGTTGACGCAAAGCAAGGCGACGGCGGCCTATTTTGAAGCGGTGGCACATGCCAGCAAGCAGGCCAAGCTGGCCAGCAACTGGGTGATGGGCGAGGTGTCACGCCGCTTGAATGCCGAGGACAAGTCGATTGAAGCGTCCAGCGTCAGCGCCAGCCAGTTGGGGGCCCTGATCGGCCGGATTGCCGACAGCACGATTTCCAACAATGCGGCACGTCAGGTGTTTGACGCCTTGTGGGCCGGTGAAGACCAGGACGTTGACACGCTGATCGAGGCCAAGGGCCTCAAGCAGATGAGCGACACCGGCGAACTGGAAACCATCATCGACGGCGTGCTGGCGGCCAACGCCAAGAACGTCGAGGAAGTGCGCGCCGGCAACAGCAAGGCCTTCAACGCGCTGGTCGGCCAGGCCATGAAGGCCACCAAGGGCAAGGCCAATCCGGCGCAGGTGAATGAATTGCTGAAGAAAAAACTGGCTTGACGCCCCGCTTTCACTGCATCAAAATGCTATCGAAACAGTAGCTATCAAGGCAAGCCAGTATTGCGCAGAAAAGCAATTTGGCTTAAACTTTCAGTTCCTGCCGTTACGGGAATCGCCAGTGCCGATGGGAGCTGTCGGATTTGCAAACGCCCACAACTGCCTGAGCTTGACCAGTTCCTCATCAAAGCGCTGGTTGACGCGTTTTTTTTCCTGCTGCTGAGCGGCAATAAATTGTTGCTGGACAGCAACGTTGCCCGCGTTTTCTTCCAGCCTGCGTTTGAGCGAAACCGGCATCCTGGACAGGTCCTTGGCATAAAACTCCCGTTCTCCGTCAAGCGTCTTGCGCTGGCCGGCCAACTCGCTCCGCCGCGTCCTCAACGTGTGGATGATTTCATCGATCTGCAGCAACGCGGCCACCCGTTCGCGGTCATGCACTTCAGGCGTGGGATAACGCATCAGCAGCGCCTTGTCGCGGCGCCGGTCTTCGGCTTCGCGCGCACGCAACTCAGCAGCCCGTCTGTTTTTTTCTTCCTGAGCAGCCTGTTCATGCGCGGTCAGCGAGGGTCCAATCTGGTGCGTGACAATGCCGGACGGCGACAGTGTGCGCTGGGCGCGGTCACTGCACTCTGCAATGGGTCGGTCCGCAGTGATGGTGCGCCCTTTTGCATCCACGCACGAGTAGATCTGCTGTGCCACTGCAGCGCCTGCCAGAAGAAAAACCAGACCCGCAAGACCGGATGTGAGCAGTGAAGACAGGCGCAATTTCTTTTTTCAGTTGACGCCGTAGCGTTCTCGGTAAGCCAGCACGGACTGGTAATGGTTTTTGAGCTGCATGGCATCGGCGTTTTGGTCACCAGTTGCAGGGTCGCTGTGCAAGGCCAAATAATGTAACAAATCGCTCAGCTGCGCAATAGCGCAAACCTGCAACCCGAGTTGCCGCGTGACAAATTGCACGGCGCTGTGTTCGACGTCCAGGCCGTTTTCAGTGGCCTTTTCCTGGCGGTCAAGCGCAATCGCCACCGCATGCGGCGTGGCGCCGGCGTCCTGGATCAGCGCAATCGACTCGCGCACGGCCGTGCCGGCAGACATCACGTCATCGACAATCAGAACGCGTCCCTTGAGTGGCGCGCCGACCAGCGTGCCGCCCTCGCCGTGGTCCTTGGCTTCCTTGCGGTTGTAGGCAAACGGCAGGTTGCGCCCCAGCCGTGCCAGCTCGATGGCGACTGCGGCAGCCAGCGGAATGCCCTTGTAGGCGGGACCGAAGATCATGTCGAACGCCAGGCCGCTGCGCTGCTCCTCGGCCAGCAGCTGGCGCGCATAAAATTGCGCCAGCCGGCCGAGCTTGGCGCCGTCATCAAACAGGCCGGCATTGAAAAAATAGGGGCTCATGCGCCCGGCCTTGGTTTTGAACTGGCCGAAGCGCAACACCCCGGATTCGACCGCAAACTGCACGAATTCCTGGGCCAGATCGCCCTGCGGTGGCATGGCCTCGCCTTGATTGCCTGTCTGCCCTGTCGTCGTATTCATTGAAAGTCCCATGTTCAAATTAACCAGCCTCAACCTCAATGGCATCCGTTCCGCTGCCACCAAGGGCCTTCAGGAATGGATGGCCCAATCGATGCCAGATTGTATTTGCGTGCAAGAGCTCAAGGCGCAGGCGGCCGACCTGAGCGGGCGCTTTGAGGAAATCGCCGGAAGCAAGGGCTACTTTCAGTTTGCCGAGAAAAAAGGCTATTCGGGCGTCGGCATTTACACCCGCCATGAACCAAGCGAAGTGATTGTCGGCTATGGCTCGACCGAGTTCGACGCCGAAGGCCGGTATGTCGAACTGCGCTTTGACCGGCCTGGCCGCGCGCACAGCCCCAAACTGTCCATCATCAGCTGCTATTTTCCAAGCGGCTCCTCGGGAGAGGAGCGTCAGGCGGCCAAGTTCCGCTTCCTGGCCGAGCTGTACCCGCACCTGGCGGCGCTGAAACAATGCGGCGGTACGCCCCGCGAATTCGTGCTGTGCGGCGACATCAACATCGCGCACCAGGAAATCGACCTGAAGAACTTCAAGGGCAACAAGAAGAACAGCGGTTTTCTTCCCGAGGAACGCGCCTGGATGACGGAGCTGCTGGGCCAGGACAGCATGGTCGATGTGTACCGCCGGCTGCATCCTGAAACCACCGGCGACGCTTACACCTGGTGGAGCAACCGGGGACAGGCCTATGCCAAGAACGTTGGCTGGCGGCTCGACTATCACTTGGCGACACCAGGTTTTGGCGCCACTGCCCGCGCGGCGGCCATCCACAAGGCGCAACGTTTCAGCGACCATGCACCGCTGACAATCGATTACGACTGGAGACTTTGAGCCACTTGAGTACCAGGGCGCTGCGCAACAGACTGCCTCAAGGCATCAAGTTCTACGGGGGTATGCTCCTCAAAAAAATTGGGGCTAACCGATGCTAGGAAAAGCTTGCGTTCGCCGCATCCTCTACCTTGGTGCGGAAAATCACTTCCCCGTCATGCACCCGTACCACGCGCACCTCTTTTTGTGTTGGCAAGGTGATGCTTTTAGCCGCAATGGCCACGGCCAGCGAACTGTTGTCGTAGAGGTGGTCAAAGTTGATGGCCAGTAACAAATCACTGGTAAGCGTGCCGTTGCTTTCGATTTTGTACTTAGGGGTGGACATGTGGGACCCTTGTCTTTAATAGTTATGTGCCTGAGCATGCGCCTGAGCCTTTGCGATGGCGACTTTGATCCGCTGCGACTGGCAAGCAAGCAGTCAATTAAAACGACCCGTGAGGTCGTCAAATAAGCCCGCCTTTGGAATGATGTAATTTTTAAGTAAATAGCACTGGCAGTACATCCCCTCAACAAGGGATAAAACGCCTTATTTTGAAACAAATTGAAGCAATTAATACGCCATCAATGCTGCATCACCTCAAAAGAATTGCCATAGACGCCCCTGGCAGAGGGAACCGCCGTCCCCAGCCTGAGACAGGCACGCCCTGTTCGAGTTGCTGCTGCGTCAGGATTTTCTTTTCAATCTCAACTGCTGCGCTTTTGGAGATACTGCAGCGCATGTGCCACTCGAAAAAATAAAGCCATGCACATTCTCTGGACCTATCTGCGGCCGCACCGCTCGCTCGCCGCACTTGCCTTGCTGCTGGCGGCCATCAGCCAGGTGCTGGCGCTGGTCGATCCGATCATCTTCGGCCGGATCATTGACGACTATGCCATCGGGCGGGCGGGCAAGACAGAGGAAGAACTTGTGTCGGGTGTGCTGTCGCTGCTCGGGCTGGCGGTGGGCGTGGCCGTACTGTCGCGGCTGGCCAAGACGTTGCAGGACTATGCGACCCGGCTGCTGGTGCAAAAATTTGGCACGCAGATTTTCAACGACGGGCTGCGCCAGGTGCTTCGGCTGAAATACCAGGAATTCGAGGATTTGCGCAGCGGAGAGACGCTGTCGCTGCTGCAAAAGGTGCGCGCCGACAGCGAGCGCTTCATCAACGCCTTCATCAACACCTTTTTTGCGGCCATCGTCGGCATCGCTTTTTTGAGCTGGTATTCGGTCACGCGGCACTGGCTGCTGGTGCCGGTGTTTCTGGTCGGCGTGTTGCTGATGGGCGGGCTGACCGGGCTGCTGAGCCGCGAAATCAAGACCCAGCAACGCTCCATCGTGCGCGAGACCAACCGCAATTCGGGTTTCATCACCGAGTCGCTGCGCAATATTGAGCTGATCAAGAGCTTGGGCCTGACCTTTCCCGAGATTCGGCGACTGCAGGCGCAGACGATGAAAATTTTTGCGCTGGAGATGAAGAAGGTCAGGCGCATCCGGCTGCTGTCCTTCTTGCAGGGCAGCACGCTCAGCCTGCTGAAGCTGGCGATCTTGTTTGCCCTGCTGTGGCTGATCTTTCGCGACGTGCTGAGCACCGGTGAGCTGATCGCCATGCAGTTCATCTCGGTGGCGATTTTTGCGCCGCTGCAAGAACTTGGCAACGTGATCGTCGCTTACCGGGAAGTCGAAACGTCGCTGCTGAACTTTGATGCGTTGATGAAAAAACCGGTCGAGCGTCGGCCCGAGTTGCCGGTGAAGATCGGGCCGGTCACTTCGGTGCACTTTGCCGATGTCAGCTTTCGCCACAAGGACGCCGCCGACAACGCACTGGAGTCGCTGTCGTTTTCGGCCGGGCTGGGTGACACCGTGGCCTTTGTCGGCCCGTCGGGCTCGGGCAAGTCCACCCTGGTCAAGCTGCTGGTCGGCCTGTATTCGCCCGCCAGCGGCCAGGTGTTCTACAACGGCATTTCGACCCGCGACCTGCGCTACAACGAGGTGCGGCGGCAAATCGGCTTTGTGACGCAGGAAACGCACCTGTTTGCCGGCACGCTTCGCGAGAACCTGCAGTTCGTCAAGCCCGACGCCACCGACGACGAAATCATCGCCGCCATGGAAAAAGCCGCGTGCGCCTACCTGCTGGCCAAGTCGCCCGAGGGGCTGGACCTGGTCATCGGCGAGATGGGCATGAAGCTCTCGGGCGGCGAAAAACAGCGGCTGTCGATTGCCCGGGCCTTGATCCGCCATCCGCGCCTGCTGATTTTTGACGAGGCCACATCGGCGCTCGACTCCATCACCGAAGAGCAGATCACCCGTACCGTGCGCCAGCTGTCGGCCAGCAGCAGCCGCATCACGCTGCTGATTGCCCACCGGCTGTCAACCATCATGCATGCCAACACCATCTTTGTGCTGGAAAAAGGCAGCATCGTGGAAAGCGGCAGCCATGCAGAACTGCTCGAAGCCAAGGGGCTGTACTACGCCATGTGGCGCCAACAGATTGGTGAGCGGCCCAGCCGCCACGCGATGGTGGAGCCAATGGAGGCATGAAGCGCATTCGTTCTGATTGGCCACGGATTTTTCTGCTTCAAAAAAGTCTGTCCCGCCCATCTGGCGCTCGTATCAAGCTATCTATTTAGAAGCAAAACATGCCCGGTCCCTTGCACGCCATGCGGGCGTGCCGGATGGCATACAGCGCGCACCACTGACCTCTGCCATAGGCTCCAGGACTTTTTCCGCCCTGAAGGTGATGATGCGCCGGATCAGGGACGTGAAGCAGGCGCTGCCGGTGTCGGCGCATCGCTGCTGACCAGGCGCCTGACCTCCAGAAGTTTGGCGTTCAGCCGCCGGTGGTTCACCGGGCCGGTGCGCAGCAGCATTTTTTGCCCTGCCGACAGCGCATCGAGCGCAGGGTCGGTGAACTCGTAACGCAACCAGGGCCGGAGCGAGGGAACGGAGCCCTTGACCTCGACCAGCGTCACATCGAGCGGTCCGGCCTGCACCGGTGTGGACAGCAGCAGGTCAATCACTGCAACAAGCCGGTCGTTGAAATAACGGCCGGTAAATCCCAACTCTTCATAAGCCTGCTGAAACAAAGGGTACAGCCGTTTGTAAAGACGCACAGCGGCCGCAGTGTCCACCGACTCGACAAACAGCACAAAGGGTGTGTAACGCAGGCTGTTGTCGGGACTGATGCGGGTCACGCCGGCGCTTGTGTTGCCGGCCTCTTCGCCGCTGGCCAGGGTGGTGAAGCGGCCGGGTGTCGGCACCACGGGCCACACCATTGGCGGGGCGTGTTGGCGGGCCAGGTTGTCGGTGGTCGCCACCACGTGGCGGACGAAACCCTCAAGGTGCAAAAAGGTTTGCACCTTGTCGCGCCCCAGCAGCGTGACCAGGGCCTGGCTCAACCAGGCGTCGGAGTCGGCCAGTGCGGGCAACGGCGCACCAGCGGCGGGCTCATCGGGCGCGGAGGTGATCGGGTATTGAATCGCCGCAGGGACAGAAGCAGGGAGCGAAGGCGCGGGCGCCGCAACCACAGGGGTGTCGGGAAACGCCGTCAGGGGTTGCGGGCGCTGCTGCCACCAGTACCAGGCGCCTGCGCCGATGGCGGCCAAAATCAGGACTGTCGCAAAGCGCGCTGCATTGTTGCTCATGGTGGTTGACGACGCGAACGACGTGCTTATGGGTTCGGATTTTGATGGTATCACTGCGGTAAATCCATGCAAGCTTCGTATGGCAGGCTGCGCACCATGCGTAGCGAAACAGCGAGAAAACGGGTTTGGGCGGGGTCGCGATGCATGTGGCGATTTGTCCTGATGTCCGCAGCGGACCTTGTTGACACTGTCGGTGCGGTTCCGGGCAAGGTCGGACGCTTTTCGACGCTGGCGGCGCTGCCCGGCATTGCGCTCACCAGCGTGTTCCTGATGAAACCGATCGAGCGGCGCGACCGCACCGTGATGCGGATGGGTGTGGATTGCCTCGCAGCCCTGATCGTGTGTATCGGCGGCGTATTCATGCCGTATCGCATCGCGCAGCCGATGCGCGGCAGATGGGGTCAGCTTGCCTGGTTCCTCGCGTTATTGCGTCAGAACGTCTCCGGACTTGCGGGCGTGTCTTTGCTGCCGGCGGTTTGAAAATTGCCGTTCACCCTGCCTTTAAAGTCAAAATTTATCGGCCCTCCCCTGGGCATTGCATGCAGTCATAAATTGGTAGCACTTCAACACAGGAGCAAGCCATTCCGAGCCCCAAAGACAACACCAAGTTGACCGGAGACACCCACCAGCCCGAGATCAAGTCGAACCAGCCTGTGGAAGAAGAATCGCCCATCGGCCTTGGCACCACGGGCATGCAAAGCGGCCTAGCCGCATCAAGCCATGAAGCTCGAACGCTGCGCATGGCCATGAGTCCACAGGAACCCACCGGCTTTGCCAGTTGATGCAGGCTGATCCCCCTCAAGGGCTCAGCCCCCTGGCCTTCCTATTTCCTGCCTGAACTGTTGGGCGTGTGCTGGTGGTGCAAATCAGGCGTGTCAGGCATGTTTTTCGAATCTACCCGTGCCTTGACGCTGGCCTTGCTGTTGGCCGCTTTCTCGGCCACAGCCTGTTGGCTGCCCAGCGGGCTGGGATGCTTCGCATCATCATGACTGGAGGCGGGTCCGGTTTTGGTGGGCTTCATGGTTTTTGCTCCTTGAGAGGCAGAATCGGAAAATTTGAACAACAAGAGGCCATGGTCTCCCCATCAGGCATTCAGCGCATCGACGCCGCGGTTTGAATCCACGTAGGAGAGGGGCTCGAAATACCCTTTTCGCGTTGCCGTCATCGTTTAGCCCGATGGAGATGCGTGCTGTGTCCGGTCCGTCCATGGCTTGGTACGCAGCGGCGCACAGCGTCCGCTGCCGTGTCAGCCATCAGCCGGCCATCGGCGAGTCTGGGGAGCCCATCATCATTGCCAGCAACTTCGGCAGATCCCGCTCGGGCATCACGCCCCTCATGGTCTTCATCACCATCAGTACCGACAGCACGACAGTGGCGGCCAGGCCTGCGATCCATCCTTTTCCAGGCATGAAATGTCTTGTTGGGGCTGCGGGACGAATGCCGTCGGCGACGGCGCGGGCGCGGGCTGCGGCGACCGGTTCAGCTCAGGCCGTCCCCCGGATCGGGTACTCCTTGTCCATCACGAAGCGCACACCCTTGAGGAGCGCCTTGAGGTCCGGGCGGGCAAAGGGCGCGTTCGACACATCCACGACTTGCACCTGCCCCTGCGGATTGAGCACGAACACGCCTGGCTCGGAGAACGGCCGGTCGGTTTCCTCGGCCGAGCGCGGCGCGGACACGTACAGCCCCAGCTGGTGCATCTGCTCGACCGACAGGTCGTAGCCGACAGGAAACGTCCAGCCGCATGCGGTCACTTCGGTTTCAGCCTTGTCGCGGCTGTCGGCCGAGACGGTGAAGACGGCCACCTGCGCTGCCTTGAAATCGTCTAGCATCCCCTGGAGCGTATCAAGGTAGGTTTTGCAAATAGGACAATGCTTGCCTCGGTACACCACCAGCATGCGCCAGCCGCTGTCTTGTGCCGGCTCGACGCGACCACCCTTGACAGCATCCCAGCCCATCGGGGGAAAGGCTGCGCCGGCACTCATTTTTTGGTTGTTCATGTGGTTTCTCCATAGGCGTGTGGATGGGCATCCGGCTTGCAACTCACCAGCGAGCAGCGAGCACCAAGGGCTTGAGCCTAAACCGCATGGTGTGGCAACCGCTTGGGCAGTTGGCGCCAGCCTGGGTAAGCCTTCACCTACAGGTTGGTTGCGCGTGGGACCAGACCACCGGGGCCTGCGCAGGGGCCCTGCAAGACGCGCCTGGAGCAGCTTTTCGCCTGCCGGGCAATGCACGCGATGGGCTGCAGGGTCGCCCGGCGACGCTGGTGTTGCCTACGACTGGCCCATGCGCACCCGCCGGGCGGCTTCCTGGGCGCTGGCATCGTCGATTTCGCGCAGCACGCCACCCAGGTCCACCGGCCCGGCCTTGCGCTTGAAATGGCCGGTCAGCACGGTGTCGGGGTACAGCACGCCGCGCTGGTACAAATCCCACATCTCGTTGCCGTAGTCGATCTTCAGCAGGTCAGGCGCGAAACGGCCAAAGAAGTTGCGCAGGTTGGCCACGTCGCGCAGCAGCATGCGGCTGGCGTGGTTGTTGCCGGCGGCATCCACCGCCTGCGGCAGGTCGATGATGACCGGGCCGTCTTCGGCCAGGAGGATGTTGAACTCGGACAGGTCGCCATGGACGACGCCCGCGCACAGCATGCGGATGACTTCGGCGATCAGGCTGGCATGGTGCCGGCGCGCCTGCTCGGGCGTGAAGTCCACGTCGTTCAGGCGCGGCGCGGCGTCGCCGTTCGCGTCGGTCACGAGTTCCATCAGCAGCACGCCGTCACAAAAGTTGTACGGCTGGGGCACGCGCACGCCGGCGTCGGCCAGTTTGTACAGGGCATCGACCTCGGCGCTTTGCCAGGCGGCTTCGCTGGCCTGCCGGCCGAACTTGGTTCCCTTGGCCATGGCGCGTGCCTGGCGGCTGTTCTTGACCTTGCGGTTCTCGGTGTAATCGACCGCCTGGCGAAAGCTGCGCTGGTCGGCTTCCTTGTAAATCTTGGCGCATCGGGTTTCATCGCCGCAGCGAACCACATAAACCATCGCTTCCTTGCCGCTCATGAGCTGGCGGACGACGGTATCGATCAGGCCCTCTTCAACGAGGGATTGCAGTCTTGGGGGTGCTTTCATGTCTGCCATTGTGCCCGGCAACAACGCCAGCCCGACAGCACGCAAAGACCGCACTAGACGACTGGTCTAATTTAAAAGGTAAACTCCAGCCCATGAGCAACGAACACACGGATGTCAAGCAGCACATCCTCGACACCGGACGCACCATTATTCTGGGCAAGGGTTTTTCGGCGGTCGGACTGAACGAGATTCTGGCCACTGCCCGCGTGCCCAAGGGGTCGTTCTACCACTACTTCAAATCCAAGGAAGCGTTTGGCGAAGCGCTGGTGGACAGCTACGTGAAAGACTACCTCACGCATGTTGACCTGCAACTGCGGCCCAACGGAATGCCTGCCGCAGAGCGCCTGATGGGTTACTGGGAAAGCTGGGCCAGCACGGACGATACGCAGGTCACTGACTGCAACTGTCTGGTCGTGAAGCTGAGCGGCGAGGTCTGCGACATGTCCGAAGCGATGCGAGTGGCCTTGCTGCACGGCACCAACCTGATCATCGAACGGCTGGGCCAGTGTATTCAGGAAGGTTTGGAAGACGGTTCGCTGTCCAGCGATTTCAATGCCAGTCAGACAGCGCTGACACTGTACGAGCTTTGGCTGGGTGCGGCCCTGCTGACCAAAATCCGGCGTGATCGCAGCGCCATGGATGCGGCCATGACCGCCACTTTGGGCTTGCTGAAACTGCCTCAACTCACAGCCGCCTGACCATTTTTTTATAACCATCCCGGCCCGCAGGGTTCATGCCCTGCGAGCCATTTTTTTTCACACCCATTAGCCGACTGGTCTATTTCAAAAGGAAAACATGCAGAGTTTTACGTTTCACAACCCCACCCAAATCATTTTCGGACGTGACAAGGTCGCCGAGCTGGCCAATCTGGTGCCTGCCACCGCCAAAGTGCTGCTGCTGTACGGTGGCGCCAGTGCCGAGAAAACCGGCACGCTGGCCGAAGTCAGGGCGGCGCTGGGCGAGCGCGTGCTGCAGGAGTTTGGCGGTATCGAGCCCAACCCGACCTATGAAACGCTGATGAAGGCGGTCGAGCAGGTCAAGCGCGAAAAGATCGACTTTTTGCTGGCCGTCGGCGGCGGCTCGGTGATTGACGGCACCAAGTTTGTCGCGGCTGCAGCTTGCTTCGACGGCGAGCCATGGGACATCCTGCTGAAGCAGGGCAACAACGTGACCCGCGCCCTGCCTTTCGGCACGGTGCTGACCTTGCCCGCCACCGGTTCGGAAATGAACAACGGCTCGGTCGTGACACGCAAGGCGACGCAGACCAAGCTGGCGTTCAAAAGCCTCCACGTCTTTCCGGTGTTCTCGGTGCTGGACCCTACCAAGACCTTCACCCTGCCGCCCAAGCAGATTGCCAACGGCATCGCGGATGCCTTTGTGCACACGGTCGAGCAGTACCTGACCTACCCGGTGCAGGGCCTGGCGCAAGACCGCTTCGCCGAGGGCTTGCTGCAAACGCTGATTGAAATCGCCCCCAAGGCGCTGGCCGAGCCGGAAGACTACGACACCCGCGCCAACCTGATGTGGACCGCCACGCTGGCACTCAACGGCCTGATCGGCGCCGGTGTGCCGCAGGACTGGGCCACCCACATGATCGGACACGAACTGACGGCGCTGTATGGCATCGACCATGCCCGCACGCTGGCCATCGTGCTGCCTCCGCTGCTCAACGTGCAGCGCAAAACCAAGCGCGCCAAACTGCTTCAGTATGCCGAGCGCGTCTGGCACATCACCAGCGGCACTGACGACGAGCGGATTGACGCGGCTATCGAGCGTACCCGTGGATTTTTCGAAAGCCTGGGTATCAGCACCCGGCTGTCGGGCTACCACCTCGGAAGCGAAGTGGTCGATGCGGTGGTCAGGCAACTTGAAGCCAATGGCATGACCCGTTTGGGCGAACACCAGGACATCAGCCCGCAAGTCAGCCGGACCATTCTGGAAGCCGCACTGTAAATCATTGGACGTTCCGCACTGCGGACTTCAAGAAGTCCGCAGTCCCGGGCTGTCGTACCAGAACCACTGGCAAAAACAGCCCCATTTTTATCCCTCAACCTAGAAGACCCCCATGCTGAAAAAACTCCTTACCCCCCTGAAAATGGGCAACACCACCCTGCCCAACCGCGTCATCATGGCGCCGCTGACCCGCTCGCGGGCCGGCCAGCCGGGCGACATTCCGAATGCGCTCAATGTCGAGTACTACACGCAGCGCGCCAGCGCCGGCATGATCGTCACCGAAGCCACGCAGGTGTCCCGGCAAGGCCAGGGCTATGCCCTGACGCCTGGCATCTACACCGATGCACAGGAAGCCGGCTGGAAAAAAGTCGTGCAGGCCGTGCATGCCCAGTACGGCCATATCGCATTGCAACTCTGGCATGTCGGCCGCATCTCGCATTCGCTGCTGCAGGAAAACGGCGCTGCGCCGGTCGCGCCGTCGGCCCTGATTGCCAAAGACGCCCAGTGCTTCGTGATCCAGCCTGACGGCACCGCTGAAAACGTTCCCACTGAAACCCCGCGCGCACTGGCGACAGAAGAACTGCCAGGCATCGTCGAGCAGTACCGCCAAGCCGCCGTGCGCGGCCAGCGGGCCGGCTTTGACTTTCTGGAAGTGCATGCGGCCAACGGCTACCTGCTGCAGCAGTTTTTGTCGACCAACAGCAACCAGCGCACCGACGCCTACGGCGGCAGCCTGGAAAACCGCGCGCGCCTGACGCTCGAAGTGCTGGATGCGGTGATTGAAAAAGTCGGCGCCAAACAGGTCGGCGTGCGCTTGTCGCCGCACTTTATGGGAATGGACATTGCCGACAGCGAAGCCGAAGCCAGCGCTTTGTACCTGGCCAAAGCCTTCACCGAGCGCGGCATTGCCTATCTGCACATCGCCGAGCCCGACTGGATCGGCGGGCCTGAGTTGACCGCTGTTTTCCGCGCGCAAATTCGTGCGGCGTTCAACGGCGTGCTGATTTTCTGCGGCGGCTACACGGCAGATGAAGCCGATGCGCTGATTGACCAAGGCACGGGAGACGCCGTGGCCTTTGGCCGGGCGTTCATTGCCAACGCTGACCTGGTCGAGCGTTTCCGTCAGGGCGCCGCGCTCAATACGCCTGACCGCACGACCTTTTACGGCGGCGGTGCGCATGGTTACACCGATTACCCGGTACTGGATTTGCAGCCGGCGTAAGGGCCAGACGCGTCACAGCGCTATCAAATAAATAGCTGCCTGTGCTTATGGTACTTGCGCAAAAGTACTTTTTCATTGATAAAGAGCAGCCAAGCAAGCATTTTGACGGTATCAAACCGCCGCTCCTGCCCCGGATGAGGCAGGAACGGCAAACAAAGGACGACATATATGAAAATTCTGATGGTTCTCACCTCGCACGACCAACTCGGCAACACCGGCAAGAAAACCGGTTTTTGGCTGGAAGAATTTGCCGCACCCTACTACGCGTTCAAGGATGCCGGCGCCGACGTGACACTGGTTTCACCCCAGGGCGGCCAGCCGCCGCTCGACCCGAAAAGCGACGAGGCCGACGCGCAGACCGATGCCACACGCCGCTTCAAGGCCGACCCGGCCGCGCAACAGGCGCTGGCCCACACCGGCAAGCTGTCGGCAGTCTCAGGCGATGGCTTTGACGCGTTGTTCTACCCCGGCGGCCACGGCCCGCTGTGGGACCTGGCAGAAGATGCCGATTCCATCAAATTGATCGAATCCATGGCCGCTGCCGGCAAGACGGTGTCCGCCGTTTGTCATGCCCCCGGCGTGCTGCGCCATGTCAAGGCAGCCGACGGCTCGCCGCTGGTCAAGGACAAAAAAGTCACCGGCTTCACCAACACCGAAGAAGCGGGCGTGCAACTGACCGACATCGTGCCCTTCCTGGTCGAAGACATGCTGGTGAAAAACGGCGGTCATTACAGCAAAGGGGCTGACTGGCAGTCGTATGTTGTCACCGACGGCAAGCTGATCACCGGCCAGAATCCGGCGTCGTCAGAAGCAGCCGCATTGGCCGTTGTACGTCAACTGAAGGGCGAGTAAATCAGGCATTGACCCATAGGCGCGCAGCTTGAAGGCCGAGGGCCAGGCAAGCCGCCCACGGGTCCAATCGTTCATTTGTCAACCCATTAAAAAGGAAACCATGGCCTACCAAAGTACCAATCCCTACAACGGAAAAGTTCTCCAGACGTTCGACGAAATCACCGACGCCGCACTGGAGGAAAAACTCCAGCAGGCGTCCAGCTGCTATGAAACCGAATGGCGCGGCAAAAGCTTTGCCGAGCGCTCCGCCGTGCTGGCCCGCGCCGCCGCCATCCTGCGCGAACGCCCGCAGGAGTTTGCCGAGCTGATCACGCTGGAAATGGGCAAGCTGTTGCCACAAAGCATGGGAGAGGTTGCGCTGAGCGCCGCTATCCTCGACTATTACGCCGAGCATGCCGAGCGTTTTCTGGCCCCTGAAAAAATCGCCACGCCGCGCGGTGAGGCAATGGTTGAAAGCAGTCCCATCGGCGTGCTGTTCGGCGTCGAGCCCTGGAACTACCCGTACTACCAGATCGCCCGCTTTGCCGCGCCCAACCTGATGGCTGGCAACGTCGTCATGGTCAAGCATTCTTCCAGCGTGCCGCAATGCGCGCTGGCCTGGGAGCGCCTGATGTTTGAGGCCGGCGCACCGGCAGGGGCCTACACCAACCTGTTCATCTCCAAGGACCAGGTGACGCAGGTGATTGACGATGTGCGCATTCGTGCGGTGGCGCTGACCGGCAGCGAAGCAGCTGGCGCCGTCGTGGCAGCGCGGGCCGGACAGAACCTGAAAAAGACGACGATGGAACTCGGCGGCAGCGACGCCTTCATCGTGCTTGACGACGCCGACCTGGACAAGGCGGTCAAGCATGCCGTCAGTGGCCGCATGGGCAATTCAGGCCAGGCCTGCACCGCGTCCAAACGCTTCATCGTGGTCGAATCGATGGCTGACGGTTTTCTGCAGAAATTCCAGTCTGCGCTGGAAAACTTCAAGCCCGGCGACCCGATGGACAAGCAGACCACGCTGGCGCCACTGTCCTCGCTTGACGCGCTGAAGAACCTGATCGGCCAGGTGGACGAGGCGGTGGCTGGCGGCGCACGCTTGCTGATTGGCGGCAAGCGCATTGAAGGCCTGGACGGCAACTTCATGCAGCCCACCATCCTGGCCGACATCGACAAGAGCAACCCGGCGTACATGCAGGAGTTCTTTGGCCCGGTGGCGCTGTTCTTCCGCGTGGCTGACGAAGATGCCGCCGTGGCGCTGGCCAATGATTCACCGTTCGGCCTGGGCGGTTCGGTGTTCACACAAGACATCGAGCGCGGCAAGCGCGTCGCGCGGCGCATTGACACCGGCATGGTGTTTATCAATTCGGGGGCCACGTCATCACCGGAACTGCCATTTGGCGGCGTGAAGAATTCAGGCTATGGTCGCGAACTGTCAGGCGCGGGCATCCAGGAATTTGTCAACAAGAAGTTGATACGGGTCAGCTGAAAATGCTTTTTTGCTATTGAAAAAATAGCATTAAACGCTTTCAGGTCAAGCGAAGCAGCCATTATTTCCTTGAAATAGTGGCTGTTTCGCTGTTCACTGTTACAGGACCAGCGCTGATGGCACATTTGACAAAGCGCAGGGCGAACAGACTGCTTCTCAATACGCCGTACTGTCTTTAAAAACCAGCCGGATGGTTTTCAGAATAATCACAATGTCGAGCAGCAACGACCACTTACGCAAATAATCCAGGTCAAAATCGACACGGGCCTGCATCTTTTCCAGCTTGTCAGTTTCACCGCGCAAGCCATTGACCTGTGCCCAGCCGGTGATGCCAGGCCGTACCTTGTGCCTGACCATATAACCCTTGATCAGGGTACGGTACAACTCATTGTGGGCAACTGCATGGGGTCGTGGTCCCACGATACTCATCCGGCCCTGTAATACATTAATAAATTGCGGCAGTTCATCGAGTGATGTCTTGCGCAAAAATGCACCCACCCGTGTGATTCTTGAATCATTCTTGGTAGCCTGGCGGACCGTGCTGCCGTCTTCGGTGACCGCCATGGAGCGAAACTTTTAGACCACAATCTGCTCTCCGTCCAGACCATAGCGCCGCTGGGTGAATATCACAGGACCTGGCGAGCTGGCCTTGACGAGTGCGGCTATCAGCAGAAGCAGCGGGCAAATAACGGCCAATATGGCGAATGAAAGAACAATGTCGCTCGCGCGCTTGAGAAAACCCCTGAAACCTCTGAAGGGGGTGTCGCAGACAGAGATGACATCGACCCCGCATACCGACTGGCTGCGCCCCTGAATCAGGTCCGTGATGAACATATCGGGAACGAAATAGATAGAGCAGGTTGTATCTTTGAGGGCGTCAAGGATTTCCAGTATTCTTGGCTGCGCTGTCATGGGCAATGACAAATATACTGACTGAACGTGATGTTTCTTTACAAAGTCGGACAGATTCCCGATTTTTCCCAACAGCCGGTACTGGTTTTTCCCGCCAGTCCGATCTACGCTCCGGTCTTCAAAAAATCCTAAAAATTTCTTGTCTGCATAGGGCGAAAATTCGATTTTTCGTGCCAGTGCGATTCCTTGTCTGTTCATGCCGACAATGACTGTCCGGCGAGAAGAAATTTGCGCACGGAACAATCCAGGAAAAACACCCCGAAGTACAAGGAGCACACCAATATGGGAAGCCGGTGCGACCCATAACCAGTTAACGATGACTTCTTTTGAAAAATAAGGAATGTGATACGCAAAAAAACCAATCACCTTGAAAATTATGAAAATACAGCACCAAAATATCGCAATATTAAGAAAATTCTCTGCCATCGATGGTTTGCTTTGAGGTGCAACCAAAGCAAACATTGAAAAAATAAGTATCGAAAGCACAACGTAAGCAGGGCTCAGCGTATGCTCAAAATGAAAGACAAGCAGCCAGAGCGACAACACCAGAGCCAATCCGATAAACGCACTTTCAGCAATTCCGGCAAGATCACTTCGTGTCTGTTTGGGAATTACAGGTTTCTGATCTATTTTTAAAGAAATACCTTTATTGGACATAATATTTTCATTAGCGGTTTGAATAAATGTCTAAAGAACAGATACTTAGTATTTTGTTAAGGTTTTCCCTAACAGGTTGTCAGCCTTTATAAATTCCATTGCTGGCACAACTTCAATGCGTCTTGGCAAAAGCATCAAAAAATCTTGTTTGCATTTTTGGATTGGTCAATATCCCGGCAACATGCAAAAGTATCAATAAAATAGCAAAGTACGCTGTAAACACCAACCAACAGCAGTGCAAAAAATTGATCTCTCATTTCCAGCACAGCATGCGCGCCTGTCCCAGGCACCTCAAGGCCCTGAGATGGAAAACACCTTGTCAAACCATTGTTAAGCCCGAGAAAAAACCCTCGCCATATTCAAGAGTTATGGCCCTCACCTCATACTGGGACGATACACCTGGAAGATCTATACAAAGACACCATAATTTTCAAAGGAATTTGGAAATTTGGTTGCGTGGAGTTTGGCTTGAACTGACGATTAACTGTAATAATCGAACAGGAGCCCCTGGCGATCCAACACGCAACAGCGCAATATTCATCCCCTCACTTCCTTACCTTTGTTTTTTTTGGTTCAAACCAGTAAACTTGCTGTCTACGTCAAGCAGACTGATCGATTTTTGAAAAATTGTTTGTCCAGATTTTCAATGCTTTAACTTCCAATTATTTCTGGACCCGTCTAGGCGTTTTTTACAGCGCTTTTATATGAGATAACTGTTGATTAAATTCTGCCACTGGAAACGTACAACTGCACATTTTTTATCATGCAGTTGGGTACATGAAAACTAGTTAACTCATTTACTTGAATTCCAGCCTTGGAAAAGTGGTTTTCACAGGAGGTAGAAGATTGGAAAATTTAAAAGCTCAACATTAAAATAAATGTTGCCATATATCTAAGTCGTTACTTCATGTAAATCCATGAATTCGGGTTTACGTTTCAGATGGCGTGAAGAGCGCGACGACCGAAACAAGCGCCTTGCCAGGCGCCCCATGGGCGGCGCAATGAAATTGCGCGCTCAAAGGAAAGCCCGCGCCAAAGCGAAGTAGCGCTTTGAAGCTATAAATTTTCCAGCGAGGAAATTTTGCTGAAAGCAGCATGCTTCGCCTGCCGTAAACCTTGGCGAAGATATCGTGGCTGGGGAAGCGCCGTCTGGCGATCAACAGTTTGGCGTTGGCAGTGCAAGCAGCAGCCAGGCACTGAGAAAGCACTTTTGGCTATTGGCTAACTGCGTGCCCGCTGGTATAGACCCTGTACTTTGGGCACGTTGGACTGAAGTTCCTGAATACGCTGCGGACCCGAAGGGTGCGTTGACAAGAAACTCGGCCCACTGGCGCCACCACCGGCCTGTGCCATTTTTTGCCACAGGCTGACGGCAGCCTGCGGGTTGTAACCGCCACGCGCGGCCAACTCCAACCCGACCAGGTCGGCATCACTTTCGTCGTCGCGGCTGAAGCGCAGCGTGAGCAGTTCGGTACCGACATTCGCGGCCACATTGCCCAACTCGCCCAGCCCCAGCAGTTGCGCGCCCAGCGACAGCAGCGTGCCGGTGCCCTGGCTTTTGGCAATGCGGGCACGCGCGTGCTCGCGCAGGGCATGGGCCATTTCGTGGCCCATGATCATGGCGACTTCGTCGTCGGTGAGTCGAAGCTGCTCCAGGATGCCGGTATAAAAAGCGATCTTCCCGCCAGGCATGCAAAACGCGTTGATCTGTTTGCTGCCGATCAGGTTGACTTCCCAGCGCCACTGCCGTGCACGGTCATTCCACTGAGTGGCATGCGGAATCAGCCGCTGGGAAATGGCGCTCAAGCGCTGCAGTTGTGCATTGCCTGAGGGTGCCAGTGCATCTTGTGATTTGGCTTCGGCCAGGAGCTTTGCATATTGCTTGACAGCGGCGGCTTCAAGTTCTTCGGCCGGAACCAGGTTGCGCAGGCTTGACGATCGGCCCACGTCCACCTGGGCGAGCAGGGGCGCAGAAACCATCGTGGCGGCTGACCCGGCAGCCGCCAGCAAAAAGCCGCGCCGACCCGACCATGCAGAGTGTTTGACATCGCATAAAAAGCACATGCGGGAATAATAGCCACAAACTTCAACCCCTATGTCAGACAAAACCTTTTCCTCTCCTCTCACCACATCGCCATCTTCTGCAGCAACCGGCCCTGAACAAAGTTCGCCTGCGCCCAAGCCCGGCTGGCGCGAGGTTTGGCGCGTCTATTCAGAAGCGGCCACGCTGCGCATGCTTCTGCTCGGTTTTTCAGCCGGACTGCCGCTGCTGCTGGTGTTTGGCACGCTGAGCTTCTGGCTGCGCGAAGCCGGCATCGACCGCACCACGATTGGCTATCTGAGCTGGGTTGGCCTGGCCTACGGCTTCAAGTGGGCCTGGGCGCCGCTGGTGGACCGCCTGCCGATTCCGCTGCTCACGCGCTGGCTGGGTCGGCGTCGCAGCTGGCTGCTGCTGTCGCAGGTCACGATCATGGTGGCGCTGGTCTTCATGGCGCTGACCGATCCGAAAGTGGCATTGATGCCGGTGGTGTGGTGCGCGCTGGCCGTGGCCTTTGGCTCGGCCACGCAGGACATTGCGCTGGATGCCTACCGCATCGAGTCGGCCGACACGCAGCGCCAGGCCGCGCTGGCAGCAAGCTACCAGACCGGCTACCGCATGGCGATGATCTGGTCGGGCGCAGGCGCGCTGTGGATTGCCGCGCGGGTCGAAGTCGCCGGGGTCACCAGCTACCAGCACGGTGCCTGGCAGGCAGCTTACCTGGTCATGGCCGCGTCGATGCTGCTGGGGGTGGTCACGGTGCTGTGCTCGCCCGAACCCCAGCGCCGCGAACTACCGCCCAGCAAGAACGCAGCCGACTGGCTCAAGGGCGCACTGATCGAGCCGTTCGCCGACTTCCTGCGCCGTTACGGCAAGCAGGCGCTGCTGATTCTGGGCCTGATTGCGCTGTACCGCATCAGCGATGTGGTGATGGGCATCATGGCCAATCCTTTTTATGTCGACATGGGCTACACCAAGGACGAGGTGGCCACCGTCACCAAGATCTATGGCGTCATCATGACGCTGGTCGGTGCCTTTCTGGGCGGCGGGCTGGCGATGCGTTTTGGCGTGATGAAGGTGCTGATGCTGGGCGCGGTGCTGAGCGCCGGCAGCAACCTGATGTTTGCCTGGCTGGGCACGCGCGGCCACGATGTGACGGCGCTGATCTTTGTCATTTCAGCCGACAACCTGTCCAGTGGCATTGCCTCGGCGGCCTTCATTGCCTATTTGTCGAGCCTGACCAACATCAACTATTCAGCCACCCAGTACGCGCTGTTCAGCTCCATGATGCTGCTGCTGCCCAAGGCGCTGGCGGGGTATTCAGGTGCGTATGTGGATGCGTTTGGCTACAGCAACTTTTTTACCGCCACTGCATTGCTCGGCGTGCCGGTGCTGCTGCTGATTGCCTTGGCTTCACGTTCAAAAACGGCTCCTGCGCAATAGCATCATTCCTTCATAGCTATTGATTAAATAGCAGACTGAACGCTTTGTTTACCGTATCTTTACGGTGGCTTAAAGTGCAATTGTTGCGCCTGGCGCACCATGAAGCCTGTGGCGCCGGTTCTTGCAAAAGGACGCGCCATTCCAATTAGAGGACGGTCCATGACACAACAACTTTTGATGATCGAAGACGACACCCGCCTGGCCAGCATGGTGGGCGAATATTTACGCCAATCAGGCTATGGTTTTTCGCATGCCGCTACCGGCGCCAGCGGCCTGGAAGCGCTGCAGGCCAGTTCGCCCGACCTGGTGATCCTGGACCTGATGCTGCCCGACATGGATGGGCTGGAAGTGTGCCGCCGCATCAAGGGCCAGGGCGGCGACGCATCGCGCACCGCCGTGCTGATGCTGACGGCCAAGGGCGACCCGATGGACCGTATCGTCGGCCTAGAGATTGGCGCCGACGACTACCTGCCCAAGCCCTTCGAGCCGCGCGAGTTGCTGGCGCGCATCCGCGCCGTGCTGCGCCGGGGTGGCGACAACAGCGGCAACAGCGTTTCGGCGGGCAGCCACAGGGTGATGCGCTTCGGCTCGCTGGAGATTGACCGCGATGCGCGCTCGGTGTCGGTGTCGGGCAACCTGTGCGAGCTGACCTCTTACCAGTTTGACCTGCTGGTGGCCCTGAGCGAGCGCGCCGGCCGCGTGCTCAGCCGCGACCAGATCATGGAAGCGGTGCGCGGCCGCGAACTCGAAGCCTTCGACCGTTCAATCGACGTGCACATGGGCCGCATCCGCAGCGCTATCGAGATGGACGCCAAGGACCCCAAGCGCATCCTCACGGTGCGCGGCGTCGGCTACGTGTTTGCCAAGCAGCAAGACTGAGCGCCGGGTGAGCTCGCAAATCTGGTCCCGCTTCACCTCGCACCTGTATGTGCGCATCTGGCTGGCCGTTGTGGCCACGGTGGTGGTGCTGACCTTCCTGGTTGCCGCAGCGTGGCATTTCAGCACCGACCCGCCGCAACTCCCGATCCGTGAAGTACTGGTGCACAACGCCGATGGTCAGGTCATTGGCACGGCACAGACCAAGCCTGACCGCCAGCGGGGCGAAGACATCGAATTCGACGTGGTGACAACCGACGGCCAGACCCTGAACCTGCTGCTGCCCCGCCCGCAACGCCCACCGGGCAGTGCCTGGAACCGGCCGCCGTTTGGCTTCAGCTTTGGCTGGATGCTCGGCCTGGTCGGGCTGGCTGTCGCTGTGGGGGCCTATCCGGTGATGCGGCGCCTGACACTGCGGCTCGAAGCCCTGCAGCGCGGCGTCGAGCGCTGGGGCGCGGGCGACCTGTCGGCGCGCATCAACACCGAAGGACGCGACGAAGTGGCTTTTCTGGCGCGGCGCTTCAACCATGCGGCCGAACGCATCGAAACGCTGATGGACTCGCACAAATCGCTGCTCGCCAATGCCTCGCACGAGTTGCGCTCGCCGCTGGCGCGCATCCGCATGGGTCTGGAATTGATGGGCGTTGACAAGGCGTCACCCCAGCGAATGGAAATAGCGAGAAGCATCACCGAGCTGGACCAGCTGATCGATGAAATCCTGCTGGCCAGCCGGCTGGACACCAAACAGGCAGACGCCGAACCGTTCGAAACCCTGGACCTGACGGGGCTGGCTGCCGAGGAATGCGCACGCGTCAATGCCGAGCTGATGGCCGAGTTGCAAACCGGGCCGGATGCCGACCACAGCCTGACGCTGCAGGGTTCGCCCCGACTGCTGCGCCGGCTGATTCGCAACCTGCTGGAAAATGCCCGGCGCTACACCCATGGCGACATCACGCTGGAGCTGGCACAAACCGGCGCAGCCAAGCACCAAAAAGCCATCATTCGGGTGCATGACCGGGGGCCAGGTGTGCCGGCCGAGCAGCGCGAACGTATCTTCGAGCCGTTTTACCGTCTGCCCGGCGCCAGCGAACGCGAAGGCGGCGTGGGCCTGGGGCTGGCACTGGTCAAGTCGATCAGCGAGCGCCATGGCGGCACCGTGCGCTGCGAAGCCCGACCGGGAGGCGGTGCTTCATTCATTGTCGAGTTGCCCATCGGGGAAACCAGACCGTGAACTTGTTCACGAAACTTGAAGTTTCAACTAAAAATGTGAAAATCCCCTCTTTTGGGGATGTTCAGAACCAACAAGCTGAAGCACAGTAAGGGTGTTGCTGTCACAACACTTGAAACCAGATAAAGTTGATAAAAATTCGGAAAAGGCTGGCCATCAAAAAAAGATTCAGCGCTTCACCGAACAAGATTTTCTGAGAGGACTTTTACAAGGCCACCGCAAGGTGGCCTTTTTTTTGACCGTTCACTGCGTACGGCCATGCTTGCTGCTCTTGTTCTACCCCCGCACCCATTAATTTGTTTGCAGCGCCACCAGCACCCGCTCTGCGCCAATGTCATTCAGGCAGCGCGTGTGCCCCAGCGGACACTCGCGGGCAAAGCATGGGGCACAGTCGAGTGGCGGCTGGTAGGCGGGGTCGGCTTTCAGCCAAAGCACATGGGCCTTGTCGCTCAGGGGTGGTGTATGCAACGGGCTGGACGAGCCAAAAATGGCCACCTGCGGCACGCCCAACGCAGCCGCGACATGCATCAGGCCAGAGTCGTTGCTGACGGTGCTGCGGCTGGCGGCAATCAGCGCCAAGGCCTGAGGCAGCGAGGTCTTGCCGGCCAGGTTCAGGCATTTGCCCGATTGCACGGCATTCACCGGCGCGGCAATCTCGTCACACAGCGCTGCTTCCTTGCCGGAGCCGAGCAGCACGACCGTTGCGTCCAGCTTCGCGGCCAGTTCTGAAAAATGGCGGGCGGGCCAGCGCTTGGCAGGACCAAATTCGGCACCCGGCGCAAACACCACATAGGCACTGCGCGACAAACCCAGTTCGCACAACGTGGCCTCGACCTGCGCCGCATCGATCTGCATTTCGGGCCGGTCACCCTCCAGGCCGCTTTCCCCGCTCAGGGCCGAATAAAACGCCACCATGGGGGGCTTGTTCTTCGGGTTTTTCAGCCGGTGTGTGAGCAGGCCGACACGCGCCTCGCCCAGGTAGCCAATGCGCTGGGGAATGCTGGCCAAAAACGGCAACAACGCGCTTTTCAGCGAATTAGGCAACACATAGGCTTTGTCGAACTGACCCGAAAGGCGTTTGGCAATGCTGCGGCGCGCCTTGAATTGCAGGCCGCCGTGGGCAAACGGGAATTCGATGACTTCTGCCACCTGCGGCATGGCGCGGTACACCGGCGCCACCCATGGCAGCGCGCCCACCGTCAGGCGCTCGCCGCGCGCGCGCAGCCGACGCAACAGTGGCTCGGTCATGACCGCGTCGCCAATCCACTGCGGGGCAATGATGAGGGCGTTGGTCATTCAGGATTCAAGCCGCCGAGGATGTTGCCCCCACGCTTGTCGCTTGGTGTGCTGCGCTGCCCCCCCGATGGGGCCGCTGCGCCTGCAGCCCGGCAAAGCCGGTTCTGCGGCCCCTGCTGGAGGGAGATATGCCCCGCGCTTTGCTGCGGGTATGCTGCGCCAGACCGCAGGCGCAGCGCCCCCTCGGGGGGCAGCGACCCGCGCAGCGGCGGACCGTGGGGGCTTGTCAGTGCCCGCCACCGACATGTTCCCCCGCCTTCAATCGGTACACGGTGCCGCAGTAGGAACACTTGGCCTCGCCGGTGCGCGCCACGTCCAGAAAGACCCGAGGGTGGTTGTTCCACAGCTTCATGTCGGCCTTTGCGCTGGGGCAGGTGATGCAGCCCTGGTCATTGAGGTCGCTGGCCAGCAGTTCGATGGAGGATGATTTGTTCATGATGTCAGGCTTGCGTTGCTATTTTTGACGGACGCACTCAGACCTTGGTCAGCCACGAAGCGTATTTGGGGTTGCGGCCATTCACGATGTCAAAGAACGCCGCCTGGATTTTTTCGGTGATCGGGCCGCGCGAGCCGCTGCCGATGTCGATGCGGTCGAGTTCGCGGATCGGCGTCACTTCAGCCGCCGTGCCCGAGAAGAACGCCTCGTCCGAAATGTAGATTTCGTCGCGGGTGATCGGCTTTTCCTTGATGGTGATGCCCAAGTCCTCGCAGATGGCAAAAATCGTGTTGCGTGTGATGCCGTTCAGTGCGCCGGCGCTGGAGTCAGGCGTATAAACCACGCCCTTGCGCACGATGAACAGGTTCTCGCCCGCGCCTTCGGAGGCAAAGCCCTGCGGGTCCAGCAGCAGAGCTTCGTCGTAACCTTCGTCGGTGGCTTCCATGTTGGCCAAAATCGAGTTGGTGTAGTTGCTCACCGCCTTGGCGTGGATCATGGTGATGTTGACGTGGTGGCGCGTGAAGCTGCTGGTCTTGACACGAATGCCACGCCGCATGCCTTCCTCGCCCAGGTACGCGCCCCAGGTCCAGGCAGCGACCATCAAATGAATCGTGTTGCCCTTGGGACTGACGCCGAGTTTTTCGGAACCAATCCAGGTCAATGGGCGAATGTAGCCGCTTTCCAGATGGTTTTCGCGCACCACGGCGAGTTGCGCGTCCATCACCTCTTGCGGCGTGAACGGGATTTTCATGCGCAGGATCTTGGCGCTGTTGAACAGACGCTCGGTGTGCTCCTCCAGCCGGAAAATCCCGGTGCTGCCATCGGCCAGCTTGTAGGCACGAACGCCTTCAAAAGCGCCACAGCCGTAGTGCAGGGTGTGGGTCAGCACATGGATCTTGGCCTCGCGCCACTCGACCATCTGGCCGTCCATCCAGATTTTGCCGTCGCGATTTTCCATGGAGGGGGCTGCTGGGGACATGCTGATGATCCTGTAAATGAATGAGTGTTGACTTGAATCGATTCTGGCCGGATTGTTGCCACTGCAGACGGCCAGCGCAGGCAGTGCAAAACTCCGAAGGCTGATTTTACGGTCCAGACACAGCGCCAAGTCTGAGGCACGCAAATTCGACTGGCGACGACTTGCATGAAATCTGGAAAGAAAAGTTTGCCTCGGATGGGCAGTTTGAATTTTGGGTTCATGCACCGCACACGTCCCGTTGCAAGTCCATGTTCGTTAACGAACATACAAAAAAATAATTCAGAGTTACAAACCATTTACAAAATTCATTTTTGTTATTTTTAACGTTTTTTGTAATTTTTGACGTTTTCAACAATGAGGTTCTGTATGAAAAATATGAACAGGCTTGCAGTGGCGATTGGTGCGTTGGTGCTGGGCAATGCGGCTGGCGCCGCCACGGCCGTGGGAACCCTGGACGTGAGCGCAACCATTGCCGCCAACTGCGTGTTTGCGGCGACAAATGCCACGCTGCCATTTGGCGCGCTGACGGTGACCGATCTGGCCAACGGCAAGAATGAGACTGCCCCGGCGACAGTCAACATCACCTGCACCAATTCAGGTGTTGCGGCGGTACTCTACGGCGCGGCGACCCGTAACATGGCGAGCGGCGCCAATGTGGTGGCCTACGAGGTGTACACGGACGCTGGCCGAACCACAGCGCTCAGTTCAACCCTGGCAGGCGGTGTCACTGTGGCGGCCGATGGGACCCAGAAGACGATTACGCTGTATGGAAGGACCGCCGCACTTCAGGGGGTCAAACCCGTTGGCACGTATACCCAGGCACTGGCGCTTACCGTCGAGTTCTGATCGCCCCTGCCTGGAGTCGTCCTGATGGCTGATTCACTTGATTTGCAGAGTGGTGCCAAGCGGCGCTGCCGCTTGATCGGCTGGGCGCTTGGCTCCCTGCTTGCGGCAAATGCCGCCGGTGCAATGGGCATTTCACCGGTGCTGGTGGAGTTGTCACCCAAGGCCCGTGTCGCTTCTGTCACGCTGACCAACCCGTCAGCACAGGCCAAGACCTTTCAGGCACAAACACTTTCCTGGCGCCAGCACGAAGGAGTGGACCAGTACGCGGAAAGTGGCGACCTGCTGGTGTCGCCGTCGATTGCCCAAATCGGGGCGGGCCAGACACAGGTGTTTCGGGTGGTGTTGCGCGGTGCGGCACCGGCCCAGACTGAAAAGGCCTATCGCCTGATCCTTGAGGACATCACCGATGAAAATGAGCGCCAGAAACACCAGGCCATGGTTTACATGCTGCTGCGTTTCAACCTTCCCCTCTTTGCTGCACCGTCGGCCACCGCGCGGCCTGCACTGCGCTGGAGCCAGTGCGCCGCAACGGCGGGTCAGGGCTGCGTCCGGCTGGACAACGACGGCAACCGGCGTATCCGGCTTTCGGCACTGAACGTCCAAACCCAGGGTTGGCACCTGGAACTCGCGGGTGGCGTCACGGTACTGGCGGGCGCCTGGCACCAATGGACTTTCGACCAGGCAGCTGACGTGCGCATGCCGTGGCAAATCAGCGCCCAATCCGAAGCCGGTCCCCTGATCGCAGAAGTCCTCGTTGCACCGCCCTGAGGTAGCGCCATGACGTGTTTTGGCATCCAAATCAATGCTAACAAATGCCCCGTGCCGGTTTAACGAATGACTTGCATCACCATGGCCGTACCAACCGCCTGCTTTTGCGCACCTTGCAGAAAGCCCTGATGCCCTTGCTTTGCCTAGGCGCGGTGCCGCCAGCATGGAGCGCTTCACAAAATAGCCCGCCAGCCGAGCGCTTGCCGCGACCCGCCGGCGACAGTGTATTTTTGGCACTGCCCCGAGAGAAAGATGCCATGCGTCAAGCGGAAAGCCTGCTGCTCGAAGTCGAAGTCAACAGCGAAATCCTGCCCGGTATTGTCCGCGTCGAGCGTCTAGCCGATGGCCGTCTTGCCCTGCCGGTCGAGGCTTGGGCGGCGGCACGCTTGCGGCCACCGCCCGGCGAGCCGCTGGTACTGCCCGATGGCCAACGCGGTTATGCACTTCAGGACGTGACAGGCCTGACGCATGAACTTGACCTTGGCCGTCTGGTGCTTCAGGTCAAGGCGCCGGCCACTGCCTTTGTAGAAACCTCGCTGGCCATTGGCGCAGACCGCGCAACGTTTCCCACGCCGTCATCCCCCGGCTTCTATCTCAACTACGACGCGACGCTCACCCGGACCGGCGGCAACCGTGACAACAGCGGTATATTTCTCGAAGGGGTGGCCTTCAGCGGCAAGGCCTCTTTCGTCAGCGGAGCGGTGGTGCGCGACAACGGGTTCAACCGGGAAACCGTGCGCACCGAAACCTACTGGCGCCAGGACCTGCCGGGCCGCAGGGAAACGCTGGTGGTGGGTGACGCCGTGGGCAGCGGCGGTGCCTGGAGCCGACCGGTGCGCTATGGCGGCATCCGTTTTGCGCGCGATTTCAGCCTCACGCCTGGCTACATCTCCTATCCCCTGCCCACGCTGTCGGGGTCGGCGGCGCTGCCTTCGGCGGTCAATGTGATCGTCAACAACCAGCGGCGCAGCAGCGGCCTGAACGTAGGGGCCGGACCGTTCGACCTGACGCAAGTGCCAGTGGTCACCGGCAGCGGCGAGGTGAGTCTTGTGGTGCGTGACCTGCGTGGCGTGGAAACGGTCATTTCCCAACGTTATTACCTGTCGCCCCTGCTGCTGGCGGCGGGCCTGTCCGACTTTTCTTTCGAGGCCGGTGCGCTGCGACGCAACTTCGGCCAGCCTGACAGCGACTACGGTCCCGGCTTTGCGGCGGCTACTTACCGTTACGGCATCACGTCCGCGCTTACCGGTGAAGGCCGGATCGAAACCCAGAAAGAACGGCAGGCGGCCGGCGTCGAGGTCACAGGACTGCTCGCATCGCTGGGGTCGGCGCGCGCCGCCGCCGCATGGTCATGCAGCCAGGGCGATGCCCGCGCGCTTCCCGGCAATGGGGGCCGCTACCTGCTGGGCATTGAACGCAGCGCACCTGCCGGCGCTTCGGGTTCGCTGCAATGGGAGCATTTCGACGCCGGCTTCGAACAGTTTGGCAGCCTGGGCGAGGAAACCCGACCCAAAGGCCGCCTGCAGGCCGCCCTGGGTATGCCGCTGGGCGAGTTGTCGCTGGGCATGAGCTACACCCGGCAGACCACCTGGGAGGGCGACAATTTCCGCCTGGCGGCCGTGAATGTCGGCACCCGGCTGTTCGGCAATGTGTTTCTCAGCCTCTACGCCAACAGGCAATTCGGCACCCAGCAGGGCTGGAACGCGGGCCTGAGCCTGATCATGCCGCTGGAAAAGCAGCGCAGCGTCATTGCCACCAGCAACCACAACAGCGAAGGCCGTTTCACCAACACGGTGCAAGCCAGCCAGCCACCGCCCATCGGGCCGGGCTGGGGGTGGCGCCTGAACGCGAGCGACCAGGCCCGCCAGCAAGCCCAGGCCGGTGCAACGCTCAACACCCATTTCGGGCAGTTTCTGGCCGACTTCAACACCGGCACCGACAACAACGCCATTCGCCTGGGCGCCAACGGTTCGCTGGGCTGGCTCGCGGACCTGCCCTTTTTCACCCGGCGCATCGACCATGGCGCGTTTGCCGTGGTGCGCGTTGCCGACCTGGCGGGCGTGCCGGTGTACCGCAGCAACCAGGTCGCCGCGCTAACCAACGCCCGTGGCCTGGCACTGGTCACCGACCTGCTGCCGTACCAGCAGAACCAGCTCACCATCGACCCGGCAGAACTGCCGTTCGACATCGAGATCGGCGGCACCCTGAAAATGGCCACGCCCTATGCGCGCAGCGGCGTGGTGGTCGATTTTCCGGTGCGGCGCACACGCAATGCACTGGTCGTGCTGCACCAGGCCCGTGGCGCGCCCGTGCCGGCGGGCGCCCGGGTGAGCGTGCAGCCGGGCAACGGGGATTTCGTGGTGGGCAAACGGGGCGAAGCCTACCTGATGGACCTGGGCGATGCCAACCACCTGGCGGTGACCTGGAAAGAAGGCGGGTGTGCACTCGACGTCGCGCTCGATCCTGCCGGCCCCAGCGAACCCCATCTTGGACCGCTGGCTTGCGCAGGCGGCCATTGACAGGCAGTGCCGCCCCTCCCAACACGCCAGCAAAGGAATTCAAATGGACACGCTTAGAGTGCAATGGCTGGCCGCAGCGCTGCTGGTGCTTGGCAGCACCGCCGCCGCAGCGGGCTCGGCAAACGCCACCCTGGCCGTGTCGGCCAGCGTCAGCCTGACCTGCGCGATCACCACCACTCCCGTGAATTTTGGCCCCTACGATCCGTCGTCCCGCTCAGCGACAGAGGCCGCCGGCGCGGTGATGATCACCTGCACGCAAGGGGCAATTTGCGACATCGCGCTGGATGCCGGCGCCCATCCCCGGGTCCCCGGCAATATCGCGACGCGCCGCATGAAGCCGGCCGAACCCGGTCACAGCCTGCCCTATGCGCTGTTTACCGACAGCGCTCGTGGCATGCTCTGGGGCAATCAGTTCAACAACAATGACCGTTTCGTCACGCATGTCGGCAATGGCATGGCCCGCCAGTACACCGTTTATGGCCGTATTACCGCCGGGCAGCTTTTACCGGCCGGTCTTTATGCGGATACGGTCATTGCGACCCTGACCTATCACTGATGAGCCTGCTTGATGTCGTGTCCACTGGCGATGGCGGTGCCTCTTTTGCCCGCGCCGTGAACTCTGATCGGCCAAGGAAACACACCATGAAACCACTGTTCGTTCCCGTCCTGGCAGGGCTGTTGCTGGCCTTGCCTTTGCCCGCTTCGGCTGTGTGCAGTGGTTGTTCTTGCTCAGTCAGCACTGCCGCAGTCGCTTTCGGTGCCTATTCCCCGTTGTCTGGATCGCCCGGCTTGGCCACTGGCAACGTGTCCATGCGCTGCACCACCACGCTGGGTTTGCTGATCGATTACAGCATTGACCTGGACAAAGGCAGCAACAGCACCAGCTTCAGTCCACGCAAAATGGCCAGTGGCAGCTACCGCCTGAACTACGACCTTTACATCTCCGCCGCATATGGGTCCATCTGGGGTGACAACACCAGCGGCACCAGTCGCATAACCGGCAGTGCCACGCTGAATTTATTGAGCGCGACGACCGTGAACAGCACAGTTTATGGCCGCATTCCGGCCGGCCAGAATTTTGTGCCGCCCGGCTTTTACAACGACGCTGTCGTCGTGACCATCACCTACAACTAGCGCTTGGCGCTGCATCCTGACGCCATGCGGCCGCTTTACCAAGGCAACAGCGCCAGCCAGCCAGCCAGCCAGCCAGCCAGCGCAAACCGGGCCTACCGATGAATGCATTTTCGCCGGGCATCACAAACCCCACCAAAGATGCTTACAACGCAGGCGGCAACTCGCTTTCGGCAGGCCGGAACAACTCGTGGTGCGCCAGCTTGCCGCCGACAAACGTGCAGGTGACATGCGAGCCCGAGCCGTCGGTCCAGCGAAAGATTTCAGGCTGCACGTCCTTTTCAGACTCCAGCTTGCCCAGGGCACGCGTCATGGCAATGACATGCATCAGCGTCACGCCGGGCTTGAGCTTGGCGTTGAGCATCACGGCGCTGCCCACATAACCCATCGGCCGTTCGGCCGCGCGCCGCAGGACCGTCATCATGCGGGTGAAATGCAGCAGCATCCACATCACCAGGCCGGTGGCAACCGCCACCACACCCAACCAGCCGTACTGCCGATAAGCCAGCGCGACCGCCGCCACGCCGGCGACAGGAATAAAGATTTTCTGAAAGTTCATGGCCTTATTTTCGCAGCCCTGGCGGGCCGCCAGCCTGCGGGGAATGCGTAGCGGCAACGGGTTATTTTTCCCCCAAGGTATTTGTCCTGCATGGAACGCTTCGGTCGGCTGTCGTGGTCGGTTGACTGGGCAAACGCCGTTGCCAGACGACACGCGCCGTCAACCCACCAGCGGCTAAATTCCCGCGGTGCCCCTCGGGGCAGTACAACGGGTTTACGATGCGGGCGATGGATGAACTCAACCAGCTCGCATCGTTAGGACTTGTCCTGCCCAGCCCGGCCTATATAGCAGGCGCCATTTTGTTCGGCATCATTGGCTACGTGGCGTTCAGGCGCGGCCGCAAGACATCGACGGCGTCGCTGACCTGGACCGGCGTGGCCTTGATGCTCTACCCGTATGCCGTGTCCCAAACCTGGCTGCTCTGGGCGGTTGGCGCGGGTTTGTGCGGATGGCTTTATGTCAAGTGGAACTAAGCCGGGGCGGCGAACTGACGGCGGTCTTCTACAACAGCACAGAACGGTCCGGCTCCATCTATTTTCTTAAGCCTTTTAAGGCGTTTCCGCACGACTGGTGAGCGCAACTAGCTACTATTTTCATAGCAACTGAGCAATCTGTGCTCCTTTGCAAGTTGCCGCGCAAGACTGACCGCACAGCGCTGAGCCAGTTCACTGCAAGCTGCGCACCAAATCCAGCGCCTCCTCAATCCGCTCGACCGGGTGGATGGTCAGCCCCTCGATCGGCTTTTTGGGTGCGTTCGCCTTGGGCACAACGGCGACGCTGAAACCCAGCTTGGCCGCTTCGCGCAGCCGCTCCTGGCCGCGCGGCGCGGGCCGCACTTCTCCGGCCAGGCCGACTTCGCCAAACGCCAGGAAACCCTTGGGCATGGCCTTGCCGCGCAGGCTTGAGGCAATCGCCAGCATCACCGCCAGGTCGGCCGCCGGTTCGCTGATGCGCACGCCGCCAACGGCATTGACAAACACGTCCTGGTCCATGCAGGCAACGCCGGCGTGGCGGTGCAGCACGGCCAGCAGCATCGCCAGCCGGTCCTTGTCCAGGCCCACGCTCAGGCGGCGCGGATTGGCGCCGCCGTCATCGACCAACGCCTGAATCTCGACCAGCAGCGGCCGCGTGCCCTCCAGCGTCACCATCACGCAGCTGCCGGGCACCGGCTCGCTGTGCTGGCTCAGGAACATGGCGCTCGGATTCGTCACGCCTTTGAGCCCCTTTTCGGTCATGGCAAAGACGCCGATCTCGTTGACCGCGCCAAAGCGGTTCTTGATGGCGCGCACCAGGCGGAAGCTCGAATGCGTGTCGCCTTCGAAATACAGCACGGTATCGACCATGTGCTCCAGCACGCGCGGGCCGGCCAGCGCGCCGTCTTTCGTCACATGGCCGACCAGGATGATGCACACGCCGCTGGACTTGGCCGTGCGCGTCAGGTGCGCCGCGCATTCGCGCACCTGCGCCACCGAGCCGGGTGCGGAGGTCAGCAGGTCGGAATACACCGTCTGGATCGAATCGATCACCGCAACCGCCGGCTGTGTGGCCTCCAGCGTCGCCAGGATCTTGTCGAGCTGGATCTCGGCCATGACTTTCACCTGCGAGCCGTCCAGCCCCAGCCGGCGCGAGCGCAGTGCCACCTGCGCGCCGCTTTCCTCGCCCGTCACGTACAGCGTGTTCAGCCCGGCGCGCTGCAGCGAATCGAGCGCCTGCAGCAGCAGCGTCGATTTGCCGATGCCCGGGTCGCCGCCGATCAGCACCACGCCGCCCTCGACGATGCCGCCGCCCAGCACCCGGTCGAGTTCCTCGTGACCGGTCGGCGTGCGGCTCATGTCACTGGCTTCGATGTCGGCCAGTGCGATGACTTCGGACGCCTTGGCCAGCCCCTGGCGCTGCGTGCTGTAGCGGTTTTTGACAGCGCCCGGGTTCTCGGCAACCGACTCGATCAGCGTGTTCCAGGCGTTGCAGTGCGGGCACTTGCCCAGCCACTTGGGGCTGATGCCGCCGCATTCGGTGCAGGTGTAAATCGTTTTTTCTTTGGCCATGCGCCTAGTGTATTGACGGCGCGCCCAGGCCAGGTCAGCCTGGCCGTCGGTGCCGTTGAAGTCATTGACAGGAACCGGGCATGTCTGCACGGTGCCGGCCTTGCCTCGTCAGGATTTTTTGGCGGCAAGGCGATGCGCCCAGTAAGTGTGTATTCCGGTGAGACACAACGTCAGCCAGGCAATGCCTTCGGCAAATGCGGCCAGCACGTCGCTCAGGTAATGCACGCCCAGGTACACCCGCGTCAGCGCCACCAGCGCCACCAGCGTGAAGGCGCCCAGGATTGCCGTCACGCGCCAGTGCCAGACCGGGGTCCTGGCCACCACCATCGCCGCCATGACGCCGTAAAACAGCGTGGCGCCGGCCACATGGCCGCTGGGAAAGCTGTAGGTGGTCAGTATCAGCAAGGGGTCGTCAAAGCTCGGGCGAACACGGTGAAAGACGTACTTCATGACCACGTTGAGCAGCATTCCGCAAGGCACTGTCAAGCCGACACACAGCAGCCAGTACCAGTTTCGCTTCCAGGCCAGATAGGCAGCCACCCATATCACCCCCGGCACGATCGCAATGGGGCCGAGAATGTTTGTCGCCGCCAGCATCGCCCCGGTCATCAGCGGGGTGGAGTGCGCATGAAACCATTGCGCCACCTGCAGGTCGATGACGGTGAGCGGGTCGCCGCTCACCACGTCCTCGGCAATTCCACCGAACAGCCAGCTCGCGCCGATCAACACTGCAGCCCCCACCGTCAGCTGCAAGCCCAAATAGCTGGTGGGCGAGAACCTGTCCTGGACAAAAGAAATCTGCGGTGCGAAGCGCTGGCGCACTGCACTGATGCGGGGACGCTCCAGAAAGCGGCTCCATGCTTGCCCCAGGACAGCTTCATGCCGGGTCGCCCAACGCCATAGCCAGGAAACCAGCAATGCGACCACCACCAGGCCGCCGACGATGGCGCTGGCTCGTCCAATCCAACGTTCAGCCGTTTGCCAGCTGGCACCCAGAAAGTAACCGAGTAAGGCCACCGCAGATGCCCAAAGTACCGCGCCAAGCACGTTGTAGGGCAAAAACGTTCGGTAAGCCATGTGCGAGGAGCCGGCCAGAAAGGGCACCAGCGCTCGGGCAAAACCGACAAACCGGCCCAGGAACACGGCCTTGCTGCCGTGCCGCGCAAAAAAGTCATCAGCGCTTTGCACGCGCGCCTCGTTCAGGCCAAAACGCCCGCCGTAGCGCAACAGGGCCGGGCGCCCCATCTGGCGGCCCATTTCATAGCCGATGCTGTCGCCGATGGCGGCCCCGACCGCCACGGCGACGATAAGCACATCGAGGTCCAGAGAGCCCTGAGCGGCCAGAAAACCGGCCACCAGCACCAGGCTCTCGCCAGGAATGACCAGCCCCAAGAACGCCGCCGATTCCAGCATTGCACCCAGGAAAATGATGAGGTAGCCCCACTGCCCAAGCCGCTCAACCACATTGACCAGGTACTGCAACATCGGCTTTCCTGCGTTGTTTTGGGCATGAGGGCCCGGTCACCATTAGTGGCTTAGCGGCGAATCCAGCCATGCGAGATGGGTTGCGCCAGAACGAGCCGGTAGAACTGCTCAATCCGCCACGTAACGGCCTCGCCAACCCTGACCCACATCATGTGGATGGCCAGCCAAGCAAGGCTTGCCACGGCCACCGCCCCCACCATATCCAGCGGAAAGTGCACGCCCAGATACACGCGTGCCCACGCCACAACCGCACCGGCTGCAAGAACGCTCCAGCCGATCAGTGAACGCACGGAATTGAAAACCAGCGTCAGCCCGATACCCACAAAAATAGTGGCGTGATCGCTGGGAAAGGACGAATCAGCTGCGTGCGCCATGAACGAATGGCCAAAGCCCATCATGAAGGGCCGCGGATGAGGCCAGAGCAAAATAATGATTTGATTCATACCCAATGCAAGCAGCACCACAAAACACCCTTTGAGCGCCAGGTTGCGTTGCCTTTCTTTTCCCCAACACCACAGGCCAATCAACACCAACGGAATCAGATAGATCAAGCCATTCGCCAGCAGAATGGCCGTGCCGATCCGCCAATGGGGCGTGTTCAGGTCGGCATTGATGCCCAAAAAAGTTGCCAGGTTGAGCGCTTCCAGAGTGTCCATCGAGTTTTGGTGGGTTTAAAGATGCGAGCCGAATGGCGGGAAGGCACGCAAGCGGCTCATGGCCTTGTTTCGTCATCAAGGCCAGAGAAATTGCGATCAATGTTTTGATAAATAGTCTACGCGAGCCAGGTCGATGCCAGGAAGGTAATAAACACGCCAAATCCCGTCAGGCGCAACACCAGCACCGCACCGGCCGCGCAGTTTTTGGCAATTCGAATCGCATCATGCTGTTCGGGATGAAGATGGTCCAGCGCATTTTCCAGCGCGGTGTTGAACAACCTGATGCCCGCAGCGCGGACACGTTGTAGCATTCCTGTCTGCCTTGCTTCCTCCAACCCGACACCGGACACCCCGCATGACCACCCCGATCAATCCCTTCAAGCAAGCACTGGCCGACAGACGGCCGCAAATCGGCCTCTGGCTGGGCCTGGCCGATGCCTACAGCGCGGAACTCTGCGCCGGCGCCGGCTTCGACTGGCTGCTGATCGACGGCGAACACTCGCCCAATGACCTGCGCAGCATCCTGGGCCAGTTGCAGGCGATTGCGCCGTATGCGTCGCACCCGATTGCACGCGTCCCGGTCGGACACGGCCACAGCGGCACCACGCTGATCAAGCAATACCTCGACCTGGGCGTGCAGACGCTGCTTGTGCCCATGGTCGACACGCCCGAGCAGGCCGCCGACCTGGTGCGTGCCATGCGCTACCCGCCGCAGGGCATTCGCGGCATGGGCGGCGCGCGGGCATCGGGCTGGGGCCGCAACCCGGCCTATGTGCATGACGCCAATACGCAGGTCTGCCTGCTGGTGCAGGCTGAAACCGAACTGTCATTGCGTAATCTGGACGCGATTGCCGCGACGCAAGGCGTGGACGGCGTGTTCATCGGCCCGGCCGACCTGTCGGCGTCGATGGGCCATGTCGGCAACCCCGGCCACCCTGAGGTGCAGGCGGCGATTGCCGACGCCATTGCGCGCATTTTGAAAGCTGGCAAGGCGGCGGGCATTTTGACGCCTGACGAGGCGCTGGCCCGCCATTACCTGAAACTCGGCGCCACCTTTGTCGCCGTGGGGCTGGACACCAACCTGCTGGCCAACACCACCAGCGCGCTGGCGGCACGCTTCAAAACCAGCGTGTCGGCCGCGCCGGCCAGCCAGACCTACTGAACGGCTGTTTCATTTTTGCCCTGTCCCTGCGTTTCGTTTCCCTCCTTGGAGTTCCCCATGCCGCACCTGACGATCGAATACACCGCCAACCTTGAAGCTTCGGCCGACATGGGCACGCTGTGCACCACCCTGGCGGCTACGCTGGTGGCGCTGCGCCATGACGACGGTGCCCCGCTGTTTCCAGTGGCCGGCACGCGCGTGATGGCCTGGCCGGCGCCGCATTTTGCAGTCGCCGACGGCCAGCCCGACCGCGCCTTCATCTACCTGAACCTGCTGATCACGCCGGGCCGCACCCCGGCCATGATCGCGCGCGCCGGCGAAGCGGTGCTGGCCAGCGTGAAGGCGCATTTGGCACCGGTGTTTGCCGCCCATGCCGTCGGGCTGACATTGCAGGTCCACGAAGGCGCGCCGGTTTATGAAGGCAAGCACAACAACCTGGCGACGCACATGACGCCAGCCTGAGCCGGCACCAAGCCGCTATTTAATCAATAGCTGCCAGCACATGAACCTATTGCGGAAAAGGCCTTTTTCTCTTAAATTTCGACGTCTGGAGACCTTCCCCATGAAAGTTTGCATTTACGGCGCAGGCGCCATTGGCGGCTGGATAGGCAGCGGGCTGGCGCATGCCGGCTGCAGCGTCAGCGTGGTGGCGCGCGGTGCCACGCTTGACGCGCTGCAGTTGCACGGGCTGCGCCTGCGCACGGGAAACCAGGTCACCTCTCAGGCCGTCGCCTCCAGCGACACGCCGGCTGACTTGGGCGTGCAGGATCTGGTGGTGCTGGCCGTCAAGGCGCCGTCACTGCCCGACGTGGCGCGCCAGATCGCGCCGCTGCTGGGCCCGCAAACCACCGTGCTGACAGCGATGAACGGCGTGCCGTGGTGGTTTTTGCAGGGCTTTGGCGGCACGCTGGCCGGCACGCGGCTGACCTCGGTGGACCCGGAAGGCACGCTGGCCGAAGCCTTGCCGGTGCAGCGCATCGTCGGATGCGTGGTGCATGCCAGCTGCTCGGTCGACGAGCCGGGGCAGGTTTTCCATCACTTCGGCAACAAGCTCATTTTGGGCGAACCGTCGGGCGAGAAAACCGGGCGCGTGCAGCAACTGGCGGCATGGATGGAAAAATCCGGCTTCGAGGTGGCGGTGTCAGACCAGATCCAGAAAGACATCTGGTTCAAGCTCTGGGGCAACATGACGGTCAACCCGATCAGCGCGCTGACCGGCGCCACCACCGACCTGATCATGAACGACGAACTGGTGCGCGGCTTCATCTCCCAGGTGATGCTCGAAGCCAAGGACATCGGCGCGCGTATCGGCATCCCGATTGACCAGCAGCCCGAAGACCGGCACCAGGTCACCCGCAAGCTCGGCGCCTTCAAAACCTCGATGCTGCAGGACGTGGAAGCCGGCAAGGCGCTGGAACTCGATGCGCTGGTGGCCGCCGTGCGGGAACTGGGCCAGTTGACCGGCGTGGCAACGCCGTTCACCGACGCGCTGCTCGGCCTGGCGCGGCTAAAGGCGCAGGTGCACGGTCTGTATTAAGCCATTTCAAGGCTTTTGCGCATACTGAGCGGTCTTAAGCAGCTATTAAATACAGAGCAACCAAAGCGCAAGGATTTCCCGTCAGCCGCCTGGCTTGGCGGCAGCACGCTGCAGCACCGCCCGGCTGCAGCGCCTGGCCGTCATGGACGGTGATATTGCGAAAGCCGACCCTGCGCTGGAGCCATCGGCCAGCGCAGCCTGTCTCCAGCCGGCTTGTGCAGGCCGTGCCGGCTCAGCAGCTCATCGAGAGCCGGCGCTTGGACTTCACGTCCACGTAATTGATCGTGGACTTCTTGAATTTCAGGTCCACGAACAGGTCGCAGCTGAATTCGCCGTTGCGCCAGCACATGGCCACGCTGCTTTCGTTGGAATACATCAGGTGAAACACGCCGTCGAATGCCGGATGGCTGCTGCGAAACGCCATGAGTTTGAGCAGCCGCCGCACGACAGGCGTCTTGACGGCCTCGTCGACCTCGTCCAGCGTGTAGAAGTGCCGGTTGATGTCGCGCAGCTCGCCGGTGGCTTCCATCAGTTCATGGTCGTTGCTGCCGGCCAGCAGACCGACGTAGTACACCTGCGGAATGCCGGGCGCAAAGAACTGGATGGCGCGCGCGGCGATGTAGGCGTCGTCGTTGCGCTTGAGCGCGTCGTAGTAGGTACAGGTCAGCTGGTAAATCGCGCCCACGCTGTGCACGTTGGCGGCCGAGCGGCGAAGGATGGGGTCGGCGCTGCGCTGGCTGACGTTGTCGATCACCGCCTGGATCTCGGTCTTGGGCAAGACGCCTTCCACGTCCGGAATGCAGATGCCGTCGTGCGTGTCCAGCACCGTGAGCTGGTTGCGCGGGCACATGCGCAGCCATTGCTTGAGGTAGACGCTGTTGGCGTCGAACAGTGAATACAGCAGCAGCGGCGCCAGCGCAAAACCGTAGGGGTGCATGCCGTGCAGCGCAATCGCATACTGGAAGCTGGCGTGGTCGTGCACTTCGGGCAGCGTCTCGGCGCCGTTCTCGCGGGCCACGCCATCGACCCACTTGAGGATGTCGTACACGTCGGGCTCGACCAGAAAGCAGCTGGTGCCGATTTCCTTGGTGGTGTAGCCAAACGCATCCAGGCGGAACAGCTTGACGCCGCGTTCCGCCAGAAACTTCATGTAGTCCTCCATCAGCGCGTAGGTCTTGGGCGAGCGGTAGTTCAGGTCGATCTGGTGCTCGGTGAAAGTGCACCAGACCCGGCCGGTCGTGCCGTCGCCAAAGGTGACTTCGCGAAACGGCTCTTTTTCCTTGCGGATGTGGATGCGGGCCAGATCATCGGGCGAGATCGGCCCGAGCTTGTCGACATGGACGAACAGGTCGGCATGCTCGGAGTCGTAGCCCTTGGCCTGGAAATCCCTGAATTCTTCGGATTTGTCGGAAATGTGGTTGAGCGTCAGGTCCAGGCACAGGTCGAAGCGGCTGGAGATTTTCTCGATGTCGGCCCAGCTGCCGTACTTGGGATCAATCTCTTTGTGCGTCAGCGGCGAAAACCCGCCATCGGCGTTCGACGGGTAAGGCGGCAGGATGTGAACGCCGCCAATGACATGCGAAAAATGCTTGTCGATAACCTTGTACAGGTCGGCAAGGTTGTTGCCCATGCGGTCTGGGTAGGCGATCAGCTGGATCTGGTTGCGTAGTGTCATGTCGAGAATTGCTCCTGTTGAAAGCCTGTCGCCGGATACCGGCAGGCCAGTGAAAAGGAAGGGGGATGCCGGTTTGCAGCAGGCTGGGGCAGCACATGTTGAAACCATGCCATGGCGGCAGGACGGCACCGGCGAGAACATCGGCACCGCGGCGGATACCCCTGAAAAACAGACGGGCGTGAAACGCCCGGATGCTTTCAGCATGACGGTTTAAGAGAAACCTTTCACATGCCAGTTCTTTTTCGCCCGTCAGTCAGCGACAGTCGGCACGCGCGCGGCCAGCGCGCACATCAGCTCATAACCGACCGTGCCGGCCGAACGCGCCACGTCATCGATCGGCAGCACGGCGCCGCTGCTGGCGCAGCCCCAGAGCGTGACCTCTGAACCCACGCCGGCCTGCGGCACGGGCGTGAGGTCGACGGTGATCATGTCCATGCTGACGCGCCCGACCATGCGGCATCGCACCCCGCCCACCAGCACGGGGGTTCCGGTGACGCAGTGGCGCGGATAGCCGTCGGCGTAGCCGCAGGCCACCACGCCGATGCGCATCGGCCCTTCGGCGACAAAACTCGAACCGTAGCCGACCGTGTCGCCGGCTACCAGTTGCTGCAGGCCGATCAGGCGGGAAGACAGCGTCATCGTCGGCTGCAGGCCCCAGTCGGCTGCGCTGTGCGCGGGAAAGTCGGGCGCACTGCCATACAGCACGATGCCGGGCCGGACCCAGTCGGAGCAGCCGGACAGTGCCTCGCCGTGACGCAGGATGGCCGCGCTGTTGCTGAGCGTGCGTTCGCCTGGCAGGTCGTGCGTCACGGCGTTGAAGGCCTGCAGCTGCGCGTCAATGCCTTTGGGCCCGTCGGCATCAGGGAAATGCTGCATCAGCGAGATTTCCTCGACCTGCGGCAGCGCATTCAGCCGCGTCCAGGCGGCGCGAAAGCGCTCGGGCCTGAAACCCAGCCGGTTCATGCCGGTGTTCATTTTCAGGAAGACGCGGTGCGGCAGCTGCGACTTGTGCGCGGCCAGCCGGTCAATCTGCTCATTGCAGTGGATGGTGTGCCACAGCCCCAGGCGCGAGCACAGCTCCAGGTCACGCGCGTCAAAGCAGCCTTCGAGCAGCAAGATGGGGCCACGCCAGTCGAGCGCGCGCAGACGCTGCGCCTCGGCCAGGTCCAGCAGCGCAAATCCGTCGGCGCTGCGCAGCGCGTCAAAAACACGCTCGATGCCATGGCCGTAGGCATTCGCCTTGACAACGGCCCAGACGCGGGAATCCGGCGCGGCAGCGCGCACCCGCGCAAGATTGTGACTGAGGGCGGCGGTGTGGACGGTGGCAAGAATGGGACGTGGCATGGCGCAATGAAAGTGGTTAAGAACAGGAATGGGTGGCAAAAACTGACAAAGACACGCAAAGGGCGGGCAGGTCCGGGCGGATGCAGTCAGGGCTTGCATCACACGGCGGGCCGCCCTTCATTTTGACATCTGGCCCCCATGCTATAAACAGCGATATTTTGGAGACATTCACCCCCTATCTTGAGACACCGGACCCACCGGTGCATTTTTTGCGGTGATCAATACAGTTCAATGAAGCGCGGTTTTTACACCATCATGGCAGCCCAGTTTTTCAGTTCGCTGGCTGACAACGCGCTATTCGTAGCGGCTGTAGAACTCCTCAAAACCAGTGGGGCTCCCAAATGGCAACCGGCCGCGCTGGTGCCGATGTTTGCGCTTTTCTACGTCATTCTGGCGCCGTTTGTCGGCGCCTACGCCGACGCCCGGCCCAAGGGAAACGTCATGTTTGCCAGCAATGCCATCAAGGTCGTCGGCTGCCTGATGATGCTGTTCGGCTCGCACCCGCTGCTGGCTTATGCCATTGTCGGACTGGGCGCAGCCGCCTATTCGCCTGCCAAGTACGGCATCCTGACCGAACTGCTGCCAGCTTCGCAGCTGGTGAAAGCCAACGGCTGGATTGAAGGCCTGACCATCGCGTCGATCATCCTGGGCGTGCTGCTGGGCGGCCAACTGGTGGGCCATGCCGTCTCCAGCCATCTGCTGGCGATTGATATTCCGCTTATCAACACCGGCATCGACACCGCGCCCGAAGCGGCCATCAGCCTGCTGATCTTGCTGTATGCGATTGCCGCCTGGTTCAACCTGCGCATCCCCGACACCGGTGTCGAGATGCGTCCCATGCCGCGCAACAAGCTCGAGCTGCTGCCTGATTTCTGGAACTGCAATTCGGCACTCTGGCACGACAAGCTGGGCCAGATTTCCCTGGCCACCACGACGCTGTTCTGGGGGGTGTCAGGCAACCTGCGCTACATCGTGCTGGCCTGGAGCGCAGCAGCGCTGGGCTACAGCACCACGCAGGCGTCGTCGCTGGTGGGCGTGGTGGCGATCGGCACGGCGGTCGGTGCCATTCTGGCGTCAATGCGCATGCAGCTGGAGCATGCCACCAAGGTCATGCCGCTGGGAATTGCCATGGGCCTGCTGGTGATCGGCATGAACTTCATCGACAACGTCTGGGTGGCCGCGCCCTTCCTGATTTTGCTGGGCGGCCTGGGCGGCTTCCTGGTGGTGCCGATGAACGCGCTGTTGCAGCACCGGGGGCACAACCTGATGGGCGCCGGCCGCTCGATTGCCGTGCAGAACTTTAACGAGCAGGCTTGCATCCTGAGCCTGGGCGCAGGCTACAGCCTGTCCACCGGCCTGGGCCTGTCAGCCTTTGGCGCGATCACCGGCTTCGGTGTCGTGGTGGCCGGCTTCATGTGGCTGATCCAGCGCTGGCACAAGAGCAACACCATCAAGCACAAGGTGCAGCTTGATCACCTGATGAGCATTGCCCGCAGCGACAAGTCGCATTAATGGCTGGCTCGAATCCGGCCCGCGTCACGCAAGGGCGGGCGGCCACGCTGGCGGCCTGCGCGCTGGTGTTGAACGCTTTCGTCTGGGGCGTTTCGTGGTGGCCGTTTCGCCAATTGCAGGGCCATGGCGTGCACCCCCTGTGGGCGACGGCCTTCATCTTTGTCTTTTCACTGCTGTGTCTGCTGGCGGTCAGACCCGGCGCTTGGCGCGGCTTTTTACAGCATCCGATGCTGTGGCTGCTGCTGGCCGCCTCCGGGTTGACCAATCTGGGGTTCAACTGGGCCGTCACGACGGGCGACGTGGTGCGCGTCGTGCTGCTGTTTTACCTGATGCCGGCCTGGGTGGTATTGCTGGCCTGGCCCATGTTGGGGGAAAAGCCGGGCGCCGGCTCACTGCTGCGGCTCGCACTGGCCCTGGCCGGACTGGTCGTGGTGCTGAAGACACCCGCATCGCCTTGGCCCGTGCCCGAGAGCCTGGCGGACTGGCTGGCCATCATGGGCGGCTTCACCTTTGCACTGACCAACATCTTGCTCCGCCAGCTCAACCACACGCCCGGCGAATCACGCATCCTGGCGATGTTTGGCGGCGGGGCGCTCATGGCGACCGGAACGGCGGCCATTGGGACGGGTCTGGGCCTGATGGCGGCACCGCCCGCGCCCGGCGTTGCCTGGATTGGCGTTACCGTGCTCCTCAGCCTGGCATTTCTGGCCGGAAACCTGGCATTGCAGTACGGCGCCTCGCGCCTGCGCGCGAGCACCACCTCGCTCATCATGCTGTCGGAGGTGGTGTTTGCCAGCGCCTCATCGGTCCTGCTCGGCGCAGGCGAATTGTCACCGCGCACGCTGTTCGGCGGCGGCCTGATCCTGCTGGCCGTCCTGCTCGCCACCGGTTCATCCCAGACAGACTGAGCTCACGCCAGGCTGCCCAGATAGCGGCGCCATCCGCCGAAGTGGGTGATGTCCTGTCCCTGCGCAGCGGCATGCGCCTCGCAGACAAAGCCCTGCACCGGGCTGCCGTCCTCCAGTGCCACCGTCCCGATGCCCAGGGGAGCGGGAATGCCGGCCACAAAAGAGCCAAATTCGCTTGCGGGCAGTTCCCATACTTCCATCTCGATGGCGGAGCCGCCCGCATCAACCCGCAGCATGCCGGGTCGCTGGGGCGGGCCGCCGGGCAGCGCAAACAGCTTGTAGCAGGGGGCGCTGCGCACCTCCCGCACGAGTCGGGCGCCGCGTTGCGTCAATTGCCCGTTCAGCGGCAGGCCGCTCAGATGCGCGCCGCAGACCGCCACCCGGACCAGGCCGGACGCAAATTGCAGGCCGTCCGGCAGGGCGCTGGCCAGGCAGTGCGGCGCATGCGGCATGGCGCCCACCGTGGACACGGTGCGCGCGTGCAGGCGTGCCGCCAGCGATAGCAGGGGCAGGTCCTGGCCGGCAGGCGCGACCAATGTCACGCCCCAGGGCATGCCCGCCATGGCGTCAGACATGAAGCCGGTCGGCACGGCAACCGCAGCCAGGTCGAGCAGGTTCACATAGTTGGTGTAGTGGCCCAGGTTGGAATTGAGCCGGATGGGGTCGGCCTGCACCGCATCGATGGTGTAGATGGTGCTGGCTGTGGGCGTGACCAGGCAGTCGATGTCTTGCCAGACCGGCCGGGTCTGCCGCTGGAGTTCCTTCAGGCGGTAAAGCGCCGCAAAGGTCTCCGGTGCTGAAATCTGCGCGCCCTTCTCGGTGATGGCGCGCGTGACAGGATGCAGCGCTTCTGGTTGCGCCTCGATAAAGGAGCGGATGGCCTGGTAACGCTCGGCCACCCAGGGGCCTTCATAGAGCAGGGTCGCGACGGCGCGAAACGGCGTGAGATCGACCTCCACCGGCGTGCCGCCCAGCGCCTGCAAGTGGGCGACCGCCTGGGCGAACTGCGCAGGGCCGTCGGGGTTGCCGTGAAACTCAAGGTCGGCCGGGCGTGGCACGCCGAACCGGAAACTGCTGGCCGCGCCAAAGTCATGGCCGTAAGGCGGCAGGTCGCGCGAATACGCATCCAGCGGATCCTCGCCCTGCGCCACCCCCAGCACCGTGGCGGCATCACCTGCGGTCAGCGCGAACACCGACACCACATCGAGCGTGCGGCAGGCCGGCACCACGCCCGTGGCGGGAATCCGGCCGCAGGTCGGCTTGAGACCGACCAGATTGTTGAACATGGCCGGCACGCGGCCCGAGCCGGCGGTGTCGGTGCCCAGCGAAAAGCTCGCCAGACCGAGCGCGACCGAAACGGCTGAGCCAGCGGAGGACCCGCCCGACACATAGTCCGGGTTCAGGCTGTTGCGGCAGGCGCCATACGGCGAGCGCACCCCCACCAGGCCGGTGGCAAACTGGTCAAGATTGGTCTTGCCGACCGGGATGGCCCCGGCCTTGATCAGGCGCTGCACCACGGTGGCGCTGGCCTGGGGCGTATAGGCAAACGCCGGGCAGGCGGCCGTGGTGGGAATGCCTGCCAGGTCGATGTTGTCCTTGATGGCAAACGGAATGCCGTACAGCGGCAAGGTCTTCGGATCGCGCCCGTCCAGGGCCGCGGCATGGGCGCGCATTTCATCGAGCGTCAGGCGGCGAATCCAGACATGCCGGTCCAGGGCGGCGTCTTCTGCGCGCATCTGCGCATCGAGCTGCTCCACCAGTTGCGCGGGTGTCAGGCTGCCATCGAGGTAGCGGGCCCGCAGGGCGGGAATTGAAAGATCAAGTCGCATCGTCATTTCCTTGTTCAACACATCAGCACATCAGCACATCAACACCAGCGGCTGGCCTGCCGTCACGGACTGGCCCTCCACGCACAGCAGCTGCTCGATACGGCCAGCGCAATGGGCATGCACGGTGATTTCCATTTTCATGGACTCGATCACCAGCAGCGCCTGCCCGGCCGTCACGTCAGCGCCCACCGCCACCAGCACAGACCACACGCCGCCCGCAACCTGGGACGCCACCACTTCGCCTTCAAAGGCCTGGGCAGCGGCCGCCTGGGCCTCTGCCTCTGCGGCGCTGCCGGCATCGGGCGCCTCGGACACGCCCGCAAGACGCCAGCGCTCGCGCTCGGCCTCGAACGCCGCCTGCTGCCCTTGTTTGAAGTCCCTGATCGATGCATCGTTTTCGCGCAGGAAACGCTGGTAATCCGAGAGGCGGAAAACGCCTTCGTCGATCCGCAGCGCGGCACGCCCCGCCACGAACTCCTTGCGGTAGGCCAGCAGTTCCTCGGCACCCATGGGGTAGAAACGGATCTGGTCGAAAAACCGCAGCAGCCAAGGCTTGCCTTCCTGAAAATCACGCGTCACCCGCCAGCGATTCCACATCTGCACCGTGCGGCCGACGAACTGGTAGCCGCCCGGGCCTTCCATCCCATAGACGCACATATAGGCGCCGCCGATACCGACGGCGTTTTCCGGCGTCCAGGTGCGGGCCGGGTTGTACTTGGTGGTCACCAGCCGGTGCCGGGGGTCCAGCGGTGTGGCGACCGGCGCGCCCAGGTACACATCACCCAGGCCCAGCACCATGTAGCTGGCGTCGAACACAATGTCATACACCGCCTGGATGTCGGGCAGGCCGTTGATGCGGCGGATAAACTCGATATTGCTCGGGCACCAGGGCGCATCGGCGCTGACCGACTGCATGTATTTTTCAATCGCCAGCTTGGTGGCCGGGTCGTCCCAGGACAGCGGCAGCCAGACGGTGCGGCTCGGCACCTCGATGTCATCGGCCGCCGCCAGTCCGGCCTGGGCCTGCAGCAGCTGGTCCATCAGGGCCGGCAGCGGCAACTGCAGCGCGTCGTAATGCACCTGCAGCGAGCGGATACCCGGCGTCAGGTCGATCACGCCGCGCAGTTGGCCTTCGTCGCGCCAGTCCTGCAGGCGCGTCATCAGGGCATGTACCAGGAAGCGCAGCGTCAGGTCCAGCTGGAGCTCACCGAACTCGATCAGCACATAGGCGTCGCCGGCGCGCCGGTACACCACCTCGACGCCGTTTTCCTTGGCGGGCGAACGGTGCAGCACCGCGCCGTCCAGGGGCTGGCTTTGCGCCGAAACCGTCACCACCCGCTCGGCCTCTGCGGCCGCCGGCACGGTCAGCGCCGCATGTTGGGCACGCGCCAGTTCGGCCGCCTCCTGTTGACGCAAGGGCTTGAACCGCACGGTATTGCCGGGCGACAACTGGCCCAGCTTCCACAGTTCAGCCTGCACGACGGTGGCCGGGCAGACAAAGCCGCCCAGGCTCGGACCGTCAGGCCCGAGGATCACCGGCATGTCGCCGGTGAAGTCGATCGCGCCGATGGCGTAAGCGTTGTCGTGGATGTTCGAAGGGTGCAGACCGGCCTCCCCGCCATCGCGTCGGGCCCAGGCCGGCTTCGGACCGATCAGCCGAACGCCGGTGCGGCTGGAGTTGTAATGCACCTGCCAGTCGGTGGCAAAGAACATTTCCATATCTTCCGGCGTGAAGAAGTCGGGGGCGGCATGCGGCCCGACCAGTACGCCGATATCCCAGTGCGCGCCGAACACCGGTGTCAAGGCCGCCGCTGTATCAGCCTCCATGACGGGCAAGCCGGCGGTCTGGCCCGGATGCAGCACATCACCGGCACGCAACACCCGGCCGCCATGGCCGCCGAACTGGCCCAACGTGAAGGTCGACCGGCTGCCCAGGTAAACCGGCACATCAAGGCCGCCGCTCACCGCCAGATAGGCCCGGCAGCCCGTGCCCGTGACACGGCCGACGCGCAGCGTCTGACCAGCCTGCACCCCCAGCGCCCGGCCCATGGGCACGGACGCACCGTCCAGCAGCAACTCGATAGGCGCGCCGGTGACAGCGATCTGCCGCGCGCTGCGAAAGCTCAGAGTCGGCCCGGCGACCGTGATTTCCAGCGCCGCCGCGCCCTCGGGATTGCCCAGCAGCCGGTTGGCCAGCCGCAGCGCCAGTCCGTCCATCGGCCCGGAGGGGGGCACCCCCACATCCCAGTAGCCGAGCCGGCCCGGCCAGTCCTGCACCGAGGTTTGCACGCCCGGGCTGAGCACATCAATCGCCTCGCTGGGTGCCGCGAAACCGGCCAGGCTTTGCGTCGTGTGCCGCCCTTGCAAAAAGGGCGCAAAGCGCATCAGGGCGCGCAGGTAGTCAAGATTGGACTCCAGCCCCGCGATGCGGGTCTGGCCCAGGGCCTGGTCCAGCCTGGCCAGCGCCTGCTCGCGGTCGTCGCCATGCGCGATCAGCTTGGCCAGCATCGGGTCGTAATGCGCGCTGACCTCGGTGCCGCGTTCAATCCAGGTGTCCACCCGCAGGTCGTTCGGAAAATACACCTCGGTCAGCAGTCCGGTCGAGGGCTGGAAATTCTTGGCCGGATCCTCGGCATACAGGCGCGCCTGCACCGCATGGCCGCGCGGCACCACCGCCAGCGTGTGCAGGGGCGGCATGTCCCCGGCGGCCAGGCGGACCATCCATTCCACCAGGTCCACGCCGGTGACGGCCTCGGTCACCCCGTGCTCGACCTGCAGGCGTGCATTGACTTCGAGAAAGAAGAATTCCTGCGTGGCGGCATCGACGACGAACTCGACGGTGCCGGCCGACCGGTAGCAGGCGGTGCGGGCCAGCTTGCGCGCCGTTTCCAGCAGGGCTTGGCGCACCTCCTCGCGCAGGTTGGGCGCCGGCGTTTCCTCGACCACCTTCTGGTTGCGACGCTGCAAAGAACAATCGCGCTCGCCCAGCGCCAGCACGCCACCCGCGCCGTCACCGAAAATCTGCACCTCGATGTGGCGGGCGTCGGTGATGAAGCGCTCCAGGAACACGCCGGCATCGGAAAAGTTGGCTTGCGCCAGCCGCTTGACCGAATCGAAAGCAGCGCGAAGTTCTTCGGCATGGCGGCACATCTGCATGCCGATGCCGCCGCCGCCCGCACTGCTCTTGAGCATCACCGGATAGCCGATGGTTTGCGCCTGCGCCAGCGCGTCGTCCAGGCCGGACAGCAGGCCGGTGCCGGGCAGCAGGGGCACGCCGGCCTGCGTCGCCAGCGCGCGCGCCGTGTGCTTGAGGCCAAAGACCCGCATCTGTTGCGGCGTGGGGCCGATAAAGGCCAACCCGGCGGCTTCGCAGGCCTCGACAAAACCGGCATTTTCCGAAAGAAAACCGTAGCCAGGATGGATGGCTTGCGCGCCGCTGGCCAGCGCCGCCTCGATGATGCGCTGCATCGCCAGGTAGCTGCCGCTGACGGCCGCCGGGCCAATGCAAACCGCTTCATCGGCTGCGGCCACATGGGCCGAATCGGCATCGGCTTCGGAATAGATCGCCACGGCGCCCACACCCATGCGGCGCAGGGTGCGGATGATGCGGCAGGCAATCGCACCCCGGTTGGCAACAAGAACTTTTTTGAACATGATCGGCTCACGGCAAGCGGCAGGTCGTCCTGCCAGTCAGGAAGGGGCGCCGGTCGTCCGGCACCCGGAAGTTGTTAAGCGGCGTCCCAGACCAGGCAGCGTACCGGCGTGGGGTTGTAGGCATTGCACGGGTTGTTGAGCTGCGGGCAGTTCGACACCAGCACGATCACGTCCGTCTCGGCACGCATCTCGACATACTTGCCGGGCGCGGAGATGCCGTCCTCGAAAGTCAGACCGCCGTTTGGGGTGACCGGCACGTTCATGAAGAAATTGATGTTGGAGGCCATGTCGCGCTTGTGCAGTCCGTACGGGTTGTGCGCGATGGCCGCCATGAAGTTGTCGCGGCAGCTGTGCATGGCGCGTTTTTCCAGGGCGTAGCGCACGGTATTGCTTTCGCACGAGCAGGCGCCGCCCAGCGTGTCGTGGCGGCCGCAGGTGTCGGCCACAATGGTCAGCAGGGGCCGGCCTTCGCTCGACATGAGGACGGAGCCCAGGCCCAGGTAGAGCGCACCCTGTGCCTGAATGGTGTGCGTCAGGCTGTAGTGCTCTTCGGGGTCGTCGGCGTTGAAGAACAGCGTATCGACGGCCTGGTTGCCTTCGAGATCGACAATGCGAAAAATCTGGCCCTTGCTGAGCCGCTGCATCCATGGCTCGCCGGCGGGAATGGTTTCGTCCAGGGTGGCCTGTGCGGGATCGAGTGCGCTGGCCTGAATGGTGGCAGACATGGTGGGATTCCTTGGAATGATGGATCGAAAGCGAAAGCAGTGGCCGACGTGCTGGTTTAAAGAAACCAGCGCTCGGTGTTGATGAAACCCCGGTCGTTTTCCGGGCATGACAGCCGGCACACATCCTGGGCGCCCGCCGTGCCGGAGCGCCAGGCCGTGAGCTTGACCGCGCCCGGGGCATAGACCGGCGCCGGATCGAGCGGATGCGGCGCTGCGGAAAGCACCACCAACACATTCATCTCGAAACGCAGATCGACATGCTGGTCTGGCTGCCGGTGGGCCGTCTCGAAATGCAGCTTGCCGCCCTGATCGGCGCTCACCTTGCTGAAGAAATTGACATTGGCGCCCACATCGCGCCGGCCCAGGCCCCATTTGTTCAACTCCACCAGCAACCCATCCAGACCGCTGCGGTACATGCCGTTGCGGTGTTCCTGGTAGCGCGCCTGGCCGTACTTTTTTTCCAGGCTGGCCGCGTCGAGCACGCCGCTGAAGGTGTCGTGCCAGCCGCAGCTGTCTTCGGGAATCGAGCACAGGATGCGTCCCATGTCCGAGTAGCAGGCATGACCACTTGTGAGAAAAGCCGTGTGCTGTGCCTTGAGCGTGTCAGGCATGTTGTAACGCTCGGTCTTTTCTTCCTGGTTGAAAAACAGCGCCGAGACATTGGCGCAGCCCTGCAGGTCGGAGAGTCGCAGCGTATTGCCGCGGCGCAGCACGCCCGACCAGTGGCAGCCGCCGGGCAGTGTTTCCTCCCACAGCACCCGCTCGGGCGCAAAGGTGGTGGATATATCGGGCACCGCTGCGCGGGCCAGCGCAGGCAAATTGGCAAAAGTGGTTGACATGGCTTGATCGCTTGTAAAGAAAGAGGGGATAACGGGGGCAATGACCTCAGGCTGAAGTGCCTTGCAGGTTGAGCTGGTCAAGCCTGTCCAGGTCGGTGGTGATGCCGGTGCTCTGCCGGATGCGCGCCAGGATCTCGGCACGCAGTTCGCGAAACGGCGCCGTGTGTTTCATCTCCTGGGTGCGCTGGGCCGGCAGCGGTACCGCGAACGTGCTGTGGATGCGTCCGGGGCGCGGCTGCATCAGCACCACGCGCTGGCCCAGGTAGATGGCTTCTTCCACGTCGTGGGTGACAAAGATGATGGTGGTTTTTTCAACCCGGTGAATGTGCAGGATCAGGTCATGCATGACCTCGCGCGTCTGCGCGTCCAGGGCGCCGAAAGGCTCATCCATCAGCAAGATCGAAGGCCGGCCCATCAGGGCCCGGGCAATCGCCACCCGCTGCTGCATGCCGCCCGACAACTGGTTCGGATAGGCCGAACTCACCTTGCTCAGGCCGATCAGGTTCAGCAGCGCATCGGCGCGCCCGGAGGCGGCTTCCACGTCGGAGGACGTCAGATTTTCCCGGTTGACCTTGAGTTGGCGGCTGAACTTGATGTTGTCGATAACGCTGAGCCAGGGATACAGGCTGTAGTGCTGGAACACCATGGCGCGGTCTGCGCCCGGGCTGTTGATCGACTGGCCATCGCACAGCACCTCGCCGCTGGTGCGGTATTCGAGCCCGGCAAGAATCCGCAACAAAGTCGATTTGCCGCAGCCCGACGCCCCCACGAGCGTGACGAACTCGTTGTCTTCAATGCTGAGGTTCACGTCCTGCAGCGCGGGGATCTGGCCGGCGGCGGCAGCGAATATCTTGCCGACATTTTTGATGTTGACTTTGGACATGGTTTTAGCCTCTCGCCTGTGACCAGGGGAACAGACGGCGATGCAGCCAGCGAAAGCCCTGGTCGATCAACAGGCCAATCACCCCGATCAAAATGATTCCGCCAAAAATCGTGTCGGTCTTCAGGTAGCGTTGCGCCTTCAAAATGGCATAACCCAAGCCGGAATTGGCAGCCACCAGCTCGGCCACCACCAGGTAGGTCCAGGCCCAGCCCATCGTGATGCGCAGCGTGTCGAGCATCGCCGGCTTGGCCGATTGCGACAGCACCAGGCGGATCATTTCGTAGCGCGTTGCGCCCATCGTGAGGGCCGCTTCGATCTGCGCCATCGGCACCTGCCGGACGTTCTCGGCCACCATCAGCACCATCTGGAAAAATGTGCCGATGAAGATGATGGATATCTTGGCGCTTTCACCAATGCCCAGCCACAGCATGACCAGGGGAATGAAGGCCACGGCCGGCATATAGCGGATGAAATCGGTCAGGGGTTCGAGCAGGGCCTCGACTGGGCGGAAGGCCCCGATCAGCAGACCCAGCGGCAAGGCCAATGCAGCTGACAACAAAAAGCCAGCAGCGACCCGGTAGATGCTTATCGCAGCATCCCCCATCAGGTCATCCTCGAGCAGCCAGGTCACCATGCGGGTGAACACGTTCAATGGCCCGGGCAGGAACATCGGGTCAACCCAGCCCGAGGCAGAAAGGGCCGCCCAGGCGGCGAAGGGAAGCAACAGCCCCAGCGCGGCAAACATCCAGTACTGCCGTCGGGATAGATGACCCGCGATGCGCCAGATGCCCGGGCGCGCGGGTGGCAAAAATTTTTCGGACAATGCGGGCTCCAGAAGTTGAAGGAAAAAGCCAAGAGAGGACGGCGATACACACCATCTCCTCCCGGGCTTTTATCCCTCCGTGGAGCCGCATGAATGCGGCCGACAGCTCTCGGACCAGACAGCGCCATTCGACATGGCGCCCGGAACCCTAGCGGTCTGACAAGTAAAGTGGCGCTGTAATCAGCACGACACCTCTCTTGCAAGACAATAAGCAAATTCAATGCCAGATTTCTGGCATCAGGGTCAACCTGTCGCGATGCAACAGCCGTCATCTGGGCCATTCGCCTTGTTGAACATCAAGTGATGTGCACCAAATCAGGGAAAACGCACTCCCATGAGGCCTATTCCGGGCCATCGCCCTTTTCTGGCAGATTCCAGGGCCTAAATGCTTGAATCTGTGCAGTCCCACTCAATGACCTGCCAGGGTAAGGTTGAAAAATCGCCCTCGATTCGTGCCTGAAATTCGGACTCGTGGTGCAACCGGCAAGGCAGGCTGCGGCCTTCGAGTTCAGGCAGCGTGGAATGCTCGATCGTCCAGCGGCCGGCGTCAAGGCGGCCAAAGGAGATTTCAAAATCCAGTATCTCGCGGGCCATATCAGGATGCCGGGCAACAACATCGGCCAGCGATGGCTCCGTTTCTCTGTCAGGCGACAAGGCCAGGCGCCGGGGACGAACACGCATCAGATAACGGCCCGCCACCAGCACCCTTTCGGCATTGTCCTGCCCTGTTTCGTCCAGGCCGGCCAGCACAATGGACCGGCCGGTGGAACCGGGCAGGCGCTCCCAGACCTCGAGATACGACGCATGCAGGCCCGTTTCAATCACACGATCAGGCCCGTCAAAGAGCATCACGCCAGCATCCGCCGCCTCCCGTGCCGGCTGAAAGTCGCTCAGGCGGTGCCAGGTGCAGACTTCTCCTGCCGCCTGCTGCCGGACTTGGGTCATGCCGCAAAATCCCTGCTGGGCGGCAAGCCTGAGCGCCAGTGGCTGTCCGGGCTGCGCACCTGGCGCCTGTGCGGTCACGGGCCGGGCCATCAGGGGAATGCGCAGGTCGGCATGCCAGACACTGGTCTGCAGCCAGCGTACAAAACTGCGGTCGTCGCGCACCCCCGGTGCTTCCAGCAGCGTGCGTGCCCAAACACCGCGGTAGCGGTCCGGCACGGCAGACCCGCCGGCGCCTGGCAAGACGCCGGTTTGAACCGCGCTCATTCGCAGGCCATCGGAAAGACCGGCAGCGAACGGTAAAACGCCATGTCGTGGTTGGGCCAGATGCGGGCGCCGGTCTCAACGGCCAGCGCCTTCAGCTTGCGGATGCTGTCCACGGCCTGCTGTTCGCGGGCCTGCCACAAGGTACCAGGCGCCACCTCGTCATCGAGGTTTTCCTGCAGATCGGCGGCATCGCCGGCCAGCAGCACCGGCGGCCCCTTGGGGAGTTCGACCAGCATCGACATGTGGCCGACGGTGTGCCCCGGCGAGGCCACCGCATGCACGCCGGGCAGCAGCGTGTACTCGCCCTGCCTGAGCCTGAACTGCAGCGGCGCGCCGGCCTCGTCCTGCAGGTCGTCGGCAAAGACCGCCCGGTCGGCGCCGCTGCGCGCCACCGCCATTTCATCGCGCTGCACATGAATCTCCGCTCCGCAGCCGCAGCGCCGCAAGTCCTTGAGCCCGCCGGCATGGTCGAAATGCAGGTGGCCAATGAAAATCACATCGACATCGGCTGGCGTAAGCCCCAGGCGCGCCAGATGGCGGGGAATGCGCTGCTCATCACGCATCTCCGGCGCGCCGAACTCGAACACCGCCGGGTCGTAGTAACGGGCACTTGCCAACGGGTCGTTGATCTTGGCATGGTCGCAACCCACGTCGTAAAGGATGCGTCCGTTGGCCGTTTCAATCAGGTAGGCCAGGATGGGCGCTTCAATCTGCTGGCCGCGGCCGCGGTTGAAGGTCGAGATGGACTTGTCGTAGCGATGCGTTGCGGTCAGTAAGGGCCATAATTTTTTGACTTGGGTCATGGGATCTCTTTGTGGCTGGGCGCGCCGCGTAGCGCTTGCAGCAATTGATCGGTGGTGGCCACACGGCCGAAAATCCCGCCCTCGACGCCGATCATTGCCAGCGCCGGCGCCTGCAAGGCGGGATCGCTCGCGGCAGTGGCATCGGCCACGGTGACGCAGGCATAGCCCCGGTCCACCGCTTCGCGCAGCGTCGAATGCACGCACACCTCGGGGTGACGCCGCAGACAATCAGTTGGCGAATGCAGCGGTTCGTTAACAGCTGCGCCAGCCCGGTCTGGTAGAACGCGCCGTAGCCGGGCTTGTCAATCACCGCTTCACCTGTGGCCGGCTGCAACTCGTCAATGAAGTCATGCCCGTATTCGCCGCGCACCAGCAGCCGGCCCATGGGCCCAACGCTGCCGATGGGCGCGCCGGCCTGCCGGCTGCGCTGCATTTTTTCGGCCGGGCAATCGGACAGGTCGGGCAGGTGACCTTCTCGCGTGTGCACGACCAGCAGGCCCGCGCCCCGCGCGGCGTCGAGCAGCCGGCGGATCTGACCGATGGGCCCGGCCAGCCGCGCCACATCGAGCCCGGCGCGCGCCGCGTAGCCGTGCGGACTGCAAAAATCGCGCTGCATGTCGATCACCAGCAGCGCCGTGTCGGCGACTTCAATCGTCCAGGCAAGAGGTTTCACGGCCAGCCCGATTTCAGCGAAAGCCGGTGGCAATGGCCTGGGCGATGCGCGCCGAAACTTCCTGCGCCAGCAGCCGGCCCTTGGCCGCGTCCGCGCCACGCGCCGACGACAGCACGCCCGATGGCGGCACCCAGTCGCTGCGCGCAGGGTAGATGTCGTAGGGCGGAAAATCGGCCGGTCCGTCGTCGGGAATCAGGTCCAGCCGCACCAGCGACGGGTGGTAGTGCAGCATCATGGAGGTTTCCATCACGGCCGCATGCTCCAGCGCAAAACCCGGGAAGCCTTCGGGAAAAACATGCGTCAGCGTTGCAGGGGTCATGAAATCCCAGTATTCCAGCCGCATGACCTCCAGCGTGGCGCCGGGCCCGACATCGCGCAAACCCAGGTCGATGCCTTCGATGAGGAACCACTGGTTTTCATAATGTCCGTTGAGTACCACCAGCCGGTTGACGCCGTGGCGGGCAAACTCGCGCACGGCGTCGCGCACCGAGCCGATGAGGGTGGCCGCGTCCACACTGGTGGTGCCGCAGAAATGCTGGCCGCCGCCGCACTTGGGCTGGGATTTGTAGCCATACGACAAGGTAGGCGCCACCAGGCCGCCGACCCGGACGGCGGCGTCAAAGGCCACGGCGGCCGACAGCAGCGCATCCGTGCCCAGCGGCAGGTGCGGGCCGTGCTGCTCCAGCGCGCCGACCGGCAGGAAAACCGGGGGCTTGTCCCCGGTCATGCGGGCCTGGTAATCGACCCAGGACAATTCGTTCATCCAGACGGTGCTCATGTTGACTCCTTTGGAACAGTGACAAGTGGCAGGCCGGGCTCGCCGGCGTCGGTGGCTTCGACCAGCGCGGCCAGGGCAATCAGGGCGCTGCCCAGCCATTCAACAGGCGACATCTGTTCGCTGCCCAGCCAGGTCGCACTGAGCACGGCCACCAGCAATTCGGCCACCATGACGATGCCGGCGCGGCCGCTTTCCAGATGGGTCACGCCGTACTGCCAGGTGGCCGTGGCCAGCAGCAGCCAGACAAAGCCATAGGCCAGCACGGCCAGTAAAACCGGTGCCGACACGGCCGGCACGGCAGCGCCCTGCCCGAGCACGGCGGCCAGCGCCAGCACGCTGCAGCCCAGGAACACGGCCACCGTCTTGGAACGCAGCGGAATCGCCTGCGCCGCGCGCGCAATCAGGTTGTTGCCCGCAAACGCGAGGCCCGCCGACAAGGCCAGCCAGTCGGCCGTGCTCAGCGGCGACTGCAAGGCGCGGACACCGCCAATCACGAACCACAAACCGGTCAGCGCCAGCGCGACCGCGATGATGCGCCGGCGACGCACCCGCTCGCCCAGGAACAGCCAGCCGCCCAGGACGGACCAGACCGGCGACAGGTAGAACAAAAACATCACGCGCACCACGTCGCCCAGCATCAGCGCGTAGACAAAAGACGTGTTGGCCCAGCCCCCCACCAGCGCCAGCGCCAGCAGCAGGCCGGTTTGCGAACGCCAGGCAGCCCGCTCGCGCCACAGCAGCATGAAGGTGCACAGGCTGACCAGGCCATAGGCCAGCAGCGAGAGCACCGGGCCGGACAGGCCCATCGCCACAAACTGCTTGAGCGGCCACCAGGACAACCCCCAGAGCGACGAGGAAAACAGCAGCACGGCCACCGGCCAGGCGGCAGGTCGGGGTGAAACGGATAGAGACGGCGTCACGGCGTGGTCAATCCGGTTCAGCCCATGACCGAGCCGCCATTGGGGCCGAGCACCTGGCCACAGTAAAAGCGCGACAGGTCAGAGGCCAGAAACAGCGCGGTGGCGGCAATCTCGTCCGGCTCGGCAATGCGCCGCTGGGGGATGTCCAACTCCTTGGCGAGCCACTGCGGGCTCATGGCGTCGAGCGACATCATGGCCGTGTTGACCGGCCCCGGTGCAATCGCATTGACACGGATCGCCGGGGCGAACTCGCGCGCCAGCGCCCGCGTCAGGCCGATCACGCCGGCCTTGGCGGCGCAGTAGGGCGCGTAGTGTTCGCGCCCCAGCACGGCCAGGTCAGAGGCGATGTTGATGATGACGCCGTGCCCCTGCGCCTCCATGCCAGGAAAAAAGGCGCGCGCGGTCAGGAACACCGACTTCAGGTCGACGGCCAGCATGCGGTCCCAGTCGTCCTCTGTGGTGTCGAGAAATGGTTTTTCCTGGATGATGCCGGCGTTGTTGACAAGCACGTCGACGGTGCCGCAACGCTGCGCGGCCTGTGCCGCCAGACCGGCCACATCGGCCGACCGGCTGACATCGGCCTCGATCGCCCAGGCCTGGGCGCCCAGGCTGTGGATCTCGCGCACGAGTGCGGCGGCCTCGTCAGCCCGCCCCAGATGGTTGACCAGCACGGCCGCGCCGGCCTGCGCAAAGGCCAGCGCGATGGCGCGCCCGATACCGCTGCTGGCCCCGGTCACCAGCGCGGTGCGGCCGGACAGGGACAGCTCGAACGCCGCAGTCATCAGCCCATCACCTCGCCGTTGCTCACCACGATGGCCTGGCCGGTCAGCGGCGCCGCATCGACGCTGGCCAGGAAGAGATAGATTCCGGCAATGTCAGCTGGCGCCAGCATGGCCGGCAGGGCCTGCCGGGACAGCAGTTCGCGCTCGATCTCGGCTTCGCTGCGGCCTTGCTGCTGCGCCATGCTGGCCAGCGAGCGCAGGGCGGCATCGGTGCGGATCCAGCCCGGACAGACCGCATTGACGCGGATGCCGCGCGCTGCGAGCTCAAAGGCCAGCGACCGCGTCAGGCCGATCACCGCGTGCTTGCTGGCCACATAGGCCGAAAAGTCGGCCACGCCGGTCTTGCCCCAGATTGACGACTGGTTGATGACGCTGGCCCCGGCGGGCATCAGCGGCAGCAGCGCGCGCGTCAGGCGCACCATGCTGACCACGTTGTTGTCCAGCAAACCGGCCCAGCGCGCCATCGCGTCGGGCGCGCTGCTGTCGATCGGTGTCGGGTATTCGCTGCCGGCATTGTTGATGAGCACATCGACGCGCGCGCCTTGCGCCTGCAACTGCGAAGCCAGCATGGAAACCTGCGCGTCGTCGCCCAGGTCGCACACGGCCGTGCTGACCTTGTTTGGCGCGGCCAGCGCATCGGCAAGGCGCAGCAGGCTGTCTGCCTCGCGGTCCAGCAGCATCAGGCTGGCGCCCTGGGCGGCAAACGCGTGCGCCAGCGCACGGCCAATGCCGCCGCCTGCACCGGTCAGCACCACGGTTTTGCCCTCCAGGGCATAGCACGGTGCCACGCTAGACCGCCGTCAGGAAAGACACGCCAACGGCGCCCAGAAAACCATGCGTGCGTCCGCTTGCGCCCGGGGCCTGGATGTGGCCGTAGTCGCTGGCCAGCACGCGCTTGACGCGATTGACGTGAAAACTGTGCAGCAGCTCACGCACCGTGACGACCTGCGCGTAACTGTCGGGATAAAGCTCGCGGTGAAAAGCCGGCAGGCGGTGCCAGGGCGCCGTGGGCCGCTCGTGGTGCGCGTTGTGAAAGCCAAAGTTCAGCCAGACCAGGTTGAGCCATTTGCTGTTCAGGCCCACGATGTCGCTGTAGGTGTTGGCTTGCTCGTAGGCGCGGTCGCGCAGTTTGTCGCCAGGCACCGGCTGGTCGTCCAGAATCGGATAGGCGTCGTAGGTGTGCTGAAAACAGTCGGCAAAGCGCAGCACGGTGACAAACACCAGGTAAGCCGCGAAGTACAGCAGCAGCGCCTTGACCGACCACCAGCCCAGCGCCGCCAGCAGGCTCAGGCGAACGGCGGCGATGGCCAGCACGCGCCCGCGCGCCGCATGCCGGCGCTCGTCACGAAAAGGCAGCACCACGACAAAGGCCCGCATCAGGAACTCCACGGCCGGAAAATAAGCCCATTCCAGCGCCAGCACGCCGTTTCGCAGCCAGGCCGGCGCGCGCAGCAGGAAGCCGCGCACATCGAAGGTAATCACATCGGCCCTCTCCACATGGTGGCGCATGTGCTTGCGCCGCATGTCGGCAAATGTGGCATAGCAGCTGCCGTTGATCCAGCTCATCACGGTGCCCCAGCGCTGGTTGGCAGCCGGCGTCTTGAAGATGGCCTGATGGGCAAATTCATGAATGAAATAGGCCGACCAGACCAGGGTCTGCGCGACCAGCAAAAAGCCCAGGGCGTTCAGGCCCCAGTTCGGCTGGCCCAGCAGCGCCACACCGGCGCCGTAGCCCAGCAGCGTCAGGGCCAGAGCGGCCACATTGGGCCAGACCCCTTCGGGATAGCGGAAAACCTGCTTCATGATGCAACCTTTTTTCATGGTGCGGTCCCGCGGTGCCCGTCCGCGGGGACGCGCACAGCGAACGCCCGCAGGGATTTACTTCTTGGTCAGCGCGGTGACGAACTGCGCGTCGAACGTGGTTTCGATCGGCGGCACTGCGGTGATCTGGCCCTTGGCTTTGAGCAACTGGCCGATGATCTCGCCGCTGGCGAAATACGAGGTGGTTTCCTTGGCCTTGACGAAAGCCTTGGGCATTTCGGCCAGCGGGATGTTGTACACGCCAAGGAGTTGTTCCTTGACTTCCTTGGCCGAGACGCCCATGAACTTGCCGATGATCCTGGCCGACTCATCGGGCTTGGCTTTCATGTAGGCCAGGCCGTCCAGGTAGGCCTTCATGATGCCGGCAATTTCCGCCGGTTTGGCCTTGATGGCCTTGTCGTCAAACACCAGCACGTCGGCAATCAGACCGGGGGCATTTCTGGATGAAAACACCACCTTGAACTTCTTGCCGTCGCCCTGGCCGAGAATCTGCGACAAGCTGGGCTCGTAGGTCACGCCGATGGGCATCTGGCCCGAGGCCATCGCGGCCGGTACGCCCTCGGGCGTCATGTTGACCGCCACGATGTCCTTGTCGGTCATGCCGTTCGTCTTGAGCGCATAAGACAGCAGAAAGTCCGATGGCGACAGGGGATTGAAGCCCACCTTCTTGCCCTTGAAGTCGGTCACTTTGGTGATGCTGCTCTCCGCCACAATGGCGTCGCCACCGTTGGAATAGTCAATCGGCATCACCACCTTTTGCGCCTTGCCGCCGGCCACCTGGCCGACCACCTGGTCATAGGTCAGCATGGCGCCGTCCAGCGCGCCCGACGCCATGGCCGACGGAATCAGGGCCGGATCGTTAAAGACCTGCAGCGACACCTTGAGGTTGTATTTTTTGTACAAATCGAGCGCGTCAGCCACATAAAAAGGGCCGTACCCGATCCAGACCACAGTGCCAATTTTCATGCTCGCCGGGCCGGCGGCGAATGCCGATGCCGCCGCCAGGGCAACCGCCAGACCCAGTGCAGGCTTGAACAGACGACCGAGCAACGACGGCGCAGCGTTGCGTGAAGAAGAAAAACCGGATGATGTCATGACGAGGCTCCTGAAGGTGAGGGACGGGCGCAGGAAAATACGATTGGTACATCGTTCTCCCGGGCTTTTATCCCTCCGTGGAGCCTCTTGCGAGGCCGGGGCACTCTCGGACCAGACATCGGCCGAATTGATCCTTCGGCGACCGGAACCCTAGTGCCCCTACGTTAGAAGCATTTGCACATCAACTGTACAAATCGCTTTTCTTGCAAAAGGGTTGAACGCAATACGCGTGCCATCTTTTTTACCTGCGGATGGCCTGTCCGGCCATGGATTTGGCACCACCCTGATCCAGCCAGGTGCAGTTGGTCATTGCCCTTGCGGTTGCAGCGCATTGTGTTGGTGCGCAAAATACGCCTTGCCCCGCACACGTTATTCCCTGGCGCCTGCCAGCAGGTTCTTGTCAGGCCCTCATTCTTGGAGATTCCATGCCCAGTATTTACGACTATCAAGCCCGCCAGATCGACGGCCAGGACCTGGCCCTGTCGGCCTTCAGGGGCCAGGTCATGCTGATCGTCAACACCGCCAGCCAGTGCGGCTTCACGCCGCAGTTCGGCGGCCTGGAAGAACTGCACAAGACCTATGGCGGCAAAGGCCTGGCGGTGCTGGGGTTTCCGTGCAATCAGTTCGGCGCACAAGACCCAGGCCCGGACAGCGAAATTGCCAGCTTCTGCCAGGTCAACTACGGCGTGACGTTTCCGATGATGTCCAAGGTCGATGTCAACGGCCCGGCTGCCCATCCGCTGTACCAGTGGCTGTCGAGTGAGGCGCCCGGCCTGCTGGGCAGCAAGGCCATCAAGTGGAACTTCACCAAATTCCTGGTCGGCAAGGACGGCCAGGTGTTGAAGCGCTATGCGCCGCTGGACAAGCCGGCCGACCTGGCCAAAGACATTGAAGCCGCGCTGGCCGCCTGAGCCGGCGAAAGGTGTTCAGGGAAATCTGAAAATGCAAACGCAGGTGCGAAAACCTGTCGCTTGCGTCTCGCTTCAAACCCACCCCACCCTGTCAATTCATAGACAAAATGGCTGTTTGCGCAATACTGGCAAACACTGACAGCTATTGATTCAATAGCGCCGAATCCAGCACTTCAACCCAGTGCCGCACCGGCGTGGCCGTGCCGCTTTGCAGGTGGGTGATGCAGCCAATATTGGCTGACACGATCACCTCGGGCGCCATGTCGCCCAGATTGGCCAGCTTGCGGTCGCGCAACTGGTAGGCGATTTCTGGCTGGAGCACTGAATAAGTGCCCGCCGAGCCGCAGCACAGGTGCGCCTCGTTCAGGGACACCTTGATGTCAAAGCCCAGGCTGCCCAGGTGCTGCTCGACGCCGCCGCGCAGCTGCTGGCCGTGCTGCAGCGTGCAAGGTGGATGAAACGCCAGTTTGGGCGCGCTGGCAGCGATTTTTTTCACCAGGTCGGGCCGGCTGGCCTGCAGCGATTCGGCAATGACCGGCAGCAGCTCGCTCAGGTCGCGGGTCAGCTCGCTGATGCGTGCGGCTTTTTCGGCATACGCCGGATCGTCCTTCAGGATGAAGCCGTACTCCTTGACCGTGACGCCGCAGCCCGAGGCGTTCATCACCAGCGCTTCGATGCCGCTCTCGACGTGCGGCCACCAGGCGTCAATGTTGCGGCGCATTTCGGCCTTGCCACCGTCCTGGTCGTTCAGGTGGAATTTCACCGCGCCGCAGCAGCCGGCCTTGGCCGCCACGACAGTCTGGATACCGGCAGCGTCCAGCACACGGGCCGTGGCCGAATTGATGTTGGGCATCATCGCGGGCTGCACGCAACCCGAGAGCATCAGCATTTTTCGGGCATGCGAGCGTGTTGGCCAGGCGCCGGCGGCCTGTTTGGCGGGCACCTTGTTCTTCAGCGAATGCGGCAGCAGGCCGCGCACCGCCTGGCCCATCTTCATGGCAGGGGCGAAGAGGGGCGACGGCAGGCCTTCCTTGAGCGCCCAGCGCACGGCGCGGTCGCTGGCCGGACGCGGCACGCGTTCATCGACCAGCTTGCGGCCAATGTCGATCAGGTGGCCGTACTGCACGCCGCTGGGGCAGGTGGATTCACAGTTGCGGCAGGTCAGGCAGCGGTCCAGGTGCAACTGGGTCTTGCGCGTTGGCACTTCGCCTTCAAGCACCTGCTTGATCAAATAGATGCGGCCGCGCGGACCGTCCAGCTCGTCGCCGAGCAGCTGGTAGGTCGGACAGGTGGCAGTGCAAAAACCGCAGTGCACGCATTTGCGCAGGATGGCTTCGGCCTGCAGGCCGTCGGGTGTGTTCTGGAATTCGGGGGCGAGTTGTGTCTGCATGGTGTTCTTCAGGTACTTTGACGGGCGGTTTTGCGCCGGATGATGCGCACGAGGTCGGAATACAGCGGCGGCAGGCTCATCCCCAGCAGCAGCAGGGCCAGCGGAATGACCCAGGTGAAACCGACATGCTTGAAGCCCGCTGCGCCGACGATGCCGCCGCCGATAAAGGCCGCCAGCAGCGTGCCGAGCAGCCGCAGCTTGATGCGGTTGGCGCGCACGCGCGATTCGAACGGGCTGGCCGTGCGGTTCCAGTAAAACAGTTTGCCCAGCTCGATGCCGATGTCGGTCACGATGCCGGTCATGTGGGTGGTGCGGATTTGCGACGACGAAATCTTGCTGACCAGCGCGTTTTGCAGCCCCATGGTGAAGGACAGCACCAGCACGGTGAACGGGACGGCAAACGGCGTCTGGCGGTTCAGCGTGGCGCCCATCAGGCCAAACAGCAGCAGCAGCAAGGCTTCGACCAGCAGGGGCAGCGCATATTCGCTGCGCAACGAATGCTGGCGCGCCCAGTTCACCTGAATGGCGGTGAATGCCGCACCGCAGGTGAAGGCCAGCAAGGCCCCAATGGCGCTCAGCACCAGGCGCATGTTGCCCAGCACCAGGTTGTCGGCCAGCAGCGAGGCAAAGCCGGTCATGTGCGAGGTGTACATCGCCACCACCAGGAAGCCGCCGGCATTGATGGCACCGGCATTGAACGCCAGGATGCCGCCCAGCAGGCGGTTGGTGGACGCCGTCCGGTGCTGGCTGGTCAGGTGGCGAAAACGGCGCATGCGCTGCTTCAGCCGTCCATCGGCATGCGGCCCGGATTGAAGATGCCGGCCGGGTCAAACTGCTTTTTGAGTTCGCGCTGGATGCGCGACTGCACCGGAGACAGCGGCGTGAACACCGGCACGTTTTCCGGCATCAGGGCAGCGCGCCTGAACAAGGTGGCATGGCCGCCCGCCTGCGCGGCCAGCTGGCGCAGCTGCGCAGCCGCAGACGCCGGCGCCCAGAGCCAGCGCAGGCCGCCGTGCCATTCAACCAGGGAGGCATAGGGCAAATCCATCGCCGGCGCGGTCTGCGGCACGCTCAGACGCCACAGGCAGGCATCAGGCGAAGGCGGCTGCGCGAAAAACGGCAGGGTTTGCTCGCGGCAGGCCATCCAGTCGGCGCTGGCTTGCGCGTTGTCCATGGGCACCGCCTGGCCACCGGCCGCCTGCACATCGGCCACCATGCGCGGGCACGCGGCCTCGACGGCGGCCAGGGCACCGCGCAGGCGAACAAACAAGAAGTCCTGTGCCGGTGCAGCGCTTGCATCGTGCACCCAGCAGCTGGCGTTGAGCGGCAGCGGCTGGCCTCCCCAGCGGTTGAGCAGGTTCAGCGCCTTTTGCTGGCTCAAGCCGCTGCACATCAGCGTGGCTTCGCCGGGAACCACCGGCAGCACCTTGAGCGACAACTCCAGCAGCACGCCCAGCGTGCCCAGCGTGCCGGCCATCAGGCGCGAGACGTCGTAGCCGGCGACGTTTTTCATGACCTGGCCGCCGAAGGTCAGGCATTCGCCTTTGCCGTTGAGCAGCACCACGCCCAGCAGGTAGTCGCGCACCGCGCCGCTGCTGGCACGGGCCGGGCCGCTCAGGCCGCTGGCGACCATGCCGCCGACCGTGGCATGCGGGCCGAAGTGCGGCGGCTCGAACGGCAGGCACTGGCCTTGTTCGGCCAGCAGCGCCTCCAGTTCGGCCAGCGGGGTGCCCCCGCGCACAGTGACGACCAGCTCGCTCGGCTCATAGCTGATAACGCCCGAATAATCGGCCATGTCGAGCACGTCGCCGCTGAGCGTTTGGCCGTAAAAGTCCTTGCTGCCGCCGCCACGGATGCGCAAGGGCGTGCCTGCCTTTGCCGCGTCGCGAATGCGCGTGGCCATCAAAGTCGTCATGTCGGTGTCTGCATTCATGGCTGGAATGGTACGCGTGCATGACGTTCAGGAGGTTTGATTTTTTTGAATGCGGCGTGTGCGGTTTTTTCGCAGGCTGGCGGCTGTCGCCTGCGAGAGTCACATCATCTCAATGAACGCTATCAATAAAATAGCTGCATATTCTTTACTGGCGTGCGCAAATGCCTGTTTTTATCAATAAACAAAGGATTGGCCGTCAATCCATGAAGAAATTCACCGGCAGCCCCGGCACCTCGACCGGCATCGACAGCACGCAGCCCGAAGCGGGCCACTGCTGCAGTTCGCCGGCCGGGCGGTTGTGCCGTGCGGTCGCGAGGTAAAGCGTCTTGCGGTCGGCGCCGCCAAAGCAGGGCATGGTCGGGCATTGCGCAGGCACGCCGAACTCGGCCAGCAGCTCGCCGGCGGGCGATAGCTTGAGCAGCCGCCCGCCTTCATACATGGCGACGTAATAGTTGCCTTCGGCATCGACCGCCGCGCCGTCGGGGCGGCCGCCATAACCCGGACTGCCCGGCTGCCAGCCTTCGGGTTTGCCGGGCCATGCACGGAACACGCGCTCGCGGCTGAGGGTGTTGCTGGCGCCATCCCAGTCCCAGGCGCGAACCGCATGGCTCGGCGTGTCGGCCCAGTACAACGTGGCCGCGTCGGGCGACCAGGCCAGGCCGTTGGCCGTGGTGGCATCGGCCGCCTTGACATCGAGGAAAGGCGTGCGGCCACCCCGGGCGTCCAGGCAGAAAAGCTGCGCCCGGGCCGCATCGCGCGGTTCGTAAATCGTGCCGGCCCAGAAGCGGCCCAGCGGATCGGCCTTGCCGTCATTGAAGCGCGTGGTGGCCGGGTCGTGCTGCGCAGGCGCGAGCAGCACCAGATCACCCCCCCACTGCCGGGCGCGGTAGATGCCGTCGCGCAGGGCGATGACCAGGCCCGCGCTCTGGCCATTGCTGCGGGCCGGCGCGATGCAGCCGGGCTCGGACGGCAGCGTCCAGCGCTCGACGCTGCCGTCCGAGCCTGTTGACCGGCAGACCTGCCGGGCGGGAATGTCCACCCAGTACAGACGCTGCTCGTCGGGGTGCCAGAACGGCGATTCGCCCAGTTCGCTGGGCTGTGAAATGGCGATTTGCCAGGGCATGTTGCTCTCCTTGGACGCGTGTGGTACAGCGAAGGGGTTCGCCACGAACTGCGACTTTAGCGGCAAAAAAAAGCCCGCTGGCGAGATGCCAGCGGGCCAAACTTCTCAAGGAGACTTCTGTCAGCTTCTCAACCCAAGCAATCTTTAACGGTTGTAGGCAGTTTCGCCGTGCGAGGTGATGTCCAGCCCTTCGCGCTCGTCTTCTTCGTTGACGCGCAGGCCGATGGTCAGGTCAACGACCTTGTAGGCGATGAAAGACACGACACCCGACCACACCACCGTGATCAGCACGGCCTTGGCCTGGATCCACACTTGCGAGACGATCGAGTAGTCGGCGGCAGTGATGCCGGTAGCCGTCACCCAGTCGGCGACAAAGCCGGGGCCGCCCAGGGCGGGCGAATTGAACACGCCGGTCAGCAGCGCGCCGACGATGCCGCCGACGCCATGCACGCCGAACACGTCAAGCGAGTCGTCAGCGCCCAACAGCTTTTTCAGCCCATGCACGCCCCAGAGGCAGGCAAAACCGGCGATAAAACCAATCACCAGACCACCGCCGATGCCGACGTTGCCGGCGGCAGGGGTGATGGCCACGAGGCCGGCCACGGCACCGGAGGCAGCGCCCAGCATCGACGCCTTGCCGCGCATCAGCGCTTCACCGAGGCACCAGGCCAGCACCGCAGCAGCGGTGGCGCCCAGGGTGTTGATGAAGGCCAGGGCGGCAAAGCCATTGGCTTCCAGCGCCGAGCCGGCGTTGAAACCGAACCAGCCCACCCACAGCAGCGAAGCACCGACCATGGTCAATGTCAGGCTGTGCGGTGCCATGGCTTCCTTGCCGTAGCCAATTCGTTTGCCCACCATGAAGGCGCCGACCAGACCGGCCACGGCCGCATTGATGTGCACCACGGTGCCGCCGGCAAAGTCCAGCGCGCCCGACTGCCAGATATAGCCGGCCTTGCTGGTCATGGCGTCCACCACATCCGGGCTGGTGTAGGCGTCAGGGCCCATCCAGAACCAGACCATGTGGGCCATCGGCGCGTAGCTGAAGGTGAACCAGATGACCATGAACAGCAGCACGGCGGAGAACTTGATGCGCTCGGCAAAGGCACCGACGATCAGGCAGCAGGTGATGCCGGCAAAGGTGGCCTGGAAGGCGGCGAACACGATTTCAGGAATTACCACACCCTTGCTGAAGGTCGCGCCATTGGCAAAAGTGCCGGCGACGTTGTCCCAGATGCCTTTCATGAACAACCGGTCAAAGCCGCCGATGAAGGCATTGCCCTCGGTGAACGCCAGGCTGTAGCCGTAGATGAACCACAGCACGACGATCAGGGAGAACGTCACCATGACCTGCATCAGCACCGACAGCATGTTCTTGCTGCGCACCAGGCCGCCATAAAACAGCGCCAGGCCGGGCACGACCATCAGGATCACCAGAATGGTCGAGACCATCATCCAGGCGGTGTCGCCCTTGTTGGGCACCGGGGCTGCTGCGGCGGCAGGAGCCACTGCGGCAGCCGCTGGTGCAGCCATGGCAGTGGTTGTGGCGGGAGCCGCGGATACGGAGGAGGAGGCAGCAGCGGCAGGCGTTTCTGCCGGGGTTTGCGCCAGAGCGAAAGCGCCGGTGCCGAGCAAGCTCAGTCCGAGTAGCAGGGAAGCAATCAATTTTTTCATGGCAATGGTTCTCTTTTATTTCAGGAGGGAGACGTTAGAGTGCGTCATTGCCGGTTTCGCCGGTACGGATGCGCACGACCTGCTCAAGGTCGTACACGAAAACCTTGCCATCGCCGATCTTGCCGGTGCGCGCCGAGGTCTCTATGGCTTCGATCACGCGTTCCACCAGATCCTCGGACACGGCTGCCTCGATCTTCACCTTGGGCAGGAAATCGACAACATACTCGGCGCCCCGGTACAGCTCGGTATGGCCCTTCTGACGGCCAAAGCCCTTGACTTCGGTCACGGTGATGCCTTGCACACCCATGCCTGAGAGGGCTTCGCGCACCTCGTCCAATTTGAACGGTTTGATGATGGCAGTGACAAGTTTCATTTCAGTTTTCCTCCAGGATGAATAACGGGGCGGCAACAGATCCCGCCGCTCTACAAGGTTTTTGTAAGCATCACGACCAGCGTGTTTTTATTGATGGAGCGGCCGCTGGTGTCCACCACGGCAGGATAGACATAGCTCGACTTCTTGTCCGCGCCCACCAGCGCGCCCGACAAGGCCAGGCCATTGCCCAGGTCATAGCTGGCGCCCACGCTGTAGTCCATGTAGTCAGGCAGGCTGGCCGAATTCACGCCGCTCTTGAAGTTGGTAAAGCCCAGGGAAGCCTTCAGGGTGACTTTGGGCAGGAGTTCCTGGGCATAGGCCAGGTTGAAATAGCCGGTCCCGCGTCCATCGCCGATCAGGAATTCCTTGCCAATGCCGAAATAGCCCTTGGAAACCGTATGCGAATACTTGGCACTGACCGGTCCGTAACCGGCCCCCAGGTAAACCTCGGTCGTGTTGGCGCCGCTGGCGCCGGGGTAGAGATAGGTCAGGGCGCCGACATCCATGGCCAGCGGCCCGGCATTGAATTTATAACCGCCGTAAATATCGATTTCAATGTGGTTGCTCGGGTTTGACGGCAGGTACTTGGTCCAGTTCACCGTCGAGTTCCAGTTGCCAAGGTAAAAACCGCTGTCAAATGCGTAATCCACACCGCCTTGCAGGGCAGGCTTGAAAGCCTTGGTCTTCGACTGATCCTGGTCCTGTCCCCGGAATTTGTAGTTGCTGGCCAGCGCGAGGTTGAATGACAACGGCGATGCAGCAGGCTCGGTAGGTGCGGCGCTTTGGGCAAAGGCGGCGCCGGACAGCATCAAAGACATGCAACAAGCCAGGGGAACAGTGATTGGATTCATGACAACTCCGGGATTTTTAAAAAATGGATGAATTGCTTTAGCAGGGACCGTGCCAGCTACTTTTTTCCTCGCCTGCAAGCACTTGGCCGATTGCAACCGCTACCGGTTACGCTAGAGGATTACAAGATGTTACGCACCGTTTTGATGCGTCCAATGCGCACAACTTTGATGCATAAATAAGAAAGCAACCGAATGAGCCTGTCTTTAGTGCACAGCCGTGCCTTGTTGGGACTTGAAGCGCGTCCGGTGTGCGTTGAAGTGCACCTGGCCAACGGCCTGCCGAGTTTCACACTGGTCGGACTGGCCGATACCGAGGTCAAGGAGGCGCGCGAGCGGGTGCGCTCGGCCATCCAGAATGCCGGGCTGGAGTTTCCGGGCAACAAGCGCATCACGGTGAACCTGGCGCCCGCCGACCTGCCCAAGGACTCGGGCCGGTTCGATTTGCCGATTGCACTCGGCATATTGGCTGCCAGCGGCCAGATCGATGCGCGCAAGCTGGCGGGCTATGAGTTTGCCGGTGAGCTGTCGCTGGGCGGTGATCTGCGGCCGGTACGCGGCTCCCTGGCCATGAGTCTGGCGATTGCCCGGCCGCCGCACGGCGCGCCGCAACCCCTGCCCCGGCTGGTGCTGCCAGAAGGCAGCGCGCAGGAAGCCGCGCTGGTGCCGCAGGCCGAGGTCTACCGCGCGCAGCATCTGCTTGACGTGGTCAGGCAGTTCTTGCCGGGCGATGCCGTTCCCGAAGCAAGCGACGGCTGGACGCGCGCAGCTTCAAGCGCGCCTTCGCGGCAGCCCGCCTATCCCGACCTGGCCGATGTCAAGGGACAGGCCGCCGCCCGCCGGGCACTGGAAATCGCGGCGGCCGGCGGACACAGCATCTTGATGGTGGGCGCGCCGGGTTCGGGTAAGTCCATGCTGGCGCAGCGCTTTGCCGGCCTGCTGCCCGCCATGACCACCGACGAAGCGCTGGAAACCGCCGCTGTCGCCTCGCTGGGCGGGCGCTTCACGCTGGACCACTGGGCCGTGCGGCCGACCTGCGCGCCGCACCACACGGCCAGCGCGGTGGCGCTGGTGGGCGGCGGCTCGCCACCGCGCCCGGGTGAAATCTCGCTGGCGCACCGGGGCGTGCTGTTCCTTGACGAACTTCCGGAGTTTCCCCGTGCCGCGCTCGAGGCACTGCGCGAACCCCTGGAGTCGGGCCACATCACGATTTCGCGTGCTGCGCAGCGCGCGGAATTCCCGGCGCGCTTTCAACTGATTGCCGCGATGAACCCCTGCCCCTGCGGCTACCTGGGCTCCAGCCTGCGCGCCTGCCGCTGCTCGCCCGAAGGCATTGCACGCTACCAGGGCAAGCTCAGCGGACCGCTGCTTGACCGGATCGACCTGCATGTGGAGGTCGGCAGCCTTACCGCCGATGAACTGGTGAACGCGCCGCCGGGCGAATTCACCGAGGCCGTGCGCAGTCGGGTGGTCAAGGCCCGGGACCGCGCAATGGACCGGCAGGGCAGCGCCAACCAGGCGCTCGAAGGCCAGGCCATCGACGTCCAGTGCCAGCTGGACCCGGCTGCTGCCAGGTTCCTCAATGTGGCAGCAACGCGGCTGGGCTGGTCGGGCCGGGGCATTCACCGCTGCCTGAAGGTGGCGCGCACCATTGCCGACCTGGCCAGTGCCAAAACAGTGCAGGTCACGCATGTCGCCGAGGCGGTGCAATATCGACGCGTCCTGAAGGCAGCGCACTGAAGCACAAGGCTCCAGGATCAGGAATCCCGGCTTTTAGTCAAGTTTGAAGCATGATCAAAACTCATCAATGGAGTTATTTTTAGTAATTTAAGCAAGAAAATAAAATTTATTTTCTTGCTTGCAAACACTCTCAAAAAAACGCCTCTCTTGCTGAAATCACTTTTTCAGGGACAACACCGCAGCGGTTTTCCGGAGCCCGGGTTACCCATCAACACAAAAGCTTGCCGGCAATCAGTGTTTACAAAAAAATCTTCTTTTGCTACTATTTTTATAGCTAACAAGCCAATGCTTTATTGCGCAAAAGGCAATACTTAGCAAAAAAATAATTGTTCAGGCCTGTCTTTTTTTGTTATGAAAATATTACGCAGCTGCGGTTGTCGTAAGGACCGAGGCTATTTGAAATGGTTGTGAACGCAATGTAGCTTCCCTACAATTAATTTCTAATTGAGAGGAAACTTTGAGCATTGATGAAGCTGGCGGTATCCATATCTGGACAGCGCGCCCCAAGGATATTGAGCCGGCTCAATGGCCACAATTGACTGCGTGGCTTGGTGCACCGGAGCTTCTTTGTGCAGCAAAATTTCGGCACGATGAAGATCGCCGCGCCTACATCCTGGCGCATGCATTGCGGTGCCTGGCCGTGGCGACCCTATTGGGCGTGCCGTCCATGTCCCTTGCATTTTCCAGCGAAGCCAGCGGAAAACCTCTCCTGACAGTTCCGCCAGACCAGGCCATCTACTTCAGCCATACCTACGGCCGCACACTGGTGGTGTGTGCCGTCACGCGCATCGGCGAGGTCGGTATTGATGCCGAACCCCTCCAACAGGGCAACGCCGACATGGCGCTGCTGCGCGGCCTGATAGCGCTGCCCGATGCGCAGCAACGCCAGGCGGCGCCGGGGAGCGACAGCACGCAGCAGTTTTTCTTCTACTGGACGCTGCTTGAGGCGTACTGGAAATCCAAGGGAAGGGGACTGTCGTTTGACCATCCAGCGCTGCATTGCCAGCCAACACCCCAAGGCTGGTTTGAGGTTTCCACATCGCAGGCAGGCCTTGGCGGGCACGGCTGCCGCGGCGAACGCACATGGGCCATGGCAGTACAGGGGCCTTCCGACTGCGTGATCATGCTGGCCGTGACAGCAAGCCTTGCCCATGCAGCAAACAATGCGCTCCGACTGGTCCACCACACACCGGTCTTTGAACCGGTCCTTGCGACGCAGCACGGCCGCCTTCAAAAGCCGCGCCCGTTGCACCGGCTTTACCCGCCTGACGCGCCAGCCAGCGCTGCATCAAGCATGCAAGCGGCCACCTGCGTCAGCGCATGAAAGGAATGAGTATGAAAAGCCATCGGGCCAGCGCCCTGTTTGCAGGCCATGAAAGCCTGCTGATTCACTGTGCCGAGGCTTGGCTCAATGCCGGTCATGCGGTGCATGCCGTCGTCAGCACCGAGCCAGCCATCGTTCAGTGGGCGCGCACGCGCGGGGTTTCGGCCTTTGCCGATGAGGCGTCGCTGATGCAGCAGTCGGGGCAGACGTTCGATTACCTTTTTTGCCTGGACAAGCCGTGCAACGTATCGCGCGATTTGATGGCGCAGGCGCAAGCACTGGCCATCACGTTTCACGACGCACCACTGCCGCAGCACGCGGGCTGGCATGCGCCGGCGTGGGCGCTGATGGCGCAGGAAAGGTCGTATGGCGTTACCTGGCACGAAATGACGCCTCTGGGCGAAGGCCGCATCGTGCGCCAGGCACACTTTGCCATTCCGCCGGGCGAAACGACACTGGGCTTGCAGGCGCGCTGCTACGAAGCGGGCCTGCAAAGCTTTGAAGCCCTGGCCGATGCGATTGGACGCAACGACCTTGTCTTGGGCGAAGCATTGCCCGCCAGCCCTTGCGTTGACCGCCAGCAGCGTCCGCCCACACTGGGCACGCTTGATTTTTCACGCCCGGCCGCAGAACTGGCGGCGCTCGTCGCCGCGCTCGACTTTGGCCCTCACCCCCATTTCTCCAACCCGGTGGCCCGCGCCAAGCTTTACTTGGGCGATAAAACACTGCTGATAAACACGGCGTGCGCCCTGCCCGTCGCCGAGTCCTCCGGCGCGGCACCCGGCACGGTGCTGCAGGCCGATGCAGACAGCGTTCGGGTGGCCACGGCAAACGGCGACATCGTGCTGTGCGGGTTCACTGCGCCCTGGGGCACTGCACCTGGCCACGGCCTGCTGTCAGGCATGGCGCTGCCCTTGCTCGACAGCGTGACATGCGCCAAGCTGGCCGCCTGCGCCCCTGAAATTGGCCAGGGTGAACACTTCTGGCAACAGGCCTTGCGCACGCTGGCGCCCGTGGAACTGCCTTATCCGCAAAAAACAGGCGTGCTGCAGTTCGCTTCAGTGCCATTGCGGCAACTGGCGCGCGTGCCCCTTGCACTGCCAGCGCGCGGCGCGGCAACAGTGGCCGGTTTTTTCGGCTGGCTATCAGCCCTGACCGCGCAGCAGCGCATTTCCATGCTGTACGGTGACAGCACGCTGCAAGCCAGCGCCCAGGGGCTGGAATACTGGCTGTCGCCCTGGGTACCGCTGACGCTGGACACCGCGCCCGATCGGTCGGCACAGCAAGTCGCAGAACACGCGCAGGCACAGATTGACCAGATGCACCGGGCCGGTGCCTGCCCGCGCGACCTGCCGGCGCGGCTTGGCGGCACGCCGGAGGCCGGCGAACGCTGGAGCAAACTGGGAATCAGTCTGGAAGGCGCTGCCGTGCCGCCCGGGGCCGAACTGATCCTAATGAGCGAAGCGTCCGGTCAGCAGCTCGAACTCGTCGGCGACACGGCTGTTTTTTCAAGCGAAACCCTGGAAGCGATGGCCAGCCATCTGGCGGTTTACCTTCAGGCGTTTGAAGGTGCCGACCCGATCGCGGCGATTGCCCTGACACCTGACGTTGATACGGCTTCACTGGCGCACCTGAACGCGACCGCCACACCGTATGACACTGCATTGGGCATTCACGAAGCCATTGCCGCACAGGTGGCCCGCACGCCGCTCAGCACCGCCGTGTCCTTCCGGGGCCAGACCCTGAGCTACGACGCACTCCACGCGCAGGCCAGCGCGCTGGCAGAACGCCTGCGGCTGAGCGGTGTGCGCCCGGGCGACGTCATCGGCCTGTGCCTGGATCGCGGCCCTGACATGGTCGTTGGCATGCTAGCCATCCTGCAGACCGGCGCGGCCTACCTGCCGCTGGACCCGGACTACCCGCACGACCGCCTGCTGTACATGATCGAGGATTCCGGCGCGCCGCTGGTGCTTTCCAACCGCGCCGTCACTGCCCGGCTGCACCTTCCGCCGGAAAAGGTGTTCCTGCTGGATAAAGCTGAAGCCGGGGCGGGCTTCGCGCCAGTCCTGACGCGAAGCCCGGCGCCAGAGAAGGCGCGGCGCGCGGCTTACCTGATCTACACCTCCGGCTCAACCGGCCGCCCCAAGGGCGTGGTGGTCACGCACCAGAACGCGCTCAATTTTTTCGCCGGCCTGAACGCGCGTATTCCGCATGCGCCACCCGGCCGCTGGCTGGCCGTGACCAGCGTGTGCTTTGACATTTCGGTGGTTGAGTTGCTCTGGACATTGACGCACGGCTTTGCCATCGAGCTGCATTCCAACACCCTGCCCTACCTGTCGGTGGCCGACGCCCTGCGTCAAGGCCAGGTCACGCACCTGCAATGCACCCCGTCCATGGCCTCGATGCTGGTGTCGGACACTGCCGGACGCCAGGCGCTCTACGGCCTGGCGGTGCTGATGGTCGGCGGCGAAGCGCTGTCGATGAAACTCGCCCAGGAGTTGCGGGCGCTGGTGCCGGGGGCTTTTTTCAATATGTACGGTCCGACCGAAACCACCGTCTGGTCCACCGCCTGCGACCTGGCGACGCTGGACGACCTGGTGCCGCTGGGCCAGCCGATTGCCAACACGCAACTCTCGATCCGCACGCCGCGCGGCGCCGAATGCCCGGCGCTGGTGGCCGGCGAGTTGCTGATCGGCGGCGACGGCGTGTCCGACGGTTACTGGCAGCGGCCCGAGCTCAACGCCGAGCGCTTCCTGGAGGACAACGGCGCACGCTGGTACCGCACCGGCGACCTGGTGCGCCGCCATCCCGACGGCACGCTGGAGTTCCTCGGCCGCATCGACCACCAGGTGAAGATTCGCGGCCACCGCATCGAGCTCGGCGAGATCGAAAGCGTGCTGCTGCGCCAGCCTGGCGTGAAAGAAGCAGTGGTCATCGCCCGCGAAGATGCCGCCGGTGACTGGAGCCTGGCCGCTTACGTGACGCCGCAGGCGGACACGTTGCTCGACACCGACCAACTGCGCCGTGGCGTGGCCGAAAAGCTGCCCGACATCATGGTGCCCAAGGCCATCGCGGCGCTACGCGCATTTCCGCTGACGCCCAATGGCAAGGTGGACCGGCGCGCCTTGCTGCCAGCACGGTCACCGACCGCCGATGCGGGCGGGCTGCCGCAAAGCCGGTTTGAAAAAGCCATTGCCGCTGCTTGGGAGCCGATCCTCGGGCAGTCCGGCGTGCGCACCGGCGACAGTTTTTTTGATCTTGGCGGCAGTTTGTTCTTGGCCGTGCAGGTGCAGCGCCGGTTGCAGGAAACCTGCGGCCTCAACGTCCCGTTGGCTGACATGATGCGTTTTCCGGTCCTCGGCGAACTGGCCGGGCAGCTCGATGCCAGCGTGCCCGGCCAGTTCGCCGCAGCCATGCTGCACAACGGGATTGCCGCCGGTGCCGCCTTGGCACTGGCGTTGCCTGATGCCAGCCCGGTGGCGCAGGCAGTGCCAGTGCGTTCCTCCATCGAATCTGGCATTGCTCGGATGTGGCGCGAGTTGCTGGACATGCAGGACATCGCGCCCGAGGATGACTTTTTCGCGCTCGGTGGCCATTCGCTCACGGCCGTGCGCCTGTTCGCCCAGATTCGCAGTCAATTCGCCGTTGACCTGCCCTTGGCCACCCTGTTTCAGGCTTCGACCCTTGCAGGCTTTACGGCCATCGTCGCCAAGGCCTGCGAGATTTCGATGGCGCACATGCAGGCGGCAGCCAGCGCATCCGGCGCGCTGGCGCCTGCCGTGCCCAAGTGGTCTCCGCTGGTGGCCATTTGCCAGGGACAAGCAGACCAGCCCCCGCTTTTTTGCATTCATGCCGCCGGTGGAAACGTGATCAATTTCAAGCGCCTGGCAACCGAGCTGGGGCCGGCACAACCCTTCTATGGGCTGCAGGCCCAAGGCGTTGACGGCCACCGTCCCGCACTGGCGACCATTCAGGCCATGGCCGCGCAATATGTCGAGGCCATCCGTTCCGTAGATCCTCACGGTCCGTATTGGCTTCTCGGCTATTCCGCGGGCGGCGTGATTGCCTTCGAGATGGCACAGCAGCTCAGGCAGGCCGGCGCGGAGGTGGCGCTCCTGGGGATGATCGACACGCTGTCGCCAGAGGCGGCAGAGCGCAACATCTCATTTTTGAGAAGACTGTGGCTGATGCGGAACTGGTCTCTGAAGTTCATCAGGGAACGCTCCGAGCGCCGCCGCCAGACAAAACTCCTTGAAGAAAATCTTGCGTTGAAGCTGGGAGAATTTTCCCCCGGCGAACCCGTGACGCAAGACCTTATCGGGCATCACCTGTACCACCACTTCTTTGTGGCCCTCAAGCTCTACAGGCCCAAGCCCTACCCTGGGCCGATGGTTCTTTTCAAGGGCGCGTCCCATCTGGCCGAAATGCCTTATTTGAACGCCGGACAAAGCCTGGGCTGGGAAAAGCACATCCAGGGCGGCATTCGCCCGGTCACCATCGTCAGCCATCACGCCTCGATGATGGAGGAGCCCGGTGTGCTGCAACTGGCCCAGGCGCTGCAGCGGGAACTGGCCCGTACCGTCGATGCGCAGGCTGGAGCGCGGACGCGGATCAGATTGCAAGCCGGGCCGTTGCCGGCCTGAAGAAGCGCCCGCCCGGACGCGGCCCGCGCTTCAAAGATTGGGCGCCAGCAGGCGTTGCAGGTCTTCGGCCCGCGCGCCACGTCGCTGCGCCAGATCGTGCAGCTGGTCGTCGCCGATCTTGCCAACGCTGAAGTAACTGCTTTGCGGGTGGCTCAGGTAAAACCCGCTGACGCTGGCGGCGGGCGTCATCGCCAGGCTTTCCGTCAGCGCCATGCCGATGTCGGCGCATTGCAGCAACTCGAACATCTCTTTTTTTGCGCTGTGGTCCGGGCAGGCCGGGTAGCCGGGCGCCGGGCGGATGCCCTGGTATTGCTCGGCGAGCATCGCGTCCTTGTCGAGCGCTTCGGCGGGCACATAGCCCCAGAGGTCCTTGCGCACCCGCTGGTGCAGCGCCTCGGCAAAAGCCTCGGCCAGCCGGTCGGCCAGCGACTTGAACATGATGGACGAGTAGTCGTCGTGGTCGTCGAGGAAATACTTGTCCTTCTTCTCGGCGCCCAGCCCGGCGGTGACGGCAAAAATACCGATGTAATCGGCGATTTTTGAGCCATTTTGGCCGTTTGCGCATGTCTGGCTTGCACGAGCAGCTATTAATTCAGGAGTAAGCACCTTGGGCGCGACAAAGTCGGCCAGGCAGCGGCTGGGGCGCATCACGCCGTCAACGGCTGTTTTCTCGGTCTGCTGGCGCAGGCCGTACCAGGTCATGGCGACTTCGCTGCGCGTCTCGTCGGTGTAGATCTCGATGTCGTCGCCGACGCTGTTGGCGGGATACAAACCCATCACGCCACTGGCGGTGAGCCAGCGTCCCTCGATCAGCCGCTTGAGCATGCGCTTGGCGTCGGCATAGACGCGCACGGCCTCGGTGCCCACCACCTCGTCCTTCAGAATCGCCGGGAACGGCCCGGCCAGGTCCCAGGTCTGGAAGAACGGTCCCCAATCAATGAACTCGGCGAGTTCGGCCAGGTCGAAATTCTTGAAGACGCGCCGGCCGATAAATTTGGGCATGGGCGGCGTGTAGCTCGCCCAGTCCATCGCCGTGGCATTGGCCCGCGCCTTGGCCAGCGGCCACATCGGCACCTGCTTCTTGCTGGCGTGCTGGATGCGCACCTTCTCGTAGTCGGCGTTCAGCTCGGCGATGTACTTGGCGGCGTTGTCAGACAGCAGGCTTTGCGCCACGCTGACGCTGCGCGAGGCGTCGGGCACGTACACCACCGGGCCTTCATAATGCGGCGAAATCTTCACCGCCGTGTGCACGCGGCTGCAGGTGGCGCCGCCAATCAGCAGCGGAATGTTGTTGAGGCGGAAATGGTCGTCTTTTTGCATCTCGCTGGCGACGTACTGCATTTCCTCCAGACTCGGCGTGATCAGTCCGGACAGGCCGACGATGTCGGCGCCTTCGGCCTTGGCCAGCGCCAGAATCTCGTGGCACGGCACCATCACGCCCATGTTGACAACCTCGAAGTTGTTGCACTGCAGCACCACGGTGACGATGTTCTTGCCGATGTCGTGCACGTCGCCCTTGACGGTGGCGATGATGATCTTGCCCTTGGTCTTCACGTCGCCGCCGGCGGCCTGCAGCACCAGCTTTTCAGCCTCGATGTAGGGCAGCAGGTGCGCCACGGCCTGCTTCATCACCCGGGCGCTCTTGACCACCTGCGGCAGGAACATCTTGCCCTGGCCGAACAGGTCGCCGACCACGTTCATGCCGTCCATCAGCGGGCCTTCGATGACATGCAGCGGCCGCCCGTTTTCGGCAAGGATGGTCTGGTACATCTCCTCGGTGTCTTCGGTGATGAATTCGTTGTTGCCATGCACCAGCGCGTGCGACAGGCGGGCGCGAATCGGCAGCGCGCGCCATTCGTACTTCTTGCTCTCGTCGCGCGCACCGCTCTTGGCCGTTTCAGCCACTTCAATCAGGCGCTCGCCGGGTGTGAGGTGTTCCTCGCCTTCCTTGTAGAGCGGCTGGCGGTTCAGCACCACGTCTTCGACGCGCTCGCGCAGCACCGGCTCCAGGTCGTCATAGACACCCATCATGCCGGCGTTGACAATGCCCATGTCCATGCCGGCCTGGATCGCGTGGTACAAAAATACCGTGTGGATGGCTTCGCGCACCGGGTCGTTGCCGCGAAAGCTGAACGACACGTTTGACACGCCGCCCGAGACCTTGGCACCGGGCAAATTGGTTTTGATCCAGCGGGTGGCGTTGATGAAGTCAACCGCGTAGTTGTTGTGTTCGTCAATGCCGGTGGCAATGGCGAAGATGTTGGGGTCGAAAATGATGTCTTCGGGCGGAAAACCGATCTCGTCCACCAGCAGCCGGTAGGCGCGCTCGCAAATGGTGATTTTTCGCTCGTAGGTGTCGGCCTGCCCCTGTTCGTCAAACGCCATGACGACGGCCGCAGCGCCGTAGCGCTTGAGCAGTTTCGCCTGCTGCTTGAAGGCGTCCACGCCCTCCTTCATCGAAATCGAGTTGACGATGCCCTTTCCCTGGATGCAGCGCAGGCCGGCCTCGATCACGCTCCACTTGGAGCTGTCGATCATGATGGGCACGCGGGCAATGTCGGGCTCGCCGGCGATCAGGTTCAAAAACCGAACCATGGCCGCCTGGCTGTCGAGCATGGCCTCGTCCATGTTGATGTCGATGATTTGCGCGCCATTTTCGACCTGCTGGCGCGCCACCGCCAGCGCCGCTTCAAAGTCGCCGTTCAGGATCATGCGGGCGAAGGCCTTGGAGCCGGTGACGTTGGTACGCTCACCAATGTTGACGAACAGGGAATCCGGTCCGACAGTGACCGGCTCCAGGCCGGAAAGCTTCATGGGCGGGACGTTCGGAACGGGTGGGGCGACTGGCGGGATAGATTGAATTGCGGACATGGCTCACCTTGGAACAAAGGTGAGCGTCGTTGCCAAAAAGAGCGTTTTGCGCCCTGTTGACCCAAGCCTGACGAAACGGTGTTTCGCTGCAACGCTCCTTGAGTTAAGCTCGATTTTAAGCACCAATGCCGGCAGGCCGGTTTCAAGCCATCAAATTCCACCGGGTCGACCCATGACAAGCACCTTCCTTAGAAAAAAAAGCTTCCCGTCGATCAGTCCGCCGCATGACGCTACCGAAGGTTCGGAAACGGCCGACCTGGCGGCCCGCTTGCTGGTGGCGCCCACCGCATTGATGCAACTGACGATGCCAGAGGCGCGCACGGTGGTGCGCTACATGCAGCCGCAAATTGTGTCCAAGGACACTGTCTTTATCCGCGAAGGTGATGTTCTTGACACCGGATTCCTGATGCTCCTGCTCGATGGCGAAGTGACGGTGGAAACACAGGTGGTCAGCCGTGCCGAGCCCATCGTCATCACCTTGCTGGGCCCGGGCAGCCTGATTGGCGAACTCGGCATGTTCGACGGCCTGCCCCGCTACGCAAGCTGTGTTGCGGCCACGCAGTTGCGCTGCGCGATCCTCACCCGCGCAGGACTGAGCCGCCTGATGGAGGAAAACCCGGGCATTGCCGCCAAACTGCTGCTGGCCGTGTCGCTGCGCATCGGAGCGCGCCTGCGCGAAGTGACCGACAAGCTCAAGATGTATGTCCAGCTGACGCAGGCAATGGAGCAAGAGATCGGTTCGCGGCCCGAGGCCTGAACGGTCGTGCGCCACAAAGGCGCCCGAAGGCTCGTCCTGACCCTGCTTTCAGGCCGTTTCGGCGTAGAAGACACCGCGCTGCAGCTTGCGTCCACCCACCAGCGCCACCGACTGGGCAATCGCCGCGATGTGCTCGGGCGTGGTGCCGCAGCAGCCGCCCACGATATTGACCAGTCCTTCGGCGGCAAACTCGTGCAGCAGGCGCGAGGTCACGTCGGGCGTTTCGTCAAAACCGGTGTCGCTCATCGGATTGGGCAGCCCGGCGTTCGGGTAGCAGCTGATGAAGGTGTCGGGCGCGGCCTTGGCCAGTTCCTGGATATAGGGACGCATCAGCGCCGCGCCCAACGCGCAATTCAGGCCCACGGCCAGCGGCTCGGCATGGCGCACGCTGTGCCAGAAGGCCGTCACCGTCTGGCCGCTCAAAATCCGGCCTGACGCATCGGTCACCGTGCCGCTGATGATCAGCGGCAGGCGTTCACCGGAGTTGTCGAAGTACTCGTCGATGGCAAACAATGCCGCCTTGGCATTGAGCGTGTCGAAAATCGTCTCGACCATCAGCACGTCGCTGCCGCCCTTGACCAGCGCCTCGGTCTGCTCGTAGTAAGCCTTGCGCAGTTCTTCGAAACTGGTGTTGCGCGCGCCCGCGTCGTTCACATCGGGGCTGATGCTGGCGGTCTTGGGCGTGGGGCCCAGCGTGCCGACGACAAAGCGCGGCTTGTCCGGCGTTGAAAACTTGTCGCACGCCACCCGGGCAATGCGGGCCGATTCGTAGTTCATCTCGACCGCCAACTCGGCCATGTCGTAGTCGGCCTGGGCCACGGTGGTCGCGCCAAAGGTGTTGGTCTCGATCAGGTCGGCACCGGCGGCCAGGTAGCCTTCATGGATGTCGCGGATCACGTCCGGGCGCGTGAGACTCAGCAACTCGTTGTTGCCCTTGACGTCACGGTGAAACGCCTTGAAACGCTCGCCCGACCCACCGGGGCCGGCGTAGCCTTCCCCCCGGTACTGCGCTTCACTCAGCTTGAAGCGCTGGATCATGGTGCCCATCGCACCGTCAAGAATCAAAATGCGTTGCGCCAAAAGGGCGGGGAGTTGTGCGGCGCGGGTGTAGGGTATCGGCTTCATGGCGTGCATTCTAGGACGCGGTTCATGGCCGTTGACTTTCCCTGACAATACGGCAGTTGCCTGCTGGCGTTTGCTGAAGACCGTGCTGAACCGGCAACCGGCCCGAACAAGGGGACGCAAGCCTGCCGGCAAACGCTGCGAAGCGCTGATTAGAAAAATAGTGATTAAATAGGGTCTTTGCGCCCGTGTGCCTTTCGCAAGCAGCTATTTTTTTCATAGCAATCCGGATTTCACACCGCCAACTTGTACGTACCGAACTTGTCATCATTGCCTACTTCTTCCTCCCAGCCCACGCCGCTGGACGTGCTTGGCCAGGTCTTTGGCTACAGCGACTTTCGCGGGCCGCAGCAAGCCATCGTGCAACACGTCGTGCAGGGCGGCGACGCGCTGGTGTTGATGCCGACCGGCGGCGGCAAGTCGCTGTGCTACCAGATTCCGGCCATCGTGCGGCAAAACGCCGGGCACGGCGTGACCATCGTGATTTCACCGCTGATTGCGCTGATGCACGACCAGGTCGGCGCGCTGACGGAAGCCGGCGTGTCGGCGGCCTTCCTCAATTCGACGCAGACCTACGAGGAAAGCAGCGCGCTGGAAAAGCAGCTGCTGGCAAACAAGCTAACGCTGCTCTACGCCGCGCCCGAGCGCATCAACACGCCACGCATGAAGGGCCTGCTGGCCTCGCTGCACGAGCGCGGGTTGCTGAGCCTGTTTGCCATTGACGAGGCGCATTGCGTGAGCCAGTGGGGCCACGACTTCCGGCCCGAATACCGCAGTTTGAGCCTGCTGCACGAATCCTTTCCCGACGTGCCGCGCATGGCGCTGACGGCGACGGCCGACCACCTGACGCGCCAGGACATGGTCGAGCGGCTCAAGCTCGAAGAGGCGCGCGCGTTTGTCAGCAGCTTTGACCGGCCCAACATTCGCTACACCATCGTGGAAAAAGTCGACGCGACGCGTCAGCTGCTTCGCTTCATCCAGTCCGAGCACGACGGCGAGGCGGGCATCGTCTATTGCCAGTCGCGCAAACGCGTGGAAGAAATCGCCAGCATGCTGGAGGCCGCCGGCATCAAGGCGATGGCCTACCACGCCGGGCTGGACGCCAAGCTGCGCCAGCAGCGCCAGGACCGGTTTTTGCGCGAGGACGGCATGGTGATGGTGGCGACGATTGCCTTTGGCATGGGCATCGACAAGCCCGATGTGCGCTTCGTCGCGCACCTGGACATGCCGAAAAACATCGAAGGCTACTACCAGGAAACCGGCCGGGCCGGGCGCGATGGCTTGCCGGCCGACGCCTGGATGGTCTATGGCCTGCAGGACGTGGTGAACCAGCGCCGCATGATCGACACCAGTGAAGTCGCCAGCGAAGAATTCAAGGCCGTGATGCGCGGCAAGCTCGATGCGCTCTTGACACTGGCCGAAGGCACGCGCTGCCGGCGCGTCAGCCTGCTGGGCTACTTTGGCGAGCCAAGTTCGCCCTGTGGCAATTGCGACAACTGTTTGAATCCGCCCGCTGTTTGGGACGCGACCGAGGCGGCGCGCAAGATGCTCAGCTGCATCTACCGCGTGCAGCAAGCCAGCGGCATCAGCTTTGGCGCCGGCCACATCATGGACATCCTGCGCGGCAAGCCGACCGAAAAAGTCGTGCAGTACGGCCATGACCAACTCAGCACCTTCGGCATCGGTGCCGACCTGGCCGAGCCGCAATGGCGCGGTGTGCTGCGCCAGCTGATCGCCAGCAACCTGGTGCGCGTCAACGCCGAAGCCTTCAACACGCTGCTGCTGCTGCCCGATGCACGCCAGGTGCTCAAGGGCGAAGTCAGCGTGCTGCTGCGCCAGCAGGCCGTCAGCGCCAAAGCCGAGCGACCCAGACGCGGCAGCAAAACGCCGGCGAAGAAAACATCGGCCAAGGGCATGGCCGAAGCCACGCTGAACGCCGGCGCTCTGGAACGGCTGGCACGCCTGAAATCCTGGCGCGCCGACGTGGCACGTGAGCACAACTTGCCGGCCTTTGTGATTTTTCACGACGCCACGCTGCGCGCCATTGCCGAGCAGGCACCCAAAAGCCTGCGTGACCTGGAAGGCATCAGTGGCATGGGCGTGAAGAAGCTGCAGGCGTATGGGGCCGAGGTGCTGCGGGTGTGTGGCGAAGAGGGTTGACAAACTCCACGCGTGGCTTTGCTGGGGCCGATCCGGTGGCCCTAATCAAAATTTACAATTAAAGTGACTCGGGCGCAATGCAGGCAAGCGATATAAGCTATGAATTATGTAGCAATTATCAACGCATGAACCCTATCGAGCGCCCTTCCCGCACCTCGGGCTTGATGCGGTGTTCAGCTTCGAGTTGCGCAAGGAATTCTTCGGCGGACAGTTCTGTTTCCAGAATCACCCCCTGCCGCTTGACCGCTGCAAAGTCGCCGGGGCACAGCTGTGTCAACAGGGCGAGTCTTTTTTGCAGCGGCGGCGTGAGCAAGGAAACATCGCCTGCCAGCGCTTCCGTCACGAACATCGTTTCGCGCTGCTCGCGCGTTAGCGGCATGAACCTGATCTTGAAGGTAAAGCGCCGCAACGCCGCCTGGTCCAGGCTTTCCAGCAGGTTGGTGGTGCAGATGAAAATACCGGCATAGCGCTCCATGCCCTGCAGCATCTCGTTGACCTCGGTGACCTCATAAGTGCGCTGGGCGCCGCGCCGGTCCTGCAGAAAGCTGTCGGCCTCGTCCAGCAGCAGCACGGCTTTTTCATTCTCGGCTTCGCGGAACATGGCGGCCATGGCCTGCTCGGTTTCGCCGACGTACTTGCTCATCAGGTCGCTGGCCTGCTTGATCAGCAGCGGCTGCTCCAGCGCCTGGGCGATGTGCTCGGCCAACGCGGTCTTGCCGGTGCCGGGCGGGCCGTAGAAGCACAGGCTGCCGTGGCCCCGGCTTTTCAGCGCCTGCACGATGCGCGCAATCTCGAACCGCGACTCGACGTTGAGCATTGCCAGGTCATAGGTCGTCACGTTGCGCCGGCTTGAGGCTTCGGCCTTGTTGCCCAACGCCACGTCGGCGTTTTTCAGCTGGCGTTCGATCAGCGACTCCATCAATGACGGCCAGCCGCCCGCCAGGATGGCCTGCAATCCGGCGCCATCGACCTGCGCGTCCATGGTTTTTTCAGGCGCGCTGGCCAGCCGGGCAAAGCGCACCGCCGTGCGGATTTGCGCCGGCGTCAGGCCTTTGCGGGCAGTGAGCCTGGCGATGAAAGCATCGCTGACCTGCACGCCTTCGAGCGTTTTGCGGACAATGCCTTCGCGCGCGCCGGGGGGCGGCGAACGTAGTTCCAGGTGGTAAGCAAAGCGGCGGCGAAACGCCGGGTCGATCTGCTCGATGCGGTTGGTCACCCACAGCGTGGGCACGGGGTTCGATTCGAGAATCTGGTTGACCCAGGCCTTGCCGCTGACCGAATGGCTGCCGGGCGCGCTCAACTGCTCGGAGCGTGCCATCAGTTGTGCGGCTTCGCTGGAAATGGGTGGAAACACGTCTTCCACCTCATCGAACAGCAGCGCCGAATGCATGCTGCCCTTGAGGAACACCTGGGCAATCTGCAGCGAGCGGTAGCGGTCGCGCCCGCTCAGGGAGTTGCCATCGCGGTCGGCATATTCGACCTCGAACAAATCCAGTCCGGCAGCCTGCGCCACCACCTTGGCCAGCTCGGTCTTGCCGGTGCCGGGCGGGCCATAGAGCAACACATTCACGCCCTGCTCTTTGGCGGCCACCGCATGGCGCAGCAGCGACACCAGCACTTGCGCGTCTTCTTCGACAAACGCAAAGTCGGCCAGCCCCAGTTGGCTGCGGGTCGCCGGCCGGGTAAAAACCGCCATCAACTCGCCGTGGTCGCGGTATTTGCGCATCAGGACCGGCGGCAGTTTTTCGCTGACCTTCATCAGGTCGGCCAGGTCGGTGATGTTGTGTTCGGAAATCAGGTTCTCGACCATGCCGATGCGTTCCAGCCGCGAGCCGGGCCGCAGCGCCTCGGCCACTTCGGGCGCCTTGACGCCGGCGACATCGGCAATCGCCGCATGGGCTTCGGGCGCGTTGTTGACCTTGAACTCGACCAGAAGCGAGCGCAGGTCGCGCTGGTAGCGCGCCAGCGTGCCGTAGAGCAGCAACGCGCGCTCGGCGCGGTTGAGCTGCAGCAAACTGGCCAGCGACTCGATGTTTTTCTCGACCAGCGTCGACTGCTTTTTCAGTGCCAGCGTCAGCCAGTCGCCGGTGGCGCTGAGCACCGACAGCAGGTCCTTGGGCTGGTCCTTGGCATGCTCGTCAAGGTAGAAGAACAGCGTGCCTTCTTCATACGGGCCGCGCCAGACGCCATGGCGCGCCATGAACTCGGCATCGCTCAGGGCTTCATGGTCTTGCCAGAACTCGTTGCCCTTGCAGCGGCGGCCCAGGAATTCACGCAGCCGCTGAAATGCCGGCAAGGGCCAGACCAGGTGCCGGCCAGACAAGGACAGCAGGCTGGTCAGGTCGCGCCGCACATTGAACTTGGCGCCCTGGCGCGCGGCCAGGGTGAGCACGAAATGCGAGCACATCAGGTCCAGCACCGGCGCGTCTTTCAGCCCGGGGGACAACAGCCACTGCTGCGGATGCTCGACAAGTGAACGCTTGTTCATGGACAGACTCCAGTTTCCAACGGTATCGCCAACTCCCCCACGCCAGGTTTTTATTTATGTACAGAAGCTTCACCATAACGCATGCAGACGCCGCATGGAAGACACTACTTCAATAGTGGCGCCTGACCATTTCTGCTGTATGCGCTTTAAAGGCACTGAAAATGCCTGCCACCCGCTTCAAGCCGTGTTTTAAAAGGAAATCCATGCTCAGCCTGACCGATATCGAACAAGCCGCCCAGCGCCTGCATGGCCATTTGCTGAACACGCCCTGCGTCGAGTCGCGCACGCTGTCGCAGCTCACCGGCGCGCAAATCTACCTGAAATTTGAAAATTTGCAGTACACCGCGTCGTTCAAGGAACGCGGCGCCTGCAACAAGCTGGCGCAGCTCAGCGACGCCGAGCGCCAGCGCGGCGTGATTGCCATGAGCGCGGGCAACCATGCGCAGGGTGTGGCCTACCATGCGCAGCGGCTGGGCATTCGCGCGGTCATCGTGATGCCGCGTTTCACGCCGGGCGTGAAGATCGAGCGCACCCGGGGCTTTGGCGCCGAGGTGGTGCTGCACGGCGACACGCTGGATGCATCGCGCGCCCATGCGCTGGAGATGGCCGAACGCGAAGGCCTGGTGTTTGTCCACCCCTACGACGATGAAGCCGTCATTGCCGGCCAGGGCACGGTGGGGCTGGAAATGCTGCATGCCGTGCCCGACCTCGAAGTGCTGGTGATTGCCGTGGGCGGCGGCGGGCTGATTGCCGGCATGGCCACGGCGGCCAAGGCGCTGAAGCCGGGCATTGAAGTCATCGGCGTGCAAACGTCGCGCTTTCCCGGCATGGTCAACGCCATCAAGGGCACGCACCATCCGCAGGGCAGCAGCACGATTGCCGACGGCATTGCCGTGGGCACGCCGGGCGTGATCACGCAGGCCATCATTGCCCGGCGCGTCGATGACCTGTTGCTGGTAGACGAAGGCGACATCGAGCAGGCCATGGTGATGCTGCTGGAAATTGAAAAAACCCTGGTCGAGGGCGCAGGCGCGGCTGGACTGGCGGCACTGCTGAAATACCCGGCGCGCTTTGCCGGCCTGAAGGTCGGGCTGGTGCTGTGCGGCGGCAACATCGACCCGCTGCTGCTGGCGGCCATCATCGAGCGCGGCATGGTGCGCGCCGGGCGGCTGGCGCGTCTTCGTGTCAGCGCGCGCGATGTCCCCGGCTCGCTCGCCAAAATCACCGCCACGGTCGCCGACGCCGGCGCCAACATTGAGGAAGTGCACCACCAGCGCGCCTTCACCATGCTGGCAGCGCTGAACGTCGAGATCGAGCTGGTGGTGCAGACGCGCGGCCGGCCGCACATCGAGCAGGTGCTGCAGGCTTTGCGGGCGGCCGGCTTCGAGGCCGAAGAGCAGCACTGAGCCGATGGGCCATTGCGCCTTCGTTTTACCCCGTCAACCTGATTCAAGGTAACAACTCAGTCCCTAGAGGGCTTTTCATTTTTTCTGGCATTGCGGACTTGATCCGACATCCAGGACCCGCCGTGAGTGGAGATGGATCCCGGGTCAAGCCCGGGATGACAGAAGCGGCAAGGAACAGTACAGGCTCTTGTCATTGCACGTCACCTGAAAATCGACCCAAGTCGTTGCAATTTTGGCATCAAAAAGGGCTCTTGCTCACGACTGGCTTGCGTATTAAGCTATTTATTCAGTAGCAAAAACTGTAGTCTATCCTGCGTGCCATGACCAAAGGCCAGGGTCGATTTCGCGCAACCGGCGGTCAGCGCAGATGCTTGGACAGCTTGGCGGCAAACAACGCCGGAATGCCGACACTGCGCCGGCCTGCAATGACGTCGAACGCATCGCCGGCTCGCAGCGTTCCAGGCGTTTGCACCGCCAGGTAAAAGCCGCAAAAGCCGCTTTGCGCCATCAGTTTTGAAGCCCGCGCAAAGCCCATCGCCGCATTGAATTTGTAGCAAGGCTCGCGCGGCAGCGTCACGCGCAGTTCGCAGTTGGGAAACTTCAGCACGTCGCCGGCCCAGACGCCGGTTTCGAGCAAGCCTTCAAGCGTCAGGTTTTCGCCCAGGCTGCCAGGCGGCAGGCTGTCGTCGATGGCGTCAAGGCCGGCTTCGCGCCGAGCCGCCTGCCAGAAAGCGTAATGCTCCGACGGATAGGCATACACGGCTTTTTCCAGTCCGCCGTGAACCGACAGATCCGCCTGCTCGTCGCCCATCAACCCGAGCGGCAGCACCGGCACGGCGCCCGCCACCGGCTGCTTGCCGTAGGCGCTCAAGATGCTGCGCTCGCCGACCCTGATGCGGCGGGCCGACCCCACCTGAACCGAAACAACCTGCGGCATGGCGCGCAAGTCAGTTCCAGCCAATGACATCAAAGCCTTTTTCGCTCAGGCAGCGCTGCACAAAACTGCGGTAAACGCCATTGGGCCGGTCGTTGTGGAATGCGCCCGACACCGCGCCGGCCGAGCCGCCCACGGCAGCGCCCGTCGCGCCGGCGCGCAGCATGCCTTCGCCGCCCCGCCCGGTGATCAGTGCCCCGATGGCCGACGCTACACCAGCCACCGCGGCCCCTTCGCCGGCACGGCGGCCCACTTCGTTGCTGTTTTGCGACGGACTCAAACCCGATGCCTGGGCGCGCGACAGGCAGGCGTTCACTTCTATCCGGCCCTGCGCTTCACCCACGCGGTTGAGCGTGGCATTCGGGTAGAGCACGGGCGTGGCCGAAGCGCTGCTGGGGCCGCTGCTGGCACAACCGGCCAGTCCCAGCACCAGCGCGGCACTGGCGGTGAGCGCAAAAAGGCGGCTTGAATAATTCATGAAAGGGTGTGCGGACGTCTGCATGTCGCAAGCGTAGCGCAATTGCACAAGGCCGCAATAAACCCCCGGGCATGCCAAGAAGGTAAACTTGCAACAGTTTCCCCAAGCATTCCAGGAGCCCCCATGACCCCAGAACACACCACCAACGCCGCCCACAGCAGCCCGACACCCGCGCAAGAGATGGACGCGGTCGAAGCCATCGTTCCGATGATTCCTTTCGTGCTGCCCATCGTCGGCGGCGTGCTGATTTTCCTGCTGGCCTTCATCGCCGTGTTCATGGCTTGATCTGGCCTTGCGGCTGCCACGCCTTCTGAAAAAGTCCGCCGCGTGCGGATTTTTTTTCGCAGGCAAGAAGTGCAGCGGTGCAAAAACCCAAGCCAAAACAGTCATCACCTCCGGAACTACAAACACCGGCAACCATTCAAAGGGCCCGCATGCTGCCTCCGCAAGCGATCGTTTTAGAAGCACAAAGCCTGGTCTTCAGCCATTCGCCCGCAGCCACGCCGCCGCTGTTTGACCGCCTGTCTTTTGTGATTCCGCCCGGGGTGACGTGGCTCGGCGGCGACGAAGGCAGCGGAAAAACCACCCTGCTCCAGTTATTGGCCGGCGCCCTGCCAGGGAGCGCGGTGCAAGGCCAGCTTCAACTCCACGGCGTTCGCCTGGCGCAAGACCCGGCTGCCTACCGACGGCAAGTCGCCTGGCTGGACCCGCGCGATGACGCTCGCGATGCCCAGACCGCCCGCGCGATTTTTGCCGGCATGCCGGCGCACCACGCTGGCTGGAACGCGGCCGCGCTGCAGGCGCACCTGGTCGGGCTGAGCCTGGCGCCGCATCTGGACAAGGCGCTTTACATGATGTCCAGCGGCACCCGGCGCAAGGTGCTGATCGCTGCTGCACTGGCGGCCAGCGCGCCGCTGACCCTGCTCGACCAGCCCTTCATGGCGCTGGACCGTCCCTCCATCGACTATTTGCTGCAGGTGCTGCAACACGCCAGCCGGAACAGCGACCGGGCCTGGGTGGTGGCGGATTACGAAGCGCCTGCAGACGTGACGCTGGCCAGCGTGATTGCGCTGCGCGCCTGACAGCGAAATTCAAGCCAAATCGGCCATTTGCGCATACTGGACAAGGGCAAGAAGCTATTTATTTCGTAGCAAAAAAAGCCGTTGTCAAGTGCGCTCGACTTCCGTGCGCATGCAAACGCGGCTGGGTCAATGCCCGCCGCTATCCGAACACCACCACGGCATGCAGCAACAGGCCGATCAACCCGCCCACCACGGTGCCGTTGATGCGGATGAACTGCAGGTCGCGGCCCACGTTGAGTTCGAGCTGGCGCACCAGCTGCTCGTCGTCCCAGGCTTTGACCGTCTGGGCGATGTGCGTGGTGACGGTGGCGCGCAAATCGGTCGCCAGGTTTTCGGCGGCGCCCAGCAGATGCTCGTTGACCGAATCGCGCAGGGGGGTGTCGCTTTCCAGCCGGTGGCCGATGGCGCGCAGGCCGCGCTCTGCATAGTTGGCAACTGTCGAATTGTCACGGCCCAGGTCATCGTGCAGCAACTGCTTGATGTCGCGCCACAGTGACGCCGCATACGCTTGCACGGCCGGATCGGTGATGGCTTTTTCCTTCAATTGCTGCACCGAGGCAATCAGTTCGGGGTCGGTGCGCAGCCGCTGGACAAAGGCCGTCAGCCACGCTTCGTACTGCAACCGCACCGGGTGATCGCGCTGGGCCAGCACGTCGCGCAGCTCGTCCAGCATCGAAGCGCTGAGCTTGTCGGCCAGGTTGTCGGCCAGCTCGGACACGTTGGCCACCATTTCGAGCGTGCCGATGATCTTGGGCCACTCCTTGCGGGCATGCTTGAGCATCAGTTGCGCCACCTTGGCCTTGACCTCGTCCTGCAACAAATACCCCGACAGCTTGTGCAGGCCGGCTTCGAGCAGTTCGTGGTGGCGGCCGTTCTGGGTGAGCAGGCCCAGTACGTCACCGGCGGTGGGCGCGGCATTCCAGCGGTGCAGCTGCGCCACGACCAGCTCCAGCGCGGCTTTTTGCAGGCGCTGGTCGTCAAAGGTTTCCAGCAGGCCGCGCGCCCAGCCTTGCGCCTGCCGAACCCAGAACGGCAGGCGTTCCGGGTCAACCAGCCACTGGCCCAAGCGGCGCGCCGGATCGAGTGCGGCGATTTTGGCCAGAATCGTCGCCGGGTCCAGGAAATGGTCGCGAACGAATTCGGCCAGGCCGTCGGCAATGCGGTCCTTGGCTTTCGGAATGATGGCGGTGTGCGGAATCTTCAGGCCCAGCGGATGACGAAACAGCGCCACCACGGCAAACCAGTCGGCCACTGCGCCTATGGCCGATGCCTCGCAAAAAGCCCGCAGCCAGCCCCAGCCGCCTTGTCCGCCCATGGCGTGCGCCAGCACCAGCCCGCACAAGGCCAGCAGCAGCAAGGACACGGCTATTAACTTCATGCGCTGGAGCGGCGCAGCGCGTGGATGGGGCGAGGCGGGCAGGTTCATGGGCAAGCGCTCAGAGGAAAACGTTGGCATGACGATCACAGCGCTGCATCGGCGAGAACACGCGAACATGCAACAGTCATTTTTACTACTTTTTTCATAGCTGCTCCAGACCCTCTGTGTTGGCCTGGATACCTTTTTAACTTGAAAATCGCTACCTTGGCATCATTCATTCATCAAGGCTGGGCACCGGCATGATGACACCGATTGACGGGGTGCAAAAGATAACGACACAACAATAAGTCACATATAAATATAAAAATTACAGTTTCATCGTTAGTGCTTATTGACATACGCAGGCACTTTCAGTCAGACAATGCAAATCCTTCCACCGATTGCCCTTTGCGTCCCTGGCTGACCAAGTGGGGTATTGCCTCGCAAACACTTTACCGTCACGCTTGATCCAGTTCAGAAGCGTCAAAGAAAATACCGATTCAAATGTCATTTCCAGATATACCCACAGCGCTTGGCCAAGGGAAAATCATCTGTCCGCGATGCAGTGACCCGGCCTGCCGCGTCAAACGCACGCTGCGCGATCGATTCATGAGCTTATTCAAGCCCTTCAAGCGTTATCGCTGCGACTATTGCGGCTGGTCTGGAACGGTTTGACCACGCCCGCGAGGCCAGTGCGGGCAGGTTGCCAGAGCGCCGCCAACCCGGCCTCACGCATTCAGCTGCCGGTGGGTTCAAGCAAAAACCCCCTGCGCTCATTCCCCGCCCATGTAGATGAACTTGGCCAGGAATACCGCGGCGATGATCCAGGTCATCCAGTGCACCTCTTTGGCCTTGCCGGTGAAAAGCTTCAGGGCTGCGTAAGTGATAAAACCGAACGCCAGGCCGTTGGCGATGTTGTAGGTGAAAGGCATCATCAACGCGGTCACGACGCCCGGCACGACTTCTGTCGAATCGTCCCAGTTCAACTCGGTCAACTCGCGCAGCATCAGGCAGGCCACGAAGAACAAGGCCGGAGCCGTGGCATATGCCGGCACGACGCCGGCGAGCGGCGAGATGAACAGGCAGGCGAGGAAGAGGACCGCCACCGTCAACGCCGTCAGGCCGGTGCGCCCGCCCGCCTGCACGCCGGCCGCACTTTCGGCGTAGGCCGTGGTGCTTGAAGTGCCGAGGAGCGATCCGGCGAAGATCGCCGCGCTGTCCGCCAGCAGCGCCTTGTTGAAGCGCTCCATCTTGCCCGGCACCAGCAGCCCGGCGCGCTTGGCCACACCCATCAGGGTGCCGGTCGCGTCAAACAGTTCGACCAGAAAGAACACCAGCACCACGTTCAGAATGCCGCCCTTGAGCGCGCCGCTGATGTCAAGCTGCAAGAAGGTGGGCGCGATCGACGGTGGGGCCGCGAAGAGGCCGGCGAACTTGTTGCCGCCAAAGAAGAACGACATCACGGTGACGGTCACGATGCCGATCAGGATGGCCCCGGGCACGCGGTATTTGTCAAGCACGACAATCAGGATGAAGCCAATCGCGGCCATCGCCACCGCCGGTTTGTGCAGATCGCCCAGGGTCACCAGCGTGGCCGGCGACGCAACGACAATGCCCGCGCTTTTCAGCGCGATGATGGCCAGGAACATGCCAATGCCCACGACGATCGCCGTGCGCAGCGACTGCGGTATGCCGCGCACAATCAGCTCGCGCAGGCCAAACAAGGTGATTGCCAGGAACAGGCAACCCGAGATGAACACCGCGCCCAGTGCGGTTTGCCAGGTGTAGCCCATCGCCCCAACCACGACGAATGCGAAATAGGCATTCAGCCCCATGCCCGGCGCCAGCGCGATCGGGTAGTTGGCGTACAGCCCCATGATGGCGGTGCCAAGGGCGGCAATCAGGCAGGTCGCTACAAACACGGCGTCCGGCGGCATGCCGGCGGCCGACAGGATCGAGGGGTTGACGAAGATGATGTAGGCCATCGTCAGGAAGGTCGTCAGGCCCGCGACGATCTCCGTGCGCACATTGGTGCCGTGCGCTTTGAGCTTGAAAAGCTTCTCTAGCAATTGCATTTTTTGTCTCCAGGAATAGCTCTTGGTTGTGGTTTCTCCGGCGCTTTGCGCTTCGGCCCGCAGTCACTTTTTTTGGATTGTGTTTGTTGTGCTTGCCCCCTGGTGTTTCCTGAATCACGCCGTGCCCTGCGGCATCAGGCGCCGGTTTTGCCGTTGTAACGATTCACGCCCGCCACATAGGCGCAGACCAGGTTGCGCTCGTCCGACAAGGTCATCCAGGCAAACACCCGCTCATGCAGGCCGGTTGCCATGGCGTCGCGGCGCTGCGCAACCGGCCCGCTGGCCCAGTCCCAGACACAAACATCGGCAGTGCAGCCAATTTCGAACGAACCGATTTCGTCGGCCAGGCCCAGCGCCTGTGCCGAACCGAGCGTGGCCGCGTGCAGCGCCTTCCACGCGGTGAGGCGCTGGCCGTTCAGGGCCTGGATCTTGTAGGCGTCGGCCATGTTGCGCTGCATCGACAGGCTGGTGCCACCGCCCACATCGCTCGCCATGCTGACAGCCACACCCGCCTGCAATGCGGCGCGCCAGTCGAACAGACCGCTGCCGAGGAACAGGTTGGACGAGGGACTGTGCGCGATGAGCGCGCCGGTGTCGCGCATTACGGCGCGGTCGTTGTCGTCGAGCCAGACGGCGTGCGCGAGCACGCTGCGCGAATGCATCAGGCCGGCGCGGGTGTAGACGTCGAGGTAGCTGCGCGCCTCGGGAAACAGTTCGCGCACCCAGCGCACTTCGCCGCGGTTCTCGGCCACATGGGTCTGCATGTAGGTGGTTGGATACGCAGCGCAAAGGCGCCCTGCCATCGTGAGTTGCGCGGGCGTGCTGGTCGGCGCAAAGCGCACCGTCACGGCGTACGCCAGGCGCTCTTTGCCGTGCCAGCGGTCGATCAGGTCGATGCAGTCGGCTTCGGCCTTGGTCACGTCGTCGCACAGGCCGGCGGGGGCGTTGCGGTCCATCAGCACCTTGCCGGTGATCAGGCGCATGCCACGGGCGCGCGCGCCAGCAAACAAGGCCTCGACGCTGACCTTGTGCACGGTCGGAAACACGACGGCGCTGGTCGTGCCGCTGGCCAGCAGCGCATCAAGGAAGCGCGCCGCACCGGCCTGCGACTCGGCCGGGTCGGCAAAACGCATTTCGGCCGGAAAAGTGTAGGTATTGAGCCAGTCCAGCAATTCGGTGCCATAACTGGCAATGATGTCGATCTGCGGGCTGTGCACATGGGTGTCGATGAAGCCCGGCAGCAGCAGCTTGCCGCGGTGGTCATGTTGCGTCCAGCTTGCATCGGGCAGTTGGTCGCCGGCCTGCACGCCCTTGACGCGGCCATTCTCGATGAGCAGCCAGTGGTCGGCGCGAAAGCGCACGGCAGTGGAATCAACTACCCCCCATTCAGGCGTGCCGGTGAAGTCAAGCAGGTCACCGCGCAGCGCGACGCGGGTGGGTGAGGTGGTGTTCATGGGTTGCGGGCTCAGTTGGTTCGGGGATGGATGTTTGTTTCAAAGGGCGGGGCGGACGAGGCGCCTGGCCGGCGGCGTTGCAGCATGCCGTGGCCGGCCAGGTTGCGGGCCACGCCCTGCACCTGCTCGCGCAACCAGCGTCCCGAAGGCGATGCATGCGTCAGGTCGTGCCAGAGCTGGTAATACTGCAGCGTAGGAAACGGCGCGGGGCAGCGCACGATGCGCACCGGCAGGGTGTCAACGTAACGCGAGCAGAACAGCCGCCCGGTGGTCAGCACCAGCAGGCTTTGCGCCACCATCAGCGGGATCAGGCTGAAATGCGCGCTGCGCACGGTGATGTTGCGCGCCAGGCCAAGCGACACCAGATGCTCGTCGATCACACCGGGCGCGGCGCCCTGCGCACCGGCGTGCAGCGGCATCGGCGCGACGTGTTCGCAGGCCAGATAGCGCTCTGCCGTCCAGGCGCGCGTGCTGGCGGTGCGCACGACCGGGTTGTCTTCGGCCACCAGGCAGACGATCTCGTCGGACATCAGCGGCCCCAGGTGCAACTCGTCCGGAGGCTTGAGCCAGTTGCCGATCACCAGATCGACCTGGCCGGCCGCCAGACTGCGCCGGTAGTCAAATTCCCCGGACAGCGGCAGCAGTTCCAGCCGCACCAGCGGCGCGGCCTTCTTGATGTGCGCGACCAGTTCGGGCAGGAACAGCGGGTCCAGGTAGTCGCTCGCAGCGACACGAAAGGTGGTGCTGCTTGAGAGCGCGTCAAAACCGCGCTGCCGCGAATGCTGGCTGAACAACCGGTCCGCGTCTTTCAAAATCCGGCTGGCCGGCTCAAGAAGTTCGAGCGCCGCCGCAGTCGGCAGCATGTCGCCGCCCGCCCGCACCAGCAACGGGTCACCCGTCAGTGCGCGCAGCCGTTTAAGCTGGGCACTGACAGCGGGCTGCGTGCTGTGCAAGCGCATGGCGGCCCGGGAAACGCTGCGTTCGGAGATCAATGTGTGCAAGACCCGTATGAGGTGGAGCTCGATCTTGTCGAAATTCGGACGTTCAACCATATTCGCAAACAGATAGTTAATATGCTTGCAAGAATATACCGATCGTTCCAAAAAGGACTAACTTTCGGGATGCACAAGATTCACCCCTCCTTCACGTGAGCGCTCCATGAAAACCCGTCCGATCCGCTTTTTTCACCACGGCGCCGTTGTCGAAGTCAGCGGTGCCCACCCGACCCGCAGCGTGCTCGACTGGCTGCGCGAGGATGCCCGCTGCACCGGCACCAAGGAAGGCTGCAACGAGGGCGATTGCGGCGCCTGCACGGTTGTCATCGGCGAATTGCCTGAACACAGCGCGTCAGCCGGCAGCGCGGTGCGCGGCCTGTCACTGCGCACCGTCAACGCCTGCATCCAGTTCCTGCCCACGCTGGACGGCAAGGCATTGTTCACAGTCGAGGACCTGAAGGCGATGGGCGAGTCAGCGCAGTCAACGCAATCGGTCACACCGCCGCCGCTTGAATATGACAAACCACACGCCGTCAAGGCCAGCGCGCTGCACCCGGTTCAGCAGGCCATGGTCGAGTGCCACGGCTCGCAATGCGGCTTTTGCACGCCGGGCTTCGTGATGTCGCTGTGGTCCACCTATGAACACCACAATGCCTGCGGCACCCGGCCGACACGCCAGCAACTGGCAGACGATTTGTCGGGCAACCTGTGCCGCTGCACCGGCTACCGGCCGATTCTGGACGCTGGCCAGCACATGTTCGAGCTGCCTGCGCTGGCGCTGGACACCACGCCGGTGATCGCCGCACTGAAGGCGCTGCAGGCTGAATCGGGCAGCACACCTGGCACTTTCAGCTACGCCGGCCTCAACGCCGACAAGCGCATCGACACCTTCCATGCGCCAAGGACGCTGGCCGCGCTGGCCGAATTGCGTGAGCACAATCCGAAGGCGCAGTTGCTGGCCGGTTCGACCGATGTGGGACTGTGGGTCAACAAGCTGTTCCGCGACCTGGGCGACATCATTTTTCTTGGCAACGTTGACGAGCTCAAGCGCATTGACGAGCGGGTTGGCGCGCACGGCGCCGAGCTGTACATTGGCGCAGGCGCCTCGCTCGAAGCCGCGTGGAGCGCACTGGCGAGCCGCTTTCCCGCGCTGGCCGACGTGTGGCTGCGCTTCGCGTCACCGCCGATTCGCAACGCTGGCACCATGGGCGGCAACGTCGCCAACGGCTCGCCGATCGGTGACTCGCCGCCGGTGCTGATGTCGCTCGATGCGCAAATCGAACTGCGGCGCGGCGCCCGTGTGCGCCGCATGCTGCTTGAAGACTTCTACCTTGATTACATGAAGAACCAGCTGGAGCCGGGCGAGTTCGTGCAGGCGCTGGCGATTCCGCTGACCGTGACTTCGCGCCAGGTGCGCGCCTACAAGATCAGCAAACGTTTCGACTGCGACATCTCGGCGCTTTGCGCGGGCTTTTCGATCGAACTCGACGGCGATGTCGTCAAGACCATTCGACTGGCCTACGGCGGCATGGCGGCCACCGTCCGGCGCGCGGCCGGTGCCGAAGCCGCGCTGCTCGGGCAACCCTGGAGCCAGCAAGCCGTGAACGCCGCCAGGACCGCGCTGGCAGGCGACTACCAGCCGCTGTCCGACATGCGCGCCAGCGCAGGGTATCGCGTTCAGGTCGCACAAAATCTGCTGCAGCGTTTCTGGTTAGAGACCCGTCGCCAGAATCCCTTGCCCGCCCAGTCAACCAGCGTCTTCAGCGTGATGCCGCATCAGGCGGCGCATAAACTGCCCGGCATTGCCGCTTTTGCGACCCAAAACACGGGAGCCTGAGATGAACAAACCCATCGATGCCCTGCTGCTGCTGCTGCCGTCCGAAGCCTTTGCCGACTACCGCAAAAACACTGCAGCGCGGATCGACCAGAGCGCCGAAGCCAATGCCATGCGCAATGGCGCCCGCGTGGGCGTGAGCCGCCCGCATGAATCAGCCCACTTGCACGTAGCCGGTGAAGCAACCTACATCGACGACATTCCCGAACTCGCCGGTACGCTGCACTGTGCGCTCGGCTTGTCGCCGGTGGCGCATGGCAAGCTGACCGGCATGGCACTGGACACCCTCCGCGCCCTGCCCGGCGTGGTGCTGGTGATTTCAGCCTCCGACATTGCGGGTCCCAACGATTGCGGCTCCATCGTTCACGATGACCCGATTCTGTGTGACGGTGAAATCCGCTACCTTGGCCAACCCGTGTTCGCGGTGGTGGCCAGCACGCGCGAAGCCGCCCGCCGCGCTGCGGCGAAGGCCGGGGACGTGCTGACGATCGCCGCCGAACCGCCGGTGCTCACGCCCCAGCAGGCGCACGCCAAGGGCCAGTATGTGCTGCCGCCGATGCACCTGGTGCGCGAAACCCACGGCGGCGCGCAGGCGGCGATCGCCAAGGCGCCGCATCGCCTCAAAAGCACGTTTGAAGTCGGTGGTCAAGAGCAGTTTTACCTCGAAGGCCAGATCAGCTACGCAATTCCGACCGAAGGCGGCGGCATGCACCTGTACTGCTCCACGCAGCACCCGAGCGAAATGCAACACCTGGTCGCGCATGCCCTGCAGCTGCACGCCCACGATGTGCATGTCGAATGCCGGCGCATGGGTGGCGGCTTTGGCGGCAAGGAGTCGCAGTCGGCGATCTTCGCGTGCGTCGCGTCGGTGGCGGCCGCCAGGCTGAAGCGACCGGTCAAGCTGCGGCTCGATCGCGACGACGACTTCCTCATCACCGGTCGGCGCCACTGCTTCTGGTACGAATATGAAGCCGGTTACGACGACGAAGGTCGCGTACTGGGCGCCGAGATCACGATGGTTTCGCGTGCCGGCCATTCGGCCGACCTGTCCGGCCCGGTGATGACGCGGGCGCTGTGCCACTTCGACAACGCCTACTGGCTGCCCGATGTGGCGATGCACGGCTTTTCGGGCAAGACCAACACGCAAAGCAATACCGCGTTTCGCGGCTTCGGCGGTCCGCAGGGCGCCATTGCGATCGAGAACATTCTCGACTCGGTGGCGCGCGCGCTTGGCAAAGACCCCATGGACGTGCGCCGCGCCAATTTCTACGGCAAGGACAACAACAACGTCACGCCCTATGGTCAGGTCGTCACCGACAACATCATCCACGAGCTCAGCGCCGAGCTGGAGGCGAGCAGCGACTACCGTGCGCGCCGTGCGGCCATCACTGCGTTCAACACCACCAGCCCGGTGCTCAAGCGCGGCATCGCACTGGCACCGCTGAAGTTCGGCATCTCGTTCAACGTCAAGCATTTCAACCAGGCCGGCGCGCTGGTGCATGTGTACAACGACGGCTCCATCCTGGTAAACCACGGCGGCACCGAAATGGGCCAGGGCCTGAACACCAAGGTTGCGCAGGTGGTCGCGCACGAACTGGGTGTGAGCTTTGACAGCGTGCGCGTGACAGCGACCGACACACAGAAGGTCGCCAACACCTCGGCCACCGCCGCCTCAACCGGAGCCGACCTGAACGGCAAGGCCGCACAAGACGCCGCGCGCCAGATTCGCGAGCGACTGGCCGTGTGCATCGCCGGCCACCACGGCGGCGCGCCCGAAGCCGTGCGTTTTGCCAACGACAAGGTCGAGGTCAACGGCCGAAGCCTGCCCTTTAGCACTGTCGTCGCCCAAGGCTACCTGGACCGTGTGCAGCTCTGGTCCGATGGTTTCTATGCCACGCCGGGCCTGAGCTGGGACAAGGAAAAAATGTTTGGCCGCCCGTTTTACTATTTCGCCTATGGCGCGGCGGTCAGCGAAGTCGTTGTTGACACGCTGACCGGCGAATGGAAACTGCTGCGCGCCGACATCCTGCACGACGCGGGCAAGTCGCTGAACCCGGCCGTTGACATTGGCCAGATCGAGGGCGCGTTCATTCAGGGCATGGGCTGGCTGACGACGGAACAGCTGGTCTGGCACCCGACCACCGGCAAGCTGATGACCCATGCCCCCAGCACCTACAAGATCCCGACCGCCAACGACTGCCCGCCAGTTTTCAACTGCCGGTTGTACGACGGCCAGAATGTCGAGGACAGCATTCACCGCAGCAAGGCGGTTGGCGAGCCGCCGCTGCTGCTGCCGTTTTCGGTGTTCTTTGCGATTCGCGACGCCGTTTCGGCAGTGGCAGAACACCGTGTCGACCCGCCACTGACAGCACCGGCCACCAGCGAAGCCATCCTGCGTGCCATCACTGCCGTTCAGACGGCAGCGTGAACCATGATTTTTCTGCGCGACATTGCCAGTGACTGGCTGGCGGCAGGTCGCCCGGCTGTGCTGGTCGAAGTGACCGGCGCGCGCGGCTCGGTGCCGCGCGAGGCGGGCACGCGCATGCTGGTCAGCGCCTGCCACGCCGCCGGCACGGTTGGCGGCGGCCATCTTGAATTGAAGGCCATCGAACAGGCGCGTTCGATGCTGGCCAATGGAAGGGCTGCGCCGAAAACCGTGCATTACCCACTCGGGCCTGCGCTGGGCCAGTGCTGCGGCGGAGCGGTGACGCTGGGTTTTTCGCTGCTCGACCGGCAAGCGCTGGCGTCCTGGCCGCAAGCCGCGCCGCGCTTTTATTTGCAGCTGTACGGTGCAGGCCATGTCGGCCGCGCTATCGTGCGTGCGCTGGCGCCGCTGAACTGCGTGGTGGACTGGATCGACGAGCGCGAAGAGGAATTCCCGGCCACCTTCGACGAATCCGGTGGTGCGTGGCCGGGACACATCCGCAAGGTCTGCGTCGATGCGGTGCAAGCCGAAGTGGCGCTCGCCCCGCCCGGTGCCTTTTATCTGGTGTTGACCCACCAGCACGACCTTGACCAGCGCATCAGCGAAGCTGTCTTGCAGCGCGGCGATTTCGGGTTCTTCGGGCTGATTGGATCCAGAACGAAAAAACAGCGTTTCATCCACCGCTTTGAGCAACGCGGTTTTCAGGCATCCCTGATCGAGCGCATGACCTGCCCGATCGGCATCGAGGGCATCGAAGGCAAGGAGCCTGAAGTGATTGCCCTCTCGGTCGCAGCGCAACTGCTGCAGGCTTCGCAGTCGATTGAAAAGTCTGTGTTGCCGTCTTGTCCAGTGAGCGAACAGACCACTTGGTAGCGCGGGTGCGGACACGAACAACCCTCACGGCCATAAAATTTATTGCATAAAGTCATGCATATTTTGCATAAATTTTACGCTCAACTCTCGGACATGCAGGCAGCAAGTTCATAAAATGCTCTCATCGGGCGCCCGCTGAGGGCCGCGCCATCTCATCGCTACAGCTTGAAAAATCTGATGCCGTGTTTGGTGGCACTTCTCCATGGTCAAGCCTCATTTCGAAAAATGTTTTCCACCACCGCCATTGTGGTGACGCCACGTTTTTCGAAATAACGCTTTTTAACCTTGGAGTTTTTTCGATGAACCAACCTGCGATGCAAGGGCTTGAAATCAATACGCCCGCTTACGTCAAGAATGCAAAACTGATCGCCTGGGTCGCCGACATGGTCGCCCTGTGCAAGCCCGACACGGTCTACTGGTGCGACGGCAGCGACGCTGAATACCAGCGCCTGTGCCAACAACTGGTGGACGCCGGCACCTTCAAAAAGCTCAACGAAGCCAAGCGCCCCAACAGCTTTCTGGCCTGCTCCGACCCGACCGACGTGGCACGGGTTGAAGACCGCACCTACATTTGCTCGGCCCAGAAAGAAAACGCTGGCCCGACCAATAACTGGATGGAGCCGGCCGAAATGCGCGCCACGCTGCAACCACTGTTCGACGGCTGCATGAAGGGCCGCACGATGTATGTCGTGCCGTTCAGCATGGGTCCGCTGGGCTCGCCAATTGCGCACATCGGCATCGAACTCTCAGACAGCCCGTATGTAGCCGTCAACATGAAGATCATGACGCGCATGGGCAAGGCCGTGTTCGACGTGCTTGGCACCGAAGGCAATTTCGTGCCTTGCGTGCACACTGTCGGCGCCCCGCTGGCACAGGGCCAGCAAGATGTGAGCTGGCCATGCAACAAGACCAAGTACATCGTGCATTACCCCGAAACGCGCGAAATCTGGTCTTATGGCTCGGGCTACGGTGGCAACGCGCTGCTGGGCAAGAAATGCTTTGCCCTGCGCATCGCGTCCAACATGGGCCGCGACGAAGGCTGGCTGGCCGAGCACATGCTGATCCTGGGCGTGACGACTCCGGAAAACAAAAAATACCATGTGGCGGCCGCATTCCCGAGCGCTTGCGGCAAGACCAACTTTTCGATGCTGGTGCCGCCTGCAGGTTTTGACGGCTGGAAGGTCACCACCATCGGCGACGACATCGCCTGGATCAAGCCTGCCGCTGACGGCAAGCTTTACGCCATCAACCCCGAAGCGGGTTATTTTGGCGTCGCCCCCGGCACCAACATGCTGACCAATCCGAACTGCATGCTCAGCGTTCGCGGCAACACGATTTTCACCAACGTGGCGCTCACCGACGATGGCGACGTGTGGTGGGAAGGCATGGAGCAGGACGCACCCGGCAAGGCATTGCCAGCGCACCTCATCGACTGGCAGGGCAAGGACTGGACGCCGCAAATCGCCAAGGAAACAGGCGCCAAAGCCGCACATCCGAATTCACGCTTTACCGTTGCCGCCACCAATAATCCGGCCCTCGACCCCGCTTGGGACGACCCAAAAGGCGTGGCGATTGACGCCTTCATCTTCGGCGGCCGCCGCTCGACCACCGTGCCCCTGGTGACTGAGGCACGCAACTGGGTTGAAGGCGTGTACATGGCAGCGACCATGGGCAGCGAAACCACGGCAGCCGCCACCGGCCAGGCCGGCGTGGTGCGGCGCGACCCGTTCGCGATGCTGCCCTTCATGGGCTACAACATGAGCGACTACTTCCAGCACTGGCTCGACCTGGGCGAAAAGCTGGCCGCTTCCGGCGCCACGCTGCCAAAAATCTACACCACCAACTGGTTCCGCAAGGGAGACGACGGCAAGTTCGTCTGGCCTGGCTATGGCGAGAATATGCGCGTGCTGGCCTGGATGATCGACCGCATCGAAGGCAAAGGCCAGGGCGAAGACCATGTGACCGGCGTCAGCCCGAGCTACGAAGACCTGAACTGGACCGGCCTGGACTTCAGCGCCGAGCAGTTCAATACCGTCACCAGCATCGACAAGGCGGCGTGGCTCAAGGAACTGGAACTGCATGACGAGCTGTTCAAGCAGCTGGCTTACCACCTGCCCAAGGAACTGGGCGACACCAAGGCCGAGATCGAGCGCCGCCTGGCGGCCTGATACCGCATTGACTTGAAGCACTGGCCTCCCTGAAGAGGCCAGACGCAAAAAAGCCACCGGGCTCAGGTGGCTTTTTTGCGTCCGGGCGCTGAAGGCGCGCACCGGTCGGTTTCGCTTGGAGATCGCTTAGATGTGATAGCGCGTGTGCGGCTGCGCCATGAAAGCATTCAGCTTCGCGGCAGGCTCGGCTGCCATGGCCGGGGCCACGACGTCTTCAACGGCTTCGCTGCGCGACATCGCCGACTGCAGGTCGGCCATCACGCGGCTGTCCTGCCTGGCGATCGCCCACAGGCGCTGGTCGGCGCGGGCTTCGGCAATACGGCGCGACCACCCGTCGAGGCTGCATTTGACCTGCTGGCCGGCGGCGCGCAAGGTGGTGGCAAAAAAGGCCAGCGCCGAGAACAATGCAATCCACAGTCCCATCCAGATCATCAGCAGGTGACTTTCATCTGCGCTGTCCATGACTTCATAAGCCACTGCGATCACTGCCGCTGCCAGGGCGGAACCGAGCAGCAAGGCTGCGCCGCGCTTGCCCGAGACGTCGCGCGGAACCTGTTGCACGGCATCCATCAGGGCCTCCATCCGGTCGGCGCCGTGGTGATGGTCGGGTTGGGGTGTGTTGATAAAGCTGGTCATGGTGGTTTCCTTCGTTCTGGTGTGCTTCCGGGTAGGGGTAGCGGGTAAAGAGATATTAGGGTTTTTACTAATACTATTCAACTTTATATGTGTGATGTTGTTCATTCATAAAATTGATGAGTGAGTCACCATGCCATCACAACAATCTGTCAGGCCACCCAACTTCCGCACGCTCGACCTGAACCTGCTGCGGGTGTTCGACGAGGTCATGGCCGAGCGCAGCCTGACGCGTGCGGCGCGCAACCTGGCGCTGACGCAGCCGGCCGTCAGCAACGCCTTGCGCCGGCTGCGCGAAACGCTGGGCGACGAGCTGGTACAGCGCAGTGGCCAGGGCATGGCGCCGACGCCACGTGCATTGGTGATCTGGCCTGCCGTGCGCGAAGCGCTGGGACAGTTGCAGGCGGCGCTGATTCCCGACGAATTCGTGCCTGGCCAGGCGACCAGCAGTTTTGTGCTGGCCATGGCAGACGCCACCGCCGCCGAGCTGATACCGGGCTTGAGTGACACCCTGGAGCAGGAAGCGCCCGGCGTCAGCCTGCGGGTCGTTCCCCTGTCCACGCGCGACCCCCGGCAGCTGCTGGAGACGCAGGCGTGCGATCTGGCCGTGGGTCACTTCCCGTCCGTATTGCCTGACCTGACGGCAAAGGCGCAAAACGGCGAAACGATGCCGTTTTTTTTCCAGCGGCTGTACGACGGCGAGTACGTCTGCGTGATGCGTAAAGACCATCCGCTGGCCGGTGGGCGATTGAGTCTGGACGACTTTTGCGCAGCCCGCCACATGCTGGTGAGCTTTTCCGGCAGGCCCTATGGTTTTATCGACGAATCATTGGCAGCGCTGGGCCGCGAGCGTCGGGTGGTGCTGACCGTGAACCAGTTCTTCACCGCCGGCCAGGTGGTGGCCCACTCCAACCTGTTGACGGTGCTGCCGCGCCATTTCGTGCGCGTCACCGGGATTGCCCGGCAACTGGTGCTGCAGCCTTTGCCGTTTGCGGTGTCGCCGGTGCATGTGGACTCGCTGTGGCACCGGCGCTCGGACCGGCTCAGCGCGCATGTCTGGTTGCGGCGCGCTGTTCTGCGGGCAGCTGAAAAGGCTTTTACGGCTTGAAAAGGCCGCCGCTGCTTTGAATTGGGTGGCTGGTGTTCAGCGAATGACGCTCAGGAAAGCGCGGGCTGCGTGGCGCAGCTCCTGTGCCTGGCGCGGGTCGCGTCCGGCACCGGCGTCGGCGCGCTCCATCAACTGGTGCGCGACCCCGCCGGCAGCAGCCACGGCATTGCGTGAAGACATGAAACCGGCGATTTTGGAAAGAATGCGGAACATAAGAAACTCGGTTCTGTATTGGAAGTGGTGATGGATCGATAGTAAGGGTTTTCCCTATGTTTGTACAGCCCATGCCCTTTACTCAGCCATGCCGATACGGCATGGCCGCATTCAAGCTGGTCTGTGCGCCAGAAAAAATCCTGGCGAGGAAGGACTTTCGCGCCTTCCCGCACAATCGGTGGTGTGAACATCCAGCTTCTTTCCGACCTGCACCTTGAGTCCAACCCCTACTTCAAAGCAACGCCGCTGCCAGGCGCCGACGTGCTGGTGCTGGCGGGCGATATCGGCTCTTACCAGGCGGGCTCGCTGCTGACCCGCCTGGCGATTGAGGACTTTGGCCTGGCGCGGTTTTCGCCCTTGCCGGTGGCCCAGGGCGGCGCGGGCTGGCCGACGCCGGTGGTGTTCGTGCCGGGCAACCATGAATACGACGGACTGGAATGGGGCGAAGCCGACGCCCGGCTGCGCGAAGCCTGCCAGCGCCTGGGAATCGTCTGGCTGGAACGCGAGTGCGTGCAACTGCAGGGCGTGCGCTTTGTCGGCTGCACCTTGTGGACCGATTTTGATGCGCTGACCACCGCCGCCGGCAGCCAGGGCAACGCAGCTGACAGCATCACCCTGGGGGAGCAGCTCAAGATGCGTGAAAAAGCTTTTCGCGCCGCCAATTTCTACCTCAAGAAGAACCATGCGCTGCGCCTGGGCCAGCCCATGCTGGCCGAAGCCATGCGCGAAGAGAGCCTGAAAAGTCAGGCCTGGCTGCGTCAGGCGCTGGCGCTGCCCTTTGACGGCCCCACGGTGGTGGTGACGCACTTTGCCCCCAGCCTGCTCAGCGCCGACCCGCGCTACGGGTTGACGCCGGGGTCGGCCGGGTTCTGCAATTCGCTGGACGAGTTGCTGCCACTGGCCAGGCTTTGGCTGCATGGTCACCTGCATTGCCCGAACGACTATGTCAGGCATGGCTGCCGCGTGGTGGCCAATCCGCTGGGTTATGCGCGCAAGGGCGAGCAGGAAGGCTTTCGTCCGTCGCTGCGCATTGCGGTTCATCTATAAGCCTGACAGGGGTGTTGAATTGACGCACCAGCGGCGTGCCGGTGGCTAAACTACGGTTTTGACCAAGGAGCACACCCCATGAAGATTCTTCTGGCCGTTGACGGCAGCACCTACACCAAGAAAATGCTCGCCTACCTGACCACGCACGACGAGCTGTTCGGCGCGCGCAATGAATACACCCTGCTCACGGTGCAGCCCCCCTTGCCGCCCCGGGCGCGGGCGGCTGTCGGCAAGGAAATCGTTGACAGCTACTACGCCGACGAAACCGAAAAGGTCATGGCACCCATCACTGAATTCCTGTCGCACCACAACCTGGCGGCCAAGCGCGAATGGAAGGTGGGGCATGTGGGTGAAACCATTGCCAGCTTTGCCGACGAAGGCAAGTTTGACCTGCTGGTGATGGGTTCGCACGGTCATGGCTCGATTGCCAATCTGGTGATGGGTTCGGTCGCGACGCAGGTCCTGTCACGTTGCAAGGTGCCGGTGCTGCTGGTTCGCTAGTATTGCAGCAGACCGGTTTGCGGCGGCGGCAATGGCCATGAAAACCAGATCTGACCGGTATGATTTTGCTATCTAAAAAATAGCAAACTTTGATTCGCCTATAAGCGCATAAGCCCTAGAATCTTTAAAGACCTCGGCTGACACGCACCCATCATTTTTCAGGCACCTTCAGCGCCTAGGGCGAAATAGAACGTGCCAGCGTCCCCTTGCAGTGGCGCACAGCTGAACAGTTTTCCCGGCATTTTCAGAGCCACCGTACCAGAGGCAAGCCCTTGGCTGGAGTGTGGGACGCCGGCACAACAGCAACGCCGGGCGGTTCAGCGCATTGCAGCGAATGCTGGACGAAGATGCATTGCCGATAAGCAATTAGCAATCCGACCGACCACTTCTTTGTTCAGGACGTGCACCTCTTGCACGGACCGTCAGCCTGAGCGCGGGCGTACGCGCCAAAGGCGCCGTCCATGCCTGGAAGGTCACTTGGCACGGGCGCCTCAAACCGTGGCTGCAGTGCTCTCACGGCGTTGCAACGGGTTCACTAGGGCACTTGGGAACATTCAACCTTTAATGACGGCGTAAACTTCATTTTTGGCGTCCCGCCTCTTGAAGTTCACATCCAAGTGAAAATAGGCGCCCCTTCAAGCTCACACCACGTTTGACAAGCCTCCTGCCTGCAGTTATCTATCGGGTCAAGCCTTTCATACGGAGCAACATACTCCTTAAAGAACTATTTGACATTGATTCTTCATGCAGTCCGAGTGCGACCGTTACCAAAAATCCATCGTGACTTTCTTGAAGCGATTGAGGCGCTTGAATGACGATTCCCGTCCCAGCCCCGATGCCTACCTACCGCCGCTGGTTGCCCTGGGCTGGCGCACTGCTTGGTCTGGCGTTGCTTGTCTGGGTATTACGCGGTTTCGATCTCAACCGCTTTCTGACCACGCTGGCTGGCGCTGATCTTTTTTATCTTGCGCTCGTTCCAGTGGGGCAGGCCCTTGAGCAACTGGTGCGCGCATGGAAGTGGCGGCAGATTCTGAGCCCCTTGAAACTGATCGGCACCCTGCGGCTGTTCGGTGCCGTGATGGCGGGCTATTTGATCGCCAGCCTTGTCCCGTTTGGTTTTGGAACGATTGCCCGTTCATGGATCATTGCGCGAAGTGACCAACTGAAACTTCCAGCCGTGCTGGCCACCGTCGCGCTGGACCGTATCACCGATGGTGTGATTTTTGCCTGCCTCGTGCCCATTGCCTTGTTCGCGGTTGCGTTTGCCGATCCGACGGGAGACATCCGGACCGGCTTGGTCTGGAGCGGTGCAGGAAGCCTGGTGTTTTTTGTGCTCGTGGGGTGTGCGTTATGGGCCTATAAAAGCGGCATGCTCTCGGAACAAGGCAGGGCAATACGGCTCATTGAGCGTTTGCCTTTTCGTTTGAGCCAACCTGTTTCACGTATGGCGATATCTTTCAGCGACGGCATCGTCTGGCCGAATGATAGGTGGCGGGGATCTGCCATCATGCTTGCCAGCCTTGGCATCAAGCTACTGGCAGCAAGCCACTTTTTATGGGCAGGTCTGGCTTTTGGAGTGGTGCTGGCGCCATCGCAGTATGTCTTCATCCTGGTTTTTTTAGGGTTTTTGATCATCCTGGGCCACTTCGCGCGGGTGGCAGGCAGCTTCATCATCGGTGGCATCTTCGCGCTGCGCCTGATGGAAGTGCCAAACGAACAGGCGCTGGCCATGGTGTTGGTGGTGGAGGCGGCAAACCTGCTTTTGGTAGCAGGGATTGGTGCGTTGTCGATGTCGTGGCAAGGCATCAACTTAAGGGAATTGCGCGTTTCCCAAGGGTCGGCAGACGTGCGTACAGGGTTCGAAAGCGATGCTGCCTAATTTTATGAGGAATCGGGGTTGAGGTGAACGGCTTCGATTGTGCTGTCGATGATGTCAAGTGCGAGGTTCAAAACGCGCTTGAGTTCGTCGGTATTACTGAAAGAGCGGTCGCGCAGCCAGCGATCCGGTGGACGAATGCGGGTATTCCACGCGGGAGCTTTTCCGGGCTTCATTGAACGCATTGGCCAGCGTGCGCTCTAGCGCCAACCGGTGGCCGCGCCGATCAGCCCAGCTGCCTGGGTGACCAGCAGTTTCCAGAAGCCCCGTATCAGCTGTTCGCGCCCAGCGGCCGGAGCCTCATTCGCATTGGTTCTGATGGGAGGTTCTGAAAATGTTAGCTCAGCAGCGCATTCACCAAACAAATGCAACCCTAGAACTTTGACCGGCTGGCCCACAAAGAAAAGGATGCGCGCCGTCGGCTTGGGTCATGCCACACGCCAATACCGAGGCGATGGTCCATCACCTGCATGCTCTGAGCGAAGCGGTGCCTGCAGGCCGTGTTGTGCCGGTGATGTGCCACGCTGGATGACGCACCACACCCAAACTACCGCCCTCTCAGTTTTATCCCGCCATGAAACCAGCAGCGTGTCAATGTCAGTTTCGGGCACAAAGCCTTCGGGTCGGAGGCTCCAGGATTCAGCCGGCCAATGCCATTTCAGCCGACCGCGTCAGTGCGCTGGTCAACGCATCAAGCACTTCGGACTCCAGGTTCCAGCAATGCCAGTAAAGCTGGATCAGCAGCACACACGAAGGCGCCAGGTTCACCAGCCGGTGCTGGTCAAGCAGGGGTTGCGCCAGCAGGCGCGGCAGCACGCTGGCGCCCCAGCCGGCCAGCACGGCGCGCACCTGGCCTTCGGAGGAAGGCACGAACAGCTGGTTCAGCATGACGCGTTTAAGACCGAAAGCCTGGCCGACAAACTCGCTTTGCATGTCGTCCTTGCGGTTGAAGGCGACGAAATCGATCTCGCGAAAGTTGTGCGCCGTCAGCGCCTCGCCGCCGAGCCGCTCCTGCGCCAGCGCCGGCGTGGCGACGGCGACATATTCCATCGCGCCGAGCGGCACCACCTTGCAGCCGCGCAATGCCTGTTTGAGCGTGGTGACGCAGCCCAGCACCTGGCCCTGGCGCAGCCATTCATGGGTGAAGTCCTGGTCGTCGGTGATGATTTCCATTGGCAGCCCTGACTGCGCCAGAGCGGTCAGCGCCGGCAGCGCCCAGGTGGCGATGCTGTCGGCATTGATGGCAATCGAAATACGCTCTTCCTCTCGCGCGCCGCGCAGCGAACTGGGCGCGAGTTCCTTCAGGTCACGCTCCAGGTCAGCGCGCAGCAGGCGCAGCATGCGGGTGTGCTTGAGCAGCAGCTGCCCGGCCGAGGTCGCCTTGAGCGGCCGGCTGCGCACGATCAGCACCGTGCCCACCTGGGCTTCAAGCGCGCGCAGCCGCTGCGACACCGCCGACTGGGTGATCGACAGTCGCCGCGCGGCGCGTTCAAAGCCGCCTTCCTCCACAATGGCTGCCAGGCATTCCAGCGCGTCCGGGTCAAAAGTGCTCATGGGAAATGGCTTTCAGTATTATTGATCCGGCCCGATGAAGTATCAAGCGGCATAGCGAACACGCCGATCCTGGAAATAGGCGATAACTCGCTCAGGCGTGCGTTCGAGCAACGTCATGTGCTCATTGGCAGCATCGCGTAATTTGGCTTTGCTGCGCACCGGTACGCGCTTTCCCAACTCTTGCTTGAGGTCCGCGTTCAGGCGTTCCTCCGGGTTGAGTTGCGGGCTGTAGCTGGGTAAATAGAACAGTTCGATGTCCTCCTTATGTTCAGCCACCCACGCCTTGACGATTTTGCTGTGATGAACCCGCAAGTTGTCCAAAATCAAAAACACCTTTTTTTCCGCATCCTTGATCAGCGCTTGCAAGAATTCGATGAGCTTGTCCGCGTCAAACGCATCGTCAATGATCATCCAGCGGGTCTTTCCCTGGTTGGTCACCGTGGCAATCATCGAGAGCTTTTGCCGGGTGCCGCCGATGGTCCTGGCCACGGGCGTTTTCCCAGCGGGCGCAAAGCTTCTGCCGCGCACATCCGTGTTGACAAGCGCCGTCTCGTCACCCCAATGGATTTCAGCGCCCTCCTGACGGGCACGTTGCTCTATCGCCGGGTACTCCCCTTCGAGCCAGGCTTGCACCGCTTCAGGGTTTTGTTCGTAGGCGCGCTTGATAGGCTTTTGAGGAGTAAAACCCCAGCGGGCCAGGTATTTGCCAACGCTGCGCACCTGCAGCTTGACCCCGTACTCCTGCTCGATGAGTTGGCCCACGGCCGCCCGGCTCCACAGGAAGAAATCCATCTTGAGCTGCTCAGGGCGTTGGTCGATGATGCTGCGCTGAACGTTGCCTTCCTGGGCTTGGCTCAGGGTGCGCCCAAGACCCTGGCTGCGCCCTCGCAAGGCCGGTCGGATCGCCGGCCAGCCGCCCGCATCAAAGAGATCGATGCACCTGCGCACAGCCGGGTAGCTCAGACCCGTCATGGAGACAATTTGCATGATGCCTATTGCCCTTTTGTGCAGCCTCACGACTTGCTTACGCCGCTCGTGAAGCTGCTCCAGCGTCTGCTTTCTTGCATTTTCTTTTTCCATCTTTCTTCGATAGAGAAAATTCAATAAAGTTCATACTTCATTGGGCCGTATCAATAGTTGCGCTGATGATTTAGCTGACAGTTTAATTTGACTGTTACAAGCTGCCAAGCTCCTGCACACTTGCGCTTTGCACAAGGGGAACGGCATGAAAGTTGTGGTTTTGGGCGCAGGCATCATTGGCGTAAGCACTGCCTGGCATTTGCTGCAGCGCGGGCACGAGGTAACGGTGGTCGACCGGCAGCCCGACGCTGCACTGGAGACCAGCTTTGCCAATGCCGCGCAGATTTCCGTCAGCTACTGTGAGCCTTGGGCCAACCGCGACGCGCCGCTGAAGGCGCTGAAATGGATGTTCCGCGACGATGCGCCGCTGCTGTTCCGGCCGCGCATGCCGTTTGGCGAAGGCTGGCAGCAATGGCGCTGGGGCCTGCAGTTCCTGGCGCAGTGCAACGATGCGGCCTTCGAGCGCAATGTGCAGCAGCTGGTGGCGCTGGGGGCCTACAGCCACGCCGCGCTCAAGGACGTGGTGCGGACCACCGGCATCGACTACCACCGGCTGGAGCGCGGCATTGCGCACTACTACACCGAGCAAAAATCGTTTGACACCGCCGGCGACGCTGCTGCGCTGATGCGCAAGTACGGCGTGGCGCGCCGCGTCGTGAGCACCGCCGAGTTGTTGAAGATCGAGCCGGCCTTGAGCCAGTTTGCCGACCACATCGTCGGCGGCACCTACACCGCCAGCGACGAAAGTGGCGACGCCCGTGTGTTTACCCAGTCGCTGGCCCGGCGCTGCGCAGACGGCGGCGTTAATTTTTTATACAGCCACGACGTGCTGCGACTGGATGCAGTTGGCAATGCTATTGAATCAGTCGCTATACGGGCCCGCCCATCAAGCGCCAAAGGCATAAAAGATGGGAAATTGACACATTTGAAGGCCGATGCGGTGGTGGTGGCCTGCGGCTCCTACAGCGCGCCGTTGCTGCGCAGCGTCGGCGTGGATTTGCCGATCTATCCGGGCAAGGGCTACAGCGCCACCTTCAAGCTGCTCAAGCCCGAGCTGGCGCCGTTTGTCAGCACCATCGACGACGAAGTCAAGTGCGCCATCAGCCGCCTGGGCAACGAGTTGCGCGTGGCCGGAACCATCGAGGTCGGCAGCTACGACCTGTCGCTCGACACGCCGCTGGCCAAGGCCAGGTGCCGCATGCTGGCCCAGCGCATAGAAAACGTGTTTCCCGGCGTCTGCGACACGCGACTGGAAGAAGAAGGCGGACAGCCAAACTTCTGGACCGGCCTGCGCCCGGCGACGCCGACCAACATTCCCTACATCGGCAAAACCAAAATTGGCCGGCTGTGGGTGAATGCCGGGCACGGCACGCTGGGCTGGACGCACGGCGCGGGCTCGGGCAAAGCCATGGCAGAACTGATCAGCGGCGAGGCGCCGGCCATGGCTTTCGACTTTTACGGCTACCCACACGGCCGCCGTGAGTCCGGGCTGTCTGCAGCCTGAGCTTTTTTGCACCGCGCACGGTAACGGTTTGCCTTAAAGCGCCTGAAAGTGCCTGAAGGGTCATCTTTTCCTACAGGCACTGCTTTTTCAGGCTGACAGCCGGAAGGTCCAAAGTCGGCGACAGTGAAAAAATGACCACTCAAAAATCCAACACGTCACCGGCCAATTCCCCTGACCAGCCCGCTGCTGGCAAGGGCATGCCCGCCAAAGACCCGCAAGCGCAAGCGCCCATGGTCGGCAAACAGCCCGACCTGAAGGACAGCGCGGCCGGGGACCGGCTCGAATTGCCCAGCGACCGTGACCAGGCGCAGGACATGACCAACGGCCAGCCCAGCCCGCATATCAAGCAGGCCGCTCAGGATGTGAAGGACGGCAAGAAGGACACCAGCAAGGCGACTGAGATGGACACCGCTTACAAGAAGCTGTGAAGGGTTGATGCCACGCGGCAATGCTGCCTGCGCGTTATGTTGCGGTCCGTTCAGGGGCCGGGGCGAAAATGAAAAGTTTTTTACTAAAATAGGCTTTTCCGTATATTAGACAAGTGTTTCTAGCTATTCATTTAATAGCATTCAAGCGCATCGAATGCTTTCCAGGCCCAGCGCAGTCAACCGGGATATAGGGGTTGAGGCAACGCACTCTCGCATCCAAAACCCTTAGCGCCAGCACCAAAGCCGGTGCTCACCAGTGGCATCAGTTAAATTAGCCCTCTATGTTGCCACTCTCCCCACTTCGCAAAGCGAACAGCCCGAGCTTTTCGCCCCGGGAATTCCGTGCCTCGCTGGCAATGTTTGCCACCGGCGTGACCATCGTCACGGCACGCACGCCAGCCGGCGTTCTGGTCGGCCTGACCGCCAATTCCTTCAACTCGGTGTCCCTTACTCCACCGCTGGTGCTCTGGAGCCTGTCGCAAAGCGCCAGCTCAATGGCCGCGTTCAGCACCGGTTCGCACTACGCCATCAACATCCTGTCAACCGGCCAAAAAGAACTCGCCGAGCGCTTTGCCAGCCGGCATGAGGACCGCTGGGCGGATGTGGCCTTCACCGACGGCGCCAGCGGCGCGCCCTTGCTGACCGGATCGGCCGCCACCTTCGAATGCTTCAACCGCAGCCGCTACGAAGAAGGCGACCATGTGATCTTTGTCGGCGAGGTCGAGCGCTGCAGCCACCAAGCCGGCGCTGCGCCACTGCTGTACCACGGCGGCAGGTTCTACACCGAGCACCCGCTCTAAGCCGGCGTCACCGCCTTTCGGCCGGCCTTGCCGGCAAACGGAAATCGACCACGTTTTTGCATTTTCCAGTGCCACGGACGCCCCATGACTGAACGCAAAACCCATCTCGACACTTTGGCGGTCTCGCTGCTGCTGGGCTGCTGCCTGTTCTGGGGCCTGCAGCAGGTATTGATCAAGGCCACGCTGGCCGAAATACCGCCCATCTTTCAGGCGTCGTTGCGTTTTGTCGGGGCGACCGCACTGCTCTGGCTGTGGTGCGCATGGCGCCGGATTCCGCTGTTCAGCCGCGACGGCTCGCTGCGTGTCGGGCTGCTGGCAGGCGCCCTTTTTGGCGGTGAGTTTGCCTGTATCTATTTGGGCCTGCAATACACCACGGCGTCGCGGCTGACGGTGTTTTTGTACACCTCGCCGTTTTGGGTCGCGCTGCTGGTGCCGTTTTGGGCGCACTCGGAAAAGCTGCGCGGCGTGCAGTGGGTCGGGCTGCTGTGCGCTTTTGTGGCGGTGGTGTTCGCGCTGCGCGAAGGCTTTTCCGGCGGCGCGGCATCGACCGTTCGCGGCGACCTGCTGGCCCTGGCGGCCGGCATGCTGTGGGGCCTGACGACGGTGGTGATCCGGGCTTCCAGGCTGGTGAAGCTGCCGGCGGAAAAGATGCTGTTCTATCAGCTGGCCGTCAGCGCTGTGGCTTTCCCGGCGCTGTCGCTGGGACTGGGCGAAGTCTGGACCTGGCACTTCAGCACTTTTGGCCTGGTGTCGCTCGGCGTGCAGACGGTGATTGGTGCCTTTGCCAGCTACCTGGCCTGGATGTGGATGCTGGGCCGCTACCCGGCCACGCAGATTTCGACCTTTGTTTTTTTCACGCCGCTGTTCGCGCTGCTGTTTGGCGCGCTGTGGCTGGGCGAAGCGGCCAAGCCCAGCCTGCTGGCGGCGCTGGCCACGGTAGCGGCAGGCATTGTGCTGGTCAACCGCAAACCGCGCACTGCAGCCTGACCCGCAAGGCGCCAGGACGCGAAAGCACAGGCAACAACCTGCTTTATGCGTGCGCGATGACTGGCTGCGCCTGAGACCAGGCCTGCTCGGCAACCTGCGCCAGCCAGACCTGCAGCTGGCCTGAATCGATCGGCTTGGCAAAGTGAAAGTTGAAGCCCGCCGCAAAGGCGGCCTGCTTGTCCCGGGGCTGGCTGTAGCCGGTGACAGCCGCCATGACCGCTGTCTGCATGCCGGGAATCAGGCGCAGCTGGCGCGCCAGCGTGTAGCCATCCATGTCCGGCAGGCCAATGTCGAGCAGACACAGGTGCGGCAACACCCGGCGCGCGCATTCGATTGCAGCAGCAGGATGGAACTGCACGAAAACTTCATGCCCGAGCAGTTCGATGAACATTCCCAGCATGCGCGCCGCATCGACGTTGTCATCGACCACCAGAATGCGCAGCGGGTTGCCTGTAAGGCCGTAAGCCCCATCGCCAGGCTCGTCCCCACGCTTTTCGTCATGTTGCGTCAGGCGCGGCAGAACCATCGTCACTTCGCTGCCCATGCCGATTCCAGCGCTTTGCGCCTTGACATATCCGTCATGCATCTGCATCAGGCTGCGGACCAACGCAAGGCCTATGCCCAGCCCCCCCTGGGAGCGGTCGGAGCTTCTTTCGCCCTGGGTGAACAGCTCGAAGGCAACGTCGAGCAATTCGCTGGACATGCCAATGCCGTTGTCACGCACACGCAACGTCAGGTGGTCCTCGTCCGCCACCAGTTGCAGGTCAATCCGGCCGCCGCTGGGCGTGTACCGGATGGCGTTGCCGAGCACGTTGGCCAACACCTGGACCAGACGCAGCCTGTCACCCATCACTTGGGTACTTTCCGGTGACAGCTGGATCTCAAGATGGTGCGCCTTGGCCTCCAGCAAGGGGCGGATCTGCTCCAGCGCTTCGTTGGCGATGGTTTTCAGGTCTGCCGGTTGCAGGTCCAGCGTCACCTTGCCCCGGGTGACGCGGGAGACGTCCAGCAGATCGTCGATCAGGCGGGTCATGTGCCGGGCCTGGCGCGAAATCACTTCGCTCAGCTGCCATACGCTGGCTTGATCCAGCGTGCCCCGGGACAGCAGGTCTGCGGCGGTTGCAATCGGCGCCAGCGGATTCCTGAGCTCATGGGCCAGCATGGCCAGAAACTCGTCCTTGAGCCGGTCGGCATGCTGCAAGCCCTGCTGCGCCAGCTTCTGCTCGTGAATGTCGGTGCAGGTTCCTATCCAGCGGATGATCATGCCCTGCGCGTCGCGCATCGGCCGGGCACGGCCCAGAACCCAACGGTACTGACCCGAATGGTGACGCAGCCGGTATTCAATCTCATAAAACTCACCGGTGGACAAACAGTGGCGCCATTTGTCCATCGCCAGTTGCCGGTCTTCGGCATGGAACAACTCCTTCCACTCTTCGCCATCGGTGCTGCCCTGCGTGACGCCAGTGTAGTCATACCATTGCTGGTTGTAATAGTCGTGAAAGCCATCCGGCTGCGTACCCCAGAGGATCTGCGGTATGGCATTGGCGATGGTGTGGTACTTGGAGGCCGTTTGAAGCAAATTGTCGTCGGCGCGGGCATGTTCGGTGACGTCATTGCCCTCGATAAAAACCCCGCGGATGATCCCGTCGGGACCGGTGATGGGCTGAAAAATGAAATCAACGAAACGCCGCTCCAGCCGGCTCTTGCCATACTGCGAAAAAATCACCGGCATCCGCGTCCCGATAAAGGGCTTGCCGGTGGCATACACCTCATCGAGCAGCGCGGCATAGTCCTGGCCCTCCACTTTGTGGCCAATCTCCCCAAAGGTCTTGCCGACGATCTGGTCGCGACCGACCAGCCGCAGATAAGCATGGTTGGCCATCTCATAAACATGGCCGGGCTCGCGCACCACCGCCATGAAGCTGGGCGCCTGTTCAAACATGCTGTAGAGCCACTGGGTTTCGCTCCGGCGGGATTTTTCAGTGGGGACCTTGGCGGTAGTTTCTACCAACGCGCAGTACAGCCCGGCTACCCTGCCGTCGGGACCATCGACCGGCACAGGCGAAAAGCCGATTTCCACCTGCCCGTCGACGCCATTGCGGCGCAGCGCCAAAAGTGCGCTCTCCGGAGGTGCATCCTCCCCGGCAAGGGTCCGATTGACCCGCCACGCGATGTCGGGGTCTGCTTGGGTCCACACTTCATACAGGGGCAGGCCCATCGCTGCCAGATGTTCTTGTCCCAGGATTTCCAGGCAGGCGTCGTTGTACAGCAGGCACAGCGCAGGCCCCCAGGCCACAAAGACAGGCGTTGTGGAACGCAACATAAGGCTGACAACCGTCTGGAGCGCTTGCGGCCACGTGTCCGGATGACCAAGCGGCGAGCGGGCCCAGTCATGGCGGCGCATCAGTTTCCCCGCTGTGCCGCCGTCCATCAAAAATCTGGAAATTGCTTTTAGTTCTTGAGCCAAAATTTGATTTTTTCAACTAAATTAATAATGTTACCTGCGATGCATGCTAATCGAACAGGACGGTATGGTCGAGCGCATGCTGTCGCAGACGCTTCAAAAAAGCATCTTTGGCCACTTATTGCATTCTTGGAAAACCAGCGATTAAAACCGCGAAGCAGCCAAATTTTCCCATTGCACAGAAATTCAAGGTTAAAAAAAGCAAGTTCGGGTGTCGGATCGGTGGCCGCACTGCCGCTTCAACACCCTGTTCCCTGATACCGTCCGCCGTGCAACACGGTTGCAGAAAAAAGCTGGTTATCCTGGATTCATGACTTCGCTGCACATGCGCGCCACGGACCTGGCGTGCCAGGCTGAAAAGCAGGCGCCATGGTTGGTGCGCCATGGCCAGAACACTGGCCATGGCGCACGCGATGCGTTCCAATGAAACCTGATTCTTTTTCCCGGACCTTCGCCATGCCGCTTCGCGCTGCCCTTCCTGCCCTTTTTGCCGCATTGCTGTTCGGCGCGAGCACGCCGCTGGCCAAACTGCTGGCTGGCAACATGCCACCGCTGTTGCTGGCCGGTCTGCTCTACCTGGGCAGCGGCTTTGGCCTGGGCGCGCTGCTCATTTTGAGGCGCCTGCGCGAGCGCCATGGCGGCCAGCCCGTCACCCATCTGCATATTTCACGCGCCGAGCAACCCTGGCTGCTGGGCGCCATCGTGGCCGGCGGCATGCTGGCGCCTGCGCTTTTCATGCTTGGCCTGGCGCAAACCAGCGCCGCGTCGGCGTCGCTGCTGCTGAACCTGGAAGGCGTGCTGACGGCGGTTGTGGCCTGGCTGGCCTTTCGAGAAAACGCCGACCGCCGCGTTGTCTTGGGCATGGCAGCCATCGCATTCGGCGGCGTGCTGCTGTCGTGGCAACCGGGCGGCGCCAGCTTTTCGCCTGGCGCCTTGCTGATCGCCGGTGCCTGCCTGGGCTGGGCACTGGACAACAACCTGACGCGCAGGGTGTCCAGCAACGACGCCCTGCTGGTGGCCTGCCTCAAAGGCTTGCTTGCCGGCGTGACCAATACGGCCATCGCGCTGTATGCCGGTGCGGCCCTGCCAGGCATGGCGCAACTGGGCTTTGCAGGACTGGTGGGCTTCCTGGGCTACGGGCTGAGTCTGAGCCTGTTTGTCGTGGCGCTCAGGACGCTGGGAACGGCGCGAACCGGCGCGTATTTTTCGGTGGCGCCCCTTTTCGGTGTGATGATTTCGCTGGCCCTCTGGCCCGACATGCCGGGCGGGCTGTTCTGGGCGGCGGCCGCGCTGATGGGGCTGGGCGTCTGGCTGCACCTGAGCGAACGGCATGCGCACCAACACACGCACGAAGTGCTTCAGCACAGCCACCCGCACCGGCACGACGCGCACCACCAGCATGCACATGACTTTGCCTGGGACGGCACCTCACCGCATGCGCATCCACACCAGCATGCGCCGCTGGCGCACACGCACGCGCATTACCCGGACATTCACCACCGGCATCCGCATTGACATGATGCGGCGGCACGCAAGCCGCTGTCGGCCAGGCTTATTTCACGCCGTGCCTGGCCTGCCACTTTTTCATGAAGGCAACTTCCTGCTTTTGCGACTTGATGATGTCGCGGGCCATCTTGCGCAGCTCGGGGTCCTTGCCGTACTTCAGTTGCACCTCGGCCATGTGCACCGCGCCTTCGTGGTGCGGAAGCATGTGCGCCACGAAATCCTTGTCGGCATCGCCACTGTAAGGGCGGCTCATGTCCTTCATCATCTTTTCCCCGCCTTGCTGGAAGGCGCGGGTTGCGTCAGAAGCCTGGGCATCGGTGGCGTGGTTCATGCCCGTATGCGCTGCCGGCATGGGCGCAGCAGGCTGCGCCTGGGCAGTGAAGGCTGCAGTGGACAAGGCCATGGCGCTGAGCGCACAGGCCAGGGTTCGGTGAAAGCAGAAATTCTTCATGAAAAGCTCCTTGAATAGGGATCAAACTGGCTGCATACCAGTGCATGCTGGCGCTATCGTGAAGCTTCCCACCGGGGGAAGGTCAAGCGCTTTTTTCCATGAAAAGATGGCCTTCTGGAACGGTGCCAATTTCTTACGTCTGGGCAGCGGATTTTTTGCTAGTGTTGGGCTCGCCTTAGCCATGCAAACCCAGCCACACTCATTCAACCCGTCCCGTGCGATTTCGGCAGAATCAGCAAGACCTGCCTGCGCCGCACGGGCAGCCGGAACCCCATGACACCCTCTGCCCCTGTTCCGCTTCCGGAAGAAATCGAACTCAAGCTGGCCTTGCCCACCGCCGACCCGCAGGGCCTGGCCGGGCGGCTGGCGCGCACGCCGCTGCTGGCGCGCCGCAAACCCACGCGGAAGCCGCTGCACAACGTCTACTACGACACACCCGGGCACGACCTGTACGAGGAGCGGGTGGCGCTGCGCCTGCGCCGCGTGGGCAGCAGCACCGATCCGCAGTGGCGGCAAACGCTGAAAATGGGCGGCCGCAGCGACTCGGCCCTGAGCCATCGCGGCGAATGGGAAGTGCCGCTGGCCGGCGCCGAGCTGTCGCGGGAAGCCCTGGAGGCCACGCCCTGGCCCGAGTTCGACCCGGACGGCAGCCGGTTTGATGCGCTTTCCCCCTGCCTGGTCACCGCATTCGAACGCACCTCCTGGTCGGTGCGCCGGCGCGGCGGCAGCGTGGTGGAGGTGGCGCTGGACATCGGCCAGATTGTTGCGGGCGACCAGTGCGCGCCGCTGTGCGAGCTGGAACTCGAACTCGTGGCCGGAGAGCCGTCGGCGCTGTTCGAGGTCGCGCAGCAGATTGCCCGCAGCGTGGCGGTGCTGCCGCTGAACGTCAGCAAGGGCGAGCGCGGCTACGCGCTGCTGCAGGACCGCCTGATGCAGCCGCTGCGCGCCCGGTCGCCGGTGCTGGCCGAGGGCATGACACTGCCACTGGCGGCGCAAAGCGTGCTGCGTGAAATGTTTTGCCAGTTCACCAGCAACCTCAACCTGCTGGGACAGACCGACGATCCGGAAGTGCTGCACCAGGCGCGCGTCGGCTGGCGGCGCTTCAAAAGCGCCGTTCGGCTTTTCAAACCCGGGCTGGCGACCGGGCAATTGCCCGACTGGCAGTTGCTGGCGCCGCTGCTGGCCTTCATTGGCGAACTGCGCGACATCGACGTGGCCCGAATCGACACCCTGCCGGCGCTGGCAGACGCCTACTGCGCAGGCAATGTGCAGCGGGCAGAAAAATGGCAGGCGATGTTGCAAATCCTGTCGAATGCCGCCGGGCTGCAACGCCAATCGATTGCGCAGGCGCTTGAGGTGCCGGCGGTGGGTGCTGCGCTGCTGGCCATCACGCAATGGCTGGAAAACCTGCCAAAGCAACAAGGGCCGGCCGATCATGACACTGACACGTCCAAGCGGCCCCTGCGCCGATGGGCCCGCCAGCGCATCCGGCGGCTGCACCGCAAACTGGAGCGTGCGCTGGCCGACAGCGACCACCCGGAAAGCCTGCACCGCGCCCGCCTTCTGGCCAAACGGCTGCGCTACGCCATTGAGGCGCTGCAGCCGCTGCTGTCCAGACGGCAAATCAAACGCTGGCTGCCGCAGGCCATCCAGCTTCAGACCGACATAGGCAGCGCCCGCGATTTGCATCAGGCCAGCGTGCTGGCGGCCCGGCTGGAGATCGACCCCGGGCTGGCCGAATTCCTGCGCGGCGTTGTCGCCGGGCAGCCAGCGCCGCGTTGAGGCGACAGCGCTTCAGCCAGGCTGCGCGAGCCGCTGCTGCGCAAAACCGACATACCAGTCCAGGCAGTGCGGGTTGGCCATCGCGTCGCGGTTCAGCACTTTTTCCAGCGGCTGGCCGAGCAGCAGCTTTTTGATGGGCAACTCCTGCTTCTTGCCCGACAAGGTGCGCGGGACTTCAGCCACCTGAAAGATGTCGTCGGGCACGAAGCGCGGGCTCAGCGCGGTCCTGACGGCGTGGTTCAGCCGGGCCCGCATGGCGTCGTCGAGCACCGCGCCGCCCCCCAGCACCACGAACAGCGGCATGTAGCTGGGGCGGCCCAGGTATTCCAGGTCCACCACCAGCGAGTCGAGCACTTCGGGCAGCGCCTCGATGGCGCTGTACAGCTCGCTGGTGCCCATGCGCAGGCCGTGGCGGTTGATGGTCGCGTCCGAGCGGCCGTAGATCACGCAGCCGCCCTCGACACCAGGGTCGATCTTCAGCCAGTCGCCATGGCGCCAGACCGCGCCCATTTCCGGCCCCGCATCGCCGCCGCCGGGCTGGCGGCCGTGGCCCGGCGGGTACATGTCGAAGTAGCTGGCCAGCAGGCGCGCGCCGCTGTCGTCGCCCCAGAGGTACAGCGGCATGGACGGAATTGGCTGGGTGCAGACCAGTTCACCGACCTCGCCGATGACCGGCTGGCCGTTGTCGTTCCAGGCCTCGACGCACGCGCCGAGCATGCGGCACTGCATTTTTCCGGGTGTCTGGGGCAGTTCGCGGTTGCCGCCGATGAAAGCGCCGGCAAAGTCGGTGCCGCCCGAGATGTTGCACCACCAGATGTCGTCCACGCCGGCAACGGCCATGAAGGACGAACCCCATTGCTGAACCTCGGCGCTCAAGGGCGAGCCGGTCGAGCCCAGCGCCCGGATGCGGCGCAGGTCGCCGCAGGCTGGGGGGGTGATGCCGGCTTTCATGCAACTGGCGTAAAACGCCGCGCCCGCGCCAAAAAAGGTCACGCCGGTGTCGGCCGCGAAGCGCCAGAGCGTGGTCCAGTAGGGCCGGTCCTTGGCGCCTCCGGGGTTGCCGTCGAAGATCACGCAGGTCGTGCCGCCCAGCAACCCGGCCAGTTGTGCGTTCCACATCACCCAGCCGGTCGAGCTGTACCAGTGGTAGCGCTCGCCAAAGGAATTGGACTGGTAACTGCAGCCGACGTCGTTGTGCAGTGTGCCAAGCTGCATCTGCACCAGCACCATGCCGCCATGGCCGTGAACAATGGGTTTCGGCAGGCCGGTGGTGCCGCTGGAATACACGATCCACAGCGGATGGTCAAACCCCAGCCAGAGCGGCTCGAACGCATCGGTTTCATCGTCATTTCGGGCTGTAGCGCTTGTCCAGCCTGCACAACCAGCTACTGAAACCATAGCATCCAGGTTGCCCAGCAGCAATGTGTGGCGCACGCTGGGCAGCGCCTGGCGCAGCTCGGCCAGCACGCCCAGGCGGTCATGGTCACGCCCGCCGTGCGTCACGCCGTCGCAGGCAATCAGCACCGTGGGCGCGATTTGCCGGAAGCGGTCGAGCACTGCGTGCGTGCCCATGTCAGGCGCGCACACGCTCCACACGCCGCCGATGCTGACCGTCGCCAGGAACGCCACCAGGGTTTCAGGAATGTTCGGCAGATACGCCGCCACCCGGTCGCCAGGCTGCACGCCCTGCGCCTGCAGGTGCAGCGCCAGCGACGCCACCTGGCGGCGCAGCTCGGGCCAGCTCAGTTCGCGCCGCTGGCTTTTTTCGTTGCTGCTGATGACGGCCGGCAAACCGGCAGCATGGGCCGCATCGACATGGCGCAGCACCTGCCGCGCATAGTTGACCTGCGCGCCGGGAAACCAGCAGGCGCCAGGCATCGCGTTTTTGTCCAATGCCGCGCTGTGCGGTGTGGGCGACTGCAAATCAAAGTAGTCCCAGATGCTTTGCCAGAATGCGTCCAGCTCGGTGGTCGACCAGCGCCAGAGCGCGTCGTAGCTTTCAAACACCAGGCCATGCCGGTCGCGCAGCCAGTCCTGGTAAAGGCGGATTTGCGGAATTTGAGGGGGCGCTGTGGGGGTCTCGTTCATGCCTGGGGTCTCCGTGCGGATGATGAACGGCCAGCGTAGCAGCGTCGGGCAGGCCTTGCTGTCGCCAGACGTACCCTTGGGTTCAGAACGCTGGGTTTCTTCGCAGGCAGGGGCGTAAGTTCCGCCGCAGGCCGGAAAGTGTTCAACCCATCAATGCAGCAAGTGCCCGAATTGCGGCAGGATCAGCCGACGCAGTGATTGCGCCATCGCATGCCACCCGGCAAGCGTCAAAAAAACAAAATCCGTGCGACGCTTTCGAAGCGGCGACGTGTCAATGCACTTCCTTGAGCGATTCCAAGTCCACATCGCCAGACTGGCTGGTGAAGCGCAGGCTGGCGCCCTGGCCGGCTTGCGACTGGCTCACCCCGGAAATGCGGTGCTCGCCAGTGTCGTATTGCTTGACTTTCCCGCCCTGCTCCAACACCAGCCGATGCTGGCCGGGAAAGAAGGCGTAGCGCACGCCGTTCTGGCGCCCACTGCTGGAAGGATTGGAAAGCCCCTTCGGCCACCAGCTGGAATCAGGTCCGTCCATCGGCTTCATGGGTTCCATTGGCTTCATGGGCTTCATCGGTTCCACGCTCAGTAATCCCTGCGGTTTTTTCCGCGGCGCATCAGCAGCGCAGCCAGCAGCGCGCCGGCGGCAACACCAATGGCTACCGCCTTCAAAGGCTCATCGGCAATGCGGCGGGCAGTGGTTTCCTGAAAATCGGAGGCCTTGGACTTGAAGTCGCCAAGCTTTTCACCTGCCACGCCGCTTGCCGACTTGGCATAGCTTCGGGCGGTGTTCCAGGCGTCGCCAGCGATCGCCTTGGCATCTCCCGCCAAACCCTTGGCGGTGTTCAAGGCATCGCGGCCCGTGGTTTTTGCGTCCTCGACGGCAGGGCGCAAAGCCTGCACCGTGCTGGTGGCATTGGCTTTTGCTTCGCCGGCCAGCTGTCCCGCTGCGTCGGCGGCTTTCTGGCCGGTTTTACTGGCCTCGTCAGCAATTTGCGAGGAAGTCTTGTTGTAGTCGTTCATGGCGGTCCTTTGAATCGTGTTGGCAACAGCGCCAGTCACCATTTAACTATCGTTGCGCCGCCAGGCGTGTGGGTCGTCATACCCTTGCCCTGTAGGCTGAGGATTTGCCAACCCTGCGAAAACGGCGTACGCAGCCGCTTTTGAGGGGCATGCAAATGCCGAGCTGGCTGCACTGGCACACCATGGACAAGCGCATTCATTGGCATGCTGGATTGTCAAAAATGCTAGCTGCCAGCGCCCGCCTATCATGCGCAAACAGCTTTTTTTACTTGAAATTTTTCGTTGCGCAGCAGTATTTCGTCAGCGGTAAAGAGCAGCGCAGTTCAGGAGCGCTGAAAAAGCCGCAGCACGGTATTTTCAGACTCTTGCCGTGGTCTGGCGCAAGCGGGATGGTCGGGTTCAGCTATTTTTTCAATCGCCTCAAACGGGTAAGACCCGGCCGTCCACCAGCGCGACGATCCGGTCGCAGCCGGCCGCCAGACGCGGGTCGTGCGTGACTATCAGGCAAGCGCTGCCGTGGTCGTGGTTGAACTCGCGCAACAGGGCGAACACCTCGTCGGCAGACACGGTGTCGAGGTTGCCTGTGGGCTCGTCGGCCAGGATCAGGCGCGGCCGCAGCGACAGCGCACGGGCAATCGCCACGCGCTGCTGCATGCCGCCCGACAGCTCGCCGGGCCGCTTGTATTCGGCGCCCTTGAGGCCGACGCGCGCCAGCAGTTCGCGCGCATTGGCTTGCGCTTCAAGCGTGGCGGTGCCGTGGGCAATGATCGACGGCATCAGCACGTTTTCCAGCGCGGTAAAGGCCGGCAGCAGGTGGTGGAACTGGAACACGAAGCCAATGGTCGCGCCGCGCAGCTTTGTCAGCCCCGCGTCGTCGAGCGACAGCGTGGGCTGACCGGCAATTTCCAGCGTGCCCGACGTGGGCCGCTCCAGCAGCCCGATGATGTTGAGCAGCGTGCTCTTGCCCGAACCCGACGGCCCCTTGAGCGCGACGAACTCGGCAGGCTGCAGGCTCAAGCTGATGCCGTGCAGCACCTCGGTTTCAACGTCCGTGCCGACGTTGTAGCTGCGGTGAATGTCGCTCAGGCGGAGGATGGGACGGGACGGGGTGTTCATGCGACTTGTATTGTGAACCGCAAGGATTGGCAGGCGCTGTGGCCTGTCTGGCACCGGCTCAAACGCCCCGCTGCGGTGATGAAAAAGGAGCGGCAAGCGCTGGCGAAAATACCAACGGCTGCAGGCTGACTCCGACTTGTGACGACGCCACGTCATGCGCCTGATTTCCTTGGCTTGTGCCAAGGATAGGGTATCCCCCTAGAATCGGCGCATGAACTTTTCCCTCCCCTCGGCAACTTTTCATATGTGGCATCTGCTGACCCGGCTTGGCGAAGCGCAAATCCTTATTCCGGCAGCGGCCATCACGCTGCTGGTGCTGTTTGCGCAAGCGCCCACCCGCCGGCTGGCGCTGAGCTGGATGGCGCTCATCGTGACCGCTGCCTTCATCACGACCGCCAGCAAGGTGGCGTTCATGGGCTGGGGTATTGGATGGGCAGCCGTCAACTTCACAGGTGTCTCGGGACATGCCATGTTTGCGGCAGCCATTTACCCCCTGCTGTTGGTCACCTTCCTGTCGGCGCCATTGCGCGGCGACCATCGGCTGCCTGCCGCACTGGGCTTTGCGCTGGCGCTGATTGTGGGCGTGAGCCGCGTTAAAGTGGGCGCGCATTCATGGTCCGAGGTGTTCGCCGGCTGGGCTGTAGGCGGCGCCGTGTGCATGGTAGCGCTGGCGATGTGCCAGAAATCAACCTTGCGTATCAAACCCATCGTGCCGGTGGTTTTGCTGGCCTGGATGGCGATCATGCCGTTTCAGCTGCATGCCTCGCCCACCCATTCCCTGGTCATCCGACTGGCCTTGGCCATGTCCGGAAACGACAGGCCATTCGAGCGCAGCGACCTGCTGTGCCGCACCTGCCGCCCAAGCGCCCTGCCGACCCGCGGCGCCTGACAACGGCGAGCCCCCTGGAAAACTTCAGCGCCAGTGCCTTGTGGCGCAGGCAATGATCGCGCCGGACAGGAATATCGCCGAATCGATCTCTTTCCTGCGCTGTTGCAAAGTCCCTGACAAGGCGCCATGCACGTCATCAGGGTGCTTCTGAAAGAAGCGGAATGGCCTTGCGGCCCAGCGGCTCGTCTTCAAAGAAAACAAGCACCGTGGGCGGCTTGGCACCTTTCCAGCGCGGCTGGTCGATGACCCACTTCTGGACAAATTCACTGACCGTTTGCCGGGCTGATTCGCGTTGCAGCAGCAGATGCTGTGGCGACGCCGCTTTCTCTTCGAGTCTGAGGGTAATGGACTGTTGCAGCGCCTCGATGGCAGCCGTTCCGGTGACGGGCGACCAGAGGCCGCTTGAAAAAGACGCCAGCTTTCCCGTGTCGATGGCCACGGGCAGCGAAGGCCGAACCGGGGGTGCGACGACGATGAGCGTGCGGCCCGAAATGCGGAAGTCCCAAGCTCTGGCCAGGGGGATGTGGTAACGATAAACCGCCGGAACCCTGATCTGGGCCACGGTCTTGCCAACCGGAACGCCAAGAACAGTGTGGCCCGTCGTCGAGTCAAACCGCTCTTCTGCGGTGATGGCGCTGACCTCCAGGAGTCCCCCGGGCGTTTGCATGACCACCAGATCTTGCGTGGTGTGGGAGGTGTTGACGGCGTCCGGCGCAAACCACAGGCGGTAAGCGAAAAACGAGTTCAGCCCCAGGCTGGCAGCGATGAAAACGGCAACGATGGGTTTCATGGGGTGCAGGAGGTAGGTGTTTTGCTGGGATTGATGTCCAGGCATCAGCCATGCTGTGCGGCTGTATTGCGCAGCATCAGGCGGAGGCCGGCTGGCGTCGCACTTTGCAGCGCGGCAAAGGCCGGTAGCCCATGGTGCAACGGCAACATGCCAATGGTGCAACGGCAACACGCCAATGGTGCAGTTGCAGTGAATGTCGGCGAGGCCCCATCAGCTTGCACTTTCATGCCCGGATCGCCTGTACCGGGTCCATCCGCGCTGCACTTCTGGCCGGAATCGCCGCCGCCGCCAGTCCCACCCCGCAGGCCACCACCGACGCCAGCAGCACCAGCATCGGGTCGAGCTGCGGCGAAAACAGCGAGCCGCCGTCGGGGCTTTTGAAGACGTGCGAAAACACCACCAGCAGGCCGAAGGCCAGGGCCGACCCCAGCACCGAGCCGGCCAGCCCGACCAGCCCGCCCTGCAGCAAGAACACCGTCATGATGCGCCGCCGTCCCGTGCCCATGGCCCGCAGGATGCCGATTTCACGCTGCTTTTGCACCACGCTGACCACCAGCACGCTGGAAATGCCGAGCGCCACGATGATGATGACAAAGCTGCGGATCAGGTTGTTGGACACCGTCTGGTTCGACAAGGCGTTCAAAAGCCCTGAATTGGTCTGCATCCAGCTGTCCACCGTCAGGCCGGTCTGGGCGCGCAAGGCATCGGCCACCTGGTTGGCGCCGAACAGGTCTTTCACCGTGACATCGATGTTCGACACGCCGCCGGGCAAGTCCAGCAGCGTCTGCCCCAGCTTCAGGGTGACGAACACCCAGCGCCGGTTCAAGTCGCGGTTGCCCATGTCAAAGAGGCCGGTGATGTCCAGCGTTTCGCTGCGGCCGCCGGCGCTGGTCACGCGCAGCTTGTCGCCGACGGTGACGCCCAGGTCGCTGGCCAGGTCAACGCCGATCAGCGTGTTGCTGCCGGTCACATCGAAGCGGCCACGCGTCATGTAGTTGTCCATCTTCACCACGCGGCGGTAGGCGTCAGGCTGCACGCCGAGCAGCGCCACGCTTTTGTTGCTGTTGCCGCGTGACGCAAAGGCCGGGCCGCTGACCACCGGCGACACGGCCAGCACGCCGGGTGTGGCGGCGGCCAGGCCGGCCATGCGCTCCCACTGGTCGACCGAGCGCAAACGCTGGTCGCGCGGCTGCACCACGGCGGCCACGGCGCGGTCGGCGCTGGGTGCGAGCACGCGCTGCGTGACTTCTTCCAGCGGGCGAATCACCACATGCGCCTGCGAGCCCAATACGCGGTCAATGATGGTCGATTGCAGCTGGTTGATCAACTGGGTCAAAAAAATGATGACCGCGACGCCGCCGGTCACCCCGGCCAGGATCAGCACGCTTTGCATGCGCCCTTCGCGCAAAAAGCGCAGCGCCACCAGCAGCTCGAACGGCATCCAGCGGGTCCAGGAACTCAGGGCGGGGCGGTGTCGGGCAGTGGCCATGGTTGACGTTTGCGACTTAACGTGAAATGAAGGAAGGCGTTTCCATGCCCTTGACCGGCGCGGCCACCGGGCCGGGCCGCACGCGGTCGCCGGCAACGGCTTTTTCGGTCTGCGCAATGACCGCGTCGCCTTCTTTCAATCCTTCGGTGATTTCCACCGAACCGATGCCGCGCAGGCCCAGCTTGACCGGCAGGCGCACCGCCATGCCGTCCTGCAGTGCCAGCACCCAGGGCGCTTCGCGGTCGGCGTCGCGCACGGCGCCTGAGGGCAGCACCAGCGCATCTTGTTTCACGCCGCCGACCATTTCGACAGACACCGTCATGTCGGGCCGCAAAAACGCCGGTGCATTCGGCACGGCCAGACGCACTTCGACCGTGCCGCGCTGCGGATCGATGGCCGGGGCAATGTAGTTGAGCTGCGCGTCGAAGGACTGGCCGGGATAGGCGTCGGCCACCGCCCTGGCGGCCATGCCCAGTGTGATGAGGCGCAGGTTTTTTTCATCGACATTGGCGTCGATGCGGGTGCCGCCCTGCGCGGCCAGCGTGAGCAATACATGGCCGGGCTGCGCCATGGAGCCGGGCTCGGCGCTGCGCGTCAGCACGATTGCATCGACCGGGCTGGTGATGCGCAGCCGTGCCAGCCGCGCCTCGGCCACGCCGACCGCCGCCAGCGCCTGGTCGATGCGCGACGCGGCCAGGGTGCGCTCGATGCCGTTGGGCTGGTTGGCCTGTGCCTGCACCCGCGCCGATTGCAACGCGCTTTGGGCCGTGTCCAGCGCGCGCCGGGCGTCGTCGAGCTTTTGCTGCGAAAAGAAACCCTGCGCCACCAGATCGCGTGCGCGCTGGTGTTCGCGCCCGGCGGCGGTGAATGCCGCTTCGGCCTGCACCACCGCCTGGCTGGCGACCGGCGCGGCGACCGTGGCCTGCTGGGTGGCGCGGCCGCGTGCTTCCAGCAGAGAAGCCCTGGCCTGCTGCAATGCCGCGCGGGCTTCGGCATCCGACAGGCGCAACAACACGTCGCCCGCCTTGACGCGGTCGCCTTCGCGCACGCGCACTTCCAGCACCGTGGCGGTCACTTCAGCCCCAATGTCCAGGCGCGCCGGCGCATTCAGCCGTCCGGTGGCAACCACCGACTGCACGATGCCGGTACGCGCCACAGGCACCAGCTGCACGGGTGTGCCGCGCCGGCTGACCAACAGCGCTGCGCCAGCCACAGCCAGAACCAGCAAGGCAGCGACGCCCCATTTGACGAGAGGTTTCATAGCCTGCGAGCGTAGCAGTTGAATGGTTTTGCAACTCTGTGCAAGGTCAACGTTTGTCAACCTTTCAGGGTGCGTCAACTGGACGTTGGCAGGCTTGTACGCGACATGGCATTTCCATGCCCTCCACCGCCTGAACCTGGCGTCTTGAATGCGCGCATGCTGGCGCACGTCCGCCGGTTTCTTCGCCCTGCACTTGTCCGGTAGCGCGAAGCGTGGCAAATTGCCTTTAGCATTGCCCCACTTACAAACGGGAGCAATCAATGGGCATGCTGGACTGGACGGAAAAAAGCAGCGCGGTGCTGGGGCAAGGCGGCGTCATCGGGCCCGACGAACGGCTGCCCTGGCCGCAGACGGCGCTGATGGGCGTGCAGCACGTCATTGCCATGTTCGGCTCGACCGTGCTGGCGCCGCTGCTGATGGGGTTTGACCCGAACATCGCCATCCTGATGAGCGGCATCGGCACGCTGATCTTTTTCGTCATCACCAACGGCAAGGTGCCCAGCTACCTCGGGTCGAGCTTTGCCTTCATCGGCGTGGTGATTGCAGCCACGGGTTACGCCGGCAACGGGCCGAACGCCAACATCGGCGTGGCGCTGGGCGGCATCATCGCCTGCGGCGCGGTGTATGCGGGCATTGGCGCGCTGGTGCAGCTGGTGGGCACGCGCTGGATCGAGCGGCTCATGCCGCCCGTCGTCACCGGCGCGGTGGTGGCGGTGATTGGGCTGAACCTGGCGAGCATCCCGATCAAGAACATGGCAGCCAGCAACTTCGATTCGTGGATGCAGGTGGTCACCTTCGTCAGCGTGGCGCTGGTGGCGGTGATGGCGCGTGGCATGCTGCAGCGCTTGCTGATCCTGATTGGCCTGATCATGTCGTCGCTGATCTATGCGCTGCTGACCAACGGCATGGGCCTGGGCAAGCCCATCGCCCTGTCGGGCATCGCCAATGCCGACTGGTTCGGCCTGCCGGGCTTTGCCGCGCCGGTGTTCAGCGCCAATGCCATGCTGCTGATCGTTCCGGTGGTGGTGATTCTGGTGGCCGAAAACCTGGGCCACATCAAGGCGGTGACGGCCATGACCGGCAAGAACCTGGACGTGTACATGGGCCGCGCCTTCATCGGCGACGGCATTGCCACCATGGTGTCAGGCAGCGCGGGCGGCACCGGTGTGACCACCTATGCCGAAAACATCGGCGTGATGGCAGCCACCCGGATCTACTCGACGGCGGTGTTCGTCTTTGCGGCGCTGATTGCCCTGTTGCTGGGCTTCAGCCCCAAGTTCGGCGCACTGATCCAGGCGATTCCGCTGCCGGTGATGGGCGGCGTGAGCATCGTCGTGTTCGGCCTGATCGCCGTGGCCGGCGCCCGGATCTGGGTGGTGAACCAGGTCGATTTTTCGGACAACAAGAACCTGCTGGTCGCTGCCATCACGCTGGTGCTGGGCACCGGCGACTTCACGCTGAAGTTTGGCCAGTTTGCGCTGGGCGGCATTGGCACCGCGACCTTTGGCGCGATCCTGCTTTACGCGCTGCTGGACCGCAGGAAATAGCCCCGGCAGACGGCTCCGGATTGGCGCGGGTCAGCACCGGCGAATAACGCCATTTATACTGTTGAAAAAGGCTTTTGCGCAAGCTGGATATGCACAAACAGCTATGAATACCGTAGCAAAATTGTGACGGTTCCCGCAGGCCGCATTTGCCGGTGAAACCGGGTTGCGTTCTAGCGGGCAGCCGAGCCCTGGCCCGGACGGTGTTTGGCCTTGAATTGGCCCTGCGTCTGGTCAAGCGCTGCCTGGGCACAAGCCAGTTGATCCTCCAGTTCGGCGCGCAGCCTGATTTCCTCCTTCAGCGCCAGGTTGACCTGCGCCAAATCGTCAGCCGACTGCTGGATGCGGTTTTCAAGTTCCTCGGTGCGCTCGATGGCCTGGGCGACTTCGCCGGTTTGCAGGTGCGCCGGGACTTCCTGTGTCAGCACCGCATTGACGACGCACAGTTCGGCGGCCGACTGTTCGACGGCTTCCTGAATGGCCTCGTTCTGGTCCAGCGCGTGCTCCAGCGCGGTAGGATGGATGGCGTTCTGGGCTTGTGACATGGTCGCGTGCGTGGGATAGGAGGGAAAGGAATTGTGAAGCTTAGCAGAAACGCACCCAAAAATGCCGTTTTCAGGCCCTTCACGCCCTTCAGGGCCGGCGACGTCGCTGGGCTGCCACCGGGCTCCCGCTAGCGCAGGAACTACTTTTCGACAGGCGCCAGGCGACGCGGCCTGTCCGCCGGCTCCGCGCCCAGTATCCGGCCGATGGCCGCGCCGATGCGCGCGCCAATGGCCGTGCCAATGCCGGGCAGCACGGCAGTTCCTGCGGCGGCACCCGCCAGGGCACTGGCCGGCACCGACACCTGGACCTTGTCCACCGGACCACTGAGGGTCAGCGGCACGCCCACCACGCCATCCACCAGGTCCACCGCCAGTTCGGCGTTGATCTGCCGTTTCGCCACCTGCGCCCGGCCTGATGCGCTGAGCACGCCGGAGCGGGCCTGGAGCCGGCTCAAGGTGACGACCATGCCCTGCGGCGTGTTTTGCGTGTCGAACTGCCCGGTGACGCTGTCAAGCGGGGTGCTGCCCGCATGCTCCTTGCCCACACTGCGAACCGCCTTGTCCAGGTCAAAGCGCAGCAATGAGGCGCGGCCGGTGCTGAAATTCGTCGTGGTGTGCAGGGACCACGCCAGTTCACCCGGGCTGCTGCCCTGGGCCGACAGCACCGTTTCGCCCGATACCTTTGCGGCAATGACCGAGCGCCGTTCGAAAGCCTGCAATGTGCTGACCAGATCGATGTTGCGCGGCTGCAGCTTTCCGTTCAGTCGCAGCCCGCCCTGGTCGTCAAGCTGCAACTGCAGTTCGCCACTTGCCGTGCCGCCGCCCACACTCGCGTTGACAGCCCAGCGGTCTTCCTGACCCTGGCGCGCCAAAGTCGCCTCGGCAGGTGTTTGGGCGTCCGGCCGGCGCACCCCGGCTGTGCGCGGCCGCCAGCCGGCGTCGAAATCGGCTTCGCCTTCGTACACCAGGCGCTTGCCGTAACGCGACACCCAGGTCAACGCGCGCACTTCGAGGCGTGCCAGCGGCAAGGCGTCCAGTCTGAAGGGCATGGACGACGCCGGCCTGGCTGTGGCAGACGGGCTGCCCAGTCCACGCAGGGAAAGCTGCGGCACGACCGCGCCTTGCACCACGGCGCGGTCCACCTGCAGCCGGCGTTGCCACAGCGCCGACGTGTTCAGGTCGGCGGTGATCATGTCGATTTGCACCGGCTGGGGCTGGCCGGTGGCCAGCTTTTCAATCACCACGCGGGGCAAGGGCAGCAGTTGCCAATGCAGCCGGCCGATGCTGACCGGAACCCCGAGCGCGGTTTCCAGTTCGGCCGCTGCCCGCTGCGCCAGTTCCGCGTCCGAAGGCACCAGGCTGATGACTCCCGCGGCCAGCATCAGCACTGCGCCCGCAGCCACAGCGCCGCCGATCAGCCATTTGCGCGTGCGCGTCATCGGCTTTTTCACGGGGGGTGCGGTAGTGGTGGACATGGTGTTCAGCGTATCGCCCCCAAACCCGACAGCCAGCACGGCAAACCGCCCATTGGCTGTAGGCGCCCGCCGTATAGTCAAGGTTTTCTTACCGTCCCGGACATCCCATGCACATCTGGAAGCGACCCATCTCTGTTGAATTGCTGACCGCGTCAAACACCGGCACCGCCGTCCACCACCTGGGCATCGAGTTCCTCGAAGTCGGCGACGATTTCATTCGCGCCCGCGTGCCAGTCGATGCACGCACCATCCAGCCCTACGGCCTGCTGCATGGCGGCGTGTCGGTGGTGCTGGCCGAAACCCTGGGCTCGTGCGGCGCAGCGTATTGCGCACCGCCCGGCGAGCGCGTGGTGGGGCTGGACATCAACGCCAACCACCTCAAGGGAACGACCAGCGGCTGGGTCACCGGCATCGCCCGGCCGGTGCACATCGGCCGCAGCACGCAGGTCTGGGCGATCGAGTTGCGCAACGACGCCGGCGCGCTGACCTGCGTGTCACGCATCACGATGGCGGTACTGGCGTCGAAATAATGCTAAAAACCGGTGCCGCCGCAGGCTGAGAAAGACTTTTCAGCTATGAATAAATGAGTAATTTGTCGCTTCTGCAGCGCTGGCCAAAATATTCCGTCTGTGGCGTATGGCGTAGCCCTAAACAAAGGGTTTACCCTAATCAAAATCGCATCGACTGATAAAATTCCGGCAGTTCCGGCGCGTTCCTGCGCCATGGCCTTACCCGGAGTGATTCCCCATGTCTTTCGCCGATCGTGTGCAAAACCCTGTCCTGAGAGCAAAAATCATGTCGGCCGACGAGGCCGCCGCCTTGATTCCGGCGGGCGCCCATGTCGGCATGAGCGGCTTCACCGGCGCGGGCTACCCCAAGTCGGTGCCGCAGGCGCTGGCCCGGCGCATCGAAAAGCTGCATGCCGCCGGCGAGGAATTCCGCATCGGCCTGTGGACCGGCGCCTCGACCGCGCCCGAACTCGACGGCGCGCTGGCCAAGGTCCACGGCATCGACATGCGCCTGCCCTACCAGTCGGACCCGACCTGCCGCCGCCAGATCAACGCCGGCGACATGCAGTACACCGACATGCACCTGTCCAACGTGGCGCAGTTCGTCTGGTTCGGCTTTCTGGGCAAGCTCGACGTGGCGGTGGTGGAAGTTGCTGGCATCCTGCCTGACGGCCGGCTGATTCCGTCGTCATCGGTGGGCAACAACAAGACCTGGCTGGACCAGGCCGACAAGATCATCCTGGAAGTCAACAGCCTGCAAAACGCCGGCCTGGAAGGCATGCACGACATCTACTACGGCACCCGCCTGCCGCCGCACCGCCAGCCGATTCCGCTGACCCAGCCGGGCGAGCGCATCGGCGAGGCCTACCTGACGTGCGACCTGAGCAAGGTGGTGGCCGTGGTGCCGACGCGCCAGCCCGACCGCAATTCGGCCTTTGCCGCGCCCGACGAAAACTCGAAGCGCATTGCCGCGCATATCATCGAATTCCTGCAGCAGGAGGTGAATCTTGGCCACCTGCCGGCCGAACTGCTGCCCTTGCAGTCGGGGGTGGGCAACATCGCCAACGCCGTGCTGGCCGGCCTGGACGACGGCCCGTTCAAGAACCTGACGGCCTACACCGAAGTGCTGCAGGACGGCATGCTGGACATGCTGCGCTCGGGCACGCTGAAAATGGCGTCGGCCACGGCGCTGTCGTTCAGCCCCGACGCGCTGGCCGACTTCAACCAGAACATCGACTTCTACCGCCAGCGCATCGTGCTGCGGCCGCAGGAAATCAGCAACCACCCCGAGGTGGTGCGCCGCCTGGGCGTGATCGCCATGAACGCCATGATCGAGGCCGACATTTACGGCAACGTCAACTCGACGCACATCATGGGGTCAAGCATCATGAACGGCATTGGCGGCTCGGGCGACTTTGCGCGCAATGCCTATCTGTCGTTCTTCATGACGCCGTCGGTCGCCAGGAACGGCGCCATTTCCTGCATCGTGCCGATGGTCTCGCATGTGGACCACACCGAGCACGACGTGGAAATCATGGTGACCGAGCAAGGCCTGGCCGACCTGCGCGGCCTGTCGCCAACACAGCGGGCACGGCTGATCATCGAAAAATGCGCGCATCCCGATTTCCGCCCCGCCCTGCGCGACTACTTCGAGCGCTCGCTCGCGGGCGCCTCGGGCAAGCACACGCCGCACCTGCTCGAAGAAGCGCTGTCGTGGCATGCGCGCTTCCTTGAAACCGGCTACATGCTGCCGGTGAGCGCGCTGCAGGAGCCGCTGCATCTGGTTTGATGGCGCTGGGCGGCATGCACGGGGACGGCTGCGGGGTTTTGTGACTCCCCAGCTCGCCTTTCAGGTGATCGCCCAACAAAAGAGGAAGGGAATGTCATCCCACTGCTCTGTCGTACAACGCCTCTGTCATCCCTTATCTGTCATCCCGGGCTCGACCCGGGATCCATGCCTCCTCCCCAGCGGGGTCATGGATTGCGGATCAAGTCCGCAATGACAGAAATACAAAGCCCATCGAGGATGCCGAGCAGTGGCTTCTTTTCAAGCATTTTTAGCCTCTAGCGCATACCAGTCGTGCGCCGTCAGCTATTTTTTCAATAGCAATTACACAATAATGGCCCTGCTCAGGACCCGGTCGGCGCCCCTGCCGCGTCGTCCTGCGCCATGCGCGCCATGCGTTCGCTTTTCCAGTACACGTCGTCGCCGCCGTTCATGCGGTTGAGCACGCGCGACAGCACGAACATCAGGTCGCTCAGGCGGTTCAGGTACTGGCGCGGCGTGTCTTTCAGCGCGTCCTGCTGGCCCAGCGCCACCACACCGCGCTCGGCGCGGCGGGCGACGGTGCGGCACACATGGGCCAGCGACGCAGCGCGGCTGCCGGCGGGCAGGATGAATTCGGCCAGGCGCGGCAACTGGGCGTTGTAGGTTTCCAGCGCCTCGTCCAGCTGCAGCAAGGCTTCGGGCTTGAGCAGCTCGAAGCCCGGAATCGACAGCTCGCCGCCCAGGTTGAACAGCTGGTGCTGCACCTCGACCAGCACGTCGCGCACGTCGGCGGGCATGTCTTCGCACAGCAGCACGCCGATGTTCGAGTTCAGCTCATCGACATCGCCCATGGCGTGAACCCGCCGGCTGTCCTTGGAAACGCGGGTGTTGTCGCCCAGTCCGGTGGTGCCGTTGTCGCCGGTGCGGGTGGCAATTTGTGAAAGTCTGTTGGCCATGGCATTGAGGTGCGCGCAAGGCGCAGTGGGTTGGAAAGGTTGATGGGCAGGCGGCAAGCTTATCAAGCTTCAGCCCGGCCAAGCCGGCGATGGCCTTGCCCGCCCCAGGCCTTGCCGGCCCGGCGCACGGCCAGCTCAAAAGCGTGGAGAACACTTCCGGTCGTAAACTCGGGCCTCCCCTTCAGGAGACACCCATGAACGCACCGCTGCCCCCCCACCTGTTGCCCGAATTCCTCCAGCGCGAAACGCCGCAGGCCCTGATCGACGCGCTGAAAACCCGCTTTGCCGAGCGCTGCTCGACCGCCCTGGTGGTGCGCGAGCAGCACGGCCGCGACGAGTCGTCGTTCACCTCGCTGCCGCCGGCTGCGGTGGTGTTTGCCGAAAGCACGCAGGACGTGGCCGACGCGGTGACGCTGGCCAGCCAGTTCAGCGTGCCGGTGATTCCCTTTGGTGTCGGCACCTCGCTCGAAGGCCATTTGCTCGCCGTTCAGGGCGGCATCAGCATCGACGTGAGCCGCATGAACAAGGTGCTGGCCATTCATGCCGAAGACCTGACGGTGACGGTGCAGCCGGGCGTGACGCGCAAGCAGCTGAATGAAGAAATCAAGAGCACCGGGCTGTTCTTTCCCATCGACCCGGGCGCCGACGCGACATTGGGCGGCATGAGCGCAACGCGCGCCAGCGGCACCAACGCCGTGCGCTACGGCACCATGCGCGAAAACGTGCTGGCGCTCGAAGTCGTCACCGCCGACGGCCGCATCATCCGCACCGGCACGCGCGCCAAGAAGTCCTCCGCCGGCTACGACCTGACGCGCCTGATGGTCGGCAGCGAAGGCACGCTGGGCGTCATCACCGAAGTCACCGTCAGGCTGTACCCGCTGCCCGAAGCCATCTCAGCGGCGATCTGCTCGTTTCCCAGCATCGAGGCGGCGGTGCGCACGACCATCGAGATCATCCAGCTGGGCGTGCCGATTGCGCGCGTCGAACTGATCGACGCCAACACCGTGCGCATGGTGAACGCCCACAGCAAGCTCGGCCTGCGCGAGGAAGCCATGCTGCTGATGGAGTTCCACGGCACGCCGAACAGCGTGAAGGAGCAGCCGAGCTGGTGCAGGAACTCGCCAGCGGCCAGGGCGGCAATGCCTTTGAATGGGCCAGCACGCCCGAGGAGCGCACCCGGCTGTGGACGGCGCGGCACAACGCCTACTTTGCCGCCATCCAGAGCAAGCCCGGCTGCCGGGCGATTTCGACCGACACCTGCGTGCCGATTTCGCGCCTGGCCGACTGCCTGCTGGAGTCGGTGCTTGAAGCCGACGCCAGCGGCATTCCCTATTTTCTGGTCGGCCATGTCGGCGACGGCAATTTCCATTTCGGCTACCTGATCGACCCGGACAAACCCGAAGAACGTGAAACCGCCGAAATCCTGAACCACAAGCTGGTGGCGCGCGCCTTGCGGCTGGAAGGCACCTGCACCGGCGAGCACGGCATTGGCCTGGGCAAGATCGACTTTTTGCTGAGCGAGACCGGCGACGGCGCGGTGGACATGATGCGAACCATCAAACGTGCGCTGGACCCGAAAAACATCATGAACCCGGGCAAGATTTTTTCGCTGTAAAGGCAAGTTGATTGCGATAAATTTGATTAATTTATTATTTTTATCATTTTAAATGTTGCATTTTGTGTTTTCATCGATATGAAAGCAGGCTTTTCTTCACCGAAAAAAACAGCTATCTGCCTGCCGCATAACGACTCGTTTGTCGGCTGAAGCACAGCTGCTGCATCGCAATACGCTATTTAAAATATAGCAATAGAACCCTGGCCTAAAACGTTTTCAGAAAATTTTGCCGGATTTTTACCGGCACACAGCGTTTCGTGAAACGAGTGAATACCTGTCAAGATGACTTCGGTTTCTGGCAGCTTTACTTTTTTTACGGCTGATGACACTCCTTCCCTTTCACTTTTGCAGTCCATCCGTCTTCAGCACGCGGCCCAAGCGTTCGCAAGCGGACAGGACATGGCCATGACCACGGCAGAACAGGCAGCGCACCGGAAAGCGCAGCAAAGCCATGACGGCGACAGTCCCGTCGGACCGCCCGATGCCGGCAAGCGCAGGCGGGTCAATGGCTTGCTGGTGCTGGTGCTGGCTTGCCTGGTCGGCGTCGGCGTATTGGCTTATAAAAGCCTGCAGGCTGCGACTGCCTGGGGGCAGCGCGAAGGGCACAGCCTGGCGGTCATCTCGCAGCTTGACGAATTCATGTCCAGCCTCAAGGATGCAGAAACCGGGCAGCGCGGTTACATCATCACCGGATTGCCCGAGTACCTGGAGCCTTACAACGCATCCGTGGGCGTGTTCGCAGCCCGGCTTGAAAGCTTGCGCCTGCTGACCGCAGGCGACGCCCGCCAGCAGCAGCGGATTGTCACGCTCACGCAACTGCTCGGGCAAAGGATGGCGATCTTCCAGGAAACCATCGCCGTGCGCCAGACCCAGGGCCTGCTGGCCGCCAGCCAGGCGGTCACGGCATTGGCGGGCAAGACAACCATGGACCAGCTTCGCGTGCTGGTGGGAGAAACCAAGGCCGAGGAAGCCGAAAACCTGAAGAGTTATGCCACGCAAAGCGCTGCAGACATACGCCGCACGCTGCAAGCCATGCTGCTTGGCGGCACCCTGGGGGCATTGGCGCTGCTGCTGCTTTTTGTCTGCCTGCGCCGGGAACTGGCGGGCCGCCAGCACGCCGAAAAAGAACTTCGGCACAGTGCCTGGCAGTACCATTTGCTGTTCGACTCGATTGATGAAGCCTTTTGCATCGTCGAACTCATTTTTGACGATGGCAAGGCGCCGGTCGACTACCGTTTTCTGGAAGTCAACCGGGCCTTTGAAAAACAGACCGGCATGTCGGACGCCAAAGGCAAGCGAATGCTGGAGCTGGTGCCCGACATGGAGGCCCAGTGGTTTGAAATCTACGGCAAGGTCGCGCTCACCGGCGAACCGCACCGTTTTGTCAGCGAAGCCAAGGGCCTGGCGGGCCGCTGGTTCGATGCCTATGCCTTCCGGCTGGGCAATCCGGAAAGTGGGCGTGTGGCGGTCCTTTTCAGGGACATTTCCGAGCGGGTGAAAAACGAAGAAGCCATGCGCCAGAGCGAGGCACGTTTTCGCGCCTTGTTTGACTGGGGACCGATTGCCATTTTTTCATCCGACGCGGCGGGTCGGCTGCAGGAATGCAACCGTGCGGCGCTGGAACTCTGGGGCGCCGAGCCTGAGGACGGCAAAGGCGACAAATCATTTTTTCAGGCACCGCAGCAAGACCATCTGCCTGACGAGACACGGGCGCCTACCCTGCAGTCCCGCACGGCCGAAGTGCTCAAGGGCAATATTCCAGCGATTTATGACGAAGCCTTCGTGATCGAGCGGCCCACTGCCCCCAGCATGACCGTCATTGCCCATGTGGTGCCGCTGCTTGGCAAGGCGGGCGACATCACAGGCGCCATCACCTGCTGCTACGACGTGACCGAACGTGCGCGTCTGCAGCACGAGACCGCCGAACAGGCACAGGCGCTGGTGGAGCTGCACCAGCGCAAGGACGAGTTTTTGGCGATGCTCAGCCATGAGTTGCGCAACCCGCTGGCGGCGCTTGCCAATGCGTTGCTATTGCTGCGCCTGCCCGCAGACGCCGACCCGCTTCAACAGCAAAGCCGCGGCATCATGGAGCGCCAGTTGAAGCACCTGAAGCATCTGGTGGACGACCTGCTGGAAGTCTCGCGCATCACCACCGGCAATGTCCGGCTTCGCCTGGAGCCAGTCAGCCTGAACAGCATCGTGGAAGGCGCGGTAGAGGCGGCCAATCCGCTGATTGCAGAACAGCGGCATGAGCTCAGCGTCTCATTGCCGCAGGCGCCGGTGTTTGTGCATGCCGATGCCGCGCGGCTGGAACAGGTGCTGGTGAACCTGCTCACCAATGCGGCCAAGTACACGCCCAATGGCGGACACATCTGGCTGAGCGTTGAAACCGAGCCGGCGGCCAGCGGCGGGCAGGCGGCCGAGCCGCTGGTGGCGATCCGGGTGCGTGACAACGGCCTGGGCATGGCGCCCGCGCTGCTGCCGCGCATCTTTGATTTGTTCACGCAGGCAGACCATTCGCTGGACCGCTCGCAAGGCGGGCTGGGCATTGGCCTGAGCCTGGTGAAGCAGCTGGTGGAACTGCATGGCGGCACGGTGACGGTGTCCAGCACGCTGGGCCAGGGCAGCGAGTTTGTGGTTCGGCTGCCGGCCATGCCGACAGTGCTTGCGCCAGCAACCCCAGCCCAGGATGGCAACACCCGGCCGGCCCCAAAAGTACCGCAGCGCATCCTGGTGGTCGATGACAACGTCGACGCCGCCCAGAGCCTGGCCATGCTGCTGGAAATGACCGGTCATGACACCCGGCTGGCCTACGACGGCCCGGCGGCGGTGCAGGCGGCCATTGACTACCATCCTGATGTCGTGCTGCTCGACATCGGCTTGCCGGGGCTCGACGGCTACAAGGTGGCACAGCGGATTCGCCAGCAGGCCGAGCTCAAGAACGTGGTGCTGGTCGCCTTGACAGGCTATGGCCAGGACTCCGACCGGCAGCTTTCGCAGGATGCCGGTTTTGACCACCACCTGGTCAAGCCAGCCGATTACAACGACATCGAGAAGATATTGCGGTCTGTTTCCTAGCGCACGTTCGGGTTTGCCACAAACGGCTTCAAGGCCAAAAAAAGCTCTTTCCGCCTACTGGCATTGCACCACTAGCTATTGATACAGTAGCAAAATGCGGTTTCATCTTATGCCGAAGCTGCCGCTCAGGCGGGTGCGCTGTTGCGGCCTTGCAACTCGATAAAAACACGCTGGAGGGTTGAGTTGACCGCGTAGCGGGTTATGCGCTGCGGCGATCAGTGGGTTGCGACGGAAATAGGGTGCGGCTTCAGCGCGCTGCCATCGGCCATACCCAGCAAGGTGTCCAACGGGCGGGTCTCAGGCAGCACGTAAACCACCCCCGGCTGCAGCCCGAACACCGGCTTGACGTGCGCGTCGTAAAACGCAGCTGGCACGTTGACACAGCCGTAGGAGATGCGGTTGTCGGCCGCCGTCGGCGTTGCCAGGCGCTGCAGCCGACGGTCGGCCTTGTTGCTGGCGCGAACGCGGTGCATCGAGACGGCCGCGTCATAGTCGATCCAGACAATGTCCTCGCCCTGCAGGTTGCGGCCCGGCTCGGACATGAAGCGGCCCGCCGGCGTGGTGCGTTCGGCCGGCCGGATGTCCGACAGCTTGCGCGTGCCGATGCCCGGCACCGAATCGTCGCCCACCGCCAGGCCCAGCAGCACCGGCGAAGAACCCAGCAGCCGGCCTGACGCGGCAAAGACATGCAGCATGGCAGCCTTTTTGTCGATGACGGCAAAAGGCAGCCCCTGATGATTGCCGGTGGCGCGAATCCAGGTGGCCATGCGGGCCACATCCTGTGCGGCAGGAAGTGGCCCGGGCTTGACAGCCGCAGCCGCAAAATCCGCCAGGGATGCCGCCCACGACGGCGGGGCCAAGCCAAGCAACGCAGCCAGGCTGGTGCAAAACAACGCACTTTTCATGGCGCGCAAACAAAGCGGAAAGCTGGTTTTCAGCAGTGAATCAACAGGGCGGGAGTTCATGGACGGAAATGGTAAATCATTGTCCGAGGCTCGGAAACCATGAAGGATTAACTAGCGGCTTCCTCCTACGGCGCCATACGGTCACCGCTGAAACCGAATGGAAACTTGAATTTTTATAGTCAATTCAGCTTTTATTCGAAGCTGAACGAAAACACGTTGTGCGTGTTGGCCGCAAAGTTTTTCAGAAGGACAGAACCATGAAAAGTCAAATCAGATTGATTTCCCTCGGAGCGTTAATGGCAGTTGCAATGGCCAGCGTTTCAGCGCAGACCCCCATGCCGGCAACAGGCGCATCAGCGCCCGCCACAGTCGGAGTGACACCACAGGAAGCGGCAACAGCCAACCGGCAAGCCGTGCCGCGCAGTGACACCGCCACCGTGGTGCGCACCGCGCCATCGCCCATGCAGCGCGCCAGTGGAGCCATGAACGACACCACCACAGCCCCCGCCGCGACGAATGGCAGCACTGCAAATTCAGGCGCCATGAACGGCAACAGCCGCAGCGGCATGACACGCAGCGGCGCCATGGGAACCAACCGCCCAGCACGTGCCGACCGCAACTGATGGACCCAGTTTTTTTGTTTTTTAGTTGAAAAGGAGAATCCCATGAACGCGAACATGAACACCAATTCCACCCCTTACGCCAGCAGCAGCACGTCCACCACCGGGTCGAGCAACATGGTGACAGGCCTGTTTCCCGACCGCGCGAGTGCCGAAGCTGCTTACAACGCAGCGCACACGCGCGGCTACTCGAAAGACGACGTCAACCTGGTGATGTCGGACGACACGCGCAAGCGCCACTTTTCGGAAGACAGCGCGATGGGCAAGGAAACAGAGCTGGGCAACAAGGCGGCTGAAGGCGCCGGCATTGGCGGCGCCATTGGCGGCACCATCGGCGCCATCCTGGCAGGCATTGCCGCTGTCGGCACCAGCATCGCCCTGCCCGGCCTGGGCCTGGTGATTGCAGGCCCTCTGGCTGCTGCAGCAGCCGGTGCCGGTGCAGGCGCCGCCAGCGGTGGTCTGATTGGCGCCCTGATTGGCTGGAACATGCCTGAAGAGCGTGTCAAGGAATATGAGGAAGGCGTGAAAAACGGCGGCATCCTGATGGGCGTGAAAACCCGCAATGACGAAGATGCCATGCACTTCGAAAACGAATGGAAGCAAAACGGCGGTCAGAACATCTACCGTTAACCATCAGCGGCATCTGAAAGTCCTCAAAACAGGACTTTCACAAGTTGTCAAAGCGGCATTTCCTTCAGGGGAATGCCGCTTTTTTCATGTCTTGGGCTCGGTCGCAAGCACACTTGCGGTCGCTGGCGATATCAATCGCGCCCGGTAAAAAGAACCGGCGTCAGGCGGAATGCCTGTGCTGCTGCCAGCGCCTGCAAATTACCGGACCCCCCAGACCTCGTAGGAACAAAGCCAGCCTCCATGCCAAACCAGTCGCCCTGACGCTGTCGGTTTGAGGTGAAACTTTTGCTATTCCACCATGGAATGGCTGAGTAACCTGACGGATGAAACTTTGTTACGGGCGCGGGAAAACCATTTTTCATCGCGCCGATGCATCTTCCCGCCCCCTGCTGGCCTCAAGCAGTACGGCGCAGGCGCTCAATCAGACCGTTGATTTCGTCCAGCGACGAAAACTGGATGGCCAGCTCGCCCACCGCTTCCCGCTTGCCGTTGCGCTTGACCTGTTTCTTGATGCGCACATCGACAGCGGCCATCAGCAGGTCGGCCAGTTCTTCTTCCACCCGCAGGGTATCGCGCGCTTTTTCAGGCGGGGTTTTGTTGGGTGTCAGCGAAAACTCGCTGCCGAGTTTCTTGACCAGGCTTTCAGCCTCGCGCACCGACAACTTGCGGGCGCTGATCTGGTTGGCAGCGGTGATCTGCGTGGCCCGGTCCAGCGCCAGCAGCGCTCTGGCATGGCCCATGTCCAGGTCGCCGGCCATCAGCATGGTCTGCACCGGATCGGCCAGGTTCAGCAGGCGCAGCAGGTTGGACGCGGCGCTGCGCGAGCGGCCCACGGCTTGTGCGGCGAGTTCATGCGTCATGCCGAACTCCTTCACCAGGCGCTGCAGGCCCTGCGCTTCTTCCAGCGGGTTGAGGTCTTCGCGCTGGATATTTTCAATCAGCGACATGGCAGCTGCCGACTCGTCAGGCACGTCGCGAATCAGCACCGGCAGGCTGTCGAGCCCGGCCAGACGCGCCGCGCGGAATCGCCGCTCGCCGGCAATGATCTCGTACTTGCCGCTGTTGGCGCCGCTTTTCAGGCGCCGCACCAAAATCGGCTGCATGATGCCCTGCACCTTGATGGATTCAGCCAGCTCGTAAAGCGCACCCTCGTCCATGCGCGTACGCGGCTGGTACTGGCCCGGCACCAGGTCGTCGAGCCGCAGCGAAGCCGGCAAACCGGGACTGCTGGCCGCAGTCAAGGCATCGGCCGCCTCGGGCGAGTCATCGACCTTGGGGCCAAGCAGCGCTTCAAGCCCGCGACCCAGGCCTTTTTGTTTTTTGGTGACCATGGCGTTGTCTTGTCTTTCTTTTAATCGGTAGGAAGGGTGGTGCGGACGGGTCGCGCTCAGGCGGGAGTATCACCCATCAGCCGGAGCAGCTGCGCATGCGCCTGCGGCCAGTCACCCAAGCCGCTTTCGGCATTCAGGTGGCCGCATGCACCGACGTCAGTGAGGTCGGCACCCCAGGCCAAGGCAAACTGCCGGGTGCGCGTCGGGCTGCAAAAGGGATCGTTGCCGCTGGCGAACAGCATTGTTTTGAACGGCAGCGTTGTCAAAGGCACCGGCGACCAGCTGGGCAGCAGCGTGCGCACGTCGTCGCGCTCGACATCGGGCGGCGCGACCAGCAGGGCAGCCTTCACCCGGTGGGTGTTGCGGCTGTGCGCGGCCCAGGCGGCCACATGCTGGCAGCCCAGGCTGTGCGCGACCAGCACGGCGGGGCCGTCCCGCTCGACATCGCACGCCAGCAGCACATCTTCCAGCCGCGCAATCCAGTCGCCCCGCAGCGGGCGCATCCAGTCGTGCTGCTCCACCCGGGTGTAGCCATGCAGGCGCTCCCAGCGGCTTTGCCAGTGGTCCGGGCCGCTGCTTTGCCAGCCGGGAAGAATCAGGACATTGGAGGGGTTCATGGCGTCGCTCAGGCATTCAGTGCGGACAAAACTCGGAAACTTCGATTTGCTATGTTTTTAATAGCTGTCTGCATATACCGGACATGCGCAAATCGTTGTTTTAATCAATAAATCCGGCCTGCTGCCTACAGAATGCGCCCGACCATCTCCTGGGCAAAGGCCACAAAGGCCTGCGCACCCTTGGAGTTCGGGTCGAAAATCACGCCGGGCAGGCCATAGCTCGGTGCTTCGGCCAGGCGGACGTTGCGTGGAATCACGGTGTTGAACACCTTGTCACCGAAATGACCCTTGAGCTGTTCGCTGACCTGCTGCTGCAGCGTGATGCGCGGGTCGAACATGACGCGCAGCAGGCCGATGATCTGCAGATCCTTGTTCAGGTTGGCATGCACCTGCTTGATGGTGTTGACCAGGTCGGTCACGCCTTCAAGCGCAAAATATTCGCACTGCATCGGCACGATGACGCCGTGCGCCGCGCACAGCCCGTTCAGCGTCAGCATCGACAGCGACGGCGGGCAGTCGATGAGGATGAAATCGTATTCCTTGTCCACCTTGGCCAGCGCCTGCTTCAGGCGCTTTTCGCGCCGCTCCAGGGGCACCAGTTCGATCTCTGCGCCGGACAATTCACGGTTGGCGCCCAGAACGTCATAGCCGCATTTCTCGCTGTGAACGCGCACATCGACAATCGAAGCAACTTCAAGCAGCACGTCGTAGACCGTCATTTCCAGCTTGCGCTTGTCCACGCCCGAGCCCATGGTGGCATTGCCCTGCGGGTCCAGGTCGACCATCAGCACGCGCTGTCCGATCTGGCTCAAGCCGGCGGCCAGGTTGACGGTGGTGGTGGTCTTGCCCACGCCGCCCTTTTGGTTGGCAATGCAGAATATTTTGGCCATAGCGTCTTGTTGAGTTGTCGTTCCGTTGGGGAAAGCGAAGATTGCAGTGTCGGGTTTACCGGGAAAGGGCGAGCTTGATGCCAAAGGCAATCAGAAACATGCCAGCCGCTTTTTCGAGCGTCATCGATATTTTTGGATTGGCCCGAATGCGTGCTGCCAACTTCCAGGTCAGCAGTACAGCCGTCAAGCCATAAAGAAATGTCAGTGCCGCAATGGTGGCAGCCATCACGCCAAAGGTCTTGAGGCCCTGGTGCTGCGCCGGGTCAACGAATAGCGGAAAGAAGGCCAGGTAAAACACGATAGCCTTCGGGTTGAGCAGGGTGATCAACAAAGCCTGGCGAAAATAATAGCGCGGCTTGATCTGCAAAATGGGCGCAGCTCCCGGTTTGGCCAGGAGCATCCTCAAACCCAGCCAGGCCAGGTACAACGCACCCAACCATTGAACAGCATGAAAAGCAGCGGGATAGGCCGACATGAGGGCTGATACGCCCGCCACAGCCGCCCAGAGCAGCAACTGGTCGCCGGCAATCACGCCAAAAGTGGCACCCATGCCGCCCGGAATTCCACCCTTGCCGGTCGAGGTGATCAAAGCCAGATTGCCGGGGCCAGGAATGGCCAGAAAGACCAGGATGGCAACAACAAAAGCGCCATAGTCGGCAACACCAACAAACGAGCCCGGCATGAAAGGTTCCAGTAGTAGAGACCCTGAGTTTACGACACGGGGCGCAGCCAAAGCAGGCAGCGCTCTGCTTCCAGACCAGGAACCTTCAATTGTTCCACGTGAAACATTGCAATGTTTTCAGGCAATGCCAGCAATTCATCACCTGGATGCTTGCCTTTCATGGCAATCCACACACCCTGCGGCGCCAGCGCATTCACTGACCAACTCGTGAAATCAACCAGCGACGCAAACGCCCGCGAACAGATCAGGTCGAAAGGCTGGGTCAGGTTTTCGACGCGCGCATGCAAGCCCGTAAGGTTCGGCAGCTTCAAGGCAAGCGCTGCCTGCTTGATGAACGCCGCTTTTTTGGCCACGGTGTCCACGCAAGTAACGTTCACAGTCGGGCAGCAAATCGCAATCACCACGCCCGGCAAGCCTGCACCCGAACCCACATCGAGCAGGCGGCTGCCCTGGTCCAACCCAGCACCCAGCAGGTAACGCTTCAAAGCCGGCACCACAGACAGGCTGTCGAGCAAATGGTGCGTCATCATTTCCGACGGGTCGCGCACCGATGTCAGGTTGTAGACTCGCGTCCATTTTCCAATCATCGCCTGGTAGTCCAGGAGCTGAGTGATTTGCAGCTCGCTCAACTCCAGTTGCAATGCTGCAAGTCCTGCCAATAAAGTGGCGCGCAAATCTGATTCCAACTTCACCATCAAACTTCCGCCTGTTCAGCGGGCTTGAGCGGAACTGTATTTTTCCAGAGATTCTTTTTAAGGTGCACCAAAAGCAATGAAATGGTGGCCGGGGTAACGCCCTGAATGCGGGACGCCAGTCCAAGGGTCTCAGGGCGGTGCTTGGCCAATGTCTGACGCGCTTCAAAGCTCAAAGCCGTCACCTGCAAATAATCCAGATCAGCGGGGAGCTTGAGATTTTCGTAATGCGAAGCGCGCTCTACCTCCACTTTTTGCAGGTCGATGTAACCGGCGTACTTCGCCGTGATTTCAATTTGCTCAATCACACTTTTCACCAGGTCTGCCGGCAAAGCATCTACCGTTGATGTTTCACGTGAAACATCGGAGTTTCCCGTCGGGATTTCCGGGTTGGCATATTTGCCATCGCTGAGCGACATCAGTCCGGCGTAGTTGACATCAGGGCGGCGCAGCAGGTCGGCCAGGTTGTATTCGCGTTCAATCGCCTTGCCCAGAACACGTTCGGCTTCGCTTGCCGGCAGGTTGTTCGGATTGATCCAGAGTGAGCGCAGGCGCTGTGTTTCACGTGAAACAATGTCGCGTTTGCGGTTGAATGCGTCCCATCGAGCGTCATCGACCAGGCCCAATTCACGCCCTTTTTCTGTCAGCCGCATGTCGGCGTTGTCCTCGCGCAGCATCAGCCGGAACTCAGCCCGGCTGGTGAACATGCGGTACGGCTCGGTCACACCCTTGGTGATCAGGTCATCCACCAGTACGCCCAGATAGGCTTCGTCGCGCTTGGGCAGCCATGCTTCCTTGCCCTGGCATTGCAATGCGGCATTGATGCCGGCGAACATGCCTTGCGCAGCGGCTTCTTCGTAGCCTGTGGTGCCGTTGATCTGGCCGGCAAAAAACAGGCCGGAAATCGCCCGGGTTTCAAAGCTGGTTTTCAGTGCCCGCGGGTCAAAGTAATCGTATTCAATCGCGTAGCCGGGCCGCAAAATGTGGGCGTTTTCCATGCCAACCATCGATCGCACGAGCGCGTACTGGATGTCGAAGGGCAGGCTGGTCGAGATGCCATTCGGGTAAATCTCATGCGTCGTCAAGCCTTCGGGCTCCAGGAAAATCTGGTGGCTGTCCTTGCCGGCAAAGCGGTTGATCTTGTCTTCCACACTCGGGCAATAGCGCGGTCCCACGCCGTCAATCTTGCCGGTGAACATCGGACTGCGGTCAAAGCCGGAACGGATGATGTCGTGCGTGCGCTCATTGGTGTAGGTGATCCAGCAGGGCATCTGCTTTGGATGCGGTATGTTGCCGCCCATGAAGCTGAACACTGGCACCGGCCCTGGTGTGCCCCCCGGCATGCCATCGCCCGGCTGCACGCCGCACTTGCTGAAGTCGATCGAGCGGCCGTCGATGCGCGGCGGCGTGCCGGTTTTCAGCCGGCCTTGCGGCAGCTTGAGCTCTTTCAGCCTGCTGCTGAGCGACACCGCTGGCGGGTCGCCAGCGCGGCCTGCCGCATAGTTGCTCAGGCCGACATGAATCTTTCCATCCAGAAAAGTGCCGGCCGTCAACACCACGGTGCGCGAGCGGAACTTGATGCCCACCTGCGTCACCGCACCGACGACGCGGTCGCCCTCGACCATCAGGTCATCGACAGCCTGCTGAAACAGCCACAGGTTAGGCTGGTTCTCGACCATGCGGCGAATCGCTGCCTTGTACAAAACGCGGTCCGCCTGGGCGCGGGTCGCGCGCACTGCCGGGCCTTTGCTCGAATTCAGGATTCGGAACTGGATGCCGCCCTCGTCGGTAGCCAGCGCCATTGCGCCGCCCATGGCATCGACTTCTTTCACCAGATGGCCCTTGCCAATGCCGCCAATCGACGGGTTGCAGCTCATCTGGCCGAGCGTCTCGATGTTGTGGGTCAACAGCAGCGTCTTGCAGCCCATGCGGGCAGCGGCCAAAGCGGCCTCGGTGCCGGCATGGCCGCCACCGACCACGATCACGTCAAATTCCTGCGGGTAAATATAGGGTGAACTCATCACACATCTTTCAATAAAGTAGCGTTCAAGCCAAGCGCTTGTGCGCCGTTGAACTGGCGAATGTCCGCCGTCACAAACAAATCAACCCCGGCCGCCAGCGCGGCGCCGACATGCAGCGCGTCCATGCCGCGCATGCTGCTGATTTCGAGAGCGCGAATGGCGTACCGCTCAACATTGGCGGACAGGAGAACGACCTGCATTTCGGCAAAATTTTTCTCGACTTCGGCGCATGTGTCCCGGTAAGACGCTTCGCTCGCCTGGGTTTCTCGACGTACCCGGTTCAGCGCCGAATAAAGCTCCACCTTGCAATGCGGCGCGGCCACGACTGACGTGGCTTGCGCAACCAGCGCCAGCACCACATCACGTCCGCTTTCGGGCAAATAGCGTTTGAGCAGTGCCGAGGTGTCAAAAAGAATTTTCATACGGGGGTTTTCACCACGGTGCGCTGTCGCGCTCATCAAGCAGTGCCTTGACCGCCGAATAGCCGGGCGGCAATTCCAGCAAGGGTTTGAACGGACGCTGGTAGCTGGGCACGAGGCCAGACGGGTCGGGCTTGATACCCACCAGTTCGGCCACCGGTTTGCCATGCCGCAAGATGCGCACGGTTTCGCCTTGCTCGACCCGGTCGATCATGGCCGAGGCATTGGCGCGGAATTCACTCAGGGAAATGGTGTGCATGGCTCATTTGTACAAAATAATAGTTTTGTACATTTTATGGGCTTTGGCCCTGCGCAGTGCTTTTCGGGGGTTTTCCCGCCAGCTGTGATGAAATCAGGCCATGAACCCATCCATTTCCCGTCCCAAGCTGCTGGTATTTGCCGGCAGCACCCGCATCGATTCTTTCAACCGCAAGCTCGCCCGCGTGGCGGCCACTCTGGCGCAGGCCAGCGGCGCCGAGGTCACGCACATCGAACTGGTGGACTTCGACATTCCGATGTACAACGCCGACCTGGAAGCGCGCGGCACGCCACCTGACGTGATGAAACTCAAGCAAATGATGTATGACCACCCGGCCTGGATCGTCTGCTCGCCCGAGTACAACGGCAGTTACACGGCGCTGCTGAAGAACACCATTGACTGGGTGACCAGCCCGGTGAAGGGCGATGCGCAATGGAGCGACGGCTTCAGGTCGTTCACCGGCAAGGTGGTCGGCGTGCTCAGTGCGTCACCCGGCGCGCTGGGCGGCCTGCGCTCGCAAAGCCACCTGGTGCCGCTGCTGTTCAACTCGCAATGCTGGGTGGCGCCCAAGACCTTTGCTCTGGGCAAAGCGGGTGATGCATTCGATGCGCAGGGCGAACTGGTCAATGACAGCCACCGCAAGAGCGTGCAGGCCGTGATTGACCAAGTGCTGTTCGCCGCGCAGCGCCTGGCCGCCTGACTTGTCAGCGTCAACAGCTTGATTTTTTTGATAGCAGTGTTTACAGGCGGGAGTTGCGCAAAAGCCATTTTTTATCTATAACTGATACAGATCAAGAGAATGCTTCGGCCGTATTCGCCATCAATGCCATACTGATATTTTCCAGTTCCCGTGTCAGCCGGACGTAGCCAAACCGGTTCACACTTCAAGCGGCTTTTTTAAATCCAGGAGATATTCATGACCCGTGAAGTTGTAGTTGTCAGCGGTGTACGCACCGCCATTGGAACGTTTGGCGGCAGCCTGAAAGACACGCCGCCTACCGAACTGGCCGCGCTGGTGGTGCGCGAGTCGCTGGCGCGTGCCGGCGTTGAAGGCAAGGATGTCGGCCATGTGGTGTTTGGCCATGTCGTCAACACCGAACCTAAGGACATGTACCTGTCACGCGTGGCGGCCATCAACGGCGGCTGCGCTGAAGGCACGCCAGCGTTCAACGTCAACCGCCTGTGCGGCTCGGGCCTGCAAGCCATCATCTCGGCCAGCCAGTCGATCATGCTGGGCGACGCCGACATTGCGATTGGCGGCGGCGCCGAGAACATGAGCCGCGCGCCCTACGCCAGCCTGGCCACGCGCTTTGGCGCACGCCTGGGCGACACCAAGCTGATCGACATGGTCGTCGGCGCGCTGCACGACCCGTTCCACACCATCCACATGGGCGTGACGGCCGAGAACATCGCCGCCAAGTGGGGCATCACCCGCGAAGAGCAGGACGCGCTGGCCGTGCAAAGCCACAACCGCGCCCAAAAAGCCATTGAGGCCGGCTACTTCAAGGAGCAGATCGTCCCGGTCATGCTGAAAAGCCGCAAGGGCGAAGTCGCCTATGACACTGACGAGCATTACCGCCCCAACTGTTCCATGGCCGACATGGCCAAGCTCAAACCCGTGTTCCTCAAGGAAAACGGCACCGTCACCGCCGGCAACGCGTCGGGTATCAACGATGCCGCCGCCGCCGTGGTGCTGATGGAAGCCGGCGTGGCCAAGGCGCGTGGCCTGAAGGCGCTGGGCCGTCTGGTGGCCTACGCGCACACCGGCGTCGATCCGAAATACATGGGCATCGGCCCGGTCAGCGCCACGCAACTGGCGCTGAAGAAAGCCGGCCTCACAGTGGCTGACATGGACGTGATCGAGGCCAACGAGGCGTTTGCCGCGCAGGCCTGCGCCGTCACGCGCGACCTGGGCCTGGACCCGGCCAAAGTCAACCCGAACGGCTCGGGCATCTCGCTGGGCCACCCGATTGGCGCAACCGGCGCGCTGATCACCGTCAAGGCGCTGCACGAACTGCAGCGCATTCAGGGCCGCTACGCGCTGGTGACGATGTGCATCGGCGGCGGCCAGGGCATTGCGGCGATTTTCGAGCGGATGTAAAGGGCGGCGCTTGGCGCCCCTGAACACCCGTTATTGACAGCGCCCCGCGCCCGATCCATGGGGCTCGGGGCGTTTTTGCATGTGCCTTGACCTTGTCAGCGCCGCGCAGTGTATTGCGTGAAACTGCAAGCCTTGCCTGACATCAATACGGAAGAAAAAGAGCCAGACTAGAGTGACAAACGCATCCGGCCGAAGTCGCCCGCGCGAACCCACAAGGAGACAAACCCATGCTGCCCGCCTACATCACCCATGCCGATTGCGCCCGCCACGAAATGGGCGCGCATCACCCCGAATGCCCAGAGCGCCTGGGCGCCATCAATGACATGCTGCTGGTCAAGGGCCTGCTCGACTACATGCACCCCTACGACGCACCGCTGGCAACCAAGGAGCAGCTGTCGCATGCCCATTCGTCGCGCTATGTCAGCGAACTCATGGCCGCCTCGCCGACCGAGGGTTACCACAAGGTCGATCCCGACACCGACATGAACCCGTTCACCGTCACGGCCGCCCTGCGCGCCGCCGGCGCTGCGGTGCTGGCCACTGATCTGGTGCTGACGGGCGAGGCGCCCAGCGCCTTTTGCTGCGTGCGCCCGCCCGGCCACCATGCGCAGCGCGACGCCGCCATGGGTTTTTGCTTTTTCAACAACGTGGCCGTCGGCATCCGCCATGCCCTCACGCAGCACGGCCTGCAGCGCGTGGCGCTGATCGACTTCGACGTGCACCATGGCAACGGCAGCGAAGACATCTTTCGCGGCGACGAACGGGTGCTGATGTGCTCGATCTTCGAGCAGGGCATCTACCCCTTCACCGGCGAAAACGCCACCGGGCCGAACATGGTCAACGTCGGCTTGCCGTCGCGCTCGGGCAGCGACAGGTTCCGCGAAACCGTCACCACCCATTGGCTGCCTGCCCTGGAAGCCTTCAAGCCCGAACTGATCTATGTTTCCGCCGGCTTTGACGGCCATCGCGAAGACGACATGGGCAACCTGGGGCTGGTAGAGGCCGACTACGAATGGGTGACCCGGCAGATCGTGAAAGTGGCCGGGCAGCATTGCCAGGGGCGGGTCATTTCCTGCCTGGAAGGCGGCTATGTATTGAGTCCGCTGGCGCGCAGCGTGGCGGCGCATGTCAAGGTGCTGATTGGCGCCGACTGACCGAATTTGCCGGTGGCGGCGCAGGGCAGGCCACGGCCCATCGAATTTGACAACAACACAATGAAAGCCCCCTGATGGACAAACACTACCTGACCCCGCTTTTCGCCCCGCAGTCCATTGTTGTGTTTGCCGGTCAGGTCGATGATCCGGACAGCCTGACCTCGCGCGCCAAGGTGCTGCACCAGGCCCTGCGCGCGCAGAAGTACACCGGCACCCTGCAGTTTCTGGACATCCACACCACCGGCACGCTGGCGGACCTGGCGCAAACCGGTGCCGACCTGGCCATCATTGCGCTGCCGCCCGATGAAGTCGAAGCTGCGCTGGAGATAGCCGGACGCATGACCTGCCGCGCGGCGCTGGTGATCACCAGCGGCATCAATGCCGACGGCGCGGCCAGACTCAAGAAGATTGCGCGCCGCGAAGGGGTTTTCCTGATGGGGCCCAACGGCCTGGGCCTGCAGCGCCCGCACCTCCTGCTCAACGCCAGCGCCGCCGGGCCCATGGCCAGGCCGGGTTCGCTGGCGCTGGTGTCGCAATCCGGCGCGCTGACGTCGTCCATCCTTGACTGGGCCACGAAGAACGGCGTCGGATTTTCGTCAGTGGTGTCGCTCGGGCCGAACACCTCGGTGGACATTGCCCAGGTGCTCGATTTCCTGGCCAACGACCGGCACACCCAGAGCATCGTCATTTACCTCGAAGGCATTTCCAGCGCCCGCCGCTTCATGAGCGCACTGCGCTCGGCGGCCAATGCCAAGCCGGTGGTGGTGCTCAAGGCCGGGCGCCGGCCGGCCGGCAACGAAGCCGCGCAAACCCACAGCGGCACCATCGTCGGCAGCGACGATGTGTTCGATGCCGCACTGCGCCGCGCCGGCGCGGTGCGCGTGCGCTCGTTTGTCGAGCTGTTTTCAGCCGCCAAGTGCCTGGCCTCGCGTTACCGCCCGGTGGGCAACCGGCTGGCCATTGTGACCAATGGCGGCGGCCCCGGCGTGCTGGCCGCCGACTGGGTGAATGAAATCCATCTGGAGCTGGGCAAGCTGTCGCCTGAATCGGCCAGCACGCTCAAGCCGCTGCTGCCCGAACTGGCGTCGCTGTGCGACCTGATCGACCTGTCCGAAGAAGCGACACCGGAACACTACAAGGCCGCCATCGAGGCCGCCGGCAGGGACCGGCAGATCGACGGCGTGCTGGCGATTTTCTCGCCCAAGGAAGGCATCGATGCCGCCGAAGTGGCGCGTACGCTGGCCGAGGTCAAGCGCAGCATGGGCAAGCCGCTGCTGTCGTGCTGGATGGGCGATGCGTCGGTGGTGGCGGGGCGGGTCATTCTCAATGAAGCATCGATTCCGACCTTTCGCACGCCCGAGGCGGCGGTCGGCGCGTTTGGCAACATTGCTTCCTTCTACAAGAACCAGCAGCTGCTCCAGCAAACGCCGCCGCCGCTGTCCACGCTGGCCAAGCCCGACATCGAGGGCGCGCGGCTGATCATCGAAAACGTGCTGGCCGAGCGCCGCAAGGTGCTGACCGAGATGGAGTCCAAGACGCTGCTGTCGGCGTTCCACATTCCGGTCACCAAGACCATCCTGGCGCGCAGCGCCAACGAAGCGATGATGATCGCCACGCAGCTGGGCTTTCCGGTGGCGCTGAAGATCGACTCGCCCGACATCAGCCACAAATCCGATGTCGAGGGCGTGGCGCTGAACATCCTGAACGCCACCGGCGTGCGCGACACCTTCACCCAGATGATGCAGACCGTTTCGCGCCTGAAGCCCAATGCGCGCATCAACGGCGTCACAGTGCAGACCATGGCGCGCGCCAAGCGCGGTCGCGAGGTGTGCGTCGGACTGGTCACCGATGACCCGTTCGGCCCGGTGATTGCCTTTGGCGCCGGCGGCACGATGATCGAGCTGATCAACGACCGGGCGATGGAATTGCCGCCACTGAACCAGTTCCTGGCGCGCCAGTTGATTGGGCGCTCGCGTGTGGCCGAAACGCTGGGTGCCTGGCGCGGCGCCACGCCGGCGGACATGAACGCGCTGGAGCAGATTTTGCTGCGCGTCTCGGAAATGGTCTGCGAGCTGCCCCAGCTGCGCGAGATGGACATCAACCCGATCATCGTCGACGAATCCGGCGCCGTCGCGGTCGATGCGCGCATCGCCATCGACAACGCGCCGCAGGCCATCAGCGGCCGGGCCAACACCTATAACCATCTGTCCATCCTGCCGTACCCGGCACGCTACGAACAGGTCTGGCCGCTGCGCGGCGGCGGTGAATACACCGTGCGCCCCATCCATCCGGACGATGCCGACATGCTGCAGGAAATGATGTCGCACCTGTCGCAGGAAAGCCGTTATTTCCGCTTCATCTCGTCCATGGTCGAGTTGCCGCCCAGCATGCTGGCGCGCTTCACGCTGATCGACTACGACCGTGAAATGGCACTGGTCGCGGTGTTCAAGGAACGCCGCTCGGGCGCCAACGGCGAGTTGCCGGAAACCGAACGCATCGTCGGCGTTTCACGCTACGTCACCAACCCCGACCAGTCAAGCTGCGAGTTTGCGCTGGTGGTGGCCGACGACTTCAACGGCAAGGGACTGGGCTCGCGGCTGATGCTCAGCATCATGGACGTGGCACGCGAAAAGGGTTTGTCGGAAATCGAGGGCCTGGTGCTGGCGCAAAACCCCGGCATGCTCAAGCTCATGAAAAGCCTGGGCTACACCATCAAGCCGTTTGCCGAAGACCCGGATTTCAGGCTGGTGACACATACGCTGTAACACAAACGTCAACCGGGTCACTGTGGCCCTGCGGACACCCGGTCATCCAGCAGGGTCCGGTCGCGTTGTCTGCCAATGCGTGTAAGGTGGGGATGATCAACGGCTGTTGCGTGAACAGACCGGCAAAAACACCAGTTGGTGAATTTTGAGCCGGTACTGACCTTTGTACCGTGCGAAAAGGCAGTCTTTCTGTTTGGCGTTTCGCCTCTTTGCGCTTGCCGGCATTGCGTTTAAAAACGTATCAAATCCTGGCAGGCCCAACAGGCGCCTTAAAGCCCGGGGTGGCAAAACCCTATCGCACCGATTAAAAGTATTGCATTGATGGATCAATGTCATAACTTTATAGTCGAGCTTGTAATCAATTTCGACAACCAAGGTGAGAATTATGACAAACGAAATGAAATGCCCTTTTTCTAGCGGAGCGCTCAAATCTCCCGTGGCAGGCGCCCGGACAAACGCTGACTGGTGGCCCAATCATCTGAGTTTGAATATCTTGCAGCAGCATTCCGAGCGGTCAAATCCCATGGGCAAGGCGTTCAACTACGCTGAAGAGTTCAAGTCGCTTGACTTGCATGCGGTGGTGAAAGACCTGCACGCCTTGATGACCGATTCCCAGGACTGGTGGCCCGCTGACTATGGCCACTACGGTCCGTTTTTCGTTCGCATGTCCTGGCACAGTGCCGGCACTTACCGCATCGGCGACGGCCGCGGTGGCTCGGGCTTTGGCACGCAGCGCTTTGCACCGCTCAACAGCTGGCCAGACAACGTGAACCTGGACAAGGCGCGCCGCCTGCTGTGGCCGATCAAGCAGAAATACGGCCGCAAGATCTCCTGGGCTGACCTGATCGTCCTGACGGGCACGGTTGCCATGGATTCGATGGGCTTGAAAACGTACGGTTTTGCCGGCGGTCGCGAAGACGTCTGGGAACCCGGCGAGGATATTTACTGGGGTCCTGAAGACACCTGGCTGGGCAACGAACGCTACACCGGCGATCGTGAACTCGAGCAGCCTCTGGGCGCCGTTCAGATGGGCTTGATTTATGTGAACCCGCAAGGACCGGACGGCAACCCCGACCCGGTCGCTGCGGCACGGGACATTCGCGAGACCTTCGCCCGCATGGCGATGAACGACTATGAAACCGTTGCGCTCTGCGCGGGCGGACACACCTTTGGCAAATGCCATGGCGCAGCGTCTGAAGACTTCAAGGGCACGGAACCCGAAGGCGCCAGCATTGAAGAGCAAGGCTTCGGCTGGACCAGCCGCATGGGCAGCGGCAAGGGCGTCGACACGATTTCCAGCGGGCTGGAAGGCGCCTGGACGGCCAGCCCCATCACGTGGGACAACGGCTATTTCGACGCGCTGTTCGGCTACGAGTGGGAATTGACCAAGAGCCCTGCCGGTGCGCACCAGTGGACGCCCAAGAATGGCGCTGGCGCGGGCACCGTGCCTGATGCCCACGACCCGTCGAAGCGCCATGCACCCTTCATGGCGACGACCGATCTGTCGCTGCGGATGGACCCGGCCTACGAAAAAATTTCCCGGCATTTCCACCAGAACCCGCAAGAGTTCGCCGACGCTTATGCCAAGGCCTGGTACAAGCTGACGCACCGCGACATGGGACCGATCGCCCGCTACCTGGGCCCCTTGGTTCCAAAAGGCGAGGAGCTGTGGCAAGACCCGGTGCCTGCTGTCGATCACGAACTGGTCAGTGCGGACGACGTCGCGGCGCTCAAGGCGACGGTGATTGCCTCCGGACTGTCCATCCCGCAACTGGTCTCGACGGCCTGGGCATCGGCGGCAACCTTTCGCGGCAGCGACAAGCGCGGCGGGGCCAACGGCGCGCGTATTCGCCTGGCACCGCAAAAAGACTGGGAAGCGAACCAGCCGGAGCAACTCAAACTGGTGCTGCAGACGCTGGAAGGCATCCAGCGGGACTTCAACGGCACGCAGTCGGGGAACAAGAAAGTGTCCATCGCTGACATGATTGTTTTGGGCGGCTGCGCAGCGGTTGAAGCCGCTGCCAAAAAGGCCGGTCACGACGTGACGGTTCCGTTCACCGCAGGGCGAACCGATGCGTCGCAAGAGCAGACCGACGTGGACTCGTTCGCCGTGCTGGAACCTTCTGCCGATGGCTTTCGCAACTTCATCAAGAAGAACCACTCACGCACAGCCGCTGAAATGCTGATCGACCGTGCCAACCTGATGACCTTGACGGCGCCAGAGATGACGGTACTGATCGGTGGCATGCGTGCGCTGAATGCCAACGTCGGGCAAGCCCAGCACGGTGTGTTCACCCGGCAAGCCGAAACGCTGACCAACGACTTTTTCGTGAACCTGCTGGACATGCGCACCCAATGGCAAAAGTCGGCAGCTTCGGAAGACGTGCTGGAAGGGCGTGACCGGACCTCGGGCGAGATCAAGTGGACCGGCACGGTGGTGGATCTGGTCTTTGGTTCCAACGCCCAGCTCCGGGCACTGGCGGAAGTCTATGCCTGCAGCGATTCGCAGCAGGCGTTCGTGCATGACTTTGTGGCGGCCTGGACCAAGGTGATGAACCTGGACCGTTACGACCTGGCCTGATCCGGGAAAAAATCCCAAGGGTTGCTGATGCGTGGCCGCAACCGGGCACCGGATGATTCCGGCCCCGTTCGCGGCCAGCGCGCCTGAACCATTTTTCCAAACAGCGCCGGTTCAATGCCGGCGCTGCTTCGTTGTCACAGCAACTTCATGCGCCGGGCCTCATCACGCAGCTGGCCGCGAAAGTCCGGGTGCGCGATGGCGATCAGCGCCTCGCAGCGCTGCCGGGCGCTCTTGCCGCGCAGCTGGGCCACGCCGTGCTCGGTCACCACATAGTTGATGTCGTTCTTGCTGGTGGACACATGCGTGCCGGGCGACAGCACCGGCACGATGCGCGAGATGGTGTCGTTCTTGGCGGTCGACGGCAGCACGATGAAGGCCTTGCCGCCGTTGGAGCGGTTCGCCGAGCGCACAAAGTCGGTCTGGCCGCCAGTGCCCGAGTAGGGCGCGTGCCCCAAGCTTTCCGAGCCGCACTGGCCCATGAAGTCGATCTGCATCGTCGCATTGATGGCATGCAGGTTGTCGTTCTGGCCAGCCAGCCAGGGGTCGTTGGTGAAGTTGACCGGGTGCATCTCGACCGCCGGGTTGCGGTGCAAAAAGTCGTACAACCTTTTCGAGCCGAGCGCAAAAGTGGCAACCATCTTGCCAGGCAAATAATTCTTTTTCCGGTTGGTCACCGCGCCGGCCTCGACCAGCGTCATGATGCCGTCGCCGATCATTTCGGTGTGCACGCCCAGCTCGTGCTTGTGCGTCAGCTGCATCACCACCGCGTCCGGAATGCCGCCATAGCCGATCTGCAGCGTCGCGCCGTCCGGGATCATGTCGGCGACGTACTTGCCGATGGCTTCTTGCACCGGGCCTATTTTTGGCAGCCCGACTTCCATCAGTGCGTCTTCACTTTCCGTCAGCGCGGTGACCTGCGAAATGTGGATGTGGCAGTTGCCGTTGGCAAACGGCACGTTGGGGTTGACTTCCAGCACCACCGCCCGGGCCTGCGCGATAGCAGCCATGGTGTAGTCGGGCGCCAGCGACAGCGAGAAAAAGCCGTATGCGTCCATCGGCGAAGCCATGGACAAGACCACGTCGGCAGGCAGCAGTTTGCGGTTGAGCAGGTCGGGCAGTTCAGAGAAATTGGCCGAGATGAAATCGGTCCAGCCTTCCTGTCCGCCAGCGCGTGAAATGCCGCTGAAGAAATAGGCGGCATGCCGCACATGGCCGGTGGTTTCCGGGTCGAAATAGTCGTATTTGCGCACCGGCAGGATTTGCGAAACGGTCACATTGCGGAACTCGCGCCGTGCGTTCGAGAGCGCTGTCAACAGGGCAGGCGGCTCGCCCACGGCGGTCGGTACCACCACGGTATCGCCGTTCATGACAACGCCGATGGCGTCGGCGGCCGACATGCGTTTTTGCTGGTACAGGGTTTGAATGGACATGGCTGCTTTCTGGTGGCTGCGATCTGGGCACCCCTTCATTATCAAATAGCATCGCCCCTGACTACCTGACAGGGACGGGCAAGAGGCCCGGTCAGGGTTCAGCCGCAGCCGATCGGCAGCCAGAGGGTCTGAACTTTGCGTTTGTTGCATGTGTTGGTGGCGCTTTTCAGGCGTGCTGCAGCAGCCGTTCACCCCCACCAAAGGCACGATTCCAGGGGACAGGCCGAAGCGTCGGCACACAGGTCACGCTGTTGCACCTTGCCGGGCTTGCAGCGACAACGGTAAGCGGAAGTAATGCTGCCGGGCAGGTGCATCCAAATTCAGGTCTCGCGGGTAGTACCTCTGTGGCGTGCTGAAACGCCACCGCCTTTCAACCATCTGAGGAACCCCATCATGCAAACTTCACGCGCTTTCTTTGTCCCGGCCCTGCTGGCCGTTGCCGCCCTTGCCGCTTGCGGTAGCAGCAATGATGACCAGCCGGCGACGCCGGTTGCCGGTCCCGTAGCCGTCGGCGACACCGTGGCCTTGACGGTTTCGGGCAGCGTGCTGTCGTTCGACCGCACAACGCCCGCCACCCTCAAGGGCAGCATCGCCGTCAGCGGCCTGCTGCCGAATGAAAAACTGGTCGGCCTGGACGTGCGGCCGGCCGACGGCCTGCTGTATGCACTGAGCAACCAGGCACGGCTCTACACGCTGAACGCCGCCACCGGCGTGGCCACGTTCAAGGTCGCGCTTGCTGCTGCGGCCGGAGACGACAACCCCTACACCGCCCTCACGGGCAGCCAGTTCGGCGTTGACTTCAACCCCGTCGCCGACCGGCTGCGCGTCGTCAGCGACACCGGCCTGAACCTGCGTATTGACGTCACCACCGGCGCCACCATCACCGACGGCGTGATCAACGGCGCAGCCGCCGCCATCACCGCCTCCGCCTACACCAACGCGGTCGCCGGCACCACCTCGACCCAGCTCTACAGCCTCGACGCCGCCGCCGGCCAGGTCTACCTGCAGGACCCGCCGAACAACGGCACGCTGACCGCGCCGATTGCACTCGGCGGCACGTTTGCCGGCGCCAACGGCTTTGACATCGACGCCCGCAACAACACCGCCTATGCCGCGCTGACCAGCGCCGGCAGCACGGCGCTGTACACCGTGCCGCTGACCGCCGGCAGCACCGCGACGCGCATCGGCACCATCGGCACCGGCGAGGCACTGACCGGGATGGCACTTATCCAGCCGGCAACGCCCAAGGTGTATGCGCTGACCACAGACAGCCGCCTGGCCAGCTTTGACCCGGCCACACCCACAACACTGTCGGCCAGCGTACCCATCAGTGGCCTGGTCAGTGGCGAATCGGTGCTGGGCATCGACTTTCGCCCGGCCAACGGCAAGCTCTACGCGCTGACCAGCACCGCGCGCCTGTTGACGGTCGATGCCGACAGCGGCGCCATTACCGTGGTGGCCACGCTCAGCGCCGATGCAGCCGACGCCACGCTGCCCTACAACGGCCTGGGCAATGCCGCACGCTTCACGGTGGACTTCAACCCGGTGGCCGACCGGCTGCGCGTGATCAACGACAACGGACTGAACCTGCGCATCAATGCCGACACTGGCGCAACCACCACCGACGGCGCCATCAACCGCGCCGGCGTGCCGCCCCTGGTGGCCGGCGGCGCCTACAGCAACAGCTTTGCCGGCACGCGCAGCACCGTGCTGTATGACCTGGACGCCGCCAGCAGCGTGCTGGCCCAGCAGGTCCCGCCGAACGACGGCACGCTGGTCAATGTGGGGGCGCTGGCCGTGCCGTTCAGCGGTGCCGCATCAATGGACATCGCCGGCGGCGCCAACGGGCTGGTGCTGGCGGCCTTGCGCACTGGCGCCAGCGGCCCGTACACGCTGTACACCGTGTCGCTGACCACCGGCGCCGCCACGCTGTACCGCAACACCACGGGCGATGCCACGCGCTCGCTGATTGGCGGCAGCGCCGGGCCGTCGGTGCTGGACCTTGCCATCAGGTTTTAGCAACTGCTCAGCGCCCTTCAAGCTGTTTGCATTCTCTTTTGTCATTGCGGACTTGATGAGCCTGCCCCGGACTTGATCCGGGGCAATCCATGCTCCCGTTTGGGGAGAAGTCATGGTTCCCGGGTCAAGCCCGGGATGACAGAGGTTCATTTCATTGCGCTTTAAACTGAAAAGTGACCTGAGTAGTTACCAGATTTAAGCCAAATCAGGCTTTTGCGCAATAGGGACGGGCGTAAGCAGCTACTTTTTCAATAGCATTGAAGATTGTCAGCTGCTCGCCCGCACCACCAGTTCGTAGCCCAGGTCAACGCAGGGCGCAGCCACGGCGTCGCCACGCATCAGCGACAGCAGCATGCGCGCAGCCGCCGTACCAATCTCGGCGCGCGGCGTGCGCACCGTGGTCAGCGGCGGCAGCATCTGGTCGCTGCCGGTCAGGTCGTTGAAGCCGGCCACCGCCACGCGCTGCGGCACGGCCAGCCCCAGGCGCAGTGCGGCCAGCAGGGCGCCCTGCGCCAGGTCGTCGTTGCAAAAGAACACCGCGTCCACATCGGGCTGCTCGCGCATGATCTGAGCGAACATCTGCGCGCCCAGCGCCATCGACGACGGCGCGGGGTCCAGCCATTCCAGCGCCGCATCGTGCAGGCCGGCCGCGCCCAGTTCGCGGCGCCAGCCATCGAGCCGCTGCAGCGTGCGTGCATCCAGCTGCGCAGCGGCAAAGGCGATGCGCCGGCGGCCACGCGCCAGCAGGTGCCGCGTCATCTCGGCGCCGGCTTCAAACTGCGAAAATCCGACGCTGTAGACGCCCGGTGCCTGGGACATTTCCATCAGGTGGACACAAGGCACGCGGCTTTGCGCAATCAAGGCGCGGGCGGCGTCGCTGCGCGCCAGCCCGGTCACCAGCAGGCCGGCCGGGCGCTGCAGCAGTTGCTCGCGCAGCAGCAGTTCTTCTTCGTCGAGGTTGTAGTGCGTCACGCCCATCAGCGTCTGGTAGCCGGCCGGCCGCAGGCTGCGCTGCACCGCTTCGAACACATCGACGAACAGCGCATTCGACAGCATCGGGATCAGAACCGTGACATGCGCGCTGCGCTGCGACGCCAGCGCGCGGGCCGCTGGGTCGGGCACGTAGCCGAGCGTGCACGCCGCCGCCTGCACCCGCTCGACCAGCGCCGGATCGACGGCGCGCTCGCCGCGCAGCGCACGCGACACGGTGATGGGGCTGACGCCGGCGGCCTGCGCCACATCGGCCAGGGTGACGCGACCGGTGGCGCGCGAGCGGATGGGTGCTGAAGTCATGAATCCTAGGGAAACTACTGAGTTGTCGATATGGGATGCTCGCATAGGATAGCGCTATCCCAAGGTGAACGCCAGCCGGAAAATCCCTGAGTTGCCGCTTCCTGGCCATTTTTAAAAAGATTTTCCCGGCATTCGCCTTTTATTTTGGCTCGGCAGGATAGCGCTATCCAAACTTTGAACATATGACGGAATCTTTGGTAATCATGGGGGTGGCCGGTTGCGGCAAGTCCAGCCTGGGGGCCGCCGTGGCGCAAGCCACCGGCCTGGCGCTGGTCGAAGGCGACGACTTCCACAGCCCGGCGAGCCGCGCCAAGATGAGCCAGGGCATTGCCCTGACAGACGCCGACCGCGAAGGCTGGCTTGGCGTGCTGGGCGAGCAGCTGCGCAGCCACCCGGAAGGCCTGGTGCTGAGCTGCTCGGCGCTGAAACTCACCTACCGCGAGCGCCTGCGCCAGGCTGCGCCCGGGCTGCGCTTCGTTTTCCTCGACATCAGCCGCGAACAGTCGCAGGCGCGGGTGTCGGCCCGGGCACAACAGCATTTTTTCTCGACCACGCTGGTGGACAGCCAGTTCGCCACGCTGGAAGACCCCACCGGCGAAGCCGGCGTGCTGCGCGTCGATGCGCTCAAACCGCTGGCCACGCTGCAAGCCGACGTCAGCCAATGGCTGGCCACTGACAAGGAGCAGGCATGCACCCCGAAACCCTGATCGAAGCGCCGAAAAGCCGCTTCCAGCGCATCAGCAACATGCTGCTGGCCGGGTGCCTGGGCGTGATGGCGCTGGCGGTGTTCGTCAATGTCGTGCTGCGCTACGGCTTTGGCAGCGGCCTGCCCGCCAGCGAAGAACTCTCGCGCCTGCTGTTCGTCTGGATGGTGTTCATCGGCGCGACCGCTGCCTACCCGGCGGGCGAGCACATGGCTTTTACCAGCCTGGTCGGCATGCTGAAGCACCGGCCCGCGCTGTTCATGGCCATGACGATTTTCATTCGGCTGCTGGTGCTGCTGGCCTGCGTGCTGATCGGCTGGGGCGCTTGGCAGCAAGTGGTGGTCGGTTATGGCAGCCGGTCGGTGGTGCTGGGCTATTCAACGGCGCTGCTGCCGCTGCCGGCCTTTTTGTGCGCCACGGCCATCGGCCTGATGGCGCTGTTCGAGATCGTCCGGCGCACGCCGCTGGACCTGGGCCACAACGTGGAAGTCGAGTAACACCATGAGCAACGAAGGCCTCGCATTCATCGTTTTTTCCGTCGGCATGCTGACGCTCATGGGCATCGGCATGAACATGGGCCTGGCGCTGGTGCTGACCGGCGCCGGCATGGCCTGGGTGCTGGACTTCTGGGACACCCAGCTGCTGGCGCAAAACCTGGTCGCCGGGGTCGACAGCTTTCCGCTGCTGGCCGTGCCGTTCTTCATCTTGGCCGGCGAGCTGATGAACTCGGGCGGCATCAGCCAGCGCATCATTGCCATGGCGCAGGCTTGGGTCGGCCACATTCGCGGCGGCCTGGGCTATGTGGCGATTGGCGCGTCGGTGCTGATGGCCAGCATGAGCGGCTCGGCGCTGGCCGACACCGCCGCGCTGGCCACCATTTTGCTGCCGATGATGCGCAAGCAGGGCTACCCGATGCACACCTCGGCCGGGCTGGTGGCCTCGGGCGGCATCATCGCGCCGATCATTCCGCCGTCACTGCCCTTCGTGATTTACGGCGTCACCACAAACACGTCGATCTCGTCGCTGTTCCTGGCTGGCATCGTGCCGGGCATCGTCATGGGCGTGGGCCTGATCGTGGCCTGGAAATGGGTGCTGCGCAGCACCGACCTGTCTGAAGGCCAGCCGCTGCCCATGAAGGAACGGCTGCGCGCCACGGTCAAGGCGTTCTGGGCGCTCCTGATGCCGATCATCATCATCGGCGGCATGAAGACCGGCCTTTTCACGCCGACCGAAGCGGCCGTGGTGGCGGCGTTTTACGCGCTGTTCGTTGCGCTGTTCGTGCACCGCGAAATGAAGCTTCCCGAGATACAGGGCGTGCTGGTGCGTGCCGCCAAGACGACGGCCATCGTGATGTTCCTGTGCGCCGGCGCCCAGGTCGCCAGCTACATGATCACGCTGGCCGACCTGCCCAGCACCCTGACCGGCTGGCTGGGTCCGCTGGTGGACAGCCCGCGCCTGCTGATGGCGGTGATGATGATCGTGCTGGTGGTCGTCGGCACCGCGCTCGACCTGACGCCGACCATCCTGATCTTTGCGCCGGTGATGCTGCCGATTGCGGTCAAGGCCGGCATCGACCCGGTGTACTTCGGCCTGATGTTTGTGCTCAATGGCGCCATCGGCCTGATCACGCCGCCGGTCGGCACAGTGCTCAATGTGGTGGCCGGCGTCGGCCGCATGCCGCTGCACCAGGTGATTCGCGGCGTGAACCCGTTTTTGATCACTTACACGCTGATCCTGTTTTTGTTCGTGCTGTTCCCCCAGATCGTCACCGCACCTGTTGCGTGGATGCGCTGAAACCCAGTTCCTTTTTCCTTTTCCTTTTTCCTTTCCCCCTTAACTCCAGGAGACTCCCATGACTTTTCTTCGCAGAACCGTTGTTGCCGCCGCTACCGTCGCGGTGCTCAGCGCCTCGTTTTCCGCGCTGGCGCAGGACATCAAGCCACGCCTGATCCGTTTCGGCTACGGCCTGAACGAAGCCAGCAACCAGGGCCGTGCTGCCAAGGTGTTTGCCGATGAAGTGGCCAAGGCCTCGGGCGGCAAGATGAAGGTGCGCGCCATCGGCGCGGCCGCGCTCGGCCCCGACACGCAGATGCAGCAAGCCTTGATTGGCGGCGCGCAGGAAATGATGGTCGGCTCGACCGCCACGCTGGTTGGCATCACCAAGGAAATGGCGCTGTGGGACACGCCTTTCCTCATCAGCAACACCAAGGAAGCCGACACGCTGCTCGACGGCCCGGTTGGCGACAAGATCAAGGACAAGCTGCAGGAAAAAGGCCTGGTCGGGCTCGTGTACTGGGAAAACGGTTTTCGCAACCTGACCAACAGCAAGCGCCCGGTCACCAAGGTCGAAGACCTGGACGGCATCAAGCTGCGCGTCATGCAGAACAACGTGTTCCTGGACAGCTTCAAGACACTGGGCGCCAACGCGATTCCGATGGCGTTTTCAGAGTTGTTCGGCGCGCTGGAAACCAAGACGGTCGATGGCCAGGAAAATCCGTACAACACGATCTTGTCGAGCAAGTTCTACGAGGTGCAAAAGTACCTGACGGTGACCAACCACGTCTACAGCCCGTGGATCGTGCTGGTCAGCAAGAAATGGTGGGACCAGCTGTCCAAGACCGAGCAGAAGATCTTGACCGATGCCGCCAAAATCAGCCGTGACTTTGAACGCAAGGACACGCGCGAAGAAGCCTCCAGTGCCATGGCCGACCTCAAGTCCAAGGGCATGCTGGTCAATGAGCTGCCACCCGCCGAGGCCGAGCGCATGCGCAGCAAGCTGACCGGCGTGTACGCCGACATCAGCAAGGAAGTCGGCATGGACCTGTGGAATGAAACCCAAAAAGAACTGGCCCGGATTCGCGGCACGAAGTAATCGACGGGGCGGGGCGTCAGGTTTTGCGCTCTGCGCTGACAGGCCGCCCGGTTAAAATTACTATCAAATAAATAGCTGCTTGTGCTTAGCCGTATTGCGCAAACAGCACTTTTTTCTTGTAATTTTGTAACTACTCAGGTCACTTTTCAGTTTAAAGCGCAATGAAATGAGCCTCTGTCATCCCGGCCCCGGATCAAGCCCGGGGTTTCAGCACCCGGGAACCATGACTTCTCCGCAAACGGGGTCATGCATTGCCCCGGATCAAGTCCGGGGCAGGCTCATCAAGTCCGCAATGACAAAAGAGATTACGGAGAGCTTCGAGGGAGCTGAGTCATTACGTAATTTTGCTTTGGCGGCAATAACGGCTTGGTCATGCTCGCATTTTCAGCAAGACAGACTGCCGGAAATCTTTCACGCCGGGCACAACGGCGGCGGTCTGCGGCTTGAATAGTGGCCGGCATCCTGAATGGCAACACGATGCGCCTGTTGGGCACGGCGCAAACGTCGTTTTGAAACAGGCCGGCATTCGTCTTGCAGGCAGTCGGGAATAAACACTGCGCGCGCCAGTCTGGCAGCGACCTATAGTGAATGACATCACCTCGCGTTGGTGGCACGGCTTTTTTACGGGCCAAGCGCGCGTTGTTTTATCAGGAGTTTTTATGTTTCCCGAATACCGCGACCTCATCACCCAACTGAAAACCACGGACAACCACTTCACCCGCCTGTTCGACGAACACAATGCCGCGGACCAGAAGATCACGAACATGGAGTCGGGCATCGACATGGCAACGCCCGACGAGATCGAAGTGCTGAAAAAGGAAAAACTGCAGCTCAAGGACCAGCTTTACGCGATCCTGAAAAAGGCTGAAACCGAAAGCTGAAACGCCAGGACCTTGAACTGGCCATGCAGCCGGTTCAAGCCAGCAGGGCTGCCACCTCGGCACGGGTCGGGATGCCGGTGACCGCGCCATGCCGCGTCACCGACAGCGCGGCGGCCGCGTTGGCCCACTGCATCGCCGCAGGCAGCGCTTCGCCACGCGCCAGGGCTGCGGCCAGCGTGCCGGTGAAGGTGTCGCCGGCGCCTATGGTGTCGGCCACCGGCATGGCGCGGCCTGCCAGATCGACCGGCGACTGGCCACGCTGGTAGAGCCGGCAACCTGCGGCGCCCAGCGTCACCAGCACGTTGCGCATGCCGCGTGCCAGCAAGGCCAGGGCAGCCGCATCGACCGACCCCGCGCAGCCGGGTCCGGCCAGTTCAAGCAACTCGCTTTCATTCGGCGTCAGCACATCGACCAGCGCCAGCAGTTCCTCGGGCAGCGGGCGCGCTGGCGCAGGATTCAGCACGGTGAGGGCATTGGCCTGCCGAGCCAGCCGAAAAGCCTGCAGCGTGGCCTCGACCGGTACTTCGCACGAGGCCATGACGACCCGGCAATGCGCCAGCAGGTCCGTGGCCGCCAGCGCATGCCGCGCGCCCAGGCCGGCGCCGGCGCCCGGGTACACCGCGATGCTGTTGTCGCCGTCGTCATACACCAGAATTTGCGCCACGCCGCTGCGCTCGCCGGCAGCCTGCTCGACATGGCTTGTCGCAATGCCTTCGGCCTTCCACAGGTCCATGCCCATGCGGCCGAAGTCGTCGTCGCCGATGCGCGCGATCAGCGCCACGCGGGTGCCCTGGCGGGCGGCGGCGACGGCGGCGTTGCTGCCCTTGCCACCGGGGCTGATACTGAAGGCGCGGGCCATCAGCGTCTCGCCGCGCGCCACGGGACGGGCGACATGCGACACCAGGTCGGCGTTCCAGCTGGCGACGCAGACCACGTCGAAGGATTGGCTCGCCGTCATGTGCCGCCGTAGCCCATTTTGTGCGGCAGCCACAGGACGATTTGCGGAAACACCGTCATCAGCACCAGCGCCACCAGCAATACGCCGATGAACAGCCAGGCCTCCCGGATCATGCCCTTGAGCGACACGCCGGCCAGCGCATTGATGACGAACAGCAGCATGCCGAAAGGCGGCGTGACCAGCCCGATCATCATGTTGACGGCCAGCACCACGCCCAGGTGCACTAGGTCGATGCCCAGCAGCTTGGCGGTGGGCAGCAAAATGGGCACCAGCACCAGCAGCATGATGGAGGTGTCCAGGAAGCAGCCGAGCACCAAAAACAGCACATTGACCAGCAGCAAAAAACCCAGCGGCGACAGTTCCATGCCCGTCAGCCACGCGGCCACCAGCCCGGGAACGTTTTCGGCCGTGAAGGCGTAGTTGATGACAAACGCCGAGGCAATGATCAGCGTGACCGAGGCGCTGGCCTTGGACGACTCGACCAGGATCTCGTAGAACCGCCGCCAGCTGAGCGCGCGGTAGACGATGCTGGCCAGGAACAATGCATACAGCGCCGCCACCGACGCCGCTTCGGTCGGCGTGAAAATACCGGTGTAGATGCCGCCGAGCAGCACCACCGGCAACGTCAGCGGCAGGATGCCGCGCAGCAAGATGCGCGGATAGGCCTGCAGCGCAATCTTCTCGCCGCGCGGCAGATTGCGTTTGGCAGCGACAAAGTGCACCGCCAGCATCAGCGCCACGGCCATCAGCAGACCGGGAACGACGCCACCCAAAAACAGCGCGCCCACCGACGCACCCGACACCATGGCATAGATCACCAAGGGAATCGACGGCGGAATGATCGGGCCGATGGTCGATGAAGCGGCCGTCAGCGCGCCGGCAAATTCGGCGCTGTAGCCGTTTTTCTGCATCATGCGGATGCTCACGATGCCGGGTCCGGCCGCGTCAGCAATCGCGCTGCCGCTCATGCCCGAGAAAATCACGCTGACGATGATGTTGACATGCGCCAGCCCGCCGCGCAGGCGTCCGACAATGGCCAGCGCAAAGTCGAACAGCCGCTCGCTGACGGTGCCCGAGTTCATCACCGACGCGGCAAAGATGAACAGCGGCACAGCCAGCAAAATATAGCTGTTGTACAGGCCGTTGAGCACCTGCTCGGCCACCAGCCCCAGGTCCTGGCGCTTGAACACCAGGTAGGACACGCCGCTGATCAGCATGCCAAAGCCGATCGGCAGGCGCAGCACCAGCGTCACGACCAGCATGCCGAGCAACACCATCAAGGCCTGGCTCATAGCTGCTCCTTCCAGTTGCGCCCGAGCAAACGGACAAACTTGACGACATATTGAAGGCCGATAACCGCCACAAAGAGGATGAAGGGCGCAAACACATAGGAAAAGGGAATGTCCAGCACCGGCGTTTTCTCGCGGTGCATGAAGCGCACATAGTCAAACGCCTCGGGCAGCATCCACAGCAGCAGCCCGGCCGTCAGGGCGGCGCCCAGCAGGCCGAAAATCCGCTGCCCGCCGGGCGGCAGGGCGGAGTACACCAAATCGAGCATGACGTGTTCTTTTTCCTTGAGCAGCGTGGCCGCGCTCCAGAACACCATCAGGATGTACAGCACCACGATCAGCTCGTCCGACCAGGCCAGCGGCCGGTTGAACAGGAAGCGCATGCCGACCTGCACCACGAACACCCCGAAAAGCAGGGCGAAAACGGCCGCCGCCACGCCTTCGGCGATACGCCGTGAACGCTCCAGCATGGACATCTCCTTTATTTGGTCTGGTTCACGCGCTCAAGCAGCCCCTTGGGCCAGACCTTGGCGTAGTCCGAGTTCTGGTAGGTCGCTTGCACCGACTTGCGAAAGGCATCCACATCGGGCGTCGTCACCTGCAGGCCCTGCTGCTTGAAGAATTCGACCAGCTGGCCTTCTTCCTTGAGGCGGTTGTCGTTGTTGTAGGTGGACGCGGCCTGCGCCGCTGCCGTGACCTTCTGCTTTTGCGCCGCATTCATGGCGCCCCAGGCCTTGTTGGAAATGGCAATGAAGATGCCGTCCACCAGGTGACTGGTCATCACGATCTGCTTGGTCACTTCGTAGAACTTGGCAGCCCGCACCGACGGCAGCGGATTGTCCTGGCCATCGATGGTGCCGGTCTTCAGCCCCAGATAGACCTCGCCAAAGGCCAGCGGCGTGGCGGTGGCGCCCAGTGCTTCGCCCAGGAACAGCCATTCCTTGGTGCCCGGCATGCGCAGCTTCACGCCTTTCAGGTCGGCCGGCGTCTTGACATTGCGCACTTCGCGCAGGTTGACCTGGCGGGTGCCCAGGTAGACGGTGGACAACGGCGTCACGTCCATCTTTTCCGCCACCGTCTTGAACATCTCGGCGCCGATCGGGCCGTTGAACACCTTTTGCTGGTGCGCCGGGTCGCGAATGACATAGCCGGCGGTGAAGAGCGAAAACTCCGGCACCAGCTTGGCGATGTCGAAGGCGGAAATCGACGACAGCTCCAGGTTGCCGCGCGCCATGGCGGCCGGCTCGGTGCCCTGCTTGAACAGCGAGGCGTTCAGGTTGATCTGCACGTCGAATTCACCGGGCGCGGATTGTTCCAGGTTGTCCTTGAACACCGTCCACATCTTGGCGTGCCAGTCGTCGGGCACGGCCGGGGTGGACACGCGCAGCACCACCTTGTTCTGGGCCTGGGCGGGGGACAGCAGCGAGCCCATCAGCAGCACGGCTGAAGCACTGGCCAGCAGGGTGCGGCGAAGCAGGGGAATGTTCATGAATTTGTCTCCTTGTTGTTTATCGGTGGCTAACGTGTCAAAACCGGCTCCATCGGCTGAAACGGGCTCAGTCGGATTCTGGATCAATGCCGAAATCCCGAAGGGTTTTTTCCAGCCGCTGGAACGCTTCGGGCGTCAGGGCGACCAGCGGCGGGCGCACGCGCAGCCAGCCGGGCTCGCCGCTGAGCATCGCCATGATGCCCTTGAGCGCCGGCATCAGCGAATAGTCGTCCAGCAGGCCGATCAGCCGGACCACACGTTCGCGTTCGGCCGGCGTGGCCGGCGCATCGGGTTGCGTCACCAAACGGCTGACCACGCGCGGCATGAAGTTGGCCAGGCCGCTGATGGCCCCGGTGCTGCCGCGCCGGCCCATCTCCGGCAGGTCGGGCTCGAAGCCGACGTACACCGTCAGGTCTTGCATGAAGGCCTCGGCCAGTCCGATGGAATGCGCGGTCGAACAGGCGCTGTCCTTGATGCCCAGGATGGTGTCGGGGTACATCGCCTTGAGCGTGGCGATGACGTGGTGCGACAGGCTGACGCCGCTGACCTGCGGGATGTGGTACAGGTACAGCTTGAGTCGGGGCAGGTCGCTGCCCATGCCGTCAATGACATGGCGGTAGCCGTCGATCACGCCCTGGTCGGACACGCCCTTGAGGAAAAACGGCGGCAGCATCAGGCAGCCGTGCACGCCGGCGCTGACCGCATGGCGCGTGAGTTCGAGCGTTTCCGGCAGCGCGGCGCAGCTGGTGGACACCATGATCTGCGCGGCCGGAATGCCGTTGGCAATCAGCTGCTCGATGGCCTCCTTGCGCTCGGCCATGGAAAAAGACGGCCCTTCGCCGGTGGTGCCAAAGGCCGTCACGCCGTGGCAGCCCCGGGCAATCAGCGACTTGCAATGGGCCGCCAGCAGGGCGTGGTCAATGCCCAGGTCGGCCTTGAGCGGGGTGAGCAATGCCGGCCAGATGCCACGGAAGGCGGCGGATTTTTGTTCAGGATTGGGGGGCATGCTCATCCAGGGTTCTCCAAAGACCACGGCATTGCAGGCCGTGGCAGTCCAAGCACGCGAAGGTGCGCGCTTTCAATGTGGTGGCCCAGCCGCTCCAGCACGGCCTGCGCGTCGCGCCGCTTGAGGGCCTCGATAAACCAGAGGTGTTCTTGCATGGCCGGCACCAGCACCTGCGGCGACAGGGTCGAGCCTTCGAGCTTGATCAGTCGCACGCGCAGGCTGTTGATGCGGTACACCTCGGAAATCAGCTCGTTGCCCAATGCGTCGATCATCAGGTCGTGCAGGCCCCAGTCCACCGCCGTGGCGTCCTTGAGCAGCGCATCGTCAATCGCTCTTCCGCTGCGCGCGCGCTGCACGATGTCCAGATGGCTTTGCTCGATGGCGGCCAGGTCGCGGTCGGACACCGTGGTGACGAAACGGCTGGCGGCTTCGCGTTCGAGCAGCTGGCGCAGCTGGAAGGCGTTGTTGATCAGCTTCAGATCGACATGCGCCACCTGCAGGCCGCGTTGCGGCACGGTCTTGAGCAGCCCTTCGGCTTCCAGGCGCGGAATCAGTTCGCGCACCGCGCCCAGCGGCATGCCGAGCAGCTGCATCAGTTCGCGCTGCGAGATGAACTGGCCGGGCCGGATATTGGCATCGACGATCTGCTGCTGAAAGCTTGCGTAAGCCTGTGCGCGCAGGCTCAAAGGCGAGGCGTGGGGCAGGGTGCTCATGCGTCGTCCCCCGCGTCGCTGGCGATGACGCCCTTGCGCAGCAAAATGTTGCCGTACTTGCGCGTCTCGCCGGTGCGCAGGATCAGGAAAGCCGACTGTGCGCGCTGGTAAAAATCAAAGCGTTCCAGGGTGGCAGCGGGCACTTCTCCGGCTTGACGCAGTTCGGCCGCGAACTCGGCCACGGGTTCGGGAATCGCATCCGCGTCGCCGACCACCTGCATGGTCCAGGCCGCTTGCGGCACAAAATCGTCGAGCGGCAGGACCTGCAGCACGGCCTTGAGCGCCTGCGTGGCACTGGCGCCGGCCAGCTGCACCAGCCGCGCGCCCCTTTTGCCGGCCATGCCGGCTGCCGGAAAATTCGCATCGACGATCGCCACGTCATCGCCATGGCCCATGCTGGCCAGCGCATGCAGGGCATCGGGTGTCAGCAGCGCAGGGATATTTTTCAGCATGGGTCAAGCGTGGTTTGCGGATCAGTGAAGCGTTTTTCAGGGCATGAAAGGCGTGCAATTCATAACAGAAACTCCGGGATATCCCGGTATCAATGACTGACATGTTAGCTATACGATAGTTAAACTTTTATTGGGATTTACCCTGAAATGACCTTTTTCTTTCCTCCCTGCGCCGGCAGCGGCCTGCGGCTCGGTCTGGGTGGCGCGCCGCTGGGCAACCTGTTTGAAGCGGTCGGCGACGACGCAGCGCGGCAACTGGTGGAGGCGGCCTGGCAGAGCGGCTGCCGCAGTTTTGACACCGCGCCGCATTACGGCCACGGCCTGTCCGAGCACCGGCTGGGCGCGGCCCTGCGCGGCCAGCCGCGCGGCGACTTCGTGCTGTCCAGCAAGGTGGGAAGGCTGCTCGCGCCCGATGCGGACGCCCCTCGCGCCCAGCATGGCTATGTGGACATCCTGCCGTTCCGGCAAAGCTGGGATTACAGCGCCGCCGGCACGCGCCGCAGTGTCGAGGACAGCCTGCAGCGCCTGGGCCTGGCCCGGCTCGACGTGGCCTACGTGCACGACCCCGATGCGGCCACGCACGGGGCGAACGCGCCAAGCGTGCTGCGGCAGGTGCTGGACGACACCCTGCCGGCGCTGCGGCAGCTTCAGGCCGAAGGCCTGGTCGGCGCCATCGGCCTGGGCACAAACGATGTCGAGGTGGTGCTGCAGGTGCTCGCCGAGGGCGACCTGGATGTGCTGATGCTGGCCGGCCGCTACAGCCTGCTGGACCCCAGCGCCCTGCCCGAGCTGCTGCCGCAGTGCACGGCGCGCGGCGTGCGCGTGGCGCTGGGCGGGGTGTTCAATTCGGGCATTTTGGCCACCGGCACGCGCGCCGTGGCGCCCACCTTCAACTACGCACCGGCCGCGCGTGAATGGCTGGAACGCACGGCGCAGATCGAGTCGGTGTGCGAGAACTTTGGCGTCCCCCTGCGGGCAGCGGCGCTGCAGTTTCCCCTGGCGCATCCGGCGGTGGACATCGTCATGCTGGGCGCACGCACCGTGGCGCAATGGGAAGACGCACACGCCATGCTGCGGCATGCGGTGGCGCCTGAATTCTGGACCGCGCTGCGGGCGCAGGGGCTGATTTCGGCCGAGGCACCGACCCCATGAGCATCGACGCCCACTTCCATTGCTGGCAACTGGCGCGCGGCGACTATGGCTGGCTGACGCCCGCACTGGCGCCCCTCTACCGCGATGTGACGGTTGGCGACTGGCAGGCGCAATCAGCGCCGCACGGCGTGACCAGCGGCGTGCTGGTGCAGGCCGCGCCCACGGAAGCGGAAACCGCTTTCCTGCTGGCGCAGGCCGACGCCCACCCGGCCGTGCTGGGCGTGGTCGGCTGGGCCGATCTGGCCGCTGGCGATGCACCCGCGCGCATCGAACAACTGGCGCGCCATCCCCGGCTCAAGGGCCTGCGTCCCATGCTGCAGGACCTGCCGGACGCCGAATGGATCTTGCAGCCCGCACTCACACCCGCGCTGCAGGCCATGGCCGACTGCCATCTGGTGTTCGATGCCCTGGTCAAGCCGGTGCATCTGCCGCACCTCCTGACGCTGGCACAGCGCCATCCCGATTTGCGCATCGTCATCGACCACGCCGGCAAGCCCGACATTGGCGCCGGCCAGTGGCAGCCGTGGGCCGACGCCATGGCCCGGCTGGCTTCGCAGACCAGCGCCTGGTGCAAGCTCTCCGGCCTGCTGACCGAGGCCGGACCCGCACCCGCGCCTGGCGCCGTGCAGCCGTGGGCGGCGCATGTGCTGGCCTGCTTTGGCGCCGGCCGGCTGGTGTGGGGCAGCGACTGGCCGGTGCTTGAACTGGCTGGCCGCTTTGGCCCATGGTTTGCCGAAACGCGGCAATTGCTCGCTGGACTGAGTCCGCAGGCGCAGCACGCCGTGATGGAGGGCAATGCCCGGCGGCTTTACCGGCTGCCGCCGGCATCCGATATCTGAATCTTTCCATTTCACGCAATCACCACTTAAAAACGGAGACATTCCCATGAAAAAACCGCCTGCCACGCATTGGCTGCCTGACGACGGACTCACCGGAACACTGGTGGGCCGCGCGTGGGTTCCCGGCCCGGTGCCGGGGCCATCGGTCATCGTGCTGCGCCCGGACGGGGTGTACGACCTGTCGGCGCATTTCGCCACCATGAGCGACCTGCTCGATGCGGCCGATCCGGTGGCAGAGGTGCGCGCCGCCCCCGGGCGCCGGGTCGGCAGCATCGAGCAACTGATGCCCGGCGCGCAGGTGCAATCCGACGACCCGCAGGCGCTGCGCCTGCTCGCGCCTTGCGACCTGCAGGTTATCAAGGCGGCCGGCGTGACCTTTGCCGCCAGCCTGATCGAGCGGGTGATCGAGGAGCAGGCCCGGGGCGACGCTGGTCAGGCAGTTGCCGTGCGCCAGCAGGTGGTGGAACTGCTGGGCGGCGACCTGGCCGCCATCCGCCCCGGCTCGCCGCAGGCGATGCAGCTCAAGGCATTGCTGATCGAAAAAGGCCTGTGGTCGCAATACCTCGAAGTGGGTATCGGCCCCGATGCCGAGGTGTTCACCAAGGCGCCGGTGCTGTCCAGCGTCGGCAGCGGCGCGCAGATCGGCATCCATCCCGGTTCGGCCTGGAACAACCCCGAGCCCGAGATCGTGCTGGCCGTCAACAGCCGGGGCGACACCGTGGGCGCCAGCCTGGGCAACGACGTGAACCTGCGCGATTTCGAGGGCCGCAGCGCGTTGCTGCTGGGCAAGGCCAAGGACAACAACGCCTCGTGCGCCATCGGGCCCTTCATCCGCCTGTTCGACGCCAGCTATTGCCTGGACGACGTGCGCCGCTGCACCGTCAGCCTGCGGGTAGCAGGGCTTGACGGTTTCGAGTTGCAGGGCAGCAGCTCGATGGCGCAGATCAGCCGCGACCCGCTGGACCTGGTGGCGCAGACGCTGGGTGCACACCACCAGTATCCCGATGGCGTGATGCTGTTCCTTGGCACCATGTTTGCGCCGACGCAAGACCGGGGACAGCCCGGCAGCGGCTTTACCCACCGGTTGGGCGACGCAGTGCACATTTCCAGCCCGCAACTCGGCCGGCTGGTGAACGAAGTGAACCACACTGACCGGGTGGCGCCGTGGACCTTCGGGCTGCGCGCGTTCTATGCCAACCTGTCGGCACGCGGACTTCTGACGCAAACCGCAGACGCTACGACGCCTTGACAGGGTAACCAATGGCCATTTCAAAATGGCTTTTTGCTTGCGACTTTTTCATCAGGGTGAAATAAATCCCCGCGAAGGCTGAAAGCCTGCCAAGCAGGCTTTCAGCCTTCGCGGGCCAAAGCACGCTTTTGCAAACTTTGCAACGTATTGTTGTGGGGTCTTGAAGGCTTGCATTGCCGGGATATCGTCGGCCGATGAGCATCACCAGGCGTTTAGTAGAATTTTTCGCGAAGCGTACGGTGTCCGGCGCAGTGCCTCAGGCACAAGCGTGGAACGCACCGCGCTCGCCAACCACCGGTGAATTGCCCAAGGCCGAAGCTGCGCCGCCAGCACCTGCGCCGGAACCAACGCCAGCCCTCGGCCCATCGGCCCTGCTGGATGCCCGGAAAGCTCAGGGGTTCGCATTGAGCGACGCGCCTGATCCACCAAAGTCCGAGGGGTTTTCGTTTCCGCAAGGGCTGGGTCCGCGAGAACCAGTTGCCCCTGCGCTGGGGCCGGTCATGGCACAGCCAAGGCACCTTGCGGCCTTTGCCCCGTGGTTTATCGCCATTGGCGGAGCCCTGGGACTGGGTGGATGGCTGCTGCTGAACAGCGGCCCGTCAAACCTGCCTGGCGGAGAAAACCCGAATGCTGCACGGTCCGGATCGGCCGGGCCGGTATCGGCGCAAGCCGTCATGTGTCCGTCTGAGCCAGTGGTGCCTGCGGCGGGTGACAAGGACGGAAAGTTTCCCATGCAGGCCGACGTGACCGGTCTGGCGGCCATTGACATTGCCTCTTTCGTCGTCCTGAGCAATGAAGCCTCGGCGGCAGGTCGCGAACGCGACGCCGAAGTGGGTTTGTTGATGTCGTGCAGGATCTCGGACAAGCTCAAGGGCGCGGCCTCGGTCGAGTCTGCCGACGCGAAATACCGGCTGGGACAACACTATGCGGACTTGAGTCTTCGGAAAAATCCTGCAAACGCGCCCCATCGCGCCGAATGGTTGGCGCGCGCGCAAATGCTGCTGGCAGACAGCCTGCGGACGTATTCCACCCGATTTGGCGACGACGACAACCGGTCACGGCTTGCGGCCAGCGGGCTGGCGTCTGTTCGTCAGGGACTGGCGCAAAAAATGCAGCCGCAAGCTGCACTTGCTGCAGCGCCATCAGCCCCTGCTGCCCCTGTAGCACCCGTACTGTCTGTCGCGCCTGCATCGCCTGTGCTGGCGGCATCGCCGGGTGCCAGAGGTGTTACCGAAGCCGCCAAACTGCCCGCGCCTTCACGGCCCGACAGGGCGGCCCAACCGCTTGCCAGCCCTTCACCGCCGGTTCAAGCCAGGGAAAAATCCCGCCCCGCCCCGCCGGCCCTTAAAGAATGTCCTCCGGCCGTTGAAACTTTGGGGCTCTGCAATTGAGCTCCATGAACTGAAAGAAAAACAGCATGCACAAACAGGTCTTGAGCGCATTACTGACAGCCGCCATGCTTTGTCACGCCTCGATGGCGGCAGCGGAAGTAAATTACAAAATCGTCACCGCCTCTGAGCGCGGCACCTACATCAAGATCGGGCGCGATCTCGCGCAGTTCGTGGCGCCGGTTGCCGACATCCAGCTCGAAGCGGTGCCTTCAGCCGGATCGGCCGAGAACGTCAAGCTGCTGCGTTACGAGCCCGGCGTCAAGCTGGCACTGGTGCAGTCCGACGTCTACCAGTCGTTTCTTGATGTGGCAGCCGCCGGAAATTCTGCCGCACGCGACTTGATCAAGCCACTGCGCGTGATCATGCCGCTCTACAACGAGGAAATCTACTTCATCGTGCGGGCCGATTCGGAGCGCAACTTCATCCACGAGATCAGGAACGCCAAGCTCAACGCCGGCGAGTCCGGAAGCGGCACGGCGCTGACATCGGCCACGCTTTACCGCCTGATGTTTAAAGAAACCATGCCCGAGAGCACCAGCTACCTGTCTAACGAAGAAGCCCTGGCCAAACTGGTCACCGACAAGACGCTCGATGTGGTCGCCGTCATTGCGGGCCAGCCCGCCAAGCTGCTGGTGGACATGAAGCCCGAGTCGCGAAAGCTGATCAAGCTGCTCAAGTTCGACCCCGGCCATGCCTCCAGCGAAGCCGTTCTCAAGACCTACTTTCCAGTCAACGTGCGCGCCAGCAATTACCCCAGCCTGCTTGAAACCGACATTCCGGGACTGGCGGTCAAGGCCTTTTTGGTGACCTACGACTTTCAGCTCAGGGACACCGAAAACCACCTGCGCGGCATGGCGCGGTCGCTATGCCAGAATTTTTCGCAGCTCAGGGAAAAAGGCCATCCGAAGTGGGGCGAGGTGGAACTGGCCCTGCCCGAACTCGGCCGGGGCTGGATCTACTACCGCCCGACGACGCGCGAACTGCGGAACTGTGTGGCCGAAACCGCCCGGCCGGCTGCAGCGGTCAAATCACGCCAGCCGGCCAAAATGTGTTCGCAGCAGGAACGCATTCTTGGCCTGTGTCCATAACGCCCCAGGCATTGGTACCTCAACCCGGTGGAATCAAATGCTGGCCCCAACCTTGCCGGCGGCCAGGACAATTTCCTGCCAGGTCTGCAGGTCTATTTCAATGCCGTCCTGCTCGCGCTGCAGGCGCATCGCCCGCTCGGGCTCGCCGGCAATCTGCACAGTGTCAAATCCTTCTGCCGGCGGGCTCTGGCGCAGCCAGTCCACAAAAGCCCGGGCCTCGGTGTCAAACGCCGCCTGGGTGCCCAGCTTGGCCGGGTCAATCAGCACCGTCAGCATGCTGTTGAGGATCGCCCGGCTGTGGACGTTGGTGGAATGCCAGGTGCCGCCGCCGGTCAGCGCGCCGCCCAGCAGTTCACAGGCAATGGCCAGTCCGTAACCCTTGTGTTCGCCAAAGGGCATCAAGGCACCAAAAAATCCGTTCGGCTGCGGCACGACGACCACGCCGGGGTCGGTGGTCGGCTGGCCGTGCGCGTCCATCAGCAGGCCGGGCGCCACCGTCTTGCCCTGGTTGTAGGCGACGCGCATCTTGCCCTGGGCCACGCGGCTGGTCGCAAAGTCCAACACGAAGGGCGGCTGGTCTTTCAGCGGAATGCCGATACAGCACGGGTTGGTGCCAAAGCGCCCGTCGCTGCCGCCCCAGGGCGCGACCACGGCGCGCGACTTGACGTTGACAAAATGCAGCGACACCAGCCCTTCGGCCACGGCCATTTCGGCAAAGTGGCCGATGCGCCCCAGGTGGTGCGATTCGGCCAGCGCCATGATGCAGCTGCCGTGCAGCCTGGCGCTGGCGATGCCCAGTGCCATCGCCTGCTCGCCGATGACCTGGCCGTAGCCGCGCTGGCCGTTCAGGCTGAGCAGGGCGCCGGCATCGAGTACCGTTTGCACGCTGGCGTTGGGCACCAGGCCGCCTTCGAGCACTGCATCGACATAGCGCGGCAGCATGCCCACGCCATGGGAGTCGTGGCCGCTCAGGTTGGCCATGACCAGGTTGGCGGCGACTTTTTCGGCTTCTGCCGCCGAACTGCCGGCCGCTATTAAAACGCTAGCGCATTGCGCACGCAGGGTATGCGCCGGAATCACTTTTTGCATAAAAATCCTTGGGTTTACATCACCGCGCCAACTTGCCACGGTACAAACTCGTTCTGCCCGTAGCCGTGCTGCTCGCTCTTGCTTTGCCGGCCCGACGCCGTGGCCAGCACCTGCTCGAAAATGCGTTGCCCCATGGCCTGCACCGACACGCCGCCGTCGATGATCTCGCCGCAGTTGATGTCCATGTCTTCTTCCTGCCGCTGCCAGAGCGCCGAGTTGGTGGCAATTTTTAGTGATGGCGAGGGCGCGCAGCCATACGCCGAGCCGCGTCCGGTGGTGAAGCAGATCACGTTGGCGCCGCCCGCCACCTGGCCGGTGGCGCTGACCGGGTCGTAGCCGGGCGTGTCCATGTAGACAAAACCGTGGGTGCTGACCGGCTCGGCATATTCGTAGACCGCTTCGAGGTTGCTGGTGCCGCCCTTGGCGACCGCGCCCAGCGACTTTTCCAGGATCGTCGTCAGCCCGCCCGCCTTGTTGCCGGGGGACGGGTTGTTGTTCATCTCGCCGCCGTTGATCTCGGTGTAATGCTCCCACCACTTGATGCGGGCAATCAGCTTTTCGGCGATGTCGGGGCGCACGGCGCGGCGCGTCAGCAGGTGTTCGGCGCCATAGATTTCAGGCGTTTCGCTCAGGATGGCGGTGCCGCCGTGAGCCACCAGCAAGTCCACTGCCGCGCCGAGTGCCGGGTTGGCGCTGATGCCCGAGTAACCGTCCGAGCCGCCGCATTGCAGGCCGATGGTGATGTGCGCGGCGCTGCACGGCTCGCGCTGCACGTCGTTGGCGCGCGGCAGCATCTCCCGCACCAGCGCAATGCCTTTTTCCACCGTCTTTCGCGTGCCGCCGCTGTCCTGGATGTTGAAGACGCGAAAATTGTCGCCTTCCTTCAGCGCGCTGTGCGCCAGCCAGGCATTGATCTGGTTGGCCTCGCAGCCCAGGCCGACGACCAACACACCGGCAAAGTTGGCATGCGTGGCATAGCCCGCCAGCGTGCGCTCCAGAATCTGCATCCCCATGCCCTCGGTGTCCATGCCGCAGCCGGTGCCGTGGGTCAGTGCCACCACGCCATCGACGTTCGGAAAATCCTGCAGCGCCGACGGGTGGGTCTGGCGCGAGAAATGGTCGGCAATGGCGCGTGCCGCCGTGGCCGAGCAGTTGACGCTGGACAAAATACCGATGTAATTGCGCGTCGCCACGCGGCCGTCAGCCCGCCTGATGCCCATGAACGTGGCTTCTCGCAGCGGCGCGGGCGGCCTCACGTCGGCGCCAATGGCGTAGTCGCGTGCAAAGTCGCCCTTGTCGGGCCCCATGTCCAGGTTGTGGGTGTGCACATGCTCGCCGGGCGCAATCGGCTTGCTGGCAAACCCGATGATCTGGTTGTAGCGCCGCACCGGCTCGCCGGCCGCCAGCGCGCGCGTGGCGACCTTGTGGCCGGGCGGGATCAGGCCCTTGACGGTGATGTGCTCAACCTGGGTGCCACCGACCAGCTGGGCCCGGGCAATCAGCACGTCGTCGGCGGGATGAAGGCGGATAAAGGGAGTCATAAAAATAGCCTCTGCAATCGATTCATCGGGTCAGTAAAACATTTTCGGCAGCCACAGCACCGCCTTGGGAAAGTAGGTGATCAGCCCCAGGCTGACCAGCAAGGGCACCAGCCACGGCAGGATCGCCATGGTGGTGCGCTCGACCGACAGCTTGGCCACCCGCGCCAGCACGAACAGCACCATGCCCATCGGCGGGTGCAGCAAGCCGATCATCAAATTGAGCACCATCACCAGCCCGAAATGCACCGGGTCGATGCCCAGCTTTTGCGTGATTGGCAGCAAGATGGGCACCAGGATGGTGATGGCGGCGGTGGGCTCCAGGAAGCAGCCGACGAACAGCATCAAGAGGTTGGCCAGCAGCAAGAACACCCAGGCTTCCTGCGTGAAACCCAGCACCCATTCGGCAATCCCGGCGGTCACGCCGGTGGCCGTCAGCATCCAGCCAAAAATCGATGCAGCGGCGACGATGAACAGCACGGTGGCTGTGGTTTCCACCGTGTCCAGGCAGACCTTGACGAACATCCTGAACTTGAGCGTGCGGTACCAGGCAAAGCCCAGCACCATGGCCCAGACGCAGGCCGCAATCGCGCCTTCGGTTGGCGTGAACAATCCGGTGGTCATGCCGCCGATCAGCAGCACCGGCGTCATGATGGGCAGCACGGCTTCAAAGCGGAAGACCTTGTCCAGCACGAACAGCAGGACCAGCCCCAGAAACACCGTGAGCTGCGACGGCGCGCCCGCCTGGATCAGCCCCCACATCGCCAGCGGCCAGCCCGCCACCACGGCCAGCTCGACCATCGCCTTGCCAAAGCGGCTGCCTGAAAAGTGGATGTCGCCGCCCCATTTGTTCTTGTGGGCAAAGTAAGCCACGGTCACCATCATCAACAGTGCCAGCATCAGGCCCGGCAACAACCCGGCCAGGAACAGCGAGCCGATGGACACATTGGCCATCATCCCGTAAATCACGAAGGGCAGGCTGGGCGGAATGATCGGGCCGAGCGTGGCCGACGCCGCTGTCACGCCGACGGCGAATTCGGATGAATAGCCGTGCTCTTTCATCGCCTTGATCTCGATGGTGCCCAGCCCGGCCGCGTCGGCAATCGCCGTGCCGCTCATGCCGGCAAAAATCACCGAGCCGACGATGTTGACATGGCCGAGCCCGCCCTTGAGCCAGCCGACCAGCGCCAGCGCGAAGTTGTAGATGCGCGTGGTGATGCCGGCGTTGTTCATCAGGTTGCCGGCCAATATGAAAAAGGGCACAGCCAGCAGCGGAAAGCTGTCAATGCCCGAGACCATGCGGTGAATCACCACAAACGGCGGCAAGCTGCCGCTGAACAGGATGTAGACCAGCGATGCGCCCGCCATGGCGATGGCCACCGGAATGCCGGCGCCCATGAAGATCAGGAAGAAAATTTTCAGCATGTCGTAGCCTGTTGAATGACAGAGGATTTACCGGTCCTGCATGGTGGAGTCGGGCCGCTCCAGCACGCTGTAGCCGCGCCGGTAATGGACCACGGCGACCTGCACCGAGCGCAGCAGCATCACGGCAAAGCCCAGCAGGCACAACCCATAGACGATGTTCATCGGCAGGTCCACCACCGTCATTCGCGTCTGGTTGCCGATCTTGAGCATCATCTGCACCGTCATGACCACGGCGGCGGCAAAAAAGGCGATGCGCACCCAGTCCACGAAGCCCGACATCAGCCGGCCCATGCGTGTGGGCATGTGGCGGTAAAAGAAATCGACATGGATGTGGTTGTTCTTCACAACGCCGATGGCCGCGCCGATGAACACCACCGCAATCAACTGGTAGCGGGCGATTTCCTCGGTCCAGGCGGCCGAGTCGTTGAACACATAGCGGGTGATGAACTGGTAGAACACCGTCAGCCCGAGCAGCCAGAAAAAGGCCAGTGCCAGCCAGGCCTCGGGTGTGGTGGTGGACAGGTCGAATTCCTCATCCTCGGTGTGGAATTCGCCGTCGTCGCTAATGATTTTGTCGCTCATGGGCACTCCGCAAACAGTCAATCGGGTCACAAGACGGGCCGCCAGGCCCGAAAGCAAGGCGGCCAGCGCGCATCGCTTATTTCAGCGCGGTGATGCGGTCGTAGTCCTGCTGGCGGTAGCCGTGGTCGGTCGGCTTGGTGTTTTTCAGCACCGCTTCGCGAAAGGCGTTCTTGTCCACCGTGATGACGTTGTTGCCCCTTTTCTTGAACTCCTCGGCCAGGCGGATTTCAGAAGCGATGATCTCGCGGCCGGTCTTTTCGGCGGCTTCCTGCATCACATCGGAAAAAATCTTTTTCTCGTCGGCCGACAGCTTGCTCCACAACTGGCCCGAGGTGATGGTCAGCAGCGAGTCAATGATGTGGCCGGTCAGCGAGATGTTCTTTTGCACCTCGAAAAACTTTTTCGCCTCGATGGTTGGCAGCGGGTTTTCCTGCGCATCGACGGTGCCGTTTTGCAGCGCCAGGTAGACCTCGGCAAAGGCAATCGGCGTGGCATTGGCGCCCAGCGCCTTGGGGAAGGCCAGGTAGGCCGGCGCGTCGGGCACGCGGATCTTCAGGCCCTTCATGTCCTCGGGCTTGGTCACCGGCTTGGCCGCGCTCGACGTGACATGGCGCGCGCCGTAATAATTCAGGGCGGTGATGTGGTTGCCGCTCTTGTCGTCATAGCCCTTGGCGAGTTCCTTGAACACATCGCTCTTGGCATAACTCAGCAGGTGCTCGGCGTCGCGAAAGATAAAGGGAAAGTAGGTGACAGCCAGCGGCTTGTAGGTGTTGCCGGCAAAGCTGGCGCCGCTCAGGATGATGTCCACCGAACCCAGCGTCAGGCCCTGGTTGATGTCGGCTTCCTTGCCCAGCGTGGACGCCGGGAACACCTGCACCTCGTACTTGCCGTTGGTGCGTTTCTTGATTTCGTCGCCGGCCCACACCGACCATTTGTGAAACGGCTCGGAGGTTTCATAGACATGCGCCCATTTCAGCTTGGTTTGCGCCGATGCAATGCCGGATATGCCAATTGCGCAGGCTAACAGGGCGCAGGACGCTATGGTTTTAATAGTATTTCGCTTTTCTGGACAGTTCATGATGTCTCCTCTATGGGTGGGTTGCTGGCTTGGCGGGGCGGGGCGGGCGATGCACATGCCAGTCGTGCACCGCTTGTGGGGTAGGGGCGCTATCGGGGCTTTTGCGCCTGCCGCCAGCTCACGCTGAAACGGGTGTGCGAGTTGTCCATGTGCTGGTGCATCGCCAGCCGTGCAGCGGCCGGGTCGTGGCTGCGGATGGCCAGCAGGATCGCGTCATGCTCGGCAATGGCGGCGCGCCAGGAATCCAGGGTTTCAAAATAGCCGGTCAGCCGCTCGAACAGCGGCCCGCGCCGCGAGTCCCAGAAGCGCTGGACGGTCTCGATCAGCACCACATTGCTGCAGGCTTCAACGATGGCGGTGTGAAAGTCGCGGTCGCCTGCCAGCGGCAGCACGTCCTGATCGGCGTCAAGTTGCATCCGGGCCAGCGCCTGGGTCATGGCCGCGATGTGCCCGGGCCTGGCCTCGGTGGCGGCGAGGGCGGCGGTTTCGCCTTCGACCACCCGGCGGGCACGAATCAGCTCCAGCGGCCCCCATTCGTCGGCCGGAATCTGCGGCTGGCGGGCGGCGGCATGGCTGGCCTGGCTGCTGCGGTCCAGCACATACACGCCCGAGCCGGTGCGCACCTCGACCCAGCCTTCGACTTCCAGCGCAATCAGCGCCTCGCGCACCGACGGCCGGCTCACGCCCAGTTGTTTGGCCAGGTCGCGCTCGGCCGGCAGGCGGCTGCCGACGGCCAGTTCACCTGCGCTGATCAGCGTGCGCAACTGCGCGGCAATCTGCCGGTACAGGCGCTGGGGTTCGACGGTTTGCAGGGACTTCATGCGACAAGGTGTAAAACCGAGAATTAAGGGTTAGCCAGAATGGGTCAAGTGGTAAGGCCAATTAATAATCCCATGAAACCGGTTTCTCCCCATCAGGCAAAACCCTGAGCCTGTGCTTTTTATCGATCAGGCACGCGGGCCTGCTGGTGAAAAACAGGGCGCGTGGCCGGTCTGTCGTTGAAAAACCCAAGGAAGCAAACATGAGACTCGAAGGAAAAACTGCACTCGTCACGGCGGCCGGCCAAGGCATTGGCAAAGCCAGTGTGCTGGCGATGGCTGCCGAAGGCGCCCAGGTCTGGGCGACCGATGTCAATGCCGCGCTGCTGGCCGGTTATGAGGGCGTAGCCAATGTCCGGACGGCGGTGCTCGATGTGCTCGACAAGCAGGCGATTCAAACGCTGGTCAACGACTTGCCGCCGCTCGATGTGCTGTTCAACTGCGCGGGATTCGTGCATGCCGGATCGATTTTGCAGGCCACCGATGCCGAATGGGACTTTGCCTTTCAGCTCAACGTGCGCGCGCAGTTCTGGATGATTCAGGCGGTGCTGCCCAAGATGCTGGCCAACCAGGGCGGCAGCATCGTCAACATGGCCAGCGTCTGCGGCTTCAAGGGCTTGCCAAACCGCTTTCTGTATGGCGCCTCCAAGGCTGCCGTCATCGGCCTGACCAAAAGCGTCGCCGCCGACTATGTGGGGCAGGGCGTGCGCTGCAATGCGGTCTGTCCCGGCACCGTCGATACGCCGTCGCTGCAGCAGCGCATCAACGTGTTTGACGACCCGGTCGAGGCACGCAAGGGATTTGTCGCCCGCCAGCCGATGGGCCGGCTGGCGCAGGCGCATGAAATTGCACCGCTGGTGGTGTTTCTGGCCAGTGACGAGTCGGCGTTTGTCACCGGCCAGGCCTACAACATCGACGGCGGCATGTCGATCTGACGCTCAATTGATTCACCCCAGTAAAAAAGGAAACCCATGAAACTCGTTCGTTATGGCCCACCCGGCCAGGAAAAACCCGGCCTCATCGATGCGTCTGGCCAGCTGCGCGACCTCAGCAGCGTGGTCGGCGACATCGGCCCCGAGCAGCTTGGCGATGCGGCGCTCGACGCGCTGCGCCGGCACGACGCCAGTGCGCTGGCGGCGGTCGACGGCTCGCCGCGCCTGGGCAGCCCGCTGACCGGCGTGCGCAAGTTCATCGCCATTGGCCTGAATTACGCCGACCATGCCGCTGAATCCGGCCTGCCGATTCCCGCCGAACCCATTGTTTTCATGAAAGCCACCAGCTGCATCCAGGGGCCAAATGATGCAGTCATGCTGCCCCGGGGCTCGGTCAAGACCGACTGGGAGGTCGAGCTGGGCGTGGTCATCGGCACCCGTGCGCGCTATGTGGACGAAGGCGAGGCACTGAACCACGTCGCTGGCTACTGCACCATCAACGACATCAGCGAGCGCGAATTCCAGATCGAGCGCGGCGGCACCTGGGACAAGGGCAAAGGCTGCGACACCTTCGGACCGCTTGGCCCCTGGCTGGTCACGCGCGACGAGGTTGCCGACCCGCAGAACCTGGGCATGTGGCTGGATGTCAACGGCCGGCGCATGCAAACCGGATCAACCCGGACGATGATTTTCAGCGTCGCCAAAATCGTCAGCTATGTCAGCCAGTTCATGACGCTGGAGCCCGGCGATGTGCTGACCACCGGCACGCCGCCCGGTGTCGGCATGGGCATGAAGCCGCCGGTTTACCTGAAGGCGGGCGACGAAATGGCACTGGGGATTGAAGGGCTGGGCGAGCAGCGGCAGGTGGTGGTCGCCTTCCTGCGCTAGGCGAAGGTTGCACGGAAAAGCGTAACGGCGCAACACCCTCAGAGCTTTTCGTATGCTCTTTTGCCATTGTGGCTTCCATTCCAATGGCACTGCCTTGAACGCCAGCCTCAGTCCTTGAGCGGCGTGGCTGCTGTGAAGTTGACCTGTGAGTAAAGCGCGGGGCCGGGTTCAAAAGATCATTTTTTTAGCCGCTGCTTGCTCACAGGGCTTGAGGCGCGGCCTGGTCATTTGCGCAGAAACAGACGCCGTCGGCTGCATGGGGTTAGGGGACGTTGCATGGTTGCGAAAGTTCAAGCGGCCACCAACCGCAGGAAGGTAATTTCCGAAGGCGAGCCAAACCGGTTCGGCGGTCCCCAGTAACCTGTCCCTCGACTGGTATAGACCCACAGCGTTTCCCACCGGTGCAGGCCCGCCGTGAACGGCTGCTGCAAGGGCACGAACAAATTCCACGGGTAAAACTGCCCGCCATGGGTATGCCCTGACAGCTGAAGGTCGAATCCGGCTTCAGCCGCAGCGGCAGCGCTGCGCGGCTGGTGCGCCAGCAGCACCCGCACCGCATCCGGCGGCGAGCCCGCCAGCGCCCGCACCGGGTCGCTGTGGTGGGCCGGGTCAAAATGCCCTGCGTTGAAATCGGTCACGCCGGCCAGCACCAGCGGCCTGGCCGCCACGCCGGCAACATTTAGGGCCTCCACGGCCGGAATCACCACATGCTCGTTGAGCAGCACCGTCAATCCCAGGCGCCGCAGTTCCTCGATCCAGGCAGATGCACCCGAATAGTATTCATGGTTGCCGGTCACGAAAAACGTGCCGTGGCGCGAACGCAGGTCCGCCAGCGGCGCCACGTGTTCTGACAGTTCAGACACCCGGCCATCGACCAGGTCGCCGGTCACCGCCACCAGATCGGCCTGCAGCGTGTTGACGCGCTCGACGATGCGGCGCACATAGTGCTGGCGGATGGTCGGCCCGACATGGATGTCGCTGATCTGCGCCACGGTAAAGCCGTGCCACGCTGGCGGCAAGCCGGAAATCGGCACATCGATCCGCACCACCGGCGCCGTGCGCCGGGCACTCAGCAATCCCAGCAACGCCGACAGCCCACCGAGCAAGGGAACGGCTTGCGCCGAAAGCGTTCGCCAGGGTGCCAGTTTCAGCCCGCCAGACAGCAGAAAATTCAGCATCCACAGCAGGCCCAGCGCCGCATCGCGCAGCAGCGTCAGCACCATCAGCGTGGAAAACAAACCCATGCACAGCAGGCCAGCCCAGCCCAGCCGGTTGGCCAGCGGCACATTGGCCAACCGGCGGGCCATCAGCCCCAGCGGAATCAGCATCGCCGAGAGCAGCAGCACAGCGCCCAGCCCAAGCTCGGCTGACGCGAATGGCGCCAAGTCCGGAATCAGGCGCAGGGCGACGTATCCATGAAGCACGGCGCTCATGGCGGCCAGGGTTAGAAAGTTCATCAAGTTCCGGGATAATGGCGATTTTTGTTTTCAACGTTTTCAGATGGGCGCAATCTGCATGCATTCAATGCCTGAGGCGACTCGGACGCCGGGTCATTTCTCCGCAGCGTTTCACACGCTAACAAATGCCGCTTCGCGCCGCCGGGAAGGCCGCGCTTCCTGCGCTACCCTCGGGTCTCCAGACAGCAGGGGCATCACCACCCCGTCGGTTTCTGCCTTTCTTCGTTCACCAAGCCCTGCCCGCCCATGACTGTCGCCACGCCCACCACCTTTGAAATCAAGAGCGCCAATTTACCGCTGGTCGCGCTGCTGCTCAAGTCCACGGACCTGAGGGCGCTGGCGCGCGAGATGACGCTGCGCTTCGGCGACATTCCCGATTTTTTCGACCAGGACGCGCTGGTCATCGACCTGTCGCCGCTGCAGGGCCGGGATGTGGCCGACATTGACTTTCCCGCGCTGCTGGACCTGCTGGCCAGCTATCGGCTGGTGCCCATTGCCGTCAAGGGCGGCAATTCGGTACAAATGGCCGCTGCCTTCAAGGCCGGCCTGGTACCCGGCAACGATGCACACCTGCTGACGCCCCGGCCCGCGCCGGTGTCACCCGAACAGCCGCAAGAACCGCAACAGCAGGTACATGCGCCACCGCTGGGGGCGCTGGTCATCGACAAGCCGCTGCGTTCCGGCCAGCAGGTGTATGCGCGCGGACGCGACCTGGTCGTTCTGGCGATGGTCAATGCCGGGGCGGAAGTGATTGCCGACGGCCACATCCATGTGTATGCGCCGTTGCGCGGCCGGGCCATTGCCGGTGCGCGCGGCAATGGCGAAGCGCGTATCTTTGCCTTGAACCTGGAGGCTGAACTGCTGTCGATTGCCGGCATCTACCGCACCAGCGAGAACCCGCTGCCGCCCGAAGTCACCGGCCGCCCCACGCAGGTCCGGCTGGTGGATGGCCCGGACGGCGAAAAGCTGATCATGACGCCGATGCTGTGAAATTGAAGCATTCAAGGCTCACTCCGCATCAATGCGCCTATTAAACCTTACTGTCGAGCTGGATTTGATGCATGATGCTGCACTCACGGCCTGCCGACCTGACTGACTTACCTACCGTTTTCAAAAGGACTTTTTCGAATGGCAAAAATCATTGTGGTCACCTCCGGCAAGGGCGGCGTCGGCAAAACCACCACCAGTGCCAGCTTTTCATCCGGCTTGGCCCTGCGCGGGCACAAGACCGTCGTGATCGATTTTGACGTGGGCCTGCGCAACCTGGACCTCATCATGGGCTGCGAGCGCCGGGTGGTGTACGACCTGATCAACGTCATCCAGGGCGAAGCCACGCTCAACCAGGCGCTGATCAAGGACAAGCAGTGTCCTGAACTCTTCGTGCTGGCCGCCTCGCAAACCCGTGACAAGGATGCGCTGACGATGGAAGGCGTGAAAAAAATCCTTGACGACCTGGCGGCCATGGACTTTGAATACATCATTTGCGACTCGCCCGCCGGCATCGAAACCGGCGCGCTGATGGCGATGCATTTCGCCGACGAGGCGCTGGTGGTGACCAACCCCGAGGTCTCGTCGGTGCGCGACTCGGACCGCATCCTGGGCATGCTGTCGAGCAAGACGCAGCGCGCCATCGACGGCGGCGACCCGATCAAGGAACACCTGCTCATCACCCGCTACAACCCGAGCCGTGTCGACCAGGGGCAGATGCTGTCGCTCGAAGACATCCAGGACATCCTGCGCATCAAGCTGATCGGCGTGATTCCCGAATCCGAAACCGTGTTGCAGGCGTCCAACCAGGGCGTGCCGGCGGTCCACATGGAGGGCAGCGACGTGTCGGAAGCCTACAAGGACGTGATTGACCGCTTTCTGGGCGAAAACAAGCCGATGCGCTTCATCGATGCGCAAAAACCCGGATTCTTCAAACGCCTGTTTGGGGGAAAGTAAAAAGCCATGGCCTCATTTTTCTCCTTCCTTCTGGGTGAAAAGAAGAAAACGGCTAACGTTGCCAAAGAGCGGCTGCAGATCATCCTGTCGCATGAACGCTCGGGACGCACCAGCTACGAACCCGACTATTTGCCGGCCCTGCAGCGCGACCTGATTGCCGTGATCGCCAAATACATCAACATCAACCCGGACGACATCAAGCTCAACCTGGAGCGGCAAGACAATCTTGACGTGCTTGAAGTCAAGATCGAGTTGCCCGACAAGTAATTGCTGCTTTTCTCGTTACCCGTTCGAGACATGCACGGTAACGGGTTCTTTTTGGGGAAAACTCCGGTTGCTTGTGGCAACCGGACCCCGTCAAAGGCAACATGCTCAGCCTTTCGAACTGTTCAGGTGCGCCCTGATACGGTTTCGCAAGGCATGGCTACCGGCGCGCTGTAACCGGACTCAAAAAAACATCACGCCTGGCGGCTAATGGCCGCCCGAAGTGCCACCGCTTTTCCCCTGCCGTGACTGCGAATGGTTGCCACTGCCAATATGCGCCACGCGGTCGCTCCGGCTTTCCGCGGTTCGCCGGCCTTCGTTCTTTTGCGTGGGCTCCTGGTCGCCCACCTTGTTGGTGTCGTTTTCAACCTTGCCGCCGTGTCCCTGGCCAGTTTCCTCGTCTTGTGCGGGTGGGTTGTCAGTCTGGGTCGGTTTTTTGGACATACGCATCCTTCTGGAGTGTGAAGAAAATCGGAATTTTTAAATCCCTTCGCGGTTCGCCCGGCTTGCCATCCCTTCCCGAAAGTTCTCCCCGCGCCCATAAAGCACAGGAAAAATGTCTGTGAAACGTTGACACCGGCCGATGGTGTCATTCTGCGCGCCCGGCACCAGCGTGCGGTGTCAGACAACGACGCCATCCACGGCGAAAGGGCGGGCAAGGGAAATATGGCGTTGTTCCGGATTTTTTAAGCTGCTATATTTTTAGTAGCATAAAACGCTTGGCAGATAAGCGGAAATGACACATTCGTCATCACTGAAATTTTGCCCTCAGCCATTGGCCTGCAGCGCAAAACAGGCGGACCATGGCTGGCCAGCCAATCCCGCAGTTTTTCCGAGTTACTGCCCTTTTGCTAAGCTGGCTTGAATGAATGATTTTCTTGACTGGTTTCAAACCACCGGTATTTTTTCCTTGTCCCTTGCCAGCCTGTCACTGGCCATTGCCGCCACGCTGATTTCCTACCTGCTGATGCGCATGGCCTTGCGTTTTTCCGTGGGGCGCATGCGCAAGATTGCAGCGCACACCACCAACCGTGTCGATGACACGGTGGTCGAAGTGCTGAGCAGCACCAACCGCTGGCTGATGCTGCTGGCTGCACTGCTCATCGGCTTGGGCATGCTCGATATGAACGACCGCTGGAATTCACGTGTCGGGCAGTTGTGGTTTGTCGCCGTTGCCCTGCAACTTGGGCTGTGGCTCACGCGGGCCATCACCATCGGCCTGCGCCGCTACCAGGACCGCCACACGCCCTCCGGCATGACGCAGGCAGGTGCCTCGGCCACGCTGATGTCGTGGGCGCTGCGCACCGTGCTGTGGGCGGTGGTGCTGCTGGCCGTGCTGTCCAATGTCGGGGTTAACATCACCGCCTTTGTCGCCAGCCTGGGCGTGGGTGGCATCGCGGTGGCGCTGGCGGTGCAGAACATCCTGGGCGATTTGTTCGCCTCGCTGTCGATTGCAGTGGACAAGCCATTCGAGGTCGGCGACTTCATCGGCATCGACAGCTTTGTCGGCACGGTGCAGTTCATCGGCCTCAAGACAACGCGCATCCGCAGCCTGAACGGCGAGCAGATCATCATCAGCAACACCGACCTGCTCAAGCAGGTGGTGAAGAATTACAAGCGCATGGAAGAGCGCCGCATCGTCTTCAAGTTTGGCGTGACCTACAGCACCACGCCGGAGCAGGCCGAGGCGATTCCGGAACTTGTCAAGCGGCTGGTCGAAGCCATCGACACGCTGCGTTTTGACCGCGCGCACCTCTTGGGTTTTGGCGACAGCTCGCTCGATTACGAAGTGGTTTATATCGTCAAGGAGCCAAGCTACAACGCCTACATGGACGCCCAGCAGACGCTGAACCTGCAACTAATGCGCGAGCTGGCCGCACTGGGCGTCGATTTCGCCTTCCCGACGCGCACGGTGTACCTGGTGCCGGGAAGCGAGGCCGCTGTGTTGGCGGATGCGCCTGCAAGCGCTGTTGAGAATGCAAACAGAGGCGCTTGGCGTGCGCCGACCGGGCCGACGCTCAACGCCTAATCAGCTTGGCCTGGCAAGGCGGCCATCCGGGCAATCGCTTCAGCCACGCAGCACACTGAACTTACGAAACAACTCGGCTGGCAAGGGTGCCTGAAGCCGCCAAGTGATGGAAATGGGCCGGTCGCCTTCATGCGAAACCAGGTGAACCGGCCCGACCGCAACATAAGCTGCATCGCGATGCTCCCGGACAAAAAGCTGAAACGACCAGCCATTGCCAGGACTCTGAACATAGCGGCGCCCCGTCATGTTGTCCGGTCCCGCTCTGTTTTGCGTTTGCCAGTGGAACAATTCCGGACTGATCGCATAATCATTAAACTGGACGTTTTCAGCAAACCCTTCGCGCTTGTCCAGCGTGACAAACAACAGCTCAATCCTGCAATCTTCCAAAACCAGGCAGCCGCCGTCCGATAGAGGCCGCACCGATGCATTGGCATGCCCGACGGCGGCCAAAAGCTCCGTCCTCGTGTAGCGTCCATGCAAAATCAGGGTCCAGGCATCTGGCGTACCCGGCAGATGAACGGGCGCCAGTGAACTGCGCTCTCTGAGCAATTCGCAAATCTCGCGAAGCTCCGCCAGCACCACCGGGTTGCTGCCGATTAACGCCAAAAATGCCTTGGGCGTCACCAACTCGCTGCGCGACGGCAGCAACTGATGCGCGAGCATCTGAACGCGGCGCCCATTGGCAGGTTTGCCGTCAAAGGCATCAAGCCAGGCGCCCAACAGCAAGGGATCGTCAGCATGCAAAATGCTGAAAATTCGCCTTGCGATATCCGGCTCGCGTTCTCCCACGGCGCGGGTTTCAAGCCCTGCGCGCCGCTTCAGGCTGGTCCAGGAGCGCGCCTGGCTGCCGCTGGTGTAGATCTCGGACAGGTCCAACTGGCAGTCCAGCAAAAATTCGCGCAGCGACACGGACCGGCCGTTTTGAAGCGAAGCCCAGGCCGTCAACTCGCTGCACAAGCGGGCAGCATTCAGGTTCAGCGATTGCTTCAAATTTTCCAGCACCCGATGACGCGCCACGCGATCAAACTGGATATGAACACCAGCGGGCAAGGTGCCAAAGCCGTTGGCCACTGCGTTCTGGATGTGGCGCCGAGACATGCCAGTGAGGGCGCGCAGCAGCACATCAAAGCGGAAACTGGCGTTGTGCACCCCCACAAAATCAAGCACCAGGCAGGCTTCCTTGCCGCTCGCCAAGCGCAGGCCACGGCCGATTTGTTGCTGAAAAATAACCGGACTCTGCGTCGGGCGCAGCAGAAAGACTGCATTGGCTTCGGGTATGTCGATGCCTTCGTTGAACACATCACAGCTGCAAATAATCTTGATTTCACCGCTACGCAGCCGGTGCACGGCAGCCGCCCGCTCTGCCTGTGAATCAGCACCCGACAAGGCGACGGCCGGCAAACCGGAACGGCAGAAATACGCCGCCATGAGCCTGGCATGGGCAACGCTGACGCAAAACGCCAGGCCCTTCAATGCATCCAGGTCTGACACATACGTGGAAACGGCGTTCACCACAGTTCGAGCGCGAATATCGTTGCCGGTCACGAGGTTCGACAACTGCGCAACTTCCGAACCACGGCCCCATTCGACCGCGCTCAGGTCCGTGTCATCGGCGCTTGCGTAGTATTCAAACGGGGCCAGCAGTTGTTGATCGAGCGCATCCCACAGCCGCAGCGAAACGGCAGGCGAGCCGTCCGGCCGGGAATCGAAATAGGGGCTGAGGCTTTGTCCGTCTGAGCGTTCCGGGGTTGCCGTCAAGCCCAGCAAATAGTGCGGCCGCACGGCGCGCATGAATTGATCGAAGGTGGCTGCGGGCAAATGGTGTGCCTCGTCAACAATGACCACGCGCCAGAAGTCTGCGCCCAACTGCCCCACCAGGCGGCGGCCGTGAATGGTGTTGATCGTGGCGAACAAATGCCCGTATTGCTCTGGCGTGTTGTTGCCATCGAGCAACTCGCCAAAAGCCGGATCACGAAGCACTTGCCGAAAGGTGGAAAGCGCTTGCGCGAGGATTTGAGATTGATGCGCAATGAACAAAAGCCTGGGCGCCGTACCTTCTTCATTTTTCAGGCGGAGATAGTCAAAAGCCGCGACCACGGTTTTCCCAGTTCCTGTCGCGGCCACCACCAGGTTCCGGCGTCGCCCAAGCCGGCGTTCAGCGGCCAGCCGGTCCAGCATTTCCTGCTGATAGGACTTGGGCTGCAGGTCAAACCAGGTTTGAATCGCGACGACATTGCCGTTGGCGCTGGCAGCGCCTTGCTTATTTCCATGTCCACGCTCATTGGCCAGTGCACGCGTCAGGGCTTCTCTGTGTTGCGCATCGTGGGGATCGTAGGGCTGGAACTCCCGGTCATTCCAGAGCGTTTCGAAGTTTGCGACAGCTGCCGAAAACAGCGACGACCCGCTGGCTTGTGCAAATTTCACGGTCTATTCGATACCGCCAATCAATGCCGATTCAGACAGGTTGGCGCTGCCGACAAAGGCCGTTCCAAAGTGAGTTTTCCGGTGAAAAATCCACGCTTTGGCATGCAGCCTCGTTCGGCGACCATCGAGCGAAATACGCAATTCGACACCCGGCAGTTTTGCAAATGCATCGACCGCACGCACTTCGGTGGCGCCGATGTAGGTGGTGGTGAGAATCCTGAATTTCGTCCTGGGCTGACCGTTGGCATCGAGCGCCGTCACCTGCGTCAGCACATCGAGCAATTTGCGCACGCCGCTCCAGGTGATAAAGCTGACCAAGATATCCACGCGGTCCACGTTGCGCAGTTCCGCGCGCAGTTCGTTGAGCAAGGACGGATCAGCCCTGGCTGAAGTGAACAGCCAGGGATGGCGCAATCCGGTGGCCGGGAAGGCAATTTCTGCGTTCGGTGCATGAACCGACTTCAGCAGCTGCGGAGGCATCGCCAGCGGGCGCTCGCCATTGTTCTGTGAACGCAAGGTCATCAGGAGATGGCTGATCAGTTCGATTTCAGCTTTCGCTTTTTCGCTGGCCTCGGTCTGAGCGGAGCCTGCCGCATCCAGCAACTCAGGAAGCCGATGAATCAATTCAGCAATGAACTGCTCTCGCCGCTGGTGCGATGTTGGCGCTTCCATCAAGGCCTGGTGTTGATCGGAAAGACGGGTCAGCTCGCCCATCTCGTCCGCATACACGAGTCGGTCATACAAGCCCGATGGAAGATTCATGGCTACCTTTTTGTCATCCACAACGCAGCGCGCAAGCGCACAAAACGGTCATCCAGACCGATTTATGTCAGCAGCACCATGCACCCATCGCCTTGCAAAAATTCACGCTGGCGCCAGCACCGCCAAACGCCGCGCCCGCACCGCCGCCGCCAGCGTCTCCAGCACCGGCACGGTCTGCGCAAAACTGATGCAGGCATCCGTCACCGACACGCCGTGCTTCAGGGGTTGGCCAGCGACGATGTCCTGCCGGCCTTCGTTCAGGTGGCTTTCGATCATCAGGCCCATGATGCGGTGGTCGCCCGCCGCCACCTGGCCGGCCACGTCGGCGGCGACCTCGATCTGCCGCTGGTGCTGCTTGCTGCTGTTGGCGTGCGACACGTCGATCATCACCTGCTCGCGCAGGCCGGCGGCCAAAAGCTGCGCGCAGGTCGCATCGACATCGGCTTTGGCGTAGTTGGTCTGCTTGCCGCCGCGCAAAATCACATGGCAATCGTCGTTGCCACGGGTTTCAAAAATCGCCGCCTGGCCCATCTTGGTCATTCCCATGAAAGCGTGCGGCGCTTGCGCGGCCTGGATGGCGTCGGCTGCAACTTTGACGCCGCCGTCGGTGCCGTTCTTGAAACCGACCGGGCACGACAGGCCGCTGGCGAGCTGGCGGTGGCTCTGGCTTTCGGTGGTGCGCGCGCCAATCGCGCCCCAGCTCACCAAGTCGCTGATGAACTGCGGGCTCAGCAAATCGAGAAATTCTGTGCCGACCGGCAGGCCCAGCGCCAGCACGTCGAGCAGCAGCTGGCGCGCCATTTCCAGCCCTTCGTTGATGGCAAAGCTGCCGTCCAGGTGCGGGTCGTTGATGTAGCCCTTCCAGCCGACGGTGGTGCGCGGCTTTTCAAAATACACGCGCATCACGATCAGCAAATCGTCCTGCAGTGCATCGGCTTGGGCTTTGAGCTGGCGGGCGTAGTCCATGGCTTGCGCGTGGTCATGGATGGAACACGGCCCGACCACCACCACCAACCGGTCATCGGCGCCGTGCAGCACGCGCGAAATCGCAGCGCGGCTGGTGGCCACCAGCGCCTGTGCGCTGTCGGGGGCCGGCAGCCATTCCTGCAGCAGCGCCGGCGTGATCAGCGGACGCACCGCGCCGATGCGCAGGTCGTCGATGCGGGTGGTGTCGTGGGTGGAAAGTGGCGTAGCGGGGCGGACACGATTGTTCATAAGCTGGATTTTTGGTGTTTATGGGCTCTAGCGCACGTCAGGAGAGCGCTGATAGCTATTTATTTAATAGCAAATAGAAAAATTCACGCTTGGGCGTGCCTGGCCATGAAATTGCCGACTGCCGCTTTGGCGCAACGCTGCAAGGCCATCAGCAAGGCGTTGTCGGGTTGCGCCACGCCGTGGCGGGTACGCAAATCGTGGTGGATCTGGCCCAGCAGGCCGGCGGCCATTTCCGCATCGGCCAAGGCCCGGTGCGCCTGGCCGGTGCGCGGCAAACGGTGGTAATCGACCAGCGATCCGAGCTTGTGATTCGGTGCCAGCGGGTAGAGCCGGCGCGACAGCAACAGGGTGCAAATAAAGGGTTGCGGTGCATCCAGCCCGGCCTGGGCCAGTTCGGCCTGCCAGAACTTGCGGTCAAACGCAGCATTGTGCGCCACCAGCGGCACCGCGCCAACAAACCGGCTGGCGTCCCGCATGACCTGCCCGGCATCTGGGGCGCTGGTCACCATGGCGTTGGTGATGCCGGTCAACTGCGTGATGAAGGATGGAATGCGGACGCCCGCATTCATCAGGCTCTGGAAACGGTCAACCACCTGGCCGCCTTCGAGCAGCACAATGGCGACCTCGGTGGCGCGGTCGCCGCAGCCGGGCGAAATGCCGGTGGTTTCAAAGTCGATGACAGCAGTAAGGGTCATGGGAAACAGATCATAAAACGCGTGACGTCAGGGCTGATCAAGGCTTGCCTTGTCGCATGCTCCAGAAAACCTGAAGCATCGCCAGGCCCGGAGGCGTGAACGGTGAAAAATTCAATTCACTGTTCAATTGGCTCCACTGCGCGGTCGAGAGCGCCAGATGTTCCGACCGCGTCGTCAAGGCAGAACCCATGGCCCAGTCGCTGAAGGTCCGCTTTTGAATTGGTAGGTTCATGAACTCAAGCACATCGGTGTGCTGGCGACTGCCAAGGATGCGTTGGTACACCCGCTGCACGGCATCTTCAGGGCCTTCGAAGCATTGCATGAAATTATCGCCACTTTGGAGCAGTACGCCCGTGATCGCATTCTGGCGATTGAAATTCCTCGCATCTACAAGCAGCGCCTCCAGATCACCGGAGTTCATTGGACTCACAGCAGTGCTGGTGTAAACAATGGAACGAAGTGGTGACATGTTGGACTTTCCTGATTCGAGGTCGCGAGCTAAATACAGCTTTCAATAATTCACAGATTCAATTTTTGGCACCAAATCCGTTTGACTGGTATCTCAACAGACAACACATCAGTATTTTTAGCTATTTAAATAATAGCTACTAACGCTTACCCAGTGTGCGCTAGAGGCGTATTTTGTTATAAAGAATGCAACTATGCAGATCACTTTTCAGATTGAAGTGCAGTGACATTACCCTCTGTCATCCCGGGCCTGACCCGGAAACCATGAATTTTTCCAACACGGTCATGGATTGCGGATCCCCAGATCGAGTCCGGGGCACAGGCTCAGATCGCAATGACAGAAAACAATACGAAAAGCATGGAGAAAGCTGAACAGTTGCCAAAAATTTGCTTGCCGGCCAGAACGCATGCGCCTTGGCGCTTACCTTGAGCAGCAAGCCCTTGCTCACACCTGAAAAAACATCAAATATCGATATTCCCGGCGCGCAGCGCGTTTTGTTCGATGAACTCGCGGCGCGGCTCGACCTCGTCGCCCATCAGCATGGTGAACACGCGGTCGGCTTCGATGGCGTCGTCGATCTGCACCTTGAGCAGGCGGCGCACTTTCGGGTCAAGCGTGGTTTCCCAAAGCTGCGAGGGGTTCATTTCACCCAGGCCTTTGTAGCGCTGGCGTGAGCTGCCGTTTTCAGCCTGGCCGATCAGCCAGCGCATGGCCTGGCGAAAGTCAGTGATCTTTTCTTCCTTGCGCCGGTCGCCTTCACCGCGCATGACCTTGGCACCACTGCCGATCAGGCCACGGAACGCAGAAGCCGCTTCGGCCAGGGTGGCGTAGTCGGCACCGATCACGAAGTCCTGCGTCAGCACGCTGCTTTTGACATTGCCATGGTGGCGACGGCTGATACGCAAAATCGGCTTGTCGCTGCGTTCGTCGAACTCGCCCGCAACGTCGGCGGGAGCACCGGTTGTGTTCAGTTCCCGCAGTTTGGCTTGCAGTGCAACAGCGGACGCTTCGGCGTCAAGCACCGTGTCGAGGTTGATTGACACGCCATCGGCAACGGCGCGCAGCGCTTCGGCATCCATGAAACCGCTCAGGCGGTTGATGACCGACTCGGCACGCTGGTGCTTGCGTGCCAGTTCAGCCAGCGCTTCGCCGGTCAACACGGCGTTTTCATCGACGCTGGTTTGAACCGCTGCGTCCCTGAGCGCAATTCGCAGCAAGAAGCCGTCGAGTGCAGCGGTGTCTTTCAGGTACTGCTCTTCCTTGCCGGCCTTGACTTTGTACAGCGGCGGCTGGGCAATGTAGATGTGGCCGCGCTCGATCAGCTCGGGCATCTGGCGGTAGAAAAAGGTGAGCAGCAGGGTGCGGATGTGCGCGCCGTCCACGTCGGCATCGGTCATGATGATGATGCGGTGGTAACGCAGCTTGGCCACGTTGAAGTCGTCGGTGCCGGGTGTGCCGCCCACGCCGCCGCCCTTGCCGATGCCGGTGCCCAGGGCAGTGATCAAAATCAGGATTTCGTTGCTGGTCAGCAGCTTTTCATAGCGCGCTTTTTCAACATTCAGAATCTTGCCCTTGAGCGGCAAAATCGCCTGAAATTTCCGGTCGCGTCCCTGCTTGGCCGAGCCGCCCGCGGAGTCGCCCTCGACCAGGTAGATTTCACACATCGCCGGGTCTTTTTCCTGGCAGTCGGCCAGCTTGCCGGGCAGGCCCATGCCGTCGAGTACGCCCTTGCGCCGCGTCATGTCGCGCGCCTTGCGGGCGGCTTCACGGGCGCGGGCCGCTTCGATGATCTTGCCGACGATGATCTTGGCGTCGTTCGGCCGCTCCTGCAGGTAGTCGTGCAGCAGCTTGCTGACAATGTCTTCGACCGGGCCGCGCACTTCGCTGGACACCAGCTTGTCCTTGGTCTGGCTACTGAATTTTGGCTCGGGCACCTTGACCGAGAGCACGCAACACAGGCCTTCACGCATGTCGTCGCCGGTGACCTCGACCTTCGCTTTTTTCGCCAGCTCGCTGTCGTCAATGTATTTGTTGATGACGCGCGTCATCGCCGCGCGCAGGCCGGTCAGGTGGGTGCCACCGTCACGCTGCGGAATGTTGTTGGTGAAACACAGCACCTGCTCGCTGTAGCCGCTGTTCCACTGCATCGCCACTTCGACGCCGATATTCGTGCCCTGGTCGCTCTGGCGGTCGCCCATGGCGGCAAACACGTTCGGGTGCAGGATGGTCTTGCCCTTGTTGATGAAGGCGACAAAACCCTTGACGCCGCCGGTGCCAGAGAAGTCGTCTTCCTTGCCGGTGCGCTCGTCCTTGAGGCGAATGCGCACGCCGTTGTTCAAAAAGCTCAGTTCGCGCAGGCGCTTGCTCAGGATTTCGTAATGGAAATCACTGTTTTCCCTGAAGATGTCGGTGTCCGGCAAAAAGTGGACTTCGGTGCCGCGCTTGTCGGTCGGCCCCATCACCTTCATCGGGGACACCTCGATGCCGTTGACCGATTCCAGGATGCGGTTTTGCACAAAGCCCCTGGAGAACTCCATGACATGCACCTTGCCGTCGCGGCGAATCGTCAGCCGCAGCATTTTCGACAGCGCGTTCACGCAGCTGACACCCACGCCGTGCAGGCCGCCCGACACCTTGTAACTGTTCTGGTTAAATTTGCCGCCGGCGTGCAGTTCGGTCAGCGAAATCTCGGCCGCCGAACGCTTGGGCTCATGCTTGTCGTCCATCTTGATGCCGGTCGGAATGCCCCGGCCGTTGTCCACCACGCTGACCGAGTTGTCGGTGTGGATGGTCACCAAAATGTCATCGCAATGGCCGGCCAGCGACTCGTCGATCGAGTTGTCCACCACCTCGAACACCAGGTGGTGCAGGCCGGTGCCGTCCGAGGTGTCGCCAATGTACATGCCGGGCCGCTTGCGCACGGCTTCCAGGCCTTCGAGGATCTGGATGGAGCCTTCGCCATAGGCTTCGGACGCGCCGGCCTGGTTGGTGTCGATCTTGGGCTGGAAATTGGAGCTTCCTTCGCCCGCCAATCCGTCCGAGACGTGGACTTGATCGGCTTCGTTCAGTTTGTTTTCTTCAGTCATGGCCAGCTGTTCCCAATTTCTTCAATCTCTTGAATGACCAAACCCGCGAAGCGTCGCGGGTCTGTCTTACGTTTCAGGCGTATTGCGCTTCCGATTGCCTCAAATGCGCATCGGCATCACGACGTATTTAAAGGCGGTATTGTCCGGAATGGTGAGCAGGGCCGAACTGTTGGAGTCGGACAGTTCGATTTTCACCATGTCCTGACTCATGTTGTTCAGGGCGTCAATCAGGTAGGTCACGTTGAAGCCGATCTCGATCGAGTCACCGCCGTAGTCAATGTCAAGTTCATCAATGGCTTCTTCCTGCTCGGCATTGTTCGAGGCCACGCGCAATGTGCCAGGCTCGATGTTCAGCCGCACGCCCTTGAATTTTTCACTGGTCAGAATAGCGGTGCGTTGCAGGCTGGCCAGCAGAGGCGCGCGGCCCAGTGTGATGATGTTCTTGTGGTTTTTCGGAATGACGCGGTTGTAGTCGGGAAACTTGCCTTCGACCAGCTTGGTGACAAATTCCATGCCTTCAAAGCTGAACTTGGCCTGGTTGCCAGCAAACTGCATTTCGATCGCGCCTTCCTTGTCGCTGAGCAGACGCTGCATTTCCAGCACCGTCTTGCGCGGCAGGATCACTTCCTGCTTGGGCACTTCGACGTCGAGCGTCGCCGACGAAAACGCCAGCCGGTGGCCATCGGTGGCAACCAGGCTCAGCTGCTTGCCTTCGGCAACAAACAAGATGCCGTTGAGGTAATAGCGGATGTCGTGCACCGCCATGGCAAACGACACCTGGTTCAGCAATTCCTTGAGCACCTTTTGTGGCACCGAGAACACCGGGCCGAAGCTGGCCGCTTCCTGCACCAGCGGAAAGTCCTCGGCGGGCAGGGTTTGCAACGTGAAGCGGCTTTTCCCGCCTTTGAGAATCAGCTTGTTCTGGCTGGATTCGAGCGACACCGTCTGGTCGTTCGGCATGGACCGCAGTACATCGATCAGCTTGCGGGCGCCCACCGTGGTGGTGAAGTCACCGTCATCCCCGCCAAGCTCGGCCGTCGTGCGAATCTGGATTTCCAGGTCGCTGGTGGTCAGCTGCAACTGCGCACCCGTCTTGCGGATCAGCACATTGGCCAGAATGGGCAAGGTATGCCTGCGCTCCACGATTCCGGCAACCGATTGCAGGACGCCTAAAAACTTGTCTTGGGTGGCTTTCAGAACGATCATGTTTTCCTCTGTCTTATCTCTTTAATTCTTTAATTCAAATTAGTAGCAGTAGTAAAGGAGGCGCTTTTCTGTGGACAGCACCATTATTCCCTTTCCGATCAATCACTTGGCAGTTGTTTAACCATGTGCTGCCACACCCTGCGAAGGGTATGTCCAACATGAACAACTTCTGATTGTCATCTGCTCCTGTGGATAAGTGGTGACTTGTTCAAAACTTGTCCACAGCTTTTAAAAGTGTCTGGTTTTCAGCCCTTGAGTGTTTGCTCCAGCACATGGAGCTGCTGGTTGAGTTCGGTCATCAGCTGCCGTTCGGCCGCCATTTTTCGTACAGCATGCAATACCGTCGTGTGGTCACGCCCGCCAAACAGCTCGCCGATTTCAGGCAGGCTCTTTTGCGTCAACTCCTTGGCAAGATACATGGCGATCTGGCGCGGCCGGGCAATGCTGGCCGGCCGTTTCTTGGAATACATGTCGGCGACCTTGATCTTGTAGTAGTCGGCCACCGTTTTCTGGATGTTCTCAACCGAAATCTGCCGGTTCTGAATCGACAACAGGTCGCGCAATGCCTCGCGTGCCAACTGGATGGAAATTTCCTTGTGGTTGAAGCGCGAGTACGCCAAGATCTTGCGCAATGCGCCTTCGAGTTCCCTCACATTGGAGCGGACATTCTTGGCAACGAAAAACGCCACTTCCTCGGGCATCACCGCGCCCTCGACATCCGCCTTGCGGATCAGGATGGCAACGCGCATTTCCAGCTCGGGCGGCTCGATCGCCACCGTCAAGCCGGAGTCAAAGCGTGACACCAGTCGTTCGTGGATGTCGGTCAGCCCCTTGGGGTAGGTGTCGCTGGTCATCACGATGTGCGATTTTTTCGTCAGCAAGGCTTCAAACGCATTGAAAAACTCTTCCTGCGTGCGGTCCTTGTTGGCCAAAAACTGCACATCGTCGATCAGCAGCAGGTCCAGCGAGTGGTAACGTTCCTTGAATTCGTCAAACGTCTTGCGCTGGTAAGCCTTGACCACATCCGAGACAAACTGCTCGGCATGGATATACAGCACTTTCGCGGCCGGATTGTCAGCAATCAGCTTGTTGCCGATCGCATGCATCAAGTGGGTTTTCCCCAAGCCGACGCCGCCATAAATAAACAACGGGTTGTAGAGCTGGCCCAAACTGCTGGCAACATGCAGCGCTGCAGCCCGGCCCATGCGGTTGGCCGTGCCTTCGATCAGCGTGTCGAACGTCAGTGCGGAATTGAGTCTGTTTTTGAAGGCTGAACCCGCATCTTCTGCCGTTGCGACCGTTGGGGCCTGTTCGGCGATGCCTGCGACAGCATCGAATTTTCGAATCAGCGGCTCTGACTTCGTGGGCGCATCCCGAGGTGCGAGAGTCAACTCTATCGGAATTCGCTGGCCAGAAAACTGTTCGAGCAGCGCCGCAATACGCGCCGCGTATTGCGCCCGCACCCAGTCGAGTTTGAAGCGATTGCCAACTTGGACAGTCGCCTTGGACAAGTCGGCTTCAACCACCACGACGAGAGGCTTTATCCAGGTGTTGAACTGCTGTTCAGGCAACTCCTGGGCCAGATGATCAATGCAGATTTGCCACAAGTCATCGGTTTGATCCGAAACAGAAGCTTTGCTCATGACAATTTATGTCCTGCAAGCCAAAGCAAAGCAGCAGCCCGCTGCTTGTGGATATTGTTAATTTTGAGCACCCGCAATTGTAGTCGGGGTGGCCAGTTATCCACAAATCAGGGATTTCCCAAACCTGTCGGACAACTTAAACATCGTCCTGCGGTGTTTTTTTGTTTATTAGCCAACCGGCATAAGGTCTGCACTCCACAGATGCGGGCCAAACGCTGGGGATAACTTTTTAGCAAGTGATGACTTATCCACAGGCTTCTGGAAAAACGTAAAGTTGTTCATATTCCGCCGACTACTTTCATAGCGTTTTGCTATGTGGTTAAACAAACGCCAAGCCTTTGATATAAAACACAAAAATCGGGCTGTCCACAGAAAAGCGCGCCCCTTACTACTGCTACTAATTTGAATTAAAGAATTAAAGAATTAAAGATGAAGACAGCGGCAGCAACTCCAGCGAAGCAGATGACCGGTTTGAGGCCTTGCCCTCGTTTCAGGGCTTGAATCGGTTCCCTGTCGGCCTGGATTTCGGTCTGTACCAGCAGTCTGTCAATTTCCCCGGTTGCCACCGCCAAGAAATCTGTGATAATCACGGGTTTTCCCGATTCGTAGCGGCTTGATGTTGCCTGCGCAGCTTTGTGTGTGACTTCGTATCGAATTCACCTGTCAGGGTGAAGCAGATGTGACGCCGGTTGTTGAGACTTGCCAGATTGGTCGTGGTTTCGTACAGCCACCAAGATCATTCGAATCGCCAAATGAAGCTTTACAGCTGACAGCCCAGTAACAAGCCCGTGAGGGCCACCAGGATTTATCATGAAACGCACCTACCAACCTTCCAAAGTCAAACGCGCCCGTACCCACGGTTTCCTGACCCGCATGAAAACACGCGGTGGCCGTGCCGTGATCGCTGCGCGTCGCGCCAAAGGCCGTAAACGTCTGGCTGTTTAATCTGATTTTTCTGCAGGCAATCTCATTTTTTTGCGCTTCAACTGATGCTGGGTGCCAGTGCTTCGGCTTAAAACGCGGGCACAGTTTCAGGCCGTTTTAGCTGGAACCATCATTGCAAAAACACCACACTTTGCTCTGCACCGGAATCGGCTCGATGCCAGGATTGCGCTATTGCCGACGGTCGAACCGGCCAAGATCGACAGATTGTTTCACCCACAGGACACGTGGATCGGTGCGATGGTTCCAAAACGCTGGGCCAAACGGGCTGTGACCCGAAATGCCATCAAAAGACAAATTTACGCGGTGAGTGCCGATTTTTCCCAGATGTATCCCCAGGCTGCGTTTGTGGTTCGCTTGCGCAGCGGTTTTGCACGAACGGAATTTGTCAGTGCTGTTTCAGATCAGCTCAGGGAAGCGGTTCGTCGTGAAATTCAAACCCTGATGCAAGCTGGAGCCAAGGCCGCATGAGCCGCATTTTGACCACCTTGGTATGCCTTCCGCAAAAAACCTTGATGGGTCTGGTTATGGCTTACCGCTTGCTGATCAGCCCTTCGCTGGGTTCAAACTGCCGTTTTGAGCCGAGTTGCTCAGCTTATTCTCTGCAGGCATTGCGCCAGCATGGTGCAGCGACGGGCAGTTACCTGACATTGCGCCGCCTGGCGCGCTGTCATCCCTGGTGCGATGGGGGACATGATCCGGTGCCGCCGCCACAATCCGCCTCTTTTTTCAGCCGCCTGTTTACGCCTGCGGCTTCCATTCCTTCTAAAAAGACGCCGTCATGAACGACATCCGCCGCACCATCTTGTGGGTGATTTTTGGTTTTTCCATGGTTTTATTGTGGGATCAGTGGCAGGTCTCTCATGGCAACAAAGCCACTTTTTTCCCCTCGAGTACCCAGACGGCCAAAGCGCCCGTTGCCGCTGCACCAGCGTCTGCAGGCAGCGCTGCCGTGCCGACTCCCGCAGCCAGCGTCGCGTCCGGTTCTCCGGCAGCGGTACCTTCAGGCGCGCCATCGGTTGCACCGTCTGCTGCCAGGGAACGCCTGGTCGTCAATACCGATGTACTCTCCCTGACGTTCGACAGCGAGGGTGGGACACTGGTTCACTCGGCTTTCGTCAAGTACAAGGACATGGTCAACAAGGACAAGGGATTTGTGCTTCTTGATGAAAGCGCCAACCGCGTCTATGTGGCGCAAACCGGCTTGATTGCCGGCGCCAGTGGTGGTACTTTCCCCACCCACAAGACATCAATGACCTTGTTGCCAGGCGAGCGCACATTCAAGGATGGACAAAACGAATTGCAGGTGCAATTTGAATCAGCCGACCTGGGCGGTGTGAAACTGCTCAAGACCTACACCATCAAGCGCGGCGCCTATGACCTGGCGGTGCGCCATGAAGTTATCAACACCGGCAGCACGCCAGTGGCTCCGCAGCTTTACCTGCAACTCGTGCGCGACGGAAACAAGCCGCCCGGCGAATCGTCGTTTTATTCAACTTTCACTGGCCCGGCAATTTACACCGAAGCCCAGAAGTACCAGAAAGTTGAATTCAAGAAAATCGAAGACAACTCGGTGGATGTAGAAAAACAGGCGACAAACGGCTACGTGGCCATGGTGCAGCATTATTTTGCATCGGCCTGGATACTGCCCGACGGCCTGAAACGCGACCTGTTTTTTCGCAAGGTGGACGCCAACCTTTATGCCGTCGGCATGATCACACCACTGGATTCAATCGCGCCGGGTGCGACAAAAACCATCGATTCGAAATTTTTCGTCGGTCCTCAAGAGGAAAAAGTTCTGGAAGCCCTGTCGCCAGGACTGGAACTCGTCAAGGACTATGGTTGGCTGACGATTCTGGCCAAACCGCTCTACTGGCTGCTCGACAGATTGCACAGCTTCATCCAGAACTGGGGCTGGTCTATCGTGGCCTTGGTGTTGCTGCTGAAAATGGCTTTTTACTGGCTCAACGCCAAGGCCTATGCCAGCATGGCCAAGATGAAGGCCATCAATCCCAAGATCACGGAAATGCGTGAGCGCCTCAAGGACAAGCCGCAGGAAATGCAGCAGGCGATGATGAAAATCTACCGCGAGGAAAAGGTCAACCCGATGGGGGGCTGCTTCCCAATCATGGTCCAGATTCCGGTTTTTATCGCGTTGTACTGGGTGCTGCTTTCCAGCGTCGAGATGCGGGGTGCACCCTGGATATTGTGGATCAGGGACTTGTCGTCGCCAGACCCCTATTACATTTTGCCTGTCGTGATGGCCTTGACCACCATGTTGCAGACGGCACTGAACCCCGCGCCGCCTGATCCGATGCAGGCCAAACTGATGTGGTTCATGCCGCTGATTTTCAGTGTGATGTTCTTCTTCTTCCCCGCCGGTCTGGTGCTGTACTGGATTACCAACAACATCTTGTCGATTGCCCAGCAGTGGGTCATCAATACCCGGATGGGTGTTCCTCCGCAGTTCAACCTGCCGAAGTTCAAATAATAAAAAGGGCCGCTCAGCGGCCCTTTACCATTGAGGCGTCATGCTGGCTCGCCATCACCATCCCATTGTTGCGATTGCCACTGCGCCGGGTCGCGGCGCCGTGGGTATCGTCCGTGTTTCAGGCCGTGGCATTGCGCCGGTGGTTCAGGCACTGTGCGGTCGCGCGCTTTCTCCACGCCTGGCGACCTACTTGGCCATCCGGGATGCCCACGGGCAGGTGATTGACAAGGGACTGGCGATTTTTTTCCCCGCCCCGCATTCTTTTACCGGTGAAGACGTGCTGGAACTGCAGGCGCATGGTGGCCCGGTCGTTCTGCAGCTGTTGCTGGCACGGTGCCTTGAAGCAGCGGCTGCGACTGATCCGGTAACCGGCCAGCCAGTGCTGGCAGGGATACGGGTGGCCGAGCCTGGCGAATTTTCCGAGCGGGCTTTTCTCAATGACAAGATTGATCTGGCGCAGGCCGAAGCCATTGCCGACCTGATTGACGCGAGCACTGAAACAGCTGCGCGGTCCGCCGCGCGTTCGATGTCAGGCGAGTTTTCGCAGGCAATCAATCTGTTGCTGGAGCAACTGATTCATTTGCGCATGCTGGTCGAGGCGACGCTGGATTTTCCGGAAGAGGACATTGATTTTCTGCAGCAGGCCGATGCGCAAGGCCAGTTGCTGCGGCTGCAGGCTACTCTGGCCAGCGTGTTGCAGCGTGCGACCCAGGGAGCGATTCTGCGCGAAGGCATCAAGGTGGTAATTGCCGGACAACCCAACGTCGGAAAAAGCTCATTGCTCAATGCCCTGGCGGGTGCCGAACTGGCCATCGTCACCCCAATAGCCGGCACCACCCGCGACAAGGTGTCACAACTGATCCAGATTGAAGGCGTGCCGCTGCATGTGGTGGACACGGCTGGCTTGCGCGAGGCACTCGACGAAGTTGAAAAAATCGGCATTCAGCGCGCATGGGTGGAGATCGAAAGTGCCGACGCCGTGCTGTTCCTGCGTGACCTGTCCCAAAAGAATACCGGCGACAGCGTTGAAAGCGCTATTAATTACATAGCTGAAGACCTTCGTCTGCAAAGCGCGCTGGCTGTAAAACTTCATAAAAATACACCAGTCATCGATGTCTGGAACAAATCCGACATGGCCAGCCCGGAAGCCTTGAATCAAGTGAACGGCGGCGTGTTGATTTCTGCCAAGACCGGCGCCGGCCTTCAAAGCCTGCGAGAGCAGTTGCTAAAGGTCGTCGGCTGGCAGGCTTCGCCTGAAGGGGTTTTCATGGCGCGTGAACGCCATGTCAGCGCCTTGCGCAAGGTGGACCTGCAGTTGATGACTGCCCAGGACCAGTTGGCCTCGGTGATGCCCGCACTCGACCTGCTGGCTGAGGATTTGCGGCAAGCGCAGTTGCATCTGAGTTCGATCACGGGTGCCTTCAGCGCTGATGATTTGCTGGGCGAGATTTTTTCCAAATTCTGCATTGGGAAATAGAACTCACCAGATGACGGTTTTTTCAGCCGACTGGCGGCTCAACGAGAGGGCTGCAGCGAGCAAGGTAAATCCGACTCCACCCTTGCCATAACAACCGTGTCGGGCTGCGCTGTGAACCAAAAATCCTGTCCCGACATCCCGTTGGCTAAAAAAATGAAAGAAGCTGACCGGCAAGAAGTGAGCCGGGTGACATGTCATTTTTGCAAAAGAGGTCTTGATTCAACGGACCTTGTGCAGACCGCTGTAGTTTCAAGCAAAAGTACTTCGGGCAAGGACAGTTCCTGTGGTGTCCAGCACCAGCGCCTCACCCATTGCCATGCCTTCCCCGGTCAGTGCGGTCATGTTGACCTGGTGCGTGATCCACACCTCAAACCTACCTGCGGGTATTTCCTTCAAAGCAGCGCGCAACTGCGCTGTCTGGGGTTCTCTGGTGCGGGATTCAGTAAAAAATGAATTGAGCGCCGGCCATACCTTGTGACGGCCAAACGCCAGGTCTGCAGTGTCCTTGCAGCGGCACCAGGCGCTGGACTGGACGGCGCTGGGTTCCAAACCGCGCGATTTGAACCATTCGCCGATGCGTTCGGCGTCGGCACGTCCTTCCGCGCTCAAATTGCGCTGGGTACTGCACTGGTCCAGTTGAAAGCCCGAGGGGTCACCAATGCCGGAGTCAGTTGGCGCATGGCGCAAAAGCACAACGCAAGCGCCAGCGCGCAATCGCGCGCTCAGCGCATCGGGTTGCGCCTGCGCCAGCCAGGGTGTAGCCAGCAATACGCCGGTAAAGTGTCGTCTGAGCATGCAGGTGTGAATCGTTAGCCGTCCAAAAGTTTCTGCTCGGCCAGCGCCAGTGCCTCCGGTTTGCCCGACAGGACCAAGGTGTCACCCCCCTCGAGGCTGATGTCGTCGAGCGGCTTGAGCGTCTTGCCATTGTTTCGCCGCAGGCTGACCACGCGCACATCGACCATCTGCAGTGCCATGTCGCCGAGTGTCTGGCCAACAGAACTGAGACCCGGAACCAGCATCACGGTAGACAGACGCTCCTGCTCCAGCTCGTCTGCCGTGTCGTCGTCAGCACCCCGAAAATAACCCCGCAGCAGGTTATAGCGTTCGTCACGCTGGTCCTGCACCACGCGGATCACGCGGCGCATGGGAACCCCTACCAGCGCCAGTGCATGGCTGGCCAGCATCAGGCTGCCTTCAATCGCCTCCGGAACGACTTCCGTTGCACCGCCTGCCTTGAGCTTTTCCAGGTCGCGGTCATCCACCGTGCGCACAATAATTGGCACCGTGGGCGCGTGCGTGCGTGCGTTGGCCAGCACTTTCAAGGCGCTGGCTGTGTCCAGATAGGTCACTACCACGGCGCTGGCCCGTACCAGTCCGGCCGCGATCAATGCCTGCAAGCGAACCGCGTCGCCAAACACCACCGAGCTGCCTGCGGCAGCAGCTTGGCGCACGCGGTCCGGGTCCAGGTCCAGCGCAATATAGGGAATGCCTTCGCGTTCCAGCATGCGGCCCAGATTCTGGCCGCAACGCCCGTAGCCGCAAATGATCACGTGCCTGTTGGCGCTCATGGACTTGCTGGCAATCGTGGTCATCTGAAGCGACTGCTGCAGCCATTCGCTTGAGACCAGCTTCATCACGATACGGTTGGCGTAGAGGATGATGAAGGGCGTGGCCAGCATCGACAGCACCATGCTGGCCAGGACGGGGTTCATCAAGGCGGGCGGAATGAGCTTGCTGTCTTGCGCCAGCGACAGCAAGACAAAACCAAACTCACCGGCTTGCGCCAGGTACAGGCCGGTGCGCAGCGATACACCCTCGGTCGCGCCCAGAACGCGTGCCAGCAGCGTGACCAGGATCAGTTTGAACAAGATTGGCAGTGTCAGCAGCAGCAACACCAACGCCCAATGGTCAACGACCTGGTGCCAGTCCAGCATCATGCCCACGCTGATGAAAAAAAGGCCCAGCAGCACATCGTGAAAAGGCCGGATGTCGGTCTCGACCTGGTGCTTGTACTGGGTTTCGGAAATCAGCATGCCTGCGATAAAAGCGCCCAGCGCCAGGCTCAGTCCAGCGAGTTCGGTCAGCCATGCCAGCGCCAGTGTCACCAGCAGCAGATTGAGTACGAACAACTCTTCACTTTTTCGCCGCGCCACGATCGTGAGCCACCAGCGCATGACGTGCTGCCCGCCTGTCAGTAGCAGACCCAGCAGCACCGTAGCCTTCAACGCGGCAATGCCCAGGCTCATGAACAACTCGTCGGCAGGCGAACCGAGTGCCGGAATCAGCACCAGCAGCGGTACCACGGCCAGATCCTGGAAAAGCAGCACGCCCATCACCCGCTTGCCATGTTCGGACGCCATTTCCAGCCGCTCGGCCAGCAGTTTGACCACGATGGCGGTGCTGCTCATGGCCATGGCGCCGGACAGCGACAATGCGGTTTGCCACTGCATGCTCCAGAGCGTCGGCGCCATGACCGTTAAAAACAGCGAACCGGCCGTGACCAGCAGCATCGTGAGCGCAACCTGAAGCAGGCCAAGGCCGAACACATGGCGGCGCATCGATCGCAGCTTGGGCAGGTTGAATTCCAGCCCGATCACGAACATCAGAAACACCACGCCGAATTCGCCCAGGTGGCGCACGCCTTCGGAGTCCTGCGACAGAGCCAGCGCATGCGGGCCGATCACCACGCCGACGGCAAGGTAGCCCAGCATGGGCGGCAATTTGAACGAGCGGCAAACAACCACCCCCAGTACGGCGGCCAGCAGGTACAAAAGGGTCAGTTCAAGCGCACTCATTGAGTGATGGTAGCTGAAGGCTATTGCATGACTGGCCAGTCTTGAGGGCCTTTTGGCATGGCTGTCGGTGACCGGCATCGATAGAATGCAGCCATGAATTTTGATGCTGCGACTATTGATGCCGGGCAGGCTTTGAGCCTGGCCAGGAAAACGTTTGAAATCGAAGCCGCGGCTGTGCTGGACCTGGCCAGCCGCATCGGCGATGAGTTTGTTCAGGCGGTCGGGTTGATGGTGGCCTGCCCTGGCCGCGTGGTCGTCATGGGCATGGGGAAAAGCGGTCATATTGGGCGAAAGATTGCTGCCACGCTGGCGTCGACCGGTACAGCCGCCTTGTTCGTGCATCCGGCTGAAGCCAGCCACGGCGATCTGGGGATGATCCAGGCCAGCGACGTGGTGCTGGCCATTTCAAACAGTGGCGAAAGCGAGGAACTGGTCGCGATTCTTCCCGTATTGGGCCGCTTGGGCGTGGCGCTGGTTGCCATGACTGGCGGCCGGGAATCCACGCTGGCCAGACAGGCCCGCATCACGCTTGATACCAGCGTTGCCAGGGAAGCCTGCCCGCTGAATCTTGCGCCCACAGCCAGCACCACGGCGCAACTCGCCATGGGCGATGCGCTGGCCGTGGCGCTGCTTGATGCGCGCGGCTTTCGCGAAGAAGATTTTGCCCGTTCACACCCTGGCGGTGCGCTGGGCCGCAAGTTGCTGACCCATGTGAGCGACGTGATGCGCAGCGGCAGCGCTGTTCCGCAGGTGCTTGCAGAAACTTCATTTACCGAACTCATGCGCGAAATGAGCGCCAAGGGATTGGGCGCTGCCGCTGTCGTGGACAGAAGCCAGCAGGTCCTTGGAATTTTTACAGATGGCGACTTGCGCCGGCTGGTTGAGAAAGGCGCGGATTTGCGAAGCCTTCACGCCGCTGACGTGATGCATGTCGATCCGCGCACCGTAAGCAAAAGCGCGCTTGCCGTGGAAGCTGTGGCGTTGATGGAACTGCACCGCATCAACAGCATGCTGGTGGTGGATGAAGCTGGAAGGCTTTGTGGCGCTCTCAGTACCAACGACCTGATGCGTGCAAAGGTCATCTGACATGCCAACTACTTGTCTTACAACGACTGTGCCGTTCCTGAATTTTCCACCGGAACTTCTGCTGAAAGGCCAAAGCATCAAGGTGGCATTTTTTGATGTGGATGGCGTCCTGACCGATGGCGGCTTGTATTTTTCGGAATATCCGGACGGACACGAACACGCTCGGGTGGAAGATGGGTTCAGAGCGTCTGGCGAAACCATCAAGCGCTTCAACACGCTGGACGGTCACGGACTCAAGTTGCTGCAAAAAGCAGGCATTACGCCTGTTGTCATCACGGGCCGGGACAGCGCCGTGCTGCGTGGGCGACTGCGCGCGCTGGGAATCCAGCATTGCCACTTCGGAACCGAAGACAAGCGCCCGGCCGCCGAGCAAACCCTCACAGCGCTTGGACTGGACTGGAATGCCGCTGCTGCAATGGGCGACGACTGGCCCGACCTGCCGGTCATGAGCAGGGCGGCATTGAGTTGCGCGCCTGCCCATGCCCATCTTGAAGTCAGGTCACGCGCCCATCACATCACACAGGCCCGCGGAGGCCAGGGGGCGGTTCGCGAATTTTGTGATTTGCTGCTGGTGGCCAGCGGCCACTATGCCGGGCTGTTGCGCGGGTATTTGGAATGACGGAAAGCTCGATCAGCCGTACCAGCGGCGGCAATGTCTCAATGCCGCATAAAAGTGGATGGCGAAGAGTTCTATCGCTCTGGGACCGGACGGCTATGTACATGCCGCTTCTCATGATGGGAGCGCTGGCTTTGGGAACCTATTGGCTGGTGCGCAATACGCCAACTTTCAGCGCGCCGGAGGCCGTCAGGGAAGTGGGCCATGAAATTGATTATTTCATGCAGAATTTCACTATTAAAACCTTTGATGTAGACGGCAAACTCAAAAGTGAAATTACGGGAACAGAAGCCCGTCATTTTGTAGATACCGACATTTTGGAAATCGATCAGGCACGTATTCACAGCATCAACATCAACAGTCAACTCACGACTGCCACTGCCAACCGGGCTTATTCAAATGGCGACGGCTCGGAGGTTCAATTGACTGGCAACGCACGGGTTGTACGTAAAGCAAGTCGTGATGCACAGGGAAAGGAATCACCCAGGCTGGAGTTTCGTGGTGAATTTCTTCATGCTTTTTTGAATGAAGAACGCGTCCAGTCGCATTTGCCTGTGGTGTTGATTCGAGGGGCTGACCAGTTCACCGGCAATGTCTTTAGCTATAACAATCTGGACCAGGTCGCCGTTTTGACGGGCCGGGTTCGTGGCGTGTTGATGCCAAATTCAGCAAACCGATCCCTTGCACCTGCTCCCGCGCCATAGCGGGCAAATATTTGCTGCTGCCAGCCCGATGAAATGCTCGCCCAAATGAGATTCAGACCTGATGAACGCAATGGCTGGATGCAGAAATTTCCTGCACTGATCACGACCTTGCGCTTTGCGCAGGGCGGTCACGAAAATTAACCAATCACATCCAGATTTCCAGTAGGGAAAGAACCACCCCGGTTCTTTATTGGCCTTGGAAAATTGTGAGCTGAAATGCAAAACGGCTTCAAAACCTGAGTCCTGAAGCCGTTTCAAGCGCTTTTGGTCAGAAACCAAAAGCGCTGTTTTTACAGGCCAGCTGGCCTGTCGGGAAATAGCAGGGCTTAGTAGCCGCCGCGTCCACCGCCGCCGCCACCGGAACGTCCGCCGCCAGCGCCGCCGCCACCGTATGGGCTGCGGAAACCACCGTCGCCGCCGCCACCACCGGAAGAACGACCGCCGCCGCCGCCATATCCACCACCACCGCCACCACCGCCGGAACGATCGCCACCACCGTAGCCGCCACCGCCGGAGCGTTCGCCACCACCGTAGCCGCCGCCACCGCCGAAGCCGCCGGTGCGTGGAGGACGGGCCTCCATCGGACGGGCTTCATTCACCACGACGCTACGGCCACCCAAAGGTTGACCGTTCATGCCGTTGATGGCTGCTTGTGCTTCCGCATCGCTGGCCATTTCGACAAAGCCAAAGCCCTTGGAGCGACCGGTGTCGCGTTCCATCATGACTTTGGCGCTGGTCACAGCGCCGAATTGACCAAAAGATTGCTGCAGGTCTTCGTCACGCACCGAGTAAGGCAGGTTGCCGACGTATAGTTTGTTGCCCATGAAGGGACTCCTCTAAAACACATAAATAAAAGCGATGGGGTCCCGAAAGCACAACAAACTTTCAATGTACCGCTGTAGCGCGCGAAACTGACCGATCACCTAACAAGTACAAACTCTAAATTTGTACCCGCACATTATGCTTTACTTCCCCGAAAGAACAACACTGGAATTCGTTCTGAAAGTCTTGGTTATTAAAATTTGGTAGGTACATATACTTATATTTGAGAAGATTTTTTTAACTTCGAAGTTGTTTCAAACCGACCTCTATATCCAACACAACAAAAGCCCGAATTTCTTTTGTTTGCACTGGTTGCATAAAGTTACCAATTGACTTCGTTTTCAGGTGTTGCGCTAATGCGGTGAATTGAGCGGTCGGCACCTTCGAATTCCTCCTCGTGCGTCAATCTCAATCCCAAAGTCATTTTGAGTGCGCCATACACGACGCATCCCATTAGCACTGCCCATGTCACGCCCATTGCCGTTCCAATCAGTTGCGCGCCAAAACTGACACCGCCCAGGCCGCCGAACGCTTTGCTGCCAAAAATGCCTGCAGCCAACCCGCCCCAAGTGCCGCATATTCCATGCAGCGGCCAGACACCGAGCACGTCGTCGATTTTCCATTTGTTCTGCGTCAGCGTGAACATCACGACAAACACGGCGCCAGCCACGCCGCCGACAACCAGCGCGCCCAGTGGATGCATCACATCGGACCCTGCGCACACGGCCACCAGTCCGGCCAGCGGCCCGTTGTGCACAAAACCCGGGTCGTTTTTGCCAAATGCCAGCGCTGCCAATGTACCTCCCACCATCGCCATCAATGAATTAACTGCGACCAGACCGGAAATCTTGTCAAGTGTCTGCGCGCTCATCACGTTGAAGCCGAACCATCCGACGATCAGTATCCAAGCGCCCAGCGCCAGGAAAGGAATGCTTGAGGGCGGATGTGCCGATATCGCGCCGTCCTTTCGGTAACGGTTGCTGCGTGCGCCAAGCAACAGCACGGCAGGAAGCGCCAGCCAGCCACCCAGCGCATGAACGACGACAGAACCGGCAAAATCATGAAATTCGCTTCCGGTCAACGACTTGATCCAACCCTGTATGCCAAAGTGTTGATTCCAGACGATGCCTTCAAAAAAGGGATAGACAAATCCGACGATGACCGCCGTTGCAATCAATTGAGGATAAAAGCGTGCGCGCTCGGCAATCCCACCCGAGATAATCGCCGGAATGGCAGCGGCGAAAGTGAGCAGGAAAAAGAAACGGACCAGTTCATAGCCGTTTTTGGCGGCCAGTTCCTCAGCACCCACAAAAAAGTGGGTGCCGTACGCCACGCCGTAGCCAACGGCAAAATAAACCACGGTAGAGACTGAAAAATCGACCAGGATCTTGGCCAGTGCATTGACCTGGTTCTTTTTACGCACCGTGCCGAGTTCCAGAAATGCAAAACCGGCATGCATCGCCAACACCATGATGCCGCCTAACAAAATGAACAAGGCATTTGAGCCCTGATTTGGTGCTTCCATAACGCGCCTCTTGAATAAATATGATTTGTTGGTGCGTTTTTTGAGGAATTCGAAAAACCGCACCAAAACAAAGCAAGAAATGCGCCGTCAAAAAAACGCCGTTATGGTGCGGAGCGGTCATTCCCCGAATGGAATTCCACCTTCGCTGGTCTTGCAAGCCACCCCTATAATTCTGGCTGTCATTGGGGAGTAGCCGCCCTTCTTCACTGAGAGGGGTTTGCGTCAACAGACTTGTGGGGCCTTGCAACAAGGCCAGCATGGCGCAAACAGTTTTCAAGCCTGGCGAGACCTTTGACTGCACAGCCTCCAGAACTTTTAAAAGCTTCGGGCCGGGGACGTCGTGCAGTCATTGGTTTTTTTGAGCCGGCCTGGGCTGTTTTTTTGCATGGAAGCTTTCCTCGTCTCCACCGGTATCGTCGGCCTTGCCGAAATGGGTGACAAAACCCAGCTGCTTGCGCTGGTGCTGGCCGCGCGCTATCAAAAACCCTGGCCCATCGTTTTCGGCATCCTGGTGGCCACGTTGGTCAACCATGCGATGGCTGGCGCACTTGGCGCCTGGGCGACCACCTTTCTCGGTCCTCAAATCCTGCGCTGGATTCTGGGGGTTTCCTTTATCGCCATGGCGGTGTGGATGCTGATTCCGGACAAGCTCGATGAAGAAGACCTTGACAGGAAGCCGCCCCGCTTCGGCGTGTTTGCCACCACGCTGCTGGTATTTTTTCTGGCTGAAATGGGCGACAAGACGCAAATCGCGACGGTGATGCTGGCCGCACGCTATGAGGCTTACTACTTCTGGGTCGTGGCCGGCACCACGCTGGGCATGATGCTGGCCAATGCGCCGGTGGTCTGGCTCGGCAGCCGCTTCATGCACCTGATTCCGCTGCGCGTGGTGCATGTCGTGTCGGCACTGGTTTTTGCCGCGCTGGGCGGGCTGGCGCTGCTGATGCCGGCCTAAGGGTCTGCCGGATGTCCGGATTGCTATACTGATAAAGCGCCGATTTGCTCAGCTTGCGGGCGCTTAAAAAGTACGGCTAAAGACGATTCTCCCCCTCAACCCGGACTCGCCTTGGCGATGCCGGGTTTTCTTTTTTTATGCCTCGTCTGGCTGTTTTTCCTGTCCTGATCTTGAGTCTGTTTTACCGTGGATCCAACTACAGTGCCTATTGCCCCTCTACTTGTCGCCACGCCGGAATCGATGCATTTTGCCGAGGCCTTGCCCTTGCGCAGCGGTGCCTCGATTCGTGCCTACGACCTGAGTTATGAAACCTATGGCCAGCTCAATGCCGACAAGTCCAATGCGGTGCTGGTCTGTCATGCGCTGAACGCCTCGCACCATGTGGCGGGCGTCTACCTGGACGAAGCCGGGCAGGTCACGAAAAAGTCCGAAGGCTGGTGGGACACCATGATCGGCCCCGGCAAGCCGGTGGACACCGACCGGTTTTTTGTCATTGGCGTGAACAACCTGGGCTCGTGCTTCGGCTCCACCGGACCGATGCAGACCCACCCGGACACGGGCGAGGTGTACGGCGCCGATTTTCCGGTCGTCACGGTGCAGGACTGGGTCAACTCCCAGGCCCGGTTGCTTGATGTGCTCGGCATCCAGACGCTGGCCGCCGTCATGGGTGGCAGCCTGGGCGGCATGCAGGCACTGGCCTGGACACTGCAGTACCCCGAGCGCGTGCGCCATGCGGTGGTGGTGGCCAGCGCACCCAACCTGACGGCCGAAAACATTGCCTTCAACGAAGTTGCGCGCCGCGCCATCGTCACCGACCCCGACTTTCACGGCGGGCACTTCTACCGGCACGGCGTACTGCCCAAGCGCGGCCTGCGCATCGCCCGCATGATCGGCCACATCACCTATTTGAGCGACGACGTGATGAACGCGAAGTTTGGACGACAGTTACGAGCCCCCACGCTCCCCGCTGCGCGTGGTTCGCTGCCCCCCGAGGGGGCCGCTGCGCCTGCGAACCGGCAAAGCCGGATTCGCGGCCCTGGCTTGGACGGACTGCCAGCCGCTTTGGCCAACGCTGCGCCCTACCGCTACACCACCCAGGACGTCGAGTTTGAAATTGAAAGCTATCTACGCCACCAGGGCGACAAGTTCGCCGAATACTTTGACGCCAACACTTATTTGCTGATCACCCGGGCACTCGACTATTTCGACCCGGGGGCTGAATTCGGCGGCGATCTGAGCCGTGCCCTGGCCAACGCCAGCGCCAAATTTCTGCTGGTGAGCTTCACCACCGACTGGCGATTTTCCCCGGCGCGCAGCCGCGAAATCGTCAAGGCCCTGCTCGACAACCAGATCGATGTGAGTTACGCCGAGATCGACGCGCCGCACGGGCATGATGCCTTTTTGCTCGATGACGCACGCTACATGGGCGTAGTGCGCTCTTATTTCGAAAGCAAGGTGGCCGCATGACCGGAACCACGCAAACCGGCTCTCCGCTGTCACCGGACCAGTTGTCGATTGCCCGACTGGTGCCCAAGGAGTCCCGTGTGCTCGACCTGGGCTGCGGCACCGGCGCGCTGCTCGACTACCTGATCAAAGTGCGCGGCTGCTCGGGTTATGGCGTCGAGATTGACGACGCCAACGTGCAGGCTTGCGTGGCGCGTGGCGTCAACGTGATCCAGTTCAACCTTGAAGAAGGGCTGGCGCTGTTTGGCGACGCTTCGTTCGACGTGGTGCTGCAGATCGACACGCTGCAGCATCTGCGCAACGCCGAAGTCATGCTGCGCGAAACGGCCCGCGTGGGGCGCATCGGCATCGTTGCCTTCCCCAACTTTGGCCACTGGCCGAACCGGCTGGCCGTTCTGCGTGGCCGCATGCCTGTGACCAAGGTGCTGCCCTACCAGTGGTACGACACGCCCAATATCCGCGTCGGCACACTGCGTGACTTTGCCGCGCTGGCCCGTCAAAACCAGTTGCAGATTCTGGATTCCTTCGGCCTGCAGGACGGCCAGGAAATCCGCTTTTGGCCCAACGCACGCGCCAGCCGGGCGGTGTTCAAGCTGCAGCGCGCTTGAACACCGCCCGGTGCATTAAATAAATCAAGACGACACATGAACCATTCCACGGCTAAAAAGCCATCTCCCGTTTCCTTCGCCGAAGCCTTTCGCTTCTGGCTGCAACTCGGCTTCATCAGTTTTGGCGGCCCGGCCGGACAGATCGCCATCATGCACCGCGAGCTGGTGGAAAAGCGCCGCTGGGTGTCTGAAAAGCGCTTTTTGCACGCGCTCAACTTTTGCATGGTGCTGCCCGGCCCCGAGGCGCAGCAGCTGGCCACCTACCTGGGCTGGCTGATGCACCGGACCTGGGGCGGCGTGGTGGCGGGCAGCCTGTTTTTCCTGCCGTCGCTGGTGCTGCTGATTGCCTTGAGCTGGGTTTACATGGCGTTTGGCGAGCAGCCGCTGGTGGCGGGGATTTTCTATGGCATCAAGCCGGCGGTGGCGGCAATTGTGTTGCACGCGCTGCACCGCATTGCCACAAAATCATTAGGAAATCCAATGTTTTCGCCCGTCCCATGGGCGATAACAGCTATGAGTTTTATAGCAATCTGGGCGTTGAAGCTGCCTTTTCCGCTGGTCGTTCTGAGCGCGATGCTGACCGGCGCCGTGCTGGCGCGCATTGCCCCGGGCAGCCTGGCGCACGGCAAAGGCCATGCGTCGGCCAACCCCGCCCTGCGCGAGACTGCCCTGATTGATGACGACACGCCCACGCCACCCCATGCGCTGTTCAGCCTGTCGCGTCTGGCCATGGTGTTGCTGGCGGGCGCGGCGCTCTGGCTGCTGCCGATGGCCGCGCTGTTTTTGACCTACGGCTGGAGCGACACGCTGACGCAGATCGGCTGGTTTTTCACCAAGGCCGCGCTGCTGACGTTTGGCGGGGCCTACGCCGTGCTGCCTTACGTCAACCAGATGGCGGTCGAGCATTACCAGTGGCTGAGCACGGCGCAAATGATGGACGGTCTTGCCTTGGGCGAAACCACGCCCGGCCCGCTCATCATGGTGGTGGCGTTTGTCGGCTTTGTTGGCGGCTGGGCCAAGCAGGTGCTGGGGCCGGAGGCTTTGTTTCTGGGCGCTGCAGTGGCCGCCTGCGTGGCGACCTGGTTCACCTTTTTACCGTCCTTCATCTTCATCCTGGCGGGCGGGCCGTGGGTCGAATCAACCCGTGACAACCTCAAACTGACTGCACCGCTGGCGGCCGTGACGGCCGCCGTGGTCGGGGTGATTGCCAATCTTGCTCTGTTTTTCATAGCTGCTGTCGCTTATCCCGTAAGCGCAGGCAGCGGTTTTGATGAAAAACCTGACGCCGTGGCGCTGACGCTGGTCGCGCTGGCGGCGCTGGCCTTGTGGCGGCTCAAGTGGGGGGTGATTTCGGTGATTGCCGCTTCGGCCGCTGCCGGCCTTGCGCTGCGGCTGCTGGGCTGGGCTTGACCACGGCGGCGCCGGCCTCAAGCCTGCCGTGCGCTGCCGGCGCTTTCAGCGTAATCAGCGTAATCATCGCTATCGGCCAGCGGTATGCTCAAGACCATGAACGCCGCCCCTGAAAGTCCCCGCGCTGCCTCGGCGCGCCGCTTCGCCAGCCGACTGCTGGAGCGACTGTTCGGTCACTGGGTCCACTGGGTCACGCCGACCACGCTGCGCGCCGATGCCATGGCCGGCCTGCTGGGCGCGGTGCTGGTGCTGCCGCAGGGCATTGCGTTTGCCACGCTGGCCGGGCTGCCTCCCGAATATGGCCTGTACACGGCGGTGGTGCCGTGCATCATTGCCGCGCTGTTTGGCTCCAGCTGGCATGTCATGTCGGGGCCGACCAACGCCAATTCACTGGCACTGTTTGCCATGCTGTCGCCGCTGGCCCTGGCTTTCAGCCCGTCCTACATTCAACTGGCGCTGGCCGTGACCGTGATGGTGGGTGTGCTGCAGTGGCTGATTGGCGCACTGCGGCTGGGCATGCTGGCCAATTTCATTTCGCCGTCCGTGCTGTTCGGTTTCACCTCCGGGGCGGCATTGCTGATTGGCGTGCATGCCTTGCCCGATTTTTTGGGGATTGCCGCCTCGCCCGAACACGGTGCGGGCGCGGTGCTGGCGCATGTGTTCACGCAACTCCTGTCTGCCAAACCTGCTGCACTGGCCGTGGCCGCCATCACGCTGGCGGCTGCGCTGGGACTGCGCCGCTACCGCCGCAACTGGCCCTACATGCTGATCGGGCTGGTGGTGGCGACGGCGCTGGCGTGGGTGTGGACTCGCTTTCTGGGCGGCGGCGCAACACCGGCTTCGGCACTGCGCCTGATCGGGCAAATCGCCACGCCATGGCCGCGTTTCGAGCTGCCGCACATCAGCTGGGCGCAGGCGTCGGACCTGGTCGGCCTGGCGTTTGCACTGACCATCGTGGCGCTGGGGCAAGCGATTTCGATTGCCAAGACCGTGGCGATGCACTCGGGCCAGCGCATCGATGCCAACCGCGAGTTCAGAGGGCAGGGGCTGTCGAACATCATCGGCGGGTTTTTTTCCAGCTATGTGTCCTGCGGCTCGATGAACCGCTCCATGCCGAATCTGCAAGCCGGTGCCCGAACACCGCTGGCGTCGGTGTTCTCGGCGCTGCTGCTGCTGGCGCTGGTGGCGGTCAGCTCGCAATTGCTGGCGCAAATTCCGATGGCCGCGTTGTCGGCGCTGCTGCTGCTGGTGGCGGTGAGCCTGCTGGACTTTGCGCGCTGGCGCCAGCTGTTCAGCCTGAGTCGCACCGATTTTGGCGTGGCCCTGGCCACCATGGTCGCCACCGTCACCATCCGGCTTGAAATGGCCATTTTGCTCGGCATGCTGCTGTCGCTGATGTCGTTTCTGTACCGCACCTCACGGCCCGCGATGCGCAGCATGGGCTTTGACAGCCGCGGACCAGACCGGCAGTTGGTGGTGATTGACGATGCGCCGCAATCATTCGAAGACGCCAGGGCAGCGCCTTCATCTGGGGGCAGCGCAGAGCATGTCGTGGCAAGCGTGGGGGCAACGGCCGCCAGCGCCGGGCAGCCCCAAGCCAGGCCAGCCCCCTCGGGGGGCAGCGCAGCACACGAAGTGGCAAGCGTGGGGGGAACGGCCGCCAGCGCCGGGCCGCCCCAAGCCAGGCCAGCCCCCTCGGGGGGCAGCGCAGCACACGAAGTGGCAAGCGTGGGGGCAACGGCCGCCAGCGCCGGGCCGCCCCAAGCCAGGCCAGCCCCCTCGGGGGGCAGCGCAGCACACGAAGTGGCAAGCGTGGGGGCAACGGCCGCCAGCGCCGGGCCGCCCCAAGCCAGGCCAGCCCCCTCGGGGGGCAGCGCAGCACACGAAGTGGCAAGCGTGGGGGCCACATTCCTCCCGGAGTGCCCGCAACTCAAGCTGCTGCGCATGGAGGGCGAGGTGTATTTCGGCGCGACCCAGCATGTTGCCGACATCCTGCACGCCCTGCGCAGTCAGCCGAATCCGCAAAAGCACCTGCTGGTGATGGCCAAGAGCATGAACTTCATTGACCTGGCGGGTGCTGAACTGTGGGAGTCCGAACTGGCCGCGCGCCGGGCCATGGGCGGCAACCTGTACTTTCACCGGCCGCGCCCGGAGGTGATCAGCATGTGGCGCAAGACCGGCTTTACCAACGTGCTGGGATGGGAGCACCAGTTCTCAGACAAATTCACAGCCATTTCCACCATTTTCAGCAAGCTCGACCCGGACATCTGCCGGCATTGCAGTGCCCGGATTTTCGAGGAATGCAAGACGGCTGCGGGCGCTGACGATCCCGCGAATCAGCCTGCGCGCTGAAGGCTCTGCTCAAAGCAAACGGCCTGCCTGGTCATTCCAGCGCAGTTTGACACCGGAATGTCCCAGCCGCCGGGTTACGCGCAAGCACCGGACTGTCCGCGCATCCGCGTCATGGCGGGCGTGCTGGCGAGTGAGAAGCCTGTCGCGCCAAGCCACCATTTCAAACATCAACCCGCGCGGCGAAACGTGAGGTTGATGCGCTGGCGCCCCGCGCGCGGGTGGTCGCCGTCGGCCAGCGGTGACACACCGTGAAACGCCAGCCGCGATGCGCCCCCCCACACCGCCACGTCTGCGTGCACCATCCGCCAGCGGGCAGGGTGGTCGCTGCGCTGCAAACCGCCAAACAAAAAAACCGCCGGCAGTCCCAGCGACACCGAGACGATGGGCGCGCCCGGGTCGCTTTCGTCGCGGTCCTGGTGCAGCGACATGCGCGCGCCCGGTTCGTAGCGGTTGATCAGGCAGGCGTCGGGCGCGAAGCCTTCATAACCCGCCTCAGCCGCTGCCCGCGTCGCCAGGTCGGCAAAACAGGCGGGCATGGACGGCCAGGGCTGGCCCGAGAGCGGGTCGGCGCTGCTGTAACGGTAGCCCGTGCGGTCGGAAACCCAGCCCAGTGCGCCGCAGTTGCTCATTGCGACCGACATGACGTGTCCGCCCGGCGTCAAAAGATGGCGCAAGGGCGCGACCGCGATGATCTGCTGCACGGCCTGAAGCAGCGCTTCAGCCTGGTCCAAGGCAAAACCCCGCAGCAGAAAAGCGCCTGGTGCGATGGATTCGGGCGCGGTGTAGTGCGTTAGCGGTTCATCGAAAAGGCTGCGGGTCAAAAATCGCCTCTATTTCTGACTGATTTCATGATGAAAAGTGCCATTTGCGCAATGGACATAAGCTTAAGCTGCTATTAAAAATATAGTTGAGTAAAGCCTGGCCATAAATTTCCAGGCAAGCGTGTCATGGCGCTTTCGTGTGGCGGCTTCGCTGTCCAGCCGCTACTTTAATGAAACTTGGATTCTTGACTTGAGCAGTTCGGCTATCAGGTCTTCAATGTTTTTCCTTGCCGCGCCTTCGTTTGCTAATTTAAGTCGTTCGCTCCCAACAAACGCATCACCCATTTTTGCGGTGTACGGCGTCGGAATCGAGCGCAAGAAAATCTCTCTTCCTGAGCTTCGCTCAATAAGTGAATAGCTGACCGTTGCGGTGACCGTCATGTTGAAACCAACCATCGGCTGATCAAGACCCGTCTAGTCAGCCGTTGGCTGGTAAGGACCATAGCGGCCAACAGGGCTGAGCAGTCCAGTAGTCCGCAGAGAGTTCTCCAGCGCGCGCTGGAAATCTGAACTATCAACCTGAGAGGTCCACATTGGACTGGTTTCCTTGCCACCAGTGACATCCGTTACGGAAAGGCTGTTTTCAAGTTTAGTGTCTGCAGGCGCTGGTCGGATGCGGCGCTGAAGCGGATTGACATACGCATGGGCGACGTGCGTGGCGTTGACCCGACGCGCCTTGGGGTCTGCGAGCCGCGCTGCGCAGGGCAGCGCTGCACCATCGAGAACACCCAGGGTCTGGTGCGTCAATATCCGGCGCGTTGGCCGGGTGTTTCAGGGTCCGACGACCATGCCGCCGACCTGCACCATGGCTTGTCGCAAATCCGCATCCAGCGTCGCCAGGGGGAGGCCTTCACGCAAGGCCAATTCGAGATAAGCGGCATCGTAAGACGATAGCTTGAAGCGCCGCGCCAGTTGCAGGGTATCGCCCAAAGCCCTTGAGGCTGTGCTTGGGTCTGCGGTGATGGCCATTTCTCCCAGCAAACCCACGAAGGCGCTGGCGCGCGCCTCCGACACCAAACCCTTGGCCTGGGCTTTGACAAGTACGTTGGCAACTTCCAGAGACCAGATACCGGGGACTACCGCTTCGCCAGTGTCCTGCGTCAACAGTTCCAATACGTGGGCAGCGTAAGCCAGCCGTTCGTCGCTGCCATCCTTGAACAACCATCGCATGACCACCGAGTTGTCCAGTACAAACCGCATCAGTCGCGGCCAGCCTCAAGCAACGCTTTGATGTCAACAGTTTGAAGCGGGGGGGCCTCATGCATCAAGGTTTGCATGCGCGCCGCAGCCAGTGTGCCCAAACGGCGGGCGCTGGTGCCCGCAGGCACCAGGTCCGCCACGGGCTCTCCTCGCTGGGTGATGGTGAAGCCCTGCCCATCGCGCACCCGGCGCAACAAATCCGCCAAATGCGTTTTAGTTTCGTAGGAACCTATGGATTGAAGCTGCATGAGATGGCCTGCGATTGATATAGACCAGATTGTAGACCAGTTGCGAAAAATGGCATGGGCTGCTGATGGCTTGTGATGCATTGCCGCCTCGGCCTTGAAAAAGTCCACGCTCTTTTTGCGCATAAATGGACTTTTTTTTCATCAGTAAGCCGTTCCAAAAAAGCGAATGCTGCTTTCGCGCCAGGACATCACGTCCGCCAAACAGTATTTCCAGGTGCGCGGAAATGACGGATCAACCACGCTGGGCATTGGCCATAATTTAAGAAAAATAGGCGTTATCCCCAATCAGGGAAAGTGCAAGAAGCTACTCAATAAATAGCAAAAAGCCACACGCCTATCCCGCCAAGCCGCTCAAAATCGGGCAGTCTGGCCGGTTGTTCCCGGCGCAGCAATGCGCCAGTTCCGCCAGCGTCTGCCGCATCGCTTCCATTTCGGCGATGCGCCGCTCCAGGTCGGCGACATGGGCCAGTGCGATGCGTTTCACGTCGGCGCTGGCCCGCTGCTGGTTTTGCCAGAGCTTGAGCAACTCGGCAATTTCCAGCATGCTGAAGCCCAGCGTCCGGGCGCGGCGGATAAAGCGCAGGGTATGGACTTCCTTGTCGCCGTACTGCCGATAGCCGGCATCGGTGCGGTGCACGGCAGGCAGCAGGCCCAGCGATTCGTAGTGCCGGACCATCTTGGCCGACACGCCCGACTGGCTGGCGGCCTGGCCGATGTTGAACGGGCCTGCGATCACAGAAGTTACGGATTTTTCGGGGCTTTTAAGGGCAGTTGTCATTGCGAGCTTCCTTTCCAGCGCCGCAGCAGCAGCGCATTCATCACCACGCTAAAGCTGCTAAAAGCCATCGCCGCGCCGGCAATCACCGGACTGAGCATTCCAAACGCCGCCAGCGGAATGCCGACCGCGTTGTAGAAAAACGCCCAGAACAGGTTTTGCCGGATCTTGGCATAGGTGCGGCGTGAGATGTCGATGGCGTCGGCCACCAGCGCCGGGTTGCCGCGCATCAAGGTGATGCCGGCGGCCTGCATCGCCACGTCGGTGCCGGTGGACATGGCAATGCCGACATCGGCGGCGGCCAGCGCGGGCGCGTCGTTGATGCCGTCGCCGACCATCGCCACGTGGCCGCCGCTGTCCTTCACCTGGTCTTTCAGCTGGCCAATGATGTCGGCCTTGTTTTCAGGCAAGACCTGGAAATGCACGATGTCGATGCCGAGTTGCTTCGCCACCGCTTCGGCGCTGCCCCGGTTGTCGCCGGTGACCAGCGCGGTCTGGATGCCGAGTGCGTGCAGGCTGGCGACGGCGGTGGCGCTGCTGGCCTTGACGGTGTCGCCAAAGGCCAGCAGCGCCAGCAGCTCGGGCACGCCAGTCAGATCGGCCAGATAAGACACGGTGCGGCCTTCAGCCTCCAGCGCCTCGGCGCGCGCGGCGAAGGCGCCAAGGTCCACGCCCAGCTCCTGCATGAAGCGTGGGCTGCCCAAGCGCAGTTCATGGCCTTCGACCACCGCTGACATGCCGCGTCCGGCCACTGCGCGGACCTTGGAGGCCGCCGGCACACTGCGTTCTTCCTGCACAGCCAGTTGCGTGACCGCTTTCGCCAGCGGATGCTCGCTGCCCGCCTGGATGGCGGCGGCCCAGCCCAGGGCCTCATCGCGCGACATTCCGGCGGGCTCCAGGGCGACCAGTTCAGGCTTGCCCTCGGTCAGCGTGCCGGTCTTGTCGAAAGCGACGATTTTTACCTGGTGCGCCACTTCCAGCGCTTCGGCGTCCTTGATCAAAATACCGTGCCGCGCCGCCACGCCGGTGCCGGCCATGATGGCGGTCGGCGTTGCCAGCCCGAGCGCGCACGGGCAGGCAATCACCAGCACCGCGACGGCGTTCAGGATGGCCGTTTCCCAGTTGCCCGTTGCCAGCCCCCAGCCGAGCAGCGTGAGCGCTGCAATGCCGATGACCACGGGCACAAACACGGCGCTGACCTGATCGACCAGCCGCTGGATCGGCGCTTTTTTGGCCTGCGCCGACTCGACCATCCGAACAATGCGCGCCAGCGTTGATTCAGCGCCGATGGCGGTGGTGCGCACGATGATTAAGCCTTCGGCATTGACCGCGCCACCCGTGACGTGGTCGCCGGCCTGCTTGCTGACCGGCAGGCTTTCGCCGGTGATCAGCGACTCGTCCACTTCCGTCATGCCTTCGATGATTTCGCCATCGACCGCGATGCGTTCGCCCGGCCGTACGACGACCTGATCGCCGACCCTGACCTTGTTGATCGGCACATCCGTGTCCACACCATCCCGGCGGAGCCGCGCGGTTTCAGGCCGCAGCGCATTGAGCGCCCGGATGGCTTCGGTGGTCTGGCGCTTGGCGCGCGCTTCCATCCATTTGCCCAGCAGCACCAGCGTGATGACGACGGCCGACGCTTCGAAGTAAAGATGCGGCATGCCGTCAGCGCCCTGCGTGAGCAGCAGGTAAACGCTCAACCCGTAGGCCGCTGATGTGCCCACTGCCACCAGCAAGTCCATGTTGCCCGCGCCGGCGCGCACGGCTTTCCAGCCGGCCTTGTAAAAACGCGCCCCCAGCCAGAACTGCACCGGCGTGGCCAGCAGCCACTGAACCCAGGGGTCGAGCATCCACGACTGGCCAAACAGCATGCCGACCATCGGCAGCGCCAGTGGCGCCGACAGCGCGGCGGCCACGGCAATCGGCCACCAGGGCGCGCCGGACGGTGTGGCCGGGCTGGCGCCGCTGGCGGCATCGGCATTCGCCTCTGCCCGGTAGCCGGCTTTTTCCACCGCCGCTATGAGTTGCGGCAGCGCGGCCGCGTCATCCGTCAGGGTGACTTCAGCAGTTTCCGTCGCCAAATTGACTTCGGCCGACAGCACGCCGGGCACCTGCCTCAAGGCTTTTTCGACCCGCCCCGCGCACGATGCGCAGGTCATGTCGCCAATCTTCAAGCGTACCGACGCCTCGCCCAGCGCGGCACCTGCCGTGCTGCCCACGGCATAACCGGCTTTTTCCACCGCCGCCTTCAATATGTCCAGCGTGACTTCGCGATCCGCCTTGACGCTGGCTTGCTCGGTGGCGAAATTGACGCTGGCTTCCTCGACGCCCGGCGTGGCGGCCAGGGCTTTTTCAACCCGGGCCACGCACGACCCGCAGGTCATGCCTTCCACGGGAAAGCGCCATTCCTTCAAAGTGGATGCAATGGCCAGCGGGGCTGGCAGGGTGTGGCTGACGCTCATGCGTGTCTCCTGAAAATATGACGATAGGGCAAGTCTGAACCTTCCTATCATGGCAGGGTCAAGCATTGGTCGATATTAATCCTGAAGGATTTCAGGATTTGCACAAAACCCGTTGACTTTGCCACCGTGGGAAGGTTCAGACTGCAGCCTGGGAATCTGGCGAAGCACTGCATTGGCAGGCGTCATTTCCCCAAAGGCGCGAAAAACAGCGTCCCCAGTTCTTTTTAACTTTTACTTCCCAAGGAAATCCCATGGAATTCAATGTTCCCGACATGAGCTGCGGCCACTGCGCCGGTGTCATCACCCAGACCGTCAAGCAACTCGATGCTGGCGCGACAGTCCACATCGACCTTCCGGCGAAAAAAGTCACCGTTGAAACCACCCAGGACCCGCAAACCGTGGCCGCTGCCTTGACCAGCGCGGGATATCCGCCGAACTGATGGCTGCTGCAGGGGGGCGCAAATGATTGCAGGCCATTTGAGCAGGCCTCTATAGAATCGTCCTTCCTTTCACTTTCGTCAGTGCCTGTGTCCGACCGTTCTGCTGTTTTGCCCCAATACCTGTTGCCCAAACAGGCGCTCACCCACTTCGCCGGTTTTGTTGCGTCGCGTGAGCGCGGCTGGGTGACGACCGAGATCATTCGCCGCTTTGTCGCCAAGTACCGGGTGAACATGGACGAGGCGCTCGATTCGGACATCAGCACTTACCGCACCTTCAACGAATTCTTCACCCGCGCCCTGAAGCCCGGTGCGCGGCCGATTGCGCAGGCCGAGCTGGTTTGTCCGGTCGATGGCGCCATCAGCCAGTTCGGCCCGATTGCGGGCAACCAGATCTTCCAGGCCAAGGGCCACCACTATTCGACCACTGCGCTGGTCGGCGGCGATGCGGCGCTGGCGGCGCACTATGACAACGGCAGCTTTGCCACGATTTACCTCAGTCCCCGGGACTACCACCGCATCCACATGCCGTGCGAAGGCCGCCTGAGCCGCATGATTTACGTGCCGGGCGAATTGTTCTCGGTCAACCCGGTCACGGCGCGCGGCGTGCCGGGGCTGTTTGCGCGCAATGAACGCGTGGTCTGCGTGTTCGAGTCGGCGCGCGGGCCGTTCGTGCTGGTGCTGGTCGGCGCGACGATTGTCGGCAGCATGGCAACGGTGTGGCACGGTGTGGTGAATCCCCCGCGCGGCAAGGTGGTGCGCGAATGGCTGTATCCGGCGTCCGGCCAGCCTGAAGTGATGCTCCAGCAGGGCGAGGAAATGGGCCGGTTTCTGCTGGGCTCGACGGTGGTTTTGCTGTTCCCCAAGGGGCCGTTGCGCTTCAACCCTGACTGGGCGCCGGGCGGCGCGGTGCGGCTGGGCGAGGCGATGGCCCACTGCGCCTGAAAAACTGCCAGCAGTTCATCAAAAAAGCCCCTGGACGTCACCGCCAGAGGCTTTTTTAGTTCAGTTTCAAGCCGGCTTGCAGCCAGCTTTCAGATCAAAACTTGTGACGCACGCCAACGGCGACGGCCGAGTTCTTGTAAGTCTCAGCGCCGGCCGCATTCTTTGCCTTGGTGTCCATCCAGCCAGCATACAAGGTCGTGCGCTTGGACAGGTCATACACACCCACCAGGCTGTAGCCCGAGCCGTTCTTGCCATCCGTGCCGGCAATTTCGCCATCGCCCTTGGCGTAGCCGAATGCCACGCTGGCAGCTTTGCTGAAGGGGACGGTCACGCCGACCTGGTATTGCTTGTCTTTCGCGTTCGTTGCGTCGGCCTTGGCCGTGTTGTAACCGGCCGTGAGCTTGGCAAGCCCGAAGTCATACGAACCGGCAATCAGCGTGTACTTGGTGCTTGTGGTGCCCGTTGAGGCTGCAGTCGTCGCAGCGGTTTGTGTTTTTTGCTCCTGGTAAGCCACGCCCACCAGCAGCGGGCCCGAGGCGTACTTCGCATGCAGGCTGACGGTTTGTCCGGCATCCACACTGACGTTATTAAGACCCAGTCCCTTGTTTTCGCCAAAGTTCACCGCCACCGCACCGCTGAAGCCGCTGTAGTTGGCCGAGGTGAAGGCGATGGAGTTGCTCAGGCGAGATTCGTAGGCAGCCACTTCGCTGTAGTTTTTGTCTTTGCCCCAGACGATGTCCGTGGCGGTCAACGCTTTGGAGTCGTAGGTGTTGTTGGTGCTGGAACGCAGTGCGTCGTAAGGCGTGGCCTGACGGCCCATGGTCACGGCACCGAAAGCGCCCGACAGGCCCACGGTGGCGACACGGTCGAAGACAGAGCCAGCCGTTTTCTGCTCGCCGGTGTCCATCTTCATGCCGCCTTCCAGCACGAAATTGGCTTTTAAACCGCCGCCCAGGTCTTCAGCGCCTTTGAAGCCCCAGCGCGAACTGCTCAGACCGTCGGAATCGACCACCGTTTGCTTGAGTTGCTTGCCGGGTGCGCCTTTTTCCGTCTGGCCAAAAAACAGGTCGGCCACGCCATACAGGGTGACAGAAGATTGAGCAGAAGCAACACCTGCAAAAGACAGCACCGCCAGCGTAATGAGAGACTTTTTCATTGGGAATTTCTATAAAAGTGTGGTCACAGGACTTCGTAGCCCCTACTTCCCGCGTCTTGCGGGAAAGTGTTACCCATTTAACAAAAACTTAATGACAAATCAGTGAAAACCCGTGTCCGCTTATTGTGGGCATGTGTAGTTGAACCGGATCAATGGATCGCGGCTTTGCCCGGCGTCAGATTCGATGCATTGCTTGATGCCGGCTGGCGCACCGCTGGCCGACGGCGTAAAGTAGCGGCTTCACAGCTTTGTGCTGAGCTGCTACTTCGGAGTCCCCGCCATGAATGCCCCCCTGCACCGCGAAATTCCCGCCCATATCCTCAACGCTGCCCAGGCCCTGTCCCAGGTCACCACCCAGTGGGACGAGGACATCGTTCGGCAGCTGACCGACTACATCGCCATTCCTGCCAAGTCACCCACCTTCGACCCCGACTGGGAGAAGCATGGCCACATCGACACCGTGATGCGCCATGCTGCCACCTGGGTGGAAGCGCAAAAGGTCGAAGGCTTGACACTCGAAATCGTCCGGCTCGAAGGCCGCACACCGGTGCTGTTTTTTGAAATCCCGGCGACGCGTGCCGGCTCCACGCAGACCGTGCTGATGTACGGCCACCTCGACAAGCAGCCCGAATTCACCGGCTGGCGCAACGACCTGAGCCCATGGAAAGCCACCTATGAAGATGGCAGGCTCTACGGCCGGGGCGGCGCCGACGACGGCTATGCGGTGTATGCCAGCATCGCCGCCGTGCAGGCGCTGAAAAGCCAGAACGTGCCGCACCCGCGCATCGTCGGTCTGATTGAAACCTGCGAGGAAAGCGGCTCCTACGACCTGCTGCCGTATGTGAATGCGCTCAAGGACCGTCTCGGCGAGGTCGCGCTGGTGGTCTGTCTGGATTCGGGCGCCGGCAACTACGACCAGCTCTGGCTGACCACCAGCCTGCGCGGCAATGCGGCCGGCGTGCTCAAGGTCGAGGTGCTGACCGAAGGCGTGCATTCCGGTGACGCCAGCGGCCTGGTGCCGTCCAGCTTTCGCATCATGCGCCACGTGCTTGACCGGCTGGAAGACAGCGCCACCGGCCGCCTGCTGCCGCAAAGCTTTCACTGTGAAGTGCCTGCCGACCGGCTGGTTCAGGCGCAGGCCACGGCGGCTATTTTGGGCGACGAAATCTACAAGCGCTTTCCGTGGGCGCATTACGACTGCGAAGGGGCCGCCGCCTTTGCGCTGCCGACCACCACCGACCCCGTCGAGGCATTGCTGAACCGCACCTGGCGCCCGACGCTCAGCGTGACCGGCGCCGAGGGCTTTCCGTCCTTTCGCGACGCCGGCAACGTGCTGCGGCCTTACACCGCCTTCAAGCTGTCATTGCGCTTTCCGCCGCTGGTCGATGCCGGCGTGGCGGTGCAGGAACTGAAAAAGCTGCTCGAAGACAACGCGCCCTACCAGGCGAAAGTCACGTTTGAAAGCAACGGCGGCGCCACCGGCTGGAATGCGCCCAGCACCGCGCCGTGGTTTGAAACTGCCTTGAACGCCGCATCGCAGAACTTCTTTGGCGCGCCCTGCGGCACGATTGGCCAGGGCGGCACGATTCCGCTGATGGGTATGCTGAGCAAAGGGTTCCCGAAAGCGCAGATGATGGTCTGTGGCGTGCTCGGCCCCAAGAGCAATGCCCACGGACCCAATGAATTTTTGCATGTGCCGTATGCCAAGAAGCTGACGGCGGCGGTGGCGCAGGTGATGGCCAGCGTGCCGGGCTGAGGCAGGGGCCAGGCTGAAACAGGCCCTGGTTCTTCTTTGGCTGTCATTGCGGACCTGATCCGCAATCCATGCCACCGCCCCCCAGCTGAATCGGCCAACGTCTGGCGTTTTAAAAACGCCTTGACGGCGCGCCAATGGATCCCGGGTCAGGCCCGGGATGACAGCGATGACAGTGATGTCATCGCTTCATGCCTCAAGCCTGGCGCAGCCGGCGCTGCTGCAGCCCCAGCCAGCCCAGCGCCAGCCCGGTCAGCCCGAGCGGCAGCAGCGAGCCGATATTCAGCAGCGTCCAGCCCTGCGTCGTCACCAGCACGCCCGACGCCAGTGACGACACCGCCAGCACCACGAACACGCAGAAATTCAGCGCGCCTTGCGCCTTGTCTTTTTCTTCCGGCCGGTAGGCCGTCAGGGCCAGCGTGGTGGCGCCGGTGAACAGGAAGTTCCAGCCCAAACCCAGCAAAAACAGCGCCGCCACAAACTGCTGGAACTCGACGCCTGACAGCGCGATCAGCACGCAGGCGATGTTCAGCGCCAAGCCGGTCGCCATGATGGGCAGCGTGCCGTAGCGCTTGATCAGGTGGCCGGTGAAAAAGCCTGGCGCGAACATGCCGATCACATGCCATTCCAGCACCCAGGCCACGTCGGAAAACGGCAGGCCGCAGACCTGCATGGCAATCGGCGTGGCGGCCATCAGGAGGTTCATCACGCCGTAGCCCAACGCGCCGGCGGCGGCTGCGACGATGAACACCGGCTGGCGCATGATGACGCCCAGCGGCCGGCCGCCGCCGCTGGCATGTTTCAGCGGTGGCGCTGGAAAGTCGATGAAGGCCAGCAAGGCCATCGCCAGCAGTGCCACGCCCGCCAGCGCTAGATAGGCGCCGGCAAACGGCACCTCGGTCAGGCTGCGCGTGCCGGCCGCCAGGTTGGGCCCGGCCACCGCACCGATCAGGCCGCCGGCCATGACCAGCGAAATCGCCTTTTCGCGAAATGCCGGCAGCGCCAGTTCGGCAGCGGCGAAGCGGTAGAGCTGCGCATTGGCGTTGTAGTAGCCCGCCACCAGCGTGGCTGCCACCAGCAGCCAGAAGTTGCGGCTGTAGGCCGCGTAGCAGCACAGCAGGGCCGACGCCAGGCCCACCAGCAACCCGAGCTGGAACGAGGTTTTGCGGCCGAAGCGGCGCTGGGTGTGAGCCACCAGCCCGGTCGACAGCGCGCCGCCGACCACATACGCCATCACCGGCAGCGTGGCCATCCAGCCCAGAGGCGCCAGACTCAAGCCGACCAGGCCGTTGATGGCGATGAAGGTGACGTTGTTGGTCAGGAACAAGCCCTGGCAAATTGTCAGCAGCCAGAGGTTGCGGTTCATGTTTTCAGTCCAGATTGCGTCGGGGTTCAGTCGAGATTCAGCAGCGACAGGCAGGCCAGCGGCGCAGTTTCGGCGCGCAGCACACGCGGCCCCAGCGTGACCGGGCTGAAGCCGCAGGCGATGGCGGCGGCTTCCTCGGCCGGGCTCAGTCCGCCCTCAGGGCCGTTCAGAAAGGTCAGGGCGCTGCCCGGCTTCACGCTGGCAATGGCCTGGCGCAGCGGGCGGCTGCCGTCCTGCAGCGACAGCAGCAAGCGCATGCCGGCCTCGGCGGGCAGGGCGGCGGTCTTTTTCAGCCAGTCGGACAGCGTCACCACGTCCTGCACGCGCAGCAGGCGATTGCGCCCGCACTGCTCGCTGGCAGCCATCGCGATGCCTTGCCAGTGGGCGACCTTCTTGTCGGCGCGCTCGGCCTTCAGGCGCAACACGCTGCGCTCGCTCATCACCGGCTGGATGCTGGCCGCGCCGAGTTCGGTGGCTTTTTCGATCAGCCAGTCCATGCGGTCGTTCGCCGGCATGCCGACGACCAGATGAATGCTGCGGCCGGCCTCGCGCGCCGTAGCGGTGAACGCGCCGATGGTGACGTCCACCTCGCTGCGCCCCATGCGCTCGACCGTGGCGTCGAATTCGCCTTCTGCATCACCCCGGCCGTTGAACAAGGTGATGTGTCCGCCGGGCTGCAGGCGCAGCACTTGTACATGGCGCGCGGTTTGGTCGGGCAGCGTGATGCTCTGGCCGGGAACAAGCGCGATGTCGGCGTAAAAACGGGCGCTCATGGCGTTGGCGCCGTTGGTAAAGACGCTGGATTGACTATCAAATCAATAGCTTCTTGCGCACGGCCAGCCTGCGCGAAAGGCCAGTTTGGCATCAAAATGTATACCCCACACGGGTTTCGTTGCCCTCGATTTCGTCGAGTAGCACCATCAGCGGCCCGAGCTGGCGGTACCGGGCGCAGGTGGCACGGGCGTACTTGATGAAGCGCGGCGTGTCGGCCAGGTATTTGGGCTTGCCGTCGCGCAGGCTCAGGCGCGCAAAAATGCCCAGCACCTTGAGGTGGCGCTGCAGGCCCATCCATTCGACGGCGCGGTAGAACTCGCCGAAATCATCGCCGACCGGCAAGCCCGCCTTGCGCGCTTTTTGCCAGTAGCGCACGGTGATGTCGAGCACAAATTCTTCTTCCCAGCTCAGGAACGCGTCGCGCATCAGGCTGGCGATGTCATAGGTGACCGGGCCGTACACCGCGTCCTGAAAGTCCAAAACGCCGAGGTCGCCGTTGGCGTCGACCATCAGGTTGCGCGGCATGAAGTCCCGGTGCACATAGACGCGTGCGCCATCCAGCGCGTTCAGGTTGCTGGCCTTGATTTGCGCGAACAGCGGATCGAGCTTGCCCATCAGCGTGGCATCCAGCGCAAAACCCCGGTACTTGCCGACATACCACTCGGGAAACAGCGCCAGTTCGCGCGACAGCAGCGCGTCGTCGTAAGGCGGCAGCACGCCGGGCTGGGACGCGAGCTGCCACTGCACCAGCACGTCGACCGCCTGCATGTAGAGATCGAAATGCGCCGGCGTCGCCTCGATGCGGGCATCGACGGCGGCGGGCGGCGCGATCACGTCCATCATGGTTTGCGCACCCAGGTCGCTCAGCAGCATGAAGCCCAGCGGCGCGTCCCAGGCCAGCACGCGCGGCGCCTTCAGGCCGGCGTCCGACATCAGGCCGGCCACCTTGACGAAAGGCGCGCAGTCTTCCTGGGCCGGCGGCGCATCCATGATGATGAAGCTGCCCGCGCCGTTGGCGGCATCCACGCGGAAGTAGCGGCGAAAGCTGGCATCGGCCGACGCCAGCCGGACGGTCTCTGGCTGCAAACCGTGGTGCGGCGCCACGGCGGCGAGCCACCGTGCAAAGGCGCTGGCGCGCGCGGGGTCAAGCCAGTCGGGAGGAAGGGAAGCGGTCATGTTTTCAAAGCCCTTGGTCGGTGCGGCAGCCCGGCGCGGGCCGGGGCAGGAGGGTCATGGATAATCAACCCTGATTTTACAAACGGGTTTATCTCATACAAACGATGCGCCACGCATCCCGCCCCTTCTTTATTCTTTCCCCGGTAGCCCATGCGGTCTCCCGGCTGGCGATGCTTGCCGCGCTGGGGCTGGCCGTCGCCGGACCCGGCCATGCGCAAACGGCTGCCGTGGTGGCCGACAGCGCCATGGCGTCCGCGCCCCTGGCGCTCAAAAGCTCGCCCCTGCTGGCCGAAAGCGTTTCAAAAGAGCCCGGAGACGAGGGACCGACCTTCGTCTTTGGCGACACCATTTCGGGCCGACCGGACCTGGAAACCGTGATTAAGGGCAATGCCGAACTGCGCCGTGGCGCTACATCAATGCGCGCTGACCGCATCGAGTACTACCAGCCCGACGACCAGCTCATCAGCACCGGCAATGTGCGCATCAACAATGCCGGCAACCGCTTTGAAGGCCCCGAGCTGCAACTCAAGCTCGACCGTTTCGAAGGCTTTTTCACCACGCCGCGCTACCGCTTTCTGCAAAACGGCGGCAACGGCCAGGCCGAGCGCGTCGATTTCATCGACGACAAGCATTTCAGTGCGCTCCGCGCCACCTACACCACCTGTGAGCGGGGCAACGAGGAAAGCTGGAAGCCGGCCTGGGAAATGACCGCGACCCGTGTCGACTTTGACCTGGACCGCGAAGTCGGCGTGGCCACGGGCGCTGTCGTGCGTTTCAAGGAGGTGCCGATCCTGGCCTTCCCCAAGATCAGCTTTCCGCTCAGCGACAAGCGCAAATCGGGCTTCCTGCCGCCCACGCTGGGCCTGGATTCGCTCAACGGCTTTGAAGTCCGCCAGCCGTATTACTTCGACATCGCACCCAACCGGGATGCCACCTTCTCGCCCGCCATCATGACCAAGCGCGGCGTTGATCTGGCCGGCGAGTTCCGCTACCTGGAGCCGACCTACAAGGGCCAGTTGCGCGCCAATGTGCTGCCTGGCGACAAGCTGCGCGACCGCGACCGCTGGTCGTACTCGCTGCAGCACAGCGGCGCCATCGACACCGGCGTGCCATCCATCGGCGGCGTGGGGCTGAACCTGAATTTGAACAAGGTCAGCGACAACGACTATTGGCGCGACTTTCCGGTGGCCACCGGCCAGGTCACGCAGCGGCTGCTGACGCAGGACGCTACGCTCAGCTGGAACAAAGGCTATTTTTCATCGGCGGTGCGGGCGCTGAAGTGGCAGACGCTGCAGGATGTGAACTCGCCCATCATCCCGCCGTATGACCGCCTGCCGCAACTGACGGCGGCCTACACCCGTGTCGATGCCCCGTTGCTGGGGCTGGGCAGCGGCTTTGACTGGTCGGCTGAAACGGATTTCACACGCTTTTCCGCCGACCAGAACCTGACGAAGCAGCCCAATGGCAACCGCGCGTTTACCAAACTCCAGGTCAGCCGCCCGTGGCTGGCACCCTGGGGCTACGTCACGCCCAAGGTGCAACTGCATGCCAGCAGCTACCAGTTCGAGTCGCCGCTGGCCAATGGCGCCACGTCGGCCACGCGCGTCGTGCCGACCTTCAGCCTGGACAGCGGCCTGACCTTCGAGCGCGACGCCAGTTATTTCGGCCGCAGCTTCACCCAGACGCTGGAGCCGCGCGCCTTTTATGTGCGAACGCCTTACCGCAACCAGGATTTCCTGCCGAACTACGACTCGGGCGCGAACAGCTTCAACTTCGCCACCGTCTTCACCGAAAACGCCTTTGTCGGCAACGACCGCATCTCGGACGCCAACCTGCTCACGCTGGGCCTGACCTCGCGCCTGCTGGACCCGGCCACCGGCGTCGAGGCGGTGCGCCTGGGCGTGGCGCAGCGCCTGCGCTTCGACGACCAGCGCGTCAGCCTCCCCGGCATCGGCACCACACCCGTGCCCGGCGCACTGCCGGTGACCGACCGCGTCAGCGACCTGCTGGTCGGCGCTTCGGTCAACTGGGTACCCCAGTGGTCGTTCGACGGCACGGTCCAGTACAACCCCAAGATCAAGGAGTCGGAACTGGCGTCCATCGGCGTGCGCTATAACCCGGGCAATTACCGCACCGTCAGCGCCGCCTTTCGCCGCCAGCGCAACATCAGCCAGCAGGTCGACGTTGGCTGGCAGTGGCCGATCAATGACCTGTGGGGCGACAAGGGCCAAGACCTGGGCGCCGGACGCGGCCAGGGCGGCGGGCGCTACTACAGCGTGGGTCGGCTGAACTACAGTACGCTGGAGAAAAAGCTGGTCGACGCGGTCGTGGGTGTTGAATACGATGGCTGCTGCTGGATTGGCCGCGTCGTGCTGCAGCGCTCGCAAAACAGCACCGCGACGTCCAGCACGCGCATCTTGTTCCAGCTTGAATTGGTGGGTTTTTCACGCCTTGGCTCGAGCCCGCTTGAAACCCTCAAGAACAACGTGCCACGCTACCAGAACCTGCGTGACAAAATCAGCCCTCCCAGCCGCTTCACCACTTATGACTAAACACCGCTTTTTTACTGTCCGGCCGCTGTCCGCCGCGCTGGTGCTTCTGCTGGCGCTGCCCCTGGGCGCCGTGCACGCCCAAATCACCCGCCCTTCGGCCACGCCGCGGCTTGTGGTGCCTGCACCGCCGTCTGCCAGCACGGCGCCGCGCGAAGGCGCCCAGCGCCAGGCCGATTTCATCGTGGCCGTGGTCAATTCCGAGCCAATCACCAACAACGAAGTGCGTGCCAAGCTGCTGCGCACCGAGCAGTTGCTCAAGCAGCAGGGCAGCGCCGTGCCGCCGCGCAACCAACTGTTGCCTCAGCTGCTCGAGCGCATGGTCAGCGACAAGGCACAGCTGCAGGCCGCGCAGGCCTCGGGCCTGAAGATCGACGACAACGCCGTCGAGGGCGCGGTGCAGACGGTGGCCCGACAGAACCAGATCACGGTTGACGAGTTGCGCTTGCGGCTGAAGGCCGACGGCATCGACTATGACCAGTTCCGCTCCGAGATCCGCGACGAACTGCTGATCAGCCGCCTGCGCCAGCGCGAAGTCAAGGTGAATGTCAGCGAGTCGGAGATCGACGCCTACCTGCGCGATCAGCAAGGTCAGCCGGGTGCGGCCAGCGCAGCGCCGGCGGCGCTCAATCTGGCTGAAATCCTGGTGGCGGTGCCTGAAAAAGCCACGCCCGACCAGATCGCCATCCTGCAGGCCAAGGCCCAGCAGGTGCTGGAACGCGCCCGTTCCGGCGCCGACTTCGCCGGGTTGGCGATCGAGGTTTCGGCGTCGCGCGGCAATGGCGGCCAGATGGGTTTGCGCAGTGCTGACCGCTACCCGCCGCTGTTTGTCGAGGCGACAAAAAATCTGCGCGCCGGTGAGCTGGCCGGTCCGGTGCGCAGCCCCGCTGGCTTTCACATCCTGAAGGTGATCGAGAAAAGCCAGGGTGGCCTGCCAGACGCCGTCGTTGCGCAAACCCATGCGCGCCACATCCTGCTGCGGCTGACGCCCCAGCTGACCGAGGCAGCTGCCATCGAGAAACTTGCGGGCTTCAAAAAGCGCATCGAGGCCGGCCAGGCCGACTTTGCGACACTGGCGCGCGAGAACAGCCAGGACGGCTCGGCCAAAGAGGGCGGCGACCTGGGCTGGGCACCTGCCGGCGCCTTTGTTCCGGAGTTTGAAAAAGTCATGAATTCTCTGGCGCCCAACCAGGTGTCCGACCCGCTGGTGTCGCGTTTCGGCGTTCACCTGCTGCAGGTGCTGGAGCGCCGCGAGGTGCCCGTGTCACCGCGCGAACAGCGCGAGATGGTGCGCGGCGTGGTGCGCGAGAAAAAGCAGGAGGAAGCGCTGGTGCGCTGGGCCGAGGACATTCGCGGCCGTGCCTACGTGGAATTCCGCGAAGTGCCTCAATGACCCCCACGCTTGCCATTTCGTGTGCTGCGCTGCCCCCCGAGGGGGCTGCTGCCCTTGCAGGGCGCCACACCGCCAGAGGCGGCGCATCTGCAGGCTGTCCAAGCCCGCGCAGGCGGGCTTGGAGCCGCAGCCTGCAGCCTGCGGCCCGGCAAAGCCGGTTCCGCGGCCCCTGCTGGAGTAGAGAGAAAACCATCGTGCTCACTGCTTCACGCGGTTCAATGGTTTGCGTTGCATGAAGCACATCCCACGCAAACGCTTCGGCCAGCATTTCCTGACCGACCGGCTGATCATCGACGGCATTGTTGACGCGATTGCACCGTTGCCCGGCCAGCCGATGGTCGAGATCGGGCCTGGGCTTGCGGCGATGACACGGCCCCTGGTGGCGCAGCTTGGGCACCTGACGGTGATTGAGCTGGACCGCGATCTGGCGCGCCAGTTGCGCACGAATCCGCAGCTGACCGTGGTCGAGTCGGATGTGTTGCGGGTCGATTTCAGGCAACTGGCTGAGCAAATCCGGTTGGAGTCTCCTGAAGCGGCGAGCGTGGGGGCTCCCAAGCTCCGAGTGGTCGGCAATCTGCCCTACAACATTTCCACGCCCATCCTGTTTCACCTGCTCGATGCGGTCGATGTGATTGAGGACCAGCATTTCATGCTGCAAAAGGAAGTCATCGACCGCATGGTGGCCTCGCCCTCGACCAGCGACTATGGCCGGCTCAGCGTCATGCTGCAGTGGCGCTATGCCATGGAAAACGTGCTGCACGTCCCGCCGCAGAGTTTTGATCCGCCGCCGCGCGTGGACAGCGCCATTGTGCGCATGGTGCCGCATGCCGAGCCGGAAAAGCTCGACGTCAAGCTTCTCAGCGAACTGGTCCGGGTGGCGTTCAGCCAGCGGCGCAAGCTGCTGCGCCACACGCTGGGGAAGTGGCTGGAACAAAAAGAATTTTCCGGTGACTTCGATGTCAAGCGGCGTGCCGAAGAAGTGCCGGTGGCTGAGTATCTGGCGCTGACGCAGCAGGTTGAAGCCGGCACTGCTCAGACTAAAGACACTGAAGCACTGTAAAAACAGTAGCTGCATAGGTTCGTCAGATAAGTGCAAATGGTTGTTTTTGGCCATAAAAAAACCCGCAAGTTGCGGGTTTTTTGTTTTCAGCCTGAACCGTGGTTCAGGCTGCTGCAAGCCAGTAGCTTGCATTGAAAGGACTGCTCATGCGCAACGCCAACGGCGACACATCGAGAAGTTTGTCGGTCGGCATCGGTTCATCACCATCTAGCACGACTTGCTGGGCCTGATTCGCCCGATCCCCTTGGCCAATGTCCGGGGAGCGGGCTACAGAAAAGAATAGAAGCAGCGGAACGGTATCTTGCGGTCTGCCCAGTAGTCGGACGCGTCCCTGAAGATGTCGAGCAGTTGCTCGCGCGCTTCCTTGTCGAACTTGGCGTGTGCGGGAATCTGTTCCAGCACGACGATGAAGCCGGGCTGCGGGCCTGACTTGTGCACTAGGTCGGTCATGCAGTCGTACAGGGCGTCAAAGTTCTTGCCGAAATGCGCCGGAAAGGTGTATTGGGCCGCGATCATGTCCAGGATGTCCTGCTTGCTCTGGGCGTTGCCCAGGTTGGCATACAGGAAATGCTGGTTCAGCTTCGTGGCCGCTTCCTGCAACTCGGGCACCCGGAAGGCGCGTATGGACTGCACAATGTTGGGCCTTATGCCCTTCAAAGGTATTTCGTCGTCCTTACGAAGTGGTGTATCCATCTCCGCTTCTCTTTCTCTTAGTTCTAAAGTCAAAATAACAACCACAGTTCTGGTTAATGAACGATTTTGCGAAAACTCGCATAGTGATCATCGGTGTAAAAACAGGCATCGGGCGCTGCGGCTTGCAAGCCACCACACACGATGCGCCGGGCACCTCGGCTGCGCTCTCCAGGTGTTCGGACGGTGTATTCGCGGTAATAAGCGCGAACATTTGCCGGAAGCAGCCGTTCACGGTTGCCAAACACCACGCCGTCCTTGTCATGCCTGAAAGGTCCGCCCTGATAAATCAGCGTCAGCATGCTGCGTCCCTGGGGAGGCAACTCGGCGAGCGCAACGGTGTCGGCCAGCGCCGGCGAAGAAGTGGTTCTGGCAAGGGCCGCGCCAAAAGGCACTATCGCCATACCGGCCGAAACCGCCAGCAGCACCGTCAAGCCAGCTTGACGCCAGCGTCCGGACCCATTACTGCGCAATCCCTGCATGAAAAATACCTTTCTTGAATTCAGCGTCAACCAGCCAGATTTTCGGGTTAACCCTTAAATTTCAAGAAGGGTAGTTTGCCGCATGCTGAAACAAAAGGCAAGCAATTGCTGAAATTTTAGGCATTAAAAAGAGGGCTCAAAAGCCCTCTGATGTTGTTGTGGCCGTAAAGGAACTGGCTTATCGCGCAGCGTTGGCGTCTGCCACCGTGAGAGCCGTCATGTTGACGATCCGGCGCACCGTGGCAGTCGGTGTCAGGATATGCATCGGCTTGTTGGCGCCCAGCAGCACCGGGCCAATGGCAATGTTGCCACCGGCGGCGGTCTTGAGCAGGTTGTAGGAAATATTGGCGGCGTCGATATTGGGCAGCACCAGCAGATTGGCTTCGCCATTCAGACTGCTGTTGGGCATGATGAGCCTGCGGGCTTTGGCGTCGAGTGCGACGTCGCCATGCATTTCGCCATCAACTTCCAGCCACGGCGTCTGTTCGCGCAGCAGCTCCAGCGTGCGGCGCATCTTCAGCGCGCTCGGGTGGTTGGACGAACCGAAATTCGAATGCGACAGCAAGGCCGCCTTGGGCTTGATGCCGAAACGCATCATTTCCTCGGCGGCCATGGTGGTGATTTCCGCCAGCTGCTCCGCCGTCGGGTCGTAGTTCACGTGGGTGTCGAGCAAAAACACCTGACGGCCCGGCAGCATCAGCCCGTTCATGCAGGCATAGGTGTTGACGCCCTGGCGCTTGCCGATTACCTGGTCCAGATAGGCCAGGTGGTGCGCCGTGGTACCCCAGGTGCCGCAGATCAGGCCATCGACATCGCCCTTGAGCAGCAGCATGCCGGCAATCAGGGTGAGCCTGCGGCGCATTTCGATCTTGGCCATCTGCACCGTCACGCCACTGCGCTCGGTCATGCGGTGGTAGGTCTGCCAGAAGTCGCGGTAGCGGTGGTCTTGCTCGACATTGACAACGTCGTAATCCAGCTCTTCCTTCAGGCGCAGGCCAAACTTCTCGATGCGCTGGGCAATGATCGCCGGGCGGCCAATCAGCGTTGGCCGGGCCACACCTTCATCGACCACGATCTGGCAGGCGCGCAGGACCTTTTCTTCTTCACCTTCGGCATAGGCGATGCGTTTGCGGGCGGCTGCCTTGGCAGCAGTAAAAATCGGCTTCATGATCGTGCCGGAGGCATAGACAAAGCTCTGCAGCCGTTCGCGGTACAGGTTCATGTCCTGAATCGGGCGCAAAGCCACGCCGCTGTCGGCCGCCGCTTTTGCCACCGCAGGCGCAATCTTCATCATCAGGCGCGGATCGAAGGGCTTGGGAATCAGGTATTCCGGGCCGAACGACAGCTTTTCACCGACATAGGCGGCCGCCACCACTTCGCTTTGCTCGGCTTGCGCGAGTTCTGCAATGGCATGGACAGCGGCGATTTCCATCTCGATGGTGATGGTCGAGGCACCTGCGTCGAGCGCACCGCGAAAGATATACGGGAAGCACAGGACATTGTTGACCTGGTTCGGGTAATCAGTGCGCCCGGTGGCGATGATGGCGTCATCGCGCACGGACTTGACGTCTTCGGGTGATATCTCCGGATTCGGATTGGCGAGTGCAAAGATGATGGGCCGCGCCGCCATCTTCGCGACCATGTCTTTTTTCAGCACGCCGCCCGCCGACAGGCCCAGGAAAATGTCGGCGCCTTCGATGATCTCGCCCAGTGTGCGCGCCGCCGTGGGCTGTGCAAACTGGATTTTGTCCTCGTCCATCAGCTCGGTCCGGCCTTCGTACACCACGCCGGCCAGGTCGGTGACATAGACGTTTTCACGCGGAATGCCGAGCTTGAGCAGCAGGCCCAGGCAGGCCAGCGCGGCTGCCCCGGCGCCGGACGTCACCAGCTTGACTGTTTTCGGGTCCTTGCCGGCCACTTTCATGGCGTTGAGCATGGCTGCGCCGACGGTGATGGCGGTGCCGTGCTGGTCGTCGTGGAACACCGGAATCTTCATGCGCTTGCGCAACTCGCGCTCGACATAAAAGCAGTCGGGCGCCTTGATGTCTTCGAGGTTGATGGCGCCAAAGGTGGGTTCGAGCGAAGCAATGATCTCGACCAGCTTGACCGGGTCCTTTTCGTCGATCTCGATGTCGAACACATCAACGCCAGCGAACTTCTTGAACAGCACGGCTTTGCCCTCCATCACCGGCTTGGACGCCAGAGGGCCGATGTCGCCCAGGCCCAGCACGGCCGTGCCGTTGGTGATCACGGCGACCAGGTTGCCCCGGCTGGTGTACTTGAAGGCGGCGTTCGGGTCCTTGACGATTTCCTCGCAGGGCGCGGCGACACCCGGCGAATAAGCCAGCGCCAAGTCGTGCTGGTTGGTCAGCTGCTTGGTGGCGCTTATGGCGATCTTGCCGGGCGTGGGGAACTCGTGGTACTCAAGCGCGGCACGGCGCAATTCAGCGCGCTTTTCGTTACGCTCGTTTTCAAGATCGTGGGGCGTCGCAGCAGATGGTATGGACATCGATAAGTCTCCAGCTAGGACGGTCAGTGCGGCCGTCAGCTCTTTTTTGTACGGTTTTCGATTGTAGGCCGCACAAATTACGGAGCCCGTGTGGAAAACCGCATTCCAGGGCGGAGTGCTTTTGACTTATTCACACAGATCAGCGTTTTTAAGGATCGGCACCACTTCCTGCTCCAGATGCCCAAAATAAAAGGGTTAACCCGCATTCTGTTCGGGTTGTACCTTGCGTAAAATTGGTTGCACTTACTTTGCAACAAAGGTGCAACCCATGTCTACAGTCACGCTCGGCCTCAAAGTTGACGAAACGCTCCGAGACCGCATCCGGGAGGCCGCAGCCCAGCAGGGCAGGGCGCCGCACTGGCTCATCAAGCAAGCGGTTTTGCAGTATGTTGAAAGCCTGGAGCGGGGTTTGTCGCCACTCGGTGCAACCCCGGGGGCAACCGGTCTCGCCGAGCTGGCTGAATCTGAAGAGGCGGACGATCCGGCGCTGGTGGCCAGCGTGGGGCATCCTGCGCCGCCTTTCCTTGACTGGGCGCAAAACGTGTTGCCGCAGACCGACCTGCGCGCCGCGATCACCGCCGCCTGGCACCGGCCCGAGGAAGAATGCCTGCCGCTGCTGGTGCAACTGGCGCATGCCGCTGATGCGACGCAACGCACCGCCATTGAAACGCTCGCCACCCGTTTGGTGGAAGGTTTGCGCGGCAGACAAGACACCGGCGGCGTCGAAGCGCTGGTGCAGGAGTTTTCGCTCTCCAGCCAGGAAGGCGTGGCGCTGATGTGCCTGGCCGAAGCGCTGCTGCGCATTCCCGACAATGCCACCCGCGACGCGCTGATTCGCGACAAGATCAGCCGCGGCGACTGGCATGCGCACCTGGGCAACTCGCCGTCGATGTTTGTCAATGCCGCCGTTTGGGGCCTGATGCTGACCGGCAAGCTGACCTCGACCAGCAGCGAGAAAAGCCTGGCCTCGTCGCTGACCCGGCTGATCGGCAAGGGCGGCGAGCCGCTGATCCGCCAGGGCGTGCACCGCGCCATGAAGCTCATGGGCGAGCAGTTCGTGACCGGCCAGACCATTTCCGAAGCGCTGGCCAACAGCCGGTCGCTGGAAAAAGCCGGCTTTCGCTATTCCTACGACATGCTGGGCGAAGCCGCCATCACCGAACAGGACGCCGAGCGCTACCTGGCGTCTTACGAGCAGGCGATCCATGCCATCGGCAAGGCCTCGCACGGGCGCGGCATCCATGAAGGGCCGGGCATATCGGTCAAGCTGTCGGCGCTGCACCCGCGCTACAGCCGGGCCCAGCGCGACCGCGTGATGGGCGAGTTGCTGCCGCGCCTGCTTCAACTGGCGTTGCTGGCGCGCCAGTACGACATCGGCCTGAACATCGACGCCGAAGAGGCCGACCGGCTGGAGTTGTCGCTCGACCTGCTGGAAAGCCTGTGCTTCGAGCCGGCACTCAAGGGCTGGAACGGCATTGGTTTTGTGGTGCAGGCGTATTTGAAGCGCTGCCCCTACGTGATCGACCATCTGATTGACCTGGGCCGCCGGAGCAGCCACCGGCTGATGATCCGGCTGGTCAAGGGCGCCTACTGGGACAGCGAAATCAAGCGCGCCCAGCTCGATGGCCTGGACGGCTACCCGGTGTACACGCGCAAGGTGCACACCGACGTGTCTTACCTGGCCTGCGCGCGCAAGCTGTTGGCCGCGCCCGACGCGGTCTATCCGCAGTTTGCCACCCACAACGCGCAGACCGTTGCAAGCATCTACCACATGGCCGGCAACAACTACTACAGCGGCCAGTACGAATTCCAGTGCCTGCACGGCATGGGCGAGCCGCTGTACGACCAGGTCACGGGCAGCGTGGCCGACGGCAAGCTGGCGCGGCCGTGCCGCATTTACGCCCCGGTCGGCACGCACGAAACCTTGCTGGCCTACCTGGTGCGCCGCTTGCTGGAAAACGGCGCCAACACCTCGTTTGTCAACCGCATTGGCGACGCCAATGTGCCGGTGGCCGAACTGGTGGTGGACCCGGTGGCCGAAGTGCGGCAGATCGAGCGTGACACCGGCCATCTGGGCGCGCCGCACCCGAAGATTCCGCTGCCGCGCCAGATGTTTGCCGACCTGGGCGCGCAGTCGCGGCTGAACTCGTCGGGCCTGAATTTGGCAAACGAGCAGCAACTCGCATCGCTCTCTGCCGGCCTGTTGCGCAGCACACAAGGCATTTATACCGCTTGCGCAGGTGGTACGGGCGTGAGCAGCTTCTCTATTAATAGCGCTGCTGCCGACGGCTGGCAGCCGGTGCTGAACCCGGCCGACACCCGCGACCAGGTTGGCTGGGTGCGCCCCGCCACGTCGCAGGATGTCGAGCAAGCGGTCAGCCGCGCTGCCCGTGCCGCGCAAATCTGGCATGGCACGCCGCCGCAAGAACGCGCTGCTTGCCTGACACGCGCCGCCGACGTGCTGGAGCAGCGTACGCAAAGCGTGCTCGGTCTGATCGTGCGCGAAGCCGGCAAGTCCCTGCCCAACGCGATCGCCGAAGTGCGCGAGGCGGTGGATTTCCTGCGTTACTACGCCGCCCAGGTGGCCGCCACCTTTGACAACGACACGCACCGCCCGCTGGGCGTGGTGCTGTGCATCAGCCCGTGGAACTTCCCGCTGGCGATTTTTGCCGGCCAGGTCGCCGCTGCGCTGGCCAGTGGCAACTGCGCGCTGGCCAAACCGGCCGAGCAGACGCCGCTGGTGGCCGATGTGATGGTCAGGATCCTGCATGAAGCCGGCGTGCCGGTCGATGCCGTGCAACTGGTGCCCGGCACCGGCGACACCGTCGGCGCCGCGCTGGTGGCGCACCGCCAGGTGGCAGGCGTGATGTTCACCGGCTCGACCGAGGTGTCACGGCTGATTGCGCAGACGCTGGCCAAACGCCTGAGCCCGCAGGGCCACCCGATTGCGCTGATCGCCGAAACCGGCGGTCAGAACGCGCTGGTGGCCGACTCGTCCGCGCTGGCCGAGCAACTGGTGGACGACGTGCTGTCGTCGGCGTTCGATTCCGCCGGCCAGCGCTGTTCGGCATTGCGCCTGCTGTGCCTGCAGGAAGACGGCGCCGAGCGCGTGGTGGACATGGTCAAGCACGCCATGCGCGAATGGGTCATGGGCAACCCCGACCGCATGCACACCGACGTGGGCCCGGTGATTGACGAAGACGCCCGCGCCCAGATCGAGCAGCACATTGCGCAGATGCAGGCCGAAGGCCAGCGCGTCACCCGCATGGGGCGCGACGAAAGTGCGGCCCAGGGCCATTTCGTGATGCCCGCGCTGATCGAGATCGACAGCATCGAGCGCTTGAAGCGCGAAGTCTTCGGCCCGGTGCTGCATGTGCTGCGTTACCGCCGCGACCAACTGGGCAAGGTGCTCGATGCGCTGAACGCCACCGGCTATGGCCTGACTTTCGGCGTGCACAGCCGCATCGACGAAACCATTGCCCAGGTGACGCAAAAAGTGCAGGCTGGCAACATCTACGTCAACCGCAACGTGATTGGCGCGGTGGTCGGCGTGCAGCCCTTTGGCGGCATGGGGCTTTCCGGCACCGGCCCCAAGGCGGGCGGCCCGCTGTACCTTTATCGCTTGCTGCAGGCCGGCCCGGCGCAGGGCAACCAGGCGCTGGCCATGCTGCCGGCGATGCCGGTGAGCCGCGGCGCAGCGCCGGTTGCCGTGCCAAAACCGGCCGACCTGCCTGCCTTGCGGGCCTTGCAAATCCTGGGCGAAGCGCTGAAAGGCCCGGTATTTTTAGCGCTCGACGGCTGGCAGACCAGCGGTGACGCGGCCCGTGCCGAAACCGCCTGCAACGCTTACCGCGCCAGCAGTGTGCTGGGCCAGTGGTTCACCTTGCCCGGCCCGACCGGGGAGTCAAACCGTTACCGGCTGCTGCCGCGCGGCGCCGTCTGGGCCGTGCCGCAAACCGCGCTTGGCCTGGTGCAGCAGGTCGCCGCCGCACTGGCCAGCGGCAACCCGTGCTGGCTGGAAACACCTGCGGCGCACAGCCCGGTGGCGCTGGCGTTGGCCGCGCTGCCGGCCGAGGTGAAGGCTTTTGTCCAAACCCGAAGCGCCGGGAAATTGATGGGTGAAACGCAGCTGAGCGCGATGCTGTTCGAGGGCGACGGCGATGCTTTGCAGGCCTTGTTGCCGCGCATTGCCGAGCACCCTGGCGCCATCGTGCGGGTTGAAAACCTGACGTCGGCGCAACTGGCCGCCGGCGCCGTGTACGACGTGAGCGCGCTGATGCACGAGCAAAGCATCAGCACCAACACGGCCGCCGCCGGCGGCAACGCGCAACTCATGACCATGGGCTGAGCGTCAACTTTTTCTTCGTCCGGTCACCTTTCCCCTCGACGGCCGCCCTGACATCCCGGGGCGAGCCGGCGCTATCTGCCTGACGGCAGGGACCGCGCTTATCTTTTGATTCATCACATCCTACTTTGAGGAGACACCCATGAACTTCACGGATCCCACCGTCATCACCTTCGGCATCTACCTGATTGGCATGCTGTTCATCGGCTTTCTGGGCTACCGCGCCACCGACAACCTCGACGACTACATTCTGGGCGGCCGCAGCCTGGGCAGCTTTGTCACCGCGCTGTCGGCCGGCGCTTCTGATATGAGCGGCTGGCTGCTGCTGGGCTTGCCGGGCGCGATTTATCTGTCGGGCCTGAGCGAAGCCTGGATTGGCGTCGGCCTGATCATGGGCGCCTACCTGAACTGGCGATTCGTGGCGGCGCGGCTGCGGCTCTACACCGAGCGCGCCGGCAATGCGCTGACGCTGCCCGACTATTTTGCCAACCGTTTCGAGGACAAGGCCAACCTGCTGCGTATTTTGACGACTGTGGTGATTCTGGTGTTCTTCACCGTGTACTGCGCTTCGGGCGTGGTCGCCGGCGCCAGATTGTTCGAAAACATGTTCGGCCTGCCTTACCAGACTGCGCTGTGGGTGGGCGCTGCCTGCACCATCGCCTATGTGTTTATCGGCGGCTTTCTGGCCGTGAGCTGGACCGACACCATTCAGGCGTCCTTGATGATCACCGCGCTGATCGTGGCGCCGGTTGTGGCCTACCTTGCCGTCACCGGCGGCCTGCAGCCCACGCAAACGATTGCCGACCTGGTGGAGCCGGCCAGGCTGGACATGATGCAGGGCGCTTCATTCGTCGGCATCGTGTCGCTGCTGGCCTGGGGGCTGGGCTACTTTGGCCAGCCGCACATCCTGGTGCGCTTCATGGCCGCTGAATCGGTGGCGACCATTCCGGCCGCGCGCCGCATCAGCATGACCTGGATGATCCTGTGCCTGTTCGGTGCAGTGGCGGTCGGCTTCATCGGCATTCCCTACTTCCTGGCGCATCCCGAAGGCGCTGCAGCCGTCAACGCCAATTCCGAAACCGTGTTCATCGAGCTGGCCAAGCAACTGTTCAACCCGTGGATCGCCGGTGTGCTGCTGGCCGCCATCCTGGGCGCCGTGATGAGCACGCTGTCGTGCCAGTTGCTGGTCTGCTCCAGCGCGCTGACCGAAGACATCTACCGCACCTTTTTGCGCAAGAGCGCCGGCCAGACCGAACTGGTGTGGGTCGGCCGGGCCATGGTGATGGCCATTGCGCTGGTCGCCATCGGCATTGCCAGCGACCCCGAAGCCAAGGTGCTGGGCATGGTCAGCTACGCCTGGGCGGGTTTTGGCGCGGCCTTTGGCCCGGTGATCATCCTGTCGCTGTTCTGGTCACACATGACGCGCAACGGCGCACTGGCCGGCATCGTGGTGGGCGCGGTGACGGTGCTGGTCTGGAAGCAGGGCGGCTGGTTCGGCCTGTATGAAATCGTTCCCGGTTTCATCCTGGCCTGGCTGGTCACCGTGGTGGTCAGCCGCATGGGCCAGCCTTCGGCCACCATGCTGAAAAGCCACCAGGCGGTGGAAACCGAACTGGGCACGGTCCAGGCCTGAGGCCTGTCGCGCGCCGGCGCGGGCTACAAGACCACGCGTTTTGATTCGGCCATGCGCTGCGCGGTGCGGCTGCCCGACAGCACAAAGCCGCGCTGCACACCGGCCTCGTCCAGCCACTGCCAGAGGCCGGCTTCCGGTGCATGCCACTGGCCGGCTGTTCCGGGGCTGGGCGGGGCTGCCACCAACGGCAATGCCGGTGTCTTGACGGACACCGGCATCAGTGCAAACACCGCGTCGCTCGGCGTTCCGGCCAGCGTGGCCGCCAGCGCCCGGGCCGCCGTCATGATGGGCATGACATAGGGCAGGGTGACCCCATGCGCATACTGCGCGCAGTCGCCCAGCGCATGAACGTGCGCCGCGCTGGTCCGGAGCTGGCGGTTCACCATGATGCCGCGCTCGACGGCCAGCCCAGCAGCCTGCGCCAGGCGCGTGTCCGCTCTCAAACCAATAGCGCTCAACACACAGTCAGCCTGCGCCAGCAGCCCATTTGACAATAAAACCTGCAAATTTTCCGCATTCTGGGTCGCGTCAACGCGGCGCACGGTGGTGCCGAAGTGAAACGTCACCCCCAGCGCTTCCAGGGCCTGGCGCAACTCGGCGCTGGCCGCTTCGGGCAGCAGGGCGGCCAGCGGGCGCAGGCCCGGGTCCACCACGCTGACGCAAAAACCGGCACTGGCCAGGTCATTGGCAAACTCGCAGCCGATCAGGCCCGCGCCCATGATCAGCACCGGGCGACCGCTGCCGGCTTGCAACTGCGCATGCAGCACTGCGAAGTCGTCCAGCGAATTGACGCTGAGCACCCGGTCTGCCGCATCGCCCTCGACCGGCACGCGAATCGGCTGCGCGCCGGTGGCCAGCACCAGGTCACGAAAGGCAATGCTGCCTGCGGGGGTCATGACCGACTGCGCTGCAGTGTCGAGCGCCTGGACGCGGGTGTGGGCCAGCAAGGTGACGCCCAGTGTCTCGGCCATCCTGGCGGCTGGCGTGCTGACGAGCTGGGCCGGCAACCGGCCTTGCGCAAAGGCGTTGGACAGCGACGGCTTGGCGTAGAAGTCCCCACTGTCGCCGGTGATCAAGGTCACCGGCGTGGTGCTGTCGAGTTTGCGGAACTCGCGCACCGTGGTCCAGCCGGCCAGACCCGCGCCAATGACAACTACGGTATTTGTCATGCCGCAGCGCCTGCCGGCGCCGACGTGGCCTTGGCTTTGCCGCCCCAGCGCTGCCAGGCTTTTTCATGGAAGAAAAAGGCAAACGCCTGCACCGTCGGCTCCAGCAGGCTGAGTGTCAGCGACAGCAGAAAGTTGCCGGTCACTGCATAGGCCACCAGCGCCGCCACCGTGACGTGCACCACGTAATAGGTGGCGGTTTTCTTCAGTGTGGGCAAATTGTCACGGGCAAATTTGGGCATGGGGAAACTCCTTCAAGGCAATCAAAAAACAGAAATGCAGGTTGTCAGTTAAATCTCGACCGCTTCAAACTCGGCCTTGGCCACACCGCAATCCGGGCAAATCCAGCTCTCTGGCACATCGGCCCAGCGCGTGCCCGGGGCAATACCGTCTTCGGGTAAGCCTGCGGCTTCGTCATAGATGAAACCGCAAATGAGGCAGAGGTAGGTCTTCATGTGAATTCTTTCAGTTCTATCGGTGAAAAAGACTGTTTGCGCAACATTGACAAGCTTATTATGCTATTAATAACATAGCTAAACACATGGCGCGACCTGTGCACCAGTGGCACCTTTTCCGGACTTCGGCAAGAGTGTGAAAGCCGGGGTACTTTTCGCAAAAGTCTCAGGTCTTGCCGTTAAAGCGCAGTGTGCCCATCGTAAAACGTCCTCTTGCAATAGAATTAATTTAATTAATATAGATTAATGATATTTAAAAACTATCAATCTGACCATTTGTTTTTGTCTAAGCAGGCGATAGGCAGAGCGTGCACCTTTAACGCGTTGATTGAGAAGTCATGGTTGTTCCGTCTTGAAATCAGCACACGCTGCAACGGCCAAAACAATGCAGGGACTTGCCGGATTGACCTGCAAACCGAATCAGTCCGCGCTCTCGGCACCGGGGGGCGTGCCGGGTCAGCTTGCGAGTCGCGCTGCACAGGTCGGCAATCGCATCGGCCGCGGGCCGTGTGTCTGGTGCGCTTTTCGGGCTGACAGGGTGCTGGCTCTGTGCCAGCCGCCGCAATACGGCTTTTTTTTCTGCAGCCCCCGCAGGCGGGTCCACAGGGCTGCGTCGGACATTGTTTCCTGTTGATCAGCCAGGCTGCGCCTGCTGAACGCATGGCCGGTATGGCAGCGGTAGCGTACCTGGCGCCTGTCGTCCGTCTCGAACAGCAAGCCGCCGCAATCGGGGCAGGTAAAGGGCGAGGGGCTGGCGGTGGCCTGGAGGTTTTCCATGCCACTGATCCCCAGGCTGATCGGACAAAGGCCATGGCCAGTACGCTCAAACCAAAGGCCAGCGACACCCCGGTCAGGCCGATGCCCACGCCCGGAAAGGCTGCCGCGATCACGGCGCTGCCGCAACCCCCGAGCACCAGCCAGAAAGTGCCGAAGAACTCGGCGGCAAGTCGATTGGACAAGGGAATTTTTTCTCTCCCGAAGTTCGAAGGTGCTGGCATATTGCGCAGGTGGCCGGCGCGTGCCGGTATGCCGGAAAAAAAAGAATACCGCCTTTGCCTTTTCGGGCGCAAGCGGTTCAGGGTGAACGCAATGGCGCCCACGCAACGCAAGATGACCCTGTTGCGGCGCGGCCAGCGGCTCCAGATCGGGGTGTTCCCCTCTGTCAACACCGGCAAGGCAAGGCTGAGAAAGCGGCGACCGACATTACAAATCAATGGCTTTAATACCGCATTTTTTGGGTTGATGGTTACCTGACGTCCGGCTTTTCGGCGGGGCAGGCCGGACGGAAAAAACACTTTCAGCCGTGCTTTTAAAGCCTGGGCGTGGCCCGCCCGCCAATGGCGCGTGTTTTCCTGAGCGCCATGGCCTGAACGCCGTCTTGAAGAAACATGCCGACTGGCGCAAAATGCGCCAATCAGGAGATTTTTCATGGCTTCACCTTCCATCGGTTTTTCATCTGTCAAACTTCCCGCCGCCCTGGTGCAGCAAGCCCGCGAAGCCGCCCAGCCGCTGCGGCGCTCGGTCGCCGGCCAGGTTGAATACTGGGCCACGCTGGGCCGCATCGTCGAGCATTCGGGCTTGACGGCGCAGGAGGCGCAGGCGGCTATCGAGGGCTATGAGGCGGCGGCCAAAGCAGTTCGCCAAAAAATACCCGATTCGCTGGAGGCACTCAAGCTTCGCGTTCTCGCCGCCAGCAACAGCGGGGTCTTGCAGGCGAATATCCGGACGTTGGTTGAAGACAACCGCCAGCTGGCCGCCGCGCTGCGCGCAGCTGCTTGAGTCCGCCCATTTTTCACCTTCTGGCCGGACCGAACGGCGCAGGCAAATCCACGCTTTAACGCGCCTTGGTGGCCAGCGGCACCATTGAAAACCATCTGGAATTCGTCAATGCCGACCTGTACGAAAGGGACTGTTTGCAGCATGTCCCTGACCTGCAAAAGCGTTCCGAAGCGGCGCGTGAATGGGCTGACACACGGCGGGAGACATTGCTCGATGCCCGGGCCGGTTTTGTCAGCGAAACCGTTTTTTCGCACGAATCAAAGCTTGACCTGATCCGCCATGCGCAGTCGCTGGGCTATCAGGTGGTTCTGTATGTGGTGGCCCTGGACGATCCGCAGCGGCTGGTGGCCCGCGTCAGCCAGCGTGTCAGGGAAGGCGGCCACAACGTTCCGGCCAGCCGCATCTTGGGGCGTTATCCGCGCACCATGGCCTATCTTGGGCAGGCAGTGCGTCTCGCCGATCTGGCCTTTCTCTACGATGCGGTCGAAGTGGAGCTGGGCGCGCACCGATTGGTGGCGCTGTGCGAGAAGGCGCTGACGACTGTGCTGGCGGACGAGTTGCCGCTCTGGGCGGCGGCGATGCTGGCGGCGAAGTAAGCTTTTTACCTGTCGCGGCCTTGAAACGCGCTACACCTGCCCGCCCTCAAGCCGCCACGAACCGCCCGCGCAAATACGCAATGATCTTGTCCGAGTCGTAAAGCCACTCGCTTTTGCCGGCCTTGTCGGTGATCTTCAGGCAGGGCACCTTGGCCTGGCCGCCGCCCTGGAGCAAGGCCTGCCGGTCGGGGCCGGCGGGCTGCGCGTCGATGCGCTGGATGTTCAGCGACAGGCGGCTCATTTCCTGCCGGACCTTGCTGCAAAACGGGCAGGTCTTGTACTGGTACAGCGTCAGCGACTTGCATTGCCGGTTGACCTTGTCCTGCGCGGCCTGGATGCGCACCACGCCCCGGGGCCGGGTGAGCGTTTCCTTGAGCACCACCACCGGGCCCAGGACGACGCGCACGGTTTTAAAGAAGAATCGGATAAAAGTTTTCATGGCTGATTTTAGGGCGTGCGTCGCCACGGCCCGGCGGCAGGCGCAGGTCAGCCGCGCATCAAGGCCTCGATCTCGTCGGCCTTCACCGGAACGCCGCGCGTCATCAGCTCGCAGCCTTTGGCGGTGACCAGCGCATCGTCCTCGATGCGGATGCCGATGTCCCAGAATTTCTTCGGCACGCCCTTGGCCGGGCGCACGTACAGGCCGGGCTCGATGGTCAGCACCATGCCGGGTTTCAGGATGCGAGACGGCTTGCGCATGACCATCTGGCCCAAGGCGTCTTTCTCGGGCTGCGGCTGGCTGCCGGGCTCGGTGTAGTCGCCGCAGTCGTGCACGTCCATGCCCATCCAGTGGCCGGTGCGGTGCATGTAGAACTGGCGGTAGGCGCCCGATTCGAGCACGTCATCGACGCTGCCGTGCTTGGCCCTGGCCAGCAGGCCGGTGTCCAGCATGCCTTCGATGAGCACCCGCGTGGCGGCGTTGTGCGGGTCGATGAAACGGTTGCCCGGCCGCGTGGCGGCTATGGCCGCTTCCTGCGAGGCCTGCACGATGTCGTAAAGAATGCGCTGCGCCGGGGTGAATTTGCCATCGGCCGGAAAGGTGCGCGTGATGTCGCTGGCGTAGCCTTCGAGCTCGCAGCCGGCGTCGATCAGGCACAGCTGGTCGGGTATGAGTTCGGCGTTGCCGGCGCGGTAATGCAGCACGCAGGCGTTGGCACCGGCGGCGACGATGCTGGTGTAGGCCGGGAATTCGGAGCCGTGGCGGCGGAACTCGTGCAGCAGTTCGGCTTCGAGGTGGTATTCGCGCAGTCCGCCTGGCACGCCATTTTTACCGGCGCGCAGCATCGCCGCCGAGGTCTGCATGGCGCGCACATGGGCACCGGCCGAGATGGCACCGGCGCGCCGCAAAATGGCGATTTCATGCGCGTCCTTGACCAGCCGCATTTCGTCGAGCAATTTGCATAAATCGTGCTGGCTTTGCGGGCATTCGGCGCCAAAGCGCACACGGGCGCGCACCTTGTTCAGCCACCCATCGACCGTTGTTTCCAGTCCCTTGTGGGTGGCGAAGGGAAACCACACGGCGTTCTGGTTCGCCAGCAGCTCGGGCATTTTCTCGTCGAGCATGTCCGCGCTGAAAGCCGCTTCGACACCGAGTTGCGCAGGCGCCGCTTCAGGGCCGAGGCGAATGCCGTCCCAGATTTCACGCTCCAGATCCTTGGGCCGGCAAAACAATGTGCTCTTGATGGTTTTGCCGCTGGCTTCGATCACCAGCCAGGCGCCCGGCTCGCTGAAGCCGGTGAGGTAGTAAAAATAGCTGTCGTGGCGGTAGGGAAAGTCACTGTCGCGGTTGCGCGGCATCTCGGGCGCCGTCGGCAGCACGGCGACGCCGCCGCCGGCCTTGATCAGGGCGCGGCCAATGGCAGCGCGGCGTTTGGCAAAGACAGCAGAAGGGTTCAACAGGGTGCTCATGGGGGAGGATGCTTTCAGTTCGGGAAATTTTGATTCAGTTCGGCCAGTCGCTCGGGTGTGCCGACATCGGTCCAGGCGCCCAGGTACAGCTCGGCGCTGACTTGCTGGCGGTCCATGGCCTCGCGCAGCAGCGGCGCCAATGCGACCGCCAAGCCTGGCGAATTGCCGAAGGGCAGGGCGTCGAACAACTCGCGCCGGTACAGGCCGATGGTGCTGTAGGTGTATCGCGGCGCGGCATCGCCGGCCGGCAGGTTGCGCGCCAGGCCGCCTGCGCCCAAGCCAAAATCGCCGTGCGGGTTGTGCGGCGGATTGGGCACCAGCCACAGGTGGGCGAGCTTGCCGCCGGCCACAAAGCGGCTGACGGCTTCGGGCGAGAATTCAAAACCGGGCACGAACACATCGGCGGCCAGCAGCCAGAACACGTCGCCCAGCAGCGGCAGCGCCCGCGCAATGCCACCAGCGGTTTCCAGCGCGTAGCCAAAATCATCGCCTTCGTGCGAGTATGAAAATGATAGCTGCTCGTTCCCGCCGGTAGTGCGCAAAAGGTCTAAATGGCTTGAAATTTGTTCGCCCAGCCAGGCGGTGTTGACGACCAGTTCGTGAAAACCGCCGCGTGCCAGCGCCAGCACATGCCAGTCGATCAGCGCCTGGCCGTGCACCTTGAGCAGCGGCTTCGGGCAGTCGTCGGTCAGCGGGCGCATGCGCTCGCCGCGCCCGGCAGCCAGGATCATGGCCGGGATCGGCGGGCTCATCTGCACCGCCCAAACAGCCGGTGAACGCGGCAGAAAAAAAGGCTGGCGCAGAAGGGTTTGGTTTGCATAAGCACGACTTTAGGGCATTTGCCGCCGCCGCTGTTTCGGCGCTGCACAAAGCAGCGACAAGAGGCAGTCAGCGCATCGGCCGTTAAAATGCCGGATTACCTTGACGATCGAACTTTCCGGAGCTTAGCCTGATGGCCAAAAACGAAATGATGGCGAATGCGATACGCGCACTTGCAATGGACGCGGTGCAACAAGCCAACTCCGGTCACCCCGGCGCGCCCATGGGCATGGCCGACATGGCGGTCGCGCTCTGGGGCGACCACCTCAGGCACAACCCGGCCAACCCGCACTGGATGAACCGCGACCGCTTCGTGCTGAGCAACGGCCATGCGTCGATGCTGATCTATTCAGTGCTGCACCTGACCGGCTACCAGTTGCCCATCGAAGAGCTGAAGAACTTCCGCCAGTTCGGCTCCAAGACCCCCGGCCACCCCGAAGTGGACGTGACGCCAGGCATCGAGACCACCACCGGCCCGCTCGGCCAGGGCCTGACCAACGCCGTCGGCATGGCACTGGCTGAAAAGCTGCTGGCCAGCGAATTCAACCGCGTCAGCGGCAAAACCGACCACACCATCGTTGACCACCACACCTATGTGTTCCTGGGCGACGGTTGCCTGATGGAAGGCATCAGCCATGAAGCCATCGCGCTGGCTGGCGCCTGGAAGCTGAACAAGCTGGTTGCGCTGTACGACGACAACGGAATTTCCATCGACGGCCAGGTCGCGCCCTGGTTCATCGACAACACGCCGATGCGCTTTGCCGCCTGCGGCTGGAACGTGATCGACGTGGTGGACGGCCATGACGCCACCGCCGTGTCGGCCGCCATTGCCGGCGCCAAAAGCAGCCTGGACAAGCCAACGCTGATCGTCTGCAAGACGCACATCGGCAAAGGCTCGCCCAACCGCGCCAACACCTCCAAAGCCCACGGCGAGCCGCTGGGCGCCGAGGAAATCGGCCTCACGCGCACCGCCATCAACTGGCCGCACACCGCCTTCGACCTGCCCAAGGAAACCTACGCGGCCTGGGACGCCAAGGTCAAGGGCGCCAAGGCCGAGGCCGCCTGGGACAAGAAGTTTGCCGCCTACACCAAGGCCCATCCCGAGCTGGCGGCTGAATTCGTTCGTCGCATGAAAGGCGAGTTGCCGAAAAGCTTCTCGCAACTGGCCGTCGACACCGTTGTAAGCGCGCACACCAGGGCCGAAAACGTGGCGTCGCGCAAGGCGTCGCAACTGGCCCTCGAATCGTTCACCGCCGGCCTGCCCGAACTGCTGGGCGGCTCGGCCGACCTGACCGGCTCCAACCTGACCAACACCAAGGCCACGCCTGCGCTGCGCTTTGACGCCAGCGGCGAGGTGGTGAAAACCGAAGCGGCCAACGGCAGCCTGGTCGGCGGGCGCCACATCAACTACGGCGTGCGCGAATTCGGCATGGCGGCGGTCATGAACGGCGTGGCGCTGCATGGCGGCTTCATTCCCTACGGCGGCACGTTTTTGACGTTCAGCGACTACTCGCGCAACGCCATCCGCATGGCTGCGCTGATGAAATTGCGCGTCATTCACGTCTTCACCCATGACTCCATCGGCCTGGGCGAAGACGGCCCGACGCACCAGTCGATCGAGCACGCCGCCAGCCTGCGGCTGATTCCCAACCTCGACGTCTGGCGTCCGGGCGATACCGCCGAGACCGCTGTGGCCTGGGCCGTGGCGCTGGAAAACAAGAGCCGTCCAACAGCCTTGCTGCTGAGCCGCCAGAACCTGCCCTACGCGCCGAAAGACGATGTCGGCCAGATCAGCAAGGGCGCCTACGTGCTCGCCGAGCCGGCAGAAGTCGGCCTGAACAAAAAGGCCCAGGCCGTCATCATCGCCACCGGCTCCGAAGTGCAGCTGGCGCTGAAGGCGCAGGAACTGCTTGCGGCGCAAAAAATTGCCGTGCGCGTCGTGTCCATGCCGAGCAACACGACGTTTGACCGCCAGGACGCCGCCTACAAGTCGAAAATCCTGCCCGAAGGCATTCCCCGCATCGCAGTGGAAATGGGCGTGACCGACGGCTGGTGGAAATACGGCTGCGCCGCCGTCGTCGGCATCGACACCTTTGGCGAGTCGGCGCCGGCGGGCGTGCTGTTCAAGCATTTCGGCTTCACGCCGGAAAACGTGGTGGCGACGGTACGCAAGGTGCTGCGTAAAAAGTAAGGACTGGTGCCACAAACCCGGCGCCAGGCAGGCAATCCGTTCACCCTTGACCTTGCGCAAACCACGCGGTCCGGTCTGAACGGATGATCAAAAGTTAACTACAGGAGCGAAAGAGAATGACGATCAAGATGGGTATCAACGGCTTCGGCCGCATTGGCCGCAACGTGTTGCGCGCCGCTGTTCAAAACTTTAGCGACATCGAAATCGTCGCGATCAACGACCTGCTGGAGCCGGACTACCTGGCTTACATGCTGCAGTACGACTCGGTGCATGGCCGCTTCAAGGGCGAGGTTTCGGTCGAAGGCAACACGCTGATCGTCAACGGCAAGCGCATCCGCCTGACGCAGGAACGCGACCCCGCCAACCTGAAGTGGGCCGAAGTCGGCGCCGATGTGGTGCTGGAAGCCACCGGCCTGTTCCTGGACAAGGCTGCCGGTGAAAAACACCTGACCGCCGGTGCCAAGAAGGTCATCTTCTCGGCACCGTCGAAAGACGACACCCCGATGTTCGTCTTCGGCGTGAACGACAAGACCTACGCCGGCCAGGCCATCATCAGCAACGCCAGCTGCACCACCAACTGCCTGGCACCCATCGCCAAGGTGCTGCACGACAAATGGGGCATCAAGCGCGGCCTGATGACCACGGTGCATGCCACCACCGCCACGCAAAAAACCGTGGACGGCCCGAGCAACAAGGACTGGCGCGGCGGCCGCGGCATTCTGGAAAACATCATTCCCTCGTCAACCGGCGCGGCCAAGGCCGTCGGCGTGGTGATTCCCGAGCTGAACAAAAAGCTCACCGGCATGTCGTTCCGCGTGCCCACGTCCGACGTGTCGGTGGTGGACCTGACCTGCGAGCTGAGCAGCGAAGCGACGCTGAAGGAAATCTGCGCCGAAATGAAGGCGCAAAGCGAAGGCGCGCTCAAGGGTGTGCTGGGCTACACCGAAGACAAGGTTGTCGCGACGGACTTCCGTGGCGATACCCGCACCTCGATTTTTGATGCGGACGCCAGCATTGCGCTGGACGGCACTTTCATCAAGATCGTCGCCTGGTACGACAACGAATGGGGTTATTCAAACAAGTGCCTTGAAATGGCGCGGGTCGTGTCGAAGTAAATCTTCTTCAACTGCAAAAAAAATGCGCCTCAGGGCGCTTTTTTTTTGCCCTGAAATTTTTCGAAAGTATCTATTCTCGTTAATGAGAAAAATCGCGAATTTACTTATGATGAGGGCTGAAAGTATTCATGCATAAATCTATTCATCATTTCCTTACATGCCAACCCACGCGCTGACTGACGCCCTGTTGACGGCCCTGCGCGCGCAAGGCGGTGTCGCCACCAGCATTGAACTGCAGGCGCGCCTAAGCGTAAGCCAATCGACGGTGTCGCGCGCGCTGGCGCCCCTGCTGGCGGCAGGCGATGTGTTGCAGAGCGGCGCGGCGCGGGCGCGGCGCTACCTGCTGCCGCGCCGCATTCCGGGCGCGGGCAGCGAATTGCCGGTGATGCGCGTCGATGCGCGCGGGCAGGTCACGCCCTTTGGCCGCATCGTGCCGCTGCCCGGCGGGCGCTTCTGGGTCGATGAGGCCGATGGCGTGAGCGAACTGCACGACGGCCTGCCCTGGTTTCTGGACGACATGCGACCGCAAGGCTTCATGGGCCGCACCTTTGCCCATACCCATCCCGTCCTGGGGCTGGCGGCCGATCCGCGCCACTGGAGCGCCGACGATGCGCTGAAGGCGCTGGCCAGCTTTGGCGACGACTTGCCAGGGAACCTGATCGTCGGCGAGCCGGCTTTCGAGCGCTTTCACACACTGGGCGAACGCGCTTCGCGGGCGGACTCCAGCGCTGACTATCCGCGCCTGGCGCAGCAGGCCATGCTGGGCGCGCTGCCCGGTTCGTCGGCGGGTGGCGAGCAGCCCAAGTTTTGCACCTTGATTGGCGGTCGCGCGGTGATTGTCAAGTTCTCTCCAGCAGGCGATTCCGACGTGGACCAGCGCACCCGCGACCTGCTGGTGTGCGAGCACCTGGCGCTGCAAACGCTTGACAGCGCCGGCCTGCCCGCCGCCCGCACGCAGGTGTTTTTTATCGAGGGCCGCATGTTCCTTGAGTCCGAGCGCTTTGACCGCACCGCCGCCGGGCGCATCGGCATGGTGTCCTTGCAGGTCTATGACGCGCAGTATGTCGGCGAGGAAGACAACTGGGCGGCTACCGCCCGCCGCATGGAAGCACGCTCGCTGTTGCGCCCGCAGGACGCGGCGCACCTGCGCTTTCTGGAAGCCTACGGCGTGCTGATTGCCAATACCGACCGCCATTACGGCAACATTTCCCTGTTGCTCGAGGGCGACGACTGGCGGCTGTCGCCCACCTACGACATGCTGCCCATGCTGTACGCGCCGGTGGGCGGCGAACTGGTGCCGCGCGACTTTGCCGCCCGCCCGCTGCAACCCAGTGCCGCGACGCTCGACCAGTGGACGCAGGCCAAAGAACTGGCCATCGCCTTCTGGCAAACCGCCGCGCTGGACGCACGCATTTCGGCCGGTTTCAGGGCAGTGGCATCAGGCAACCTGCAAACCCTTCGCATGTTGTGACGCTGCCCGTGCGCTGCAGCGCATTCGTTCAGAGCGATGCAAACCTTTTTAAGAATCAAAAGGTCATTTGCGCATGCTGCATATGCATATACAGCTATGAATACCGTAGCAAGCATGCAGAATTCCTGGCCCGCTGTGATTTTCAGTCAAGCGAATCCGCTTTGACCGGCTACGGCGCCCACGCAAGGTTCATCCGGCGCGGCGACGGGCCGCTGCCTGGGCAATCTCGGGCGGCAGGCGCTTGAGCAGCCAGCGAATCGCCAGCGGCACCAGCACCAGGTCGTCAACCAGGCCGATCACCGGCAGCACGTCGGGAATCAGGTCGATGGGCGAAAAGAGATACAGCGCAATCAGCGCCGTGCCCCACTTCAGCCAGCCTGGCGCGTCCGGGTGGCGCAGCGCAAACCACAACTGCCGCGCGTCGCCGCGTAAAACAGTCCAAAGCAGGGTCAAGCGTTTCAACATGGCAATCAATCTCCTTACTGATCGGCTCCTGATGGACCCGCGTCTAATACAAATGGCGCTGGCCGGGGCGACTGCAAGGGTTTTTCACCGGACGTTACATTCGGCGCTTCGCGCTGCTTGCAGCCCTCAGACGCGTTTGAAAATCGTGGTTGTGCATCAACGCGGCCGACCCTGCACAGGCAGCGGCAGCGCCGTTTTGTAGCGCACCTGCTTGAGCGCAAAACTGGAGCGGATCTTTTCGATGCCCGTAATCGGCGTGAGCTGTTCCACGATGAATTTTTCCAGGGCGGCAATGTCGGTGATGGCCACGCGGATCAGGTAATCGCTGTCGCCGCTCATCAAATAACACTCCATGACCTCGTCGTGCTCTGCAATGCGTTTCTCGAACTCGGCCAGCGCGGCCTTACTCTGGCTGGTGAGGCTGATGGAGATAAAAACGTTCAGGCCAATGCCCAGGGCTGCGGCGCTCACCAGCGCCACGTAGCGCTCTATGACGCCATCGTCCTTCAACGCCTTGACGCGCGCCAGACAAGGCGAAGGCGACAGGTGGACCTGCCGCGCCAGTTCCACGTTGGTCAGTCCACCGTTGCGTTGCAAGGCATCAATAATGCGTAAGTCAACTGAATCCAGCATAAAAATTTTAAAAGTTAAGGTAGTGCAGCTCATTGTGCTGCGAGTTCGGGTAAGTCTTCCCCGAGATCAGCAGCCTGTGCGCACTTTATTTGCGTAAATTCGTCCATATGACCTGCTTGTTTTAAATCCATGAATTTTGCACACATGAATGAACCGCTCGATACCGATCCCGAAGAAACCGGCGAGTGGCAGGACGCCCTGGCAGCCCTGCTGGCCACGCAGGGACCGGAGCGTGCCCGCTTTGTGCTCGACACCCTGGCGCGCCAGGCGCGCACCGCCCGCATCGGCTGGCAGCCTGAGTTGTGCACGCCTTACGTGAACACCATTGCGGTGGACCAGCAGCCGCCGTTTGCGGGCGACCTGGCCATTGAAGAGCGGCTCGCCTCGCTGATGCGCTGGAACGCCCTGGCGATGGTGGCGCGGGCCAACCAGGCCTACGGCGACCTCGGCGGCCACATTGCCAGTTATGCCAGTGCCGCTGATCTGTTCGAGGTCGGCTTCAACCACTTTTTTCATGCCCGAGACCAGCGCCCCGAAGGCGGGCATCTGGGCGATCTGGTGTTTTTCCAGCCGCACAGCGCGCCCGGCGTGTATGCGCGGGCCTACCTCGAAGGCCGCTTGAGCGAGGCAGACCTGGGCTACTACCGCCAGGAACTGACCAGCCCCGCCGCGCTGGGCGGAACGGGCGCACGCGGCCTGTGCAGCTATCCGCACCCCTACCTGATGCCCGATTTCTGGCAGTTTCCCACCGGCTCCATGGGCATCGGCCCGATCAGCTCGATCTACCACGCCCGCTTCATGCGCTACCTGAGCCACCGGCAATTGCTGGACTGCGCGAACCGCAAGGTCTGGGGCGTGTTTGGCGACGGTGAAATGGACGAGCCCGAAAGCATGAGCGCGCTGACGCTGGCGGCCCGTGAGGGGCTGGACAACCTGGTCTGGGTCGTCAATTGCAACCTGCAGCGGCTGGACGGGCCGGTGCGTGGCAATGGCCGCATCATCGACGAGCTGGAAAAGCTGTTTTCCGGGGCCGGCTGGAACGTCATCAAGCTGATCTGGGGCAGCGACTGGGACGGGCTCTTCGCCCGCGACACGAGCGGCGCGCTGACCCGCGCATTTGCCAACACCGTCGATGGCCAGATGCAGACGTTTGCCGCCAAGGACGGACGCTACAACCGGGAAACATTTTTCGGCCAGAACGAAGCACTGGCCCACCTGGCGCAAGGCATGACCGACGAGCAGATAGACCGACTCAAGCGCGGCGGCCACGACCTGGTGAAGATTCATGCGGCCTATGCCGCTGCTGCCGCGCACCAGGGCCAGCCGACAGTCATCCTGGCGCACACCAAAAAAGGCTATGGCATGGGCAAGGCCGGGCAGGGCAAGATGACCACCCACAGCCAGAAAAAACTCGACGAAAAAGAGCTGATCGAATTCAGGAACCGCTTCAACCTGCCATTGAGCGACGCGCAGGCCACGTCGCTGGCGTTTTTCAAACCCTCGGCGGACAGCCCTGAAATCCAGTACCTGCATGCGCGCCGCCAGGCTTTGGGCGGCTACCTGCCGCGCCGCGACACCGCGTGCGCAACCCTTCCGGTGCCCGAGCTGGCGCGCTATGCCGCCTTTGCACTGCAACCGCAAGGCAAGGAGATGAGCACCACCATGGCCTTTGTCCGCATGCTGGGCGGACTGCTGAAAGATGCGGTGCTGGGTCCGCGCATCGTGCCCATCGTGGCCGACGAAGCGCGCACCTTCGGCATGGCCAATCTTTTCAAACAGGTCGGTATCTATTCGAGCCTGGGCCAGCGCTATGCGCCTGAAGACATTGGCTCGGTCCTGAGTTACCGCGAAGCCATCGACGGCCAGATCCTGGAAGAAGGCATCAGCGAGGCCGGCGCCATGGCCAGCTGGACGGCGGCGGCCACCAGCTACAGCGTGCATGGCCTTGCCATGCTGCCGTTTTATATCTATTACTCCATGTTCGGGTTCCAGCGGGTGGGCGACCAGATCTGGGCGGCTGCCGACCAGCGCGCACGGGGTTTCCTGCTGGGCGCGACCTCGGGGCGAACCACCCTGGGCGGGGAAGGGCTGCAGCACCAGGACGGCAGCAGCCACCTGATCGCCGCGACCATTCCGAACTGCAAGGCCTACGACCCGGCCTTTGCCGGTGAACTGGCCGTGATCCTCCAGCACGGCATGCAGGAAATGCTGGTCGAGCAGCAGGATGTGTTTTATTACCTGACGCTGATGAACGAGAACTATGCCCAGCCCAATTTGCCGCCCGATGTGCACGCTGACGTGATTTCGGGCTGTTACCGGTTCGGCCACTATCCGGCGGCCGCCGGGGCGCGCCAACCGGGCAGCGCTGCCCTCAAGGTCACGCTGATGGGGTCAGGGGCGATCCTCACCGAGGTGATCAAGGCGGCCCATCTGCTGGCAGCGCAAGGCGTTGACGCCGAAGTGATCAGCGTGACCAGCTGGAGCGAGCTGGCGCGCCAGGCCCAGGCCAGCACATCAGACGCAACCGGCGCAACCGGCACCGCCTGCGATACTGATGCGGGCGCAGCGTTTGTCACGGCGAAGCTCCTGCAGACCGAGGGCCCCATCGTGGCGGCGACCGACTACGTGCGCGCCGTGCCTGAAAGCATCCGGGCTTACCTGCCGACTGGCCGCGCCTACACCACACTGGGCACCGATGGCTTTGGCCGCAGCGACACCCGGGCGGCGCTTCGCCGTCATTTCTCGGTGGACGCGGCCAGCATTGAACGCGCGGCATGGCGCGCGCTTCGGGCCAGTCCATGAGTGCATCACGAAGAATTCTTGCGGCCGATTGAATAGGATAAAAATGTGATTCACCTGAAAAATGTGCACAAGAGTTACGTGGTCAAGGACAAGCAGATTCCGGCCCTGAGCGGAGTTGACCTGTCCATCGTCAGGGGGGAGATATTTGGCGTGATTGGCCATTCGGGCGCGGGCAAGTCCACGCTGCTCAGGCTGATCAACCTGCTGGAGCGGCCGTCCGGGGGCGAGATCATCGTCGACGGCGAGGCCATACTGGCCTACGACAACCTGGCGCTGCGGAACTTCAGACGAAACATCGGCATGATCTTTCAGCATTTCAATCTGCTGAGCTCTAAAACGGTGGCTGAAAATGTCTCGTTTCCCATCCGCATTGCCGGCGAGCGGGACACTGCAAAAATTGATGCGCGGGTCGACGAGATGCTTGAGCTGGTGGGGTTGAGCCGGCACAAGCACAAATACCCGAAGCAGCTGTCGGGCGGTGAAAAGCAGCGCGTGGGCATTGCCCGCGCCCTGGCCAACCGGCCCAAAATCCTGCTGTGCGACGAGGCCACCAGTGCGCTCGATCCGCAGACCACACGGTCCATCTTGCAACTGCTGCGGGAAATCAATGAAAAACTGAACCTGACGATTGTCCTGATCACGCACGAGATGGATGTCATCCGCACGATTTGCGACCGGGTTGCCGTGATTGACGGCGGCAAGATCGTGGAAAGCGGGCCGGTGACCCAGGTGTTTTTGCATCCCCGGCATCCGACGACCCGCAACTTTGTCATGGAGGCGGAAGACTTCTCCGAGGACGAATTCAGTGAAGACCTCAAGCAGGCCGGCGACGGCATGGTGCGGCGCCTGACCTTCATGAACGAATCCATGACGCAACCGGTTTTTACCCGCATCGCCAGGCAATGCGAGGTTGATTTTCTGATCCTCAATGGCCGTTTTGGAAAAATCAAGTCAACCCCCTGCGGGCAACTGACCGTCGCTTTCAAAGGTGACACCGAGAACGCATTGGCGGCCATCAAACAACTCGCCGAGGCCGGTGTGGTTGTCGAGGAGAGTTTTTAATGAATGAATTTTTTCAAAGCCTGATGTCGGGCGGTGTGGCCTGGGATGACATCGGATGGGCGTCGGTGGACACGCTGCTGATGCTGGGCGGCGCCCTGTCGCTGACGCTTTTGCTGGGTTTGCCGCTGGGCATCCTGCTTTTCCTGACGAGCCCCAAAAAACTGCTGGCTTCACCGCGAACCTACGCTTCGGTTTCTTTCGGCGTGAATATCCTGCGGTCCCTGCCCTTTGTCATATTGCTAATTGCCATGATTCCGGTGACCGTTTTGCTGACAGGCACATCGCTGGGTGTGGCTGGCGCCATTCCGCCGCTGGTCGTCGGCGGGACGCCGTTTTTTGCACGTCTGGTGGAAACCGCGCTGCGCGAGGTCGATCACGGCATCATTGAAGCCTCCTTGGCGATGGGGGCAAGCGTGCGGCAGATCGTGACCGGTGCGCTGCTGCCCGAAGCCTTGCCCGGCATCATTGCAGCGGCCACTGTCACGGCCATTGCGCTGGTGTCTTACACCGCCTTGTCTGGCGTGGTCGGCGGTGGCGGCCTGGGCGACCTGGCCATCCGTTATGGTTACCAGCGCTTTCAGCTGAATGTGATGTTCATCACCATCATCTTGCTGCTGATTCTGGTCCAGATCCTGCAATGGGCCGGGGACCGGCTGGTCACGCATTTCAGTCGCTGAGGTTTGGTTTTTTTAACGCAAGGAAAATCTATGAAGAAGTTATTGATGGCGCTCGTACTGGGCACTTCCCTGATGGCACATGCCGCTGACAAGCTGGTGATTGGCGCCAGCCCGACGCCGCATGCCGAGTTGCTCGAACACCTCAAGCCCATGCTTTTGCAGCAGGGGGTGGACCTGGAAATCAAGGTCTACACCGACTATGTCCAGCCCAATGTCCAACTCGTCGAGAAACGCATCGATGCCAATTTCTTCCAGCACAAGCCGTACCTGGATGAATTCAACCGCAGCCGTGGCGCGTCCATCCAGGCGGTGGCCGATGTGCTGATTGCGCCTTTTGGCGCTTACTCAAAAAAGATCACCAATATCTCGGAACTGAAAGACGGCGCGGTGGTGGCCATACCGAACGATGCCGTGAATGGCGGCCGCGCCCTGCAGCTGCTGGACCAGGCCAAGGTCATCAAGCTGACCGATCCCAAAAACAACATGGCTACCGAAAAAGACATCACGCAGAACCTGAAAAACATCAAGATCAAGCAGCTTGAAGCCCCCATGCTGCCGCGCGTGCTCGGTGAAGTCGATCTGGCCATCATCAACACCACCTTTGCGCTGGAAGCCAAGCTCAGCCCGAGCAAGGATGCGCTGATCCTTGAAAGCGGCCAGTCCAACTACGTCAACCTGCTCGCGGCCAGGGCCGACAACAAGGACAGCCCCGCCATGAAAAAACTGGTGGCGGCATTGCAGTCGCCAGAGTCAAAGAAGTTCATTCTCGAGCGATTCAAGGGCAATATCGTCCCGGCTTTCTGAATCTCTTGCCCCTCTTGTCTGTCTGCTCCATTTAATCCCTACGCTCTGAAAACCCCATGAAACCCGGAAAACAATACAAAATCGAAACCCTGGCGGTGCATGCCGGACACTCTGTCGATGTCGGCACTGGCGCGGTCACCGAAGCCATCCACCTTTCAACCACTTTCGAGCGCGATGCGGACGGGGGTTATTCGCGTGGCTTTCTTTATTCGCGTAATCACAACCCGAACCGCAATGGGCTGGAAGCTGCGCTGGCTGCGCTTGAAGGCGGCGCTGCAAGTGCCGCCTTCGGCTCCGGCCTGGCGGCCGTGACCGCGATTTTCCAGGGCTTGATGCCGGGCAACCATGTCATTGCACCGGTCGATATTTACCACGGCACGGCCAATGTCTTGAAGCATCTTTTCGCCAAATGGGGCGTCACCGCTTCGTTTGTCGACATGACGAATCTGGACAGCGTGCGCCAGGCGTTGACGCCGCAGACCAAAATCATCTGGATCGAAACGCCGTCAAATCCGCTGCTGCAATGTGTCGACATCACCGCCATCGCAGAGATTGCCCGCCAGCATGGCGCGCGCGCCATTGCCGACAACACGTTTGCCAGCCCCGTGCTTCAGCAGCCGCTGGCGCTGGGTTGCGACATGGTGATGCATGCCACCACCAAGTACCTGGGCGGGCGCAGCGACGTGCTGGGCGGAGCCGTCGTGTCGCGGCTGGATGACGAGCATTTCGCCCAGCTGCGTACCGCGCAGCTTTATGGCGGCGCCGTGCCTTCGCCGTTCGACTGCTGGCTGGTCATGCGCAGCCTGCCCACCCTGCCGTACCGCATGCAGGCGCACTGCGCCAATGCGCAAAAGGTCGCCGAATTTTTGCAGCAGCATGAAAAAGTCAGCGTGGTGCATTACCCCGGCCTGCCGGACAACGCTTTTCATGCCATTGCCAGCAAGCAGATGTCCGGCTTTGGCGGCATGCTGTCGTTCGAGGTCAAGGGCGGCAAGGACGCAGCCATGGCGCTGGCCGCGCATGTGGAAATTTTCACCCGTGCCACCAGCTTGGGCGGCGTCGAAAGCCTGATTGAGCATCGCGCCTCGATCGAGGGCCCTGAAAGCAAGACGCCACAAGGCTTGCTGCGGGTGTCTGTCGGACTTGAAAATGCCGACGACCTGATCGACGACCTGAGCTCGGCGCTGACGCACTGTTCATGAACCAGCGGCGGTGGGCCGTTGCGTTGATCGTGTTGGCCCAGTGGCTGGGCACGTCGCTGTGGTTCAGTCCGAACAGTGCCGCCGATGACCTGATGGCGGCCTGGCATATCGGCCCTGCCCAGTTTGCCTGGCTGATTGCGGCAACCCAGTCAGGCTTCATTGCCGGCACGCTGTGGCTGGCTTACTCCGGCTGGGCCGACCGGTATTCAACCAGTCGGATTTTTGCGATGGCCTGCGTGTCAGGCGCCCTTGTCAACACGGCGTTCTCAGGGGGCTGGATCGGTTTCGAGTCGGGGCTGGTGCTGCGCTTTGCAGTCGGCTTGTGCCTGGCGGGAATCTACCCCCTGGGCATGAAGATGATTGTCGGCTGGGTGGGCGGCAAGTCCGGGGCTGCGCTGGGACTGCTGGTGGGCATGTTGACGCTGGGCACCGCATTGCCCCATGGCGTGCGGGCGCTGGGCGCAACCCTGCCCTGGCAAACCGTGGTCCAGGTGTCTTCTGCCTTGGCGTTGGCAGGGGCAGTGCTGGTGTACTTTCTGGGGGATGGTCCTTACCTGAAAAAGAGCGACAGCCACCGGGGCGCTTCATTGGGCAGGGCGTTTGGCGTCTTCAAAATTCCCGATTTCAGGGCCGCTGCCCTGGGCTATTTTGGCCATATGTGGGAGCTGTATGCTTTTTGGGCGGTGTTGCCCTGGCTTGCCGCCCAATTGCTGCTGGATGCCGGTCAAGCCCACTGGGGTCTGCCGGGGTCGGTTGCCGCCATCAGCTTTTTTTGCATTGCGGCAGGTTTTCTCGGCTGTGTCTGCGGCGGGCGTGTCAGCATCAGGCTGGACAGTGCTTATGTGGCGGCATTCGCCTTGCTGGCCTCGGGCCTGTTGTGCCTGATGTATCCCTTGCTGCCCCCCGACTGGCTGATGCTGCGCTTTGTGGTGCTGCTGGCCTGGGGGTTTTTTGTGGTCGCCGATTCTCCGCAATTCTCGTCCATCTCGGCCCGGAGCTGCCCGCCGCAATCGGTGGGCAGTGCGCTGGCTGTGCAGAACAGCATCGGGTTTTTGATCACCATCGTCAGCATCACCATTTTATTGAGCGTCATCGAAGGGCTGGGCAGCAAGGCTGTCTGGATCTTGCTGCCAGGACCGCTTCTGGGTCTGGCGGGCATGTGGCCCTTGCTGAAAAAAACCAGAGCCGGCGTTGCCGTTTCAACACCCCCACTATAGGAATCAGGCATGACCGAATCAGTCACGGACATTTCGAGGCGCTACCAGAGTTACATGGTGGCGCTGCGGCGCAAGATACACAGCCACCCTGAACTGTCGTTCGAGGAACAAGGCACCTCAAAACTGGTGCAGGACGAATTGAACAAACTGGGCATTCCCTTTGAGCTTGCAGGCGACTACGGAATCGTTGCAACCATCGAGGGCAAGCATCCGCACCAGATGGTTGCCCTGCGCGCCGACATGGACGCCTTGCCCATCCATGAAGACAACGGACATCTGCCCTATTGCTCCAAAACCCCCGGTGTCATGCATGCCTGCGGCCATGACGGCCACGTTGCCATGCTGCTGGGCGCCGCACAGGTTTTTCAGCATGTCAAAGACTCGATGAATGGAACGGTGAAACTGTGTTTCCAGCAGGCCGAGGAGCGCGGCGGCGGCACGGCGGAAATCCTCAAACTACTGGCGCCGTTCCCAGTCAAAAGCGCGTTTGCCATTCACCTGTGGTCAGAGATTGAAAGTGGAAAATTTTCCGTGCAGGCCGGGCCGCGCATGGCAGCGGGCGACAACTTTGAAGTGGTCATCCACGGGGTGGGCTGCCACGGGGCCACGCCGCACCGGGGGGTGGACCCGATTGTGGTGGCGTCGGCCATCGTGATGAACGTGTCTCATCTGATCGCGCGGGAAATTGATCCGACGCACGCCGCAGCGCTCACGTTTGGCAAGCTGCACAGCGGCGAAGCGGGCAATGTCATTCCTGACAAGGCCGTTTTGGCAGGCACCCTCAGGACCACGGACAAGGCGGATCAGGTTCATCTGCAAGCGGCGTTGCGCCGGGTGGTGCAAAGCACGGCGGACGCCTTTCGGGCCACTGTGGAGGTGAGCATCAAGCGCGGCGGTCCCATGCTTTTCAACGAGGCGCGCTGCAGCCAGCTGGCCGAGCAGACCGTTCAGGATCTGTTCGGGGCCGGCGACCTGATCGCATTTCCGCCACTCATGGTGTCTGAAAATTTCGGTGACTTTCTCGATGTGTACCCGGGGCTGATGGCCTTCATCGGGGTACGCAACGAAAGCCGGGGTGCGTGCTTTGCGCACCACCATCCCCGGTTCAATATTGACGAAGACGCGCTGTACCGGGGCGCGGCGCTGCATGTGGGGTATGCGCTGAAGTGTTTTGAAAGCCTGTAGTTTGGCGTGCCTCGCCCCGTGCTGTGGCTGCAGCAGTTCCCGGTCTATCGTCTAAGCCACCTTGAGACCCAGACCCGGGCCGCTGAAGGTGAGTTCCATGAATGCCCTCAAGGCATCTGCGGCGCTGGACAGCGGCTGCTCAATGCCCCAGGCCAAACCGATTTCGATGGAGGGCAACCCGTTCATCAAGGGCCGCGTCTCGATTCGCAGCCCTTCGCTGGAAAACGGCCGGTAAATCACATCCGACAGAATCGTCACGCCCATGCCTTGTGCCACCAGGCTGCGCACCGCTTCAACCGAACTGACCCGGTAGCGAATCTTCGGCTCCAGCCCCGCCTGTTGCCAGAACAAAAGCGTGTTGCGCGGCGTTTCGTCGGCGTTGTAAAGCACGTAGGGCAGCGCACTGATGTCGCTCAGTGAAACGTTGCGCTTGTTCAGCAGCGGATGCGAGGCGGGCAACCACAGCTGCCGGCGCGAACGGGTCAAGGGCACGGTATTGAAGGCGGCCGGCTGATCCAGGTTGATCAGCCAAAGCACGCCGATATCGACTTCAGCGCGCAGCAATGCACTTTCCAGCAGCGGGCGCTCCAGCTCGATCACCTCGACCTCGATCTGCGGGTAAGCGCTTAAAAAACGGGCAATCGCCGGCACCATGTAAGAGCCCAGCATCGTGGGCGTTGCGCCAAGCCGCACGCGGCCAGAAATCTCCTGGGATATCAGCCCGGGGTCGTGAAGGGCCGAATTGACGGCTGCCATGATGCTGTAGGCGTGATGCAGAAACTTTTGGCCATCGACCGTCAGCGACACGCCCGAGGCGTGATGGCGCAAAAACAGCTTCAGGCCCAGGATGGACTCCAGCTCCCTGATGGCCACGGTGATGGTGGTCTGCGTGACGTAAGCCTTGGCAGCGGCCGCCGAGAACTGACCCGTTTCAGCCGCCGCCAGAAAATAGCTTATTTGCTTGAAGCTTATCTGCATTAATAATTTTCATCCAATAGCTGACTATTTTCCATTTTATGAAAATCCAGAGTCTTCATACAGTCGGCTTTAACTTTCGCCAAGATGCGCTTGCGATTGTATGAATAAAATTCAGCCACTACGGGAAAACCCTAGGAATCTCATGACCACGACCCCCTCTCCCGCATTGCTCCAGCCCTCGCCCGACGTGCTTGCCATGATCGAGCGGCTGATTGCGTTTCCGACGGTTTCCCGCGACTCCAACCTCGGCATGATCGAATGGATACGCGACTATCTGGCCGGACTCGGCGTCACGTCGCGCCTGACCTATGACGCGGCCGGCAAGAAAGCCAATTTGTTCGCCACGCTTGGAGAAGGCCGCAAGCCGGGGCTGATTTTGTCCGGTCACACCGATGTCGTGCCGGTCGACGGCCAGGCATGGGACACCGACCCCTTCAAAGCCACCATCAAGGAGGGCTTGCTCTATGGCCGCGGGTCTTGCGACATGAAAAGCTACATCGCCACCGCATTGGCACTGGCCCCCCGGTTTTTGGCCGCCAAGATGGATGCGCCGCTGCATCTGGCCTTTTCCTATGACGAGGAAGTCGGCTGCATCGGCGTGAAAAGCCTGATTGCCGATCTGCAGGACCTGAACCTGAAAACCGCCGGCTGCATTGTCGGCGAGCCGACCTCCATGCAGCCCGTCATTGCACACAAGGGAACCCATCGTTTTCGCTGCTGCGTCACGGGTCGGGAAGCCCATTCCAGCTACACCAATCTGGGCGTCAATGCAATTGAATACGCCGCGCGCATCATTGTCTATATCCGGCAAATGGCGGACCGCTTTGCGCAGCTTGAAACGCGCGATTACGGATTCACCGTGCCGTACACCACGATGCAAACCGGCCTGATTCGCGGCGGCCTGGCGTCCAACATCGTGCCCAAAGAATGCATTTTCGAATTCGAGGCGCGCACCATGCCGGGCACCGACGCCACCCACCTGCTGCAGGAAGTCGAGAGTTACGCCGCCAGGCTGCTGCCCGAAATGCTGCTGGTCGAACCCAACGCAAAAATTGCCTTTGAACGGCTGGCCTCTGCGCCCGGCCTGAGCACCCAAGAGCATGAAGCGATTGTCCAGCTGGCCATCGCCTTGTCGCGCAACAAGGCCACCGGTGCGGTCTCGTATGGCACCGAAGCCGGGCTGTTTCAGGGTGCTGGCATTCCAACCGTGGTGTGCGGTCCCGGCAGCATCGAGCAAGCCCACCGGCCCAACGAGTTTGTGCCTCTGGAACAAGTGGCGCAATGCGAGGCTTTTCTGCTTCGCCTGCTCGACCCTGTGCCCGCCTTCCCGCAATAAACAATCAGCCAGACAGACAGATCACCCGCCATGCCTGGCCGGCTTTTTTCCCAGCGCAATTCAGCGCTGCCGGCCGTGTTCGCATGACCCATGCGGTGCAACCCTAAAAGGATTTATCCATGAGCCAGACCTTGTCTCCGAACCTGCACGCCAGCCGCACCGGGCAAAGTGCCGCTGCCGAAGCACCCTACAAGCAGCATCCGCAAACCTGGCGGGCAGTGATCTCGTCGTCAATCGGCAATGCGCTGGAATGGTTCGATGTGCTGATTTACAGCGCCATGGCGGTGACCATCGCCAAGCTGTTTTTCCCGACCGAGAACCAGACCGTTTCGTTGATGATCACCTTCGCCACGTTTGGCGTTTCGTTTTTCATGCGCCCGCTGGGCGCCATCGTCATCGGTTCGTACTCGGACCGCGTGGGCCGAAAGGCCGCCTTGACGCTGTCCATCCTGCTGATGATGATCGGCACGCTGATGATCGCCATCATGCCGACCTACGCGCACATCGGTTTGTGGGCACCGGCCGGCATTGTCATCGCGCGCTTGCTGCAAGGCTTTTCGGCCGGTGGCGAATTTGGCAGCTCGACCGCGTTTTTGGTCGAGCATGCGCCACACCGCCGCGGATTCTTTTCCAGCTGGCAGGTGGCCAGCCAGGGGCTGAGCATCGTCATGGCTGCCGTGTTCGGGGCTGTTCTTTCTTCGCAGCTCAGCACCGACCAGCTCGAATCGTGGGGCTGGCGCATTCCGTTCATCTTTGGCCTGCTGATCGGGCCTGCCGGCTACTACATCCGCAAGAACCTTGAAGAATCGCCAGAGTTTTCCCAGGCCGAAGCCACCAGCACGCCGTTGAGCGACATCATGCGCGATCAGAAAATGCGTTTGTTCATCGGCTCAGGCAGCGTCATCATGGCCACCGTGTCGGTTTACCTGGTGGTCTACATGCCGACCTACGCCGTCAAGCAACTGGGCATGACCTCGACCGCCGCCTTCAGCGCCACCATTCTGGCGGGCCTGATGATGATGTTTTTGTCACCGGTGGTCGGTCACCTGTCTGACAAATACGGCCGCACCCCCTTCATGCTCTGCAGCAGCGTGTTGTTTGTCTTGCTGACCTACCCGCTGTTTGCCTGGCTCTCGCTTAACCCGAGCTTTGTCAACCTGTTGCTGGTGCAGGGCGTCGTCGGCTTTTTGATGACCATGTATTTTGCCGCCATGCCCGCCTTGCTGTCAGACATCTTTCCGGTGCAGACACGCGGCACCGGCATGTCATTGAGCTACAACATCGGCGTGATGCTTTTCGGCGGCTTTGCGGCCCTGACCATCACCTGGCTGATCGCGGTCACAGGCAACAAACTGGCGGTGACGTTCTATGTCATTTTTGGCGCCGTCCTGAGCGTGATTGCCACCTTGGCCGCTCGCTACAAGCTGAACATGCGTTGAGGGTTTTGGGCGCCTCGTTGCGCTTTGGAATGTCAAAAGGAGCGCAGGGTTCATTTGAACCCTGCGCTCCTTTTTTTTCAGGCGTGCCGAATGAAGATGTTTCTTCAAAGGCCTGGGTCACAAAGGTGCGCAGGCGATGGGGGTATCGACGGAATCATCAAGGAAGACCGTTTTGGCTTGCTTGCTTACTTCCGTCCAGTCTGCCGCCAGCAAGCTGTTCCAGTGTGATTTAAAATGACTAGACAGGTGACTAGTAGACAGTCAACCTGATTCGTTAATTAAAGTCTAAATTTTTCTGCTGGGTTACTTTTGCCAGTTTTGTGGGCGATATTCTCCGAAACCACTTGGAGACGGCCATGCCACGAATCACATCGCCTAACAGAATCGAACTCAGCGATGACGAGCAAGAGCATCTTTTCGCCATCATCCACAAGGGCGTCAACAGCGCTCGCGTGATCACCCGCGCGCGTATCTTGACCAAACTTGCCAAAGGCCACTTCAATCAAGATATCTGCCTAGCCTTGGATGTCTCGTTACCTACCGTTTTAAAAATCCGAAAGCGTCTCGCTGAAGGCGGCTTGGAGGCCGCGTTGGGTGAGTTGCCCCGCCCGGGCTCCAAACCCAAGCTTGACGCCAAGCAAGCGGCGATGATTACGGCGATCGCCTGCTCAAAAGCACCCGATGGGCACGACCACTGGACCTTACGCCTGCTGGGCTCGAAAATCGTGGAACTCGGCTTTGCCCAGTCATACAGCCATGAAGGCGTGCGCCAGCTTTTAAAAAAGCGAACTCAAGCCGTGGCAAAAGCAGGAGTGGTGCATCGCAAAAGTCGATGAAGAGTTCGTCGCTTGCATGGAGGACGTCATTGAAATTTACGGACTCCCGCTCCACGAGAAAAATCCAGTGGTGTGTTTCGATGAAAGCCCGTTTCAGCTACTGCGGGAGGTACGCGAGGCGATGCCGGGGGCACCAGGACGGCCCCGGCGCGAGGATTGCGAATACGAGCGCTGCGGCGTGGCAGAAGTGATGATGATCTGCCAGCCAGCGGCTGGGCTGCGCAAATGCCTGGTGATGGAGCATCGCAAAAAGACTGATTTCGCCGCCGTGTGCAAGGAGCTTGACGGGATGTTTCCCAAAGCCCAGAAGATCACGCTGGTCTGCGACAACTTGAACACGCACACCAAGGGTGCGCTCTACACCACATTTGCGCCAGAAGAGGCACGCCGACTGGCCAAGAAAATCGAGATCAGGCACACGCCCAAGCATGGCTCATGGCTCAACATCGCCGAGCTGGAGTTTGCAGTCCTGGGCCGCACGGTCTTCAAGAAGAGGATCTCCGATAAAGAGCAATTGCAACGCGAACTTGATGCGATCTGTGCGCACAGAAATGCTGAGGCCAAACCAATACGCTGGCAATTCAACTTAAGCAAGGCACGCCAAAAAATGGCTTGGGTCTATCCGCACGCAGACAACGAATCAGGTTGACTGTCTACTAGTTAAAGCAAGAGGTATTCTTATGAACAGATGGCCCGTTCAAGATGCAAAAGCGCGTTTTAGTGAATTCCTCGATGCTTGTCTGGCAGAGGGGCCGCAGATGGTTACCCGCCGGGGGGCTGAAGCGGCTGTGCTGGTGCCGGCGGCTGAGTGGAAGCGCTTGCAGTCGGCTGCCCGGCCGTCACTGAAAGAGTTGCTTTTGTCGGACGCTGCGCGCACTGAGGTTCTGGTGCCTCCACGTGGTTCTGCCCGTGGGCGGCGGGTTGCGGCGCTCGGATAAGCGCCGTGTATTTGCTGGACGCGAACGTTATTTCCGAACTGCGCCGCCCCAGGCCGCACGGCGCGGTGCTGGCGTGGTTTGAGTCGGTCGATGACCGGGATCTGCACATTTCAGCGGTCAGCCTTGGCGAGATTCAGGCGGGCATTGAACTCACGCGCGATCAGGACGCGGCCAAGGCGGCGGAGATAGAGCAGTGGGCCGATCAGGTGGCCGCGTCTTATAACGTGCTGCCGATGGATGCAGCCACCTTTCGCCACTGGGCAAAGCTCATGCACCGGCGCTCTGACACCCTGTATGAAGACGCCATGATCGCTGCAACGGCGATTCGCCATCAATTGAAAGTGGTGACGCGCAACACCGCTGACTTTTCCGACTTCGGTGTCGCGCTTTTCAACCCGTTTGAAACCGTTTTGCTAAAGAGATAAGCCCTCCTTAGCTTGTATAGACGTGACGATGACGCACCGCCTTGGGCGGCATCGTCGCGTCAAGCTTTTAGGCGCTGATGCGCAGCGCCTCGCCTTCGATTTACCCGCCTCCCTATGATCCTTCCGTTAAGGAAACAATAATGAACAAACTGACCCTGCATCCGTTGAACGACCAGGTGGTGCGTGTGCTGTCCAGCCAGGGCGAATGCGTGGGAAACCTCAAGCTGATCGGCGCTGTGTGGAAGTTCAAGGCCATCGGTTACGACGCCAGCGGCGCGGTGATTCCGGGGGGAGGCCCGCTGACCGACCGGCACAACACGCGCTTTGCGGCGCTGGATGAAGCTGTGGTCAGCGCCGCGTTGACAGGCTTGGGCTAACTGACTGGCTCGCTGGACGTTTTTCGATTTCTATTGTGTCGTTGCGGGCTTGACCGGCAATCCATGAACCCGCTGGGGGGAAAGGCATGGATCCCGGGTCGAGCCCGGGATGACAGAGGAGGAGGGGATGACAGGGGAAGAGGGGATCACAGGGGAAGAGGGGATCACAGAGGAATCGGGACAACACAGGGGGGGGTGACAACACACGAGGCGGAGATGGCACAGGAAGCCGGAGATGGCAGAGTAGGCTGGAATGACACAGTCGGCCTGGGCGGCAGACAAAGCCGCGATGACACATGGCGCCGGGATGACGCGGAAAGCGAGCATGCCAGAGGCGCCGAAGACCACGGTGGCACCCGCCATGGCGCGGTAACCTGAAAAGTGATCTGGGCAGTTACGGATTTTTAACCAAATAGGCTGTTTGCGCAATACCAGTATGCGCAAGCAGCTATGCTTTCAGGAGTATTTATCCGTCAGCGCGGAACCGTGAAGGCCAGCGGTCCGCCGTCGCACAGGCCGTCTGACAGCACCAGAAGTTTGTAGGCCGTGGGTGTTTCTTCCAGCACGGTGATGGCCTCGGGCTTGAGTTCCTTGTCGCATTGGCGCAGCTTGACGCCGCTCAAGTCGAGCGCCGCCAGCATCCTGGGTTGCACCACGCCGGCCGCCGCCTTGCCGTCCCACCATGCGACTGTCCAGCCTGCGCCTTGGTTCGCGCGGCTGTCGTCGGGCCCGGCGAGCAGCAACATGCCGGTCTTGACGGCCACCATGTCGCGGATGCCCCGGTGGGGGCCCAGCGCCAGGCGGGTGACCGTGGGCTTGGCGTCGCTGGCTGGCTGAGGGCTGAACAGTGCCTCGGCGTTCACGGCCAGCACGCGGGCCACGCCGTCCAGTACCGGGCCGCGAAAACCGAAATACAGCTGCCCGCCCTGTACCGCCATGCCTTCGATGTTCACGCCTTGCTGGCCGGCCAGTGTGGGTGCTTTGTCAGGCGGCTCGTCGCCCAGGCATTTGCGCTCGCCCACATACGGCGCCAGTTCGGGCTGTGCCTGCATCAGCGGCCACAGCCTGCCGCTGTCGGCATGCTCCACCAGCGCCCCGGTTGGGGAGCGCAAGGCGCGGCCCGTGGCCGGGTCCAGCCTGAAGCGGATCACGTGGCGGCTGCCGGGGTTGCTGGCGCAGTCGCCGCGCTTGGCGGAGTGCGAGCCGGCGACGTAAAAATAACGGCCGTCGGTGGCGGCGGCTTCGGCGTCCAGCTCCTCGGTGGTATCGCGCAGCAACACGGGCTCAAGGTCGATGCGCAAGGCTGGCGGGTCGATGGTGGCGTAACGCGCTTCGGCGCCTTCGTCAAACGCCAGCAGGCAGATGCGTTGCTGCGCGGCGTTCAGGTTGCAGGCAATGCCGCTGACGGACTGGCGGGTTTTTTGCAGCGGCTTCTTTTTCAGGTCAAAGTGAAAACCGGCGCCGCTGTCCCACGGTCCGCTGTCGGGCCGAACGCTGGGCGGCGCTGGCTGCGCAAGCACGCTGGCGCCGAGGCCAAGGCTCATGCTTATCAATAGCAGCAACTGAAACCATCGGGCCCTTGGTCGTGTCATGTTCATCGCGGCACTGTAGCGCAGTGCCGCGACTGCGTTCCCTGTACGTGGCGCATTGGTGCCTCAATGCCTGCGATAGCGTGACTTTTTTGGCAAGCCGCAAAGTCCCTTTGGCCTTCCCTTGTTTTCACCTGCCAGTAAGGTGGCGGGCCTGTCCATATTCAAAAAAAAGGAAACCACCGTGACGCCTTCAACCATTCCTGCCTTTGGCCTGGGCACGTTTCGCCTGAAAGACCAGGTCGTGATCGACTCCGTCAGCACCGCGCTTGAACTGGGTTACCGCGCCATCGACACCGCGCAGATCTACCGCAATGAAGCCGAGGTCGGCCAGGCGATTGCCGCCAGCGGTGTGCCGCGCAGCGACCTGTTCATCACGACCAAGGTCTGGACCGACAACTTTGCGGAAAAACGGGTGATTTCCAGCCTCAAGGAGAGTCTGGCCAGGCTGCGCATGGACCAGGTTGACCTGACATTGATCCACTGGCCGGCTCCTGGCCAGCCAGTGCCGCTGGAAGAAACCCTGGGTGCGCTGATGCAGGCCAAGGCACAGGGGCTGAGCCGGCTGATTGGCGTGTCCAACTTCAATATCGATTACCTGCAACGGGCCATCAACGCAGTGGGTGCCGACAACATCGCCACCAACCAGATCGAGTTGAGCCCTTATCTGCATAACCGCAAGGTCGTGGACTTTGCGCGCAGCCAGGGCATTCACATCACGTCGTACATGACGCTCGCCTATGGCAAGGTGCTGCAGGACCCGGTACTGGAGAAAATTGCGAAGCCGCACGGCGCAAGCGTTGCGCAGGTCGCGCTGGCCTGGGCCATGCAGCTGGGGTTCGCGGTGATTCCCTCGTCGACACAACGCGCCAACCTGCAAAGCAACCTGCAGGCGCAACAGCTTGAACTCACAGAGGACGAAATGGCGCAGATCGCTGCGCTGGACCGGGGCGGCCGCGAGGTAGATCCCAAAGCCCTGGCGCCCGTCTGGGACTGACGCAGAGAACGCTGGGTGGCGCCCTGTTCAGGGCCCGGCCAGCGACAGCGTCAGGCCGATGACCGCGGCGACGGCCACCACGGCGGTCACGCTGGCCAGCGCCAGCAGCCGCAGCCGGTTGACCTCGGCGCGCCGGATGAGCTGGGTGTTTTGTTCGGCCAGCGACTTGATGAGTTCCGACGAGGCGAGCATCTGTTCGTGCAGGTCCTGGGTGGCGTTTTCCAGCGTCAGCACACGCGCCTGGAGGGCGGCAATGGCCTGGCCTTCCGGTGAAGGCGGCACGCCGGTACCCGTGGTTTCGGCCGAAGGCGGCGTTTTATTGCCGACGGTCTGCCAGAGTTTTTTGGCCCCGTCAGCCACCTTGGGCGCGTTCTTGATCACGTCCGTCCAGGGAACCAGTTGCAACACCGCCAGCCAGCCAACCGCCATACGCGCCTTTTTTGAATTTCGGCACGGGTGATGGTCATCCGTGCCGGCCCGCAGGGGCGCAACCAGTTTACTTGCACCCGCCGCGCGCATCGGACGCTTGTGCAGACTGCGGCAGCGAATGGAGGCCAGATTTTCAGGTGCTGGCGACCGCTCGTGCGTCAGCCAGCCCGCGCTGAACGCCCTGCTGCCCTTTTTTTCAAGTCAAACAGGCGTTTGGCCCTTGATGGATAAGTGCAAGCCGCTACCGCAAGCATGGCAACCGGAGTCGCTCAGGCCTTGAGTTTCCAGCCGGTGCGGAAAATCCACCAGATCGTGCCCAGGCACAGCGCCAGAAAGCTCAGGATGGCGGCCACGCTGATGCCCACGTTGACATCGGCCACGCCGTAAAAGCTCCACCGAAAGCCGCTGATCAGGTAGACCACCGGGTTGAACAGGGCGACTTTTTGCCACAGCGGCGGCAGCATGTTGATCGAGTAAAACGCGCCGCCCAGAAAGGTCAGTGGCGTGACCACCATCAGCGGCACGATCTGCAGCTTCTGGAAGTTGTCGGCCCACAGCCCGATGATGAAACCGAACAGGCTGAAGGTCACGGCGGTCAGCAGCAAAAAGCACAGCATCCAGAACGGGTGCGCAATGCTGTAGGGCACAAACAGGCGCGCCGTCGCCAAGATCAACAGGCCCAGCAGCACCGACTTGCTCGCCGCCGCGCCGACATAGCCCATCACCACCTCCATCGCCGACACCGGCGCTGACAGCAATTCGTAAATCGTGCCCGACCACTTCGGCATGTAGATGCCGAAGGCCGAGTTGGAGATGCTTTCGTTCAGCAGCGACAGCATGATCAGGCCGGGAATGATGAAGGCGCCGTAGCTGATGCCGTCGATGTCGCCCATGCGCGAGCCAATGGCCGCGCCGAACACGACGAAATACAGCGATGTCGAGACCACCGGCGCGATGATCGACTGCGCCAGCGTGCGCAGGGTGCGCGCCATTTCAAACCGGTAGATCGCCCGGATGCCGTGCCAGTTCATGCCATCTCCTTGTTGCTGTTGTCGATGGTTGGCGGTTTGTCCGCATGCACCAGGCTGACAAAAATGTCTTCCAGCGAACTTTCGCTCGAATGCAGGTCCTTGAAGTCGATGCCGAGTGCGGCCAGCTGCTTGAGCAGCTCGCCGATGCCGGTTTCCTCTTGCTGGGTGTCGAAGGTGTAGACCAGCGTCTGGCCGCCCTCGGTCAGCTCCAGCGGCAGACCGGCCAGTGCCTCGGGCAGGGTTTGCAGCGGCGCGCGCAGTTGCAGCGTCAACTGCTTCTTGCCGAGTTTGCGCATCAGCACCGCCTTGTCTTCCACCACGATCAGCTCGCCCTTGTTGATGACGCCGATGCGGTCGGCCATTTCCTCGGCTTCCTCGATGTAGTGCGTGGTCAGGATGATGGTGACGCCGCTTTCGCGCAGGTTGCGCACCATCTGCCACATGCCCTGGCGCAGCTCGACATCGACGCCGGCGGTGGGTTCGTCGAGAAACAAGATTTGCGGCTCGTGCGACAGCGCCTTGGCAATCAGCACCCGGCGCTTCATGCCGCCCGACAGCGTCATGATCTTGCTGTCCTTCTTGTCCCACAGCGACAGGTCGCGCAACACCTTTTCAATGTGCGCCGGGTTTGCCGGCTTGCCAAACAGCCCCCGGCTGAAACTGACGGTGGACCAGACGGTTTCAAACGAGTCGGTCGAGAGCTCCTGCGGCACCAGCCCGATCTTGGCGCGCGCGGCGCGGTAGTCGCGAACAATGTCGTGTCCGTCGGCGGTCACGCTGCCCGAACTCAGGTTGACGATGCCGCAGACGATGTTGATCAGCGTCGTCTTGCCGGCGCCGTTGGGGCCCAGCAGCGCAAAAATCTCGCCGCGCCGGATGTCAAGATCGACCGACTTGAGGGCTTGATACCCCGAGGCATACACCTTGCTCAGCTTTTGAATGGAAATAATCGTTTGCACAGGGAATTCTTATAAAAAAAGGCCGGTAGCGCAATAACCACGGGCGCTGGCAGCTATTGAAAATGGAGCATCTGCAGAACGCGGCGCGGCACTTGCCAATGTACCGCCGGGCGCATGGCAGTCATCAGGGCTTACCGGGACTGCGTGCGGCGACAGGGTGTGCGAGTTTAGCGGTCGCCTGTTTTTGCACTTTTCCCCAACCGTGATCACATGGCGGGGGCAGGGCGTTTGGCCATCGTCGGCGAACCCGTGACTTCCGTGTTAAACATCTGCGGTTTCCCCTGCCGCACGGCGATGGTGCGGCGCTGCATCAGACATGCCGATGCACGCGCGCCCTGGCCTCTTCGCGCGGCAGGTGTTCGGCGCGCTCATGCAGCGCCTGCATGATGCGGCATTGCGGCCCGGTGCCGTCGCAGCGGGCGCGCAGGTCCTGCAGGTCTTGCTGCAGCGCCTGCAGTTCGGCCAGCCGCTCGCCGACATGCGTGATGTGCGATTCGAGCGTGGCATTGGCGGCGACGCAGTCGGCTTTTTCTGCCAGGTCCAGGTTCAGCAGCGTCCGGACTTCTCCCAGTGACATGTCCATGGCCCGGCACAGCCGGATGAACCTGAGCTGGTGAATGTCGCCGCTTGAATAGCCCCGGTAGCTGTTGGCCGCGCGCGTGCCGGGCGCCAGCAGGCCTTCCTTTTCATAAAAACGGATGTTGGCGGTGCTGACGCCGCTCAGCGCGGCGGCTTTCCCGATCAGGTGCAGGGGTTTTTCAACAGGCATGGCTTGACCTTCAAGTGGCTTCATGGTTTGTAATGGTCGCACAGGAAAGAAAACCATGAACGATTGCTGCGATCACACCGAAAAAAACAACGATATTCCCTCGGCCGCCACAGGGCCCGTGCCCGCAGGCGTCAAACGCTTTCGCATTCCGTCGATGGACTGCCCGGTGGAAGAAAACGACATCCGCCGCGTGCTGGAGCCCATCAAGGGCATCCGCTCGCTGAATTTTCAGCTGGTGGCGCGAACGCTGGCCATTGATGCGCCGGACGACGCCTTGCAGGCGGCTGTCGCGGCGATTGGCCAGGCGGGTTACAAGCTGCAGCCGTTTGCCACCGCCGCAGCCGCTGGCGGCGCGCATGGCGGTCACGACGACCACGCCGGGCATGACCACGAACACGACCATGGCAGCGTGCCTTCGGGCCTGCCCCGGCTGGTCGGCGCGCTGGTGCTGGCGGGCGTGGCCGAGGCCATCAGCTTTCTGGCGCCCGAAGGCCTGCCGTGGACGCTGGCCGGCATGGCCGTGGCGCTGGCCGCCATTTACCTGGCGGGGCTGGAGGTTTACCAAAAAGGGCTCACCGCCCTGTTCAAGCGCCGGCTCAACATCAATGCGCTGATGACGGTGGCCGTGACCGGCGCCTTCCTGATCGGCCAGTGGCCCGAGGCGGCGATGGTGATGGCGCTGTATTCCATCGCCGAGCTGATCGAGGCCATGGCGGTGGACCGCGCCCGCAACGCCATCAAGGGCCTGATGGCGCTGGCCCCCGAAGACGCCGACATGCGCCAGCCCGGCGGCGGCTGGCAGACCGTGGCATTGAATGACGTGCCGCTGGGCGCCACGGTGCGCGTCCGGCCGGGCGGCCGCATTCCGCTGGACGGCACCGTCACGGCCGGTGCCAGCGCGGTGAACCAGGCGCCGGTCACTGGGGAGAGCCTGCCGGTCGACAAGGCCGTGGGCGACAGCGTGTTCGGCGGCACCATCAACGCAACCGGCGAACTGGAGCTGACAGTGACCGCCGCGGCGCAGGACAGCACGCTGGCGCGCATCATCCATGCCGTCGAGCAGGCGCAGGGCAAGCGCGCGCCCACGCAAACGCTGATCGACCGCTTCGCCGCCGTCTATACGCCGACCGTGTTCGTGATGGCGCTGGCGGTGGCGCTGCTCACGCCGCTGCTGCTCGACTGGACCTGGCTGGAGGCGCTGTACAAGGCGCTGGTGCTGCTGGTCATTGCCTGCCCGTGCGCGCTGGTGGTGTCCACGCCGGTGACGGTGGTCAGCGGCCTGGCAACGGCGGCGCGGCGCGGCATTTTGATCAAGGGCGGCACCTACCTGGAAGAGGCGCGCCGCCTCAAAGCCGTGGCGCTCGACAAGACCGGCACCCTCACCCAGGGCACGCCGTCGCTGGTCGACTGGCAGGCCTGGGGCGACGCCGACCGGGCGGAAGTCGGCGCTATCGCCGCCCGCCTGGCCGACCGCTCCGACCATCCGGTGTCCAGGGCGATTTTCCAGGGGCTGGCCGACAGCCGCAGTGAATATGGTGCGCCGGTCGAAGCGTTTGGCGCGGTGGCGGGGCGCGGCGTGCAGGGAAGCGTTGATGGCCACCTTTATGTGCTGGGCAACCACCGGATGATGGAAGAACGCGGGCAATGCGCGCCCGCGCTGCAAGCGGCGCTGGCGGTGCATGAAGCGCAGGGCCGCACGGTCACGCTGCTGGCCGGGGCGCAAGGCGTGCTGGGCTTTTTTGCGGTGGCCGACACCATCCGGGACGGCTCGCGCGAAGCGGTGGCCGAATTGAAGGCGCTGGGCGTGGTGACGGTGATGCTGACCGGCGACAACGCCGCCACTGCCCGGGCCATTGCCGCGCAGGCCGGCATCGACGACGTGCGCGGCAACCTCTTGCCCGAGGACAAGCTCACCGCCATCCGCCAGCTGCAAACCCAGTACGGCCCGACCGGCATGACGGGCGACGGCATCAACGACGCCCCGGCGCTGGCGCAGGCCGACATCGGCTTTGCCATGGGCGGCGCGGGTACCGACATCGCCATCGAGGCGGCCGACGTGGTCATCATGAACGACAGCCTGCGGCGCATTGCCGAGACCATTCGCCTGTCGCGGCGCACGCATGCCGTGCTGTGGCAGAACATCACGCTGGCGCTCGGCATCAAGGCGGTGTTTTTCGTGCTGGCCGTGTTTGGCAGCGCGACCATGTGGATGGCGGTGTTCGCCGACATGGGGGCGAGTTTGCTGGTGGTGGCCAACGGCCTGCGGTTGCTGCGCCGCTAGTGCGGTTTCGTTTTAACCAGAAAGGGAACTGAGAACGACCAGGTCGGTCTGAGGCTGATTTGAAGGTCATTCATCATGTCTTGGCGAAATGGACAAGCCTACGCACAGGATTTACGCGACCGGGTGCTGGCCACGCCAGGCGTGCTGCGCGAGGTCGCCGAGCGCTTCGGCGTGAGCCAAGCTTATGTGTGCCGGGCGCGGGCATGTCGCGAAAAGCCCGGCCAGAGCCATCCGGGCGCGCAGTGCAATTACCGGCCGTTGCGCGAGCAGGTCGCCAAAGCGTCAGCGCACACGCTACGCGAGTTGTGTCAGTGGGTGCAGACCGAGCACGGCATTCAGGTGGGCATCACGACGATGTTCAAGACCCTGGGCCGGTTCGGGCTGACGCTAAAAAAAATCACCTTGCACGCGTCCGAGCAAACGCGGCCCGACGTCGCGCAAGCCCGCCAGGACTGGAGCGCCCGACAACCGGACCTGCCTGCCGCTCGGCTGATCTTCCTTGACGAGACGTGGGCGACCACGCGCATGGCCCCGACGCCAGCGCTGCCGGGGCTTTGCCCCGGCGGGCCACTGACGCACCACCACGTTTGTCTGCGCGCTCAGTACCCGGGGTCTGCGCGCGCCCCTCGTACTCGACGGCCCCATCAATGGGCCTGCCTTTCGCGCCTGGGTGGAGCAGTTTTGGTGCCCGAGCTGCGCCCCAGCGATATCGTGGTGATGGACAACCACAGCGCCCATCAAGTCGCTGGCATCCAGGCGGCCATCGAGCGCGCGGGTGCGACGGTGAGGTACCTCCCGCCCTACAGCCCGGACTTCAATCCGATTGAGCAGGTCTTTGCCAAACTCAAGGCGATGCTGCGAAAGACCCAGGCTCGAACGGTAGATGCCCTCTGGAGCGTCATTGGCCAGTTGCTGGACCGCTTTGACAGTGCTGAGTGCGAGTGCTACGTTCGCCACTGCGGCTTTTGCCGGTCAGAGTGAAACCGCTCTAGCGGGCGGGCCGCCGGGCGGGCGATCGCCGCAGACCATGAAACGCAGTTTTTGCTATTGGATCAATAGCTGCCTGCACATATCAGGTCAGCGCAAGAGACCCTTTTCTCTTAAAAATCCCGCAAGGCCCGCGCTCACGTCACCTTGACGGCCCGGCCGATGAACTGGATCGGACCGGTGGGACGGTTGGTCGGCGAGCCATTAACGGGCTCCAGCGTCAGTTCAAACAGCTGGTTAGGCTGCAACGGCGGCAGCTTGTCCAGCGGTATGCGCACGGTTTCTCCGGGCTTGACCAGACCCAGCGACACAGGGCCTTTCCAGTTGTCGGCCTTGGTCCAGAACTGCAGTGATTTTTCAGCCGGTACGTCGCTCTGTCCCAGCGGAATCAGGCTCAGCGATTTCGGGCTGCTGGCCTGAACCACCCAGCCCGGCGCCTTGTCCTGCGGCGCCACCAGCACGACCAGGTACTGCGGCGCGGCAGGCGGCAACGCGTCCAGACGCGTGACCAGCACGAAGGCCAATACCGCAGCCACGGCGAAACCGCTGCCAGCCAGGCCGCGCCAAAGTTTCACGCTGTGCCACCAGCCGGCTTCCTGCAAACGCCGGGAGCGGCCGGGCGGGTTAGCGGCGGCGAGCGGTGGCAACGGTACGGCATTGGCGTCAATGGCCTCAAGGCTGGCTTCAATCCGGCCCCACAGCCGAGCAGAAGGCTCTACCGGATCAGCCAATGCCGCCAGTGGCAACAACTGTTCGTGCCAGCGCTGCACGGCTTGGCGCAGGTCTGCGTCGCCGGGCAGGCGTTGCTCGACGTCCCGGCGACGCGCGGCCGACAAGGTGCCCAGCACATACTCGCCAGCCAGTTCATCACGATCAAGCGGATTCATACAAAGCCCCTGCGCACCAAGCACTCAGGAATTTGCGTTGGAATAGACGAACAGTTCATGCCATGCACTCCCGCAGGCTGCCCATGCCGCGCTTGATCCAGGCCTTGACGGTGCCGAGCGGCGTCTGGGTGCGTTCGGCAATTTCGCCATGCGAGCAGCCATCGACATAGGCAAACAAAATGCAGTTTCGGCGCGCCGGCTCCAACCGCGACAGACAATCGTTCAGCCGGCCCAGGCTGACGTGCATTTCAAACGCATCGGCCAATTGATGATGCGCCTGCATTGAAGTTTGCGCATCGAGCGCTTCGGCGGTTTCCTCGTCGACCGACACTTCGCGCGCGCCGTTACGCACGCTGTTGAGGGCCAGATTGCGCGTCACGCTGTAGATCCAGCCACGGCCCGAACCGAGCGTGGCGTCGAAGCTGGCAGCCTTGGTCCAGATGGCCACGAAGGCATCATGCAGCACGTCTTCCGCCTGTTGGCGCTGGCGCACGATGCGCAGCGCCACGCCGAGCAAATAGCGACTTTCGTGCCGGTAGATGTCCTGCAATGCCTGGCGGTCGCCCCGGGCGCAGTTGCGCAAGCACTGCTCGTAATCAAAGGAAGCGGGGGTGTCGGGCGCAATTGTCACAGGCGGGCTCGCGGTCGGCGTTGACAAGGAATGAAACGGCTGCAGCTGCCTCTTAAGACGCCCGCCGCGACAAATTTTCGTTCGATGTTAGCCGACGCACAAAACGGCGCCCTGCAGCAGCATTCAGGCCGCTTTCCAGAAAATGTAGTCAGCCTGGTACTGCACGATTTCCCGGGCACCCTTGCTGGCGGGGCTGCATGCGCTGGCGGGTGCCACGCCCCCTTTGATGGCGACGCGCTGGATGTGCGTCACGCCGGTCATCGCACCTGAGCCCATCGCTGGATTCGCCTTGACCAACTGGTAAGGAATATTGCCAGCCCCGGCAGGCGCAACCGCCAGTTGCGTGGCGGTCAACTTCGAGCCGTCCATCGACTCCCAGGTGGCAGGCGGGCCGTAGTACTTGCCAACCTGCTTGCCGTTGCGGTCATTGAGCGCCGCATTCGGGCCGACAAATACCCACTCGGTCATGCCGGGGGCGTTGGCCTTGTCGCGGCACTCGTAAGTAATCTCGCCCACGCCCACAGTTTCCATCGCCACCTTGTGGCCGGCCGGCACCTTGACCGCGTCCGGCAGGCTGTCCTGCATGAACATGGACGACGCCATCGGCTTCATCGGGGCCATGGAACCGCAGGCGCCCAGCAGCACAATGGCGGAAACAGCGGCAAGAGACAAGGCAAAGCGTTGGGTTGACATGGTGATTCTCCAAAAATGTTGAGCAGTTAACACAGTTTTCAGCAGCTTTTCTGCGCTGCTACAGGTACTACACGCCAGCCACTGTTTTGGATGCAGTGGTGCTGAAGTATTTTTTTGAAGAAGATGTTTGGAAGGCAGGATGACCGAAAGAGGGCAGCGTCAAACTACTATCAATTCAGTAGCTGCTCACGCAGGAAAATATTGCGCAAAAGGCTTGTTTGATATAGAAATTCGCTTGCAGGTCAGCGCGGATGGGCGCCTGCGAGAAATGCAAGTTACCGGACTTCCTCGGGAAACCTGTTGTTTGGCGTACTCGCAACGATGCATCGAACATGCTCCAGTTCAGCGATCAGCTCGTCCATTCCGGCCAGGAAATCGTCGCGGCTGGCATGCGGAAAATTGTTGACCAGCGCCGACGAATGTTGGGCCAGTTCCTGCGCCTCGGCCTGGCGTGCCCAGCGCCGAACCTCGCAGTAGGCCAGCAAGGCAAGCCGCCCCAGGTCGCCTTTCCTGCGCGCGAACCGCAGGTCGCCCAGGATGTCTTCGAGTCCATTTTGAAGGGATAAGGAAGAAACGTTCATGTTGCACTGCAGCATGGATCGTTTAACTTACTCGAAACTTACGCGTCAGACATCATTTGACTTTACAAGGCTTGCAAGCCAGCGGATGCCAACCCGCGTTAAAAATGATGACTGCGCTGTTTCGCCTTGCATTCCCCACCGCGCGGCTTGGCGATGAAAGGCCAGCCCGATACAGACAGCATGACAACGCATCAGACACTGTGGCGCCGCAGTCACGGTGCCCCATGCATAAGCCATGTGCACCTTATGGATTCATGGATGGTGCGGGTGACCCGCTCAGGACGATCTCATTAGACTCTCGCGCTTTACCCCCTTTTTGAAAATTCCATGGAACTACTTTCCGACCCGAACATCTGGATCGCTTTTTTTATGCTCGCGGCCCTGGAGATTGTTCTGGGCATCGACAACATCATCTTCATCAGCATTCTGGTGGGCCGCCTGCCCCCTGAAAAGCGGGATGTGGCGCGCCGCCTGGGGCTGGGCTTTGCCATGGTCTCGCGCATTGGGCTGCTGTTCAGCCTGGCCTGGGTGATGACGCTGACCACGACGCTTTTTACCGTGCTGGGCCAGGAAATCAGCGGCCGCGACCTGATCCTGCTCGGCGGCGGGTTGTTCCTGCTGTACAAGGCGTCGCACGAGATTTTCCAGGAAGTCGAAGCGCGTGAGTCCGACGCGGTCAGCGCTGGGGTTGACAAGGTCAAGGCCGGCGCCACCTTGTTCTGGGGAACGATCGTGCAGATCGGCATCGTGGACATTGTGTTTTCGCTGGACTCGGTGATCACTGCTGTCGGCATGGTCGACAACATCAGCGTGATGGTGGCCGCCGTCGTCGCGTCCGTGGCCGTGATGATGTTTGCGGCCAAGCCGATCGGCGAATTTGTCGACCGGCACCCGTCCATCAAGGTGCTGGCACTGGCTTTTCTGACCATGGTGGGAACGCTGCTGGTCGCCGAAGCCTTCGACGTGCATGTGCCGAAGGCTTACGTTTATGTGGCCATGCTGTTTTCCCTGAGCGTCGAGGCGCTCAACATCCGGTCGCGCACCAAGCGTCTGGCCAAGGCACAGGCCGCAACGCCTGCAGCTGGCAGCGTCGTTGGTTCGTAACGGGGTCACGTCTGAGGGCGCAGCCTCGGCAAACTTGCATCGTACGCAAGCATGAGGGCTTTTTGTGCAGGTAGTGCTGCCTTTACCGGCAGGCAGTCTACGGTTTGACGCTTTCAAAACGTCCAGGCCGCCCTTCCCCGCATGACGTTTTTTCAGACCAGCGCAACGGTCAGTCTTTCAATCACTGCGCGGGTGTCCGGCCGCACGCCACGCCACCATTCAAAGGCTTCGGCTGCCTGCTCGGCGAGCATGCCGACGCCATCGGCCAGTTGCTGCACACCGGCGTTTTGCGCCAGGCGCAGGAAGGGCGTCAGTCCCTTGCCGTAGGCCAGTTCATAAGCCAGGCAACCGGGCGCGAAGACGCTGGCGGGCACCGGCGGCATTTCGGCGAGCAGGCTGGCCGAGGTGGCATTGAACACCAGGTCAAAGGCCTGCCTCTCCAGGTCTTGGTACGTACAACCGCGCACCGGGCCAGCGCTTGACGCCATGGCGATCCGCACCAGTTCCTGCGCCTTGCCCAGGCTGCGGTTGGCAATCACCAGCTGGGCAGGCTGCTGCGCCAAAAAAGGCAGCAATGCGCCCCGGGCGGCACCGCCCGCGCCGAGCATCAGCACGCGCTTGCCCCTGAGCGGGGTGTTCAGGTTGTGCACCACGTCGCGCACCAGACCGATGCCGTCGAAGTTCTCGGCCAGCACCCGGTCGCCGTCAAACTTCAGGGCATTGGCCGCGCCCGCCAGCTCGGCCCGCTCCGAGCGCTCGGTGGCGTAGGCAAAGGCGTCGAGCTTGAACGGCGTCGTGATGTTCAGGCCCCGTCCGCCGGCAGCACGGAATGCATCGACCGCACCGGCGAACCCGCCCAGCGCGCCTTCGATGGCGGTGTACTGCATGTCCTGGCCGGTGGTCAGCGCAAACAGGCCGTGGATCAGTGGTGATTTGCTCTGGTGAATGGGGTTGCCGATCACGGCGTAGCGGTCTGTCATGCCTGGGGCTCCGGATAAAGCACACCGTCCCGCTCCGTGGCGTCGATGTGGCTGGCACCAAATGCTACACGCTCGGGGAGGTGTTGCAGCCGGGCAAGCGGAACAGCGGCGGCAGGCCTGCTTTTTCTTGAATCTGCGTAACTACTTGCCTTGCTGCAGGTCAACGGCTTTACCGTTATTTGGTGTTGTCCTTGCTTTGCTTTGCTTTGCTTTGCTTTGCTTTGCGATGCGATGCGATGCGATGCGATGCGCGATGCGCGATGCGCGATGCGCGATGCGCGATGCGCGATGTGCGGGGCTGGGTTCCTTTTTGCGGGCTTCTCTGGAGTTTTTTGGTGTAGAGCGCCTTCCCGGCGGGGGGTAACTTTCTTTTCTGGCAAAAAAGAAAGTCACCAAAGAAAGTTGCCTTGGGGGAGGGAGCGGATCAGAGCTGAACGCTCTGACGGGCCATTGCTTCGCTCGGCCCTTGGCACCTGGATCTCAGGGTGGTTAGCAATGTCGGAGGTTTGCTGGTTCTACCGCTCGTTCGCTAACAGCTTCACGCTCTGCTTGATCGGCTCCTTTGTGCTTCAAGCATTTCTGGCAGATGCTTGTCCTGTCTTTTTTTAGTCAGGGCAGGCCGGGGGCTGATAGCGGACAGTGAAAAGTGCAATGGTGGTTCGACACCCGACAGCTGTGAAAGAAAAAAATAGCGCAGCCGACAGCAAATATGAAATAGCCGAAAGCGACGCGCGTAGCGCAAGCCAAGCAAGCCAAGGCGATAAAGCAGACAAAGCAGACAAAGCAGATAAAGCAGATAAAGCAGATAAAGCAGAGCGTGAAGCTGTTGGCGAACAAGCGGTAGAACCAGCCAGCCACCGGCATGGGCGACTGGCTGCCGATCAGAGAACCCAGGGCCCAGCGAAGCGATGGCCCGTCAGAGCGTTCAGCTCTAACCCGCTCCCAGGCAACTTTCTTTGGTGACTTTCTTTTTTGCCAGAAAAGAAAGTTACCCTCCGCCGGGAAGGCGCTCACCCCTCAAACCACAAAAGAAACTGCCCAAAGCCAAAAAAACAGAAAACGCAGCGATCAAAACAGCAGCGTTAGCAGTTACGATTTTTTTTCCAAAAAATGCTTTCTGCGCAAGCTGCGAATGCACGATAAGCTATCGAATCAATAGCAAGTCATAGGTGCCTGGACCCTGCATGTCGCCCTGCGCCGGGATCAGCCCGCCAGCCCGCGCTCAATGCCCTTGATGCAGGCCACCAGCGTCCGGTTGACCGGCGTCGGCACGCCGACCTTTTCGCCCTGGCGCACCACCGCGCCGTTGATGAAATCGATCTCGGTGACCGAGCCTTTTTCCAGGCTTTGCAGCATCGACGGCTTGAACTCGAAGGGCAGGCCGGCGCCGGCCATGTGCCAGGCATCGACCGGCTCGGCAATGCCCAGCGTGATGCCGCTGGCCCGGGCGACGGCCATCGCCTCGGCCACGGCCGCCACGCCGCAGGCCTGCAGCTCGGGCGACTGGTACAGCAAGCCATAGGGCAGGCGGCTGATGGCGCTCAACGCGCCTGTTGCCACATTCACCAGCAGCTTGTCCCAGATGCTGTCCATGATGTGGTCGCTGACAGTGGTGTCCAGCCCGGCCGCGTTGAACAGCGCGGCAATGCGCAACACCCGTTCCGACACGCCGCCGTCCGGCTCGCCTATCAGCGTCAGTTTGTTCACCGTGCCGGCAATCACATGGCCGGGCGCGAGTTGTGTGCCGCCGACATAGGTCTTGCCGGCCAGCAGCCGCTGCCGGCCGACGATGCCGGCCAGCACGTCTTCATGCCCCAGGCCGTTTTGCAGCGACAGCACCGTGGTGCCGGGCGCCAGCAGCGACATGGCCGCCTGCATCGCCTCGGCGGTATGGAAGGACTTGACCAGCACGATCACCAGCTCCACCGTGCCCACCGGCTGGGCCGTGGTGGCTGCGCGCACGGCTACGGTGCGGTCCACGCCGCCGGTGCGCAGGATCAGCCCGCGACGCGTCATGGCCTCGACCTGGTCCGCATGGCGGTTGATCAGCCAGACCTCATGGCCCGCTTCGGTCAGCACGCCGCCCATGGCACAACCCAATGCCCCCGCGCCCAGAATTCCAATTTTCACAGCTTGCTCCTTGCCAATAAGTGAAGGGATTCTGGCGCAGCCTGGTCATGGCGTCCATGCAATGGCAGCCATGTGAGTCATTCAGTTTTTCTTTGTCTTTGATGACAAGGCTCGTGAAAATCAGGATGCATGTAAGCTATTGCTACTGAATTAATAGCTGCCAACGAAGCCGGGATAAGCGCCTGAAGCCTGTTTCACGCCAAAAGCTAGTTGGGCACGCTGCCCTGGTCCGGCGCGTCAGGCCGATGCATGGCCAGCTTGCGGGTCTGCTCGATGCAGTAATCCAGCAAGGCTTCGAGTTCGGTTGATTTGTCGAAAACCGCATCGGCTCCCAGCGCCACCGACTGCATCCGTATTTCGGGCGTGGCGTAATTGGTCAGGATCACGACCTTCTGGAAAGGCGCGCGCTGGCGGCATGCGGCCAACACCCCCAAGCCACTTCCCTGCTTCAGAAAGAGGTCGACGATGGCCAGATGCCAGTCCGAATGGCGACCAAGCCACTGGCTGGCTTCGTTCTGGGTGGCCGCATGCGCGGTAACTTTCAGCTGCGCTATTTCGCCAAGGGTTTCGATCAGGTTGGTGCGAATGGTGGGGTTGTCTTCAACCAGATAAGTAATTAATGGCTGCATAGAGCACCTGTGTGTTTGACTGACAGCTGCTACTGCCCATCAGGATATCTCCCCTTTTCATGGAAACACACCAGCGAAAACGTTGCCGCCATCCGATGGCTTTAGCGAAAGTAGGACAAGGCGCGTCAAGCACCTGCCGGCAGGGCTTGACGTCCTTCAGCCGGGCAAGGACCGTGCCGGCTCCAGTGCAGTCGCGCCAGGTTCAGGCCGCTCCTCGGCGCCGTCAGGATGCAGCGCGAAGCGGCTGGATTCGCGTCCATGCACCGGCGCTGCATCAGGCCACGGCCAGCCGCCAAACCGTGTCCGCTGGTAGTCGGCAAACGCCTGCCGGATTTCGGTTTCGGTGTTCATCACGAACGGACCCTGCTGCGCCACTGGCTCGCCAATCGGCCGTCCCTGCAGCAGCAGGAATTCAGAGGCTTGCGGGCCGTTGACCAGTTCGACAGGCGCATCGGCGCGCAAGCCAATGGCGCTGGACTGGCGCACCGGCTGACCGGCCACGCTGACGGATTCGCCCTTGAAGAAGTACAACTGGCGCCGGGTGGTTTTGCCCACGGCGGCAGGCAGCGTCCAGCGCGCGCCGGGGGCCATGCGCAATGTCCAGATCGCCACATCTGCATCTGGCTGCGCAGCCCAGGAATCGGGCGGCGGCGGCAAGGGCGCGGCCACGTCGGCGTTGGGGTCGTTCAGCCTGCCGGTGATGACCGCCACGTCGGTCGTGCGTCCTTCCCTGTCAGTGGCGGTGAACTTCGGAATGTCCTGCGCCCAGAACATGGTGAAGTGCGGCGCGGCCATCTTGCGGGCCGCCGGCAGGTTCAGCCAGATCTGGAACAGCTCCAGCGGGTTGGGGCCGCCCTGGTCGAGCAATGGAAACATTTCCGAATGCACCACGCCCTGGCCGGCGGTAAGCCACTGCACGTCGCCACGGCCGAAGCGCGCGGTCGCACCCAGTGAATCGGCATGGTCGATCAGCCCCTTGCGCACGATGGTCACGGTCTCGAAACCCCGGTGCGGATGCGCCGGAAAGCCCGGCACCGTGCTGCCGTGGTACATGCTCCAGCCGTCCTTGCGGCTGAAGTCCTGGCCGATGTCGCGTCCGTCAAGCGGCGCCGCCGGGCCGTTTCGCGCATTGGCGGCCGGGTAGGCGTCGTCGTGGTAGACGCAAAACAGGAAAGGATCCACCGTTGGCCACGGGAATCCCAGCGGCTCGACACGCAGAACGGGCGAGCCTGACGGGGTTGGAGCGTCAACGGGCAAGGAGGACATAGGAGCGCTTTCTTCTCAAAAAATACAGGTAAGGCCAATGCGCTCTGATTCAAGCAAAAAGCCCGGCGGGCTGGTGCAGTGGGCACCTTCCTGCCGGGCTTCAGGCCCACTGCCGCAAACGGAATTCAGCGCTGGCCGGTCATGCTTTCCCAGCCGTGCCGGACCGCCTGCTTGGTCTTTTCCCAGGTGCTGTTACCCGCAGGGTTGCGACGGGTCCAGTCGTCACGGGCATCGGCTTCGACCTCGTCCCATGAACGCTCGGCGTAACGTGGGTTGGAGCGCAAGGAGTATCCGTACTGGTAAGCCGGCGCATAGTCATCGTAGCTGCCGCCCATGGACGCCATGTTCGCCTGGTAATGGCTGCGGTAATCTGGCTCAGCCATGCCCGTATCGGCGCTCATGCCCATGTTGATGGTGTCGGCATTGCCCTTGTCCACATCGACCACGGTGTTGCGCAGTTGCTCGGTCACCGTTTCGGTCCGGGTGCTGGCTTCGGTGCCAACGACCACTTCTTCCACCACACGGGCGGTCTTGCTGACCACAGGCCTTTCGGCGGTTTCATGGATTTCGATCGAGCCGCCCTCGAAAGCCTTCAGGTCGGCTTCAGAGGCAGGGCGGTCCACGGTGCGGCGCTCGATGTCGGCATGCTCTTCGCGCAGTTGCACCTGTTCCTCGACCGGCCGGGTCTCGGTGCGCGAGAAGACACGGACTGTTCCGAGGTCGACTTCACGCTTGCCCACTTCCAGTTCCTCGCGCACCACGGGCAACACCGTGCCCTGGTCAACCTGGCGGCTGCCGTCAGGCGTCATGACGTCCTTTGACGCGCTCAGGTTGTTGTTCTGGTAGCGGCTGCGCTCGGCAGCAATCTGGTCAGGGTGGTAAGGCTGGGACGACGGATCGAAACCCTCGTAGCCTTCTTCGCGCCAGCTTTCGCTGCGCTTGTCGATGTCCACGGCACCGGCGGCCGCCAGAATGGAGCGGACCTCCTCAACCCGGCCCGGTTCGGTCACCGTCACGGTCACCACGGTGCTGCCCCGGCGAACGGCTTCCGAATAGTGGCCGGCATGTTCCGTGTCGTCGCTGCTGAACAGGTCACTGAAAAAGCGGCCAATGCCTGCCATGAAGCCTTCATCCTCGTGGCGCGGGTCCGTGCCTGTGCCTGTGCCTGTGCCGGTGATCGTGCGGTCGGTGGTGGTGACCGTATCGCTTGCCTGCGCTGCCGGATTGGATTGCAGGCGAACCTCGCTGGCATCAAAACCGCTGTCCAGAAGCACCTCGCTTGCGTCCTGGGCCTCACCGGGCGTGTCAAAAACACCTACTACTGTCTGCATGGCTTGTCTCCTAAAAATGATCATGATTGATCGGTTACAGATAAAACCCGGTTCTCAACGCGCCTGTGCAACCCACTCCCCAGTGACCAGGTCCAGGCGCTCCACCACCACTTCTTCGCGCCGCAGGGACGTTCCCACGGTGTGCTCGAAGGCTTCGCGCCGGCGGCGCACATGAATCTCCTCGACCAGCACCAGCTGACTGACCAGCCGCTCCGCATACACCGGAATGACCAGCAAGTCGCCCAGTGTCCTGGGCGGCTCGACCGCTTCAACCACCTGATCGACGGGTACACGTGTTGTCTCGACAATTTCGCGGTAGCCTGTGGCAGCCATGGGTTCGGTGACCTGGTGCACCACCTTGCGCACGCGCACGGTGCCGGTGTGTTCGCGTTGCAGGTGAACCTGGGCGTGCTCGGCCAGCACCGGAATGACGATGCGCTGGTTCGCCTTTGCAGCATCCGCAACGCTGTTGATGTGAGAGGTTTCGGGCGTGACAGGGTTCATGTTGTGTAGTGGACCGGATGAACCTCCATCCTGCAGTTTTGCCGCACACCGGTTGAAAGGACTTCGTGGTAAATGCCGTCAGCCGATACCTACAGAGGTGTTCAGTCAGCGCCTGGTAAAACAAGCCGGCGCGGATCGAAGGTGCAACAAGACACCAGCGGCTCAAAGGCGACAGCAGCTTGTGAAACCGTCCTACACCGCGCAAAGAACTAGTTCGATAAATTACCGTTACAGCTTGTCAGCGACTGTTAAATGTTGCGGCAAGATAAAACTGTGAACGCACACGCTGGATTCGATGTGCGGCTTATTCTTCACTTCAGAGGTCTTCCCATGAAACATTCTTTACTGCTTGCCGCTCTGGTTGCGATGCTGGGCCTGACCGCCTGCGAAAAAACCACGGTCGCCCCGCCTGCCGCCGCACCGGTGGTCGTGGTTCCAGGCCCGGCCGGTGCGACAGGCGCGACCGGTGCCACGGGTTCGACCGGCTCAACGGTTGCCGTTCCCGGCGCCACCGGTGCGACAGGTGCCAAGGGCGCGACCGGCAATGACGGCGCCATGGGCTCGACAGGTTCCACGGGCGCAATGGGTGCAACCGGTGCCGACGGCACCAAGGGCGACACCGGAAAAACCGGTGGCGACACGGTCATCGTCGTCCCGCAGAAGTAATTTTTTAATTTTTCCACTTCAAACGCAGATGGATTTCCATCTGCGTTTTTTTATGGTCACTTGCAAATTTTAAAGTTTACGAAATATGCATTTTGCGCATGCTCTGCAAGCGCTGGTAGCTATTGATTCAGGAGCATTTGCATCTGTCAGGCTATTTCAGCCAGTCTGACGGCACTGCACCAGCCGCTGGACGATGTCGGCAAACAGCGGGCGCTGGTGTGTGTCAGGCTGCGCGCAGTCGGCTTGCAGGCCAGCCAGCGATTGCCGTAGCGCGTGCGATCCGGCTGGCGCCGGGCAGCACGTCAGCAGTTCTTCCAGCAGGCAGGCAAACGCCCGTGCCTCGATGCGCTGCAGGGCCAGCGCCAGCGGCAGGTCATCCGGCGGAAAAAACGAGGCTGCGCCAAAGTCGCCGAGCAGCGCCTGGCCGTCGTCCGTACACAAAACATTGTGCCCATACAGGTCGCCATGCAGGATGCCGCGCGCATGCAACTGGCCAGCGGCCGACGCCATGCAGAGCATCAGCCGCAGCATGGCATCCGGCGTGAAACGCGCCCTGGCGTCATACACGTCGCGGGTGCACGAGTCCAGGCTGGGCGGCGCAGCCAGATTGCAAAATTGTGGCGCCACCAGCGCCATGACCAGCCCGTCGCTGCCTGCCGGATGGCCGGTGACGCGGCCATGCACGGCAATCAGGCCGGGATGCGCGCCGGCGCCAATGCACGCCGCCATTTCATGCCGGGGCAGGCCGTCGCTGGTCAGCGCACCCTTGAACAACTTCACCGCCACCGGCAATGCCGTGTCGCCGCGCTGCCACAGCGCCAGGCGGATCACGCCCGATGCGCCTTCGCCCAGCAGCGCGCCGGGCTGCAGGCTGGCCCAGTCAATGCGGGCCAGTGGCGCACCGGCCTGCGCGGCGGTTTCGCCTGCGTCGGCCAGCGGGTTGCCGGCAAACGCCAGCCAGGCCAGGCGCGGCAACGCCAGCAGCCAGCCAGGCAGGGCGGTGAAGCGGTTGGCCGGGATGCGCAGCAGCTCCAGCCGGGTGCAGGCGGCCATTTCAGGCGGCAGGCTGTGCAGCTGGTTGCCGGCCAGCATCAGTTTTTGCAATTGCGTGCAGCGGCCCAGGGCGGCCGGCAATTCGGTCAGCTGGTTGTCGGTCAGCACCAGGGCGCGCAGGCGCGGCGGCAGTGCGGCGGCCGGGACGTGGCGAATCTGGTTGGCCCGAAAGCCGATCATCTCCAGTTGCACGCACTGGCCCAGCACCGCAGGCAGTTCGGTGAAGCGGTTGTTCGAGCAAAAAATGATGCGCAGCCGGTGCAGCCGCGCCAGGTCGTCGGGCAGGGCGCTCAGCGCATTGCCCGAGAGGTCAAGGATTTCCAGCGTGTCGGCCAGCGTGAAGATCTCGGGTGGAAAGGTCTCCAGCCCGCAGCACAGGCTCAGGCGGCGGCTGCCGGCCAGTGCGCCGGCGCGCAGCTGGCCCAGCATGTCCAGGTCGGGAAGGGTCTCGGTGCCGTGCGGTGGGTTCATCCTGGGTATTGGACACGAAGCCGGGCGCAGGCCATCGGGCTGGAGCCGTGCGGAAAACCGGCTCAACGCCGGCGGCCGCTGCGCCTGGCCTTATCCCGTCAGTCGTTTTGCATCAAATAAGGGGTTTGCGCAGGTGCATCAAACGCTGGCAGCTATTAAAAAAATAGCGTTTCAGGTTTTTCACAGGTCAGGCGCTTGCGGAATCACCACGGAAAAGGTCGTTACGCCCTCGGGCGTCGAAGTGACCGACACCCTGCCGCCGTGGGCCTTGGCGATCTCACTCACGATGAACAGGCCCAGGCCCACGCTGCGCCCGCTGTTCACCTGATCGCAGCCCCGCACCATGAGTTCGAACAGTCCGTCCATGATGTCGGCGGGAATGGGCAGGCCCTGGTTCTGCACCGAGAGCGAAAAAAATGCATTTTCCCGTGCCGAGGTGACGACCACCGGCGCGCCGGGCTCGCCGTAGGCCATGGCGTTGGACACCAGGTTGCCAACCAATTGCACCAGCCGGTCGGCATCGGCGATGCACCGGCTGGGCCCCTGTTGCACATGGCGCAGCACGCTGTCGGGAAACACCTGCGACAACTCCTGTACCGCCCCGGCCACCGCGGCGTGCAATTCCATCGCCGCTGGGGACACCGACAGGCCGCTGCCCAGCCGCACCTGGGTCAGGTCCAGCAGATTGGCAATCAGGCGGTTGGCCCGATCGCCTGCCCTTACGATGCGGGCCAGCACATCCGACTGGCGCGGGGTGACGCCGCACTTGCCCAGCAGTTCGGCGCCCATCAGCATCGCCGCGATCGGATTGCGCAGGTCATGGCTGACGATGCCGACCATCTGCTCGGCAAGCATCGCCCGGTCGCTCGCTTGCGCCTGCAGCTCATTGGCATGCGCCACCATTGCTTCAAGCTCGGTTCTCGCCCGCACCAGTTCCTTTTCATACTTGTCGCGGTCCTGCGCGACAAACAAGGCGTATTCATCCGCCATCCCGCCCTGCTGCGCGTGCCGGCGCACATTGAGCAGCATGGGCAGTCTCTGGCCGTCCTTGCACAGCATCTGAACCCGCACCTCCGACACAGACCCCTGCAACTGCAGCAGGGGCAGCGAATGCGTCTGGTGAAAAATGCGGCAGCCCGTGGTCAGCAGGTCCTGCAGCTTGCGCTGGCCGACCAGTTCGCCCGGGGTGTAGCCCAGCCATTGGCAAAACGTCAGGTTGGCCTGGCGCAGCAGTCCCTGGGCATCGGTCTGCACCAGCCCGCAGGGAGCCTGGTCGAGCAGGTCCTGCGCTTCGCTGGCCCTTGTCGAAGGGCTGGCGTTTTGTGTTTCCAGTCCCTGGCTGGTCAGGAAGGCATCGATCGCCTCGGTGATTGCGCCGGGCGCGGTCAGGTGCGGGTAATGGCCCGTGTTGTGGATAATCTTCAGCGTGCCGTGCGGCAGGACCTGGTGCATGTAATGGCCCACCGAGACCGGGGCGATCAAATCGTCGCTGCATTGCAGGATCAGCGTGGGCGTCATCAACCGGGGCAGTTGTGCGCGGTGGTCGGACAAAAAGGCGACGCGGGCAAACTGCCTCGCAATGTCCGGGTCGGTGCGGCAAAAGCTGCTGGCGAGTTCCGCGCCGAGTTCAGGCCGGTCGGGCGCGCCCATGAGGACCGGCGCCATCGTGCCAGCCCAGACAAGGTAGTTGTTGTCCATCGCGCTGAGCAGTGCATTGATGTCCGCGCGCTCAAAACCGCCGTTGTAATCCCCGTCGTTGACGTAGCACGGCGAGGGGCCGATCATGACGTGGGCGGCGATGTGGCCGGGCGCCTTCAGGTTGGCCAGCAGGCCGATCATGGCGCTGACCGAATGGCCAACGAACATCACCGGACCCTGGCCGAATTGACTGATCAGTTCCAGCACGTCATCGGCATAGGCTTTCAGGGAACTGTATTTCTGGGGGTCATACGCCGACAGGTCGGACTGGCCAGCGCCCACCAGGTCGAAGGTCACGGTGCGAAAACGCCGGGCGTAGGCCGGTTGCACCAGCCGCCACATGGTCTGGTCACAGCCAAAGCCGTGGGCAAAGAAAAGGGTGACCGGACCGCTTCCGGCTACCTGAACGTGATGGCGCCGCTCAACATTCATGGCATGCATCCGGTGCAGAAAAAGGCCTTCAGGGCAGGAGAAAAGCATAGGTCTGAAAGAATCCTCGCACCAGAGACATTCCTGACGAATTCGTTAGAACACGTGTTGAGCTTGAAAGCAGCAATTCCCATGCCTGCCAGACCTGCTGCAGCCTTCGTATGGATGTGTTTTCAAGCAGCCAGCGTCGGGAAGCATGCACTGCGCCGGCTGCACCACCGTAAGGACAGGCTTCGCCAGATGCCCTAAAGTGGCGCTTCCAAGTTCACAAATTGAAACATCATGAACCCACACAACCTGCTTTTTCTGCTCGCCAGCCCGCTATTTCTGGCAGCTTGCACTTCAACGCCCATTCTGCCCGGGCCCGAAGTGCTTGAAAACTCGCTGGGCATGACCTTCGTCCGGCTGCCCGCCGGAGAATTCCTGATGGGCAGCGACGAAACCCCGCAGGCGCTGGCGCGTGACTATCCGCAGAACGAGGCGTGGCGCTTCGCCGAGCTGAGCGACGAGGCGCCGGTGCATCGGGTGCGCATCAGCCGGCCTTTTTTCCTTGGCCAGCATGAGGTCACGGTCGGGCAGTTTCGCCGGTTCGTCGAGGCTTCGGGCCATGTGCCTGAATCAGTGGCTGACGGCACCGGTGGCTATGGCTACAACCCCGCTTATGACCCGGCGGCCTCAAAGCGCGGTGACCTGTTTGAAGGCCGCGACCCGAAGTATTCGTGGCGCAATCCGGGCTTTGCGCAGGACGACACACACCCGGTGCTCAACGTCACCTGGAACGACGCCGTGGCGATGAGCCGCTGGCTGAGCCGCAAAGAAGGCCGCCGCTACCGCCTGCCGAGCGAAGCCGAGTGGGAATACGCCTGCCGCGCCGGATCGACCTCGCGCTACTACAGCGGCAATTCGCCCGGGTCGCTGCTGCAGATCGCCAACACCTTTGACGCCGATGCCGCCGCTTATTGGCCGGCGTTGCGCGCCCAGGCGCAGCCAGGGTCAGACGGCCATGCCTTCACTGCGCCGGTCGGCAGCTATCGGCCGAACGCCTTCGGCCTCTACGACATGCTGGGCAATGCCTGGGAATGGACCGCCGACTGGCATGACGAGGCCTATTACGCCGCCTCGCCAGCCGTCGATCCGCCCGGCCCTGCCGATGGCTCGGTGCGCGTGCGCCGGGGCGGTTCGTGGCACACCTGGGCACTGTATTCGCGCTGCAGCTACCGCAACTGGAATTCGCCGCAGACCCGCTATACCCTGGTCGGCATGCGGCTGCTGCTGGAAGCCGGCAGCGCAGACCGCTGAGTGCTGAAAAAATGGACGGATTTGATTCAATGACATGCCATTTTCCAGGAGCGCCCCATGAACCGCATGAACCGAAGCGATGCCGACCGCCTGGCCCACGCCACTTCCCTTTGGCAGCACGTGGGCCGCGAACGCCCGGCGTTTGCGCTGCCGACGAAGGCGGGCCAGGAATCGGTCTGGGACTATCCGCGCCCGCCCCGGCTGGCGGCTGACAGCCGCGAAGTGGTCGTGATGGCCGGCAGTCTGGAAATTGCCCGCAGCCGCCGGGCGCTGCGCCTGCTGGAAACCGCCAGCCCGCCGGGCTTTTACCTGCCGAAAGAAGACGTTCGCATCGACCGTCTGGTGCCGGCGGGCGGCACGTCGCACTGCGAATGGAAAGGTGAGGCGGCCTATTGGTCGGTGCCGCTGCCCGGCGGTGTCGCGCTTGACCGCGTGGCCTGGTCGTACACGCAGCCGATGGCGCCATACGACGCGCTGGCCGGCCATTTCGGGTTTTACCCGCAGCACCTGGAATGCTTCGTGGACGGCCTGCGGGTGCAGCCGCAACCGGGCGGTTTTTATGCCGGCTGGATCACGCCCGAGGTGGTCGGGCCGTTCAAGGGCGGACCGGGTTCAGGCGGCTGGTGAACGGTAAACGGCAAACGACCTTCAGCCGTCGGACTGAAGTGGCCGTGCGCCGGGTGGGCAATTCAGCGCGCTGACCTGTCCCGTTTCGCCACCCGTCGCGTGCTGTGCGGCCGACGCGGGCGCATCGCCCACATCAGCCCCAGCCCGACCGCGCCGGCCAGCGCCACGGCGGCCACCGGCATGGCGCGCACCGCCAGCGTGCGGTGGCCGCCGTCGATGGTGTGCACACGCGACGGCTCGAACAAGTTGCCGTTGGTGACCGGCGCCGGGCCGGCGCGCTCGAGCGCCCGGTCGGTCAGCCAGCGTGCAAGGCGGCCGGTCAGCCCGGGCGCGACGGCATGCGCCAGCCGCCCGGGGATCGCCACGCTGCCAATCGCCGTCACGTTGCGCGGCGTCCGGCTCAGCGCCACCAGCGCTTTGGCCACCGTGCGCGGGTCCAGCACCGGCGGCGGCGGGCGAAGGCGCTTGCCGGTGTAATTGGCGCCGTGGAACAGGCCCGGCGTGTCGACAAATGTCGGGTAGACCTCGCAGACATGCACATCGGGCAGGTTGCCCAGTTCGGCCCGCAGCGCCTCGGAAAAGCCGCGCAGCCCGAACTTGCTGGCGGTGTAGGCCGCGGCATACGGCGCCGGAACCCAGCCGCCCGACGAGATCATGTTGATCAGCGTGCCGCGCCCGCGCTGGCGAAAATGCGGCAGCACTGCATGCGCGCCGTTCATGTGGCCCAGCAGGTTGGCCGCGATCACGCGCTCGTGCGCTTCCATCGGCGTGGCGTCAAACGCGCCGATGGCGCCGATGCCGACGTTGTTGATCCAGACGTCGATGCGGCCAAAGCGCTGGAGGGCCGCCTCTGCCAGCGCCTGCATGGCGTCGGCATCGGTCACGTCGGTCGGCACGGCCAGCGCCTGCGCGTCCAGCAGCGCGCATTCGGCCGCCACCTTGTCCAGCGCCTCGGGACCGCGCGCGGCCAGCACCAGCTTGGCGCCTGCACGCGCAAAGGCCAGCGCAGCAGCGTGGCCAATGCCGCTGGAGGCGCCGGTCAGGACGACGACGGGCGCCGGGAAGGGATTGGCTTGGGTGTGGGGCATGGGGCTGGCCTGGAAGTAAGGAGTGGTCGATGGGTTGAATCGTCCGGTGCAAAAAACCGGCTGTCAATCGGCGAAGGTGCCGGCCCGGGTCAGGCGGCGGCTGGTGTGTACCTGAAGCGACTTGTCTGTTCGGGTTGGGCACACACGGCGAGCAGGCGCAGCAAGCATGGATAACAGAGAAATCAGCCCTTTGCGCAAGCAGCGTAAGCACAAGCAGCTATTGATTCGATAGCTTATAGCGCGTCGTCAGCCCTCACGCCTACGGCGAATCCGCATGCTGGCGCCAGAATGCCGCATCGGGCACGCCGCCCCGGCCTGCCGCCAGGTTGTCCTGCCTGTGCCTGGACCGGCCGGTGCCTGGAATCGCGCAGGTCACGGCCGGGTGGCTCAGCACGAATTTCAGCAGCACCTGCGCCCAGCTGGTGCAGCCGATGTCCGGTGCCCAGCCGGGCAGCGGCTTGCCCGCGAGGCGCCGCAGCCAATGACCGGCAGCGCTTCGCCGGTTGAGGGAATCGGTCGGGTGTTGATGGGGGCTGTCATGGGCAGGGCCAGCGATGGCGCAGGTCGCACGGGTTGGGCCAGCGCCCCTGCCCACCAGGGCGCGGCTACGGACAGGGCGGCGAGTGCGCGTGCGGACAGGCGCAAGGCGGTGCGCCGGTCTGCACCACGGGAGGGAAATGGCGGAATAAGCATGCGCCAAATTTGCCTGAACTTCATAAGCCACGCAAGGCAAGGGCAATGAATCCGCGGACCCCTTACGGCAAACATGCCTTCTTTTTGTCTGGTGGCAACCGCCACTGCCGCAGGTCAGCCGTGCGCTGGCAGGGATGGCTTTTCAGGAAACAAAGCCAGAGACAACCGCGTATTTTTTTATGCAATCGTCAAGCTCGCTTACCCCGGTAAGTAGTCATACGGAATTGAAACGCCCGATGTTGCAGCCCATCATGCGAATGGCTTCAACAGTTTGCTCGGCATTTTTGCGGACTGCTGAAGGTCCGCACCCCTGAAGGGCAAGTTGGCTGCAAGCCGAAGTTGTTGAGAAACAGGTGTGCGTCGCGCGCAGGTGAATGAACAATTCAACATAAGAAGGCGAGACATGACCATTGCATCCAAGAACACGACTTTGAAACTGACCACGCTGGCCGCTGCCATACTGGCGCTGAGCGCCTGCGGCGGCAGCGACAACCCGGCGCCACCGCCGCCGGCGCAGGTCGCCAAGACTTGCACCGAACTCAATGGCTTGACCATTGCGGCCGCTTCGATTGGCTTGCCGACGACCGGTGCTGTCGTGACCAGCACCGTGCTGGTTCCCGCAGCCGGGACCGGTGTCGCAGCCGTGGCGGAATATTGCAAGGTGCTGGGCGACATCAATCCGGTGGACACCAACGCACCAAAAATCAAGTTTCAGGTGAATTTGCCTGTGAATTGGAACAGCAAGGCCATGATGTTTGGGGGTGGCGGATACAACGGCGTCATTGCCACCGGCGCTGGCAACGTTCCCGCCGGGCCGATCGACAAGCCGACGCCGCTTGCGCGCGGATACGCCACCTTTGGCAGCGACTCTGGCCACCAGGCCAATGCCAATGGCAGCCGTGACGGCACCTTTGGCGCAAACGACGAGGCACTGAAAAACTTTTCTTCCGATGCGTTGAAGAAAACGCGTGATGCCGCCATCACGATCATCCAGGCGCGCTATGCCGACACCGTGAAAAAGACCTATTTTGCCGGCGGTTCCACGGGCGGACGGGAAGCCTTGATTGCGGTGCAGAACTGGCCGCAGGATTTCGACGGTGCCATCGTTTTGTATCCCGCCTGGAATGCCGCCAGCCTGGACCTGCAATTTGGTCGCATCACCAGGGAGCTTGCCAAGCCGGGCGCCTACCCAAGCCGGGCCAAACGCAAGGTGTTGTATGACGCGTCGCTGGCCGCGTGTGACGCGCTCGATGGCGTCACCGACGGGCTGATCAGCAATGTCAAAGCTTGCAATGCAAGCTTTGACCCCGCCACGGCAACCCTGAACGGTACGCCGATACGTTGCGTTGGTGGTGCCGATACCGGGGATACCTGCCTGTCCGATGCGCAGATCACCGCGTTCAATGTCACCAACACGCCACTTGCCCTGAACTATGCGCTGGCCAGCGGTGAAACCACCTACCCGGGCTTCAACACCTGGGGAACCGATTTTGGAATTCCGGGCACCAGTCCGCTACAGCCGACCGTTCTGACGCTGTCGTTGGGAACCGAGCAGCCTGCCAATCCCATGCCTTTGATCACTGCGACCACCAGCCCACCTTACGGCAGCACCTTCTGGGACCAGTGGGTGCGGTTTTTCGTGACACGCGATCCGACTTTCAACTCCTTGAGCCTGGACCCGCAAAATCCCGGCAGCCTGCAAGCGCGGATTGTCGAACTGACAGGCATCCAGGACCTCAACAAGTCCGACTTGTCGGCCTTCCAGGCCAAAGGTGGCAAGATCCTGATGGCGCACGGATCGCATGATGCGCTTGTCAGCACCAGGGCGACCGAGCAGTACTGGGACCGCATCCGCAACACCATGGGGGCGGCCAAGGTTGACAGCTTTGCCCGGTATTACGAGATTCCCGGTTACGGGCATGCCGTCAGCAGTGTGTTCAATGCGTCCTGGGACTCGTTGACCACGCTTGAAAACTGGGTTGAAAAGGGTGCGGCTCCGCCAAATCAGGTGGTGGCCGACACGGCCGGCGTTCCGGGCCGAACCCGGCCGCTGTGTGACTACCCGTCCTGGGCAAAGTACAAAGGCGCAGGTGACATCAACGTGGCCCCGAGCTATGCCTGCGTCACGCAATAACGAATAACGGGCCTCACACCGTCGGGCGCTGTTCCGACGTCATCAAATAAAAATTCCCGTTCCTGAACGGGCGTTTTTGTATCGTTTTGTACTGGCACCAGTGCTTTGGAAACGCTACAGCCTGCAACACGCATCAAGTACCAGAAATCACATTACTTCAAAGCCGCGCTGCCGGATTGATTCGATTGGTCATTCGCCAGGCCTTCAACCGCCGTCACCTCGACCTGCATGTCGTCAAGCTGCAGCGGCTGCAGCCCATAGTCCGAGATAAACGCCACATCGGCCGCGTCATGGCCATAGCCCAGCACGATGCGGCCGCCGCGCGGTGCGTCCTGCGTGGCGTCAAAGGTGTACCAGCGTCCGCCGACAAATGCCTCGAACCACGCATGCAGGTCCATCGGTTTGAGCCCGTACAGGTAGCCGACCACCATGCGCGCCGGAATCTGCAGGCTGCGGCACAGGCCGATGCCCACATGCGAAAAATCACGGCACACGCCTGCACCATGCTCCAGCGTGTCGAGTGCATCAGTGCTTGCCGTGCTGACGCCATAGCGGTATTCAAGGTTGTCGTAAATCCAGGCGCGTATCGCTTCGACCTGCGCATAGCCGGGCAGTGCCAGTCCGACCACGGTCAATGCCTGATCCTGCATCATGTCCGACGGGCAGTAGCGGCTTTGCAGAAGATAGTGCAGCACATCGGCCGGCAGTTCGGTGATGGGGGTCTTGGGCGCGTCGTGCGCAATCGCGATGTGGTCTTCGACTTCCATCACCACTTCAACGTTGATCTGCATCTGCCCCTGCGGCACGACCAGACGCTGGCACAGGTTGCCATAGCCGTCGGCAAACTCGTCCACTGGCACCCAGGGGTCGAGGTCGTAGCGTTCGCTGACGACCCACTGAGTCTGGCCACTGCGTGGGCGCAGCATTGCCACCATGGGGCAATCAGAGGCAGCGGTCACGCTGATGGAACAGGCAGCTTTGAGCTTCATGGAAAAAAAGTAAAAAATTACATTGATGTCGCCGGAAGCTCTAGCTTAGCGTGCCTGCAATGTCCGGCTTGTAGTCCGAAACCCGACTGCGGTGCAGGTGCGCTCTGTTTTAGCCAAAAGTTCAGATCGGATAAATAAAAATTTCATCAAAAAAGGCAATGGCGCACAACCAGCATAAGTTTAATGCTATTTAAAAAGTAGCAAAAAATCTTCTTCGCCCTGACGCTTATCCTGACTTGCTAGCCGATGAGCCGGCGCGCAGGAGGGTAAATCTACCCATGCTGACAAGGCAGCGTCTGACAAACGCCAGCATGCGGCTGCTTCAGAATAAAAGCAGACGACAGCGCTGCTGCGACGCTTCAAAGAGGCAGCTTGTGCATCACAACGCAGCACCGACTCAAAACACCACCGCCAGGACAGGATTTGCACCATGAACCAGCAACGCGTTGAAGGGCAGGCAGGCCAGGTCGCCGTACCTTGCGTCAGTCCGGCCTTTGCCCAATTGCGGGACAGTTTCCAGTTCCTTCGCGGCTTTGTGCGAAATCCGGCCCAGGTCGGCTCCATCATCCCGAGTTCACGACAGCTGGAGCAGCGCCTGGTGCGCAGTGCGCGCATCAGCGACGCGCGCATGGTGGTTGAACTGGGGCCGGGCACCGGCGGAACGACCTCTGCGTTTTTGCGCGCCATGATGCCCACCGCGCAGCTGCTGGCCATCGAGCTGGACACTGAGTTTCACCATCGCCTGCATGCGTCCATTCACGACCCGCGTTTCAGCCTGGAACTAGGCAGTGCAGAGCGCCTTGACGAGTTCTTGAAAGCGCGCTGGCTGCCTGCGCCCGATGCCATCATCTCGGGCATTCCGTTTTCCACCATGCCGGCCGGGGTTTCGGACCGCGTGGCGTCCAGCGTGGCCCGAGTGCTTCGTCCTGGCGGACGCTTTGTTGCCTACCAGGTGCGCGCGCATGTTTCCGGTTTCATGTCGCCTTACCTTGGCACGCCCGAAAAGAAGTGGGAAATCGCCAACGTGCCGCCAGTCCGCGTGTTCACCTGGACCAAACCCGAGGCGTGAGCCGGGCAGGGCAGGAGCCCCGCCTTTCGGATTCTGCGCTTCAGCTTCAGGGCCGTTTTGGAATGCCCAGTCCCTTGACCACCGCCGGCCGCTCCCCGAAAGCCGCCAGCACCCGCTTGACCTGTGTGAAATCGTCGAAGCCCACCAGTTCCCCGGCCTCGTAGAAGCCAATCAGGTTGCGAATCCAGGGAAAGGTGGCGATGTCGGCAATGCTGTAGTGCGCGCCCATGATCCAGTCGCGGCCTTCCAGGCGCCGGTCCAGCACGCCGAGCAGGCGGCGCGCTTCGGCCACGTAGCGATCGCGCGGGCGCTTGTCTTCGTAGTCCTTGCCGGCAAACTTGCTGAAAAATCCCAGCTGGCCAAACATCGGGCCGATGCCGCCCATCTGGAACATCAGCCACTGGATCGTTTCGTAGCGCCCGGCCGCGTCCTGCGCCATGAACAGGCCGGTCTTGTCGGCCAGATAAAGCAGGATGGCGCCCGACTCGAACAGCGCCAGCGGCTTGCCGCCCGGACCGTTCGGGTCCAGGATTGCCGGAATCTTGTTGTTCGGGCTGAGCGACAGGAACTCTGGCGTCATCTGGTCCTGCGTTTCAAAGCTGACCAGGTGCACTTCGTAGGGGAGCTTGATTTCTTCCAGCATGATCGACGCCTTCACGCCGTTGGGCGTGGGCAGTGAATACAGCTGAAGCCGGTCAGGGTGAAGGGCGGGCCATTTTTGTGTCACGGGAAAGGCGGCAAGATCGTTCATTCGTGTTCCTGGAGGATGAACGCAGGACGAAGGCCCCACGGGAGCCCGCATTTTGGCCTGAAGGCCATTGGCCTATAGCGGCGCATCGCAAGTCCACCCTGGAAACGCAGGTGGATCAGTCACGGGAAAAAAACAGCCGTCAGGCGGTATATATGCGCTTTGGCGCTTTGTGCTTTTTTTCTGAAAATTCAAGGTGGGTTGTGCACTTTTTGGCGCAACCGAGCTGGCAGCGTGGATTAGCGCCCCACCACCGACCAGCCGGCTTGCTGGTTGGCGCGGTTGTTCTCGTACTCCCAAGCTGTGCCGCAGCGGTCGCAGCGGTAGCTGGTGAGGGTGACCAGACTGGCGCCGCGCTTTTCCTGGCGGTTGCCGCCCTGCACCAGTTCGGGATGGCCCGGTGCCTTGCGCCAGTTGCGCTGGATGCCGGCGCACGATTCGCACAGCGCCATCTTCTTCAGTTCGTTTTTTCGGTTCAGGTCTTCGGTCATGGTGTGGCTGCTTTTCTGGTGAGGCGAGGTTGCCTTGGGGTAGGGGACGATTGTCGCCGACGCCAACTTGTCGTCAGGCAGCAGCGCCGCTGCCGCCTGGCAAGCGCAGGCTGCGCAATCGCTGGTGTGCCGTGTCATCCGCGTCCACGGGCAATTGCTGGCGGGCGTTCAGGTAATGGCCGGTGAACACATCCAGGTAGGCCTCCAGCGTCTGTGCTGCATGCGTCTCGCCGGCCAGTTCCAGGCACAGACCAGCGACTTCCGAGGTGCAAAAATGGTCTGCGCGCTTGGCGCGGCGCAGCCGGTAGCGCGAAAGCTGCTCGCCTTGCAAGCTGAGCACCGGCAAGTGGTCGAGGTAGGGACTCTTGCGAAACATTTTGCGCGCTTCGGGCCAGGTCGCATCCAGAAGAACAAACAGCGGCCGCTTGCCGTCAGGCGGATCGGCCGATTGCAGCTGTGACACCACACGCCCGCCCGCCACGAATTCACCCGGAAACACCAGGTAAGGCTGCCACTGCGGGTCGGCCAGCAGCGCCAGCAGCGCGGGGTCGACCTCGGTGCGCGCCCAGCCAAAGGCAAAGGTGTCGGCCACCACATCGGCAATCAGCCAGCCGGTGTTGCTCGGCTTGAGCGGCTCGATGTCGGCCATGAGCAGGCACACCCCGGCGCGCGTGGGCAGTTCCGGGCGCAGGGCGCACAGGCAGTGGCTGTGAATCAGGCGGCAACCGGCGCAGCGCTCGCCGCGCGGCCCGCCACGGGCCAGAAAAGGTTTGGAACTGCGCGCCAGTCGCGCAGTGCGCAGGCGGGAAACGGCGTGGGGCATGGGCAGAAGTCTAGCGCAGCAAGGCCGCCGGCAAGCCGCGCCGCCCCACCGCCCCACCGCACATTCCGGTCTGCTGGCGCGCTTCGATCCCCAAGCTGATGGGCTGCAAATGGCTCGGTGGCCAAACGGGTTGTTGGCACGCACCACGCCACCACAGGGCCATACTGCGTAGACTGGTAAATCACGATGAATTCGCGCTGTCAGACAGTTCGGCTTCCCCAGGGATGTTCATGACGGGTAAGAAAATCGTGTGAAGCCAACTGACGTGACAGGTCTGTTATTTTGGGTTACTTCCCATCACCACGTCACAGGAGTCAACATGAAACGTCGCAAAATCCTGCAAGGCTTAGCCCGGGCTGGTCTGGGTTGGGCCGTGTTATCCCAAAGCAAGCTTTCCATGGCAATGACCAAACTCATGAAATCCAAATCCGATTGGCAGCAACAGTTGCCCGCCGCCAACTACGCCGTGCTGTTCAAGGACGGCACCGAGCGCGCTGGCAGCAGTCCGCTGAACGACGAAAAGCGTGCCGGAACCTATGTCTGCTTTGCCTGCAATTTGCCTTTGTTCAAGAGCGAACTTAAATTCGACAGCGGCACCGGCTGGCCGAGCTTTTTCAATGTGATTCCCGAAGCGGTCGAGACACGCCGTGATTTCAGCATGATCTGGCCACGCACCGAATACCACTGCGCCCGCTGCGATGGCCACCAGGGCCACCTGTTCAAGGACGGCCCGCAACCCACCGGTTTGCGCTATTGCAACAACGGCGTTGCGCTTCAATTCATTCCCGCAGGCGAAAAACTTCCGGAGTTACGCACATGAAAACCTGGCTTCAATCGCTGGCCACCGTGGCCCTTTCCCTGCTGATCGGCCAGGCCGGCGCGCAGACTTCCGCGGCGCCAGCCGCAGCAGGCCAGACCGCCACGGCTATCTTTGCCGGTGGCTGCTTCTGGTGCGTGGAAGCCGACTTTGAAAAACTGCCCGGTGTGATCGCCGCCGAATCGGGCTACACGGGCGGCAAGACTGCCAATCCCACCTATCAGACGGTCAGCGCGGGCGGCACCGGCCACACCGAGGCGGTTCGCCTGACCTATGACCCGCGTGTCGTCAGCTACCCGGTGTTGCTCGACTTCTTCTGGCGCCACATTGACCCGACCGTGAAGGACCGGCAATTTTGCGATGTCGGCGACCAATACCGAAGCGCCATCTACTACAACAGCCCGGCACAAAAAGCAGTGATCGAAGCCAGCAAGGCGGCTATTTTGAAGTCCGGCGTGCTAAAGGAAATCCATACCGAGATTGCACCGGAATCGGCCTTTTACCTGGCCGAGGACTACCACCAGAGCTACTACAAGAAGAACCCGCTGCGCTACAACTATTACCGCCTGACATGCGGCAGAGACAGCCGCGTTGCCGAAGTCTGGGGCACGAAGCCCTGAGCGGTTGCCGCCTGGCTTATTTGGCCGGGCGGTGCAACGCGCAGAGCTTGTTGCCGTCAGGGTCGCGCAGATAAGCCAGGTAGATCCTGCCAACTGCGCCATCCCGAAACCCCGGTGGCTCTTCACAATCCGTGCCGCCATTGGCGATGCCGGCGGCGTGGAACGCGTCACCTTGTTCCGGCGAAGCCATGTCAAACCCGATGGTGCTGCCATTGCCGTGTGTCGCGGGCTCGCCATTGATGGGCGTTGTGATGGCAAACGTGCCTGCAGGGCTGCGGTAGAAATAGCGGTTCTTGTTGGCAACCCCCGGGGCAATCCCCAGCGTGCCCAGCAGCGCGTCGTAAAACTTCCTTGAAACTTCCAGATCATTCACACCCAACATCACATGACTGAACATTGCTTGCTCCTTTAAAACCCAAAATTGGGCGAAATATATTCATAAGATGGTAGTGGCAATGGCCAGCGCTTTCCGTCCCGCGCTTGACAAGCGAGCCGCCGGTGCATTTCGCACTCCTCGCTCGCACTGGCTGCTTGCGCCACTCAGGGTTTTCGTTGTCTCGGTATCGGCACGGCCCATCCGGAATGCAGAGGTGGGCATGGGCGCGCTGGTGCAGCGGGATTGGCTGGACCCGCCAGTTAATATGCGAGGTCCAACATGCAGTCAATGAGAAAGACAACGGTATGCGCAAGAACTTTTGGCCGGGCACCACGCAAGTCATTCGCTCAGTTCGATCCGGTTTGCTGGCCGTGCTTGTCGGCGCGGCGGTGGTGGCTTGTGGCGGGGGCGACGGTGGCGGCGCCACGCCTACGGTCTTGCAGGCCAACCCCACGACACCGTGGGAACTGATGACTGCAGGCGATATTGCGCAGTGTTTTTTGCGGCCTCCGCGCGACACGGCTGCCGAAAAGACAGCCAAGCTGGTCGAGCGGCAACTGGCTGACGCCGGCAGCAATTCCAACGTGCTGACGCTTGGCGACAATGCCTATTTTGTGGCCGGCTCCAACCTTGGCTACACCGATTGCTATGAAAAAACCTGGGGCCGGTTTATCGCCAAAACCTTCGCGATTCCAGGCAACCACGACTATGAAGGTGGCGACAGCAACGATTACTTCGGTTATTTTGGTGCCAAGGCCAACCCCGATGGCAAGCGCACCGGTTACTACCGGATTGACCAAAACGGCTGGACTGTGTTTGCGCTGAACAGCAACATCGATGCGACAGCCGCTTCAGTTCAAGCACAGTGGCTCAGGCAGGAACTGGCCAGCGCGCAGCCCTGCGTGGCGGCGGCCTGGCACCACGCCCGGTTCACCTCGGCCCCCGATGGTGACAACACCAAAATGACCGCGATGTGGGACATCCTGGACAAGGCCAAGGCCGATGTGGTGCTGCAATCCCACGAGCACCAATACGAGCGCTTTGCCCCCATGACCGCAGACGGCACCCTGTCCGCCACCGGCGGCATGCGCTCATTTGTAGTGGGCACCGGTGGTGCAGAAACTTACGCGCACGCCACGGTGCGTGCGGGCAGCCAGAAGCAGTTGGAAACCTTTGGCGTGATGCGTTTGTCGCTGTCGGCAGGCAATGCCAGGTGGCGGTTTATTGACGTGGACGACGCCGTGCGGGACGAAGGCGCGTTTGACTGCCGCAAGAAGCAGTAAAAAAAGCGGGTTGCGGCCTGTGTCCACGGCGGGCCATGCCTGCAGGACGCGCCCTCTCGCGCCCGAGCCCGTCCTGTCAGGCGGGCCTGTGCATGTGCATGTGCATGTGCATGTGCATGTGCATGTGCAGATCTTTTCGCCCTCAGGGTCGTGCAGACAAGCCAGATACTTCCCTTGCGCCGCGCCTTCGCGAAACCCCGGCAGGTTTTCAAAAGTGGTGCCGCCATTGGCGATGCCGACCTCAGGAAAAACGTCAACCTGCTCAGGGAACTGCGCAGCCAACGCGGTTGAACTTGCTGACAAATGACCCTGTAAGCCAGCCCGAATCTTTCTACTACTTTTTCACCCATGCGCCTCCTTCACACTTCGGACTGGCATCTTGGCCAGCATTTCATGGGCAAGAGTCGTCAGGCCGAACACCAGGCCTTGATTGACTGGTTGCTGCTGCAGGTCGAGGCGCATGCGGTCGATGCGGTGCTGGTTGCAGGCGATATCTTCGACACCGGCACGCCGCCCAGCTATGCACGCGAGTTGTACAGCCAGCTGGTGGTGCGCCTGCACGGGGCTGGCGCGGCTTTGCTGCTGCTCGGCGGCAACCATGACTCGGTGGCCACACTGGGCGAAAGCCGGGCGCTGCTGGCCTGCCTGAGTTCCACGGTCGTCGCCGCAGCCGGACAATCGGAGGCACAAGTCGTGGTGTTGCCGCAACGCGGCGCGCCGGGCGTGCAAGGCGAAGCCGGCTGCGTCGTCTGCGCCATTCCCTTCATTCGCCCGCGCGATGTGCTGCAAAGCCAGGCCGGGCAAAGCGCCGACGACAAGCAGCACGCCTTGCAGCTGGCGATTCAGGCGCATTACCGCGCCGTGTTCGATGCCGCCAGCGCCCGCCGCACTGCGCTGGAGCGCGAACTGGGCCGCAAGCTGCCGCTGATTGCCACCGGCCACCTGACGACTGTGGGCGCCAGCACCAGCGAGTCGGTGCGCGAAATCTATGTCGGCGCGTTGAACGCCTTTCCGACCAGCGCCTTTCCGCCGGTCGACTACATCGCGCTGGGCCATATCCATCAGCCGCAATCTGTCGGTGGGCTGGACCATATCCGCTATTGCGGCTCGCCGATTCCGCTCAGTTTTGACGAGGCGGGCCAGCAAAAACAGGTGTTGCTGGTGGACCTGGACGCCAGCGGCCTGCACGCCATCACGTCCTTGCCCGTGCCGCGTTTTCAGGCGCTGGCTTCGGTCACAGGCAACCTGGCCACGCTGGCCGAAGCGATTCGCACTGCCGCCGCCGACGGCACGCCCGAACGCCCGGTTTGGCTGGAGGTGACGGTGGTTGAAGACGACTATCTGGCCGACTTGCCGGTGCGCATTGAAGCACTGACCGCCGGACTGCCGGTCGAGGTGCTGCGCATTCGCCGCCAACGCGGCAACGAAGCCGCCCGGCTGGCCGCCCAGGCCAGCGAAACCCTGGACGAGTTGAGCCCGCACGATGTGTTTGACCGCCGCCTGTCGCAAGAAGAACTGACGCCAGATTTGCAACTGGCCCTGCGTGAACGCTACCGCGCCATCGTCACCGGTTTGCAGGAAAGCGACGCATGAAAATCCTCAGCCTTCGCCTTAAAAACCTCAATTCGCTCAAGGGCGAATGGAAAATCGATTTCACCCAGGCTCCGTTTGTGGACAACGGCCTGTTTGCCATCACCGGCCCGACCGGCGCGGGCAAATCGACATTGCTCGACGCCATATGCCTGGCGCTGTACCACGAGACACCGCGACTCAAAAGCATCTCGGCCTCAGCCAACGACATCATGACGCGCCACACCGCTGACTGCCTGGCGGAGGTGGAATTCGAGGTCAAGGGCATCGTTTACCGCGCCTTCTGGAGCCAGCGCTGCGCCCGCGACAAAGTGGGTGGCGCGCTGCAAGCGCCAAGAGTCGAACTGGCGACTGGCGACGGCACCATCCTCAGTGATAAAAGCGGCGAAAAGCTCAAACTCATTGCGTCCATTACCGGCCTTGACTTCCCGCGCTTCACCAAGTCCATGCTGCTGGCGCAAGGCGGTTTCGCGGCGTTCCTGAACGCCAGCGCGAACGAGCGGGCCGAACTGCTGGAAGAGCTGACCGGCACCGAAATCTACGGCGATATTTCCAGAAAAGTGTTTGAGCAGGCGCGCGACGCCCGGCAGCAGCTGGACCAGCTCAAGGCACGCGCGCAGGGCATGGAGCTGTTGTCAGCCGAGGCGCGCGAAGCCATGCAGAACGAGGTGATTCGCCTTGGCACCCAACTGGGCGACGTGCAACGCCAGCACCAGAACACGCAGGCCCAACGGCAGTGGCGGCTCGACTTGGCGCAGAGCGAACAGGACGCCCAAGCGGCTGAACAAAACCGCAGGGCAGCCGACGCCGCGCTCGAAGCCGCCGCCCCGGAATTGCGCCGCTTGGCCGACAGCGAACCGGCGCAGGCGTTGCAACCGCTGCATCAGGCGTGGCAACACGCTGAAATCGCCTGCAGCACCAGCGAAACCAGGCTGCAGGCGCTGCACGGCGAGCACGAAAGCCAGCAGGCCGCGCATGACCAGCAGCATCACAGCGCCCACGCCATCGCCAGCCGCATCGCCGAACAGGCGCAGGCGCAATTGGCACTGACAGTGCAAAAGCGCCAGCAGCTTGACGACTTTTGCGCCGCTCATCCGCAACGCGCCAAGCTGGGCGCGCACCTGGGTGCCTGGCGGCAACAGTTTGACCAACGCCAAAAGCTGCAGCAGGCCGCGGCTGCGCAGCAATTGGCCGCGAAAAAACTGGATGACGAACAGGCCGAGCGCAGCCGCCAGCTCGTCACCCGCAACGCGGCGGTGACTACCGCCGAACAGGCCAGCACCGACGCCGACACCGCGCACCAGCAGGCCGAGGCAGCACAAACCCAGCGACTGGCCGGGCAAACGCCGGCCGGATTGCGCCAGCAGGCGCAATCCGGCCAGAACCGCCTGAACCATTGGCAGCAGCTGGAAACCTTGGCGCGGCAATGCCGTGAACTGGCTGGCCAGCAAACCACGCGGGCAACGCAGCTGCAAGACTGCCAGATCAAGATCGACCAGCAAGAAAAAACACGGCTTGCCTTGCTCGAACAGCATAAGGACATGAAAGCGCAGGTGCAAGACAAGCAAAAGCTGCTACATCAAGAGAACCTCATCAAGAAATTGGAAGATCATCGCCGGGCGCTGCAGCCGGGGGATCCTTGCCCGCTGTGCGGCGCACAGGCGCATCCCGCCATTGCCGAGTACCAGGCGCTGGATGTTTCTTTGACAGAAGCAGCCTTGAAGGAAAAGCAGGCCGCTTTGGATGCCCTGGTTACGCAAGGCCAGGATGCAAGAGATGCGCTGGCCGCCAGCCGCGCCACGCAAGCCGGCTGGCTGATCCAGCAAGAAAAAAATACCCACGATATCGCCGACAGCCAGACGCAATGGCGCGAACAGGTGGCGCTGATCAGCCCCAGCCCCTGTGAACCGCTGCCCGGTGCAAGCGACTGGCAAGATGCTTCTGGCCTGCGCGCCCGGCGCGAAGCCATTGAGCAGGCGCTGGCCGGGCTCGCCCGACAAGTAGAGGCCGCAGAGCAGGGCGAAGAGGCCGTCAACCGCGCTCGGCAAGCCTGCCACGCCCAAGCCCACGGCTTGCAAACCGCACGGAACGCGTTAGCCCTGTTGCAGCAAACGATAACGACCGGACAGGAACGGCAAGCCGAACTGCGGGCAACCGCGCAAGCGCGTCAGCTGGAACTGTCCGAACTGGAAATGGGCCTGACCGCCTCGCTGGACGAAGCCGGTTTCAGCATGCCGCCAGAACCCGCACCGTGGTTGCAGCAGCGTGAAAACGAATGGCAAGACTGGCAATCGACTCAGACCCAACTGCAAACCCTTGCGCAAACCCTGACGCGCCAGCAAAGCCAGTGCGAAGCCGCGCAGGAAAAAGCTGGCTTGTGGCAAGCGCAATGGGAAAGTTTGCGCGCCAGCGCTGGCGAACAGGCCACGCCGTTGGCCGATTTTCCCTTCGGTGTCGCCGATGACTTGCCCGCCGCCCTGGCGCTGTGCGCCAGGGAAGTCAGCCGCCTGCAGCAAACGATGGCCGCACTGCAAGGCCAAAAAACCCAGGTCGATGCCGACCTCGTCCGGCAGCGCCTGACATCGACCGAAGCGGCCGCGACGTGGCAAGCGGGACTGGCCACCAGCCCGTTTGCCGGCCTGGCCGCTTACATTGCCGCATTGTTGCCGCCTGAAGAACGCCAGCGGCTGACGCAATTGAAGGAAGCGCTGCACACTGCCAGGCAGCAGGCCGATGTGCTGTTGCGCGAAGCGCAAGGCAAACAAGCGCGGGTGGCTGCGCAAGCGCTCACGCCATTGCAACTGGAGGAAATCGTGACAGCGCTGGCCGCGCTGGAAACGCAGCGCAACATGCTCAGCGAACAAGTCGGTGCCCGGCGTGAAGAGCTGGCCAGCGACACGAAGCGCCGTGAAAGCCAGCAAGCCCTGTATGAAGAAATCAGGTTGCAAACGGCAGAAACCGACCTCTGGCAACGGCTGGACGGCCTGATTGGTTCGGCCCGTGGCGACAAATACCGCAAGTTTGCGCAAGGGCTGACGCTCGACCATTTGTTGCTGCTTGCCAATCGCCATCTCGCGCGCCTGCATGGCCGCTACCTGCTGCGCCGCAAGGCTACGGGCGAACTGGAACTCGACATCGTCGATGCCTGGCAGGGCGAGGTGGCGCGCGACACGCGCACGCTGTCAGGGGGCGAGAGCTTTCTGGTCAGCTTGGCGCTGGCCCTGGCGCTGTCTGACCTGGTCAGCAACAAGACGTCCATCGACTCACTGTTTTTGGACGAAGGCTTTGGAACGCTCGACGGCGACACGCTGGAAATCGCGCTCAATGCGCTCGACACGCTGAACGCCAGCGGCAAGATGATTGGCGTCATCAGCCATGTCGAAAGCCTGAAAGAGCGCATTCCCGCGCAGATTCGGGTCGAGAAGGGCGGCGGCGTCGGGCATTCGCGCGTGGTGGTGGTGTAGTGGGTTGCGGGGCTTGGCCGCCGTGGTCAAAGGCTGCACGCGCGGAAACTGCGGTTTCAGATTGATGCGCGTCAGGCGCAGGGCTGAACGGCGTCCATGAAAGCGGGGCTGCTTCATGTATGTGGTGTTCATCGAAACAGTGCAGGGGAAGTGCCCCCAGCGCGCCGGGCGCGGCAGGGCTGGTGTGCCAGGGCCAATAGCTGTCGGGCGTTGCCGTTGGCCCAACAGCCCGGCTTCAGGCAGTCTTCGCGTTGCCGGTGGTGTGTGACTCGGCGCTGTCGAGGAACTCGTGGCGCGTGGCAGACGTCAGCGTCACGTTGCGCTGGATTTCAGTCAGTAGCAAAAACTCTTTCTTGATGGCTTTTTCCAGATTTTGCAGTGCCAGCACCTGTTCTTCCAGCGCCGGCAATTGCGTGGCTTGCAGGGTCGATGCAGCGGCTGGACGGGCTGACAGTGCAGGCGCGGCCAAGGCGGCAGTGCTGAGTTTGAGGGTGGCGTTTTCCTGCTCCAGCGTCAGCACACGGGCCTGGATGCGCTTCAAGGCTTCGACGGATTCTGCCGATTGTTGGTTGATCGTGTTTTGGTTCTGGCTTTGCAGTGCGGCCAGTTGGGCTTGCAGTGCGGGCACCTGAGCGGCCTTTTGGGCGGCGAGGGCCTGCTCTTTCTGGGCCATGTCCAGCGCTTGGCGCAGCTGGTCGGTCTCCCGCTTGAGCGCTTGGGCGCTGATGGCGGCGGTTTGCTGGTTTTTTTCCAGCGAGCGGAAATAGTCTTTGGCCTGGGTTTGCTGAGCCATGGCTTCGGACCTGGCCTGGGCGGCATCGGCGCGGCTGGCCTGTTCCTGCGCTTGCAACACGACCAGTTGCACCTGCAGGGCCGCGATCTGAGCTTCATGTTCGGCCGGGAGCACGGTGTCTTTCCTGACCGCATTGGTCACGCTGCGCGCCCGGGCGGTTTCGTGCTTGAGGTCTTCGTAGTTCTTGATGGCCAGCTTGCGTTCGTCATCCAGTTGGCGGATGCGGCCCTTGGCCTGCGCCAGTTCTGCCTGCTGCAGCATGGCCTGCGGTGTTGGGGCGGTGCTGCGGCCACGCATGAGCAGCCAGCACAACACCGCGCCTCCAGCCAGGCCGGTGACGGCGATCAAGACGGTAAAACTTGCGGAGTCCATGTGCGTGCCCTTGCCTGAAAAGAATCGAAACCTGCCAGCACTGCATTATTTGCCATAAAACCGTTTCTGGCTTCACGTCTTGTTGCAAAAGTAACTGGATTTTGATTCCTGGTCATGCACCGACTGTGGTTTGCAAGGGATTTAAGGCGCGTATCGCGCGCGCAGGCTGGCTTGCTTGCTTTTTGGCTGGCGTGGCCACCGCGCCTTGCCTGGCATGCGGTGTCGGCAGCGTTTTGCGGGACATGGCTTTCAATCCGGAGGCACTGTGTTTTTTGACTTTTGCCGCAGCCCGATAGCCTGCCGTTGGCCATCGACGCCGTGCGTTTCGTGCACAGGTTGTCAAAACTGTTTCCGTTCATGACCGTCAGCGCGGCAGCCATGGTCTTGTGCTTTGTGTCGGCCCCGATGGGCAGCTTGCTTTTGCGTTCAGGACAGCGCGGAATCAGACGGTGAAATGGCGACGGCATCGACGTACATGAGTTCCCACAAATGACCGTCCAGGTCCTGAAAGCCATGCTGGTACATGAAGCCATGGTCTTGTGGCGGATGGGGCGTCGTGCCGCCTGAGGCAATGGCCTGGCCGACCATGTCGCTCACCTGTTCCCGGCTGTCGCAGGACAGGCAGATCAGCACTTCGGTTTGCCGGCGGGCATCGCAGATTTTCTTGGACGTGAAGGTCTTGAAGAAACTTTCGACCAGCAGCATCACGAAGCTGTCGGGGCCAACGATCATGCAGGTGGCGTTGCTGTCGGTGAACTGCGGGTTAAAGGCAAAGCCAAGACGCGTGAAAAAGTCGATCGACTGGTCAAGATCCTTGACAGGCAGGTTGACATACATCTTGGTCGCCATGCGGTCCTTCATCTTCAAATGGCGCGAGTATCAGCGTGGGTCAGCAGACCGGCGTTTCCAATTGCAAGCGACCGGATGCAGGGCGGCAGGTGGTTTCAGCGGGGCGGCGCGACAACGAAACTGACCGCCAGCCCCTGTGGCGTGACGGTGATGCTGCCGGGCTGCAGCCCCATGGCGTCGGGTAGCGCCAGGTCCTGCGGGCGCAGGGTGTGCAAGACGACTTCGCCCAGGGCCTGCCCGGCCAGCGCGGGTCCGTAAACCTCAAGCAGCGCCGAGGGTCCCGGCGGCAGGTCAGGAAAACGCAGCGTATTGACGCGCAACCGGTGCGCCCGGACGGTGCGGTCGCGCGCTTCATAACGCAGCGCGAAATCCAGATCGAACGTGCCGCCGTAGCGGCGGCCCAGCGCCGGACCGGCGGCTTCGACCGGCATCTCGGCGCCCAGCCGGTTCAGTTCCGGCAGCAGGCGCAGGCGCGGCGTCAGCAGCGTCAGGTCCAGCAGCCCGCCGGCCGGGTAACGCAGCGGAAACCGCTCGGCAACGACCTGCTCCAGCTGGCCGATGGACACGGTGTAGCCGGGCCGGTCCGATGCGTGCGCCACGAAAAAGCCCGGACCCGCCGCGCCGGTCGCCAGCAGCCAGGCGGGGAGTGTCAGCATGCGTCTGCGATTCATCCGTTTCCTTGTGTTTGGGAGCCATGCGGTGTGCAAGCGCCGCACTGTGGTGCCTGTGGCCTGCGGTTTTGCACCACTATTTCATTGTCAGATGCGCTGCGGCCGGGTCGGTTCCACTGAACAGGCGAATGCGTTGGCAGCCATGCACGGGTTTTGAATCAAAAAGGCGATTTGCGCAATAGACATAAGCATTTATTGCTATCAATAAAGAGTTTATTATCCCGGCAATAATCTACATCTGGTAACGACAAAACATGCATTGTTGACAGACTCGCATTGCTGCGAAACGTCGCCAGACCACAATGCATTGGCTTGTCGTTTATGGCGGGCATGTGACGGGAGAGCTTTCATGAAAACATTTTTAGCGCTTTGCGCGGCTGCAACCCTGAGCGGCTGCGCCGTGTACCCGTCGCCGGGCTATGGAAGCTACGGCTACGACGTACCGGCGCCCCAGGTGATCCAGCAGCCGGTGTACATCCAGGGCGGCGGCACGATTTACCGCTCCGATGGTTACGGCTATGGCTACCCACGGGGCTACAGCCGTCCGTTCCCTCCGTCGGTGCTTGTCGTGCCGGGGCCGCGTCCGGGTCGTGGCCACGGCGACCGGGACGGCGACGGCATTCCAGACCGCTTCGACCGCGACCGGGACGGTGACGGCGTTCGCAACCGCCTGGACCGCCGGCCCCACAACAATGACGTGCCCAACCGTGGGGAGCGCAGCCACAGGCGGGACCGTGACGGCGATGGCCGCCCGGACCGCCGCTAGCCCGCGCGCCACAAGGGCGACAGGCAGGCCGGGCGGCTTGCGTTAAGGTGCGTTCTGCCCCTGAACCCTGTTTCCCCACTGCGGAGCCCTTCCTTGCCTGACACCATCCACTTTTACGAACCACGCAACGGCCACGGCCTGCCGCATGACCCGTTCAACGCCATCGTCGGGCCGCGTCCCATCGGCTGGATTTCGTCGCGCAGTTCGGCCGGCGGCCTGAACCTGGCGCCCTACAGCTTTTTCAACGCCTTCAACTACACGCCGCCCATCGTCGGCTTTTCCAGCGTCGGCTACAAGGACACGGTGCGCAACATCGAGCAGACCGGCGAATTTGCCTGGAACCTGGCAACGCGTCCGCTGGCCGAAGCCATGAACCAGAGTTGCGCCGCCGTGCCGCCCGAGGTCAATGAATTCGAGCTGGCAGGCTTGACGCCGGTGCCGTCACAGGTGATTTCTGTGCCGCGCGTGCAGGAAAGCCCGGTGTCGTTCGAATGCCGCACCACGCAGATCGTCCAGCTCCAGGGTGCCGATGGCGTGCAAGTACCGACCTGGCTGGTGCTGGGCGAAGTGGTGGCGGTGCACATTGCGCAGCGCCTGCTGAAAGACGGCGTGTACGACACGGCGGGTGCTGAACACATCCTGCGCGGCGGCGGGCCGGGCGACTATTTCAGCATCGGCCCCGAGCAGTTGTTCAGGATGTACCGGCCGAAGTGAGGCGGGGTTGCAGGCTGGATTTTCAGGCCGGGCCGCCGGGTTTTCGTGACCTGCGGGCTTCTTCGACCCGAGGCATTCCTTTGTTTTCTGTCATTGCGGGCCTGCCCCGCAATCCACTGCACCGGAGCCATCCGAAGCCAGTCAGCTCCTGGAATTTACAGAGCGGTTGACTGCGCACAAATGGATTGCGGGTCGAGCCCGCAATGACAGAGGGAAAAATGTTTCCAGCGACCGAGCTGGGCAAGGCTGCTTTCCGGCTCCCTCTCCCTCCGGCAGCGGGTTGGGGCGAGGGCTCCCTGATGGGGATTTTTGCGACTGTGCCCCTTGTGTGCCGACCCATTTCAACCCTGAAGGGAAGGCGTCATGCGTACTCGATGCCAGGGACAGCGGGCATACTGAAATGCCTGAATTTTTTGATCAAACAAGCCGTTTGCGCACGATCAGTAGGTGAATTAAGCTATTAAACTAGTAGCATAAAGGTTCAGGCCGTGACGCGGTGCACCGGCCCCGGCAAGAGCGTGAACGCCAGCGCGCCGGCCACCAGCAGCGCGGCAATGCTCGCCAGCACGGCGGTAAAAGGCTCGATGCCCTGCGCCAGGGCGACGGACGCGACGATGCCGGTCAGCCACTGCATGCCGGCCACGCCCAGAAACATCGCCATGGTGAACACCGCCATGGCACGGCCGGTGATTTCAGGCGGGTAGGCGGCGCGCACGTCGGCATACTGCAGCACCGTGTAGCCCGACAGCAGGCCAATGACGATGGGGCCGCCCACATCCACCAGCGTGCTGTGGCCCATCGCAAACGCGGCAAACAGGCCGGCCAGCACCAGCGTGAAGCCGACAATCCAGCGGCGCCGGTGCCTGGGGCCCGGATCAAAGCGGCCAAACAGCGGCGCGCCGATCAGTGAGGTCAGTGACATCGCCAGCGCCACGTTGCCCGCCTGCACCAGCGAAAAGCCGTGGCGCTGCATCAGCATCGGCCCCAGCCACAGGCCGCGCAGCGAGATGAAGGACGCATAGCCCACGGCCGCCAGCAGCACGATGCCCAGCGTGTGCGGCAGCAAAAACAATGCGCCGAACTTGCCGATGGCCTGGCCCAGCGTTTCCCGGCCTTGGGCTCCCCGGGCCTGCGCCGTGGCGGCAGGCAGCGCCGGTTCGTGCACCAGCACATAAATCAATCCCCAGGCCAGCAGGGCGACAGCGCCCAGCACCCAGAAGCCCATGCGCCACGAGGTTGCCTCGATCAGCCAGGCCAGCGGCGTGCCGGTCAGCAGCATGCCGATGCCGCCCAGGCCCAGCGTGAGCCCGGAAATCGCCGCGAACCGGTCGGCGGGCAGGTGCCGTGCAATGAACACGGTGCACACTAGGAAAGCCGGCGCGCAGCCCATGCCGATCAGCACCTGGCCGGTAATCAGCATCGGATACGACGTGGCCAGCGCCGACACGGCAGAGCCGGCAATCGCCACTGGAAACGCCGTCAGCATGGTGCGCCGCACGCCATGCAGGTCGATGCCGATGCCCATGAACAGCTGCATCGCGCCAAAGGCAAAGTGAAAAGCGCCGGCAAACAAGCCCAGCGCCTGCGCGCCCAGGTGAAACTCGGCCTGCAGCGGCGCGGCCATCAGGGTGGCGACGGTGCGGTAGGCCTGGCTCATCGCAAAAGCAGTGGTCAGGGCGAACAGCACCGCCCAAAGCGAGCGCAGGGGCGGGGCTGCGGGCCGTTCGGCAACTGAGCGGGCGGGCGGTGAAAGTGGGTTCATGGCGTTGGTGGGCGTTGAGGGTACACCGGCTGGCGGGGCGGCGTTGTTGCCCCTGTCCGGGTTGATCCGCGCGGCAGAACAACGGCGTGGCTGATTCGACATCAAAACAGCCAATGGCGCATGCTGGACGAGCGAAAGCAGCTATTAAAAAAAGAGCATTGGGAAACCGTTGAGGACTCAGGCAGGCATTTGCCCCGCGCACCGACACCGTTGCAACACGGCAGGCTCTGCGCGTCAGGGCGCCTTGTGGCCGGCCGCCATGGGGTCGGCCATCGTCTTGCGAAAGACCCGGACCAGCGTGTCGGAGACATAGGGTTTTTGAATCAGCTCGAAGCCGTTCGTGCCGTACTCGGCCATGGCTGCGTTGTAACCGCTGGTGAGCACCACCGGCAGGCCAGGATAGCGCTGGCGCACCAGCTCGCCAAATTCAATCCCGCTCATGCCCGGCATGAGCACGTCGGAAAACACCAGGTCAAAGCGGCTGGCGTCTTCGGTCAGCAGCACCAGCGCGGCCGCTGCGTTGGCCGCCCAGGTCGTGTGGTACGCCAGGGTATTCAGAATCCTGCACGTCATTTGCCCCAGCACTTCGTTGTCTTCCACCACCAGAACGTGCATGCCGTGTCCCTCGACCTCCGGCTTGGCAAGCGGCTCCGTTTCTGAGGAGCGCGGGCGCTCGGCGCGTGCCAGGAACAGGGTGAAAACCGAACCGCCGCCCAGCTCGCTTTTCACGTCGACTTCGCCGCCCGACTGCTTGGTAAAGCCAAATACCTGGCTCAACCCCAGGCCGGTGCCCTTGCCCACTTCCTTGGTGGTGTAGAAGGGCTCGAATATCGCTTCGAGCTTTTCCGCCGCGATGCCGCAACCCGTGTCGGCCACCGAAATGGCCACGAAATCGCCTGACCGGTGGTCGCGGCCTGGGCCTGCCGGCACATTATCGACCCGCTGCACCCGGATGCTGAACTGGCCTTTGGCGTTCATGGCGTCGCGCGCGTTGACGGCCAGGTTGACCAGCGCGGTTTCGAACTGGCTGATGTCCGCTTCGACGAAACAACTATTTTCCCCGCAGGGCTCAAGATCGATCTGCACCTGCGAGCCCATCAGGGGGCGCACCAGGTTGATCGTGCTTTGCACCTGCTGGTCCACGTCGAAAACCTCGGGATTCAGCGGTTGCCGCCGGGCGAAGGACAGCAACTGGCTGGTGAGTTTGACGGCCCGCCCGACCGTGTCGAAAATCTGGTCCAGGTAGTGGCTGCGCCGCGCCCCGGGAAGTTTGTCCAAGCGCAGCAACTCGACCGAGGCGCTGATCACCGCAAGCAGGTTGTTGAAGTCATGCGCCACCCCGCCTGTGAGCTGCCCCAGCGCTTCGAGCTTTTGCGCCTGGCGCAGTGCGCTCTCGGCGCGCAGCAGTTCGGCCGTGCGTTGCTGCACGCGCTCTTCCAGGCTGGCGTTAAGGCGCAGGACTTCTTCCTGGGCCCGCAGCCGCTCGGTGATGTCGCTGAAAAGGACCGCAACCCTTGAACTCCCCGGTCCGCCAAACCGAAAGGCATAGACATCGAACCAGCGGTCGTCCAGCCCTTTTGCCTGGTTTGAAAAGCGATTCGACTCGCCCGTCAATGCGACCTTGCCGTAAGTTTCAAACCAATGCACTTCCAGGTCCGGAAGAAATTGGCGTACCCGCTTTCCCACCGCGTCGCGCAATCCCGTCTGCCTTTCAAACGCGGGGTTGACTTCTAAAAATCGGTAGTCAATGGGCTTTCGATGGACATCGAACAGCATGTCGATGATGCAAAAGCCTTCATCAATCGAATTGAACAAGTGGTGATACCGCTCCTCGCTCGTCTGCCGCGCCGTTTCAGCACGGCGGCGGCTGGTCAGTTCCCAGCGGAGGACCATAAACATCAGCAGCAAGGCGAGACTGCCCAGGGAGCCGCCCAGCAACACGGATTGAGTCGTCCTGCGGGCGTTTTCCTGTTTTGCGGCAACCCGGCTTTCCAGAAGTTGCGCCTCCTGCGCTTGAGCCTCGACCACCAGCCTGCGAATCTGGTCCATGAGGCGCTTGCCCGACGCCATCAAAACAGCTTCGGTGGCGGCCGTAAATCCTTTTGTTTCACGCAGCGCAATGCTGTCCTTGAGTTCCGCCAGCTTGGCCGCGACCAGTGGCGCGAGGGCGGCGAGCCGCCGTTGCTGATCGGGATTGTCCGAAGTCAGGCGACGCAAGTCGGCCAGAACAGCCGGGGATGTCTGGAGACTCGCGCGGTACGGCTCCAGATAAGCGGCCTTGCCCGTGATAAGAAAGCCGCGCTGTCCGGTTTCCGCATCCTTGAGACTGGACATGAGATCGCTTAATTTCTGGATAACCACATGCGTATGCGCTTCCCACTGCGCAGTCTCGGTCATGGCATGCATGTTTCGATAAGAAAGCCAGCCGACGCCGACCAGACAGGCCAGGACGAACACGATCAGCGCGTCCACCAGCCGGCGCTTTTTATGGTCTTGTGCTGCGCCCGCACCAAGGCCGCTTGCCATGCCCGGGCGCTGTCCCAAGGCATCCCCTGCCTGCGAATCAAGAGGAGCGGTCAAACCGGCCTCCGTTAACAAAGTGATCGTTCATCAGGTGGAAAAATTTTTTCAACGCAATGGGATCGTTGGAATCCGGCGCCCTATATTGCCAGCCTTTGCCACTACAACGGCGAGTTGCCCGGCCACAACTTCGCCATATTCCAAAGACATTCAGGCAAGCTTGATTGCCCGCTAATTTGCTGCGAAATGAATAGCTGCTTGCGCAACAGACACGCGCGCTTGAGTGGTTTTTCGCATAAAGATTCCGTGCCTTGGTGCAGTGCAACCCGCTTGACGGAGATTGACAAATCTTTTTCATGATGTGGCCAGAAAGTTACCTGGCTCCAGGTGTTGCAATTTCTGTAAGCCTGCTTTGCTGCCGGAATAAAAAACGGCGTAAGACACTGTCCGGCTGCCTGCGCGTCAGGGCGCCTTGCGGCCGGCTGCCATGTGCTCGGCCATGGTCTTGCGAAAGACCCGCACCAGCGTGTCGGAAACATAGGGTTTTTGAATCAGCTCGAAGCCGTGCCTGCCGCGCTCGGCCATGACCTCGTTGTAGCCGCTGGCCAGCACCACCGGCAGGCCGGGGTAGCGCTTGCGCACCAGCTCGCCAAATTCAATGCCGCTCATGCCCGGCATGATCACGTCGGAAAACACCAGGTCAAAGCGGCTGGCGTCTTCGGTCAGCAAACCCAGCGCGGCCGTGGCATTGGCTGCCCAAGTCGTCTGGTAGTCCAGGATGTTGAGAATCTCGCAGGTCATCTGCGCCAGTATTTCGTTGTCCTCGACCACCAGCACGCTGATGCTGCGGGACTCGATGCTGTTTTCAGCAGCGGCGGCCACGGCTTCAGGGGTATCGGCATGCTCGGCGCGTGCCAGAAAAAGCGTGAACACCGAACCGCTGTCCACCTCGCTCCTGACCTTGACCTCGCCACCCGACTGCCTGGCAAAGCCAAACACCTGGCTCAGGCCCAGGCCGGTGCCCTTGCCCACTTCCTTGGTGGTGTAGAAGGGCTCGAAAATCGCCTCCAGGTTTTCGGCTGCAATGCCGCAGCCCGTGTCGGTGACTGAAATGGCGACGAAATCGCCGGGTCGCAGGTCACGGCCAGAACCTGCTGGCACGTTGTCAACCTTTTTCACCTTGATGGTGAGCTGGCCGTTGCCATTCATGGCGTCGCGCGCGTTGAGGGCCAGGTTCACCAGTGCCGTTTCAAACTGGTTGATGTCCGCCTCGGCGAAGCAGCTGTCTTCTGCGCCACACGGCTCCAGGTGAATCTGCACCTGCGCCCCCATCAGCGGGCGCACCAGATCGATCACGCCCTGCACATGCTGGTCCACATTGAACACTTCGGGGCTCAAGGGCTGTTGCCGGGCAAAGGCCAGCAGCTGGCTGGTGAGCTTGGCCGCGCGCCCGACGGTGTCGAAAATCCGGTCCAGGTACTGGCCACGCCGCTCCACCGGCAGCTTGTCACTGCGCAGCAACTCGACCGAGGAGCTGATGACCGCCAGCAGGTTGTTGAAGTCATGCGCCACGCCGCCGGTGAGCTGGCCCAGCGCTTCGAGCTTTTGCGATTGCCGCAGCGCGTGTTCGGTGCGCAGCAGTTCGGTGGTTCGCTGGTCGAGCGCCACCTGCGCCGCCTCGACTTCCTTGCGCGCCGTGTTGTCGGTGCCGATCAGCAGGTAGCCAATAATGGCTTCCTGCGCATCGCGCAGCGCCGTGACCGAGACAATCGCCGGAAAGCGGCTGCCGTCCTTGCGGATGTAGGTCAGCTCGTAGATGTCCTCGATGCCGCGCGAAGCCTTGAACACCAGCGCCTCGAACCCGGGGGTGATCGGCGTGCCGAGTTCAACGCTCAGTGCTTCAGCACGAACGATGACTTCCTGCGGGTCGGAAATGTCGGCCGGCGTGATCTGGTTCAGCACCTCGCCAGCGGAATAACCCAGCATGCGTTCGGCGCCGACGTTGAAAATCTGGATCACGCCTTTTTCATCGGTGGCGATGCTGGAGAAGTTGGCGCTGTTGAAAATCGCGTTTTGCAGCGCGCCGGCTTCCAGCAGTGCTTCTTCGGCCTGCTTGCGCGCCGTGTTGTCGGTGCCGATCAGCAGGTAGCCGATGATCAGCGCCTGGTCGTCGCGCAGCGCCGTGACCGACACCACCGCCGGAAACCGGCTGCCGTCTTTGCGGATGTAGGTCAGCTCGTAAATGTCTTCGATGCCGCGAGAAGCCTTGAACACCAGCGCTTCAAAACCCGGCGTGATCGGGGTGTCGAACTCTCCGCTCAAGGTGACGGCACGGGTCACCAGTTCCTTTGAGTCCGAAATATCGGCTGGCGTGACCTGGTTGACCACATCACCCGCCGCGTAGCCAAGCATGCGCTCGGCGCCGACGTTGAAAATCTGGATCACGCCTTTTTCGTCTGTGGCAATGCTGGAGAAGTTGGCGCTGTTGAAAATGGCGTCTTGCAGTGCGCCGGCCTTAAGCAATGTTTCTTGCTGCCGGACATCGTTGAAACTCTCAAGCGACCCTTGTTGCTCGCGAGCGCTGGGAAGATTACCGATTCGCGGCATAAATTCTTTCGTTCCAGTTATCACCATTGACAACCTGCGTGGAGAAAAGAAGGGCTCCACCGCGTCAGCGTAACACGCTGCAAATTAAGCAAGTGTTATGAAACGTTGTAATCGAAAGAGGGTAATTGGGGCGCAATGGCCGGCCATTAAAGGCCGCCCGAAAAGGGCAGCGCGCCAGCGATCAAGGCAGGTGCCGCGCCTTGCCTGGCGTTGCGCCACGGCGAAATTCGCTCAGCCCGCGCAGCAGCGCCCGGGTGAAGTCCAATGCGGCCTTATCCACCCAAGGGAGCCACACGCCCGGCGGTGAACAAAAAACCGACGACGACCGCCAGCATGAAGCCGAACAGCATCTCGTGCGCATGCCACATCCGCCCTGACAGGCAAGGCGTGCCCTGCCAGCCGGCAAACTGCAGTGCCCACAGGCCGATGGACAGGGCGGTAAACACGCTGGCCAGCAGGTAAAAAATGGGCGAAAACCGAGTTGCCACAAGGCAAACCCGGGCGGCGGCGCGGCCAGCTTGCGGACATTGACAGGGGTGGCAGACGCGCAGACGGCCATGAAAACCCGGTCAAAAAAGACAGTTCAAAAACCGGTTTAAAGATGCATTACTGATGTATCTATTTGTTCGGCAAAGATTGGCAAAGGATGATTTGGCGTGGCTGGCACGCGAAATCATCCTTTGACCGCGGAAAAATGCCTGCATTCAGCCGGCCGGTGTCGCCGCTCTGAAGGGCTTGAACCGCATGCAGTGGCAACAAAAATCACATGCTCAATGGTGGTGGCCGTGCTCGCCGTGGACATGCTGGTGCGCGATTTCCTCGTCGGATGCCAGGCGCACGTCGGTCACTTTGAGTGTGAAGCGCAGTGCCTTGCCGGCCAGCGGATGGTTGGCGTCCAGGATCACCGTGTCGCCCTTGATCTTGGCCACGTTGAAGACCTGCTTGCGGCCGTCGCTGCCCTGGCCTTCGAGTTGCCCGCCGACTTTCACGCCGGGCGGAAACTGGCTGCGCGGAATGGTGCGCACCAGGTCTTCGTCGCGCAGGCCAAAGGCGTCTTCGGCGGCAAGCGCCAGCGTCGTCTGGTAGCCGGCTTCCTGGCCGTCCAGCGCTTCCTCGATCTTCGGCAGGGTGTTGCCGTAGCCGCCGTGCAGGTAGACCATCGGCTCCTTGTTTTCCTCGATCAGCTTGCCTTGGGCGTCAGACACTTTGAAGCGCAGGGTGACGGCGGTGTTTTTTTCAATTTTCATGGACAAAAGTTCTTTGCAAAGGGGGCTGTGCCGATTGCGCAGCCAGCCCGTTTCGGGAAAATGATCTTAGCAACGATAAACACCGCTCGTGTGGCAAGCCGTGCCGCCGCGCGCATGCAGCCGGGAATCCGGACTACACCGGCAAGGCGGCAGAGGCGCCAAACTTGCAAGGCTTCGACAATCCAGACTGGTTTTTTATTTCCGAATCCACCCCATGACCACCCTGCCGACAAATCTTTGCGCTGTTGAAACCATTGAGCTGCTGTCCGGCGCCCAAAGCCCCAGGCCGTTGTTCGTGCTGCTGCACGATGCCGGCGGCACGGCGCTGGACATGCTGGAACTGGGCAACCGGCTGGGCGATGCGTTTGCCCAGGCGGCGGTTCTGATGCCCGAAGGGCTGACGCTTGCATCGACCGATGTGCCGATCAGCGCCGAAACACTGGCGCAGTCCGTTGCCGCACTGGCCGACTTTCTGCGCACGCAGCAGCAGCGTTTTAACGTACTGCAGTCCGACACGGCGCTGCTCGGCTTTGGCAACGGCGCCAGCCTGGCGCTGGCCCTGAGCAACGCGCACGATGGCCTGGTCGGCCGGGTCTTGGCCTTCGCCGGCTGCTACGCTGTCTGGCCGGAGAAGGCACCAACGCTCACCACGCTGCATTTTCTTCACGGGCAGCAAGACCTGCTGGTGCCGGTGGCACGCGTGCGCCAAGACTTTGCGCATTTGATGGAGCTGGGCGCTGATGCCACACTGGACGTGGCGCGCAGCCTGGGGCATGAACTCCATCCGGCGCTGATGGACCAGGCGGTCACGCGGCTGCAAACCTGCGTGCCACTGCGTTTCTGGAAGGCGCTGTAGCCCGATAGCCGGCTTTGCGCATATTTTTTAAGTAAAAACCACCTTTTGCGCATTGCCCACGGGCGTATGCAGCTATGAATAAAATAGCAAATGGTTGCGCCGGCCTAGGGGCACGGCTGGACCGCCTTGCCCGCCAGTTGCGGCTTGAGCGCGTCCAGCTTCTTTCGCAGGGCGGCATTGGCCGTGGGCAGCCTGAGCCACAGGCTGGGCAGTTCGGGCCGCTCCAGCACCACTTTGGCGCTGCGCAGGCCGCGCTCGTTCATCCGGGCCAGGGCTGCCTCGGCTTCAGCCCTGGAGGCAAAACTGCCCAGTGACAATCCGCGGTTCAGCATCGGGCTCAGGGGCTGCTCGAAAGGCAGTCCCAGCTGGTCGAGCATCTGGCGCTTGCGGTTGATCGCCGCCTTGCTGATGTACCTGCCCATGTAAATGATCCAGCGGACCGAATCGTCGCTGCTTTCAAACGACCAGCTGCCTTCGGGCAAGCCAGCCTTCAGGCGCGGCTGAAGCGTGCTGGCCTGCTGTTCGGTGAACACGCCCACCTGCAGGCAGGACACGCCGGCTGCAAGCGCGGCGGGTGATGGGGTCGGGGTCCGCACCGCGGCGCCGGGCGCAAGTGGTGACAGCGGCGGCGCGGCGGGCAAGATCAGCTGCATGGCTTCGGGCCGGATCTGCTGCGCCAGCCGTTCGGGTTCGGACTGCCGCGCAGGCGCCAGGCCATAGGCCGCCAGCAGGCCCTGGCCCCAGGCGAAATACAGCGCATTGGCCAGCAGCAGCGCCAGGGCCAGCGCCCTCAGCATGGTGGCGCGCCCCTTTCTGCTTGCGAGGCGACAGGCCGCACGCTGACTTCGGCGCTGCTGACTTCGACCATGCCGCCAGCGGTGTGCACGCGCAGCGCACCGTTGTCGGCCACGCCGTAGGCCGTGCCCTGCGTGCCGTCCGTCAGCTGCACGGCGCGATGGGCCAGCACGTCGCGCGCGGCAAACCGCGCCTGGAAAGGCTCGAAGCCAAACTGCGCGAAGGCCTGCACCGCCTGCACCAGCGCCGGAACGATGCGCAGCAGCGCGCCGGGCACGTCCAGATTTGAGTCAAGCGTCAGCAGGCCGCCGGGCGCCACCGGGGCCGGCCCTGCCGGCGGCACATCAGCCAGCGGCACTGGCCGGATGTTGATGCCCACGCCAATGATCAGGTAACGCAGGCCGTCCCCGCTGGCGGTCTCGACCAGAATGCCGCCCAGCTTGCGCTCACCCTCTGGCGTGGACAGCCACAGGTCGTTCGGCCATTTCAGGCCGATGCGCGGTGGGGCGCCATGGCGTGCCTGGCTGGCATCCAGCGGGTCGAGGCTTTCAGCGACGCTGACGCCGACCGCCAGCGACAGGCCCGACCAGTCCGCCGGCGCCAGGGGCAGGCCCAGTGAAAACATCAGGCTGTCGCCGCGCCGGCTTTGCCAGCTGCGCCCCAGCCGGCCCCGCCCGGCGCTTTGCTGCTCGGCCACCAGCAGCAGCGGCTCGGGCTGCGGCGGGCGGCCGGGCGCGCCCTTGAAACGGCGCATCAGCTCGCTGTTGGTCGAATCGATCTCGGGCAGCACCTCGACCGTGAAGCCGGGCAACTCGGGCGCCACGGCTTCCCAGATGGCTTCGGCAGGCCAGCGGATCGGCGGGAGGCAATGCAAGGGCGTTGTCATGGGCGGGTGGCAGTAAAAAAGGGAGAAAGAACGGTTCTGGCCAGCCGCGCAGACTCAGCCTGCGGCGCTTTTGGGCACCTTTTTCCGTGCCTTGGCTGCCAGCAGTGTGCCCCGACAGTTTTCGGCGCCGCACCAGCAGGGGTAATCGGCCAGCAGCTTGGGCGTGTACCGGGCATCGATGACCAGCCCGTAGTCGTAGAACAGCTCATCGCCAGCCGGGATGTTGCGCAGCGCCTTGATGAACACCCGTCCGCCAGTTTCGTCTGCCTCGCAGTTCGGCTGGCAGCTGTGGTTGATCCAGCGCGACGAATTGCCGCCGACCTTGGCGTCAATCACGCGGCCGTCGTCGATGTGAAAGTAAAACGTGTGGTTCGGTTGCGCCGGGTCGTGCGGGTGGCGGCGCAGCGCCTCGGGCCAGCTGATGACCTCGCCGGTGTATTCGATCAGCGTCTCGCCTTCGGCCAGGTCCTGCACGGCAAACACGCCCTTGCCATGCACGCCCGAACGTCGGGTCTGCAGGCGCCGGCGGCTGCCAGCCATCGCTTTTTCAGGGTAAGCAGAGGCTTGGTTTTTGGGCACGGCGGTTTTTTTGGTATGGTTAATTCATGTGTGTGCGTGCGCACCGGCGCGCGTACATGCGCGGGAAATCGGTATTGTAATGACGGGCCTTGGGCCTACTGACAGCCGCTTGTCCTGCGCCTGCAAGGAAATGCGCCACATCGGCGCCAGGCCGGGAACGACTCCCTGCCAATGAAAAAAGTCAACAGAAGTATTTATGAAAACACTGGTAATTGCCGAAAAACCTTCGGTTGCGCAAGACATCGTTCGCGCCCTCACGCCCACGGCGGGCAAGTTCGACAAGCACGACGAGTACTTCGAAAGCGAAGACTGGGTCATCACGTCAGCCGTCGGCCATCTGGTCGAAATCCAGGCGCCCGAAGAGTTCGACGTGAAGCGCGGCAAGTGGAGCTTTGCCAACCTTCCGGTGATTCCGCCGTACTTCGACCTCAAGCCGATGGACAAGACCAAGACGCGGCTCAACGCCATCGTCAAGCTGACCAAGCGAAAAGACGTGGGCGCGCTGGTCAATGCCTGCGACGCGGGCCGCGAGGGCGAGCTGATCTTCCGGCTGATCCAGCAGTACGCCAAAAGCAAACACCCCATCAAGCGGCTGTGGCTGCAATCGATGACGCCCGCCGCCATCCGCGACGGCTTTGCGTCACTGCGCAGCGACGCGCAGATGCTGCCGCTGGCCGACGCGGCGCGCTGCCGCTCCGAGGCCGACTGGCTGGTGGGCATCAACGGCACGCGCGCCATGACGGCCTTCAATTCACGCGATGGCGGCTTCTTCCTGACCACCGTCGGCCGGGTGCAGACGCCGACGCTGTCGGTGGTCGTTGAGCGCGAAGAAAAAATCCGCAAGTTCGTCAGTCGCGATTACTGGGAAATCCATGCCGTTTTCGGTGCCGAAGCCGGCGACTACCCCGGCAAGTGGTTTGACCCGAAATGGAAGCGCGCCACGGCCAATGCCGCCAACGGCGAAGGCGCCGAGCCTGATGCCGAACTGAAAGCCGACCGGCTCTGGACCGAACGCGAAGCCAAAGCCATTGCCGACGCCGTGCGGGGCCAGACCGCCACCGTGACCGAGGAATCCAGGCCGACCACCCAGGCCGCCGGACTGCTGTTCGATTTGACTTCCTTGCAGCGCGAAGCCAACGGCAAGTTCGGCTTTTCCGCCAAGACCACGCTGTCAATCGCGCAAAGCCTGTACGAGCGCCACAAGGCGCTGACCTACCCGCGAACCGACTCGCGCGCGCTGCCTGAGGACTATGTGCCGGTGGTCAAGCAGACCTTTGAAATGCTGGCCGCTAGCCCCATGCGCCACCTGGCGCAGCATGCCGCCACGGCCATCCAGGGCAACTACGTCAAGCCGACCAAGCGCATTTTTGACAATGCCAAGGTTAGCGACCACTTTGCCATCATCCCGACGCTGCAAGCCCCCAGCGGCCTGTCCGAGGCTGAGCAAAAGCTCTATGACCTGGTGGTGCGCCGCTTCATGGCGGTGTTTTTCCCGAGTGCCGAATTTCTGGTGACGACGCGTATTTCGCTGTCGGTCGGCCACAGCTTCAAGACCGAGGGCAAGGTGCTGGTCAAGCCGGGCTGGCTGGCCATTTATGGCAAGGAAGCCGCAGAAGAAGTGGCGGACGCCAAGGAAGGCGACAAGGGCCAGAGCCTGGTGCCGGTCAAGCCCGGCGAACGCGTCGGTGTCGAATCGGTCGATGCCAAGGGGCTGAAAACCCGCCCGCCAGCGCGTTACAGCGAAGCCACGCTGCTTGGCGCCATGGAAGGCGCGGGCAAGACCATCGACGACGAAGAACTGCGGGCGGCCATGCAGGAAAAAGGCCTGGGCACGCCCGCCACCCGCGCCGCGACGATTGAAGGCCTGATTGCCGAAAAGTACATGCTGCGTGAAGGCCGCGAGCTGATTCCCACCGCCAAAGCTTTTCAGTTGATGACCTTGCTGCGCGGCCTGGATGTGCAGGAGTTGTCCAAGGCCGCGCTGACCGGCGAATGGGAATACAAGCTGGCGCAGATGGAGCAGGGCAAGCTGAGCCGCGAGACCTTCATGGCCGAGATTGCCACCATGACCGAGCGACTGGTCGCCAAGGCCAAGGGCTACAGCCGCGACAGCATTCCCGGCGACTATGCCACCCTGCAGGCGCGCTGCCCGAACTGCGCCGGCCTGATCCGGGAAAACTACCGCCGCTATGCCTGCACTGGCGCGGACGGCCAGGGCGAAGGCTGCGGCTTCAGCTTCGGCAAGACGCCGGCCGGCCGCACGTTTGAACTGGCAGAGGTCGAGCAGTTTTTACGTGACAAGAAAATTGGCCCGCTGGAAGGGTTCCGCTCCAAGGCCGGCTGGCCGTTCACCGCCGAAATGGTCATCAAGTTCGACGAGGAAACCAAGAACTACAAGCTCGAATTCGATTTTGGCGACGACAAGAAGGAAGAAAGCGGCGAGATCATCGATTTTGGCGACCAAACCGCCTTGGGCGCGTGCCCCAAGTGCGCGGCTGCCGTGTACGAACTGGGCAAGAACTATGTCTGCGAAAAGTCGGTGCCTACGCTGAACCAGCCGAGTCCAACCTGCGACTTCAAGACGGGCCAGGTGATCCTGCAGCAGCCCATCGAGCGCGAGCAGATGGTGAAGTTGCTGACCACCGGCAAGACTGATTTGCTCGACAAGTTCGTTTCAATGCGCACGCGCCGCGCCTTCAAGGCGCACCTGGCCTGGGACAAGGAAGCCGGCAAGGTGAATTTTGAATTTGCGCCGTCCAAGTTTCCGCCCAAGCCGGGCGCCGCGGCCCGCGCCAGCAGCGGCACGGTGAAAACGCCGTTTGGCAAGACCGTGGCAGTCAAGGCGACAGGCGCGGCGGCGGCGAAAAAAACCGCCGTCAAAAAGGTCGCGGCCAAAAAAGTTGCCGTCAAGACCGACAAGCCCAAGGTTGCCCGCAAGACCACGCCGGGCGCAGGCCTCAAGCCCAGCGACGCGCTGGCCGCGGTGATCGGCACCGAGCAGGTGGCGCGCCCGCAGGTCATCAAGAAGCTTTGGGACTACATCAAGGAACAAAACCTGCAGGACCCGGCCAACAAACGCTCGATCAACGCCGACGCCAAGCTGCTGGCCGTGTTCGGCAAGCCGCAGGTGACGATGTTCGAGCTGGCCGGGATTGTCGGCAAGCATTTGAGCTGATGTGGATGCCGGCTGCCGGCCATGCATTGGCGCTCGCTTCTTTGTTAGCCGGCGCATCACAATGCCTGGCCTCCCGGGCTTGACCCGGGATCCATCCTGGCAGGGTTAACCGGACCTTGATATGGCCTGCCAGACCAGCAGGGTTTGGGCGCTGTGGATTGCGGATCAAGTCCGCAATGACAGGCAGGGGAGGGAGGGGAATGGAGAAGAAGTGCAGCAAGTACGTTGGTTGCAAGCAGTTCAGGCCATGGCGCCATGACAAAGCATCCAGCCATGGACGCTTCTGTTGCGCGCGGGCATCACAATGCCTGTCATCCCGGGCTTGACCCGGGATCCATCCTGGCAGGGTTAACCGGACCTTGATATGGCCTGCCAGACCAGCAGGGTTTGGGCGCTGTGGATTGCGGATCAAGTCCGCAATGACAGGCAGGGGAGGGGAAGTGAATGGCGGGGAATGGCGGGGAGGGGAGGCGCAGCAAACACGCCGGTGGTGGGGTTGTGAACCACCAGCCGGTTCATGACCCGGCGGCGCGGGCGGTCTTGGCGGCGGCCACGGCGCCAAGAAAGTCTTTCAATACCGCGCCGTCATCAATTGTGTCCGAGCCGGCCTGGTGGAATTCGGGATGCCACTGCAACGCGGCAATATAGCTTTTGGCCGGGTCCTTGCGGCGGATCGCCTCGACGATGCCGTCGGTCACGCTGAACGCCTCGGCCTCGAACTCGGGCGACAGGTCCTTGACGGCCTGGTGGTGGATGCTGTTGACGCGCACCCGCTCGACACCGGGGTACAGGCGTGACAGCTGCGTGCCGGGCACGATGTCCACGCTGTGAAAATTCAGGTCATACGTGTCGGCGTCGCGGTGCACAAACGAATCCGGCACCTGCATCGTGATGTCCTGGTACAGCGTTCCGCCAAACGCCACGTTGAGCAATTGCAGGCCCCGGCAGACGCCGAACACCGGCTTGCCCAGCGTTTCAAAAGCGCTGACCAGCGCCTTGTCGTACTCGTCACGCACCTTGTCGCCAGCCCAACGGTCTTCCAGCGGCGTTTCACCATAGCTGCCCGGCCAGACGTCGGCGCCGCCGTGCAACACCAGGCCGTCGAGCCACTGGGCGTAGTGCGCATAGGTCACATCGCCGCGCTGCGTGCTGCCGGTCGGGCAGGGCACCATCACGACCATCGATCCCGAGGACATGAGCCAGTGGGCAATCGACTGCTCGACATACTGCAGCGTTTTTCCCGTAAACAGCGAACGCGCGGGGTCGGCATGGGAAAAACAAGCGGAAAGACCAATTTTCAAACGGCTGGAAGCGGGCATGGTTTTTTCTTGGTTGAGAGGAGGAGGAAGGAATAGTTTTTCTGGAGTTCAGCAACGCGGCCACAGGTCCGGGTGTCGGTGCGCGCTCACAGGGCGGCGTTGAACAAGCTTTCAAAATCGGCTGCCCTGCACGGCCGGGGGTTGGTCCGGTGGCAGATGTCGGCCGTGGCAATCTCGATCAGCCGGGGCAACTGCGCCGGCTTGACGCCGTGGCCCGAGAGGGTGCCGCCCAGGCCGATGCTGCTTTTCAGCTGCCGCAGCCACGGCACCAGCGCATCGCCGCCGCCCGAAAGGCCGCAAACATGCGCAATTTCGTCAAACTTGGCGGGTGCCGCCGCATGGTTCCAGGCCAGCACGGTGTCGATCATCAGCGCATTCGCCAGGCCGTGGTGCATGTCGCACACCGCGCCCAGCGCATGCGCGCAGGAATGCACCGCGCCCAGGTCTTTCTGGAAGGCAATCGCGCCCATCATCGAGGCCATCATCATGTCGCTGCGCGCGCTCAGGTTGCCGGGCTCGCTGACCGCCAGGTGCAGCGCGCGCGCCGCCAGCCGCGTGCCTTCAAGCGCAATACCGTCGCACAGCGGATGCCAGGCGGGCGACAGATAGCTTTCGATGTTGTGCGTCAGCGCGTCCATACCGGTGGCGGCGGTGACATGCGCCGGCAGGCCGAGCGTCAGTTCGGGGTCGGCGAACACCGCCCGGGCCAGCAGCCGGGGGCTGAACACCACGCGCTTGAGGTGCGTGTCGTCTTCGCTGATGACGCTGGAGCGGCCGACTTCCGAACCGGTGCCTGCCGTGGTCGGCAGGGCGACGAAGTAAGGCAGCTCGCCTTCGATGGGCCGCACCTGTGGATGGTCCCAGGCGTAGTCCAGGATATCGCCTGCGCCGGTGGCGGCCAAACCGACGACCTTGGCGACGTCAAGCGCCGCGCCGCCGCCAAAACCGATCACGCAGTCGGCCCGGTGCGCGTTGTAGGCGGCGCTGCCGGCAATCACCTGACGCCGCGTGGGGTTGCCGAACACACCGGCAAACACCTCCACTTGCAGGCCGTCCAGGTGCGTCAGGAATTCAGCCATCACCGGCAGCGCGGCCAGCGCCCGGTCGGTGACGACCAGCGGGCGCCTGAAGCCGGCCTGCAGCAGGTGCGCCGCCACTTGGCGGCGCGCGCCAGCGCCAAAATGGATGGGCGTGGGAAAGGAAAAGGTGGTAATTCTCATGATGGGAGAAGTTGAAGAAACATGTGCTGTTTGCCAAAACTGATGCCGTCCACGCGGATGGCATCCGGCTCGACGCCAAAGGCTGAAAAACCGGCTTGGGCGTACAGCGCGCAGGCGGCACGGTTGCTGTCGGTCACCGTCAGGACGACGAGTTCCACGCCAGAATCCCGTGCGTCCTGCCGCACGGTGTTGACCAGTGCGCGGCCCAGGCCCCGGCCGGTGAATTCTCCGGCCACATACAGGCTGACCAGTGCGGCCTTGTGGCGGTTTTTAAGGCGTGTTTCGTGGCTCAGGCCGACCATGCCGGCTAAAGCGCCCTGGACAAAGGCACCCCAGATTTTTTCGGTCATCGGCGTGCCCAGCCGCGACTGCGTGTAGGCCATCGGGCGCAGGTTTTCTTCTTCAAAACTGGAGGTGAAGGCGTCGGGGTGTTCACGCAGGCCGCGCAGGCGAAAGGCCCGGTATTCTGGCGCATCCGCCATCTGCAGTCGCCGTATGGCTTTGTTCATGTTCAATTTTTTGGCCTGCCTAGATGATTTCGAAATAGCGTTTTAATTCCCAGTCGGTCACCGCATCGAGCCACTGCCGCCATTCCCATTCGCGCGTGGCGGCGAAGTGGTCGACAAACCCGTCGCCCAGCCAGTCCCGGGCTATATCAGACTGCTGAAAGATTCGCGTGGTTTCGATCAGGGTGCGCGGCGCGCGCGCGATGTTGTCAGCGCCGGCGTTGCTGCCGCTGATCGGCGGTGCGGTGAGCGTCAAGCCTTTTTCCACACCGTCGAGCCCGGCGGCAACCACTGCTGCCATGGCCAGGTAGGGGTTCACGTCGGAGCCCGGGCAGCGGGTTTCCAGCCGCGTCGCCTTCGGGCTGCCGGCAATCACCCGGAAGCTGGCGGTGCGGTTGTCGATGCCCCAGGTCGGCTTGACCGGCGCCCAGAAACCGTCGACCAGCCGCTTGTAGCTGTTGATGGTCGGCCAGAGCATCGGGCCGAAGTCCATCATGCAGGCGACCTGGCCGGCAACATAGCTTTCAAACAGCGGGCTCATCTTGCGCGGGTTGCCGGCGTCGTAAAACAGGTTGTGTTGGCCGTCCGACAGGCTCTGGTGGATGTGGCCGCTGCAGCCGGGCAGCTTGGCGTGCGGCTTGGCCATGAAGCTGGGCATGATGCCAAAGCGCATGCCGATTTCCTTGGCCCCGGTCTTGAACAGCACCGCCCGGTCGGCCTGCGCCAGCGCCTCGCTGAAGCCCAGGGCCGCTTCGAGCACGCCGGGGCCGGTTTCCGTGTGCAGGCTTTCGATCGGGATGCCGAAGGCCGGCATCTCGTCCATCAGTGCTTTGAAATACTCGCGGTTGCGCATCATGCGCAGCAGCGAATAGCCAAACATGCCGGGCGTCAGCGGCTCGGGGTTCACACCCTGCTTGGCGGCCCAGCTTTGCGGCGTTTCCAGAAAATTGAACCACTCGAATTCCATGCCGGCCATGACGCTGAAACCCATTTTCTCGGCCCGTTTCAACACCCGCTTGAGCGTCTGGCGCGGGCAGAGCGCGTGCGCCGAGCCATCGGCGTTGACGAATTCGCCGAGGAAAAACGCAATGCCGTCGTCCCATGGCACCCGGCGGAAGGTGTCCAGGTCAAGCCGCGTCAGTGCATCGGGAAAGCCGTGCTGCCCGCCGGTGACAGCGGCGTTGTCGTAGCAGCTGTCCGTCATGTCCCAGCCCAGCACTACGTCGCAAAAGCCGAAACCGCCGTCCGGATAGGCCTCGGCCACGCTGAAGAACTTGTCCTTGTGCAGCAGCTTGCCGCGCAGCACGCCGTCGATGTCGCTGACCCCCACCTTGACCTTGCTCGCGCCCGACGCCTTGACCGCTTCCACGGCGGGATGAAGCCTGTTGTCCGATGCGGGTGTCGCCATGCTGAACTCCTTGCGGTGGGTCCGGTGGGCCGCCTGTCCGGCCCGGGTTATGCCAAGCTTGAAGTTTGCGCCTGCCAGCGCCCAGTGGGTATAGGACTAACACCCGATGTAACGCGGCTGCTGCGTTCGCTCTGAAGGATGCCGCGCTTGGTCAAGGTGCCTGAAGGCGTACCCGCCAGTCTGTGTAACCAGAATATGCCGACCCTGTTATTTTGCTATATAAAAAATAGCTGTATATGCATGCTGGACTTGCGCAAGAACCTGTTTTAGTATATTTTTGGTATTTGCCTGGCTTGACTCAAGCCGTGCCGATAAACCGCAGCGTGATGCGGGTACCGGGCGAGTCCGGATGACCCGGCAGGTCGGCGTCTTCGACCGTGATCGACGCGCCATGCTGCTGCGCGATTTCCTGCACGATGGCCAGGCCCAGGCCCGAGCCGTCCACATTCGTTCCCAGCGCCCGGTAGAAGGGCTGGAACACCAGTTCGCGCTCTGACTCCGGAATGCCCGGCCCCGAGTCCTCGACGATCAGCACCAGGATGCCGCTGAAGCGGTCAACCATCAGCCGCACGGTGACATGGCCGCCCACCGGCGTGTAGTTGATGGCGTTGTCGACCAGATTGCGCACCAGCTCGCCCAGCAAAGTCGCATTGCCTTGCAGATGGGTGGAATTCTCGCCGGCATCGGGGCCGTCATAGCCCAGGTCGATGCGCTTGTCCAGTGCGCGCGGCACCGAGTCGGCCATGACGCTTGAAACGATTTTCACCAGGTCCACGCGCTGCTTGGCCAGCGCCCGGCCGGTGGTTTCGGCGCGTGCCAGCGACAGCAGCTGGTTGACGGTGTGCGTGGCCCGGATGCTGGCCTGGCCGATTTGCCGCAAAGAACTTTTCAACTGCTCTGCATCGGTTTCGCGCTGCGCCAGGTCGGCTTGCATGCGCAGGCCGGCCAGCGGCGTCTTGAGCTGGTGCGCAGCATCGGCCAGGAATCGCCGCTGGGTCGACAGCGATGCCTTCAGCCGGCTCAGCAGGTCGTTGACCGAATCGACCAGCGGCACGACTTCTTCCGGTACGCCGGTCTCGTCGAGCGGGCTCATGTCGTCGGGTTTGCGGGCACGAATGCGCTTTTCGAGTTGCGCCAGCGGCTTGATGCCGCGCACCAGTGCCAGCCACACCAGCAGCACCGCCAGCGGCAACGTGACGAACTGCGGCACCATCGTGCCCTTGACGATTTCGGTGGCCAGCGTCTTGCGCTTTTCCAGCGTTTCAGCCACCTGCACCAGCACCGGCAAGCTGGCTGGCACGGCGCTTTTCAGGTCCACCTTGATCCAGGTGTAGGCAACGCGAACGTCCTCGCCCAGGATGATGTCCTCGCGCAGCCGCACTTCGCCATCGCCGGGTTTTTCTTCGTCCGGCGGCGCGGGCATGGCGCGCTCGCCGCCCAGGAATTCACCGTGCGGGCCCATCACCTGGTAGTAGATCAGGTCGGTGTCGTCCGCCCGCAGAATTTCGCGCGCCGGTGCGGTCAGGTTGAACTGGACCTGGTTGTTCTTGACCACAAGCAGCTTGGCCAGCGCCTGCACGTTGTATTCGAGCGCCCGGTCGAAGGGTTTGCCGGCAATGTTCTGCGCCACCAGCCAGGTCAGCACCAGGCTGATCGGCCAGAGCAGCAGCAGCGGCGTGAGCATCCAGTCCAGAATCTCGCCGAACAGGCTGCGTCGCTCGCGTTGAAAAAGCCTCATGAAGGCCCCCACGGTCGCTCACTGCGTGTAGCTCCCTGCCCCCCGAGGGGGCCGCCCGCCTGCAGTCCGGCAAAGCCGGTCCTGCGGCTTGAGCTGGCGAAGGCGGGCTCCGACCGTTCGCTGATCGGCGAATTGCAAGCCGGGGCCGCGGAACCGGCTTTGCCGGGCCGCAGGCGCAGCGGCCCCCCCGGGGGGCAGCGAACCACACGCAGTGGGGAGCGTGGGGGCTCCATCTCTAGCTTGGAATCTTCTCTAAGCAGTAGCCCAGCCCGCGCACGGTGGCGATGCGCACCGGGCCTTTTTCAATCTTTTTGCGCAGCCGGTGAATGTAGACCTCGATGGCGTTGTTGCTGACTTCCTCGCCCCATTCGCACAGGCGTTCAACCAGCTGGTCCTTGCTGACCAGGCGGCCGACGCGCTGCAGCAGCACTTCGAGCAGGCCCAGTTCGCGCGCTGACAGCTCGATCATCTGGCCGTCGAAAGTCGCCACCCGGCCGGCCTGGTCATAGACCAGCGGGCCATGCTTGATGGTGCTGCTGGCGCCGCCCATGCCGCGCCGCACCAGCGCGCGCACCCGCGCTTCAAGCTCCTGCAGCGAAAACGGCTTGGCCATGTAGTCGTCGGCGCCGTAGTCCAGTCCCTTGACGCGCTCCTCGACGCTGTCGGCCGCCGTCAGGATCAGCACCGGCAGCGTGGAGCCGCGCGCGCGCAGGCGCTTGAGCACCTCCAGGCCATGCATTTTCGGCAGGCCGAGGTCCAGGATCAGCAGGTCGAATTCGGTGTTGGTCATCAGCGCAGCATCGGCTTCCGTGCCGCTGGCCACATGGTCTGCCGCAGCGCCGGACGCACGCAGGGTGCGCAGCAAGCCATCGGCCAGAACCTGGTCGTCTTCGGCAATCAAGATACGCATGGACTTGTCTCCCTGAAATCAGCCGCATCAAGACGTGCGGAGTGATGGTTTTTTCTCCGTTCAATTTTAGGCTCCAAGGTGGGTAACCATTTGCCATGCTGCTGACAAGATTGTCAGGAGGCCACGCAATGTTGCCGGGTCCTTTCAGGGCACGGCATACGCTTCAAGCCCCAGCGCTACCACCGTCGCCACATCGGCACCCACCGCACGCCGGAATTCATCTTCGGCCTGCACCACGGCGCAGCGAAAAGCCTCCAGCCAGGCCAGGCCGGATTCGGTGAACACCACGCGCCGGGCGCGCCGGTCGTACGGGTCGGCTTCGCGCCGGACGATGCCCCAGGCTTCGCACTGGTCCACCAGCTCGCCCATGGCCTGCTTGCTCATGCCGGCACTGAGCGCCAGGTCGGTCAGGCGCGAGCCGCCCACGGCCAGATGCCGGGTGATGTGAATGTGCGCCGCCCCCACCTGGTCGCGCGCTGCCAGGTTGGACAGCGCCAGCGGCACGTCGATGCTGCCGGCCATCAGCGCCAGCACCCGCGCGTCAAAACGGCGCAACGCCTCGCCCATCAGGCGGCCCAGGTGCGTCAGCCGCCAGGTGGTGTCGTAGCCTGCATGGGCGCTTGGGAGGGTTGTTTCATCCATCCGGCCATGCTAACTGAAACAGCAAAATTTAATCAGGCAAACTGACTAAAAATGGGGTTTACTTTGACCTATGTTGCCCATAAAGTACTGTTCATGCACCCAGTACTGCATCAAGTGGCAGTCTGAAATTCTTGGTGAAAAGTGCGTGCAAAAACTTTTTACCGTATTGATTTTTAAGGAAATTCCTCATGGACGCACCGAACAAGAACGCTCCCGGCCTGAACACCGAAAAAGCCAAGGCGCTGGCCGCCGCGCTGGCCCAGATTGAAAAGCAATTTGGCAAAGGCACCATCATGAAGCTGGGCGCCGGCGAGGTGATTGAAGACATTCAGGTGGTGTCCACCGGCTCGCTGGGACTGGACATTGCGCTCGGCGTCGGCGGCTTGCCGCGCGGCCGGGTGGTTGAAATCTACGGCCCCGAGTCGTCGGGCAAAACCACGCTGACGCTGCAGGTCATTGCCGAGATGCAGAAAATCGGCGGCACCTGCGCCTTCGTCGATGCCGAGCATGCACTGGACATCCAGTACGCGCAAAAGTTGGGCGTCAACCTGCAGGAACTGCTGATCTCGCAGCCAGACACCGGTGAGCAGGCGCTTGAAATCGTCGATTCGCTGACGCGCTCCGGCGCGGTTGACCTGATCGTCATCGACTCGGTGGCGGCGCTCACCCCCAAGGCCGAACTCGAAGGCGAGATGGGCGACTCACTGCCGGGCCTGCAAGCCCGTTTGATGAGCCAGGCGCTGCGCAAGCTGACCGCCACCATCAAGAAGGCCAATTGCATGGTGATTTTCATCAACCAGATCCGCATGAAGATCGGTGTGATGTTCGGCTCGCCGGAAACCACGACCGGCGGCAATGCGCTGAAATTCTATGCGTCGGTGCGGCTGGACATTCGCCGCATCGGCTCGATCAAGAAGGGCGACGAGGTCATCGGCAACGAAACCCGCGTCAAGGTGGTGAAGAACAAGGTGGCTTCGCCATTCAAGATGGCCGAGTTCGATATTTTGTACGGCGAAGGCATCAGCCGGCTGGGCGAGGTACTGGACCTGGGCGTGGCCGGCCACATCGTTGAAAAAGCCGGTGCCTGGTACGCCTACAAGGGCGAGAAAATCGGCCAGGGCCGCGACAACTCGCGCGAATTCCTGAAGGAAAACCCGGCGCTGGCCATCGAGATCGAGAACAAGGTCCGCGAATCGCTGGGCATTCCGCCAGTGCAGGCGGCGCAAGGCGGCGCCGAGCCTGAAAAAGCCACCAAGCCCGAGAAAGCCGACAAGGCAGAAAAGCCTTTGAAAGCGATAGCCGACAAAGCACCGCTGGCGCCTTTGCCACCGGCCGCACCGATCGAGTCTTGAGCTGGTTTTGTATGCAAAACAAGGCGTTTGCGCAATCCCCATATGCATATGCAGCTATTGAAAATATAGCTGCAAGGTATTGTGCATTGCCTGCTTGCCTGGCAGCCACCGCATGAGCTCAGCCAAACCCGCCGCCCGTGCGGGCTTTGGCCTGTCGCTCAAAGGCCGCGCCCTGCGTTACCTGGCAGGCCGCGAGCATTCGCGCGCCGAGCTGGAGCGCAAGCTCAAAGACCACGAGGAAACGCCCGGCCAGCTGGCGCAGGTGCTGGATGAATTGCAGGCCAAGGATTTCATCAGCGAGGCGCGGGTTGTTGAATCGGTCATCAACCGCCGCGCCAGCCGCTTTGGCGCTTCACGCATCAAGTACGAACTGCTGAACAAGGGGCTGGGCGCCGAGGCGGTGGCCGAGGCAGTGAGCCGCCTCAAGGCCAGCGAACTGGAGCGCGCTCGCGAGATCTGGCGCAAGAAGTTTGACGGCCCCGCGCCGGACGCGGCCGGACGCGCCAAGCAGATGCGCTTTCTGGCCGCCCGGGGCTTTGGCGGCGACGTGATTCACCGCGTCGTGACGCACGCGGACGAGGACTAGCTCGCGTAGGCCGAATTAGCGCAGCGTAATCCGACATCCCCGCCAAGCGGCGTCACGCCTGGCCTGGTGCGGGCGGAATCAGCACGAACTTGCCGACATGGGTTTTGTCCAGAAACGCGCGCTGCGCCTGCGCGATCTGCGCCAGCGCAAAGCTTTGCGCCACCAGCGGCCGCAGTTCGCCGCGCTCGATGTAGGCCACCAGGTTGGCAAACACCGGCTCGTCCCAGGCGGTACAGCCCAGCAGCGTGAGGTTCTTCAGGTACAGCGTGCGCAGGTCCAGCGTCACCAGCGGGCCGGCAATCGCGCCCGACGAGACATAGCGGCCGCCCGGCTTGAGCAGCTTGAGCATGTCGCCAAATGCCGGCCCGGCGACGTTGTCCACCACCAGGTCCACGGTGTTTTCGCCCAGGCAGGCCACCAGGTCGTCATCGCGCGCCACCACGCGGTCGGCGCCCAGCGACTTCACGTGGCCCATTTTGGATTTCCCCGCGATGGCCGTGACGATGGCGCCGCGCCGCTTGGCCAGCTGCACCACGGCTGAGCCGACGCCGCCCGACGCGCCCGCCACCACGACCTGCTCGCCGGCGCGCAAATTGGCCCGGTGCAGCATGTTTTCGGCGGTGCCGTAGGCGCACGGGATGGTGGCCAGTTCGGCATCGCTCCAGTCGCTGTTAACTGCAAACACCTCGCTGGCGGGCACCTTGACGAACTGCGCGAAGGCGCCGTCAAAGTCCGAGCCCATCCAGAGGTTGTCCAGAGCGTCGAAGCCCGAAGGCCGGATGCTGGGCCGCACCAGCACGCGCTGCCCGATCAGGCGCGCGTCGCCACCCGGCGCCACGGCCACCACGCGGCCGCAGCAGTCGGTGCCCTGGATAAAGGGAAACGGCGTGGGCTGGCCCCAGCCGCCGTCGGGTGTCGGGCTGGCCGCGTTGGCATCCCTTGCCGTTGCCGCGTCTTGCGTGGCGGTGGTGACGGTGGCCGAGTACCAGCCCAGGCGGGTATTGATGTCGGTGTTGTTGACGCTGGAAGCCAGCACCTGCAGCAAGACCTCGCATGGGCCCGGAACGGGAACCGGGACGTCCCGGTACACCAGCTGCTCGTAGCCGCCATGGCCGGTCGTGACCACGGCCTTCATCGTGACCAGGCCTTCTGTCAGGTCAAAGCGCTTGGGGTCTTGAGGCTTCATGACTGCCAAGGGTCAAAGCCCCAGCATCAATTGCAGGTTTTGCACTGCCGCGCCCGAGGCGCCCTTGCCCAGGTTGTCCAGCCGCGCCACCAGCACCGCATGGTGGTGGGCGTCGTTGCCGAACACGCGCAACTCCATCTTGTTGCTGTCTTTCAGCGCCACGGCGTCCAGCTTGCCCGACTCGGGTGCGGCTTCCACTGTCACCCATTGGCTGCCGGTGTAATGCTTGGCCAGCACCTCGTGGACTTGCGCGGCGCTCGGCTGACCGGGCAGCAGGTCCAGGTGGAGCGGCAACTGCACCAGCATGCCCTGGATGAAGTTGCCGACCGACGGAATGAACACCGGCCGGCGGCGCATGCCGGTGTATTTCATGATCTCGGGCAGGTGCTTATGCTCCAGGCTCAGGCCGTACAGCTCGAAAGCGGGCGCGGTGCCTGCTTCGTAGGCTTCGATCATCTGGCGGCCACCGCCCGAATAGCCGCTGATCGACGGCAGGCTCAAGGGAAAGTCGGCTGGCATCAAGCCTGCATCGACCAGCGGCCGAATCAGTGCAATGGCGCCGGTGGCGTAACAACCGGGATTGGCCACACGGTCGGCGGCCATGATGGCTTCGCGCTGGCCTACCATCAGTTCGGGAAAACCAAATACCCAGTCCGGCGCCGTGCGGTGCGCGGTCGAGGCGTCGATGATCTTGGGTTTTTTGCCCGGCAGTGAGTCGATCATGGCGACCGACTCACGTGCTGCGTCGTCATGCAGGCACAAAATGACCAGGTCCACCTGCGCCATCAGGTCGCGCTTGGCGGTCGGGTCCTTGCGCAACTCGGGCGCAATGCTGACCAGTTCGATCTGCGGCATGGCCTGCAGACGTTCACGAATCTGCAGGCCGGTGGTGCCGGCTTCGCCGTCGATGAAAATTTTGGGCATAAATACTTTCAGCTAAAACCACTGTTTCACAGGGCCAATATTTCGGGTTCGGTTTTTCGCACTTGTCTGTGTAAGAACCAGATAAGTTTGGTGCATCGCAGCATGATACAGTTCCATGCTGCTGCCTGCAGTAAACGCTAACATGCTGGTTTTGCGCCGATATGGCCTGTTTTTCACTTCCCAACAGCCTTGCCCAGCTCCTGTTGCACCCCTCTTCTTACTGAATCCTGAAGGTTTTTTCATGAAAATTCACGAGTACCAAGGCAAGGAAATCTTGCGCAATTTTGGTGTGCCAGTGCCGCGCGGCATTCCGGCGTTCACGGTGCAAGAGGCGGTGGAAGCCGCACAAAAACTCGGCGGCCCGGTGTGGGTGGTCAAGGCGCAGATCCATGCGGGCGGTCGCGGCAAGGGCGGCGGCGTGAAGGTGGCCAAGACGATTGAAGACGTCAAGCGCATCGCTGGCGAAATCCTCGGCATGCAGCTCAAGACGCACCAGACCGGCCCCGAAGGCCAGAAGGTTCGTCGCCTTTACATCGAAGACGGCGCCGACATCCAGAAGGAATACTACGTGTCGCTGGTTACCGATCGCGCCACGCAAAAAGTTGCCTTCATCGCGTCAAGCGAAGGCGGCATGGACATCGAGGAAGTGGCCCATTCCACGCCCGAGAAAATCATCACCGAGTTCATCGACCCCCTGACGGGCCTGGACGAAGCGCAAGCCACGAAGATAGCCAACGCCATTGGGCTGCCGGCAGAGTCCACCGCACAGGCCGTGGACATTTTCCAGAAGCTCTACAAGTGCTACATGGACACCGACGCGTCGCTGGTTGAAATCAACCCGCTGAACCGCAACAGCAAGAACGAGTTGATGGCGCTGGACGCCAAGTTCAACTTTGACCCGAACGCGCTTTTCCGCCACGCGGACATCGTTGCTTACCGCGACCTGGACGAAGAAGACGCGGCTGAAGTCGAAGCCAGCAAGTTTGACCTGGCCTACATCAGCCTGGACGGCAACATCGGTTGCCTGGTCAACGGCGCCGGCCTGGCCATGGCCACCATGGACACCATCAAGCTGTTCGGCGGCGAGCCGGCCAACTTCCTGGACGTCGGCGGCGGCGCGACGGCTGAAAAAGTCACCGAAGCCTTCAAGATCATGCTCAAGAACCCTGAAGTCAAGGGCATCCTGGTCAACATCTTCGGCGGCATCATGAAGTGCGACACCATTGCCGACGGCATCATCGCCGCCTGCAAGGCCGTGAACCTGAGCGTGCCGCTGGTCGTGCGCATGAAGGGCACCAACGAAGACCTGGGCAAGAAAATGCTGGCCGACTCGGGCTTGCCCATCATCGCCGCAGACACCATGGCCGACGCTGCGACCAAAATCGTCGAAGCTGTATCGAAATAATTGTGTGGGACAGACCGCAGACTGCGCAGCAGGCCAGTTCTGTCCCCAACTGAATAGGTAATCCCATGTCTATCTACATCAACAAAAATACCAAAGTCATCACGCAAGGCATTACCGGCAAGACCGGTCAATTCCACACCCGCATGTGCCGCGACTATGCCAACGGACGCGAAGCGTTCGTGGCGGGCGTGAACCCCAAGCGCGCCGGCGAAGACTTCGAAGGCATCCCGATTTTTGCCAACGTGAGCGAAGCGGCCAATGCCACTGGCGCGACCGTGTCGGTCATCTACGTGCCGCCCGCAGGCGCCGCTGCCGCCATCTGGGAAGCCGTCGAAGCCAACCTCGACCTGGCCATCTGCATCACCGAAGGCATTCCGGTCAAGGACATGCTCGAAGTGCGCAACCGCATGAAAGCCAAGGAAGCCGCCGGCGGCAAGCGCACGCTGCTGCTCGGCCCCAACTGCCCCGGCCTGATCACGCCTGACGAGATCAAGATCGGCATCATGCCCGGTCACATCCACCGCGCCGGCCGCATTGGCGTTGTGAGCCGCTCAGGCACGCTGACCTACGAAGCTGTGGCGCAACTGACCGAAATCGGCCTGGGCCAGTCCACGGCTGTCGGCATTGGCGGCGACCCGATCAATGGCCTCAAGCACATCGACGTGATGCGCGCCTTCAATGACGACCCGAACACCGACGCGGTCATCATGATTGGCGAAATCGGCGGCCCGGACGAAGCCGAAGCGGCTGAATGGTGCAAGCTGAACATGAAAAAACCTATCGTCGGCTTCATCGCTGGCGTGACGGCCCCGGCCGGCAAGCGCATGGGCCATGCCGGTGCCTTGATTTCTGGCGGCGCTGACACGGCCGACGCCAAGCTGGCGATCATGGAAGCCTGCGGCTTCACCATCACGCGCAATCCGTCGGAAATGGCGAAGTTGCTCAAAGCCCTGCTGAAATAAGTGCTTCGCTGCCGCAATCCGCGCCTTGAACGTAGCGCGTATTGCGGTTAGCCACAACAGACAGACCGGTTGTCATCACTGACAATCGGTCTTTTTCATTTTTCACGAGGTTTCCATGGAAGAGTTCATGACCGCCAGCTTCTGGCTGGCAGTGGGGCAGATCATCATGATCGACATTTTGCTGGGGGGCGACAATGCTGTGGTGATTGCACTGGCCTGCCGGAACCTGCCGGCCCAGCAGCGCACCAAAGGCATCATCTACGGCACGGCCGGCGCCATCATCCTGCGCGTGATCCTGATTGCCTTTGCGCTGGCGCTGCTGGCCATTCCGTACCTGAAAATCGTCGGCGCCTTGCTGCTGCTGTGGATCGGCGTGAAGCTGCTGGTGCCCGAAGCGGAAGGCGATCACAACATCAGCTCCAGCGACAAGCTCTGGGGCGCCGTCAAGACCGTCATCATTGCCGATCTGGTCATGAGCGTGGACAACGTGCTGGCGATTGCCGGCGCGGCGCAGGGCGCGCACCAGGAGCACCAGTTGGCGCTGGTGATTTTTGGTTTGTTGGTGAGCATTCCCATCATCATCGGTGGCAGCCAGTTGGTGCTCAAGCTGATGGAACGCTTTCCGGTCGTCATCACCCTGGGTGCCATGCTGCTTGGCTGGATTGCGGGTCAGATGGCTTACACCGATCCGGCTCTGGCTCCCTACCTGCCCGAAGGCGCGTACTGGGGCTATGCCGTAGCCGCTGCCGGTGCGCTGCTGGTGCTGGTGCTGGGCAAAGTAATTCAAACTGGTCGAAAGCCGGCTGGCGCGGGCTGAATATTGCGCATTAATTCCTTGTTCCCTGCTTGGGCGTCTGTTAACGTGCAGCCCTGACTGGCGGGACACGGCCGGTTTTTCTCAGGCGACACCGGTTGGATCAATGCATTCGCCGGGGCCAGCCGATTCAACAGAAGTCATGCCCAGCACCCCATGATGTATGAAATCTTTGCGCAAACCGACCAAGGCCGGGTGCGCAAAAACAATGAAGACATGGTGGCCTTCGACCCAAAAACCGGACTCTGCCTGCTCGCAGACGGCATGGGCGGTTACAACGCCGGTGAAGTGGCCAGTGGCATGGCGGTCGCCTTTCTCAGCCAAGCGCTGACTGCCTGGCTGACGCAGGCCGGCAACCGGTCCTCTTCCAGGGAACTGCGCCAGTCCATTGAAACCTTCGTGAACCAGGTCAACCATTCGATTTTCAGCGCTGGCTGGTCCAATCCCGACTATGCCGGCATGGGCACTACGCTGGTGGTGGGCGTTTTTCTGGAAACCCGGTTGATGCTTGGCCATATCGGCGACTCCCGTTGCTACCGGTTGCGCGGCGGGATCCTGCAGCAAATTACCAAAGACCATTCGCTGTTGCAGGAGCAGGTGGACGCAGGACTGCTGACAGCCCAGCAGGCACTGACGTCGCCGCACCGCAACCTCATCACACGAGCCTTGGGCATTGAGAATGCGGTTTGCCTTGAAATCAACGAGCATCGGGTTGAGCCGGACGATCTTTATCTGATGTGTTCTGACGGCCTGTCGGACATGGTGCTGGACCCCGTGATCGAAGCCATCGTGAATGTCCCAGGCACATTGCAGCAAAAAGCAGCAGCGCTGGTCCGTGTAGCGAACGACAGCGGCGGGCGCGACAATATCTCGGTTTTGCTGGTGCATGCCGTAGAAAACGCCTTGCGTCGCAGCCTGCTGTCCAGAATGCTGGGAAAATAGCGCTGTGCTAAAAAAATTCAAAACTCAGAGGAACCGGTAATGCCTAAAATGATTATTTACCTGGACGGCGCGGTCCTCAAGGAAGTCCAGTTGACGAAAGACCGCACGTCACTGGGTCGCCGGCCCTACAACGACATCGTGATAGACAACATGGCTGTGAGTGGAGAACATGCTGTGGTGCAGATGTCGGGTTCTGAAGTTCATGTCGAAGACCTCAACAGCACCAACGGTACCTATGTCAACGGCAAGACCGTCAAGAAGCAGCAACAGCTGCACCACGGCGACACAGTGGAAATTGGCAAGTACAAAATCCAGTATGTTGACGAGGCCAACTTCGGTGAAAGCGCCATCAACGGTGCCATCAAGGTGATATCCGGCCCTGCAGCCGGTCGTGAATTGGCACTGGTCAAGCCCGTAACAACCATAGGCAAAGCCGGCGTGGGCGTTGCCAGCATTTCCAGAACTTCCCAAGGCTTTGTGGTTACCCATGTTGAGGGCAGTAGTCAGCCGATGCTCAATGGCGCGGCTGTAGGCGCGCAGCCCGTGGCGCTCAACCATGGTGACATGATTGAGCTGGCGGGAACGCAGATGCAATTCGTGCAGCAGTGAGAAAAATCGCTGGTTGATGCGGCGTTTGCGTTGTATTGCCAACCTGATTGCTGAAAAATTCCCGCGTCACTGCAGTCCCGGATGAGAAAGCTGCAAGTCAAGCCAAAGGGACAAAAATGGTGCTGCGGCATTCCCATATCTGCAGCCAATGTTGACGACACTGACGCGCGCCCGAAGGCCGAACGACAGTTGCTGTAGCTGGCTTGCCGACTCGGTTGAACCGGGCCGGGGTCAAAGCGCGCTGAAGGAAGTTATCTGTTGCAAGCGACCTGAAGCCACACGGCGAAGGACGTTGAGACCGGTACAGATTGGCTTGATGCCTTACGACACAGCTTGCGAACTTATAAGAAAAGTGCTGCTGGCCCATTGATTCGAAAACTGTTCTGTCTGTTGCGCCAAGTGACAAAAATGTCGCTTATGTTTTATTTTGTGACAAAAAAAGTAATCAAAATGTTTCAGACGTGACAAAAGTCACATTTTTTGATGCAAGAATTAACTTCCAGGACTTGGCACGCAACCTGCAATAGTTGACGGCAAGTCTTTTTCCAACCAAGGAGTTTTCTCATGAAGCGTTCCATGCAAATGGCTCAAAAGGGTTTCACCCTGATCGAATTGATGATCGTTGTGGCGATTATTGGTATTTTGGCGGCTGTGGCTTTGCCGGCTTATCAGGACTACACGGTGCGGGCGAAGGTAAGTGAAGCGGTAATTGCTGGGTCCTCTGTAAAGGGTTTGATGAGCGAAGCTTTTCAGTCGGATGGTGTGACTGGTCTGAATACAACTGCGGTTTCCATTAACACAACCCTTGCAGCTCCTAAGCAATCAAAATATGTCGGTAATTATTGCGTTGGAGCTGCCGCTTTAACTGGGGCTGCTTGTGCTGCTTATGTTCCTGCCGCCACTGGTACATGGCCAATCTTTGTCACCATTAATGCTACGGCAGGCAATGGTATTCCAACCGGATTGTTAAATAACACTTTGGTGTTCTCTCCAAATGTCCTTGGCGTTGCACCGACTTCCGCAGCAGTTGGCGCCATAGATTGGGCTTGTGCTAGCACTACTGTTTTGGCTGCAACAGGTCGTGGTCTTGCAAATAGAGCTGTAGGTACTTTGCCTGCGAAATACGCTCCTTCTGAATGCCGTTAATCCATAGTTAAGCGAAAAATATAGAGCGCTTCGGCGCTTTTTTGCTAAAAAATTGGCAATTAATTATTTTTTTCTAGTTTTTCTTTTATGGTGACCACAACTTTTGCTTTTCGCACTCATACAGCAATGCGGGCAGCCGCTATTCACTTGCTGTGTAGCCTAATTGTGGCGTTGTTTGCCGCAGCCTTGGTGTTTGGATTGTGGTATCCCTATCCATACCGCGAACTGTCAGGTGGACGCGAATTATTTTTGCTGGTGGTGGCGGTAGACGTGGTGTGCGGTCCTTTACTGACAATGGTGATTTTCAACCCTGCCAAGCCTCATGCCGAGCTGTGGCGTGATTTGGGACTGGTTGCGCTGATCCAACTCGGCGCCTTGGGCTACGGTCTGCATACCGTATGGCAGGCGCGGCCGTTGTTTCTGGTGCAGGAAGTTGATCGCTTCAAAGTCATAGCGGGACCAGTGCTGGACGAGGCTGCAGCTGCTGCGTTACCTGCGGCTTTGCAGCCCCATTGGTGGAAAATGCCGATGACGGTGACCATCCGCGAACCAAACGATACCCAAGAACGCAACAAAGTCATGTTCGACTCCATCCAGGGCGGTCGCGACTACGCCGAGCGCCCCGAGTTCTATATCCCCTACGAAGGCGAAGCAGCCCTCAAGTCCCTGAAACGCGCCAAGCCTCTGCCGATGTTTCTGGAAAAGTACCCCGACCAGCAAGACGCCGCCCGCAAGCTGGCGCTTGAAAAAGGCGTTGACCTGAAAGAGTGGTTTTACTTGCCGGTCGTTGCCCGCCAGGACTGGGTCGCCGTGCTTGACAAGCAGGGCCAGATCCAGGGGTTCCTGCGCGGTGACGGGTTTTAAGGGCGATAGTTTTTTAGAACGGTTTGGGCTTTCCGCAAGTACGAACGGGGCAGCACAGCTTTTTCATCAAGAACCGATGAACCCGCTAGAAAATTGGAGAATCCGTTTTTCTCATTGAATTGACCACGTACCATCCAGTTTTTACTCAAAGCCAATCCGGTTCCTTATCTGTTGTCACGCTTGAAAAACCAGTCTCTGCGGGATTGCATCCTGGCCGCATTCCTGCTCCTGCCCTGGCTCAGCCCCTACACCGCCGGCCCCACACCCAATGTCTGGCCGTGGCTGCTGTCGGCGCTGTGCGCGGTTTGTGTGTGCCTGCTCCGGCGTCGGCTTGATCCAGAATTGGTAACACTGGCCTGGGTGCTGGCTGCCGTCATCAGCGCGCTGATGGGGCTGGTGCAGTATTTCGGCCTGGCACCGGCACTGAGCCCCTGGATCAACCAGCCGCAGGCGGGCGAAGCCTATGCCAACCTGCGCCAGCGTAACCAGTTTGCCACCCTGACAAGCATGGGCCTGGCCGCGCTGATCGGCTGGCTGGCGCTGCGGGCAACCTCTGCAGGACGGCTCAAAACGCCGGCTTGGCTGATGCCGTGGTGGGCTTATCTGATCGCTTTGTTGCTGGCTTTGGGCAATGCCGCCAGCAGTTCGCGCACGGGTTTGCTGCAATGGGGGCTGATTGCCTTGTTCACCGCTTGGTGGGCGCTGCCGGCGCGCAGGCACCTGCTGGTATTTGTCATGCAGGCTTTGCTGGTTTATGGACTCGCCGTGTTTGCGCTGCCGTGGTTGCTGCAATGGGCAACCGGCCTGCAAAGCGGCGGATTGTTTGGCCGCCTGGCGGGGGAAATACCGGCCTGCTCCAGCCGAAAAATTCTCTGGTCCAACGTGCTGACGCTGATCGCTCAAAAACCCTGGCTGGGCTGGAGTTGGGGCGAACTGGACTATGCGCATTTCATCACCTTGTACGACGGTCCGCGCTTTTGCGAAATCCTGGACAACGCGCACAACCTGCCGCTTCACTTGGCGGTGGAACTGGGCATTCCGGCGGCGGTGGCGATTTTCGGTGTGCTGGGGTGGCTGACGTGGCGCGCCCGGCCGTGGCACGAGAAAAATCCGCTGCGCCAGATGGCCTGGACCGTGCTGGCCGTCATCGGCTTGCACAGTTTGCTGGAATATCCGCTTTGGTACGGCCCGTTCCAGATGGCTGCCGGGCTGGCGGTCTGGTTGCTGTGCGTACCGCGCGAGAAAAAGCTGGCCGTGAGCCAGGAATCTTCTTCAGAATTTAAGAAAAACAACGGTTTTGCGCAATATCTGTATGCCTTTGTAGCTACTATTATGATAGTTGCTCTGGCCGGAGTGGCGGTCAGCTACTACCGGGTCAGCCAGATTTACCTGCCGCCCGACAAGCGCAGTGCTGCCTACCGCGAGGGTACGCTGGCCAAGGTGCAGGACAACCGGTTGTTTCGTGACCAGGCGCGCTTTGCCTACCTGAGCATCACGCCGCTCACGCAGGGGAACGCCGTTGCCCAGCATGCCATGGCGATTGAACTGCTGCACTATTCGCCAGAGCCGCGTGTGATTGAAAAAGTGATTGAAAGTGCGGTGATGCTGGGGCGTGATGACGAGGCCTTGTATTTCCTGGCGCGCTATCGGGCGGCTTTCCCCAAAGAGCATGCGCGCTGGGTCGAGATGAACGCAGCGCCGCTGCCCGGCGCACAGGGCCGGCCCCTGGCCGTTTTGATACGGGATTCCGCTTTATAACTGCCGATACATTCCGGCACGCGGGGCATGGTTTGAAGCTGCTTGCGGGCGCAGGAAATAGCAACAACAGCGAGCAGCACGACATACCCGGCCCACTCGAAAGCATGTAAATCCTGGCGTGGCAGAAAGGGCAAATTCTGCATCAAAGTGTGACTTCTACACTTCCTGACGCCATGGCCGCGCTATGGTTGGGGCATGACTATCGATAAGCGTCAGGGGGCAGTTTTTGCGTCAGGGGTGTTGTTGGGCGCGGCAGCGGTTGCCGGAGCCTTGAAAAAACGCGGTCCTGTTTCATCACAAGCGCCTGAAGCCCTGCAAACAAGTGTTTCCTTGCCTGAGCCAGCGTCGGGCAACCTGGAAACAAGCGCTCCGCATGCCTTGTTTACAGCTAAGCCACAGAGGGAGAACCTATCTTCGCTGCAGGCATCGGCAAGTGAAACCGCAAGGCGCTCAACAAAAGCGCGGGTTGCCCCGCCGCATCCTTTGCCTGGGCTGTCGAAAACGGCCGTTTCGCCGCCGCACAGCGATCCGCCAACAGGGAGGCAGCTCAAGGTTTTCATTTCGGGCAGTGTGCTGGCCGCTGCGGCCATCGCCGCTGCATGGGTGTTGCTGGACCCGTTGGGGTTACCCATTGCTGGTCAGCAGGTAACAAAGGCGTCCGTTTCGGGCCCGCAGGCTTCGGGACATGTCGCCAGTTGTCCGCTGGCGCCGGCAACAGCGGTGGCGGGCAGCCAGGACGGACGTTTTCCTTTCCAGCCTGACGCGCCTGGCCTGACGGCGACCGACATGGCGTCGTTCATCGTGATGGGCAAGGATGCTGCTGCGTCCAGCCGTCCGCGTGACGCCGAGGTGGCTTTCTTGATGTCGTGCCGCGTGGCCGACAAGCTCAAGGGCGCAGATTCGGTTGAGTCGGCCGATGGCAAATACCTGCTGGGCGCGCACTATGCCCAGCTCGCGCGGGGTGCTGGTTCCGCGCAGGATGCCCACCGGCCAGAATTGCTCCAGCGCGCGGAATTTCTTTACACGGACAGTTTGCGTATCTATTCCACTGCCTACGGCCAGGCCGATGAGCGCTCGCGGTCTGCGGCCGACGGGCTGGCGGCGGTGCGGCAAACGCTGGCAAAGTCGCAAGTGCTGCCAGCAGCGCCGCTCGCGCAGGCGCCTGAGAAAGCGCATCAATACTCGGCGCTGGCCAGTCTGGGGCCGGCCCGCGCTTCGGTGTCTTCCCCGGTGTCCGTGGCGAACCCGCCGGTCCGCAAGGTCGAGGTTGCCAAAGCGGCTCTGCCCTCCTCCGAAGCACCGCAGGATGAACGCCCGGGAATGCGTTCGGACGCCAGTTTTGATTGCAGCAGGGCGCGTTCAGCACTTGAAAAGATGATTTGCTCGGACGCCGAGCTTTTTCAGATCAACCATGACGTCGGCCGGGTGTACGCACGCGCCAAAAATGCCACCGCTGACCGCGCAGCATTTCGCCGCCAGAATGATGTCGAAGTGCGCCGGCGCGAGACGATTTGCCGGGATCGCGGCTGTCTGCAACGCTGGTACGCCTACCGGCGCGACCAGCTGCTGAACGAAATCGAAGGGCGCACGCCGTCGCTGCCGATGGCCTGGCGCCAAGGCAAATCGCCATGAACGTGTTTGCTGCGCAGTCAGTGAGGTCGATGGCGTCGAAAGATCAACAACAAAAGGGAGGACGAGATGAATAAACTGATGACCGTGGCGGGACTGGCGGCCTTTTTTCTGTCGGGCTGTGCAGCGCCCGGCTTTTCTGCTTCCAATGCAGGGTCCACGGCGGCCCCGGCTCCCACCAACCTGTCGCTCGAAGGTCAGTCGCGGGTGATTCGCTCCAAGATTGTCGCGCTCAAGAAAGAGGTCATGGTGTTTGAGGTGATGCTGACCGATGTGGAGCGCAGGGCGGCCATGTCCCAGATTTCCCTGTCGAGTTTTCCCAACACCGAAGTCGTTCAGGGCGCCAGCGTGGCAGCTGAACCGGTGCCTGCCCGCAGCGCTGCCGACCGGCTGTCTGTCACCGTCAGGCCGGCGCCTGCTTCTGCCTCTCCGTCTCCGTCCAGACCGGTTGAAAACAGCTACGGCAAAGTGCCGTAAAAATAGGAACGAAGAAAGCGTTTCAGCCATTCGATCGGCTAATGCTGGAAAGAGGTCGGACTCTCGGGGCCGTTCAGAAAACGCAGCGCTGGCTGGGGATGGACTGTCTGTAATTTATCTTGTCAGGCCTGGCAGGCCATGGCCTTTAACCGCCTACAAAGCTGCCCGACTTGCCGCCATGCTTTTCAAGCAGCTTCACGTCGGTGATCGTCATGCCCCGGTCTGCCGCCTTGCACATGTCGTAAATCGTCAGCAGGGCGATGTTGACGGCGGTCAGGGCTTCCATCTCGACGCCGGTAGGGCCGACGGTTTCTACAGTGGCGGTGCAGGTCACGCTGCCGGTGCCGCCGTCTGCCGGAGACGTCACAAATTCAAGCGCCACGCGGGTCAGCGCCAGCGGATGGCACAGCGGAATCAGGTCGCTGGTTTTCTTGGCGGCCATGATGCCGGCGATGCGGGCAATGCCCAGCACATCGCCTTTTTTAGCGGAGCCGGACACGATCAGCGCCAGCGTGGCGGGCTTCATGTCGATGCGGCCCTGCGCGACGGCGATGCGGTGCGTGGACGCTTTGGCGGCGACATCGACCATGTGGGCCTGGCCTTGGGCGTCGAAATGGGTGAGGGGGGAAGTGGGCGTCGTCATGCTGATACAGAACCTTTACAACTATGCCGCATCATAAGAGGCTTGCCGGCGTCTTTTTTCTGGCCCCAAAGGTGACTGCCCTTGACTTCATTGACCTGTCCCGAAATTTTTAAGCAAAAACGTGCTTTTGCGCACGTCCAGCATGCGTTGGCAGCTATGGTCCTGATAGCGTTTGGCACGGCTTCGCTGGCCCAGGGGCCAAGCGCTGGAGCCTTGTTGCCGGCGCCCGGCGCCCGTTCGCTGCCGACGCTGGGCGACAACTCGGATCTGTCACCGGCGGCCGAACGCCGCATTGGCGACCGCATCGCGGCCAGCATCTACCGCGACCCCGACCTGATCGAAGACCCGGTGCTGGCCGATTACCTGCAGGGCATCTGGCAGCCGCTGATGACGGCGGCGCGTGCGCGCGGCGAACTGTCGGCTGAGCTGGAGGAGCGTTTTGCCTGGGAATTGTTCATGTTCCGCGACCGGAGCATCAACGCCTTTGCATTGCCCGGCGGCTATTTTGGCGTGCATCTGGGCCTGATCAGCAGCGTCAGCAGTGCCGATGAGCTGGCCGCCGTGCTGGGGCACGAGATGAGCCATGTCACGCAGCGCCATATCGCGCGCCTGATGACGCAGCAGTCGCGCCAGGCGCCGTGGATGCTGGCCGCCATGGTGCTCGGCGCGCTGGCGGCCAGCCGTCATCCTGATGCCGGTACGGCCGCAATCGTTGGCGGGCAGGCGCTCATGGCGCAGGGCCAGTTGAATTTTTCACGCGACATGGAGCGCGAGGCCGACCGCGTCGGCTTTAGCGTCATGACCGATGCCGGCTTTGCCAGCCGGGGCATCTCGGGCATGTTTGAAAAACTGCAACAGGCCAACCGGCTCAACGACAACGGCTCGTTTCCTTATTTGCGCTCGCACCCGCTGACCACCGAGCGGATTGCCGAGGCGCAGGCCCGCGTTCAACTGGCGGCCGCAGCGTCCGCGCCGTCAGCCGCGCAGCAGGCGGCGGCCGAACGTACGCAGCGCCTGCACGCGATGATGGCCGTACGCGCCCGCATTCTGGCGGTTCCCGGTGTGGATGTGCTGCGCACCCTGGTGACTGAGGCGCAGCGCAGGGCGGCCGTCTTGCCCGCGTCGGCGCCGGTGGCTGCTGCCCGCGATGCCGGCACGTTCTACGGCGGCGCCTTTGCCGCAGCGCAACTGCGTGATTTCGCAGCGGCGCGCAGCTTGCTTGACCGGCTTTCCAGCCTGGCCGCCGCCCCGGACCCGGCGGGCAAGGCGGTGCAACTGCTGGCCGTCGAGCTGGACCTGCTGGAAGGCAAGGTGCCGGCTGCGGCCGCCACGGCAGATATCAGCAAGGCCGGCTCGCGGGCGGAACTGCTGCTGATGTCGAAGGCACTGATGGCGGCACAACGCGCGCCGGACGTGTCGCAAGCGCTGCAGACCTGGGTGGCCGTGCATCCGCGCGATGCGGGCGCCTGGCAGATGCTGGCGGTCGCCTACGGCCAGCAGAACCTGACGGTGCGCGCCATCCGGGCCGACGCCGAAAGCCGCGCCGCCCAGCTTGACTACGGCGCCGCGCTGGACCGCTTCAAGGCGGCGCAGGGGCTGATACGCAGCCAGCCGGGCCGTGCCGATTACGTCGAGGCTTCGATCATTGACACCCGGACGCGGCAGGCCGAGTCAATCCTTAAGGAACAGGCGCTCCAGGAGAAAATCGACCGCTAGCTGCAGCACCGAATAAATCAGCGACCCCAGCAGCGCCGCGCCGAAGCTGTTGACATTCAGGCCGCTGACCAGGCTGGCGGCGGCCCAGAACATCAGGGCGTTGATGACAAACAGGAACAAGCCGAGCGTTAGCACCGTCACCGGCAGCGTGAGCAGCACCAGCAGCGGGCGGACCACCATGTTCAGCGCACCGAGTACGGCTGCGGCGACCAGCGCGCCGGTGAAGCTGGTCACCGTCACGCCGGAATACAGGTAGGCCACTGCCAGCAGGGCGGCGGCGCTCAAAAGCCATTTGAGGATGAGTTTCATGGCTTGAAGGATAGCACCTGGTGCATACCGTGACAGGTTGACGGGCGGGGGCAGAAATCCGCAGAGACCATGTGGAATTTGTAAAACAACGATACTTTTCGACACCTGAAAGGGGAGTAGCGACCTTGCGGCCTGTCGGCCGCAAGCGCTTGTGTTTCGTCAATACGTTGCCCGTCAAAACGGCAGCCGGAGCACATAAAAGAGCCAGGCAGCTCTTTCCCGCAAGACCTTTTGGGACGCTTTGTGCGTCTTCCATTTTTCAAAAAGGTCTTGTCATGCAAACCATTGCGCCCCTGTGGCTGTGGGCCGCCTTCATCGGCATTGTTCTCGTGTCCCTGTTCGTTGATTTTGTCGTGCTGAAAAAGCAGGGCGCCCATGACATTGGCGTGAAAGAAGCGCTCAAGTGGTCGCTGGTCTGGGTGGCCCTGAGTTTCATGTTCAACGGCCTGTTCTGGTGGGCGGTGAGGGACAGCACCGGCTCCACCGAGATCGCCAACACCAAATCGCTTGAATTTTTGACCGGCTACCTGATCGAGAAATCACTGGCGGTGGACAACATCTTTGTCTTCCTGATGATCTTCACCTACTTCGCGGTGCCGTCGCATTACCAGAAGCGGGTGCTGATGATCGGCATCATTGGCGCCATCGTCCTGCGCACCGTCATGATTCTGGTCGGCGGATGGCTGCTGGCGGAGTTCCACTGGATTTTGTACGTGTTCGGCGCCTTCCTGATCCTCACCGGCATCAAGATGTGGTGGGCTGCCGGCAAGGAGCCGGCGCTGGACGACAACCCGGCGCTCAAGCTGCTGCGCCGCATTTTGCCGGTCAGCCAGCATTACGACGGCGAGAAGTTCTGGACCGTCGAGAACGGCAAGAAAATCGCCACGCCGCTGTTCATGGTGATCTGCCTGGTGGCGCTGACCGACGTGATTTTCGCGGTGGACTCGATTCCGGCGATTTTCGCCATCACCAGCGACCCGTTCATTGTGCTGACCAGCAACGTCTTTGCCATTCTGGGCCTGCGCGCCATGTACTTTTTGCTGGCCGCCGTGGCCAACAAGTTCCATTTGCTGAACTACGGCCTGGCGGTGATCCTGGTGTTCATCGGCGCCAAGATGTGCCTGATCGACGTCTACAAGATCCCGGTGATGGCGTCGCTGGGTGTGGTGGTGGGCGTTCTGGCGCTGACGATGCTGCTCAGCCTGCGTTCGGCACCGGCCGACGTGCCGCGCGGTTAACTTCGTCAGAGAAGCCCCAGCCGGCAGGGCAAAGGAGCGTGTCCGGGCCGGGATGGCTATGATGCGTTTCCCATGCCCGGCATCCACATCATCGACCTTGAAGCCGCCATCAATTACTGGCGCCACCGCAATCCCTCGGCCGACGGCGTCAGCCTGGCGCCCGAGGTGCGCGCCCTGGCCGGCATTTATGCGCGCATGGCGCTGGCGCATCACAACACTGCCGACGAGGCGGATTTTTCAGAAGAGGCGCTGAACGCCTGGCATGCCTGGTACGACACCACCGCCGACACGCCGTGCATCGCCATCTGTTCCACCAGCCAGGGTGACGAAGAATGCAAGGGCTGCGGCCGCACCTTTGGGGAAGTGCAGCACTGGCTGTCGATGAGCCCGGTTGAAAAACGCATCACCTGGCAGCGCATCACCCAGCAGGCGACAGCCTGGCGCTTTGGCCGCTATGCCGATCGGGCGCTGGAGAAAAAGTAGCCTGATCTTGGCTTGCTTTTCAAGCAAAAAAGGCTTTTTCCGCAAAACCAGCGTGTGCTTTTAGCTATCAATTCAGGAGTTTCTGGATTCCGGCGTTACACTGATCGCATGCTTCGCCTGACCCATGCCCCCAACATTGCCATCGCCGCGCTGTGGACCGACGCGCTGCAGCAGGCCGGCTTTTCGGCCAGCGTGCAGCGCTATTTTTTGGGCAGCGTGGCGGGCGAGTTGCCGCCCGACCAATGCCAGCCGGAAATCTGGCTGACCCACGACCATGAAGAGGCAGGCGCCCGCACTTTGCTCGACGCGCTGCAGAACATGCCGCAGCGACGCTGGCTGTGCACCTGCGGAGAAACGGTCGAGGGCGGTTTCGAGCAATGCTGGCAATGCGGCGCCGCCATGCCGATAGACCTGGCCTGAACGCCGCGCTGGGTCAGTCCCAGCAAAGTTCAGCCCCTTTGCAGCGCAGTACGCGAAGCGAACGACCGTGGGGGCCACATCCCCCACCAGCAGGGGCCGCGGGACTGGCTTTGCCAGACCGCAGGCGCAGCGGCCCCCTCGGGGGGCAGGGAGTTACGCGAAGCGAACGACCGTGGGGGCCACATCCCCCCACCAGCAGGGGCCGCGGGACTGGCTTTGCCAGACCGCAGGCGCAGCGGCCCCCTCGGGGGGCAGGGAGTTACGCGAAGCGAACGACCGTGGGGGCCACATCCCCCCACCAGCCGGGGCCGCGGGACTGGCTTTGCCAGACCGCAGGCGCAGCGGCCCCCTCGGGGGGCAGGGAGTTACGCGAAGCGAACGACCGTGGGGGCTTTGTTTTCAGACTCGCCGGGCCAGTTCGGCCGCCATGCCGACATAGCTGCCCGGCGTCATCACCAGCAGGCGCTCTTTTTCGGCCTCGGGAATGTCCAGTGAGCGGATCAGGCCGTGCAGGTCTTCCGGCTTGACGGTTTTGCCGCGCGTGACTTCCTTGAGCTTTTCGTAGGCGCCTTGCACGCCGTAGCGGCGCATCACCGTCTGGATCGGCTCGGCCAGCACTTCCCAGGCGCCATCCAGGTCGTCGGCCAGGTTTTCCTCGTTCAGTTCCAGCTTGTTCAGGCCGACGCACAGCGAGTTGTAGGCCAGCACCGTATAGCCCAGCGCCACGCCCATGTTGCGCAGCACGGTCGAGTCGGTCAGGTCGCGCTGCCAGCGGCTGATGGGCAGTTTTTCGCTCATGTGGCGCAACAGCGCGTTGGCCAGGCCCAGGTTGCCCTCGGCATTTTCAAAGTCGATCGGGTTGACCTTGTGCGGCATGGTCGATGAGCCGATTTCGCCTTCCTTCAGGCGCTGCTTGAAGTAGCCGACGCTGACGTAACCCCAGATGTCGCGTGCCAGGTCGATCAGGATGGTGTTGGTGCGGGCGACCGCGTCGAACAGTTCCGCCATGTAGTCGTGCGGCTCGATCTGGATGCTGTAGGGCTGGAAGGTCAGGCCCAGGCCCAGCGGCTCGGGCGTTTCGATCACGTGGCGGCTGAAGGCTTCCCAGTCGAAGTCGGGCCAGGCGGCCAAATGGGCGTTGTAGTTGCCCACGGCGCCATTCATCTTGGCCATCAGCTTGATGCCGGCAATTTTTTCGCGGGTATTGACCAGGCGCACGACGACGTTGGCCAGCTCCTTGCCGACGGTGGTCGGGCTGGCGGTCTGGCCGTGGGTGCGGCTGAGCATTGGCACGTCGGCATGCGCATGGGCCATCTGGCGCAGCTTGTCGATGACCTTGTCCAGCGCCGGCAACACCACCTGTTCGCGGCTGCTTTTCAATTGCAGCGCCTGGCTGGTGTTGTTGATGTCTTCGCTGGTGCAGGCAAAGTGGACGAATTCGCTGGCGGACTGCAGTTCAGGCCGGGCTTCGAACTTGGACTTGATCCAGTATTCGACGGCTTTGACGTCATGGTTGGTGGTTTTTTCAATCACCTTGATGGCCATTGCGTCGGCTTCGCTGAAGTTTTTCACCAGGCCGAGCAGGTAGGTGCGCGCACCGGGGCTCAGGGGTTTGAATTCGGCAAATTTGGCGTCGGACAGCGCGATGAACCAGGCAATTTCCACCTGGACCCGGCGGTGCATATAGCCTTGCTCGGACATCAGGGGGCGTAAGGTAGCAAGTTTGGCGACGTATCGGCCGTCCAGCGGCGACAGTGCATTGATGGGTGAAAAGCTCATGCGGGCGATTGTAGGCCGCACGGGTAACGATACCGGTCCCGTTGCGTTGCCGCAGAATTTGATGTCGGCACGTCGCTGCACTACAGCGCGCGCCCTGAATCGATAGAATGCTGGTTTCCCACGGCACGACAAGAACACAGCACATGATGAAACTCATCGGATCCGCCACCAGCCCCTATGTCCGCAAGGTGCGCATTGTCATGGCCGAGAAAAAGCTCGATTACCAGTTTGTGGTCGAAGACGTCTGGTCAGCAACCACCGCCATGAGCCTGTCCAACCCATTGGGCAAAGTGCCGTGCCTGATCATGGAGGCCGGCGAGGCCATATTCGATTCGCGCGTGATTGTCGAATACCTGGACACGCTGTCGCCAGTGGGCAAGCTCATTCCCCCGCAAGGCCGCGAACGCGCCGAAGTCAAGACCTGGGAAGCGCTGGCCGATGGCGTCATGGACGCTGCGCTGCTGGCCCGGCTGGAAGCGACCTGGTCAGGCCGCAGTGACGGGCAGCGCAGCGACGCCTGGATTGCGCGGCAAATGGGGAAAATCGACACGGCGCTGCATGCCATGGACAAGGGCCTGGGTGACAAGGCTTACTGCAGCGGCGTTCATTTCAGCCTGTCGGATGTGGCGGTGGGTTCGGTGCTGGGCTACCTGAATTTTCGTTTCCCCGAAGTGCAGTGGCGCGACACCCGTCCCCAACTCGCCAGGCTGTATGACAAGCTGGCATTGCGGCCGAGTTTCGTGGAAACGCAGGCCGGCTGAATTGCCTGGGCCTACTGCCGCGCGCGTTCTTTCAGCCAGCGCATCAGCCGCCCGACCAGCGGCAGCTTTTCGTACAGTTCCTCGGCCGCATCCCAGTAGTCGCGGTGAAAATCGAGCAGCCCGGCAGCGTTGAACTTCAGGTGCGAGCCGCCGCGCACGGTCTGCAGCGTTTGGGTGTCAAAGCGCTTGAAGTGGAAAATGAAATTCCAGGTCAGGAAGCATTCACCGCCGTCAACGATGCAGCCGGTCACCACGAAATGCGGTTGCTCCAGTGACGCGTACATGTGGTCAAACACCTGGCGGATGGCAGGCAAGCCGCGCACCTCGTTGAACGGGTCCTTGAAATACGCCTCGGGCGCGTACAGCGCATCCAGCCGCTCCAGGCTGGCCGGACTCAGGCTTTCGAAAAAATCGACGACGCGTGCGGCGGCTTCGCGCATGGGCGGGGTGTTTTGTTGTGCTGAGTCCGTGGTCATGGCCTGGCGCTTCAAAGCGAAGTGATCTTGCGAACGGCGGCAAACCGCGCGCCGTAGGGCAGCAGGCGCAGGGCCTTCATCCAGCGGGTGAAGCGCTTGGGAAAGTGGATTTCAAACGCGCCCTTGCGCCAGCCCTTCAGGATTTCCTGCGCCGCCTGTTCGGGCGTGATCAGCGCGGGCATGCTGAACTGGTTTTGTGCCGTCAGCGGCGTTTCGACAAAACCCGGACACACCAGGCTGACACCAATGCCGCTGTCCTTCAGGTCCAGGTACAGCGTTTCGGCCAGGTTGATCAGCGCCGCCTTGGTCGGCCCGTAGGCCAGGCTCTGGGGCAGGCCGGTGTAGCCCGCCACGCTGCTGATCAAACTGATGTGGCCGGACTGTTGCGCCAGCAGCGCCGGCAGCACCGCCTCCAGCAGATACAGCGCGCCGCAGTAGTTCACCTCGTTGTGCCTGAGCATCTCGGTCAGGTCAAAAGCGCTGGCACGCAGCTCTTTGTAGTAGCCGGCGCAATACATCACCAGATCGAGCGGGCCGGTGGCCAGCAGGGTTTTCGCTGCGTCCTTCAGGGCCAGCGGGTCGGTGACATCGAGCGCCAGCGCCACGGCGCCTGGATGGCTTTGCACAAAGTCTGCCAGCGCATCGGCATTGCGCGCTGAAACGAACACTTTTGCGCCCGCCGCATGCAAGGCATGCGCCGTGGCCTGGCCGATGCCGCTGGACGCGCCGACCAGCCAGACGGTTTTGCCGCGCCAGTCGGCAAGCTGAGGATTGAAGGACATCGTGCTGAGTTTTCTATTTGTTATGAATTTAATAGCGGCCTACGCCCGTCATGCATGCGCAAACGGCCTGTTTGATGTATTTTTACCGCTTGACGAACGACAGCGTGACCTCGCCCAGCCCAAAACCGAACTTGCTCATCTTGGCCTTGTTCAGCATCACCTTGTCGTTCATCAGGTACATCCAGTCGTCAAACTGCACTTCGATAATGCGGCCATCGACCGGCAGCTTCAGGGTGTAGCCCCAGCGGAAGGCATTGCCTTTTTCCTGACCTGCGGCTTCGCCCACCACGTCGCCGGCCGTGCCGGTGTAACGCCCGTCAGGCTGGCGCTTGAGCGTCCACACGCGGCGGTCCTTGGTGCCGTCGGAATAGGTGAAGTTTTCATCCAGCACGCCGGTCTCCGCGCCGGGCGGGCCGCTCCAGCTGCAGACCATGACGACGGTGAAGCGCTTGACGACCTTGCCCGAGCGGTCGGTGAACAACCCGTAGGCGTCCAGCGTGCCGTTGAAGTACTGGCGCATGTCGAGCACCGGCTGCTCGGCGGCGTAGTCGGCGACTTGCGGGCCGGCGCAACCCGCCAGCAGCGTCAGCGACAGCAGGAGCGCCGGCAAGGCACCCTTGAAAAGCCGGGGGGATTGGGAAATGAAGGTCATGCGGGGACGCTTTCAGAAGGATGGATCAGGAAAAACCAGGCACTGGCCGCCGCCAGCAGTTTCAAGATGCAGGGCAGCACGCAATAGGCTACCACCAGCGCATCCAGTGCGGCGGCGTCGCGGCTGCCGGGCGCATAGCCAAAGGCCCCGAGCAGCGGCAGTGCCAGCCCGGCGGCCAGCGCCAGATTGAGCTTGGTGGCGAAATTCCACCAGCCAAAGTAAGCGCCTTCGGCTTGCCCGGACTGGCCATCGGCCTGGATCACGCCGGCCAGCAGCGCGCCTGGCAGCGCCAGGTCGGTGCCCAGCGCCACGCCAGACAGCGCGCAAACCAGCGCAAAGGCCACGGTCTGGCCGGCGCCCAGCTGCGTGGCCCAGGCAAACACGGCAATCGCCAGCGCCATGCCGACCAGCCAGGTGCGCGCCAGCCCCAGCCGCTTGACGACCATCAGCCAGAGCGGAATCGACAGCGCCGCCGCCAGAAAATAGCTGCCCAAAAACAGGGGCTCCATGCTGGCCGGCGCCTGCAGCCGGTCCTGGATGAAAAACAGCACCAGCGTGGCCGGCACCGCGCTGGCAATGCCGTTGAGCATGAACACCGCCAGCAACTGGCGAAAGGCGCGCGAGCGCCAAGGCAGCCAGAGTGCGCCTACCGCTGGCGCCTGGCCTGAGACCCGCACTGCTGGCACGGGTGCCCGGTGCCAGGCCAGCCAGCCGGCCAGCAGTGCTACAAAAAAAAGAGCTGTGGTCGCAGGCAGGCCCAGCGCTACCGGCGTAATGGATGCCAAGACCACACCGACCAGGCCAAGTCCTTCGCGCCAGGCAACAATGCGGCTGCGCTGCGCCTCGTTGCCGCCCAGCATCGCGCCCCAGGACTGGTGCGACACGCTGAGCGCGCTGTAGGCCGCATAGGTCAGCACCAGGCTGGCGGCGGCCCAGGCGGCCAGTGCGAAGGGCGAATCCTGCACCGCCTGCAGCGGAAAAAACAGCAGGGTAAAGCCCAGCGCCAGCGCCACCGCCGCAAGCGCGCCCAAGCGCAGCACCGATGCGGCAGAGCGCGCAAACAGCCGGTCGCTGAGCCGGCCCAGCAGCGGGTCGATCAGCGCATCGAACAGCCGGGCGCCGAGCAAAATCGCGCCCAGCAGCGCCAGCGGCATGCCGAATTCGCGTGCATAGTGATTGGGCAAGATAACGTAGAGCGGCAGCGCCACGAACGCCAGCGGCAGGCCCAGCAGGCCATAGGCCAGGCCGTTGCGGGCAGAAAAAGTCTCGGGCTTGGCCTCAACCTCAGACGGCGCAGAAGGCGTAGGCTGCGAAGCCGCCGCTTCGGTCATTCGGCGCTGCCTGCCAGCAGGGCTTCGCGCATCCGGGGATCGGAGGTGTCGGGCGACAGCCAGATGCCGAAGAACCTTTGGGCAAAGTCGGCGTCAAGCACTTCGCCGCTGGCCCGGCCATTCACCCAGAAGGCCATGCCCAGCCCGGGCCGGTGCACGGCCGTGATGCGGTCGCCCTTGCGCACGTCTGGAATCACCCGCAGCAGCTCGGCCGTCCACCGCGCGGCTTGTGCGTCGCTGACGGGCTGGCTGCGGCGCATTTCCTTCAGTGAACGTTCGGCAATCTCGAAGGCCTGGAAATTTCGCAGGTAGTTCAGTTCCAGCGCCAGCGCCGATGCGGCAAAGCTGGCAGCGCTGAAAGGGGCTGACGCCCACAGGCGGGCGTCATAGATGTCGAAGCCCCAGACCGTCAGCCGCGCCTGTCCGATGAGCCTGGCCCGGGGCAGGACGCTCAGTTCCGGCCGCGAGGGGGTGGTGCCGGCGGGGCTGGCAATCCGCTGCGGCGCAGCGGGCGGTACAGGCGATTGCGCCAGCGCAGCGCCGGCCCACAGCAATGCGGCCAGACCGACGGGCAGCGCGTGCTTCATGGCCGGCTTCAGCGCTTGCGCAGCGTGAACTGCATCACGCTGGTGTTGCCCTGCGCAAAGGCCGCTTCGCAGTAAGCCAGATAGAACTCCCAGATGCGGATGAACTTCTTGTCAAAACCCAGGCGCAGCACGCGTTGTTCCTGTGCCAGGAAGTCGTCGCGCCAGAGCCGCAGCGTGCGCGCATAGTCCTGGCCAAACGAAAACTCGTCAACGATGTCGAAACCCGCCGCCTCGGCCTGCGCCCGGAATTCGCGTGGACACGGCAGGCAGCCGCCCGGAAAGATGTACTGCTGGATGAAGTCGGTCGAGCCGATGTAGCGCTCGAACAGCGCGTCGTCAATCACGATGCTCTGGATGCAGGCATGGCCGCCGGGCTTGAGCAGGCGCGCCACGGTCCGGAAGTATTCCGGCCAGTATTCGCGGCCGACGGCCTCGACCATCTCGATCGAGCAGATGGCGTCGAAGGGCGCGTCGGGCGTGGTCTTGCCAATGTCGCGGTAGTCCTGCAATCGCAGGTCGGCTTTGTCGGACGCGCCCAGGCGGGCCATGCGCTGCTTGGCCCATTCGAGCTGCTCGGTGCTCAGCGTCACGCCGACGACAGAGGCGCTGAATTCGGTCGTTGCCATTTCAGCCAGCGCGCCCCAGCCGCAGCCAATTTCAAGCACGCGGTCGCCCGGTTTGACCTGCGTCAGGCTCAGCGCGCGGCGCACCTTGGCCATTTGGCCCTCCACCATCGTGGTTTCGGGCGACTCGAAAATCGCCGACGAATAGTTCATGGTCTTGTCCAGCCACAGCGCATAAAACGCATTGCCCAGGTCGTAATGCGCATGGATGTTCTTTTGGCTGTTGGCCTTGGTGTTGCGGTTCAGCAGGTGCTTGACGCGGTAGGCCAGGCGCCCCAGCCAGCTGCCGTAAATCGCGCTTTCGACTTCCTTGCGATTGATGATGAGCAGTTCCATCAGGTCGGTCAGGTGCGGTGTCGTCCAGTCGCCGGCAATATAACTTTCGGCAAAACCGATGTCGCCCGATCGCAGTGCGGCGCTGCACGGTTTCCAGTTGTGCAGGTGCAGGCTGGCCATGGGCGCCGTGCCCGAGCCAAAACGCTGCAACGCGCCATCGGGCAGTTGCACCGTGAGCGTGCCGTGCTTCAGGCGCCGCAGCATCTTCAGTGCGGTACGCGCGGCGCCGGGCGCGTCGCGGGGGATGGGCTGGATGGCGGGAGCGGAGGTCGGGTTGAGAGTGGTCATCGCGTCACGGTATTTTTGGGAAGATCGGGTTTTCTGACGAAGGGAATGCGTTTTCGCCACAGCCTGAAGGCCTGGTAGTGGATGCGCGCCATCACGCCCAGCGTCATGGCCGGGTAGCGCCACAGCGCCTTGCGCAGGCTGGCGCTGGTCAGTGGCTCCAGCGTGCCGCTGACGCTGGTCTGCAGCACTGCGCCGCAGGGGTCGTCCAGGTTGTCGTGGTAGTCGATGCGGGCAACGGTGTTGTGCACGCCGTTGCTGTCGCTGCGCAGGAAACGAAAGCGGTAGCCGCCCGCCAGGGTGCAAAACGGCGAGACATGGAACACCTTGTCGGCGCTGAGTTCCTGGCCGTACCGGGGCGCGTCGAGCAAGTAGCAATGGCGCTCGCCAAAGGTGTTGTTCACCTCGACGACGATGGCGCGCAGGCTGCCGTCCGGCCGGTGGCAATACCAGAAGCTGACCGGCTTGAAGGTGTAGCCCAGCACGCGCGGGTAGGTGTGCAGCCAGGCTTCGCCGTTCGCATCTTCCACGCCTTCGCGCAGCAGCAGGGCGTCGAGCCAGGCCAGCGCGTTGTTGCTGCCGTCGCCATGGTCGCTGTCGAAAAAGCTCAACGCGCCGCTCCGGTTGTGCGCCAGCGCGCCGCTGCCGTTCTGCTGCAGGCTGCGCATCGGCAGCATGAGGAAATAGGTGGGGTAGTTGAAGGCGTTGGCGACCGGGCGCAGACGCTTGTGCAGGACCTGGCCAAAGCCGATCAGCGGAACGTCGCGCACGGGCAGGCGGGTCATGCCGGCACGCCTTCCAGGGCCGGCACCGCTTGTGCGTGCTGCGCCAGCAGCAACCGGGCGGCGTTCATGCCCGACTTCAGGCCGTCTTCATGAAAACCGTAGCCGGTCCAGGCGCCGCAGAAATAGCTGTGCTGCCGCCCCTGCAATGCCGGCAGCTGTTGCTGCGCCTGGGTCGCGGCCAGGTCGAACACCGGGTGCATGTAGTCGTATTCGCCCAGGACGTGGGCGGGCGCAATGTCCTGCAGCGGATTGAGCGACACCAGTACCGGCTGGGGAAAAGGCAGTGGCTGCAGCATGTTCAGCAGGTAATGCAGGCACACGCCGGCCGATTCGCGCTCGATGCCGGCGGCGCGCTCATAGTTCCAGGCCGCCCAGGCGATCTTTTTTTGCGGCAATACCGACGAATCGGTGTGCAGCACGGCGCGGTTCGCCTGGTAGCGGATGGCACCCAGCGTTTTGCGCTCGGCGCTGCTGGCGTCCGGCAGCAGCGCCAGCGACTGGTCGGAATGCGTGGCCAGCACGACCTTGTCGAAATGCTCGATGGCGTCGCGCGTGATGATGCGCACGCCGCCGCGCAGCGCCCCGGCGTCGCGCTCGATGCGCTCTACCGGGGTGTTCAGCCGCTTGTCGGCAATGCCGGCGATGATTTTTTCAACATAGTGGCGCGCACCGCCCTGGACCGTCCACCACTGCGGCCGGTCGGTGACCTGGATCAAGCCATGGTTGTGGCAAAAGCGGACCATGGTGGCCACCGGGAACTGCAGCATCTGGTCGGTCGGGCAGGACCAGATGCAACCCATCATCGGCAAAAAATACCAGTCGCGGAACTCGGCTGAAAACGCCTGGTCACGCAAAAAATCGCCCAGCGGCTGCACCATGGCGGCCTCGGCGTTCGACAGCGCCAGCGCGGTGGTGATGCGGTTGAAGCGAACGATGTCGCGCAGCATGCGCAGGAATTTCCAGCTGACCAGGTTGCCGCGCTGGGCAAATACGCTGTTCAGGCTGGAGCCGCTCCATTCCAGCAACCTGCCGCCTGCCGCGCCGGGCGCCTTGACCGAAAACGACATGTCCGAACGGGCGGTTTCTACGCCCAGTTCTGCAAACAGCGCGATCAAATTCGGGTAGGTGCGTTCGTTGAACACCAGAAAACCGGTATCTACCCCGTGGGTGACCGGGCCGTGTGGGGTCGGCAGCGTGACATCGACGGTGTTCGTGTGGCCGCCGAAATAGTCGCCCGCCTCAAACAGCGTGATACGGGCCTGGCCTTTTAGCGCATGCGCCGCCGCCAGCCCCGAAATACCCGAGCCGACGATGGCCGCCCTGGGAAGCGAGAGGCTCATGCCCGCGCTCCGGGGCCCGTGGGGACTGTAAAAATGCTGCGAAGCGTCCCGGTGCAAACAAGGGAGTGAGGGAGGAGTAAAACCGCCCCGGGTGTACAGACCGGCCTGAAGGGCCGGAAAGGCTTCGCAACAATGAAGCTGTACTGGCCTTGGTCCGGCGCTGTGGCGCTGCGGGAGCAAGGCAAGCTGTAAGAGTGCCTGCCGCCTGATCGAGTTCCCCTGCACGGGGTGGTTGGCCTGTAAAGTTTTGTCAAGCCGTTGATGGTTTTGGCGTGCGCTGTGTTCATGGGCGGGCCAGCTGCTTTTCAATTTCTGCAACGAACTTGGGACTGCCGGGATCGGCCATCGAGTTGAAGGCCGTTACGGCCAGTCCGTCGCGCGAAATGATGTATTTGTAGAAGTTCCAGCGCACCGGCGTGCTGCTGGCAGCGGTTAGTTGCCTGAACAGCGGGCTGGCGTCTTGGCCGCTGACGGCGGTCTTGGTGAACATGGGAAACTTGACGCCGAAGGTGCTCTCGCAAAATTCCGCGATGTCCTTGTTGCTGCCTGATTCCTGCGAAAAGTCATTCGACGGAAAGCCCAGCACCACCAGGCCGCGTCCCTGGTATTTGTTGTACAGCGCTTCCAGGCCCTTGTACTGCGGCGTGAAGCCGCAAAAGCTGGCGGTGTTGACGACCAACACCACCTTGCCGCTGTACTGGCACAGTGACTGCGGTTTTTCGTCCTGCAGGCGCAGTACGTTCTGTTGCAAAACGGCAGGGCACGCCTGGGCCGGCGCTCCGGGCTGCGCAGCCCTGGCCGGAGAAGCAGCCAGCGCGGCGCTGGCAAGCAGCGCCAGCGTCACGGGAATGAGGGGAAAGGCTTGCATCGCTTGCTCTCAGGACAAAAGGGTTTGAGCTTATACGCACCAGCTCGGCCGATGGATTCAGATTGTTGATGATGGTGCACCGGATTGACCCGTCGTGCCGGTGGCGGCTTTTAATCGCCCTGAAAGCACTTGTCCTGGTGGTGTTTTGCTGAAATCAACAACAATCCGGCAAGACAACATCCGGTACGCGCCAGAGTGCGTACTTGCTGACTTAGGAGATCCCATGCTTTACCCCGAATTGTTCAAACAGCTCGAAGCTGTCCGCTGGAATATGGAAACCGATATTCCCTGGGCCACGTTCGATGCGTCGCTGCTGACCGACGAGCAGGCCCAGACCATCCGCATGAACGCGATCACTGAATGGTCGGCACTGCCGGCGACCGAAATGTTCCTGCGCGACAACCGGGGCGACAGCGATTTCTCGGCCTTCATGTCAATCTGGTTTTTCGAGGAGCAAAAGCATTCGCTGGTGCTGATGGACTACCTGCGGCGTTTCAGGCCCGAGCTGGTGCCCACCGAGGCCGAGTTGCACGCGGTGCGCTTCGAGTTCGAGCCTGCGCCGCCGCTGGAAACGCTGATGCTGCATTTTTGCGGCGAAATCCGCCTGAACCATTGGTACCGCTGCGCCAGCCAGTGGCATACCGAGCCGGTCATCCAGCAGATCTACACCCGGCTCAGCCAGGACGAGGCGCGCCACGGCGGCGCCTATTTGCGCTACATGAAGCGCGCCATCGCCACATCGGGTGACGAGGCCCGGGCGGCCTTCGCCAAGGTCGGTGTGCTGATGGCCAGCGCCCGGCGCACCTCCCAGGCGCTGCACCCGACCAACCTGCATGTCAACAAAAGCCTGTTTCCCCGCGACACCATCCAGAGCCGCCTGCCCGACCCCGAGTGGCTGGACCACTGGCTCGACACGCAGATCCGCTTCGACGCGGTGTGGGAAACCAAAGTGGTCGAGCGCATCCTGCACAATCTGGGGCTTTTGCTGGGCCAGCCGTTCAAGACTGTCCAGCAGCTCAACCACTACCGCAAAGAAATCGGCCGCCAGCTCGCCGCAGCCCAGGCGCTGGACCCTGCCTGAAAGCCCTATGAAGCCGCCCGCCTTTTTGAACAAGATCGTCAACCGCAACGACGCCGCCGATCGTCTGGCCGCGCTGCCCCGGCCGGTGGTGTTCACCAACGGGGTGTTCGATGTGCTGCATTGCGGTCACGCCACCTACCTGGCGCAAGCCCGCCAGCTCGGTGCCAGTTTGGTTGTGGCACTCAATACCGACGCCTCGGCCCGTCGCCTGGGCAAGGGCCCGGACCGGCCGCTGAACCCGCAGGACGACCGGGCGGTGCTGATGGCGGCGCTGGAATCGGTCAGTTTGGTGACGTGGTTTGACGAGGACACGCCGCTGGAATTGATTGCCGAACTCAAGCCCGACGTGCTGGTCAAGGGCGGTGATTACGACATGGACACGCTCGCTGAAACGGCGGTGGTGAAGGCTTATGGCGGCCGGGCGCTGGCGATTGCGTTCGTTGAGGGGTATTCGACGACGGCGTTGGTGAAGAAGATTCGCGCAGGGTCTTCTGGGGCTTGAACCTGGTTTTCATTCAAGGCTTGCATCGCTGGCTGTTGAATTCTTGTCTTTGTTTGCTCTGTTTGATTTTGCTGGCCGGGGGTTGCCCGGCGGCAAGTAACTTTCTTTTGCTTCGCCAAAAGAAAGTCACCAAAGAAAAGGCGACCCGGCTGCCTGGGTCCCTGCGCTTCGCTTCGGGCAACCTGCGCTGCCCGGGAAAAGCGGGGGTCCGCGCAAACTCGCTGCGCTCAAACAGCGCGCGGCCCTGATCCCGCTTTTCCCGGTCATCACCGGCCCAGCCAGAACGGGGTGGGGAAGGAATTCGGGTTCGGGAGCGGGTTCGGAGTAAAAAGCGCTCTTTACTTTGATGGCGCAAGCGCAATCAGCTATTAAATTTGTAGCATCATGATGGATTGGGCGCTACGGATGCTTGACTTCGGCTGTTGGTTTTTGTTTTTCCTTTCCCCACCCCTTCTGTCTGCGCTGAGGAACGGAGCTTCAGGCGGATCAGGGCCGCGCGCTGTTTGAGCCGCAGGCGAGTTTGCGCGGACCCCGCCTGAAGCGAGTACCGCAGGGTGCCCGTAGCGAAGCGTAGGGTCGCGGACAGCAGGGGTCGCCTTTCTTTGCTTACTTTCTTTGGCGATAGCCAAAGAAAGTGAGTAGCCGCCGGGCTACCCCCGGCCAGCCCAACCAGGCGGAGCCAAGCAAGCTACGAATTCAATAGCTGGCAGCGCACGAATTCATTGCGCAAAACGCAAAAACAGCCTGAAAATGCGAACCTCATTCAAAGCCCCACCTGCGCAAAAGCTCAAGGCGCCACATCCCCAGCCCGCACCGCCGCCCCCTCCACCGACTTGCCCCGCACCCGCCCCGCCATGCGCCGGATGAACTGCTCGAGATCATCCATATAGGTAAACACCGCCGGCACCACCAGCAAACTCAGCACGGTTGACGTGATCAGCCCGCCAATCACCGCCACCGCCATCGGCGAGCGAAAGCTTGAATCGGCCGCGCCAAAGCCCAGCGCAATCGGCAGCATGCCCGCGCCCATCGCCAGCGTGGTCATGATGATCGGCCGGGCGCGCTTGTGGCAGGCGTCCAGCAGCGCATCCCAGCGGCTCATTCCTGCCACCGCCGGCCGGCCGTCGCTGCCGTCATGCCCGCGCCGGGCCACGATGGCGTACTCGACCAGCAAAATCGAGTTCTTGGTGGCAATGCCCATCAGCATGATCAGGCCGATCAGCGAGGGCATCGAAAAGCTCTTGTCGGCGATCAACAGGCCGACGAAGGCGCCGCCCAGGGACAAGGGCAAGGCGGCCAGAATCGTCACCGGGTGCAGGAAGTCCTTGAACAGCAGCACCAGCACGATGTAGATGCACAGCACGCCGGTCAGCATCGCCAGGCCAAAGCTGGCGAACAGCTCGCCCATGACTTCGGCGTCGCCGATTTCCACCACTTTCACGCCCGGCGGCAGGTTTCTGACGGCGGGCAGCGCCTTCACCGCCTTGGTCACGTCGCCCAGTGGCAGGCCTGACAGCTCGATCTCGAAGTTGACGTTGCGCGAGCGGTCGTAGCGGTCGATGATGGCTGGACCGCTGGCGATTTCCAGCGTGGCGACCTGGCCAAGCATCACCGGCCCCTTGGCGCCCGGCACCGACAGGCGTTCGAGCACGCTCAAATCCTGGCGCGCGGCATCGGCGAGCTTGACAACGATCGGCACCTGGCGCTCGGACAGGTTGAGCTTGGGCAGCGCCACGTCGTAGTCGCCCAGCGTGGCGATGCGCAGGGTTTCGCCGATGGCGGCGCTGGTCACGCCCAGGTCGGCGGCGCGGGCAAAGTCGGGCCGCACGGCGATTTCGGGGCGGATCAAACTGGCGCTCGACGCCACGCTGCCCAGGCCGGGAATGGAGCGCAGGTCTTTTTCGACCGCGCGCGCGGCCGAACTGAGCGCCAGCGGGTCTTCGCTGGTCAGCACCAGGATGTATTTCTCGCCCGAGCCGCCCAGGCCGACCTTGCTGCGCACGCCGGGCAGTTGTTCCAGCGCGGTGCGCATCTTGTTTTCGATGCCCTGCTTGCGCGGCCGGTCGCCGCGCTCGGCCAGCAGCACGGTCAGCGTGGCCTTGCGGGTTTCGGCCGCGCCCGAGCCGGCGAACGGGTCGCTGCCCGCCGTGCCGCCGCCAATCGTGGTGTAGATGCTGCGCACATGCTCGACCTTGGCAATCAAGAGCCGCGCCTGCTCGGCGGCAGCTTCGGTCTGCTTCAGGCTGCTGCCGGGCTGCAACTCCAGGTAAACCTGGGTTTGCGAGTTGTCGTCGGGCGGAATGAAGCCGGTCGGCAGCAGCGGAATCAGCGCAATCGAGCCGATGAAAAACAGCGTCGCCGCGACCATGGTGACGACGCGGTGCTTCAGGCACCACGCAGCGGCGCGCATGTAGGCCTTCAGCCAGCCGGGCTCCTTGTGGTCGCCGACGATGGGTTTCAAAATATAAGCCGCCATCATCGGCGTCAGCACCCGCGCGACGATCAGTGACGCGGTGACGGCCAAGGCCGCCGTCCAGCCGAACTGCTTGAAGAACTTCCCGGCAATGCCGCTCATGAAAGCCGTCGGCAAGAACACCGCGACCAGCGTGAACGTGGTGGCGACCACCGCCAGGCCAATCTCGTCGGCCGCCTCCATGGCCGCCTGGTACGGTGTCTTGCCCATGCGCAGGTGGCGCACGATGTTCTCGACCTCGACAATCGCGTCATCGACCAATATGCCGATGACCAGCGACAGCGCCAGCAGGCTGATGATGTTGATCGAAAAGCCCAGCACATACATGCCGATGAAGGCCGGAATGACCGACAGCGGCAACGCCACCGCCGAGACAAAGGTGGCACGCCAGTCGCGCAAAAACAGCCACACCACCAGCACCGCCAGAATGCCGCCTTCGTACAGCAGGTGCATCGAGCCGTCGTATTCCTCCTCGACCGGCTTGACGAAATTGAAGGCTTCGGTCAGTTCCAGGTCGGGGTGCTGGAGCTGAAGGTCTTTCAGCGCCGCCTGCACCGCCGCGCCGACGGCGACTTCGCTCTCGCCCCGGCTGCGGGCGACTTCAAAACCGACCACCGGCTTGCCGTCGAGCAGCGCGGCCGAACGCGGGTCGGACACGGTGTCGCTGACCGTGGCGACGTCGTTCAGGCGGATCTTGCGGCCGTCGCTCAGCGCCAGTTCGAGTTCGCCCAGCGCCTGCGCCGACTTGACGGTGGCCAGCGTGCGCACCGGCTGCTCGCTGCCGCCCAGGTCGGTGCGGCCGCCGGCACTTTCGGTTTGCACCTGCTTGAGCTGGCGCGAAATGTCCGAGGCCGACGCGCCCAGCGCCTGCAATTTGGACGCGTCCAGCGCCACGCGCACCTCGCGCGACACGCCGCCGACGCGGCTCACCGCACCCACGCCGCGCACCGCCAGCAGCTTGCGTGAAATGTCGTTGTCCACAAACCACGACAGCGCTTCCGCGTCCATGCGGCTGGAGGCCACGGTGAAGGCCAGGATGGGTTGACCGGCCAGGTCAACCTTGGTGACCACCGGGTCGCGCACGTCGGCGGGCAGGTCCGAGCGCACCCGCGCCACGGCCGAGCGCACATCGTCCACCGCTTCCTGCACCGGCTTTTCCAGCCGGAATTCGGCGGTGATGCTGACGCCGCCGTCCTGCACCTTGGTCATGATGTGTTTGAGGCCCTGCACCGTGGCAATCGAGTTCTCCAGCTTGCGGGCGACCTCGGTTTCCAGTTGCGCCGGCGCCGCGCCCGGCAGCGAGGCCGAGACACTGACCGTGGGCACGTCGATGTCGGGAAAGTTCTGCACCTTCATGGCGTTGAAGGACAGGATGCCGCCAAAAGTCAGCAGCACGAACAGCATCACCGCCGGAATCGGGTTCTTGATGGACCAGGAGGAGACGTTCATGGCGTTGCTCCTGTTTTAATAGCTGCTGAAGCAGGTACAGATTGCGCGGATGCCGTATTTGATTCAGATTCCTGAGCCACACGAACCAGGTCGCCGTCGTTCAGGAAGCCAGCACCATTGACGACGATGCGGGTGTCCGCCGGCAAGCCTGAAACCACCTCGACGCGATCGCCTGCCAGCCGGCCGGTCTGCACCTTGAGCTGGCTGACGCGGTTGCCTTCGCCCAGGCGGAACAGGTAGTTGAAGCCGTCGCGCACCACCAGCGCACGCTGCGGAACGGTCAGCGCGTCGGTGGCGCCGAGCTCGAATTCCCCACGGGCAAACATGCCGGGTAATGCAGCCCCCACGCTTGCCACTTCGTGTGCTGCGCTGCCCCCCGAGGGGGCACTGCGCCTGCGGCCCGGCAAAGCCGGTTCCGCGGCCCCTGCTGGGGAAGATAACCCCGCGCTTGCCCTGGTCATGGCCGGCAGGTCGACATACACCAGCGCCGCGCGCGTCTGCGGATCGACGCTGGGCGCGACCATGCGCACCCGGCCGCGCAACTCGCCGCCGCTGGCCGGCACCACGCTGACCGGCGTGCCAATGGCAATGCGGCCGAGTTCGGCCGAGGTGACTTCGGCGCGCCATTCCAGCCGGCCCTGGCGGATCATGCGGAACAGCTCGGCGCCGCTGCCGACCACCGAGCCGACGGTGGCAGTACGCGCTGAAATCACGCCGCTGTCGGGCGCCAGCACCTGCGTCTGCCGGCCGCGCAACTGCTGCGCGCCCAGCACCGCCTGCGCGGCTTCGGCGCGGGCTTTGGCGGTTTTCTCAGTGGTCTGGTACTGGTTGATCTGCTGCGTGCTCAGCGCGCCCGAGCTTTGCAGGCTGCGCGCCCGCTCGGCGTTGCCAGCCGCGTCGGCGGCATTCGCCTGGGCCTCTAACAAGCTGGCGCGCGCCTGCGCCACGTCGGCCTGCACGCTGTCGGTCGAAAACGTCGCCAGCACCTGGCCGGCCTTGACCACGTCGCCGACGTTGACGCGCACCTCGGTCAGGCGCAGGCCGGTGGATTCGGCGCCGATGACGGCCTCTTGCCAGGCGGCGATGTTGCCGTTGGCCGACAGCCGGATCGGCAGGCGGGTGGTTTCAGGCAAGGCGGCCGTCACGGTGAGCGCTGGCTTGGGCGCGGTCTGGGCACCGGCCGCTGTTGCCTCGGGCTTGCGGGCAGACACGTAGAAGAACGCGCCAGCCGCCAGGGCGACCACCACAAAGCTGATCACGACGAGGGGTTTGAGTTTGAATTTTTGCATGGCGTGAAAAAAAATAAGGACGAAGGGCGGGTTCAGCGGCGGGCGGGCACGCCAGCAGACGCGTGGCTGGATGCGGCTGGCGGTACGAACGTGGCGGCGGCAAGGGCGGCAGTGGCATCCGCTGCGGCGTTGGTCTTGCCCTGGTTGCCGGCCTGCGCCATGAGGGGCGTCCAGCCGCCGCCCATGGCGCGGTACAGCGCCACCCAGGCAGTCAGGCGTTCGCGTTGCAGCGACACCTGCGTGGTCTGCGCAGCCAGCTGGCTGCGACGCGCGTCTTCCAGTTCGACCAGGCTGGCCAGGCCGCTCTGGTAACGCGCTTCGGTGCCGGTGAACGCGGCGCGGTAGCCGGCCACTGCGGTTTGCGCATCGCTTTCGCGCGCAGCGGTGCTTTGCAGGCTGACCAGCGCTTCTTCGACCTCGCGCACGGCCTGGCGCACCCTGGCGCGGTAAATCGCGGCGGCTTCGTCATAGCGCGCCTGGGCGGCCTGCACGTCGGCGACGCGTCGCCCGCCGTCGAACAGCGGCAGGCTGAGCGCCAGCGGGCCGATGGACCAGGTCGTCAGGCTGGCCGACAGGCCACCACTGCGAAAGTTCGATGCGCCAATGGAGCCGCCCAGACTCAGGCGCGGATAGCGCTGGGCGTCGGCGCTGCCCACGTCCGCGCTGGCCGCCGCCACGTCGCGCGCGGCGCTGAACACATCAGGCCGCTGCGCCAGCGCGTCAGCGGGCACGCTTGCTATTGAAAAAATAGCTGATTGTGCGGATGGATACTGCGCCAGAGCCACTTTTTGCTTTAAATCGGACTCTGGCAGGCCGCTCAGTGCCACCAGCGCCTTGAGGTCCAGTTCGCACTGGGCGCTTTGCTGCGTGGCGCGGCCGCTGGCTTCGGCGGCGCTGGCCCGCGCCAGTGCATCGGTGGCCGGTGCGGTGAAGCCGGCGCGGGTGCTCAGGCCGGACAGGCGCGCGGTTTCCTGGCGCGACGTGGCGTCGGTGCGCGTGATCTGCGCCAGCTGGTCGCAACTGCGCAGGCTGTAATACTGGTTGGCGACTTCGGCCGCCACCGACACCCGGGCATCGTGCCATTGCGCCTCGGCGCCGGCCAGGCGCTCATCGGCGGCATTGCGGCTGGCGCGGTTGCCGCCGAACACATCGATTTCCCAGCTGGCCTGCAAGCCGCCCTGGGTGGTGGTGACGATGGGCGCCAGATCCGCCCCGCCGCCGCTTTGCAGCGAACGCCCCCGGTTGACGCTGGCCGAGGCATCGAGCGACGGCCCCAACGCCGCGTCGGCCGCGACCCGCGTGGCGCGTGACTGCTCAATGCGCGAGCGTGCCGTTGCCACCGTCGGGCTGACGGCCTGCGCGGCGGTGATCAGCTCGACCAGCAGCGGGTCGCCTTGCTGCTGCCACCATTGGGTCAGGTCGGTCAGGCTGCCGTGGTGCGGTTTTTCCGGCAGTCCGGCATGCGCTGCGGGACCCGCTTGCGGCGGCAATGGCGCGGACCATTGCGCGGGCACGGGGGCTGACACCGCGCCGGGAACGTTGGCCGTGGCGCAAGCGCCCAGCCCCAGCGGCAGCAGGACGCAAAAAAGGACGGTGTGGGGTTTCATGCGGCGGCGTTGCTGTGAGGTGAAGGGGCGGGTGTTGAGGCCTGCGCGGGGGCGGTGCTGCGCTGCGCCGCTTCGATGTTCACCATGGCTTCGGCGTAATTCACCATCTGGTCGCACCAGGCGTCGATGCCTTGGGGGTCGAGCAGCCGGGGGCGGATGGCCTGCACGATGTCGCGCGTGACGAACAGCTGCACGGCCAGGCCGGTGATGCTGAAGGCCAGCCGGTGCAAACTGTCATCGGCTTTATTCAAGCCCAGGTGGCGGCCCAGCCGCGCCACCAGCGCCGCATGCGCCGGCTTGATGCCGTTGTCGATCTCCTCGGCCCAGACGCCGGTCGGTTCAAGCATTTCGCGAAAGTGCAGGCGGGTGCATTGCTGAACCAGTTCGCCCTGCTTCATCGGGGCCAAAAAACTGGCAATAAAACCGTGCAGCGACTGGCGCAGGCTCAGGTCCGGCTGGTCGAACAGCGCCAGGTCGTTTTCGGTGCAGCCCATCGGTTCGGTGAACGCAGCGCGGTACAGCCCGGCCTTGTCGCCGAAGTAGTAGCTGATGGCGGCAAGGTTGGCGCCGGCGGCCAGCGCAATCTCGCGCGTCGAGGTCTTGGCAAAGCCTTTTTCGGCAAACAGCTTGAGCGCGGCATGCAGCAGCAGCAGCCGGGCTTCAGCGCCGTCGGAACGCTGCTTGCGCGGCTCGGCAGCAGAGGGGGTGGAGTCGCTTGAAATCATGTGCCAAATTACAGCACATAAGCCAGTCAAACGTTTGATTTAGTTAAATCAGTCGTTTGACTTGAAGCAGGCAAGCCACAATGCCTGAATGGCATCGCGTTCGGCCTGCAATGCGGGCGGCGTGACCTGCGTGGGTTCTTCGTTCAGGCGCGCAAGGTGCTGCACGCGCCGCAGTTCGCGGTAGGCGCTGGCAGCCTGCTGACCCACGTCGTCGGGCAGCAGGCCGACCATTTCCGCGCGCTGCAGCAATGCGATGTTGCCGACGTTGTCGACCAGTTCGGGGTGCTGTGCGGCCTGCGACAGCACCAGGAACTGCACTGCGAATTCGGCATCGACCATGCCGCCGACGCTGTGCTTGACGTCGAACTTGCTGCCCCGGACCGGGCGCGCACTGCGGACTTTCTGGCGCATCTCGACGATTTCACGGCTCAGCGCCTGCGGGTCGCGCGGCGCGGTGATGACTGCCCGGCGCACCTCGTCAAAACGCTGGCGCAGCGACTCGCTGCCGAGCACGAAGCGGGCGCGCGTCATCGCCTGGTGTTCCCAGGTCCAGGCGGTGTTGCTGCCGCGCCGTTGCTGGTAGTTGGCAAAAGACTCGAACGGCGTGACCAGCAGGCCGGAATTGCCGTTGGGCCGCAGCGCGGTGTCAATCTCGTACAGGTCGCCTTCGGCGGTCTTCAGGGTCAGCCAGTTGATCAGCTTGCGCACAAAGCCGGCATACACCTCGGGGGCGCGTTCGTCGTCATCGTCGTAGACAAAGACAATGTCCAGGTCGCTGCCGTAACCCAGTTCCTTGCCGCCCAGCTTGCCGTAGGCAATGATGCCGAAGCGGGGGTTTTCGCGGTGCCGGTTTTTCAGGTGCTGCCAGCACCAGTGCACCGTGATGTCCAGGATCACCTCGGCCAGCGCGCTCAGGTCGTCGGCCACCTGCTCGACGCTGAGCACGCGCTCGACGTCGCGTGCCAGGGTGCGGAACACCTCGATATGGTGGGCGTGGCGCAACAGGCTCAGGCAGGTTTCCTCGTCATCCTCGCCGGTGCGCCGCAGCGACGCCAGGCGCTGCTGCAAGTCCCGGGAAAAGGCGGCGGCGTCAAAGCGTTCATGCATCAGCTCGTCGCTGGCAAGTTCGTCGATCACGCCGGGGTGCTGCATCAGGTAGCGCGCCGGCCACTTGGCCGCGCCCAGTAACCGCAGCAGGCGTTCGTGCACCGACGGACGCTCCATCAGCAGCGCCAGGTAGCTTTCGCGCCGCAGCAGCGGCTCGATCCAGTCAATCAGCCGCAGCGCGGCTTCTTCGCTGACCTTGCCTTCCATCAGCCACTGGGCAGTCAGCTGCACCAGGCGGCTCAGCCGGGCGCGCGAGTCCTCGCGCAGCGCCAGAATGCGCGGGTGCTGGTGCCATGCCGCCAACCGGCTCCGGAACAGCTCCGGCCAGTCGAGCGGCAACTGCTCCAGCAGGTCGTCAAGCTGCTTTGCCGGCGAAGGGCCTTGCCGGCAGCCCTTGCATTCGGGCTGGCCGCCGAGCAGGATGTCGAATTCGCCGGCAACCAGTTCGCGGTGCGCGTCCAGGTCATGCAGGAACAGGCAGCCGTCGGCGTAACCCATGGTCTCTGCAATCCAGGCGAGGTCGTCGTCGCGGGTCGGCAGCACATGGGTCTGCTGGTCGTCCAGGTACTGGATACGGTGCTCGACGCAGCGCAGGAATTCGTAAGCCCGCGCCATGGCGTCGGCGGTTTCCTGCGGCATCAGGCCGGCATGCGCGACGCGCTGCAGTGCGTCCAGCGTGGAGCGGGTACGCAACTCGGGGAACTGCCCGCCGCGCACCACCTGCAGCACCTGCACGGTGAATTCGATCTCGCGGATGCCGCCACGCGACATCTTCACGTCGTTGGCGCGTTCCGGGTGGCCAGCGCAACGCTTGGCCGCATGCTCGCGGATCTGCCGGTGCAGCACCCGCAGCGCATCGAACACGCTGTAGTCGAGGTAGCGGCGAAACACAAAGGGCAGCACGGCGCCGCGCAAGGCCTGCGCCGAACCATCCCCGATGCATTCGAGCGGCGCCACGATCCGGCTCTTGAGCCAGGCAAAGCGTTCCCATTCGCGGCCCTGCGCCTGAAAGTAGTCTTCCAGCCCGACGAGCGAAATCGCGGCCGGGCCCGAATTGCCGTTCGGCCGCAGCGCCAGGTCGACCCGAAACACAAAGCCGTGCTCGGTTGCCTCGCCAATCAGGCTGAACACCGCCCTGACCTGGCGCGCGAAATACTCGTGGTTTGAAATCTGTCCCCGGCCATCGGGCTGGCCGGCGGTCTCGCCGTCATGGTCGTAGACATAGATCAGGTCAATGTCGCTGGACACATTGAGCTCGCGCGCGCCCAGCTTGCCCATGCCGACCACCCACATCCGCGCCAGCCCGCCGCCCACGGCCTGGGGCGCGCCGTGCTGTTCATCGAGTGCCGCGCGGGAGTGCTGCATCGCCACGTCAAGCGCCAGTTCAGCCAGTTCGGTCATGGCGCGGGTCACCACCTGCAGTGGAACGCCAGACAGCGAACCACCTACAGCGCAGGGACTCTCCAATCCAGCAGGGGCCACCCAACCACACACAGTGGGGGGCGTGGGGTCATCCCCCTGCAAGCCAGAGCCGCGGAACTGGCTTTGCCAGGCCGCAGGCGCAGCGGCCCCCTCGGGGGGCAGCGACCCGCAAAGCGGCGGAGCGTGGGGGTCATCCCCCTGCAAGCCAGGGCTGCGGAACTGGCTTTGCCAGGCCGCAGGCGCAGTGGCCCCCTCGGGGGGCAGCGACCCGCAAAGCGGCGGAGCGTGGGGGCTACAGTCCAGCACCACCAGCCGTTCCAGCACCAGCTGGCGCAGCACACGCAGCGCAGCGCCGGTGCCCAGTCCTTTGGCCAGCAGCGCATCGAGTGTGGCCTGCATCGCCGGACGCAGTGGCGCGCCGGCGGCCAGCAGCGGCATCTCTTCGGCATAGCGTCGGCGAATGCGCTGGACGAAGCGCGAGTAAGACGGGGTGTCCGGCAAGGAATCAGGAGGAATCGACCCTGCAGAAACGAGGGTTATTGAACAGTCAGTCGAGGAATCAGTCATCACAACACTACTTCACAAACTTCATGGTTCTGCACCGGCCGGTCAAACCGTCGGCGGTCATAATTCTCCGGTCAATGGAGCCCATCCCCATCAGCCCGTCCGCCACTCCCGCCCTGCCATCCCGGCGTCTGCGATGGATCGCCGTGGCCGTTCGCGGCCTGCTTTGGCTGGTGGCCACTGCCTGGCTGCTGTTCGGCCTGAGCTGGGGGGTGCTTCACGGCTGGATTGTGCCGCGTATTGCCGAGTTCCGTCCGCAGCTGGAAGCCCAGGCCAGCCGGGCGCTCGGCGTGCCGGTGCGCATCGGCGGCATCACAGGAAAATCGCTGGGCGCGATCCCGTCCTTTGCGCTGCATGACGTGGTCCTGCTCGATGCGCAGGGGCGCGAAGCGGTGCGCCTGCCGCAGGTGCTGGGCACGCTTTCCCCATCCTCACTGTGGGGACTTGGCTTCGAGCAACTGGTGATCGAGCGGCCCGAAGTCGATATTCGCCGCGCTGCCGACGGCAAGATTTTTGTCGGCGGCCTGGATGTGTCGAAAGACAGCGCAACCGGTCACAGCGCGGTGGCCGACTGGTTGTTTTCGCAGACCGAATTTGTCGTGCGTGGCGGCACCCTGCGCTGGACCGACGAGATGCGGCCAGCCCCGCCGCTGGCCCTGGGTCAGGTGGATGCGGTGATGCGCAATGGCCGGCAGCGCCACCTGATGCGGCTGGACGCAACGCCGCCGGCCGAGTGGGGCGAGCGCTTCAGCCTGCGGGCCATCTTCCGGCAGCCGCTGCTGTCCCGGCGCAGTGGCGATTTTTTGAACTGGAGTGGCCAGGTGTATGGCGAGTTCTCCCGGGTCGATGTGTCCCGCGTCCAGCAATACAGCGGGCTGGAAAAGCTCGGCATTGCGCTGAACCGGGGGCAGGGCGCATTGCGCGCCTGGTCCGACGTCAGCGATGGAAAAGTCACCGGGGCACTGGTCGATGTCGCGCTGCAGGACGTCGATGCCCGCCTGGGTGCCGATTTGCAGCCGCTGGCCTTCAACACCCTGGCCGGGCGCGTGACGGCAAGCCAGCATCCCGGCGGATTCGACGTCAGTACCGAGGGTCTGCAGTTCAGCATCCGGGATGGTCTGCAGTGGCCGGGCGGCAATCTGGCGCTGGTGCATGCCAGGGCGTCACGCGGCACGCCTGCGCACACCACGCTCAAGGCCGACCGCCTGGACCTGGCTTCGCTGGCGCGGATAGCCGGCCGCCTGCCGCTGGAGCCCTCGGCGCATGCGCTGCTGGCGTCGCTGGCGCCTGAAGGGCTGGTGGAAACGCTGGAGGCCCGCTGGCAGGGCCCGCTTGACAGTCCATCAACTTTTGCCGCCAAGGGCCGTGTGACGGATTTGAGCGTTGCCGCAATGCCGGCCGCCGCTGCCGCTGCGTCCGGCGTAGCGGTGGGCAGCGGCGCGCAGGCGGTACCCGGCCGTCCAGGCCTGAGCGGCGCCACGATGGACTTCAACCTGACGCAGGACGGTGGCCAGGCCAGTGTGAAGATCGCCAAAGGGGCGCTTGACCTGCCGGGGATTTTCGAGGAATCCCGCCTGCCGCTCGACCAGCTGTCGGTGCAGGCGCAATGGAAACGCGCTGGCGAAAAAATCGACCTGCAGTTGCGCGACCTGAAGTTTGAAAATGACGACGCCAAGGGCCAGGCGCAGGTCCGCTGGCGCACCGATGACGCCACCGCCGGCCCGCCCGAACCCGGCAAACCAGCCGACCGCCGCTTTCCGGGCATCCTGGACCTGCAGGGCAGCCTGAGCCGGGGCGACGGCAGCCGGGTCCACCGCTACCTGCCGCTGGTGCTGGACGAAGAGGTTCGCCACTATGTGCGCGATGCCGTCATCAAGGGCCAGGTCAGCGAGGTGAAATTCAAGGTCAAGGGGCCGGTTCACCACCTTCCGTTTGCCAATGCGGCGCAGGGGGATTTCCAGGTTTCGGCGAAAGTGCGCAACGGGCATTTCGTCTATGTGCCTAAGGCCTTGCAGCCGCCCGGTGCCGCGCCCTGGCCAGCGCTGACGGAGTTGAATGGCGAACTGCTGTTCAGCCGGGCTTCGCTGGACGTCAAGGTCGCCAGCGGCAAGGTTGCCGGCCTGCCGGGCCTGCAACTGCTCAAGAGCGACGCCCGCATCGCCGACCTTGAACACCTGCCGGTGGTCGAGGTGGCGCTGGCGGTCAGGGGCGCGTTGTCAGACGCGCTGGGTTTTGTCAACACCTCGCCGCTTGGCGCCATGACAGAGCATGCCCTGGCAGACGCCACGGCGACTGGCGTGGCCGACTACCGGTTTGGCCTGCGCCTGCCAATCGACACGATCGAAAAATCGACGGTCGAGGGCACGGTGACTTTGCCTGGCAATGACCTGAAACTTCTGCCCCAGGCGCCGGTGCTGGGCCAGGCCAGGGGCGTGGTGAAAGTCACCGACCAGGGTTTCAGCATGGCTGGCACGCAGGCGAGCCTGCTGGGCGGCGATGTCCGTATCGACGGCGGAACACGGCCATCGGCGTTGCCTACCGGTCCCAGGGGCAGCGTCGTTTTCAGGGCGCAGGGCACGGTCACCGCAGAAGGGCTGCGGCAGGCCACGGAACTCGGGCTGGCATCGCGCGTGGCAGCGAACCTTGGCGGCAGCACCGCCTACACCGCCACGCTGCAGTTCAGGCAGGGCGTGCCCGTGCCCGAGGTCATGGTGTCGAGCAGCCTGCAGGGCATGGCGCTGAACCTGCCGGCACCACTCACCAAGACGGCCGAGACGGCTTTGCCGCTGCGCTTTGAAAACCGGCTGGTACCCGGCTCGATGGACGCGGGCCAGACGCTGCAGGACCAGCTGTCGCTCAGCATCGGGCAGGTGGTGGCGATCAGCTACCTGCGTGACCTCGGCGGCAAGGATGTCCGCGTGGTCCGGGGCAGCATCGGCGTGGGACTGGACACGGGTGAAGCAACGCCGACGCCGCCAACCGGCGTGGGTGCCCATGTCAATCTGGCGGCGCTGGACCTGGACGCCTGGGAACGCATTCTGGGCCAGACCGCCGACGCCGGCGCGCTACCGCCGGCTGCCAGCGCGCCGGCCGCGACGGCCGACGCCATGGGCTACCTGCCCAACGTCATGGCCATACGCGCCAGTCAGCTGAAGGTGCAGGGCCGCAGCCTGAACAATGTGGTGGTGGGCGCCAGCCGGGACGGCCTGAACTGGCGCGCCAATATCGCTGCCGCCGAACTGAACGGCTACCTGGAGTTTCGCCAGCCCGGTGCGCAGGGCGCCGGACGCGTCTATGCGCGGCTTTCCCGGCTGAGCCTGGCCGCCAGCGAAGCCAGCGAGGTCGAGGCGATGCTGGACGAGCAGCCCGCCAGCATTCCGGGGCTCGACATCGTGGTGGAAAACCTGGAATTGCGTGGCAAGAAGCTGGGGCGGGTCGAGATCGAGGCAGTCAACCGGGGAGGGTCGCAGGCCGAGGGTGGTGTGCGCGAGTGGCGGCTGAACAAGTTCAATGTCATCTTGCCCGAAGCCGTGCTGACCGCTACCGGCAACTGGGCGGCGCTGCCCGCCGGTCCCCGGGCCGCACGGCCTTTGAACGAGCGCCGCCGGGTGAGCATGGACTTCAAGCTCGACATTGCCGATTCGGGCGAGCTGCTTGGGCGTTTTGGCATGAACGGCGTGATCCGGCGCGGCAAGGGCGCGCTGGAAGGTGAAATCGCCTGGATGGGGTCGCCCCTGAGCCTGGACTACCCGAGCCTGAGCGGAGAGTTTCATGTGAACGTCGCGTCTGGCCAGTTCATGAAAGCCGACCCGGGCATTGCCAAGCTGCTGGGCGTGCTCAGCCTGCAGTCCTTGCCGCGCCGGCTGACGCTGGACTTCCGCGATGTGTTCTCGCAGGGTTTTGCCTTTGACTTCATTCGCGGCGACGTGACGGTGCGGCGCGGCGTAGCGCAGACCAACAACCTGCAGATGAGCGGCGTCAATGCCGCCGTGCTGATGGAAGGCCGCGCCAGCCTTGCCGACGAAACGCAAAGCCTGAAGGTGGTCGTGGTGCCCGAGATCAATGCCGGAACGGCTTCGCTCATCGCCACCGCCATCAATCCGGTGGTCGGCCTGGGCAGCTTTCTGGCGCAGATGTTCCTGCGCCGTCCGCTGATGGAGGCGGCCACGCAGGAATTCCAGATTGACGGAAGCTGGTACGACCCGATAATCACCAAGGTTGACCGCAAGGCGCGGGCAAAAGCCCAGGCGGACGAGACCACACCGGAGACACGTTGACCATGAAAATAGCTGCCATCCAGATGGTCTCAGGCACCGGCGTACAGGCCAACCTGGACGCAGCGCACCGGCTGCTGGCCCAGGCGGCCGGGCAGGGCGCCGAACTGGCCGTTCTGCCCGAATATTTCTGCATCATGGGCCTGCAGGACACCGACAAGCTGAAGGTCCGGGAGCACGCTGGCAGTGGCCTGATCCAGGACTTCCTGAGCCGCTCGGCGCGCGAGCTGGACATGTGGATTGTCGGCGGCACGCTGCCCACGGCCACTGGCGATGCCGGTCGCGCGCGCAACAGCTCGCTTGTCTATGCGCCCTCGGGCACCTGCGTCGCGCGCTACGACAAGATCCACCTGTTTCGCTTCGACCATGGCGGCGAAGCGCATGACGAAACCCGCGTGCTCGACCCCGGCAACCAGCCGGTGCGCTTCGAGCTGGCCTCGCGCGATGGCCACATCTACACGGTTGGCCTGAGCGTCTGCTACGACCTGCGTTTTCCTGAGCTTTACCGCGCCCTGAAGGCCGATGTGCTGCTGGTGCCCAGCGCGTTTACCTGGATCACCGGCCAGGCGCACTGGGAGTTGCTGCTGCGCGCCCGGGCAATTGAAAACCTGGCCTACGTGGTGGCAGCGGCACAGGGCGGTGTGCACGAGAACGGCCGCCGCACCTGGGGCCACAGCATGGTGGTTGGTCCCTGGGGCGAGATCCTGGCCGTGCAGGCCGAGGGCCCGGGGGTGGTCATGAGTGAAGTGCAGGCCAGCCGGCTGCAAGAGGTTCGCCAGCGCCTGCCCGCCCTGAACCACAGGGTGTTATGAGCCGATGGCGCTGAAGTCTCCCGGACTTGCCGGCTGGGCCAGCCGGCGTGGTTCCCTTTGGCTGCTGCTGCTGGCGCTGGTGGTGGCCCTGCTGGGCCTGCTGGTCTGGCTGGCCGGGCGTTACGAATCCAGCCTGGTGCAAAGCCGGCTGGAAGACCATTCGGAAATGGCCGCAACCGACATCCGCTCCGGCCTGAACCGCAACCTTCAGTCGATCCAGGCGCTGCATGCCCGCGAGCGCAGCGCCCAAGCCTGGCATGTGCCCGCAGCCCAGCTGCTGCACGAGCACCGGGAAATCCTGCGGCTGGAGTGGCGCAACGAAAAGCTCGACATGCTGAGTTTTGTCGAGACCCCGTTTCGCAAGTCTGTGTTTGAGAAGCTCGACCGCACCAGCCTGCAGGCTGATGTCGGCCTGGCCTGCACCGCTGCCCGCCGGATCAGCGGCCCGGTGTATTCGACCAGCTACTTTGTGCCGCAATCCGACGGGCTGGGCATGGAGGTGTACGACATGTGCATGCCCCTGACCGACGCAGGCCGCGTGACCGGCTATGCGGTGGCCACCTATTCGCTGCAGAGCCTGCTCAGCGAACTGGTCAGCAAACCACTGTCGCAAGGTGTTGGCCTGTCGCTGACCGAGGCGGACGGTACGCGCCTGGCGTTGTACGGCGTGCCGGCGCGCGCCAGCCGCATGTTTGTGGCACGGCAACTGCTTGACCTGCCAGGCACCACCTTCGTGTTGCGCATGGAAAGCCGGCTGGGAACGCCCGCCCTGTTTCCCAACATCCTGACGGCGCTGGTGGCCGCCATGTCGCTTGCCCTGATGGCCGTGCTGTTCCTGCTGGGCCGTGACATGCGGCGGCGCCTGCAGGTCGAGAACGATTTGAGCGAGGCGCTGGCCTTTCGCAAGGCCATGGAGAACTCACTGCTAACCGGCCTGCGCGCCCGGGATCTGCAAGGGCGCATCACCTATGTCAACCCGGCCTTTTGTCAGATGGTCGGCGTTGATGCCCAGGAACTGCTCAACCAGAGCATGCCGTCGCCCTACTGGCCGCCCGAGCTGGCAGGCGTCTATCAGCACCGCCAGGCCATACGCCTGGCTGGTAACCACCTGCCGCGCGAGGGCCATGAGTCGGTCTTCATGCGCAAGGACGGCACCCGCTTTCCGGTGCTCATCATGGAAGCGCCGCTGATCAATGCCTTGGGCAAGCACACCGGCTGGATGAGTGCCATTCTGGATGTCAGCGAGCAGCGCCGCACGGAGGAAGTCTCGCGTGCCAGCCAGGACCGCCTGCAGGCCAGCGCCCGGCTGGCAATGGTCGGAGAGATGGCGTCCTTGCTCAGCCATGAGCTGAACCAGCCGCTGGCGGCCATTTCGAGCTACGCCACCGGCTCGCTCAACCTTCTGGCGCAGGCGTCGGCGGGCGACCAGGCGCCCGATGCGCCGGCCTTGTCTGATGACCTGCAGCTGGCAATGCGCCGCATTGCCGAGCAGGCCGAGCGTGCCGGCAAGGTGATCAAGAGCGTGCATGACTTTGTGCGCCGCAGCGAGCGGGTGCGCGAGGCGGTCGCGCCGCGTGCGCTGCTGGACGCCATCATGCCGCTGGTGATCCTGCAGGCACGCAAGCTCGGCGTGCGCATCAACCTGGAAGTCAATGAAACCTGCCCGCCGGTGCTGTGCGACCGCACCATGGTCGAGCAGGTGCTGCTGAACCTGGCACGCAATGGCATGCAGGCCATGCACAGCAGCGACGAAACCGGCCAGCCGGCACCGGCGCTGTCCGGCAAGGTGCTGACCTTGCGCATCCGGCCGGCTGTCTCGAACGCGCACAGCCAGTGGATCGAGTTTGCCGTGATCGATCAGGGCGAAGGCATTTCCGCCGAGGTGGCCCGGCAGCTGTTCACCCCTTTTTTCACCACCAAGAAGGAAGGCATGGGCCTGGGCCTGAGCCTGTGCCGCACGGTGATCGAGCAGCATGGCGGCTTTCTTGGCTATGAAAGCGTCCGGCCGCAAGGTACCATTTTCATCTTTACCCTGCCGGTGGCCGTCACCAGGTCGGCAGCAGGGGACGCAATGCACCACACGCCCGCAGAAAGCTGACATGGAACCGATTCACAATGCCACCGTCTACATCGTTGACGACGACAAGGGCGTGCGCGACGCGCTGGCCTGGCTGCTGCGCTCCCGGCGGCTGCCCAGCGAGTCGTTTGCCAGCGGCGAAGCCTTTGACGACCGGGTGTCGCAGAACTTCCAGGTACGCTCGCCATCGTGTGTGCTGCTTGATGTGCGCATGAACGGGCTCAGCGGACTGGCGATGTTTGAAAAGCTGATTGGCTACGGCCTGCTGCCGACCCTGCCGGTCATTTTCCTGACCGGCCATGCCGATGTGCCGACCGCCGTCGATTCGGTCAAGCGCGGCGCGTTTGATTTTTTTGAAAAACCGTTTTCCGACAATGCGCTGGTGGACCGCATCGAGCAGGCGCTCAGCCAGTCGGCCGCCGCGCTGGTCCAGCACAGCCAGGCCACCGGCCTGCGCGCCCAGTTGGACGGCCTGACCGAGCGCGAGCGTGCGGTGATGCAACTGGTGATCGAAGGACTGCCAAACAAGCTGGTGGCCGACCAGCTTGACATCAGCGTGCGGACCGTTGAAGTGCACCGCGCCCGGGTTTTTGAGAAAATGGGCGTCAAGTCGGCGGTCGAGCTGGCCAATCTGCTGCGCAGTCTGTAGCAGATGCCGTTTATTTCTTTTCTTTTTCCGGGTCTGGCGTCACGCGCTCCGATTCGTCCTTCAGCTCGCCTTTTTGACGGCCCGAAAACATCGTCCACCACACAATGAACACCAGCAGCAGCAGCGCACCGAGCGCTTCGAGTAAAAGCAAAGCCATGATTGATTCCTGGAAAGCGGCAGCAAGCATGAAGCGGCCAAGGGGGTTGAGGCCGTCATGGCGCAAGGTGTCGATTATCGCCGCTGCCCTGTTCCTGGCCGCCTGCACCAGCGTGCCTTTGCCGCCTGCGTCTATGCCAGACAGCGTGTCCGTTCCAACTGCCGTGCGTCCGGACGATGCCGGGCCGCTGCCGCCGCCCCGGCTCTTGAGCAAAAGCCGCTGGGTTCCGGTGCATTGGGCCGAATTGCCGGGTTTTGAAGAAGACACCCTGTTTGAAGCCTGGAACGCCTGGATCAAGAGTTGCGAGCGGCCCGGTCCGGTGTTTGCCCCCTTGTGCAGTGAAGTCAGGCGCCTGAGCATCGCCTCGGCGCAGGAACAGCGCGACTGGATGGTCGCCCGGCTCCAGCCCTACCGGGTCGAATCCCTGCAAGGCAGCGCCGATGGCCTGCTGACCAGCTACTACGAGCCGGTGCTCAAGGCCAGCCGCCTGCCCGGCGCCGGCTACGGGGTGCCGGTTTATCGCACGCCGGCCACCCTGGGCAGCCGCAAACCGTGGTTTTCACGCCAGGAAATCGACACCCTGCCCGAGGCGCGGGCTGCGCTGCGGGGGCGCGAGATTGCCTGGGTGGACGACCCGGTCGAGGTGATGTCTCTGCATATCCAGGGCTCGGGCAGGCTGAACATTACCGAGCCCGACGGTTCCCAGCGTGTCGTCCGGGTGGCGTATGCCGGCTCGAACGAGCAGCCTTTTCGCAGTGTCACCCAGTGGTTGTTCAACCAGGGCGAAGGCAAGATGCTCGCGCCCTGGGTGGAATCGACCAAGGTATGGGCATTTAAAAATCCCCAGCGTGTGCAGCAAATGCTCTGGAGCAACCCGCGCTACACCTTTTTTCAGGAGCAGCCTTTGAGTGATTTCGACGCCGCCTTTGGCCCCAAGGGCGCGCAGGGTGTGCCGCTGACGCCGGGCCGCTCGATTGCCGTCGATCCGGGCAGCATTCCGTATGGCACGCCGGTCTGGCTGGCGTCGCGCGGCGGCGCCGCCAACCTGCAAAAGCTGGTACTGGCGCAGGACACCGGCAGCGCCATCGTCGGCGCTGTGCGGGCCGACTATTTTGCCGGCACAGGCGTTGACGCTGGCCTGCTGGCGTCGCGCGTCAACCAGCCGCTTCGCTTGTGGGCGCTGTGGCCCAAATAAACCTTGAAAGACAAAAAATGAACAAACTTCTGCGCAAACGCATGGCGTCATGCCTGCTGCTCGTAGGTGCAGCGGCACTGGCCGGTTGCGCCGGCCTGACGGGTGGCGGGCCACCGGCCACCGCATCAACCCCGGTGTACCGCTGTGAGCAGGGCCTGAAGTTCACCGTCAGGTTTGTCAATGACACCGCCGTGCTCAAAGGCGCGCGCGGCGACGATGTGCTGCTGCGCGATGCCGGCGGCCAGGGCGCGCAGACGGTCTACAGCAATGCGCGGCTGCGCGCCGAGTTCGGAGCGGGCGAGGGCGGGCGCGAGGCGGTGCTGCAGTATTTGCAGCCGCCGCTGGTGGTGGTGCGCTGCATGCGCGACTGAGTGCGTGCCGGGCACGGCAGGGTGTCATCAAGTTGAAATATGGACAGGCGACAGTACGCGGGTGATTTATCCCGCTGACGCCGGCCATTTCCGCCGCGCGCAGTCTCATTTGCCCGGAGTGAAAAACCCATGAAACCTGTTGCCACCTTGTCCCGTCGCCGTGCCCTGCAATTTTTTGCGGGTGCGCCCATGCTGCCTTTGTCGACCACCTTTGCCGGAAGCTTTCTGCTGGCCGGCTGCGGCGGTGGCGATGATGCGATTGCCGCTCCGGTGGCCGTGGCCACTTACAGCAGCGTGAGTTTTTCTTCCATGTCCGCGCCGACACTGGCCAACGCAGCCGCCATGGCCACGACCACCGTCGGCTCGACGATGACGGTCAATTACAGCGACAGCAGCAAGCTTGATTTCAAGCTGGCCTACCAGCCTTTCTTTGTCACCGGCGACCTGGTGGCCGATGGCAAGGGCGGAAAAATATTGGCGGGTGGCTATGTGGACATCAACAACAAGCCCATCATGGACACCACCGTAGCGGGCAAGGAGCGCCAGTTTTTCTCTGACGCTCCCGATGGCACGTCGCTGCTGACGGTGCCGGGTGCCAAGGTTGCCGGTGTCACGGGCAATACCGTGTTTGCCGTGGTCCAGTTCGAGTACACCAGTAGCGCCCAGGATGGCACGACGGGCATGTATGGCAAGCTGCCGTCACCCATCGCGGTGCTGACGCTCGACCAAAGCCCCACCACCGGCAAGCTGTCGCTGGTGAAATACCACAACGTCGACACGTCCGGCGTCAATGGCCTGTGGATCACCTGCGGCGCCAGCATCTCGCCCTGGGGCACCCACTTGTCCAGCGAAGAGTACGAACCCAACGCCTTCGCCTCGCGCGCCAGCAATTTCATGGACGAATTCAGCAAGAACCTGTATGGCGACGCAGCCAGGGCCAACCCCTACAACTACGGCCACATGCCTGAAGTGACGGTCAACCCTGACGGCACCGCCTCCATCAAAAAGCACTACAACCTGGGCCGCATTTCGCACGAACTGGTGCAGGTCATGCCCGACAACCGCACGGTGCTCATGGGCGACGACGCCACCAACAGCGGCTACTTCGTATTCGTGGCCGACCAGGAAAAGGATCTGTCCGCCGGTTCGCTGTACGTCGCCAAGGTGGGAACGGGTTTTTCCATCGTCCCGGGCGATGCGGCCGCCGCGCTGACCTGGATCAAGCTGGGCAGCGCCACCAGCGCTGAGGTTCGCGCCCTGGTGGATGGCGGCATCAAGCCTACCGACATCATGGACGTGCGCAGCACCGATCCGGTGGACGCGGCGTTCAAAAAAGTGGTTTCCAATGGCCGGGCCGAGTGGATCAAGCTCAATGCCGGCATGGAAAAAGCCGCTGCCTTTCTCGAAACCCACCGTTATGCCGCGTATGTAGGCGCCAGCCTGGGCTTCACGAAGATGGAAGGCACCACCGTCAATATCAAGGACAAGGTTGCTTATTCGGCACTGCAGAACATCCAGGCATCCATGGTGGCGGGCGACAAAGCCAATGTGCCCGGCAACGGCATTTCGGTGCCCAAGGCACTGGTGGCAGGCGCCGTGATGGCCCTGAACCTCAAGGGTGGCCAGAAAGACGACAAGGGTACGGCCATCAATACCGAGTGGATGCCGGTGGACACCAAAGCCCTCCTGGCCGGCGAAGACATCACGTCTGACGCGCTGGGCAACACCGCCAACCCGAACAAAATCGCCAACCCCGACAACCTGAAATTTTCCGAGAAGATGCGCACGCTGTTCATCGGCGAGGACAGCAGCCAGCACGTCAACAATTTCCTCTGGGCCTACCACATCGATACCAAGGCGTTGTCGCGCGTCATGTCGATTCCGGCGGGCGGAGAATCGACCGGCCTGCATGCGGTGGACGAACTGAACGGCTGGACCTACATCATGAGCAACTTCCAGCATGCCGGCGACTGGGGCAGCATCCACAGCGTCGTCAAGGCCACGCTCGATCCGCTGGTCAAGGCCAACTACAAGGACAAGTTTGGTGCCGCCGTCGGTTACCTGACCTGCGAGCCGGCCCAGATGAAGCTGAGCAATGCGTGATGATTTGAACTGGCTAACGCTGAAAAAATAACAGCGCTATTTCCGGCCCAGCCGGTTGCCCGGTCTCCTGCGGAGGCCGGGTTTTTTCGTTTTCACTATAAATTTAATAGCTGTTTGCGCACGCCCATCGTGCGCAAAAGCCGTTATTTGCTTGAATTTCTGACTGCAGACGGCAACAAGTGCCCCAGCGGCAGCGCGCCGTTGGCTTTGACTTCGCCCAGCGAAAAACTGGTGTGCAGGTCTTTCACATTCGGCAGGTTGATCAGCACATCGCGGGCGAACGGGCTGAAGCTGTTCAGGTCGCGACCAAGTTCGCGGCGCTCAAACTCTGGTTGGCTTGGCAAGCAAGACCCCCGTGCCCCAAGGCTTCCAGATACGGCCGCATCACATTGGCCACGCGGCACACCTTGGCAAACCGCCACAGCTCGTCTGCGCTGGCCCTGCGGGTGCTTAAAGTCTCACGCAAAGCCTCCAGCGCAACATCTAGTCCCACCGTGTTGCGGTGCTTGAAGCAATCGGCCACCGTCTTGGCCACGCCATACACACGCAGCGCCACCTGGTCCGCCTGCACCACCTCAATGCCCTGGGCATAGGCGGCGCCCGAGAATTGCACCATCTTGATTGGCGGGTAATCCATCCTGGGTGCGTGGCTGCCCTGCGGCATGGCGATCCACACCTGGCGCGGCAGCTGCGTGGTGAGCCCGTGAATCTGCAAGGCAGTAGCCAAGCAAAAAACCGCCTGCGGCACCTTGACCGCAATGGTGGCCAGGCTTTCATGCTCGGCGTTTTGCGTGCCAGGCAGGTGGTACACCCCGCGCCCCACACGCTCCAACGCACCGCTCGCGGTTAGCCGCGTGAGCACCACCCGCGCAACGCCCAGCGCTTGCAACTGGCTGGCCCTTAGCAGCCCCTGCTGTGCAGCAAGCCCCAGTACGCGCCGGGATTGGGTGTCGGTAGCCATGGGCGAGAGTGTTCCGTTTGTGCGTTAAGTCAAATCGGATGGAACAATCTTGCTGCTTGCAATTATGTAAACCATAGATTACATTTTAAGGATGCTCCAAATCCTCCGCACAGCCGATTTCGACACATGGCTGGCTGCATTGCGGGACAAAGTAGGGCAAAAGCAGGTTTTGGCGAGGCTGGCCCGATTGTCTTTGGGGCACTGGGGCGACTGCAAGCCGGTTGGCGGCGATGTTGTCGAGCTTCGCCTGCATAGCGGTCCAGGCTATCGCGTCTATTGCTGGAAAGACGGCCTCACCGTGGTGATTGCACTGGGCGGTGGAGACAAGTCCAGCCAGGAGCGCGACATTGCCAAAGCACAGCACATGGTCACACTTTTGAAGGAGTAATCTGATGAACCCCACTGCCGCCACACAACTTGGCATCAAACCCTTTGAAGCCGCCGACTATCTGCAATCTGACGAAGACTGCGCTCAGTACCTTCAGGCCTGCATGGACGAAGCGCCAGAAGACGCCGCCCTGTTCACCAAAGCCGTAGGCGACATTGCACGGGCGCGCGGCATGATGCAACTTGCCCGCGACACCGGCATCACCCGGGAAGGGCTCTACAAGGCGCTGGGCGAACAAGGCAACCCCAGCTTTGCGACAGTGGTCAAAGTCATGCACGCGCTGGGATTGCAGTTCAAGGTGGGGGCGCGGTCGGTGCAGGGTTGAGTGCCAAATCGGGCTGAAGCCCTAGTGTAGTATGCACAACCAGCTGTCAAATCAGAAGCAATTCGCCGTATCTCTCGGCCCGGCACGCAGGGCTTGTGTCATCGAGACTCCCTCGACAATCCAGCGGGTCCTATTCTGTCTCAGCCGACGTCATGCTGCCCGGCAGCTCGGCAAACTTTGCCGCCATCGTGGGGTTGACCCGTGTGAGCTTCTTGATTGTCAGATCGTCGGCCTTGTCGTTGGCGAGTCGCAAATTGTTCGCTGACTTGTGCAGTGCTTCCTTGGTTCTTTCCAGGTCCTTGATCGCATCGTCGATGCGCTTGATGGCTTCTTCAAAGCCTTCGGAGGCCAAGCGCCAATTGCGCCCAAACGCCATCTTGAATTCGTCGAGCTGGGTTTCGAACTTCGTGATGTCCACGTTCTGCGAGCGCACCAGCGCCAGCTCGGACTTGTACTTCATCGCGTTCAAAGCGGCATTGAGCAGCAGCGTGATCAGGGGCACAAAGAACTGCGGCCGCACCACGTACATCTTCGGATAGCGGTGCGAGACATCGACGATGCCACTGTTGTACAACTCGCTTTCCGGCTCAATCAGCGACACCAGCACCGCGTATTCGCACGCCTTTTCAGTGCGGTCCTTGTCCAGCTCTTTCAGAAAATCTTCGTTCCTCTTCCTGGTCGCCGTCTCATCGCTCTCGTTCTTCATCTCAAACATGATGGAGACGATCTCGGTGCCTGACTCGTCCGAGTCGCGAAAAATGTAGTCGCCCTTGCTGCCGGTGCGGGCGTCGTTGTCTTTCTCAAAATGCGCTCGCTGAAAGGCGGCAGCACGGATGCGGTTGAACTCGATTTCGCAGTGTTGCTCCAGGGTTTCACCGACCATCTTGGTCGATAACCGCGCCTTCATGTCCCGCAGGCGCGTAATCTCCCCATCACGGTCGCGCAGCTGCAAGGCGTATTGCTCCTTGATGGCTTTCTCTTCCAGCTGATTTTTCACGGCGATGAGGTTGAGGTCGTTTTTCAACCCATCGCACTCCCGGGCGACCACACCCACGGCTTCATTCACGGCCAACTGGCGCGCCACGTCGCCGGCCTGCAGCTTGGCTTGCAGCGCCTGAATCTCGGTGTCCTTTTTGGCGGCAGCCCCTTGCAGCGCATGGGCCAGCTTGGCCTCGGCCAATTGAGCAGCAGCTTGCTGCGCCGTGCGCGCTTGCTCCAGCGCGTTCGCCAGCCCATCGCGCTCTTTGCTGACCGCGCCCAAAGCCTCTGTCACCGCCAGCTTGCGGGCTACCTCACCGGCAGCGAGCTGGGCCTGCAAGGCCTGAATCTCTGCATCTTTGCGGGCCGCAGCGCTTTGCAGCGCATTGGCGATCTTGGCCTCGGCCAAGGCAATCGCGTCGCGCTTTTCCCGCTCGGCCAGCTCCAGCCGCTCGTGCAACTGTTTATCAAAATCGCCATCACGCACCTGCTTGAGGATGTTGGCGTACCCTGCTTCGTCGATCTTGAAGGCTTTGCTGCAGTGTGGACAGATGATTTCATGCATGGCGACGGAGCCTCTTTTTTTTGGTTGGACTTGTATCTGTCTGAACATACTGGCCATTTTTTTTGGGGGGTTGTCGACCGCTCATGGAACAGCAACCAGGTGTCGATGAGGCGTTACCTAACCAAATCAAACCGCCGAAATTTATTGCCCAGAAAAGAGAACTTATGTTCAAAAAGTCCCGCAAGCCTTGCGTCCGCAGTTGCGTAGAAGATTTGCCGGTTTCCCATGAGCGCGACATCTCTAAGGTGATCCAGAAATGAAAGTGAGTTGAAGTCGTCGACATGGGCAATGGGATCGTCGAACAGCAGTACTGGTGGTGCGGTCTGAAGTTTTGAATTCATTGCCATGAAGACCGACAGCACAAACGCGGCGCGTTGTCCTGTGCTTATGTCGCGAAGCGTTACCGATTTGTTCGGAGCGTCAAGGCGGAATAGGGCATTTCGTTATACACAACTCCGGCAAAATTCCCCTCAAGAAAGATTTGAAGGAAAACGATGGGCTGGGCAGGCACTGAATTTGAGACGATAGACTTGGGCGATGAGCGGCGCAACAAGCGGGCCATCCGGCTGGTGGAGCGCTTGAGCGCCCAGCCCATGGCGAGCGTGCCGCAAGCCTGCGGGGACTGGGCCGACACCATGGCGGCGTACCGGTTCTTCGGCAACGAGGAAGTCGATTGGCGTGCGATTTTGGGCGCGCACACGGACTGCGCCAAGACGCGCATGGCCGGGCACGAGGTGGTGCTGTGCATTCAGGACACGACCGAGCTGGACTTCAACGGGCAGGAGGCCAGCGGCCTGGGGCCGCTGAGCTACGAAGCGCAGCGCGGCATGTACGCGCATCCGACCTACGCCGTGTCGACTTCGCGCGAACCGCTGGGCGTGCTCGACGCGTGGATGTGGGCACGCGAACCCAAAAACAAGGACGGCAGCCGCCCCGGCATCAAGGAGAGTGTGCGCTGGGTGGAAGGTTACGAGCGGCTGGCCGAAATGGCCGCCGAGTTGTCCGGCACCCGGTTGGTGTACCTGGCTGACCGCGAGGCCGACATCATGGAGTTGATGCGGCGTGCGCGCGCGCTGGGCACGCCTGTGGACTGGCTGCTGCGCTCCCAACACAACCGCACCCTGTCCAGCGGCGACAAACTCTGGATCTCTGTGTTGCAAAGCGAGCCTCTGGGCGAAATACGCTTTGTAATGGCCTCGCGCAAGGGCCAGCGCGCCCGTGAAGTGGTCCAGCAGGTGTGGGCGCAAATGCTCGAACTGCCCGATGGCAAAGGCCACTTTGTGCAGGCCAGTTGCATCGTGGCCAAGGAAATGCAGCCTGCCGCAGGCGACAAGCCTGTCGAGTGGCGGCTGCTGACCAATCTACCGGTGCAGAGCCTGGAGCAGGCCGCGCGCATGATTGACTGGTACCGGGCCCGCTGGGAAATCGAGATGTTCTTTCATGTCCTGAAGAACGGCTGCCGCATCGAGGCGCTGCAACTGGGAAGCATCGAGAAGATTGAGCGCGCGCTGGTGCTGTACATGGTGGTGGCCTGGCGTATCGCCCGGCTGATGCGGCTGGGGCGAAGTTGCCCGGACCTGGATGCCCAGTTGATGTTCGAGCCCGATGAGTGGAAAGCCGCCTACATCCTGAACAAGCAGAAGCTGCCAAGCAAGCCGCCCACGCTCAACGAGGTGGTGCGCTTGGTTGCCAGACTCGGTGGCTTTCTAGCGCGCACGGGTGATGGTGAGCCGGGCGTGAAAACCATCTGGCTGGGCATGCAGCGCATCCTGGACTTTGCCGCCGGCATCAGGTTCTCACGCGAGCTTCAGGCTCAGGGGACTTGTGTATAACGAAATGGGAATAGGGGCGCGTGGGAATTTCTTTGCACACCATATTCGTGGGGGGAATGGATTCTCCGAAATACCGTGTCAGTCGTTGCCTGTACACCGAGTAGCTCAGTGTTGGTGGCATCGGTTAGGGAATCATCACTTTTGAGTTCCGTAAGTTCAGCCGACGCGAGTTTGAGCCGCTTTGCGGTGTCCTCATATTCGGATATCTCAACTTCAATCTGTGTAAGTTGCGCTCTCGCACTTGTCTCGGCCGCTCTGGAGGAATTTTCAGTGACGAGCGCTGCGGCAAATCGCTCTGCTGCGATTTTTGCGCTTTCGATTTTTACAGCAATCGATGTGGCATCACTTGATTCCTCCAACATCACGAATGCTCCTAATTCCTCAATCAATTCCTTCGCCTTCTGCAGTAGCTTGCGGCGATCACGCGATTCTTCCAGAATGTGATCAAGCCCGAGATTTGTCTCGCCATCCGACAAAAGAGTGAAGCGGATTGACGACATCAAGCGAGCTTCATCGGCTGCATATTCATGAAGCAAATTGATGACGGTTCGGAGTTCTTCGCCCTTATTCAGCAATTCTTGGTCAGCGCTATTGGATGCGAACGCGTCTATCCCTAAGTCTTGGGCAAGCTGCAGAAGTTCCGCAATTCCACCTAGGGCTACTCCAGCACTCGTCAGATCAGATATCCGTTGGGCAACTTCAGAAAGTAATCGATGAGTTTCCTCAAATCTTTCACGTTGCATTAAGTAGTTCGAATGAACCTCGTGCATAGTCATGCTCTCGGTCGAAAACTCGGTTCGCTTCGCGTAAGCTAGTAAGTAAGTGAGGGTGAGTCGTTTGGATTCCGCCAGTGAATAGGCTTGCTTTGCCGCCTCAAGTCCGTTCAGTATGGGAGCTGTCTTTTCCGCTGACGCCTCAAGCGCCACCGTCTTTAGTCGCTGAAGGAGTTGGCCTGGATCGAAGGAGGTTGCGCAAACAGGGCAATCCTTGTGACTTGGGTTGCTTTGCAAATAGTGAATAGCTAGCGTACGCAGCTCCGCGACCAATGACGTGGTTGCTTCTTGTGCGGCACGCGCAGATACGAGTTCTTCGTTAAGTCTCAAAATTTCATTTTTAAGCTCCTTGCTCTGCTCAATGACAGAAGAGGATTGCTCGCCAAGCGTGCCTGCCGCAGTATCAAACCAAATTGGACGCTCGATTGGAATTGCTTCTGAACCAACGATTGCCTTCAACGCGCTGTGCTGCCTATTCAATCGGTCAAGATCGCGCGTCAAGCTAAACGCTCCCAGTTGTTGCGCCTGTTGTATCGACTTGAAGGCTTCGATCTCTCGCTTCAATTTGGCCTCCAAAGCGCGTCCAGTGCGTATCTTCAAATCAACTTCAGCGAGCTCATTAACCCTCTCTTCAGCAGTCGTCAACGCTGAACTCACCGTCTGCAGTGCAATTGATACGGTTGCGGGCGACACGACTTGCAATCCGAGTTTCGCGGTCAGAAGCTCCCGAATAATTGAAGATGCTCTCGTCAATGCTGGTACAGAAACAGAGGCAATAGTATTTCTCGCTGGTTCTTCTATCCAGTGGAGTCGCAAAAGATCCTCTGCTAGTGCAGAGAAATCGGAATCAGAGGCGCGTGGGGATGCTTCTGCGGTCTTGATCAGAGTCGCTATGTTTCCTTTCCTCTTTGTTGCCTCATGAAGACCTGTTTGAATGCGTGCCAGCTCTGCGGCGACCGGCTGTTGGATGCGAGATATGTGATCCCAGAGCTCGGCCGTTTGAGGACCCGCTACAAGCCGAGACAGCATTTCCTCGAAACTAATCTTTGCGTCCTTTTGTCCAAGCGTGGCAGCATCGTCAGTGGCCAGAAAATTGAAGCGTGCGAAACTGTTTTTGAGAGTGCTGCCCTTCAAGTCCCGTTGCCCGTACCAATCCAAATTTCGTTGTTTGGCCTCTGCTGAATTGGCCGATACCTTGGTATCAAGCCATTTCGCGGAATCTTGGAGTCTGATTCTTACGTGAGCTGAACCAGGGGCCGTGGTTCTAGCGTTGTCTTGACAATAGAAGAACTCAATGGCCTCCAACATCGAAGTCTTCCCCACCCCATTGCTTCCTACAAGCAGATTGACAGTGCCAAGCGAATCAAACGTCTGCTTTTGAGGCCAATTTCGAAAATGAACCAAGTCGATTGCGTCAATGAATTTTGTCGCAAGAGGCTGCAATGGCTTTTGTTGGCGATCACGGTCGGCATTTAGAGGGCGCTGACCCGGTAGCCCTCTGGATATTGCACGAACGGTCTCGGCAAGTGGTAATTGATCCAGGATGATTCCAAGGTTTGCCTTTAGAAGTCGATTCGTCCATCTTTCGGAAACATCAGGGTTGATTACGTCAGTCGGCTTGGCATGAGAAAACTCCAATTCATCGAGTGCGGTTGCGAGTTCTTCTTGCTTCAAAACAAGCTTACGAGCGTAACTTCTGTCACTTTCAATTTGCCGCTTGTATGCAGCAAATGAATCACTGGCTACTTCAGCATTGTCAACCAACAGATAGAGATAGTGGTTCCAGCGAAGGTCGCCCGGCGTTTCGAAATAACTAGAGCCCATTAGCTCGTCTTGTCGTTGCTCTAGATGCTCAAACCAATCTTTCAGGTCAGTTGACAACGCAAAATAGTAGATGGCATAGGGACGCCCCGTCGAGTCCGTCCGCTCGCCTCGTACAACCTCCTTGGATACATGTTTTACATTTGCAAATTTTGCTCCCACCTGATTGCCAAGGGTATCCGCAGTGATCATTTTTCAGGCTCCATAAAATTTTTCCCTGGGTGGGCGTCGGCACCTGTGATTGATCGGTCTAGTGGTGGATCAAATCGTTTCACATCTTGGCCATCCCGGTATAGAAGACAAAACCGGTCAGCAAGCGGGGTGTTGGATGTCGTCGCCCTAATTTTTGCGAGAAGCCTTGAAAGATCTTCATTTAGCGGCCCGTCTCCTGCATATACAAGTGTTGCGGGCTTATCGGCATCAATCGACCGTACATTGCAATTGGGTGACGTCGCGCTCCAATTGAATTGGTAGCCTGATTGCAAATCCATCATTCGCATTGGCAAGGGTAGCGATGCATTCGGAATTCTTACGAGGGCACGAATGGTTCGGACACGCTCATCCCTAAATGTTTTGCCGTCGGGGTCCATGGCAACAGATACACGTCGAACGACTTCGGTTCTAGGCTCCAGACGAGTAGTAGACAAGGTACTTGCTTTGAACCAATCTTGCCTAGGTCCAAAGTCGCCGCTTGCAATGCAGGAAATGCGTTCGATTGCCAGTGGGCTAACTTCATGACAAGTATTTAAACGAGTAATCGGGGCACCATAGGCCTCGGTCATCGCATTGAAGCCATCGTCTAGCGGTTTCGTCGCCTCAGTCCACGCTGCAATAGCTGCATCCCATCCAAGAACCTTTGTCACTTCCGGGCCAAGGCGTCGGGACAAGGCCGCGGCTACAGCGTGATGACGAACCTTTGATGCTTGCAGTAGAAATGCCGCCGGCTTATAGCTGAAATGAAGCATATGACTGTGCTGTTCGTCATCGTGCGTGTAATACAGCCCATTGAGGTGGTTCTTTTCCACATGGACATCGTCAGTAGCGAGCTTGGCAGATTTCGAGTGCCACGCCGATGCGCTAATGTTTGCTTTTTTGACTGGTGCGCTTCCATCATGCAGGTCAAACGTAATGTTTTCTGCCCAGTTCAAACAAATCACTTCAGTCCTGTCACCTTCCAATTCATAGAGTTGTCGCCTATAGCGCATGTAGGTTTCATGTCTGGGCTTATCGTTTAATTGGATGTGCAATAGAAGGAGATGCTCGTAGTTATCGTCTATGTCCTTTTTGCTGAATGCTAAGGCGTCTGAGCAAATGAGCGTAATTAGTCGAACTTCATTTCCGTGTTCGAAAAGGTATACGGCATTTCCTAACGCCATGCGAGTTGCTTCTATGTTCTGCGGGTCACCAGACGGGGCTGTCTTGAACTGGACGACCATGACGACTTTTGGGGCGTTCGTATCGATCGTTTCAGTTCGAAAAATGTAAACCATTGGGTTTAGGTAGCGGGTGGTAGCTCCTTGTGGTCGAACTATTTGCTCGTGGATCACTTCCGCCCATTTTGAGAATCGAGTCTGAAGACCATGAAGTTCCGCAATTGGCAAACTTTCACAACCCAATACCCAGAGCTGGCCCGTGCTCGGGGTAGTACCGTTAGAAAGAAGCTCTTCTATTGCGATCCATGGGAAGCTGTATTCGGGCGTGACCAGTAATTCAACTGAACGTGCACTAGCTTCTTGCGCAATTGCAGTGAACAATTTTTGTGCGTTCATGCGATCTGCATTGCGAATGAAATCGTCACGCACCTGAATAGTGGCTTCTGGTTGTACCAGTAGCGCTGTATAAGGCGTCATTGTTGGTTGAAGTATCGCGAGAGTTGGATACTTAAGATTATTTTCAAACAGCAGATTGCTTATCGGTTCAATTTTCATTTTTCTGACAATCTTTCATTTAACGTACGCCCAAACCCACCAATCCCCCACACCCCCCATCACCAACCTCTGCGTAGCCCTCGTCGCCGCCATATAAAACACCCGCGCCGCTTCCTTCTCGTCCTCGCCCGGCGCAGGCATGTGCCCCACGCCGGGTAGCGCCACCACAGGGAATTCCAGGCCTTTGCTGACCTTCATGGTCATGACCTGGATGGCGTCTGCGCCGAGGTTGTAGTCGCCGCTGCGTTTGCGCACGCGGTGCGGCAGCTTGCGTTGGGCCAGGGCGCTGGCGCACAGGTCCATGGTGGCCCAGTCGAGGTACGGCATCACCATGTCGCCCCAGACGAATCCCTTTTTCTGGGCGCTGGCCAAGTGGTCGGCGATGGCAAATGCTTCGTCGCGCTGGGTGGGCAGTTTGTTGAGGATGGGGGCTTGCCCGTCGCGTCCGCAGCTGACGGGTTGCTTTAGGCCAACCCGCACGGTGTGCCACAGCGAATAGTCACTGAGCCTTTGCCCCAACCGCTCAGCCAGCCAGCGCTTGCCCGTGGTATCGAATGAAGTGGTTCCTGTCGTGGGAATAAGAGTCGCCATGTCGCCGCCACCGCCCTGTCTTGTTGTTCAGTTTTTCTTAACACTGGGTAGCAGGCGATCATGCGGCCAAAGTGGCTTCTGTCGTCGAGTTGTGTGCGGATTTATTGAAAGGAATGTTCACGTTGCCTATCTCAGAAGCCGCATCACCATCCGCTTTACAAGGCAGGGCTGAGTAACGTGGCAAAACATGGTTGCCGTGTGCGTGACAGCCGTCTGAGCGCCGGCAAAACCGGTAGGAGCAGTTGCAATACCCATATGCTGCATAAACCATAGCAATAAACCCAGCATCAGCCTGAACAAGCACCCTATTTCAGAGATTTTTTCGCGTCATTTTGCAACAAGTGATCCAGCGGCAGCGCGCCGCTGGCTTTCACCTCGCCGAGCGAAAAGCTGGTGTGCAGGTCTTTCACATTCGGCAGGTTGATCAGCACGTCTCTAGCGAACTGGCTGAAGCTGTTCAGGTCGCGGCTGACCACCTGCAATTCAAACGTGCCGGTGCCGCTGATGTAGTGGCAACTCACCACTTCCGGAATCTTGCGAATCGCTTCTTCCAGCGACTGCAGCACGTCACCGCTGTTGCGCGCCGCGTCCAGCCGCACAAAGGCCAGCACGCCCAGGCCGATCTTGTTCCGGTTGATCTCGGCGCGGTAGCCGGTGATGAAGCCGGCGTCTTCAAGCGCCCGCACGCGCCGCCAGCAGGGCGCGGCTGACAGGCCCACGCGCGACGCCAGTTCTGTGTTGGTCAGGCGGGCCTCGCGCTGCAACTCGTTCAGGATGGCGATGTCAAACTTGTCCAATGTTTCCATTTTTCGTATTTTGCAGCAAGAATCTTTCGCGAGACTCGCCAAATCAGGCAAAAAAAGCAAAGACATATCACAAGGCGGGACATACACTTTTGCCTAAAGGCAAAGCGCTGGCCTGACCGGGCTTGATGCTGGCAAAACCATCTGCCCACAAGGCAGGTCACGACAACCCTTCGGAGACAAACACCATGAATGCACCGCTGCCCGAGCACATCCGCAAAGCGCTGGAAACCGTCACGCTCGACGACAAATATTCGATTGGCCATGGCCGCGCCTTCATGAGCGGCGTGCAGGCGCTGGTCCGCCTGCCGATGCTGCAGCGCACGCGTGACGCCATCGACGGTTTGAATACCGGTGGCTTCATCAGCGGCTACCGGGGTTCGCCGCTGGGCGGCTACGACCAGGCGCTGTGGGCGGCCAAAAAGCATCTGGCGGCGCAAAACATCGTCTTCCAGCCCGGCGTGAACGAAGAACTTGGCGCCACCGCCGTCTGGGGCACGCAGCAGCTCGACCTGTACCCGCAAAGCAAAAAGTTCGACGGCGTGTTCGGCATCTGGTACGGCAAGGGGCCGGGCGTGGACCGCTGCTCGGACGTGTTCAAGCATGCCAACATGGCCGGCACGGCGAAGCATGGTGGCGTCATCGCGATTGCCGGTGACGACCATATTTCCAAAAGCTCGACCGCGCCGCACCAGAGCGACCACATCTTCAAGGCCTGCGGCCTGCCGGTGTTCTTTCCATCGAGCGTGCAGGAAATCCTCGACATGGGGCTGCATGCGTTTGCCATGAGCCGCTTTTCGGGCGTCTGGTCGGGCATGAAGACGATCCAGGAAGTCGTGGAATCGTCGAGTTCGGTGTCGGTGGACCCGGACCGCGTGAAGATCATCATTCCCGAGGACTTCCAGATGCCGCCGGGCGGCCTGCACATTCGCTGGCCCGACGCGCCGCTGGAGCAGGAAGCGCGGCTGATGGATTACAAATGGTATGCCGCGCTGGCCTATGTGCGCGCCAACAAGCTCAACTACAACGTCATTTCCGGGCCGAACGACCGCTTCGGCCTGATTGCCAGTGGCAAGGCCTTCAACGACACGCGCCAGGCGCTGAGCGACCTGGGCCTGGACGAAGACACCTGCCACCAGCTGGGCATCCGGCTGCACAAGGTCAACGTGGTCTGGCCGCTGGAGGCCACCATCACCCGCGACTTTGCGCAGGGGCTGCAGGAAATTTTGGTGGTTGAGGAAAAGCGCCAAGTCATCGAGTACCAGATCAAGGAAGAACTCTACAACTGGCGCGCCGATGTTCGGCCCAATGTGCTCGGCAAGTTCGACGAACCCGAAGGCGACCAGTCGGGCGGCGAATGGGGTCGCGCCAACCCGAGCGACAACTGGCTGTTGCGCGCCAAGGCCGACCTGACGCCGGCGATCATTGCCAAGGCGATTGCCAAACGCCTGAAGAAGCTGGGCGTGTCCGCCGACATCGTGGCCCGCATGGATTCAAGGCTGGCGGTGATTGACGCCCGCGAACGCGCACTCATTGAAACCAAGCTGGACACCGGCGAACGCGCGCCGTGGTTTTGCAGCGGCTGCCCGCACAACACCAGCACGCGCGTGCCCGAAGGTTCGCGCGCCGTGGCCGGCATTGGCTGCCACTACATGGCGACCTGGATGGACCGCAGCACCTCGACCTTCACGCAGATGGGCGGCGAGGGCGTGAGCTGGATTGGCCAGGCGCCTTTCACCACCGACGCGCATGTGTTTGCCAACCTGGGCGACGGCACCTACTTTCACAGCGGCCTGCTGGCGATTCGCCAGAGCATTGCCGCTGGCGTCAACATCACCTACAAGATTCTGTACAACGACGCGGTCGCCATGACGGGCGGCCAGCAGGTCGGCGAGCGCCCTGAAGGCCATTCGGTGGCGCAAATTGCGCACAGCCTGCGCGCCGAGGGCGTGGTCAAGCTGATCGTGGTCACCGACGAGCCCGAGAAATACCACGGCCGCACGCACACCCAGGACACCAGCGCTGCGCGCGCCAGCCACACCGAGCTGCTTAACGACTTGCCGCCGGGCGTTGAGGTGTTTCACCGCGATGAACTTGACAAGCTCCAGCGCGAGTTCCGCGAGCTCAAGGGCTGCACGGCCATCATTTACGACCAGACCTGCGCCACGGAAAAACGCCGCCGCCGCAAGCGCGGCACGCTGGTGGATCCGGCCAAGCGTGTCGTCATCAACGAACTGGTGTGCGAAGGCTGCGGCGACTGCTCGGTGCAGTCCAACTGCCTGTCGGTCGAGCCGCTGGAAACCGAATTCGGCCGCAAGCGCCGCATCAACCAGAACACCTGCAACAAGGACTACTCCTGCGTCAAGGGTTTTTGCCCGAGCTTCGTGACCGTTGAAGGCGGGCAACTTAAAAAGCCCAAGAAAGAAAAGAAAGGCGACCTGTCCAGCTTGAGCCCGATTCCCGAGCCGGTGTTGCCGGTGGCCGAGAAGGCCTGGGGCATCGTGGTGGGCGGCGTTGGCGGCACCGGCGTCATCACCATCGGCCAGTTGCTGGGCATGGCCGCGCACCTGGAAGGCAAGGGCGTGGTGACGCAGGACGCGGGCGGCCTGGCGCAAAAGGGCGGCGCGACCTGGAGCCATATCCAGATTGCCAACCGGCCGGAGTCGATCTACACCACCAAGGTCGATACCGCCAAGGCCGACCTGGTGATCGGCTGCGACCCGATCGTCACCGCCAGCCCGTACACGCTGGCCACCATGCAGCCGGGCCGCACGTTTGTCGCCATGAACTCGCACGGCGCGCCGACGGCAGCGTTTGTGACCAATCCCGGCTGGCAATTTCCGGGCGGCAACTGCGAAAGCGCGGTGCAGGCGGCGGTGGGCGCAGAAGGCCTGGCCAGTTTCGATGCCGAACAGGTCGCGGTGCAGCTGATTGGCGACTCGATCTACACCAATCCGCTGATCTTGGGCTTTGCCTGGCAAAAAGGCCGGGTGCCGCTGTCGCATGCGGCGCTGATGCGGGCCATCGAGCTCAACGCGGTGCAGGTGGACAACAACAAGGCGGCGTTTGAATGGGGCCGTCGCTGCGCGCATGACCTGGCGTCTGTGCAGGCGATGTTCAAGGCGGCGCAAGTGATTGAATTCGTCAAAAAGCCATCGCAGACCGAAATGCTGACCAAGCGGGTGGCTTTCCTGACGGCTTACCAGAATGCGGCGTATGCACAGACCTACCAGGCCTTCGTAGAAAAAGTGCGCGCAATAGAGGCGCCACTGGGCAAAACCACGCTGACCGAGGCAGTGACGCGTTACCTCTTCAAGCTCATGGCCTATAAGGACGAGTACGAGGTGGCGCGGCTGCACACGGACAGCGGTTTCCTGAACAAGGTCAACGCCATGTTCGAAGGCGACTTCAAGCTCAACTACCATCTGGCGCCACCGCTGTTGGCGAAGCAAAACGACAAGGGCGAACTGCAAAAGCAGCAATTCGGCCCCTGGATGCTGACCGGTTTCAAGCTGCTGGCCAAGCTCAAGGGTGTGCGCGGCACACCGTTCGATGTGTTTGGCCGCAGTGAAGAGCGCAAGGAAGAACGTGCGCTGATTGCCGAGTACCGGGCAAGCGTTGAAGAAATACTGGCCAGCCTGAGCCTGGAAAACCATGCGACGGCGGTGGAAATCGCCCGGATACCTGAACTGATCAAGGGCTATGGCCATGTCAAGGCCCGCCATCTGGCTGCTGCCCGGCCGCAATGGGAAGCGCTCATGCAGGCGTTTCGCCAGCCCGAGCGGGTTCGGGAAGCCGTGGCGGCCTGACTTGGCGCGGCGGGTTGCTGCCTTGGGCGCGTTGCGTTTTTAAGGCAATGTGTTTCAGGCAGCAACCCGCCAGGGACTGGGCAAAATAGCCGCACACGCCGGAGTTGAATTCAGCCCTTGCGCCACGCCGCATACAATCCACCCGTTCATGCTCCGGCCCTTCTGGCCTGGGCGATTGTCAGTGTTCCTTTAAAAATGTGGAGTCAGCCGTGTTTATTTCTTCAGCTTTTGCCCAGACTGCCCCTGCTGCTGCAGCCGGTGGCAGCGACATGATGTCCACCCTGACGGGCATGCTGCCGCTGGTGCTGATGTTCGTGGTGCTGTATTTCGTGATGATCCGCCCACAGATGCGCAAGCAAAAAGAACACCGCACCATGATTGAGGCCCTGGCCAAAGGCGACGAAGTCGCGACGGCTGGTGGGCTGCTGGGCCGGGTCACCCGCTTGGGCGAAGGCTATCTCACGCTGGAAATTGCTTCCGGCATCGAGGTGCAGTTGCAGCGCAGCGCCATCGTCCAGGTATTGCCCAAGGGCGCCATCAGCAGCGCCAAATAAGGCAATACTGCAGCAGGCAGGACGGTACAGCCAGCAACACTGGACCGTCCAGTGAGCCTTTTGTTTTCCGTTCACCAGGAACAGTCTTCTCATGAATCGTTATCCGGCCTGGAAGTACGCCATCATGGCGGTGGTGTTGCTGATTGCAGCGCTTTATACACTGCCCAATTTTTTCGGCGAATCCCCTGCGGTGCAGGTTTCCAGCAGCAAGTCTTCCTTCAAGGTGGACACGGCTGTATTGGCCAGGGTTGAGCAGGCGCTGAAGGATGCCAGCATCACAGCCGACGCCATCACATTGGAAGCCGGTTCCATCAAGGCCCGCTTCAGCAGCACCGACACCCAGCTCAAGGCCAAAGACGCAATCCAGAAAGCACTGGCGCCTGATCCTGAAAACTCACCCTATGTGGTCGCACTGAACCTGCTGTCGCGCTCGCCAGCGTGGCTGACCTCGCTCAATGCCAATCCGATGTATCTTGGACTGGATTTGCGCGGTGGTGTGCATTTCATGCTGCAGGTGGACATGCAGGCGGCACTGACCAAGCGCGCTGAATCGCTGGCCGGCGACATTCGCCTGTCGCTGCGCGAAAAGAACATCCGGCACAGCGGTATCGCCCGCAATGGCCAATCCATCGAAATTCGCTTTCGCGACACCGCTGCCCTGCAATCGGCTAAAAACCTGATTCAGGACCAGATTCCCGATCTGCAGATGGCCGAAGCGCCCGATGGCACCGACTACAAGCTGACCGCCTCCATCAAAACTGACGCCGCACGCCGCATCCAGGACCAGGCGCTCAAGCAGAACATGGTGACGCTGCACAACCGGATCAATGAACTCGGCGTGGCCGAGCCGGTGATCCAGCAGCAGGGCATCGACCGCATCGTGGTGCAGTTGCCAGGTGTGCAGGACACGGCCAAGGCCAAGGACATCCTGGGCCGTACCGCCACGCTGGAGATGCGCCTGGTCGAAGACAGTGCGGAAGCCCGCGCCGCTGAAAACAACAACGGCCCGGTGCCGTTTGGCGCCGAGCGCTTTTTTGAGCGCAACGGCCAGGCGGTGATCGTCAAGAAGCAGGTCATCCTGACCGGCGAAAACCTGACCGATGCCCAGCCAGGCTTTGACTCGCAGAACCAGCAACCCAAGGTTGACCTGACGGTCGATGCCAAGGGCGGCCGCATCATGCGCGACACCAGCCGCGAGAACCTCAAGAAGCGCATGGCGATCCTGCTGTTTGAAAAAGGCAAGGGTGAAGTGCTGACCGCCCCGGTCATCCAGGGTGAGCTGGGCAACCGCTTCCAGATTTCAGGCTCCATGAGCGTGGCTGAAGCCAGCGACCTGGCGCTGCTGTTGCGCGCCGGCTCACTGGCTGCGCCCATGGACATCATTGAAGAACGCACGATTGGCCCGACGCTGGGCGCTGAAAATATCGCCAAGGGCTTTCAAAGCGTGTCCTGGGGCTTTGCCGTGATCGTGGCATTCATGGCGACCTATTACATGCTGTTCGGCCTGTTCTCGGGCATTGCGCTGGCGGTCAACCTGCTGCTGCTGGTGGCGGTGCTGTCGATGCTGCAGGCTACCCTGACCCTGCCGGGCATGGCGGCCATGGCGCTGGCGCTGGGCATGGCGATTGATTCGAACGTGCTGATCAATGAGCGCATCCGCGAGGAACTGCGCGGCGGTGCCTCGCCACAGGCCGCCATTCATTCAGGTTACGAACGGGCCTGGGCGACGATTCTGGACTCGAACATCTCGACCCTGATCGCCGGCCTGGCCTTGCTTGCCTTTGGCTCGGGACCGGTGCGCGGCTTTGCCGTGGTGCATTGCATCGGTATCCTGACCAGCATGTTCTCCGCCGTATTCTTCTCGCGCGGCCTGGTCAACCTTTGGTACGGTCGGCAAAAAAAGCTCAAGGCGGTGTCGATCGGTACGATCTGGCGCCCTGCGTCGGACGGCGCGCTTGCCAAGTCATGACCACCTCCTTTTCCTGAGCCCCTGAGCCGCTTCCCAAGGACCCCAGATGGAATTTTTCAAAATCCGGCGCGACATTCCGTTCATGCGGTATGCGCTGGCCTTCAACGCCGTCAGCTTTGCCACTTTTGCGCTGGCTGTATTTTTCCTGTTCTCGCGCGGGTTGCACCTGTCAGTCGAGTTCACCGGCGGCACCTTGATGGAGGTGAACTACACGCAGGCCGCCGATGTGGGCAAGATCCGCGATACGGTGTCCAAACTGGGCCTGAACGATGTGCAGGTGCAGAGTTTTGGTACATCACGCGACGTGATGATCCGTTTGCCGGCGCAAAAAGGCGTCAGCACGGCGCAACAGAGTGATACGGTGATCACCGCACTGAAGGCCGTCAGCCCTGACGCAACACTGCGACGCACGGAGTTTGTGGGTCCGCAGGTTGGGGAAGAGCTTGCGCAGGACGGTCTCAAGGCGCTGGCCATGGTGGTGTTCGGCATCATGGTTTACCTGGCGTTCCGGTTTGAGTGGAAGTATGCCGTCGCCGCCATCATCGCCAATTTGCATGATGTGATCATCATTCTCGGATTTTTTGCCTTTTTCCAATGGGAATTCTCATTGGCCGTGCTGGCCGCCGTTCTGGCTGTGCTGGGTTATTCGGTGAACGAATCGGTGGTGATTTTTGACCGCATCCGCGAAAACTTTCGTCGCTACCGCAAGATGAACACCGAGGAGATCATCAACAACGCCATCACCTCCACGATCAGCCGAACCATCATCACCCACGGCTCGACGCAGATCATGGTGCTGTCCATGCTGCTGTTTGGTGGCCCGACGCTGTTTTATTTCGCCCTGGCGCTGACGATCGGTATTTTGTTCGGCATTTACTCCTCGGTGTTCGTGGCTGCGGCCATTGCCATGTGGCTGGGCATCAAGCGCGAAGACCTGATCAAGGGACCGTCGAAAAAAGACGAAGACCCGAATGATCCCAATTCGGGCGCAATGGTCTAGTCCGATTCGACAACGCGTCACAACCAGCCGTGCCGTCCTCGAATCCGCCGCAAAGTTTTCTTGCCGGACAGGCGCGCACCTTGTTCGCCGAGCGTGTGGTGCAGATGCTTCCCGGGCTCGCCAAGACGATTGGCGACTTGCTGTCCGAACTGGCGCTTCGGCCAGGCAATGCACGGGAAATGCAAGACCTGCAAGACGCCTTTCGTCTCTATCAGAACAACAGCCATGCATGGATTAAAGGCGTCGTTGGCGCCGTGCGCAAGCCATACTCCCCGTCTTCCAAGACAACAGCGTCAGCTCTGCTGGAATCTGGAGAAATGCAACTGGTCGGCAACGAGACTGTCGAACACCGTATTCTTGCCTCGCGTCTGGCCCTGCGGATGCTTGATTTTTCGAGCTGGGAACTCAATGATCTGCGCCTTCGCATACAAAGCCTGGAAGGCCTGTCCGAATTAAACCGGCAGGACCTGTTCCGGCCGGAAGTGGTTGCGCAGCACGTGGTCGAACAATGGACGCTGGCGGGCCTGCCGCAATCGGCATGGCTTCTGGGCCAGGACATCATCCACAAAAACATGGCCGCCTGGATGCTGGAGATCTACCATGCGACCAATGCGTTTTTGATCGAACGCGGTGTCATGGTCGAAATCGACCTGCGGCCCCTGGTCAGGCGAACGCCTTCTGCCGTGAATACTGTCAGGGCCGCCAGTGTTGCGAAAAGTGATGACACTTTGGAAAAAGAGAGTTCCGCCGACATTTTGAACAACCGAAATGCCTTTGTGCCGGGCAGGACGATGCCAACCGAAGGCGCTGATATGGCCGGCCTTGCCACGCCGCTTGCCCGCGTGCGGATGAGGGCACAGGGTGTGCTCGGACACCTCAAGCAATTGCTCGTGCGCCGTGTCGATGGGTTTGATCAGCCTCGCCCGCACCAGGCTTCTCCGCAACTGGCGAACGCCATGGACCGCCTTCAACAGCAGCAGGCTCAAGAAGCGTTTCAGGGCAGTTTCCGACAATCCTTCCAGTCGGGCTTGGGCTTTGCCCGCACGCAGGTAGACCAGGCACTTCAGGAACTGCGCCAGCGGACCAGCATGCTGAAAAAAGCAGCTTCCAGTTCCGCGGAAAAAGCCACGATTGAAATCGTTGCCCTGATGTTCCAGAGCATTCTGGCTGAAGACCGTATCGCGCCCCAGATTCGGGTGTGGTTTGCACGCCTGCAAATGCCGGTTCTTCGGGTAGCGGTTGCCGAGCCGGAGTTTTTCAGTTCGCTGGAACACCCGGCACGCCAGTTGATTGACCGCATGGGATCGTGCGCGCTGGGTTTCGATGTGACCGTCGAGGGTGACCTGCTGGAGCTTGAAATCAAGCGCGTCGTGCAAGTCATCGAACAGTATCCGGAAACAGGACGCCGCGTATTTCAGCTGGTGTATGAAGAATTCGACAAGTTTTTGTCTCGCTTTTTTGCTGAGCAGGGCAGCGTGGCGCGGGCGGTCAGTCTGGCTCAGCAGCTGGAGCAAAAGGAAACGATGACTGTTCAGTACACCATCGAAATGCGCACCATGCTCGATGACATGCCGGTTCGCGAAGAGATACGTGAATTCCTGTTCAGGATCTGGGCTGAGGTCCTGGCAATTGCCGCGATGAAAAATGGCCCGCAGCATGCGCAAACCCTGCTGTTCAAACAGGCTGCAGCCGATCTGGTCTGGTCGGCAAGCGCCAAGCCAGACCGCAGCGAGCGATCGCGTGTGATTGCCGCGCTGCCCAGGCAGTTGCAGCTTCTGCGCCAGGGCATGACCCTGCTCGGACTGGGCCTGGCGGCGCAGAATGTCCAGCTAAAGACCATCAGCGATACCATGGCGGACGCCTTCATGTCGAAGACCGATGCGATTTCGTCTGAAAAGATCGACGCCATGGCCAGACGCCTGACCAACCTCGAAGACTATCTCTCGGAGCATGATGTGGGCGACCTTCCGCTGGACGCCGATAGTCTGGTGACAATGATCGGAATCGATTCGGCCCATATCGAAGTGATTGCCAACGGTGGCAGCCAGCCGACAGACGATATGCTGGCCTGGGCCAGGGAACTGCAGCCGGGCAGTTGGTTCAATCTTGACCACAACGGAAAAATAAGCCATGTGCAGTTCGCCTGGTGTAGCGAGCGCAAACAGTTGCATCTGTTCGCTGCAGCCGATGGCCGCAGCTTTTTGATACAGATGCGCCGGCTGGCAGCCTACCTGCAGGCCAGGCTGCTGGTGCCCAGGGAAGAGGAGGCGCTGACGGTGCGGGCTACGCGCAATGCACTGGCCAAGCTCGACGCCAATCCTGAACGGTTGTTCGAGTAATTTGTGCAATTGTCCGCCGGGCTGTTCAGGCCGCAGTGCAGATCAGTTGCGGCGCTGGTAAGGTGGTCATCCTGTGTAGGCAAGAGCTGCCAGATTCAAGTTCAATGCGCGAGGCGGCCTTCGGTGTCGTCACACAATTCGTCAAGCACCAGCGCGTCCGGCTCCTCGCCGAAGCTCCAGTACACCATGAGAATGATGATCTTCAGGTCATCTAGCGACACAGGATCGCCGGGAGCCGCCATGGCCCGGTCCATCACGATTTCGCGCATGTGAGGCGGCAATATGCCAGAGGTTTCAAGAAAGCAGACAAATCCCAGACTTTGCGCGCCCAGGTGCGTTTGTTCGGCAACAGAGTAGATGCGCAGGCTGTTGCTAGCCTGTGCCTGCATGCGCGCAGGCGAGACACTGCTATCTGATTCTTCGCCGGATGGGCTGTCTGGCGCATCGACTTGCGTGCCCTTTGCAGCAATGTTCAGCCCTTCAAGCCAGACGAGTGCTTCCTGGATTTCCTCGGCTTCAAAACCTGCCGCGATCAGTTTGCGTCCCAGCCTGTCGATTTCCGGGCAGGCTGCGCCTTGCCAATAATTTTCGTAAACGTAGACCAGAACTTCAAACATGCATTCAATATAACGCAGATAAGCTCAGCTCACCGCCATACGCTGAAACAGTCCACCCGGCAGTCGCGCGACCTGTCCGTCGAGTTCAAGTTCGAGCAATCCGGCCTGCAAATGGGCAGTGTCCAGTCCGGTACGGGCCTGCAGCGCATCCAGGCTGACCGCATCGAATCCCAGCGCCGTCAGCAGCGGATTGTGGTGGACACCAGCGGCTTCATCCGCCTCATCTTCTTCGGACAGCGCTTGCGGGGCAGCAGGCGATGCACTGAAAGCGGCAGGGAGAAACCGCAATTCTTCGAGCACATCCTGCGCCACTTCCACCAGCTTGGCGCCCTGCTTGATCAGGGCATGGCAGCCGCGCGACTGCGGCGAATGGATCGAGCCGGGAATGGCAAAGACTTCCTTGCCCTGCTCGGCCGCCAGCCGGGCAGTGATCAGCGAGCCCGATTGCAGCGCCGCCTCGACCACCAGCGTTCCCCGGCTCAGGCCGGAAATGATGCGGTTGCGTCTGGGAAAATTGGCCGTCAGCGGCGGCGTTCCGAGCGGGAATTCGCTGATGATCATGCCCTGCCGGGCAATGCGGTGCGCCAGGTCCAGATGCCGCTTGGGATAGACCCGGTCCAGCCCGGTGCCCACCACGGCAATCGTCTCGCCGCCACCAAGCATCGCACCATCGTGGGCCGCGCCGTCAATACCCAGGGCCAGTCCTGACACCACGCAGATGCCGGCGCTGCCAAACGCTTTGGCAAACTGCCGGGCATTGCCTTCGCCCTGCGGTGTGGGATTTCGGCTGCCGACGATTGCCACGCTGTTTGCTATTTTTTCAGTAGCTGAAGATGCAGTACTGGCAAGCGTACCCAGCATATAAAGCATAAAAGGCGGGTCTTCGATGTTGAGCAGGGCCGGTGGATAGGCCGGGTCGCCCAGCACTGCGATGTACCGGTCGTCTCCGGCTGTGAGCCAGTCGATCGTGGTTTGCTGCTGGGCTGCCAGGCCGGATGGTTCGCTGCGTAGAATGCTCGCCAGCTTTTCGGAGCCGAGTTGTTTCAAGGTGGCGCTGCTTTGCTCGAAGATGGCCTGCACCGAGCCGAAAGCCACCAGCAATTTGCGCGCCGTGGTGTTGCCCACGCCAGGTGTGAGCGCCAGCCGCAGCCAGGCCCTGAGTTCTTCGGGATCCATGGTTGTCATCTTTCAGCGCAGAGCCTGTCAGGCCGGCGCCCTGGCGCGCATGGGAAGTGCCATGGGCGCGCCGGGGACCGGTTGCAAGCCGTTCAATCGGGGTTGGTGAAACGGTCGCCGACCTTGATGCCGTCCGTCGCCTGCAGGATCAGCGCATACGACAGCCGGTCGAAGGTGCGAAACACCATCAGCAAGCCGCTGCGCTCGTTGGGCAGCTTGATGTCCGGCCGGGCGCTGTCGGTTTTGTCCGGCAGACGCTCGCCGTCTTTCAGGACGGCCATCACATGGCCGCGCTCCAGACCGTCGAGGCTTCCCCGGTTGATCACCACGATCTGGTTTTCCGAAGCCCAGGCTACGGCGTTGCCATAGACCGAGACGATCTGCCCCGCCATGGGCGAAGAAGGGGCGCGCGGCACATAGCTGCGCAACTCGCGGGGCGGTTCGGCAATCAGGCGGTCGCCAACCCGCATTTCTTCCTTGGCGGCCACGATGTCGATGGTGGCCGGCACCCGTTCGGTCTGTAATTTGCCGTCCTTGTCCGGATTCTGGACACTGGATTCGCCGCGTATCAATTCAGCCTTGCCAACATAGTGCGCTTCATAACCAAGGATTTCCTGGGTCGTCGGGTCTTTCAGCGGCGTGGCGTTGCGAAAGACCCGGTAATCCAGCGGCTCGCCCTTGCCGTCGCTCAGCGATTGGCCTGAACTATCGCCGCCCACATAACTTCCCAGCGCGTAGGCACGGTCGCCACGGCTGAGCAATACCCGGCCTTCCTGGGTGGCGACGATGCGCGGTGCCCGGGAAAAGCTCAGCTCATCGACAATCAGGGGTTCGGCCAGGAAGGGCTCGATGGCTTGGGGCGCCAGCGTGGGAATCGAGGCATCGGCCAGCGACTCGTAACGTGTACGCGGCGACACCCGGACGGTACCCATCGGTGCGCCATCACTGACCGCCCGACGGGTGCGCAGGGTTGCCCGGCCATCGCGCTTGTCCAGGTACAGCTGCTGGCCTGGATAAATGCGGTGCGGATTGCGGATGTCTTCCAGGTTCATGCCCCAGAGTTCGGGCCAGCGCCATGGACTTTTGAGGAAAAGGCCCGATATGGCCCACAAGGTGTCACCTGACTTGATGGTGTAGCTGTCAGGCGCATTCGGCCTCAGGTCAGTCAGGGGAATGCCGGTCCGGGCCACCTGTGCGGCTGTGGCCTGCTGGGATGGCGTGATGGGAAAGTTCTGGGCCTGCAGACTGGCCGACAGGCACAGCAGGACAGCAGCGACCCCTGAAATAGGGCGGAAACGACCAAAAGTTGTATGCATCTTGAAGCTTGTTAGGACGGGATATTTATACTTTTAGATACAATTTTACGCATATTGCAATGCTTGTATCTGCATAATTTTCCAGCGATTCTGTACCCAAGCCCTTGATTAAGCAATGATTAGACGATTCTGAGACGATTGCACCCTTTGAAAAATAGGAAAAATAGGAAAAGTGGCGAAAATAGCGACTTCTCCCCATTCCTGCCATGACCCAACTCACCATTCTTCGTTATCCCGATCCGCGCCTGCATACCGTGGCCAAGCCGGTGGTCGCCATCGACGCCCGTGTGCGCCAGCTGGCTGACGCCATGTTCCAGACCATGTACGACGCCGAGGGCATCGGCCTGGCTGCCACGCAGGTCGATGTGCATGAACGGCTGCTGGTCATCGACGTGAGCGAAACCCGCGACCAGCCGCTGGTGCTGATCAACCCCGAAATCGTCTGGGCCAGCCCGGAAACGCGCATCGGCGACGAAGGCTGCCTGTCGGTGCCCGGCATCTACGACGGCGTCGAACGTTCGCTGGCGGTGAAGGTCGAGGCACTGGACCTGGATGGCCAGCGCCAGGTGCATGAGGCCGATGGCATGCTGGCGGTCTGCATCCAGCATGAAATGGACCACCTGATGGGCAAGGTATTTGTCGAATACCTGTCGCCCCTCAAGCGCAACCGCATCAAGACCAAGCTGGTCAAACAGAAAAAAGACGAGGAACGCGACGCGGTGCGCTGACTTGGCGAGGAGGGGGTTGCCGCTTCGACATGCTTGAGACGCCGTCGACTCTTTAGAATCACGCCCCATGCGCGTTATTTTTGCCGGTACCCCTGACTTTGCCCGAGTGGCGCTTGCGCAATTGCACAGCGCCGGTTTTGAAATCCCATTGGTGCTCTCCCAGCCCGACCGACCTGCCGGCCGCGGGCTGAAGCTGCAGGCTTCCGCCGTCAAGCTGTGGGCCCAAAGCCATCAGATTCCCGTTGTCCAGCCCAGAAGTCTCCGGCTGGACGGCAAATACCCTGAAGACGCCATTGCCGCGCGCGACGCGATGCACGCGGCGCAAGCCGATGCCATGGTGGTCGCCGCCTACGGATTGATCCTGCCGCAGTGGGTGCTCGATTTGCCCCGGCTGGGTTGTTTCAACATTCATGCTTCCTTGCTGCCGCGCTGGCGCGGCGCGGCGCCCATCCACCGCGCGATCCAGGCCGGTGACAGGGAAACCGGCATCACCCTGATGCAGATGGACGCGGGGCTCGACACCGGCGACATGCTGGGGGTGGCAAAGCTTGCCATTCAAGCCACAGACACCACCGGCTCGCTGCATGACCGGCTGGCCGCGCTGGGCGGGCAACTGGTCGTGCAAACGCTTAATTTGGCGGGAAACGGCCAGCTGCATCCGGTGCAGCAACCCACCGAAGGCGTGAGCTATGCCCACAAAATTGAAAAAGCCGAAGCGGCGGTCGACTGGACGCAGCCGGTGGCCGTGGTGGACCGGCACATTCGCGCCATGACGCCTTTCCCCGGTGCCAGCACGCAGCTGGGGCCAGATACCTTGAAACTGTGGAAATGCGAAATTGATAGCTGCTCACGCCCTCCGGATATGCGTGAAGGCCAGATTTTGTCTGCAAATGCCGAGGGTGTGCGGGTGGTTTGCCGTGACGGCGTGCTGGTGCTCACCGAGTTGCAGCGCGCTGGCGGCAAGCGACTGGGGAGTGCCGATTTTTTGCGCGGCTTTGCGCTGGCGCCCGGCATGCTGTTCGGAAAGTGACCATCGGTGTTCCTGCGCGCTGCCTACTACCGTCACGCTGAATTCCGCCAGGGCGCACACGACATGTTCGCCGTGGCGCCGGGTTTTGCCGCCTGGGGAATGATGACCGGCGTGGCCATGGTCAAGTCGGGCATGAGCATTTTTGAGGCGATCCTGATGACGGTGCTGGTGTACGCTGGCAGCGCGCAACTGGCCGCGATTCCGCTGCTCGTCGCGGGTGCGCCGGCCTGGGTGATTTTGGCCACGGCCTTTTGCGTCAACCTGCGCTTTGTGGTGTTCAGCGCGCACCTGCGGGCTTATTTGATGCACCTGCCCCGCTGGCAGCGCATGCTGACCGGTTTTTTGACGACCGATCTGAGCTATGTGCTGTTCGTGCGCCGCTTTCCCATTCCCAGCGACGAGCCCGGCCAGCGCCTGGCGCAGCAAGCTTACCTGGCGGGCAATTGCGGGCTGTGCTGGGGCAACTGGGTTGGCAGCAGCCTGGTCGGCATTGCGCTGGCCAATTTCATACCGAGCGCCTGGGGGTTGGGTTTTGCCGGCATTCTAGCGCTGCTCGGGATCTCTTTTTCGCTGGTGACGACCCGGCTGCGCATCATCGCGGCGCTGGTGGCGGGCGTGGCGGCCGTGGCGGCGTTTGCGCTGCCGCTCAAGCTGAACATCCTGGTGGCCATTGCGGCGGCGGTGGTCATTTGCCTGATGCTGGAGCGCGCCGGCCTGGGCATGGCTGCTCGTATGCCCGCTGCCGTTCCTCAGGACAAGCCATGAACGATACCGATTTCTGGACCCTCGCCACCATTGTCGGCATGGCAGGGGTGACCGTGCTCACGCGCTGCTTTTTCTTCTTGTCGGACAAGCCCTGGACCTTGCCGGACCTGGCCCGTCGCGGTCTGGACTATGCGCCAATTGCCGCGCTGGCGTCGGTGATCGTCCCCGAGATCGTCATGACGCAGGGCCAGCTCATCACGACCTGGCAGGATGCCCGGCTGTTTGGCACGGCGGCCGGCGTGGCCTGGTTTTTCTGGCGCCGGGGCGTGCTGGGCACCATCGTCAGCGGCATGGTGGTGTATTTGCTGCTGCACCTTGGCTTTGGCTGGTGAATCTGGCCCCCACGCTCCGCCGCTGCGCGGGTCGCTGCCCCCCGAGGGGGCCGCTGCGCCTGCAGCCCGGCAAAGCCGGTTCTGCGGCCCCTGCTGGTGAATATGGCTCCTACGCTCCGCCGCTGCGCGGGTCGCTGCCCCTGCAGCCCGGCAAAGCCGGTTCTGCGGCCCCTGCTGGTGAATCTGGCCTCCACGCTCCACCGCTGCGCGGGTCGCTGCCCTCCAGGGGCCGCTGGGCCTGCGGCGCAGTGAAGCAGGTAGCTCGGTTCCTGCTGAGTTGGATAGAGGGCCTTTGCTGTCGCTCACTGGGGGGGCCGGCCCCCTACAATTCTTCCAGCCAGCCGCCTGCAGGCGGTTTTTTCGAACCTTTCGTACTTTGCGAGTCGCCATGAATTTCATCCGTTTTTCCGATTTGTGCGCCAGCGGCCAGGTGGCGGGCAAGCGTGTGTTCATCCGCGCTGATTTGAATGTGCCGCAGGATGCCAGTGGCGCCATCACCGAGGACACGCGCATCCGCGCATCAAGGCCGTGCCTGCAGATGGCGCTGGATGCCGGCGCGGCGGTGCTGGTCACCTCCCACCTGGGCCGCCCCACGGAAGGCGAATTCAAGCCGGCGGATTCGCTGGCGCCGGTTGCGCAGCGCCTGGGTGAGTTGATGCAGCGCGAGATTCCCGTGGTGTCGAACTGGGTCGATGGCGTGGACGCGAAACCCGGCCAGCTGGTGATGCTGGAAAACTGCCGGCTGAACCCGGGCGAGAAGAAAAACGACGAAGCGCTGGCGCGCAAGATGGCCGCGCTGTGCGACATCTTCGTGCATGACGCCTTTGGCACCGCGCACCGCGCCGAAGCCTCGACTTACGGCATCGCGCAATACGCGCCCATCGCCTGCGCCGGTCCGTTGCTGGCCGCCGAGATGGACGCCATCACGGCAGCTTTCGCCCATCCGAAGCGGCCGCTGGTTGCCATCGTCGCCGGCAGCAAGGTCTCGACCAAGCTGACCATCCTCAAGGCGCTGGCCGAGAACGTCGACCAGTTGATCGTCGGCGGCGGCATTGCCAACACCTTCATGCTGGCGCAGGGCCTGAACATCGGCAAAAGCCTGGCCGAACCCGACCTGCTGGCCGAGGCCCGCGCCGTGATCGAGGCGATGAAGGCGCGCGGCGCCGAGGTGCCGATTCCGACCGACGTGGTTTGCGCCAAGACCTTTGCCGCCGATGCTGTCGCCACCATCAAGCAGGCAAGCGAAGTGGAGGACGACGACCTGATCCTGGACATTGGCCCCGAGACCACCGCCCGGCTGGCTGCGCAGCTCAAGCGCGCTGGCACGATTGTCTGGAACGGCCCGGTCGGCGTGTTTGAATTCGAGGCCTTTTCCAAGGGCACCGAAGGCATTGCCCGGGCGATTGCCGAGTCCAGCGCCTTCAGCATTGCCGGTGGCGGCGACACGCTCGCGGCCATTGCCAAGTACGGCATCGAAAAAGACGTGGGCTATATCTCGACCGGCGGCGGCGCTTTCCTCGAAGTGCTCGAAGGCAAGACGCTACCGGCTTTCGAGATTTTGCAGAAGCGGGCCGGCGACGCGCACTGAAGACTCTGTTTTTGATAGCTGCTGGCGCTTGCCCAGTATGCGCAAACGGCATTTTTTGCTTGAAAGCAGGAGTTCAAGCCACATTTCTGGCGTGCCGGGCGTGGGGTTGGCGCTGCAGCCTGCGCACAGCCCTGGATTGCGGGTTTTTTGGTACCCGTTTGGTAACCGATTTCGTGTGAAAATCGGAAACTAAATTACAAGGAGACATCCCTTATGACGCGTCGCGCCACCAAAATCGTTGCCACTCTCGGCCCTGCTTCCAGTGATCCGGTTCTGCTGGAAAAAATGATATGTGCCGGGGTCAATGTGGTACGGCTGAACTTCAGCCACGGCAAGGCACAGGACCACATCAACCTGGCCGCTCTGGTGCGCGAAGTCGCCCAGCGCACCGGCCGCGAAGTCGCCATCATGGCCGACCTGCAAGGCCCGAAAATCCGCGTTGGCAAGTTCGCCGACGGCAAGGTCATGCTGGTGTCGGGCGAGAAATTCATCCTTGATGCGTCGCGTGTCGAGCCGGGCGACCTCAAAGGCGTTGGCCTGGACTACAAGGAATTGCCGCGCGACGTGAAGGCCGGCGACGTGCTGCTGCTCAACGACGGCCTGATCGTGCTGACCGTCAATGCGGTGCGCGGCGAGGAAGTCCACACCACCGTCAAGCTCGGCGGCGAGTTGTCGAACAACAAGGGCATCAACAAGCAGGGTGGCGGGCTGACCGCGCCCGCGCTGACAGCCAAGGACATGGAAGACATCAAGACGGCGATGAGTTTCCAGGCCGACTACGTGGCCGTGAGCTTTCCGAAAAACGCCACCGACATGGAAATGGCGCGCCAGCTGTGCAACGTGGCCGCTGCACCGTACAAGCACAAGCCTGGCCTGATCGCCAAGATCGAGCGCGCCGAGGCGATTCCGAAGCTTGATGAAATCCTCAAGGTCAGCGACGGCATCATGGTCGCGCGCGGTGACCTGGCGGTCGAAGTCGGCAACGCCGCCGTGCCGGCGCTGCAAAAACGCATGATCAAGATGGCGCGCGCAGCCGACAAGGTCGTGATCACCGCCACGCAGATGATGGAAAGCATGATCCTGAATCCGGTGCCCACGCGCGCCGAGGTCAGCGACGTGGCCAATGCGGTGCTTGACGGCACCGATGCGGTGATGCTCAGCGCCGAAACCGCCGCTGGCCGCTTCCCGCTGGAAACCGTCGAGGAAATGGCGAAGATCTGCGAAGAAGCCGAGAAGGCCGAATACAAGGAGCTGAGCGCCGACTTTTCGGGCAAGACCTTTGCGCGTATCGACCAGTCGATTGCCATGGGTGCGCTGTTCACCGCCCACCACCTGGGCGCCAAGGCGATTGTGGCCATGACCGACAGCGGCTCGACCGCGCTGTGGATGAGCCGCCATGACATCCGGGTGCCGATCTACGCGCTGACCCCCCGTCTGGAGACCCAGCGCAAGATGGCGCTTTACCGCAACGTGCGGTCCATCCTGATGGACAGCAGCGCCGACCGCGACACCGCGCTGCAGCAGGCGGAAGGCCACCTGCTGCGCCTGGACATCGTGCAGAGTGGCGATGTGTACGCCATCACCTGCGGCGAGCCGATGGGCGCGCCGGGCGGCACCAACATGCTCAAGGTCTGCCGGGTGGCGTAGGCCCCCACGCTTGTCGCTTCGCGTACTGCGCTGCACCCCGAGGGGGCGCTGCCCCTGTGGCCCGGCAAAGCCGGTTCCACGGCCCCTGCTGGCGCGGCGAGGGTCCACGGCGCCCACGGTCGGTGCTGGTCTGAATCCACCGCCAGGGGCGCTGCGTATAGCCCTAAGCCATGAAAACTATCTTCTCTAAATTGCCCAGACGCTCACTGTTCGCCATGCTGCCGGCGCTCCTCACCGCCTGCTCGGGCGCTGACCTGCTCAACGCCACCGTGTCCACTGACAGCTACCGGCGCACCGAGGGGCTGGCTTACGGCACCGACCCGCGCCAGTTGATCGACGTGTACCAGCCGGCCGCAGGCGCTTCACGTGCCCCGCTGGTGGTGTTTTTCTATGGCGGCAGCTGGTCGTCGGGCGAGCGCGGTGACTACCGGTTTGTCGGCGAGGCGCTGGCCTCGCGCGGGATCGTGGCGATGGTCGCCGACTACCGGCTGAGTCCGGCTGTCCGCTACCCGGCCTTTGTGCAGGACAGCGCCAGCGCCGTTCGCTGGGCGGTTGACCATGCGGCCGAATTTGGTGCTGACGAGCAGCGGATTTTCGTCATGGGCCACAGCGCCGGTGCCTACAACGCCGCCATGGTCGCCCTCGATGCGCGCTGGCTGGCGGCGGTCGGACTGGCGCCTTCCCGGCTGGCAGGCTGGATCGGGCTGGCCGGCCCGTACGATTTCCTGCCGATTGGCGACGCGCAGACCCGGGTGGCCTTCAGCTGGCCGCAGACTCCGGCCGACAGCCAGCCTATCGTCCATGCCTCCCGGGCCTCGCCGCCGGCGCTGCTGCTGGCGCCCACCAAGGACAGCGTGGTGAATCCGCAGCGCAGCACGGTGGCGATGGCGGCGCGGCTTCGGGCCAGCGGCGTTCGGGTCGAGTCCGAACTGTTCGACGACGTCAGCCATGTCACCTTGCTGGCGTCCATGGCGCAGGTCCTCAGAAGCCGGGCACCGGTGCTGGCACGCGTGGCCGGGTTTGTGCAATCCACTGGCTGACCGCCGCATCCACGCCGGCCGCCACCGTCCAGCACAGCCAGGCGGTCCACAAGGTGTGGCTCATGTAGTGGGCGCCGCGAATCTGCTGCGCCAGCCCGAAGACCAATCCCACCAGCATCGCCCCTGCCAGCCAGCGCCGGGCGGTGCCGGGAAGCACATGCCTGAAGGCAAAAAATCCGCCCACGAAGGCAAAGCCCGCCGACGCATGGCCGGCCGGAAAGCAGCCGCCTGTGCCGCCATCGCGAATGCCCCAGGCCCAGTGCGACACATGCGCCGCCACGCCGCCGAATTGCTGCAGGTCCCACGGGCAGCTGGTATGGCTGTACAGTTTGATGGTCGACACGGTCAGCAACGCGGCCAGTGTCGTCAACGCCAGTTGCACCCGGCGCGCCATCGGCAGGCGTTTCAAACTGCCCAGGGGCAGGAACATGCCGACCAGCAGGTACAGCTCCAGCGCCCAGGGCCACAGCCTGAGGTCGTCGTGCAGCAGCTTGCGCCACAGCCAGTGACTTTCCAGCGGAAAACCGCTTGTGGAGCCAAACCAGTGCGCCATGGCCAGGTCAAAACTTGAGTAGTCCCAGATCAGCAGCAGCAGCAGGCTGCCCAGCGTCCAGCGTAGAACGTTTGTGCGATCCGAGGGTACAAAAAACATTGGGTAAGGCATGTGGGCTTCAGGCGTGTCGGGTTACCGCGAAGGTAGCGGCCATGCCTTAAGTCACTCTTAATTCCCAGCCATGCCACTGAAAAATAGGTGACGGGCGCGACAATAGGCGCATGAGAATCCTGGTGGTTGAAGACGACACGGGCATTGCCCTGGGGCTGAAGTCCAGCTTGCAGCAGCGGGGCTATGCGGTCGATGTGTGCGGCACGCTGCGCAGCGCCTGGGCGGCCCTGCGCGGCGAACCGTTCGACCTGGTGCTGCTGGACCTGGGTTTGCCCGATGGCGACGGCAGCCAACTGGTGCAGCGCATCCGGCAGGCGCCTGCCACCGCAGGCAGTTTGCCCGACACCTTGACGCCGGTCCTGATCATGACCGCCCGCGACCAGGTCGCCGACCGCATCCTGGGGCTGAACCTGGGCGCTGACGATTACCTGGTCAAGCCGTTTGACCTGGACGAGCTGGAAGCCCGCATGCGCGCGCTGCTGCGACGGGCCGGGGGGCGTGCCCATCCGCTGCTGGTGCATGGCGAACTGGTGGTCGACCCGGCGGCGCACACTCTGCTGCGCGCTGGCCAGCCGGTGGAACTGACGCCGCGCGAGTTTGCCCTGCTGCTGCTGCTGCTGGAGTCGCGCGGCCGGGTGCTGTCGCGCCAGCAGCTGGAGGCGCGGCTCTACAACTGGCAGGACGCCGTGGGCAGCAATGCGGTCGAAGTCCATGTCCATCACCTGCGCCGCAAGATCGGCGAAAGCGTGATCCAGACACTGCGCGGCGTCGGGTATTTCATCCCCCGGGAAGATCCGCCATGAGGCTGTTTGCAGATCGCCAGGCTTCGCTGACGCTTCGCCTGCTGCTGGGTGTACTGGGTGTGCTGCTGCTGGTGTGGGCCGGATTTTTTGCCGTCGGCCACCGCACGGGTATTCATGAGGCCGATGAACTGACCGACGGCCATCTGGCGGGAACGGCAGCGCTGCTGCTGATGCTGGACCTTCCGCCATTCATGCAAAGTTCCCTGGAATCGGATCGCCAGGCCAACATCAACATGGCCCGGCCGGCGCTGGACAGCCTGAAGTATCACGACTACCAGTTTTCGCTGAGCGTGGTGGTGCGCGACACGGCGGGCCATGTATTGGCACGCTCCGGCGAGGCGCCGGTGCCTGCCTTTGCTGCGCGCGATGGTTTTGCCGACCTGCTGCTGGGCACCCCGTCAACCGCCTGGCGCAGTTTTTCACAATGGGATGCCTCGCACAGCCGGCAAGTGATGGTGCTGGTGAGGGTGGAGGAACGGGAAGCACTGGCCGAGGATGTTGCCGTCCAGCTTGCCGAGCCTGTCCTGTGGCTGCTGCCAGTGGTGGCGCTGGTGTTGGGCGCGGCCATCTTGCGCGGCCTGCGACCGCTGCAGGCGCTCGCACGGGATGTGGAAGCGCTGGAGGTGGACCAGACCACGCGCCTGCAGGCCCGCCATCCCTACCGCGAATTCAATTCGGTGGTGCGCTCGATCAACCGGCTGGTGGGTCAGCAGCAGGCGGCGCTGGAGCGGGAGCGGCAGCTGGCCAGCGAAATTGCCCACGAGCTGCGCACCCCGCTGTCGTCGATAGCCCTGCAGGCCGCATCGCTTCGCGGCGCCTTGCCGGCGCAGGCGCAAACTGCCGCCCTGCAGCAGATCAGCACCGATGCGCTGCGCGCAGGCCATGTCATCAGCCAGCTGCTGGCGCTGGCGCGCACCGGTCAGGCCGGCATGCAGCAGGCGCTGGTGCCGCTGGACCTGGCCACGCTTGCGCGCGAGGTCGTCGCCGGCTATGCGCAGGCAGCCTGGCAAAGCGGCCACCGGCTGAGTGTCCAGGGCGTTGAACACCAGACCGTACAGGCGCATCCGCTGCTGCTGGAACTCGCCTTGCGCAACCTGATCGACAACGCCCTGCAGCACACCGCGCGCGGCACCGCCGTGTGCGTGCAGTGGGGAAATGATGCGGGCCGCGCCTGGCTGCAGGTGTGCGACGACGGCCAGGGCGCTTCCGACGCGTTGGCCGCTGCCCCGGTCTCCTCCGACCGCCTGGGCCTGGGTCATAAAATCGCGGGCCGGGTGATGGACATCCATGGCGGCAACTTCGCGCAACACGCGGCAACAGCACCGTTCAACCGGTGTTATCGCCTGTGTTTCCCAGCGGTTTCATGACCTAACGGACTATTGGCAGACAGTAGAATGAAGGTTAAGGTTGGCCTGCGGCTGCCGTCGACCGTTATGCAGCACCGGCTGCGCCAGCCACCCACATCACCCTTTTCTTCAGCTTTCTAACTTTCAGGGACTCTCAATCATGGCACTTGTTTCGATGCGCGAACTGCTGGACCATGCCGCCGCCAATGGCTACGGCATTCCGGCTTTCAACGTGAACAACCTGGAGCAGGTCCAGGCCGTGATGGCCGCTGCTGACGAGGTCGGCGCGCCGGTCATCCTGCAGGCCAGCGCAGGCGCCCGCAAGTACGCCGGCGAAGCCTTCATCAAGCACCTGATTCTGGCGGCTGTCGAGGCCTACCCGCACATTCCGCTGGTCATGCACCAGGACCACGGCCAGAGCCCGGCGATCTGCCAGGGCGCTATCGAGCTGGGTTTCAGCTCGGTGATGATGGACGGCAGCCTGGAGGCTGACGGCAAGACTATTGCCAGCTTTGAGTACAACGTTGAAGTCACCCGCAAGGTTGTTGAAATGGCGCACGCCACCGGCGTGTCGGTCGAAGGCGAGCTCGGCTGCCTGGGCAGTCTGGAAACCATGCAGGGCGACAAGGAAGACGGCCACGGCACCGATGCCGTCATGACGCACGACCAGTTGTTGACCGACCCCGAGGAAGCCGCCGAGTTCGTCAAGCGCACCCAGCTTGACGCCCTGGCCATTGCCATCGGCACCAGCCACGGCGCCTACAAGTTCACGCGCAAGCCCACCGGCGACATCCTGGCCATCGAGCGCGTCAAGGAAATCCACCGCCGCATTCCCAACACCCATCTGGTCATGCACGGCTCGTCGAGCGTACCGCAGGACCTGCTGGCGCTCATCAACCAGTACGGCGGGCACATGAAGGAAACCTACGGCGTGCCGGTCGAGGAAATCCAGAAGGCCATCCAGTTCGGCGTGCGCAAGATCAACATCGACACCGACATCCGCCTGGCCATGACCGGCGCCGTGCGCAAGTTCCTGGCTGAAAACCCCGAGAAGTTCGATGCCCGTGAATGGCTCAAGCCCGCCCGCGAAGCCGCCAAGGCGATCTGCAAGCAGCGCTACATCGAGTTCGGCTGCGAAGGCCAGGCCGCCGGCATCAAGGGCCGCAGCCTGTCGGTCGTCGCTGGCGAGTACGCCAAGGGCGAACTGGCGCAAGTCGTTCATTAACCCAGCGCTTGCGCGCTTGGCTTCGCTGGATTGGCGATAATTCAAAGCCCGTGCCCGACCCGCGTCGCACGGGCTTTTTCATTTTTTCAACCTGCAGACCCGCATGACCACCACCACCCCCGCACTTCATACCTCGGCCCTGACTTCCTTGCCCCTGCTGGCGCGCGGCAAGGTGCGCGACAACTATGCCGTGGGCAAGGACCGGCTGCTGATGGTGGCCAGCGACCGCCTGAGCGCTTTTGACGTGATCCTGGGTGAGCCGATTCCCGGCAAGGGTGCCTTGCTGACGCAAATGGCGCTGTTCTGGTTCGACAAGCTGGGCGACATCTGCCCGAACCACCTGACCGGCGAGGCGCCCGAGAGCGTGGTGACGGCGGCTGAAATCCCGCAGGTCGTGGGCCGTTCGATGCTGGTCAAGCGGCTCAAACCCATCCCGGTCGAAGCCGTGGTGCGCGGTTACCTGGCTGGCAGCGGCTGGGCCGAATACCAGCAAAACCAGTCCGTCTGCGGTGTGCCGCTGCCGGCCGGCCTGAAAAACGCCAGCAAGCTGCCCGAGCCTGTCTTCACGCCCGCTGCCAAGGCCGAGGCCGGCGAGCATGACGAAAACATCAGCTACGAGCAGGTAGTGGTCATCGTCGGCCCCGAACTGGCCGCGCAGATCAGGCAGCTCAGCCTCAAGATCTACGAAACCGCCGCCGCCTTTGCGCTGACCAAGGGCATCATCATTGCCGACACCAAGTTCGAGTTCGGCCTGGACGAAAACGGCACGCTGACCCTGATGGACGAGGTGCTGACCCCCGATTCGTCGCGCTACTGGCCGGTCGAAGGCTACGAAGCGGCCTTTGCCGCCGGGCAGAATCCGCCCAGCTATGACAAGCAGTTCGTGCGCGACTGGCTCGAAGCCCTGCGCATCAACGGCAAGCCCTGGGACAAGACCCCGCCCTCGCCGCATCTGCCCCCGGACGTGATTGAAAAAACCGCCGCCAAGTACCGCGAAGCGATGACACGGCTGACAGCTTGATCGCCCCTTGCCCCGGCGGCAGGCAGCCGGCCAGCCAAGCGGCGCTGCGGCCGGTCCGCTGCTCCTGAATAAATAGCTGTTTGCACAGGCGCTGCCTGCGCTGCAGCCTGTTTTTGCACAAATCTACGTAACTACTCAGGTCACTTTTCAGTTTAAAGCGCAATGAAATGAGCCTCTGTCATCCCGGCCCCGGATCAAGCCCGGGGTTTCAGCACCCGGGAACCATGACTTCTCCCCAAACGGGGTCATGGATTGCCCCGGATCAAGTCCGGGGCAGGCTCATCAAATCCGCAATGACAAAAGAGATTACGGAGAGCTTCGAGGGAGCTGAGTAATTACAAATCTACAGCGCGCTCAGACGCCGCCCTGCGGGTGGGTCGGGTCAATCCACAACACCTGTTCGGGCTTTTCAACCGGCGCGATGTCCAGGTTGATGGCGACGGCCTGGCCATCGCTTCGGCAGAGCACGCACTCCAGCGCCTCGGTCGGGCTGGCGTTGATTTCCTGGTGCGGCACATACGGCGGCACATAGATGAAGTCGCCCGGCCCGGCCTCGGCGGTGAACTCCAGCTGGTCGCCCCAGCGCATGCGGGCACGGCCCCTGACGACGTAGATCACGCTTTCAAGCGGACCGTGATGGTGGGCGCCGGTCTTGGCATTGGCATGGATTGTGACGGTGCCAGCCCACAGTTTTTGCGCCCCGACGCGGGCGAAATCGATGGCTGCCTTGCGCTCCATGCCGGGGGTGGACGGCACATTGCCGTCCAGCTGGCCGGCCGGGACCACGCGCACGCCATGGTGTTTCCAGTCGGTGGCGCCGTGGCCGGGGTCCTGTTCAGGGGACGGTGTCATGGTGATCTCCTAGTTCGTCAGGGCAGCGTACACCAGGCTGCGAAACAGGGGGCGGTAGTAGTCGCGCTGGTTGGGCGCCTGGATCATCAGCAAGGCATACAAATCCTGGGCCGGGTCCACGAAAAAGGTCGTGCCGGCAATGCCGCCCCAGTAATACAAGCCCGCCGAGCCGGGCACCGACGCCAAGCCGGTGGCCGTGCGCACGGCAAAGCCCAGTCCGAAGCCATGGCCGGGCGGCAGCAGCTCGCCTGCCGCAGGAATGGCGCCCAGATGGTCGGCCGTCATGAAGTCCACCGTGCTGGGGCCCAGCAGGCGCACGCCCTCCAGCGTGCCTTTGTTGCGCATGAACTGCAGGAAACGCGCATAGTCCATCGCCGTGGACAGCAGGCCGCCGCCGCCGCTCTGCATCGCCGGCACGCGGCGCGGCTCGAACACCCGCATCGGCACGCCGCCGTCGGGGTCATGCGCGAAAGGCTCGGCAATGCGGGCGTGGTCGGCCTGCGGCACGCTGAAAGCGGTGTCGGTCATGCCCAGCGGCACCAGGATATGTTCGCGCAGGTAGTCGCCCAACAGCTGGCCGCTGACCACTTCGACCAGCCGCCCCAGCACGTCGGTGGCGCGGCTGTAGTCCCAGACGCTGCCGGGCTGGTGCATCAGGGGAAGGGCGGCCAGCACCCGCGAGAATTGCGCATTGCTGCGCTCGCGCGAACCCATCTGCAGCGCCGTGTACTGGCGCTGCACCTCGGCCGAGCCCGTGAACTCATAGGTCAGGCCGGCCGTGTGGCGCAGCAGGTCGTGCACGGTGGCCGGCCGGTCTGTGTCCTGCAGCGCCAGCGGACCGCCCTGCGCCAGCGCCACTTTCTGGTTCGCGAACTCGGGCAGGTAGCGGGCCACCGGCTCGCCCAGCAGCAGCTTGCCCTGCTCCATGAGCATCATCACGGCGACCGACACCACCGGCTTGGTCATCGAGTAGATGCGAAAGACCGCATCGCGCGGCATCGGCGCGCCGGTGGCCGGGTCCTGTTGGCCCAGGCTTTCAAACAGCGCCACCTTGCCGCGCCGGGCCACGAGCGCCACCGCGCCGGGCAGGCGCCCGCTGTCGATTTCAAGCTGCAGCACCTCCAGCATGCGCTGCAGGCGCCCGGCACACAGGCCCACCTCGGCAGGCGGGGCAAAAACCATCCCGGTCATGTCCACTCGGGCCGGTTAGCTCAACACCACGCTGCTCAGGCGCCGGCGGTACGTCGCCACGGTGGCGTCTTCCGGCGGAATCTGGCCGTCGGCGACCTTGGGCTTGGGCGTTTCCATGATGTCCAGGATGGCGATGTAGGTCTTGCGCGCCAGGCCGTCGTTCCATGCCTTGTCGCGCATCAGGATTTCAAGCAGTTCGTCCAGCGCGTCGGTCCAGCGCTGGTCGGCCATCAGCCGGCGGGCCTGGTCGAAGCGGGCGTCAAAGTCACGCTTGTTGGCGGTAATTTTTGCATCAAATTTTGCCTGTGCGCTTGCTGCATCTGCATCAGTAGCTACAAAATCCAGAGCATCCATCCAGCGTTGCAGGGAATCAAAACGCCGAACTACTGAAGTCTGGGCAATCACCGGCGCAAACGCCACCTTGGCATCGTCCTCGCGGCCCAGGCTCAGCAGCTGCTTGACATAGTCGAAGCGGGCATTGTCATCGGCCGGATTCGTCGCGACCGCATGCTGCAGCCTTTCGAGCACGGCTTGGGGGTCGCTGTCCAGCACCACTTCTTCTTCGGGCGGCGTTGCTTCCGGGGCGGGCGGCAGGTGCTTGTCCAGGAATTCCTTGATCTTGCCTTCGGTGAGCGCGCCGGTGAACCCGTCCACCGGCTGGCCGTTCATCAGCAGGATGCAGGTCGGGATGCTGCGGATGCTGAAGGCTTCACCCAGTTGCTGCTCCTGGTCGGAGTCGATCTTCACCAGCTTGAAACGCCCTTCGTAGGCGATTTCAACCTTTTCAAGAACAGGACCCAGCGACTTGCACGGGGCGCACCACGGCGCCCAGAAGTCGATCAGCACGGGCGTGGTCATGGAAGCCTCAATGACTTCCTGCTGAAAATTGGCAATGGTGACGTCGATCATGGTGTTGGGCAACTAAAGGTTGGAATAAGGGGGTTCAGGCCAGTGCCCTGGCGTCCTGAAAGGAAAGGGCGGGCAGCGGTCCTGGCGGCAGCCATGACGATAGCATGCAAGCCACAGCCAGCGGTTACGCCGGGCATGGCCCGGCCCGCCACCCCAGCCCTTAAAATCACGCCTTATCGGCCCACAGCCCTTCAGCGACCTCAGCACTTCAATCTTTATGACGACAAACAACAACTCCGCAGCGCCCCTGGTCGGCGTGGTGATGGGCTCCAGCAGCGACTGGGACACGATGCAGCACGCCGTGCAAATCCTGCAGCATTTCGGCATTGCGCATGACGCACGCGTGGTGTCGGCCCACCGCATGCCCGACGCTATGTTCGCCTATGCCGAAGCCGCCGCCGGACGCGGCCTGCAGGCGATCATTGCCGGTGCCGGCGGCGCGGCGCATTTGCCGGGCATGCTGGCCGCCAAGACCATCGTGCCGGTGCTGGGTGTCCCGGTCGCCAGCAAGCATTTGCAGGGCGTCGATTCATTGCACAGCATCGTGCAGATGCCCAAAGGCATTCCCGTCGCAACGTTTGCCATCGGCCATGCCGGCGCGGCCAATGCAGCGCTGTTTGCCGTCGCCCTGCTGGCCCTGCATGACACAACGCTGGCCGACAGGCTGCAGGCTTTTCGCGCCGAGCAGACCGAAGCCGCCCGCGCCATGACGCTGCCGCCGGTATGAGCCGCTTGCCCATTTTTCCAGGCACGGTCGATGAAACCGGCCGTCCGGCCACGCTGGGCGTCATGGGTGGCGGCCAGCTGGGCCGCATGTTCGTGCATGCCGCGCAGCGCCTGGGCTATTTCACGGCGGTGCTCGACCCGGACCCGCACAGCCCGGCCGGCCGCGTCAGCCACCACCATATCCAGACCGCTTACTCCGATGTGCAGGGGTTGGCGCAACTGGCGGGCCTGTGCGACGCCATCACCACCGAATTCGAAAATGTGCCGGCCAGTGCGCTGCAAGCCCTGGCCGTGGCGCGTCCCGTCGCACCCGGCGCGGCGGCGGTGGCGATTGCGCAGGACCGGATTCAGGAAAAATCGCATTTCATGGCCTCTGCCGGTGTGGCGGACGTGCGCTGCGCGCCGTACGCTGTCATTGAAACGCCGGAGCAACTCCAGGCCGTGCCCGACGACCTGCTGCCCGGCATTTTGAAAACCGCGCGCATGGGCTACGACGGCAAGGGCCAGATGCGCGTGCGGAATGCGGCTGAACTGGCGACGGCCTGGGCCGAGCTGGGGCAGGTGGCCTGCGTGCTGGAAAAAATGCTGCCTTTGAGCGCCGAATGCTCGGTGATCGTGGCGCGCGGCTGGGACGGCGCCATCGTGGCGTTTCCGCCGCAGCTGAACCTGCATGTCGACGGCATCCTGGCCGTGACCGAGGTTTATGAAGGAAATATGCCATTGGCGCTTGCTGCACGGGCGCAGGCAGCTACTAAATCCATAGCGAGTCACATCGGCTACGTCGGCGTGCTGTGCGTCGAGTTTTTCGTCGTGGACGATGGCAGCGCCGACGGCGCGCTGGTCGTCAACGAGATGGCGCCGCGCCCGCACAACAGCGGCCACTACACCATGGACGCCTGCGACGTGTCGCAATTTGATTTGCAGGTGCATGCGATGGCCGGCCTGCCGCTGCCCGCGCCGCGCCAGCACTCAAAGGCCATCATGCTCAATCTGCTCGGCGATGTGTGGTTTGACGCTACGGGCCAGGCGCGCACGCCCGACTGGCAGGCGGTGCTGGCATTGCCCGGCGCGCATTTGCATTTGTACGGCAAGCTAGAGGCCCGGCCGGGCCGCAAGATGGGCCATTTGACGATCACCGGCGCCGACGTGGCCGGCGTGAAAGCCACGGCCCGCCAGGCGGCAAGGATTCTGGGCCTGCCGGGTTTTGAAGGCGACGAATGATTCTGCCCGGCACCGACCCGCAAGCCATTGAAGACGCCGCCCGCTGCATCCGGGCTGGCGGGCTGGTCGGCTTTCCGACCGAAACCGTTTATGGCCTGGGGGCCGATGCCTCCAGCGACGAAGCCGTCGCCGGCATCTTTGCCGCCAAGGGCCGGCCGTCCGACCACCCGTTGATTGTTCATGTGGCCAGCGCCCGCCAGGTGAGCGACTACGCCAGCAAAGTGCCGGCATTTGCCCAGCGGCTGATCGACGCCTTCTGGCCCGGCCCGCTGACGGTCATCTTGCCGCGCCAGCCCGGCGTCGCCGCTGCTGCTGCTGGCGGCCAGAATTCCATCGGCCTGCGCTGCCCGGCGCATCCGGTCGCACTGGCTTTTTTAAAGGCCTGCAACACAGGCGTGGCCGGCCCCAGCGCCAACCGCTTTGGCCGCGTCAGCCCGACCACCGCGCTGCATGTGGCCGGCGAGTTTGGCGATGACTTGCTGGTGCTCGACGGCGGGCCGTGCGCGGTCGGCATCGAGTCCAGCATTGTCGATTGCACCCGTGGCCGGCCGGTGCTGCTGCGCCCTGGCGTGCTGACCCGCGAGCAACTGCAAGCGGCTTGCGGCGAGCCGGTGCTGGACAAGGAAGATTTGCAAGCCGCAGGCCAAACACCCCGCGCTTCCGGCACGCTGGAGGCGCATTACGCGCCCAACGCCAAAGTGCGGCTGATGGACGCCGCCGCGCTGCAAACTGCGCTCGACCTGCTGGGCGCCGAAGCGGCCCACATCGCCGTCTATGCCCGCGCCGTGCTGCGCGTCAAGTCGGCCCAGGTACTGTTGCGCCGCATGCCCGACGACGCGCTGGCCACCGCGCAGCAACTGTTCGCCGTGCTGCGCGACTTCGACGCCCAGGACGCCAAGCTGATCTGGATAGAAAACCCGCCCGCCGACATGGCCTGGGACGGCGTGCGCGACCGGCTGGGGCGGGCTGCGGCGAGCTGAGGTGGTGGGCTACTTGTGGGGGATGGGTGGCGGGTGCCGTTTACGAACAGACGTTGCACGCGGCGAGCCGACCGAAATATTCCGACTGATTGCGGTCAGTCAATGAGCTATTTCGTGCGTCCACTGCCGACCTGATGCGGAAGTCGGCAATCTGGATTTCCAGGCGCAAAGCAGACACGCGCAACGCCTTCAAGGGCTGTCAGCGCGAAAAACCGCAGAAAATAACGCTTTAGACAATGAGGTCCTTGTGAATCCATCCCTTGCCCATGCCGAACTCCTTGCCACTTTCAGGAGGGCGGAGCTGGATGCTGCTCAAAAATTCGGATTGATCAAAGCGATTGAAAAAAAAGGGCCCAAGGCCATTCAGGCGGCTATCGAAACCGCTGCAAAGGCAGCCAAACGCAGGGATTCGTACGCAAAAAAGCTGAATGCCCTGGGGGTGAGCCTGAAGGATTAAGCGCGGCTCAGTACCTGCACGTCCGACCACCGACTACTGGCCGGACAGCCCTGCAAGCCCGTCATGAAGGGTGACCAACAGACAGAAAATACGTGAGAATTGAACTTCTACAAAGCTGCCGTTGGCAAATGGCTGGATATGGCCCCGCTCTGCCCATCGGTCATGAACCGCGACTGACTGCTCCGGCTGCATAACGGAAGTCTGTTTCAGACTGACAAGAGTCAGTCGACCTCCGGAACTGCTTGCTCCAGACCCGGCATTGGAACCAGCAACTTGACCGTCAGCAATGCGGCGACGATTTCGATGACTGCGGCACCGGCAACCGACTGCTCCAACATTGGGAACGGTTGTTCAGTAAGGGCTATTCGCTGTAACGTGCGTCCCATGGCGGTCATTCGATCTGAGAAATCAGCATCTACCAGTGGTCTGCGCTTGAGCAGCGAGAGCCGATTAAGACGATTGGCCGCATCCGGAGAGGTTAATTCCAACGGCCGTAGAGGGGGCTTTGGTCTCTTGGAGCCACCGAGCCAAGAAATGCCTGTTTCCTTGGCTGCTGACTTCTACAAGCAAATAAGAGTCGTACCCAAAAGTCAGCTTTCCCGTAGATAGCTCTTTGTCGCTACTTATTCACCATAGCGTCAAACAGCGACTTGCGAAGCCATGTCACGCCCGCACGCATGTGCGATGCAGTGGTGGAAACAGTAGTCTGGCAGTCCTGCGTTGCCCTCAGAATTTCGACATCAACCACCCAACCCCGGCCAGCTTGGGTGGTTGTCGTCGATCACGAAAGGGTGCGAATGACGTATGCCATGGCTGGTTGCGCCATGGGTATGCCCGGGGGCCAATTCTGTGTGTTCGTGCTCAATCACATCAGGATCCTGGGGTGGCCAGACCATCGTGGTGACCCACACGGCCACTGCGCCGGCACTGCCCAGAACCGCAAACGTCACGGGCATGCCATAGCGAGCGCCTAGCCAGCCGGCCAAGGGGTAAAACAACAACCAGCAGGCATGCGACAGCGCGAACTGTGCGGCAAATAGCGCCGGGCGATCCTCCGGGTTCGAGGATCGCCGCAACAGGCGCCCGGCGGGTGTCTGGGCGGTGGCGTAACCCAAGCCGAGCGCGAACCACAAAGCCATCAGCGCGGCATGTCCGGCCACCCAGGTGCCCACGAACATGCCTGCGACCATCAACCCGATGCCGCCCAACATCACGCTGCGGTCGGTGAGTTTGTCCAACACGCGTGGCAAGACCAGTGCCGCCAGCATGGAGCCCGCGCCGAAACTGGCCAACGCCAAGGCCACCGCGCTCTGGGTCAGGCCCAATCCGGCCTGCACGATGACCACCGTGTTGACAAAAACCATGGCGCCTGCCGCTGCCACGGCCGCATTGACGGCCAGCAGCCCGCGCAACCGGGGTGTGGCCAGGTAGATTCTTAGCCCGCGCGTGGTGCGGTCGTAGATACTGCGGCGCTGCGGCGCTGGATGCGCCGGCAGGACCACCGACACCACCAGCGCTGCCGACGCCAAGAATCCCACCACCGTGCCGGCAAACAGATCGTGAAAGCCGATTACCGTGAGCAAAGCAGCAGCCAGCATCGGACTGACCAAGCTCTCCATGTCGTACGCAAGGCGTGAGAGCGACAAGGCCTTGGTGTAGTCCTTTTCTTGCGACAGCACGTCGGGGATGGTGGCCTGGAAGGTGGGCGTAAAGGCAGCCGACGCCGCCTGCAGCACAAAGATCAGCACGTACACCTGCCAGATCTCCGAGACAAACGGCAGCACCAGGGCAACACCCGCACGAACCAGGTCCAGCGCGACCAGCATGGTGCGCCTGGGCAGGCGCTCGGCAAATGCCGCTGCGACCGGCGCCACGCCAACATACGCGACCATCTTGATGGCCAGCGCCGTGCCCAGCACCATGCCCGCGTTGTCGCCGGCAAGGTCAAAGGCCAGCAGCCCCAGCGCCACCGTCGCCAGCCCGGTCCCGATCAAGGCAATCACCTGAGCGGCGAACAAATGGCGGTAGGTGCGGTTGGCAAGAATGTCCAGCATGGTGTGCCTCAGAGATAACGCGTGATTTCCCTGAACTCGTCCATGGATTGGCGTTGGCCGGCCTCCAAGGGGCCCACCAGATCTTCCAGACAGTGGTCCAAATGGTCCTGGATCAGGGCTTTCTTGGCTTGCTGAATCGCTTTTTCCACCGCCTGCAGCTGCTGCGCGACATCGAGGCAGCTTCGTCCCTGCACCAGCATTTCTATTGTGCTGCTCAGGTGTCCGCCGGCTTTGCGCAGGCGTTTGATGATGGCAGGATGGGAGGCATGAGTATGCGGTTGTTTCATGGTCAATTTTATCCCCTGGGGGAGGTTACTATAATCTTCTTCAATGTTCACGAAACCCAATTGCACGCCATGAGCCTGCGCGCCTCATCCTGCTTGTACCCTAACGGGGCAGCGCTGTGCATGCGGTGGCTGGTTCTGGTGGCGATCATGTTCGGCACCATCCTCTCCTCGATGGGTGGAACAAGTTCCCACGGCCTGGCAGCCATGGCAACAACGTTTCATGACGCTTCATCCGCTACCGGAGAAGCGCACAGCCATGTGCACGGGGATGAAGACGGCGAATCAGCGGTGCTGGACAAGAGCGCCGATGCTGGCCATGCCCACCACGGGGCGGATCATTCGCACGACAACGCTCACGCCCTGCCCGTCGCCTTGAGTTCGGCCGCACCACAGCTTCCCGGCTGGCGGGTGCGGGTGCGGCCTTGGATTCAAATGGTGGAGGCGTCCCGGCTGGAACGCCCTCCGATGGGCTGAGACCCTTTCCGCACTCGCACTCGCACTCGCACTCGCGCTGCGCCACGCAGCGCCACGCAGCGCTTCCCTTTCTTTCAGACTATCGGAGTCTCCATGCACAGCTATGTTCACGACAGGCTGCCACGTTCGCTATGGGCGAATTGGCCATCCCGTTTCTTGCTTCTTTCGGCATTCTTTATCTGCCTTTTTGTGGGCGGCACAGAGGCCTTGGCCCACGCCGTCACTGAAGGCGACAAAGGCTATATCCAGGAGATTTCGGGCATCAATCTGCTGCCCTTCATGTACCTGGGCGCCAAACACATGATGACGGGCTACGACCACATCCTGTTTCTCTTCGGGGTGATCTTCTTCCTCTACCGGATCCAGCACATCGGTATCTACGTCAGCCTGTTTGCGTTGGGTCACTCCACCACCATGATCCTGGGCGTGTACTTCAACGTCGGAATCAACAGCTACCTGATCGACGCGATCATCGGCCTGTCCGTGGTCTACAAGGCCTTGGACAACATCGGCGCTTTCCAGCGATGGTTGGGATTCCAGCCCAACACCAAGGTTGCAACCCTGGTGTTTGGTCTTTTCCACGGCTTTGGCTTGGCGACCAAAATCATTGAGTACGAGATCTCGCCCAACGGACTGGTGCCCAACCTGCTCGCCTTCAACGTCGGCGTGGAAATCGGCCAGCTGCTGGCATTGACGGTCATCCTGATCGGCATGAGCTACTGGCGCCGCACCCCCAGCTTCATTCGCAACGCCTACACCGCCAACGTCGCCATGATGAGCGCAGGCTTCATTCTGGTGGGCATGCAGCTCGCCGGCTACTTCGTATCCTGAACACCCAAGGAATATTCAACATGTACAACAGCGATACCCCCTTGCGCGCCGAGTTGCCTTCTTCCAGGCAGCTTTTGCGCTCCACCGTGCTGGCCGCCATTTCGGCGCTGGTCCTCCTGGTTGCCGTCGTTCTTCCGGCTGAATACGGCATCGACCCCACCGGGGTCGGTCGAATCCTGCGAATGACGGAAATGGGCGACATCAAGCAACAGCTGGCGGCAGAGGCTGCGGCCGATGCTGCGGCTGCCCAGTCGCCCGCAGCTGGGGCGCCTGGCATGGCTGTAGTCAATGCGGCAGAACCTGCAGTGAAGGCTGCAGTGGCTGCTGCCCCGAAGGAGCCGGCCAAGGCGGCGCCCAAGATTGAATGGCGCGACGAGATGCCCTTCACGCTGGCGCCAGGAGAAGGAACGGAAATCAAACTGAAGATGGTTGAAGGCGCAAAGGCCCAATATGCTTGGGTGGTCGAGGGCGGTGAGGTCAATTTCGACACCCACGGCGATGCACAGGGCAAGTCGATCAGCTACGAAAAAGGTCGCGGAGTTTCTTCCGATGAAGGCGTGCTTGAGGCCGCGTTCACTGGCAATCACGGCTGGTATTGGCGCAACCGGGGCAAGTCCAACGTGAAGGTGATTCTGCGGACCCGTGGCGACTACACCGACATCAAAAAAATGAAGTAAATGAAGGGCGCTGCGATACCCATCGCAGCGCAATTTCACTGCACTCGATCTGATACACCTCTCAAATGAATATTTAAATGAAAACGCTAAAAACTCTCGGCGGCACTTTTTTGATAATCTGTTTCTTGGCTACGCTCAGCGGATGCGAAAAAGCAGGCCCCAACGACAACGACGGCAACTCTGGCCACGGACACAGCCACGAATGAGTTTGTTCCTCTTTGGTTGAAATTACGGCAATGTAGCTGACAGTTGGGCTACTGGCGCCAATGTCAGGTATCGGGCGAGCCATTGGATTTCCAGTAGTCCCGCTTTCGCCGCTCAGGAGCCGGTAAGCTGGTAAAAGTGGTTTCCGGGTTCCAAGGTCAGCTTTTTGATCTCTAGGGCAGAAATCGAATGGCAACTTTAGTCAAACGCGAGCATCCGCTTTGGGCACGCTTCTGACCGCCATGAACGACGGCTAACTGGCAAGCCAAACCGTGTAATTGAACCTCTAAGAAGCAGCCGGTGGCCAGTACCCGCAAACGCTGCATTTCTGACGGTCAATGCGCCAAGCCAACGATGAAGCGATCGCGTAGCTGCTCTGGTACAACAAAGCCCGGCTGCATTTTTCTCTAGTTTATGTTGGTCCAGTGCAGTTCAAGCCAACATGGCTTGCGGCTCTGCCCAATCAAGCCTCTGCTCGATTTCGGGCATGAGATACGGATTCCAGGCGCAAGGTCAGCGCCGCATGAACTGTTGGCCAAGATCCCTTACTAGTGCAGATCCGCGTCTTGGCCTTGGGTGTTGACACGACTTGCCCACCGGGCGTTATCTTTTGCCTGTAAGTGCAGGCTCAGACGCTGCACTCCAGGTTATATGGGTTCACAGGGCCTGCCTTATCTGGAAGACCGCGTGCATTGGCCAGTGCCGCCCCGTGTCCTCGCCCAGCGAACACTCACTAATCAGTTAACCCTGTCGGCATTGTTTGTCCACGTACTGGAGGGCATCCGGCAGTGCGTCACGGAACACCAACCATTCATGGTCGCCATCGATCACACGCAACTCCACCTGCTTAGGCTGGATCTGATGGAGGCGCCAAAACAGATTGGCTGACATGGGTGCAATACCCAGGTAATCGTGGTCTCCAGAGACTATCCACATAGGAACCCGTCGGGCACCCGCCTTGTATCCGTCCAGCGCTGCCGCGTAATTGAGTGACTTCCAAGTATCCGCATCAAACTGGCCATTGCGTACAAACTGTGGTGTGCGCCGCGCCGCAGAGGTCTCGGGCGGTAATGGGTCGTAGATGGCCGGACTGATGATGGCTGCACCGCAAAACTGCTCCGGGTTGCGAAGCGAGAGGTTCAGCGCGCCATAGCCGCCCATGGAGAGCCCGCCAATGGCACGGCCGCTGCGCTCAGTTTGGACCCGGTAGCGGGATTCCACGTACGGCAGTAGATCTTTCATGATGGCGGTGCCCGCCTTGTCGGCTACACCATCAGCCCACCACGATGCTGGACCCGCTGTGGGCATCACTACCACAGACGGGCGGATCTGGCCTCGTTTGATGAGTCCATCCAACGACTCAACCGCACCGCCCTTGGTTCTCCATTCATTCTCGTCACCACCAGCACCGTGCAACAGGTAAATTACAGGGTAGGCCGTGGCGCTACCCGGCTTGTAGCCGTCGGGAAGATACACGGTGAACTTAATGTCCCTGCCTAACACTGGTGAAGGTGCTGCGTCAGAATATACATCTCCTGCCTGCGCTGGAGTGACCAGAGCCATGGCTAATGCTAAGGCTGCCGTCAGTCGTTGGAAACTCTGAATTTGGGGGAAAGGCATGTCTGTCTCCTTGTCGATTATTGAGCCAACACCGGTATAAAGTTGGCTCGCGCATTATTGGCTTGCGAGGAACGTGGCTGAGTACCGCATGTGACAGGCACGCGTCAACATCATGGACGAGGTGAGAAAGCCACCCGTCTCATACCAAGTGATTCCGCGATAGTCCAGAATGAAGGCCCGCACCGCTCGTAATAATTATTCGGTTTCGACAAATCTATGCAGCACGAGCGGGGGGTTAAAAAACGACTACATACTCCGGGCCATCAGGTTTAACCAACTCCACAGAGCGACCATTCACAGTATTTTCCATTGACAACGGGCCCATTTATCCAAGCGAAGCTTAACGCGGTGAATAGCCTTATTGGTAGCCATACTGATGTTATGGAAACTATACCGGTATAGCTGACGTCGCCACTTTCTTCACCTCCACCTGTTATTTCATGAAAGAAGTAATCTTTAATGGTCACGAGCTAGCCAATAAACCTGGGTCAAAAACATTCAAAATTTTCGCCACGAACGACTTTTGTGCGCACGGACACTGGGCAACCAGAAAGCTGCCAGTCGTGAAAGGCAGCAAACGCTGGTGAGCAGTCATCGACATCGGTGCGGTGACTGGCTGCTTTAAGTCGTAAATGGATCTTCGCGGTAAAGGTACAAGAAGGCGAGATGCCCGTTTGGCAACCGCATCCGGTTCTGCGAACCGTCCACCGCCTGAGCCTTGGCACGCGGGTCGTTCAGCGCCAGGCCACAGCGCCGAACAGTCCTGCGGGCACGTCAAGCGCCATCAGGCGGCAGCCTTCAAGCCTTTGCGCCAGCGCCGGGCACCACTCCTGCAGCCCAATTCCCAAACATTTCAGGCCGGCTTCCAGGCGCGTCCATTCGCAGGCAAAGGCTTGCGGCTGGTCGGGCTCGGGCTGGCTGGCAATGCGGTGCCAGGCCTGCGGGCCGAGGTAGTCGCGGGCCACGGCTTGCCAGTCGAAGGCCGGTGCGATGCGCATGATGTCAATGCCCACCGGACCGCCTTGGCGAATGGCCGCCACCGAAAAGCCGGCTTCGTGGCTGGCGGACAGGCCGATGGCGCTTATGGTGTGGCCGGGCAGCGCGACGCGCAGCGCCTGGCCGGGAACGGACAGCAAGGTGACCGCTTCGGGTGCGCAGTCCAGCTGCAGGCCGAGCACTTCGCGCAGCGCGCCGCGAATTTGTGTCCGGGCCGTGTCGCGAAGTGGGCTGTGGGGCGTTTCCACGCTGATCACCAGCAGTTCTGCACCGACGCCCGAAGCAATGTTTAGCCGGTGGCGCGAGGCGGGCCAAGGATGGACAGCGACCCGCGCTTGAGGCATCCTGAGCAGCGGCTTTACAGGCGCGCTGGCGCTGCCGGGCAGCCGCGCCAGGCCGTGGCCGCCGGAATGAATTCGCCCTTCATCACCAGCGTCAGCGCGCCGAGCTTGGCGTTGTCGCCGACCACGGCGCTGTACAGCACGGCGCTGCGCGGCCCCATGTAGACGCGGCGGCCGATGGTGACGTGGTCGATCTTCATGATCCGGTCTTCGAACAAATGGGTTTGCGGGCAGGCCAGGGCGTTGAGCTCGCTGTACTCGCCAATCGTCACGCAGTCGAATTCGGTGATGTCGGTGGTGTCCAGGTACACGCCGCGCCCGATGCGGCTGCCCAGCAGGTTCAGCGCGACCGGCAGCCACGGCGTGCCGCGCAGGTAACGCATGAAATTGGGCACGGCGATGCCTTCGTACAGGTTGGTGACGGCCTCCGACAGCCAGACGAAGGGCGTCCACATCGGCACGCTGCATTTCTGGTAGCGGCGCAGCAGCCCCCACTTGAGCGCCGCCACGAAAACAAAGGTGCCGATGCCATACGCCAGGCCGGCCAGGGTCAGGTCGGCCACCACCTCGCCCCAGCGGCCCACGGCGGCCAGCGGCATCACGTCGAGCACGACGGTGTAGCCGACGGCGATGACAAACGCATGCGGCGCGACGATGCGAAACGCCTCCACCGTGCCGCGCCCGATGCGGCGCAGCACCGACGGCCTGAATGTCAGGTGTTCGGCAAAGCCGCGCACTTCTTCACGCGCCGGCAGGTTGATGGGCGGCGAGCCGAGCCAGGTGTCGCCGTTGCGCATGGCGTCGTTGCCCGGCACGGTCGAATGCACGCCGATCAGCACGTTTTCCGGCAGCGTCGTGCCGTCGGGAATGTAGGCGCCGTTGCCGACAAAGCTGCGTCGCGAGATGACCGTGGGCTTCATGGTCATCCAGCCGCCATCGATTTTTTCGTCGCCCAGCATCACCGCGTCGGCAATGAAGGTGTCTTCGCCCAGCGTGAGCATGTCGGGCACCAGGCCGAGCGCGGTTGAAATTTCCGCGCCCCGGCCGACCTTGGCGCCCAGCAGCCGGTACCAGAACGGCGCATACACCGTGGCATATACGCCATGCAGCACGCTCAAGGAAGATTCCTGGATCTGGTTGACCAGCCATTTGGCGCAGTATTTGTTGCTGTGCACCGGCCAGCTGCCGGGCTTCATGCGTGGCAGCACGCCCCAGCGAATCGCCGCCGACAGCAGGGCGGTCAGCACGATCAGCACCGCTGTGGCCGGGAAGGCCAGCACGAAATACTTGGCCAGCTGAAAGGGAATCTCGCTGTTGGGCACCGGCCCGAAGTTCTCGGAGTTGTCGATCCAGTCGATCAGCATGAAGCTGGGAAACACCGGCAAGAAGAACAGCGTCGTGATCAGCAGCGCGCCACACACGAAGTACACCGCCTCGGTGGCCAGCCGGGTTCTGGACACCGGAAGCCGCGCCGGGTTGGACGCCTTGTCGAACGCGCCGACATCGCGCGCCGGCGAGCCGCTCCAGGTGCGCCCGGCCGGCACGACCATGCCGTCGCTCAGCGCGGTTTGACCTTCCAGGTGGCCGAAAGCGCCAACCGACGTGTTCCCTTCCAGGATGGCATACGAGCCGACACCGGCATCCGCGCCGATGGCGATGGCGCCCAGGCGCAACTCGCCGTGCTCGACGCGCGCATTCTCGAAATTGACCGCATTGCCGATGCTGGCGTCGTCGCCAATCACCAACAGGTCGGGCGCGCGCAGGGTGATCGAGCCGATCATCACGTCGCGCCCGATGCGTGCGCCCAGGGCGCGCAGCCACCATGCATACAGTGACGAGCCGCTGAGCATGTACGTCGGCGCTGACTCGACCAGCCGGTCGGCCAGCCACCAGCGGTAATACGTCAGCCCCCACAGCGGATAGCGGCCCGCTTTCAGGCGCCCGGCGACCAGCCATTTGCCGGCAATCGCCAGCGCAAAGCCCAGCAGCGTGGCAATCAGGTAGGCGCCCGTTGCGGCGGCAATGGCCAGCGCCAGCGAATCGCCTGGCTCGCCGGTGAAGAAATGGTAAGCAAAGAACGGCGCCAGCCATTGGCTCATGTGCAGCGTTACCAGCGCCGGAATGGCGGCGGCCTGCGCCGCGCCGCAGCGCCAGCGCTTCCACGCGGACGGCGGCGTCCAGCGGGTATCGACCGGCGGCGGCGCGTCATGCGCTTGCGCCAGCCCTTCGGCAATGCCCCCGACGGTGCGGCGCTGGTAGATGTCGCGCACCGTCACATGCGCAAAACGCGCATCGGCGCGCAACGCGGACGCCAGGCGGGCGGCAAACAGCGAATGGCCGCCTAGGTCGGAAAAAAAGTCGGCGCTGCGGCGGATCGGCTGGCCGGGAAACAACCGCGACAAGGCGGCGAACAGCGCGTCTTCGGCCGGGTTCTCGGGCGTGTCGGAATCCGTGGCATCGCGTGCCACCAACGCCAGCGGACGTGCCTTCAAGTCCTTGCGGTCGATCTTGCCCGAGGTCAGACGCGGCATTTCCGGCAGCAGTTCAAAGTGGCCGGGCACCATGTACGGTGGCAGCACGGCGCTAAGCGCACTGCGCAGCACGGCGCTGGCGAGCGTCTGGCCGCTTTCCGCGACGATGAAGGCGATCAGCTGGTCGATGCCGTCCTCGGGGCGCAGCACCACGGCGACCGTGCCCACGCCGGCCTGCCGGGCCAGCACGGCTTCAATTTCACCCAGTTCAACGCGGAAACCGCGAATCTTCACCTGGTCGTCGGTGCGGCCCAGGCACTGCACGCAGCCGTCCGGGTCAATGCGGGCCAGGTCGCCGGTGCGGTAGAGCCGGGCCTGCTCGGCGCTGCTGGCCCACGGGTTGGCGAGGAATTTTTCGGCAGTCAGGTCGGCGCGGCCCAGGTAACCGGCGGCCACACCCGGGCCGGTGATGCACAGCTCGCCGACTTCGCCGCGTAGCAGCAGCTTCAAGCCGACTTCAACGTCGGTGCTGATGAGCAGCAAGCCGTAATTGGGCAGCGGCCGGCCAATGGTCACCGGCTCGCCCGGATGCAATTCGGCCAGGCTGGCCGACACCGTGGTTTCGGTCGGGCCGTAGGTGTTGAACACTTGGCGCCCCGGCCGCGCCCAGCGCGCCACCAGCGACTGCGGGCACATTTCGCCGCCCAGGTTGATCAGCCGCAGGCCGGGCACATCTTGCGCAAACAGCGCCAGCAGCGTCGGCACGGCGTGCAGCACGGTGATGCGGTGTTCGTCCAGCGCGCGCGGCAGTGCTTCGGGGTCAGAAGCTACTTCTTTGGGCGCAATCCACAGCGTGGCGCCGGCCAGGTAGCTGATCCAGATTTCCTCGAACGACATGTCAAAAGCGACTGAAAATCCCTGGTACACGCGGTCGGTGCTGGTCACGCCAAGCAGGGCGTTTTCGCTGCGCAGGAAATGGCAGATGCTGCCCTGGCTGATTTCAATGCCCTTGGGCTTGCCGGTCGAGCCCGAGGTATAGATGACATACGCCGGGTCCGACGGCTTGACGCCCTGACGACGGCGCAATGGCGCCCCGCCGGGGAGTGACAGCGCTTCGGCCGTCCACACCGCGCGGCCGCAATCTGCCAGGCGCGGCGCGAAGCCGGCGCAACTGACAATGCCCGGCGCATTCGCATCGTCCAGGCACACGGCAATGCGCTCGACCGGCGTGTCTGCATCCAACGGCAGCCAGGCGGCGCCGGTTTTGGCAATCGCCGCCTGCATCACCAGCAGGTCGATGCCGCGCGGCAGCCACAGGCCGACGATCTGCCCAGGGCGCACGCCGGCTTCGATCAGGTTTGATGCGACCTGGTCGGCTTGCGCATCGAGTTCGCGGTAGGTCAGTTGCCGTTCGCCGAAGATCAGTGCCGCGTGGTTCGGCAAGCGCGTGGCCGTGGCCTCCAGCAGGTCGGCCAGGACTTCTGCGCGAATCAGGTCGGGGCGAGGCGGCCCCAGCAAAATGTCGGGATGCGCAACGGAGTCGTCGGCGGGAAGCAGGTGAATCGGGGAAAGGTCGGCAGCGTCGAGAAGTGGAGTCGTTGTCATTGCAGGTCTTGTTTGTAGCCGATTCTGACAGACCGGATTGTCCGGGCGCGCCCAGGGGTCACCATGCGCATGAACGTCCAGTACACGGGTGTGATCCTCTCTCCTTGAGACCACAACACGCTGGCAACCGGTCGCCTTTCTGCCCAAAACGCCTGGGGCTTGGGCGCCGCTGTGGCGGGCGGCGGCCAGCCCGGTCGTCTCCACATGGCGGCGCGGAGATTGTCAATGGGTGAAAATCGATGCCTAGAAACAACTTGGCAAGGCCCGCGCGCCCGCCAATCTCATGGACCTTTCCCCAAGCTTGCCCGACGCCCTTCCCGCCATTGCGGAGGTTTCCATCGGCGGCGATGTTTTCCTGCTGCTGGCCTATGTGCTGCTGGCGCTGCTGTTTTCCTTCTTGTGCTCGATTGCCGAGGCGGCCCTGCTGAGCATCACGCCGTCCTACATCGCCGGGCTTAAACAGACCGAGCCGAAAAAGGCGGCGCTGCTTAAAAAGTTGAGGGAAGACAACATCGACCAGTCACTGGCGGCGATTCTGACGGTCAACACCATTGCCCACACCGTAGGCGCCATCGGCGCTGGCGCCAAAGCGACGGCGGTGTTTGGCAGTGCCTGGTTCGGCGTTTTTTCAGGTGTGATGACGCTGCTGATTTTGTTCCTGTCGGAAATTATTCCCAAGACACTGGGGGCGCTGCACTGGCGCCGTCTGGCTGGTTTCACCCTGGCTTACGTCAACCTGCTGGTCAAGGCGATGTACCCATTGATCGTGGTGTCGGAAAAGCTGACGCAGTGGATTTCGGGCGGCAAGAAGACGCAGGCCTTCAACCGCGACGAGTTTGTCGCCATGGCCGGCATCGGCCAGGAGCAGGGCCATATCAACGACCGTGAATCGAAGATCATCCGCAACCTGTTTTTGTTCAAGTCGGTCGATGCCACCGGCATCATGACGCCGCGCATCGTGGTGTCGGCGCTGAAAAAAGACATGTCGGTGCAGGACGCCCTGAAGGCACCGGGCAAGATGCCCTTTTCGCGCTTGCCCATCTACGACAAAGACCTCGACGGAATCGTCGGCTTCGTGCTGCGCGAGGACTTGCTGATTGCCCAGAACCAGGGGCACGGCGCGGTGAAGATAGACGAGTTTCGCCGCGAGATGCTCTCGGTGCCGTGCACCACGCCGCTGTCTCGGCTGCTGGAAACGCTGCTCGAAAAGCGTCAGCACATCGCCATCGTGGTGGGCGAATACGGCGAAACCAAGGGGCTGGTCACGCTGGAAGATGTGCTGGAAACCCTGCTCGGCATCGAAATTGTGGACGAGGGCGACAAGATCGAAGACATGCAGCAACTGGCGCGCCAGCTGTGGGCACGGCGCGCCGAACGGCTGGGCATTGCAGTCGAGCCAGCCTGAGCCGCGACGGGCCGCAGGCCTTGGTTCAGTTCAGTGCGATCCGCGCGTTGTTCTTGTAAACGTAGAGCGTGACGGCGGGTTGGGTCAACTCGCCGTTGGCGGTGAAGGCGATGTTGGCGGTCACGCCTTTGAACTGTGTCTTGCCGATGAAGGGCAGGTAGGTTTTCGGGTCCACCGAATTCGCGCGCTTCATGGCATCGACCAGCACGAAGGTCGCGTCATAGGCATACGGGCTGTAGATCTGGAACTGGCCAGGGAACTTGGCATCGTACTTTTTCTTCCATTCGGCGCCGCCCAGCATTTTCTGGATCGACGCGCCGCCGGTGGCGCAGGTCACATTGACGATGGTCGCGGCCTTGCTCGACAGTGCGGGCAGCTTTTCGGTGCACAGCGCATCGCCGCCGAAGAATTTCACATCGGTCAGGCCAAGCTGCGCCATCTGGCGCAGCATCGGGCCGGCCTGCGCATCGAGCCCGCCGAAGAACACCGCATCGGGCTTCTTGGCCTTGATGCCGGTCAGGATGGCCATGAAATCGGTGGCCTTGTCGGTGGTGAATTCCTCTGCCACCACCTCGATGCCTTTTTGTCTGGCCGTTTCCTTGAACACGTCCGCCAGGCCCTGGCCGTAGGCGGTGCGGTCGTCAATCACCGCGACTTTTTTGACCTTCAGCGCGTCGCTGGCAAAAATCGCCAGCGCGGCGCCAAGCGCGTTGTCATTGGCGATCAGGCGGAAGGTGGTCTTGTAGCCCGGTTTCGTCAGGTCCGGGTTCGTTGCCGACGCCGTGATGTTGGGAACGCCGCAGCGACTGTAGACCGTCGCTGCAGGAATCGACGTGCCTGACTGCAGGTGGCCGATCACGCCGGCCACCCTGGCGTCGCACAGCTTCTGGGCCACGGCGGTGGCCTGGCGCGGGTCGCCGGCATCGTCTTCGGCCATCAGCTCGAACTTGATCTTTTTGCCACCGATCACCAGGTTCTGGGTGTTCAATTCCTCAATCGCCAGACGCACGCCGTTTTCGGTGTCCTTGCCAATGTGTGCGATGCCGCCCGACGTGGGGCCGGCATGGGCAATCTTGACGGTTTGCATTTCCTGGGCCTGAACCATCGGGGCGGCCAGACAGAGGGCAGCGGCAGCAAGGGCGATACGGGAGCGTGTGTTCAGCAGACAAATGGCAGGCATGTCGAATCTTTCTGGCAAACGAAAAATTATAGGACGCCTGTTTTTACCCGCTGTCCGGGCCTGCCCCAGTGCAAGGCCAGTTCGTGTCCAATTGGCGCATGCACCCTACCGAATCCCATGACGCTATTGACCACCGCCTGACCGAGCTGGAAATCAAGTCCAGCTTCAATGAAGACCTGCTGGACCAGCTGAACCAGGTCGTCATCAGTCAGCAACAGCAAATCGACGCGCTGCTGCGCGAAGTCGAGCGGCTGCGCCAGCAGATGCCCGAAGCCGGCAGCGGCGTGTTCAGCCGCGCCGGCGACGACCTGCCGCCGCACTATTGAATGCCAAGCGGGTCATTGCGCCACAAATTAATGATAAAAAAGGCTGTTTGCGCAATATACACGGGCATTAGTAGCTATAAAAAAAATAGCTGACGGCTGCGTTTGATGGCAGGATGTAAAGAAAATAAACATCCATAGACCATCCACTTGGATGGTTTTAAGATAGCGCCATGCCACCAAGAACCGCCAACACTGTCGTCGCTGCCAAGCCGGCCGACGAAAAAATCACCATCAATCTGGGCTACGTCGATCTGGGCCAGATCGACCTGCTGGTGCAGGAAGGCTTTTACGCCAACCGCACCGACCTGATCCGCACCGCCATTCGCAACCAGCTGGTCAACCATGCCGAGGTGGTCAGGCAGGTGGTGGCGCGCAAGACGCTGGTGCTCGGCATCCAGCATTTCACCGCCGACGGCCTGCGCGCCGTGCAGGCGTCGGGCGAAGCCTTGCAGATTCGTGTGCTGGGCCTGGCCACCATCGCGCTTGACGTCACCCCGGAACTGGCGCTGGCCGCCATAGATTCGGTGGTGGTGCTGGGCGCGCTGCATGCCAGTCCGGCCGTGAAGGCGGCGCTGGCCGGCCGCATCCGCTGATATTTCAACCCGTTCCCTGAACCCACCCGTTCCCTGAAGGAAAACACCATGAACGCTAACCTTGAACGCATCCTGTCCGAAGCCTCCCGCCTGGCGCAAGGCGCCATCCAAAAAGCCCTGGCGTCGGCCAGCCAGCACGCCGACAGCGGCGGCGAGCATCCGCTGCACCGGCTGGCCGCTGGCGCGAAAACCACCCCCAGCCCGATGAACAACCCGGCTTTCCAGAATTCGATGGCCGAAGCCACGCGGCTGATGCAGACCGGCAACCTGCAGGCCGCCACCGCCGCCATCCAGGCCGCACTGGGCGGCGCCGCTGTACCGGCCAGCGCGGCCGACGACCTGAACGTCATCGACGTGGAGGCGCATGAAGTCGGCCGGGCAGCACCAGCGCAAAAACCGTCCGAGCCGGCCGTCAAGCCCGGCCCGTCCGGCCAGTTCATCAGCGGCAGCCACACCGAAGGCACGGCCGGCAGCCGCGAGTACAAACTCTATATTCCGCCAGCGTCCTTCACCGAGCCATTGCCGCTGGTCGTGATGCTGCACGGCTGCACACAAAATCCGGACGACTTTGCCGCCGGCACGGGCATGAACGAAGCCGCCCTGAAGCGTGGGTTTTACGTGCTCTACCCGGCGCAGACGCAGCACGCCAATTCGTCGCGCTGCTGGAACTGGTTCAAGCACAACCATCAAAAGCGCGGCCGGGGCGAGCCGGCGCTGCTGGCCGGCATGACGCGTGACGTGATGAGCCGCTACAACATCGACCCGCAGCGCGTTTACGTGGCCGGCCTGTCTGCGGGCGGCGCCATGGCGGCGATTTTGGGCGACGCCTACCCCGACCTGTTTGCCGCCGTCGGTGTGCATTCGGGCCTGGCCACCGGGTCGGCGACCAATGTGCAGACCGCGCTCAGCGTGATGCAGACCGGCGCGCCGCCCAGCACCCGGACCACGGCCAGCCCGCCGACCATCGTCTTTCACGGCGACAGCGACGCGACCGTGAACCCGGTCAACGGCGAGCAGGTTCTGGCGGCCAGCGCCGGCGCCCACACGCCGCAAACCAGACGCGCCAAAAGCGCCAACGGCCGCGACTACACCCAGCGCAGCTACAAGGACGCCGGCGGTGACGTGGTGGCCGAACACTGGGCGGTGCACGGCGCCGGCCATGCCTGGTCGGGTGGCAACGCGCGGGGAACGTACACCGACGGCACCGGCCCGGATGCGTCCGAGGAAATGCTGCGCTTCTTCCTGATGAAGACCCTGCCCGCGAAGCATTGAGGGGCCGCATCGCCCAATGCCTGGGGCGCCACTCGCAAGACCCCGGTCTTATAGAATGGCGCCCCTTCCATTTTTGCCTGCCGGCCCCGCCATGAACATCACCGTCAACGAAGAATTGCTTGCCTACATCGACCCGCTGACGCCGGAAGAAAACGAAGCCCTGGAGCGCAGCCTGCTGGCCGAGGGTTGCCGCGACGCGCTGGTGCTGTGGGGCGACGTGCTGGTCGATGGCCACAACCGCCACCGCATCTGCACGCAGCACGGCATTGCCTTCAACACCGTGCAGAACACGCGCTTCACCTCCATCGACGATGTGCACCTGTGGATGATCGAGCAGCACCTGGGCCGGCGCAGCGTGTCCGATTTCCAGCGCGGCGTGCTGGCCCTGCGCCGCAAGGACATCCTGACCGCGCGGGTGCAGCCGGCAACTGCCGAAGCGTCCGGCTCCGAAGCCGCCCCGGCTGCCGGCATCCCCAAGCCCGAGCCGGTGCCGACGATGGGCGCCATCGCCAAGTCGGCGCGCATCAGCAACGCCACCATCAACCAGATTGAAAAGATCCAGAAATCCGCTGCGCCCGAACTGGTCGCGGCGGTGAAGTCAGGCACCATCTCGATCAACGCAGCGGCCACCGTGGCGTCGTTGCCGATGCACGCACAGGTGGCGGCGGTCGCCGGCGGCAAGAAAGAGCTTCAGCAAGCCGCCCGGCAGGTGCGCGAAAGCCAGGCCGTGGCCCGCACCGAGCCTGAAACCCCCGAAGGCGTGATCGCCCGGCTGCGCCAGACCATCACCGAACTCAGCGCCGAGAATGCGGCGCTCAAGGCCAGGCTGGCTGAACTGGCCGCCTGAAGCGGAACCATCAATGCATTGACCTGCATCAACCACGGCGGGATGAGTCACCTGCGCGGCAGGGATGCGCGATAGACTGATTTCACAAGCATTGTGATTCAGTCCTGTTTCCATTCAAGGAGCCCCCATGCCCGCCATGATGAAAGCCGCCGTGTTCGTCGAACCCGGCCGTATTGAAATTGCCGACAAGCGCATTCCTGACGTCGGCCCCAACGACGCGCTGGTGCGCATCACCACCACCACCATCTGCGGCACCGACGTGCACATCCTCAAAGGCGAATACCCGGTGGCCAAGGGGTTGACGGTCGGCCACGAGCCGGTCGGCGTGATCGAAAAGCTCGGCAGCGCCGTGCAGGGCTACAGCGAAGGCCAGCGCGTGATTGCCGGCGCCATCTGCCCCAACTTCAATTCCTATGCCGCGCAGGACGGCGCACCGTCGCAGGACGGCAGCTACCTGGTGCCGATGGGGCTGTGCGGCTGCCACGGCTTCAAGGCCACCGCCGGCTGGCGCTTTGGCAACCTGATCGACGGCACGCAGGCCGAGTATGTGCTGGTGCCCGACGCGCAGGCCAACCTGGCGCCGATTCCCGACGGCTTGACGGACGAGCAGGTGCTGATGTGCCCGGACATCATGTCCACCGGCTTCAAGGGCGCCGAAAACGCGCGCATCAAGATTGGCGACACGGTGGTGGTGTTTGCGCAGGGGCCGATTGGCCTGTGCGCCACGGCGGGTGCGCGGCTGCTGGGCGCCAGCACCATCATCACCGTCGATGGCAACGACCACCGCCTTGGCATCTCGAAACAGCTGGGCGCCGACGTGACGCTGAACTTCAACCACTGCGACGTGGTCGAGGAAGTCATGAAGCTCACCAACGGCCGGGGCGCGGATTCATCGATCGAGGCGCTGGGCACGCAGGGAACGTTCGAGTCGGCGCTGCGGGTGCTCAAGCCCGGCGGCACGCTGTCCAGCCTGGGCGTGTATTCGAGCGACCTGACGATTCCGCTGTCGGCCTTTGCCGCCGGCCTGGGCGACCACGCCATCGTCACCGCCCTGTGCCCCGGCGGCAAGGAACGCATGCGCCGGCTGATGAATGTAGTGGCGTCCGGCCGGGTGGATCTGGGTGTGATGGTGACGCACCAGTACCAGCTGGAAAACATCGTTGCCGCCTATGAATTGTTTTCGCACCAGCGCGATGGCGTGTTGAAGATCGCGATCAAGCCTTAGCGCAGATTTTCCCTTGTGAAAAACGATTTTTCAGCATAAAAAACGGCTTTAGCGCACAGTTCGTATGCGTTTTAAGCTATTAATAAAGTAGCGAAAAACTTTATTTCTTGCAGGCTGCGGTTGCCCGCCAAACAGGTTCTGGTTCTGGAATCCAGGCTCGACCCGTCAGCGGCGCGCTGTTATTTGTAAAACGGCTCGACCTTGCCCTTGAGCTTGATCAGCAGCGGCTGGCCCTTGCGGTCCAGCGTCTTGCCGGCAGGCACCTTCACCCAGCCTTCGCTGATGCAGTATTCCTCGACATTGATGTGCTCCTTGTCGTTCAGGCGAATGCCAATGTCATGCTCGAACACGGCCGCGACATGGTGCGGGCTGCGTGGGTCAACCGACAGGCGGTCGGGCAGGGGCGGGGTTGCAGTGGATTCGTTCATGGTGCGGTCCGGTTCGGAAAAATTTTCAGGAGCCCGGAGTATCTCCGATGGCACAAGATGCGCCGTGCCGGCTGTGTGAAATCAAGCGGACTGGCAAGAATCGCAGCCAACCCGCCCAAGGCACAAGAAGCCGCGCAAGGTCACACCGATTTTTTGCCCTTGTCGCCCGGTTTTGGTTTGTTGTTGTCGGCTTGGGTCGGGACAGACAAGAGCATTGAAAATGCCTTGTCTGGCGACGCGGCCAGTGTGGCTGGTGCCGGCAATAAACTGAAACGTCCGGCATGGTCGATGTCGATCACCGGCGCCATGGATTGAACCTGGTTGATCAACACCGGCGCCAGGTTGTCGCTGGCGCACGGCTCCATTGCTGAATGGCTCAGGGATTGCGCTTCCTGGTAAGACTGCGGGCCCGCACCAAAGGGTTTTGCTGAAGCTGCCCGCTTGGCGGCCCCTGTAGCGGTTTGCCCCAACAAATCAGGCAAATTTCCATTGCGCTGAATGGCGTCGAGTTGCAGTGCCTCCATCAAACCTTCCAGGGGATCGTCTGCCGTCACGAGGCTTTCGACGTCCATCGCATGGTTCATTGAACACAGCACATCATCAACCAGTGATGACTCGACGCTTTGCTGGGCGCTGAGCAGCTCCATCAGGCTGCTGGTTTTTTTTTTGGCGCCTTCAATCAGTTCCAACACCGAAAGGTCATTCAATTTTGCGACTGCCTCAGACACCATGTCGTCTGTAAAAAGCCCAAAAAAAGCCTGAAGCTCCGTGCGGACCGTACTCAATTGCTGGTCGATCTGGGTTTTCATCGCCTTCAGGTCAGACGACGACAGCGCTGACCACTCGCCCTCCAACGGCAGCGACAGTGGTGGACCATTGCCGGATTCGTCCTCGGGAAATCTGGAAAATCTGCTGTTGCCGCAGTATTCTTCAGCGCTTTGAACGCCATCCAGGTCCGCTGAAGCTGGAGGATTGGGGTCGCAATCCAGAATGTCCGTCTCGTCAGTTCCCAATGTTTCCATGGAGGCATGGGCGTCGGACACGACCTCCTGCAAATGCCGGTTGAAATGATTGATTTCCTCGGTCGTTGCAGACGACAGAAGCGATACAAAACAATTGGGCCGACCCGCGAGAAAGGCGTTCATCTCGCCAATAATGGTTTTCAACGGCACAGTTTTTATATCCAAAAACATCGGTTTTTAAGGGTCACTCAAGCGCCTCGTCCATCTGCCTTGCCAACGGGGTGCGGTGGCTGAAAGTCAGTGCCTTGCAAGGCAACATGGCATCAAGGTGCTATTGCGCACTTGGCATTCAATGCACAAGGTCAGAAATTTTACGTGGGCTTGGTACAAACTGTTTCCGGCATCATGGATGCCACCAATACGAAGTTTTACTGGTTACGCCTGAACTGTCGACGAACAACTAATTTTTGCTGATCACAGGTGTTGGCGGAGGTTCCTCTGCTGCCGCCGAAAGCTGAAGGCGAACAATTTCGCGGTAGTCCACCGATTTGTAGAAAGAACTGGCCCAGGCCTGGTCTGATCCTTGCGGCGGTGTCAGTTTGCCAAGTTCCTTGGCCAGTTTAAGTTCGGCCATGCGCGCATCAAATATCGCATTCACCCAATCGATGTACACATTGTTTTCCTCGACCTGCGCGTCGAGCAGCGCCATGGTGGTTTCCCGGCCTGCGATATTCAACCGTTTTCGAGCCTTGAAAACTTCTTTTGCCCCGATGGCTGCCTCCGACAGGATTTGCTCTCTTTGGTAGCCGCTGATGCTGCTGCGCCAGGCCGACAAGGCCCGCTGGCTTACGTTTCTGGTGACAACACCGAGCTTGGCCCGGTCTGTGTTCACCTGTGCGGCCGCTTTGTCCGCCTTGATCCGGCCTTCCAGCAGGGTGCCGCTTGACATCGTCAGCTGCAGCGCGAGCTGTGCAGACGACGTGACCGCCCCCGGGTATTCATAGCGCTTTGTCACACTGACATCCACCGTCGGAAAGCGGGCAGCTCGTTCAGCGGTCGCATTGGCCTGCGACTGCGTGATGGTGGACCGGGCCTGGGCAATCTGGATGTTGTTGCTCAGTGCTTCGGCCACCACGGCTGTTGAACTCAGGTCAAGCCATGCGGCCGGTATCCTTGCTGCAGGAAGTTCTCCGGTGCCAGGGGTGAATCCGAACAATGCAGAAAAAGCCGTTTTCGCCTCTTCAAGGGACGACTGGAACAGCAGCAGTTTGTTGGCGCTCACGGCCAGCCGCGTGGCAGCGACCCTTGAGTCCGTGATGCCGGCGCCACCCAGCGCCACCTTTCGACTCTCAAGCGTCTCGATGTCGCGAAGCGCTTTTTCCGAACTTCGTGCAACGCTCATCAACAACTCAAACCGCAAGGTTTGAAGGTAAGACGCGAGCGCCTCGAAAATCACGACTTCGGTCGCCTGGCGCGTGCCAAGTTCACCGATTTGAAGACCACCTTCTGCTGCCAAAAGGCGTGCAGCGGACTTGCCCGAATCAAAAACCGTGTACTTCACGCCAGCGGTTACGCGGCCATCAACAACACCAAAGCGATTGGGTAGCTCGGTATTGGACCGCCCCAAGGACGTCTGGACCTCGAATTTGGGGTATTGCAGCAAACTGGCCGAACTCACATCTGACGCCTTGGCAAAAAGCTCGCTTTCCGCCTGCAACACTTCCGGGGCAGTGCGCGCCAGGCTTAGCAGCCGAAGTGCCATTTCATTGGCCGTTCTGGATGGCAAGTCAGTCTGCGCAAAAGCCTGCGCTGAAAGCATTGAGGCACACAGCAGGGTAGGCAAGGCCAGCCTGTGGTCAAAAAACCGGTTTTGCATCAAATGATTTTTCATGGTTCGCGGAAGGCTTCCACCCCGATTTTCAAGATGGGACGCAGCAGATACCAGCCAAAGGTTTGGGAGCCCACGATGACGTCGACGTCGGCCGTCATGCCGGAAGTCACGGGCGAATTGCTTTTGCTCAGTACAGAGCTGTTGGTGCGGATGACCATTTTGAAAAAGCTCGAACCATTGGGATCTTTGTCCGCATCAGCCGCGATTCTCTGGACAACGCCGTCAAGTGCGCCATATCTCAAAAAGTCATAGGCTGACACCTTGACCTTGACTTTCTGGCCCACCTGGACCAAGCCCCGGTCCGAAGGACTCAGCCTGGCTTCGATCTCAATTTGCGCATCCACGGGCACCACGTCAAGGATGGGCTCCCCGGCCTTGACAACCCAGCCTGATTCGCTGGAGCGCAAGCCTTTCACGATGCCGGCAATCGGTGCCTTGACGATATTTCGCGCGCGCTGGGTCTGCGCCCGCTGAAAGTCCTCTGTCACCGTTGAAAACTGTCTTTCGGTGGTCAGCAGTTCCTCTGCTGCCCGACGACGGAACCGGCCATCGACTTCCGACAACTTTCCTTGTGCATCAGCTAGCGCGGCCACGACGGCCTTGAGCGATTGCTGTGTGGTGGTCAATTCCATCCGGTTGGATTCAACGTCTTTCCTGGACTGGATGGCTTCAATCTCGGCCACCAGCTTTTCCTTGGCCAGCTGGCTGGTGAGGGCGTGTTGCTGATCGCTGATTTCCTGGCGTGTGGTCAGCCCCTTGATTTTTGCTTGGGTCTCGAGAATCTTCGCTGCCTGCATTTCCACTTGGGCGCGGGCAGAGGAAAGCTGGCCCTCCAGCTCCAGGCTGCGCGCACGGTAGGTCAGTAATTCTGCGTTGCGGATTTCATCGGCAATTTCTTCGGTGAATTGAGCGTTGGTCAACGCACTCCGGCTTGCTTCGGCACGCAGGCGGATACGCGCCGCATTCATGGCGCTTTTCCTGGCCGTCAGCTCCTCAAGGTTCAAACTGGCCGCGCCCAGATCCAGTTCAAGCAGGGGCGCATCCTCTGCCACCGACTCACCGTCCTTGACAAAGACATTTTTGACAATGCCGCCTTCCAGGTGCTGGACCGTCTTGACCCGGCTGGAGGGAACCACCTTGCCGGGCGCAGTGACATTCATGTTGATGGGCGTCAACAGGGCAATGCCGACGCCCACCGCCAACAACCCAATGCCACCCATCAACCCCCACTTGCGCCAGAACGAGACAGGGGTCAGGGGGTTGTGTGCATTTTTCAATCGCTCGACGATGCTGCCCTGGCCTGCGGCATCAGGGCTTTTTTTATTGGGTTCCGTCATGTGAAAATATCTTTCAGGTAGCTAAAGCAGCGGCGACAGCCTTGCTGCCGGATTTGTTCAATTTAGGCGCTACCCCGAAGTGTTTGAACAGACCTTCTTCGGCAGACAGCAGTTGCGTCACACCTTTTCCAGACACTGAAACCACTGCGTCTGAATTGGCAACCATCCGCGCCGAATGCGTCACCACAATCACCGATCTGAACTGCGCAATACTTTTCAGGGCGGCGATCAGCTGCATTTCGCTTTCATGGTCCAGGTCGTTGGACGGCTCATCCAGCACAAGGATGCAGGGGTTTCTCAGGAGCACTTGCGCCAGCGCAATTTTTCGTCGCTCGCCTGCCGAAAGGCTTCTGGCCCCCTCGGTCAACTGGGTGCTGTAGCCATCCGGCAGTTTTGAAATGAAGCTGTGGGCGCCTGACAATTGGCATGCCCGCACAATTTGTTCATCGGTGGCTGTTGGGCTGACCCTGCGCATTTGTTCGGCAATGGAGCCATCGAGCATGTACACCTGCTGCGCCAAATTTCCGATCCAGCCGGACAACTGGGACCTTGAAAATTGCTTCAGGTCATAGCCATCCATTGAAGCGGTTCCAGAATCGGGCCGGTAAAGCCCCGAGATGAGCTTTAAAAGCGTTGACTTGCCCACGCCATTTTTGCCGCAAATGGCATAAAAGCGCTTGGGTTCCAGCACCAGGGAAATTTCAGTCAACAGGGGCTCGGCGTCCGGGTGGTAGCTGTAGGTCACTTTGGCCAGCTCAATACGGCCGGCCGGCCTTGGTATCGAAACTTCTCCATCTTCACGCTCGACTTCAAGTTCAAAAATCATTTGCAGTCGTTTCGACGCCTCCCGCGACAGCGCCAGTTGACGCCACGAACCCGCCAGCGCGGCAACCGGAGAAATGGCTTTCAAGGCCAGCATGTTCGCGGCGATCAGGCCCCCCACGGTCATCCACTGATTGACAACCGCCAGGGCACCAAACGCGGTGATGCAGATGGTGGTGATGATCAACAGGCCATGCGAAAGCTCACGCGCATCTTCAAGTTGCGCACCTTTTTCAAAGCTTTCGCCAAGCCACTGCTCATAAAGCGCTTTCCATTGGGTGAGCACAGCCTGTTTTTGATCAAGCGATTTGACCGACTCGCGGGCACGGCAAATCTCCGAGGTCAGAATGTCCAGACTGCGTGCCTGTTGCATTTCGGCAACTTTTCCTGATTTCAGTTCATCGGCCCACCACCACGCCAATCCAGAAAAGACGCACAACGCAATCAGAACAATGGGCAGCACTGGCGTTGCCACAATCCCCACGACCACCAGTGAAAAAATCGCAATGGGCAGGTCAAAAATGGATTGCACGACGGAACCTGTCAAAAGGCTCCTGACGGTTCCCACATCGCGGAACAAGGCCATCCAGGTTGCTGCTGCCCGCTCTTCAAGCGCCTTGAGCGGTTGGCCGAGCATTCGATCCAGCAGGGTCGACGAAAGCGTCCAGTCGATCAAAGCCCCGGCTTCACGCAGTTTTTCGGCACGCAAGCGACGAAAAAACCATTCGATCACAATCGTCACCGCTATGCCGGCGAGCAAGGCAATCAAGGTGGAAATGCCTTGGCGATAAATAACCCTGTCAAAAACCTCCAGCGCGAAAACCGAGGGCAGCAAGGCCAGCATGCTGATTGGAATTGATATCAGTCCGGCTTTGCGCAGGTGATGCCGGGCGCGAGAAAAGGCGACAAGCAGCTCTGGCCCCATACTTTTATTTGCTGCCGTTTTGTCGGACGAGCGCAACCGGATGGGAAGAAGGTACTCAATCATTTTTAGGCAATCCACTCTGTGCGTTTAGGGGCTCTGCACTTGAAAGTGCACTGTGCGGCATCAATGCCAAAAGTTGTCTGGTGCGGCTCATGGCTTCTATGCGCCGGGACAGCGATATCCAATAAGCAATGGTGTGAATGGCCTGTTCGCGGAAATATGGAATTTCCCGCATCAGACGCTCCCGTTCAACTTCTTCAATCGAGATGGCTTCATCTATCAATGCCCATCCGCTGAGTGGAAATGCTTTGGCGGAAACCTCTTTTTCAGGCAAGATTTTTTTCGATATGTCGGCCTGGCTTTTCGCTATTTTCGATTCCCTGGCGTCAGCCTTTTTGCTGACGACACTTGTTTTTTTATTCATACTTTTGACTCTTGCCGGTCTGGGTTTTCCACACGAACATGCAAATGTTTGCGCAACTGCAGCAATGCGCGGCGCAACCAGGTTTTTACGGTCCCCACCGGCACGCCCAGCGTTTCGGAAATTTGCTGATGTGTTAATTCACGGGCGTATTTCAGGTAGATGGCTTGGCGGTAAGTTGATGGCAGCAAACCTATGGCACTTTCAAAAGCGGCACCTTTTGTCGAGGCTTGATCAATCAAGCTGGTGTCGTCCTGCTCTTGCATCATCCAGCCCAACCGTGAATGACAAACTTCTGCACTGAAGTCAATGGAGATACTTTTTGAAAGCAGCACGGCTTCGCCAATCGCCTGATTGCGTGCAATCTGGAAAATCCAGGACTCTGGGGTGCTGATTTTGGCCACGTCAAAGCTGGCCGCATACCGCCAGATACGCAAGAACACATCGTGCATAACGTCTTCCGAGCCTTGGTCATCCCTGACAAAGCGATTGACGTAACGCTTTATGCGTGGCGAAAACAGCTCGTAAAGCTCTTTCAGTGCTTGCCGATCCTTCTTCTGAATTCGCAAAAGCAACGCTGCAACAGCCGCTGAGTTGCAAGCATTGGTCCGTGCTTCCAACACTTCAGAAGTGTTCACGACAGGTTCCGCACTCAGCCTAGGGGCTCATTTTGGGAGGCATATCAGGGATGATTTGTTTTCAACATGAGAAGCCAAGTAGTTTTTTTGCTCATATTTATTTAATTTGAAAAACTGTTATCAGTTACATTAATTTTTAAATGTAAATTATTTGCAGCATTTTTACTAATTTTTTATCAAAAAATTGTTAATTTAGTCTTATTTGCAACTAAATCTAAAGATCGCGTTTTGCTAAATCCTTGATTTAATTGAATTTAATTGGCCCTTACGCATTGGTTCGTGTGGTGTATTTATTCTTGAAGAAGGGGTAACTTGTGGTCAAGCGCGCAGGCTGATCAAAAACCGATCAGCTGCCGACAGGCAATGCACCTTGACCATGCGCATTGGATTTTTGATGAGGGAATCCAAATCAGTCCCTGTTTGTTGCGCGCCAGGGCAAACACAGCAAGATGGCATGACATCACCGCAGGCTCAAGCAGGTTTGCCACAACAAGGATTTCAATAGGTAAGGAAAGTGCTTACACCGGAGCAGTTTTTTGCCCTTGCGCAGCCGCTTTTGTTGCAGGGTGCTTATCTGGAGAAAGCGTGAGGCGCCTTAATTTGTCAAGTTTGTCAATGCTGAGTTTCTAACTACATAAATTTTTATTTTTTACGAAATTTGAATCCAAATTACGTATCTGCCGGTATTACGCATGAGGGATTTTGTAGTAAGTAACAACATTGGAAGCAAGCATGAATACACCTACCGTAGCCCCCCTGGGCCCAGACAGTGGTCTGGGCGTTGTCATCCTTCGCGAAGGCCAGGCGGTGTCTGTTGGGCCACAGGAAGTTTTGAAGGCAGGCGATCGCGTGCTCACGGGAGACAAGGCGGTCGATGTACTGGTGCCGACGCCAAGTGGAACCAAAAGTGTGCTGCTTCGTGTCGCCCCCAATTCGGAAGTTGCCATACGTCCCGCAGGGGTTGATGGCGGCCCTGCTGCTGCCGATGTGGTGGTGGCTGCCGGAGACGCTGATTTTGTGAATCTGCCCGATGATCTCGGCGAGCAAGTCAGCATCATGAAGTCGAAAACATCTTCCGCCATCATTGCGGGTGAGGGCCTTATTGATCCGGCCCGATGAAGTATCAAGCGGCATAGCGAACACGCCGATCCTGGAAATAGGCGATAACTCGCTCAGGCGTGCGTTCGAGCAACGTCATGTGCTCATTGGCAGCATCGCGTAATTTGGCTTTGCTGCGCACCGGTACGCGCTTTCCCAACTCTTGCTTGAGGTCCGCGTTCAGGCGTTCCTCCGGGTTGAGTTGCGGGCTGTAGCTGGGTAAATAGAACAGTTCGATGTCCTCCTTATGTTCAGCCACCCACGCCTTGACGATTTTGCTGTGATGAACCCGCAAGTTGTCCAAAATCAAAAACACCTTTTTTTCCGCATCCTTGATCAGCGCTTGCAAGAATTCGATGAGCTTGTCCGCGTCAAACGCATCGTCAATGATCATCCAGCGGGTCTTTCCCTGGTTGGTCACCGTGGCAATCATCGAGAGCTTTTGCCGGGTGCCGCCGATGGTCCTGGCCACGGGCGTTTTCCCAGCGGGCGCAAAGCTTCTGCCGCGCACATCCGTGTTGACAAGCGCCGTCTCGTCACCCCAATGGATTTCAGCGCCCTCCTGACGGGCACGTTGCTCTATCGCCGGGTACTCCCCTTCGAGCCAGGCTTGCACCGCTTCAGGGTTTTGTTCGTAGGCGCGCTTGATAGGCTTTTGAGGAGTAAAACCCCAGCGGGCCAGGTATTTGCCAACGCTGCGCACCTGCAGCTTGACCCCGTACTCCTGCTCGATGAGTTGGCCCACGGCCGCCCGGCTCCACAGGAAGAAATCCATCTTGAGCTGCTCAGGGCGTTGGTCGATGATGCTGCGCTGAACGTTGCCTTCCTGGGCTTGGCTCAGGGTGCGCCCAAGACCCTGGCTGCGCCCTCGCAAGGCCGGTCGGATCGCCGGCCAGCCGCCCGCATCAAAGAGATCGATGCACCTGCGCACAGCCGGGTAGCTCAGACCCGTCATGGAGACAATTTGCATGATGCCTATTGCCCTTTTGTGCAGCCTCACGACTTGCTTACGCCGCTCGTGAAGCTGCTCCAGCGTCTGCTTTCTTGCATTTTCTTTTTCCATCTTTCTTCGATAGAGAAAATTCAATAAAGTTCATACTTCATTGGGCCGTATCAATAGTACGGGTGAAGGCTTGTTGCTTGCCGGGGCGGGATTATTGGCGGTAGGTGCTGCTTCTGGCAGCGGAGGTGGCGGTGGTGCTGCAGGCGATAGCGGTGCAATAGTGTCTGGGGGAACTGGCGCTACAGGCGGAACAGGAGGTGGAACCGGTGGTACGGGTGGAACGGGCGCTACAGGAGGTGGCACAGGTGCTACGGGTGGAACAGGTGGTACGGGTGGAACAGGTGGTACGGGTGGAACGGGCGCTACAGGAGGTGGCACAGGCGGAACCGGCGCTACAGGCGGAACGGGCGGAACCGGCGCTACAGGCGCTACAGGCGGAACGGGCGCTACAGGCGGAACGGGCGCTACGGGCGGAACCGGCGCTACGGGCGGAACGGGCGCTACGGGCGGAACGGGCGCTACAGGCGCTACAGGCGGAACGGGCGCTACGGGCGGAACCGGCGCTACGGGCGGAACGGGCGCTACGGGCGGAACGGGCGCTACGGGCGCTACAGGCGCTACAGGCGGAACGGGCGCTACGGGCGGAACAGGCGCTACAGGCGCTACAGGCGCAGCCGTTATCGATCAAGGCTTGTTAAATTCTGTCAACGCAATTGCGACAGGATTGGGTTTGCCTTTGACGGCTATTTTGGGAGCTGGCGGGCTTGTAGGTGATGGAGGTCCAACCGATCAGCTCTTTAATGGCGGGCTGGTTGGAGAGCCTGGACTTATTTTGAATTTGCCCGAGGCCAATCCTGATTCCAACACGCCGCTTAACAGCGGCGGTATGGCAGCTGGAGATGCTTTGGACCAACTTCTGGGTGGTTTTGTGGATACCAATCCAATTGCCATCCTGATTAACCAGTCCACAACGGCAGGTGATGCTTTGTTGTCGCAGCAGTCTTTTGTCGACACATTGGTTGGCGAATTGGATGCACAGGGATTCGTCGGTCGAGCGCTCGATGGTGTGACAGGCGGATTGGACAGCTTGGTACAAGGTCTCGACCTCGGTGGATGTCAAGCTAGTTGTCGCAAAAAGTTTGATGCTCAGGCGATCTTTTGGGTGAGTTGGTTCTGGTTTTGTTGTGTTTCCGGATTGAGGTGGACTTCTGCGATTCGGTCCCAATTGCGGGTCGGACCGGACCAGCGGTTTGGGTTGGCATCGCGCGCTGCAGCATACACTTTGGCGCGGTCATCCAGAAGTGCTTGATCGATTTGCATGTGACGTTGAGCGGGCGTCACAAAGCCAATCGCGCTGTGCCGATGCTCGTGGTTGTACCAATGCACCAACTCTGTCACCCAGCGTCGCGCCTGTAGCAAGCCATTGAACGGTTTGACGGGAAGTTGAGGCCGGTACTTCAGTGTCCGGAACAGGGCCTCCGAGTAAGGATTGTCGTTACTTACCGCCGGTCGGCTGCGAGACGCAGCCACGCCCAGGCGCTGCATGGTGGCGAGCATTGTTTCCCCCTTCATCGGGGAGCCGTTGTCCGAGTGAACAGTGAGCTGATTGGGCGTGATGCCCTGACGCTCGCAGATGGCCTGGAGCAGCCCGCTGGCCAGCTCAGCACTCTCGCAGTCGTACACCTGCCAGCCAACGATCCGGCGGCTGAACAGGTCCACGAACAGGTAAAGGTAGAAGTAGATGCCGCGGACCTCGGTGGGCAAGTAGCTGATGTCCCAGCAGTAAATCTGATCGGGCCCAGTGGCCACCAGCGCGCGTGGCTTGCTGCGTTTTTGCGCCACCCGCTCCAGGCGGCGGTGCGTCAACTGGCCGGCTTCACGCAGCAGCCGGTACAGGGTCGACTCACTCGCCACATACAGGCCCTGGTCAGCCAGGCGCGGCACGATCTGGCTGGGCGGCAGATCCTTGAACTCATCGCTGTTGACCACCTCCAGCGCAGCTTGTCGCTCCGCCTCACTGAACTTGTTGGGCGGCACGGTAATGCGGCGTTTGTCGCCCACCCGGAGGTCTCCCTGCTGGTTTTCCGGGCGTCTCCAGCGCTGAACAGTACGCGCATCCAACCCAATCAGGGCGCAGGCCTTTTGCAAACGTGCGCCGCTGTCGCAGGACTGTCGGATCAGCGTCAGCAGGGTCTGACGCTGTTGGCAACTGGTCATTTCTCCTCGTCCTCCCACAGGGCCTGGAACTTTTTTTGTAGCACCAGCAAGGCTGCGGCTTCGGCCAGCGCCTTCTCTTTTCGACGCAGTTCACGCTGCAGCCCCTCGTGTTTGACCTGCAGCTCACGCAACGCTGTCTTGGCTTGGCGCGATTCAGGCGCTGTGGCGCTGCAAAAAGCTTCACCCCAGGCCTTGAGCTGGTGCTCAAACAACCCCTTCTCCCGGCACCAGGCATGCAGCTGTGTGGGCGTCATGGCATGCGTCTGGTTCAGCGCAAGCAAGCGCTGGGCAGGGCCCCACGATTGGGCCGGTAAGTCGTCAGGCAGTTGCGCTGCGGGGCCACCGACTTCATGCTTTCGGTTGGACTTGCTGATCCATTTTCTCAAGGTGCCGACCGCCATATTCAGTTCATTGGCGACGTCCTGGACGCTGCGTGTGCCTCGTTGCCTAGCTTTGCTCAGGGCCTGTTCTTGGAATTCAGTTGAATGTCGATTTGTTGTCATGAATAGCGCTCCAATGCGGATCATCCGCAATCACGGGGGAGCGGCAACTAGTCTGACACAGGGGGACCTTGAGAACCTGTTAGCCAATCCAGTGACTGTTGTAGAAAATTTGCTTGACAGTGTGACTGCTGCTGGTACAGATGGCATTCTCGACCCCGTCACGGGTTTGCTGCACGACGTCACGGGCGGCGCGACAGGTGGCTTGCTCGATCCGGTCACGGCTTTGCTGGACGACGCCACGGGTGGCACGACGACTGGCTTGCTCAATCCGGTCACGGCTTTGCTGGACGACGCCACGGGCGGCGCGACAGGTGGCTTGCTCGATCCGGTCACGGCTTTGCTGGACGACGCCACGGGTGGCACGACGACTGGCCTGCTCGATCCGGTCACGGGTTTGCTGGACGACGCCACGGGTGGCACGACGACTGGCCTGCTCGATCCGGTCACGGGTTTGCTGGACGACGCCACGGGTGGCACGACGACTGGCCTGCTTGACCCGGTCACGGGTTTGCTGGACGACGCCACGGGTGGCGCGACGACTGGCCTGCTTGACCCGGTCACGGGTTTGCTGGACGACGCCACGGGTGGCGCGACGACTGGCCTGCTTGACCCGGTCACGGCTTTGCTGGACGACGCCACGGGCGGCGCGACAGGTGGCTTGCTCGACCCGGTCACGGCTTTGCTGGACGACGCCACGGGCGGCGCGACAGGTGGCTTGCTCGATCCGGTCACGGCTCTTGTCGATCAGGCTTCCTCGGTTTCGCCACAAACATTGAATGTGATCGATATACCTGCACAGTTAGTCGCAAGCAACTCTACGCCTGTGGGTGATATGGGAAGTATTCTTGAATCCATTCAGCAACCCATTACAGGCATTAACGACTCCACCTCCATCGTCAATGATGCACTGGGTGGCATTTTGGGCCACAGAACCTGAAAGTAGTTGATTTGACGATATCAAGCTCTAAACAAAAAAAGCGCGGAGCATCTTGTTTTGATGATAGAAAAATATTTATCTTTATTCTATTGATTTAATTAACCAAAAATATTATTTTAAATAAGGATAAAAAATTGTCTCTTACTAAAGCAAGTCGTCCCAAAGTTGGACTGTGCATGATTGTCAAAAATGAGGCACAAGTCATTGAGCGATGTCTCAAGTCTGTCATGCATGTTATCGATACATGGACGATAGTGGACACGGGATCTACAGACCGGACCTGTGAACTCATCGGTAATACGATGAAAGATATTCCTGGCGAACTACATCATAGAGCCTGGAAAGACTTTGCGCATAATCGTTCGGAAGCTATTTTTTTAGCACAAAAAAACTGTGATTATCTTTTTGTGATCGATGCAGACGAAGTACTGGTTATTCAAAAAGCATTTGAGCTTCCAGTTTTGAATGCAGCAGCCTATTCAGCTACTATTCTTCATGGAAGTCTTCGTTATTCACGCACCTGCTTGATTTCCACTAAACATTCGTGGCGTTATAAAGGTGTGCTTCACGAACATCTGGAATGCGATGATGAATACAAGGTAGAACATATCAATGGATTCAATGTTTTGTATACCACGGAAGGTGCCCGCAGTAAAAATCCTAGGAAATATCATGATGATGCTGCTGTACTAGAAGCCGCATTGGTTGAAGAGCCGGATAATCTTAGATATATGTTTTACCTTGCACAAAGTTGGAGAGACGCCAAAGAGCCGGAAAAAGCATTGCTTGCATATCAAAAAAGAGCTGATTTCAAGGGATGGGCCGAAGAAGATTGGTATTCCCTTTACCAGGTTGCCAGATTAATGGATAAAACAGGAAAACCTGAATTTGATACGGTCAGCGCCTATTTAAAGGCGCACAAGGCACGCCCTGAAAGAGCCGAATCATTGATGTGGCTCGGTGTATATCTTCATGGTAAAGGAAGATGGTCAAATGCAAAAGCAATGTTTACGATTGCTGTAAAGATCCCATTTACAAAAGATCGATTGTTTGTCGAGAATGATTGCTATGTTTGGAGGCGTTACGATGAACTTGCACTCAGCTTGTATTACCAAAATGCCAAAGACCAGGCTAAAGGAATATGGGAAGTTCTTCTCAGGACTGGCCGAATACCAAAAGATCACAGGGATCGAATTAATTCGAATATCCAGTTTTGTGTAACTTAAAAACTTCTATTTTATTCTAATAATCAAAACTAATGATTCGATTTGAAAAAGTTGAGAACTTTGATTCTGTAAAAGTGTTTCAAGAATCGCCAGCTTCAATGGAGCATAATTCTGCTGAACTGCTCAGTCTGGATAATTTAAAAAATCAATGGATATTATCTGTTACTGATGACCGTGTAATACCTTTGAAGATTGAATGGTTGGATCAGGATTTCGCAGCCGAAATTAGGCAGCAGCAAATAGATGCGGTTATAGATTCGTATCCACAGAACATTTTGCTCAACACAGTAGAAGAATTGGTAAAGTCCGATTGTCTTGATAATTTGGTAGTTGCTCTCGATAAGCCTCGCGTCGAGCTGTACATCAGCCTGACAGATATGCGTTTGAGTCTGGACATGTATTCAGTTCAGAAAGTTTATCAGGCGAAAGCGGCTAACCAAGAGCAAAGATATAACACTTCACTAAAAGTTTTTTTCAAAGTTTTTAACATTGGCGAAATTGGTTTTTTAGAGTCTGGAAAAAGCACTACCCTATATATCCTGAGATGGATACTGAATAATATTGAATTGTTAAAAATGCAGGGTGTGACATCCCTGCTGATTGATGATTTCGAGGAGTCGGACGATCCTGATTTAGAAACAATTGTCGGGAAACTTGAAGCAATTCACAGTTGCGGGTTGCCATTGTGTTTTATACAATCAAATCCACTTCAAGTTGTTGGCATGAGTGAGCTTAACGGCATTATCTCGGTGTTTTCCCATGTCACTTTTGTGGTGCGGGGATTATTACCTGTAAGAAATAAATATCTCAATTGTTTTTCCGAAAAAAATTCACTTAAGAATATAAATAAGGAATATGATTTTGATCATAAAAGAAGAATTTCGCATAAAGTTAAAATAACTTCAAAGCTATTGTTTTTAGTAGATGAAGTATTTGATATTGCCATTGATGGCGATAAAATTCGCAAGATATTTAATCTTAAATTGGCGGGTCTGGAATCGTCGCAAATCGCAAAAATTCTTTCAGTTTCGGCATATCCAAAATTTCAGTCTGTAAAACAGAACGAGATGCAAAAAATCTATTCATGGAGGCCGGCTGTTGTTTTTGGCGTACTTGAAAAGTTTTATTTATTTGAAAGAAATTTGATAAAAAAAGAGCATGATAAATCATTTTCTGGATATTCTGGCATTGAATGTACCTTGCCTGAAGTTGTTCCCGAAAGTGTCTTTAGTCTGGCAATGCAGCCACTGTCTGACTTTAATTCAAGCGTCGATGGTGCTCAAATAAAAACATCGAATTTATTAATGAGTGTGATAAGGAACAGAATTTTTTGCGCTTGTGGTGCACATCAGGAATTTTTGCTTGATGCCATAGATAAAGATAAAGATATTGATTTCTATTTATCTCCATTGCACCCTCGCATTTGTGGTTGCCACGGCATGGCTGTGAATCAAAATGAATTCAAAGACTGTATGAAATTTGCTGTATTGGCGCTCGCTCTCAAGGGGCCTAGAACCAGCAACGGATTGGATATTGTAAATAATGAACTGGACTTGTTGGTTGACAACAGCAGTAAATTAATTAAAAATTTGTTCTCAAACCATGAGAAAAAGAAATGTGCCAATATCATTGATTCTTGCATTGGAATAATGGCAAGAAAAAGCAATTGGCTTTCAAGCTCTGAAATTGACTCCCGCCTCCGCCAATTTTGCGTATTTTTATGCAGGGATTATTTGGATAAGACGGAAGTAGTGGCATTCATGGAATTGACCCAGGAGTTGATTGCCTCTGTTCTTATTGATGTACACACTGGTTTTATGAAGCTTTACTGGTCTCACAGCTTGACAGTTTCAGATATAAAAGTTGGTGTAATAGTAAAAAGTAAAACTGGGATTGCAGTATTGAATTCATTTGACAAGGGTCAATTTGATCTATCTTTTACCAGCAAATAATATTTAAATTTATTTAATGGCATATCAAGAATACGGTTCTAGTAAATTTAAAACAAGCTTTGGTGGCTGAGGATAGATATTTGTATACAGATAATTCTGTAAATTTTATATAGTTTTATCATGTCGATCCTGTGTTCGGCGTAATGTTTTTATAACAAACCAGGCCGCCCATGAAACCAAAATTTGTTCGTACCTTTGTCATGATCTCGGTTGCCATCGTTATGGTGGGTTGTGCTTCACAGAACGACAAAACTGAAAAATCCAGAGAGAAAACGATAGTCACTTATTTTTCGAGCAAAGCCAAGTCTGTGTTTGTACCGGTCGTGGTTCCTGTTGCGAAAAAGGAAGCCGTTGTTCAGGGAATTGTTTATTTTGATTTTGACAAACACAATATAAAGCCCGAATTCAATCAGGTTTTAGAAGATCACGCCCGCATCTTGCGCACCAATCCGCTGGTGATTGCCTCGGTGGAAGGGCATACCGATGTATTCGGCACGAATAGCTATAACCAGCCCCTGGGGCTTGTACGTGCCAACGAGGTCCGCAACGCGCTGATCAGGCTCGGTGTTCAAGAGCAACAGTTGAAACCGGTCAGTTTAAGTTTTTACCAACCCGCTGTTGCAGGTCTCGATGCAGAATCGCGCGCTTTGAATAGACGAGCCGAGATAGCTTACGAAGACTTGCGTTGAATTGATTGGGAAACTTCGGCTGATCCGAGTGGCGCGTACTGCTAATGCGTCACTCACAACTTGCCGCGCTCACTGCTTTGGCAATGCCATCACCGTCTTCAAGGCTTGCGTGATGTCATCGCGCAGCAAGGACCATTGCGGTCCGCTTTCAAAGACAAAGCGCTGGTTCACTTCCAGTTCAATGCCCACGTACTGAACCTGTCCATGGCGCTTGCGCAAAAGCGCAGTGAGACCGTCGCCCTTGCCCTGGTAGGGGTAGTTGCGCCGCAGTCTCAGTTCGGGTCGGCGTTTTTGCAAAGCGTTCAGCCAGCACGTTGCCAGCGCACCTTCACCCGCGCGTCCGGGGTCGTAGAGCCAGGCCACATCGGCCTGGCGCACCACGCCATTCAGCTCGGGCGTGAAACTGTGCGAAGCAATATGGACAACGCGCCGGCCCCTGGCAATCAGCCGGGCGACTTCACCTTCAACCGTGTCGCGGTGCGGATGGTAATGCTGGGTGGCAATGGCGCGCCGGTCGGCTGCCGGCAAGTCGCGCGTGGCTTCCGAGTGCAATTGCCGGTGGCCGATGGAACGGTTCAGGTCGATCAGCAGGCGTGTGGTGGTGGCCCCGAACAGTGGCGCTTCCAAGGCATCAGCCATCTGCCGGGCCAGTTCAAGCGCACCCGGGTCCCAGCCGCGATGGGTGTCCAGCAAGGACTCGTGACCGATGAACAATGCCGCGTAGGCAGACGGCACCTCGCGCCCGCCATGCTCGCAAGTGATGACCAGCGCATCACCGGCCGGCGTGTCAGTGACAGGCAGCGGGGTCACACTGTGCTGAGGGCGTTGCCATGCGCATCGACTTCATAAGTCGTGACCTCAAACTTTTTCAGGGTGTTTGGCCCGAAAGCCATCGTTAACGGCACGTCGCCCGCATCGCGGCCGCGCGCCATCACGACGCGGCCGATGCGTGGCGTGTTGTGGCGCGCGTCGAAGGTGTACCAGCGGCCGCCCAAAAAGACCTCGAACCAGGCGCTGAAGTCCATCGGGTAAGGCACTGGCGCAATGCCGATATCGCCCAGGTAGCCGGTACAGTAGCGCGCCGGAATATTCATGCAGCGGCACAGCGTCACCGCCAGGTGCGTGAAGTCGCGGCACACGCCAGTGCCTTCGCGCCAGCCTTCAACGGCGGTGCGCGTGGCGCGCGCGGCGCTGTAGTTGAAATGAATATGGTTGTGCACATAGTCGCAAATCGCCTGCACGCGCGCCCAGCCGGCGGGCGCCTGGCCAAACTGGTTCCAGGCGAACTGGAGCAATTCACTGTCCACCTCGCAATAACGGCTGGGCAGCAGGAACTGCAGCGTGGCCGGGGGCAGTTCGGTCGGGTCATGCTGCCGGGCAGACCAGTCCACCTCGTCGGGCAAGCCGGAATCGCGAATGATGGACTGGCTGTGAAAGCGCACCTCGCCGACGCCGGCCGGCGCATTGACACGGCCGCAGCGGTTGCCAAAGGCGTCCAGGTATTCGTCAACCAGCAAGTGGGGCTCGGTCAGCACGATCTCGGGCGCCAACAGGTCGTCACGCCGCGACGGGTGCACATGCAGCACATACACAAGCGCCATGGGCGACGTGATGGCCAGCTGGATGTCGAAACCAATTTTGATGTACATAGGATTTGCCGCCAGAAAGTGTTTGGGCGTGGTGATGTCTTACCGGTTTTCCCAAGTTTCCTGCCAGCAAGTATGGTGCCAGCCCCTGGGCCAGGCTTATCGTCTCTGGCCCCGTGCAGGCGTCAGAAACGGGAGGATATCGGACAGGGAAAATCCTTGGGACGCTGACCGCTCTTGCAGAGAGTTTTTGCCTTGAACTATTTTGGTGCAGGGCTGAGTGCATGCTGCGTTGCCAGACGCCATGCGGCGCCCCGGTATGACGCCCGCCAGACTTGCGGCAGGAAACTCACGGCCGTCAAAAAAGCCGCCAATAAACTGCCAAGGATGGCCAGGTTCAGCGGCTGCCTTCCTTGACGGCCCAGTCCACCAGTGCTTCAAGCGCCGGCCGCGCCGCTGACGCATTGGCATGGTTGATGATGCCGACCACGACCAGGCGTCGGCCGCTGGGCGTGTGCACGTAGCCGGCCAGCGCGGTGACGCCCTGCAGCGTGCCCGATTTCAGGTGCGCCCAGCCCTGCGACACCTGCGAACGGCTGCGCCTGAGCGTGCCATCGACGCCGGTGATCGGCAGCGACGCCATCAAATCGGGCATGGCGCCCGACACGTACGCGGTCTGCAGCATGCGCGCCAAGCCCTGGGGCGTGACGCGTGCTGACCGCGACAGGCCTGAGCCGTTGTCGGGCACCGGCACATCCGCTGCGCCATTTGGCGCGCCGAAGCGCGCCATCCACCAGCCGCGCACCGCCTCGCGCGACGCCTCGTTGCTCGCACCGCCGGGTTGCTGCAGGCTGAGTGTCAGGAACAGCTGCTGCGCCATCACGTTGTTGCTGAACTTGTTGATGTCGCGGATCACCTCAGCCAGCGGCGGCGATTCCATTTCAAAGACGGGTTTCAGGCCGGACGGCGCGGCGCCCTCGCGCACCCGGCCGCCCAGCCGGCCGCCCATTTCCTGCCACATTCCGGCAATCGCCCGACCGGCATAGCGGGCCGGGTCGGGGTAGGCGATGGCCCAGGACTTTTCGCCGCAGGCCACCGGATAGTTGCCGGCAAATGCCATGCGCAGCGGGTCGGCCAGGTCGGGTTGAAGCTGCGCCCGGTAATCGCCGCAATCGCCCAGCGTGGCCCGGCCGTTGCTGCCTGCCGAGAGCGGCACGCTGGCCTGCATCTGTACGCCGGCCAATGGCGGGTCGTAGCGAATGCTGGCGCTGCCATTGCCCGGATTCGGCACGAAGGTCATCACCACCGACTTGTAGTTCACCAGCAGCGCATCGGGCTGGACGTTGTACGGGCGCAGCGCCTCGCCGTCGAAGTCGCCGGGGTTCTGCGTGGACGCGGCAAAGGCGCTGCCGTCAAGCACGATGTCGCCGCCGATGGTCTTGATGCCCAGGCCCTGCACCCGGCGCAGCAGCAGCCAGAGCCGCTCCATCACCAGCTTGGGGTCGCCCCCGCCCTGGATGATCAGGTTGCCGTTCAGCACGCCGCCGGCAATCGGGCCATCGGCATAAACCGGCGTGGTCCAGGTGTAGGCCGGGCCGAGCAGTTCCAGCCCGGCATAGGTCGTGACCAGCTTCATGACGGATGCCGGATTCATGGCGCTGCCTGAGCGGTAACTAAGCAGCGGCGCAGCTTGGCCGTTCAGGGCCGGCGCGGCATCGACGACCACGGCGGCAAAGGCTTCGCGCGGCACCTTGGCGCGCGCCAGCAGGGCCTCGACCTCGGGCGGCAGGGATTGGGCGCTGGCGCTAAAGCCGATCAGCGCGACCAGCCCGGCCAACAGGCCTTGGCTCAGGCGGGCGTTGCAGCCGGGGTGGACGCGGGTGTGAGGAGTCGCATTGCGGGACGGGAAAGAAAAAAGCATGCGCAATTCTCGCGCCATGCTGGCGCATTGGTTAGGTTTCGGGCGTAAAAATAAGGGTGTTCCATTCGGGCGCGCGTGAACCGTCGCGGGGATTCCAATTTGCACCCAGCCCGCCAGCAGCCACGCCTGGAACGCACGACGACAGGAACACGCTGCGCCTTGACATGCCTTGATGCGGATTTACGCGCCACCCTGCCCGAACTGCTGGCGCAGCGCTTCAACGCGCTTGCGGTTCGCGCCCATGTCGCCCTGGCCCAACCGGCTCGCAGAGCGCACCTGGATCACGCCTGCAGGCTCGTCGAGCAGGAATTCCAGATCGTCAGTGAACCCCAGTAACTGGGTCTTGCACTGCGCGTAAAGGTAGGCCGGCTCACGGGTGACCACGGTGGTGCGCGGCATGTTGCTGACGATGCCCGCAAGCCGTGCCATTGCGGCCTGGCCGTCGCCGGTGTAACTCAGCGGCGCCACCTCTGCATGAGCGCGCTGCGGGTTGTCCGGGTAAAGCGCTGCCTGGCTTGAAACGCTATTGGGCGTGAGCGACGGCGGCTTGAGCCTGTGCTGGCGCACGCCAAGATCGCCCGGCGCCTGGCCCGCCAAAAATCCAAGCTGCCCTGCACCCAGCAGCAAAACGGCCAATGTCACCAGCAGGACTGCAATGTAGCCAATAATTTTCATGGAGGTATTCTTTAGAAGCGTTTGACGTGTGCTCGCCGCAGCGACAGCGAGTATCAAGCCTGACAGGGTAAGCCAAGGGCTGCTGGCTGAGGGACGATGGCGCCGAAAGCGCAGCGAAAAAAGCACCGTGCCATTATGGGCTGGCCGGGCGGCGCGGCAGGCCGGATAATCGCGGGGTGCGTGGCGCCGGCCGTTTGCGGGCTGGCGCACCGCCTTTGCTTATTTACTACGATTTTGATAGCTACTTGCGCATGTCCCAACTGCGTAAACGCCTTATTTGATGCCTAAACCTCTTAAATTCCTCGCGTTTGACACCAGCACCGACCGCCTGTCGGTGGCCGTGACCGACGGCGCGCGCGTCTGGCAGCACAGCGGCCCGGGCGGCGCGCAAGCCTCGGCCACCTTGATCCCGGCGATCATGGCGTTGCTGGCCGGGTCGGGCATGGCGCTGGGCGAGCTCGACGCGATTGCCTTTGGCCGGGGGCCGGGTTCCTTCACCGGGCTGCGCACGGCGTGTGCGGTGGCGCAGGGACTGGCCTTTGGCGCCAACCACGGCGCAGGCATTGCGGTGCTGCCCATCGACACGCTGATGGCCGTGGCCGAGGAGGCGCGCTTTCAGCGCGACGGGGCCCTGGCGGAAAGTGACGCGCCCCTGAGCGTCCTGGCGCTGCTCGATGCCCGCATGGACGAGATGTATGTGCAGAGCTATGAATTCAGGAGCGGCTTATGCATTTCCATCAAGGGCTGCGAACTGATCCGTCCAGAAAACCTGGTGCCTGGCGCTGCGCCGCAGCTGCTGGCCGGCAATGTGTTCGGCGTGTATGCCGGCCGGCTGCCCGCAGCGTTGGCCGCGCTGGAGTGCAGGGAGGCCTATCCGACCGCCACCGCATTGCTGCGCCTGGCGCCCGCACTGGCCGCTGCCGGCCAGTGCATCGATGCCGCGCAGGCGCTGCCGCTGTATGTGCGCGACAAGGTCGCCCAGACCACCGACGAGCGCGCCCAAGCCAAGGCGGCCGCGCAGGCCGCGACCCTCCCGCTGCCAAGCTGACAGGCCCTGCGCATGAACGCCGTCCTTCAACCCTTCCAGCCGCTCGAAGCCCGCTTTGAAGCCATCACGCCCGCCTGGCTGCCGGCGGTGCTGCAGGCCGAATACAGCGCTTACCTGCAGCCGTGGAGCGAGCGCAATTTCCTCGATTCGCTGCAGGCCGGCTACCAGGCGCAACTGCTGGCCGCCGGCCCGGTGGACCAGCCCGAGCTGCTGGGCTATTTTGTCGCCATGAAGGGCGTGGACGAGGTGCATCTGCTCAACATCACGGTGGTGCCCGCCTGCCAGGGCCAGGGCTGGGCGCGGGTGATGCTCGATGCGCTGGGCGTCTGGTCGCGCGGGCAGGGCGCGCAGTGGCTGTGGCTGGAAGCGCGCGTCAGCAACGCCCGCGCTCGGGCCGTGTACGAAAGCCATGGGTTTCGCCATGTCGGCACGCGGCGAAATTACTACCCGGCCAGCCCGGCGTCGCCCCGGGGCGAGGACGCCATCGTCATGAGCCTGAAATTGTGAATCCTGATGAAAAGCCGTCCCCCATGCGCTTGAACCTAGACACGCGCCAGCGCGCCATACTGCAGGAAATGGGCGTGCGCGTCTGGCAGCCTCTGGCAGAAGTGTCACCAGCTATAGAAATCATAGCTGTCAATGCAGAACTGGCAAGCGCAAAGCCCGGTTTTGGTCAAAATTTTCAGACGGACAGGGCTGTGTTGGATGCTGCACCGCCGCCGCCAGCAACCCGGCAGGCGGCGACGGCGCCCCAGCCCGCGCGCGCTGCCCCACCCGTGCCGCCACCCGCGCTCGCGCCTTCCGGCCACGCCTTCGAGGTCAGTGACCAGCCCGGCTGGCGACTGGGCCCGACGCAGCAGCTGTATGCCGAAACCGCACAGTCAGGCGGCGCGCGCTGGCTGGTGCTGGCGCAGGCGCCGCCGGCTGCGCTGCAGGCGCCGGCTTTTGAGGGCGATGCCGGCCGGCTGCTGGACAACATGCTGCGCGCTGCGCGGTTGAACAACGATGCCGGCGCCGTGCTGTTTGCGCCGCTGGTGCGCCAGAGCATCTCCGGCCCCATGGACGAATTCCTGGCCGCACTGGCCGCGCTGGTTGAACACGCGCAGCCCGATGTGGTGCTGGTCATGGGCCGGCTGGCCGCGCAGGCGCTGCTGGCGTCCAGCGAGCCCTTCGGCAAGTTGCGCGGCCAGCCGCATGTGCTGAACGGCTGTACCACCGTGGTGACGCATGACGCGCCCTACCTGCTGCGCTGCCCGCAGGACAAGGCCAAGGCGTGGGACGACCTGTGCCTGGCGATGGGCCTGGCAGCAAGCGCAGGGTGACTTTGCGCTTCTTACAATCAGTGCATGACCTTTCTTGACATGCTCGGCGCCGCAGAACGCCAGAACCAGTCCATGCTGTGCGTCGGGCTGGACCCCGACCCGGCGCGGTTCCCCGGAAAACTCAAGGGCGATGCCCACCGGATCTACGATTTTTGTGCCGCCATCGTCGATGCGACCGCCGACCTGGTGATGGCCTTCAAGCCGCAGATCGCCTACTTTGCCGCCCACCGCGCCGAAGACCAGTTAGAGCGCCTGATGGCGCACATGCGCCGCAGCGCGCCGCAGGTGCCCATCATCCTGGATGCCAAGCGCGGCGACATCGGCAGCACCGCCGAGCAATACGCCATCGAGGCCTTCGAGCGCTACGGCGCCGATGCGGTCACGCTGTCGCCCTTCATGGGCTTTGACTCGGTCGCGCCTTATTTGCAGTACCACGGCAAGGGCGCTTTTTTGCTCTGCCGCACCTCCAACCCCGGCGGCGACGACCTGCAAAGCCAGCGCCTGGCGTCGGTCGAAGGCCAGCCGCTGCTGTACGAACATATCGCCCGGCTGGCGCAAGGCCCGTGGAACCTCAATGGCCAGCTCGGGCTGGTGGTCGGCGCCACTTACCCGGCGGAAATTGAAAAGGTGCGCGCCATGGCGCCTTTGCTGCCGCTGCTGATCCCCGGCGTCGGCGCGCAGGGCGGCGACGCCGTGGCCACGGTCAAGGCCGGCTGGCGACCGGACGCGCCCATCATCGTCAACTCGTCGCGGGCCATTATTTATGCGTCCCAGGACGCCGACTTTGCCGTGGCTGCACGCGAGGCCGCGTGCAAGACACGTGACACGTTGCAGGCCGCACGGCCCTGACCTGCTGCCGCTTGACCGCCATGCAATTCAAGTGGCTGCAAGATTTCGTGGTGCTGGCGCAAACGCGCAGTTTCAGCCGCGCGGCCGAGTTGCGTTGTGTCACGCATCCGGCCTTTGGCCGGCGCATCAAAGCGCTGGAGGCCTGGGCCGGTACGCCGCTGATCGAGCGTGGCAACGGCCCTGTCACCCTTACAGCGGCTGGGGCCAGCTTGCAGGAAAACGCGCAGCAAATGGTTGGCAACCTGGACCACGCGCGCGGCGAGCTGCTTGACGCCGCCGGTCGCCAGGCCAGCACGGTGACGCTGGCGACGGGCCGCACGCTGGCGCGCACGCTGCTGGCCGACCTGCTGCAGCGCGTCAAACCGCTGCTGGCGCAGGGCGATCTGCGCATCCTGACCCGCTCGCTGACCGAGACAGCGCAAATGCTGGAGCGCGGCGAGGCCGACTTCATGCTGACCTACCATCACCCCCTGCTCGCATTGCGGCTCAACGCCAGGCAATACGCCCACTTCACGCTGGCGCAGGACAAGCTGGTGCCTGTGACGCGGGCCGATGCGCAGGGCCAGGGCCAATACCAATTCGGCGGAAATGCCGCGACACCCTATCTGGCCTATGGCGCAGCGCTGGCCCTCGGACGCCTGGTCGAAGACCATCTGGCCAACAATCCGCATGCGCCGCATTTGCAGCGCGTGATCGAATGCGACTCGGCCGACACGGTCTTTGAATATGCGCTCAGGGGGCTGGGCGTGGCGTGGCTGCCCTGGTCGACGGTTGCCGGTGTTTGCCAGTCGGGGCAACTGGCGGTGCTGGGCGACGGCCATCTGGACGTGCGGTTCGATGTGCGGGTTTACCGCGCCAAGCGGCGCATGAATGCGCTGGCCGAAGCGCTCTGGCAAGCGATGACGCAACACTGAGCGGCTCTGCCAAAACGGCCACAGCGTGTGCCAAAGCAGCACAGCGCAGGGAAATGGCGTCCTGATAATGAAAGTATTCAATCACTATCAGGAGCCAAATGACCGCTTTTATTTTTGCGCGCAAAGCTGTCCCTGCGCTGCTGGCTGGGGCCGTGGTGGCGCTTGCGGCATGGCCTGCAGCGGCACAACCCGATGACTATCCGAACAAGCCCATCACCATCGTGGTGGGCTATCCGCCCGGCGGCAGCACCGATTTGACCGGGCGCACGTTGGGGATAGAGCTGTCGCGCAGGTTGGGTGTGCCGGTGATCATCGACAACGTGGGCGGCGCTGGCGGTGCGATTGGTGCGCAAAAAGTCGCCAACGCTGCACCCGACGGTTACACCTTGCTGGCAGGTGCGAGCAACGAGATTGCCATCAGCCGGCTGGTCTCGGGCAGCGTCAAATACGAACTCAAGAATTTCACCCCCATCGGCCTGATTGCCACGCAGCCCATGGTGCTGGTCGCTTCGGCCCAATCCGGCGTCAAGACGGTGGACCAGTTCCTGAAAGTGGTGCAAGGCAATCCCGGCAAATACAGCTATGGCAGCTCCGGCGTCGGCACGGCGCTGCACCTGGCCGGTGAAATGGTGAAGGACCAGGGCGGCCTGTTCATGACCCATATTCCTTATCGCGGCGTGGCGCCGCTGCTCAACGACCTGCTGGGCAACAACATCGATTACGGCATTTTTGCCCTTTCCAGTGCCTTGCCGTACATTCGCAGCGGCAAGGTGATGGCGTTGGGCACCACAGAGTCCAAGCGCTCGGCAACGACCCCCGACATCGCGGCGCTGGCCGAAAACCCCAAGCTCAAAGGCATCGATATCAACCTCTGGTTTGCACTGATGGGCCCGGCGCAGCTGCCCGAGGCCGTGGCCAGCAAACTCAAAAAAGCCTTGAATGACGCGCTGCAAGCGCCTGAACTGCGCAAGAAGCTCGAAGACTCGGGCTCGACCGTTTCCACGCTCAAGGTGGACATGCCCAAGTTCCTGGCAGAGGAAACGGCCAAGTACAAAAAGATTGTTGAGTTTGCAAAGATCAAAGAATGACCACCCCGCTGCAATTTGACCTCTCCACGCCTGACCTCTCTGCCTGGCGCGCCGGCAACACCGGCACAGAAGGCGTCTGGCATTTCGACTCCGGCCTGCCCGGTCGCCATGTCCTGATCAGCGCGCTGATTCATGGCAACGAACTGTGCGGCGCTTGGGCACTCAAAGGCATGCTCGAAGCCGGTGTGCGGCCGCAACAGGGAAAACTGACGCTGGCATTTTGCAACCTCGCCGCGTTCGACCGCTTTGATGCGGGCAACCATGACGCGTCGCGTTTTGTGGACGAGGACCTGAACCGCCAGTGGTCAGCCGAGCGGCTGCAATCCAGTGACACCCAGGAGCGGCGCCGCGCCCGGGAACTCCAGCCTTTCGTTGCGCAGGCCGACTGGCTGCTGGACATCCACAGCATGCATGAGCCGGCCGCGCCGTTGCTGGTGGTGGGCATGCAGGCGCGCAACCTGGCGCTGGCGCGTGTGCTGCGCAGCCCCGGGCACATGGTGATTGATCCCGGCCATCAGGACGGCGTGCGCATGCGCGACCATGGCCGCTTTGGCGAGATGGACAGCGATGGCAGTGACAACGGCACGCGCTCGGTGCTCATCGAGTGTGGCTTTCATGGCGATATGTCCAGCCGCACCGTGGCGCAAGACATGTGTGTGCGTTTCCTGCAAGCAGCCGGAACGCTCCCAGGGGACGCATTGCAGCAGCTTTTGCCGGGTTGGCTGCAGGGCGATTGCGAACGCCAGTGGGCGCTCGAAGTGACCGGTCCGGTGGTGGCCCGGAGCGCAGACTTTCGTTTCACCCAGCCTTTTCAAGGACTTGAATGCATTGCCAAGGCAGGCACGGTGATCGGCTGGAATGGCTCAGAACCCGTGACCACGCCTTACGACGATTGCGTTCTGGTCATGCCTTCGGTGCGCCAGGCAAAACCCGGCGTCACCGTGGTTCGTTTCGCCCGCCGCCGTCCCTTGTGATGCGTTGACCGCTGGATGCCTGTCGTGACCAGGCAGGCAGGCAAGCCGTTACTGGTGTCAACGTCTGCCGGTCAAAAAGCCGCCAGGCAGGAAACGAAGCGCCTTGCTCAGTCCGTCCCGGCCACTGGCCGCGCGGTAGAGCAGGGCACTGCCCAGCGTCGAACCCGCCGTGCGCATTAAAAATGACCGGCTGCGGCGGGACGCCATCAGCACAGCGACACCAGCGCCGAGCACCAGCCAGTGCTCGCCGGGAAAACCGGGCCTGCTTTCGTCAAATTCCTTCACTTGTTTGAGCGTCGGAATTTTGGTGGGGATGGTTGGTTCATTTTGCATAAGGCCTTCAGCTTAGGCAGGCGGAAATTTCGTGCCTGTCGGACGAGGCCGCAAAAGCGTGTCTGCCACCGTCAGGCGCTAAACCCAAGCCTCAACGCTGCATGATCCGTCCCCCCAGCATGACGCAGGCCAGCGCCGCCACCAGCAGCGCAATGCCGGCCCACTGCCATGGCGTGACGGTCTCGCCCAGCACCCCCATGCCGGCGGCCAGTCCCACCACTGGCACGCCCAGGCCAAAAGGCGAGACACGGTTGGCCGGGTGGCGCCTGAGCAGGCCGGTCCACAGGCTGTAGCCCACCACCGTGGCCACCCAGCCCAGGTAGGCGATGGACAGCCAGCTGGTCCATCCTGCCTCAAGCCACTGCCAGCGCACCGCCGGGTCGTCAAAGGCCCACGACAGCGCCATGAAGGGCAGGATGGCCACGCCGCCACTCCAGACCACAAAGGCAATCGTCGAGTAGTGGCTGGAGACTTTGCGCAACTGCCGGGCCACGATGTTCGACGCTGCCCACATGGCGGCGGCGCACAGCGTCAGCGCAAAACCGGCGACCGTGGTGTCAACGGCTGCGCCCGGGCTGGCATAGTTGTAGCCAAAGCAAGCCAGACCCAGCGCCGCCAGCACCATGCCCGCCTGCAGCGGCCGGCTGGCGCGCTCCTGCAGCAGCACAAAACCAAACAGCGCGGTAAAAAATACCTGCGTCTGCAGCAGCACCGATGCCAGCGCCGCCGTCATGCCGATTTTCAGCGCGATAAACAGAATGCCGAATTGCCCAACCCCCTGGAACAAGCCGTACAGCACCACCCATTTCCACGGCACCTGCGGCGGCTTGATGAACAGCGCCAGTGGCAGCAAGGCGAAAGTGAACCGGGCGACGCCCAGCTGGAACGGAGTGAAGTCGTGCAGGGCGAATTTCATCGCGACAAAATTCACGCCCCACACCAGCACCACGACCAGCGCAGCCGCCAGATCACGGCCGCTCAGGCGCGCGGCGTTCAAGACTGACCGCCGCAGCGGGCAGGTGCAGGTGTAAAGATGCGCAGCGGCTGTGAAAAGGCGGGCATGGTGGGTGTAAAAATAGAGGTCGACAAAGGAAGTTCCGGAAGGTCGGCAGCAAGTCAATGGGCTTGCGGATTATTCCTCACCTGCGGTTATTGAATTGAGCAGTGAGGAGAGCATCGCTGAATTTCGTTTACAACGTGCGTGCAACCCAGGGTCTGCTGCATGGAAATTTGAACCGGAATGTCTGCAGGCCGTGGCGAATCTGCTAACCTTTTAAAAATTCAGCTACTTTTTTTGAAAGGTTCATTCATGTCCAACGACAGCCCCACCCTGGTTCAGACACAGGAACGACTGGTTTCCGCCATCCGCTCGGAAATATCCGACGCCGAAGAAACCTTGTCGGCCACGGCAGACCAGGCCGGAGAAAAGATGGCCAAGCTGCGCAGCCGCATTGAGAACCGCCTGCGTGAAGCCAAGTTCCGGCTGATCGATGCCGAAGAAGCACTGCTCGCCCGCACCCGCGAAGCCGCCCATGCCGCCGACGACTATGTGCATGAGTCGCCATGGACCGCCATTGGCGTGGCGGCAGGTGTCGGCGCGGTGCTGGGCCTGCTGCTGGGTCGGCGTCTGTAAAAAAAATCGGCAGTGCCTTGGCCGCCTGCCAGCCCTGCGCTGTGGGCCGTCGTCAGGAAAAAAGTCAAGGCCTGTGGCGTGTTGCGGACTTTTCCTGCCCCGGGCTTGATCCGGAGATCCGCAATTCATGACCCCAACGGGGAGAAGTCATGGTTCCCGGGTCAAGCCCGGGATGACAAGGGCTGATGTATTGCGCTTTAACCTGTAAAGCGACCTGAGTAGTAACAAAATTTGAGAAAATAATGCCTGTGGCGCTTGCCCAGTATGCATAACCCGCTATTTAATCAGGAGCATTTGACGCCGCTCTTGCAGGCAGGCACTGCCGGATCAGACCGTCCCGGACGCACGCTGGAAGCCTGACGACGCCTGCATCAGGCTCAGCGTATAAGGCTCGGTCACGCGGTGGGCAGCCAGGTCGCTGGACGCCACAACTTCTACCGTCTGGCCGCGCTGCATCACCATCAGCCGTTCGCATAAATGCGTCACCACCGCCAAGTCGTGGCTGACCATGATGAAGGTCAGGTTGCGGCGCTGGCGCAGGTCTTCGAGCAGGTTCAGCACCTCGGCCTGCACTGACGCATCGAGTGCCGACGTGGGCTCGTCCAGCAGCAAAATCTGCGGCTCCAGAATCAACGCCCGCGCAATGGCGATGCGCTGGCGCTGTCCGCCCGACAACTGGTGCGGGTAGCGAAAGCGAAAACCCTGCCCGAGTCCGACTTCATCGAGCGCGCGTTCAATGCGCGTTTCAGCGTCACCAATGCCGTGAATCGCCAGCGGTTCGGCCAGCAGCCGGTCCACCGTCTGGCGCGGGTGCAGCGAGCCGTACGGGTCCTGGAACACCATCTGCACACGGCGGCGAAACGCCTTGCTGCCGGGCGCATGGCTTGTGCTGTCGCCGGTCAGCTGCACCGTGCCCGATTCCTTAGGCGCCAGCCCGCAGATGGCGCGCAGCACCGTCGATTTGCCTGAGCCCGATTCGCCGACGATGCCGAAGCTTTCACCCGGCGCGACGCGAAACGACGTGTCGGCGACGGCGACGAAGCCGTCAAAACTGACGCGCAGGTGGCCAACGTCCAGGCCCAGGGATGTGTGCGTGCTCACAGCGCCCACTCCGGCCGGCGGTCCAGCGTTGCCAGCGGATGCGTGGACATGCCGAGTTGCGGCAAGCACGCCATCAACCCGCGCGTATACGGATGCTGCGCATGGGCCAGGCCGCCCGCCGCCAGTTTTTCCACCACGCGGCCGGCGTACATCACCAGAATGCGGTCGCAAAACGACGACACCAGCCGCAAGTCGTGCGACACCAGGATCAGGCCCATGCCGCGCTCGACCACCAGGGCATCAAGGATCGACAGCACCTGCAACTGCACGGTGACATCGAGCGCTGACGTCGGCTCGTCGGCAATCAAAATATCGGGCTCGGCAATCAGCATCATGGCAATCATCGCCCGCTGGCCCATGCCGCCCGAGACTTCGTGCGGATACAGCTTGTAGACGCGCTCCGCGTTGTCGATGCGCACCGATTCGAGCGCAGCCAGTGCGCGCTTTTTGGCTTCACGACTCGACACGCGGGTATGCGCCTGCAGCGTCTCGACAATCTGCGCGCCGATGGTCATGACCGGATTGAGCGAAAACTTCGGGTCCTGCAGCACCATCGCGATGCGCCCACCGCGCAAGGCCCGGCGCTGCTTGGGCGGGCAATTCAGCAGATCAACGCCGCCAAATTCAAGCCGCTTCGCCGAGATGCGGCCTTCGGGTGCGGTCAGGCCCAGAATGGCGCGGCCGGTTTGCGACTTGCCAGAACCCGATTCGCCGACGATGCCGAGTCGCTCGCGGCCCAGCGTGAACGACACGCCGCGCACGGCTTCGACCATGCCGCCGTCGCGTCCCGGAAACGCCACGCGCAAATCCTCGACGACCAGCAGGGGATTCGTGCTCATCTGGCAGCCTTCGGGTCCATCGCATCGCGCAAGCCGTCGCCCAGCAGGTTGAACGCCAGGCTGACGACAAAAATCGCCGCGCCGGGTGCCGCCGCCACCCACCACTGGTCGAGCACATAGAGCCGGCCGTTGGCAATCATCGCGCCCCATTCGGGCATCGGTGGCTGCGCGCCCAGGCCCAGAAAGCCCAGCCCGGCAGCGGTCAAAATGATGCCCGCCATGTCCAGCGTGACGCGAACAATCACCGACGACACGCACAGCGGCATGATGTGCCGCAGCACGATGCGCCACGGCGACGCGCCCAGCAACTGCACGGCGGCAATGTAGTCGGTCTGGCGAATCGTCAGCGTTTCGGCCCGCGCCATGCGCGCGTAGGGCGGCCAGGACGTGATGGCAATCGCGATCACCGCGTTTTCGATGCCGGGGCCGAGCGCGGCGACAAACGCCAGCGCCAGAATCAGGCGCGGAAACGCCAGAAAAATGTCGGTGATGCGCATCAAGCAGGCATCGACCAGCCCGCCCGCATACCCCGCCACGGTGCCGACCAGCAGCCCGAGCGGCGCGGCCAGCACGGCGACCAGCACCACCACGAACAGCGTGATGCGCGAACCGTGAATCAGCCGCGACAAAATGTCGCGCCCCTGGTCGTCGGTGCCCATCCAGTGCGCCCATGACGGCGGCAGCAGCCGCGTGGTGCGCAAATCACCGATATAGGCCGAGTAGGGCGCCAGCAAGTCGGCAAAGATTGCCACCAGAATCAGGGCCAGCACGATCACCAGCCCGACCATTGCCAGCCGGTTGCGCGCAAAGGTACGGCAGCCGCCGTAAGCCCGGCCCAGTGCCGCCTGGCGGCGCGACAGGGGCCGGTCCGACATCAACCACTGGTGCAGACTTTCAGGTTTTGAAAGCGTCGTCTCGTTCATCGCGTGCGCGTCCTCGGGTCCAGCAGGGTGTAGAGCAGGTCGGACAGCAAATTCAGGCCGATAAAGACCGAGCCCACCACGATGGTGCCGCCCAGCACCGCGTTCATGTCGGCGTTCTGCAGCGAGTTGGTGATGTACAGGCCCAGCCCCGGCCAGGCAAACACGGTTTCTGTCAGCACCGAGCCTTCGAGCAGGCCGGCATACGACAGCGCAATCACCGTCACCAGCGGCACCATGGCATTGCGCAGCGCATGGCGCCAGATGATGCGCGCCTCCGACAGGCCCTTCGCGCGCGCCGCCACCACGTATTCCTGCGCCAACTCGTTGAGCATGAACGAGCGCGTCATGCGGCTGATGTAGGCCAGCGAAAAGTAGCCCAGCAGCGACGCCGGCAAAATCAAGTGCGACAGCGCGTTGCCAAAAGCGTCCCACTCGCCCGCCATCGCGGTGTCCAGCAGCAAAAAGCCGGTGCTAGGGACCAGCGTGTATTCATAAACCACGTCGATGCGCCCCGGCCCGCCGACCCAGTCCAGCTTGGCGTAAAACAGCACCAGCCCCATCAGACCGAGCCAGAAGATCGGCACCGAATACCCCACCAGCCCGATGACGCGCACCACCTGGTCAACCAGCTTGCCGCGCCGCACTGCCGCCCACACGCCCAGCGGCACGCCCAGTCCCGCGCCGAACAAGATGCCCAGGCTGGCCAGTTCCATCGTTGCAGGAAAGGTGCGGCGAATGTCCTGCATCACCGGGTTGGCGGTCAGCACCGAGACGCCAAAATCGCCACTCAGCACCTTGCGCAGGTAGATGTAAAACTGCGTGTATAGCGGCTTGTTCAGCCCCATTTCCTCGCGCACGCGGGCCACCACATGCGGCGGCGCGTTGTCGCCGACCATCGCCAGCACAGGGTCGACCGGAATCACCCGGCCGATGAAAAACGTCACCGCCAGCAGGCCCAGGTAGGTGAGCCCAATCACCACCAGAAAGCGCCCGAGGGCCTTCAGGTGGCGGACGTGGTTTGAGGGGCGGGATGACTGGGCCGCAGACAGCGGCGCCGCGCCTAGGGTGAGGGAATCAGGAACTGCCAAAACTGCAAGTCGCCGGGTTAGCGCTTGGCGACCTTGAACATGTAGTTGGTGTCAAACGTGGGCCCAAGCTTCAGGCCGTCCACATTGCTGCGGTAGGCGGCGACTTCGGTCTGCTGGTACAGCATGATGAACGGGCTGGTCTTGCGGAATTCGGACTGCAGTTCTTCGTACATCGCCTTGCGCTTGCCGGCATCGCGCTCCAGCACGGCGGCATCCGATTGCTTGGTCAGCTCCGGAATCGCCCAGGCATTGCGCCACGACAGCGGCTTGGCCTTGGCGTCGTCGGCGTTGTCGGGGTTACGGGTGAAGGTGTCGGCGTTTGAGTGCGGGTCCCAGTAGTCAGAGCCCCACTGGCCGATGTACATGTCGTGCGTGCGGCCCCGGTACTTGGTCAGCACCTGCTTGCCGTCGCCGGGAATGATTTCCACCTCAATGCCCGCCAGCTTGGCGCTCTGCTGGAAGGCTTCTGTGATGCCCTGCACCGGCTGAACGGTGCGCATGTCAATCGTCACCTTGAAGCCGTTCGGCACACCGGCCTTGGCCAGCAGCGCCTTGGCCTTGGCCACGTCAAGCTTGTACGGGTTGTCCTTGCTCGCGCCCAAGAGGCCGATGGGCAGGAAGTTCTGGTGCACCACGCCGATGTTCTTGATCAGCGTGTCGCCGATGGCCGAATAATCGACCAGCCATTTCAGGGCTTCGCGCACCTCGGGCTTGGCCAGCGTCGGGTTTTTCTGGTTCAGGCTGATGTAGTACACCGTGCCTTTGGGCGCCGAAGTGAGCTTGATGTCCTTGTTGGTGCTGACGGCGGCAATGTCTTGCGGACTCAGGTTGCGGGCAATGTCGATGTCGCCTTTTTCCAGCAGCAGGCGCTGGGTGGCCGCCTCCTTGACATGGCGGTAGATCACGCGGGCCATGGGCGGCTTGGGGCCGTGGTAGTTGTCATTGCGCTCCAGCGCCACGATCTCGTTGGCCCGCCACTCGCGCAGCTTCATCGGGCCGGATCCAGCGTAGTTGGTTTTCAGCCAGCCGTAGCCCCAGTCGCCGCCTTGTTCCTTGGTCAGCAGCAGTTTCTTGTCGACAATGGCGCCGATGTTGGCCGTCAGGCAGTTAAGCACGAAGGTCGGCGCATACGCCTTGTCGGTCTCCAGCGTCAGGCTCAGGGGGCCGGTGGCCTTGATTTTCTCCTTGACGTTGTCCTTGCTGAAGCCAAACTGCGTCAGGATGAAGGCCGGCGACTTGTCCAGGCTGACCGCCCGGTGCAGCGACCAGGCCACTTCGTCCGCCGTCAGCGCATTGCCGGAGGCAAACTTCAGACCGGGCTTGATCTCGAAGGTGTAGGTCTTGCCATCCGGGGACACGGCCCAGGACTTGGCCACATCGCCGATCAGCTTGGACGGGTCGTTCACATCGAGCCGCACCAGCCGGTCGTAGGTGTTGCCCATGACTTCGCCGGCTGACAGCTCAAACGCTTCTGCGGGGTCCATCGTGATGATGTCGTCAAACGCAAAGGCCACCACCAGTGTGTCCTTGGGCGTGGCGGCCAGCGCAGCCGCGCCGTGGCACAGCAGCAGCCCGGCCGCAGCGGTGGCGCACAGCACGCGGCGGGACAGCGGAAAAGAGGGAAGTGACGAAGTGGCCAAGATGAATTCCTTTGCGTGGGTCAACCGGTGTCGAACGAATGTTGATCGTACTGCAAAGGATGCAGGAATCATGCCTGCAAGCTTCTCGAATTTACCGTAGCGTGCTATTTAAAATATAGCTGAAAACGCTTGCCAGTATTGCGCTAAAGCCCTAAAATTTGTCAAAGTTTGACCGCACATCTCGTTGGGACTGCCAGCGCTGGGTTTTCTTCCTTGGTCACCAGCCAGATGCCCATGCACACCAGTCCCAGCGCAGCGACGTTTTTCCACTCCAGGATTTTCTCGTCCAGGAACAGCGCCGACAGCACGGTGCCGAACGCCGGAATCATGAAATTGAATGCCGTCACCATGCTGACCCGGTTGTACTTCAGCAAGAGGGTTCAGAGCGAAAACGCGGCGGATGAAAAAATCACCAGATAAGCCAGCCGGCGTTCAGCGGCCCAGTTCCCGCAAGTAACTGGCGCGCGCCTCAAGGGCGGTGTCGGGGAAGTCGCTGAACACGCCGTCCAGTCCCAGGCGGTAAAACTGCAGGTACTCGGCCTTCGGATCCTTGTTGTAGTCAAAAGCCAGGCGGCGCTGTTCGTTGCGAAAGGTGTAGGCATGCACGAACAGGCCGGCCTTGTGGGCGTCGGCAATCAGCGTGGTGGGCGGTTGGCTGCTGGCGTCGTTGTAGTTGACCTTGCCATCGCCGTTGACATCGCGCAGGTTGCCGGCCGCGTCCAGCGCGCCCTTGACCGGCACGATGTAGGGCTTCCACGGACCGATGCCGTCGGCGTAGGTCTTGATTTCAGCCAGGCCCGCCGGCGTGACCATGGCACTGAACAAGCGGGTGTCGCCGCTCAGCGTCCAGTCATAGGGGCGGTCATAAGGTGCGGCGTAGGTCAGTTTGCCGGTTTTCAGGTCGTAGTCGTCTGCATCGATCAACTGGATGAGCTTGGCCTGCAAGCCCTTGGTTTTCATCTCTTTCAGGCTGCCAGGCTCAAAGCTTTGAACATAGACCGGCGAGGTCTTGTTGTTCCAGCCGGCGGCGGTGATGGCCGCGATGAGCTTGTCTTCCAGTGGCAGCCCCAGGGCGCGGTGGTAGCTTGGGTTCTTGGTTTCGGGGTAGACGGCAATCGTGCGGCCCAGTTGCGTGCTGCGGGTTTTGACCAGGTCGATCAATTCCTGGAAGGTGATGACCTTGAACTTGCCGTTGTTGCTCTGGTCGCGCTCGCTGTCGGTGATCAGGGCGCCCAGTGTCTTGATCTCGGCCAGTGTGAAGTCGCTGGCAAACCAGCCCGTCTGGGTTTCGCCATCGACTGTCGTGGTTTTTTTTCGGCTGGCAAATTCGGGGCGTTTGGCGACATCGGTGCTGAAGTCCAGGTTCGGGTCGTGCCGGGCAATCAAAACGCCGTCTTTGGTGGAAACGAGGTCTGGCTCGACCACGTCGGCACCCAGGTCAATGGCACGGGCATACGCCTCAAGCGTTTCTTCAGGCAGTGCGCCCGAGGCACCCCGGTGCGCAATCACCAGCGGCTGCACATTGGCCAGGGTTTTGAAGGGTTGCACTGCGGGCAGGGGGTCGTCGCCACCGCCGCAAGCCGACAGCGCCAGCAGCATCGCGCTGGCCGTCACGGACAGCTTGAGGTAATTTGTCTGGGCAAAAAAGGTCATCAAAATCTCCCATGGTATGAAATACAGGAGTTTCTGGCCTTTTCATGACGGTTTGATGTGGTGTTACTGTAAGTTGCTGTTTTAGCGTTGAAAAACAGCCAAACACAGTGCCCGGCAAAGCCTATAGCAGGCGCGCCAGGTAATGCCCGGTATGGCTGTCAGGGTTGGCGGCAATGTCTTCAGGCGTGCCCACGCCCACCACCATGCCGCCGCCGGCGCCGCCTTCCGGCCCCATGTCGATCAGCCAGTCGGCGGTCTTGATCACGTCCAGGTTGTGTTCGATCACGACGATGGTGTTGCCGGCATCGCGCAGCTGGTGCAGCACTTTGAGCAGCAGGTCGATGTCGGCAAAGTGCAGGCCGGTGGTCGGCTCGTCCAGGATGTAGAGCGTGCGGCCGGTGTCGCGTTTGCTCAGCTCCAGCGCGAGTTTCACCCGCTGCGCTTCGCCGCCCGACAGCGTGGTCGCCGACTGGCCGAGCTTGATGTAGCTCAGGCCCACATCCAGCAGCGTGTGCAATTTGCGCGCAATCGTCGGCACGGCCTTGAAGAATTCGGCCGCCAGCTCCACCGTGAGGTCAAGGATTTGCGCGATGTTCTTGCCCTTGTACTGGACTTCGAGCGTTTCGCGGTTGTAGCGCATGCCCTTGCAGACGTCGCAGGGCACGTACACGTCGGGCAAAAAGTGCATTTCGACTTTCACCATGCCGTCGCCCTGGCAGGCTTCGCAGCGCCCGCCGGCCACGTTGAAGCTGAAGCGCCCGGCGCCGTAGCCGCGTTCGCGCGCGGTGTTCATCTCGGCCATCAGCTCGCGGATCGGCGTGAACAGGCCGGTGTAGGTGGCTGGGTTGCTGCGCGGCGTGCGGCCAATCGGCGACTGGTCGACGTTGATGACCTTGTCGAAATGCTCGATGCCCTCGATGGCTTCGTGTGGCGCCGGCTCTTCATGCGCGCGGTAAAGCGTGCGGGCAACGGCGGCGTACAGCGTGTCGTTGACCAGCGTGGATTTGCCCGAGCCCGACACGCCGGTCACGCAGGTCAGCAGGCCGACCGGAAACTCGACGCTCACGCCCTGCAGGTTGTGGCCGGTGGCATTGACCACGCGCAGCGCCTGCATGTCGCCCAGCGTCGCTTGGTGTGCAGCTTCACGCGCTGCGCGGCGTTCGGCCGCCGGACTGGGCGCAAAGCGCGACTTGCTCTGATCGAACGCGCGGGCGTTCTTGACCGTCGGCAGCCACGGCGTTCGGTGCTTGGGCACGGCGATCTTCAGCGTGCCCGCCAGGTATTTTCCGGTCAGCGAGTCGGGATTCGCCTGCACCTGCGCAAACGTTCCCTGCGCCATGACGCGACCGCCATGAATGCCAGCACCCGGCCCCATGTCGATGACGTGGTCGGCGGCGCGGATCATGTCCTCGTCGTGCTCGACCACCAGCACGCTGTTGCCAATGTCGCGCAAATGCTTGAGCGTGCCGATCAGCCGGTCGTTGTCGCGCTGGTGCAGGCCGATGCTGGGCTCGTCGAGCACATACATCACGCCGGTCAGGCCCGAGCCGATCTGCGACGCCAGCCGGATGCGCTGCGACTCGCCGCCCGACAGCGTCTCGGCGCTGCGGTCCAGGCTCAGGTAGTTCAAACCCACGTCGTTGAGGAACTTCAGCCGCAGGCCGATTTCGCGCACCACCTTGGCGGCAATCTCGGCCTTCGCGCCCTGCATCGTCAAGGTGCTGAAGTAGTGGAAGCTTTCGCGCAGGGTGCTGTGGCTGACTTCGTAAATCGCCTTGCGGCTGGGTTGCGCGTCACCTTTTGATGTGCCGACCAGGTAGACATGGCGCGCTTCGCGCCGCAGCCGCGTGCCGCCGCAGTCGGGGCAGGGCTGCACGCTGCGGTAGCGGGCCAGGTCGTCGCGCACCACGGCGGAGTCGGTTTCGCTGTAGCGGCGCTCGAAGTTGGTGATGATGCCTTCGAACGGATGCTTCTTGCTGACCTTTTTTCCGGCTTTTTCGCCCGTATCCATCAGGTAGCTGAACTTGATCTCTTCTTCGCCCGAGCCGTGCAGCACCACCTGTTGCACGTTCTCGGGCAGGTCTTCAAACGCCGTGTCGATGTCGAACCGGTAATGCGCCGCCAGGCTCTCCAGCATCGAAAAATAATAGGCATTGCGCCGGTCCCAGCCCTTGACCGCGCCGCTGGCCAGGCTCAGCGATGGAAAGGCCACGATCCGCGCCGGATCGAAAAAGTCGCTGTGTCCCAGGCCGTCGCAGCACGGGCAGGCGCCGACCGGCGAGTTGAAGGAAAACAGGCGCGGCTCCATCTCGCTGAGCGAATAGCTGCAGACCGGGCAGGAAAACTTGGCGCTGAACAGGTGTTCCTGGCCCGAATCCATTTCCAGCGCCAGCGCCCGGCCATCGGCCAGCCTTAACGCCGCTTCAAAGCTCTCGGCCAGTCGCTGCCGTAGTGCGGGTGGCGGCACCGCGCCGGCTTCGGTTGGGACGTCAGGCGCGGTTTCTTTGTCCAGGCGCACCTTGACGCGGTCGATCACCACGTCAATCGTGTGTTTTTCGGTTTTCTTGAGCTTGGGCAGCGCGTCGAATTCGTAGGTTGCGCCATCGACCCGGAAACGCACATAGCCCTGCGCCTGCATGGCCTCGAACAGGTCGACAAACTCGCCCTTGCGCTCGCGTGCCACGGGCGCCAGGATCATCAGCCGCGTGTCCTCGGGCAGGGCCAGCACGGTGTCGACCATTTCGCTGACGCTTTGCGCCTGCAGCGGCAGGTCATGCACCGGGCAAAACGGCGTGCCGGCGCGGGCATACAGCAAGCGCAGGTAGTCATGGATCTCGGTCACGGTGCCGACGGTGGAGCGCGGGTTGTGGCTGGTGGCTTTTTGCTCGATGGAAATCGCCGGCGACAGGCCTTCGATCATGTCCACGTCGGGCTTGTCCATCAGCTGCAAAAACTGCCGCGCATAGGTCGACAGGCTTTCGACATAGCGGCGCTGGCCCTCGGCATACAGCGTGTCAAACGCCAGGCTCGACTTGCCTGAGCCGGAAAGGCCGGTGATGACGACCAGCTGGTTGCGCGGAATGTCGAGGTCGATGTTTTTCAGGTTGTGCGTGCGCGCCCCCCGAATGCTGATGGCCTGCGCGCCATGGCCTGTGGGCCGGGCTGCCCGCTCAAAAGCCTGGATTGCCTGGTCTTCGGCGGCTGCATGTGCGTCTGAAGGCATGATGGCGGGGTCAAGCGCGGGCAGGGAAGTCAGGGGTTTGCTGTCGTTGGGAAAGTTCACAGGGTTGCAGCGCCAGAAAAACTTTCGATCATAGACCTGAGCCGGCTTGCGGGCAGTGCCGCCGCCGGGTATCAAGCACAATACGGGGCCTTGTCCAGGCCATTCATCGAGCTTTCTGTGCTTGTGTGAAGACGCTTTTCAGGCACGGCTGCCATGCGTTAAGGCCACGGCTGTTTGCGGTAATTTTCCACTTTTGAGACTCCTTCACCGTGTCTTCTGCAGCCCCTTCTTTTCCCATGACCGCCCTGGAGCGGCGCGCCAGCTTCTCGCTGGCGTCGATTTTTGCGCTGCGCATGCTGGGCCTGTTTTTGGTGTTGCCGGTGTTTGCGCTGGAAGCGGCACGCTATCCGGGCGGTGACGACCCGGCCAAAGTTGGCTTGGCGATGGGCATTTACGGGCTGACGCAGGCGCTACTGCAGATTCCTTTTGGCCTGGCGTCGGACCGGCTGGGCCGCAAACGGGTGATCGTGGCCGGGCTGATGGTGTTTGCGCTGGGCAGCTTTGTCGCAGCTGCCGCACCCGACCTGAACTGGCTGCTGGCGGGCCGGGCATTGCAGGGCGCGGGCGCGATCTCTGCCGCCGTCACCGCGCTGCTGGCCGACCAGACGCGCGACGAGGTCCGCACCAAGGCCATGGCGCTGGTCGGCGGCAGCATCGGACTGATGTTTGCCGTGTCGCTGGTGCTGGCGCCGGCGCTCAATGCCCGCATCGGGTTGAGTGGCCTGTTCGTGCTGACAGGCGTGCTGGCGCTGGCCGGCATCGTCATGGTGCTGTGGCTGGTGCCGCCCGAGCCGTTGCTGCACCAGGACATGGCGCGCGGCGGCGTTGCCGATGTGCTGCGGCGCGGCGACATGCTGGGCCTGAACTTTGGCGTGTTCGTGCTGCATGCGGTGCAGCTGTCCATGTGGGTGGCGGTGCCGGCGCTGCTGGTGCAGGCCGGGCTGCTCAAGGCGCTGCACTGGCAGGTGTATCTGCCGGCGGTGCTGGCGTCGTTCGTGGTGATGGGCGGCACGCTGTTTCCGCTGGAGCGGCGCGGCCACCTGCGTGCCGTGCTGCTGGCCGCGATTGCCCTGCTGGCGCTGGTGCAACTGGGTTTTCTTTGCATGGCCATGGCGGCCGGCGGCGCGGCGCCATCGCTGTGGATGCTGGGCGGCTTGCTGCTGCTGTTTTTTTGCAGTTTCAATGTGCTGGAGGCCAGCCAGCCGAGTCTGGTGTCACGCCTGGCCCATGCCTCCAGCCGGGGCGCAGCGCTGGGGTTGTACAACACCTCGCAGTCGCTGGGGCTGTTTGCCGGTGGCGCACTGGGTGGGGCGATGCTCAAGTGGGGTGGGGCGCCAGGCCTGTTTGTCTCGACCACCGCGCTGTCGTTGCTCTGGCTGGCGGTGGCCTGGCGGATGATGCCGGTCCAGCCCGCCAGGGCCCGACCCATTCCGGCCTGAGTTTCAGCGCGCCTGCGGCGCTTCGGCTGGAACGGCAGCCGGCGGCGGCGGCTGCAGGCCGGCAATCATGTGTTCGGCCAGCGTGGCGTACAGCGGCCGGCTGATCATGCGCGACAGCAGGCTGGCCAGCATGGCCGCCATCATCAGGCTGAGCACCATGGCGCGGCCATCGACCATTTCCATCACGATGATGAACGCCGTCAGCGGCGCCTGCGTGACAGCCGCCAAGAAGGCGGCCATGCCGATGGCGATCAACGCGGCGCTGATGTCGGGCGCCGTGAGCAGGGCAATGTTGCTGCCCACGCCGGCGCCTATCGACAAGGCGGGCGCAAAAATGCCGCCGGGTACGCCGCACCAGGCGGCCAGCCAGGTGGCAATGAACTTGAGCAATACATACAGCGACGGTATATCGGCCTGGCCTGCCAGCATCTGCGTGACAGCGTGCGAGCCCGCGCCAAAGGTCGAGCCGTCGCTGACCAGTCCGATCACCGCAATCGCCAGGCCGCCGGCGGCGGCAAAGCGCACCGGGTGCAGGCTGCGCCACCGGCTGAAGCGGTCGGGTGACGAGCCGGTCAGCGAAATCGCCATCAGGCGTGCAAAAACGCCGCCGAGCAGGCCGCAGGCCAGCGCCACCATCAGACCGGGAAAGAGCGCATTCCAGCCCAGGATCGGCACCTTGATGACGCCGAAATAGGTGATGTTGCCAAAGGTCGAAACCCCCATCAGGCCGGCCAGCACGATGGCCGTGATGATCAGGCCGCTGTTGCGCGACTCCAGCTTGCTTGAAAGCTCCTCGATGGCAAACACCACCCCCGCCAGTGGCGCGTTGAAGGCCGCCGCAATGCCGGCTGCGCCGCCCGCCACCAGCAAGGCATGGTTGCTCATGCCGGATTCAGGACGCAGCCAGCGGCGCGCATGCTGCATCACGCCCGCCGCCACCTGAACTGACGGGCCTTCGCGGCCAATGGACAAGCCCGCCATCAGCCCGGCGGTGGACAGCCCGATCTTGGCCAGCGTCAGGCGCAGCGACACAAAACGGCTTTGCGCACCGGGCGGCAATGCGGGATCCAGCGCCGCCATGACCTGCGGAATGCCCGAGCCCGCAGCGCCGGGAAAATGACGCCGGGTCGCCCAGACGATGGCCGCTGTCAGGGCCGGCGTCCACAGCAAAATGGCCCAGCGGTTGGCGCCGTGAAGCCGCTCAAACAGCCCGAAGCCCCATTCGCCCAGCAGGGTGAAGGCCACCACGCTCAATCCGGCGGCAATTGCATAGACCAGCACCACGGCGCGGTCGAACCAGAGCCGGCCATTGGACAGTTCGCTGCGCAGGTTGTGCAGGAAATTGGGCTCATGGGGCGGTTGATGCATGGGGTGATTATTGCGTGACGGGCCAATCCGGCCAGCCAGGGCCTGCCGGATGCGGCACAATTGCGCTTTGGGCGCCACCCGCCCGTCAAGACACTTCCCCTGACCCATACCATTCCAGAGCAAGAGGCGGCACACCATGGCATCAGTCAATAAAGTCATCATCGTCGGCAATTTGGGCAAAGATCCCGAAATGCGCAGTTTTCCCAGCGGCGACCAGGTCGCCAACGTCACCATCGCCACCACCGACAAGTGGAAGGACAAGCAGTCCGGCGAAATGAAGGAAGCCACCGAATGGCACCGCATCGTGTTCAACGGCCGTCTGGCCGAGATCGTCGGCCAGTACCTGCGCAAGGGCTCGCAGGTGTATGTCGAAGGCTCCCTGCGCACCCGCAAGTGGACCGACCAGAGCGGCGTTGAAAAGTACACCACCGAAATCCGCGCCGACCAGATGCAGATGCTGGGCAGCCGCCAGGGCATGGGCGGCCCTGGTGCTGGCGGCCATGACGAGGGCGGCGGTTACGAAGCGCCGCGCCAGTCAGCCGCCCCTGCCAGCCGCCCGCCGCCGCCACGGCAGGCCCCCGCGCCTGCACCTTCCAAGGCGTCCAGCGGCTTTGACGACATGGACGACGACATTCCGTTCTGAGGTCTACCTGAGACCAATTCGGTAAAGAATTAAGCTAAAGCCCTGATTTATCAGGGCTTTTTTGTTTCCGCTTTGAATTTGAAAGTCCTTGGCGCGTCGACGGCTCAACGCTCGATCTGCAGCAGCAACGCCTCGAGTTGCTCGAAACCAATCGGCTTGGTCAGGTGGTCGTCGAAGCCGGCTTCGCGTGCCAGTTGCTTGTCCGACTCTTGGCCCCAGCCGGTCGCGGCGATCAGGACGATGTTCTTGCCCCAGGACAATTGACGCAACCGGCGCGCCATTTCGTAGCCGCTCACGTCGGGCAGGCCGATGTCCAGCAGCGCCACGTGGGGGACAAATTCTTCTGCCAGTTTCAGGCCGCTGGTGCCGTTGTGGGCCGTACGCGCCTCGTGTCCCAGCAATTCGAGCACCATTTTCATGCTCTCGGCAGCATCGACGTTGTCATCTACCACCAGGATGCGCAAACCCTCAACTTCAGCAGCGGAGGGCGTGTCTGCTGCTGCCTGCCGCAGCGCTTGCGAGAGCGGAAGGCGGACGGTGAATTCGCTGCCCTGGCCGACGCCTTCACTGGCCGCGCTGATGCTGCCGCCATGCAACGCAACCAGCCCGCGCACCAGCGCCAGTCCGATGCCGAGCCCGCCCTGTGAGCGTTCCAGTGCCGGTGTCAACTGGGAGAACATCTCGAAAATGGCGGCGAGCGACTCCTTTGGTATGCCGATGCCGGTGTCGCGCACCGACACCACGGCTTCATGGCCGCAGCACTGCAGCGCCAACCAGATGTGGCCGCCCCGGGGGGTGTACTTGGCCGCATTGTTGAGCAGGTTGGCAATCACCTGGGTCAGCCGGGTCGCGTCGGCGTCGATGATGACTTCCCCGGGGGGCAGTTCCACGCTGAGCGTGTGCCCGGCGTTTTGCAGCATGCCGCGCGCATCCTCCAGCGCCAGGTGCACGATGGCCGTCAGGTCGACCGGCTCGCGGCGCAGCGCCATGCGGCCCTGGGTGATGCGGGAAACCTCCATCAGGTCGTCCACCAGATGGGTGAGTTGCTGCAACTGGCGCTCCAGCACCCGGATCGACCCGTCTTGCCAGGGCGCGTTCTGCCCCTGCAGCTTGAGCGCTGCCACCACGTTGGACATGGGCGCCAGCGGGTTGCGCAGCTCATGCGCCAGAGTCGCCAGGAATTCATCCTTGCGACGGTCCGCCATCAGCAGCTTCTGATTGATTTCAAACAGCTGTGCCTCGGCGCCCAGGCGCGCTTCGAGGGCGGCCTCGGCAGCCTTGCGTGCCAGCAGCAGTTCTCGTTCGTAAGAGCGCCGGTCGGTGGCCATGAAGATCGCCAGTTCGTCCAGCAGTTGCCCACTGTGGCGCCGCCGCACGATGTTGAGCAGCATCGGCAGGCGGCTGCCATCACGGTGCAACAGATCGAACTGCACCTCGGCCACCGAACCCTGCATCTGCAGCAGCGGCACGCAGTTGGTCTGATGGAACACCTTGCCTCCCATGGGGAGCAGGTCTTGCAGTCGAAGGCGGCCGCGCAATTCATCGGTTTGGTAGCCCAGCCAGCGGCACAGCGTGGTGTTGACGCGCAGGATGGTGCCATCGGGGTCTGTCAACATCAGGCCGCACGCAGCATGCGCGAACAGCACGCTGTCTGCGGGCAGTGGCACGCGCTCGCTCATGGCCTAGCTGAGTAGTGGATCAAGAAATCGCTCGATGGCTGCAGAGCAGGCGGACGGCGTGCTGACGTGCGGGCAGTGGCCGACGTTGTCGATCAGTTCCAGCACGCTGTGCTGCAATTGCTGATGCATGTACTGGCCCACCGTAAGAGGAGCGATCAGGTCGTCGCTGCATTGCAGGATCAGCGCGGGCGTGGATGAAAGGGGCAGGGCGGCGCGATGGTCGGACAGGAATGTGACCCGGGCAAAATGCTTGGCAATCTCCGGGTCGTTGCGGCAAAAGCTGTTGGTCAGCTCAATGCCGAGTTCCGGCTGGTCCGGCATGCCCATGATGGCCGGCGCCATATTGCTGGACCAGCCCAGGTAGTTGCTGTCCATCGTGTCGAGCAAGTCGTCGATGTCGGCGCGCGTGAAACCACCGACATAGTCGCCGTGGTTGGTGTAGCACGGCGACGGCGCCACCATGATCTGCGCCAGAAAGCGCTCTGGCGCCTCGATGGTGGCCAGCAGGCCGATGATGGTGCTGACCGAGTGGCCGACCAGGATCACCGGGCCGGTGGCAAACTCGTCGACGATTTCCAGGATGTCGGCCGCATAGCCATTCAGCGAGCCGTATTTTTGCCGGTCGTAGGCGCTCAGGAGGGAGCCGCCACTGCCGACCAGGTCAAACGTAACGACCCGGAACCGTTCACTGAAGGCAGGAACGAGATATCTCCACATGAACTGGTCGCAGCCAAATCCATGGGCAAGCAGCATGGTGACAGGACCGTCGCCATAGGCATGCACGTTGTTTCGACGTTGGATACTCATAGGATTCTGGATAGGAGAGAAGCCGACATTGCGGCAGGTCCGTCGCAGGGATGGGCGATACAAGCCCGTAGCGATGGTTCGAGGCCATACTACCATCGCCCGCTGCAGTGCCCCATGGCCGCTGTGCAGCCGTGACAAAATGCCGGCGAGGGCCGCTGGCTGGGCATTGCGCCCATGGCTGGCCTTGGTCCTGTGTGGACCCAACCCCGTGTCCATTACGAAAGTGGAGAGTTCCCATTGCCTTCTGATAAATTTCCGATGAAAAGTGCCCGCTTGTTGCTGATGGGTGCCGGTTTGGCCGCCGCCGGCTTGCTGACCATGACACCAGCGCTGGCGCTGGGTGAACTTGAGCCGTTGACCAACATTCTGTCGGTTCCTGGGAGCGCTGGACTGGGCGTGGTTACCCACTTTGAAAGCTCGCCCTACCGTGGGGCTGGCAACCGATACGATGTCCTTCCGCTTTACCTGTACGAAGGCGAGCGCTTCTTTCTTCATGCCAACCGGGGCGGTGTGAAGCTGAAAGAGGCGGGTGACCAGCGCTTTGATTGGTTCATCGAGCAGCGGCTTGAAGGTTTTCCGGCCGACCGCTTGCCCGCCAGCCTGACGGGAATGGCAACCCGTGATTCGGGTATTGATATGGGCCTTTCCTGGCGTTACCGCCAGCCCTGGGGCACAGTGCAGGCCGAACTGCTGCATGACATCGGCGGGTTTTCAAAGGGCAGCGAGTTTCGTCTGGGCTATACCTACGACTTGCGTTACGGTCGGTTGAGCCTGCGCCCCAACCTGAGCGTGGCGCTGCGCGATGCGCGTCTGAACAACTATTACTACGGCGTGCAGCCCGGCGAAGCCACGCCCGGCCGCGCTGCCTATTCGCCAGGAGCGGGCCTCAACACCACGCTCGGCCTGTACGGCTCCTACGATCTGTCCCAGCGCTGGCGCCTGCTGGCCGGCGTGTCGGCCACCGTGCTGGACCGCCAGCTCAAGGACAGCCCCATTGTGCAAAAGCGCGTGCTGCCCGGCGTGTACGTGGGCGCGGCCTATGACTTTGGCGGGCACAAGCGCGAATGGGTGCAGGACGGCTCGCCGACCTGGTTCAAGCTGCTTTACGGCAAGGCCACCGACGACGGCTGCCATCTGCTCAAGATCGTGACCGCGCAATGCCTGTCAACGGCCAGCGTGAACCCCACCAGCATCACCGGCCTTCAGGTCGGCAAGCCTTTTTTGCAGAACGTCAACGGCTGGCCGCTTGATTTTGTCGGCTATGCCGGCTTGACCAGCCACAACGACCGGGGCCTGCAGGCCAACGGCTTGCAGCTCGACCTGTTCATGAAGGCTTTTTACACCGGCTTTCCATGGAGCGAACGGGTCAAGACGCGTCTGGGCATGGGCGTGGGCGTTTCGCTGGCCCAGCGGGCGCCGTACATTGAAGCCAGCAGCCAGGCAATGGACGGCAAGCCGGCTTCGCGCCTGCTCAATTACCTGGACCCGACGCTGGACGTGAGCCTGGGCGACCTGGTCGGTTCGCGTGCCTTGAAGGACACGTTCATCGGTTTTGGCGTGTCGCACCGTTCGGGCATCTTTGGCTCGTCGCGCCTGCTGGGCAATGTCAGCGGTGGCTCCAATTACATTTACACCTATGTCGAGTCGGCGCTGTAATCGGGCGGGTTTGCTATCGCATTAATAGCTGCTTAAGCTTGTCCTGCTTGCGCAAAAGGCTTATTTGACTTGAAAAGTGCGGCGACGGGCTTGCCGCCGGGCACATTTTGCACATTGCTTGACGCAATCACGCCGCCGCCCAGACAGACCTCGCCCTGGTACAGCACCGCCGACTGGCCCGGCGTGACCGCCCACTGGGGCGCAGGGAACACCAGTTCGCAGCCGCCGGCCGAGGCGCTGGCCAGTTCGCAGGCGGCATCAAGCTGGCGGTAGCGCGTCTTGGCCGCCATGGCACCCAAAGCCGGCGCACGGCCTGCCACCCAGCTGCAGTCCTGCGCCTGCAGCACCGTCGATTGCAGCCACGGATGGTCGTGGCCCTGCACCACCCACAGCGTGTTGCTTTCCATGTCCTTGCGCGCCACGAACCACGGCGCGTGCTCGCCAACGCCGCGCTGGCCACGCGCCTGCGCTGCCTTCAAATCCGCGCCCCGGGCCTTCACGCCGCCAATGCCCAGGCCCTGGCGCTGGCCCAGCGTGTAAAAGCTCAGGCCGACATGCTCGCCCAGCATGCGGCCCTGGTCGTTCTTGATGGGGCCAGGCGCCTTGGCAATGTAGCGGTTCAAAAAGTCGCGAAATGGCCGCTCGCCAATGAAGCAGATGCCGGTCGAGTCCTTTTTCCGGGCGTTCGGCAGGCCGATCTCGTCGGCAATGCGGCGCACCTCGGTTTTGTGCAACTCGCCCACCGGGAACAGGGTTTTGGAGAGTTGCGCCTGGTTCAGCCGGTGCAAAAAGTAGCTCTGGTCCTTGGCCGGGTCCAGGCCCTTGAGCAGTTCGTGCAGGCCGGTGGCGACGTTCAGGCGCACCCGGGCATAGTGGCCGGTGGCGATTTTTTCGGCGCCCAGCCGCATTGCGTGGTCTAAAAACGCCTTGAACTTGATCTCGGCATTGCACAAAATGTCCGGATTGGGCGTGCGGCCGGCTTGGTATTCGCGCAGGAATTCGGCGAACACGCGGTCCTTGTAGTCGGCGGCAAAGTTGACGTGCTCAATCTCGATGCCAATCACGTCGGCCACCGCGGCGGCATCGACAAAGTCGATGTTCGACGAGCAGAATTCGCTGTCGTCGTCGTCTTCCCAGTTCTTCATGAAGATGCCGATGACCTCGTGGCCCTGCTGCTTGAGCAGCCAGGCCGTGACGGCCGAATCGACGCCGCCGCTCAACCCCACCACGATCCGTTGCTTGCTGTGTTGCTTGTCCATAGGAAAGCGATTATCCCGCGATGACCTGTTGGCTCCGTTGACCGCTTGTCATGGAACTTCGGCAATACCGGTATTCGGTGGGTGGCGTCGAACTTGCCGGTATGAACCGTGCGGCACCGAGCCCGTGCCTGCACGCCGGCCTGGCCCGGGTGGCGCCTCGGGGTGCAGAAGGAACATCAGCGCAGCTTACAATTTGTAGCGCTCCGCATGGCGTCAACGTCGCCACAACGTTCAGGTTCACCGGCCTGCGCACAGGCTCCCCAGCCCATGCAGCGTGATGGGCGCTGACGCCCAGGGCCACTGTGCCTTGTGAAGCCGCCGGATTTTGTCAAGCGACCGATAGAAAGTCCACCATGTACATGAACCCAGCCCGCCTTTCGACTGACGCACCGGCGACCCGTGCGCATGCGGCGCCGGGCCTGACTGCAAGCGTGTCCTGACATGCGTCTGCTGCTGGTTGAAGATGAAGCCGAGATGGCGTCGTGGCTGGTGCGTGCATTCAGGCAAAGCGGCTTCGTGCCAGACCATGCCCCGGATGCCAACACCGCCGAGTCGCTGCTGGCGGGCAATGACTATGACGTCGTGGTGCTCGACCTGCGGCTGCCTGACAAGCACGGGCTCACCCTGCTCGCAGAGATGCGCAAGGCCGGCAACCGCACACCGGTCCTGGTATTGACCGCCCAGGGCTCGCTGCAAGACCGGGTCAAAGGCCTGAACGTCGGGGCAGACGACTTTCTGACCAAGCCCTTCGCCATCGAGGAGCTGGAAGCGCGGCTCACGGCCTTGACGCGGCGCAGCCGGGGCAGTGCGCACACGCCCTTGCAGTGCGGCTCCTTGACATGCGCCCACGGCAGCCGCGCCTTTGTGCTGGCCGGCGCGTTGCTTCAGCTCACCCCGCGCGAAAGCGCCGCGCTGTCGGTGTTGCTGGTGCGCAGCGGCTCGCCGGTTGAAAAGTCGCTTCTCTCGGGCAAGGTCTTTCCCGCCAACAGCAACGCCGGCCCGGATGCCATCGAACTGGTGCTCCACCGTCTGCGCCGCAAACTGACGGGTAGCGACGTGCGCATCGTCACCGTGCGCGGCCTGGGCTACATGCTGGAAAGCCATGAAGATCCTGCGGACTGACCCCGACCTGTTCGGAATTCGTGCCCGCCTGCTGACCTTGCTGCTGCCCGGCATGGTGGGTTTGCTGGCGCTTGACAGCTGGAACGACTACCACGCACTGAGCCGTCAGGTAGAGCAGGCCTATGACCAGCCGCTGATCGAGTCGGTGAACGCCCTGCAAAGCAGCCTGTCACTGGCGCAGGACGGCACGTTCCAGTTGAATGCGCCGTTTTCGGTGGCAACCCCATCCGGCGACAGCCATCCATTGCAAAAGAAGTATCTGCACGTCAGCCTGGCACCCCGAGGCGCTGTGCCGGGTGGCGCGGCGGCCTCCCGGCCCGAAGTGAGCTTGCTGGGCGAGACAGACCTGCCTGCGCCGCCGGTTGCGGCCGCCTCTGCCGGCGCCCCCCCGGTCTGGTATGAAAGCTACTACCGGGGCGGTCCGGTCCGTGTGCTGGCACTCCAGCACCAGGTGGTTGACGGCCGGGGCCAGGTCTTTGACCTCTTGATTCAGGCGGCTGAAAGCACCGGGGCCCGGGATCAGGCACAGGCCGCCTTTTTGCAGCAGGAGCTGATACGCGATGCACGCATGGTGGGGGTGATGCTGCTGCTGGTCTGGCTGGGCGTTCGCTGGTCTTTGCAGCCACTGGAGCGCCTGCGCAAGTCGGTGCTGCAAAGCAAGGGCCAAAATCTCCAGCCGCTGGACACCCGCGAGGTTCCGCATGAAGTGGCACCGCTGGTGCAGGCCATCAACCAGCACATCGCCAGTTACCGCGGCTTGCTGGACCAGCAATCGCAGTTCCTGGCCGACGCCTCGCACCAGTTGCGCACGCCGCTGGCGATCATGCTGACCCAGGCCGGTTTTGCCTTGCGCGAAAAAGACCCGGAACAGTTGCGCGAGACCTTGCGCGCCATCGTCATCCAGATTTCGCGCAGCCGGCGCCTGTGCGAGCAACTGCTTTCGCTGGCCCACGCGAGCGACAGCAGCCCGCCCGCTGACGCGCCGGAGGTCATCGACCTCAACACCGTGGCCAAGGATGTGGTGCTGCAGTACCTGACGCTGGCGCATGAGAAAAATCTGGATCTGGGCTGGCTGGATGCCGTGGCGGCGGGACTGGCTGTGCCCATGGCGGCCGACGATGCACCGACCTGGCCCCGTTCTGCTGCAGTGCCTGTCGTTCCGGTGCTGGCCAGGGGCCCCGAACTGCACGAGGTGCTTTCCAACCTGGTGCACAACGCCATCGTGTACACACCAGCGGGCGGGTACATCACCGTGATGGTCAGCACCCACAACAGCATGGCGCTGGCTGAAGTGTGCGACAGCGGTCCGGGCATTGCCAAGGCAAGGCGCGCTGAGGTCTTTGAACGGTTCCATCCGTCCGGCCCTGGCAAAGCCGCGCACGGCGCCGGGCTGGGGCTGGCCATCGCCCGTGCCTACGCCAGGCGCAACGGCGGCGATATCGAGCTTGCCGACGCTGGAACCCGCCTCGCCGAAGGCCATGAGGGCACAGGCATGGCCCCCAGTCCGACCGGCTTGCGCGCCATCGTGCGCCTGCCGCTGGCGTCCAGCCACCCCGGCTGAACGAAGCCATCAACAGCACGCGCGCAGGGTTCGCAAGGACTGCGTGCCGACCGCCTGCCGACCGCCTGCGGCAAGGGTGTTCACTGTTAGTGATAACACGTATTTTGAGGTCGTCCGCGCAAAACGAAAGCGGACTGGAAGGCTCGCTCCCTAACATTCCCTCCAACCCGAATGCCTTGCCGACTGCGCCATTGCATGCCCTGAAGGCACGGGGAAAACCACCAGGAGACCCGGATGACCCACCCCCCCGTTGATGACCACGCCGCACCGGCGCAACCCTGGAGCCGCCTCAAATGAACATGAACAACCGTAATTTCGTCAGGGGGCTTTTCCTCATGGCGATTGCCCTGCTGTTTGGCCTGGTGGCGCTCGGCAATTACTCGATCGGCGTATTCAGCCGGTCCGGGCCGGGCATGTTTCCGTTGATGGTGAGCTTGATGCTGTTTCTGATTGGCGTGCTCTCGGTGGTGCGTTCGCACTTCGTCGAGGCCGTGCCCCTGAGCTATAACGTCAAGAACATTGCAATCATCTTGCTGAGCCTGGTCGGGTTTGCGTTGCTCTCCGAGCACCTCAACATGATCCTCGGAATTGTGTTTCTGGTGTTCTGCTCCACATTTGCCGGCACCTCGTATTCGGTGCTGCGCAACGTGAAGATCTCGCTGGGCCTGATCACGATTGCCTTTGGCTTTAAAAACCTGCTTGGCCTTAGCCTGCCTTTGTACTGATGGACATCCTGCACAACCTCGCGCTTGGTTTTGAAGTCGCGCTGACCTGGCAGAACCTTCTTTATTGCGCCATTGGCTGCACCCTGGGCACGCTCATCGGGCTGCTGCCCGGACTGGGGCCGCTGTCCACGATCAGCTTGCTGCTGCCATTGACGTACTCCATTCCCACCAGTGGCGCAATCATCATGCTGGCCGGTATCTACTACGGGGCGCAATACGGCGACAGCGTCAGCGCCATCACCATGAAGATTCCGCACGCCAGCAGCATTGTTGCTTGCATCGATGGCTATCAGATGACCCTCAAGGGGAAAACAGGCCTGGCCTTGTTCACTGCGGGCATTTCCAGCTTCATCGGTGGCACCGTCGCCATCATTGTCTTGTCGACCATGGCGCCGGCATTGGGGGAGGTGGGTTTCCTGTTTGGACCGGCTGACTACTGTGCCCTCATGCTGCTGGGGTTTTTCTGTGTCAGCGTTGTCAGCAGTGGCAGCTTGCTCAATGGCATGGCCATGGCCATGGTGGGCATTTTGCTCGGCTCGATTGGCACCGACGTCAACAGTGGCGTGGCCCGCTACACCATGAACCTGCCCTTCCTCACCGACGGGGTTGGCCTGATCAGCATCGCACTGGGCTGCTTCGGCATTGCCGAAGTGGTGAAGAATCTGGACAACAAGAACGTGCTGACGCCGTTCAACGGCGAGATCAAGCTGATGCCGACCTGGACCGAGTTCAAACGCATCATTCCCAGCGCCTTGCGCGGCAGCGTCATCGGCTCGATCTTGGGCATTTTGCCGGGCGGAGGCCCCACCATCGCCCAGTTTGCCGCCTATGCAGCCGACAAGCGGTTCAGCAAATACAAGCACGAAATCGGCACCGGCTGCATCGAGGGCGTGGCCGGACAGGCAGCGGCCGACGAAGCGGCAGCACGCACCAGCTTCATCCCGCTCATGGCCATTGGCATCCCCGAAAACGCCGTCATGGCGCTGATGATGGCGGCTTTTGTGGTCAAGGGCATCCAGCCCGGTCCCAACATGATCGCCAGCCACCCCGATTTGTTCTGGGGGCTGGTGGCCAGCATGTGGGTGGGCAACTGCTTTCTGGTGATCCTGAACGTACCCCTGGTGCGTTACTGGTTGTCGGTGTTCAAGATTCCTTACACCGTGCTGTTTCCGGCGATCATGTTTTTCTGCTGCATCGGCACTTTCAGCATCAACAACAGTCTCGATGACATCTACACCACCGCCGTTTTTGGCTTGATCGGCTACATGTTCCTGCGCCTGGACATGGAGGCTGCGCCGCTCATGCTGGGCTTCATCCTGGGGCCCATGCTGGAGGAAAATTTCCGTCGCGCCATGCTGCTGAGCCGGGGCAGTTTCAACGTGTTTGTCACCCGCCCCATCAGCGGAACCTTGCTGGCCATCATCGGCTCGCTGGTTTTGTGGCAGATCGTGTCATTTTTCCGGAAGTGGCGAAAAGCGCCGGACCACATCATCCATGAACCTGCAGTCGCAAGCGCGCTTGCGCCACTCTCCCCGTAAGTGCAGGAATGACATGACAAGCTCAACCGGTTGAAGTCGCCTTTATTACTCCTGAAATAATAGCTGACTATGCAGGTGGGTAATGCGCAAAAAGTCGATTTGATGCTGAATTAAGGTAAAAATTAGGTGTGCCAGCGCGAAGAGGTGCGGTGTGCCGTGCCGAACATCGCAGATGCAACAGGTGCAAGCCTTAAAAAGGCTATTTGTGCAATACCGTCAAGCATCAGGCGCTGCTATTTCTGTAGCAGAACAGAAGGATCGGTGCTGATCACGTCGAGTGGAAAACGCCTGCCGGCCAGGTAGTCTTCCAGGTTGGTCAGCAGCAGGGGGCTGCGGTGCATGTCGCGGCAGGCCCTGATTTCATCCGCCGTCAGCCACAGGGTGCGCACGATGCCTTCATCCAGCGCCTGACCGGCGACATGCTCGCCCAGTTCGCCGCTAAAGGTAAAACGCAGGTAGGTGATGTCCTGCGGTACGGCCTCTCCGGCCTGGGTTCGCTCGAAACGCGAAAAATAAACGCCCACCAGCGCGGTCGGCGTGAAGTGAAACGCGGTTTCTTCCAGTGTCTCGCGCGCGCAGGCATGGATCGGGCTTTCGCCGGGGTCCAGGTGGCCTGCGGGGTTGTTGAGCTTCAAGCCATCGCGGGTTTCTTCCTCGACCAGCAGGAATTTCCGAACGCCGTCGAAGTCCCGTTCAATGACTGCTGCCACCGTGACGTTGGGTTTCCATCGTTTATTCATGCGCGAGATTATCCGTGCCATTCTTGACATCACACCAAGCCGTTAAGCGCTTTTATCGAATGCCGGCAAAGCCCTGCGCAAAGCTCTGTCGCAAATGTGCCACCAGGCATTCGACGGCTTTGGGCACCTGCGCCGACCAGGGCCGCAAGGCATAAATGCGGTTTCCAAAAAAGCCCTGCACCTGCCAGTCAGGCAACACCTGGACCAGCGGCGGCTCGCGGCCTTCGGTGGCAGGCGGCAGGCTGAAATCAGGCAGCAGGCCAATGCCCATGCCGGCCAGCAGGGCGTCCCGCAGCACTTCGCTGTTGTTGGCCTTGAGCGAACCGGCGACATGCACGCCCACGCGCTCCACCGCACCCTCCGCTGGTTTGCGTTTCCCTGAAATGCCCGCCGGACGCGCAAACGTCCAGCTGCCGGCATGGCTGTCGCGCAGGTAAAGCAGGCAGTCGTGCAGTGCCAGCTCGGAAGGATGCAAGGGCAGGCCGCGCCTGGCCAGATACTGCGGACTGGCCACCAGCAGCGAACGGGTTTCGCACAGCACCCAGGCCACATGGGTTTCAGGCGGCGTGTTGGTGTGCCGGATCGCCAGGTCAAACCCTTCGTTGGCCAGGTTGATGAAACGGTCGGTCAGTTCCAGCTCGATGTGAATGTCGGGAAACTGCTGCAAAAACGCGGCGATGCACGGCGCCAGGTGCTGCCGCCCGAGCGCGACGGGCGCTGTCAGCCGGATCAGCCCGCGCGGCGTGCCGGCCAGGTCGCGGGCAGCGGTATAGCTTTCGCTGATGCGCCTAAACGCCGGCTGCATGTCGTTGACCAGTTGCTGGCCGGCTTCCGTCAGCCCGACCGAGCGCGTGGTGCGGCGCACCAGCAGCACGCCGGCCGTGCGTTCCAGCTCGCTGATGCGCATGCTGGCCGAGGCCTTGGACACGCCCAGGCGGCGCGCCGTTTCAGTAAAACTGCGGGTTGCGGCCAGCACGGTCAGCAGGTGCAGGTCGGCAACAAGCGGGGCCAACTGGTCAGAGGGCATGGGGGCGGCTCCATTGTTCAGTAAATTGAACAATGTAATCAGTAATCAGGGACTTATCAAATGGGCATGCGCGGCCTAGACTCAAGCCATTCACCTGTTCACCCGGATTTACCAAGGATTGCCCCATGACCTATTCGCCCGCTGACATTGCCTCTCCGATCACCATTGGCCATTACCTGAACGGCAGTACGGTCACGCCCGCCGCCGGCCGCAGCCAGCAAGTCTTCAACCCGGCCACCGGCGCGGTATCCAGCCATGTGGCGCTGGCAAGTTCTGCCGAGGTCGATGCCGCCGTGGCGTCGGCGCAGGCGGCTTTCCCGGCCTGGTCCGACACGCCGCCGATTCGCCGTGCCCGGGTGATGTTCAAATTCCTGGAGCTGCTGAACAAGAACAAGGACCATCTGGCCCACCTGATCACGGCCGAGCACGGCAAGGTCTTCACCGACGCGCAGGGCGAAGTCTCGCGCGGCATCGACATCGTCGAATTCGCCTGCGGCATGCCGCAGCTGCTCAAGGGCGACTTCACCGACCAGGTCAGCACCGGCATTGACAACTGGACGCTGCGCCAGCCTTTGGGTGTGGTCGCCGGCATTACGCCGTTTAATTTTCCGGTCATGGTGCCGATGTGGATGTTTCCGGTGGCTATTGCCGCCGGGAACTGCTTTGTGCTGAAACCCAGCCCGATTGACCCGAGCGCCAGCCTGTACATGGCCGAGCTGTTCAAGCAGGCCGGTTTGCCCGACGGCGTCTTCAACGTGGTGCAGGGCGACAAGGAAGCCGTCGATGCGCTGCTGGTGCATCCGGATGTCAAGGCCGTGTCGTTTGTCGGTTCAACGCCGATTGCCAACTACATCTATGAAACCGGCGCGCACCACGGCAAACGCGTGCAGGCCCTGGGCGGCGCGAAGAACCACATGGTTGTCATGCCCGACGCCGACCTGGAGCAGGCGGTCGATGCGCTGGTTGGCGCGGGCTACGGTTCGGCTGGCGAGCGCTGCATGGCGATTTCGGTGGCCGTGCTGGTAGGCGATGTGGCTGACAAACTCATTCCGATGCTCAAGGCCAGAGCCGAAACACTGGTGATCAAGAACGGCGTACACCTGGACGCGGAAATGGGGCCGATCGTCACCGGCATCGCGCACAAACGCATTACCGGCTACATCGACCTGGGCGTGGAAGAGGGCGCCGAACTGCTGGTCGATGGCCGCACCTTCACCGGCGCCCATGCTGGCGAAGGGTGCGAAAACGGCTTCTGGATGGGCGGCACGCTGTTTGACCATGTCACGCCGAACATGCGCATTTACAAGGAAGAAATCTTTGGCCCGGTGCTGGGTTGCGTGCGCGTGAAGGACCTGGCCGAAGCGGTCGATTTGATCAACGCGCATGAGTTTGGCAATGGCGTGAGTTGCTTCACCCGCGACGGCCATGTGGCGCGTGAATTCAGCCGCCGCATCCAGGTCGGCATGGTCGGCATCAATGTGCCGATTCCGGTGCCCATGGCGTGGCACGGCTTTGGCGGCTGGAAAAAGAGCCTGTTTGGCGACATGCACGCCTATGGCGAAGAGGGCGTGCGCTTTTACACCAAGCAAAAGTCCATCATGCAGCGCTGGCCGGAAAGCATTGGCAAGGGCGCCGAATTTGTGATGCCGACGGCTAAATAAACCGGGCAACAGCGCGCTGTCCGCGCTGGATTTTTCAAAAGCCCCTTCAGCTTTTTAGCGGCTGAAGGGGCTTTGTTCATGGGCGCATGCTGTGTTCGGCAAGGTCACCTGTTCAACAAACATTAGTATGTTTTGACGGAAATTTACAAAAAATCTCATGTAAGCTTTACGACAGCTGAAAATTCCGCCTGGCTCTTTGTGGAGCCTCCAAAAAAACCAAGCACTGAGGAGACCCCCATGCTGATTGGGATACCCGCTGAAATCATGGCCGGAGAGACACGCGTCGCCATCACGCCGGAAACGGCGAAAAAGCTCAAGGCCCAGGGCCACACCATCCGCGTCCAGTCGGGTGCAGGCGTGGCGGCCAGTGTTCCTGATGCCGCCTATGCAGCCGTAGGCGCCGAGATCACTGATGCAGCCGGTGCTTATGCCGCCGACATTGTGCTCAAGGTGCGCTGTCCGCTGGACAGTGAGATGGCGCAGACCCAACCGGGCAGCGTGATGGTCGGCATGCTCAACCCATTTGACGCCGCCGGCCTGCAGCGCCTGGCCACAGCGCAGTTGACATCGTTCGCCCTTGAAGCCGCGCCGCGCACCAGCCGGGCGCAAAGCATGGACGTGCTGTCATCACAAGCCAACATCGCCGGCTACAAGGCCGTGATCATGGCAACTGAAAAGTACCAGCGATTCTTTCCCATGCTCATGACCGCTGCCGGCACCGTCAAGGCCGCCCGTGTGGTGATTCTGGGTGTCGGCGTAGCTGGCCTGCAGGCCATTGCCACGGCCAAGCGGCTGGGCGCCGTGATTGAAGCCAGCGACGTGCGCCCCAGCGTCAAGGAACAGGTTGAGTCCCTGGGCGGAAAATTCATTGACGTGCCTTATGAAACCGACGAAGAGCGCGAAGCCGCTGTGGGCGTCGGCGGCTATGCCAAACCCATGCCGCCGAGCTGGCTGGCGCGCCAAAAACTGGAAGTCGCCAAACGTGTGGCGCAGGCCGACGTGGTCATCACCACGGCGCTGATTCCGGGCCGCCCCGCCCCGGTGCTGGTGACCGAGGAAATGGTCATGGCCATGAAACCCGGCAGCGTGATCGTTGATCTGGCCGCGCCGCAAGGTGGCAACTGCCCGCTGACCGAGCCCGGCCGCACCGTCGTCAAGCACGGCGTGACGCTGATTGGCGAAACCAACGTCGCTTCGCTGGTGGCGGCTGATGCCAGCGCGCTGTACGCGCGCAACCTGCTCGACTTTCTCAAGCTCATCATCACCAAGGAAGGTGCGCTCAACATTGACCTGGAAGACGACATCGTGGCCGCCTGCCTGATGACCCAGGGCGGAGAAGTCAAGCGCAAATAAGCCGGGCAGGGGGCCATCGTCCCCTGCGCCAAGTCAAGGTCGCGCTTACACGCGCTTCGCAACCCCGTTCAAGCCCAAGGAGAAGACCATGGATGCCGTGTCCCCCACCATCATCAACCTGATTATTTTTGTACTGGCCATCTACGTCGGCTACCACGTCGTCTGGACCGTCACGCCTGCGCTGCACACGCCGCTGATGGCGGTGACCAATGCAATTTCAGCCATCGTCATCGTCGGCGCGATGCTGGCTGCCGCGCTCACCGAAACCACGTTGGGCCGCACCATGGGCGTATTGGCCGTGGCGCTGGCAGCGGTCAATGTCTTTGGCGGTTTCCTGGTCACGCGCCGGATGCTGGAGATGTTCCGCAAGAAGGAAAAAAAGGCTGTCGCAGCCGTTGTTGATTCGGGAGCTTCCAAATGAGCATGAACCTTGTCACGCTGCTGTACCTGGTGGCTTCGGTTTTCTTCATCCAGGCGCTCAAGGGCCTGTCGCACCCTACCACTTCGTTGCGCGGCAACCTGTTCGGCATGGTCGGCATGGGGATTGCCATTTTGACGACGGGTGCGCTGATTGTAGAAATCTCGGGCGGCAAGGCCCAAGGCATGGTGTATGTGCTGGGCGCGCTGGTCGTGGGCGGCGCTGCCGGTACCGTGATGGCCAAGCGTGTCGAGATGACCAAGATGCCCGAGCTGGTCGCCTTCATGCACAGCATGATCGGCCTGGCCGCCGTGTTCATTGCCGTGGCGGCAGTGGCCGAGCCTCACGCCTTCAACATCGTCGCCAAGGGCCTGCCGATTCCGGCGGGCAACCGGCTTGAGTTGTTCCTCGGTGCGGCGATCGGCGCCATCACCTTCAGCGGCTCGGTGATTGCCTTCGGCAAGCTCAGCGGCAAGTACAAGTTTCGCCTGTTCCAGGGCGCACCGGTGTCCTTTCCCGGCCAGCACAAGCTCAACCTGGTGCTGGGATTGATCACTGTGGCGCTGGGCATCACGTTCATGTTGACCGGCAGCTGGACGGCTTTCTTTGCCATGCTGGCGCTGTCCTTTGTCATGGGCGTGCTGATCATCATTCCGATCGGCGGCGCCGACATGCCAGTGGTGGTGTCGATGCTCAACAGCTATTCAGGCTGGGCGGCGGCCGGCATTGGCTTTTCGCTGAACAATTCCATGCTGATCATTGCCGGCTCGCTGGTCGGTTCGTCCGGCGCGATTCTGTCGTACATCATGTGCAAGGCGATGAACCGCTCGTTCTTCAATGTGATCCTGGGCGGCTTTGGCGGCGAGGCAGCCACGGCCGCCACCGGCGCCAAAGAGCAGCGTCCGGTCAAGTCGGGCTCGGCCGACGACGCTGCCTTCATTCTGGGCAATGCCGAAACTGTCATCATCGTGCCGGGCTATGGCCTGGCGGTGGCGCGCGCGCAGCACTCGGTCAAGGAACTGGCGCAAAAACTGACCGACAAGGGCATCACCGTCAAGTATGCGATTCATCCGGTGGCCGGACGCATGCCCGGCCACATGAACGTGTTGCTGGCCGAGGCCGAGGTGCCTTATGACCAGGTGTTCGAGATGGAGGACATCAACGCCGAGTTCGGCCAGGCGGACGTTGCCATCATCCTGGGCGCCAACGACGTGGTGAACCCGGCCGCACATGTCAAGGGCAGCGCCATCTACGGCATGCCGATCCTGGAGGCCTACAAGGCCAAGACGGTCATCGTTAACAAGCGGTCCATGGCGGCGGGTTATGCCGGCCTGGACAATGAACTCTTCTACATGGACAAGACCATGATGGTGTTTGGCGACGCCAAGAAAATTATCGAGGACATGGGCAAGGCCATTGAGTAAGCCTTCCCCTGCGCCTGTGCAACGTACATGCGCCACGCGCCGTGAACTATTGCCAAAAGGCGCGATTGGTGAGCCAAGTCTTTTGAATACGTTAATTTGCTAGGGAAAACCTAATAGCCAAGGGATCGGCTTTCCCTGAAAATTGCTGTAAGTAGCGAGTAAGTAAAAAATAACAGTACTGGAGGCAAGGAAGATGAGTGCAGTGATGAAAACCGGCGAAGCGGAACGCCCGTGGCTCAAGGCTTATCCGGCAGGTGTTCCTGCCGATATCGATGCCTCGCAATATCCGTCGCTGGTGGCCCTGATGGAGGAAAGCTTCAAGACCTACAAGGACCGTGTTGCCTATAGTTTCATGGGCAAGGAAATCACTTTTGGTCAAACCAACAACCTGTCGCTTGCGTTTGGCGCCTATCTGCAGGGTTTGGGACTGGTCCGTGGCGACCGGGTAGCCATCATGATGCCCAACGTGCCGCAGTACCCGGTGGCAGTGGCGGCCATCCTGCGTGCAGGCTACGTTGTGGTCAATGTGAATCCGCTTTACACACCGCGTGAACTGGAGCACCAGCTCAAGGATTCAGGCGCCAAAGCCATTGTGATCGTCGAAAACTTCGCTGCCACGCTGGAGCAGTGCCTGGCCAACACGCCGGTCAAGCATGTCGTGCTGTGTTCCATGGGGGACCAGTTGGGCCTGCTCAAGGGAGCGCTGGTCAATTACGTGGTGCGCAATGTCAAGAAAATAGTGCCGCCGTTCAACCTGCCGGGCGCCGTGCGCTTTAACGATGCCCTGGCGCAGGGAACGCGCGCTGTTCTCAAGCGCCCGGACATCAAGCCTGACGACATTGCCGTGCTTCAGTACACCGGCGGCACGACCGGGGTGTCCAAAGGCGCTGTGCTGTTGCACCGCAACGTGATTGCCAACGTGCTGCAGTCAGAAGCCTGGAACGGCCCGGCCATGGCAAGCCTGGGTGAAGGAGAGCAGCCTATTTATGTCTGCGCGCTGCCGCTCTACCATATCTTCGCTTTCACGGTCAACATGATGCTGGGCATGCGGACCGGCGGCAAAAACATCCTGATCCCCAACCCCCGTGATCTGCCGGCAGTGCTCAAGGAGCTTGCCAAGCACAAGGTCAACAGTTTTCCGGCGGTCAATACCCTGTTCAACGGGCTGGCAAACCATCCGGACTTCAACACTGTCGACTGGTCGCACCTGAAAATCTCCTTGGGCGGCGGCATGGCGGTGACCAGCGCGGTGGCCAAGCTGTGGCTGCAAAAAACCGGCTGCCCGATTTGCGAGGGCTATGGCCTCTCGGAAACCTCGCCCTCGGCCAGTTGCAATCCGACCAACAGCAAAACCTTCACCGGCACGATCGGCGTGCCGATTCCGGGAACCTGGTTCAAGCTGCTGGACGACGACGGCCATGAAGTGGCGCCCGGCCAGCCTGGCGAGATTGCCATCAAGGGTCCGCAGGTCATGGCGGGCTACTGGCAGCGGCCTGACGAAACCGACAAGGTCATGACGCCTGATGGCTATTTCAAGTCCGGCGACATCGGCATCATTGACGAAAACGGTTTTTTCAAGATCATCGACCGCAAGAAGGACATGGTGCTGGTCAGCGGCTTCAATGTCTATCCAAACGAGATTGAGGAAATCGTTTCCACCATGGACGGTGTGCTGGAATGCGCTTGCGTCGGTGTGATTGACGAAAAATCAGGTGAAGCCGTCAAACTGGTGATCGTGAAGAAGAACCCCGAATTGACCGAAGCCGACGTGCGCGCTTTCTGCAAGATAAACCTGACCGGCTACAAGCAGCCAAAGGTTGTCGAGTTCCGCACCGAATTGCCCAAGACGCCGGTTGGCAAGATCCTGCGCCGTGAACTGCGCGACAAGCGCTGAACCCCGAATCCTTGAAACCTGTTGCCGGGTTCAAATGACCTTGTCCGAAAACATTCCCGCAGCGATTTTCCGGGAAAATCGACTGCATGCCGCTCGCCTCTGATCTTGTTACAAGCCCGATAGCCATCCTCAGCGCCTTGCCGCAGGAGCAGCGCGGCCTCATGGAGTTGCTACAGCGGCCGCGCAAAGTTATTCACGCCAGTCGCGACTTCTGGCTGGGAGACCTGCATGGCCAGCCTGTGGTGCTGGCTTTGTCAAAGATTGGCAAGGTAGCCGCTGCCACCACGACGACAGCGCTCATAGAGCGTTTTGGCGTGCTCCGCATTGTGTTCACCGGCGTTGCAGGCGGACTTGGCCATGGCGTCAAAGTGGGCGACGTGGTGGTGGCAACGGATTTTGTGCAGCATGACCTGGACGCCTCCCCGCTGTTTCCCCGTTACCAAGTGCCGCTCTATGGCAAAACCAGGTTTCATTGTGATGCGGTCTTGAGCGCGCTGCTGTTCGAAGCGAGTTGTCATGCGTTGGCGCACGAAAGCCGGATGGCGCACGGATTTGCCGGTGCTTGCGTTCACCAAGGCTTGATTGCCAGCGGCGACCGTTTTGTGTCAGGGGCTGACGAATCCAGGCGCTTGCGCGATCTGATGGCCAGAGCGGGTCATGATGTGCTGGCCGTGGAGATGGAAGGGGCCGCAGTGGCGCAAGTCTGCATGGACTACGGCGTGCCGTTTGCCGTGATGCGCACCATTTCAGACCGGGCGGACGACAGCGCGCATATCGATTTTCCATCTTTCGTCGATGCCGTTGCCAGCCGGTATGCCCGGGTCGTCATTGAACGATTTTTGAGTAAGCTATAAAAAACATAGCTGACCGCAGCCGTGCGTATTGCGCAAAGGGCTAATTTGATACTGAATTTCAATAAAAAGGCTCACTGCAGCCAGCCCCGCTTCCTGAAATACCACATCGGCACCACGGCGCTGGCAATCATCAAAGCCAGCGCGTACGGATACCCCATCGCCCAGTCCAGTTCTGGCATCATCTTGAAGTTCATGCCGTAGACGCTGGCAATCAGCGTGGGCGGCAGCAGCGCGACGCTGGCCACAGAGAAGATCTTGATGATCTTGTTCTGGTTGATGTTGATGAAGCCGACGGTGGCATCCATCAGGAAGTTGATCTTGTCGAACAAAAACGCGGTGTGTGAGTCGAGCGAGTCGATGTCGCGCAGAATCTGGCGCGCTTCCTCGAACTGCTCGGCATTGAGCATCTTGCTGCGCATCATGAAGCTGACGGCGCGCCGCGTGTCCATCACATTGCGCCGGATGCGACCGCTCAGGTCTTCATGCCGGGCGATCGCGCCCAGCACTTCGCCGGCCATCACGTCGGTGACATCGCCTGACAGTACTTTGGTGCTGACTTTTTCAAGATCGATGTAAATGCCTTCCAGCGTGTCCGCCGAATATTCGGCGTCGGCATCGAACAGTTTGAGCAGCACTTCCTTGGCGTCTTCAATCAAGCCGGGTGCGCGGCGTGCACGCATCCGCAACAGCCTGAACACCGGCACATCCTCATCATGAATCGAAAACAGGACGCCCTTGCTCTTCAGGTCGTCATTCACCAGGTTCAGGATAAAAGCGACGCGTACCGTGCGCGGTTCGTCCTCATCGGCAATCAAGAAGTCCGAACGGATGTGCAACTCACCGTTGTCTTCCTCGTAAAAACGCGCGGATTCCTCGATGTCCTCGTCCATTGCATCTTCGGGAATGGACAGGCCGTAATACTGCTTGATCCAGCGTTTTTCTTCAAGTGTGGGGGACTCCAGGTCCACCCAGATGGGCTGGAATCTGGAGAGCTCTTCCAGGGATTCGATTTCTTCCTGGAAAAGCCGGCCATTGGCGAGCGTAAAAATATTGAGCATGACAGACGACTTTTAGATGGGCATAGGCCTGTGCAGGGCGTCATTCAGCCTGGGCACAGGTGCAGGTTGTAGGGATGAAGGCCTTGCTTTCAACCCGCTTCCCGGCCTTATCTGGCGTCAGTCTGCGGTGTTGAAAGCGGCCAACTGGGACTGCTTTCCAAGGTGGTCTCCGTAGTCAATAAGCCGCGATTATGGCATCGCCAATGTCACTTATCTACCGTGCAAATGACAACTTCACTGTCTGTAAGGCTCGCAGAAATTCTTTGGCAGGGTGCGCTGGAGTCAAAGGAAATGACTGATAACAGACAATAAAACCGATTGCTAATTTTGCAGGGGACCAGATTTCAACAGGGAGTCAAACCATCGTGCTAACTTTAATTTACAAATTAAATATTTTTGTAACCAGCAAATTGGCGAGAGGATTTTCTGTTGGCATTTCTGTTGGCAGTGCGTTAGCAACAATCTAGGTTCTGTTAGCCAATTTTCAGGGTATTTGCAACGTAACATGGTCAAAGCGCTACCCTTGTTCGGCGGCCTTCGTGGCTTGCAATTGATAACCCCAGAAGGCATAGTGAAGTCAAGAGAGTGTTCCGTCCGCCGCCTTGCCTGACACGTTCGATGGCGTTTTTCAACCAGTTCCAACTTTTGGAATAGGAGTCTCTGTATGAACTTGACGATCAGTGGTCACCATCTTGAAGTCACCCCAGCGCTTCGCGGCTATGTGACGAGCAAGCTTGATCGCATCACCCGGCATTTCGACCAAGTGGTCGATGTCAGGGTCTTACTGGCAGTGGACAACATGACAGAAAAGGAAAAACGCCAGAGGGCGGAATGCAATGTGCATGTCAAGGGTCGAGACCTTTTTGCCGAAAGCTCGCATGCTGATTTGTACGCTGCTGTTGATGAACTGGCGGACAAGCTCGACCGCCAAGTCGGCCGCTACAAGGCCAAGACGCAAGACCATGGGCATGCCTGCGCAAAGCGTGCAGAAGTCTGAATCAGTCGTTCATCGAGTGCGCCGACAGGCTTGCCCTGTGCGTTTGAAGCGCATTCTGCGGTGAGCCTTTCAATTAAATAGCGTGAACAAATTGGCGCCGAGTTGCCAAGGTGTTGAATGCATAGGTCGTTTGTCATGGCAAACGGCTTTTTTTGTCTCTTTTTCAATCAATCCACTGTAAAGTGCATAGTCCGCCGATTAAAAGAGCGTCATGAACCGTCTTTCGCAAATTTTGCCTCCTCCCCAAGTGCTGGTTCGCGTCGAAGCGACCAGCAAAAAGCGCGCGTTTGAAGAAGCCGGGCTGCTCTTCGAGAACCTTCACGGCCTGAACCGTGCGCTCATCACCGACAGTCTTTTTGCCCGTGAACGGCTGGGTTCTACCGGCCTGGGCCACGGCGTGGCGATTCCGCATGGCCGCATCAAGGGCCTTAAAACCCCTATGGCCGCAATCTTCCAGCTTCAGACGCCCATCGGGTTTGATGCGCCGGATGAACTGGCAGTCAATCTGCTGGTTTTTTTGCTGGTTCCCGAAGCCGCAACGCAAAAGCACCTCGAAATACTGTCTGAAATTGCTGAACTTCTGAGCGACAGCCATCTCCGCGAGCAGCTCAAGACCAGTGCCAGTGCAGAGAACCTGCACCAGTTGATTGCGACTTGGCAGTCTGCGCACGAAGTCAGTCCATGAGCATTCGGCTTTCGCCGCCCGGGTTGGCATGAAGCCCACCGTCGTCAGCGCCGATGTCTTGTTTGAAGACCATCGTGTCTCCCTGAAATGGGAATGGGTCGCTGGTTTGGGGGCTTCTGAACGGCGTTTTGACGAAGTGGCAGTCAGCCAGGCGCGCTCCGGTGCCGATCTGGTCGGCTACCTCAATTACATCCATCCTTATCGCGTGCAGATCCTGGGCGAGCGCGAAGTGGCCTACCTGACGCATCCGAGCCTTGAGGACGGTGCTCGGCGGATCTCGCGCATCATCACGCTGGAGCCGCCGGTACTGGTGGTGGCCGACGGCCAGACCGCACCTGACACACTGCTGTCGATGTGCGAACGTGCCCAGCTACCGATGTTTGCAACGCCCGAGTCGGCCGCTTTCGTGATCGATGTGCTGCGGGCTTATCTGTCCCGGCATTTTGCCGAGCGTACCTCGATGCACGGCGTGTTCATGGACATCCTGGGCATGGGTGTGATGATCACCGGGGAGTCAGGGCTGGGCAAAAGCGAGCTGGGGCTGGAGCTGATTTCGCGTGGCCATGGCCTGGTGGCCGATGACGCCATTGACCTGTTCCGCATCAACCAGACCGCCATTGAAGGGCGTTGCCCTGACCTGCTGCAAAACCTGCTCGAAGTGCGCGGCATCGGCTTGCTTGACATCAAGGCCATTTTTGGCGAAACAGCCGTGCGCCGCAAGATGCGCCTGAAAATGATCGTTCACCTGGTGCGCCGCGAAACGCTGGAGCGCGACTATGAACGCATTCCCTATGAGCCGTTGACGCAAGATGTACTGGGTGTTCCGGTACGCAAGGTCATCATCCAGGTCGAGGCTGGCCGCAACATTGCCGTGCTGGTTGAAGCTGCCGTGCGCAATGCCATCCTGCAGTTGCGCGGCATCAATACCTACCAGGAATTTGTCGAACGGCATCGCCGGGCGATGGAACAAGACGATTAGGCTCCCGCACTCCGGCTGCGCGTGGTTCGCTGCCTCCGTTGAGGGGGCAGTCCCTCCTGTCGCCCTTCAAAACTGGTGCTGGCCATGCCGAACGGAAAAGGAGACAGGTTTACTGGTTTATTTGTTCTCCTTGAAGCTGGGAAATACGTCGGGCTGACGATCAGGAATGATGATGATGGTGGCGTCCGGGCACTGGTCGCCGGTTGGGGCAATCGGTCTTGGTGCAATTGGCATAAATCGACAGCGAATGGTCGGCAATCGCAAAACCCTTGAGTTCAGCCACTGCGTGCTGCCGCTTTTCAATCTCGGCGTCGTAAAACTCTTCGACCTTGCCGCAGTCGAGGCAGACCAAATGGTCATGGTGCTGGCCTTCATTGATCTCGTACACCGCCTTGCCCGATTCGAAATTGCTGCGGTTAAGCAAGCCTGCCTGCTCGAACTGCATCAGCACCCGGTACACCGTGGCCAGCCCGATGTCGGAGCGCTCTTCAAGCAATACGCGAAAAACATCCTCGGCCGTCATGTGGCGCTGCTTGCCACCCTGAAAGATTTCCAGTATTTTCAGTCGCGGCAGCGTTGCCTTCAGGCCGGTGTTTTTCAGTTCGTCAATGTTGCTCATGGGAGTCTCTCTTGAATCTTTTCGGGAAAAGGGCGGCGTCCCGGACGGCCTGAAAACAGGCCTGAAAGCACCCAGCCGCTACAATGTTTGATCATATCGCTACACCTTCCACTATGTCCGCCCTGCCTGCAAATCATCATTACAGCATTCAAAAAATCCTTATGGTCGTGGTTTGCGGAGTGCTGGCGTCTTGCAGCAGCGGCACCATGAGCAGCAGTTCGGTCAACCCAGTCAACTGGATCACGCCCTACAAGGTTGACGTCATCCAGGGAAACTTTGTTTCTCGCGAGCAGGTGGGGCAACTGCAGGCGGGCATGACACGTGATCAGGTCAAGGCTGTGCTGGGTACCCCCCTGATGACCAGCCTGTTCCATGCAGACCGTTGGGATTACGTGTTCACGCTCAAGCGCCAGGGGGTCGAGCCCCAGGCCTTCAAGTACACCGTCTTCTTCAAGGGCGACCAGCTTGAACGCTTTTCTGGCGACAACATGCCCAGCGAAGCAGAGTTCATTTCCACGCTGAGCAACAAGCGGGTGCTGGGCAAAGTGCCTGTGCTGCAAGCCACCGACGAACAACTCAAGTCGGCGGAAAAGCCATCGGTTTCCAGCGCCAGTCCAGGCGCCCAAGCCGATGCAGGCAATGTGCCGGCCGGGCCATCGACCACGGTTTACCCGCCGCTGGAAAGCCCGAAGCAATGAGCGCGGGTTCACTGGAGCAGGACCGCCCGTACAAAATCGCCATTGCCGGCGCCAGTGGCCGTATGGGCCACATGCTGATCGAGGCGGTGAATGCCAGCACTGACTGCCTGCTCACAGGCGCGCTGGATGTGGCGTCAAGTCCCGCCATCGGCCAGGACGCGTGTGCCTTTGCCGGCCGTTCCAGCGGCATCCTGATTCATTCGGACCTGCGCGAAGGCCTGAAGGATTCACGGTTACTGATTGATTTCACGCGGCCTGAAGGCACGCTTGCCCACCTGGCCGTTTGCCGTGAACTGGGCATCAAGCTGGTCATTGGCACCACCGGCTTTTCGGACGCACAGAAGGCAGAAATCCGGGATGCCGCCCAAGACATCGCGATCGTCATGGCGCCGAACATGAGCGTCGGCGTCAACGTCACCTTGAAGCTGCTGGAGATGGCGGCCAAGGCGCTGTCTACCGGCTACGACATTGAAATCATCGAGGCGCACCACCGCCATAAGGTCGATGCGCCTTCGGGCACGGCGCTCAAGATGGGCGAGGTGATTGCGGGTGCGCTGGGCCGCGACCTGAAGGACTGCGCCGTTTATGCGCGCGAAGGCGTCACCGGCGAGCGCGATCCATCGAGCATCGGCTTTGCCACCATACGCGGCGGTGACATTGTGGGCGACCACAACGTGCTGTTTCTGGGTGATGGCGAGCGCATCGAAATCAGCCACAAGTCCTCAAGCCGCGCCACCTATGCCCAGGGCAGCCTGCGCGCCGCGCGCTTTCTGGGCACGCAGGCGACAGGCCTGTTTGACATGTTCGATGTGCTCAACCTGAAGTGACGCCGGCATGAGTCTGCTGGCCCTTATCGCGCAAGGAGGCTTAATCAGCCAGGCGGTCGCGGCGCTGCTGCTGGCCATGTCGGTCGCCAGCTGGGTGGTCATTTTTTGGAAGGGCTGGTTGCTGCGCCGTGCTGCAGGCGACGTGGCGCGCAGCACAGCGGCTTTCTGGCAGTCAACCTCGATTGACGCTGCGAGCGCCAAGGTGGCTGTGTTTGACCGCGAATCCCTGGTGTTGCCGCTGATTGCTGCGACCCAAGCCAGGGCGCATGGAACCTTGGCCACGGCCGGCGACAAGTCGGCGCAACTCACCCGCGTGCTGCGCGATGCATTGCATGCGGTGTTGCACAAGCTGCAATTTGGCCAGGTTCTGCTGGCCACGGTGGGTTCCACGGCGCCCTTTGTCGGGCTGCTGGGAACGGTCTGGGGGATTTACCATGCGCTGACCGGGATGGCCATGGCCGGCCAGGTCACCATCGACAAGGTCTCCGGTCCGGTGGGCGAGGCCCTCATCATGACGGCTGCCGGCCTGGCGGTGGCGATCCCGGCGGTGCTGGCCTACAACGTGTTCGGCCGGAGCATAGGCCGCATCGAGGCTGACCTGGAAGGGTTCGCCTTTGATTTGCGCGGGCTGCTGGTCCCCACGTTTGCCGCTGCGCATGCGGGACTGACTCCCGCGCTGGCCACTCCTGCTGCGGCCTTGGCAAGCCAGCTCCATGGCCGAAACCTGGACCGTCAGACACAGCAAGCTGATCGTCCGGAAACACCACATGACGCGCAAGGCACGCCGGACAAGACGCCATGACCTTTGGCCGACTTGAACGAACGCCTGCTTCGCCGCCGATGAGCGACATCAACGTCACGCCGCTGGTGGACGTGATGCTGGTGCTGGTGGTCATCTTCATCATCACCGCGCCCTTGCTGGCCAGCGCCATCCGCCTCGACCTGCCAAAAACCGACGCGGCGAAAGCGCTGGACACCCCCCGGTTTGTCACACTGGTCGTCGACAAAAGCGGCCAGGCTTTCCTGAACGACCAGCCGCAGCCGCTTGATGAGCTGGCACGCCAGCTGGCGCATACCGCCCGCCAGCATCCTGACACCGAGGTGCAACTGCGCGCCGACGAAGCTGTGCCCTACGGCAAGGTGGTCGAAATCATGGGGGTGGCGCAAAAAGCCGGGTTAAGTCGCATCGGCTTTGTTGCGGAACCGGCGTCACCGGCCAGCCCAACTGCGCCTTCCGGCGGCTAGCCGGTGGCGTGCAGCCTCTAAAATCATCCATTCGCAGCCCAGGCTGCCCGCCCCGGGCCAGGGGTTTCTTTTTTCGGTAGCCAGACTTTTTCATGCAAGACAAATACAACCACATCGACGTCGAGCGCAGTGCGCAAACCCACTGGAATGCCGCCGATGCCTACCGCGTGACCGAGGACGCGAGCCGCCAGAAATACTATGCCTGCTCGATGCTGCCTTACCCGAGCGGCAAGCTGCACATGGGCCATGTGCGCAACTACACCATCAACGACATGCTGACGCGCTACCTGCGCATGAAAGGCTATAACGTCCTGATGCCGATGGGCTGGGACGCCTTTGGCCTGCCAGCCGAAAATGCCGCGCTGAAAAACGGCGTGCCCCCGGCTAAGTGGACCTACGACAACATCGCCTACATGAAAAAGCAGATGCAGGCGATGGGGCTGGCCGTTGACTGGAGCCGCGAAATCGCCACCTGCGACCCCAGCTATTACAAGTGGAACCAGTGGCTGTTTCTGAAAATGCTGGAAAAAGGCATCGCCTACCGCAAGACCCAGGTGGTGAACTGGGACCCGGTAGACCAGACCGTGCTGGCCAACGAGCAGGTCATCGACGGCAAGGGCTGGCGCACCGGCGCGACCGTCGAAAAGCGCGAGATTCCGGGTTATTACCTGAAGATCACTGACTACGCCGAAGAACTGCTCGACAGCGTGCAGCACAAGCTGCCGGGCTGGCCCGAGCGCGTCAAGCTGATGCAGGAAAACTGGATCGGCAAGAGCGAAGGCGTGCGTTTTGCTTTCCCGCACGACATCAAAAATGCAGCCGGCGACCTGATTGGCGATGGCCGCATGTATGTGTTCACTACCCGCGCCGACACCATCATGGGCGTGACCTTTTGCGCCGTGGCGCCCGAGCACCCGCTGGCAGTGCATGCCGCCCTGGAAAATCCGGCATTGGCTGCGTTCATCGCCGAATGCAAGTCTGGCGGTACGACCGAGGCCGAACTGGCGACGCAGGAGAAAAAGGGCATGGCTACCAGCCTGTTGGTCACGCATCCGCTGACCGGCGAGCAGGTCGAGGTCTGGGTTGGCAACTATGTGCTGATGAGCTATGGCGACGGCGCGGTGATGGGCGTGCCCGCGCATGACGAACGCGATTTTGAATTTGCCAAAAAATACGATTTGCCCATCAAGCAGGTGACCGATGTTCAAGGCAAGGCTTACAGCCTTGAGGCCTGGGCCGACTGGTATGGCGACAAGCAGCAGGGCGTTGCCATCAACTCCGGCAACTACGACGGCCTGGGCTTCAAGGCAGCCGTCGATGCCGTGGCCGCCGACCTGGCCGCCAAAGGCCTGGGCGAGAAAAAAACCACCTGGCGGCTGCGCGACTGGGGCGTGAGCCGCCAGCGCTACTGGGGCACGCCGATTCCCATCATCCATTGCGACGAGCACGGTGCCGTGCCGGTGCCCGAAAAAGACCTGCCGGTGGTATTGCCGATGGACTGCATCCCCGACGGCTCGGGCAATCCGCTGCACAAGCATGAAGGCTTTCATGCCGGCGTCGTCTGCCCGGTCTGCGGCAAACCCGCCCGCCGCGAAACCGACACGATGGACACCTTTGTCGACAGTTCATGGTATTTCATGCGCTATTGCGACCCCCAGAACAGTGAAGCCATGGTGGCCGAAGGCGCTGAGTACTGGATGCCGATGGACCAGTACATCGGCGGCATCGAGCATGCGATTCTTCATCTGCTGTATGCGCGTTTCTGGACCAAGGTGATGCGCGACATGGGACTCGTCAAGGTCGATGAGCCCTTCACCAAACTGCTCACGCAGGGCATGGTGCTCAACCACATTTACTCGCGCCGCTCGGACAAGGGCGGCAAGGAGTACTTCTGGCCGCACGATGTCGAGCATGTGCTTGACGACACCGGCAAGATCACTGGTGCGCGCCTCAAGCACGCTGCGGAAAGCGGCGGAATCATGCTGCCCGCCGGAACGCTGATCGACTACGAAGGCGTGGGCACCATGTCCAAGTCCAAGAGCAATGGCGTTGATCCGCAGGACATCATTGAAAAATACGGCGCCGACACCGCACGCCTTTACACCATGTTCACCGCACCGCCCGAAGCCACGCTGGAGTGGAACGACGCGGGTGTTGAGGGTTCGTATCGCTTCCTGCGCCGTGTCTGGAATTTCGGTGTCAAGTTGAATGCTATGAATTCAGGAGCTGCTGACGCTAATGCAGTATGCGCAAAAGCCCTATTTGATAAAGAATCCAAGGGGCTGAGGCTGGAAGTACACACCTTGCTCAAGCAGGTGGACTATGACTACCAGCGCATGCAGTACAACACCGTGGTGTCGGGCACCATGAAACTGCTCAATGCGCTCGAAGACTTTAAAAGCACGCCTTCTGCAAGCGCCGTGGCGGCTACACGCGAAGGCTTTGGCATTCTGCTGCGTTGTCTTTATCCGGCTGCGCCTCACCTGACGCACAGTTTGTGGAACGAACTGGGCTACGCCGGAGAAGCCGGCGAGCTGCTGGACGCGCCGTGGCCCGAAGTGGACACCAGCGCCCTGCAACAGGACGAGATCGAGCTGATGCTGCAGGTGAATGGCAAGCTGCGCGGCTCGGTCACGGTGCCCGCTGGTGCCAGCAAGGCCGAGATTGAGGCAGCAGCGCTGGCTTCGGAAGCCTTTACCCGGCAAGCGGCAGGCGCGCCCGCCAAGAAAGTCATCGTTGTGCCGGGCCGCCTGGTCAACATCGTCGTTTAAGACGCAGCATTTTCGTCAATATTTACCAAGGCCTATCCATGCAGCGACGCGCTTTTCTGGTTTTTGCAGCTTCTGCTGCGTCGCTGACGCTGGTCAGCCTGAACGGCTGCGGTTTTGCCTTGCGCAAGGCGCCCAATTTTGCGTTTTCCACGCTCTACAGTGGCTTGGCTGAGTCGTCGCCTTTGGGTGTGCAACTCAGGCGCTCCCTTGAGGGCACCGGCAAAGTCAGCGTGATCACCGACGCGCGCCGTATCAACGAGGCGCAAGTGGTGCTTGAAGTTCTGCAAGACCGGCGCGAAAAAGTGGTGCTCAGTCTGAACTCGTCGGGCCAGGTGCGCGAGTTCCAGTTGCGGCTGCTGTTTTCATTCCGCTTGCGCACCCTGGCGGGCCGGGAGCTGATCCCGGCAAGTGAAATTGCCCTGCAACGCGACATCAGCTTCAACGAGTCGGCGGTGCTGGCGAAGGACGCCGAGGAAGCGCTGCTTTACCGTGACATGCAAAGCGATGTCGTTCAGCAGGTCATGCGACGGCTGGCAGCAGTGACCAGCCTGGAGTAAGCCAGCGAAGGGCTGCTGGCCATGCCATGGCGGGGCCTGGTCAGGCCCGTCGCTTTGGCTGAATGTGGTTTGGCCTTTAGGCTGATTGCCTTGAAGTCGATCTAAATCAACACATTGCAATTTAAAGCCCATTAAGCTGGCGGACCATGCAAACGGCCAGCTTGTCACCCCTTTCCCTGCCTTCGTCCAGTGCGGCGGATGAACTGCCCGCTCCAACAGCCAGTGGCACGCCGCTGGCCCTGCTCGATGAGCCAGACGAATGGTCGGCCTTCAGCCGACCGCTGGCCGGGCAGCCTTCGTGCTGGGAGTCGAGCGTGGTGTTTGAAGGCATGCACTGCGCGGCCTGCGCCCTGACGATCGAAGACGCCTTGCGCAAGGTGCCGGGCGTGCTGTCGGCCGACATCAGCGCTGCCAGCCACCGTGGCCGCATTGTCTGGTCCGATACGCGCATCAGCCCCTCGGGCTGGATGCAGGCTGCCGCCCGCGCCGGCTATCCAGCTGTGCCGGCGAGCGACGCCTTCGCCAACGACCGCCGGCGCGTCGAAACCCGACAGGCGCTGTGGCGGCTGGGCGTGGCCGGCCTGTGCATGATGCAGGTCATGATGTACGCATGGCCCGCCTACGTGGCCGAGCCGGGCGACCTGGCGCCTGACATGGCGCGGTTGCTGCGCTGGGCTTCCTGGGTGCTGTCCTTGCCGGTGCTGCTGTTTTCCTGCGCACCCTTTTTCCGCAATGCGCTGCGTGACCTGCGCCACCGCCGCATCAGCATGGACCTGCCGGTGGCGCTGGGCATGGGCATCACGTTTGCTGTCAGCTCGATGGGCACGTTCGAGCCCGGCGGAATCTTTGGCGCCGAGGTGTATTTCGACTCGTTCACCATGTTTGTCTTTTTCCTGCTGACCGGTCGCTGGCTGGAGCTGCGCCTGCAGGGCCGAACCGCAGGCGCGCTGGAAGCGCTCATGAACCGCCTGCCCGACAGCGTCGAGCGGCGCGGCGCTGACGGGGTCTTTGAGCGTGTGGCCGTTCGGCGGCTCGGCGCGGGCGACGTGATCCGGGTGTTGCCGGGCGAGGCTTTCCCGGCCGATGGCGTCATTCTTGAAGGCCGCACGCTGGCCGACGAATCGCTGCTGACCGGTGAATCGCGGCCCTTGCCGCGCGACAAGGGCGGATGTGTGATTGCCGGCAGCCACAACCTGGCGGCCCCGGTGGTGGTGAAGGTCGAGCTCACCGGCGGCCAGACGCGGTTTGCGCAAATCGTCGCGCTGATGGAAAGCGCTTCGACCTCCAAGCCGCAACTGGCGCAACTGGCCGATCGCATTGCCAAGCCTTTTCTTCTGCTGGTGCTGGTGGCCGCTGGCGGGGCCGGCGCCTACTGGTGGTCGCATGACCCCGGCCATGCGCTGATGGTGGCGGTGGCAGTCCTGATCGTCACCTGCCCTTGCGCGTTGTCGCTGGCCACGCCGGCCGCCATGCTGGCCAGCGCCGGTTCCCTGGCGCGCAGCGGCGTGCTGGTCCGGCGTTTGCAGGCGCTCGAGGCACTGGCAACGGTCGATACGGTGGTGTTCGACAAAACCGGCACCCTGACCCGTGATGCGTTCGCGCTGGGCGAAGTGCATACGCGCCAGGGCATTTCCAGAGATGAGGCCCTGGCCATGGCGGCTGCGCTGGGAAAACATTCCTTGCACCCGGTGTCGCGCGCATTGTCATTGGCCGGGCAGGGGGGCGTGCTTTACGCGGTGCAGGACGCCCGGGAAACCCCTGGTCAGGGTGTGTCAGGGCGCCTTTGCCTGGGTGACACGGCGGCATCTGCTGTCATGGCCCGCCTCGGTTCTGCCCGGTTTTGCGAGGTGGAGCCGCCGGTCACGACAGCCCTGCATGCCTGCCTGAGCGACGACCAGGGGTGGGTCGCCACCTTTGAGCTGAAGGAAGACCTGCGGCCCGACGCCCATGCCACGGTGGCGGCGCTGATGGCGCAAGGCGTCAAGGTTTACCTGTTGTCCGGCGATTTGCCGGAATCGGCCGCCCGCGTTGCCCGGCAAGCGGGCATCGACAACAGCCAGGGAGGCTGCACACCGCAGGACAAGCTCGTGTTTTTGCGCCACCTGCAGTCGCAAGGCCACCATGTCGCGATGGTCGGCGACGGACTGAACGACGGGCCGGTTCTGGCAGGCGCCCATGTGTCGTTTGCTTTTGGCCAAGCCGTGCCTCTGGCGCAGGCCCAGTCCGACCTGGTGGTGCTGGGGGGGCGCCTGGGCACGGTGGCCCAGACCCTGGCGCAGGCACGGCGCACCCTGGGCATTGTTCACCAGAATTTGTGGTGGGCCGCTGTCTACAACGCCGTCTGTGTGCCACTGGCCGTGGCTGGCTGGCTGCCTGCATGGCTGGCGGGAATAGGCATGGCACTGAGCTCGTTGCTGGTCGTGCTGAACGCCTTGCGGCTGTCTTCAGCCATCGCACCTCTGGAAAGCGATTGATGGACATCCTTTACTTGCTCATTCCCTTGTCGGTCATTCTGGTTTTTTTCATCCTGGGCGGTCTGGCCTGGGCGATTTACCGAGGCCAGTTTGAAGACATCGATGCAGAAGGCGAGCGCATTCTTCGAGATGATTGACGCAGGTCAACCTCAAATTCTTTACCTCCCGATACGCTTGAGGAGTTAACAAGTAAAGAAGAGGTAAAAATGACATTTGCCAATACACGGGCAACGACCTACAACGACACCGTTGTGCGGCAGTTCGCCATCATGACGGTGGTCTGGGGGGTGGTTGGCATGCTGGTCGGCGTGATCATCGCGGCCCAGCTGGCCTGGCCAGACCTTATTGCGGGAGTCCCCTGGCTCAGCTACGGGCGACTGCGGCCGCTGCACACCAATGCGGTGATCTTCGCGTTTGGCTGCTGCGGGCTGATGGGCACATCCCTGTACGTGGTTCAGCGAACCTGCCAGGTCAGGCTGTTTTCCGACAAGCTGGCCGCGTTCGTCTTCTGGGGCTGGCAGGTGGTCATTGTGGCGGCGGCGATTTCCCTGCCGATGGGGTACACGCAGAGCAAGGAATACGCCGAACTCGAATGGCCCATCGACATCCTGATCACGCTGGTCTGGGTGGCCTATGCCTTTGTGTTTTTTGGCACGGTCGGCACCCGCAAGGTCCGGCACATCTACGTGGCCAACTGGTTCTATGGCGCGTTCATCATCGCCATCGCCATGCTGCACCTGGTGAACAATGCGGTCATTCCGGTCGGCTTGATGAAGTCCTACTCGGCCTATGCCGGCGTGCAGGACGCCATGGTGCAGTGGTGGTACGGGCACAACGCCGTGGGCTTCCTGCTGACGGCCGGTTTCCTGGGCATGATGTATTACTTCATTCCCAAGCAGGCCGAGCGCCCGGTGTATTCCTACCGCCTGTCCATCGTTCACTTTTGGGCGCTGATTTTTACCTACATGTGGGCCGGTCCGCACCACCTGCACTACACCGCGTTGCCTGACTGGACCCAGTCTGTCGGCATGGCGTTTTCGCTGATCCTGCTGGCGCCAAGCTGGGGCGGCATGATCAACGGCATCATGACGCTGTCGGGCGCCTGGCACAAGCTGCGCGACGACCCCATCCTGCGCTTTCTGATCGTGTCGCTGTCGTTCTACGGCATGAGCACGTTCGAAGGCCCGATGATGTCCATCAAGACCGTCAACGCGCTGTCGCACTACACCGACTGGACCATTGGACACGTGCATTCGGGTGCCCTGGGCTGGGTGGGCCTGATCACCATCGGCAGCATGTACTACCTGATCCCGCGCCTTTTCGGCCAGAAGCAGATGTACAGCATGAAAGCGGTCGAGGTGCATTTCTGGACCGCCACCATCGGCATCGTGATCTACATCGCGGCCATGTGGATTGCCGGTGTCATGCAGGGCCTGATGTGGCGTGCGGTGAATCCGGATGGCACGCTGACCTACACCTTCGTCGAATCGGTCAAGGCCACGTTCCCCTTTTATGTCTTGCGTCTGCTGGGCGGCGTGCTGTATTTGAGCGGCATGGTGATCATGCTCTGGAACACCTACAAGACGGCCACGGCGGGTCGCTCTGTCACCGTCAACATTCCGGCGGCTATGGCCCACGCTTGAGGAAAACAACAATATGGCTAACCAAAAATCGAGCGGTGGACTTTCTCACGAGAAGGTCGAAACCAGCAACTTCCTGATGATCGTGCTGATCCTGCTGGTGCTCGCTGTCGGCGGCCTGGTGGAGATCGTCCCGCTGTTCTTCCAGAAGTCGACGACCGAGCCCATCAAGGGGCTGCAGCCCTACACCGCGCTGCAGGTCATCGGGCGTGACATTTACCAGCGTGAAGGCTGCTACAACTGCCATTCGCAAATGATTCGTCCGTTCCGCGCTGAAACCCTGCGCTACGGGCCTTATTCGGTCGCCGGCGAGTTCGTTTACGACCATCCCTTCCAGTGGGGCAGCAAGCGAACCGGTCCCGACCTGGCTCGGGTGGGCGGCAAGTACAGCGACGAATGGCACCGGATTCACCTGAACAATCCGCGCGACCTGGTGCCCGAGTCCAACATGCCCGCCTATTCATGGCTGACAACAAGCCTGGTTGATGACGGTTCGATCAAGGCCCACATGGAGGGACTGCGCACAGTGGGCACGCCGTACACCGATGCGCAAATTGCGTCGGCGGCCACCGATGTCAAGGGAAAAACCGAGATGGAAGCCGTGATCGCCTATTTGCAGGTGCTCGGCATTCACCGCAAATAAGCACAGAGGCACATGACCATGGATATCAACACCCTCAGGTCCATCGTGACGGTGGCCACTTTTCTTGTTTTCATCGGCATCGTCGCGTGGGCCTGGTCCAGCCGCAATGCCAAGGGTTTCGACGAGGCGGCCCAACTGCCCTTTGAACAAGACGAAGACGCACAGCGCCCAGGAACGGGACAAGGAAGAAAAAAATGAGTGATTTCACCAGCAGTTTCTGGTCGTTCTATGTCACCGGCATCTCACTGGCCGGCATCTTTGCCTGCCTGCTGCTGCTGTGGTTCAGCGGCAAGGCCAAAGCCATGACGGCCAATGACAACACCACCGGTCACGTGTGGGACGGTGACCTGCGCGAGATGAACAATCCGCTGCCACGCTGGTGGGTGTGGCTGTTCATCATCACCGTGATTTTTGCGCTGGCCTACCTTGCCCTTTACCCAGGCCTTGGCACTTACGCCGGCAAGTTTGGCTGGAGCGCCATCGGCCAGTACGAGGCGGAAGTGGCCAAAGGCAACAAGGCGGTCGAGCCTTTGTACGCCAGATTCAACAGCATGAAGCCCGAAGACGTGGCGGGCGATCCCCAGGCGATGGCAATTGGCGAGCGACTGTTCATGAACAACTGCTCGCAGTGCCACGGCTCGGATGCCCGGGGCAGCAAGGGATTTCCCAATCTGTCGGACAAGGACTGGCTGCATGGCGGGACGCCCGACAAGATTGTCGAAACTTTGGTCAAGGGACGCATCGGCAACATGCCCCCCATGGCGGCTGCGGTGGGGTCTTCGGATGACGTGCGCAATGTGGCGCATTACGTTTTGAGCCTGTCAGCCAGCCCGCACGATTCGGTCAAGGCTTCGCTCGGAAAGAGCAAGTTCGGTGCCTGCGCGGCCTGCCATGGCGTGGATGGAAAAGGCAATCAGGCCATCGGCGCGCCCAATTTGACCGACGACATCTGGTTGCACGGCTGGGGTGAAAACGCCATCGTGGCCATGATCAACAACGGCAAGGTCAACCAGATGCCTGCGCAAGAGGGCAAGCTCACCGACTCCCAGATTCATGTGCTGGCATCCTATGTTTGGAGCTTGTCCAACAAACCGGGCGCAGTAGCGCTGAAGTGATTTTTTACCCGGCAAGGCCCCTGCCGGGGTTTTGCATGGAGCATGCCCTGTGAATAATTCAAAGCCGACGCCTCGAAAAATCATTCCCATCGCGGTCATGGCAGCAGAGCAGTTGCAGGCCGCGTCAGGCTCTGGCGATGGCGAATCAGGCAGCCTCTACCAGGCCCAGCAGAAAATCTATCCGCGCAGCGTGACGGGATTTTTTTCGAAATGGCGCTGGGCCACGGTTTTGATCACCCAGCTGGTCTTCTATGGTCTGCCATGGCTGGAGTGGGGCCAGCGCCAGGCTGTCTTGTTTGACCTGGAAGCGCGGCGCTTCTATATTCTGGGGCTGGTGCTTTATCCGCAGGATTTCATTTACCTGGCGGGTCTTCTTGTCATTTCGGCGCTGGGACTGTTTTTATTCACGGCGGTAGCCGGTCGCCAGTGGTGCGGCTATGCCTGTCCCCAGACGGTGTACACCGAAATCTTTCTCTGGCTTGAAAAGATCACCGAAGGCGATCGCTCGGCACGCTTGCGACTTGACGCCAGCCCCATGTCGGTCAAGAAGCTGGCGCGCAAGACCAGCAAGCAGGTTTTGTGGATGGCCCTGGCCTTGTGGACGGGATTCACCTTTGTTGGCTATTTCACGCCCATCAAGGAGCTGGGCGTCAGCTTCATCAGTGCAAGCATGGGGCCGTGGGAAACCTTTTGGGTTTTCTTTTACGGCTTTGCCACCTATGGCAACGCAGGGTTCATGCGTGAACAGGTTTGCAAGTACATGTGCCCGTACGCCCGCTTTCAGAGCGCCATGTTTGACAAGGACACCTTGATCGTCACCTACGACGAGGCGCGCGGCGAACCCCGGGGGGGCCGTTCCAGGAAGGCCGACCCAGCCGCCCTGAATCTGGGTTCATGCATAGACTGCACGCTGTGTGTCCAGGTCTGCCCAACCGGAATCGACATCCGCAAGGGGCTGCAATACGAATGCATCAGTTGCGCGGCGTGCATCGATGTCTGCGATACCGTGATGGACAAGATGAGCTATCCACGCGGCCTGATTCGCTACTCGACCCAGAACGCGGTGGTGCAGGGCTGGGGGAAGTCGCAGCTTGTGCTCCGCATATTCCGTCCCAGGGTGCTGGTCTACACGGCCATCTTGCTGTCCGTGACCGCCGCCATGTTCATCAGCCTGGCGCTGCGTTCTCCCTTCAAGGTCGATGTCATTCGGGACCGTGCTTCGCTGGCGCGTATTGTGAGCGGTGGAAAGATTGAAAATGTCTACCGCCTGCAGGTGATGAATGCGACCGAAACCACCCAGCAGTACCGCCTCAGCGCCAGCGGATTGCCAGGCCTGGCGCTGGCGTCAGAAGGCACATTCACCGTCGATGCAACCCAGGCACGGGGCGTCGCCGTGACTCTGCAGTTGCCGTACGAAGCCGCAAGTCCCGGCTCGCACGAGATCGATTTTGAAATCGAATCAGTCAACTCGCCGGGTCGTGTGGTCGAAAAATCAGTGTTTCTGGTACCCCGCTAATTCAACAATGGAAACATCATGAACAATGAAGATGGACAGCCCTGGTGGAAATTCGGCCATGTATGGATGGTTTTTGCACTGCCTGCCGTGGTGGTCGTCGCCTCATTCATTACCCTGTACCTGGCCATCAAGATCCCTGATCCTGTCGTTCCAAGCTACGGCCAGCAGTCAGTGCCGAGTGCCTTGAAACCGGAAGTGCCTTCCACCAACATGGCGCCAGCAATGCAGGCTCGCAACCATGCCGCCACGGGGACCCCGGCGCCTGCCGAGCCTTGAGCGATAAAGGAAATTCAAACGGGGTTCTTCAAATCACAAGCCGATTCAATCCTCCAACTGCAAGAAAGACCTGAACTCGATGTGGACTCAACGAATGATGTGGATTGCATGGCCTGCCTTCCTGCTGGCGGGCGTGATCGAAATGGTCGTGTTTGCCCTGGTCGATCCGCAAAGCCTGCATTGGTTCGGCCAGCCTTTGGCTTTGTCGCGCGAGGCGGTCTACACCCTGGCTTTTTTTGTATTCTGGGCGCTGACCATGGCGTCGAGTGCCTTGACGGCCTTGCTTGCCATGTCGCCTTTTGAAGTGAATCGCCGCGAACCAGCTTTCAAGGGGCGGGCCAAAAACGGCACCCGGAAAGTCAGGGCGCGTTAAAAACGCCTGTCATTCCATCGCCGCATCAGTCCGGCAGGTTGTTGCCGCTTATTGCGGTGCTTTCGCACGGTTTCCGGCTGTGCAGCGGATTTTCGAGGGATTGGGAAACGGAATCAGCCAGCCGCAGGCCTACCCGGTTTTGGTCTCAGCAGGGTTTGTGGTTGTTGTTGACGATCAGCTTGAGCGCTTCGGTGTCCAGGATGCGCACATGGCGCTGCTTGACTTCCACAATCTTGTCTTCGACAAATTTTGAAAAAGTCCGGCTGACCGTTTCAAGCTTCAGTCCCAGGTAGCTGCCGATTTCTTCTCGCGTCATGCGCAGCAGAAGCTCGGATTGCGAGAAGCCGCGGGCATGCAGCCGCTGGACCAGATTGAGTAAAAAAGCAGCCAGGCGTTCTTCTGCGCGCATGCTGCCAAGCAGCAACATCACGCCATGTTCACGAACGATCTCGCGGCTCATGATCTTGTGCACATGGCGCTGAAGGGAGACCACTTCCCGTGACAGCTCCTCGATGCGGTCAAACGGCATCACACATACTTCAGCGTCTTCCAGCGCAATGGCGTCACAGGTGTGGTGCTCCTTGACAATCCCGTCCAGGCCGATAATTTCGCCCGCCATCTGAAATCCGGTGACCTGGTTGCGGCCGTCTTCGGTGGTGATGCAGGTTTTGAAAAAGCCGGTGCGGATGGCAAACAGGGAGCTGAAATTTTCACCGTTGCTGTACAGGTGGGCTCCGCGTTTGACCTTGCGGCGCACGGCAACCACTTCCTCGATCCGGTCGAGTTCATCGGCTTTCAAACCCATTGGCATGCAAAGTTCACGAAGGTTGCAGTTGGAGCAGGCAACTTTTACGCTGAGAGGGGTGATGGGCTGGAGCTTGGTGTCGCTTGCGATATCCCCGCGCTTGGCCGTTCCCATGGACTCTGGTGTGACCTCGAACATGACATTCTCCTGATGTGGGTTCGTTGCCTGGTTTTAGTCAGGCTGACTGCTGACATAGGTCAAACAAACAATACGGACTTCACGATACATTGGCATTGCTTGCCCCGAAATCGCGGGTGCGCGTTTCAAGAAACCGTCACGAACGCACTGGCAATTAATTGTATGCCCATCCCCAGCCATGAACTGATTCACCGTGTCGATGCATCGGCACCCTGCTACACCACGTACCCAACGGCAGACCGCTTCGTGCAAGCGTTCACGTCCGAACAGCCGGTGCAGGCCCTTGCGCAGCGCCAGAGCGGTGCAAAAAGCGGTTCACCGCATCCAGCCTGCCGAACAGGTTTTTTCGTAGATGGCAGCGGCGCGCGTGATGGGTTTTAAGTCTATCAACATGGACCTGATTGGCGGGCTGCCGCAACAAGCGTCGCAATCGTTTGACCGCACCCTGGCGCAGCTTGTGCAGCTGCGCCCGGACTGTGTTGCGCTGTATGCCTACGACCACCTGCCCCAGCTTTTCAAGCCGCAACGGCGAATTGACGTTGCCGCGCTGCCTGACGCCAACGCCAGGATTTGCATGCAGATGCACGCTTTTTCGGCCTTTCAGGCTGCCGGTTACGTGCATATCGGCATGGGGCAGTTTGCCCTGCCCAACCATGCATTGGCAATTGCCAAGCGCCAGGGCCGTCTGCACCGCGACTTGCAGGGCTACAACTCCCGGCCTGACGCCGACCTGATTGGTCTGGGCGTTTGTGCCATTGGCAAGCTGTGCGCCAGCTACAGCCAGAACGCCAAGACCCTGGACGCGTATTACGACAACCTGCAGCAGGGACGATTGCCCGTGGCGCGGGGACTGGCGCTGTCCCGCGACGACCTGGTGCGGCGCAGCGTCATCATGGCGCTGGTGTGCCAGGGCCAGCTGGATTTCGAGTCGATTGAACTGGGCGACCTGATTGATTTCAAGCGCTATTTTTCTGCCGAGCTGGAAATGCTTGGCGGCCTGCAAGCGCAGGGCTTGGCGGAGGTCAACGACACCGGCATTCAGGTGACGGTGATGGGCTGTTACTTCTTGCGCGAGGTAGCCATGGTCTTTGACCGTTACCTTCAGGCCGACCGCACCCGGGCAAAGTTGTCCCTGATCATCTAAAACATCCTCATGCAAACTTCGCTGGCCCTGACGGCCTTACTGATGGGGCTGGCCGGCGGGCCGCACTGCATCGCCATGTGCGGCGCCGCCTGCGCCGGTATCGGCAATGCGGCCGGTGCGCGCAAGACGTCGGCCCTCTGGAGCTTTCAGGCCGGCCGGCTGGCCAGCTATTCGGCGCTCGGTGCGGTGGCTGCCGCGTCGATGCAGGGCCTGGGATGGCTGACCACCCAGACGGCGGTCATGCGCCCGGTCTGGACCTTGTTTCATGTCGCCGTGATGGTGATGGGGCTCATGCTGGTCGTGCTGGCCCGTCAGCCGGCGTGGCTCGACAGCACGGCGCGCAGCGTGTGGCGGCGGGTTCGGGCTTTCAATGCGTCCTGGGGCCGGGGCGCGCCGCTGGCCATTGGCGCACTCTGGGCCTTCATGCCCTGCGGCTTGCTGTATTCGGCGGTGCTGGTGGCGGCGCTTAGCGGCGGTCCGCTCGATGGCGCGCTGACCATGGCGCTGTTTGCGCTGGGCAGCAGCGTGTCCCTGCTGATCGGCCCCTGGCTGCTGCTGCGCCTGCACGGCGGCGGCAGCGGCGAGTGGGGGATACGTCTGGCCGGTCTGGCGCTGGCGGCCACCTCGGGCTGGGCCTTGTGGATGGGGCTGGCGCATGACACCGCGCCCTGGTGTGTGAGTTAGGCCCCCACGCTCCCCACTGCGTGTGGTTCGCTGCCCCCCAAGGGGGCCGCTGCGCCTGCGGCCCGGCGAAGCCGGTTCCGCGGCCCTTGCTGGTGGGGATGGGCGCCGCTCGTCCCTCTTTGCCAGGTTCGCTGCCCCTGATATGCGGCTGCGCTTCTGGTACGGTAAAGCGGGTTCTGTAGCTTCTGGTGGCGCCGGCTGGTTTTCAGCCTTCGGGACGTGCATGTTCTGAGCAGAAAATAAATTTTTTGTACCAAATAGATCTGTTGCGCTTGCTGCATATGCTTTAGCAGCTATAAATACCATAGCAAATGGCAATCCGTCGAGCTTTGATCGCCGCCACGGACGTGCCAGATGATGTTGCTTTATCCCCGGCGCATCAGCGTGCTTTTTCCGAACAGGCTTTCGATCAAATCCAGCGCCACTTCCGCCGTGGCATTGCGCACGTCCAGCGCCGGGTTCAGCTCCATCACGTCCAGCGACGCCATCCGGCCGGTGTCGGCAATCATTTCCATGCACAGCTGCGCCTCACGGTAGGTCGGTCCGCCCTTGACGGCGGTGCCGACGCCGGGCGCGAAGCTGGCGTCCAGAAAGTCCACGTCAAAGCTCACATGCAGGTGCGTGTTGTCGTCCATGCCCGCCAGCGCTGCTTCCATGGTGCGTTTCATGCCCATTTCGTCGATGTAGCGCATGTCGAACACCTCCAGTCCCGATGCCTGGACAAAGCGTTTTTCGCCGGCATCGACGCTGCGGATGCCGATCTGGCGAATCGCCGACGGCTCGATCGCCGGCGACTGTCCGCCAATGCCGGTCAGTTCGGCCGGTCCGTGGCCGCACAGCACCGCCACCGGCATGCCGTGGGTGTTGCCGGTCGGCGTCAAAGCGTCGGTGTTGAAGTCGGTGTGCGCGTCCAGCCACAGCACGCGCAGATTTTTTCCGGTCTGGCGGCAGTGACGCGCCACCGCGCTGATCGAGCCGATGGCCAGGCAGTGGTCGCCGCCCAGCAGCACCGGCATTTCGCCTTCGACCAGCGCCGTGTGCACCGCTTCGTGCACCGCATGGTTCCAGGCCGCGACCTCGACCAGATGGCGGTAGCCGCCCATGGGGGGTTGCCAGGGGTTGGCCGGTCCGCTGAGGTTGCCCTGGTCGGTGACGCCCAGGCCATGGCTTTCCAGCGTGCGTTGCATGCCGGCCACGCGCAAGGCTTCTGGCCCCATCGAGGCGCCGCGCGTGCCCGCGCCGACATCGGTGGGTGCGCCTATGAGTCTGATGTGCTGTGTCATGGTTGTGTCGATTCTTTGTTGTGGGGCAATGTGTTGGATGAACGACTTGCGGCTCAGTTCAAAAGCGGCTCGGCCACCGGCTTGGCATGCGCCCCGGCGCTTGGCGCCGCGCATGCACCGGAAAGGGCCGGCCTGACAAGCTGATAAAGGTCCTTCGGATCGTCCAGCCGGGGAATCAGGGGCAGGGCCCGGCCGAGCCCGAGCCGTCGGGCCTGGTCATATAGATAGCGCAAGGCCGAGAAGTCTTCAAGCGCAAAGCCGACCGAGTCAAACACCGTGACCTGCGCGGCGCTGTCGCGCCCCGTCGCCTGGCCTGCCAGTACTTGCCACAGTTCGGTGACGGCAAAGCCGGCTGGCATCTGCTGCAAATCGCCTTCCACTCGGGTTTGCGGCTCGTATTCCACGAATACTTTGGCAGCGGCCAGCACCTCCGGGTGGATTTCGGTTTTGCCGGGGCAGTCGCCCCCCACGGCGTTCAGGTGTGTGCCGGGGCGGAGCATGCCGGCGGTGATGATCGCCGCCTGCGTCTTGTCGGCAGTGAGGGTGGTCACGATGTCTGCGTCACGCACCGCCTCCAGGCTGCTGGCGCAAGCCCGCAAACGCAGGCCGGCGGTGTCCGGGTTGTCCTGCAGGTTGCGCACCAGCTTGGCGGTGGCCGCGGCATCGGTGTCGTAGAGGCGGATTTCATCAATGCCGAGCAAACGGTGAAAGGCCAGCGCCTGGAACTCGCTTTGCGCGCCATTGCCGATCAGCGCCATCACGCGGCTCTCGGGCCGGGCCAGCGCGCGCGCCGCCAGCACCGAGGTGGCGGCGGTGCGCAAGGCCGTCGCCAGCGTCAGTTCACTGACCAGCATGGGCATGCCGGTGGATACATCGGCCAGAACGCCAAACGCCATGACGGTGGGCAGACCCTGCGAGGTGTTTTTCGGATGGCCGTTGACGTATTTGAAGCTGTAGTGGGCGCCATCGGCAATCGGCATGAGTTCGATCACGCCGTCCGGCGAATGGCTTGCCAGGCGGGCCGACTTGTCAAAGCGGCTCCAGCGCGAAAAATCCTGCCGGATGTACGCCTCCAGGCCGTCCAGCGTAGCGGCCATGCCCTGGCTGCGCACCAGCCCGGCCACATCGGAAGGACTCAGGAACAGGGTTTCCTGGCAGTGTGGGGTGAAATGTGTCATGCAGAGCCTCATGCGTTTTGGTTTTAAAAGATATGCATCCAGTGTCTTTCTCCGGCAAGGCAATGACAAGTGTCAAAAGTGCTTGCAGACTGGCAGTTTATTGACACTATGGCAGCCTAAAATACCAAAATGGATGAAACCGACCACCAGTTGATCTCGCTGTTGCGCCAGGATGCGCGCTTGTCCGTGGCTGCACTGGCCAGCCGGCTGGGCGTGTCGCGCGGCACCGTCACCAACCGCATCCGCAAGCTGGAAGACGACAACGCCATCGTCGGCTATACCGTGCGCCTGCGGCCCGATGTACAGCGCAATGAAATCAAGGCCTGGATGAGCATTGCCGTCGAGGGCAACCAGACGCGCACCGTGATTGCCAGCCTGCTGGGCGAGCCCGGCGTGGCCACGCTGCACGACACCAACGGCCGCTGGGACCTGCTGGCCGAACTGCGCGCCGAAAACCTGCAGGACCTGGCCAAGGTGCTCGAACGCATCCGCCTGCTCAAGGGCATCAGCAACACCGAAACCAGCATTCACCTGGAAACCTACCGGCTCTCGTAGCGCGCAGGCCCCAGCTTCTAGAATCACTCCACTATGCAACTGGCCCCCGCCCAACTGTCCGACCACCTCAAGCGCGGCTTGAGGAGCCTCTACACCTTGCATGGCGACGAGCCCCTGCTGGTGCAGGAGTTTGCCGATGCGCTGCGCGCCGCAGCCCGCAGCCAGGGCTATACCGAACGCACCGTGCACACGGTTTCAGGCGCGCATTTCGACTGGAGCGAGGTGCTGGCCAGCGGCGGCTCGCTCAGCCTGTTTTCTGACAAGCAGATCGTCGAAGTCCGCATTCCCAGCGGCAAGCCGGGCAAGGACGGCTCGGCAGCGCTGCAGCAGCTGGCCGAGCGCGCCCAGGGCGACGACTCGACGCTGACGCTGGTGATGCTGCCCCGGCTGGACGGCATGACCACCAAGGGCGCCTGGTTTGGCGCGCTGGAGAGCTTCGGCATCACCGTCAAGTTCGAGCCGATTGGCCGGCCCATGCTGCCGCAGTGGATCGCCCAGCGCCTGCAGCAGCAGGGTCAGCGTGTGGCCAACGGCGAGGAAGGCCAGCGTACGCTGCAGTTTTTTGCCGACCGGGTCGAGGGCAACCTGCTGGCCGCGCACCAGGAAATCCAGAAACTGGCGCTGCTTTACCCGGTCACGGGCGATGGCGTGCTGGGCTTTGACCAGGTGGAAAACGCCGTGCTCAACGTGGCGCGCTACGACGTGTTCAAGCTGTCCGAGGCGGTGCTGGGTGGCCAGGCGATTCGCGCCGCCCGCATGATCGACGGCCTGCAGTCCGAAGGCGAGTCCGAAGTGCTGGTGCACTGGGCACTGGCCGAAGACATCCGCAGCATGAAAAGGGTGAAAGACGCGATTCGCGCCGGCCGCCCCATGCCGATGGCGCTGCGCGACAACCGCGTCTGGGGGGCAAAAGAAAAGCTTTACGAACGCGTGCTGCCCGGCATGAGCGACGCGGTGCTGGCAGGGTTGCTCGATGCCGCGCAAAAGGTCGATGGCATCGTCAAGGGCCTGAAGCAGCCCGACTGGCCCGCCAGCGGCTGGCAGGCGCTGCACCGGCTGGCCGGCATGGTGTCCGAGCATTGCGCCGCGCCGTCGCGGGCTTCGGTTGGCCGCGCGGGGCCGGGCGGCCGAGGCTAGCGCGGGGCGGCGGCGTGCTGGCCGCAAAGCGCTGCTGCAGCGGTTCCGTTCAAGGCTGAACTAATGCTCTGTTATTGATAGCTGCCTGCGCACGTTTCTATTGCGCCAGAGGTTGATTTGGCCATGAAATAGCGGTCGACCGGCGCTTGATGGATTGGCAGCGAGGCTGCGCAACACCCGGGATTCAAGCCATTGAAGCCACCAGCGCAATGAATACCTGCGCAGGCAGCTATCGAATCAGGAATGGTCTTCGAAGCGTCTTGTCAGGAAGGCCTCGACCTGCGGCGCGCCCATCTCGCGGGATGCGTCATGGTGCCGTGGCGGCCATAAGCGTTCCTCGATGCGCCAAATTCGCTACAGAGTCTTGTCCAGGACGACATGGATCGCCTTCATGTCGAGCTGACGATGCGGCTTTCAGACTTGCGCGGGATAGCCGATGAGTTCGACCGAGACAGCACGTCCCGTGAAGCACAAATGCTGCAGCATAGGGAGCGCACGATTGTGGGCGGTATAAAGTGACGCATAGATTCAACAGGCAAATGCAACGCAATATAGTTCCCGGTACCGCGTGCCACAGTCGGGCTGCACCTAACCAGTCGCTCAAGCGGACATGCCTACGGCATGCCGCTTAGCTCCAACGTTAGGCATCTAGATTGCAACGCCCTAACTTCGCAAGAGTTATAAGACTCATTTCACATTGACAAGGAAGAGCAAATGTCCAAAGCCTATTGGGTCAGTACGTATCGCGCAGTGAAGAACGCCGAAAAGGTCGCCGCCTACGCGAAGCTTGCGGGCCCCGCACTCACGTCAGCAGGAGGTCGATTCTTGGCACGCGGTGAGCCGTCAATGGCTTATGAACTCGGGTTGAAGGAGCGCACAGTCCTGATCGAGTTTGACAGTGTCGAGCAAGCCGCCGCCGCGCACGACAGTCCCGACTACCAAGCCGCTTTAGCCGCGCTTGGAGATGGCGCGGACCGAGACATCCGAATCATTGAAGGTGTTTGAACGGGAGCGGAACTGAATCTCTTGCCAGTCAATCGTCAAACGTTAAACCGCATGCAAGTCCAGCGCCCTCATCCCACCGCAGCCATCACGGCGATGTGTTTGATGGCGGCCGTCGCCGCAAATTTCTTCACGCTCGATCACGGCGGGCAGGCCTTGACGTATTTTGCTGGCGCTCTCGTCCTCGCCAGCCCGTTTGCTGTTCTGTTTCTGGGGCACTTCACGCTTGCACGCACATGGAGGCGCAATGCGTTTCTGGCCGGTGGGAGCGTGGTCTTCGCGTTTGGCTGGGCCGTCGCATCGTTTGCAATGCGCTGGTTCCAGGCGGGCTGGGTTGGGATTTTGTTCTTTGGCGTGGTGCTGGCTCTCTTGGCATGCCTGTATCTTCTTTTGGCACTTGTCATTCCGGAGAGACCGAATAGGCAAGCTGTTTAAGGGGTGCGGGTCCGGTTAACTTTATATTGAAGCGAAAATATGCTCATCCGTGAACGCGTCACCGCCGAACTGCCCGGGGAGTTTGTCGTGTTTCTCATCGGCATGCGCATCAACCAACCCTGGCGGGTGCATCAATGGCTGCCGGTGGCCGCTGCGATGCCGCGCATGATCGAGGAGCTGACGCGCCAGCCCGAACTCGGCTTGCTGCATTCCGAAAGCTGGTTTTCGCGCACGCTGCTGATGGTCCAGTACTGGCGCTCGATGGAGCAACTGCTGGCCTACGCCACCAACCGCGAAGCCGGGCATCTGCCGGCGTGGAAGGCGTTCAACCAGGCTGTGGGCACGAATGGCGCGGTCGGCATCTGGCATGAAACCTATGCCATTTCGCCCGGCTGCTTCGAGTCGGTCTATGTCAACATGCCGCCCTTCGGGCTCGGCAAGGCGGGCGTGGTGGTGCCGGCTTCAGGGCGCATGACGTCCGCAAGAGGGCGCCTTGGCGAAAAAGCAGCCGGGCGTTAACGCATTCATGGGACATTGACGCCGATAGAACCTGGCCAGGCACCGGTTTTGCTGGCGCCTGGCTCTGCCCGAACGCCCAGAATGTCGCATGCCAAGGCATAATTTCTTCAAGCCGGGGAGGTTGCCTGCGTGCATTCTTTGCGCCATTTTTGCCATGGTGCAACCACAATGGCGGTTTACCTCCGAATGACAAGTGCGCCCTGCCATGGCGGGCGCCTTGTACTGTCGCCACCGGCCGGTGGTTTTGCGCTGTGGCTCAGGCAAGCTTCATGTTTCTGGTGCGCGCGTAGTAAATGATGCCGCCCAATGCCGCGCCAATAATCCAGGCGTAGCCAGACAGGTCGCTCAGCACCGGCACCCACACAGCAGCCACCGAGAAAACGGCGCCGATGGCGAAGGCAATGACGGCGTTGTCGTGCCAGCCGTTTTTGTAGTGGTACCGGCCGCCTTCCATGTTGTAGAGGTCTTGCTGGCTGATTTCCTGTTTGCGCACCACGTAGTAGTCAACAATCAAGATGCCGAACAGCGGCGCCAGGGTTGCGCCCAGCGTGTTGACAAAGCCGCCAATGCCGATCTGGCTGATCACGGCTGTCCACAAGCCACCAATGACCAGTGCGAAGCCTGAAGTGATCAAGCCCGCTTTGCGAAAGCTGATCGTTGAGGGTGACAGGTTGGCAATGCCGTTGACCGCTGGAATGAAGTTGGCGACCAGGTTGATGCCCACGGTGGCGGCAAAGAACGTGATGGCTGCGACGATGCTGAAGAACACGCTGTCGGCACGCTCCACGATTTCAGTCGGGTTGGTGATGGCTTCACCGTAGACGACGGCGGCGCCAGCGGTTGTCAGCAAGGCCAGGGCAGAGAACAGGATCATGTTCAGCGGCAAGCCCATGAGGTTGCCCTTGACCATGGCTTGTTTGTCTTTGGCGTAGCGGGAAAAGTCGCTGAAGTTGACCATCACCGCCGCGAAGTAAGCCACCATGGTGCCAAAAATGGCGATAAAGCCGGACATCTCGGTCTTCCAGGTGGCTTTGGGGTTGGCAAAAATGGTTTGCGCGGCTGAAAGCAACTGGCCGTCCGACTTGGACCACAGCGCCACCACCAGGCCAATCATCACGACATACACAAACGGACCCGCCAGGTTCAGGAAACCTTCAACCCAGTTCATGCCGCGCCAGAAGATAAAGATGTGAAACGCCCAGACGAACAGGAAGGCCACCCAGTCGATGCCGCTCAAGCCCAAAAACATCGCGCTGGATTCGGCGCCGGTGAGGGTCTTGATCAACAGCGACAAAGCGGTTGATGCGAAGTAAACCTGCGCACCGTACCAAAACACGGCAACGACGGCGCGCAAAATGGCCGGCAGCTTGGCGCCCGCTGTTCCCATGCTGGCGCGGGCAAATACCGGATACGAAATACCGTAGCGTTCGCCTGCCGCGCCTGACAGGTTGACCATGAACATGACAAACAGGCCTGCCGTGATCAAGGCGGCAAATGCAGTCCAGCCGCTGACGCCAAAGGAAATAAACAAAGACGCCACCAGGCTGTAGCCAAACAGGGACTGGATGTCGTTGGCCCAGACGTTGAAGATGGCAAACCAGCCCCACGACTTTTCCTGCTGGGTAACCGGTTTTAGAGCGTTGTCGTTGTTCGATTGCATGCCTGTGTCCTTTGAGCGGTTGTTGCTCCGGGTCCGTTGACCCGGCACGCCGAGCGCCGTGTTTGATTTTTTGACCGTTTTGTATTCTGCTTTGTATACAAAAAGCATTGGACCGTATCATAGATGCTGAAGCAAAAACTAGGGTAAATACTTATCAAAATCAAGCACTTGGCCGACTCAAACCTACTGAAGGCGGACCAGGAACCGGGCCGCTCAAGACGCTGGACGGTGGATGGCGTTCAGTGGTGAGGTTTGCCAGCCCGTCCGGGCTTAGCGCCTGGCCGCTGCAGGCAATGCGCTGCAGTCATTGATGGCGGCTTTTCCGGCAAAGCGGGCGTCTACCCATTCCAGCGCCGTGGCCTGGCCGGACAGCATCGCGCCTTCATGGCCGGCTTCAGCAAATACCTTGTAGCGCAGGACATTTTTCTTGGCGCACAGTTGCCGGGTCAGCAGGTCGGTGGTGCCGGGCAACACGGTGACGTCGGCCGATCCCTGCACGACCAGGGTGGGAACGGAAATTTTCAAGGTGCCGGGTTCATTGCGGGCACCCAGTTTCAGGAATTTTGTCAAATCCGGCTTGGACACGAACTGGTCTTTGGCAATCGCACTGGCCCAATAGCCGGTGGTCAGCGCATGGGTCATGCATTGCTCGTGCAGGTCCGGCAGATGCGCAATGGCCTCGGGCGTCAGAATGCGGGCCAGATTGATCGACGGATCGGTCTTTGAATAAGACTGCAGCACATACAGCACGTGGGGCAGCGACCGCTCGGTTTTGTCCGAAGCCATGACGGCCCTGAGGCGGCCGGCGATTTGCGATTCCGGTGCAAATGCGACATTGCCAACCAGTTTGAACTCGGGCACATAAGACGGCCCCTGTGCCGCCGCGAACAGGTCAGCCTGACCGCCCTGGGAATGGCCCATGACCGCGTACCGTTTGCCGATGCGTGGCTCCAGTGTGCGGGCGGCACGCAGCAGGTCGAGCGCGTTGCGCGCATTCGGCCTGCCTTGCAGGAAAGGATGAAAGTCCGCAACGCCCAGGCCCTGGTAGTCGGTGGCGACCACGGCATAGCCGTTCTTGACGAAATTGTCGAGCAAATGGCTGATGGCCTTGATGTAGGGATGTTCCGGCCCCTTGTCCGTATCGCGCGAAGGTGCGCAGATTTCGTTCAAACCGGTGGCGCCATGCGTCCAGCTGATCACGGGCCAGCCGCCTGCGGGCGCTTGGCCTCGCGGAATCGACACCGTGCCCGAAACCAGGGTGGGACGCCCCTTGTCGTCAAGGGAGCGGTACAGCAGCAGGGTGTTTTTGGCCGCACTGGGCAGGCGCATCGTGCCCTCAAGCGCGCGGGCGTAAAGGGGTGAACCGCGCTTGCCGGCAGGCAGTGCAGGCGGCGGCGTGTAAAAGGCATCTCCGGCGGGGCCTTCGGGCAAGGCAGCTGACGCCACAGAAACCGCCGGGATCGCCGAGACCATCAAGGCAAGTGAACAGGCGCTGATTTTCACAAGCTGAGGGATGAAAGACATGGGGAAATTACCTTGTGAAAACTCGGCGATGGGTCAGGTGCAACATGACGGACTGAACGACCAATCTGCAGGTACATGTTACAAGAGCCTGTCTATTGTTCTTGTGCGGTCCGGTTGCGTTCCAACCGAGGATGTTCAAAAACCCGCGAAAAACCGACAGTCATGCCATGTCCCAACAGATCAACATGGCGTCCGAGCTGAACAATTCCAGAAAAGTTTGGTCGGTGCTGATCGTCAGCATGCTGGCGTTCACCGTCTGCTCGGACTCGCGCCTGGAGCCCTATCTGATGATTGGCGCCGGGTCGGGCGAGCTGTTCATTGTGCGCAACATGGGCGCCTTCATTCGCCCTTACGGCGGATCACACGGTTTGCACGGCACCACGGCAGCGATTGAATACGCCGTGCTGAGCCTTAAGGTCGAACGTATCATGGTCTGCGGCCACGGCCAGTGCGGCGGCATTCGTGCGGCCTATGAAGGCGTGCCCGATAAAGCCGCATTACTAAAAGGCTGACTGACATAGAGCAAACATAATTCGCTATAAATAAAATAGCAATAGACGGCAGGGCTGAATAGCGCACTTGCGGGGTAGACTGCACTTCGATCCTGAAAAATCTGCCTGTTTTCAAGCACCGGATTTCAAGAAATCTCATCAACGAAAGGACTTATGCGTACTTTGAAATTCAAACTGGCAGGGTTTGCGCTGCTGGTGTCGGCAGCGGCCATTGCCCAGCCACAACAGCCCGTGGTGGCGTTGATCGCCACCGGCGGCACGATCGCCATGAAGATTGATCCGGTCAAAAAAGCACCTGTGCCGGCCATCTCGGGCGAAGACCTGCTGGCCACCGTGCCAGAGGTTGCCAAGTACGCAAAAGTGGAGGTCAACAACATTTCCAATGTGCCTTCCGATTACATGGACCCGCCGCGCTGGATCCAGCTTACCAAGGCAGTTCAGGCATCGCTGGCGCGCCCGGAAGTGGCCGGCGTCATCGTCTCGCATGGCACCGATACCCTGGAAGAAACAGCGTATTGGCTCGATCTGACGGTCAACTCGGACAAGCCGGTGGTGCTGATTGGCGCGCAGCGCAACGCATCCGAGTCGGATTTTGACGGCCCGCACAACCTGATCAATGCCGTGCGCATCGCGGTCGAGCCGCAGGCCAGGTCCAAGGGGGTTTTGCTGGCCATGAACAGCCAGATCAATGCCGCCCGCGAAGCCACCAAAACCCACACCTCCAGTGTTGAAACCTTCAAGTCTGGCGAATTCGGTTTTCTTGGGGTGGTGGACTACGACCGGGTCACTTTCGCGCGCGCGCCCTTGCGCCGGCTGCACATCCCAATCCGCACTGACAAGATGCCTGATGTCGAAATTGTCGCGATGTACGGTGGCGCCGACGGCAAACTGGTCCGCTCCGCCGTTGACAACGGCGCCAAGGGGCTGGTCATCCAGGCGCTGGGCTGGGGCAACGTGAACATTCCCATGTTCAATGCGGTGAAATATGCCTTGTCGAAAAATGTCCCGGTCGTCATTTCGACGCGCGTACCGACAGGGCGTGTGCTGCCCAACTATGGTTTTGAAGGCGGCGGAAAAACGCTGGCCGACGCGGGCGCCGTGATGGCCGATGACCTGTCACCCCAAAAAGCACGCATCTTGCTCATGCTCATGCTGCAAGGTGGCAGCGCCCCCAACCAACGCGATCTTCAGGCCGCCTTCAGTCACTGATTTGGCGTGAGTCACTTTCTGGCATGGCCCATGCCTTATGGCGCGGGACGTGCCAGTGTTGTCAATGCGGTGGTTTTTCGATGTGCACGCCTTGAACCTGCAAGGCAATTGCAACTGCACAATCGGGCAATTGAGGCGCAACAGTTTTTGGCGGTATGTATCCGCACAGGAATTCAAACAAAAGCGCTATTGAATAAATAGCTGTTAGCACAACAGCAGTAAGCGCCAAGTCTCTATTTGATCTTGAGAATGCAACTGCTCAGCCCGCTTTTCAGCAGCCAGGAACCATGTCTTCTTGCCAGCAGGGAACATGGATTGCGGATCGCCGGATCAGGTCCGGGGCATTCATCCGGCGCATGGCTGCGCTGCATCAGGAATGCACTTGAATCTGCAGGTCAGCGCCCACCCTTCGACCAGCGCATCGGTAAAAAAGGTCTATTCTTGCGGTCTGCGCAGCGGCCGGCTTTTGACCGGTGCGGCTTGCGTCAGAACCTGAATTTGCAGGGCTGCGGGCGATATGCACCGCGCGGCCTTCTGCCTTTTGCCCAAGGAACACACCCATGAAGCGTGAACATTTCGGCCGGCCGCAAGACCTGACCGCCACCCAGCCCATCAGCCACGACGTGCTGAAGGAAAAATACCTCAAGCCCGGTGAAAGCGGCCTGGAAGACGTGTACCGGCGCGTGGCGCGGGCGCTGGCGTCGGTCGAGTTGCCCGCCGAGCGCGAAAAGCACGAGGCGCTGTTTTTAGAGAACCTGCATGCCGGCGCTATTGGCGCGGGCCGCATCATGAGCGCGGCGGGCACGGCCATCCAGGCCACCTTGATCAACTGCTTCGTCCAGCCGGTAGGCGACTGCATCCAGGGTGTCGATGACGGCGGCTACCCCGGTATTTACGAGGCGCTGCGCGAAGCCGCCGAAACCATGCGGCGAGGCGGGGGCGTGGGTTACGACTTTTCGCGCATCCGCCCGCGCAACGCCGAAGTCAAGGGCACGTCGTCGATGGCCTCCGGGCCGTGCAGTTATATCAACGTGTTCGACCAGTCGTGCTCGACGGTGGAAAGCGCCGGTGCCCGGCGCGGCGCGCAGATGGGCGTGCTGCGCATCGACCACCCGGATGTGATGGAGTTCATCACCGCCAAGCGCACGCCCGGCCGCTGGAACAACTTCAATGTGTCGGTCGGCATGTCGGACGGCTTCATGCAGGCGCTGAACGACGACCAGCCGTGGGAGCTGGTGCACAAGGCCAAGCCCGGCGCGGGCCTGATTGCCAAAGGCGCCTTCCAGCGTGCCGACGGCCTGTGGGTTTACCAGACCGTGGCAGCGCGCGAGCTGTGGGACACGGTGATGAAGTCGGCCTATGACTTTGCCGAGCCGGGCATCTTGTTCCTGGACAACATCAATCTAGATAACAACCTGCGCTACTGCGAGTCGATTGCGGCGACGAATCCATGCGGCGAGCAACCCCTTCCGCCCTACGGCTGCTGCGACCTCGGCCCCATCATCCTGACGCGCTTCGTGCGCCATCCGTTCGGCTTCGACGGCGAGCCGGTGTTCGACTTCGAGGCCTTTGAAGCCTCGGTCGCGACGCAGGTGCGGGCGCTTGACAACGTGCTGGAAGTGACCTTCTGGCCGCTGCCGCAGCAGCAGGCCGAATCCAGCGCCAAGCGCCGGATTGGCGTGGGGTTTACCGGCCTGGGCAATGCGCTGACGATGCTGCGCCTGCGCTACGACGCCCCGGAAGGCCGCGACATGGCGGCCCGCATCGCCGAACGCCTGCGCGATGCGGCCTACGCCGCGTCGGTTGCGCTGGCGCAGGAAAAGGGCGCGTTTGCCAAGTTCCACGCCGACGGTTACCTGGCCACCGGCACGTTTGCCAGCCGGCTGCCGGCCGAGCTGCAGCAGGCGATTCGCGCCAGTGGTATCCGCAACAGCCACCTGTTGTCGATTGCGCCGACCGGCACCGTCAGCTTGGCGTTTGCCGACAACGCCTCCAACGGCATCGAGCCGGCGTTTTCGTGGATGTACAAGCGCAAGAAACGCGAGTCCGACGGCAGCACCACCGAGTACGCGGTCGAGGACCACGCCTGGCGGCTGTACCGCGAACTGGGCGGCAACATGGAACAGTTGCCCGACTATTTCGTCTCGGCGCTGGAGATGTCCGCCACCAGCCACATTGCCATGATGCAGGCGGTGCAGCCCTTCATCGACACGGCCATTTCCAAGACGGTCAACGTGCCGGCCGACTGCGCCTACGACGACTTCAAGAGCCTGTACCACCAGGCCTGGCGCGCCGGGCTCAAGGGCCTGGCGACCTACCGGCCGAATGCCATTTTGGGCGCGGTGCTTGAAGTTCATGCCAGCCCCGAGGCGGTGCCTGCAGCCGAAGTGGCTGCCGCGCCAGTGGACCCGATGCGCACGGTGATCGAAAGCCGGCCCAAGGGCGCACTGTCTGCGGTGGCAGAAAAGGTTGAATACTGGACGCAGGAAGGCCACAAGACGCTGTACATCGTGGTGTCCTTTTTGCCCGTGCCCGCCGCCCATGGCGCAGGCATGGTGGACCGCGCCATCGAGTTCTTCATGCCGGTGGGGCAGAGCGGCGAATCGCAGCAATGGATCACGTCGAGCATGCGCATGCTGTCGCTGGCGGCGCGTGGCGGCTTTCTGGAGCGGGCCCTCAGCGACATGCGCAAGGTCGCCTGGGACCGTGGGCCGGTGCGGCTGGGCACCTACGAAAAAGCCGACGGCCCGCGCGTGCCGCTGTGGCACGACTCCGAGGTGGCGGCCATTGCCTATGCGGTGCAGAACATCATCACCCGCCGCGCCGCCCATGTTGCCGTGCGCATGTCACCGGCCGAACCTGTGCAGGTCGCCTCCAATCTGGCACCGCCCGTCATGGCCGGCAAGAAATGCAGCGAATGCGGCGCCCATGCCGTGATCCGCAAGGACGGCTGCGACTACTGCACCCAGTGCGGCCATTTGGGTACTTGCGGATGACGCTGTGTACGGGCGCGCTACGGTGCGGGTGAGCCCACACCCCTTCAAGCAGGCAAAATGGCGGCCATGAACGCGTCCACCCTTTCCAACGACATCACCCCAGCCAGCGAATTGCTAAACCTCATGCAAGCCATGGGTTCCAAGGCAAAAATGGCTTCCGCGCAAGTGGCGCGGGCGCCTGCAGCTATTAAAAACAGAGCGCTTCTCGGATTGGCCAAATTGCTGCGGCAAAACCTGGCCGAACTGAAATCGGCCAACCAGCGCGACCTGGACCGGGCCGCTGCCGGCGGACTGGCCGGGCCGCTGCTCGACCGGCTCAAGCTGGGCGTCAAGGACCTCGAAACCGTGGCGCTGGGCTGCGAGCAACTGGCCGCCATGCCCGACATCATTGGCGAGATCATCGGGATGAAAGAGCAGCCCAGCGGCATTCGCGTGGGCCAGATGCGCGTGCCGATTGGCGTGTTCGGCATGATTTACGAAAGCCGGCCGAACGTGACGATTGAAGCCGCATCGCTGGCGATCAAGAGCGGCAACGCCTGCATCCTGCGCGGTGGATCAGAGGCCATCGAGTCGAACAAGGCGCTGGCGGCGCTGGTGCAGCAGGCACTGATGGAAAGTGGTCTGCCGGCGGACGCGGTGCAACTGGTGCCGACCACCGACCGCGAAGCCGTCGGCATGCTCATCGCCATGCCGGCGTTTGTCGATGTCATCATTCCGCGCGGCGGCAAGGGACTGATCGAGCGCATCAGCCGCGACGCCAGGGTGCCGGTCATCAAGCACCTGGACGGCAACTGCCATGTGTATGTCGATGACCCGTGCGACATTGCCATGGCGGTGAACATTGCCGACAACGCCAAGACGCAAAAATACAGCCCCTGCAACGCGACCGAGGGCTTGCTGGTGGCGCGCGGCGTGGCGGCTGAATTTCTGCCGCTGATCGGGGCGATTTACGCCGCCAAAGGCGTGGAAATGCGCTGTGATGAAGCTTCTGCGCATATTTTGCGGACGCAAGCAGCTATTGTTTCGGTCGCAAATATCGTGCTGGCCACCGAACAAGACTGGTACGAGGAATACCTGGCGCCAGTCATCAGCATCAAGGTGGTCGGCGGCGTGGACGAAGCCATTGCGCACATCAACCGCTATTCCAGCCACCACACCGATGCGATCCTGACGCGCGACCACCTGCATGCCCAGCAATTCCTGCGCGAGGTCGATTCGGCCAGTGTCATGGTCAACGCCAGCACCCGCTTTGCCGACGGATTCGAATACGGGCTGGGCGCTGAAATCGGCATCAGCACCGACAAGTTCCATGCGCGCGGTCCGGTCGGCATTGAAGGCCTGACCTCGCTGAAGTACGTGGTTCTGGGACAGGGCGAGATCCGAAGCTAAAGCGCCCGAACACCGGAACTCGGCGGCCTGCATGCCCGGGCGGCATGTAGGCCATTGGCGCTTATGTTAGTCCGGCTGTGGCGATGAGATTCATAAGCCCTAGAATTCGGGGTCACAGAACAAGATAACGATATCCCCCATCGAAAGTGGCCGCATGGTTCCGCACCTCATCACCGCCCTGACCGGCCCCATCAACGAGCTTGAGCAGCGCATCCTGGACACGACACCGGCCATCGAGCGCTGGTTCCGTCTTGAATGGATGGAGCACACGCCGCCGTTCTACAGTTCGGTCGATATCCGCAATGCCGGTTTCAAGCTTGCCCCTGTAGACACCAACCTGTTTCCGGGCGGCTGGAACCACCTGACGCCGCAGATGATGACGCTGGCAGTGCAGGCGGCCATGGCCGCAATTGAAAAAATCTGCCCTGAAGCGCGCAACCTGCTGGTGGTGCCCGAACACGGTTCGCGCAACCCGTCTTATCTGGCCAACGTGCTGCAGCTCAAGCAGGTTTTTTACCAGGCCGGCCTGAATGTGCGTTTTGGCTCGCTTAACCCGGACATCACGGAGCCGACCACGGTGCAGCTGCCCGACGGCGAAAGCCTGGTGCTGGAGCCGCTGATTCGCACCGACCGCCGGCTGGGGCTGAAAGACTTCGATCCCTGCACCATCCTGCTCAACAACGACCTGTCGGCCGGCACGCCCGGCATGCTGGAAGACCTGCACGAGCAGTACCTGCTGCCGCCGCTGCACGCCGGCTGGTCGGTGCGCCGCAAGTCGAACCATTTCAAGGCCTACGAAGAGATTTCCAAACGCTTTGGCAAGCTGCTGGGGATTGACCCGTGGCTGATCAATCCGATGTTTGCGCAATGCGAAGACGTTGACCTGTCCCAGGGCCTCGGCATGGAGTGCCTGAGCACGCATGTCGATGCGCTGCTGTCGCGCATCAAGCGCAAGTACAAGGAATACGGCATCAACGAAAAGTCGTTCGTCATGGTCAAGCCCGACAACGGGACCTCGGGCCTGGGTGTCATCACCGTGCATGACGCCAAGGAGCTTGAAGCGCTCGGACGCAAGGCCAAAGCCAGGTCCGGCGCGGCCCGCGACGGCATGCCGCCGGTTGAAATCATCATCCAGGAAGGCGTGCTGACCAACGAGCGCATCAACGATGCGGTGGCCGAGCCGGTGGTCTACATGATGGACCGCTACGTGGTCGGCGGCTTTTACCGGGTGAATGCCGAGCGCGGCGTGGACGAAAACCTCAACGCGCCCGGTGCGCGCTACGAGCCGCTGGCGTTTTCAGACAGTGGCCGGCTGCCGCAAAACGGTGAAAAGCCCGGCTCCAGCAGCCCGAACCGCTTCTACATGTACGGCGTGGTGGCCCGGCTGGCCATGCTGGCTGCCAGCTACGAGCTGGAAGCGACCGACCCGGATGCCGAGGTTTACGACTGAGCCTGCGCTCAGGCAGGCTGTGTTCGGGCAAGTTGTTCCGGTGCAACAAAACCAGTGTTTCCACTGGTTGCAGGTGTTCGCATGCGTCCATGCCCATGGTGTGCGTGCAAAATGGCGGTCCCTTCGACAAGCCTTTCATAAGCCATGACATCCCCTGGTAGTGCTCGAATCCAGTCCTTTTTCCAAGGCGGGCAGTTTTTGTGACAAGTCAAAAATCATCGCTTGCCGTGCTCACCGTGGGCGCCATTGGCGTTGTCTATGGCGACATCGGCACCAGTGTGCTGTATGCCATGAAGGAAGTCTTTGGCTCCGGGCATGTTCATTTCACCCCGCACAACGTCTACGGCATCCTGTCGATCTTCTTCTGGACGCTGACGGTCATCGTTTCCCTGAAGTACGTCACGCTGGTGCTGCGCGCCGACAACCACGGCGAAGGCGGGCTGATCGCCATGCTGGCGCTGGCTTCCACCGCCGTGCAGGACAAGCCAAAGTTGCGCCGTGTGCTGCTGCTGGTCGGTATTTTTGGTACCTCGCTGTTCTACGGCGACGGCGTCATCACCCCGGCCATTTCCGTGCTGTCGGCGGTCGAAGGGCTGGAAGTGATTTCGCCCAACTTCACCCGGGCGGTGATTCCGACCACCCTGGTCATTTTGTTCGGCCTGTTTGCGCTGCAAAAGCACGGCACGGCCGGCATCGGCAAGTTCTTTGGCCCCATCACCATTGTCTGGTTCGCGGTGCTGGCGATTCTGGGCGTGTCCCAGATCGTCACCCACCCCGAGATCCTGCTGGCCATCAATCCCTATTACGCCTTGATGTTCATCTGGGAGAACCCCGGCACCACTTTCATCATCCTGGGCGCAGTGGTGTTATGCGTGACCGGCGCCGAAGCGCTGTACGCCGACCTCGGCCACTTCGGCAAGAAACCGATCCGGCTGGCCTGGTTTTCGGTGGTCATGCCGTCGCTGGTGCTGAACTACTTCGGCCAGGGCGCGCTGCTGCTGAGCAATCCGGAAGCGGTCAAGAATCCGTTCTACCTGATGGCGCCCGACTGGGCGCTGGTGCCGCTGGTTGTGCTGGCCACGCTGGCCACGGTGATTGCCTCGCAGGCGCTGATTACCGGCGCCTTCAGCGTCACCAAGCAGGCCATCCAGATGGGCTACCTGCCCCGCCTGCGCATCGAGCACACCAGCGTGCGCGACACCGGCCAGATCTACATGCCCTTCGTCAACTGGGCGCTGTTTGTCACCATCGTGCTGGCGGTGGTGATGTTCCGCTCGTCGAGCAATCTGGCGGCGGCCTACGGCATTGCGGTTTGCACCGACATGCTGATCACCACGATCCTGACCTTCTACGTCATTCGCTATGGCTGGAAATACCCGCTGGCGCTGTGCATTGCGGCGACCAGCGTGTTTTTCGTCGTGGACTTTGCGTTTTTTGCCTCCAACCTGATGAAGCTGTTTGCCGGCGGCTGGTTTCCGCTGGTGATCGGCGGCATCGTGTTCACGCTGATGATCACCTGGAAGGAAGGCCGGCGCATCCTGAACGAAAAGCTGCGCGCCGACGCGATTGACCTGCCAAGTTTCCTGGACGCCGTGTTCATCAACCCGCCTTTGCGGGTCGATGGCACCGCCGTCTTCATGACCGCCGAGCCGGGCATCGTCCCCAACGCCCTGCTGCACAACCTCAAGCACAACAAGGTGCTGCATGCGCAGAACGTGTTTGTCACGGTGCGCAACCACGAGGTGCCATGGATTGGCATGAACAAGCGGCTGGAAGTGGAGTCGCTGGGCCACGACTGCTGGCAGGTCAATGTCCACTACGGCTTCAAGAACGACCTGGACCTGCCCAAGGCGCTGCAGCAGATCAGGAACCGGGGCTGCCAGCTGGAGCCGATGACGACCAGCTACTTTTTGTCGCGCGACACGGTGATTCCGACCATTGGCAGCGGCATGGCCGCCTGGCGTGAAAAGCTGTTTGCCCAAATGCACCATAACGCCAGCGGCGCAGCGGATTTTCTGAATTTGCCGAATAATTCGGTGGTCGAACTGGGCAGCAAGATAGAGATCTGAGCCTTCCTGGCGCAGCTCCTGCCGATTCTGAGCCGCTCTGGTATTCAACAACTTCCTTTATCCGGCCTGCAGGCAGGAACACAATTTGCCGCATCATAGGATGCTGCGTTGCAACAAAATCCAGACAAGTCTGGGTTTCAGGCTGGTTTTACAAATGGCAATCCAGCGTGTCTACATGGAATTGCGTTCTCTGCCATCGCTGAATCGCTGCCGGGTCCGCTTTGCGGTTAACGCTCAAGAAGTCGAAAAGTTGAATGTCCAATAAAAAATCATCCCTCGGAGCCCTTACTTTGGGTGCCATTGGTGTCGTCTATGGCGACATCGGAACCAGCGTCCTGTACGCCTTCAAAGAGGTTTTTGCGAGCGGGCATGTGCCGATCACAGAGGCCAACATCCTGGGCGTCCTTTCCCTGTTTTTCTGGACGCTGACGATCGTTGTTTCTGTCAAGTATGTCGTGCTGATCATGCGTGCCGACAACCACGGCGAAGGCGGGCTGATGGCCTTGCTGGCGCTGGCCTCGCAGTCGGTGACAGACCAGCCGCGACTGCGCGGCGCTTTGTTGATGATCGGTGTGTTTGGCGTGGCGCTGTTTTTTGGCGATGGCATCATCACCCCGGCCATCTCCGTGCTGTCCGCCGTGGAGGGCCTGGAGATACTGACGCCTGCCGCCAAGCCCTACGTGGTGCTGATTTCGCTGGTGGTGCTGGTGATGCTGTTTGCGGTGCAGCGCCGGGGCACCGCAGACATCGGCAAGTTCTTCGGCCCGATCACCGTGGTCTGGTTTCTCGTCATTGCCTTGACCGGGCTGATGCAGATCGCGCAGAACCCCCAGGTGCTGGTGGCGGTGCTGCCGGTGCATGCGCTGCGCTTTGCAAGCCAGCACTACGCCATTGCCTTCATCACGCTGGGCGCGGTGTTTTTGTGCGTGACCGGCGCCGAGGCGCTGTATGCCGACATGGGGCATTTCGGCAAGACGCCCATCCGGCTGGCCTGGTTTGGCCTGGTGATGCCGTCATTGATACTCAACTATTTCGGCCAGGGCGCGCTGGTGCTGGCGAACCCCCAGGCGGCAGAAAACCCGTTTTACCTGATGACGCCCGACTGGGCGCTGATCCCGATGGTGGTACTGGCAACCGCCGCCACCGTGATTGCTTCGCAAGCGCTGATTTCGGGCGCCTTTTCTGCGGCCAAGCAGACCATTCAGATGGGCTTCCTGCCGCGCCTCACGATTCTTCACACCTCGATCCGCGACACGGGCCAGATTTATATCCCTGCCGTGAACTGGATGCTGCTGGCCGGCGTGGTCATGGCGGTCGTCTTGTTTGGCTCGTCAAGCGCGCTGGCGGCGGCCTACGGCATTTCCGTGAGTCTGGTAATGGTCATCACCACGCTGCTCACGTTTTTTGTCGTGCGCCACGGCTGGGGCTATCCGCTGTGGTTGTGCATCGCGTCCACCGGGTTTTTCTTCATGGTGGATGTGGCGTTTTTTGCCTCCAATTCGCTCAAAATCCTGCATGGCGGCTGGTTTCCGCTGGTGCTGGCGGCTGTGTTGTACACCGTCATGTCGACCTGGAAGCGCGGGCGCCAACTGCTCATCGACAAACTGCGCGCCGACTCGATTGACCTGCCGAGTTTTCTGGATGCGGTGTTTGTCAGCCCACCCGTGCGGGTCGAGGGCACTGCCGTCTTCATGACCGCCGAGCCGGGCATCGTGCCCAACGCCATGCTGCACAACCTCAAGCACAACAAGGTGCTGCACGACCAAAACCTGTTTGTCACCGTGGTGAACCACGAGGTGCCGTGGATTGGCATGAGCAAGCGGCTGGAAGTAGAGTCGCTGGGCCACGACTGCTGGCAGGTCAATGTCCACTACGGCTTCAAGAACGACCTGGACCTGCCCAAGGCGCTGCAGCAGATCAAAAACCGGGGCTGCCAGCTGGAGCCGATGAAGACCAGCTACTTTTTGTCGCGCGACACCGTGGTTCCGACCCTTGGCACCGGCATGGCCCCTTGGCGCGAAAAGCTGTTTGCGCAGATGCACCATAACGCCAGCGGCGCGGCCGACTTTTTGAATCTGCCAAACAACTCGGTTGTGGAACTCGGCAGCAAGATCGAGATTTGAGCCAAATAAGGGGTTTGCGCAATACCAGCATGTGCTGGCTGCTCCTTTTTTCATAGTGTCCCGCTGTTGCCGGGTTGACCCGGGCGGGGGGCCATCGAAAATCCAGGCGAACACGGCATCCGGCGCAGCCGTGCGGTTTGTACAACAATACGCATCAACCCTCGCCGTTCACGCCCCGCCCGGCGCCACCCAACCCGCACCACCAGGTCCCCTCCCATTCCATGAACATTCTTTTTATTGCCGATCCGCTCGAATCCTTCAAGATCTACAAGGACACCACCTTCGCCATGATGCGCGAGGCGCAGCGGCGCGGCCACACCCTCAGCGCCTGCGAGCCCAAGGACATCATGTGGCAGCAAGGCACGCCGGTGACCGCCTTCGTGCGCGACATCGTTCTCACCGGCGATGCGCTGGACTGGTTCACCGCCGAGCAGCAGCATCCGAACGAGCGGCCGCAGCCGCTGAAAGACGTTGGCTGCGTCATCATGCGCAAGGACCCGCCGTTCGACAGTGAATACATCTACAGCACCCACCTGCTGGAGCAGGCCGAGCGCGAAGGCGCCAGGGTCTTCAACAAGCCGCGCGCACTGCGCGACCACCCGGAAAAACTCGCCATCATGGAGTTTGCTCAGTTCATCGGCCCGACGCTGGTGACGCGCGACGCCGCCGACATCAAGCGTTTTCATGCCGAGCACCAGGACATCATCCTCAAGCCGCTGGATGGCATGGGCGGCATGGGCATTTTCCGGGTCAAGGCCGACGGCCTGAACCTGGGCAGCATCATCGAAACCCTGAACAAGAACGGTGCCGAAAGCGTGATGGTGCAGAAATTTCTGCCCGAGATCGTCAAGGGCGACAAGCGCGTGCTGGTGATTGGCGGCAAGGCCGTGCCGTTCAGCCTGGCGCGCATTCCGCAGGGCAGCGAGGTGCGCGGCAACCTGGCGGCAGGCGGCCTGGGCGTGGCGCAACCGCTGTCAAAGCGCGACTTCGAGATCGCCGAGGCACTGGGACCGATCCTGGCGGCGCGCGGCTTGCTGCTGGCCGGCATCGACGTGATTGGCGACTGTGTGACGGAAATCAATGTCACCAGCCCGACCTGCTTCCAGGAAATCCACGACCAGATGGGTTTTGACGTGGCGGCAATGTTCATCGACGCGCTGGAAGCGGCGCTGGCGGCCTGAACCCGGCTACCGCAGCGTTCAGGCGTCTGCCAGCAGCGCGCCGTTTTCAAACACCTTGAGTTCACCCGGCGCAAACGCGGTCCAGGTTTCGTTGGTGGTGAGGGGCGCTGTCACCACCACGGCCACCCGGTCGGTGGGCTGGGTGTGTTCCTGAAAGTTCACGCTCACGTCTTCGTCGCTGAGCGTGGCATGAGCGAACGGGTGGCGGCGCTCAACGTAGTACAGGATCGGTGAGCCGGGGTTGGACGAGGCATGCGCCCAGAGCGCCTGGCCATTGCTCAGCAGGAAATTGAAGGTGCCGTGTTTTGCCGCCCGGGCTGCCAGCTCTCGCAGGGTGATGCTCAATTCCCGCACGCTGGGAACGTCGGCGTGCGACTTGGCCAGCTCCTGCATGATCCAGCAAAAGGCGTGCTCGCTGTCGGTCGTGCCCACCGGCCGAAAGCTGCCGTGCAGGCGCGGTGAAAAATCGGCCAGATTGCCGTTGTGCGCAAACACCCAGTAGCGGCCCCACAGCTCGCGCACAAAAGGGTGGCAGTTTTCCAGCGCCACGCGGCCCTGTGTCGCCTTGCGGATGTGCGCAATCACGTTGCGGCTCTTGATCGGGTAGCTGGCAATCAGCTCGGCCACCGGCGACTCGCAGGCTGGCAGGTGGTCGACGAAATGCCGCAGTCCCTTGTCGTGGCCTGCGCCGTCCACGCTGCTGTCGCCTTCAAAAAAGGCGATGCCCCAGCCGTCGGCATGGTGGTCGGTGCGGCCGCCGCGCTGCGCGAAACCGCGAAAGCTGAAGGTCACGTCGGTGGGCGCGTTGCAGTTCATGCCGAGCAGCTGGCACATGGTCTAGTCTCCGGTGGAAGGGGCAGGCGGCGACACGCGAAGCTGCGACGACGCCGCCATGGCGACCACGCACAGCGCGGCCAGCATCAAAAACGATTCATTGAAAGCGGCCAGCCGCGCCGGGCTGCTGGCGGCCACCGCCAGCGAATCGCCATGCACCGCCAGCCGCCATTCGAGCACGATACCGCACAGGCTGACGCCAATTGCGCCGCCCAGCATGCGCACAAAGCTGATGGCGCTGGCGCCTTGCGACACCAGTTCCCGGGGCAGCGGCCGCAGCGATCCCAGGTTCAGCGATGGCAAAATAAAGCCCAGCCCGATGCGCCCCAGCGTTGCCCACAGCGCCAGCAGCCACAGCGCCGAACTCAGCGTGAGCGTCATCATCAGCGCGAACGACACGGCCAGCAGCCCCAGGCCAGTGGTAACCAGCAGCCAGGTCGGCTGCCGGTCGGCCAGGCGGCCGACGATGGCAATCGTCGCGGCCAGCACGATGCCGGCGGGCAGCAGCACCGCTCCGGCATGCGAAGCCGACAAATTCAGGCCCAGCTGCATGTACACCGGCAGCAGATAGGTCGAGCCGAACAGCGCCGTGCCGTAGATAAAAGCCACCACACTGCCCATGGCGAAGGGCCGGTTGCCGAACAGTGACAGGTTCATCAGCGGCTCCCGGCCGGTCGCCTGCATGCGCCGCTGCCAGCCAATGAAGCCGGCCAGCAGCGCCAGCGCGGCGCCCAGCAGCAGGGCCGCCTGCAGCGGGTGGCTGCCCTGGCCTTGCAGCGCCACCATGCCGTTGAGCAGGCACAGCGTGCCGGTGCCCGCCAGCAGCATGCCGCGCCAGTCGATCATTGCGCCTTTGCGGTCTGCCACCACGCCGCCGGGCGCGCTGTCCGGCACATAGCGGCAGGCCATCCACAGCGACAGCAGGCACAGCGGCACGACCATGAAGAAAATCGAACGCCAGCCGTACAGATCCACCAGCACCCCGCCCACGCTGGGCCCCAGCGCCGGCGCCAGCACCACACCCATGCCGAACAGCCCGCTGGCCCGACCCTGTTCGTGCGTGCCGAAGGCGCGCATGATGATGATCGCCGCTATGGGTTGCACCACGCCGGCCGCCACCCCTTCGGCGACGCGCGCGGCCAGCACCAGCGTGAAGTCGCTGGCCAGGCCGCCGCCGATGCCGCCGGCCATCAGCAGCAGCATGCTGCCAACATAGGTGCGGCGGTAGCCGTAGCGCGCCAGCAGCCACGGCGTGGTCAGCATGGACACCGTCATGGCGACCATGAAGCCCGAGGTGACCCATTGCGCGCGGCCCTGGCCGAGCGAAAAGTGATGGCTCATGTCGGGAATCGCCACATTGACGATGGTCGACGACATGATCGACGCCATGATGCCGACCATCACGGAAACCAGCAGCAGCCAGCGATAGCGCGAACCAAAGCGCGCCTGCAGGGCGGCGATGGACGATGGCGGGGGCAGGGGGTTCAAATGCGGTTCTTGCCGGGCATCAGTCTCTGGGTTCCGACCAGAGTTTGCCGCCCGTGGCCCAGTTTTGAGGCTTGACGTCGGTGATCAGAACATCAACCGAGCCTGGCTCGCCGCCCAGCACCTCGACACTGACGCGGGTGATCGCCTCGACCAGTTTTTTCTTTTGCTCCAGCGTGCGGCCTTCAAGCATTTCGACGTGGTAAGTGGGCATGGTTTTCCTTGAATGGATTTTGATGGATTAACGGCGTGGCAGCGCGCAAGCCCTGCATTATTCCGCGTATGTTCAGCCTAAGCGCAAGCACTAACGTTGCAGCAACTTGCCTGCAAAAATTTTGCGTTGAAAAAAAGCAGAGCCGTACAAGTTCCGGTCAATTGTCAACGGGATGCAGGTCCCGAAAAAAACCTGGTTCACGTTGCTTTGTGTCTTGTTGGCCTTTGCCACTGAATGGTTTAAGAATTTATATCGTATCAAATATGATTTGATACATTAGAAATAATTTTCTCACTATTTAATTTTCTGACGTTTCTTTATCAACCTGCTCATGTCCAATAATTCACCTGAAAACGTTGATAAAAACGCCGATTTGGCGGCTTTTGGCCCGCCTCTGGACCAACAATTGTGTTTCGCGTTGTATTCCACGTCGCTGGCCATGACCAAGGTGTACCGGCCTTTGCTTGTCACGCTGGGCATTACTTACCCGCAGTACCTGGTGATGCTGGCGCTTTGGGAGCACCGCGAGTTGAGCATGGGGCAGCTTTGCGAACACGTGGCGCTTGACTCCGGAACGCTGACCCCCTTGATACGCAAACTCACTGCGCTTGACCTGATTTTGCGTCGGCGCAATCCGCAAGATGACCGGTCTGTACTGATCACGCTGACGGCCCGCGGCGCCGCGTTGAGCCACAAGGCGCAGGCGGTTCACGACCAGGTGGCCTGCGCCACGCAATGCACGCAAGCGCAGCGACAGACGCTGGTGCAAAGCCTGCAAAACCTGCGCGCCGCATTGCTTGAAACCGTTGCCGCCGTGTCCCGGGCCGGGCTGTCCAAATAAGGCTGCTTTGCTGTTGACGGCACCCATTTCCCAACACTGCCAAGCGCTTCTTGGTCTACCTGCAGCAGCCTCTGCCTGAGGGCTGAGGCTGAAATCCCTGCCTTCACCTTTTTGATAGGAAAAATATGAAATCAACACACTCCCTTTACCCCCCTGTCGCCATCGCTCGTCACCTGCCTGGTGCACTGCTGGCCGTTGCACTGGCTGCTGCGTCTGCCACGGCTTTTGCCGCAGACAATCCGGCCCCCGAAAAGCCATTGCCGGTCGCGCTGGTGGAGGCGCTGAACAAGCTGTCAGGCGGACCGCACGCCGGCTACCGTGCGAACCATGCCAAGGGCGTTGTCGTGGAGGGGCACTTCACGCCGGCCAGGACCGCCGCGTCCCTGTCCAGGGCGCCACATTTCGGCACCAACGACGTACCGCTGGTGGTGCGCTTTTCAAATGGCACGGGCGTGCCCACGATGGCTGACACGGATCCGCACGGCAGCCCGCATGGCATTGCCATCCGCTTCAAGTTGCCCGATGGCAGCAGCACGGACATCGTCAGCATTTCGGCCAACAGCTTTCCTGTTGCCACACCGGAAGACTTTCTCAGCTTCTTGCAGGCGAATGCGCAAAGTGGGCCGACAGCTGCCAAACCGACGCCGGTCGAGCAATTTCTTGCCAGCCACCCTGCCGCGGCCAAATGGGTCAGTACGCCACGGCCGGCGCCCGACAGCTTTGCAACGCTGGCCTTCTACGGGGTCAATGCATTTAAATTCACCAATGCCAAAGGCGTCAGCCGTTATGCGCGCTACCAGATACTTCCCGTCGCGGGGGAGCATGCCTTGAGCAAAGAAGACACTGCAAAAGCACTGCCCAACTACCTGATGGATGAACTGCCCGTGCGTATCGCCAAAAGCCCGGCGAAATTCCGCCTGCTGGCGCAACTGGCCCAAGAAGGCGACACGATCAACGACGCAACGGTTGCATGGCCGGCCGACCGAAAAGTGGTGGAGCTTGGCACCATCAGCCTGACCACCACCGCCAAGGACCAGGTCAAGGTACAAAAAGCACTGTTGTTCAACCCGGTAGCGCTGACTGACGGTATCGAGGCTTCCGCCGATCCGATCCTGCAGGCACGTTTTCCTGCCTATGCTGTCAGCTTCGGCCAGCGGGCGCAATAAACCAAAGCCGGTTGCGTTGACCCTGGCAGTCGGCTTTTCTCGCGGGTTGGGGCTGTGAACAGAACTTGGTAAAACGCATACCTTATTCAAAAAATGTGTTGGTTTGGCATGGTGCAACCATCGCCTTCAAAGCTTCAATCCAACTCCCGCGTGCCCCGGCAATGGTTTTGCGCATAGCGGCTGCAGCCCCAGAACTGCTTGCCGGCATTGGCGCCGCTGCGTGCCTGGCGGAGCACCATCTCTGCGCCGCACACGGGGCAGTCCGGCGTGGACAGGTCGGCCGGTGCTGCCGCTGCCAGGACACTGCCAGCCTGTGCCCGGATGCCGCGCAGCAGGGTAGATCCGTTGATCAGCGTCAGCGCCAGGCCGTCGGCAAAGCGCTGTGCGTCCTCGGTGAATTCCCCCGAGGTGACGACAAAACCGCTGGTTGCGCCGTGCGCCGCCATGACGCCGTACAACTCGCGGACCGGCTGCACGCCAACCCGCAAGGCGCGCCAATGCTTGCATTGCACCAGGTGGCTGCCATCGTCGCTTTGCAGCACCACGTCCACGCCGCCATCGGCGCCACCACCGCCGTTGTCCGTCACGCCGTAACCCTGGCGCCGGAAATATTCGCCCACCAGGATTTCAAATTCCTGCCAGTTCATGCTGTCCACGGCGTCAGGGCGACTGGCCGCCGCCGCATGCAGCCGCGTGGCTTTGCCCCGCTGGAAGGCCGACAACAACGCGCCAATGCCGAAAAACAGCGGCAGCAGATATTGCCCCGCCAGCGCCAGTCCGTGCGTTACCGCCGACAGGACGAAGCCCCCCAACTGCCCCAGTTGTAGGGTGCCAAGCGGTTTTTGCGCCAGGTGGTGCAGGCCCAGGTAGGTCAGCCCTGCCAGCGCCAGACCCAACCACCACGGCAGGCGTGCGGCCAGCCCCATCAATGTGTTTGGCCAACCCTGCTTTTCACGTAACTCCATGGCTCGGTTCTCGGCTCTTTTCAGTATCAATGCGGGCAATCCGGGGCTGTGCCGGATGGATCACAACTGTCCCGAAAAATCGGGGTGATTTTTGTTGAAAATCTGAATCCGGCGCGTTGGATGCTGGCCAGGTCGCGCAGGCTATCAAGGGAAAGCGCACATGTATTGCGCGCGCGAAAAAGCCGATGATTTTAGATCAAATCAGCCTCCAGGCCAAAGGGCGCAAGTGTAAACAGCTATATCTTTTATAGCGTCAAAATTATTTGTCACACAGCCGAGGCGCTCAGCCTGATGGTGTTCGCCGACCAGCATGTCGTGCATGCAGAGAAAAATCGGGGCGTCTGTTCAAGTGGCGGTCAATGCGCGCACAACGATTAACGGCAAAGTGCGGTCCGCCAAGGCGCCCGGCCACTGGGTTAGAGTTCGCCACGGCGGTCAAAAAAACACTCTTCACGCGCCCGCTGCAGTTCGCCCCAAGGAAAACCATGCATCCCAACCAGACCCGGCTCGACCATTTCTACGCCGCCTTCGCGCGCCTTGATGCCGACGCCATGGCCGCCTGCTATGCGCCCGATGTCCAGTTCGAGGACGAGGTGTTTTCCCTCAGCGGCCACGCGCAGGTCAGCGGCATGTGGCGCATGCTGTGCGAAGCCACGCAGGCCAGAAATCGCGAGGACTGGAAGCTCAGCTACAACGCCCTGCAAGCCGATGACCGCCGGGGCAAGGCGCACTGGGAATCCGACTACCGTTTCAGCGCCGCCCGGCGCAAGGTGCACAACGTCGTCGAGAGCGTTTTTGAATTCAACGACTCGGGCTTGATCACCCGCCAGCGCGACCGTTTCAACTTCTGGTCCTGGTCGCGTCAGGCACTGGGGCTGCCCGGCATCCTGCTGGGCTGGAATCCGTCTTTCCGCACCATGGTCAAGCGTCAGGCGGGGGTCAACCTGGACAACTACCTGCAAGCGGGCAAGTGTTGAGCCCTGCTCCCCGGCAACGCAAAAATCTCATGGCTGTGCAAAGCCAGTGACTTTGCACAGCACCGATTGGCGGTGCTGCCTTTACAAAGGCTCGCAACTTTCGGGAAGCACAGTTCTTCAGCAAGCTGCCCCACTGGGCTCAAAACGGCGCGGTGGGCCTTGACGGAAGCATGGACATCAGGCCTTCGGCCGCTGTCCTGTAGGCTTTCAGGCAAGCGGTTCCCACGCTCATCGCCGCTTCATGCGAAGGATAGGGATGGTCCGACGCGTCGATGCAGACCTCGCCGGCCTGCTCTTGCGCCGACAGCTGCGTGACCATCCAGCAAAAAAGTCCGGGCGACGATTCCTCCACCCGGAGATTGAGCACGCCGGAGGAAATCTGCGAACGCGCTGTCATAGCGCCCGGCCCAGTTCGGTCCCGACATCCCGCGCACCCGTTCCGACCTCGGCCACCGCCATGCGCAACTCCAGTTCGCTGCAGCGCAAGGCCGTAAGCCAGTAGTTCACCGATTCCGGTTCATTGATGTTGATCGGCTCGTTGGACGGCGCATGAACATTTGGCAAAAAGCCTGGCGAGTTGGATGGCATGATTTTTTTCCCTGGCGGTTGATGAAGAAGCTGCTCAATCTTCTGGCAATGCGTTTTCACGTCATGTCAGAAACTGCCCCTTGAGCTTGCAATCCAGACCAGCCAACAACAATGGGTCAAATGACCTAATAAAGGGGTTAACCATCGGCCACAACATCCCGCAGCCCCCGAAACGCCGCCTCAACCTGGCGTCACGCCCCGCAGCACTTCTTGTATTTTTTTCCGCTGCCGCAGGAGCACGGCTCGTTGCGCCCCGGCGTGGCTTCCTTGCGCAGCGTTTCAACCTTGGGGCCCAGGGTTTTCCACAGTTCGTGCAGGTCGTACACCGCCCAGATGGCCTCGCCGAACGCATTCAGCCGGGCGATGCTGGTGCTCGGCGTGCCTTCCTCGCTCAGGGGCGAGATTTCGCAAGCGCCGGTGTCGTCCTCGGTCATGGCGACGACGGCCTGCAGCGCGCCGTCGAGCCACTTGGCGGCGTCCTTGTCGCGCGGGGCGGCCCATTCGTCGGACCAGCTTTCCACCGCGAACATGAAGCCCAGCGCCCACACCTGCGCGAACGCGGGCAGGTCTTCCTTGGCGAACGCGGCCTGTTCCTCGGGCGGCAGGTCGGCCACCACGCCGCGAATGTCCATGACTTCAGGGTGGTAGCAGGCATCGTCTTCGAGCGAATCGACTTCGGCGTCGAGCGCGGTGGCAACTTCGTTCCAGCGCTGATCCCACAGCGCCACGAAGCGCTCACGCTGCGCTTCGCTGGCAAACGAGCCGCTGTCCTCGTCGGGTTCCTCGCCCTCGACCGGCAGGCCCAGCAACACGCCCAAGTATTCGTCGGCGGGAATCGGGCGGCGCGAGCAGATCACGGCAGCCATGAAGCCTTCGCAAAATTCCCACTGCGGCGTTTCGTCGTAACGGCTGCGCAGGTCGTCCAGAATGGCGTCGAGTTCGTCAAAAGCCTCGGTTTCCATAAAGGGCGTGTCCAGCGGTTTCAAAGGGTCAAGGTCAGGGGTGGGTGTCATGGTGTTCGGTCCTGAGCCTTAGGCAAGGCTCTTATGATTAAAGTGTAGCTTCCGCGCCCTTTGCGCTGTCAGCCTTTACGCCTTTACGCCCGCCAGGGGCGCCTCACCCATAAATTTACCTATGCCCCAGCGCTTGAAAACCCCGATTCCCGTCCGTTACGCTGCCCTTGGCCTGGCCTTGTGCGGCCTGCTGCTGGCGCTGGCCCGTCTGGCGCTGTGGGACGGCGGCTGGCTGGCGGCACTGACCTTGATGGCCTGCGCCTTGTTGGCTGCGCTCGGACTGCGCGACCTGCGCCAGCCCCGGCACGCGATTTTGCGCAACTACCCGGTGATCGGCCACCTGCGTTTTTTGTTGGAATACATCCGCCCGGAAATCCGCCAGTATTTCTTCGAGAGTGACAGCGAAGCCACCCCGTTCTCGCGCGCCCAGCGCTCGCTGGTGTATCAGCGGGCCAAGGGTGAGCCCGACAACCGGCCGTTCGGCACGCAGCTGGACGTGGGCCGGCAGGGCTACGAATGGGTCAACCATTCAATGGTGCCGACCAGGTTGCCGACACACGACTTTCGCGTCTGGATTGGCGGCTCGCCCGGCCAGCCCAGCGTGTCGGCCCAACCCTGCACCCAGCCCTACCATGCCAGCGTGTTCAACATCTCGGCCATGAGCTTTGGTTCGCTGTCGGCCAATGCCATCCTGGCGCTTAACCAGGGCGCGAAGATGGGCGGCTTTGCGCACGACACCGGCGAAGGCTCGATCTCGACGCACCACCGGGTCCACGGGGGCGACCTGATCTGGGAAATCGGCTCGGGCTACTTTGGCTGCCGCAACGACGACGGCAGTTTCAGCGAAGAACGTTTCGTCGCCAATGCCGCCGACCCGCAGGTCAAGCTGATCGAGCTGAAGATGAGCCAGGGCGCCAAGCCGGGCCACGGCGGCATCCTGCCCGGCCCCAAGGTGACGGCAGAAATCGCGGCCGCGCGCGGCGTGCCGGTCGGCCAGGACTGCATTTCGCCCGCCAGCCACAGCGCGTTTTCAACGCCGGTCGAGATGATGCGGTTCATCGCCCGGCTGCGCACCCTGTCGGGCGGCAAGCCGACCGGCTTCAAGCTGTGCATCGGCCATCCGTGGGAATGGTTCGCCATCGTCAAGGCGATGCTGGAGACCGGCATCACGCCGGACTTCATCGTCGTCGATGGTGCCGAGGGCGGCACCGGTGCGGCGCCGCTCGAATTCAGCGACCATGTCGGCGCGCCGCTGCAGGAAGGCCTGCTGCTGGTGCACAACACACTGGTTGGTGTCAATTTGCGCAGCCGCGTCTCGATTGGCGCGGCCGGCAAGGTCACCAGCGCCTTCGACATCGTGCGCCTGATGGCGCTGGGCGCCGACTGGTGCAACGCCGGGCGTGGCTTCATGATGGCGCTGGGCTGCATCCAGGCGCAAACCTGCCACACCGGCCGCTGCCCGACCGGCGTGACCACGCAGGACCCGCTGCGCCAGCAGGCGCTGGTGGTACCGGACAAGGCCGAACGGGTGCGCAACTTTCACCGCAGCACGCTGCATGCGCTGCAGGAACTGGTGCAGGCCGCCGGGCTGAACCATCCGAGCGAGGTCAATGCCCACCACATCGTGCGCCGGCTGACCGACACCGAGGTGCGGCTGCTGAGCAACCTGATCCTGCAGGTCGAGCCCGGCGCGCTGCTGGGGCCGATCGAGGCGCAGTCCAAGGTCTTTCGCCTGTACTGGCCGATTGCCAGCGCGCACAGTTTTCAGGCCAGCCGCCCGGCGGTCAGCGCCAGCGGGCCACCGCTGCATGCGGGCGGTCTGCCTGGCACGGCGCCCGCGACCCGTGCCTGAAGGCTGGCGTTCGAGTTTGTTTTCTATGGATTAAATAGTTGCATGTGCCCACCGGATATATGCAAACGACGTTTTTGACAAGTAATTGAAAGCTTTCATGGCTTGGCCTCCGGGGAACTGAGGCATGACGGACTCAGTAAACTGCGTCATGGTCACCCAGGTTCACTGGAATGATTTGCCCGTCCTGGATCAGCAGTTCCAGCGTGATGCGGTAGGACAGGTTGATGGACACCGAATGCAGCCCTTCAAACTTTCCGCGCAAGGCATGCAGGCGCAGCGAAGGGTGAAACGGATTGGCCTCCAGCAACTGCAAGGTCTTCAGGTAATGCTGGCGTAAATCGGGATGCTGCTTCAGAAACCGAGCGGCGCGGCGGTTGTAGTGCTCGGTGAAAACCAGGGAAAAGGGCTGTCTTGGCAAATTCACAGTGAATCCAGGCGAGCCAGGTGCGCGGCCGGCGACTCCTGGACCACCCGCCCGGCGGCCAGGTCGGCGCGGGTCTGGGCCAGCGCCGCATCCAGTTCGCATTCGCGCAGGTAATGGTAGTGCGCGATATCCATCACTACAAACCGGTCCTTGCCGCGAACCGACACCATGGCCTCGGGCGCCGAACTGAGCGCCAGCTCAATGGCGGAAATGCCTTTGGTTTTTAAGTCGTTGGCGCTGATGCGGGACATGCAGGAACTCCTGAAAATGGATTTATCGTACGCTAAATAATACGATAAATCACATTGTAAAGCCGGCTATCCACGATAATCCTGCGCTGCAGGTCTGGTTTCTCCTGCCCTTGGAGGCACGAAACAAGGCCTTGAACCAGATCACGGCAGTTTTCCAGTTTGCTATGAATTAAATAGCTATCTGCGCCCGAACACCATGCGCGAGCAGCCTTTTTGACATCGAAAGCACATGCCGGTCCTTGCTCAGCAGCAGGGTCTGGCCGGCCACGGCCAGGTCGATGAACTTCTGGTCGTCCGGGTCGCTGCAGTTCAGGCGCGCCTTGACGGCAACGTCGAGCAGGCGGGCGTGGCGGTCGAACGCGGCCAGCACGTCGCCGGCGCTGAGCCGGTAGAACGCCAGGCGCGGCACGATCTGCGGGTAGTCCAGCACGCGGGCGAGTTCGTCGCGCATCGGCTGGGTGGCAATCCAGTCGAGTTCGCCGGTTTCCAGCGCTTTCTTGATCGGTTTCGCGGCGGCATCGGCGAAAACGAAGATGTCCAGAATGATGTTGGTGTCGATGACGACCGGCTGCCTGGGCGCATCGGCCGGCAATGGCGCGACCCCTGCATCATCCTGCGCTGCATCCGCCTTCAGCATCACGCTTTGGGCGCATCAGCTGGCTTGCCGCGCGCCGAGCCGGCGACCATGTCGAAGCGGAACAGCCGGCATTCGATCGGGCCGTTCCACATCGGCACGCGGCGCGACTCCTTCAGGCGCATCTTGTTCGGCAGCTTCAGGTCGGGCGTGAGCAGGTGGGCGGTCCAGCCGGCGTAGTTTTTCTTCCAGTGCGTGGCAAGTTGCGGGAAGAAGTCCGAGGCTTCCTCGCCCCAGGCGTTTTGCGCCTGCTCGCGGCCGGGATTGGCCGAGCGGTCGCGCGGTGGCTCGAAGCCGCTTTCCTCGCGGCTGTCGCGGTCGTTGCGCTCGTCGCGGCCTGAACGCATGTCACGCTCGGGGCGAACCAGCGGCTGGCCGAATTCATCGACGCTCTGGCCCTGGAACTGCGAACGCCGCTGCTCGCGCTGCTGCACGCCGCTGGTGCCGGCCACACCCGCCACGTCGATGCGCTCGCCATACGGCGGGTTCACCAGCATCACACCGCTGGGTGCGGGGGGCATGCGCTGCAGCGCGTCGCCACCGCGAAACTGCACCGCATTGGCCACGCCGGCGCGCTCGGCATTGCGCTCGGCAAAGTCAACCATGCGGAAAGATACGTCGCTGCCGAACACCGGCGCGGTGGGTTCGGTGATCGCCGCTTCGGCCTGGTCGAGCAGGCCTTCCCAAACGTGGCCCTGAAAGGGCAGGTATTTCTGGAAGGCAAAGCGGCGGTTGATGCCCGGCGCGATGTTGCAGGCGATTTGCGCTGCCTCGATGGCGATGGTGCCCGAGCCGCAGCACGGGTCGTACAGCGGCACGCCTTGCCTGCACTGGGCGTCCCAGCCGCTGGCGGCAATCATCGCGGCGGCCAGCGTTTCCTTCAGCGGCGCATCGCCCTTGTCCTCGCGCCAGCCGCGCTTGAACAGTGGCTCGCCCGAAGTATCGATGTAGATCGTCACTGTTTCGGTGGTCAGGTGGACATACACGCGCACGTCGGGCCAGCGCGTGTCAACGCTCGGGCGCACGTCATTGAACTTGTGCCGGAAGCGGTCGGCAATCGCGTCCTTGATCTTCAGCGCGGCAAAGTTCAGGCTTTGCAGCGGGCTGTGCTGGGCGGTGATCTCGACCTTGAAGGTCTGCGCGGGCGTGAACCAGACTTCCCAGGCGACGCTGGCCGCAGCGTTATACAGGTCCTGCTCGCTGCGGTACTGGCCATGCTGCAGCTCGATCAGCACGCGCTGGGCCAGCCGGCTGTGCAGGTTGAGCTGCAGCGCTTCGCGCCAGGAAGCCTGAAGCTGCACGCCGGCGCGCCAGGCCTTGCCTTCGATGCCGGTGATGCGCTGGACTTCGGCGGCCAGCAGGTTCTCGACACCAGCGGCGCAGGGAAGGAAAAGTTGGAGTTGGTTCATAAGTTAGGTCACTTTGCCGGGCGCAACGTGCGGCGCCGCAGCGGGGTTGGATGAGAGCCCCTGGCTACATCAGGGCGAACGGATAGAAAGTATTTGAACAGGGAGTCCGGGAACTGGCTTCAACAGACCGCAGGCGCAGCGAACGACCGTGAGGGCCACATCCCCCACCAGCAGGGGCCGCGGGACTGGCTTCGCCAGACCGCAGGCGCAGCGGCCCCCTCGGGGGGCAGGGAGTTACGCGAAGCGAACGACCGTGGGGGCCACATCCCCCACCAGCAGGGGCTGCGGAACTGGCTTCGCCAGACCGCAGGCGCAGCGGCTTCCTCGGGGGGCAGGGAGTTACGCGAAGCGAACGACCGTGGGGGCCACATCCCCCACCAGCAGGGGCCGCGGGACTGGCTTCGCCAGACCGCAGGCGCAGCGGCCCCCTCGGGGGGCAGGGAGTTACGCGAAGCGAACGACCGTGGGGGCGACATCTACAGGGTTTTGCGCAAATTTGTTGGCGCAATGCGCAGCGCTTCTCGGTACTTGGCCACCGTGCGGCGGGCGCATTCAATGCCTTGTTCCTTGAGCATTTCTGAAATCTGGCTGTCGCTGAGCGGCTTTTTCGGGCTTTCGATTGCTATGAACTGCTTGATGAGCGCGCGTACCGCTGTGCTGGACGCATTGCCGCCGCTTTCGGTGCCCAGCCCGGAGCCAAAGAAATACTTCAGCTCGAAAGTGCCAAACGGCGTGCCCATGTACTTGGCGGTGGTGACGCGCGAAATGGTCGATTCGTGCAGGCCCAGCTCGTCGGCGATTTCGCGCAGCACCAAGGGCCGCATGGCGAGTTCGCCGTGGATGAAGAAGTTTTTCTGCCGCTCGACGATGGCGTTGCTGACGCGCAGGATGGTGTCGAACCGCTGCTGGATGTTCTTGATGAACCAGCGCGCTTCCTGCAGCCGCTGCTGCAGCGCGGGGCCGCCGCCCTTGCCGCCATGCTGGCGCAAGGCACTGGCGTAGATGTCATGGACCCGAAGCCGGGGCATGACGTCGCTGTTCAGCGTGACCTTGAAGCCCCGGCCGGCCTTGACGACCAGCACGTCGGGAACGATCAGGTTGCGTTCGACATTGGCAAAGCGCCGGCCCGGCTTGGGGTCAAGCCGGGCGATCAGGCCAATCGCACCCTTGATGACCTCTTCCGGGCACTTGCACAGCAGCGACAGGCGTTTCACATCGCGCTTGGCCAGCAGTTCCATGGGCTGCTGGCAGATCGCCAGGGCGGCGCGCGACTCGATGCTGTTCTTGCTTTCGAGCAGTTGCAGCCGCAGGCATTCGGCCAGGGTGCGCGCGCCGACGCCGGCGGGCTCCATGTGCTGGAGCAGCTGCAGGGCGATGGCGAACTGCTGCGCCAGTTCTTCGGCCTGCTCCGGGTGGTCGCTGGCCAGTCCGGCCGCCAGCGACGCCAGACTGTCTTCCAGGTAGCCATCGTCATTGAGCGACTCGATCAGGAAGTGCAGGGCGGCGCGGTCGAGTTCGGACAAGCGCAGGCCGAGCGCCTGCCGGTGCAGATGGTCTTGCAGCGACTCGTGCGCGCCGGTCAGGTCGGACGCTTCGGCGTCGCTGTCCTCCAGGTTGTTCTTGCGCGCCGGCGCGTCGCCGCCCCATTCGCTGTCGTCAGGCGAGGACTCAACCGAGCCATCGCCGTCCCAGCTTTCCTCCAGCGCCGCCTCGGTGCCGGCCTCTGCCGTGGTTTCAGACTCTTTTGAGGTGCTGGCGCTTGCTGTGTCTGTGTTGATAGCTATTGAATCCGTAGCGGACTCAAATTCACGGCTGTCCTGGCTGACCGGGGTGTCGATGTGCTCCAAGCCAAATTCCTCGCGCGGCGCACTGTCGTCCGCCAGTTCGAGAAAAGGATTTTCATCGAGCATCTGCTCGACTTCCTGGCTCAGCTCCAGCGTCGAGAGTTGCAACAGCCTGATGGACTGTTGCAGTTGCGGCGTGAGCGCCAGATGTTGTGAAACGCGAAGGGACAGCCCTTGTTTCATAAAGCCCCCACGCTCCCCGCTTCGCGTGGTTCGCTGCCCCCTGAGGGGGCTGGCATGGCTTCGGCATGGCCTTCCCGCCCGTGCCAGTACCGGCCGCAGGACCGGCTTTTCCGGACTGCAGGCGGGGCGGCCCCCCGGGGGGGCAGCGCAGTACACGAAGTGACAAGCGTGGGGGCCATACTCACATTTTGAAGTGTTCGCCGAGGTAGACCCTGCGCACTTCGGTGTTGCTCACGATCTCGGCCGGCGTGCCGTTGGCCAGCACATGGCCGTCGCTGATGATGTAGGCATGGTCGCAAATGCCCAGTGTCTCGCGCACGTTGTGGTCGGTGATCAGCACGCCGATGCCGCGCGACTTGAGAAAACCGATGATGCGCTGGATCTCGATCACGGCAATCGGGTCGATGCCGGCAAACGGCTCGTCCAGCAGGATGAAGCGCGGCTGGGTGGCCAAGGCGCGGGCAATCTCGACGCGGCGTCGCTCGCCGCCGGACAGCGACAAGGCCGGCGAGTCGCGCAGATGGCTCACGCGCAGGTCCTTGAGCAGCGCATCGAGCCGCGACTCGAGCTCGGTGCGGCTCAGCGGCTTGCCAGCGGCATCGCGCTGCAGCTCCAGAACGGCGCGCACATTTTCCTGCACGCTGAGCTTGCGGAAAATCGACGCTTCCTGCGGCAGATAGCTCAGGCCCAGGCGCGCACGCAGGTGGATCGGCATGTGCTCGACCGGCTGGCCGTCGATGGAAATCTGGCCGGCGTCGGCGCGCACCAAGCCGACGATCATGTAAAACGACGTGGTCTTGCCTGCGCCATTCGGGCCCAGCAGGCCGACAACCTCGCCTTTTTTCACCGACAGCGACACGTCCTGCACCACCAGCCGGCTGCCGTAGGATTTTCGCAGTCCCTGCGCCACCAGGCTGCTGGGCGTGTCAAGGCGCACGGCGCCGTCTCGCGCAGGCGCCGTTTGTATCGTTGCACTCATGGGTTCAGGGCGCTTTCGGGGCTTTGATGGTGCCCAGCCTGGTGCTGGGGCGTAAAACGGGCGCTGGTCCGCTGGGCGGCGGGGCGGTGGTGGCAGGCACTGTGCCGCGCGGCGACAGCATGGCGCGGACGCGTCCACCGGGATTGGCAGCGCTGGCGTTTTTCGCACCGGCATCGACAGTGAATACGTCGGTGTTGTTGTCGTACACGATCAGCGCACCGGAAGTTTCGTCGCTCAGCGTTGCCCCCTTGAAGCGGCGGACCACGGCGCGCCCGATGAACTTGACCAGATCGGCACGGCTGTCGTATTCGATGCGCTCGCCTTCGCCTTCGATGTATTCATCGACGCCGTCGCGCTTCTTGCGGTAATACGCCAGCTTGCCCGGCGCTGCCGTGGCCACAGCCAGCTGGTAGCCTTCCGGATCCTGGCTGACATCGACCTGTGCGCCCCGGATGATGGTCGTTCCCTTGGTGATGATGACATTGCCGGTGAAGACGCTGGTCTGCTTGAGGTCGTCATAGCGCAGGGCATCGGCCTCGGCATTCATCGGTTTGTCGCGGTCGGCCTTTTCGGCTGCAACAGGCAGCGCCACGCCTGTGGCAAGAAAAGCCATCAGGAGGAAAGAAAAAAAGGAGCGTTTCATAAGGCACGAATCTTGCAGCTGCGGGTTTTGCCATTGTAGCCATGCAAGGGCTGGCAAAACCTTGCAGCGCCTACTGGAGCGCAGCAAGGCGCAAGAAAACGGCTGGAGCCGTTGCCCCTGGCCGTGTGCGAAGCCCCAAAAGGCCCGGCGGCGCGGTGCTTCAGGGCTTGGCGGCGGCAGCTGGTGCCTGGCGCGACTGGGCGATCAGGGCGTCGGCAACCTGCAGCGAGCGCTCCAGCGTCTTGGCCTGCGTGCCAGAGGTGAAATAACGGCCATTGATGCCCAGGGCGGGAACGCCGTCCAGCGCATAGGCGTCCTGCAGCTGGGTGGCTTTGCGTGCCTTGGTGGTGACGGAGAACGAGTTGTACAGCTCCATGAACTTCGCCTTGGGAATGCCCTGCTTGTCCACCCAGGCGCTGATCTGGTCGGCCGTGTTGAGCGGCTGCCTGTCGACGTGGATCGCCATAAACACCTTTTTATGCAGCTCATCGACCTTGCCCAGACTTTCCAGCACGTAGTACAGGCGTTGCTGTGGCTCGAAATCAGGCCGGAAGGCGATGGGCACGCGGCGCACCGCCACATCCTTGGCCTGTTTTTTGCTCCAGGCGTCGAACATCGGCTCGAAGCCGTTGCAATGCGGACAGTTGTACCAGAAGAATTCGACCACCTCGACTTTTCCGGCGGGCGCTTCCGTAGGGGCCGGCTTGTCCAGTGTGAGGTAGTCAGAACCGCTTTGAAAGGCCTTGGCCTGGGCTTGTGCCAGCGAGGGCAGGGCGGAAATACCGGTAGCCGCAGCCAGCGAGACAGCTGAAATTGAAAACGCGCGACGTTGCATTGATTTTTTCTCCTGATGTCAATATCGACAAGTGTTGGATGCAGCACGGCCGAAAAGTTCAGCCGCTGCCGGATTTAGGACTTAACGCTGTACCCGGACCAGTGCCGTTTCGATCGAACTGTTGTCCAGCCGGTCCTTGACGCGGTCGGCATCGTCTTTTTTGTCGAACGGTCCGACACGCACCCGGTACACGGTGCGACCGGCCTGTTCGCGCTCGGTGACTTTTGCCTGCATGCCGAGCAGCAGCAGCCGGGCGCGCTGCTGTTCGGCGTCTTCCGGGGTGCGGTAGGCGCCAGCCTGAATGAAATAGTTGAAAGGATCGGAAGTCGCCGAACTGAAGGCCGGGGCGTCGGAACGCGACTTTGCCAGATCACCCAGCGGGTCGGCGGACGCGGGTCGGGATGGTTTGGCAACCGCTGTCGGGGCAGACGCCGCTGTCGTGGGTGCCGTCGCGGTTCTCGGCGGTTTCGCGCTGCGGTCGGGTTTTTTGGGGTCTTCCGGTGTCAGCACTGGGGCCGGCAAGTTGCCGGCGGTGGAGGGTTCGGCTGGCGGGCTTAATTCGCCCGAGGCCGACGGCGCCGGATTCTTCCCGGCCAGTGGCGCGTTGGGGTTCCAGTCCTTGTTCTTGCGGGCTTCCGCGGCGTCGCTGTCCGGCGTGTACATCGGGCTCTTGTTCAGGAAGGGCACCGGCACCTTGGTGACGTACACCGCCACTGTGAGCGCGATGCCCAGGCCGACCAACGCGCCGATCACCAGACCCAGCAGGGTTCCACCACGTTGCTTTTTCATACCGTATTCCCGCGACTTGACCGTAACTTGCATATGAGCTGGATGCCTTTTAAAGAGTGAAGTTTTCAAGTCGATTACATCTTGCGCGGGGCACTGACGCCCAGCACTGCGAGGCCATTGTGCAACACCTGCGCGGTGGCCGCTACCAGTGCCAAGCGTGCCAGCCTGACGGCTTCGTCGTCGACCAGAATCCGTTCGGCGTCGTAGTAGCTGTGGTAGCAGGCGGCCAGTTCGCGCAGATAGAACGCCACGTCGTGCGGCGCAAAGCCGTCGGCGGCATGGCTGAGCATGTCGGGGTATTTGGCCAGCAGCAGCATCAGCGCCTGGGCCTGCGGGCTGGTCAGGGGCGACAAATCGACCTGTGCCAGGCTGGCCTCGTCGCCGCCCCAGGCGGTCAGCACCGAGCAGATGCGCGCATGCGCGTACTGCACGTAGTACACCGGGTTTTCGTTGTTCTTGGCCAGGGCCAGGTCGATGTCGAAGATGTATTCGGTGTCAGGCTTGCGGCTGAGCAAAAAGAAGCGCACCGCGTCGGCACTGGTCCACTCGATCAGGTCGCGCAATGTGACGTAGCTGCCGGCGCGCTTGGAGATCTTGACCTCTTCGCCGTTGCGCACGACGCGCACCATGGTGTGCAGCACGTAGTCGGGGTAGCCCTGCGGAATGCCGGCGTTGGCCGCCTGCAGGCCGGCACGCACCCGGGCGATGGTGCCGTGGTGGTCCATGCCCTGGATGTTGACTGCTTTGCTGTAGCCGCGCTCCCATTTGGCCAGGTGGTAGGCCACGTCGGGCACGAAGTAGGTGAACGTGCCGTCGGTCTTTTTCATGACCCGGTCCTTGTCGTCGCCGTAGTCGGTGGACTTGAGCCAGAGCGCGCCATCTTGCTCGTAGGTCTTGCCGGCGTCCTTCAGGCGTGCCACGGTGGACTCGACGCGCCCTTCGGTGTAAAGGCTCGATTCGAGGTAATAGTTGTTGAACCTGACCGAAAAAGCCTTCAGGTCCAGGTCTTGCTCATGGCGCAAATAAGCCACGGCGAACTGGCGAATCGCGTCGATGTCGTCGACGTCGCCCGAGGCAGTGAATTCGCGATCGTCGGCGCTGACAGTCTTGCCAGCCATGAAATCTTGCGCGATGTCGTCGATGTAGTCGCCGTTGTAAGCCGATTCGGGCCACAGCGCATCGCCCGGCTGGATGCCCCTGGCGCGCGCCTGCGTGCTGTTGGCCAGGGTCTGGATCTGCACACCGGCGTCGTTGTAATAAAACTCGCGCCAGACATCGGCGCCCTGCGTGGCATAAAGGTTGCAAATGGCATCGCCCAGCGCCGCCTGGCGGCCATGGCCGACATGCAGCGGGCCGGTCGGGTTGGCCGAGACAAACTCGACGATCATTTTGCGGTCGTGCGCCAGCGGCCGGGTGCCGTAACCGCTGCCGGCGGCCAGAACCTCGCGAACGGTTTCCTGCTTGGCAGCGGGCTTGAGGCGAATGTTGATGAAGCCAGGGCCGGCAATTTCAATCGCCTCGACCCAGCGGTCAAACGCCGGCATCGGCAAGAGCAGGGCGCGCAGGGCCTCGGCCGTTTGGCGCGGGTTCTGTTTCAGCGGTTTGGCCAGCTGCATGGCCGCCGTGCAGGCGAAATCGCCATGCGTGGCGACCTTGGGGGACTCGAAGGCGGCTTTGTCGCCAGCGCCCGGAGACAGGGTTTGCAGTGCGTGGGCAAGGTCAGAGAGCAGGTCTTTTTTAATCGAAAGCATCACTGGATTTTACGGGGAAGCCAATCCGGACCGATTTGGCACGCGGTCCGGCGCAAACCCGGTCATCGAATCCGCTCGGAGCCGCGTTATGGACAAGATTTCCGGTCGGAAATCACCTCTGTTCCCATTTACTGGAATCACCATGAACAAACCGTTGTCTTTGATCGCCGTTGCCTTTGCCCTGACGATGGGCCTGTCTGCCGGAGCCCGTGCCCAGAGCGCGCCAGCCGCATCACCAGCACCCGCGCCGGCCAAGATGGCCCCGGCGCCGGTGGTGTCGCCTGCTTCCCCGGCCGTGGCACCGCCGGCCAAGACCGCCCAGCAAAGCAAGATGGCGACCTGCAACAAGGACGCTGCCGGCAAAAAGGGCGATGAGCGAAAAGCCTTCATGAAGGAATGCCTGAGCGCCAAAAAAGAAGTGACCGCAGCCGCACCTGCCCAGCAAAGCAAGATGAAAACCTGCAATGCCGACGCCACCGGCAAAAAGGGCGACGAGCGCAAGGCCTTCATGAAAGAGTGCCTGAGCAAATAAGCGCCGCTATTGCCCGGCAGGCATCAGCGCAACAATCGGTTGCTGCATCACCCGAAGCGCATGACGCCGCCGGTGATGCGCCCCGTTTTCAGGGCGCCGGCTTTTCGTCAGCCGTCAGCTTGGCGAACTGGCTCATCACATGCTTTGTCCAGTAGGCCAGGTCGTATTTCCTGACATGCGCCAACAGCCGCTGCATGCGCTCGCTGCGCTCTTGCAGCGGCATGTCCAGCGCCTGGTCCAGCCCTTCGTCCATCGAATTTCGGCTGAACGGGTTGACGAGCACCGCATCGCTGAGTTCCATGGCCGAGCCGGCAAACTCTGACAGCACCAGCACGCCGGACTCGCCATTTTTGGCTGCGACAAACTCCTTGCAGACCAGATTCAGGCCGTCCCGCAAAGGGGTGATCCAGGCAATGTCGGCGGCACGGTAGGCGCATACCACTTCCTCGAAAGGCATGGGCGTGGTGGACAGCATGATGGGCAGCCAGCTCATGGTGCCGAAGTGGCCATTGATGCGCCCCACCAGTTGCTCGATCTTGGTCTGTTCGGCCTTGTAGACCGCCATGCCATCGGCCGCCGAAACCGTCACCAGCAGCAGCTTGACCCGTCCAGCCAGCTCGGGCCGGCGCAGCAGCATCCGCTCGAAGGCTTCGAGCTGCTGCCGTGTGCCTTTGGCATAGTCCACCCGGCTGACGGAAACGATCAGGATTTCGGCGTTCATGTCGCGCCGGATGTTGGCCGTGCGGGCCCGGCCATCCTCGGAATCGACGGTCTCGGCAATCAGGTCGGGTGAGGTGCCGATCGGCCAGGTGTCGATCAGGATGCGACGCCCCTGATAGTCCAGGTGCGTGGTGACCACCGTCTCCGACATGGCCATGCCGGTGGTATGGATCGGCTCGGGCACGGGCGCCTCGTGCCGGACAATGCCCGCACGCAGGCCTTCGGCCAATGCACAGAAATTCTGGCTGTAGCGGGGTATGTGAAAGCCCACCATGTCGCAAGCCAGCAGGCTGTCCAGAATCTCGTCGCGCCACGGCATGATGTTGAAGACATCGGCGGCGGGAAACGGCGTGTGATGCAAGAAGGCAATCTTCAGGTCCGGCCGCAGCTGGCGCACGAACTTGGGCACCAGCCACAGGTTGTAGTCATGAATCCACACCACGGCGCCCGGTGCAGCATGCTCGCAGGCCGCCTCGGCAAACAGCCGGTTGACTTCGCGGAACGTGGCCCAATGGGTGTTTTCGGTGGAATAAAGCCATGGAAAAGAGTTCAGCACCGGCCAAAGCGCTTCTTTGGATGTCACATGGTAAAACTGGTTGATCTGCCCCGCATCCAGCGGCAGGCGCACCACGTCGTACGCGCCAAAGCTGTCGCTGAGCGTGATGCGGCGCTCGAAATTCGGCGTTTTTCCGGCGGGCGATTTTTTCCAGGCGACCCAGACCGCCTTGTCGACATGGCTGAAAAAGCGCTTGATGGTGGGCAGGATGCCGTTGGGGCTGCGCGGCTCGCGCAGCACGAGCTTGCCGTTCTCCATGACTTCTTCATAGGGCTGGCGGTGATAAACAATGACGAGTTCGGTATTCATTTTTTTTCTCCTTGGGTGAGTCCGTGAAAACGCTGCAGGGCTTGCAGCACGCCGCCGGCGCCTTCCCACTCGCTGTGGTGCACGTTGGCCATGCCCGCCAGGGCCTGCTTCAGCAAGGGCTCGCTATTGGCCACGGCCACACCGGCCAGTCCGGTCTGGAACAGCGACAGGTCGTTCAGCGTGTCGCCCGCCACCAGCGTGCGCTCGGGCGCCAGGCCCAGCGCTTCAAGGGTCTTGAGCAGGGTCGGGCCTTTTTGCACGCCGCGCGGCAGCACATCGAAATACTTCTCGGCTGACAGCAGCACGTCAAAGCCCATCGGCATGAGCAGGTCCCGCGCGGTGTGCGCCAGCGCCTCATCGGTGTAAAAGCAGGAAACCCTGCGGCCTTCAATCACCGTCTGTGGCTTCAGGTGCGGATGGTCCTGCAGGACGACCTGGATCCGCTCCCGTGCATCCGTGCCCCACGCGGCATCAAGCCAGGCTTCCACCGCCGTCAACGGCAGGAACTGCGGGCCGGTGTAAACACTGGTGCCCACGTCGGCAATGATGTGGTCTGGCTGTAGCGGCAGATCGTCGAGCACGTCCTGCATGGCGGTCAGGCTGCGGCCACTGGTGTAGATCAGCACGATTTCATCGCGGCGAGCCTGGATCCAGTCATACAGCGCCGTGCGCTGCGCCGGGGAACCGCCCAGAAAAGTGCCGTCCAGATCGGTGGCAAGGATGGTTTTTTGCATTTCAACTCCTTTTTTCCGTTGCCGGAAAATAGATAAAGCGCGCCGGTTCAACCAGCCGGTGCGCAAGCGTCAGGAACCAGCGGGCGGGCAGCCGGCGTGCGCCTGACAGGCAAAGCGCGCAGCGGGCTGTTGACAGCCAACTCTGCGCACGAAGAAGGAAGGCTGTGCCTGAGCCTTCCGGATGGGTAAAAAATGGAAAAGTGCCGGTGCGGCGTGTGGGGAACGCATGACCTCCTGAAAAGGAAATTATGCGTGCCTGGCAATGACGCTCTGTGCGCAAACCTGCGCCGTGATGGCTGGTGTGAAAATCCGCCTTATGCACCTGTTGCCAACACCCTCAGCCAACCGGTATGCCGGTTCCTGGGTCTGTTTTTGCAAGAGGCGTTTTGAGCGGATTTGTCATCGTTTGAGGGGAGCTTTCAGGCTAAAAAAAGAGGGTTGCCAGCATTCAAAAGGCTTGGAATGTCTTACAACAAGACATGTATTTTACCCGTTCTTGTCAAAACAGCCCTGAGCGGGTATCCATTACGCCTCGGGAGTTGGTCATCAACTCTGCAGTAAATGCGCCTGTGCGGCCCGTTTGATAGCCTGCGTCAGGCGCTCGGCGGCCAGCGGTTCGCGTGCCCAGTGTTGCCAGTACAGCACCACATCGACGGGCTGTCCGGGCACCACTTCCTGCAGCGGTGCCCGCCCTTTGCGTGCCTTCAGCAGCAGGTCGGGCACCATGCCCCAGCCCAGGCCAAGTTCCAGTGCCAGCTCGAAGGCATCGACCGCCGGCACGAAATGGCGTGGGTACAGCGCGCCCTGCAAATTGAAATGCTGCGCCAGCCAGGCGTCCTGCAACGCATCCTTGCGGTTGAAGATCACCGCCGGGCTGCGCAGCATGCGGTGCGGCAGCGCGCTGCCCCATTCGGCCACCAGCGCCGGCGCGGCCACGCAGCGGTAGCGCATGATGCCCAGCGGCTCGGCCACGCAGCCGCGCATGGGCTGCGCCAGCGTGGTGACGCAGCCGGTCACGTCGCCGCTTTTCAGCGCGTCATGCGTGTGGTCCTGGTCATCGACCACCACGTCGAGCAGCAGCCGGTGCTGCTGCAGCGCCGGTGCCACGCCCGGCAAGAACCAGCTGGCCAGCGAGTCGGCATTCACCGCCACGCTCAATGTCTGCAAGCGGGCACTGTCGGCGCCCGCCCCCGGCAGGCCGGCCATCAGGTCGGCTTCCATCAGGCGCAACTGCTTGACGTGCCCCAGCAGGGCCTGGCCGGCCGGCGTGGCACGAACCTGCTTGCCGCGCACCAGCAGCCGCTGGCCCAGAGCAGCTTCGAGCGACTTGATGCGCAAGGACACCGCCGCCAGCGTGACGCTCAGCGACTTGGCGGCCGCGCCAAAACTGCCGCTTTCAATCACCGCGGCGAGGGCTTCGAGTTGCCTGGGATCAAGCATGGGGTTTACTTTAGTTTTTATTGAGTAAAGCTAATTTTAGTTAATTCCATTTAATCGATTGGCCAATATTGCGACACTCACAAGGCGTCTGCAGGAACTCAGGCGCCTTGAGCTTTTGACCATTCACCCTGACGCGTGTCCCTTATGAACCTTTTCACAACGCCGGCTTTCTTCGCAGGCCTGGCTTTGAGCCTGTCGCTCATCATGGCCATCGGCCCGCAAAACGCGCATGTCATGCGCATGGGCCTGCGGCGCGAGCATTTGTGGCTGACCGTGGCGATTTGCGTCGTCACCGACGTGACGCTGATTGCCGTGGGCGTCGGCGGACTGGCGCAACTCGGCGGACTGTCTGCCAAATGGCTGGGCGCGTTGACAGGTGCCGGTGCGGTGCTGCTGTTCCTGTACGGCGCGCAGGCCATGCAGCGCTTTGTGCGGCCTGCCGCACCGGCCGGCTCAAGCATTGCCAGCGAGCCCGAAACCGCCATGTCGCGCCGCCGGGCGGTCTGGCTGGCGCTGGCCATGTCCTGGCTCAATCCGCATGCCTGGTTAGATACCGCCGTGCTGATGGGCACTGCGTCGCTGGCCTATGCCCAGCCTGACAACGCCGTGTTTGGCCTGGGCGCCGCAGCAGGGTCAATGCTCTGGTTCGTGGCCCTGGGCGTGGCGATGTGGAGCCTGGGCAGCCGGCTGAAGGCGCCGTGGATCTGGCGCGCACTGGACGGTCTGGTGGCGCTGATGATGTGGGGCACGGCGCTGTGGCTGCTGGCCGGGCTGGTATAGATTTATCTGAAAACAGCTATCAATAGAATAGCTGCCTAGCGAATACAGCTATGCGCAAAGCATTATTTGATACAAATTTTAGATTTCCGCGCCGCCAGATGCTTTGCTATCGCCAGAATTCCGGCTGGCTGTAATGGTGCTTCAAAAAGTCGATCCACAGCCGCACCCGCAGCGGCAGGTGCTTGCGCTGCGGAAACACGGCGTAAATGCCGTTCGGCGGCGCGGCAAAGTCTTCCAGCACTGCCACCAGCCGGCCAGCAGAAATTTCAGACTCGACCTCCCAGGTGCTGCGCCAGGCAATGCCGTAACCGGCCAGGCACCAGTCGTGCAGCACCTGGCCGTCCGAGCAGTCGAGCGGGCCGCCGGGCTTGAGGTGGATGATTTCAAAGTCGCCTGCAGGCTGCGTGCCCGGCGTAGCGCCTTCGCCTTGGCCTTGGCCTCGCTGAGTACCGCGCGGCACGCGAAACGCCCAGCCGCGCGTTTGCGAGGCGTCGCTTGACAGGCTCAGGCAGTCAAATCGCGCCAGATCGCCGGGATGCTGCGGCGTGCCGTGCCGGCTCAGGTAGTGCGGCGTGGCCACGCACAGCCGCCGGTTGTCGGCCAGGCGCACACTGACCAGCGACGAGTCGGGCATGTCGCCGACGCGCACCGCGCAGTCAAAGCCCTCGCCAGCCACGTCCACCACGCGGTCGCTCAGGTTCAGCGTGATGGTCACGTCGCCATGCTGCTCGCGGAACCGGGCCACCAGCGGTGCCACGTGGCGCCGGCCAAAACCCGCCGGCGCGGTGATGCGCAGGTGGCCGCTGGCCTTCACGCCACCGGCCGACACGCTGGCCTCGGCATTGGCCAGGTCGGCCAGCAGGCGCTGGCAGTCTTCCAGAAAAGCGCTGCCCTCGTGCGTCAGGCTGATGCGCCGGGTGGTGCGCACCAGCAGCTTGACGCCCAGCCGCTCTTCCAGTGCATCGAGCCGCCGGCCCATGATGGCCGGCGCCACGCCCTCGGCCAGCGCCGCTGCGGTCAGGCTGCCGCGCGCGACGACGGAAACAAAGGATTCGAGCTGCTTGAGTTTGGCCATGGACTGTGATTATCCGCACGAAGGCCGCCCCGTATCACTGGCATTTGTTTGGCATGATCCAGGCATGACTTCACGTTGCCTCACACCTCCTTCGATCTCATGCGTCATGCCGTCCTTCAACGAAGGCGCAAGCCTGGTCGTTGTCGTGCCGCAAACGCTGGCCGCACTCAGGCAGCTGTCGTCCCGGGTCGAGCTGATTGTGGTGGACGATGGCAGCCAGGACGACACCGCCAGCGTGATGCATCAGCTGTGCGCCGCGCATGCCCAGGTGCGCTACCTCAAGCTGTCGCGCAATTTTGGCAAGGAATCCGCGTTGACCGCCGGGCTTGATACCGGGCGCGGCGAGATCTTTATGCAGATGGATGCCGACGGCCAGCACCCCACGGCCCTGCTGCCCGAGATGCTCTTGAAATGGCAGCAGGGTGCCGATGTGGTGTATGCCCTGCGCAAGGCGCGGGATGACCAGTCGCCATTGCAGGCGGGCTTGATCGGTTTGTTTTACAAACTGATCAACTGGGGCAGCCGCATTGATATTCCGGCCAACGCAGGTGACTTCAGGCTGATGGACCGCCAGGTGGTGGACGCCCTCAAGGCCATGCCCGAGCGCAACCGTTTCATGAAGGGCATGTACGCCTGGGTCGGCTTTAGCAGCACGGCGATTGACTACGAACCCTTGCCACGCACCGACGGGTTGACCAAGTTCGGCATGGGCGGCTCGTTTTCGCTGGCGCTCACGGGCATGGTGGCGTTTTCCACGGCGCCGCTTCGGCTGCTGGCCTGGCTGGGGCTGCTGCTGGCGGTTTCGTCCATCGCTTATGGCGCATGGGAGGTGCTGCAGTACTTCATCTGGGGTATTTCGGTGCCCGGCTACGCCACGCTGGTGGTCAGCATGATGTTTTTGAATGGCATCCAGCTGCTGGGGCTGGGCATCATTGCCGAATACGTGGGGCGGATTTACGACGAAGTGAAGCGCCGGCCCAACTACATCGTGTCGCAACGCTGCGGCCAGGGGCTGCCCGATGGGCGTGATGAAGGCAAGCCGGGGGGTCGCGCTGCATGAACAGCGAGGTCAAGAACGGCTTCTGGTTTTTGGCCGTTGGCAGCACGGCCGCGCTGACCCATCTGGCGGTGTTCACATTGCTGGCGCACCGCATCTGGCCCGAGCTGGCCAATGCGAGCGGCTTTGGGGTGGCATTTTTTGTCAGCTTTTACGGCCATCGGCTGCTCAGTTTTCGCGATGCCAACACCACGACGGCGCAAAGCTTCATGCGATTCGTGCTCACGGCGCTGGCCGGTTTTGCCACCAATGAAGGGGTGTTTGTGCTGCTGCTGCGGGGGGCTGGCTGGCCCGCGCTGGCGGCCTTGCTGGTCGCGCTGGTCGCCGCTGCGGGACAAACTTTTCTACTCAGCCGGTTTTGGGCTTTCAGGCGCTGATCCCGGTGCCGCGAGGTCACCCGGTGCGGCTTGAACGCCTGGCTGGTACACCACCCAGGCGCGGCCCTTGAACACCTGGGTAAAACCGCCCATCGGCGCTTCCTGGCGGGCGACCACCCACACCCGCGCCTGCAGGGCAGCCTGCGCCAGCACTTCGGAGGTTTGCAGCACGCGCGCGGCCTGCGGATCGAATTTTTCGCCATCCAGCAACTCGTGCTGCCAGTCGTCGCCGTGGGACAGGCGCTTTTCAGGCCAGTCTTGAATCACCACCATGGGTCGGCTGGCCTGGCGGTAAAACGGCAGGTCATAGGCATAGTCGCCCAGCAGGTAAACCGTGTCTGACGGTTGGGCCCCGGCCGCCCGCAGCGCCTGTGCCACATCCTGCGCGCCATATTTGCGGGTGTATGTGGCCGCCGCAAAGTTGGCCGCCATGGCAATGCCGATGCCGAGGGCGCACAGCGCGGCAAACCACCGCCCCTGGGCCTGCGAGCCGAGCTTGATCCTGGCCACGGCGGCATCCCAGCCCAGCGCCGCCAGCAGAGCCAGCGGCGGCATGACCGGCAAGGCATAACCAATGATCTTGGAGCTGGGAATGGAAAAAAAGCCGATGATGGCCAGCAGCCAGATCCAGCACAGGGCCAGCCAGGGAGATGCTATTGAATTTATAGCTACTTGCGACCGCCTATATTGCGCTATGGCCTGATTCAATGCAAAAAATGCCCATGGAAACAGCAGCACAAACAGGCACAGAGCGTAAAACCACCAGGGCTGCCCGTTGTTGAAGGTGGTCGAACTGAAGCGGCTGATTTGCTGCGTGCCAAACAGGTAGTCCAGCATGCCGGGGTGCTGCCGCTCCACCAGCCAGAACCACGGCACGGCAATCGCTCCGAACAAGGCCACCCCCGAAACCCACGGCAGATAAAGCAATTTTTTGAGCTGCCGTGTCCAGACCAGCCAGACCAGCAACACCAGCCCCGGCAGTGCCAAACCGATCATTCCTTTGGACAACACACCGAGCGCGCAGGCCACAAAGCCCCAGCGGGCCAGACCGGCATGGGGCTTGTTGCCGTGCATGAAGGCCAGCGCAAAACACCAGATGGCCACGCCGATCCAGGCGCCTACCAGCATGTCGTGGTTCACATACTGCCCGGCCAGCAGAAACGACAGGCTGGTGCCCAGCATCCAGACCGCGCGGCGCGCAATGACTTCGGTCGAAAATTGGCGAACGCTCAGGTAGAGCGCCAGCAGCATCAGCCCCGCATGCAGTGCAGGCACCAGACGTACAGCCCAGACATGCACGCCAAAAGCCGCCATGGCCATTGCCTCCAGCCAATAGAGCAGGGGCGGCTTGTGAAAAAACGGAATGCCGTTCAGGCGCGGGATGAGCCAGTCGCCACTTTGCAGCATCCAGCGGCCGATTTCGCCGTAGCGTCCCTCGTCGGGCACGGCCAGGGGGCGCAGGGCAGCCAGCACCAGCAGCAGGGCAAAAAGTGCCGCCAGCGTCAGCCAGGATTTGCGTTGTTCAGTCACGCGGCAAAGTGTAACTTCGCCCCCCTGCAGAGCGTGACGCCCGCCAGTTTGAGGGCCTGGGGAAAAGCGTCGCTCGCCAGATAGGCATATTCCCAGGCACGGGCCGCGCCAATGTCGTCGCCTGCTTCGGCGTTGGTTGCCGGGTGGCACATGACGATGCTGCCCTCGGGTGCGCTTTGCAGCCATTGCGCCATCAGGTGCGCATAGCGCGGCGCGCCGCCGGTGAAGTCGTAAATGCCCGACAAGGCCGGCGCGCAAGCCATGCCTGCCGCCTTGGCCAGCCGCGCCAGTGCCGGTGCACCCATGCCGGAAATGATTCGGGTCTTGAGGCTTTTGTCGGCCTTTGCGCCCGTCGAAAGGCGAAAGTACGCTGCGTTTTTTGTAGCGAAGCGCTGCTGGACGGCGGCCACCAGCGCTTCGCGGATACCGGCAAACTGCTGCACATGCTGGTGCCCGTCAATATGGTCGGGCGGGCTTTTCCAGACCGCTTCAAACGCGTCAAGCTGGCGCTCGATCACGGCGCGCGCAGCCACCCGGTCAAAGCCGCCCAGCACCGCCTGGCGCATCGCCCCTGCCAGGGACACACCATGCCCTGCCGTGCGCGCAAACGCGCTGGTCCAGTCCAGGTGCAGGCCGACGTCGATCTGTCCGCGCATGGCCTGCAGCAGCGCGGCATCGCCGGCCCAGCGCGGCGACAGCACCATGACGCTGGTGGCGCTGATGCGGCCGGCGCCGGCCAGCGCGGCAATGCCCTGTGAAGCAGACGCATTTGCTGCAAAGTCATCCGCGCACAAAATCAGCTGCTTCATCGCGCGGGCCGGCCGGTTTTATTTCCGGGCCGCATGGCCGGCCGAAACCGCTGCGCGCAATGCCAGCAAATAGCTGTCCACGCCAAAGCCGCAGATCTGGCCACGCACGATGTCGGCGAACACCGACACATGGCGAAAAGTCTCGCGGGCATGGATGTTGGACATGTGCAGCTCAACGATGGGGCAGGTCAAAATTGCCAGTGCATCGCGGATGCCGTAGCTGTAATGCGTCCAGGCGCCGGCGTTGATCAGCACCGCGTCCACGCCGTCGGCATACGCCTGGTGAATGCGCTCGCACATCGCCCCTTCATGGTTGGTCTGGAAAGCTTCGACCTGCGCACCAAGCTCCTGGCCAAGTGCGCTGACGCTGGCATTGATCTCGTCCAGCGTGATGGTGCCGTACTGTTTCGGGTCGCGCTTGCCGAACAGGTTGAGGTTGATGCCGTGCAGCATGAGGATTTTCATCAAATTTCCTGGTGACATTGAGGATGACGGGGCAAATGCAGACAACGAAAAACGCCGCAATTCATGGGCTGGCGGCCGAACGCGCCGCCTTGGTGCCAGCGGCCTGCCCAGCATTCATTGTCCGTGATGGCAGGCATCAGGTCATCAGGACGCTGCGCCGCCAGAACGTGTTTCAGAGGGGTGACGCCATTTAAAACAGGGGGCTCGAAAGTGGGGACAGTTCGCCGCAATTCAGATTGCACCAATTAAAGTCACAGACAACTCGCATTTAAGGTTATTAATCTTTACGCGAGGATCAAATAAAGTAGCGACATGGAAAAAACACGCAATCCCAGCCGCCAGCCCCTGCGCGCCGTTCTGTTCGATGCCTACGGCACGCTGTTTGACGTGTACAGCGTCGGGCTGCTGGCCGAGCAACTGTTCCCCGGTCGCGGCCAGGCCTTGGGCGTCATGTGGCGCGACAAGCAGATTGAATACACCAACCTGGTCAGCACCAGCAACCACGGCGCGCACTACCAGCCTTTCTGGGACGTGACCCGCGCCGCGCTGCGCTATGCCTGCAAGCGGCTGGTCCTGGACCTGCGCAGCGCGCACGAAGAGCAGCTGATGAACCAGTACCGCTGCCTGACCGCCTTTCCTGAAAACCGCGAAGTGCTGCAGGCGCTGAAAAGCCGCGGCATTGTCACCGGCATCCTGTCCAATGGCGACCCGGCCATGCTCGCCGTGGCGGTCAAGTCCGCCGGGCTGGACGACGTGCTTGACCACGTGATCAGCACCGACAGCATCCGCAAATACAAGACCCATCCCGACGCCTATGCGCTGGGTCCGCAGGCGACCGGCGTGCCGGTGCAGCAAACTGCCTTTGTCAGCTGCAACAGCTGGGACGCGCTGGCCGCCACCTGGTATGGCTACCAGACGCTGTGGATCAACCGCTACCAGCTGCCGTTTGAAGAACTCGGCACCCAGCCGGTGTACACCGGCGCCAGCCTGCGCGATGTGCTGGCGCTGCCCCTGGGCGACCAATTGGCATGACGCCGCTGGACATCGTGTTGATCGGCACAGGCGGATTTGCTGCCGGCGCGGTCAACGCCATCGCGGGCGGCGGAACGTTTTTCTCGTTCCCGGCGATGCTGGCCGTGGGCCTTCCGCCGGTGGTCGCCAACGCCAGCAACTCGGTCGCCCTGTGGCCCGGCAGCCTGAGCGGTGCCTGGGCTTACCGGCAAGAGCTGGCGCGCTACAAGCGCTACCTGCTGCCCATGGGCATTGCCTCGTTCCTGGGCGGCACGGCGGGCGGTCTGCTGCTGCTGTCGGCCGGTGACGCGCGCTTTGCGGCGCTGATTCCCTGGCTGCTGGCCTTTGCCACGCTGCTGTTTGCCTTCAGCCCGCAGCTGTCAAAGGCCTTGAAAAAAATACGCCCGGCACCGGCTGAAAAAACCGGCACCGCGCATGGCGCCGGCTCGCCGGTAGGCTGGTTCGTGCAGTTGCTGGTGTCGATCTACGGCGGCTTCTTCGGCGCCGGCATGGGCATTTTGATGATGGCCAGCCTGGCGATTGGCGGCCATGAAGACGTGCAGCACATCAACGCGCTGAAAAACATTCTGTCGGCGGTGATCTACAGCGTCACGGTGATGACCTTCATCATTGCCGGCGCCGTCAGCTGGCCGCACACGCTGGTGATGGTGCTGACGGCCACCCTGGGCGGCTACTGGGGCGCCCGCATGGCGCGCAAAATCCAGGGGCCGTGGCTGCGCCGCATGGTGATTGCGGTCGGCAGCGCGCTGACGGTTTATTATTTTTACAAGACGCTGGGCTGAGCCGGTGACCGGCCGCCGGTCGTCAATGACCCATCCCCGGCTTTCAGCACAACGCATTTTTATTTTTTATTTTTTTAAAAGGAATCTTCCATGACCACCAACACCGAACGCACCAGCCGCCACGGCCTGCAGGTTGCGACTTCGCTCTTCAACTTCATCAACGACAAGGTGCTGCCCGGCACGGGCGTGGAAAGCGACACGTTCTGGACCGGCTTTGACGCCATCGTGTCCGACCTGGCGCCGAAGAACATCGCCCTGCTGGCCGAACGCGACCGCCTGCAGACCGAACTGGACACCTGGCACCAGGCCCATCCCGGCCCCATCGCCGACATGCCGGCCTACCGCGCTTTTCTGGAAGGCATCGGCTACCTCGTGCCCCAGCCCGCCACGGTTGCCATCACCACCGCCAACGTCGATGCCGAACTCGCCGTGCAAGCCGGCCCGCAGCTGGTCGTGCCGATCTTGAATGCCCGTTACGCCTTGAACGCTGCGAATTCGCGCTGGGGCTCGCTGTATGACGCGCTCTACGGCACCGACGCGATTGCCGAGACCGACGGCGCTGAAAAAGGCCAGGGCTACAACCCGGTGCGCGGCGCAAAGGTGATTGGCTTCGCCCGCAATTTGCTCGACCAGGCGGTCCCGCTGGCCAGCGGTTCGCACAAGGATGCGACCGGCTACAGCGTTGAAGATGGCCAACTGGTCATTGCCATGGAAAACGGCAGCACCCCGCTGCAGGACCCGGCCCAGTTCGTCGGCTACCAGGGCGGCACTGCCGCCCCCACGTCGGTGCTGCTGGTGCACAACGGCCTGCACCTCGACATCATCATCAACCGCACCACCACCATCGGCAAGACGGACGCCGCCGGCATCAGCGACCTGGTGATCGAGTCCGCGCTGTCGACCATCCTTGACCTGGAAGACTCGGTCACCGTGGTGGATGCCGAAGACAAGGTGCTGGCCTACGGCAACTGGCTCGGCATCTTGCAGGGCACGCTGACCGAGGAAGTCAGCAAGGGCGAAAAAACCTTCACGCGAGGCCTGAACCCCGACCGCGAATACACCGCCGCCAACGGCAATGGCGAAGTGCGCCTGCACGGCCGCTCGCTGATGTTCCTGCGCAATGTCGGCCATTTGATGACCAACCCGGCCATCCTGTACGCAGGCGGAAAAGAGATTCCCGAAGGCATCCTGGACGCCGTCGTGACCACGACCATCGCCCTGCATGACCTGAAGCGCCAGGGCCAGAGCGGCATCAAGAACTCGCGCACCGGCAGCGTCTACATCGTCAAGCCCAAGATGCACGGCCCGAAAGAAGTCGCCTTTGCCAGTGAATTGTTCGGCCGCGTCGAAAGCCTGCTCGGCTTGCCGGCCAACACCGTCAAGCTCGGCATCATGGACGAGGAGCGCCGCACCAGCGTCAACCTGAAAGCCTGCATTGCCGAAGCCGAAGCGCGCGTCGCCTTCATCAACACTGGTTTCCTCGACCGCACCGGCGACGAGATGCACAGCGCCATGCAGGCCGGCCCGATGATCCGCAAGGGCGACATGAAAACCACCGCCTGGATTCAGGCTTACGAAAAGAACAACGTGTTGACCGGCCTGGCCTGCGGCCTGCGCGGCAAGGCGCAGATCGGCAAGGGCATGTGGGCCATGCCCGACCTGATGGCCGCCATGCTGGAGCAGAAAATCGGCCACCCGAAAGCCGGCGCCAACACCGCCTGGGTGCCCAGCCCGACCGCCGCCACGCTGCACGCGCTGCATTACCACCAGGTGCTGGTCAGTGACGTGCAAAAGGAACTGGAAAAGATCGACGCCAACGCCGAGCGCGACACCCTGCTCAACGGCTTGCTGACGATTCCGGTCACCGCCACGCCGAACTGGTCGGATGCCGACAAGCAGCAGGAACTCGACAACAACGCGCAGGGCATTCTGGGCTACGTGGTGCGCTGGATCGACCAGGGCGTGGGCTGCTCCAAGGTGCCCGACATCCACAACGTCGCGTTGATGGAAGACCGCGCCACGCTGCGCATTTCCAGCCAGCACATGGCCAACTGGCTGCTGCACGGCGTCGTGACCAAAGCGCAAGTCACCGAAACCTTCGAGCGCATGGCCGCCGTGGTCGATGGCCAGAACGCGGGTGACGCGCTGTACCAGCCGATGGCCGGGCACTTCGACACGTCGGCAGCCTACAAGGCGGCGTGCGACCTGGTGTTCAAGGGGCTGGAGCAGCCCAGCGGCTACACCGAGCCGCTGCTGCATGCGTGGCGCTTGAAAGTGAAGGCCGGAACGGCTTGAGTCTGGTGGCGCGGGTTGCTATTAATTAAATAGCTGCTTGAGGCTGTCCAGAATGCGCTGGAGGCCTTTTTGGCTTGTAAAAAAAGAAAACGGCGCCTGCGGGCGCCGTTTTCAATTCAAAGCGTTGGAATCAATCGCTTGAATAGGTCCGCGAACTCCAAAAGCTTCAGCCTGTTCGTCCGCATTACCGCCAAGGAGCGCGCTCCGTCCAATGTCTTGCGCGGCAGCTTCATTGGCGTAGTCCCACTTTTGTTCCCTTGACCCTAAAAACGCCTGAATTTCAATTCAAACCCACACAGGAAGATGTTTATGGTTAATAATTGCTGCACTGCAACATTTTTTATAAAGGCTTCCCATGTTCACCAATACTTCTTTTGAATCCATCGCCAAAACCATGAAGGAAAATGCGGAAAAATTCAGCCCTGCGGCTTCGCAGGAAGCGTTCAAGCCGGTGATGGACCAGCTCAAGGCCTGGGGCGACCTGACCCAAAAGCAAGCGCAAGCCGCGCAAGCTGCCATGGCCGAAACCGTCGAATCCTTCAAGAACATCAAGGAGCCGAAAGCCGCTTTTGAAGCCCTGAAGGCATCGGCTGAAAGCAGCATCGCCATTGCATCGCAAAATCTGAAAGATGTCACCGCTCTGGGCGTTGCACAGTTCCAGTCGAGCATTGACACGATGCAAAAGTCGAGCCCTGCACCAGAAGCTTTTGCCAGTGTGGCAAAAGGCTTCAAGGACGCTGCTTCCAAAGTGGAAAATGCCCTGGAATCGGCAATGAAAAATGGCGCTGTTGCAGTCAAGAAGGCCCGTGGCGCCTGATTCCGGCAAATCCCGGCCCTGACCCATCTTCGGCTTCATTGAGGCGGTCAAGGCCACAGGATTTCACGGCTCCGGATTGCATCTGAGCTTTTCCCTTCAAAGAAACCCGGCCATGCGCCGGGTTTCTTTGTTGCGCGCTGAATAATCTTTCCGAAACACCGTCCAGCGCTGCGCTTTTGTTACAGACGAGCGCTGCAGTTGTCAGCGGCGGGCCTGCCCGAGGGGTCTGCGCACAGGGGTAAACTTCCAATCCTGAGATGACTTGACATTCATACCGCGACGTTCAGCTTGTCGATGCGGGGATCCCGCCGCTGCAAAACCGATGTTCCCGAGGGTGGCAACCCGACGTGTCCTTCAGCTTGACGACAGGCATGTCAGCCATATTGCCAGGCCAACTCAATTTCCCAACAGCAAGAGGAGCCCCATGACAGCCGGAAAATCAAAAATCATCTACACGCTCACCGACGAGGCGCCGCTGCTGGCGACTTGGTCCTTTTTGCCTGTCGTGCGTGCCTTCACGGCGCCGGCCGGCATTGAAGTGTCCGAAAGCGACATCTCGGTCGCCGCCCGGGTGCTGGCCGAATTTCCAGAGTGCCTGACCGACGCGCAAAAAGTGCCCAACACGCTGGCCGAGCTGGGCCGCCTGACGCAGGACCCGGACACCAACATCATCAAGCTGCCCAACGTCAGCGCCTCGCAGGGCCAGCTCATCGCCGCCGTCAAGGAACTGCAGTCCAAGGGCTTCAAGTTGCCCGACTACCCCGAAAGCCCCACGAGCGACGCCGAAAAAGAGATTCGCGCGCGCTATGCCCGCTGCATCGGCAGCGCCGTCAATCCGGTGCTGCGCGAAGGCAATTCGGACCGCCGCGCACCCAAGGCCGTCAAGGAATACGCCCGCAAGAACCCGCATTCGATGGCCGACTGGAGCCAGGCGTCGCGCTCGCATGTCTCGCACATGCATCACGGCGACTTCTACCACGGCGAAAAGTCGCTGACACTTGGCACGGCGCGTGACGTGAAGATGGAACTGCTCACCCAAAGCGGCAAGACCATCGTCCTGAAGCCCAAGGTGTCGCTGCTGGCTGGCGAGATCATCGACTCGATGTTCATGAGCAAGAAGTCGCTGGTCGAGTTCTACGAAAAGGAAATCGACGACGCCTTCACCACCGGCGTGATGTTCTCGCTGCATGTCAAGGCAACGATGATGAAGGTCTCGCACCCCATCGTGTTCGGCCACTGCGTGAAGATTTTCTACAAGGACGCGTTTGCCAAGCACGGCGCGCTGTTCGATGAAATCGGCGTGAACGTGAACAACGGCATGGCCAACCTGTACGAGAAGGTCGCCACCCTGCCGCAAAGCACGCAAGACGAGATCAAGCGCGACCTGCATGCCTGCCACGAAGGCCGGCCCGAGCTGGCCATGGTCGATTCGGCCAAGGGCATCACCAATTTCCACTCGCCCAACGACATCATCGTTGACGCGTCCATGCCGGCGATGATCCGGAACGGCGGCAAGATGTGGGGCGCCGACGGCCGCCTGAAAGACGTCAAGGCAGTGATGCCCGAATCGACCTTTGCCCGCATCTACCAGGAGATCATCAACTTCTGCAAATGGCACGGCAACTTCGACCCCAAGACCATGGGCACCGTGCCCAACGTCGGCCTGATGGCCCAGCAGGCCGAGGAATACGGCTCGCACGACAAGACGTTCGAGATTGCCGAGGACGGCGTGGCCAACATCGTGGACATTGCCACCGGCGAGGTGCTGCTGAGCCAGGACGTGGAAGCCGGCGACATCTGGCGCATGTGCCAGGTCAAGGACGCGCCGATCCGCGACTGGGTCAAGCTGGCCGTCACGCGTGCGCGCAACTCGGGCATGCCGGCCGTGTTCTGGCTCGACCCGTACCGCCCGCATGAAAACGAGCTGATCAAGAAGGTGCAGGCCTACCTGAAAGAGCACGACACCAAGGGCCTGGACATTCAGATCATGTCGCAGGTACGCGCCATGCGCTTCACGCTGGAGCGCGTCGCGCGCGGGCTGGACACCATCTCGGTGACCGGCAACATCCTGCGCGACTACCTGACCGACCTGTTCCCGATCATGGAACTGGGCACCAGCGCCAAGATGCTGTCCATCGTGCCGTTGATGGCCGGCGGCGGCATGTACGAAACCGGCGCCGGTGGTTCGGCGCCCAAGCATGTGCAGCAGCTGGTGGAAGAAAACCACCTGCGCTGGGACTCGCTGGGCGAATTCCTGGCGCTGGCCGTGTCGCTTGAAGACCTGTCACTGAAGACCGGCAACACCCAGGCCGGGTTGCTGGCCCGCACGCTGGACGCCGCCACCGGCAAGCTGCTGGACAACAACAAGGGCCCCAAAACCCGCACCGGCGAACTCGACAACCGGGGCAGCCATTTCTACCTGGCGATGTACTGGGCGCAGGCGCTGGCCGAGCAGGCCGACGACGTGGCATTGCAGGCGCACTTCGCGCCGCTGGCCAAGTCGCTGGCCGAAAACGAGGCAAAAATCGTCGCCGAGATGAAGGAAGTGCAGGGCCAGCCGGTGGACATCGGCGGCTACTACCTGCTGGATGCGGAAAAGGTCAAGGCGGTGATGCGTCCAAGCGCCACCTTCAATGCCGCGCTGAGCGCGGTGCAAGGCTAAAAAGCCGGGCGGGCCGGCCCCAAGGCCAGCCCTTCAACGCCCTGCAGGCCGCAGGCCGTCGCAAGACGGCCTGCGGCTTTTTCGTTCAGGTCCGAACCCTTGCGCCAAGGTGCGGATGGCGCCGCATCATGCTGCTATGAATTAAATAGCTGCCTGCGCATGATGGACATGCGCAAATAGCACTTTTTACCCTTAAAAACTACCCGCCATCACCTGAGGGCGCGGTTTTTCTATGGACAATAGCGTTTTGCAACGGGGCGCCAGGCCCGGGAAGGCCTTCAGGCCCAGAGCGCGCCAGCCTTTTCCCGGTCAATGCCTGCGGGCAGCCCGTGCCGTCCGGCGCTGGCTGTCCTGGAAGCCCCCATCCCTTCATTTCATGTTCGGCCCCGGCCGACGCCATCAGGAGCCTTGATGACCGACCCGACCCCTTCCTTTTTCAAACGCGTTTCGCTCGCCTTCGGCAGCTTTTTCAGCACCTTGGGCGATGGCAACTATGCCGCCCGCGTGCAGGCGTTGCGCGAGCAGGGTGATGCGCCTGCCGCACCTGTCGCAGCGGCTGCTCCTGCGCCCGCGCCCGTCGCACCGCCCGTCTTCAAGGAAGCCACGCCCGAAGCAGCGCTGCAACTGCTGGCCTTGCTGCAGCGCGAGGCACGACTGATCGATTTTGTCCAGGAAGATTTGACGGGTTACACCGACGCCGAGATCGGCGGGCCGGCGCGGCTGGTGCATGAGGGTTGCGCCAAGGTGCTGCGCGAGCATTTCACGCTGGCGCCGGTCCAGCCCGAGGCCGAAGGCAGCCGCATCATGCTGAACGACGGCTTTGATGCCCGCGCCATCCGCCTGACCGGCAACGTGGTCGGCCAGGCGCCGTTCCATGGCGCCCTGAGCCATCGGGGCTGGCGTGCCCTTGATACCCGGCTGCCGCGCCTGGCCGCCGGCCACGACGCCAGCGTGCTGGCGCAGGCCGAGGTGGAGCTGTGAACGCCGCCACGACTGACAAGACCGCCCAAGCTGAAAGCGCCGTGGACGGGCCGCAGTTTTCCATCGGCATCGACCTGGGCACCACGCACTGCGCGCTGGCCTGGGTGGACATTGGCGCCAGCGACGGCGAAAAAACGGTTTACGGCGTGCTCGCTGTTCCGCAACTGACCGCGCCTGGCAGTGTCGGCAACCTGCCGCTGCTGCCGTCGTTTTTGTACCTGCCGCATGAAAGCGAACTGGCCGCCGATGACCTGGCGCTGCCGTGGAGCGCAGAGCAGGACTTTGCCGTCGGCGAAATGGCGCGGACACGCGGCGCGCAGACGCCGATCCGCCTGGTGTCCAGCGCCAAGAGCTGGCTTTGCCATACCGGTGTGGACCGGCGCGCTGCCATTTTGCCAAACGACGCGCCGCCCGAAGTTGCGCGCGTCTCGCCGCTCGAAGCCTCGACCCGCTACCTGGCGCATCTGCGCCACGCCTGGGACCAGGCGCACCCCGAAGCGCCGTTCGACCAGCAGGACGTGACCATCACGATTCCAGCGTCGTTCGACCCGGCCGCACGCGAACTGACCGCCGAGGCGGCCCGCGCTGCCGGCTACGTGTCAATGACGCTTCTGGAGGAGCCGCAGGCCGCGCTCTACCACTGGATACAGGCGAGCGCCGGCCAGTGGCGCAAGGACGTCAAGCCGGGCGAGATCATCCTGGTGATCGACGTCGGCGGCGGCACCAGCGACTTTTCGCTGATCGCCGTGCTGGAGCGCGAAGGCAACCTGGAACTGCACCGCGTCGCCGTGGGCGACCACATTTTGCTGGGCGGCGACAACATGGACCTGATGCTGGCGCATGTCGTGGCGCGCAAACTGGCCGCCGAGGGCAAGCAACTGGACCCGTGGCAGATGCGCGCGCTGACCTACGCCTGCCGCAGCGCCAAGGAAAACCTGCTGTCTGACGCCGCGCTCGACGCGCAGCCCCTCGTCGTCCCCAGCCGGGGCGCCAAGCTGATCGGCGGCGCGGTGCGCACCGAGCTGACCCAGGCCGAGGTCCGGGCGTCGCTGCTCGAAGGCTTCTTCCCGACGGTGGACGCGGCGGCCCGGCCGGTGAACCGCGCGCGCGGCGGCCTGACGCAACTGGGCCTGCCGTACGCGCAGGACGCCGGCGTGACGCGCCACCTGGCCGCCCTGCTGGGCCGCCAGGCCGGCGCCACGGCCGAGCTTGAAGGCTTTGCCGGAACGATTGATGCGGGCGCCAGCTTTTTGCATCCGACGGCGGTGTTGTTCAACGGCGGCGTCTTCAAGTCCGACCTCCTGGTCGAGCGCACGCTGGCGACGCTCAACGGCTGGCTCGCCGCCGAGCAGGCCCCGGCGGCGCGCGCGCTCAGCGGCGCCGACATGGACCTGGCGGTAGCGCGCGGCGCGGCCTATTACGGCTACGTGCGGCGCGGCCAGGGCGTGCGGATTCGCGGCGGCACGGCGCGCGCCTATTACGTCGCGGTCGAGTCGGCAATGCCGGCCATTCCGGGCTTCGAGCCACCCATCCAGGCGCTGTGCATTGCGCCCTTCGGCATGGAAGAAGGCATTGAGGCCGAGCTGCAGACGCAGGAATTCGGCCTGGTCGTTGGCGAGCCGATGCACCTGCGCTTTTTCGGCTCGTCAGTGCGGCGCCAGGACCCGCTGGGCGCGCTGCTCGATGTCTGGCAGCCCGACGAATTGCAGGAACTCGGCGAGATCCAGGCCACGCTGCCCGCCGAAGGCCGGCAGGCCGGCGAGATCGTGCAGGTCCGGCTGCGCGCCGTGGCCACCGACACCGGCACGCTGGCGTTGACGGCGGTGGCCACGCAGGGTGGCGAGCACTGGAAGGTGGAGTTCGATGTGCGCGCGGGCGGGCAGGCGGCTTGAAGCGGGCCGTTTTGCGCCTTCCCCGGCGTGGGCGGTTTGCAGATCCAGGCATTGAATTGATGCGTTGCACCTGATGAGCCGCTACATCGTCGGCATCGACCTCGGCACCACCCACACCGTGGTCGCTTACGCACCCCTGGCGGTGGAGCAGGCCGACATCCGCGTGTTTGACATCGACCAGCTGGTCGCACCGGGCGAGGTGACCGCCTTGCCGCTGCTGCCCTCTGTACGCTTTCACCCGGCCGACGGCGAGATGGCCGCCAGCGCGCTGCAACTGCCGTGGCCGGCCGACAGCGGCAACGCCGGCCAGCCGCCTGCGGTCATCGGTCAGTGGGCGCGCCGGCTGGGCGCGCAGGTGCCGGGCCGGCTGGTGGCCAGCGCCAAGAGCTGGCTGTCGCATGCGGCGGTGGACCGGCTGGCGCCCATCCTGCCCTGGGGCGCGCCCGACGGCGTGCCGAAAATCTCGCCGGTCGAAGCCAGCGCCAGCTACCTGCGCCATGTGCGCGCGGCCTGGAACGCGCGCTTTCCGGACAGTCCGCTGGAGCGGCAGGAACTCCGGCTGACCGTGCCGGCGTCGTTTGACGAAGGCGCCCGCGCGCTGACGCTGGATGCCGCGCGGCAGGCCGGCCTGCCCACGGTCCGCCTGCTGGAAGAACCCCAGGCGGCATTCCACGACTGGCTGCTGCGCCACCAGGGCCGGCTGGACCAGGAACTGGCGCAGACCCGCCGCGTGCTGGTCTGCGACGTCGGCGGCGGCACCACCGACCTCAGCCTGATCGACGTGGACATGCCGGAGGATGGCGGCCCGCCTCGCCTGACGCGCGTCGGCGTGGGCAACCACCTGATGCTGGGTGGCGACAACATGGACCTGGCGCTGGCGCACGCCGTGGAAGCGCGCATGGGCGGCACGCCGGGTGCGCCGTTGTCGGCCCCCCGGCTGGCGCAGCTGATGGACCGCTGCCGCGCCGCCAAGGAGGTGCTGCTGGCGCATAACGCGCCCGAACAGACGCCGGTCACGCTGCTGGGCGGCGGCGCCCGGCTGGTGGGCGGTAGCCGCACGGTGATGCTGCAGCGCGAAGAGGTCGAGCGGCTGATCGTCGACGGCTTTTTTCCGCAGGTCGGGCTGGACGCGCAGCCGGTGCAGGCGCGCGGCGGCATCGTCGCCTTTGGCCTGCCGTATGCGCGCGATGCCACCATCACGCGGCACATCGCCGCTTTCCTGCGCCAGCACGGCCCGGACCTGCCCGATGCATTGCTGCTCAACGGCGGCGTGTTCCGCGCCGGGGCGCTGGCGCAGCGGCTGGCCGAGACGCTGGGCGCCTGGCGCGGCGCGCCGCTGCGCCTGCTGCACAACGACAACCCCGACGTGGCGGTGGCGCGCGGCGCGGTGGCCCACGGGCTGGCGCAGCGCGGCCTGGCTCCGCGCATTGGCGGCGGCTCGGCACGCAGCTATTTCTTGCGGCTCGACGAAGCGAAGACGCCCGGCAAGCAGGCCGATGCCGGCCAGGCGCGCGGCATCTGCATCCTGCCGCGTGGCAGCGAGCCGGGGCACGAGGCGCTGCTGAGCGGCCGCAGCTTTGCCCTGCGCGTCGGCCAGCCGGTACGCTTCCAGCTGTTCAGCGCCGTGGCCGACGGCGCCGGCCAGGCGCCACCGCAAGCCGGCGAGCTGGTCACGCTTGACGACGACGCGCTGGTGCGGCTGCCACCCCTCGTCATGGTGCTGGCGGCCGATCCGGCCGATCCCGGCGCCAGCAACGGCCCGCTGGCGCGGCAGGACATCGCCGTTCAGCTGGCCGCGTCCCTGACCGACGTCGGCACGCTGGAACTGCACTGCGTGGCGCTGTCGGGCGCGCGCCAACGCTGGCTGCTGGCGTTCGACTTGCGCCAGCCGCAAGCCCAAGCTGGTGGCCCCGAAGCGCCAGACCCACGGCTGGCAGCGCGCATGGCCGAAGCCATTGCCCGGATCGACCGCATCTTTGGCACCAACAAGCAGCCCGTCAGCCCGAAAGAGGTCACCCAGCTGCGCGCGCAACTCGAACGCCTGCTCGGCGACCGCGCGCAGTGGACCACGCCGGTGCTGCGCCAGCTGTTCGACGCGCTGTGGCAGCGCGAACGCGGCCGGCGCCGCAGCGCCGCGCACGAGCGCGTCTGGCTGAACCTGGCCGGCTACGGCCTGCGCCCCGGCTTTGGCGATGCGCTCGACGCCTGGCGGGTGCAGCAGCTCTGGACGCTGCTGCCACTGGGTGTGCAGCATCCTGGTGACCGGCAGGTGGGCGCCGAATGGTGGACGCTGTGGCGGCGCGTGGCCGGCGGACTGGACGCTACCCAACAGCTGCGCCTGCTCGACGACTTTGCCTTCAACCTGCAGATCAGCGAAGAGGGCGCGGACGGCCTGGAAGGTGCCCGGCCGGTCAGCGGCAGCGCCGGCGACATGCTGCGCCTGGGCGCGTCGCTGGAGCGGATTCCGCCCGCCTACAAATCCGAGATCGGCGAATGGCTGCTGGGGCGGATGAATCAATCCGGCGTCGCGCCACCCGCCCGCCAGCGCGCCGGCCATGACAGCAGCGCCGACGACAGCTTGCTCCTGTGGGCGCTGGGCCGCATCGGTACGCGCGCGCCTTTCCACGGCAGCCCGCATGACGTGGTGCCGCCCGGTACCGCTTCGGCGTGGACCGAACGCCTGCTGGCGCTCGACTGGAAACGCCTGGAAGCCGCCGCCTTTGCCGCCGTCAACCTGGCGCGCGTCACCGACGACCGGGCCCGTGACCTGCCGCCTGCGCTGCGCGAGCAGGTCTTGGGGCGGCTCAGGGCGATTCACGCGCCCGTACCCTGGCTGGCGATGGTGGCTGAAAAAGTCGAACTCGACGAAGCCACCGAGCGCCGCATGCTTGGCGAATCGCTGCCGCCGGGGCTGAGATTGATGGGGTGATGCACGCCTTGGGCCTGCGGCTGGCAGCGCAGCCAATGGCGGGGTAAGGCTGAGTAAGTCGCGCTCAGTGCATCAAACCGGCTGCGCGGTAATTTTTTGGCGCCAGCATGGGGGTCAGTGCTGCAATTGATTAAAACCTTTTCCAGGGCATGAAGGTCTTTCGTCGTGTAGCCCCCCGCTTTAACAAGCTCGGCATCCGATTTCTGGGCTTTTTGCACATCGCTGGAATCATGAAGTGGCTTTACTGAAATTTCCGAAAATGGCCTAGCGTGCGACGTCACGCTAACGTGGCACGATCCAGTCGCCGGTAGCCGTCATCCGGGTGAAGTCGGGGGCCTTGTACTGCATGATGAAAGCGCCCTTCGAGCCGTAGCGCTGGTCAGGCCCGAGGGTGAAGCGCGGGTAGGCTGTCGCTATAGCGGCTTCGTCTGCGGCTTCGACCAGCTCGACAAAATACTCGCGCGAATAACGCTCGCGCATGGTCTGCAGCGCACGCACGCTCACTTCGCAAGCCGAATAAGTATTGCCCTGCAGGCGGCTTAGTTCAGACTGCAGCAGCAGGCCCTGGCGGGACATCCAGTGGCCGGTATTGAGCACTACCGTGTCGATTCGGCGTTGTGCCGACGCATAGGGGTAAACCATCCAGGCGCGCTCGCGCCAAGCCATGGCGAGCGGGGCTGCGTCAAGACCGGCCAGCTCGCCAGAGACGATGACCCGGCCAGCGCGCGGCGGGGGGGCCGTCTCGGTGAAATGGCGCAGCGCGCTTGGCTTGAGCCACAGCACCAGCGCGTCTTGCTCGGTCAGGGCGGCACCCAGGGCGCGGTCGGCTTGCGGGTCGTGCAACTGCTGCTCAATTTCGGCCGTGCTACCCAGCTCGCGCAGCCGTCGGTGCAGAGCCTTCGCCGCCAGCAGCGCAGCCTCGGAGCCGTCGGTGCGCTGCACAATGCGGCGCCAACCCCCAGCAGGTTTTTCATCGACCAGGCGCTCGGCCAGCGTGGCAGCTTCCAGACTCACGCCGCGCGAAAAATAAAACGACCAATGCGATGCGAGCGTGTCGTCCACGGCTGCCGTGTTGGGCAGGACGCAAGGCATCATTTCCCGTTCGCAGAATTGGTGGATCGGTGTCCAGCTGCCGCCGCTGACGCCCGAGATGACTGCGAACACCGGTTGCTGGCGCTGGAGCGTTGCCAGTTCCTGCGGCCACAGCGCCGGGTCGGCCCCGAGTTGCCACACATGGTGCTGCCAGGGCCGTGGCGCACCGGCGTGGCCGGACGGGCGGGGGCTGCGTTCAGCCAGGCAGCGCGACATAATGGAAAGCGTCATGTCCCGTTCAGCGGCGGGTGTATCGGCTGTGACTATGGTCGCCAGATGCAGCGCCTTGTCGTCAACACCGGGCGCCTGACCCAGCGGCAGGGTATCGAGGTAGGCCAGCAGTTGGGCCAGCGACGCCGCATCGAGTTCGTAGCGCGGCATCAGGTAGCCCATGGCCTGACCGCCAGGGCTGCTGCCAGTGAGCATTGCCTGCGCGAAACTCTGCTCGGTGTAGGCGGCGCGTGTGTGCGCAGCATGTTCGGTGCGCGACAGGCCGGTCGGCACCCGGCCTGTGCGGGGTGCCCAACGCGCGCCCGGCGCCCGCAGCAGTGAGCCGATGACCGGCGGAATCAGCTGGTTGCCTTCGGCGCCGCCTAGGGCGCTGGCACGGTGGCAGCTGATGCAGGCGGCCGATGCACCTGCCACGCGCACGCCATCAATGCGGGTGCCACGCAGCGGCATGCCATTGGCAAGCATGCCGGTACGGTAAATGCGCTCGCCGCGCTGCACCTCCAGCGGCACCGTAGCGTTATCCGTTGCCCAGGCGGGCAGGGCCGCCAGCACGGCCCAGCTGGTCGCCAGGCTGAACCGCGCCAATCCAAGCAGCGCCCCGGTCGGATTCATGGGGACGCCGTGAACAAAACCAGCGACTCGCTTATCAGCCGGTCAGGTGAGGCGAAGCCATCGAGCCGCACCCATTGGCGCGAGCCCATAGGCCGCACAAAAGTGACCGGCGTATGACCCATCTTGTCGGGTCGATAGACGTTGAAGGCACGCTGTATCGCATCAATCGCTTCCTGGCTGCCGGTGTAGAAGGTCCACTGCGGCCCGGCACCGAAGCGGCCTGCATACTCCGCAAGGCGAGCCGGTGTGTCCTGGCCTGGATCGACCGACACCGAGATCATCTGCACCTGCCCGGACCTGGAGCCCAGACGCTCCTGGGCAGCCGCGAACACCTGCGAAAGCGGCAGGCAGATGCCCGTGCAGGTGGTGAAGACGAAGTTCAGCAGTACCGGCCGGGTGTTGTCCAGCGCAGCTTCAAAGGTCATGGGCTTGCCGCTGTGCTGGCGCACCTGCACAGCAGGAAGCCTGACGTTGACCATGCTGCGCGAAACATCGTTGCCTGCAGCCGCTGTGCTGTTGGCGTCCTGGGCTGCGTGCTGGCCCGGGTGGGCCGATGCATCGACCCACCCGGCCGCCGCTAATGTTGAGAGCACAAGCGGCAGGACACGGCGGACAAGGCTTATGAACGGGTTCATGTTGTGTCCTCCTGGCAGGTAGCCCATTTAGCCGCCATGGCTTAGGCGACGACGAAACGACGCATCATTTCATGGTCCTCGTGCGACAGGATGTGGCAATGCCACACGTATTCGCCGGGCCGCGCGAAGGTCACCAGGAGGCGGGTCACTTCGCCGGGATAGGTGATCACCGTGTCCTTGCGTCCCGCCTCGTTGGCCTCGGCAGGACGTGCGGCGCCAGACAAGGCGACTTTCGTGAGGTAGCCGCCACTGGTGCTGCCACCGGGGCCCATGGGCTTGTCCAGCAGGGTGCCAGTGAAAGGCTGGCGGCTGAGGATGCGGAAATCCACCAGATGCAGGTGGATCGGGTGCGCGTCCACGGTGGTGTTGTGCAACTCCCAGATCTCGGTGCTGCCTGCGGCCATGATCTCGGTCACCGGGTCAGAGTAGAAAAAGGTGCCAAAGGCCGGGTTGGCTGGATTGCCCACTGACGGATTGACCGTGCCCAGCATCGTCTGCAATCGGCCCAGCGGGTCGGTGCCCTCGTACAGCATCAGCTTGCGCCGTGGCACGCCCGCCGTCTGCAGCGCGGGCAGTGTGCCGAGCACCGGACGCAGGAACACTGGCAGCACGGGTTGACGCACCCCCGTGTTGAGCGGCAAAGTCACTCTGAAAGTCATGATCTTGCCAGCCGTGAGCGGGTCAACCGGAGCGCCATTCGGGAACGGCACGTTGGCGGAGTTGCGCACGCTGATGGTCTCGTTGACCAGGCCAGCGAAGTTCACAACCAGATCGGCACGCTCGCCGGGTGCCAGCAGCAGGTGGTTGAGCGCGACCGGGGCGTCCATCAGGCCGAGCTCGGTGCCGACCTGGTGAAAACGCAGCACGCTACCGTCGGCCTGCTGGAACTTCAGATCGTAAAACCGGGAATCCGAGGCATTAAGCATGCGCAGCCGGTAGGCGCGCGGCTCCACCTCGCATTTCGGCCAGGGCACGCCGTTGACAAGGATGAAATCGCCAAAGAACTCGGGCAGGTGGGTGATGGCCGGCGCTGTGGGGTAAATCGCCAGGTCCGAAGACGGGTAGTACACCTTGCCGGTGGCATCGAACATCCGGTCTTGAATCATCAGCGGCAATTCGTGAGCATGCGAGGGCAACATGCCGCGCTCGATCAGGTAATCCTCATTGGCATCGCGGATCAAATAATTGCCGGCCAGACCCATGCTGACGTTGAGTCGGGTCACGCCCAGCGCATGGTCGTGAAACCAGAGATGCCCAGCTTCCTGCATGTTGTTGAAGACGTAGGGCGTGCTGTAGAGGCGGCCGCGGAAATCAGGCCTGCCGTCGCGGTCGGTGTCGGGCGTGGCCCAACCATCGGGCAGGCCGTCGGCAGCGGTATCGACACTGCTGCCGCCATGACGGTGCGCCACCAGCGGCACCGGCGCCTGGCCGCCCAGATTGCCCGGGTTGGCCCACATCAGCGTAGTGTCTATCGGCAGCCGGTGCGGCAGCGGCGTACCGCTGTCATTGAGCAGTAGATTCTCATAGCTGACCTGGATGCTGGAGCCGGATCGCACTGCAAAGGTCCTTGCCGGCGAGGTCGGCGCCTGACTGGCGGTGCCGTAACCCCACAGCACCGTGGTCAGCGGCTTGTTCCTGCCATCGACGAGGCCGATATTCGAGTTGAATTCCTTGATCTGCAGGCTGTAGCTGGTCAGGCCTGCGCTGGGAACAAAGCGGTTGATGGCGCTCAGGGGATTGGGCAGGGGCTCCCTGAATTTGGGATGGGCCGCCGCGTCGAGCAGCGTCACCGCCGTGCCGGGCGCGGCCAGCGTGACCGGCCCAATGCCCTGCGCCACCGTTGGCAAGCTGACCGTCGGGCTGACGGATACGGTCCCTGTGGTCGTCGCAGTGACCAACTGCGCATGGGCTTTCAGGCCGGTCAGGCTTGAGGCGCCAACGGCTATCACGCCGGCGAGAAATGTGCGGCGACCGGTGACCTTCGTCCGGCCGGTGTTGTCCGCATCGGCGGGAATGAGGTCATGATCGTTGCTGCTGAATGAGGCCATGGTTGTTCTCTTGTCAATTGATTTCCCGTCCCGCGTGTCCCAATGCGCACGGCAGCCGGTCTTGAAAACTTAAAAAACCAGACAAGAGTTCACCCATCGAGGTGCCGATCTCATCGGGAGCATCAGCGAGGGCAAAACATATACAAACAATTGCCTTTAGTATGTTTTTACTAACCGCGCTGAATTCAGTTTCTTGCCAACGTTGACAGTGGTCAATACCATGGAGGGCTAACCCGGCGCTGTTGCCTAAATCAGCGTGAAAAATATCTTTGAGATCAAAACCTTGCGTGAGCCTGACTCTTGCTTTTTGCCGCCAGCATCAAAAAATCAACATTTTAAAAATTCAAAGCTGTTGATTCAAAAGGATTTATTTTGTGCAGCAACGCCAGCAATCGATTCAGGATGGATGCAGTGAATAAAAATACCCGGTAACTTTGCATTCACCCATCGTGTGCTTCAGGCGTGAATAACGATTGGCACCAGCGCTTTGAGCTTGCACCGGAGCTGCCGGCAGGAATGAATGTGGATATTCCAATATGCAAAAAATATAACTTGATGAAACTGATGCCGTGTTCGGAAAGTTTGAGGTGCTGATGTTGCACAAGCCGGTCGAGAAATTTTTTTCACCACGGAGGTGCGCTTCTGGGGCGCTGCGGCACAGCATCGTCTGGGTGCCGCTTCAGTGAGGTAATCACCCGGTTTGACCAGAATGACGCATGCCCGCCACACCATTCACCCATGGGCAGTTGGAGCGTATTGCCCCACAGCTACCGCCTTGCCAAGGTCGTCTTGGCGGGAACCCAAGGGCTTTTTTTCAATGCACTGCTTTGGATGGCCCGCACGGGCACGCCTTGGCGCGACCTTGCCGAGCGGAAGTGGAAGTGGAAGTGGAAGTGGAATATGGTGCATCAGCGCTGGGTTTATTGGTGCGACAAGGCACACTTCGAACGTCTTTTTCTGGACGTGCAACAGCCCGACATGAAGGAGGTGATGATGGGCTCGACGTGCTGCCAGGCGCATCAGATCAGCCACCGGTCCAATACAAGACCTATAGCCGTGTCCCAGCTACCGCTTTCCCGCGCTCAACCAACCGGCCGCATGCCGTGGATCCGCAGCAACTCGTTCGGCCCTTCCCAGTTCCCATCGGCCAACTGGAAGACCTCCAGCTGCTCTTCCATGTCGGCCCACGCCGCTTCCCTGGCTTCGGAGTTCAGGTGGCCCAGGATCTGCAGGATGGGCGAAGCCGAGGTGCGCACAAAGTGCAAATAATCGCGCGCCGACGGCAGCTGGAACGGCGCATAGATTCGCTCCGTGGTCACGCCGGCGAATCCTGCCTGTATGAAATGATCTTCCAGCAGCCTCGGCTTGCCCAGGCTCAGCAGCCCGCCCGGCGCAAACGGATCGCGTGGCCCCAGGCCCGCATGCCGCAACGCAGTGGTCATCAACATGCCAAGGCACGGGTTACGCTGCGGCTCCGAAAACACCAACGCGGCGGCATGCCCGCCCGGGCGCAGTACCCGGTGCATCTGCTGCAGCGCGCGCAGGGGATTGGGGCAGAGCATCAGGCCGAGCCGGCACACGGCCGCGTCAAAACCGTTTTCGTCCAGCACCCGGTCTTCGGCATCGCTGACCCGCGTGTGCACCTGCGCCAGCCCGGCTTGATGCGCATTTTCGCGGGCGAACTGCAAGAAAGCCGGGGAAATGTCAGTGGCCAGCACCCGGCCGCCTTCGCCCACCCGGTGGGCAATCTCCAGCGTCTGGTCGCCCGCGCCGGCGGCGACGTCCAGCACCCGCATGCCCAGGCCGATCCGCGCCGCGCCGAGCAGCGCCGCCGTGGGGGCGGCGAGCCAGTTGTGGATCGCCGGTGTCTGGTGGTTCCAGCCGCTGGCCGACTCGTCCCAGGCCTCGCGGACGGCGTTCTTGAATTGTTCGGGGTTGGCCGGTAGCATGCGGACCTCCTGCGGGTGGATTGCGGTTGCGCCAGTCTGTTACCAAAGCGCAGCCCGCGCAAGCCGCCCAACACGGGCCTGGCCGCTGGCGGCGCGCCGATAATCAACAGCCTGCCCGCCCGCTGCCCCAGAAAGACCCGATGCCCCTAAAGCCCCCTCCCTTGCGACATGCCTGCTGAACCGCCGCTGCCGGGCGGTTTCCTGTCGCTGCAACATGACCGGCCTTTCGTGCTCGACGACGGCGCGTCAAAGTCGCTGCATTTCACGCTGGGCGAGCTGCAAAGCCGCATGCGCCTGGACAGCCCTTGCACTCTGGAAGTGGACTACACCCGCACCATGATGGGCTTTTTGCTGTTCAATCCGTCGCCTGCACACATCGGCATGATCGGACTGGGCGGTGGCTCGATCGCCAAGTTCTGCCACCATTTCCTGCTTGCCAGCCGCATGACGGTGCTGGAGATCAACCCGCATGTGATCGTGCTGCGCAACGACTTCCAGGTGCCGCCGGACGATGAGCGTTTCGAGGTGCTGGCGGCCGACGGCGCGCTCTATTTGCAGGCCTACGCGCCCTGCTATGACGTGCTGCTGGTCGACGGCTTTGACCTGGGTGGCCAGCCCGCTGGTCTGTGCAGCCAGCCCTTTTACGACGACTGCCTGGCGGCCCTGCCGGACGGTGGCGTGCTGGTGGTCAACCTGCATTACGACCATCCCGACTATGCGTTGCTGGTCGGGCGAATTCGCCGCAGCTTTGGCGGCAACGCGGTCGAGATCGTGACGCTGGAAAAGACCAACAGCATTGTTTTTGCCCGCAAAGGCGCAGCGATTTCCTCGAAGGGCTTGCGTCTGGCCGACAGCTTGGTGCGGCTGGATGCCCGGGCGCGGGCAATCCTGAAGCCCGAACTGGCGCGCATGCTCTGGCAGATGAAAAGCCTCGACACGGGCGACGACGGCTAAGCGCCGGGCTTGTTTCAGCCAACCGTCGAGGTCGGCTGTAGGAAGCCTTCAACCGGCGTTTGCGGCCTTGTCTGACGCCCTGGCTGCAGTCTGACACGCACACTGTTGACAACAGCGCGCTTGTGCGCTCTTTTTCAACTAAAAAGGCATCGTCATGAGTGAAAAAACCGCATCCGTCCATTGGCAGGGTCAGGGCAAAAAAGGCCAGGGCCAGATCAGCACCGAAACCAGTGCGCTCAAGGCGTATCCCTACGGATTCGGCAGCCGCTTCGAGGATGACCGGCGCGGCACCAATCCCGAAGAACTGCTGGGCGCGGCGCATGCGGCCTGCTTCACCATGGCGTTCTCGTTTGCCTGCGACAAGGCCGGATTTGCCAACGAACTGGTGGACACCCAGGCCAAAGTCCGCCTGGCGAAAGAAGGCGACGGTTTTGTGATTGACCGTATTGCACTGACCCTGTCGGCCGTGGTTCCGGGCATCAGCGAAGACCAGTTCCAGCAGATTGCCGAACAGGCCAAGAAGGACTGTCCACTGTCCAAGGCGCTGGCCAGCGTGCCCGAGATCACGCTGTCGGCCAGGCTTGAAAACGCGCGTTGAACGCCATGGCGCTGAAGACCAATTTTTCGTTCAGGGTTCAGTACACCGCGGGTTCAAATACTGGCAAAGCCCAGCGCGACGAGTTCATGGACTCGCTGCAGGCTACTTTGCAGCAACTGCTGGCGGCGCAGGATGCCGAAGCCGAGGTGCTGGTCAGCAACGGCCAGCGGGGCGACGGTAACAAGCTGGTGGAGTTGACCACCACGCTGCAGGATGCGCAGCTTGCCCATATCCTGAAGGAATTTTCCGAGAAGAACGGCGTCAGCGTGACGGCTTTGGAATAGCGTCCGAATCAGGCCGGCACGGTCAGCAGTTCGAGCAGACGCGTCAGCGCATGGGCCACGCTGGCCTGGCGCACAGCAACGCGGTCACCGTCGAAACGTTTCATTTCAGTCACCGTGCCGGCCGGCGTGGTCCAGCCGAACCACACCGTGCCGACCGGCTTGTCGGCACTGCCGCCACCGGGGCCGGCAACACCGGTCACTGCCACCGATGCCTGCGCTTGCGAGCGGGCCACGGCGCCCTGAGCCATCGCCCGCGCAACCACTTCGCTGACGGCGCCGTGGCGCTCGATCAGCGCCGCATCAACGCCCAGCAGTTCGGTCTTGGCGGCGTTCGAATAGGTGACGAAACCGCGTTCAAACCAGAGGCTGGAGCCGGGCAGATCGGTGCAGGCCGCTGCGATCATCCCGCCGGTGCAGCTTTCGGCCGCTGCCATCAGCCAGCCCTTTTTTTGCAAAATATCAGCCAAACAGGCTGTTGGCGCAAGCTGGACGGGTGCGAGCAGCTCTGGTTTTGATAGTAAAGTGTTCATGCGAAAAACCGCCACAGTGCAATCACCATCAGCGCGCAGCCGGCAGCCACCAAGTCGTCAAACATGATGCCAAAGCCGGCAATGCTCCAGGCACTGCGGTGTGTGGCCGGGTCCACGCCGTGCGACAGCCGGTCGGCCCAGCCCACCGGGCCGGGCTTGGCAGCGTCGAAATAGCGAAACAGCGCAAAGGCCACGGCCTGGCCCAGCAACCCTGCCGGATTGATCAACCACAGCACGGCCCAAAAGGCGACGATCTCGTCCCAGACGACGCTGCAGGGGTCAAGCACCCGCAGATTGCGCGCGGTGATGGTGCAGACCCACCAGCCCAGCGGAATCGACACGGCAATCAGCCAGCCGATCTCTGCCGGCGACAGCCAGCGCTGCAGCAGCAGAAACGACAGCCAGGCCCACAGCGTGCCGGCTGTGCCGGGGGCGAGCGGGCTCAGGCCCGAGCCAAAGCCCAGTGCCATGAAGTGCGCCGGATGCGCCAGCATGAATTTGACGGTGGGCCGCAACGGGGCAAGCCTCGCAGGGTCAGACGGCTGGCTGGCTACCCGCACAGGGTCAAGAGGCAGTTCGTGATCAAGCATGTCGGGATTATCACGAAGATTGGCTGGATTGGGCATGCGCCAGCAACGTACCTTTACCCGCCCGAGATCCAAACTCTCCTGGGTACGTTGCGGATGAGCGCAGCGCATGGCAGCAAAACCCATTGCCCGCCCGCGACAAACGACCAGTAGCTTGTTAGAACATATAGGTTTACTTATTGCATTTCTTGACTTTTAAAAAAATAAATCCGACGCGGTTTTCTACCTTGCTGACTTGAAATTAAAAGTAATTATTTTTTTAAATTGATTAAAAAAAGAATTTGACAAATTCAGTCAAGCAAATTCACTGCAAGCAAAAAAATAATGGTGAGAGCCATTTTTATGGCTTGAGACCACTGTGGCAGGTCATCAAACGCCTGCTAAAAAACGGTTTCTTCACCAAGTTTTCATCAGCTGTTTGACCTTTTTATTCGCATTGGGCGCCTTGCCTGCAATGGCCCCGGCTACACAGGACAGGCTATTTTTGGCAAGCGCCACTACCCCTTTCATGGTTACTCCGAACTGGCAATGCGAAAACCGTAAGCACAGTGCAAATTTGAAAAATTGGGCCCTTGATGATTTTTTCAAATTTAGACTTCCTCCAGTCCTACACGTTTTGCGAAAAATTCTGACGCCTTCTCAGGAAGCTTGGCTTGATTGAACAAGAGACGTGATGGGTTGAAAAATGGCTTGTTTCATTTTTGAAGGGGTAGGAAATGTACCTGTCAACCCAGGCTTCGCCGCAGCAGTTGCGGCAGGCAGAGCAGGCGAGGCGCAACCGCCAGGACATCGTCAAGGCCTTGTCCCAGGGGCAGGTCTCGCGGCGTGATCTGCTTCGGTGGGGCGTGTTCACGGCAGGCGGCGGCCTGGCGCTTAAAAACGGCTTGAGCCCATTTGTCGGCAATGCCTACGGAGAAATTCCGACGGGCGTTCCCCGCTCGCCGCTGTTTGGCGCGGCCAGTTTTGACATGCCCATGCCGCGATGCGACCTGATGGAGCGAAAGAGCCTGAGCGCCCTGACCCCCTCGCCGCAACAAGCGGCGAACACCACCCCGACCAAGGTGGCCGGGCCGGACGGCATTCTGGTGGACGGACCCATGGAGGGCCGGCCCCCCGGACCGATCTGGGCGCACCAAGGGTGGGATCTTTTCCCGCCGAAAATAGCGGTCGAGCAATGGCAAAAAGGGGCTGAATCCTGCCTTGACTACCGCCCCGGCGTGAACTCCTATTCCAACTGCGACATTGACCCGGCCATGGCGGTCAGGCCCTGCTTTCACCGCCGGATGCCCGATCAAAGCGCGCAGGCCTTCTGGAACTTCGGCGGCACGGTGCCGCCCAAGCTGTTGCAGGGCCGCTATGGCGAGCCTATCCTGTTCAGGCACCACAACGCACTGCCCGCCAAAGTGAGCGCGAACGCCGGATTTGGCCGCAACACCCTTTCCACGCATGAGCACAACGGCCACCACGGGGCCGAAAGCGACGGCTTCACCGGCGCCTTCTTTTTTCCGGGGCAGTATTACGACTACCACTGGCCCATCGTGCATGCGGGGTTTCGCACCATCAACACCAATGCCACCGATCCGCGCTGCGGCGCACCCGATGGCAATGGCGGCATCACCAAGCTGCCGGGGGACTGGCGCGAGACCATGAGCACGCACTGGTTTCACGACCACATGTTCAGCTTCACCTCGCAAAATGTCTACAAGGGCATTGCCGCAATGTTCAACCTGTACAGCTCGCTGGACCGTGGCAACGAAGCCATCAACGATGGCGTCAATCTGCGCCTGCCCAGCGGCACGGCGAAAGACTGGGGCAACCTCGAGTACGACGTCAACATCATGCTGTGCGACAAGGCGTCCGGCCAGGACGGCCAGCTGGCGTTTGACATTTTTAACTTTGACGGTTTTCTGGGCGATCTCATGATGGCCAACCTGGCCTACAAGCCGTATTTTTATGTCGAGCGGCGCAAATACCGCTTCCGCTTTCTGAATGCGTCGGTGTCACGCTTTTTCAAGCTCTCCCTGAGCAATGGCGCGCCGATGATCCAGATTGGCAACGACGGCAACCTCCTCCCGCGTGCGGTGCAGTTGAGCCAGCTCGACGAGATGGGCATTGCCGAGCGCTATGACATCATCATCGATTTTTCCAACTACAGCGACGGCACCAAGATTCACATGGTGAACCTGGCCGAACACAGCGACGGCCGGCGGGTGGCCAAGAATTTGTCGCTCAGCGAGGCACTGGCAGGCAATTCGGCCGACCCCTGCGTGGGCAAATTCCTGGAGTTCCGGGTGCGCGGCACGACCCGCGCGGTGGACAACAGCCGCGATTTCAGCAAGCCCGGCGGCATGGACCTGATTCCCAACCCGGACCTGAGCAAGATCCCGGTCGCGCGTCAGCGCACCTTTGAATGGGGCCGGGGCGCCTCCCAGACCACCAAAGACCCGGTGTCTTCAGCGCTCGGCCCCTGGGGCGTGAAAGTCGATGGCGGCACCATGCTGGCGGCGGACTTTGGCCGCACCTCTGCCGCGCCCAAGAACGGCACCCGGGAAATCTGGACGCTGGTCAATGGCGGCGGCGGCTGGGACCACCCCATCCACATCCATTTCGAGGAAGGGCAGGTGCTGGCCCGCGACGGAAGCGCCAGCAAGGTGCCGCCCTGGGAACGAGGCCGCAAGGACGTGTACCGCTTGCGCCCTGGCGGCAGCATCACGATCACCATGCAGTTCCGGGACTGGGGCGGCATGTTCATGGAGCATTGCCACAACACCGTGCATGAAGACAACGCCATGCTGCTGCGCTGGGACCTTGACCGAGACGGCACCGCCGTGCTGAACCCGCTGCCAACGCCCATTCCCAAGCCCACGGGCGTGACGTTCCTGCCGCCGACCGACCGGCTGCCCACTGCCGGCTGACACGCCGGTTTGCCAAAAACCGTTCCCATTTGCCCCGTCTTGATTCTGGAGGTCAGCCATGCGAACCGATCAGCTATGGAAAAGAGTCGTGCGTCCCCTGCTTGTCACCGCGATAGTCCTGCCCGCAGTGATCGCCCCGCTCCTGGTGCTGGCGGTGGTCCAGGGACCCACGGTGCCGGTCCTGGTCGATGGGACTGTCAGTTCCGACACCGAAAACATCGCGTTTGGCGGAGAACTGACGATTTCCACCCGCGTCATCGACGACACGGTGTTCAATGGCCCGACCATGCTGGAAATGGTCATTGACTTCAGCCGGGTCAAGGGCCAGGGCAAGGCAAGCGGCAAGAAATTCACCAGCGAAGCCCAGGTGATCGTGCACCGGCCCTTGCTGGCTTTCGATGAGGTCGAGGTGATCTTTCCGTACACGCAGGGCAACGACGTGCATGCGGCCCGCTCGGCCATGGTCACCATCAGTGCTTCGCTCAGTGCCAAGTCAGGCATCGTCCTGACGTCAAAAATCAAAAAAGTGCCGCTGGTGTAATCCGGCAACCACCGGGCAACCACCCGGCAATCGCCTTGCGGCGCCATGCACCCCAAGCCACTGCCTGCCTAACCCAGGGAATCTTTCTCATGGCCATGCTTTTACTCTGCTGGAAAGCCGCGCTGAAAGCGATGCTGGTGGCCATGGCATTGGCCCTTCCGTGGCAGGGCGCCATCGCGGGCAACCAGTGGGGCGCGGACTATTTTCCGGACATCGTGCTGACCACGCAGGACGGAGACAAAGTGCGGTTTTACGACGACCTGGTCAAGGGGAAAAACGTCGCCGTCAACGTGATCTACACCAGTTGCAGGGACGAATGCCCCCTGGAAACAGCCCGCATGGCCGAAGTGCAGCGCCTGCTCGGCGAGCGCATGGGCAAGGACATCTTTTTCCTGTCGATCAGCATCGACCCGGAAAAAGACACGCCGAAGGTGCTCAAGGCCTATGCAGGCAAGTTCGGCGTCGGTCCCGGCTGGCTGTTCCTGACGGGCAACAAGGGCGACATCAAGGTGCTGACCCGCAAGCTCGGCCTGTCGCGCAGCAGCGACGCCTTCAGCAAGGACGGCCATGCCAGCAGCCTGATGCTGGGCAGCGATACAAACGGCCAGTGGATGCGCAACTCGGCCGTGGACAACCCGCGTTTCCTGGCCACAACCATGGCGAACTTCTTTGGCTGGAAAGACGTGGTGCCCACGGCCAGCTATGCCCAGGCGCGGCCGCTGGACCTCGGCAGGGCGCAGTTCACGTTTGAAAGCCGCTGCGCTTCGTGCCACACCATTGGCCAGGGGGACCGCATCGGGCCGGACCTGAACCAGGTGACCGTGCGCCGCAGCCCGGCCTGGGTGGCGCGCTACCTGAAGGAGCCGGAAAAAGTTCTTGCCGAAGGTGACCCGAGCGCCGTGGGGCTGTCCAAACGCTACCAGCAGGTGCGCATGCCGAACCTGCGGCTCGGCGATGAGGACGTGGCGGCGCTCATCAGGTATCTGGACGAGCAGGGAAAGGTTGCAGTTACGGCGCAGCAGGCCGCCCCGCCTCAACACAGCCATCAGCACAAGGAAGCCGGCCGCTGAAAACGAACTTTCAATCCATCTATTTGACACAACGGGCAGGCTCAGGCCTTGCCGCTGGCCGAGGCGTTTACTGGCCCGCTTTGACCCGCAACGAATGACCAGCAACACAGGAGTTTGTCATGCAAATAAGAAGTCCATCTCCATCGAGCCGCTTGCTCACATGGCCAGAGATGCGCGCAAGCGTCACCGAACGGAAGCTGAAAGCAGCTGGCAACAGTGCTGATTCACGTGCGCGCCTCTTTCCGCGATCTGATCCTTGGGCGCAGTTGCCTGCCCTGGCCGCGGGCCTGACGATCGGAGCGTCATTTCTGGCCCGTCTGTCGCCAGCCGTTTCTAACCCTCCGAACGGTGGACAACAGCTTTCTCAGGAAGGTATTTCGATTCCACCAACACAACGGGAATGCATCATGGAATTCAATATCTATCAACGATTCACCAAATGGATCTCACGCGCTGCGTCCAGGCCGGGCGCGCGCTGGGGCAGGCAAGCGTCAATCACTTCGGATTCCAGGCAACAAGACCTTCACGCACGGGGGGGCAAGCCGGGATTGGCAGCCCCGGCCCTGCTGGGGATGGGGTTGGCGCTGGCTTGGCTGATGGCTGTCGCGCCGCTTGCTTATGCCAAAGGCGGCGTTGTCAGCACGAATGCCATCACCGTCGGACCGGCGACGCTTGCGGGCGGCCCGGTGCCGTTCGACATCACCGGCGCCATTCAGTCGCTGACGGCCACCAACCCCAATGACCCTTATTCCGGCGGCACTATCGTCGTCAACGGCATTACCGTGATAATCCCGGCCAACCTGGTCGTGACGCTGCCGGCCGCCTACAAAACGGTTGGCCAGCTCTTCCTGGACTCGCCGGTGGCTGGGTCCGGGCTGGCCCTCAATGACCCGGTCCCGCCCATTGCGGCTTATGAGGCCAGCATTGCAGGCAATATCGTCTATGGCGAATACCGCGCCGGGCTGGTCAGCATCGCCCCGCAGTCGGCGAACACAGCCAACGGTTTCATTCGCAGCATCAACTACTACACTGGCGTGATGTGCGTCGGCAGTACGCCCGGCCCCTGCGGTGCCAGCGATGCGCGCGTGATGATCAACGACACGGATGGACGCTATGGCCTGGCCAATGGCATGGGCAGCAAGGCATCACCCGACAAACGCTTTGGCGTCGACTCCGACAACCCGACCATTCATGCTGCATCGGGCTACCCGATGTGCCTGCCGCGCGTGGCACCGCCCGCTGTGGACAGTGAATGCCCCATGAGCAACCGCCTGCAGGTATCGCCCGGCGTGTTCGGCACCACGTTCGTTATGGACAGCAATCCCCTGATTCCGCCTTCGCCCTTTGTTGGCGGTGCGGTAACGCCTTGCCCAACCTGCAACGCCACGAAGCAGGCACCGCTGGTCGTCGGTGACTACATCGCCTATTCAGGTATTCTGGCTCGCGACAACTGGGGGGGCATTTATGTCGCGGCCTATTCGATTGAAGCCAACGTCGGCATCTTCACGCCGATCGGCAAGACGCCGTTTTACATGTACGTCGATGCTCCGCTGATCACGACTGGGCCGGCCATCTGCCCCGCCAATGCCGAATGCCAGGCCCGGCTGCGCACGACGATTTTCATGACCGACCCGAGCCGCACACCTGCGATGTACGCGGTTGACGAAAACGCGGCCGGTGACCGAACCAGCCGCGCGCTGCCTTCCACGCTGGTCAATACCGCCGTTCTGGGTCGCTTCGTCTTCCACACGGAAAAAGACACTCGGGTTTTCGGTGGCGCCAATGGCGTAACGCGGGAAATCATGGGCCGGGTCGCCGGCGTAGCCGATAACACACCCGTTTTTTACGGCACGACGCCGAACGTACCCCCCGCCATGGTGACGGCCAACGGACTGGTTTACGGACAATACGTGTCACCGGTCGGCGAATACATCTTTCCCGAGCCAAATGTGGGCGGCGCCGTGCTGACGCCCTACAACTTCCGCTGCTTGGCGTTTCTTGCCAAAGGCTGGGGACAAGGCGGAGCGCTGAAGTACATCAATCCACTGTCCCCCTTCCCCGAAGCAGCAGCGCCTGCCACGGTCAATTGCGCGTTCTGACAGCGCCGCTTTGCCGGCGTTCAGCAAAGCCTTGTTGAACGCCGGCTTTCTTGTGCAACTGCAACAAGGAATGATCCCGGGCGTTGGTGCAGCAGGCGCCTTGCCAGTGCAAAGAAAGTTGCTTGGAGCCCCCTCAAGCGGGCTCGAATAAAAGGGAAGAAGGAAACCGAAATGACTGCATTCAAAGTGACTGTGGCGCCAGGTTGCGGGACACGGCAAACGGACTGGACTCACCCGGGCCATTCACCCAGTCCTGGAGGGCCGAGGCGGCGATTCGCCGGCCGGGTGCACATGAAGGTTCCGCTGCTGATCGCCGGCGCACTGGGCGTCATGCTGTTCGCAGCCAGGGTACCGCAGGCAGTGACCCCGCTCAGCGCCCTGGATTTGAGAACCGTCGCTGTGCCCGGACCTTCGCAGGCCGTCCTGAACGAATACATTGTCGACAAGACGGCGGCCATCCAGCTGGGCAAGGCGCTGTTCTGGGACGTTCGCGTGGGCAGTGACAACAAGACGGCGTGTGCCAGCTGCCATTCCAGCGCTGGCGCTGACACCCGCACAAAAAATCAGCTCGACCCGGGTCTGCTGAGGCGAACAGAGTTTCTGGTACCCAATCCCGACAAGACGTTTGAATTGGGCAGTGGCCCAAATTACCAATTGAAAGAAAGCGACTTCCCATTCACGCGTTTTCTGACTCAAAACTGGGAGACCAACAATCCGAACGACCGGGTCGATGTCAACGACGTGGCGTCGTCGCAAGGCGTCTTCAATGGTGAATTCAAAAGCATCGACGTCACCAACAAAGGGGCCGATGCCGACCAGTGCGACTACAAAACGGACCTGGACAATTTTCACATGGGCAAACTCAACAGCCGGCGGGTCGAGCCCCGCAACACGCCGACTGTCATCAATGCCGTGTTCAATTTCCGCAACTTCTGGGACGGCCGCGCCAACAACGTGTTCAACGGCGGTGATCCTTTCGGCCTGAGAAATCCGAACGCCCTGGTCTGGAAAAAAGAAGCTGGCATTCTTCGCAAGGTCAATGTGGCGATTGAGTCATCGTCGCTGGCCTCGCAAGGCTCGGGCCCGCCCGGGTCTGGAACGGAGATGAGTTGCAGTGGCCGCGCATTTGTCCATATTGGAAAAAAACTCCTGAAGCAGAAGGTTCTGGACGGTCAGGCTATCTCGCCAGACGACAGCGTGCTCGGGGAATTCGCAAAGGGCCGACCTCCGTACCAGTCGCTTGTCAAGAGGGCCTTCAACCCCGCCTATTGGCAGTCGCCCGACGTGGTGCGCTTTAGCCAGGCCGATGCCCGGGAGCGCAAGTCCATGGACCTGCAAGCGCCGGCGCCGTCCTTCAACAAGCAAGGCGATGAAAAAGTTAGCCAGCTGGAGGCCAATTTCGGTTTGTTTTTTGCACTTTCCCTGCAGATGTACCAGTCAACGCTGGTGTCCGACGACAGCCGGTTTGACCAGTATGCAAGGACAGACGGGAATTCCGACAAACTCAACAAGGACGAGCAAGCCGGATTTGCAATTTTCCAGGGCAAGGGGCATTGCATCAACTGCCACGGCGGCGCCGAGCTGACCAATGCCTCGTTTCGCAGTGTCATTGACAAGCGCCTGGAAGTCATGGTCATCAATGGCAGGAACAAGACCTATGACAACGGCTTCTACAACATTGGCGTGCGCAAGACGCTGGATGACATCGGCATCGGCGGGACCGATGGCTTTGGCAACCCATTGTCCGAAAGCTTGCTTTTTCTCAACGGAAAGTCCAGCCTCCTGGGAAATAGCTTTGATTCCAGCAAATACGCAAGCTTTCCCAAGGAGGTGAATGTCAATGGTGCCTTCAAGACCCCCGGGTTGCGCAATATCGAATTGACCGGGCCTTATTTTCACAATGGCGGCAAGTCCACGTTGATGCAGGTGGTAGACCATTACAACCGGGGCGGCGACTTCGGCAAGGACAACCAGGAAAACCTCGACGTCGATATTCAGTCTCTGGGCCTGAGCGAAACCGAGAAAGTCAATCTGGTGAAGTTTCTTCTGACCTTGACGGACGAGCGCGTGCGAATGGAAAAAGCGCCATTCGACCATCCTTCTTTGTGCATGCCCAATGGGCATACCGGCACCGGAGAACCCTCATCCTATGGAATGAACGCTGCCGATGACAAATCTATTTGCATTAACGAAGTGGGCCGGCAAGGCAATGCCAGTGGAATTCTGCCCTTCATGAATCTTTCACCGTTTTCTCACTAGGTCTTTTGCAGACCCAGAACCTCGGCGACTTGTCATGACTACACGCAAAGGAAACACCATGATTGATTTTTTGACGAAAATTTCTCAAGCCCGGTCAGGACTTGCCACTGGCCACGGGGCGGCGTCGTCCGCTCTGGCAGGGCTTGTCACCAGCATGGCGATACTCGTAGCGGGCGCGGCATCGGCGCAGAACATCGACAACCCGCCGCTCCTGCCGCAAGACATCACCGTCTTTCCGGAGCGCGATTTCACGTCGATCAGCGGGTTTGCGCCGAACGCCGACCTGCTCGTGCAGCTCCGGCGGGGCGGGGTGGTCAGCGATGCCGTGGGACGCACTGATGCGACCGGCTTTCTGGAGGTGAACCACCCGGGCGGCTTGTGCTGGAGGACCGTCACGCCCGACATCGTCCCGGCCGACGTGGTGCGGGTCACCTACCGCGATACCGCCAACAACCGCTTGAATGTGCCGACGGTGGTCATCGGTTCGGGTGCGGCGGCCACGACGCAGAACGTCACGGCAACGCAAGCCTTCGATGCCGGAAACGGCACCGTGGTGATCAAAGGCAAAGCCCAGCTGGCCAATGGCAACCGCATTGCGCTGAACCGGCTCGAAGTCAGGATCGTCAATCCTGAATTCATAGGCACGCCGGGCAGCCGCATCGGAAAGCGCGACATTCGCGCCGACAGCGCTGGCGGGCGCGTGGACGGTACCAATGGCAACCCGATCCCCGGGACCCGCGGCACGCTCGTCTATGACGGCACCGCCACCACGTTCACCGCCGTTTTCAGCGGCCTCAATGCAGATGAACGCCTGCTGGTGGTCGAAGGACAAACGCGCGTCATGGGATGGCAGCAGACCACGGCGGCAGGCGACCGGCTCGGCATGACCATCTACGAGGTCGGCGAGTCCGGTGGTCCCGGCATGGGCGGTTGCCCGCCCGGCCCCAATGGCGTGGTGGCTCCGCAGAACCCGAATGCGCCGGTGTACTACCTGCCAGCCAATCTGCTCGATGCGTCGCTGCCCACCAACCAGTTCGCCTTGAAAGATGTCACCGTGTTTCCAGAGCGTGACTTCATCTCGATCGCGGGGTTTGCGGCAGGAACCGAGCTGCAGGTCGTCGTGCGCAGAAACACGTTGGCCGCGCCGATCATCGGCACAGCCCGGGGTCTTGTCGGTAGGGGTGGACTGTTTGAGGTCAATCATCCCGGCGGCGTGTGCTGGAGCGGGCAAACGCCGGACATCCGTGCCGATGACATGGTCGATGTGTTCAGTGTGGTGAGCATGCAGTTCCAGGCCGGGCAGAGCCAGCGGGTGATCAACACCAAGGTCACCAAGTCCGCATTTCTCAGTCGCGACGCCAGTGGCGCTCTCGATGGCAAAGTGCGGGTCAATGGAAGCGCCGCTGATGCCAGCGGCGCGCCCCTGCCGCTGGGCTTGACGGAGCAGCGGATCATCAATCCGGACTTCACCACGACCCGCATCGGTCGGCGCGACATCCGTGCAGACACCAGCGGCGGGCGGGTGGAAAACGTCCCGGGCGGCTCTGGAAACCTGTTCCAAACTGGCACGGGCAGCGACTGGAGGGCGATTTACAGTGGATTGAACACCACCGAGCAGCAACTGGCGGTGGCCGGGCAGAGCCGTGCAATGGCCTGGCTTGCCACGAATGCCAATGGCGACCGGTTTGGCATGACGATTTTCGAGGCGGGCGAGGTGGGTGGTCCAGGCATGGGCGGCTGCCCATCCACGGGCTACGCTTCGATTCCGCTGCCGACCACAACGCCTTGACCCGTTTGCGCTGTCCAGTTCAATTCGCTTCGATTCGCGTACTGGGCAGCGGGCTGCGCCGGACCGTTGCGACAACGGTTGTCGTGGTCCGCCAATCTTGCAGGCGGACGCGAAACTGAAGATCCGACACCTGAAGAACCCATACCTTTTTTTGACAGGAGATGGCAATGAAAAAGCGATTCATGCTGGGGGCTGTGGCCGCAAGTCTTGTCTGGCTGCCGCCGGCTTTTGCGTCTGACGACAGCCGGATCGAATTCCACGGCGGCATCGGCTCGACGCCGTTTGCGTTGGTCAGCGGCGCACCCGGGCCCAATGATGTGCGCGGCATCGCGCCGGGCGGGCGCCCCTGGGTCATTGAAAAGCTTCGGGCGGCCATTCGTCCCGACGGAAATATTTCGGTCAGGGGCCAGGGTCTGCTGCTGGCCGGCGGCAATTCGGTCGGTCTGCCCGCGCTGCCGCGCCAGGTGGTGGCCACGCTGTTTTGCGGTGCCACGGAGCTCACCTCGCCACCCGCAGACCTTGATGCGAGTGGCAATTTCATGATCCGGGGAACGCTTGGCGCCGCGCTGCCTGAACCGTGTCAAACGCCGACCTTGCTGATCCGCAATTTTTCTGCCAACGCCGCCGGGGCCTGGTTTGCCGCCGGGATTCCGGAAAACTGAAGCGTTTCGGGCACGGTGACAAAGCCGCTTGGTGGCGTGTGCCAAGTCGATTCTTCACGCCAGCGGCTGCAGGTCCGCGCGTCTGGAATAAAGGCCGTGACCCGGACATGCCGGGAGCTTGCGTCGCCCCGGTGCTGCAGGCTCAGGCGAAGTGGTCGAACGAGGTGTAGGTGTTGGCCACCGCCTGGCCTTGGGCGTCAATGAGCCGCAGGCCGCGTTCGCTGTCGATGCGGCCGATGCGGGTAACGGCTGTCTGGCTGCTGCGGGCCGCAGCCGCGACGCTGGCGCGGGCCGATGCGGGCGCCGTGAACAGCAGCTCGTAGTCGTCGCCCCCGGCCAGCACCCAACCCAGCCGTTGCTGTGGCTTGATTTCAGTATCAAAAACCTTGATTGCGCAAGCTTCATAAGCACTTACAGCTATTAAATTCATAGCTATTGCGGTGTTTACGGTGGCGCCTGCACCCGACTGCTTCAGCAGGTGGCCCAGGTCGCCGAGCAGGCCGTCGCTGACATCGATGGCTGCCGTGGCGATGCCGCGCAAGGCCACGCCCAGCGCCACCCGCGGGCTGGGCTGCTCCAGCCGCAGGCGGGCGGCAGCCAGCACCGGCGCGGGAACGGACAGCGTGCCGCGCAGCACTTCGAGCGCCAGCCGGGCATCGCCCAGCGTGCCGCTCACATACAGGTCGTCGCCGGCCCGGGCGCCTGAGCGCAGCAGCGCCTGCGAACGTCCGTTGACCACCGGCACCTCGCCAAACACGGTGATGCAGATGTTCAGCGGCCCCTGCGTGGTGTCGCCGCCGACCAGCTCGCATCCATGGGCGTCTGCCAGCGCCAGCAGGCCGCGTGAAAACGGCGCCAGCCAGGCCGCGTCCACGCGGGGCAGCGCCAGTGCCAGTGTGAAGGCCAGCGGTTTGGCTCCGCAGGCGGCCAGGTCGCTCAGGTTGACTGCCAGCGCCTTGTGGCCCAGCGCGGCCGGATCGACATCGGCAAAGAAATGCCGGCCCTCGACCAGCATGTCGCTGGAAATCGCCAGCTGTGTTCCCGGCGCGGGCTGCAGCAGCGCGCAGTCGTCGCCCACCCCCAGCACCGCACGCGGCGTGGGGCGCGTGAAGTAGTGCGCAATCAAGTCGAATTCACCCATGGCGGCAAGCATACCGTGAGTCTTGCCAGCGGCTGGCCGAGTGTTCTGCCACGCCAGGCACGCCTTCATAAGCGGATTCAACCCGACTGATGTGGCGTCATGTCAATTTTTCCGAAACTTCCTTGAGGAGGTTTTCCACCACGTCAAAACTGGCGGGTTTGGCCAGATGGTGGTCAAACCCTGCTTCGCGTGAAAACTGCCGGTCTGTGTCCTGGCTGTAGCCGGTCAGGGCGATCAACACCATGGCCTCGAGTGAGGCTTCCTGGCGAATGCGCCGGGCGACCCCATAACCGCTCAGGCCGGGCAGGCCGATGTCCAGCAGCACCGCGTCGGGGCGCCAGGCCAGCGCCGCCTCGACCGCGCTCAGGCCATCGTGCACCATGCGGATCTCATAGCCGGAAAATTCAAGCAGCATCCCCAGCGTCTCGGCTGCATCCACGTTGTCGTCGACCACCAGCACACGGCATTGTTTTTTCAGCGTCCCGACCGGCGCCCTCACCAGGGGAACCAGCGGGGGCAGTGGCGCCGCCCAGGCCAGCATGCACGGCAAACGCACGGCAAACTCGCTGCCTTGTCCCTGCACGCTGTGTGCCGTTACCGTCCCGCCGTGCAGTTCCACCAGCCGCTGCACCAGGCACAGGCCAATCCCCAGGCCGCCTTGCGCGCGGTCCAGCGAACGTTCGGCCTGCGTGAACAGGTCGAAAATATGCGGCAGCAGATCGGGCGCAATGCCAATGCCGGTATCCCGGACCCGCAGTACAACGTCAAGGCCGTCCTGCTGGACGATCAACTCGATGCAGCCGCCTTCTTCGGTGTACTTGGCGGCGTTCGTGAGCAGGTTGACCACCACCTGCTCAAGCCGTGCGGCATCGGCATGCAGCCAGACAGGCGGCGCCGGCAGGCGCACGGTGAGGCGGTGCCGGTGCTGGGTGATCAGGGGCTGGGCCGTTTCAACCGCCCGTTCCACGATGTCGCTCACGGCAACCTGCTTGCAGCGAAGCTGGACCCGGCCGGTGGTGATGCGGGAGACTTCCAGCAGGTCATTGACCAGGTGATTGAGTTGCCCCACCTGGCGCTCGATGATGGCGCAAGCCTGCCTTTGCATGGGGGTTTCATTTTTCTGCAGGCGCAGCAGATGCACGGCGCTGGAGATGGGCGCCAGCGGGTTGCGCAGTTCATGGCCGAGCATCGCCAGAAACTCGTCCTTGCGGCGATCCAGTTCCGCCAGCACCTTGACCTGTGCCAGTGTCTGCAGCTCGGCCTGGCGGCGCACCGTGATGTCGCTGTAGATGATGGCCGCCTTGCGGCTTTCAGCACCGCCGACCCGAAAGGCATTCAGCTCGAACACGCGCCCTTCTGCAGCGTGAGTGCGCTCAAACCGCACCGGCATGCCGGTGGTGCAAACGCTGTTGCAAATGGCAATCCATTCCTCGAGCTCGTCGGGCAGCATTTGCCGCAGTGTTTTTCCCAGCACGCTGGCCATGCCCGGCAATGCGGTGAACGCCGGGTTGGCATCGACATAGCGAAAATCGGCAGGTTGGCCGGTGGCAGTCTCGATTTTCTCGATGACGCACAGCCCGTCGTCAATCGAGTTGAATAAAGTGCGGTAGCGCGCTTCGGATTCTTGCAGCTCAAGGGTGGCGATTTTTCGCCGTGTCAGCAGGTCAAAGCGCTCAATGGAATTTTGCAGCGTGCGGGTCATGCTTTCGGCGGAGGTCCAGCCCTTGCCGATGTAGTCCTGTGCACCCGCGCGCAGCAGCCGCGCACCGTCGTCATGGTCTGCACCGTGCCAGCCGGTGACGATGACGACCGGGCAGGGCGGCAGGTCAGCGCCGTTGCACAGTGCCGCCAGCACTTCATCGGCGTCCATGTCGGGCAAATGAAAGTCGAGCAGGATGCAGTCAAAGGGAAGACGGTCCGGCCGCGCCGCCTGCTGGTCGCGCACTGCTTGCAAGCCGGTGCTGCCCAGTTCTGCCTCCGTGAACTCGAAGCGCGCGGCCGAGCCGCGAAGCAGCATTTGCCGAAGGTTGGCACGGTCGTCGGGGCTGTCGTCAATCAGCAGGATGCGGTAGGTGGTGCTCATGGTTTTTTCTGCAGGGGTCCGGTGGGCAGTAGGGCGCAGTCCAGCCAGTAGCTGAAGATGTCCTGCAGGATTTTCAGGTGTGCCGGGTGGCTGACCGGCTTGGTGTGGTAGGCGTTGACATGGTTTGCATAGCAAAAATCAACATCGCGCGGATTGTCCGAGGTGCTCAGCACGACAGTCGGGATGGCGCGCAACTGGCTGCACGCCTTGATCAGTTTTAAAGTGTCGCGGCCATCGTCGCCCGGCGTGTTCAGGTCAAGCAGTACCAGGGCGGGAAGAGCGCTGTGGTTTTGCAGCGACTCTTGCAGCATGTGCAGGCATTCACCGCCGCTGGGCGCGCGGTGCACGAGGTGGGGGATCCCGGTGCGCCGCGCCGCTTCGACGACGGTTTCAAAATCTTCATCGTTGTCTTCGACCACCACGATGGACTGTGCCGCGCTCATGGCAGGGCAGTGCTTGTGGCCGGCAGTGTGAAATAGAACGTGGCGCCGCTGCCGGGTGTCGAGTCCAGCCAGATGATGCCGCCATGCCGGCCCACCACTTTCTTGACCACGCTCAGGCCGGCACCCATGCCGCCGCCGTATTCGTTGCGGCCATGCAGCCGCTTGAACATGCGAAAGATCTGCTCAAAATGCCGCTTTTCGATGCCAATGCCGTCGTCGCGCACAAAATACACCATCTGGTCGCTGCTTTGCGCCGGCGCATCCACGGGCAGTCCGGGCTCGCCAGGCGCCAGATAGCCTATGTCAATGTGCGGGCGCTCCTGGCGCGTGTACTTCAGCGCATTGCTGATCAGGTTGCTGAAGATTTCGCGAACATGCACCTCGTTGCAGCGGGCCATCGGCAGCGGCCTGGCCAGCGTGATGGTGCAGCGGTTATCGGCCGGGCGTACGCCGACCATTTCGAGTGCATCGGCGACCACGCTGTTCAGGTTGACGTCTTCAAAGTCCAGCCGGGTCCGGCCCATGCGCGAAAAATGCAGCAGCGAGTCCAGCAAGCTGTCCATGCGCAGCGTCAGGCGCATCAGGCTTTCTGCCCGCTGCAGGTTCTCGGGGTCAAGCCCCTGGGTGCTTTCAACCATCTGGTGCGCATAGCGGTGGATGCCCCGCAGCGGCTCCTTCAGGTCATGCGAAGCCACGTACGCAAAGGCATCGAGCTCTTCGTTGCTGGTGGTCAGGTCCACGTTGAGTTCGGTCAGCTGCTCGGTCCGCGCCACCACCAGTTCCATCACCAGCAGCCGCAAGCGCAGGGCGGACTCGATCTCCATGACGCTCCAGGGCAGCGCGCGCGCCTGCACCGATTCGACAAACAACTCGAACGAACCGCGTGGCGTCAGGCGTGCGCCGTTCACCCCGGTGGCCACGATCTTGTCGTTCGGGTCGCCGGCCCAGTCGATGGTTTGCGCTGTCTCGGGCCGGAACCACAGGATCAGGTCCTGGCGCAGGCGCGACACCCGCACGGCCAGCACGCCGCTGGCCACGCCGGTGATGTCGGCGCCTGCCGGGTAGTCCTGCAACAGTGAATCGGTCGCATAGACCGGCCGCGCGCCCACATCCAGCTCGGCGCGCTGGTTCAGCCACTGCGCCAGCGCATCGAGTTGCACATCCGTCGGTGTCCTGCCTACGCACCACCACCGGCCCATGTGGAAAAGCGCGGCGCCATCGGCCTGCATGGCATCGAGCAGGGTCGGCTCGCCGTTGAAAAACGCCATCAGGTCGCCGACTTGCGCGGCTTTGGCAATCAACTGCTGGTGAACGGCGTCCACCTTGAGCCGGTAGGCCTGTTGCTCAAGGGCGTCGGTGGATTTCAGCTGGAGCGACACCACCTGGGCAATCAGCTCGCAGGCTGCCCGCATCTGGTGCCCAAAGTACGTCGGCTGGTACTGGTGGCCGACGATCAGGCCCCACAGTTCGCCATCGACCAGGATCGGCATGACCAGCGTCGCGGCCACGCCCATATTGGCCAGGTATTCGGTGTACATCACCGAGGCGCCACGCAGCGCGCAATGCGTCATGTCCAGCGGTTTGCCGGTGTCGGGATTGGCCAGCGGCACCAGTTCCACCAGCGAGCCTGCGGCATCCTGAAGCGGTCGCACCCAGAGTTTCTTAAAAATTTCACGGGCGGGTTGCGGAATATCGGTCGCCGGATAGTGCAGGCCAAGCCAGGCCGGCAGGTCGTCGCGTTTGCTTTCGGCAAATATCTCGCCATGCTGATCGGCATGAAAGCGGTACACCATAACCCGGTCGAGCCCGCCCATGGCGCGCACTTCCGTGGTCACGCGTTCGCAAAACCCGCGCAGGCCGGTGGCTGTCTGCAATCGGCCAACGGCCGACTTGAGCAGGGAAAAATAATCACGTTCAGCCTGGCCCGCCTGCCGTCCGGTGGCCTCGAATTCCAGCAATGCCACGCCGTCCATGGTGTGAATGCAAACGTCAAGTGCTGCCTTGCCCTCACGCGCTTCAAGCGTGAAGGCATAAACCACGTTGCGCTCCAGCAATTCGTTCTGCAGCATGTTTTGCAGATAGTCCTGCCGCTGGGCACCGATGACACGGCTGATGCGCTGGCCGAGCAGCCCCGAAAGCGGTTCCCCGAAAAACTGTTGCGTGTTGTCGCTGCCCTGCAAGATCGTGAGGTCAGCCAGGCGCAGCACGAGCAGGACGCCGTGGGCCTGGATGCAGCCAGGCGTCTTGACGGGTTCGCTCTCGCAGGTGGTCAATGTGGTGCCGTGGCGCAAGATGCTGTAAAGGCCGTTGGCCCAGGGCTGCGAAGCGGAATCTGGCGAAGCGTCGTTCATGGTGTGCCGCCTTTGGGCGTCGGGTAAGAGGGGAACAGCCATTGGTCCAGGGTTTCAAACGTCTGGTTGGCGCTGGCAAGAATATCGTCATGTTGCGCGCTTTCACCTGCGTTCGCCCTGAGCATGGCGCAAAAGGCCTTCCATTGCTCCCCTGTTTGCGCACCATAGCCATCAAAAAACGCGCCGCCGGTCAAGGGCGTCAGTCCCAGGTTGCTGTTCAGGTGCCGGGTAATGATCTGTCCGCCCAGCGTGGCGCCTTCGATCACATAGAGACAACCGAGCAGTTGCCCCTTGCTGGCCAGCGTTGGCAGGTGCTGGCAGCGGGCGAAACTCTGGATGGACTCGGGGGTTTCACCCAATGCGTGCAGGTCTTGCAACAGTCGCGGGGTTTTTTGCCGCCCGGCGTAGTCAAAATTGATGGCAGGCCAATAGGGAAGGGTCTGCAATTGAGCTTCCAGCGGTTCGTAGTAGCCCCAAAACAACTGCAGGAACTGCAGGTAGCGGGCCCGCGACATGTCCGCATCCAGCAGGGGCAGCCTGGATTCGAGCGCTGCATGGCGCGAACTGGTGGCTTCTTTCAAACGTTTCAAAATCATATTCTTGAACCAAACCGCAAGGCTTTGTAGTGTCGTGTACGACATAGCGTAAATACCGTGCCATTTGGTAATGCTTGTAACGCAGTCGGGAGCCGCGTGCTGCTAAAGCTGTGGGTGCGGTGTGCACGCTGGCCATCAGGCGGTGGCGTTGGTTGCAGTTTCGGTGTGTTTGTAAAAGGCACTTGCTGCGGTTGGCAATGCCCTTATTTCTGCTGTCGTCCTGACTGTTGCTAAGCAGAAGGCGGTTTCCTAAGGTGGAATATTGCTATTTATTAAGTAGCAATAAGTGCTTGTTGGACTTGCGCATAAGCATGTTTTTTCTGTTTTTTTTGCTTGGCGGTTACGGCGCGGCATGCGTGCCGCCACGAAACCGATCGGCCGCCTGGCGGATGACTTCGGCCAGCAGGCGCTCCTCGCCCTGGCGTTCGCGCAGCCAGCGGGCGTCGTTGTCGTTGCGCTCGACGCTGCGCCGCAGCAGGTCGATGGACGCGCTGGCGCCCACGCTGGCGGCGTGGCGTTCAATGCGGTCCATGGTTAACAAAATGTGTTCGCGCAGCGGCATGTGGCCACCTGTGGCCGGGTCCACATACACCGCGTCCAGGCCGAAACGGCAGGCCTGGAAACGGTTATAGGTATAGACCAGGTAGTCGTCTTCGGTCGGCATGAAGGTGTCGTCGTTCATGAACCAGCAGCCGAGCGACTGCACATAGCCGGCCAGCGCGGTGGCGCGCTCGATGGTCAGCGGCGTGTCGAAGACACGGATTTCAATGGTGCCGAACTCCGGCTTGGGCCGGATGTCCCAGTAGAAGTCCTTCATGCTTTTCACCACGCCGGTGTGCGCCATCTTGTTGAAGTAGACCGTGAACTCGTCCCAGGTCAGCGCGAACGGCGCGCGTCCCGACAGCGGAAAGGCAAACACCGAGTTAAGCCGCGCAGAGTCAAACGCCGTGTCCTGCCCCTGCACATAGGGGCTGGACGCCGACAGCGCGATGAAGTGCGGAATGTAGCGCGACATGCGGTGCAGCGTCAGCAGCGCGGTGTCGGCGTCGGGGCAGCCGATGTGCACATGCTGGCCGAAGATGGTGAACTGTTTGCTGAGGTAGCCGTAGAGCTCGGACAGCTCGCGAAAGCGTGGCTTGTCGTAGATGCGGCGCTCGTGCCACTGCTGGAACGGGTGGGTGCCGCCGCCGACCACGGCAATGTTGAGCTTGTCGGCGCACTTGACCAGCGCATCGCGAATCTGCGTCAACTCGCCCAGCACCTCGGAGGAGGTGTGGCAAATGCCGGTCGAAACCTCGATCATGCTCGACGTCATCTCGGGCACCACCGCGCCGGGCAGCGGGATTTGGGTCATCAGCCGCAGCATGTCCTCGGCGTAGGGCGCCAGGTCGTAGTCGTGGGTGTTGACCAGCTGCATTTCCAGCTCGACGCCCAGCGACAGGGCGGCTGATTTTTCGAAATGTTCAAGACTCATGGACCGGTCCGGTTGAAACGGCGCGCACCACCGGCGCCCAGGGTTTGGAGCATTCGCCGGCGCGGTACAGCGCCACGGTGGCAAGCACGGCGCCCAGCACTTCCATCAGCAGGATGGCGGGCAGCGCCACCATGGCAACCTGGTCGCCGATCGGTCCCGACGCGGCGACATATTGCGACACCAGCAGCAGCGCCACCGACGACATTGGCGACATGGCGCAACCGACCCACAGGCTTTGCTTCCAGCTGGCGCCGCTGCGGGCATTGCCCAGCGACACGCCGGCCACCTTGGCGAGCATGCGCACCAGCACCAGGCCGATGACCAGGCCGGCAACCGGCCGGCTCCAGTCGGCCTGCGCAGCCACCACCGACACCAGCACGAACATCAGCATGGTCAGCATTGACGAGGCGGTGCCCATCTGCCGGGGCCAGGACCAGGGGCGCGGGTTGAGCTGCTTGAGCAGCATGCCGCCCAGCAACGCCGCCAGCGGCGCCGAGCCGCCAAAGTTGGCCGCCAGCGCGGCGCCGGCGGCAATCATCGCGAGCAGCAGGATGGCGGTGTTCTCGCTGGTCGGGCTCATCACCCGCAGGGCAGCGCGCAGCACCAGCGCCAGCACCGCGCCGACCACCACCGACAGGCCCAGCACCACCAGCACCGGCAGCAGCGTGTTTGACAGGCCGGCTTCGCCGCGCGGCAGCATGCCGGCCCGGGCGCTGCACAGCGTCAGCGCGTACAGGCTGCTGAGCGTTGACAAGGCCAGCGCCCGCTCGGTGACCGGTCCGGCAGCGCGCGTGTCGATGGCCACGCGCGACAGCACTGCCGGCGACGCGGCCATGGCGACCAATGCCAATGATTCGGCCACCACCGCCGGCATGCCAAAGCTGCTGAGCAGCCAGCGCACGCCGAAAAAGGTCAGTGCGGATTCGGCCACGCTTTGGACCAGCAGCATCGGGTTGTGGCGAAACCAGCGCAGCGATATGCGCCCGCCCGCCTCGAACAGCACCACCGCGACGCCGAGCTCGAGCAGGAACAGGCCGGTTCCCTGCAGCGGCCAGGCTGCGCCGGTGAAGCCGGCCAGTCCGGCAAAGGCGCCGACGGCCGAATAGCCGATGACCTTGGGCAGGCCGGTGTAGCGGTTGACGAGCTGGCCGGCAACGGCAGCCAGCGCCAGCAAAATGGACCATTGCACGGTCGGCAGCCCGGCCGAAGGCTTGATCCATTCGGCCCAGATGGTCATGAGTTCATTCATAGGGTGATCTCTCCACACGAGGATGGGGGGCTGAACTGCCCGGGCAGGGCGGGTGCCCTGACAGCAGCCCCAACCTTGAAAAGGCTTCCATCCGGTCAAAACAAACCGGCATGCGCCAAGGGGGGAAAACAACAATGTTTCTTAAATTTACAGTCCTTGTCCGAATCTTCATGTAAGACTAGTAGACAGTCAACCTGATTCGTTAATTAAAGTCTAAATTTTTCTGCTGGGTTACTTTTGCCAGTTTTGTGGGCGATATTCTCCGAAACCACTTGGAGACGGCCATGCCACGAATCACATCGCCTAACAGAATCGAACTCAGCGATGACGAGCAAGAGCATCTTTTCGCCATCATCCACAAGGGCGTCAACAGCGCTCGCGTGATCACCCGCGCGCGTATCTTGACCAAACTTGCCAAAGGCCACTTCAATCAAGATATCTGCCTAGCCTTGGATGTCTCGTTACCTACCGTTTTAAAAATCCGAAAGCGTCTCGCTGAAGGCGGCTTGGAGGCCGCGTTGGGTGAGTTGCCCCGCCCGGGCTCCAAACCCAAGCTTGACGCCAAGCAAGCGGCGATGATTACGGCGATCGCCTGCTCAAAAGCACCCGATGGGCACGACCACTGGACCTTACGCCTGCTGGGCTCGAAAATCGTGGAACTCGGCTTTGCCCAGTCATACAGCCATGAAGGCGTGCGCCAGCTTTTAAAAAAGCGAACTCAAGCCGTGGCAAAAGCAGGAGTGGTGCATCGCAAAAGTCGATGAAGAGTTCGTCGCTTGCATGGAGGACGTCATTGAAATTTACGGACTCCCGCTCCACGAGAAAAATCCAGTGGTGTGTTTCGATGAAAGCCCGTTTCAGCTACTGCGGGAGGTACGCGAGGCGATGCCGGGGGCACCAGGACGGCCCCGGCGCGAGGATTGCGAATACGAGCGCTGCGGCGTGGCAGAAGTGATGATGATCTGCCAGCCAGCGGCTGGGCTGCGCAAATGCCTGGTGATGGAGCATCGCAAAAAGACTGATTTCGCCGCCGTGTGCAAGGAGCTTGACGGGATGTTTCCCAAAGCCCAGAAGATCACGCTGGTCTGCGACAACTTGAACACGCACACCAAGGGTGCGCTCTACACCACATTTGCGCCAGAAGAGGCACGCCGACTGGCCAAGAAAATCGAGATCAGGCACACGCCCAAGCATGGCTCATGGCTCAACATCGCCGAGCTGGAGTTTGCAGTCCTGGGCCGCACGGTCTTCAAGAAGAGGATCTCCGATAAAGAGCAATTGCAACGCGAACTTGATGCGATCTGTGCGCACAGAAATGCTGAGGCCAAACCAATACGCTGGCAATTCAACTTAAGCAAGGCACGCCAAAAAATGGCTTGGGTCTATCCGCACGCAGACAACGAATCAGGTTGACTGTCTACTAGGGCGAAAACGCCTATGTTAACGGGGGATGAAAAATCGCAGGGGATGGCTGCGCCAGCGTGCCCAGATGGCGGAACGGATGCGGGCACGGTCGAGCTTGCTGACGTTGTGCGCCTGCAGCGCCAGCCGGAAGGCAAAGTAAAAACTCACGCCCAGGTTGAGCGCGCCAATCAGCGGAATCGACGCCACGCTCAACCAGAACGCCGCTTGCCGAAAGGCCTCCAGCCCGAGCGATGCGCCAGCTGCGGCCAGCTGCCCGGTGGAGAGCGTGACATGGCGCAATTCGAGTTCAAGACCAAAAAAACCGGTAAAGGCCGGAATCAGGCCAAGCATGAAGCCCAGTGAAATGTTCGAGGCAAAGCCGGATATATGCTCGCGCATGAACACCGACCAGCGGGCGGCGCGCTCGTTGCCCAGCACGGCGGTAAAACGCGGGTTGTGCCGCATCGCCGAGTCCAGGTGGTGCAGCACGAACCAGTTCTCGACCCAGCCGGCAATCATGCTGGCCGAAAACAGCACCACCCCGGTGAAGGCCGCCCACAGCAGCGTCGGGCCGAGCAATGTGAGCGATTCCAGCACATGCCGGGCGCTGTCCGCGCCGATCATCGGGCGGCCGAGCAGCAGTTCGATCGCCGCATTGACCAGCAGCACCGCCGGCACCACCATGAAGACGTTGCCAAACACCGCTGCCACCTGCGAGCGCACCAGGTGCGTGACCTCGTCGACAAAATCTTCCAGCGTCGAGGTGGACTCGTCCGAGTCGATGTTCTTGAGCTTGGCGGCCATGGCCGGCGCGGTCATGGCCGGCTGCTTGGTGGCCAGCGTGAAATGCAGCAGCTGGATCAGGATGAACGAGGCGGCATACATCAGCCCTGCCCAGAAGCCGCTCCAGAACGCCGACAGGCCGACGGCCACGACCATGAATTTCAGCAGCGTCGTCAGCGCGGTGATGGCGCCGCCGCCCATCGCCTTGCCGAGCATTTCCTTGTAGTCGGCGCGGTTGCGCGTGATGTAGTGCTCGCCGGTTTCAGCGCTGCGCTCGGCCATCTTGGCCGACAGCAGGGTTGAATTGGTGCTGATCAGCGCGATGATGCTCTTGCTTTCCTGGGCAATCGTGACCCGGCGCGCCAGCAGCTTGAGCGCGGCCATCGCCGGCTTGGCCGACAGCAGGGCTTCGAGCAGTTCGCGCTGGCGCAGCATGCGGGCGCGCAGCTGGCGCAGGCGGAACACCATGCCCAGGGAAATGCCGTTTTCCTCCAGATGCGCATAAATGCTGTTGACCGCCTGCCGGCAGGCGTCCAACCGCGCGCGGTACTGTTTGACGGCCGCCTGCAGCGCCAGCGCGTCAGGCACGGGCTGGAAAAACGCCGTGCGCAGTTCCTGCACGTCGGCGGGCAGCGCATGAAAGGCGCGTGCGTGCGGGCTGGCCCGGTTCATGCGCAGCCGCAATTCGGGCGCAAAACCGGTGGCGCGGATTTGCGCGGTGCAATACGTCAGCGCGTCCATCAGGCTGTAATGCCAGTCCTGGGTATCGCGCGCCTTGTCGCTTGACAGCAGCGCGCTGAGCTGGTCGACCTGCGACTCTTCGAGGGCGCTCATCCACTGGAAGTCGAAACGCGCGGTGGCCACCAGCGGAAACAGTTCGGAAGCGTCGGTGGTTTCCGGGGTGCCGGGCAGCAGCTTGCGGCGCAGGCGCTCGGCCAGTTCGCTGACAAAGGCGGTGCGCGGCGCAAAGCCGAAATCCGCCAGCAAGGGCGTGATGTCCACCGTGCGAATCAGCGTGGCCCACCAGGCCTGCAGGCGGGACCGCAACGCCGGTTGTCTTTGCACCGCGTCGATGAACGCCTGCACGCGAATTACGGCGGCCTGAACCGAGGTCCGGTCGCCGCGAATCCATTCGAACAATTTGATCAGCCAGACATGCCGGTCCGCCAGTCCGGCGTCCGGGTCCAGCGCCCCCAGCAGACTCGCCAGGTCCTTCATTGCAGAGTTCACTGCCACCCGGTCAATGCAGGACGCGCCCGGAAGAGCCGTTGGCATCGGAAGCTTCCAGTACAAACAGGGAAACCGCCGCTTCGAAGCGCTCGCCGTCCTCGGCCACGCAAAAATAGCTGCCGTGCATGGTGCCGCTGGCCGTGCGCAGGCGCGAGCCGCTGGTGTACTGGAAGGACTCGCCGGGCTTGAGCAGCGGCTGCTGGCCGACCACGCCCAGGCCCTTGACCTCTTCGGTGTGGCCATTGGCGTCGCTGATGATCCAGTGCCGTGAAATCAGCTGGGCGGCGACCTCGCCGGTGTTGGTCACGGTCACGGTGTAGGAAAAGCCGTAGATGGCTTGTTCCGGCGCTGACTGCTCAGGCAGGTAAAGGGGGGCGGCGTCGCAGGAAAATTGGTATTTGGGCATGGCAGGGGCAGCAGGAAAATCGGTTGGCCGTGATGTTAACCGCCCCGGGTTGGCGCGGCCCCGTCGCTGGTCTTGCGACGGGGTACCCTTTTTTTGCATGCTGCGACAATCCTGCGCATGCCCCACACCACGCCCACCTACCGCATTGCCCCGTCCCTCTTGTCCGCCGACTTTGCCCGCCTGGGCGAAGAGCTCAAAGCCGTCATTGCCGGCGGCGCCGACTGGATTCACTTCGACGTGATGGACAACCATTACGTGCCCAACCTGACCTTCGGGCCGATGGTCTGCCAGGCGCTAAAAGCCCATTGCCAACGCGCCGATGGCTCTGCCGTGCCGATTGACGTGCACCTCATGGTCCAGCCGGTTGACAGCCTGGCCGCCGCCTTCGCCGATGCCGGTGCCGACCTGATCAGCTTTCACCCCGAAGCGTCCGGCCATGTGCACCGCAGCGTGCAGGCCATCAAGGCCAAAGGCTGCAAGGCCGGGCTGGTGTTCAACCCGGCCACGCCGCTGGACGTGCTGGACTGGACAATTGACGACATCGACCTGATCCTGATCATGAGCGTCAACCCCGGCTTTGGCGGCCAGAGCTTCATCGACTCGGCATTGCGCAAGATCGAGCAGGCACGCAAACGAATCGACGCCTCGGGCCGTGACATCCGGCTGGAAGTCGATGGCGGCATCAAGATTGACAACATCCGCCGCGTGGCCGATGCCGGCGCCGACACCTTCGTGGCCGGCAGCGCCATCTTTGGCAAGCCTGATTACCAGGCGGTGATCGATGCCATGCGGAGCGCGCTCAAAGGCTGAGTCGGGCGTCCTGGTGTCAGTTTTCACCGTTAAGGGCAACTTCAGGCATTAAAAAGACTGCTGCCGCAATCGCAGATTGCATAAGCAGCTATGAATTAAGTAGCATGAAAGGCTGTCAAAACCCTGCAGGCGCTGGGCCGTAATTTCAGCGCTCAGGCGCGGCCACGGGTCGCCGCGCTGTTTCCAGCCATTCAAACAGGCCCATGCCCGCCAGCATGGCCGCCACGAAAACCAGCGCCTTGGCCTCGCCCATGCCGAGCGCGACCAGCGCCGGCCCCGGACAAAAGCCCGCAATGCCCCAGCCGATGCCGAACAGCACGCTGCCCATGACCAGCCGGCGGTCGATCTGGCGCGCCGTGGGCAGTTTCAGGGTGGCGCCCAGCAGCGACGCGCTGCGCCGGCGGGCAATGGCAAACGCCACGGCGCTGACGGCGACCGCACCGCCCATCACCAGCGCCAGCGACGGGTCCCAGCGCCCGAAGAGGTCAAGGAAGCCCAGCACCTTGGCCGGATTGGCCATGCCGGACACCATCAGGCCGATGCCAAACACCAGGCCGGAGAGCAGGGAAGTGAATGCAAGCATGGGGTCTCCTCAGATTTTCAAGAGATGGCGGATCACGAACACGCTGGCAAAGCCGGCGGCCATGAAGCAGGCGGTGGCGACCAGCGAGCGCGGCGACAGGCGCGCCACGCCGCAGACGCCGTGCCCGCTGGTGCAGCCCGAACCATAGCGCGTTCCCACGCCGACCAGCAGACCGGCCGCAATCAGGGCGGCGTAATCCGCATCAATCTGCAGCACCGGCAGCCCGGCGAACAGGCCATAGACCAGCGGCGCGCCGACCAGGCCCAGAACGAATGCCGCGCGCCAGGCGATGTCGCCCCCGACCGGCTTGAGCAGCCCGCCCAGCACGCCGCTGATGCCGGCAATGCGCCCGTTGAGCAGCAAAAACAGGGCCGCCGCCAGCCCGATCAAAGCGCCGCCAGCCAGTGACGACCAAGGCGTGAAATGGTTCCAGTCGATGTTCATGAGGTTTCTTTCGGGCAGTAAAGACGGTGCAGCACCGCAACGATTTCCAGCATCGCCGGGTCAGCCACGCTGTAGTAGATGTTCTTGCCCTGGCGCCGCGTGTTCACCACGCCTTCGGCGCGCAGGACGCCCAGTTGCTGCGACAGCGTCGGCTGGCGAATGCCCAGCTGCGCCTCCAGTTCGCTGACGCACAGCTCGCCTTGCGACAGCTGGCACAGCAGCAGCAGCCGGTCTTCATTGGCCAGCAGCTTCAGGGCGGCAACCGCCTGGGCTGCGCCTTGGCGCAAGGTGTCGGTGTCAATCACGGGGTGGGAAAGTAGCATCTGGCTGCCTGCAAGGTTTGAGTTGACTTTAATATACCAGTATATATAATATTGGTCAATACATTGAAAAGGTTCACATGCGCATCCAAGCTGAAACCCAAGCGTTTTTCGACCCTGCCACCCACACCGTCACCTATGTGCTGTGGGACAAGGCCAGCCGCCACGCGGCGGTGATCGACCCGGTGCTTGACTACGATTTCAAGTCCGGCCACACCCACACGGAATCGGCCGAACGCGTGCTGGCGTTCCTGCAAGAGCACCAGCTGCAAGTGGACTGGATTCTTGAAACCCATGCCCATGCCGACCACTTGTCAGGCGCGCATTACCTGCAGGAACGCATCGGCGGGCGCATCGCCATCGGCGAACACATCCGCGAAGTGCAGACGGTCTTCAGCAAGCTGTTTAATTTTGAACGCAGCTTCATGCCCGACGGCAAGCAGTTTGACCATCTGTTCAAGGATGGCGAGACTTTCATGATCGGCGGGGTTCAGGCCACGGCGCTGCTCGTGCCGGGCCACACACCGGCTGACATGGCGTATCGGGTAGAAGGCGCGGTGTTTGTCGGCGACACCCTGTTCATGCCCGACGTGGGCACGGCCCGTGCCGATTTTCCAGGCGGTGATGCGCATCAGCTTTACCGCTCCATCCACCGCATCCTGCAATTGCCGCCCGACACCGTGGTCTACGTTTGCCACGACTACCCCCCGACATCGCGCGAACCCGCATGGCAGACCACGGTGGCCGAGCAACGCGCCCGCAACATTCACGTGCGGGACGGTATCAGCGAAGACGAATTTGTGGCCATGCGCATGGCCCGCGATGCCACTCTGGACATGCCGACGCTGATCCTGCCGGCGATCCAGGTCAATGTGCGTGCCGGGGAGATGCCACCGGCTGACGACAACGGCATCGCATACATGCGCATTCCAATCAACACCCTGCCGGGGCATGGCTGATTTGACCTGCGGGCACAATGCAGCCCTTCCTTGTTTAACTGAATGAACCGAACCACCCGATGACCCCTGCTGTTTGCCTGCATTCCGGCCGCTACGACGCCGCCATCATTGATCTGGACGGCACGATGGTCGACACGCTGGGCGACTTCGTGGTGGCGCTCAGGCTGATGCTGGCCGAGGTGTTGCCGCCCGAATACGCCGGCGTGGCGCTCGGTTCGGCCGAGGTGGGCCGCAGGGTCGGCAAGGGCTCCGAGCATCTTGTGCAATCAGTGCTGAATCATGTGTTTGCGCAAGCAGGACGGGCAGATGCAGCTATTGATTCAGTCGCTTTTTACGAACGCGCCCAGGCCAGCTACCAGCGGCACTATGCGGCCATCAATGGCCAGCATTCAACGCTTTATCCGGGCGTGCTGGAAGGCCTGGACACGCTGCGCAAAAGCGGGCTGCCGCTTGTTTGCCTGACCAACAAGCCGCTGGCCTTTGCCCGCACCCTGCTCAGGCAAAAAAACCTGGACGGGTTTTTCAGCGAAGTCTTCGGCGGTGATTCGTTCGAGCGCAAGAAGCCCGATCCGCTGCCGCTGTTGAAGGCCTGCGAGTTCCTGAAAACGCAGCCATCCCGCACGCTGATGATTGGCGACTCCAGCAACGACGCCCGGGCGGCGCGCGCTGCGGGCTGTCCGGTGCTGCTGGTGACCTACGGCTACAACCATGGCGAACCGGTGCGCGCGGTGGATGCCGACGGCTTTGTCGATTCGCTGGCCGAACTGGCTGAACTGCGCTGACGCTGCTCAGCGCCGCCGCAACCGAAGGGGTTCAGGCCGCCTTGCCCAGCAGCTCTTCCTTGAGTTTCCAGTCGGCCGGCTTGGTGCCCAGCCAGATGCGCAGCATGGCGTTGTAAAACTCGATTTCCTTGACCGGCTCGCCCTGCGGCTTGCCCTTGACCGAAATCACGGTGCCGGTGCCGGGAATCCAGTCAAGGGTGAAGTTTTCACCCGGCAGCATTTTTTTCTGGTCTGAAAACACCTGGCTCATCTTGAGCAGGCCCGGAATCAGCCGGGACATCTCGTTTCTGGCTGCGTTTTCTTCAAAGGCCTTGGTAAAGCTCTTGCCGAGTTCATTCGAGTCGATCTCGCGCAGCATTGTGATGCTGATGCGCTTGGAACCTGGCGCGGCAAAGACCTCCTCCGGGGTGGCGGCCTTTTTTTCAAGGTACAGCGCCGCGACATAGACCTTGAACACCGCCTTGTAGCGGATGCCGACGCCATTCAGCGGCAGCCTGGCGCCCGCCAGTTCCACCGGATCAGCGAGAGTGATGCCCGACACCTCCACCGGCGCTGCCAGAAGCCCTGCCGACAGCATCAGGGCGGCCATGCCCGCCAGGCATCGATTGGGAAAAGTCATGAAGAGGCTCCTGAAAATTTGGAATGGAACGGTGGCTCGCTGGCGAGGCCAATTGTGCAGTCCCTGCCCGCCCGCACACAAGAAGGGTTTGCCATGAGGGTTGCCAATCGCACAGCGCAGCCCGGTGACTTTTCGGTGCTGGGCCGGGGCCTGCGGCTGTTTGCTACACTTTGGCCAACATGTCCATTCAACACATCGTTCAAACAGCTTTTGCAAGCCGGGGAGCCTGGCTTTGGCGCCCCTGTCGTTCACGGCACGCCTGAGGCGCGCATGGCCCTGAGCCTGCCTTGCCACTGGCACCGCTGCCATCTCCTGAACTGATGCGCCCATGCCCTGCGCCAAGCGTCTACCGGCCCCGGACTTCGGGGCATTTTGAATCACGGACGCCCGCGTTTTTGACACGCAGCGCTTTTTCCGTAAAAGGACACACAGTGATGACCGAACTTGAATTCAAGAGCCTTGCAGCGCAAGGCTACAACCGCATCCCGCTGATGCTCGAAGCCTTTGCCGACCTGGAAACCCCGCTGTCGCTCTACCTCAAGCTGGCCCATGCAAAAGACGGCGGCAAGTACAGCTTCCTGCTCGAATCGGTGGTGGGCGGCGAACGTTTCGGTCGCTACAGCTTCATCGGCCTGCCGGCGCGCACGCTGCTGCGCTCGTCGGGCTTTGGTGTTGATACGCTGACCGAAGTCGTGACCGATGGCCAGGTGGTTGAAACCTCCAAAGCCAATCCGCTGGACTTCATCAGCGACTACCAGCAGCGCTTCAAGGTCGCGCTGCGGCCCGGATTGCCGCGTTTTTGCGGCGGTCTGGCGGGCTACTTCGGCTATGACGCGGTGCGCTACATCGAGAAAAAGCTCGAAAGCACCTGCCCGCCCGACACGCTGGGCTGTCCCGACATCCTGCTGCTGCAGTGCGAGGAACTGGCGGTCATCGACAACCTGTCGGGCAAGCTCTACCTCATCGTCTATGCCGACCCGGCACGGCCCGAAGCCTATGCCAATGCCAAGAAGCGCCTGCGTGAACTCAAGGAGCAACTGAAGTATTCAGTCAGTGCGCCCGTCGTCAAGCCTTCCCAAGGCTACCCGGCCGAGCGCGAATTCGCCAAGGCCGACTACATTGCCGCCGTGGAGCGCGCCAAGAAGCTGATCGAAGGCGGCGACTTCATGCAGGTGCAGGTCGGCCAGCGCATCCGAAAGCGCTACACCGAGTCGCCGCTGTCGCTGTACCGCGCGCTGCGTTCGCTCAACCCGTCGCCGTACATGTACTACTACCACTTTGGCGACTTCCATGTGGTCGGCGCCTCGCCCGAGATCCTGGTGCGTCAGGAGCAGGTCGAGCAGGGGCAAAAGATCACCATCCGCCCGCTGGCCGGCACCCGGCCGCGCGCCTCGTCGCTGGAAGCCGACAAGGCCGCCGAGATTGAGCTGATCAACGACCCGAAGGAGCGTGCCGAGCACGTCATGCTGATCGACCTGGCGCGCAACGACATTGGCCGCATCGCCAAGACCGGCACGGTGAAGGTGACCGAAGCCTTTGCCGTCGAGCGCTACAGCCATGTGATGCATATCGTCAGCAACGTCGAGGGCATTTTGAATGACGGTATGACGAGCATGGACGTGCTCAAGGCGACCTTTCCGGCCGGCACGCTGACCGGCGCGCCGAAAGTGCATGCGATGGAGCTGATCGACCAGCTGGAGCCGACCAAGCGCGGCCTGTACGGTGGCGCCTGCGGCTACCTCAGCTACGCCGGTGACATGGACGTGGCGATTGCGATCCGCACCGGCATCATCAAGGACGGCACGCTGTATGTGCAGGCCGCGGCCGGCGTGGTCGCCGACTCGGTGGCCGAACTTGAATGGAAAGAAACCGAAGCCAAGGCGCGCGCGCTGCTGCGCGCCAGTGAACTGGTCGAAGAAGGGCTGGAGTGATCGCCATGGCCCTGATGCATAAAGTGGAACACTGCGAAAGCATGGCCGACGTGCGCCGCAACATCGACGCACTGGACGAGCGCATCGTCGCGCTGATGGCCGAACGCAGCGGCTACATGACGCAAGCCGCGCGCATCAAGCAGGCGGCCGATCAGGTGCATGACCAGGCGCGCATCGACTTCATCGTCGAGCGGGTCAAAGCCATGGCGGCAGAGCAGGGCGCGCCCGAAGCCGTGATCGAGGCCGCCTACCGCGCGATGATTGACGCGTCCATTGAATTTGAGCATGGCGAATTCAAGCGCCTGCGCCAGGAAGGAAGCCCGCCATGAAACTTTTGATGATCGATAACTACGACAGCTTTACCTACAACATCGTCCAGTATTTTGGCGAACTGGGCGCCGAGGTGGAAGTGTTCCGCAACGACGAGATCACCGTGGCCGACATGGCCGCCAGACTCGACGCCGGGCAGCTCGACCGCCTGGTGATCTCGCCCGGCCCGTGCTCGCCGGCCGAGGCCGGGATTTCGGTCGCGGCGATCCAGCACTTTGCTGGCAAGCTGCCGATTCTGGGCGTCTGCCTGGGGCATCAGGCGATAGGCGCGGCGTTTGGCGGCAAGATCATCCGCGCGCAGGAGTTGATGCATGGCAAGACCAGCGTCATCACCACCACGCAGCAGGGCGTGTTCGCCGGCCTGCCGGAGCAGTTCACGGTGAACCGCTACCACTCGCTGGCGATTGAAAAATCGTCCTGCCCCGAGGTGCTCGAAGTCACCGCCTGGACCGACGATGGCGAAATCATGGGCGTGCGGCACAAGACGCTGCCGATCCAGGGCGTGCAGTTTCATCCGGAATCCATCCTGACCGAGCATGGCCATGCGATGCTGAAAAATTTCCTGGCGCAGCAGGCGTGATGCTTGCTACCGAATCAATAGCTGCTTGTGCCCGTCCACCTTGCGCCAAAGGCCAAAATGACTGAAAAAATGATTGATCTGCGCAGCGACACCGTCACGCAACCGACGCCGGCCATGCGCGACGCCATGCTGGCGGCCCCGCTGGGCGACGATGTGTTTGGCGGCGACCCGAGCGTCAATGCCTTGCAGGAAAAAATCGCCGGTCTGCTGGGTTTCGAGGCCGCGCTGTTCGTGCCCACCGGCACGCAAAGCAACCTGTGCGCCATCCTTGCGCACTGCCAGCGCGGCGATGAATACATCGTCGGCCAGCAAGCGCATTGCTACCGCTGGGAAGGCGGCGGCGCGGCGGTGTTCGGCAGCGTGCAGCCGCAGCCGCTGAACCACCAGCCAGACGGCACACTGCTGCTGTCTGACATCGACGCGGCCATCAAGCCCGACGACGCGCATTTCGCCCGCACACGGCTGCTGGCGCTGGAAAACACACTGGGCGGCAAGCTGCTGCCGTTTGACTATCTGCAGCAGGCGACGCAACTGGCGAAAGACCGGGGTTTGATGCGGCATCTGGACGGCGCGCGGCTGTTCAATGCCGCCGTGGCGCAGGCGCTGCAAACCGGCAGTGATGCCTTCACCGAAGCGCGGCGCATCGCCCAGTGTTTTGACAGCGTGTCGGTGTGCTTCAGCAAGGGGCTGGGCGCGCCGGTTGGCTCAGCGCTGTGCGGCTCGCGTGAGTTCATTGCGCGCGCGCACCGCATCCGCAAAATGGCCGGCGGTGGCATGCGTCAGGCCGGCATGCTGGCGGCGGCCGCCTCGCATGCGCTGGACCACCATGTCGTGCGGCTGGCGCAAGACCATGCGCTGGCGCAGCGGCTGGCCGACGGGCTGGCAGGCATCGAAGGCCTGCAGGTCGAGGCACCGCAGACCAACATCGTGTTTGTTGACCTGAGCGGGGCCGCGCGCCACCAGTCGGCTGCCTTGCTGCAGCATCTGGCGGCGCACGGCGTTCAGGCCACGGGGCTGTACCGCCTGCGGTTTGTCACCCACCTGGATGTTGATGCCGCTGGTGTCGATGGCGCAGTTGCCACGATCCGCCAGTTTTTCAACGCCTGAAGCCGGCACCAGTCCATGGGCATTGACCACCTTGCGCTGTTTGTCGTCGCCGGCCTGGTGCTCAACCTGACGCCTGGCCCCGATGTGCTTTACATCGTGACGAATGCGCTGCGTTCGGGCGCCCGCACGGGAATAGTCGCGGCCCTGGGCATCACGGCCGGGTGCTTTGTGCATATCTTTGCCGCAGCGATTGGCGTGAGCGCGCTGATGGCGGCGTCCGCCACCGCGTTCACCCTGCTCAAATGGGTAGGCGCCGCCTATCTGGTGTGGATCGGCCTGCGCATGCTGCTGGCACGCGCTCCATCGCCGGGTGCATCTATTGCTATTAATTCAATAGCTGTTCGCGCTTATCCGGAAAGCGCAAAGGCCCTAAAACGTGTATTTTTCCAGGGTTTCTGGACGAATGCGCTCAATCCCAAGGTCGCGCTGTTTTTCCTGGCCTTCGTGCCGCAGTTCATCGCGCCCGGTGTGCAACACAAAGCGCTGGCGTTCCTGCTGCTTGGCCTGCTGTTCAACTTCAATGCCCTGTGGGTCAACATTGGCTGGGCCGCAGTGGCTGCCTGGATGGCCGGGCGCATGGCGTCGGTCCAACATGTCCTGCAGGGGCTGGAGCGCGCCGCCGGCCTGATGTTCATCGGGTTCGGCCTGAAGCTGGCCTTTTCCGATCATCCGACGACCTGATCCTTCACATCAACAAAAAGCCGAACAGGAAACCCCATGCCCCACAGCCACAAGATCACGGCCAGCGAAGCGCTGCAACGCACCATCGAGCACCGCGAGATTTTCCATGACGAAATGCTGCACATCATGCGGCTCATCATGAGCGGAGAAATGTCGCCGCTCATGACGGCAGCGCTGATCACCGGCCTGCGCGTGAAGAAGGAAACCATCGGCGAAATCACCGCCGCCGCGCAGGTGATGCGCGAGTTCTCCACCAAGGTGCATGTTGCCGACAAGACGCATCTGGTCGATATCGTCGGCACCGGCGGTGACGGCTCGCACACCTTCAACATCTCGACCTGCGCCATGTTCGTAGCGGCGGCGGCCGGCGCCCGGGTCAGCAAGCACGGCGGGCGCAGTGTCAGCAGCAAGTCCGGCAGCGCCGACGTGGTCGAGTCACTGGGCATTTCGCTCAAGCTGGCGCCCGAGGCGATTGCCCGCTGCATCGCCGAAGTGGGCGTCGGCTTCATGTTTGCGCCAAACCACCATCCGGCCATGAAGAACGTCGCGCCGGTGCGCAAGGAACTCGGCATTCGCACGATCTTCAACATCCTCGGCCCGCTGACCAACCCGGCCAGTGCCCCAAATATCCTGATGGGCGTGTTCCACCCCGACCTGGTCGGCATCCAGGTCCGCGCCCTGCAGCGCCTGGGCGCCGAGCACGCGCTGGTGGTTTATGGCAAGGACGGCATGGACGAGGTCAGCCTGGGCGCGGCCACCGTGGTCGGCGAACTCAAGGACGGCGAGATCATCGAATACGAAATCCATCCTGAAGACTTCGGCCTGTCGATGGCCGGCAACCGCGCCCTGCGGGTTGAAACACCCGAGCAGTCCAAGGCCATGCTGATGGGCGTGCTCGACAACCAGCCGGGCGCCCCGCGCGACATCGTGATTCTGAATGCCGGCGCGGCACTGTATGCCGCCAATGTCGTCAATTCGATGAAGGAGGGCGTGCACAAAGCACGAACCGCTATCGAATCAGGAGCCGCCAAGGCTAAACTGGCGCAATTGGTCGCCTTCAGCCAGTCGGTTTCGGCTTAAGGCAGCATGGCGCGATCCCGGTGTCTGGATTGCGCCGGGCGTGTCGCTGGTGTTTATCGTCGCCGGATTCGTCATGCACCGCATCTTTTTGAAAATCCTCAAAAACGGCTCATCCGAGTCCTTCGTTTCATCCGCCGGGCAGGCCCAGCCATCGCCCGCAATCCCACCACTGGAATCCCATGAGTGACATTTTGAACAAGATCATTGCCGTCAAGCGCCTGGAAGTCGCCGACGCCCTTAACCGCAAGCCGCTGGCAGCAATGCGCCAGGACGCCGAATCGCGCGTCCAGACCCGCGACTTCGTCGGCGCGCTGCGCGCCAGGATCGCGGCAGGCAAACCCGCCGTGATTGCAGAAATCAAGAAGGCCAGCCCGTCCAAGGGCGTGCTGCGCAGCGATTTCATTCCCGCCGACATTGCGCAAAGCTATGCCGAGGCCGGCGCAGCCTGCCTGTCGGTGCTGACCGACCAGCAGTTTTTCCAGGGCAGTATCGACTACCTGAAGCAGGCCCGAGCGTCGTGCAGCCTGCCGGTGTTGCGCAAAGACTTCATCATCGACGCCTACCAGATCTATGAATCGCGCGTCATGGGCGCCGACTGCATCCTGCTGATCGCCGCTTGCCTGGACGATGCGCAAATGAAGGCTTTCGAGGCGCTGGCGATGTCGCTCGACATGGCGGTGCTGGTCGAGGTGCATGACGAGGCGGAACTGGCGCGGGCGCTCATGCTCAAAACGCCGCTGATCGGCATCAACAACCGCAACCTGAACACCTTCGAGGTCTCGCTGGACACCACGCTGTCGCTGATGGGCAAGGTGCCTGCAGAGCGTCTGCTGGTGACCGAGTCGGGCATCATGACGCCAGAAGACGTCAAGCGCCTGCGCGATGTCAATATCAACGCCTTCCTGGTTGGCGAAGCCTTCATGCGCGCCGACGAACCGGGCGAGGCACTGGTCGAACTGTTTGGTGAGTAAACAAAGGAGCGTGTGATGGCGCAGGAAAATTTTTCCCCAACGTCGGAGGCCACAAATTCCGGCCAGTTGATGAGTGCCGATCCGTCGCACTGGCCGGTTGCGCTTGACTGGAACCCGGCCGTGGACGAATTTTTTGCCAGTGCCACCGGGCACAAGCTGCTGACATTTCTGCGCGCCCGTCTGGAGGCTGGCGCAGTGATCTTTCCGCCGCAGCCTTTACGTGCGCTTGAACTGACGTCCGCCCAATCGGTGCGGGTCGTTATTCTGGGCCAGGACCCCTACCATGGGCGGGGGCAGGGCGAAGGGCTGGCGTTCTCTGTGGCGCCCGGTGTGGCGCTGCCGCCGTCGCTGCGCAATATCTTCAAGGAGCTGCAGCGCGACCTGGGCACGCCACCGCCCAAATTTCCGGTGCCTGGCGGCAGTCTGGTCAACTGGGCCACCCATGGCATTTTGCTTCTCAACACCTGCCTGACGGTGGAAGAGGGCAAGGCTGCCAGTCATGCCGGCAAGGGCTGGGAAATGCTGACAGACAACGTGATCCGCCAGGTTTCAGCCGGCGATCATGCCGTGCTGTTCATGCTCTGGGGCGCGCATGCGCAGTCCAAGCGCGTGCTGATCGACGAGGCGCGCCACAAGGTGCTTGTGGCCAACCATCCCTCGCCGCTGTCCGCCATGCGCCCGCCATTGCCTTTTATTGGCTGCGGGCATTTCTCGCAGGCGCGCGAGTGGCGTCAGGCACATCCAAAGGCTTGATTGCCAGTTTGTGAAAGCGTTTCACGGCGTGTTAAAGATTAAAGCTGGGTTGTTAACGAGATCCATATTTTCTTGAAAAAGAGTGGCATAATCCGTGATTCGCTTGAAGGATGGGTGTCCGAGTGGTTAAAGGAGGCAGACTGTAAATCTGTTCGCTAACGCGTACGCTGGTTCGAATCCAGCCCCATCCACCAAATTCTGAATGATTCTCTTGAGTTTGCATCGCAGCTTGACAGTTTCGTGTAGTTTTTGGGTTGTAAGGTGAGTTGAGTGTGAGTTGATCTGGCAGGGCTGCGCGGGAGTAGTTCAATGGTAGAACCCTAGCCTTCCAAGCTAATGACGCGGGTCCGATTCCCGTCTCCCGCTCCAGAGTGCTGAGGCACTTGGAAATTTGCAGGTCAGCATTGCATCGTTTGCCGCAAGAGAGTTTTTGAATTCAGCCCATTTGGCTCAGTGGCAGAGCACTCCCTTGGTAAGGGAGAGGTCCCGGGTCCGATTCCCGGAATGGGCACCATTTTTAAGTTGGTTGCAGTGTGTCTGTGCAGCTAACGGTGGTTTGTTAACTAGTTTTGTAACTTTTCGGAGTTGAAAATGGGAAAAGAGAAATTTTCGCGGACCAAGCCGCACGTGAACGTTGGCACGATTGGCCACGTTGACCATGGCAAGACCACGCTGACGGCGGCGATTGCGACCGTGCTGGCGGCCAAGTTCGGCGGCGAAGCCAAGGCCTACGATCAAATCGATGCGGCACCTGAAGAAAAAGCGCGCGGCATCACGATCAACACCGCCCACGTCGAGTACGAAACGGCTGCGCGCCATTACGCCCACGTCGACTGCCCAGGCCACGCTGACTATGTGAAGAACATGATCACCGGTGCAGCGCAGATGGACGGCGCTATCTTGGTGTGCTCGGCCGCTGACGGCCCGATGCCCCAGACGCGCGAGCACATCTTGCTGGCCCGCCAGGTGGGCGTGCCTTACATCATCGTGTTCCTGAACAAGTGCGACATGGTTGACGACGCCGAGTTGTTGGAACTCGTCGAAATGGAAGTGCGCGAGCTGCTCGACAAGTACGATTTCCCGGGTGACGACACCCCCATCATTCACGGCTCTGCCAAGCTCGCCCTCGAAGGCGACAAGGGCCCGCTGGGTGAGGAAGCCATCATGAAGCTGGCCGACGCCCTCGATAACTACATCCCACTGCCAGAGCGCGCGATTGACGGCGCCTTCCTGATGCCCGTGGAAGACGTGTTCTCGATTTCCGGTCGCGGCACCGTGGTGACCGGCCGTATCGAGCGCGGCATTGTCAAGGTCGGCGAAGAAATCGAGATCGTCGGTATTGCCGATACGCAAAAGACCATCTGCACCGGCGTGGAAATGTTCCGCAAACTGCTCGACCAGGGCCAGGCGGGCGACAACGTCGGCATCTTGCTGCGCGGCACCAAGCGTGAAGACGTGCAGCGCGGCCAAGTGCTGTGCAAGCCCGGCACGATCAAGCCACACACGCACTTCACTGGCGAGATCTATGTCTTGTCCAAGGACGAGGGTGGCCGCCACACGCCTTTCTTCAACAACTACCGCCCGCAGTTTTACTTCCGCACGACGGACGTGACGGGTGCGATCGAGTTGCCAGAAGGCAAGGAAATGGTCATGCCAGGCGACAACGTGTCGATCACCGTGAAGCTGATCAACCCGATTGCCATGGAAGAAGGCCTGCGCTTCGCCATCCGCGAAGGTGGCCGTACCGTGGGCGCTGGCGTTGTTGCCAAGATCCTCGCGTAATTAATTGGTTAAAAGTTTGATGCAGGGGTATAGCTCAATTGGCAGAGCGTCGGTCTCCAAAACCGAAGGTTGATGGTTCGATTCCTTCTGCCCCTGCCACCCGATTGTTGAGGTTGTCAACATCGAAGATGGTTTGAAAAGATAATAAGCAAGCCCGCCAGGAGTTGAAAGCTTCGGGTGGGCTCAAGCGTCTGCAAGGATGCACGAAGATTGAACAGGAAATTCGGCAACTATGGCCTCTACTCAAGTTGAAACCGTCAGCACCAATGCGGACAAAGCCAAGCTGGGCTTGGCTGTGGTGCTGGTGCTGGCCTCTCTTGTCGGTTTTTATCTGCTGGCCAAGCAAGGTCAGTTAGTGCAGTGGGGTGTCTTGCTTGTTGGTCTGGTTGTCGCTGTTCTTGTTTTTGTATCGTCAGAACTTGGCAGGCAGTTTCTGGCCTTCGGTCGTGACTCGGTCCGTGAAGTTAAAAAAGTTGTCTGGCCTGAGCGGAAAGAGGCTGTCCAGATGACGGCTTACGTATTCGGCTTTGTGGTGGTGATGGCATTGTTTTTGTGGCTCACGGACAAGACGCTCGAATGGGTGTTTTACGACTTGATCCTGGGATGGAAAAGATAATGAGTGATCTGAACGATACGACCGCCAGAGATGTCGTTGTAGCTGATGCATCCCATGCGTTGGCCCCTGGCATGCAATGGTATGTTGTTCACGCTTATTCCGGCATGGAAAAAGCGGCAGAACGCAATATCGTCGAGCGCATCAACCGTGCCGGCATGCAATCCAAGTTTGGGCGCTTCCTGGTGCCTACCGAAGAAGTGGTAGAAATCAAGAATGGCCAGAAGAAGACGACAGAACGTCGATTCTTCCCTGGTTATGTGTTGGTCGAAATGGTCATGGATGACGAGACCTGGCACTTGGTAAAGCACACCAACAAAGTCACGGGTTTCGTCGGCGGTGCAAAAAACCGTCCCTCCCCAATTTCTGAAGAAGAAGTGCAAAAGATCGTCAGCCAGATGCAGGTTGGTACTGACAAGCCTCGCCACAAAGTCGAGTTTGAAACGGGAGAATACGTCCGCGTCAAGGATGGACCGTTCACCGATTTCAATGGCACTGTGGAAGAAGTCAACTACGAGAAGAACAAGGTCCGTGTGTCGGTCACGATTTTCGGACGGGCGACGCCGGTTGAGCTTGAATTCAGCCAGATCGAAAAAACCTGATACCCACTTCTTTTCGTAACAAGCCAAGTAAACACTTGGGAATGATTAGATAAAATTTTGCGCCTTGCAACTCGGCGTGAAGGATTCCAAAGAATCCGTTTTGAGTTGTGTAACCCCCGGGAAGCTTGTGAGCTGTCGTTTGACAGATCTCAGGCGTTATGACCCGCAAGGAGAAAAGTATGGCGAAAAAAATCGTCGGCTTCGTTAAGCTGCAAGTTCCAGCTGGCAAGGCCAATCCATCCCCACCGATCGGACCCGCTTTGGGTCAACGCGGTTTGAACATCATGGAGTTCTGCAAGGCATTCAATGCCCAGACCCAAGGCATTGAGCCGGGCACACCACTACCCGTAGTGATTACCGCTTATGCTGACAAGAGCTTTACCTTCATCATCAAGACGCCTCCTGCTGTCTCCATGATTAAGAAAGCCATCAAACTTGACAAGGGATCGGCCACGCCGCATTCCGCGAAGGTTGGCAAGATCACCCGCGCACAGCTGGAAGATATCGCCAAAGCCAAGATGAAAGATTTGACTGCTGCTGATCTGGATGCCGCAGTCCGTACTATTGCCGGTTCTGCCCGTTCCATGGGTGTGACGGTGGAGGGTGTTGTATGAGCAAGCTGACCAAACGTCAAAAAACCGTCGGTGACAAAGTTGACAGCAACAAGCTGTACGCATTGCCTGACGCACTGGGACTTGTCAAAGAGTTCGCTGTCGCCAAGTTCGATGAGTCTATCGATGTGGCCGTGCAACTTGGCATCGATGCCAAGAAATCCGACCAGGTTGTTCGTGGTGCAGTTGTAATGCCCAATGGCACCGGCAAGACCAAGCGTGTTGCCGTATTCGCCCAGGGTGCCAAGGCTGAAGAAGCCAAAGCCGCAGGTGCTGATATTGTCGGCATGGACGATCTGGCTGCCGATATCAAGGCTGGCAAGATGGACTTTGATGTGGTCATTGCTTCTCCTGATGCCATGCGTATCGTCGGTACCCTGGGCCAGATCCTTGGCCCACGCGGTCTGATGCCTAACCCCAAGGTCGGCACCGTGACGCCTGACGTTGCGACCGCTGTGCGCAACGCAAAAGCCGGTCAGGTCCAGTTCCGTGTTGACAAGGCTGGTATCGTGCATGGCACCATCGGTCGTCGCTCGTTTGACACAGAAAAGCTGCAAGGCAATCTGGCTGCATTGATCGACGCGCTGATCAAGGCCAAGCCTGCTACCAGCAAGGGTGTGTACTTGAAGAAGGTTGCCGTCTCGTCAACGATGGGTGTGGGCGTTCGCGTTGACACACAATCCATCACAGCCTAAAGACAAAATTTGAACAATGCTTAGGCGTTGTTCAGGGTGGTGGGCTGCCGGGGTTTTCCTTGGCAGGTCATCCAGGACCGTTGGTGTGTACAGTCTTAATAAATCATTCGGACTGTGTGCTTAATCGAAAGACAGCCAACGCAGATGGCGGTCCCGCTGCTTGAATGGTTTTGAAAAGAATCTGAAAACAGTTGGTCGCTGAACATGAGCGTGTTGAAGGGCTGAGTGCAGATGCAAATTTGCCAAAACCCGACAGCACATTTTTAAGGAGTAGACCTTGAGTCTCAACCGCAGTGAGAAACAAGCCGTCATTGATGAAGTGACAGGCCTCGCCGCTAAAGCTCAAACGCTCGTGATGGCGGAATACCGTGGTATCACGGTCGCTGACATGACCAAGCTGCGCAGCCAAGCCCGCGAAAAAGGCGTGACCCTGAGTGTTCTGAAAAACACCCTGGCCCGCCGCGCCGTGGCAGGAAGCAGCTTTGAAGTCTTGTCCGACCAGATGACCGGTCCGCTGATCTACGGCTTTTCCATTGATGCCGTCGCTGCTGCAAAAGTAGTGGCTGACTTCGCGAAAACCAACGACAAGTTGGTGATCCGCGCAGGTGCATTTGCTGGGAAAACCCTGGACATCGAGGGCGTCAAGCAACTGGCGAGTATCCCTTCCAAGGAAGTGTTGTTGGCCCAGTTGTGTGGCTTGCTGATGTCACCTATTTCGCGTACCGCTGCTGTTCTTGCAGCATTGTCCGCGCAACGTGGTGCCGGTGCAGAACAAGTGGCAGAGGCTGCAGAGCCCGCCGCCGAAGCTGCAGAAGCCCCAGCGGCGTAACAAACTGACCTTTGCGTGACAGGCTGAAGCGTACAGCGCAAGCCTTGTCTCCAACTGTTAAAGAAATTTTTTTAGGAATTCAAAATGGCATTCGACAAAGACGCATTTTTGACCGTGCTGGACAGCATGACGGTCCTCGAACTCAACGACCTGGTGAAAGCCATCGAAGAGAAATTTGGCGTGAGCGCAGCTTCCATGGCCGCTCCCGCTGCTGGTGGCGGCGGTGCAGGTGCTGCTGTTGCTGAAGAAAAGACCGAATTCAATGTCGTTCTGCTCGAAGCTGGCGCACAAAAAGTGCAGGTTATCAAGGCAGTGCGTGAACTGACCGGTCTGGGCTTGAAAGAAGCCAAGGACTTGGTCGACGGCGCTCCAAAGAACGTCAAGGAATCTGTCAGCAAGGCCGACGCCGAAGCTGCCAAGAAGAAGCTGGAAGACGCCGGCGCGAAAGTCGAACTCAAGTAATTCTTGCGTTGCGCGAAGGCTGGAAACCCTCAAAAGGGCTTCCAGCCTTTCCCCGTTTGAGGCCCAGCCAAGTGCACTGCCTCCTGCGCTTACTTTTACACCCCAAAAAGACAAGTGTCTTTTACGCGGAATAAAAAAATAGTGGAAAAAGGATTACAAGTCTTTTTTCCAGTGTTTTCTGAATTCCCGACTGCAGAAACGCCTTGGTTCGGGTGCTGTGCAATGCATCACCGTCCGCCATGGTTGGTAGTGGCCAACCACCAAGTTGCCTGAATACGTGGTGTATTCAGGCTCGAGAGTCCCAGAGCCCATCATTACGGAGAACTCATGGCCCTAACTTCTAGTTACAGCTTCACCGAACGCAAACGAATCCGTAAAAGCTTCGGCAACCGCGAAAGCGTGTTGGCGGTTCCCTACTTGCTGCAAATGCAGAAAGATGCGTATATCGCATTCCTGCAAGCCGATCGTGCGCCTCAAAAACGCATGCTTGAAGGCCTGCAAGCTGCTTTTCAAAACGCCTTTCCCATTGTCTCGCACAACGGTTTTGTCGAGATGAAATTTATCGAGTACAACCTGGCCAAACCGGCCTTCGATGTGCGCGAATGCCAGACGCGTGGCCTGACGTTCGCCTCGGCCGTGCGCGCCAAGGTGCAACTGATCATTTATGACCGCGAGTCATCGACGTCGCAGTCCAAGGTTGTCAAGGAAGTCAAGGAGCAGGAAGTCTACATGGGCGAAGTGCCGCTCATGACCGACAAGGGCTCGTTCGTCATCAACGGCACCGAGCGTGTCATTGTGTCCCAGTTGCACCGCTCACCGGGTGTGTTCTTTGAACATGACAAGGGGAAAACGCACAGCTCGGGCAAACTGCTGTTCTCGGCTCGCATCATCCCCTACCGTGGTTCATGGCTGGACTTTGAATTTGATCCGAAAGACATCCTCTACTTCCGTGTTGACCGTCGCCGCAAGATGCCGGTCACCATCCTGCTCAAGGCTATCGGCCTGAACCACGAATCAATCCTGGCGAACTTTTTTGTCTTTGACAATTTCCGCCTGATGGACAGTGGTGCACAAATGGAGTTCGTGGCTGAGCGCATGCGCGGCGAAGTCGCCCGTTTTGATCTCACTGACAAGGCTGGCAAGGTCGTGGTCGCCAAGGACAAGCGCATCACGGTTCGCCATACCCGCGAACTCGAGCAAAGCGGAACCACCAGCATCAGTGTGCCGGAAGATTTCCTGGTTGGCCGCGTCGTTGCCAAGAACATCATTGACACGGACACCGGCGAGATCATTGCCAAGGCCAACGAAGAGTTGACCGAAGCCTTGCTGAAAAAGCTGCGTGTCGCCGGCATCAATGATGTCCAGGTGCTGTACACCAACGAACTTGACCAGGGTGCGTACATTTCGCAAACCCTGCGTGCCGACGAAACGGCTGACGAGTTTGCCGCTCGCGTAGCCATCTACCGCATGATGCGCCCCGGCGAGCCGCCAACCGAAGATGCGGTCCAGGCCCTGTTCCAGCGTCTTTTCTACAACCCGGACACCTACGACCTGTCGCGCGTGGGCCGCATGAAGTTCAATGCCCGAGTGGGCCGTGACGAATCCACCGGCCCGATGGTCATGACCAACGAGGACATCCTGGCAGTCGTCAAGATTCTGGTGGACCTGCGCAACGGCAATGGCGAAGTCGATGACATCGACCACCTGGGAAATCGCCGCGTGCGTTGCGTTGGCGAACTCGCTGAAAACCAGTACCGCACCGGTCTGGCACGCATTGAAAAAGCTGTCAAGGAACGTCTGGGCCAGGCTGAGCAAGAGCCGCTCATGCCGCATGACCTGATCAACAGCAAGCCAATTTCGGCCGCCCTGAAGGAATTCTTCGGTGCGTCGCAGCTGTCGCAGTTCATGGACCAGACCAATCCGCTGGCGGAGATCACCCACAAGCGCCGTGTTTCGGCCCTTGGCCCCGGTGGTTTGACACGCGAACGTGCAGGTTTTGAGGTGCGAGACGTGCACGTGACCCATTACGGCCGCGTCTGCCCGATTGAAACGCCTGAAGGTCCGAACATCGGCCTGATCAACTCGCTGGCCCTGTACGCTCGCCTGAACGACTACGGTTTCATTGAAACACCGTACCGCCGGGTGTCTGACAGCAAGGTGACGATGGACATCGACTACCTGTCGGCCATCGAAGAAGGCAAGTACGTGATTGCCCAGGCCAATGCTGCACTCGACAAGGAAGGCCGCCTCACGGGCGACCTGGTATCCGCCCGTGAAAAAGGCGAGTCAATCTTGGTGAGCGCAGAGCGCGTCCAGTACATGGACGTGTCACCGGCGCAGATCGTGTCGGTCGCGGCTTCGCTGGTTCCTTTCCTGGAGCATGACGACGCAAACCGCGCGCTGATGGGTGCCAACATGTCGCGTCAGGCTGTGCCCGTGCTGCGTCCGGAAAAGCCGCTCGTCGGCACCGGTATCGAGCGCGTGGCGGCAGTGGACTCGGGCACGGTCGTCACGGCCACCCGTGGCGGTATCGTTGATTATGTCGATGCCACCCGCATCGTGGTCCGCGTCAATGATGCAGAAGCCCTCGCCGGTGAAATTGGCGTGGACATCTACAACCTGATCAAGTACCAGCGTTCCAATCAGAACACCAACATCCACCAGCGCCCCATCGTCAAGATGGGCGACAGGCTGGCCAAGGGTGACGTGGTGGCTGACGGCGCATCGACCGACCTGGGCGAAATCGCCATTGGCCAGAACATGCTGATCGGCTTCATGCCGTGGAACGGCTACAACTTCGAGGATTCGATCCTGATTTCCGAGCGCGTGGTGGCTGAAGACCGCTACACCTCGATTCATATTGAAGAACTCGTCGTCATGGCGCGTGACACCAAGCTGGGTTCCGAGGAAATCACCCGCGACATTCCCAATCTGTCCGAGCAGCAGCTCAACCGTCTGGACGAATCCGGCATTATTTATGTTGGTGCCGAAGTCCAGCCGGGCGATACGCTGGTCGGCAAGGTCACGCCAAAAGGCGAGACCACTCTGACGCCGGAAGAAAAACTGCTGCGCGCTATCTTTGGCGAAAAAGCCAGCGATGTGAAGGACACCTCGCTGCGCGTCAGCCAGGGTTCGTCAGGCACCGTCATCGACGTGCAGGTCTTCACCCGTGAAGGCATCGTGCGCGACAAGCGTGCCCAGCAGATCATCGACGATGAGCTCAAGCGCTACCGTCTGGACCTGAATGATCAGTTGCGCATCGTCGAAGCCGATGCGTTTGACCGTATCGAAAAGCTGCTGACTGGCAAGATTGCCAATGGCGGTCCGAAAAAGCTTGCCAAGGGCACGAAACTCGACAAGGCCTATCTGCTTGACGTCGAGAAGTACCACTGGTTTGACATCCGTCCTGCAGATGACGAAGTCGCTTCGCAACTGGAAAGCATCAAGAACTCGATGGAGCAGACGCGCCACAGCTTCGATTTGTCTTTCGAGGAAAAGCGCAAGAAGCTGACGCAGGGCGACGAGTTGCCTTCCGGCGTGCTCAAGATGGTCAAGGTTTACCTGGCTGTCAAGCGCCGCTTGCAGCCCGGCGACAAAATGGCCGGCCGTCACGGCAACAAGGGTGTGGTGTCCAAGATCGTTCCGGTTGAAGACATGCCCCACATGGCCGACGGGACGCCGTGCGACATCGTGCTGAATCCGCTGGGCGTGCCTTCGCGCATGAACGTCGGTCAGGTGCTGGAAGTCCACCTGGGCTGGGCCGCCAAAGGTCTGGGCCAGCGGATTGGCGACATGCTGCAGGCTGAATCCAAGGTGGCTGAATTGCGTCAGTTCATGGACACGCTTTACAACAAGTCGGGCCGTACGGAAGACCTGGCTTCGCTGTCGGACGAGCAGGTGGTCGAGATGGCCCAAAACCTGACCGGTGGCGTGCCTTTTGCCACGCCGGTGTTTGATGGTGCTTCGGAAGAAGAAATCATGACCATGCTGCAACTGGCGTATCCCGATGCGGTTGCCAAGGCCAAGGGTCTGACGCCTACGCGTACCCAGGCACAGCTGTATGACGGACGCACTGGTGATGCTTTCGAGCGCACGACGACGGTCGGCTACATGCACTTTTTGAAACTTCACCATCTGGTGGACGACAAGATGCATGCCCGCTCGACCGGCCCCTACAGCCTGGTCACGCAGCAGCCGCTGGGCGGCAAGGCCCAGTTCGGTGGCCAGCGTTTCGGCGAAATGGAAGTGTGGGCGCTGGAAGCTTACGGCGCTGCCTACGTGTTGCAGGAAATGCTCACGGTCAAGTCTGATGACGTGGTCGGCCGTACCAAGGTGTACGAAAGCATTGTCAAGGGCGAACACGCGATCACCGCGGGCATGCCGGAGTCGTTCAACGTGCTGGTGAAAGAAATTCGCTCGCTCGGTATCGACATGGAACTTGAGCGCAGCTAGTCCAGTGGCCTTGCGGGACAGGGCAGGATTGCGATGCAATCTGCCCTGTCCTCAACTGATTAAGAGGATTTACACATGAAATCGTTACTAGACCTGTTCAAGCAGTTCACGCCGGATGAGCATTTCGATGCCATCAAGATTGGCATGGCTTCGCCCGAGAAGATCCGTTCGTGGTCTTTCGGCGAGGTCAAAAAACCCGAGACGATCAACTACCGCACTTTCAAGCCCGAGCGCGACGGCCTCTTTTGCGCCAAGATCTTTGGCCCTATCAAGGACTATGAATGCCTGTGCGGCAAGTACAAGCGCCTCAAGCATCGCGGTGTGATCTGCGAGAAGTGCGGCGTTGAAGTCACGCAGACCAAGGTTCGCCGCGAACGCATGGGTCACATCGACCTGGCTGCACCGTGCGCGCACATCTGGTTTTTGAAGTCGCTGCCATCGCGTCTGGGCCTGGTGCTTGACATGACGCTGCGCGACATCGAGCGCGTGCTGTATTTTGAAGCGTATGTGGTGACTGATCCCGGCATGACCCCGCTGAAGAAATTCAGCATCATGTCGGAAGACGATTTCGACGCCAAGCGCAAGGAATACGGCGACGAGTACACCGCCAAAATGGGCGCCGAAGGCATCAAGGACCTGCTCGAAGGGCTGGACCTCGATGTTGAAATCGACAAGCTGCGCAATGACCTGACCGGCTCCGAGATCAAGATCAAGAAGAACGCCAAGCGCTTGAAATTGATGGAAGGATTCAAGAAATCCGGCATCAAGCCCGAGTGGATGGTGCTCGACGTGCTGCCCGTGCTGCCGCCGGACCTGCGTCCGCTGGTGCCACTGGACGGCGGCCGCTTTGCGACCTCCGACCTGAACGACCTGTACCGCCGTGTCATCAACCGCAACAGCCGCCTGCGCCGTTTGCTGGAACTGAAGGCGCCTGAAATCATTGCGCGCAACGAAAAGCGCATGTTGCAGGAAGCCGTGGACAGCTTGCTGGACAACGGCCGTCGCGGCAAGGCCATGACGGGCGCCAACAAGCGCGCGCTGAAGTCACTTGCGGACATGATCAAGGGCAAGTCAGGCCGTTTCCGCCAGAACTTGCTGGGCAAGCGCGTCGATTACTCGGGTCGTTCCGTGATCACCGTGGGCCCGACTCTCAAGCTGCACCAGTGCGGTTTGCCCAAGCTGATGGCGCTGGAACTGTTCAAGCCCTTCATCTTTGCGCAGCTCGAAGTGCGTGGCATTGCCACCACCATCAAGGCCGCCAAGAAGGAAGTCGAAACCGGCACGCCGGTGGTCTGGGACATTCTGGAAGAGGTCATCAAGGAGCATCCGGTGATGCTCAACCGTGCGCCTACGCTGCACCGTCTGGGTATCCAGGCGTTTGAGCCGATCCTGATCGAAGGCAAGGCGATCCAGTTGCACCCGCTCGTTTGCTCGGCTTTTAACGCCGACTTCGACGGTGACCAGATGGCTGTTCACGTGCCGCTGTCGGTGGAAGCGCAGATGGAAGCCCGCACCTTGATGCTGGCCTCGAACAACATTTTGTTTCCGGCCAACGGCGAGCCGTCCATCGTTCCTTCGCAAGACGTGGTGCTGGGTCTGTACTACACGACACGCGACCGTACCAACGGCAAAGGCGAAGGTCTGGTGTTCTCGGACACCGGCGAAGTACGCCGCGCCTTTGACGCGGGCGAACTTGATTTGAACGCCCGCATCAGCGTGCGCCTGACCGAGTGGACCAAGGACAAGGAAACCAACGAGTTCGTGCCTTCGACCAGCTTGGTGGAAACCACCGGCGGCCGTGCGCTGCTGTCTGAAATCCTGCCCAAGGGACTGCCTTTTTCCAATATCAACAAGGCGTTGAAGAAGAAGGAAATTTCCAAGCTGATCAACGTGTCTTTCCGCAAATGCGGTCTCAAAGAAACGGTTGTATTTGCCGACAAACTGTTGCAGTCAGGTTTTCGCCTGGCAACCACGGCCGGCATTTCGATCTGTATCGAAGACATGCTGGTGCCTAAGGAAAAGACCGCGATCATTGCGCACGCCCAGAAGGAAGTCAAAGAAATCGAGCAGCAGTACACCTCGGGTCTGGTGACGGCCGGCGAGCGCTACAACAAGGTGGTCGACATTTGGGGCAAGTCAGGCGACGACGTGTCCAAGGCCATGATGGCCCAGCTGTCCAAGGAAAAGGTCATTGACCGCCACGGCAATCTGGTCGAGCAGGATTCGTTCAACTCGATCTACATGATGGCCGACTCCGGCGCGCGCGGTTCCGCCGCGCAGATTCGCCAGGTCGCCGGCATGCGCGGCTTGATGGCCAAGCCTGACGGCTCGATCATCGAGACGCCGATCACTGCGAACTTCCGCGAAGGCCTGAACGTGCTGGAGTACTTCATCTCCACCCACGGTGCGCGCAAAGGCTTGGCCGACACGGCGCTGAAAACCGCCAACTCCGGTTACCTGACACGCCGCTTGTGCGACGTGGTGCAGGATCTGGTTGTGACCGAACATGACTGCGGCACTCTCGACGGCTCGGTGATGCGCGCCATCGTCGAAGGCGGCGAGGTCATCGAATCGCTGCGCGACCGCGTTCTGGGCCGCACCATCGTCGAAGACGTGCTGCACCCCGAGAACCGCTCGGTGCTGACCAAGGCCGGCGTCATGCTGGACGAGGACATCATCGACGGACTCGAAGCCGCTGGCGTTGACGAAGTCAAGGTCCGCACGGCGCTGACCTGCGAAACACGCTTCGGCCTGTGCGCCAGTTGCTATGGCCGTGACCTGGGTCGCGGTGGCCTCATCAACATCGGTGAAGCGGTCGGCATCATTGCCGCCCAGTCGATTGGCGAGCCCGGCACACAGCTGACGATGCGGACTTTCCACATCGGTGGCGCGGCATCACGTGCCGCCATCGCTTCGAGCGTCGAAGCCAAGTCCAACGGCGTGATCGGCTTCAATGCCCCGATGCGTTATGTGACCAATGGCAAGGGCGACCTGGTGGTGATTGCCCGTTCCGGCGAGATCGTCCTTCATGACGAGCATGGACGCGAGCGCGAGCGTCACAAGGTGCCTTACGGCGCCACGCTGACCGTCAAGATCGACCAGGTCGTCAAGGCGGGTGCGATTCTGGCCAACTGGGACCCGCTGACCCGCCCCATCATCACCGAATTCGCCGGCAAGGTGCAGTTCGAGAATGTGGAAGAAGGCGTGACCGTGGCCAAGCAGGTCGATGACGTGACCGGTCTGTCCACGCTGGTGGTGATCGATCCGAAGCGTCGCGGCGCGACCAAGGTGATTCGTCCCCAGGTCAAGCTGATCGACGCCACCGGCAACGAAGTCAAGATTCCCGGCACCGACCATTCGGTGACGATTGGCTTCCAGATCGGCGCGCTGGTCCAGGTGCGTGACGGCCAGGACGTGGGACCCGGCGAAGTGCTGGCCCGCATCCCGGTCGAAGGCCAGAAGACCCGTGACATCACCGGCGGTCTGCCGCGTGTGGCCGAGTTGTTCGAAGCCCGTACGCCGAAAGACAAGGGCACGCTGGCCGAGATGACCGGCACCGTGTCGTTCGGTAAAGAGACCAAAGGCAAGATTCGCCTGCAGATCACTGACCTGGAAGGAAAAGTCTGGGAAGATCTGGTTCCGAAGGAAAAGAACATCCTGGTGCACGAAGGCCAGGTGGTGAACAAGGGCGAATCCATCGTTGACGGACCCGCTGATCCTCAGGACATCCTGCGCCTGCTGGGTGTGGCCGAACTGGCCCGCTACATCGTCGATGAAGTGCAGGACGTTTACCGTTTGCAGGGCGTGAAGATCAACGACAAGCACATCGAAGTGATTGTTCGCCAGATGCTGCGCCGCGTGGTTGTTGAAAATGTCGGTGACACCACCTACATTGCCGGTGAACAGGTCGAGCGTTCGGCACTGCTGGACGTCAACGACGCCCTGCGCGCCGACGGCAAGATCCCGGCTACTTTCAGCAACCTGTTGCTCGGTATCACCAAGGCTTCGCTGTCGACCGATTCGTTCATTTCAGCGGCTTCCTTCCAGGAAACCACCCGCGTGCTCACCGAGGCTGCCATCATGGGCAAGCGCGACGAGTTGCGTGGCTTGAAAGAAAACGTGATCGTCGGCCGCCTGATTCCTGCCGGCACCGGCATGGCCTACCACGAGGCACGCAAGGCCAAGGACCTGATGGACGACTCCGAGCGTCGTGCCATTGCCGAATCCGAAGCGGCTGAACTGGAAGCCTCGCAGGTTGAAACCAGCGATGAAAACGCTGCTGCCGAGTAAGTTCTGCGAACGCACTGTGCCTTGACAGGCACCCAGCCCTGCCCTTGAAAAAGCGCGGGGCTTTTTTTACGCCTAAAAATCATTTTCTATCAATGAAATATGCATTTTGCGCAATATGCGTATGCATTGGCAGCTATTAATAAAGTAGCGCCAAGCTTTCAAGACTTGGAAAATTGGCGTCATCCTGGCCTTCATACCCCCAAGTGGGTCAGGTAAAAACCGGACTTCAGTGCGAAACTGTCCTGCTTCTCGAGGAATAGGCCCATGTCATTGCAAACAATTGTTTCCCTCACTTTGCTGGCCATGCTGGTGTTCTGGGCAGTAGGCGCCTACAACCGGCTGGTGCGGTTGAAGAACGTCATTGCCAACGCGTTTGGCCAGGTCGATGTCCAGCTCAAGCGCCGTTACGACCTGATTCCCAACCTGGTGGAGGCTGCCCAAAAATACGTGGCGCATGAACAAGCCGCGCTGGAAGCCGTCATTGCAGCCCGCAACCAGGCCCGCAGCGCCAGCGATGCCGTGCGAAGCCGTCCGGGCAAGGCCGATGCGGTCATTGCCCTGGCCGCCGCCGAGCAGACGCTCGACGGCAGTCTGGGGCGACTGTTTGCGCTGGCTGAGGCTTATCCCGACCTGAAGGCCGACCAGACGGTCCGAGAACTCAGCGAGGAACTCACCACCACCGAAAACAAGGTCGGGTTTGCCCGCCAAGCCTACAACGACGCCGTGCTTGACTACAACAATGCGCAGGGCCAGTTTCCGGCGCTGCTGCTTGCCCGGCTGTTCGGCTTTGCGCCATCGGCCATGCTGCAATCCACCGAAGATGTCGCCGAGCGCCAGGCCGTTCGCACAAAGATGTGATCCATGCGGTTTTTTGAAGCCCAGGAAAAAGCCTGGATGCAAACCCTGCAGTTGCTGCTGCTGTTTGGACTGGCCGTGCTGGTGCTGTCTGTCAATGGCGCGCTGGCATTGAGCTGGCGGTTGGTGTCGCCGGGCTGGACCGGCTACCCGGCAGTTCATCACATGCTGTTGGTCAGCGATGCGCCCCCGACACGCTGGTTTGCCAGCCACCCGCCGTTGGCCGAACGCATCCGCCGGATTTACGGCCGGTCGAGGCCGGTGTTGCCCGCCCGGCACGATGAGGCCGTGACGCGGCCCGATGCCCTGTTTTAGCCAGACCAGATTTTTTGTGCGCCTGGTCTGGCGTGTGCAGACACAACCGCTTTGTCTTAACCGTGGCCGGGGCTGGTCTAATAGGGAAAAACCACTGCCCGTCATGCGGGCGGATTTACGCCAGCCGGTGCAAGGCTGGCCTTGACCACACCGAACCGATGCAACCTCAACCGAATTCTTCCCCGTCTGCCCAAGTCCCGTTATGGCGCCAGCTTCAAGGTGCCGCTTCCATATTGCTGGCGGTGCGCGACGGCCAGTCGATGACGCCGGCATTGGACGACGTCGATGCGCAGCTTCGCCCTGGCGTACAGGCACTGGCCTTTCATGCGCTGCGCTGGCTGGGCCGTGCCGAAGCGCTGCGCCAGCAACTCGCCAAGCGCCCGCCGCCCCCCGAGGCCGATGCCCTGCTGTGCGTGGCGCTGGCATTGGCCTGCGGCGATGAAGCCGCGCCCTACACCGCGCACACGCTGGTCGATCAGGCAGTGGAAGCGGCCAAGCGCAGCGACGCGACGCTGCACCAGGCCAGTTTCATCAACGGCTGCCTGCGCCGCTTCCTGCGCGAGCAGGGCGCCTTGATGGCGCTGACCGAAAAAAGTCCGCTGGCGGTCTGGAACCATCCGCAGTGGTGGATTGACCGGGTGCGCAAGGACCATCCGACGCAGTGGCAGGACATTTTGCGGGCTAACAACAGCCGCGCGCCGCTGATTCTGCGGATAAATGAACGAAAAACGACGCCTGCGCAGTATGTGCAAGCGTTATTAGCTATGGATATAGGAGCGTTTCCCATCGGCGACCATGGCGTGGTGCTGACCGAGGCGCGTCCGGTCATGTCGCTGCCGGGTTTTACCGAAGGGCATTTTTCGGTGCAGGATGCCGCTGCCCAGCTGGCCGCGCCCTTGCTGCTCGATGGCCTCATGGCTGTTGCCGGTGAAGGCCAGCCCCGTTTGCGCATCCTGGATGCCTGCGCTGCGCCCGGCGGCAAGACGGCGCACCTGCTGGAACTGGCCGACTGCGACGTGACGGCGCTGGACATTGACGCCAAGCGCTGCGAGCGCATCGCACAGAACCTGACGCGTCTGGGCCTGCAGGCGCACATCGTCGTGGGCGACGCCAGCCGGCCCGGCAACTGGTGGGATGGCCGGCCGTACGACGGCATCCTGCTTGACGCGCCGTGCACCGCCTCGGGCATTGTGCGCCGCCATCCCGACGTTCGCTGGCTGCGCCGGCCGACCGATATTGCACAGCTGGCGGCTATCCAGACCCGGCTGCTGGCCACGCTCTGGCCGCTGCTCAAACCCGGCGGCCGGCTGGTGTATTGCACATGCTCGGTGTTCAGGGCAGAAGGCGAGCAGCAGGCGCAAGCGTTTGCCGCGAGCCATCCGGACGCCGTACTGATGCCTTCACCCGGACATTTGCTGCCGCAGGGAAGTGTCAAAGGCGCCGTATTCCCTGACAATTTGATGCGTGAACACGATGGCTTTTACTACGCAGTCCTTCAAAAACGCAGCGCTTGAAGCGTTTGCGCATTGCCTGCTGGCCGCTTGCCTGTGCCTGCTGTGGGCGTCAGCCACCTGGGCAGCAGCGCCGACCGAGATCACCCAACTGCGCACCGAGCGCACCGAAGAAGGGGTCTATCTCTCGGCGGTGGTGCGGTTTGACGTTCCGCCCGTCGTGGAAGACGCGCTGCTCAAGGGCATTGCGATCTATTTCGTCGTAGAGGTCGATGTCTCCCGCGAACGCTGGTACTGGACTGACCTGCGCGTGGCCAGTGCTGCCCGCACCTTGCGTCTGGCCTACCAGCCCCTGACCGGCCGCTGGCGCGTGAACATTGTGTCCGGCCTCATCACCAGTTCGTCGGGCCTGCGCGCCACGTTGAGCCAAAACTACGAAAGCCTGCCCGAAGCGCTTTCAGCGATCCAGCGCGTGACCCACTGGAAAATTGCCGATGCTTCCGAGGTCGATCCGGGCGAGCAATACATGCTCAACCTGAATTTCTGGCTTGATTTGTCGCAGCTGCCGCGTCCTTTTCAAATCGGTGTTGCCGGGCAGCGCGACTGGACCATTTCTGCCCAGCTCAGGGACAGGCTTCAGCTGACCCCTGCGCCGCCCGCCGCAGAGGGCATCAAATGAGCCGCACCGGCAAGCTGATTGCCCTGAAAAGCAGTCCTGCGTTCAGCTGGACCGTCGGCGTGGGAGCCGGCGTGGTCGTGGCCCTGGGCCTGGTCCTGTTGTATTTGCTGACCCAGGCGACCGACAACCGCGAACTGTACGAACGCAATTACGTCTTGCTTTTCGGCTTGAATGTTGCGGTTGCCGTCTTGCTGCTTGGCGTGGTTGCGTGGATCACCTTGCGCCTGGTGCTGCGGGTGCGCCAGGGACGGTTTGGCAGCCGATTGCTGGTCAAGCTGGCGGCCATTTTTGCGCTGGTCGGCCTGATGCCGGGCCTGATGATCTATGTGGTGTCCTACCAGTTTGTTTCACGGTCGATTGAAAGCTGGTTCGATGTCGAGGTAGAGTCCGCGCTCGCGGCCGGTGTGAACCTCGGACGTGCCACCCTCGACACTCTGGCCGCAGACACGGCAAACAAGACGCGCCAGGCCGCGACGCAACTGGCAGAAACCCCGGATGCGACATTCGGCCTGGCGCTGGAACGCCTGCGTGAGCAGCTCGGCGCCAGCGACGTGGTGCTCTGGAGCGCCTCCGGTCAGCTGATTGCCAATGCGGGGGAGTCGCGCTTCCTGATCCAGCCTGAACGGCCGTCGCTGCAGCAGTTGCGCAACGCGCGGAGCCAGCAGGTGACGACCCAGATTGAAGGGCTTGATGAAATCGTGCCAGGCGGCAATGGCGAACTGGGCGCCAGTACCGGTCCGCCGGCACCTGGCGTCACCACCGCGGCCCGCGTCAAGGCGATTGCGGTAGTCAACAATCCGAGCCTGAGCGTGCTTGGGCAGTCGCGTTACCTGCAGGTCACCACCGTGTTGCCCGCCGGCCTGGTGGCCAATGCCATCGCCGTGCAGGAAGCCAACCGCCAGTACCAGGAGCGCGCGCTGGCGCGTGGCGGCCTGCAGAAAATGTACATCGGTACGTTGACGCTCAGCCTGTTCCTGGCGGTGTTCAGCGCGGTGCTGTTGGCCGTCATTCTGGGCAACCAGCTTGCCAAGCCGCTGCTGCTGCTCGCCGAAGGCGTCAAACAGGTGGCTTTGGGCGACCTGACGCCCAAGGCGGCGCTCAAGGGCAAGGACGAACTGGGTGGGCTGACGCGCTCGTTCGCCGACATGACGCAGCAACTGGCTGATGCGCGGTCGGCGGTGCAGTACAGCATGAGCCAGGTGGACGCCTCACGCGCCACCCTGCAGACCATTCTGGACAACCTGACCGCCGGCGTCATCGTGCTTGATGTGCATGGCCACATCCAGTCAAGCAATCCGGGCGCCACGCGCATCCTGCGCGCGCCCCTGCACGACTTCCAGAGTCAACCGCTGGGTCAGGTTCCGGGGCTGGAAATCTTTGCCAAGGATGTTTTGGCGCAGTTTGCCGACTACCTCAGCACTGCGGCCCAGACGCTGGCCCACTGGCAGCAATCGTTTGAACTGCATGGCGCCGGATATGGCGCCAGTGACAACGCCATCACGCTGATTGCGCGCGGTGCCAAGATGCCCGGCACCGAGGAATACCTGCTGGTGTTCGACGACATTTCCGACATGGTGTCCGCCCAGCGCGCGCAGGCCTGGGGCGAGGTGGCGCGCCGCCTCGCGCACGAGATCAAGAATCCGCTCACGCCCATCCAGCTGTCGGCCGAGCGGCTGGAAATGAAACTCAACGGAAAACTGGCCCCGGTCGAGCAAGCGCTGCTGACCAAGTCGGTCAAGACGATTGTTGACCAGGTAGACGCCATGAAGCGGCTGGTCAACGAGTTCCGCGACTATGCACGCCTGCCTGCCGCCGAACTGGTGGCGGTAGACCTCAATGCGTTGGTGGGCGATGTGCTGCAGCTCTACCACGGCGATTCTGCAGGTTCTGCGGTGCCGGTGGTGGCCGAGCTCGATCCCCACGCGCCACCCATCCGGGGCGACGCCCAGTTGTTGCGTCAGGTTATCCACAATCTGCTGCAAAACGCGCAGGATGCGCAAGAAAACAAGGAGAACGCCCTGGTCACCCTCAAGACCGACTATTCAGACACCTCGCACAGGGTTCGCCTGACGGTACGTGACAATGGCGCCGGTTTTCCGGAATACATCCTCAAGCGTGCTTTTGAGCCTTACGTCACCACTAAAGTCAAAGGCACCGGCCTGGGTCTGGCGGTGGTCAAGAAAATCGCCGACGAACATGGCGCGCGGATTGATATTTCAAACCGTGTGGTGGAGGGAATCGTGCAGGGCGCGCAAGTGTCGTTATCATTTGGCGTTGCGACTTGACCACGTCTGGGACAATCCAGACACAAGAACCTTCATATCGGCAGCAAACACATTAACAACAGGCAGGCAGCAATTCAATCATGGCAAATATTCTGGTGGTCGATGACGAGCTGGGCATACGCGACCTTCTCTCAGAAATTCTCAATGATGAGGGGCATCAGGTCGACCTGGCTGAAAATGCTGCTCAAGCCCGCGCTGCCCGTATTCTGGCACGGCCCGATCTGGTGCTGCTTGACATCTGGATGCCCGACACCGATGGTGTGACCTTGCTCAAGGAATGGTCGTCCACCGGGCTGCTGACGATGCCTGTCATCATGATGAGTGGACATGCCACCATCGACACGGCGGTCGAAGCCACCAAGATCGGCGCCATGGCCTTCCTGGAAAAGCCCATCACGCTGCAAAAGTTGCTCAAGGCGGTCGAGCAGGGCCTTGCACGAACGGCGACCCGTCCGTCCGCCAGTTCCTTGAAGGCAACGTCGCCCATGGTCGATTTCGTGCCTGAAGTCATCATGGCCGGCGGTATCGTCGTGGCCACCGCCGACAGGGGCCTTCAGTCAACCCAGAGTTTCCTGCTCGAAAAGCCGCTGCGCGACGCGCGCGACGAGTTTGAAAAAGCATACTTTGAATTCCACTTGGCCAAGGAAGGCGGCTCCATGACCCGCGTGGCTGAAAAAACCGGTCTGGAGCGAACCCATCTTTACCGAAAACTCAAGCAACTGGGCGTTGACCTGACACGCGGCAAGCGCAACCTCTGAATTTTGGCGCTTCGACGAAGCAAAACAGTCCTTTCGCTGATATATACTCTTGTGCTCAGGCCCGGTAGCTCAGTCGGTAGAGCAGAGGATTGAAAATCCTTGTGTCGGTGGTTCGATTCCGCCCCAGGCCACCAAGGTTTACCTTGCAAAAAAGCCAACCCATGCGGTTGGCTTTTTTGTTTCCGACGACAAACAGTCCTCGTGTCCGGTCCATTTCCGGGCTGCTGCTTTCTTCAAAACGCTTCCCCACTTCTCTACATGCCGATGTGAATTTCCGGACGGTCGTGCTTGCCAGTCGATGGTTTGCACTGATACTACCGGCCACTCGTACAGCTAACACGTGTGAACTCCCTCGACTAAACTGCCTTTGTTCAGAAAAAACCTGATTGCTCCCTCAATGGCCGATAACTACGACGATTATTCCAAAGAACAACTCTTGCGCTTGTTGCGTGAGCGGGACCGTAGGCCCAATTTTGGACTGGTGTGGGAGCGCGACGAGATTGACCACGACCTGTCGGTCAACAATGATTTTGTGGCGCTGGACTGGGATGCTGATTTGTCTTGCGGCGACGGCCCGCAGAGCAACTTGATCATTGAGGGCGATAACTTCGACGCGCTGCGCACCTTGCGCATGACGCACGCCGGTCGGGTGAAGTGCATCTATATTGATCCGCCTTACAACACCGGCAACCGCGACTTTATTTACAACGACCGCTTCATTGACAAGGAAGATAACTACCGGCATTCCAAATGGCTGGAGTTCATGTATCGGCGGTTGGAGCTGGCCAAGGACCTGCTAACTGAAGACGGCGTGATTTTTGTGTCCATCAACGACATTGAGGTGTTTCACTTGGGTTTGTTGATGGAACAGGTTTTCGGAGAAAAGAACTGCTTAGCAAAATTGATATGGCAAACAGACGGAAATTTCGATAACCAAGCTCGTTTCAAAGTTTGTCACGAATATGTGCTTGTTTATGCCGCTTCGGAAAGCCAAGTCGGTGCCCCTCCAGTAATTGATCCGAACGCTGAAGAAACGGGAAAGCTATTTCGCGAAGAAATTCAAAATACCATCGTCAAAAATGGACCCAAAAACCCAGTCTCTGAAATCCTACTTCCTGCTGGATTTCCCGCTGACTTTGAAAGTGGCGTTGTCCCAGCGCGAACCGACAAATGGCCACACCTCTTATCCGATGCAGTTGTTGAAGGGGGGGAACTGGTGTCCGCAGTTACCGTGAAAAGCGGCTGGGCCAATAAAAAGCTCTGTGAACGCTTTATTGCGACAGGATTCACACCGGTTTGGGATACAAAAAATCAACTCACCGTATTTAAGCTAACGCTCAATGGAGCAATTGAAAATGTAAAAGTGCGGTCTGACGATCAGTCGCACGTAATATCGGTGATTAAGAATGTGGGAAGCGTTCAGTCTTCAGGAGCCGATCTACTTACTCAGGGGATTGACTTCACATACCCGAAACCAGTCGGCCTGATCAAGTACCTTGTTAGCATGATCGAAGACAAAAATGCGTTGGTGCTTGATTTCTTTGCTGGATCGGGAACAACTGGCCAGGCAGTTCTGGAACTCAATGCAGAAGACGGAGGAAAGCGCAATTTCATTTTGGTTTCTAATACAGAGGCAACAGTGGAATTACCAGGCAAGAATCTCTGCCGCGATGTTTGTGCCAAACGGGTTACTCAAGGCATTGAAGGTTATAGAACAAAAAAAGGCGAATCCGTCGCTGGTTTAGGTGGCGGGTTTGCCTACCTACGGTGCAGGTGTATTCCCGCAGCAACCGTGTTCCGTGGCATCCAGCACGCGCAAATATGGACGGCGTTGCAACTTATTCACGAGGTGGCACTTTCGCCCTATCAGGCATCGCTGTCGATGCAGATAGCGCAAGGCAAACGGGGGCTGGTGATCTACCTGCCCAAGATCAACGACGCGGTGCTGGACGTACTGCACACAGCGGTTCAATCGGTTGCGCAAGCCGTGGTGTATTCGTGGCAACCGGCATTGTTGGTGCAGCGTTTGACGGACCCGCGTCTGGCGTTTGAACCTATTCCGGCGTTTCTGGTCAATCGCTTCGGTGCGCGATCTACGGCGAAAGGGGGACGGCCATGAGCGCCCCGGCACCCAAGGGCTATCAGCGCGAAGCGGTTAACAACGCGCTGGAGATATTCCGCTACGCTGAGGGTCAGTTACGCCAGGCGCTGGACGATGCCAGCAACGCGGCGGCGACGGCCTTTAATGGTTGCCTGCTGCTGGAAGCACCCACCGGTTCCGGTAAGACCCTGATGGCGGGCATGATTGCCGAAGCGTTTGCAGCACCCGACCGCGATAGCAATGCGCAAATAGTCTGGTTCTGGTTTACACCCTTCGCGGGGCTGGTGGAACAGGCCAAAGGGGCGATCAAGTCCACCTTTGTCGGCCTGCGGGTGCGTGACCTGCAAGGTGACCGCAAGACGCGCGGCACCAAGAGTGGCGACGTGTATGTGACCACCTGGGCATCGGTGGCGGCATCCAACAAAGACACCCGCAAGGTGCGCACTGGCGGTGAATTTAATCTTTCGCTGGACGACTTGATTGCCGAGCTGCGCGCCGACGGTTTTCGGATTGGTGCCGTGGTGGACGAGGCACACCATAGCTTTACTAAGGCTGCCGAAACCGTCCGTTTTTATCGGGAAACACTCAAACCCGATTTCACCCTCATGATTACCGCCACACCTGACGACCAGGATGTGGACAAGTTCAAGAAGGCGGCGGGCATTGGCCACTTGCACCGCATCCGTGTCAGTCGCAAAGAGGCAGTGGACGCGGGGCTGATCAAGGACGGTATCAAGTCGATTGCCTATCTGGCTGCAGACGATCAAAAAGAGTTGGTGGACTTTGCAGCAACCGCGCTGGCCGATGGCTGGGGTATGCACAACGTCATCAAGCAAGGCTTGCAGGCAGCCGGTATTGGCTTGGTGCCATTGATGCTGGTGCAAGTGGCAAACAGCAACACGGCGGTGGATGAAGCGCGGGCGCGCTTGGCTGCGCTGGGTGTGCCTGATTCAAAAATTGCTTGGTATACGGCAGACGACCCGAACGACGATTTGCTGGCGGTGGCGATTGACGAAAAGAAGGAAGTGCTGATTTTTAAGGTGGCTGTGGCGCTTGGCTTTGATGCGCCGCGCGCCTTCACGCTGGTATCCATGCGCGGGGCAAAGGACACCGACTTTGGCATTCAGGTGGTGGGGCGAATCCTGCGCGTACACAGCCGCTTGCAAGGGCTAACGTTAGAGAAAAAGTTGCCCGAGTTGCTGCGCTGTGGCTATGTATTTTTGGCCGACTCAGCTAACCAGAGCGGTTTGGTGCATGCAGGCGAAAAGATCAATGCGATTCAGAGCGAGCTTTCCCAGGTGTGCCCATTCACCATGGTGGTGAAGGTCGCGGGCCGCAATGAAATTCAAGTCACTCACAACGGGCAAACGCAATTGCTAACGGTGCCCTACGCCCCGCCCGCCTGGCCTGCGCCGAATGTGAACATGGCAACTGAGAGCGTGCACATTTTCGCCAACACGCCTAGCTGGCAGCAAACCGGGATTTTGACAAATCTGGTGCTGTTGCCCACCGAGCCGGTGCAACAAGGTATCGACCACCCGCGTGCCAACACGCCGCTGATCACTGGCAACAAGCGTCATGTCCTGCGCACTGGATTGCAAAATACCTACCGGTCTGAGCGCCTCCCGCTGTCAACAGCAGATTTATTGACTTGCATTTCGGCCAACATTGCCATTGACGATAAGGTGTTTAACGCCGGGTTTCGCCAATCCGTCAAGGTGACCCGCCAGACGGTGGATGTGTTTGTTGAGGGTAGCGAGGTATCGGAGTCGATGCAGGCACGTTTGTCAGACGCGGAGATTGCACGGCGTGCCCAAAGCGTAATGTTCGATGCTGACTATCTTGACCCCCGCGATCTACATGATGCCCTTTTGGCGCGGCTGAAAACCGAATACGTCCATCGTGGTATTGACACAAACGACGCCGGTATAGAGCTAGCGTTGAACCGTATCATGGCGGCCTACCCGCGCTTGGTTCGGATGGCTGCCCGCACTTGCGCGGCGAAGTTCAAGGAAATATTTGACGCTGCACCCTTGCCTGAATTTGTGGAATTGCCTGCCGGTGTAAAGAAGTCACGCCTGAATATCTATGGCGTGATGCCGCAGGACCTGAACGGACCAGAGCGGGCGTTTGCTGAACTATTAGACGCTGACACGTCGGGCACGATCGAATATTGGTTTCGCAATGAACCACGTAAGCCTTGGTCTATTGGCATTGTGATGCCCAGTGGGGACCGCTATTTCCCCGACTTCGCCATCAAGGTGATGGGACGCACTGTGGGCGGTGGCTTGCTACTGGTGGAAACCAAAGGCAATCACATTCTGAACGGTGACGACACGCTAGACAAGATTCTTGCTGAGCACAAGGTGTATGGGGTGCCGTTGATGCTGGTGCAGGATGCTGGCGGACGCTTTATGACTGTGAAGTATTTCCCCCATACCGGGCGCAATGAGGAAGATCAGATTTTCCGGGTTGAGAATCTGGCTGGGTATTGATTTGGCAAGACTGACGCGAAGCCTTTGACGAGAAAGCCTTCGGTGAAAAAAAAACAACAAAAAACTGCCGTATCCAGCGCCATTGATAACAATGGTGCCGGATACGGTGTCTTATTTTCTGGTTGCTTTTCTTTCACTCGTCTTCAGTGATTTCCCGGCAGGACGTCTTGCGGAACTTCGCCGATGCTTCATTCTGCGTGGTGATGATGCGCCCGCGAAACGCAATTTCGATCAGCCGGGAAAACTCGCCGTCAAACCATATTGGCTCCAGCGATTGGAGTTTTTCGCTGTCTTCCGGCTTCGTGACGACCCAGCTGTCCTGCTCGTGGTCTGACACCATCATCGCCCAACTGCGACGCGCAATAGCTACGACCGCTCTCAAGCTGTCCGTGCGCTCTTCCCGGCCCGCACGGGCATGGGTCACCGGCAGGACAAAGCTGGCCCCGTTGGACCTCACGCCCTCGTAGAGTTCTGCCTTCCATAAGCCGGACAGGCAGCCTGAGCGCGCCACGTCAGGGTGGATCAGATACCAATGGCAATTGTCATTGCTTCGCTTGAGAATGACGCCTTTGTGCATGCGGTTTTTGCTCGGGTTGATCCGAAACACAGTTTTCAGGGGCATGCAGACTGGAATGTCCTGCAGCACCTCGTCGCCCTGCGCCGAAAACGCACCCAGATCGAATTTCTCAAGCGTTGCCATTTGGTGCTCCTTTGCGGACGGTCAGGGTGAGGGTAGCCGATGGCTTCCCTGCGCCCGTTGCCTGGGCTGGTTGTGCTGGTTGTGCTGGATTTTCGCGGCCTGCGTCCCGAATCCATTGCTCCACGGCACGCTCGTCGTAGCGTTTGGATTTTCCTATCGTGCGGCAAGGCGGAAGGTCTGGCGAGCCTTGGGCGCGAAGCCGCTCGATGGTAGTGACTGATAGGCCCAGCCGCTGGGCCAGCCAGCCGGTGGAACGCATTTGATTGATTTCACTCATGATTTTTTCCTGATTGCGGCAAGGACGATTCCCTACTACTTTCTTGTTCTGGCCAGAGTGGGCGAAAGACGGCGTTTTTGGGCCAATGGCGGAGAAACCCGGCCTGTGCCAGTGCGTGCCAGTCAAGGTCTGCCGTGTGGAAATTAGTTTGGAATTTGCGACTGGAATGCATGGATGTGCTCGCGCAATGGGTTCTGGCCGAATCTGCGCCCCGTATGCGCATATATAACTTTTATGAGGTTGATTCCCGCCAACCCACATTGCCCGCAACCTGTCAAAACAGCTGTGGGCTTTTTCACATCAACGCAGATAAAGGAACTCCAACAATGAAGACCTCTTCCGGCTTGCCTGCTTGGCAATGGCAGTCAAGCCCGCGCTCTTTCAAGACATCCCTCGGCCCTAAAAGTGTGGATGTTTCGTTCACATTGCGATACCGCCGGTAGTCAGTACCCGCCTCGACATTTACAGCGTTTCAGACTCGATCACTCTGAACCGCCGCGTCTCCAACCCCCTTGACTTCAACGGTCAACGGGGTTCTTTCATTTGGATATGACAAACCATTCACCTACTGGAGACTCCCATGAGCAAAGCCGTTAACGCTAAAAATATCAAAGCTGAGCCGACAGAACAACCCGCCGCCGTCCAAAACGACGACGTCAAGCCTGCCATTCAGAATGCCGTCTGGCTTCTGAAAGAGGGCAATGCCGCCAAGCTCGGCAAGCAAACCCAGGGCGGCAGCGTGGGTTACCAAGTGCTGAGCGATGTGGACCGGCTCAACATCTTCATCACGCTCACCGCCAATGTCGGCGGCACCGGTTATTTCAGCCGTGAGCTTGTCCTTTACACGAAGGTCCAAGACTGTCTGCGTCATGTAAAGCCTGGCGAACCATTCGCGTCCAAGGCGTTCAGGCAAGGACTCTTCACGGGTCGGAGCAGCAATGACGCGTCGTTTTTCGCAGCTGTCCTCCACTCACTCGGGCTGCTGAAGCGCGCTCCTGAAACGGAGTCGCAACACGTCATCGCTGGCGCGTGGGATGAGTGGCAAAAAACGATGCTGTCGGAGGCTGGCCGACTGATCCAGATAACGCTGCCCGTGCCCGGCACAAAGCCGGTTCAAGACGATGCCGATGGCGAATCCCTCGAACCCGTCGAAACCCCAAAAGCAGCAGGCAAAAAACGCCTGAAATCGCCAGTGCCTGAAAACGCGCCAGCTGTTGATGATGTAGAGCCCGGCAATGCGCATCCTGAATGATCCCTCCGCGTTGGCTGCCCTGCCGGCCGGCGTGGTGCGGACGCTGTTGCACAAACGCTTTGCCGAGTTGTCCGAAGACGAACCCTATGATCCGGCCGTCAACGGCTTTTTCATCGTCGTCGAGGCTGGCGACGGCATTGACGCTGTCGAGCAGCAATCCGGTTGCCGCCTGCTCAGCAACAGGTTCAGTGATGGCCGTTTCGGGGGTGCGAACTTCGTTCCCGACTGGGAATGCTTGACATTTCATGCTGGCCGTGACGGCTCGCCAGGATGCTTTGAGATGGTGTTCGTGCTCTGTGACGACGGGTACGGCGTGGTGATCGTGATACCACTGCAGGGCGGCATTGACCCCGCGCTTTTGGCGCTTTGTCGTGCCTACAGCAGCCCATCGCCAGAGTTCGCCGTCGATTAACCCTCAGCCTGCTTTATGGGCGCCAACCGTCCATAAACAGCTTTGCACCGCTGGGTTTGCAACTGCCTCGGGTCGCCGCCGTCGCACGCTATTTCTGACCATTATCAGGCGACGGTTTTGCCGCTTTCTGCCAATGCGCCACCTAGCCTTCCCGGCCCACTCTTTTCCTTCAATCAACTGACTTCAACCGTCTGCAAGGCGCTGGCGCGCCTGTACGGACAAGAAAGGACAACTCATGCCAAACATGCTTCCCAGTTTAAAAGACTTGCCGCCCATTCAATTTCCAACCGGGCAAGTGGTTGCGACGCCCGGCGCATTGCGCTTGTTGGCGCAGCACGGCATTTCGCCGCACCAGTTGGTATCCAGGCATGTCCGCTGCGACTATGGCAGCGTGCCCGCCGAAGACGCTGCGGCCAACAACGATGCGCTGATCCACGGTGGGCGTGTCCTATCCAGTTACCCCGTGGGAGGAGGGCGCGTGTGGATCATTACCGAGTGGGATCACTCCCTGACCTCCCTGATTTTGCTAGCCGAGTACTGACGAACTCTTTAAAAAACCGAACTGGCAGGGCTTTGCTTTATTGCCGTGCCGTCATGCAACCCCCCAACCTGAACAAATCATGAAAAAAATCAAACCGGCCTCAACCATCGTCTGATGGACATTAAAACTGCGATTTGGCCCGTCAGACACAATGTTTTACAAGTCTGGTTGCGGCCCTGAAGTGTCACCTGTGCAGTGCAGGCCGATGCGCCATGCCACCGTTTTGAAGCCATCAAAACCGGTTCAAACCCAAATGACCGGAAATACCCCGGCGCCGTTAGGTAGCGGACGCGATCCAAATTCAGCCCGCCGTGATGGGTGATTCTGGGCAAGGTTTCATGCCCCCTGCGCCTGAATGAAACGGTTCGGGCACAGGGATTTAAGAGACCTGTTTCAAGCTGCGGGGGCGTTGCCTTCATTGAAAGCCGGCTGTTAGCCGCTTCACCCCGTGGCATACTTCGACCTCAAATTAGCGCTGACCCCTCAGCGTTCAGTTTGATGGTCCGGCACTACCAAACAAGTTTCATTATTTCTATTTCGGGCGCGGCAGCCCTTGGGGACATCCCCCCGCCGATGACTTTCATCGACTCAGTGTGCCGATATAAAAATTTTTGAGGTTTGGTACGTCGGCATTCGTGCGCCTTGCGCGTCTGCTATTTCAGTAAGTTGGTTCGTGACTTGTCGCGAATTGGCATGGCTGTCGGCGGCGCCATCGCCTCCGGACCAGTCAAGCCGCCCAGTAGGAGCGAGCAATGGGTACAAGAACAATCAAACCGACGGTGCGCGCCATCAATACGCTAGCACCCTGTCCGGCCGATTCAAAATCAAAAGCAATTGAATATTCCTTTCTCGGCCATCCGGGATTGAAGCTGGCGGTGTCCAAAAACGGCGAGGGCACTTTTCATCATCGATTTGTGCTTGACGGGAAAAAGGGTGTCGAGCGGCTGGGCCGCTATCCGGACTTCACCCTTGACGAAGCCATTCAAAAGGTTCGCGAAAACCGCGCCGTGCTGGATCGCGGCGGCGACCCCCGACAGGCTCCGCGCTTGTTGAAGGCAATGCCGACTTTCGAGCACTTTGTCATCAATGACTACTTGCCGTTCGCATTCAAGGTCAAACGGGCTGCCAAGGCCGAAGAATCCAAGGTGCGAATGCACATGGTCGATTACTTCAAGGGCAAGCGGCTTGATGACATTACGGTGCGCGATGTCCAGACCTACCACATCGCCATCTCGCAAAAGCTGGCGTCCAGCACGGCAAATAGGCACTTAATGCTTTTAAGCACGATCTATGCCACTGCCCGAAGCTGGGCCGTCGTTCCAGAGACCTGCAATCCCACCGCCGGGGTAAAGCAGTTCAAGGAGCCACTGAAGCACTTGCCCCAGCTCAAGCAAGCCGACATCGCGCCATTGTTTAAAGCGATGGCCCAAGACCCGAACCAGTTGGCTGTCTCCTGCATCAAGGTAATGCTGCTGACTGGCGCACGGCGGTCCGAAGCGCAAGGCATGCTGTGGACCGCGCTGGACCTGGCGGCGGGAATTTGGGTGATTGATAAGACCAAGTCCGGCAAGACCCACGTGGTGCAGTTGAACGATGCGGCCTTGGCCGTGTTGGCTGCTGTGCCCCGAACGGCCAGTCCTTACGTCTTTCCCGGCCACGTCGATAAGAACAAGCCGCTGCACAACCCGTGCAAGGCGTTTGATCGGTGCTTGACAAAGGCAGGATTGCCACACATGCGCTTGCACAGCTTGCGTCACGCTTTTTGCTCCTTTGCCGTGGCAAGCGGCGCATCTTTATATGCTGTGCAGAATCTGGTGGGGCACTCCCATGTCGGCACGACCACCCGCTACGCAGCCTATGACAACCAAGCACTGCGCAAGGCAACGCAGCTGGTTTCATCTGTTGTCAATGACGCGATTGAAGGTTTTCCAGCAGCCTGACTTTTACAGAGGTGGGCCTGACGTTGATCCCGTCAGGTCCGAATGCCCTCAGAACAGATCAACCCGGTAGTGACTACCTTTCAAAGCTCACTAGAGGTTATGTCTGAGACCTTGAAACAAATCGGCCGATGCTCTTTATGAGAGCGCTGGCCGGGAGACACGGCAATAAAGAACAAGGGCCATTTCGGTCATTGATATTGCTTTTTCAGTTTCATTTCATCAAGGAAAATTATCATGCCTAGCCACATCAAAACCCCCAGCGGCGACCTTATTGCCCGCCTCCTGATTCAACGCGTCTCGCACATTCCGAAAAGAGGCGTGGTGGTTAAGGACAGTTTCAACCACGTGCTGGCCTACGTCGCGTTGACCGACGACGCCTTGGCCATTAAAGTGCGCGACTTGTTCAACGAAGTTGTGTTGGCAGGGCGGAATGCCAAGCAGCCCGACTGGTCATTCCTGACCCCGCCAGCACCAGCACCAGCACCAGCACCAGCGCCAGTACCAGTACCAGTACCAGTACCAGTACCAGCAGTCGTCAAGTCACCAAAGGTAGCCAAGTCAGCGAAGGTGGCCCCCGCAGCGAAACTGCCCGCCGCAGCTTCGGACACCACCACCACGGAGGCCTAAACAAAAAGATTGAACGAAGGCGCGTGACCTGCAGGAATGCGGTCCATGTGCTTTTTCTTTTTGTGGACAACCTCATGACCATCAATTCCAGCCACGAATCCGATTTTTCCCTGCCAGCCGAAGAGCGGTGTAGCTCAGGCGCAGGGGACTATATACAGCAGACATACACCGACCCCCTTTCAGAGCTTGAACTTGACCCTTTCGATGATTCTTTTTTTGACCCTGAAGCCGACCTTGAACGGCAATTGCAGGTTGCCGACAACGAACTCAAGGATTTTGCGGCTGATCCGACAAGGCCTTGCCCCGGACGCGGCCCCGAACTCCACGTCGGCCTGGACGCCGAGTGGGAGTTCGACCCAGTGACAAACCAGAACAACATTCTTTCAGTGCAGTTTTTTCTGATCGGTGAACACGGCTCCTATCCCCGCGTCATGTATCCCAAGGGTTTTCACAAGGATGACCGGCTCAACTTTGCCAAATCACTAGCCACGGTCATTGCCGAGGCGATGGCCAAGGGCTTTGTATATGAATGGCCCTCGCGCATCATTGTTTGCGGCTTTGTTGTGCGGGTTGACCTTGCGGCTTTTTCTGATCTGGCCCAGTTCAAGCACCAGATCGACAATGTGGGCGGGCGCGCTGCCACTCTTGGGAAAGACGCCGTCTTGGAGGCGGAGCTTGACCCACAGGATGTTGCCAACATCACCCGCAACCGTTCATCAGTGGTGGATGACAACAGCGTCATGCGCTTGATGAAAATCCGATTCATTGACACAACGCGTCATGCGCCTGAGGGAACATCGCTGAAACAGATGGGCGACATTTTGGGTTGCCCTAAGTTGGATTTGCCCGAAGGCTATGACATTGCCCGCATGGGCGAGTTGCTTCAAGGTGACAAACCGGCCTTTGAGGCCTATGGACTGCGCGATGCGGAAATTCCAGTCCGGTATATGCTGAAACTGCAGGACTTTGCCCGGACGCAGACGGGAGCAAAGTCCTTGCCAGCGACAGCGAGCGGGCTGGGCGTGAAAATGTTTCTCAAATCCTTGGAGGCCAGTGGAGCGGATTACCATGACGTGTTTGGCCTGAAAACCGTTTCTGACACGCTCTATAGCAAAAGCGGCGAGCGCGGCAAGGGCGGCGTGAAAACAATCACAGAGGATGTGGCGACCGGCTTTCGCGCCATCCATGAACCGTTTATTTCGGATTGCTATCACGGCGGGCGCAACGAGTGCTATCTGTTCGGACCCACCGAAATTGGCATCTGGAACGATTTTGACTTGGCTGGGGCTTACACGACCGGCCTGGTGGACCTGTGCCATTTCGAGTACAGAGTGAAGTTCACGACAAATCCTGAAGATTTCCGAGGCCATACCCTGGGCTTCGCATGGGTGAAGTTCTCCCATCCCGAGACGGTCCGATACCCTGTCCTGCCGGTTCGCCATGAGCGGCTGGGTTTGGTGTTTCCGATGGCGGGCGAGAGTTACTGCACCGCGCCGGAAATCGAAGTCGCCTTGAGTCTGGGGTGTGAGATTGAAGTGCTGCATGGCATCGTCTATACGTGGAAAACCGGTGATGACCGCATCTTCGAGCCTTTCACCAAGCGCATCCGCGAACTGCGGGCCGCGCATCCCAAGGGCAGCCTGCGTGAACAGTACGCCAAGCTGCTGGGCAACTCCTGTTATGGCAAAACGGCTCAGGGCTTGCACGAAAAGCGCGTGTTTGAATCTCGCACTCTGAAGACGGTGAATTTGCCGCATTCGCAGATCACCAACGCGGCGATGGCGGCTCACACCACCGGCTTTGTGCGCGCTGTGCTGGCTGAAACCATGAACAGCATTCCTGCCCATCATCAGGTCGTCAGCGTGACCACTGATGGGTTTTTGACGACAGCCGATCAAAAGGATCTGGACTTGAACGGTCCCATGGCGAGGCGCTATCAGGCCTTGTGCGAGCGCGTCGCGCCAGATAAGGGCATGCTGGAATGCAAGCATCAGGTCAGCCAGCTCATCCCGTTTAGGACCCGTGGGCAGCTGACGGCCGAGCCCTATGGTGATGGCGACGTCGTGCTGGCGAAAGCCGGTGTCTCGCCGCCGCCTTCGCTTCGAAAGAAGGACCACAACGCCTACATGCTGGACTTGTTTCTCAACCGCCAGACCGGCGACAAGACGCAGACCCGCTCTTTCACATCCATGCGCGATCAGTGGGTCACCGGCGAGGATGTGTTCATGAAAACGCAGGATGTTTCGCTCAACATGGAGTTTGATATGAAACGCCGTCCCTGCAACCCTTCGATGCGTGCTGCGCATGGAGTGGAGCACTTAGTGTTTGAAACGGTGCCCTGGCCGACCGCCAGCGAGGGCGAGCGCGCGCGTGCCTATTTTGATGAATGGCGGCGCAAGAACTGCTTGAAAACACTGGATGACTACCAGCGCTGGCAGGAGCACTACCAGTTTGCTGGTGCCAGGGCCAAGCGACAAAAAGCTGGCGCACGGGGCACGGGCATTAACGCGACGGCTGAAGGCACTTTAGGGCTGGCCCGGCGGGGGTTTTTGCGTGCTTATGCACAAGGTGCCTGGGGGCTGACGCGGACCATGAGCTACCCTCAGCTTGCCGCCTGGCTGACTGCCCTGGGGTATCCGACAAAGGCCGATGAACTCAAGAATGCGAAGCGCGCCTCGCTGGTTGAGGGCGTGGTGCCAGACTCGCCGCAGGTCAGGGCGTTGCTCGATGTCTTGAAAGCGCAGTTTCCGGCGCTTGAGGTTGATCAGTTCCTGGTGGTGCCGACAGGGACGTGACCTGCTAGCCAGCGCTGGTTTTTAGTGCCCATGCAGTTCAGCTTGCATGGGCATTTTTACTGGCTGGGCTCTAGCTGGTTTTCTTCACGGTTCAAAACGAAGTGGATTAATTTTTCTTGAAAACATGCGAATGTGTTGCAATTTGTATCAAAGTCGTTATTCTCAACGCACATTGAGTATTAAAGGCCGTTATGAAACTTTCAGCTGTCATCCTTGAGAACTATCGCGGCTACAACATGCGGACCCGCATCGAAATCGAAGATTTAACCGCGTTCATCGGCAAAAACGATGCAGGCAAGTCAACAATTTTGGAGGCACTTGAGCTCTTCTTCAATGATGGCAAGCCCGAGCATAGCGATGTGTGCGTTCATGGCAGTGCATCCATCATTCGTATCGGGTGTGCATTCACCAGCCTACCTTTCGAGATCGTGATCGACACCGCAGCACCTACCACGCTAGCGGCCGAACAGTTGTTGAACGAGTATGGCGAACTGGAAATCGTTAAGGTGTGGGATACAACCGCCAAAATCTTGAAAGAAGCTGTTTATGCGGTGGCGATGCACCCCACAAATACCGATGTTGACGACCTGCTCACTCTGAAGAACACAGAACTGAAAGCTAGAGTCAAAAAACTTGCTCTCGATGAGGCATCTGTAAATCTCACAATCAACGCAGGCATGCGGCAGGCCATCCGGGCCGCCTGCCAACCTCTTACGTTAGAGCGCAGAGCGATCCCTCTCGACAAGGAAGACGCCAAAAAGGTGTGGGATCAACTTAAGGCGCAGCTGCCTATGTACGCACTTTTTCGCTCGGATCGGTCGAGCCAAGACGGCGATGAAGAAGTTCAGAATCCACTAAAGTTTGCGATTACGCAAGCCCTCAAGGAACAGGCCGAAAAGTTAAAAGAGATTGAGGATGCGGTGAGGGCACGTGCAGTGGACGTCGCAAACCGAACCCTTGCAAAGCTCAAAGAGATGGACAGCCGCCTGGCAAGCGAACTGACACCCTTTTTCAAGGCGGACCCTAAATGGGACGTTTTCAAGTTTGGGCTTATGGGCGATAACGGGATTCCAATCAACAAGCGTGGAAGCGGCGTCCGACGGCTGATTCTGCTGAACTTCTTCCGCGCTGAGGCCGAGCGTAGGCGTTCCGCAAAAGGCGCGCTAAACGTCATTTACGCAATTGAAGAGCCGGAAACTTCGCAACATCCCGACAATCAGCGGCTTCTTGTTCAGGCGTTGAAAGAGCTTGCCAATGATGACAATACGCAGGTCCTCCTTACGTCCCACACGCCTGGCTTGGCGGGTCTGTTACCCAGCGACAGCTTAAGGTGCGTTCGGAAGCAGGAAGACGGAACAGCGGTCGTTAGCCACTGCAAGGATGACGATGACCTTAACGCAATCGCAAATGACCTTGGTGTATTGCCTGATCGGCGGGTTCAGGTGCTGGTTTTTGTAGAAGGACCGAATGACATCGAGTTTTTCGAACGCATTGCCACACTGCTTAAGCCAACCATGGCTGACGTTGTGGACTTTATCAACGACAAACGCGTGGCCTTAGTGCCTCTGGGTGGAAGCTCCCTCAAGCAATGGGTGGAAAAACACTATCTGCGGAATCTAGGCCTGCCGCAAGTCCACATTTACGATCGCGACGATGCAACGCCACCGAAGTACGAAAAAGAACTAAACGAAGTCAATGCGCGCAATGACAAGTCGTGGGCAGTTATGACGACAAAGCGCGAGCTTGAAAACTACCTTCATGTCGATGCGATCGCAGAGGGGTTGAATGTCATCGCGGTCAATTTCACCGGCACTTGCGACGTACCGCTGATCGTGGCGCAGTCGGTCCACGAAACAGCCGTTGGCGCAAAGCCGTGGGCGGAAGTCTTGGCCGATCGCAAAGAGCTGGGCAACAAGGTAAACCAAGTCAAGAAGCGGTTGAACCGTGACGCAGCTAGCAGGATGACCCTTGCCAGGCTAGCCGATAGCGATGACGCTGGCGAGTTGTCTAGCTGGCTGACGCGGATTCACGCGATGCTTGATTAGATTCGCGATGCCGGTCGGTATGCATAGGGACTGGGCTGGGCTTTTGCTGGTCTTTTCAAGGGTCAAGCTGCTTGAATGCGCTGTCCATAAAAAGTTTCTACCCGGAAGATAGCGACGCCGACACTTTTTCATGAACAAAACCGGCCGGTCTTTCGCCGGTCTTTGGTTTGCTTTTCGTTGCATCAAGCGCTGCCAACACAACATCCAATGGCCGCTTGAAGGCTGGAAAAACAGCCAGGCAAGGGTCCAGGCCGGGCGGATTAGGGTTCTATCGGAAACAAACAATCTCAGGTTGTGGGAGCCTAGCAAGACCCTGATGCGACGACCTGTTGAACAGTTGGTCTGAGCGACAAACGAATTGAAAATCCTTGTGTCGGTGGTTCGATTCCGCCCCAGGCCACCAAGGTTTACCTTGCAAAAAAGCCAACCCATGCGGTTGGCTTTTTTGTTTCCGAGTGTGAACACTCCTTGCGTCCGGTCTATTTCCGGTCAGCGGCTTTCCTCGGAAAACTTCCCCCACTTCTCCCCCTGCCGATGACTTTTCCGTGGGCCGTGTTCGCCAGTCGATATTTCGCACTGACACTACTGGCACACCGACACTGAACATGGGTGTTCGACGTGCCAGTGTGCCAGTTGTGCCAGAAGGAACTATCAGCGGTTATCCGAGCCGAAAGACAGATACGAAACTTTTCTTAGGCTTTCTTCACAGTTACGGGACAATACACAGACTATGGCAACCGCAGATCAGCTCAAAGCACTGCTTCGCTCCCACCTAGAAGGCGATGATCGCCATTTCTATTCGGTAGCGATGCAGGTGGCTGCGCACGAGGCAAAGCAAGGTCATGGACGGCTTGCTGAAGAGATGCGCGAACTGATCGATGCAGCCAAGGCAAAGCGCGTGCCTAACGAAATTTCGGCTGCTCCAGTGCCTCTGGCAAGGCCGAAAGGCGAACTGGCTTCGTTGCTAAGTGTTTCTTACCCTAGTCGCCGCTTTGGCGATATGGTGCTCTCCAATGACGTAGAACACAGCTTGCAGCGCGTTCTCAAGGAGCAGCGGTACATGACAAAGCTGCGTGAACATGGGTTGCATCCACGTCGAAAAATTCTATTGGTGGGACCTTCTGGAACAGGAAAGACAATGACCGCTGCGGCCCTGGCCGGTGAGTTGGGGGTGCCTTTGTTTGTTGTTCGCCTAGATGCGCTCATCACAAAATTCATGGGTGAGACGGCTGCGAAACTGCGACAGGTCTTCGACGCGGTCCAGTCAACGCGGGGGGTGTATTTCTTCGACGAGTTCGATGCTATCGGCAGTCAGCGAGGTTTAGCCAACGATGTTGGTGAGGTTCGTCGAATTCTCAACAGTTTTCTGTTGATGATTGAGCAAGACGACTCAAGCAGCGTGATCGTGGCTGCGACCAATCATCCCGAAATTTTGGATCAAGCTCTCTTTCGACGCTTCGACGATGTGATCGAGTACCACGTTCCCTCGCCTGACGAAATTCATAAACTGCTGCAAGTGAGAGTGGCTCGCTACATGCGCGGCACGAAAAAGGTCTGGAACGATCTTGTCGCTGCAGCGGGCGGGCTTAGCCATGCCGACATATCGCGGGCTATAGATGACACGCTTAAGGATGCTGTTATGCGGGATGTCGACCAGATTGTGCCGGCAGCATTGCTGAAGCTACTGGAAAGCCGGCAGGCTGCAAAAAAGCGTACTGACGGTCATGGAAAACAATAATTAGATATCTATGGCCACAGGCGCACTCCGACCCCATATCTTTCTTCAAAACACCAGCAGAACAGAGCACTTTACAGCGCCTTCAATGGGCGGAGGCAGCCCTACAGTGGTTCCGCCGCAAAATCGACAGATGCACGCAGCGGAACTTCGACAGCAGTTTGCACAAGTCGAAGTGGCCCAGCAAGCACTCATAGCTCAACAGCAGCAAGCTAACGTTCAAACAGCCATCGGCGTGCAGGTCGAATTCGAAAGCATGCATGGAGTAAAGATGGCTGCTGAAAGCTTGGCTCGGGGTAAGCGTCCGCCCAGTACCCGTATTGAAACTCAAGACTCTGTGTGGTTGAGCCACTGGTTGATTTGGGCCACGTCGAATGCGGCAGGGTCAAACGGGCGGCCGATCCATTTTTTAAGTTCGTCGTGCTCCGGGTGGGCTGGATCGGCCAATGCCTGCACGAAGTCCTCGTAGCCCGGCGCGCCGCCTACATCCTCAGGCGGACAGGCGTTTTCTCCGGCCAGGCACAACGCCAGCGACAGCGGCGCGTCAAGCGTGACGGTTTTTTCCACCTTGACCTTGTGGCGCCAGTTGTCCCCGAAGTCGTAGACGTAGAGGAACGTCCTGCGCGCGCACAGCGCCTCTTCAAGCGTGACGCTGGCCTCATCGATCACGCCTTCAGGCAAGTCCCAATCCGGCTCCAACGGGCCGTAATTAGCATCGGCAAAGACGAACTCATGCAGATGCCCGCCTTGCCAGCCCGTGCCCCACAGGAGCGCGACATGCAGGCGCGAGAGGTCGATCGTGGTGGGCACCAAGAGGCGGCGCCAGACCTTGGGGTACACCCATTCAAGCTCGACATGGAGTTGGTACGCCCGCAGTTCGCCATTTGCATTGGCTGCGGTTTTGGCCCCGGGTTTCTTCGCGCCTCCTGGCAGTCGGTGCAGCTTGGCAGTCATGTTTGGCTACTGTAGCGAAATCGGTGGACAGGCCGTGGCCCGCATCAGGCTGCGCGCGCCATGTCCTGCGTTTGCTGGGCTGCTGGCCACGCAGGCCGGAGCCGCTCGGCCACCCGCCAGGGCAGCAACTCGTCAATCCGGTTGATCGGATGGTCGGCAATGCGCTCCAGCACATGGTGCAGGTAGGCCTGGGGATCAATGCCATTGAGCTTGCACGAGCCGATCAGGGTGTAAATCACGGCGGCGCGCTCGCCGCCGGCGTCTGAGCCAAAGTGCAGGTAATTCTTACGCCCGAGGACGACTGCGCGCAGCGCCCGCTCGGCCGCGTTGTTGTCCATCTCGATGTGCCCGTCGTCCACGAAACGCGTGAGCGCCTGCCAATGGTTCAGCGAGTAACCAATGGCCTGCGCCATGGACGACTTGGCCGAGAGCTGGCCAAGGGCGTCATGGAGCCAGCCGTGCATCGCCTCGACCAGGGGTTTGGCGCGGCTTTGCCGCTGGCGCCGGCGTTCCTCTGCGGGCTTGCCCCGAATGTCTTTCTCGATGGCGTACAGCACCCCGATGCGCAGCAGCGCCTGATGGGCCAGCGTGCCGGGCATCTCGTCCTGTCCCTTGTGGATTTCATAGTACTTTCTCCGGGCATGAGCCCAGCAAGCCGCTTCGACGACCTGGCCATCGGCAAACAGGGCGTCGTAGCCCGCGAACGCGTCGGCCTGCAAGGTGCCGGCAAAGCCCGCGAGGTGGCCCCTGGGATGCTCGCCTTTGCGGTCCGGGGAATACTGAAACCACACCGCTGGCGGCGACGCATCGCCGCTTGGCCTGTCATCGCGCGCGTACACCCACAGCCGGGCCGTGCGGGTCGTGCCACGGCCCGGGCTGAGCACCGGCACGGGCGTGTCATCGGTGTGGATCTTGCCCGCCCGCAGGACGTAGCGGCGCACGGCATCGGCCAAAGGCTGGAGCAGCCGCGCCGCGCCGGCCACCCAGTCCGCCAGCGTGGAGCGCTCAAGCACCACGCCCTGGCGGGCGTAGATCTGGCTCTGGCGGTACAGCGGCAGGTGGTCGCAGAACTTGCCCACCAACACCTGCGTGATGAGTCCGGCGCCTGCCAGGCCACGATCAATGGGACGGCTCGGCGCGGAAGCCTGCACGATCGTGTGACAGCGGACACAGGCGAGTCTGGGGCGCACGTGGCGCACGACCCGGAAGCTGCCAGGCTGGTACTCCAGCACTTCGGAGGTGTCCTGGCCAATTTGGCGCAGTTCGGTGCCGCACCCCGGGCAAGTGCAGTCGCTTGATGCGAGGTGAATCATCTCCTGGCGCGGCAGATGCCCGGGCAGTTGGCGGGGGGCGGTGCGGCGGGAAGCGGCCTGGCGCTTTTTGCGGGCGTCCTCAAGGTCGGCGACGGGGGCGCCTTGCAAGGCCTCCCCCGCGTCACCCGCTGGCACGAGTGCCACGCCAGGCGCCTGCACTTGTGACTGGGCGCTGTCCACCTTCTCGCTCGAGCGCCCGTAGCGCATGCGCCTGAGATGGAACAGCTCCAGCGTGAGTTTGTCGATGGCCAGGCGCAGCGCGCCGATCTGCTCGTCACGCTGCGCGACGCCTTGCTTCAAGGCATCGATTTGTTGCAGCAGCGCGTGTGAACTCATGGGCGCCACTTTGCCAGCAAAACCGGCACGCCAAAAGAAGGGGTTTCACGGTTGCGGGTAGCCCCCGCATGTGGTGTTACCTCCACCCGGCTCCCCGTGCGCGCCCCTTCGGCAGAGCAGGTCATCCGTTCATGAACTCAGGCAGCGAGCGTGGGCTGCCAGGTGCGCACCGGCATGCGCCAGTCGATGCCTTCGAGCAGCATGGACAACTGCGCCGGGCTCAGCGAGACCGCCCCGGCGTCGGCCTGCGGCCAGACGAAGCGGCCCCTCTCCAGGCGCTTGGCAAACAGGCACATGCCCTGGCCGTCCCACCACAGCAGTTTGACGATGTCACCGCGCCGGCCCCGAAAGACAAACACATGGCCCGAGAAGGGATCTTGCGCCAGCGCGCCTTGCGCCAAGGCGGCCAGGCCGTCAAAGCCTCGGCGCATGTCCGTCAGGCCAGCGGCCAGCCACACGCGCGTGCCCGCCGGCAGGCCGATCACGGCGCGTCCCGCAGGGCCTGGAGCACGCAGCGCACACTGGCCGGATCGACGCTGCCGCGCAGTCGCACGCGCGCGCCGCCCACTTCAATCTCGATGACGCCGGCCGCCGGTGCCCGCACCGTTGGCGCTGGCAAATCGATGACCGCGCTTGCCGGTGGCAAGGGATCCATCGTGACCGGCAGCAGTACGGCCTGCGTGACGGGCTTGAGCCGCGCCGGGCGGCCAGATTGTGCGCGCCGCCACTTGAACAGCAAATTGGCATTGATGCCGTGCGCCAGCGCGATGGCCGCGACCGAGGCGCCGGCCTGCTCGGTCAGCTTGACGAGCTTGCGTTTGAAGGCTGCGCTGTGTCTGCGCTTGGTGGCCTTGAGGGGATCTTTGGGAGGTTCCATGACGGTGTGCACTTGTCCGGGTTGAGTGCACACCATGATGGCGTGCAACTCCCCGGATACTGCCCGGCCCATCAACCTCGCGCAAGAATGGTATTCGTCGGACGCTTACGGCTCGGGATCACAGCGGCATTGAGCTAATGAATGTGCGTAAGGTGGGTGACCAGGTTTTTGCTACCGTGTTTGTGCCAGACGGAAAAATCCTTCACTTTGAGAATTTGTTGGTGGACTACGTTGCTGAGCGAAAAAATTCGCTTCAGCGTCCTATAGACAACCAAAAACTCGTCGACGCCATCCGGTCAGTTCGTGTTGCCACCTTCGACGCTGTGTGGACTGACTCTACTGAGGTACTTCCGACCGACGACCAGCAGGCGATCTGGTGGGAGGTATGGTTGCCCGCCGGCCAACATCGGCAGCAATCTATTGATGATTTTCGCCACCTTGCTTCGCTGGCTGGAATGCAGACCCGAGAACGAGCGCTGTTCTTCCCGGAGCGATCAGTCGTAACATTGCATGGGACAAAGGCGCAGCTACTTCAAGCCCCGCTTCTGCTGAACTCCATCGCTGAGCTACGGCGTGCGAAAGACACTGCCGCTTTCTTTGACTCCCTTAATCCTCACGAACAGGCTGAGTGGGCCAATGAATTGCAGTCGCGGCTTGGTACCGGTAATACTGAGGAAAATTCGCTCTATGTGACACTTCTAGACACCGGCGTTAACAACGGCCATCCGCTGCTTGCGCCATTTGTGGCTAGTGCCGACCTGCATAGTGTGGAGCCTGGTTGGGGCGTTGCCGATGCTGACGGTCATGGAACTGAACTTGCTGGACTATCATTGCTCGGCGATCTCGGACCTGCATTGGCTGATGGTATGCCTTTGCTCGTTGCTCATAGACTTGAATCAGTTAAGGTTCTGCAGCACGCTGGTGGAAACCAAGGTGAATCATACGGCGACTTGACAATAGAGGCCGTAGGACGTGTTGAGATATCCGCCGCAAATCGTCGGCGAATCTTCAGTATGTCTGTGACCGCTGATGACGGGCGCGACCGTGGTCGACCGTCTTCTTGGTCGGCAGTCATTGATCGCCTAGCTTCCGATTATGAATATCAGGGCGCGACCCCACGTTTGTTTTTCCTTTCAGCAGGCAATACTCAGGACACCCATGCATGGGCTGAGCATCCAGCCAGTCTGGCAACCAATGGAATTCAGGATCCATCTCAGGCATGGAATGCCATTACGGTTGGTGCCTACTCTCAGTTGACCAACATCACTGAACCCAACATGGCACATTACCAAGCCATTGCAGCCGTGGATGATTTGAGTCCGTTCACAACCACTTCGTGTACATGGTCCTCCGACTGGCCCTTCAAGCCAGACATCGTCATGGAGGGGGGGAATGCAGCGATTGAGCCGGGCGGGTTTACTAGCACAGCGTCGAGTCTTTCGCTGCTTACAACCCATCGCGAGCCTTTGCTACGGTCCTTCACGACCACACACGCCACCAGCGCAGCTACGGCGCTTGCAACCAAGCTTGGTGCAGAAATTGGGGTTGCTTATCCCTCGTTTTGGCCGGAGACCGTGCGAGCCCTTATGGTTCATTCGGCGCGCTGGACGCCAAAGATGCTGGAGCAGTATCTCGGCCATCAGAAAAGCCGAGTCTCGCTCACGAGGTTGCTGCGCCATTGCGGCTACGGTGTGCCAAATGTACAACGCGCATTGTGGAGCGCCGCGAATTCGCTGACCCTGATCGTGCAAGACCAGTTGCAGCCCTATGAAAAGGTCAAGAGTGCCATCAAGACGCGGGATATGCATCTCCATGCTTTGCCATGGCCGACCGACATACTGGAGGGCTTGGGCAATACGAATGTCACCTTGCGCGTGACACTTTCCTACTTTATTGAACCAAATCCTGGTGACCGGGGCGCAGCCAATAAATATGCGTATCAGTCGCATGCACTACGCTTCGCCGTTCGCCGACCGCTGGAGAATGAAGCCACCTTTCGTGCACGTATAAATGCTCGCGCACGTGATGAAGAGGATGGGCTTCCAGCGCAAACTGTCGGTGATGGAAATTGGTTTATTGGCGAGATGTTGCGGCGCCGTGGGTCATTGTTAAGTGATACCTGGACCGGTCCCGCTGCTGAGTTGGCAAATCGTGGCCAGATCGCCATTTATCCAACAATGGGCTGGTGGCGCAATCGACCGGCTCTTGATCGACACGAGCAAATGGCGAGATATGCACTGCTGGTCTCGATTGAAGCGCCAGAGGTTGTTCAAGACCTCTACGCCGCTGTCCAGCAAGAGATCGAGCAATCTCTCGCAGTTCCTATTGAGGTGAGCTAGAAGCGCGCCTATCCAGCCTCAATGCTCCACACTGGCACACTGGCACACTGGCACACTGGCACACTGGCACACTGGCACACTGGCACACTGGCACACTGGCACTGCGCAGCAAGCATGTTTATCGTGTCGGTGTGCCGGCTGTGCCGGAAAGAACTATCAGTATGTGGTTGTACTATCGAGCAAAATAGTCAGCGATTACTCGTTTCGTGATTGGCAGTCCATCTAGATTCTTTGAGTACCGGTCAGCCGCTGTTCGTGGATTTCGGCAAGGTGCCCAAAGGAGTCAGGCAGGGGTCATAGAGGGCACTCGCACGCATGGACATGATGGACAACGGACAAGACGTTGACTACATGCCCATCGGGCTGATCAACTGTTGACGCCGACCGAAAACTGACCCACTTATAGAAGTTGTGCCGATCCAAAACTGACCCAGGTGTTTTACTTGCCCTGCCTTATTTTTAGGCAGGAGCGAAAAAGGTGATCACCATGGAAATGTTAGGCAAGATTCGACGGATGCATTTGCGCGACAAGCTTTCGCTGCATGAAATAGCCAAGCGCACGGGGTTGTCGCGCAACACGCTGCGCCGCTGGCTCAGGGCGCCAGAAGCGGTGCAGGTGCCCGTCTACAGCAGGCCCCAGGCGTTGGGCAAGCTGAGCGCTTTCACTTCAGAGTTGGAGCAGGCCCTGCAAGCCGATGGCCACCGCAGCAAACAAAACCGGCGCACGGCCAAGGCGCTGTTTGCGCAAATCCAGGCGGTCGGCTATGCGGGCGGCTACAGCGCGGTGACGGACTTCACGCGCGCCTGGCGCGGCAGTGCCGGCAAGGCTCCCCATGCCTTTGTGCCGCTGAGTTTTGCACTTGGTGAAGCCTTCCAGTTCGACTGGAGCGAAGAGGGCCTGGTCGTCGGCGGCATTTACTACCGGCTGCAGGTCTCGCACCTCAAGCTGTGCGCCAGCCGCGCTTTCTGGCTGGTGGCCTACCCCAGCCAGGGCCATGAAATGCTGTTCGATGCCCACACACGCTCCTTCGCGGCGCTGGGCGGCATTGCCCGGCGCGGCATTTATGACAACATGAAAACGGCGGTGGACAAGGTCAAAAAAGGCAAGGGCCGGGTGGTCAATGCGCGCTTTGCCGTGATGTGCGCGCACTACTTGTTCGATGCCGATTTCTGCAACGTCGCCTCGGGCTGGGAAAAAGGCGTGGTGGAAAAAAACGTGCAAGACAGCCGCAGGCGCATCTGGCTCGATGCGCAGAAGTGCCAGTTTGGCTCGTTCGAGGCGCTCAACGCCTGGCTGGGCGAGCGCTGCCGGGCCCTGTGGAGCGAGATCCGCCACCCCGAGTACAAGCAGTTCAGCGTGCAGGAGATGCTGGCGCAAGAACTTCCCGAGATGATGCCTATGCCGGCGGCCTTTGACGGCTACGTGGAAAGGCAGGCGAGCGTATCGAGCACCTGTCTGGTCAGCGTGCAGCGCAACCGGTATTCGGTGCCGTGCGAGTTCGCCGGCCAGCGCGTGAGCACCCGGCTGTACCCGACGCGCATCTGCGTGGTGGCCGGTGATGCCGTGGTCGCCAGCCATGAGCGGGTCGTCAACCGGGGGCAGACGGTGTATGACTGGCAGCACTACATCGCGCTGGTGCAGCGCAAGCCCGGCGCCCTGCGCAACGGCGCGCCCTTTGCCGACATGCCCGCGCCCTTGAAGCAGCTCAAGCTCGGCCTGCTGCGCCACCCCGGCGGGGACCGGATCATGGCGCAGGTGCTTGCTGCCGTGCCGACGGCCGGGCTGGAAGCGGTGCTGGTGGCCGTCGAGCTGGTCGTCGAGTCCGGCGCCCTGAGCGCCGAGCACGTGCTGAACGTGCTGGCCCGGCTCAATGCCTGCGCGCTGCCCGAGACGGTGCAAACGACGCTGCAACTCGTCGATGCGCCGCTGGCCAACACCGGCCGCTACGACACCCTGCGCTGTGTCATTGGGGCGCCAGGCGGCGCGGTGGCGGTCCACCATGCGTGATGTCACCGCTGAGCTCAAAGAGCTGCGCCTGCACGGCATGGCCAGCGCCTGGACGGACCTGATGAGTCAAGGGGAATCGTCAACGGCCACCTCCCGCTGGCTGATCGAGCACCTGCTGCAGGCCGAACACACCGACCGGGCGATGCGCTCGGTCAGCCACCAAATGAACGCGGCCAAGCTGCCCATGCACCGCGATCTGGCCGGGTTTGACTTTGGCGCGTCCAGGGTCGATCAGCCGCTGGTCAGGCAACTGGCCACGCTGGCGTTTACCGACACGGCGCAAAACGCGGTGCTCATCGGTGGGCCCGGCACGGGCAAGACGCATCTGGCCACGGCCATCGCCGTGGCGGGCATTGCCGCGCAGGGCAAGCGCGTGCGCTTTTACTCCACGGTCGATCTGGTCAATGTGCTGGAGAAGGAAAAGCGTGACGGCAAGGCCGGACGCATGGCTCTGAGCTTGATGCGCATGGACCTGGTCGTTCTCGATGAGCTGGGCTACCTGCCGTTCAGCCAGGCGGGCGGCGCCTTGCTGTTTCACCTGCTCTCCAAGCTGTACGAGCACACCAGCGTGGTCATCACCACCAATTTGAGTTTCTCCGAATGGTCGAGCGTCTTTGGGGACGCCAAAATGACAACAGCGCTGCTCGACAGGCTCACCCACCACTGCCACATCGTGGAGACGGGCAACGAGTCGTACCGGTTTCAGCACAGCACCCTGGCCGCCAAGTCGCGGATCAAAGCGCGCGAGCAAGTGCGCAAGGAGGCAAAAGCAGCACGGCCAGACGAGCCGTTCTGAGCCGGGCGCGCACGGGGAAATCCGCTACGGGCTACGCCCTTCGCTCCTTTCCCCGTGCAGTCTAGGAATTCAAAAAGCCTGGATAAGGAAAGCCAAGAACCAGCTGCTGAGTACACTTATCCACAGTTGCTGGTTCCAACACCAGCGACCCGCCCTGGGTCACTATTGGATCGGCAGGGTGGGTCAATATTCAATCGGCGCCGACACCAAGTAGCAGGAGATTGAAAATCCTTGTGTCGGTGGTTCGATTCCGCCCCAGGCCACCAAAATTCAAAGCCAACTGTTCTCGGTTGGCTTTGTCGTTTCTGGGGTTCCCCCGCGTCGCGTAGGGTTCCGGCCGGTTTTGTGTATGCCACCCAGTCCGAGACACGCCGCAAGTCCGGCTGTTTTCGGCCCGTTTCGATTCCGTTCTGTTCTGTGTTCTCAAAAAATAATGGAGAACCGCGCAGATTTGGCACACGCACAATGCCTTTGCCTTCAATAACTTAGGCGCGTGTTGGAAAATGCGGTTTGACAGATGGACTGTTGCAGCGAAATGGGTCATGAAATCGTCGACGCCAATTCCAACGGCCGGTTTCTACAAATCCGGTCATTGATCGGAGCGATGCCCAGGCCCGCTACAGACTGAAAGCGGACTGGCAGGTCGATCAGAAGCGGTCGTTAACGCCGGAGTTCAGTGGCGTTTGAAGCGACGACTGCGTTTGCGGCGGCAAACGCGGGCTGCGGGTCAACCGCTGTCCATAGCGATTTGTTAAGTGCTCTTGAACTCAACTGCACGGTGATACTCCATATAGCGCTTGCTTCTGGCCGTAAGTTGAAGTGCTTGCCAGTTTTCTATGCCGCACTTTGCCTTGTCGTTGGTCGATAACCACGGAGAGACGATCGCAGCGCCACCTTGTGAAAACGTGATTAAACCCTTGTCAAAGAGCCGGTCTACCAAAGCGGAGAGTAAGATTCCGTTGCTTGAATCCAGACGTTCTGCATTTGTGCAAACCTTCCAGGGTTTGATGTGTGACGCAATCAATAGCTGGTCGTGTTCGATGCCCGAAATCGGGCACCTACCTTCATACACTCTGATGAGGTCTTGCCGAAACTGTCCTTGGCCGACACGAGACGTCCGAAGGTAGCTCCGTTCCGTTCCAGTGACGCCGGGCGCAAACTCCGCCTCAGCATATTCAATACCGGGACCTTCCGTTCTAGAAATCAGCTCATCCGGGTCGACTGACTTGTTTAGGCAAATTCGGATTCTCTTCTGAGCATTCCCGCCTTGCTTGACATTCGGATCACGGTGCATTTGCGCGATTTCACGCTGTAGTATTTTCCGAAATTCTTTAATATCAATTGAGTTGAGATTGACTGGGTATGTGGTCGCTAGTTTGGCAATTCGTTCGCCTACAGGAAGGTTTGAAACTTTACTTGAATCCAGTACGACGCGGGTGATTTGAGCGTTAGATTTCGCCAGCTTGTTGGAACAGGATACCCAAAAGCTTGTTGTAGTTCGGGTTCCGCCTTTTGACTCCTCGGGCGGGGTTTGCTCCGCCACTATTCTTGATAACCACGCACGGCGATCCCTCGAACTGATCGAAACTGCATTCGGCTTCGATAATTTCGTTGTTGTCGTCTAGCAAGTACATGGCAGAAGGAGCACCTAACGAATGAATAAAAGGTTAAATTTTCGAAAACTATAGCCCACTAAAAATTTCCGAACTGGTCTCGGTACTGCTGCTCGCGCAGGCCGAGCAGCAAAAGCGGCTGTCGCTCGGCCGGCTCATGACCCCGCAAGAGGTCGACAACGCTTTTCGCGGCTGTTAGCCCGACGCGCACATTCCGCCGGGCTGGGTAGTTTGCGGCGCGGTGCTTCCGGCGGGTTTTGCGCTATTGCGAATACCGCACTTTCTGCGCGCCGTCACGCCACCCGCCTTGCTCGCGGCTTACACCACAGCTGCGCCGGCAGACGCAATGCGAGCGCCGGCCGACAGCTCACGGGCGCCTCGACGTCCCGGGTGCAGGACGTAACCAACGAGCGCGAAATTAGTTAGGTGATCCGGGCGACTTTTGGTCTTACGTAAATATAGATATTGACTTTATAGCCTATTTAGCTACATTCTATGTGTATGCCAAAAACCGCGCGCGCGCTCCTGCATCTTCCGTCAGCAACTGCCGCCGCCATCGAAAAGCTTGGTGCTGACTTGGCTGTCGCCCGCTTGCGCCGCAAGGAGTCATTGAAGACATGGGCAAAGCGCATGGGCGTATCTGTGCCCACGCTGCAGCGGCTTGAAGCCGGTGACCCTGGAGTTGGCATCGGCATCGTCGCGACCGCACTTTGGCTTATCAAGCGCGACGGCGAACTGAGCCATCTAGCGGCGCCGGAACACGACCAAGGCGCCATCGAAATGAATGTCCGGGAGGCCGTTGAACTGGGTCGCGCGCGCGCCCGAGCCTCCGCAGAAGCACATATAAGCGCAAACCGGACGAAAAGCTGAGATGCGATTGGACGACTTGTACCTCTGGCACCTGGGTAACCCGGCAACGCCGCGCTACGTCGGTGCATTAAAGCTCGTCCCCGCTGGCAAGGGCGTTTCCTTGCATTACGGGAAGCAGTGGCTGGCCAACGGGTTCGCACTGAGTGAGGACCTCCCGCTCGTTGACACGGAGTTCTTTCCTCCAGGCCGCTTGACCGCCGACACGCAGCGCGCGGTCGGTGCAGTCGACGACGCGCGGCCAGACCGATGGGGTGAGAAAGTCATTCGCTTCGTGGACAAACCCAAGCGCCTCTCTCTGATGGAGTACCTGTACTACGCCGGCGACGACCGATTCGGCGCGCTCGGTGTTTCTACTTCGTCGAGCAACTACAGCCCTCTAGCCCTGGGCCCGCTGCCTCGGCTAGAGGATGCGCAACAACTCAGTGAGGTGGCGGCCAAGGTTGAAGCCTCCGAGCCCCTTACTGCCTTGGAAGCCAAAATCATTGCGGGTGGCGGTAGTCCGCTCGGTGGCGCAAAGCCCAAGGCGCTCATCGACATCGATGGCCAGCAATGGGTCATCAAGTTCTTCAATAACGAGCCCGTCGACACACCGCTCATCGAGCACGCGACGATGACGCTGGCCGCGCGCGCAGGCATCACGGTGGCCGAGACGCAGCTCATTCCTCTCGTCGGGATGCACGCGGTCGCCATTCGCCGCTTCGACCGCGAGCGTGGTCAGAGAATTCACAGCATCTCGGCAGGCACTGCCATCCGGGCGGCAACCGCAGCGGGTGCCGAGCCCGAGATGGGATACCCCGCACTGGCGCAAATTCTCCGCCGGGTAGGCATTACCCAGGATGACATCAACCTTGAGGACGCGCGCGAGCTCTTTCGTCGCATGGTCTTCAACATCCTGGTCGACAACACGGATGACCACGAGAAGAACCACGCCCTACTGGTTGTAAACACGTTAGATAATGGCCGCTTTAAGCTGGCGCCGGCGTACGACGTCCTGCCGACGAATTCGGGGCAGGGGTTCCAGGAGTTCATCTGCGGCGACTACGGCCGAGACTCGACGCTCGAAAACGCGATGTCGCAGTGCGCTGCATTCGGGCTGCTGCCCGCGCAGGCTGCGAAAGAAGTCGCCGCCGTCATTCATGTCGTGAACACCTGGCAGCAGCACTTCGTGCACGCTGGGGTGTCGGAGCATGACATTGAGAGTCTGGCCGAGCGCATCGACGGCGCAGAACTCTTGACCCAGCGCATTGACTTTGACCAAACCCGGTTTCAGTCCGCGCCGGCGAGGAAAAAGAAAGCAAGCCCCTTTCGGCGCGCCTGACGACCTCACAGGACAGACCAGTCTGCGACCACGCGAGTGATGCCAACCGGAGTCGTTCGACGCCCGGCTCACGTTCTATTGCCCGCTGCATAAAGGAGACGGCATTTCAGCCGGGCTGATTCATGCCTGAAGAAAAAATCATCTTCAGACATGAAAGAACCGCACCAGTGGCGCTGGAGCGGTCTTTGCAGGGAAAAGCAGCTCCTAGCCAGAACGGCTAGCCTGCACGGCAGGTCTTTTTTTTCAGGCGCAGGGGTTGCTTCGCCGGTGTCGTCCTGCGGGATATTCAGGCAATCCTGCTGTTCAGGGGCGCCAGCCCAGTTGAGCGCTGAAAACCCGCGTGTGCCAGGTCGCGACCACGGCTTCGGTGCAGTACACATACTTGCCGACACGCACGCCAGGGGGGAATTCGCGTGCTTTGACCATGTTTTCGATGGTGCGGGCCGACAGGTTCAGGCGGGCGTCGTCGATGTCAACAATCTTGACCGCCGACCAAGGTAATTGTCGTCAACCATTTGGTCTTATAAATTGACGAGGTATTCGCCTTGGTGGCCCGCTACGCCGGTGGAGACCAGTTCGTTGCATAACTGCTCTATCCATTGACGCATCGGTATATCTGCAAAGAAATGCTGCCGGATCTGTTGAAAATAGGGGGTTTCCATGGCCCATTGTGTAAATTGATGGGTTGACTGGCGCTGGACCTCAAGCAGCTTGAACTTAAGCAATACCTTCACCGCATGCCTTGCATGTCGTGTTGGACTGGTGGTGAACGCATCCAGGCGCTGATACGCTTTGGACAGTGTCTCTGGCGTGTAATTGAAAATCCTTCCATGCCCTGGAATGATGATCTTTGGATTGAGCCGGCCGATCAGGGCCAGCGTAGCAGCAACTTCAGAAAAGGCGTCCTCGCCTTCAAGCTCCGGAAACACCACGCCGAAGCCGTTTTCCCATAAGGCGTCCGCTGAAATCAAGACTTGGGTGGAAGGTTCAAAAAAAACAACCGAATGCGGATCATGCCCGGGGGCTGCGTGAATTTGCCAGTCAGTCGTCCCGAATCGGATGTCGGTCCCGGGCTGAAGCGTCTGGTTGAAATTAAACCTTGGACACAACTGGCCGGTCGGTACATAAGTAAGCGCTACGGCATCCCATTGGGCAACCTGCCGGGCATGGCCGGGTGGAATCCATGTTTGAATCGCTTGATATCGTGCTTGCAAGGCGGCATTGCCTCCGCAATGGTCGCTGTGCAGGTGGGTGTTGACCAACGCATCAAGCGGGCTGTCACTCAGCACCGTTTCAACCAATGACAGTGTTTGTTCCGCGTGCGTTGAGTAGCCGCTGTCAACCAGCAAGGTTTTGTCGCCGCCGGTAAACAGGATATTGTTGCTTGAAAGCCATCCTCTTTCAAAGACATGCATACCTTCTGGCAGAACGTGTGCATCCATCACAAGCCTCTCGCTTTGTTTGAGTCAGGGTTTTGCACGCAATGCCCTCCTGAGGATTTTTCCGACATTGGTCTTGGGGAGGGCTTCGCGAAATTCAATGTATTTGGGCCGTTTGTAGCCCGTCAGGTGCTGCTTGCAATACGCGCTGATGTCGTCTTCTGTCAACGCGGGATCATTTTTAACCACAAAGACCTTGATGGCCTCGCCTTGTTTCTCGTCGGCAATGCCGATCGCCGCGCATTCGACAACGCCAGGGCACAGGGAAATGACATTTTCAAGTTCGTTGGGAAAGACATTAAAGCCCGAAACGATGATCATGTCCTTCTTGCGATCAATGATCCTGGTATATCCGTGCTCGTCCATGCTGCCGATGTCACCGGTGCGCATGAAACCGTCAGCAGTGAAGGCTTTTTCTGTTTCCTGTGCTTGTTGGTAGTACCCCGTCATGACCTGCGGACCCTTGATGCAAATCTCGCCATCCTGACCGGATTCAAGGCTGTTCCCCGCGTCATCCTTGATGGCAATCCAGATGCCGGGCAGGGGCAAACCGATGGTGCCCGAGAACACTTGGCTGTTGACCGGATTGTTGGTTCCGATGGCGCAGGTTTCACTCATGCCCCAGCCTTCGATCATGGGGCTGCCGGTGGCCTGCAACCACTGCCGGGCGGTTCCTTCAGACGCCGCCATGCCGCCGGCCTGCGAAATGCAAAGGCTTGAAAAATCGATGGTTTTGAAGTGCGGATGCTGAAGCAGGGCGTTGAACAGCGTATTGACGGCCGGCAGCATGTGAAAGGGACGTTTTTTTAATACCTCGATGAATTTCCCCACATCGCGGGGATTGGGAATCAGCGTGAGGTGCGCCCCCCAGCGGATGGTCAACAGGCACAGGGTCAGCGCGAAGATGTGGTACAGCGGCAGTGCTGCGATGTTGTTGATCCGGCTGACATCGCCGATCCGCCCCAAGGCCGGCGTAAACCAGGCCTCTGCCTGCAGGATGGCCGCCACGATATTGCGATGTGTAAGCACCGCCCCTTTTGACAGGCCTGTCGTGCCGCCGGTGTATTGCAGGAAAGCGATGGAGTCCAGCGTGCAATGCCCCGGTTTAAGCGTGAGCCGTTGACCTTCGACTATTGCACGCGCGAACGGCGTGACCGTCAGCCCGCTGTCCAGGCTAAACATATATGCAGGAACCATTTTCGCCAGATGCCTGACGGCAAAAGTGATCCACTGGCCATACGCGGCGCCAAGCAGATCGCCCATCGACGCCATGACGACATGCTTGAGCGCCGTGCGCTTGATCGCCTGGGCCAGCGTGGCCGCGAAGTTTTCAAGAATGACAATCGATGTTGCACCCGAGTCCTTGAGCTGATGCTCCAGTTCACGTGCCGTGTACAGTGGATTGACGTTGACGCAGGTATGGCCGGCGCGCAGGACTGCCGCCATGGCAACTGCAAACTGCGGCACGTTGGGCAGCATGATGGCGATCCGGGCGCCTGGCTCCAGGCCAAGCTGCTGCAGCCAGGCGCCCAAGGCTGCCGACAGATTGTCCAGTTCACGGTATGACATCCAGCGGTCCATGCAGACTGAAAATGGCTTGTCCGCGTGGGCCTTGAATGACTCTTCCAGCAACTGGCTCAGAGAAGTGAACTGCTCCGGCTGGATGTCGTGCGGTACGCCTTCCGGATAACTCTTGAGCCAATGTCGTTCCATAAACACTCCTTTCGGACCATTGTGAAAGCCTGGCGGTGGAAGCTTCCGCGGGCTTGTCCTAATGCATGCTGTCGGCTGCCAGCAAATGGCTCAATTTAGTCGCACAGGCGACATCGCCATGATCGAACAGTAAACGAATCCATTCGGATTCGCGCTGCCTGACCTGCGGCAGAACTTTTTCCAAACGGCCCATTTGCGCAAAGGCGTCAAAGCCGGTTTCCAGAAACTGTGGAAGCGCGTCCCGGCCAGCGGCGGTGGCCACGGGCGGCGCATCATCCTGAACAGGGTGCGTAGCCCAGATGCGGGGGGCAGGCTGTCAAGTTTTGTCCGAGATGCAGCAGCAGCACGTCAAGCTGATGCTGGCGCTTGGCCTGGTTGCCCGACTGGCACCAGCAGCCGACATACCGGACAAGCTCGCTATTTTTTGGCGCTAACCCGGCTGTCCATGCGCCAGGCGTTGGGACATCGTGTGGTCCAGCATTTCTGTCAGCGCATGGACCAGCCTGTCGACGGCTTCATATTGAACAAGCTGCAGAGACCGCCGCTGCATAGGCTGGTCTTTGCATTTACCGCGTCAGGCTTGGGCAAGGGACAGCACGACCTGCTAATGTCGCTTCCTCACAACCATGCCCTAACTGGCACTGCTGCGCAACGGTTTCCACCAGGAAACACCAAGCGGCCGGTGCACATTGCTTCTGTCTGACCTTATGCTCGCATTGCTGCAACGGATCATTACTTTGTCGATCATCGCTGCGGCTGGGGGATGGCTGTGGTTTTTTGGGGGGATCTCACCCTTCTTGGCTTGGGCAGGTTTCATGGTGATTGCGCTGGGCTACTCAGGGCTTCTTGCTATTGAATTGATACTTTCAAGGCAACTGAGCAAAAACGATCCGGTGCCGCAAGCGCGCTGGCGCGAAATTTTCACCGCCTGGTGGGGCGAAACTGTCACTGCGCCCCAAGTTTTCTGCTGGCGCCAGCCCTTTAGGCCGAATGCCATTGCTGACCAGCTGGGGGGGCCTGCTCAGGTCAAAGGGCACCGTGGCGTGGTGTTCGTGCATGGGTTCTTTTGCAACCGCGGGCTCTGGACGCCGTGGCTTGAACGCTTGCAAGGCAGTGGTCACGCCTTCATCGCCATCAATCTGGAGCCGTTGTTCGGCTCAATCGACGACTATGCGCCACAGATCGACGAGGCCGTCCTGCGTGTCACCCAAGCGAGCGGGCTGCCACCACTGATCGTCTGCCACAGCATGGGCGGCTTGGCGGCCCGGGCCTGGCTCAAGCGCATGAAGGCCGAGGCTCGCGTGCACCATGTGGTGACGATCGGCACGCCGCATCGGGGCACCTGGCTGGCGCGTTTTGGCCATGGCCTGAATGGCCGCCAAATGCGCCTGCTGTCAGCGTGGAACGCCGGACTGGACCATCAAATGCCAGCGGACCGCCATGCGCTGTTCACCTGCTGGTATTCGAACTGCGACAACATCGTGTTTCCGGCCAGTACCGCCACGCTGCCAAGTGCCTGCAACCGGCTGGTTCGCGGCGTGGCGCATGTGCAAATGGTTTTCGAGCCTGAAATCATGCATGCCACGCTGGCCTTGCTGGATCCCGTACCTGCCTGAGTTTCACTGGCAGGTGATGAGTGAGGGTAACTATGCGGGGAACAAAAAATTTCACGTTTTCCTGAGTGCGAAATCTAAATATGTAATATTTAAAATAAATACTTGTTTATTTGTGACAATTAAAATCTTCGGAATAGAGATTCCGTCGGACTGCCTTTTTGCAAAAACAAAAAGATATGTGTTGAGCATGAATCAACAGCCGCATGCATCGCGTGTTGTGCAAGCAATGCCGGGCATTGGTCGAACAAGGCTTGTCCGGTAGCCGTTCTGCACGGTCAGCAGTTGAAATTTAGCGAGAAATGTTATGCCCGCGATCGTGGTGATTGATGATGATGCAGGCACACGCTTGCTGGTAAGCCAGGTGTTGAAAAAAGAAGGCTATCAGGTACTCGCCGCAGAAGACGGCGTCAAGGGTCTGGCGCTGGTTCGCGAACACAAGCCTGACTTGGTCGTCAGCGACGTGCAAATGCCGCTGATGGATGGCTTCGAAGTACTTGACCAGGTGCGAAGCGATCCGCTGCTTGCGGCCACGTCGGTGATTTTGCTCACCTCGCTACAGGACCGCAGCTATATGCGCCTGGGCATGACCACCGGCGCCGACGATTATCTGACCAAGCCCTTTGCGCCGCACGAACTGCGCGAAGCCGTCAGCGCGCAGTTGCACAAGCGCGACCGGGCCGACGCCATGCGCACCCAGGTGGTTGACAAGGCGGTGCAACTGGCGCTCAACGCGCAGCGTCACAAGATTGGCGCTCTGTACGAAAGCCGCATGGTCAAGGCACTCAGTGCGCAGTGGCCCGACAGCAACACGGGGCCCAGCAGCGAGAAGTTCTCGAGTGCCACGGTACTGTATGCCGACATGCGCGATTACGCCCAGTGGACCCAGGCGCTGAGCAGCAGCGAACTTGGCGAGATCGTCCAGCTGCTCTACAGCAGTGTGGGCGACACGGTGTATCTGTTTGGCGCGCATTACATGCAGTTTGTCGGCGACGGAATGTTGTGTATTTTTGTCGATGCCGCCGACACCCAGTCGGTGAACCACGGGTTGCGGGCGGTCCGCGCCGCGTTGGGGCTGACGAATGCAACCCGGCGTATTGACGCCCATGTGCAGAAAAACCTGGCGGGTCGCGGGCTGCCGAAGTTTTCACTGGGTGTTGCGCTGCACAGCGGCCCGGTGGCTTTTGCCCAACTGGACGGATTGATCAGCCGCACCGGCCAGAGCACCCCTGTTGGAGAAACCGTGTCGGCAACGCTCAAGCTGTTTCAGGGGGAGCCGCGCTTGTCCTGGTCGGTGGCCGCCAGCGTGCAGGCGTATCGCCTGGTCACCGGTGCGGTGCGCACCGGTGAGCGCGCCTTGGTCCAGCTTCCCGGACGTGGTCAGCCCATGGATACGCTGGAAATCCTGGGTCTTGCATGAGATCAAGCCTGAGGCCACCGAAGACGTTCTCGTTGCGAACGGTGCTGATCGCCAGCCTGCTGCTGTTTTCGCTGCTTCCGGCCGCTACCGTGGGCTGGTTTTTGTACCGCAGCAATGTGCAAAGCGTGCAACTGCTGTCAGGAAAAATCATCGAGGACATGACCGAACGCATCAAGACGGATGTTGAAGGTCACCTGGCACAGGCACATGTCGTGCTGAATGGCATGGTTCCCGCTCAACCCGATGCGTCAGCCGTGCTGCGTGCGCGCCAATTGATTGCTTCGCCCGAATTGTTCGAGCAGGCGGCGTTTGCCATGACGCGCATGACGCCCGATGTGCCCCGGATGTATTTGGGAAGCCAGCATGGGGACTTCCTGGCGATTGACGCCTCCGCCCAGGACGCCACTGCCTTGGTGCGCGTGAGCGAACGCCAGACAGGCGGCGAAGGCCGGCGGTTTTTCATGGCCACGTCGCCCGGCGACCGCCGAGTTGAACTGCCTGCAGAAACCAGCATTTTTGAGCCGCGCAACCGGCCTTGGTACCAGGCGGCAATGGAAAACAAGGAGCGGGTGTTCACGCCAATATCGGTTTCTGCAAATGACCCGCAATTGCGCCTGACGCTGGCGCAGCCCGTCTACGGCGCCGATGGCGGTTCCCTGGGCGTTTTGGCTGTCGACCTGCCGCTCAAGCGATTGAACCAGATGCTTCAGGGCATGCGAATCAGCTCCCATGGCACGGTGTTCCTGCTCGACGAACAAGGTTTTTACGTGGCCAGTTCGACCGGCGATAAACTTTTTTCCAATAACTCCGGTGTTTTGCAGCGCTACAAACCCCTGCAAAGCCGAAACGCCATCATCCGGCAGGCTTACGGCGAAACTCTTTCCAGTCTGGGAAAAACACTGGAGTCCAGTGTGCAGCGCGTGTCTTTCCTGCGCCGCATCCCGATTGAGGGGGATACCCTGGTGGTCGCTTTGAAACCCTTTGGTGAAAGCATCGGCGTGCGCTGGAGTCTGGTGGTGGCTGCGCCCGAAAGCGACTTCACCGCCGCGACACGAGCGGCCCTGAAGGAAACGCTGGCCGTGACCGCGCTGATTCTGGCGCTGGGCGCGCTGTTGGCGATTGCGCTGGCCTGGCGGCTGAGCCTGCATTTCAGGCGCCTGGGAGAGGCCGCGGCGCTGTTGGCGCAGCACGAGGTGCTGCCCACGTACCCGGCCAGCCGCATTGACGAAGTGCGCCGGCTGTCCCGGTCCCTGCATGACAGCGCGCAAGAACTCAAGCGCAACCGGTCAGAAATCGAGGCGCAGACCGTGGCCCTGCACGAGGCCAACGAGACGCTGGAAGAGCGGGTGACAAGCCGCACTGCCGAACTGAACGCATCGCGTGACGAGGCGCTGGGCGCCGCCCGTGCCAAGGCAGCGTTTCTGGCCGCCATGAGCCATGAAATCCGCACACCGCTCAACGGCGTGGTCGGCATGACCACGCTGCTGGCCGACACACCGCTGGACGCCGAGCAGCGTGACTATGTGCACACCATGCGCATTTCCAGCGACCAGCTGCTCGGCGTGATCAACGATGTGCTGGATTTTTCCAAGATCGAATCGGGCAAGCTTGAGCTTGAGGACGAGGCGCTCAACCTGCTGGCCACGATAGAGGAAGCCTGCGACATCGGCGCGCCCCGCGCCCGTGAAAAAGGACTGGAACTGCTGGTGGACCTGGGCGACGACTTGCCCGGCTGGGCGCGCGGCGACGTGACGCGCCTGCGCCAGGTACTGCTCAACCTGGTGAACAATGCGGTCAAGTTCACCGACAACGGACAGGTTGTGGTCTCGGCCCGCATGCTGCAGGACTTTGGTTCGGACCAGCGTGGGCTGATTGAATTCCGCATCAAGGACAGCGGCATCGGCATTGAGCCGGATCGCCAGACCGGCCTGTTCCAGTCCTTTGTCCAGGTCGATGCCAGCACCACCCGCAAATACGGTGGTACTGGACTCGGACTGGCGATCTGCAAGCGTCTGGTCAAGCTGATGGGTGGCCAGATTGGCATGGAGTCGGCGCCCGGAGAAGGTTCGACCTTCTGGTTTACCGCCCGGCTGGGGCATGCAGAGGCGCCCGAAGTTGCCATGCTGTCTGACCTGCACCTGGTCAGCCTGGCCGGTAAGCAGGTGGTGGTGGTGGACGACACACCGCTCAACCTGCGCATTCTGGACAAGCAGCTCAGGCGCTGGGGCATGACGCCCGTGCTGTTTGAGCGCGCTGCCGAAGCGCTGGACTGGCTGGCCGGACAAGTGGTCGATGTGGTGATCAGCGACATGCACATGCCCGAGATGGACGGCTTGGACTTTGCCCGCCTGCTGCGCGAACGCATGCCTGCCACGCCCATCGTGCTGCTGACCTCGGGCACCATGCCGACTGGCGAGACAGCGCGGGTGTTCGATGCCCGGCTGCTCAAGCCCTACCGCCAATCACAGTTGTTTGAGGCTCTGGCGCGCGTCACATCTGCTTCAGCCGCTATTGAAAAAATATCACGGACTTCGCCGATCGTGTTCCGGAACCAGTTCATCCTGGTGGCTGATGACAATGCCATCAACCTCAAGGTCGCGCTGGCCATGCTGACCAAGCTGGGTTATGAGGCCGCTACTGCGGTCAACGGCCGGGAGGCGGTAGAGATGGTCGATGCGTCACTGCGCACCGGCCTGGGCGACCCGCCGCGTCAGTACGCCGCAATCCTGATGGATGCCAACATGCCGGTGATGGACGGCTATGTCGCTTCGCGCCTGATTCTTGCTGCGCACGGCGCGTCGGCGCCGCCGCTCATTGCGCTGACCGCCTCGGTGCTGGAAGAGGACCGCCAGCGCTGCCTGCAGGCCGGCATGATCGGCTTTTTGCCCAAGCCTTTGCGTATGGACGAGTTGTCCGAGGCGCTGGCGCGTTATGCCCGGCAACCCGGGCAAGAAATTGCGCCAGAACCCATCGCGCCTGTAACACAGGATGCTTCTGCGGGTCTGGAGCCAGAGCCACTGCTCATCGACTGGAGTCGGCTGGAGCAGTTCCGGGAGTTTGACGATGAAGACCTCAGCATGACGCGCGAGGTGATGATGCTTTTCATCACCGAGATGCCCCAGCGCACCGACGACATCCGCCGCGCCCTGGCCGCTTGCGATAGTGCCGTGCTGTCGCAGGCGGCCCATGCGCTCAAAGGTGCGGCTTCCAACGTGGGCGCGCAGTCCCTGAGCGATGCCTGCGCCGCTTTGGAGCATGCCTGCCTGCAGGGGCTGTGGCCTGCCGATGCCGCATTGCAGGTGGCAAGGCTGTTGGTCTTGGCCGAAAGAAGCTGCCAGTCACTGGAAGACTGGCCCGCCGCTCCGGCGGCTGTCTGAACAGCAACACCCCCGACAGAAAATCACTGCATGCAAAGAACCGGGAGCAGTATTTAATGCTACTGAATTAAGAGCTGCCGGGGCTTATGCAATATGCGCCAGCAGCACTTTTGATGCAACAAACCCGTTTTCTTTTCAGGGCGCTTGGGCGTTAGCCTGCCTGGGAATGTCCTGCATTCAGCGCCTGGTAAAGCGGCTTGAAGTCGGGCTCGGTCAGCGCCCGCAGCGTGTCGAAGCTGTCGATCACGAAATACTGTTGCTGGTAGCTGTCGATCTTGTAGCTTGACGCCATGCAGCGCAGCAGGTCGGCCGTGTTTTGCAACGGCGTGCGCCGGGGCTCTGGCGACTGCACGCAATGCGCCAGTTCGCCCGGACTGCTCAGAAGCCCCGCACCATAGGCCCGCATCTGGCCGTTGGCCTGCGCGTCGCGCATCAGCCCGAACTCGATGGTGTACCAGTACAGGCGCGACAGCATCTCCACTGCGCCGCGCACCGGCTCCGGCCCGTGTTCCAGCGCATGCGCCTTCAGCGCGCCTTCGCCATAGGCCTGGATGTGGTCGGCATAGCGCTGCTCGAACAGCAGCGGCACATGGCCGAACAGGTCGTGGAACAGGTCCGGCTCGACGATGTAGTCAAACTCCGCCGGTGTGCGTATCCAGTCGGTCACTGGAAACTTGCGCGCTGCCAGCAGGCTGAAGAAGGGCACCTCGGGAATCAACCCGGGCACGCCGACCAGCTGCCAGCCGGTCGCCGGGAGCAGGCGCGCGTTGATGTCCTCGAAACGCGGAATCGCGTCGCTGGCACCCAGGTGCGGCAGCGCGTCGATGAAGGCGCTGCAGGCCAGCCCCGGCAGCAGCGCCGACTGCCGCGCATACAGGCGGCGATAGGTGTCGTGGTGCGCTTCGGTGTAGGCGGCATAGTCCTGCGCGCAGGTGAAGTCGCTGCCGGCGCGGCCGTAGTCACCCCGCGAAGATGTGGCCCCCACGCTCCCCGCTTCGCGTGGTTCGCTGCCCCCCGAGGGGGCCGCTGCGCCTGCAGTCCGGCAAAGCCGGTCCTGCGGCCCCGGCTGATCCAGGGCGGACTTGTTCAAAGCTCTTGCGCTTCCCGCAGCGCGTGGTTCGTTGCCGGTCATCATGCTTTTTCCAGCACGCCGCGGCGCATCTGGTCCAGTTCGATGCTTTCGAACAGCGCCTTGAAGTTGCCCTCGCCAAAGCCCTGGTTGCCCTTGCGCTGGATGAATTCGAAAAAGATTGGCCCGAGCTGGTTCTCACTGAAAATCTGCAGCAGCAGGTCGCCCGGCTTGCCGTCCACCAGAATGTTGCGCGCCTGCAGCGATGCCACGTCCTCGCCGTGCCCCGGAATGCGCGCATCGAGCAGTTCGTAGTAAGTGTCACCGGTGTTCAGGAGCTTCATGCCGGCGAACTGCAGCGCATCCACCGTCGCCGGCAGGTTGCTTGACCCCAGCGCGATGTGCTGGATGCCTTCGCCCTGGTAAAGGTCGAGGTATTCCTGGATCTGGCCGGCTTTTTCGTTGCCTTCCTCGTTGATCGGAATGCGGAGCTTGCCGCAGGGGCTGGTCATGGCCTTGCTTTTTACGCCGGTGGAATGGCCTTCAATGTCGAAGTAGCGCACCTCGCGGAAGTTGAACAGCCGCTCGTAAAAACCCGCCCATTCGGCCATGCGGCCCCGGTGCACGTTGTGCGTCAGGTGGTCGATGTAGGTCAGGCCATGGCCGGCCGGGTTCAGTTCGGCCCCGGGCAGGGGCTCGAAATCAACGTCGTAAAAGCCGATGTTGCCAATGTCCCCGGGCTGTGCGCCGTTCTTGCCGCGCCAGCGGTCGATGAAATAGATGATCGAGTCGCCGACCCCTTTGATCGCCGGAATGTTCAGCTCGCCCGGCGCCGCTGTCTGGGCATAGCCCCAGGCACCCAGTGCAATCGCCCGCTCGTAGGCCGCCTTGGCGTCCTGCACCCGGAAGGCGATGGCGCAGACGCTGGGGCCATGCTGGCGCGCAAAGCGCTGGGCGAATGAGTCGGGCTCGGCATTCAGGATGAAGTTGATGCCGCCCTGGCGGTACAGCAGCACATTCTTGTGCCGGTGCCGCGCAATCGCCTTGAAGCCCATGCGCTCGAACACGGCCCCCATCGCCTTGGGGTCGGGTGCGGCATATTCGATGAATTCAAAGCCGTCGGTGCCCATCGGGTTGTCCCAGGTTGCCTCAGCTTGAGCGGCTTGGGTGGAAAGAGGCTGGTTCATGGTTGTCTCCGTGGTTGGTGGGTCTACTCTAGGCGCACTGACGGTATGGATTCATGCAAATCAAGGCGCGTGCTTTCTACTTGACGCAGGAAAGCTGCAAAATAGGCAGGATGCAGACACTTGACAAGCTTGACCGGCAGATCTTGCGCAGCCTTCAGGCCGATGGCCGCGCCACCTACGACCAGCTGGCCGCTGAGGTCGGCCTGTCGCCCAGTGCCGTGCTGCGGCGCGTCAAGCGGCTGGAGGAAACCCGCGTGATCGACCGCTACGTGGCGCTGGTCAAGCCCGAGTCGGTCGGGCTGGGGCTGACGGCCTACATCACCGTGCGGCTTGAAAAGCACCTGGAAAGCCACAAGCGCAACCCGATGGACCTGTTTCGCGCCAGCGTGCAAACCTGGCCCGAGGTGGTCGAATGCGCCGCGCTGACCGGTGAGATGGACTATCTGTTGCGCGTGCTGGTGGCGGACATGGCGCACTACAGCCGCTTCATCATGGACACGCTGCTCAAGCACGCCAGCGTGCAGGACTGCAAGACCAGCTTTGTGCTGGACCGGGTGAAGTCCACCACTGCCGTTCCCTTGTGATGCGATGCATCAAATTGTCAGCCGCATCTGCCGCGCTATTTTGGCGACCGCCAACCAGCAAAATGGCGTTGTTGCACTGCAACATTTTGTATCCGTAGTATTACCTAGCGTTGAATTGCGCTGACATGCAATTGCTATGATTTTTATAGCTACTAATTGATGCAGTAATTGCGCAAAGTAGCGATTTGATTGATGTTAAAGGCTTCTCTATTGCTGCAGGGCTTTGTGCTGCCGGCACATGAGATATAGGGATAACCCTTATATTAGAGGCATGGTCCATCCCGCCACACTTTTAAAAGCATCCTTGATGGCGAGCAGGGCATTTTTTCGTTCGCCGGCTCCGGGTGTTGTGCCCCGCCTTCCGGTGACTTCTGCCGCGCCGTCGGTGGTGGTGCCGATCCGCTCCATCGGTCCGCGCCACACTGACCGTATTGCTTCGCATCTGCTGGCGCTTGAGCCTCAGGATCGTTACCTGCGTTTTGGTTATTCCGCCAACGACGAGCAGATCCGGCGCTATGTTGCCGGGCTCAATTTCGAGCGAGACGAGATTTTCGGGATCTACAACCGCAACCTTGAACTGATCGCCATGGCGCACCTGGCTTTTTCCACTGATCCCGAACTCCAAAGCTGCGCAGAATTCGGCGTTTCCGTGCTGGCCCATGCACGCGGCCGGGGTTATGGTGCGCGCCTGTTCGACCGGGCAGCGATGCATTCGCGCAATGAAGGCGTGAAGATGATGTTCATCCATGCGCTGAGCGAAAACACCGCCATGCTCAACATAGCCCGCAAGGCCGGCGCCACCGTCGAGCGCGACGGTTCGGAAACCGAGGCTTACCTCAAGGTTCAGCCGGCAGATCTGGACTCGCGCGTGAGTGAAATGCTCGACGAGCAGATTGCGCAGACCGATTACCGGCTCAAGGTTCAGGCCAAGAAGTTCTGGGATTTCCTGGCGCTGCTGCAGGAAGTCCGTCGCGGCGTGCGTGACAGCCGGGACCGCATGAGGGTGTATTAAGCCCCCACGGTCGCCCACTGCGTGTGGCTTCCTGCCCCCCGAGGGGGCCGCTGCGCCTGCGGTCCGGCGAAGCCGGTTCCGCGGCCCCTGCTGGTGAATGGGGTTCCTGCGCTTCCCGCTGCGTGTGGTTCGTGGCTTCCCCTGCGGGAGCGCTGCGCCTGCGGCCCGGCGAAGCCGCTTCTGCGGACCCGGCTGGTTTGAAGTCGATTTTTTTATACGCCCCATTGGGTAGGTTTCGTTGTCCCAGTGAAAGGTGCTGCGTCTTTGGTCCGGCGTTGCACGTTGCGGGCTGTTCAGCCGTTTCAATCGCAGACTTGGGTTACCCAAACTTCCGGGTGGTCAAAAAATTTCGGCTATCCTAGACCGCTTCTCCACTACCGACCGCCCCTACGTGTCCGATGTTCCTCCCAGTCGGTCTTTCAAGACCGAAGACAAGCGCGGCTTTTTGCAAAAGCTTGCGGAAATGCTCCACCCAGGTCCCGATTCCAGGGACGAGCTGATCGAAACACTGGTGGAAGCCCAGGGCAACGATGTCATTGGCCAGCAAAGCCGGGAAATGCTTGAAGGCGTGATCCGCATGGCCGACATGACGGCAGGCGATGTGATGGTCGCCGCGCCACGCATGGACCTGGTGAACATCGATGCGCCGTTCGACGAACTGCTGCACCTGATCATCGACACCGCGCACTCGCGTTTTCCGGTCTACGAAGACGAAAAAGAAAACATCATCGGCATCCTGATGGCCAAGGATTTGCTGAAACTGCAGCGTGCGCCCGAACTCAACATCCGGGCGCTGTTGCGAGCAGCTGTGTTCGTGCCTGAAAGCAAGGGACTGAACGAGTTGCTGCGCGAATTTCGCGTCAACCACAACCACCTGGCCGTCGTCATCGACGAGTTTGGCCGCGTTGCCGGGCTCATCACCATCGAGGATGTGCTGGAGCAGATCGTCGGCGAGATCGAGGATGAATTCGACATCGAAGAAGACGTCGGCGACATCTTTGCCCTGACGGACCACACCTACCGGGTGAGTGGCGACACGGCGGTTGAGCGGGTCAATGAATCGTTCGAGGTGCTGCTGCCGGAAACCGACTTTGAGACCATCGGCGGTCTGGTTGCGCATGAAATGGGCCACGTTCCCAAGCGCGGCGAGCATTACGCGCTGGCCGGCCTGCAGTTCACGGTGCTGCACACCAAGGGCGGCGCGGTGCGCTGGTTCAAGGTGTCGCCAGCGGCCGTTGCGGCGGTCCCGGCAAGCGACGCGCCGTGAGCCGGTCGATGGGCTGTCTGTCCGTGTGGGGCGCATGAGCCCTTTAGCGGCGCAACGCTTCGGCGCCCAAGGCATCCGGCGCATCGCCCCGCCGGCTGTCAACCGGCTGTCATGGCTTCAAGTTGCCATCGTCCTGGTGGCCGGTGGTTTGCATGCCGTCAGCATGGCCTGGCCTTTTCCCTTGGGTGCGTCGGTGCTCGGCCTGGTCCCGGGCCAGCCTGCGGGATGGCTGCAACTGCTGGCGCTGGCGCTGCTGGCCGGGCAACTCGATGGCACCGAAAACTGGCGGCGCGGCGCCTGGCTGGGCGGCCTGTTTGCCGTGGCCATGCAGTGCGCCACCTCCTGGTGGCTGTTTATTTCCCTGCATGTGTACGGCGGACTGGCCGCGCCGCTGACCGTGCTGGCAATTGTGCTGCTGTTTGCCCTGCTAGGGCTCTACTACGCTGCCGCTTCTGCACTGTTTGTGGCTTTTGCGCCCATCCAGACTGCATGGCGTGCTCTGTTTTTTGCGGCGATGTGGCTGCTGGCCGAACTTGCCCGGGTCAAGTTCTTTACCGGCTTTCCGTGGGGTGAGGGCGGTTATGCGCATGTGGACGGCTGGGCCAGGCCGCTGGCCGCGTGGGTCGGCGTGCATGGCCTGACCTTCATCGCCGCGTCGGTTGCCGCCTGGCTGGCGTTTTGCCTGCTGGCGCCCCGGACGCGCTGGCGCTCGGCGCTGGCCGGCGTGGTGGTCAGCGCCGCCATCGCCTGGCTGCCGGTGTTCAATGTCGGCGATGTCGAGCCTGACCTGGCGCTGGCGCAACCGATGTCGGTCACGCTGCTGCAGGGAAATATTCCTCAGGACGAAAAATTCGTCAGCGGTACCGGTGTGGCCACCGCGCTGCGCTGGTATGGCGAGCAACTGCAGGGCGCCAAAGGCGCACTGGTCGTTGCCCCCGAAACGGCGCTGCCGATGCTGCCGCAGCAATTACCCGATGGCTACTGGCAGGCACTGCAGGCGCGCTTTGCCAGCGGCGACCAGGCCGCGCTGATCGGCCTGCCGCTGGGCGACTTCAATACCGGCTACTCCAATTCGGTACTGGGATTCAAGCCCGCGCCTGCTGGCCAGCCGGTCCCGCTGGAGCCGCCCGCACTTTACCGCTACGACAAGCACCACCTGGTGCCTTTTGGCGAGGTCATTCCGACCGGTTTTCACTGGTTTATCCAGCTGATGCACATTCCGCTGGGCGACTTCAACCGCGGCGCCGTCGGCCAGCCGTCGTTCGCCTGGCAGGGCCAGCGTTTGGCGCCCAATATTTGCTACGAAGATCTGTTTGGCGAGGAACTGGCCGCGCGCTTTGTCGATGCGGGGCAAGCGCCGACGGTGTTTGTCAATGTCGGCAACATTGCCTGGTTCGGCAACACCGTGGCAATTGACCAGCATTTGCAGATTTCCCGCATGCGCGCGCTGGAGTTTGGCCGGCCGATGATCCGCGCCACCAACACCGGCGCCACTGTCATCATCAACCGCCTTGGCGAAGTCACGCATGCGCTGCCGCGCCACACCCGGGGCACGCTGAGCGGCGACGTAAAGGGCCGGAGCGGCATCACGCCGTATGCCTGGTGGGCTGGGCGTTTCGGGCTTTGGCCGCTCTGGGGCCTTGGCCTGGCGGCGCTCGGGCTGGCGCTGTTTTTCAGGCGCCGGGGCAGAATTGTGGCCGCGTAAAATGCACTTTTGTGCAATGCCATCCCCGGCATTCCCAACTCCATGATTTTTCGGTGCCTTGACGCGGCACCTGCCATTGAAAACAACAATTCCTATGCTCACTTTCCAGCAAATCATCCTGAAGCTGCAGTCTTACTGGGCTGACCAGGGTTGCGCACTTTTGCAACCCTATGACATGGAAGTCGGTGCCGGGACGTCGCATACCGCGACGTTTTTAAGAGCGCTTGGCCCCGAGCCCTGGAAAGCGGCCTATGTGCAGCCCAGCCGCCGCCCGAAAGACGGCCGCTATGGCGAAAACCCGAACCGCCTGCAGCACTACTACCAGTACCAGGTGGTGCTCAAGCCCGCGCCATCGAATATTCTGGAGCTCTACCTGGGCAGCCTGGAGGCGCTGGGTTTTGACCTGAAGCAAAACGACATCCGCTTTGTCGAGGACGACTGGGAAAACCCGACGCTGGGCGCCTGGGGCCTGGGCTGGGAAGTCTGGCTCAACGGCATGGAAGTCACGCAGTTCACCTATTTCCAGCAGGTCGGCGGCATCGACTGCAAGCCCGCCACCGGCGAAATCACCTACGGCCTGGAGCGCCTGGCGATGTACCTGCAGGGCGTGGACAACGTCTACAACCTGACCTGGACCGAAGGGCTGACTTACGGCGATGTCTACAAGCAAAACGAAGTTGAACAATCAACCTACAACTTCGAGCATTCCGACACCGATTTTCTTTTCACCGCCTTCACCGCGCATGAAAAGCAGGCCAAACACCTGATCGAGCAGCAGCTCGCCCTGCCGGCCTACGAGCAGGTGCTGAAAGCCGCGCACAGCTTCAACCTGCTGGACGCGCGCGGCGCCATCAGCGTGACCGAGCGCGCCGCCTACATGGGCCGCATCCGCAATGTGTCGCGTCAGGTGGCGCAAAGCTATTACGAAAGCCGCGAGCGCCTGGGTTTCCCGATGGCGCCGCGCGAATGGGTCGAGCAGATGACAAAAACAAGCACTGCGACCCCGGCCACCACCAAGAAGAAGGGCGCCTGAACCATGACCTCCCAAAACCTTCTGGTCGAATTGTTTGTCGAAGAGTTGCCGCCCAAGGCGTTGAAAAAGCTGGGTGACGCATTTGCCGGCGTGCTGGCCGAGCAACTCCGGGCATTGGGCCTGGCCACTGCCGAATCGGTCGTCACGGCTTACGCCTCCCCACGCCGGCTGGCCGCGCACATCACCCAGGTCTGGCGCAAGGCCGACGACAAGGCAGTCCAGCAAAAGCTCATGCCGGTGTCCGTCGGGCTGAACGCTGCAGGCGAAGCAATGCCTGCGCTGCTGAAAAAACTGCAGGCGCTGGGGGCTGATGTGTCCGACCCGGTCGCCGCCGTGGCTGCACTTAAACGCGCGCCCGACGGCAAGGCCGAAGCATTGTTCTACGACAGCCTGGTGACCGGCGCCACGCTCGACACCGGCCTGCAAAAAGCGCTGGAAGAAGCGATGGCCAAGCTGCCGATTCCCAAGGTCATGAGCTATCAGCTGGAAACCGACTGCGAACTGCCCGGCTGGAGTAGCGTGAACTTCGTGCGCCCGGCGCACGGGCTGGTTGCGCTGCACGGCAGCATCGTGGTGCCGGTCAGGGTGCTGGGGCTCAAGGCGGGCAACTTCACCCACGGCCACCGCTTTGAAGCCGCCGTTGACCCGGTGGTGCTGAGTGACGCCGACAGCTATGCGGTGACGATGGAAATCGACGGCGCGGTGATTGCCAGCTTTGCCCAGCGCAAGGCCGAGATCGCCCGCCAGTTGGCCGACGTGGCTGCAGAACTGGGTGGCGGCGTCCAGCCGATCGAGGACGATGCGCTGCTCGACGAGGTGACAGCGCTGGTCGAGCGGCCCAATGTGCTGGTCTGCGAATTTGAACAAGAGTTTTTGGGCGTGCCGCAGGAATGCCTGATCCTGACGATGAAGGCCAACCAGAAGTACTTTCCCCTGCTGGACGCTGGCGGCAAGCTGACAAACCGTTTTCTGGTCGTCAGCAACATCAGCCCGGAAGACGCCAGTGCGGTGATTGGCGGCAACGAGCGCGTGGTGCGTCCGCGCCTGGCCGATGCCAAGTTTTTCTTTGACCAGGACCGGAAAAAGACGCTGGCGTCGCGCGTGGCCGGGCTGGACAAGGTGGTGTATCACAACAAGTTGGGCTCACAAGGCGAGCGCGCCGAGCGCGTGCGGGCCATTGCCCGGGCCATCGGCCATCAACTTGGCGGTGATGCGCTGGCTGCGCAAGCCGATCAGGCCGCGCAGCTGGCCAAGAGCGACCTGGTCACCGACATGGTGGGCGAATTCCCGGAACTGCAGGGCACCATGGGCCGCTATTACGCGCTCAACGATGGCCTGAGTCTGGACGTGGCCGACGCGATCGAAGACCATTACAAGCCGCGTTTTGCCGGCGATGAACTGCCGCGCAACCTGACCGGTGTGGTCGTGGCGCTGGCCGACAAGCTCGAAACGCTGGTGGGCATGTTCGGCATCGGCAACCTGCCAACCGGCGACAAGGACCCGTTTGCGCTGCGCCGCCATGCGCTGGGCGTGATCCGGATGCTGGTGGAGAAAGACCTGCCGCTGGATTTGAAGGCACTGGTGGCCGGTGCGGCTCCGGTGTTTGGTGAAAAAATCACCGACGCAACGCCGGCATTGACCGATTTCATCTACGACCGCCTCGCCGGCTCCCTGCGCGAGCAGGGCTACAGCGCCCAGGAAGTCGATGCAGTCGTCTCCCAAAAACCGCAGCGCCTGGGCGACGTGGCCCGGCGCCTGTCCGCCGTGCGCGTTTTTTCGGCATTACCAGAAGCCCCCGCGCTGGCCGCCGCCAACAAGCGCATCGGCAACATCCTGAAAAAAGCCCTGGAAGTGGACGCCCATGTCAGTGAACTGCTGCTGAAAGAGCCTGCTGAAATCGCCCTGTACGCGGCCATGAAGGACATCGTTCCTGCTGCCAACGCGCAGTTCGATGCCGGCGACTACGCCGCGTCGCTGCAAACGCTGGCGGCATTGCGCGCGCCCGTCGATGCGTTCTTCGACGGCGTGATGGTCAATGCCGAAGAACTGGACCTGCGGCTGAACCGCCAGGGCCTGCTGAAAAGCCTGCACGACGCCATGAACCGGGTGGCCGACCTGTCGCGCCTGGTAGCCTGAAGCGTCCATGCCTTCGACCGAGCCCCTGAACCGCAACGCACCGGCTCCCGCTGTACAAGGCTGGACTTCGCAGCGCACCGCCTGGCTGATCTTTTGTCCGCCCGCGTTCATGGTTGCGGTGCGCTGGCTGCTGCAACTGGTGGACGACCGCCAGAACACCGTGCCGGCGCTGCCACTGGCGCCGGTGTCGACCACGGCCGGAGCGCTGGACCTGCTCTGGCCCGTGGCGCTGGCACTGGCCTTGCTGGTCGGGGCGGGGCTGGTGATCTACCGGCTGGGCTGGCGGCGTGTCATGCCGGTGATTGGCGCAGCCTGGCTGCTGCTCTGGCTTCTCGGCACCGGCGCGCTGCTGCAGCGCCATTTGAACCGGCAGGGCTTGTTGCTGCAGGGCATGACAGCCGCAGCGGCCGCACCGCAGGCATCGACACGGGCCCGGGTGGTGAGCGCCTATCTCAAGCCGGCCAGCCTGCGCAGCCTGGGCGGCACCGAAATGGTGCTGCAGATTGACGGCCTGGACATTCCGAACCGCCTGCTGCTGGACGATGCCGGTGCTGCTTCGCTCAAGCCAGGCGACACGCTGGCGCTGCAACTCGCCCCCGGCCGCTTCAACGGTCTGTTTGTCACCGGCTGGCAAGCTGCGCCGTCCGTTTCCCCTTGATGAAAACCCCATGAAACTTGTCATCCTTGACCGCGACGGCACCATCAACAGCGACAGCGACGACTTTGTCAAAACGCCGGACGAGTGGCTGCCGCTGCCCGGCGCGCTGGAAGCGATTGCCCGGCTCAACCATGCCGGCTGGCACGTGGTAATTGCCTCCAACCAGTCGGGGCTGGGGCGCGGCCTGTTCGACGTGGAGTCGCTCAACGCCATGCATGCCAAGATGCAAAAACTGCTCGCCGTCCAGGGCGGGCGCATCGATGCGGTGTTTTTCTGCCCGCACACCGCCGAGGAAAACTGCAACTGCCGCAAGCCGCGCTCAGGCCTGTTCGAGCAGATCGGCATGCGTTTTGGCGTGCAACTCGCGGGCGTTCCGACGGTTGGCGATTCGGTGCGCGACGTGATAGCTGGCGCAGCTGCCGGTTGCGAGCCGCACCTGGTGCTCACCGGCAAGTCGAAAAAATTCCGGGGCAGTGCGCCGCCCGAAGGTTTACCGCCGGGCACGCTGGTGCACCAGGACCTGTCTGCGTTTGCCGATTTCATTCTGATGCGCAGTGAGCAGACGCGACCAACGACGACATGAAAATAATAGCGGCTTGTGCAAGGCCAGTATGCGCCAGCGCACTAAAACCCACTGAATTTCAGGCTTGAGGCACACATGTGTCGCATCAAGCTCGACAAGCTACCAACCCAACCGCCGGAAGTTTCGCCATGCCCCTGATTCGCTCCATCCTGCACATGCTGTGGCTGATCCTGACCGTCATTCCCTGGGCGCTGTTTGTCGTCATTGCCTCGCTGTTTGTCAACAGCACGACGATGTACTGGATGTGCGCCCGCTGGCTCAAGCTGGCAGTCGACAGCGGCACGGTCATCCTGGGCATCCAGAACCGCATCACCGGCATGGAAAACCTGCCGACCGGGGACAAAAGCGCGGCCGTGCTGCTGTGCAAGCACCAGTCGACCTGGGAAACGCTGACCATGCCGGCGATCATGCCGCACCCGCTGGCTTATGTGTTCAAGAAGGAACTGCTCTACATCCCGTTTTTCGGCTGGGCCATGGCGCGCATGGACATGATCCACATCGACCGCAGCCAGCGCACACAGGCTTTCAGCAAGGTCGTGGCGCAGGGCAAGCGCCTGATGGCAAAGGGTACCTGGGTGATCATGTTTCCCGAGGGCACGCGCATCAACCGGGGGCAAAAAGGCGTGTACAAGTCGGGCGGCACCCGCCTGGCCATCGAGACCGGCGCGCCGGTGATCCCGATTGCCGTGACCTCGGCCAAATGCTGGCCGCGAAAAGCCTTCATCAAGCGGCCGGGCATCGTTGACATTTCCATCGGCAAGCCGATTCCCAGCGCCGGTCGCAAGCCCGACGAGCTGATGCGCGAAGTCGAAGCCTGGATCGAGGCCGAAATGCGCCGGCTCGACCCTGAGGCCTACGTCGACCGCGACGCCATGCCGGCCAGGCCCCGTTCCTGAAGGAGGCCAGGGTGGCTGCCCCGTCACGTCAACCCGTTGGCAAGGCGCGCAGGCTTGTGCAGTTGGCGCTCGACTTGTTCGCGCCCGGGCCCGAACTGACTTTTGGGGTCAAAAAACGGGTTGATTCAGTGTCAAATAAGCCATTTCCGCACGTGGATAATGAGTTTAATGCTATGAAAATAATAGCTAATCCGGATTCTCTGGTAACAGCGGCTTTCCGACACCCGCGCGCCACGCGCGAAATCATGCTGGCCGGTCAGCTGGTGGCGTATGAAGTCAGGCGCCGAAAGCGCCAGACCATCGGTTTTTCCGTGGGCCGCGAAGGTCTGAGCGTCAGCGTGCCGAAATGGGTGCCCCTCGCGGAAATTGAACAGGCCGTGCTGGGCAAGTCGGGGTGGATCGTTAAAAAACTGCATCAAGCGCGCGAACGGCACTGTCAGCAGGCATCTCAGCGTATCGACTGGCAGGATGGCGCCGTGGTCCCTTTCCTGGGCGAGCCGGTGCGGCTGGCGCTGGATGCGACCCAGCCGCACAGCGCCCTGGACGGCAAGGCCGTCGGCGAAGGGGCAGTGCGCGTCCTGCGCCTCAAGCTGCCGGCGGATGCCTTGTCGTTCCATGTCCAGGCCAGCGTCCAGGCCTGGGTGATGCAGCAGGCGAGGCTGTTTTTTACAGCCAGACTGGACTTTTTTGCGCCGCAACTCGGCGTGCAGTGGCGCAAGCTCAGCCTGTCCAGCGCCGTTACGCGCTGGGGCAGTGCCAGCAGCAGCGGCGCAATCCGGCTGAATTGGCAGCTGATGCACTTGAACCCGGCCTTGATCGACTATGTGGTGGTGCATGAACTCAGCCACCTGCGTTTCATGGACCACAGCCCGCGTTTCTGGGCCACTGTGCAAAGCGTCATGCCTGGCTATGCCGCGTTGCGTCGGCAACTTAAAAACGAAGTAATCAGGCAAAGACAAGAATAAAAAGCAGTCAACAAGCTGTTGTAAAAAAAAGAAACTTTTGAGACATTATTAAAATTGGAAGCCAATCAAAATTGGCTAAAATTCACGACTAACTATGGAACCAAGCATGTCCGATAAGCTGATACTGGTGGTTGAAGACAACCCGGACCATCTGGAACTGACGGTATTGACGCTTGAAGAACTGGGTGTGGACGCAGAAATTGCCGTGGCTTGTGACGGCGCTGCAGCGCTGGACTACCTTTTTGGCCAAGGCAAGCATGCCGGGCGCAATGTCCGCAGGCAACCGTCTTTCATCTTGCTGGACATGAAACTGCCCAAGCTGTCAGGACTGGACGTGCTGCGCAGTGTTCGCAGCAATCCGCTGACCACAATGGTGCCGGTAATCATGCTGACGTCGTCGAGTGAACATTCGGACATGGTCGGCTGCTACCAGAGCGGGGCCAACAGCTTTGTGCGCAAGCCTGTCGATTTTGTCGACTTCACGGAAAAGTTGAACCGTCTGCAGGCCTACTGGCTGGGCGTCAATGAGTCCCTTGCGGCTGTCTGACGCCACGGCTGGCTAGCCGTTCGTTGGGTTCTGTCATTTGCCTGTCGATGGTTCGCTGACTGTTCGCCGATTGAAGGCATGATGTGAAAAAGTTTGACATCACGCTGCGCATTCGCCTGGTCATGCTGGTGTTAGCGGCCATTGTTCCCCTGTTCGGGCTGGCCGTCGTCGGCGCGGTGCTGACATCCGACAAAGCCGTCAGCCAGGCCCGGAACAATCTGGAATTCTCTGCATCCCTGGTTGCCGCCACCCAGGAGCGCGTTGCCGCATCTGCGCATCAAATCCTGACCGCCATTGCCAATATGCCGGTCGTGCAGCTTGGCAGGGATGCAGATTGCCAGCAGTATCTGCAGGTTCTGAACCCTCGGGCGCTAGGGTATGTGAATCTCGGCATTGTGGGCATTGACGGCTATTTGCGTTGTATTGCCATTGAGGGGCGCCCAGGCGAATTCGCCGGGGACCGCCCTTATTTCCAGGAAGCCATTGCACGTCAGGGCTTTGTGGCGAGTGGTTTTTCAAAGGGACGCGTCAGCGGAATGCCCGTGGTTGTCTTTGCCCAGCCTGTTTTTAATAAACAGCGGAGCATCAGCGCTGTCGCCTTCGCTGCTGTCAGCTTGGGAGAACTTTCAAAATCCCTTTCCGATGCACCCTTGCCAAAGGGCACACACTTTGTCGTGACAGACCGCCAAGGCATTGTGTTGACCGCCAATCTTGAAAATCCCATGGCGATCGGGCAAGCACTGCGTGATTCTGCGCTTCTGGCAGCGGTCAAAGCAGGTGTGGCAGGGAGATACGAGGGCAAGGACTTCACAGGTACGCAACGGATTTATGCCTTTCAGCCCAGCGGCAGGACTGCTGAAGTGCCGTTTTTTGTGGCGGTCAGTGTGGACAAAGGCGAAGTGCTTGCGCCTGCCCGTCAGCGGCTGGTGCTGGTTTGTCTTGCACTGACGCTGGTCGCCATTTTTGGAAGCTGGATTGCCTGGATGCTGGGCGGTCGCGCCATTGTGAAGCCCGTCGCTGAAATTCTGGCTGCCACGCGCCAGCTCCAGGCGGGACGGCTTGAGGTGCGCATTGCGCTGCAGTCTGAAGATGATCCGAATGAATTGACGCAAATCTCGACGGGTTTCAATCGCATGGCCGAATCCTTGCAGGCGAGTCAGCTGGCGCTTGAAGATGAGTTGGTGCGCAGCAAGTCGATACAGGAAAAATTGCAGCATGCGCAACGCGCTGCGCGCATCGGTTACTGGCAGTTTGACCTGGCCACCGGGCAGCTTCGCCTGTCCGACGAGATTTTTGAATTTCTTGGTATTGACGCTTCTGTGTTTAAAGGAGATCTTGGCAGCCTGCTCAAGCGGGTCCACCGCAGCGATCGGGAGGCCTTCAAGGCCGCATGCGATATAGCCATTCGAACCGGGACCAACCTGGACATTGAATTTCGCGTGGTGGTGTGCGGCGGAGCTGTTCACTGGATTCATCAGTTTGGCCTGGCCAGTGCCAGCAGCGAAGCCATGCAGTCCATGCAGCGCACCGGAGTCATTCAGGACATTACCGCGCGAAAAAATGCCGAACTGGCCATTACCCGCAGCACCGAACTGCTGAACCGCATGGGAGAGCTGGCCAAGGTGGGGGGCTGGGAGCTGCTTGTCAGCAGCATGACACTGAGCTGGTCGATAGAAACCTACCGTATCCATGGTGTCGATCCTTCGCAGGATGTCTGCTTCGAAGATGCCGTCAAATTTTTTGAAATCGATGGTCGGCGCGTGTTCAGGGCGGCAGTCCGATCAGCCATCGAAAACGCAACAACATGCGATATCGAGCTTCCTCTGGTCACTGCCACGGGACGGTTGATCTGGGTGCGCATCCAGGGCTATGCCCAGCTCGAGAACGGCAAGGTTGTACGGTTGATGGGGGCAATTCAGGACATCACCGCGCAGCATCAGGCGCACGCGCATGCGCGCTTGCTGGAAACCTGTCTTTCCCACCTGAACGACGTGGTGATGATCACCGAAGCCGGATCGGTCGAGACGCCGGAGCCGCACATCGTTTTTGTCAATCATGCCTTCGAGCGCATGACCGGGTACAGCCGTGAAGAAGCAGTGGGAAAGTCGCCGCAATTTCTGCTGGGCAACAACACCCAGCACAGCGAACTTGACCCCATACAGAAAAAGCTTGAAAAAGGGCAACCGGTCCGGTCCGAACTGGTCAGCTACACCAAAAATGCAAGCGAATTCTGGGTCGAAATGGACATTGTTCCCCTCGCAAACGAGAAAGGTGGGCTTACTCACTGGGTGGCTGTAGAACGCGACATCACCGAACGCAAACGGGCTGAGCAAGCGCTCGTCAACAGCGAACAGCGTTATGCCGCACTGTTCAATACAGCGCCGGTTTCCATGTGGGTCTACGACATTGCGACCAAACGCTATCTCGCCGTGAACGAAGCTGCCTGCCAGGCTTATGGGTATTCGGAAACAGAATTCCTGGCGATGAGCATTTTTGACATGCGACCCGCCGCCGAACATGAGGAACTGCGCCGGTCGCTGGGCAATCCGCTGCGAAAAAATGCCGAGTGGCACGATATGCGCAAGGATGGTTCACTGTTCGCGGTCGAGACGGTTTCCCAGCCTGTGCAGTATGCCGGCCGAAATGCGTGCTTTGTCATTGCATTGGACAAGACCGCCCAGGAAAAAACCGAAAAGGATGCGCAGGAATATTTGTTCACCCTTCAGCGCGCGGCAGATGCCGCCCAGGCCATCATCTGGCATCAGACGCTCGAAGGGACCATGCAGGAGATCGCCGAGCAGGCACGAGGCGTTATCGGTGCGCACCAAGCAGCCGTGTGCCTGAGCGCCAACAGCATGTATCCACAAACAATGCATGCGCTCTCGCTCTCGCAAAAGTATGAATCTTATCGCCGCCTGGCAAAGCCGACCGACGGCAGCGCCATCCATGCCGACGTCTGCGAGAACAACCGTGTTGTACGGATGACCCAGGCCGAACTTGAATCGCACCCCGGATGGCGAAATTTTGGCAGCTACGGGGGCCTGCCTCCTCCCGTGCGGGGATGGCTGGCTGTCCCATTGATGAGCCGGAACGGAAAAAATATCGGTGTCCTGCAACTGTCTGACAAATACGAAGGCGATTTCACCAAGCAGGACGAATACGTTGCACTGGAATTGAGCCACCTGGCTTCAGCCGGCCTGGAAAACTCGAAACTCCTCGAGGAAATCGGTGGACTGAATGAAGGCTTGGAACAGAAAGTAGCTGAACGAACAGCTGCGCTGGTGCGCCAGGAAGCATTATTTCGGGCGCTTTCCGAGCAGGCCCCGCAGATGGTCTGGACTGCCAGCCCGGACGGGCGGGCCACGTACTTCAACCGGGCATGGTTTGACTTGATGGGCGGAACACTGGACGACTGGAGCGGTTACCAATGGCTGACGGCTGTTCATCCGGACGATGTTGCTGATGTCAAGTGTGCATGGGCCGTTTCCAGGAAAAACCAGTCCGCGTACGCGGGACTTCGGCGATTTCTGGCCAGCGATGGCGTTTTTCACACGATGGCTTACCGCGCATCCCCGGTGATGGATGAAAACGGCGATTTGGCTTTCTGGGTTGGAATCGATGCAAACATCACGGAAGTCAAAGCCATTGAAGCGGCATTGCGGCTGTCGAATCAGGAACTGGAAGCCTTTTCATATTCCGTATCCCATGACCTTCGCTCGCCGCTCAACACCATCGATGGATTCAGTCGGCTGCTCGCCAAGGAGTTGACGCCACATATAGCAGGGAATGTCGGTGACAAAGTGGGCCATTACCTGACACGTATTCAGGCAGGCGTGGCACAAATGGGGCAGTTGATCGAGGATTTGCTGTCCCTGTCACAGGTCTCTCGAGCGCCCCTGCACAGAGCATCTGTAGACCTGTCCCTTATGGCGCACAAACTGCTGCAGGAATGGCGCACCCGCGAACCTGAGCGGAAGGTGAGCGTGACAGTGGAAAATAAACTGCAGGCGCATGGCGATGAACGACTGGTCCAGGTTCTCATGGAAAACCTGCTGGCGAATGCGTGGAAATTCACCGGGCAAAAGGCGCAGGCTGAAATCAGCGTTGGTCAGCAACCTGACCATGCAGGTTTGCCGGTCTATTTTATAAAAGACAACGGTGCCGGCTTTGACATGGCTTACGTCGACAAGCTGTTTCATCCATTTCAACGGCTGCACAGTGCGTCTGAGTTCTTAGGGACTGGCATCGGCCTGGCCACTGTCAGCCGCGTTGTCAAGCGCCACGGGGGCCGCATTTGGGTTGAGTCAGCTCCGGAATGTGGCACGACATTTTTCTTCACTCTGTCCTAGTCCAACACACGCCAAGCGGCATCAGTTGTTGTCTGATTGTGTATTTGAATGTGAATTTTGCCCCTATCAAAATAAAATTCACTAAACTGATTAAGATTACAACTGTGACAAATTTAAACCATTTTTAAAGTCCCTTGATGTCGCGTGAACCAAAAACTTTCGAAGCTGCCATTACCGCCACTGATTTTTCCAGCGATGATTACTGCGGGACCAGCTATGCAGCCAAGATGCTGGGCTTGTCCGTGGCCACAGTCCAGTCGTTGGTTGAAAAAGGTGAAATCGATGCCTGGAAAACGCTCGGTGGTCATCGGCGCATTGCCCTGCAATCGCTCAATGCCTATCTGGCCAAGCACAGTCCACAACTTTCGCGTGCCGATCTTCACCCGAAGCACCGCTTGCGCGTGCTGGTGGTCGAAGACGACGAGGCAACGCGTGACCTGTACCGATGCCATTTTGACGAGTGGGACCTGCCGGTTGACTGCACCTGGATGCCATCGGCGCTGGATGCCCTGATGGACATTGCAAGCATGCGGCCTGACTTGCTGATTGCCGATTTGTCCATGCCAGGCGTCGACGGGATCGAGATGCTCAGGACCATCAAGCGAAACCAGCAACTTGCAGACATGCAGATTGTGGTGATCAGCGGAATGGCGGTGGAAGCCATTGCTGCTCGCGGCGGTCTTCCGCCACAGGCACGCCTGGTTCAAAAGCCGGTCAATTTCGACTGGCTGCAAGGTTATGTCACGGCACTGGTCATGGCCAATGCCAAGTGGCGCTGACCTGCTTGCCGATGCTTATTCCAGACCCTGACCACCTGCGCGCGTTTGCCTGCCATGACCCGATTTCTGGACAATTTCCAGCCAAACCCGCCAGACAACGTGCCCGCAGACAACCCGCATGATGTCAACGCCATCGTGCCACCAGCACGGCATGAATGGGGCGTTGGGGACCTGACGCTGGACGGCATCGTTCTGCTTGACCAAAAGCTCGTGATTGTTGACGCCAATCCACGCGCTCTCGTTTTTCTGCACACCTCCCTGTCTGCTATCAGCGGCTACAGCCTGTGGGATGTTGTGTCGCAGGAGATCGCCAGCCAGCATGAAGAGGCAGCCGAACGGGCACTCGCGGATTCGGACCAATACGTTTTCGTTATCCATGAAAGTCATACGAACAGCTGGGCTGAATACACACTGCGGCGATGCGCTGCCGGTTACATCGTCAATCTGCGCGAAGCGGGACCGGCGCAAAAATACCAGCGTCTGCTGGAAGACAGCAAGCGCTACAACCAGTTGATCTTTGAAGCCAATCCGAACGCCATGTGGGTATTCGACCGGACTTCACTGCAAATCTTTGCGGTCAACCAGGCCGCCATCAGGTTTTATGGAATCGCGCGAAAGACCTTTACGACGCTTGGTATGAATGCGCTTTTCCCCGAGGGAGAAGGCGCTGAATTGCTGGATTCGATGCATGTCGGCAAGGAAGGCCAGTCCGAGATGCGGCTGTGTCGGCAGAAAAGAATGGACGGGAAGGAAGTCCTGGTAGAACTCGCCTGGAGCCAGGTCAAGTGGAATGGTAGCCAGGCGATGCTGGTCAGCCTGGCGGACACCAGCGACCGGCACATTGCCGACACGGCCCTCAAAAAATCGAATGCCGAACTGCAACAGACCCTGCTCGTGCAACAGGCCGAACTGAAAAATGCCAGGCATGACCTGCTCACCTTTACCCAGGCAGTCTCTACCGACCTGCAGGATTCGCTGCATGTAGCCCAGGGTTTTGCGGCCAGGCTGGCTGAAAAGTATTCTCCGGTGCTGGACGATCAGGGCCTGCACTACGTCAAGCGCATTCAGTCCAGCATCAGCCAGCTCGCCAGGCTGGTGGATGACCTGCGAACGCTGGCCCAGTTGCCGCTTCGCTCCGGTACGCTGGAGATGGTTGATCTGGCACCCGTCTGTCGCTCCCTGTTCGCCGATCTGCGCAAGCTCAATCCGGACCGGAATGTGACCATCGAAATGGACAGCAGCCTGACAGTCGTCGGAAACCGGGGTCTTCTGGTAACTGCCTTGCACTGCCTGCTGGACAATGCCTGGAAATTCAGCGACAAAAAAAGCGAAGCCTGGATCAAGGTCGGGCTGCTGCCTGGCAAGCAGGCGGACGAATTGACCCTGGTGGTGGCAGACAACGGCGCAGGGTTCGATCCGGTCTACAGTGGCAATCTGTTCACGGCGTTTCAGCGCCTCCACTCTTCCGCCGACTTCCCCGGAAATGGGCTGGGGTTGGCCATCATCAAGCGTGTGGCGCAATTGCATGGCGGTACGGCATGGGCTGAAAGCCCCGACCACATGGGCGCAAGCTTCTTCATGTCGCTGCCGCAAATGCAACCCGTCGTTTCCTGAGCCTGGTTTTCACCATCGGCGGTGCGGTGCATAGTGACAAGACTGTTTTCAGCGCGCGACCTGAAAACCAGCTTCTTCCATTAACGTTATATTTGACGTTTACGTAAACGTAAGACGCCACGGATTGCGGTTGCAGCTTGGCACCGGTTTGCGTTGTTGTGTTGTTGCTTTAATTGGGCTTTTATTTCCTCTCATGGCCACTACTTACACCATCAGCGATCTCGCCAAAGAGTTTGACCTGACCACCCGCGCCATGCGCTTTTACGAAGACATGGGACTGCTTCAGCCTGGCAGGGAAGGGCCAGGCGGACGCAGTCGCGTCTATTCGGCGCGCGACCGAACCCGGCTCAAGCTCACGTTGCGTGCCAAGCGCCTGGGGCTTTCCCTGGTTGAGGCCAAGGAAATCATCGACTCTTACGACAGCCCGCGCGACACGGCGCCACAACTGAGGAAATTCCTGGACATCCTGACCGATCACCGCCAAAAGCTTGAAGCGCAGCTGGCCGATCTGCAGTCCAATCTGGACGAACTTCGCGTTCGTGAGAAAGAAACCAGAATGCTGCTTTCAAAGGCTGAAAAGTCAAAATAAGCGATAATTAACGTTTACGTAAACGTCAATCAAAAACCGGATCGAAAGCATTTTTTTGACCTGTCAGCACAGAGAATTTTCATGGATGCATCCGCCGCACCGTCAGCACTGTTTCAGCGAATCGAAGCCAGTTTCCTGCGCCAGGGGCTGATGCAGCACCTGGGTGCGCGGCTGGTGCGGGTCGAGCCCGGCCTGTGCGAGGTGGCGCTGCCTTATTCGGAGCGTGTCAACCAGCAGCAGGGCGGCTTTCATGGCGGCGCCATGGGGGCGCTGGCCGACATTGCTGGCGGCTATGCAGCGCTGACCCAGGTGGCTCCGGACATGGAAGTGACCACCGTTGAATACAAGATCAATTTCCTGGCCGGTTTCAAGGACGGCGAGTTGCGCGCTGTGGGCCGTGTCATGCGGGCCGGCAAGCGCATCATCGTGACCACGGCTGACGTGACGCACCTGGACGCCGACGGCAAGACCAGCGCCTGCGCACTGATGCAGCAGACCCTTGCGCCCGTGCCCAAAACCTATTGATTCCCACGCGCCCTCCATCATTTTTAGAGAAAGATTTCAACCATGAACAACATGCCAGGACTCAATTTCATGCTCGGCGAAGACATCGACGCCCTGCGCGATGCAGTGCGCGACTTTGCCCAGGCGGAAATCGCACCGCGCGCTGCCGAACTGGACCGCACCGACCAGTTCCCGATGGACCTGTGGGAAAAAATGGGTTCGCTCGGCGTGCTGGGCATCACCGTCGGCGAGGAATACGGCGGCGCTGGCATGGGCTACCTGGCGCACATGATCGCGATGGAAGAAATCAGCCGCGCCAGCGCCTCGGTCGGCCTGAGCTACGGCGCGCACAGCAACCTGTGCGTCAACCAGATCAAGCGCAATGGCACCGAAGCGCAGCGCCAGAAATACCTGCCCAAACTCATCAGCGGCGAACATGTCGGCGCGCTGGCCATGAGCGAGCCGGGCGCCGGCAGCGATGTCATCAGCATGAAGCTCAAGGCCGAGGACAAGGGCGGTTATTACGTCCTCAACGGCAGCAAGATGTGGATCACCAACGGCCCCGACGCCGACACGCTGGTGGTTTATGCCAAGACCGAGCCCGAGCTTGGCGCGCGCGGCGTCACCGCATTCCTGATTGAAAAAGGCATGGCCGGTTTTTCGGTGGCGCAAAAGCTTGACAAGCTGGGCATGCGCGGCAGCCACACCGGCGAGCTGGTGTTCAGCAACGTCGAAGTGCCGGCGCAAAACATCCTGGGCGGCCTGAACAGCGGCGCGAAGGTTCTCATGAGCGGCCTCGACTACGAGCGCGCCGTGCTGACCGGCGGGCCGCTCGGCATCATGCAGTCGGTCATGGACAGCGTCCTGCCCTACATCCACGACCGCAAGCAGTTTGGCCAGAGCATTGGCGAATTCCAGCTGATCCAGGGCAAGGTCGCCGACATGTACACCGTGCTGCAGGCTGGCCGCTCGTTCGCCTACACCGTCGCCAAGAACCTCGACATGCTGGGCACCGACCATGTGCGTCAGGTGCGCAAGGACTGCGCCTCGGTGATTTTGTGGTGCGCTGAAAAAGCCACCTGGATGGCCGGCGAGGGCATCCAGATCTACGGCGGCAACGGCTACATCAACGACTACCCGCTGGGCCGCCTGTGGCGCGATGCCAAGCTGTATGAAATTGGCGCTGGCACCAGTGAAATCCGCCGCATGCTGATCGGCCGCGAGCTGTTTGCCGAAACCATGTGATGGCGCTGGGCGACAAAATACCTTTATGAGCAGCTCCCTTCAAGACCTCTTCACCGACAACCGCGCATGGGCTGCGCAAATGGAACGTGAGCGTCCCGGTTTTTTCACCGGCCTTAAAAGCCAGCAAAATCCCAAATACATGTGGATAGGCTGCTCCGACAGCCGGGTGCCTGCCAACCAGATCACCGGACTGGACCCGGGTGAGGTGTTTGTGCACCGCAACGTGGCCAACGTGGTGGTGCCGACCGACCTCAATTGCCTGTCCACCATCCAGTTTGCGGTGGACCAGCTCAAGGTCGAGCACCTGATGGTCGTCGGCCACTATGGTTGCGGCGGCGTGAAGGCCGCCCTGCACAACCAGCGCCTGGGGCTGGTGGACAACTGGCTGCACCACGTCAAGGATGTGCGCGACCGCCATGCCGCGATGCTTGAGGCGGCAGCGCCGGAAGCGCAGATTGACATGCTGTGCGAGCTCAATGTGATCGAGCAGGTCATGAATGTGGCGCAAACCACCGTGATGCAGGACGCCTGGGCGCGCGGGCAGCGCGTGACCCTGCACGGCTGGGTCTATGGCCTGAAGGACGGGCTGCTGCAGGACCTGCACATCACGCTGAACAGCCTTGACGGCATGGCGTCCCTGTACCGTGCTGCCATTGCCGGGGTGTCGGAAACCCGGCGTTGACACTGCCTCAATCCGCAACCTCTGCAACATCAACACCGCCCCACCATGTTTCCCCAGCGCCTTGATTCCACCGTCGCCTACGCCATCGCCAAGGCGATGATCGACGGTTTCAACCGGCACTACCAACTGTTTCGCACCGAATCAAGCCGCGCCAAGCACCGCTTTGAAACTGCCGACTGGCATGGCCAGCAACGCGCCCAGCGCGAACGCATCGAGTTCTACGACCTGCGGGTGCGTGAAGCGTCGATCCGGCTGGAGCGCGAGTTCAAGGCCGGCGAGCAGCCCATGGATGTCTGGCACCAGGTCAAGCTGCACTACATCGGGCTGCTGGTCAACCACCACCAGCCCGAGCTGGCCGAAACCTTTTTCAACTCGGTCACCACCAAGATACTGCACCGCAGCTACTTTCAGAACGATTTCATCTTTGTCCGACCCGCCGTCAGCACGGAGTACATCGAGAACGACGAGTCGACCGCGCAGCCGACCTACCGCGCCTACTACCCGACACGCGCCAGCATGCACGGGACGCTGGTCGCATTGGTGAACGATTTTGGCCTGTCGTGCGAGTTTGAAGACCTTGCGCGCGATGCTGGATACGTGGCTGACGCCATGACCGGCCGCCTGGGCGATGTCAAGCTGCGGGCCAATTTCCAGATCCAGGTGCTGTCCAGCCTGTTCTTTCGCAACAAGGGCGCCTACGTTGTCGGCAAGCTGATCAACGGCTTCAGCGAGATTGCGTTTGCCCTGCCAATCCTGCACCGCCAGCCGGCACCCGGGCAGGCGCTGGTGGCCGAGACCCGGGGCATTGCCGGCCAGTCCGACGCTGGCCGGCTGGTGATTGACGCGGCGCTGTTTGGCGAAGACGACCTGCTGATCCTGTTCAGCTTTGCGCGCGCCTACTTCATGGTCGACATGGGCATTCCCTCGGCCTATGTGCAGTTTTTGCGCAGCATGATGCCGCGCATGCCGCGCGCCGAAATCTACAACGCGCTGGGACTGGCCAAGCAGGGCAAGACGCTGTTTTACCGCGACTTTCTGCACCACCTGCGGCACAGCACCGACAAGTTTCGCATCGCCCCCGGCATCAAGGGCATGGTCATGCTGGTGTTCGACCTGCCATCGTTTCCGTATGTGTTCAAGGTCATCAAGGACTATTACCCGCCGCAAAAAGACACGACGCGCGAGCAGATCAAGGGCAAGTACCTGCTGGTCAAGCAGCACGACCGGGTGGGCCGCATGGCCGACACGCAGGAATACACGCTGGTGGCGTTCCCGCGCGACCGCTTCAGCGACGAGTTGATCGCCGAGATCGAGAAATTTGCGCCCAGCCAGCTGGAAATCAGCGACCGCGACGGTGACGGCCAGATGGAAGTCATCATCAAGCATGTGTATATCGAGCGGCGCATGATCCCGCTCAACATTTACCTGCAGGAAGCGTTCGACATGGGCGTGGACGAACCCGCCGCCAAGGCGCAGATCAGTCGCGCCGTGGTCGAATACGGCAATGCCATCAAGGACATGGTCGCGGCCAACATCTTTCCGGGCGACATGCTGTGGAAGAACTTCGGTATCACCCGCCACGGAAAAGTTGTTTTCTATGACTACGACGAGATCGAATATATCACCGACTGCAAGTTCCGCAAGGTGCCCGCGCCGCGCAATGAAGAAGAGGAAATGAGCGGCGAAATCTGGTATTCGGTCGGCCCCAAGGACGTGTTTCCCGAGACCTTCGAGCCCTTTTTGCTCGGCAACGACACGGTGCGTGAAGTGTTTATGAAGCGCCATGCCGACTTGCTGGACGCCGCCTTCTGGCAAAGCCACCAGACGCGCATCCGGGCCGGCCATGTGTACGACGTGTTTCCGTACGAGCAGAACAAACGCTTCGCCGTCATCCATGCCCCGGCGCAGGCCGATTGAGGCCGCGCAGTCCAATTTCTTTATTTTCGCTATTTCCTTTATTTCCAACCCCCTTCAAGGAGAAAAACATGCTTGATTCCATCGTCATCCTCGGCGCCGCCCGGACCCCCATGGGCGCTTTCCAGGGCGAGTTCGCCAGCCTGTCGGCCAACGACCTGGGCGGCGCTGCCATCAAGGCCGCTGTCGAGCGCGCGGGTGTTTCGCCCGAACGCATCGACGAAGTGCTGTTCGGCAACTGCCTGATGGCCGGCCAGGGCCAGGCGCCGGCGCGCCAGGCCGGTTTCAAGGGTGGCCTGCCGGCCAGCACCGGCGCGGTCACGTTGTCCAAGATGTGCGGCTCCGGCATGGAAGCCACGCTGCTGGCGCATGACCAATTGATCGCGGGCAGCCGCGATGTGGTGGTTGCCGGCGGCATGGAAAGCATGACCAACGCGCCGTATCTGCTGCCCAAGGCACGCGGCGGCATGCGCATCGGCCACGACCGCGTGATGGACCACATGATGCTTGACGGCCTGGAAGACGCTTATGAGGCTGGTCGCTCCATGGGGACCTTTGGCGAAGACTGTGCTGCCAAATACGGTTTCACCCGCGAGCAGCAGGACGCCTTTGCCACCGCCAGCGTGCAGCGCGCCAAGGCGGCCACCGAGTCTGGTGCGTTCAAGGCTGAAATCACGCCGGTTACGGTCAAATCCCGTTCCGGCGAGACCGTGATGGCCATCGACGAGGCGCCGGGCAAGATCAAGCTCGACAAGATTCCTTCGCTCAAGCCCGCGTTCAAGACGGGCGGCACCATCACCGCCGCGTCCAGTTCGTCGATCAGCGACGGCGCTGCCGCCCTGGTGCTGGCCCGTGAATCCACCGCCAGGGAACTCGGCGCGACGCCGATGGCCCGCATCGTCGGCCACGCCACCTTTGCCCAGGCGCCCGAGTGGTTCTCGACCGCCCCGGTCGGCGCGGTCAACAAGCTGCTGAAAAAAATCGGCTGGAGCGTGAAGGATGTGGAGCTGTGGGAAATCAACGAAGCGTTTGCCGTGGTGCCCATGGCCGCCATGAAAGAGCTGAACATCAGCCATGACGTCGTTAACGTCAATGGCGGCGCCTGTGCACTCGGCCACCCGATTGGCTGCAGCGGCGCGCGCATCATCGTCACGCTGATCCATGCGCTGAAGGCACGCGGCCTGACAAAAGGCGTTGCCACGCTGTGCATCGGCGGCGGCGAAGCGACGGCGCTGGCAATTGAAGTGCTCTGAGCCCCAGCCATACGAAGCCATGATGCAGCCCAACTCAGTCAGGGGCAAAGACTTCATGATTACTCCTGAAATAATAGCTGCTAGCGCTTTCTGGATATGCGCTACAGGCACTTTTGGCTTGTAATCGCCATGGCTGTCGTCTTGGTCATCGGTGCTTCGCGCGGGCTGGGCCTCGAATTCGTTCGCCAGTACACCGAAGCGGGCGACTGCGTCATTGCCACCGTGCGCGACGCCGCCGGGCGCGTGCAGGCGCTGGGGGCCGAAGTGCTGACCGTGGACGCGAGCCAGCCAGCCAGCGTCAGCGGCCTGGCCTGGCAACTTGACGGCGAAAAAATCGACACCGCGCTCTACGTGGCCGGCGTCTATGCCTGCGGCACGGCGCTGTCGCCGCCCACGCGCGAGCTGTTTGACGACCTACGCGCCACACTGTGCATGCTCACAGCCGCCCACAAGGGCCAGTTTTTACACCACGATGGCAGTCGGTTTGCCGGGTGGTAATTTCCTTCATCACGATCCGGAGAACACAAGCATGCTGCTGACACAAGACCAGGAACAGGTACGCGACGCGGTGCGCGCTTTTGCCCAGGCAGAACTCTGGCCGCATGCTGCGCGCTGGGACAAGGAACATTACTTTCCCGTCGAGGCGCACAAGGGCCTGGCAGCGCTGGGTGCCTACGGCATCTGCGTGCCTGAGGAATACGGCGGCGCCAACTTCGACTACCTCACGCTGGCGCTGGTGCTGGAGGAAATCGCCGCTGGCGATGGCGGCACCAGCACGGCGATCAGCGTGACCAACTGCCCGGTCAACGCCATCTTGATGCGCTACGGCAATGCCGCGCAGAAAAAGCAGTGGCTGATGCCGCTGGCGCAGGGCAACATGCTGGGTGCTTTTTGCCTGACCGAGCCGCACACCGGCAGCGATGCTTCATCGCTGCGTACCACCGCTGTCAAGCACGGCGACGCCTATGTGCTGAACGGCGTCAAGCAGTTCATCACCAGCGGCAAGAACGGCCAGGTCGCCATCGTCATTGCCGTCACCGACAAGGGCGCCGGCAAAAAAGGCATGAGCGCCTTCATCGTGCCGACCGACGCGCCCGGTTATTCCGCCTCACGGCTGGAAGACAAGCTCGGCCAGCATTCGAGCGACACGGCGCAGGTCAACTTCGACGACTGCCGCATTCCGGTTGAAAACCTGATCGGCGCCGAAGGCGAAGGCTACAAGATTGCCCTGGGCGGGCTGGAAGGCGGGCGCATCGGCATTGCGGCGCAAAGCGTCGGCATGGCCAGGAGCGCGTTCGAGGTGGCATTGAACTATGCCAAGGACCGCCAGAGCTTCGGCACTGCCATCTTCAACCACCAGGCTGTGGGCTTTCGGCTGGCCGATTGCGCGACCAAGCTTGAAGCCGCCCGCCAGCTGATCTGGCACGCCGCCAGCCTGCGCGACGCCGGTCGGCCGTGCCTCAAAGAAGCGGCAATGGCCAAGTTGTTTGCCAGCGAAGTGGCTGAGGAAGTCTGCAGCGCCGCCATCCAGACACTGGGCGGCTATGGCTATGTGAGCGACTTCCCGGTCGAGCGCATCTACCGCGATGTGCGCGTTTGCCAGATCTACGAAGGCACCAGCGACGTGCAAAAGATTATCATCCAGCGCGCGCTGGCTTGAAGTCCTCGCCATAGCTGACGCTCGCGCTGTGGCGCTGGTCCCGCAGGGGCCGGGCGTTTCCATCCTGCAGCCAACCAAGCGCCCATGACCCAAGACCAGATTCTCATTCTTTCCATTCTGGCCTGCACCGTGGGCATGTTCCTGTGGGGGCGCTGGCGGCACGACATGGTCGCCATGGGCTCGTTGCTGGCGTGCGTGCTGGCCGGCGTGTTGCCGGCAGTCGATGCGCTCGCCGGTTTCGGCCACCCGGCCGTCATCACCGTGGCCTGCGTGCTGGTCATGAGCCGTGGCTTGCTGACGTCGGGCGCGGTGGATGTACTGACCCGCTATGCGCTGCCGAAAAAATCCGGCCCCACGCTCAGCCTGCTCGCGCTGATGGGACTGGGCGCCGTGCTGTCGGGCTTCATGAACAATGTCGGCGCCATGGCGCTGCTGATGCCCGTGGCAATCCAGCTGGCCAAGCGGCTCGAACTCACACCGGGCCAGGTGCTGATGCCGCTGGCCTTTGGCACCATCCTGGGCGGCATGACCACGCTGATCGGCACACCACCCAACCTGATCGTTTCCGGTTTTCGTGCCGAAACGGGCGCGGGCGGCTTTGGCATGTTCGACTTCACGCCCATCGGCCTGGCGGTGGCACTCGTCGGGGTGGTGTTTGTGGCGCTGGCTGGCTGGCGACTTGTGCCGGCGCGCAAGCAGTCCGGCCTGGATGGTTTTGAAACCAGTTCCTACCTGACCGAGGCCAGGGTACTGCCTGACAGCAAGTCGATAGGCAAGAGCCTGCTGGAGCTGGAAACCGTGCTGGACGAGGCGGGCGCACAGGTCGTCGGGCTGGTGCGCAACGAGATTCGCATGACCGCACCCGGTTTGATGCGCCGGGTCCATGCCGGCGACATCCTGGTGATCGAGGCCGAGGCCGATGCGTTGTCCGGCCTGCTGTCCAGCCTGGAGCTCAGGCTGGAGGAATCCGGACGCCCGCCGGAGCCAGAGGACGACGAAAACCCGGTTGCCGCTGATCTGGAGTCGAAGACAAAGGCAAAGCAGAAAGCGAAAACGAAGGCGAAGGTGGTTGAACAAAGCCAGGACCCACGCCGCGACAAGACCGGCCAGGGCCTTGCTGCGAGCGCCGCCTTGGCTAAAGGCGAGGACAAAGCAGACGAAGACGCAGACGATGAGCCCGATGACGACAAGACCGACACGGCGGGGGAAATCGTGCTGATGGAGCTGGTGGTGTTGCCCGGGTCGATGCTGGCGGGCCGCTCTGCCAGCGATGTGCTGCTGCGCACGCGCTACGGCATCAACATGCTGGCGCTGTCGCGCCAGGGCGATACCCAGCGGCTGCGGCTGCGCCTGTTGCCGATCAAGCCTGGCGACCTGCTGCTGATGCAGGGGTCGCCCGACGCCATCAACGAGTTTGCCGCCGACAACGGCTGCGTTCCGCTGGCCGAGCGAGAACTGCGCATCCCGAACCAGCGCAAGGCCTGGCTGTCCGTCGGCATCATGACCTTTTCGGTCGGCATGGCGGCGTTTGGCCTGCTGCCGGCAGCCATCTCGTTTGCCATGGGCGTGCTGGCCTCCATGGCGCTGCGCACCGTGCCGCCGCGCGGCGTGTACGAGGCCATCGACTGGCCGGTTGTCGTGCTGCTGGCCGCGCTGATTCCCGTGGCCGGCGCGATGCAGACCACCGGCACGGCAGACCTGATTGCGCGTTTGCTGCTGGAAAACGTCGCACAAGGGCACGCTGTCGTCGGCCTGGCGCTGATCCTGGTGGTGACCATGTTTTTGTCCGACCTGATGAACAACGCCGCGACTGCCGCCGTGATGTGCCCGATTGCCCTGGGCACGGCTTCGGCGCTTGGCGTGAACCCGGATTCCTTCCTGATGGCCGTGGCCATCGGCGCGTCCTGTGCCTTCCTGACGCCGATCGGCCATCAGAACAACACCCTGATCCTCGGCCCCGGAGGCTTTCGCTTTGGCGACTATTGGCGCCTCGGCCTGCCACTGGAAATCCTCGTGGCGGCGGTCAGCATCCCAATGCTGCTGCTGGTCTGGCCGCTGTGACGCCCTGATGCTTTGCCTGCCTGCCGGGCGCAGCGCGTCGTTAACGTATTATTTTGTTCCATGAACATTATTATTCTTGGCGCAGGCCGCGTCGGTGAAACCGTGGCTGAAAGCCTGGCGCTGGAGCAAAACGACATCACTGTGATTGACACCGATGCGGCGCGGCTGCGCCAGTTGGGCGAGCGCTTTGACTTGCGCGGGGTGGTGGGCAACGGCATCCAGCCGTCGGTGCTGCGCGAGGCCGGTGCGCAAGACGCCGACATGGTGATCGGTTGCGCTGCCGACGACGAGACCAATCTGGTGGTCTGCAAGGTGGCGCACCAGATCTTCAACGTGTCCAACACGGTGGCGCGGCTGCGCTCGCCCGACTTCGTCGAAGGCAGCGAACTGCTGGGCAAGGGCGGTTTTGCGGTCGATCACGTGATTTGCCCAGAGGAGTCGGTCACGCGCTACATCCACCAGCTCATCCGCCACCCCGAGGCGCTGCAGGTGGTGACGTTTTCGCAGCAGAGGGCGTGCCTGATGGTGGTGCGTGCGTCCCGGGGCGATGCGGTCGGCCGCACCATTGCGCAACTGCGTGAACTGTTCCCGGACATCGAAATGCGCATCGTGGCGCTGTACCGGCTCGACACCGAGATAGAGGCCACGCCCGACACCCGCATCATGAGTGGCGACGAGGTGTTCGTGCTGGCCGATGCGCGCAAGATCCGGCAGGTGCTGCACGCCATCCACCACCGCGACAAGCCGGTGCAGCGCGTGATGATTGCCGGTGGCGGCCGGGTCGGCTTGCGCCTGGCGCGCAGTCTGCTGGACCAGTGCGAGGTGAAAATCATCGAACGCGACGCCGAGCGCTGCGACTACCTGGCCAGCCAGCTGCCGTCTTCCACGCTGATTCTGCATGGCGACGGCGTTGACGAGGACCTGTTGCGTGGCGAGAACGTGGGCATGATGGACATGTTCCTGGCGCTCACCAGCGACGACGAGGACAACATCATGTCGGCCATGCTCGCCAAGCGGCTGGGCGCCGGGCGCGTGCTCTCGCTCATCAACCGCCGCGCCTATGCCGACATGATGCAGGGCAGCACCATCGACATCGCCATCTCACCGGCGCACACCGTCATTGGCGAGTTGCTGACCCACCTGCGACGCGGCGACGTGGCCGCGGTGCACAGCCTGCGGCGCGGCACGGCCGAGGCGCTTGAAGGCGTGGCGCGTGGCGACGCCAAGACCTCAAAACTGGTCGGCCGGAGCGTTGAGGAAGTCAAGCTGCCCAAGGGCGCGGCCATTGGCGCCATCGTGCGAGGGCAGGGCAGCGAATGTGAAGTCATGATGCCGCACCACGACACGGTGATCCAGACCGATGACCACATCATCATCTTCATCCCGAACAAGCGCGATGTGCGCCAGGTCGAAAAGCTGTTCCAGGTCAGCGCGACCTTCTTCGGCTGATCGCGCCCCGCATGTACAGCCTGCTTCCTGTCCTGGGCGTTTTTGCCCGTATTCTGCTGGCCTTTTCGCCGGCCTTCTTCGTTCCCCTGGGTTGGGCGATTGCCCTTGATGCCCAGGAGCAGGCGGTGCTGTGGACGGCCTGCTTCGCACTGACGCTGGTCAGCGGACTGGTGCTGATGCTGGCCACGCGCCATCAGCGCCGCGAGCTGCAGCCGCGCGACGGTTTTTTGCTGGTCAACCTGGTGTGGCTGGTGCTGCCGGCCTATGCGGCGCTGCCGCTGATGTACACCGTGCCCGACATCACCTGGGTCAAGGCCTATTTCGAGGCCATGAGCGCCATCACGGCCACCGGAGCCACCGCGCTCAGCGGCCTGGATGCGTTGCCCGCCTCGGTCAACGTGTGGCGCTGCTTTTTGCAGTACCTCGGCGGCCTGGGCATCATGCTGCTGGTGGTGGCGGTGCTGCCCATGATGGGGCTGGGCGGTTTTCAGGTCTACAAGGCCGAAACGCCGGGGCCGCTGAAAGAAGCCAAGTTCACGCCGCGCATTGCCGAGACCGCACGCGGCTTGTGGAGCGTGTACTTTGTGTTTTCCGTTGCCTGCATGCTGGCCTACCGCTGGGCCGGCATGAGCTGGGTCGACGCCTTCATGCACATGTGCTCGACCATGGGGCTGGGCGGATTTTCTTCCTACGACGACAGCCTGGGGCATTTCAAGTCGGCCCAGATCGAGATGGTGGCGACGCTGTTCATGGCGCTGGCCGGCATCAATTTTTTGCGCTACTTCATCGTGCTGCGCAACCGCTCCATCCGCCCATTGCTGCACGACCGCGAGTTTCGTACCTACGTCATGGTGCTGCTGGTCTCGATTGTCCTGATCACCGTGCTGCTGCGGGTGCACGATGTTTATCCCGATGTGGCGCGAGCCTTGCGCGCCAGCGCCTTTCATGTGGTGTCGGTGGCCACCACCACCGGCTACGCCTCTGCCAACTACGCGCTGTGGCCGGTGTTTGCGCCGGTGCTGCTGTTGTTTCTTGGCTGCTTTGTGTCATGCGCCGGCTCCACCGGCGGCGGCATCAAGCTGATCCGCATGATCCTGCTCATCAAGCAGGCGCGCCGCGAGCTGGTGCGCATCGTGCACCCGCGCGTGGTCAACCCTGTCACGCTGGGCGGCGTGGTGCTGCCGATGTCGGTCATGACCGCCACCTTTGGCTTCATGCTGATCTACGGCGCCGTGATTGTCGGCCTGACGATGGTGCTGCTGCTCACCGGGCTGGACATGGTCACCGCGTTTTCAGCCGTGATTGCCACTGTCAACAACATTGGCCCCGGCCTGGGCATGGTCGGGCCGGCGAGTAATTTCGGCGTGCTCAACGACTTTCAGCTGTGGGTGTTGAGCTTTGCCATGCTCATGGGCCGGCTCGAACTGCTGTCGTTTCTGGTGCTGTTCACCGGCCAGTTCTGGCGCAAGTAGGCTTGGTTGCCTTTGCCTTTTTAAAAGGCAAAGGCGGAAGAGGGTGACAAGCGTGATGCGTCAGCAATGTCGATAATGATTTTTTCAGCATAAGGAGTCAGCATGCCCATTACCAAAGGTTTCCAGGTTCTCGTCGATGAGGCCATGGAAGAGGTCAAGACCTATTCGGTCGAGTCGGTGCAAGCCCGCTTGTCGGACCCGAACGTGCAGATCATCGATATCCGCGACCCGCGCGAACTGGAGCAGGACGGCACGGTTGTCGGCGCCTTCCATGCACCGCGCGGCATGCTGGAGTTCTGGGTTGACCCGGCGTCGCCGTATTTCAAGCCGGTGTTTGCCGACGAAAACCGGGAGTTCATTTTGTTTTGCGGAGCCGGCTGGCGCAGCGCGCTGGCCACCAAGACACTGCAGGACATGGGCATGCGCAATGTCGCCCACATTGATGGCGGCTATGCCGAGTGGAAAAAGCAGGGCGCCCCGACCGAAACCCTGGAAGAGCGCAATACCAAGAAGGGCTGACGTTCCTGAGGCTGGCAGGGCTGCCCGGTGTTGCCAGGATGGTGGCCAGTTGCAAGCCAAAGAGGCCGCTAGCCCTCGCTTTGTCGCAACAGGTTGCTACCGAAAAGCGAGTGTTTTGCTGCTTGGCCAGAGCCCTGGCTGAAGCGCTTCGCAGGCAAAATGCGTGAGTCCGGTGCCGCTTGCGCACCACTCAGCCGGTGAGCATGGGCCGAAGCGCCTGCACCTCTTGCACCATGAATTTTAAAAAGGCCGAAACCCGGGGCGTGCGCCGAGCTGGCGCGTGGTCAGCAGGCGCAAGCTGCGCGTCAATTCGGCCACCGGCCACCGGCCCCAGCACCCGCACCAGGTCGGGCTCGGCATCACCGATCGTCGTTGGCAGCGCCGCAAGACCCAGGTTGGCTTTGGCGAAGTGAGCCGTTCCCAGCCCGCTGCCACTCTTGGCCATTTTTCTGGCAACCGGCGCCACCTGCCGCCGCCACTGCGTTGCGCGGTGGCTGGCCACGGTCTCGTCGAACCCGACCCAGGCGTGCTGCGCCAGTTCCCGCATGCCGTGGGGGCTGCCGTGCTGCGCCAGATAGTCGCGGCCGCCGTACACCGCCCACAGGGAGTCGGCGATCTTGCGCCCGAGCGCGGGGGCGCCTAGACTGGGCGGTCTGTCCAACGCGATGAAAGGTCTTGCCATGAAACCGCACCATCAACCCACATTCCGCTCGCTCGCTGCGTTGCTGGCCTTGACGTTGGGCGCCGTTTTCGGGCTGGCGGCGCAGGCTCAGACGCCCGGCCAGGCAACCCCGCATCTGGTCCTGAAGGAAAGCGTCCTGCAGATGCCCAAGTCGGACACTCAGGAGGTCAGGGTGCTGACCGCCTCGTTCAAGCCCGGCGACCAGACCGTGTTTCACACGCACCGCTCCCCGGTCACGGTCTATGTGCTCGAAGGCCAGTTCACGCTGGACCTGGAGGGAAGGGCGCCCGTCGTCCTCAGCGCGGGGCAGGCTTTTGTCGAGCCGCCCAACGTGAAAATGACAGGCTACAACAAGAGTGCCACGGACGCCTTGCGGGTCGTCATCTTTTATGTGAGCGACCCGGGCACCCCTTTTCTTGATCCGGCACATTGAGCCGCCCCGGTTTCGCGGCTGGACGCCGAGTCTCCCCCGCCCAGCGATTGGGACGCTATCCGCCGGGAGACAGGGCAGTTTCTGGCCGCCGGGTCGGTGGGGGATGCGCTTGTTCGAGCTGCACACGCTTATCTCTTTTTTCGGCGCACAGTGCTAAGCTGACCATCCGACTTCTGCCAACCAAAGTGAGGCCACACCATGCCCGGACTATTGCCCAACATCGACCCTGACGGCCTGCTCGAATTCTCGGTGGTCTACACCGACCGCGCGCTCAACCACATGTCGCGCAGCTTCCAGGGCGTGATGACAGACATCTCCAGCATCCTCAAGGAGGTGTACGCCGCGCATTCCGTGGCGCTGGTGCCCGGCAGCGGCACCTACGGCATGGAAGCCGTGGCGCGCCAGTTCGCCACGGCCAAGCATGTGCTGGTGCTGCGCAACGGCTGGTTCAGCTACCGCTGGACGCAAATCTTTGACATGGGCAACATTCCTGCCTCGTCCACCGTGCTCAAGGCCCGGCAAACCGGCCCCGGCGCGCAAGCCCCGTGGGCGCCCGCCGCCATCGCCGACGTGCAGGCCGCCATTGCCCACCACAAGCCCGCCGTTGTCTTTGCCCCGCATGTCGAAACCGCCTCCGGCATGATCCTGCCCGACGATTATTTGCGCGCCGTGTCGGACGCCGTGCATGCCGTGGGCGGCCTGTTCGTGCTCGACTGCATCGCCTCGGGCGCCATGTGGGTCGACATGCAGGCCACGGGCGTCGATGTCTTGATTTCCGCACCGCAAAAAGGCTGGAGCAGCTCACCCTGCTGCGCCATGGTCATGCTCAGCGAACGTGCCCGCACGGCCATCGACGGCACCGTCAGCACCAGCTTTGCCTGCGACCTGAAAAAGTGGCTGCAGATCATGGAAACCTACGAAAAAGGCGGCCACGCCTACCACGCCACGCTGCCCACCGACGCCCTCACGCGCCTGCGCGCCGCCATGCAGGAAACGCATGCCTATGGTTTTTCCAAGGTGAAGGCCGAGCAGGAAGCGCTGGGCGAAAAGGTGCGCGCGCTGTTCGAAAGCCGGGGCCTGCCCAGCGTCGCTGCTGAGGGTTTCAAAGCGCCCGGCGTGGTGGTCAGCTACACCACCGACCCCGGCATCCAGTCAGGCAAGAAATTCCTCGACCAGGGTCTGCAGACCGCCGCCGGCGTGCCGCTGCAATGCGACGAAGGCGCCGACTTCATGACCTTTCGCGTTGGACTGTTCGGGCTGGAAAAGTGGCACCGGGTGGACCGCACGGTGGGTCAACTGGCGGCGGCGCTGGACCGGATTGGGTTGATGCCGGTGCCGGTGCCGGTGCATGCTTTCGCGTGATCTGACGCGTCAACCCGCCCAGGCGAAGGGCGCAAATTGCGCGTTGCGCGTGCCGGTGGCATCATCCCAGTTGATGCCAAAAACGTGGAAGCGACTGCGCGTGGCCTTGGCCAGGGACAGCCGGCTGTTCACGGGATGCGCCGTGTTGTCGATGCAAATGGCCTGTTTCGGGTCGGCGGCACTGGCGATGCCTTCGCAAGCCTGTTCAAGCAATTCACCGGCGCTCACGGTGTAATTCAACCCGTCTTCCTCAAACCGTATGGGCCGCCGCTCAACGCCTGCAATCTTGCTGACGAGCGCCGCCAGCGCCGCCATGGGACCGCCCACCGAGCCGGTGGCAATGGCGCTGATGGCGTCAACTTGCTGGTCAGAAGCGCTATCGTCAACAATCAATCCGACGGTCATGTTCCCTTGCGCCATTGCCCCCGGCGAATGCAGCATGACCACGAAGGACAACCCGTCAAGCGGGATGCCATCTTTCACCCCTTTGTCGATCTGCAATGCGATTGCGGCTTTGCAGTCACCTTCGGTTGGCCGTGCCGAGAGGTTGGAGGTGATGCAGGGACACAGAAATGTGCAATTGCAAGTTTCCATGTAATGGCCGGAAATGCTCCAGGTCGTCATAACAATACTCCTTGAAAAGGAGGTGCCTGTTTGAGCGCCAGCGCGCAGGAACACTGTTCGCTGCTGATGCGGCAGCACCTCATCGTCCAGTCTATGCCGATGCCTGCGGCTTCACCATGCCGTTTCTTTGTCACGGACGTAAGCAGTGTGTGTGGAGGTTGATTCTGCTGAAACGAATAAGCCGCGCGTTTGACGTTTTGCATGAACACACGCATCGTACAGGCGGTATATTCAACTGGCGAAGGAGGTCGACTCATGCCACAGCAAGCGTCTGATTCAGCCGGCAAGTCACCACCGGGCATGGTTCTGCTGATTACCGGGCAGTCCAGGCTGGCGGCGGGGATCTTGCTCCTCAGTATGGTCTGCTGGCTATTCCTGGTCTGGATCGCGGTTGACATGAGCCAGCCGTTTGCGCAACTGACGATGCCGGCTTCTTCAAACTGGCGCGCCGCTACCGTGTTCGCGGTCTGGGCCATGTGGGCGCTCATGATGGCCGCAATGATGCTACCGTCGGCCCTGCCGATGATCCTGACCTTTGTTAACCTGTGCGTGCGCACGCGAGAGCGAACGCGAGGAATCAGCTTTGTCGCCGCCTACCTGATCGTCTGGTTCGTCTTCAGCGTGGGGGCGACGGCCGCACAGTGGGCGCTGCAAGCCATGAACTGGGTCAACCCGATGATTGTCAGCACGTCGGCTTTGCTGACCGCGCTGCTGCTGTTGATCGCCGGGGTCTATCAGTTTTCACGCGTCAAGCAAGTTTGTCTGTCGCATTGCCGCACCCCGATGGGCTTTCTTATCGGAGAGTGGCGCGCCGGTTGGCAAGGCGCTTTCGTGATGGGGCTTCGGCATGGGCTGCTGTGCGTTGGCTGCTGCTGGGCGTTGATGGCCCTGCTGTTTGTGGGTGGGGTCATGAACCTGGCCTGGATCGCCGCGCTGTCGCTGGCCGTTTCGGTGGAGAAATTGGCACCGGGCGGCGAACGGCTGGGATCGCTGTTGGGGCTGGGGCTGATTGCCGCCGGGCTGGTCAAGTTGTTGGTTCTTGTGCGCTAGCCGGGACCCATCCCGCGTGCGCATCTGGAACGGCAGCGCGGGGGCTTGCGCGCGTTCAGCGCTTCATTTTTCGGGCATGACCGACGAGTGGTGGCTGGTGATGAGCCATTTGGCGCCGTCCCAGCGATAGGTGTAGCTGTAGCGTCCGCTGACCGATGCACCGGTTTTGGCGAAGGTGAAGGTGTACAGGCCAGCGTCCAGGGCGGTGTTGCAGCCGAGCTCAACGAACCGCAAATCAATCTTGCCCGAGGGCCTGCTTTCCAGAAAATGCTGGAAGTAGTCGAGCTTTTCGGCCGGCGTGAGCCGGGGCTTATTCGACACGGTGGGCAACAAGATGGACTGCCGTGCGTAGTTGGCGACCACCTGCTGCGCATCGCCTGTTTGCAGGGAGCGGTTCCAGCGATCAAACAGGCCGGCAATCTCGGCTTCTGACGTCGCTTTGCAGATTTCTGTGCGGGCGCTTGCCGTCTGCTGGGGGTCGAACTGGGTCGAAGTACAACCCGCCAGGGCAGCGGCTACAAAGAGCAGGCCAAATCGCAAGTGTTTCATAAAAAACTTTCTTGGGGTTTTCCACGTTCAGTCAGGGCCGCTGTGGTGCATGGCGGTTTCAAGGCCGCAAGGGATTTTCAGAATCATAGGGCCAGTTCAGTGATGGGTCTAGCCTTTCGCCTCGCCCTCATCTGTAAAAATCAACACCATGAACAATTTCTGGATGCGCCTGAAGGGCGCGCAACCCGCAAGCGACCCGGCCTTGAACGCATGAGTGCCGCATGCCCCTGTGGCCGCATTGCCGCACATCCCGCCAAGCCGGCCAAAGCCGCCCAACCCCAGCCCCTGCCTTTTTCCGCCTGCTGCGGCCCCTACCTCAACGAAAAAATCCCCGCCCCCAACGCCGAAGCGCTGATGCGATCGCGCTACAGCGCCTTTGTACTGGAGCGGGCCGATTATTTGCTCGCCACCTGGCACGCCTCGACGCGCCCGGCGACGCTGGACTTCGCGCCTGGCGCGAAGTGGCTGGGGCTGGATGTGCGTTCGCATTGCCTGCTGGACGCCGACCACGCCGAAGTCGAGTTCGTCGCCCGCTGCCGCGAGGGTGGCCGCGCCACGCGACTGCATGAGCGCAGCCGCTTCGTGCGCGCGTCGGGGCGCTGGTTTTATGTCGATGGCGACCAGTTTTAGTATCAAATACGGCTTTTGCGCAATATTGACGAGCGCAATTAGCTATAAATAAGTGAGTAAAAGACATGAAATTTGAAGCCATCCTGTTCGACTGCGACGGCGTGCTGGTCGACAGCGAACCCATCACCAACGGCGTGCTGCGCGACTTGCTGGAAGAAAGCGGCTGGTCGCTTTCGCCTGCCGAATGCATGCGCGTGTTTGTCGGCAAGGCCGTGCGCGACGAACGCGTGCTGATCGAAGCCCAAACCGGCCAGCCGCTGACCGAGGCCTGGATGGCCGAGTTTTATGCCCGGCGCAACCGCGAGTTGCAGGCGCGGCTGGTGGCGATTGCCGGTGCGCACGCGGCGGTGGAAGCTGCCCATGCGCACGCCGGCCAGCGCATTGCCTGCGCGTCCGGTGCCGACCGCTTCAAGGTCGAAATGCAGTTGGCGCAGGTCGGGCTGATGCCCTGGTTTGACGGTCGCATTTTCAGCGGCCAGGAAATGCCGCACTCCAAACCGGCGCCCGATGTGTACCTGGCGGCCGCAAGCCACCTGGGTGCGGCGGGCGCACATTGCCTGGTGATCGAGGACACGACGACTGGCGTCACGGCGGGTATTGCTGCGGGGGCGACGGTGTGGGCGTATTGCCCAACGCCTGCCCACGGCCCGGCCTTGACGCAGGCAGGTGCCAGCCGTCTGTTTGCCCATATGGCCGAGTTGCCCGCTTTATTGGAAACCATTTGACGCGTTGATGAACGCACCTTGAAGGCAAAAGTTACCCACTGTGCCTGTTTGGCAGGCACCCTGTTGAACGCCCCGGCCCATCAGGGTTTCAAGGGTTTTCCCTGCAATGGTGCACAAAGTTGTCCACAGAAGATGGGGACGGATTTTGGGATGGGTCACGGGGCCTGTGGCATCAGGAATGCGCGGCCATGTGTTCGTCAGGATTCGCTGTCCTGGCTTGGGAAAACCCAAAATCGCTCCATCGCAAGATAGGCATAAGAGGCCGACCAGCCGATCAGCAGCAAGCCGTTCAAGGCTTCCGTGCCTGCCAGCAACCGGATCGGGCCAATTGGAATCAGGTCGCCGAAGCCAAGCGAGGAAAAAGTTTCCGCTGAAAAATACAGGCAGTTTTCCAGCGACGAGCTGCCAATGCCGCTCAGGCTGCCCGCGCCGGTGAAATGAATCAGTCCATAAAGCACGAAGCCGTACAGTGCGATTTCCAGCGCGTGGGCGGTAAAGGCGCCAAACATGACAATCAACAGCTTGCTGCGGCTGGGAAAGCTGAGCGCGGGCAGCCGGGTATTCAGGCTGCTTAAAATTTCGAAATGAATCAGCGTCGTCAGCGCAATCATCATGACGCAAGAAAAAATGACGATAAACATGTGGCTTGCCGGGCAGTATTGATTTGTGGAGTCTAGCCACTCTTCACCGCACCGAAGCGAACGCCGGTCTTGCGCGGACGGAGACCAGCTTCAGTGTCAAAAAAGACTGTTGCGCATAGTAGCTGGGCATAAGCAGATATCAATAAGTGAGTAATGGTGAAATTTGGAACCGAACATGTGCTGCGCGACCTGCGGGATCAACGCGGCGAGACATTGGCTGAAGATTTCATGGTCGGGTTGTATGTCCGCCGCAATATCTGTTTTTCAGCCCGACTCACGGTCGATTGATTTTCTTGCGTAGACACTCTGACGAGGGTGTGGGAAATCCCTACATTGCTTGATCCTGAAGCACCCTTGAACGAGTTGTCGTTAACGTCTGATGCGGCATGTTGCATTGGATTTCAAAGTTTTTCGGGTTTTCACCTTAAAAAAGGCTCCAAATTGGTTCTTTTAAAAAAATAGAAAAATCCATGAAAATTATCGTGAAATCTTTTGTCATTGGCCTGTCCTTGCTTACCCTGGCCCTTGGAAGTCAAGCGCAGTTGCCACCCGAAACCAGTGCGCCTTCTGACAAATCCGACCTGTCCAGGCTGGAGCGCGTTGCCGGTCCAAACCGCACCAGTTCGCGAGCGTGGGCTACCTCGGCCAAGGAAGGCAAGTTCAAAAACCAGAACGAGAAAGCCGAGAAAGCCGAAAGAGGCGATAAAGTCGAAACTGCCGCGATCAAATGGGTCGATTCAACCGGCCGGACGATGGGCCGGGCCATTGGCAACTATGCCATTTTGGCAACCTTCGACAACCAACTCGCCACGATCGTCGGCCTGGGCTCAGACAGCAAATGTGATCCCATCCGAGGATGCACGTATGCCAGCAATGGCGCCAATTGGTCTGAATTCGAATCGGTCTACTACACCACGGCAGATTGCACCGGCACGCCGTATTCGGTTGGCGGTACGATCGGCACGCCTTACCGTGGCATCCCCATCACCGACAGCGGCGGCACTTACCTGTATTTTTTCAAGGCTGTCGACACCATTCGGGTGGTGCTGGGTTCACGTTATTCAACAAGCGGCTGCTTTGCGATTGGCAGCCGCGGGGCTTTTCCAACCGATGCTGCACCGGTTTCCGACGTGGTGCCGGCGACCACTTACGGCACGCCGCCCTTCTTTTTGAAGTAAACATCAGGCCGCTTCAGTTCGCTTTCTTCGGCGTACTTTGAAGCTGCTGCCTGAACTGCGCGGGCGACTGGCCAGTCCAGGCCTTGAAGGCCCGCATGAAGCTTTTCTCGTTCTGAAACCCGGCCGCCTCTGCCACCTGCTTGATCGGCCGGTGGCTGCGCAGCAGCAGGTCGGTCGCATGCGCGCGCCGCACCTCGTCTTTCAGCGCCTGCAGCGAGGCGCCTTCTTCCTTCAATTGACGGTGCAGCGTGCGCGGCGACACATGCAGCAGCTCAGCCAGCGCGCCGGCGCTGTGGGTCAGCGCCGGATGCACCGCCAGCGCCTGGCGCACCCGCTGCACCAGCAGCCGGTCGCGTCGGTAGGGCAGCACTGTCAGCGGCAGGGCGCGCTGCAGCATCTGCTGCAAGGCGCGCTCATCGCGTCGCAGCGGCAATGCCAGATAACGCGCGTCAAAGCGGATGGCTGCCGTTGCGCTGTCGAAAATCGTCGGACCTGAAAAAAGTACGCCGTACACCTCGCGGTGGAGCGGCGCGGCAAACGGCAGTTGTGCGCCCAGCAGCGGAATGCGCGAATCGATCAGCCAGCAGGCAACGCCCAGGATATTGCGCAGCACGGAAACCAGGCAGAACTCGCGCAGCGCGCCGAGGCCGTGGTGTTCAGCAATGGACACGCTGGCCGTGTCGCCCGCCACGCCAAGCGTCAGGGCGATGTCGTCGGCAATCAGTCCGTGGTGCCGGCACCAGCGCTTGAGCGCCACGCCCAGCGTCGGCGCGCTGAGCGACGCCCGCGCCAGCATGCCGTAGCTGCCCCAGGGCAGGCGCCGGTTGAACCAGCCCAGCGCCTCGTCGTCGAGTTCCTGCATCGCCAGGCCCGAAATGTGTTCCATCTGCCAGGCGGTGATGCGCGATGTCGTGCTCAACAACGCAGCCGGCGCGATTTGTGCCTGCGCCAGCGCATGGGCCGGGTCCATGCCGCGCCGCTCGTAAGCCAGCACAATCGCCTGGACAAAGGCGATCGGCGTGACGGCAGGCGCGTCCGGGGGCGGTATTGCGCAAGCGGCGGGAAGGTGTGATGGCATGGGAGCAAGTGTGGTGGACTGTGGCTCGATTTGCAACCATCCTGGCTTTTTCTGATGGCGCGATTCGCCGGGGATGCGCCATACTGGCGAATCCGCCCTTGCTGGCGGTCGCAAGGAGACAAGCATGAGCGCAGATTTTTCCGCATCGCATCCCGCCGCACCAGTTTTCAAGCGCAGCTACGCCTGTGGCACCACCGATGTGCCGCTGATCGAACAGCCCATCGGGGCGTTTTTCGATGCCATCGCGGCCCGTCAGCCTGAGCACGAAGCGCTGGTCAGCGTTCACCAGGGCCGCCGCTACAGCTACCGTGAACTGCAGCGTGAAACCGACCGCCTGGCCAGCGCGCTGCTCGGCCTGGGCCTGCAGCCCGGCGAGCGCGTCGGCATCTGGTCGCACAACAATGCCGAATGGCTGCTGGTGCAACTGGCCACCGCCAAAGTCGGCCTGATTCTGGTCAACATCAACCCGGCCTACCGCACGGCGGAAGTCGAATATGCGTTGAACAAGGCCGGTTGCCAAGCGCTGGTCACCATGGCGCAGTTCAAGACCAGCGACTACCTCGGCATGCTGCGCGAACTGGCGCCCGAGTGGGCGCATGGCCAGCCGGGCGAGCTTGAATCGCTGACGCTGCCGCATTTGAAAGCCGTGGTCTGGATTGACGAAGCCGGGCAGCACTCCTCTGAACACGACCAGCCCGGCCTGATGCGGTTTTCCGATCTGCTCGCCAGCGGCAATGCCGATGACGCGCGGCTGGCTGACATCGCCGCCACGCTCAAGGCCAGCGACCCGATCAATATCCAGTTCACCAGCGGCACCACCGGCTTCCCCAAGGGCGCGGCGCTGACGCACCGCAACATCCTGAACAACGGCTTTTTCATCGGTGAAGCCATGCGGCTGACACCCGCCGACCGCCTGTGCATCCCGGTGCCGCTGTACCACTGCTTCGGCATGGTGCTGGGCAATCTGGCCTGCCTGACGCACGGCGCGACCATCGTTTATCCGAACGACGGCTTCGAGCCTTTGAGCGTGCTGCAGGCGGTGCAGGACGAAAAATGCACCGGTCTGCACGGCGTGCCGACGATGTTTATCGCCGAACTCGACCACCCGCGCTTTGCCGAGTTTGATTTGTCCACCTTGCGCACCGGCATCATGGCCGGCTCGCCGTGCCCGACCGAGGTGATGAAGCGCGTCGTGAGCAGCATGAACCTCGGCCAGATCACGATTGCCTACGGCATGACCGAAACCAGCCCCGTGAGCTGCCAAAGCTCCATCGACACGCCGCTGGCCAAGCGCGTCTCGACCGTTGGCCTGGTGCAGCCGCACATCGAAGTCAAGATCATCGACCCCGAGAGCCGCGAGATCGTCGCGACCGGCGTGTCGGGCGAATTCTGCACACGCGGCTATTCGGTCATGCACGGCTACTGGGACGACGCGCCCCGAACCCAAGAGGCGATTGACGCCGAGGGCTGGATGCACACCGGCGACCTGGCCACCATGGACGGCGAAGGCTACGTCAACATTGTCGGCCGCATCAAGGACATGGTGATTCGCGGTGGCGAAAACATCTACCCGCGCGAGATCGAGGAATTCCTGTACCGCCACCCGAAGGTGCAGGACGTGCAGGTGGTCGGTCTGCCCGACAAGCGCTACGGCGAGGAACTCTGCGCCTGGGTCGTCACGCGTCCCGGCGAAACCCTGAGCGAAGACGAGGTGCGCGCGTTCTGCAAAGGCAAGATTGCGCACTACAAGGTGCCGCGCTACATTCGTTTTGTGTCCGGCTTTCCGATGACCGTGACCGGCAAGATCCAGAAGTTCAAGATCCGCGACGAAATGAAAAACCAGCTCGGGCTGGAAGAAGACTCCACCGCCTGAATCGCTTGATACCCTGAAAGAACACGCAAACATGCCCACGCTCGAATCCAAACTCAACGCCCGTTCCGCCGACTTCCAGGCCAATGCCGCCGCCATGCGCGCGCTGGTCGATGACCTGCATGTGCAGCTGGCCAAATCCGCCGCCGGCGGAGGCGACGTGTCCCGCGCCCGGCACACGGCGCGCGGCAAGCTGCTGCCGCGCGACCGCGTGCAGCGGCTGCTCGACCCCGGCACGCCGTTTCTCGAAGTCGCGCCATTGGCCGCACTCGGCATGTACAAGGGAGACGCGCCCTGCGCCGGCCTGATCGTCGGCATTGGCCGCGTCAGCGGCGTCGACTGCATGATCGTCTGCAACGATGCCACTGTGAAGGGCGGCACCTACTACCCGCTGACCGTCAAGAAGCACCTGCGCGCCCAGGAAATTGCCCAGCAAAACAACCTGACCTGCATCTACCTGGTCGATTCGGGCGGCGCGAATCTGCCCAACCAGGACGAAGTGTTCCCCGACCGCGACCACTTCGGCCGCATCTTTTTCAACCAGGCGACCATGAGTTCGCTGGGCATTTCGCAGATCGCCGTGGTCATGGGCAGTTGCACCGCCGGCGGCGCTTATGTGCCCGCGATGAGCGACGAAAGCATCATTGTCAAGAACCAGGGAACGATTTTCCTGGGCGGCCCACCGCTGGTGAAGGCTGCGACTGGCGAAGTCGTGACGGCAGAAGATTTGGGTGGCGGCGATGTGCACACGCGCCTGTCGGGCGTGGCCGACCATCTGGCGCAAAACGACCTGCATGCGCTGGCGCTGGCGCGGGCTTCGGTCAAGAATTTGAATAAAAACAAGGCTCCGGCGCTTACTGGACGAGCGCCAGTAGCTCCTGAATTCGTAGCAGAAGAGCTGTACGGCGTGATTCCGGTCGATGTGCGCAAACCCTTCGACGTGCGTGAAATCATCGCCCGCATCGTCGATGGCAGTGACTTTGACGAGTTCAAGGCGCGCTACGGCACCACCATCGTTTGCGGTTTTGCGCACATCGAAGGCTTGGCCGTAGGCATCATCGCCAACAACGGCATTTTGTTCAGTGAATCGGCGCTCAAGGCCACGCACTTCATCGAGCTGTGTTGCCAGCGCAAGATCCCGCTGGTGTTTTTGCAGAACATCACCGGCTTCATGGTCGGCCGCAAGTACGAGAACGAAGGCATTGCCAGAAACGGCGCCAAGATGGTCACGGCCGTGGCGACGGCGGCTGTGCCCAAATTCACCATCATCATCGGCGGCAGTTTTGGCGCCGGCAACTACGGCATGTGCGGCCGCGCGTTTTCGCCCCGCTTCTTGTGGATGTGGCCGAACGCCCGCATCAGCGTCATGGGCGGCGACCAGGCGGCCGGCGTGCTGGCCACCGTCAAGCGCGACGGCATCGAAGGCAAGGGCGGCGCGTGGACGGCAGATGAAGAAGAAGCCTTCAAGGCACCGATTCGCAGCCAGTACGAGCACCAGGGCCATCCGTATTACGCCACGGCGCGGCTGTGGGACGACGGCGTGATCGACCCGGCCGACACCCGCCGTGTGCTCGCGCTGGGCTTGAGCGCGTCGCAGAATGCCCCGATTCCAGAGACGAAGTTCGGCTTGTTCAGGATGTGACGCCATGACTGCACTGCAAATAACCCAAAAATCCGCCGTGCTGACGATCACGCTCAGCCGCCCCGACATCCGCAACGCCTTCAACGACGCGGTGATTGCCGAGATTACCGCCGCTTTCCAGGACGCGGCCAGCCGCGCCGAGGTGCGTGCCGTGGTGCTGGCCGCCACCGGGCCGGCCTTTTGCGCCGGGGCCGACCTGAACTGGATGCGCCGCATGGCCGACTACACCCGTGACGAAAACCTGGCGGATGCTAGCGCGCTGGCCGAGATGCTGCGCGTGATGTATGAATGCCCCAAGCCCACCATTGCCCGCATACAGGGCGATGTGTATGCGGGCGGCATGGGGCTGGTGGCGGCCTGCGACATGGCCGTCAGCGTCGATACGGCGAATTTCTGCCTGAGCGAAGTCAAGCTGGGGCTGATTCCGGCGACCATCAGCCCGTATGTGATCCGCGCCATGGGCGCGCGGGCGGCGCACCGCTACTTTTTGACCGCCGAGCGCTTCGACGCGAAAGAAGCGCACCGCATTGGTTTCGTGCATGAAGTGGTCAGCGCCAATCAGCTGGACGCCAAGGTGGCGGAGCTGACGCATGCACTGGTCAACGCCAGCCCGAACGCCGTGCGCAGCTGCAAGACGCTTGTGCAGGAAGTGGCAGGCCGAGACATCGAGGCGCCGCTGATCGGCCGCACGGTCGAAGGCATAGCCGACATTCGCACCAGCAGCGAAGGTCGGGAAGGCGTGCAATCTTTCCTGCAAAAGCGCAAGCCGTCCTGGCTGGCCTGAGTTTTCAAAGGAGCTTCACCATGCAAGCCTTGGATACCGCGCAACTGGTCGCCCTGGCCGGCGCTGTCGGCTGGGCCAGCGGCATACGCCTGTACCTGGTGCTGTTGCTGACCGGCCTGGCCGGCTACATGGGCTGGATGCAATTGCCGCAGGGGCTGCACCTGCTGGCCAATCCGGTGGTGCTGGGCGCCAGTGGCTTCATGGTGTTTGTCGAGTTTTTTGCCGACAAGATTCCCGGGCTCGACTCGCTCTGGGATGTGGTGCACACGGTGATCCGTATTCCGGCGGGTGCAGCGCTGGCGGCCGGTGTGTTCAGTGCAGACAGCGCTGCCATGAGTTTGGTAGCTGCTCTCGTAGGCGGCACCTTGGCTGGAACCAGTTTTGCCGCCAAGGCGACGTCACGGGCGGCGATCAACACCTCGCCCGAGCCGTTCAGCAACATCGGCACCTCGCTGGTCGAGGACAGCCTGGTGCCTGCCGGCCTGTGGCTGGCGGTGGCGCATCCCTTTGTCTTTATGCCCTTGCTGGTCGTGGTGCTGGTGCTCAGCGTCTGGCTGATTCGTCGATGCTGGCGGTTTTTAAAGCAGTTGTTCACCCGTGTCGCCCGTATTTTCAGCGGCAAGCCCGACCCGGGTTTGTTGCCTGCTTTTACCTTCAAACCGCCTTTTTCAAAGGACGTTGGACATGATTGACCAACCTGATGCGCGATGACGATGCAACGCCGGGAAATTCTGAAGTGGGCATCCGGGATGTGTGTCGGCACCGCCGGATTGGCGCGCGCGCAAGACGGGCTGGGCCTGAACGATGCAGCGCTTGGCAGTGGCCGAAGATTCGGGTTTGCGATTGATTCTGGGTACGCCAACAAGGAGCCTGTCAAAAGTTTGCTGCGCCAGCATGCAGGTGTCATCACTGCTGAAAACGCCATGAAGTGGCGCAACATCGAAAACGCGGCGGGTGTGTCCGACTACACCCGCGCTGATTGGGTCGCTGACACTGCGGAAAGCTTGGGCGCAGCCCTGCGCGGCCACACGCTGGCATGGCATCAGTCCACGCCCGCTTACCTTTCGACTGCGACACGCAAGGCGTTCGCAGTGGCGCAATCCGCCCATCTGCAATCCATGACGGCCCGATACCGTGGCCGCATTCACACATGGGACGTGCTCAATGAAGTGATCTACGGGGACCAGAAAAACAAAAGCGGCCTTCGTGAATCGGTTTTATCGGAGCTGTGGGGCAAGGACCGATACCCGGAGCTGTTTGAACTCGCGCGTGCATCGGACCCACGCGCCAAACTCGCCTACAACGACTACGGTATGGAGCAGGACGAGCCTTGGTGCGAACGTCGCCGGTCGGCCGTGCTGCGCATGCTCGAGCAATGGATCAAACGAAAGACGCCGGTTGATGTGATGGGCTTGCAAGCGCACCTGGATTTGTCGCGCAAGTTTTCTGCTACCCGGCTTTCCCGCTTTTTTGATGAACTGCGCGCGCTCGGCCTGGGCATTCAAATCACCGAACTGGATTTACGTGATGCGCTGCAACCCGGTACGGTGTCAGACCGCGACGCAGCGACCGCTGCACTCTACAAAGACTTCATGGAGACCTGCGCTGGTCATGCTGCGGTCGAAATGGTCGTGATGTGCAATGTGACCGACGAAGAAAGCTGGATGAATCGGGGAATGCAGGGCACCCGCCGCGCCGACGGGCACTCCATGCGGCCAACCTTGTTTGATACGCAAGGCCGGCCGAAAAATGCGTTTGATGCGGTAGCGGTGAGCTTGCTTCATGCCGCTGTACCTTTTGACTTGAACAATACAAAGACCAAATATGTTTAAAAAGATACTGATTGCCAACCGGGGCGAGATCGCCTGCCGCGTTGCCGCCACCGCCCGCCGCATGGCCATCAAGACCGTGGCCGTGTATTCGGACGCCGACGCCAGCGCCAAGCATGTGGGCTTTTGCGACGAATCCGTGCATATCGGCGGCAGTGCGCCCAAGGACAGCTACCTGCGCTGGGAAAAAATCATTGAAGCCGCCAGGGCAACAGGTGCCGAGGCGATTCACCCCGGCTACGGCTTTTTGAGTGAAAACGAGGAATTTGCCCAGGCCTGTGCCAACGCCGGGCTGGTCTTCATCGGCCCGCCGGCGTCAGCCATCAAGGCCATGGGCCTGAAAGCCGAGTCCAAGCAGTTGATGGAAAAGGCTGGCGTGCCGCTGGTGCCGGGATACCACGGCGCAGACCAGGACCCGGCGCTGCTGCAGCGCGAAGCCGACCGCATCGGTTACCCGGTGCTGATCAAGGCCAGCGCCGGTGGCGGCGGCAAGGGCATGCGGGCAGTGGAAAAATCAGCGGATTTCGCAGCGGCGCTGGCCTCGTGCCAGCGCGAAGCCATCAACAGCTTTGGCAACGACACGGTGCTGGTCGAAAAGTACGCCCAGCGCCCGCGACATATCGAAATCCAGGTGTTCGGCGACATGCACGGCAACTGCGTTTACCTGTTCGAGCGCGACTGCTCGGTGCAGCGCCGGCACCAGAAGGTGCTGGAAGAAGCCCCCGCGCCGGGATTAAGCGAATCCATGCGCCGGCAGATGGGCGAAGCGGCGGTGGCGGCGGCGCGGGCCGTGAACTATGTCGGCGCCGGTACGGTCGAATTCATCGTCGAGCAGCGCGCGGACGGCAGCATGAATTTCTTCTTTATGGAGATGAATACAAGGCTGCAGGTCGAGCATCCGGTGACCGAGGCCATCACCGGCCTGGACTTGGTTGAGTGGCAATTGCTTGTCGCTTCGGGCGAAAAACTGCCGCTGGCGCAGGACCAGTTGAAGATCAACGGCCATGCCATCGAGGCGCGCATCTGTGCCGAGAACCCGGACAACAATTTCTTGCCGACCACCGGCACGCTGCACGTTTACGACAAGCCGGTCTGTACCGCCTTTGAGCGCGGCACTGTCCGTATCGACGACGGTGTGCGCCAGGGTGACACGATTTCACCGTTCTACGACTCGATGGTCGCCAAGCTGATCGTGCACGGCCAGACACGCGAAGAGGCGCTGGCTCGCATGGGCGAGGCGCTGTCGCAGACCCGCATCGTGGGCTTGAGCACCAATGTGCAGTTCCTGCGCTATGTGGTGCGCAGCCCGTCGTTTGCGCAGGCGAATCTCGACACGGCGCTGATCCCGCGCGAAGAAGCCGTGCTGTTCAAGCAGGAGCCGGTCGGCCTGCCGATGGCGGCGGCCAGCGCGATTGCCCGGACGCTGCTGGACGAACAAGCCAGCGAGGGCCGCGACCCGTTCAGCCGCCGCGACGGCTGGCAAACGCATGGCGTCGCGCAGCGGCCCTTTGAATTTGATTTCAAGGGCGAGCCGGCCAACGCCACCTTGACCTATGGCCATGACGGCGCCTTGCAACTGGCGGTGGGCGGCGTGTCGGGACCACTGGTGTTTGCCAAAAGCGCACAGGGCATTGACATCCAGTTCGCCGGCCAGCGACTGACCGCAACGGTGTACAGCCAGGGCGAGGTGGGCCATGTCTTCACCGCGCGCGGCGCGACCCAGATCACCGCGATTGACTTGCTGGCGCATGCCGGCGAAAGCCACACCGAAGGCGGACGCCTGACCGCGCCCATGCCCGGAAAAATCCTGTCGTTTTCCGTCAAGGCTGGCGACAAAGTCACCAAAGGTCAGCCGCTGGCGGTGATGGAAGCGATGAAAATGGAGCACACGATTGCCGCTCCCGCCGACGGCGTGGTCGATGAATTGATGTACGCCCCCGGGGACCAGGTCACCGAGGGGTCGGAACTGCTCAAAATAACGGTCTGAAATTAAAGGAAATTTTGAATGCGCATTAGTTTTTGCTGTACCGGCACCAAAGCCCAGCCCTGGCTGGAAGGCCTGCGCGACGCCTTTCCGGGCGCCGAGGTTGAAACCTGGTCAGCAGGTGCGCCGCTTGCCGACTATGCCGTGGTCTGGACGCCGCCGCAGCAGTTCATCGACGAGCAAACGCAGCTCAAGGGCATTTTCAACATCGGCGCCGGAGTCGATGCGCTGATGGCGCTGCGCCTGCCGCCAGGCGTTCCGGTGGTGCGCCTGGACGACGCCGGCATGTCGGTACAGATGGCCGAATACGTCTGCCATGCGGTGATCCGGCATTTCAGGGAGTTGGGTGGCTACGAGGCGGATGCTGCAGAAGGCAAATGGACTTACCGCAAACCCCGGATGCGCCAGGATTTTCCGGTCGGCGTGATGGGCCTGGGTATCTTGGGCGAGCGCGTCAGCCGGGCACTGGCGCAATTTGAATTTCCGGTTCAGGGCTGGAGCCGGAGCGCGAGGACCATTCCCGGCGTGCAATGCTTTTCAGGCGAATCGGGCCTCAATGATTTCCTGGCGGCCAGCCGCATTCTGGTGTGCCTGCTGCCCCTGACGCCGGACACCGACAACATCATGCGTCACGACACACTGGCCCGGTTGCAGCCGGGCGGCTATGTCATCAACGTGGCGCGTGGCAGCCATCTCGTGGACGACGATCTGATTGCGCTGCTTGACAGCGGCCACCTGGCCGGCGCCACGCTTGATGTGTTTCGCACCGAGCCGCTGCCGGCGGCGCATCCGTTCTGGCAGCATTCCAAAATTACTGTCACACCGCATACGTCGGCGCGTACGCTGCGCGACGAAAGCATTGCCCAGATTGCTGGCAAGATCGCCGCGCTGCAAGGTGGCCAACCCGTGTCCGGCATCGTCGATCCAGCGCGCGGCTATTGATCGGACAGCGTTTGATCATGCCGGTCTTGTTCATGGCAAAAGATGAGCGGTTTTCTATTGAAAATGCGCCGGAAAACTACCGGTTTTTTCCCTGTCTGCGTTGCGCGCAACTACAGGGTAAACGCCTAGTCGCTGAGTAAGTAGGCGGTAAGTCCTCCTCCTTAATCTCCTCCTAACAAATTTATTTAGAGGAGATAGCGATATGGATGATGATTTGGTCCAACGGATTGTAAAAAATCCAAAATACCAGGAGCTGAAGGCCAAGCGCACCAGCTATGGCTGGTGGCTCACGCTGGCCATGATGGTCGTGTACTACGGCTTCATTCTGCTGGTGGCTTTCAACAAGCCTTTTCTTTCCCAGCGCTTGGGCGAGGGTGTCATGACCGTCGGCATTCCCATCGGCTTTGGCGTGATTATTTTTACGATTCTGATCACGGCCATTTACGTCAAGCGCGCCAACAAGGAATTTGACGACCTGACGGCAGAAGTTACCAAGGCGGTGCTCAAATGAATTTCAAATCTGACAACATGCGGCGTCTTTTGACGCTGCTGGCCTTGTTTGGCGTGTCGGCTGCGGCCTGGTCCGCCGGCGCAGACCTGGGCCAGGCTGAAAAGCAGGCCACCAACTGGACGGCCATCGGCATGTTCGGCGGCTTCGTGGTGCTGACCCTGTTCATCACCAAATGGGCCGCGTCCAAGACCAAATCGGCTGCTGACTTCTACACCGGCGGCGGCGGCATCACCGGCTTTCAAAATGGCCTGGCGATTGCCGGCGACTACATGTCGGCCGCTTCCTTCCTGGGTATTTCCGCCGCCGTGATGGCCAGCGGCTTTGACGGCCTGATTTTCTCCATCGGCTTTCTGGTCGGCTGGCCGGTCATCACCTTCCTGATGGCCGAGCGGCTGCGCAACCTGGGCAAGTTCACCTTTGCCGACGTGGCCGCATTCCGCTTCAAGCAGGCGCCGGTCCGCATTTTTGCGGCATCAGGCACGCTGGTCGTGGTGGCGTTCTACCTGATCGCCCAGATGGTGGGCGCGGGCCAGCTGATCAAACTGCTGTTCGGTCTGGAATACTGGATCGCGGTGGTCATCGTTGGTAGCTTGATGATGATTTACGTGCTGTTTGGCGGCATGACGGCCACCACCTGGGTGCAGATCATCAAGGCTTGTCTGCTGCTTGGCGGCGCAAGTTTCATGGCGCTCATGGTGCTCTGGAATTTCGGCTTCAGCCCTGAAGCCATGTTTGCCCAGGCGGTGAAGATCAAGGCCGACCTGGCTTCGAGCACCGGCAAGACGGCTGAAGAAGCCGCCAAGCTGGGCCAGTCCATCATGGGCCCGGGCAACTTCGTGAAAGACCCGATTTCGGCCATTTCCTTCGGCATGGCGCTGATGTTTGGTACCGCCGGCCTGCCGCACATCCTGATGCGCTTCTTCACCGTGCCCAGCGCCAAGGAAGCGCGCAAGTCGGTGATGTGGGCGACAGGCTGGATCGGCTACTTCTATCTGCTGACCTTCATCATTGGTTTTGGCGCCATCAGCTTCGTGCTGACCAATCCGTCCTTCCTGGACGCCAAGGGCGCGCTGCTTGGCGGCAACAACATGGCAGCCATTCACCTTGCCAATGCCGTGGGCGGCAACGTGTTCCTGGGATTCATCTCGGCGGTGGCGTTTGCCACTATCGTTGCCGTGGTGGCCGGCCTGACCCTGTCGGGTGCCTCGGCTGTTTCGCATGACCTGTATGCCACGGTCATCAAGAAGGGCAAGGCCGACAGCGCGTCAGAGTTGCGCATCTCGAAAATCACCACCCTGGTGCTGGGCGTGATTGCAGTCGTCCTGGGCATTGCCTTTGAAAAGCAGAACATCGCGTTCATGGTGTCACTGGCCTTTGCCATTGCGGCTTCGGCCAACTTCCCGGTGCTGTTCATGTCGGTGCTGTGGAAAGACTGCACGACCCGCGGCGCGGTGATTGGCGGCTTCCTGGGCCTGATCTCGTCGGTGGCGTTGACGGTGGTGTCGCCTTCTGTCTGGGAAGCCACATTGGGCAACCCGAAGGGCTCGGCGCTGTTCCCTTATGCCTCGCCGGCCTTGTTCTCCATGACCCTGGGCTTTCTGGGTATCTGGTTGTTCTCCATTCTGGACAACAGCAAGCAAGCCCAGATCGACCGGGCTGGCTTCCTGGCGCAGCAGGTGCGGTCTGAAACCGGCATTGGCGCTGCGGGTGCTTCGGGCCACTGATGTTGTTTGCCTGACCAAGGCGGGCCGTTCGGTCCACCTTGCCATAATCTGGAAGGACTGCAGGAACATTGCCTGCAGTCCTTTTTTCATGGGAAACCCGCCGTGCCGGATCATTTTTCAGACCCCTTTTCTTTTGATGCGCCGCCTTTTGACTGCCTGAACCCGGAGCAGCAGGCGCTGGTGCGGGGAAGCTTGCGCCGGGTGTCTTTTGCGAAAGATACGGTGATTTTGACCCCTGACATGGAACCGGCCCATGTGTACGTGCTGTTCAAGGGCCATGTGCAGCAGATGGAAGCGGGAGAGGTCGTCGCGGTCTACACGCCACCTGATTTTTTTGCCTTTCGCGCGGTGATGGCTGGCCGCGCCAGCGGCGTGCTGCAGGCGCTGGACGACGTGCAGGCCTGGCAACTGCCCGGTGCCACGGCGCGTGCGCTGATTTCAGGCAACGCGCTGTTCAGCGCGCTGGTGTTTGCCGACCTGTCGAAGCGGCTTTCGGCTGCATCAGAAAATCGAAATAGCCGTGAATTGCTGTCACTCATGATGGTGCGTGTGCGCGATGCCTACATCCGCAAGCCATTTTTTGTCGATGGCGCCCTCGATTTGGTGTCGGTCTGCCGCCTGCTGTCGGCGCAGGGGCTGGGCAATGCGCTGGTGCGTGACACGCAGGACGGCGTGGAGCGCATCGGCATGTTCACCACCACCGATTTGCGCGATGCCTTGCTTCGGCCCGTGCGGCCGCATGAACTGGCGGTTCGCGAGGTCACGCAGTTCTCGCTGGTCTCGGTTCAGGCCGGCGCCGAGCTGTCGGAAGCGCTGCTGGCGATGATTCGTCACCGTGTGCATCGCGTGCTGGTGCGCGAAGGCGATGCTATTTTGGGCGTGTTGAGCCAGCTTGACCTGATGAGCTTTGTATCCAACCATTCACACCTGATTGCACTGCAGGTGGAGCAGGCCGCTTGTAGTTCGGAACTCCGCACGGCAGCCTTGCAAATGGATGGCCTGATTGCGTTGCTTCACAGCGGAGGTGCCCGGGTTGAATTGATTTCCAGCCTGGTGAGCGAGCTAAATCAGCAGATTTTTGCCCGCCTGTGGTCGTTTGTCGCACCGGCCGAGCTGGTCGCCAACAGCTGCCTGATCGTGATGGGCAGCGAAGGGCGTGGCGAGCAGATCCTCAAGACAGACCAGGACAATGCCCTGCTGCTGCGCGACGGCTTTGTGTGCGCCGAACTTCAGCAGAGCGTGCAGCGTTTCAACCAGGCGTTGACGGAGTTTGGCTACCCGCTGTGTCCGGGCAACATCATGGTGACCAATCCGCTGTGGTGCCAGCCGCTGGCCGGTTTTCAAAACAGTCTTTTGGAATGGCTTTATGGCACCGATGCGGACGGGCCGATGAATCTGGCGATCTTCATGGATGCCCGGGCCGTTGCTGGTGACGCGTCGCTGCTCCGGCAGGCCCGGGATTACGCGCATCGCATCATGGCAGGCAGCGATGCATTTTTTGCCCGTTTTGCAGCTGCTATTGACCAGTTCAGCGAACCTCCCGGTTGGTGGGTGCGCCTTGCCACGCTGCGCGGGCGGGAAGAGCAGGTGTTCGATCTCAAGAAGCTTGGCACGTTTCCCATCGTGCATGGCGTACGTTCCCTGGCGCTGGAGCATCGGCTTGACGAGGTGGGCACGACGGCCCGGCTGCAGGTGCTGGTGAGCCGAAAGCATATTCCGTCCGATCTGGCCCGCGACCTGATTGACGCACTGCATTTCCTGATGAGCATGAAGCTTAAAAGCAATCTTCGGCAAAAACAGCTGGAGCAACCGCTTGACAACCTGTCGCATTTTTCCAGCCTTGGCACGCTGGACCGTGACTTGCTGAAAGACTCGTTAATCATCATCAAGCGCTTCAGGCAACACCTGCAATTGCGCTACCAGCTTCCTGGCTGAGCCGGTTTGATGGTCATGAAAACGCTTTGCTGACCCTGCCGTCTGTCCCGAATACGCCGGTGGCGTTAATCGCGGCCCCGGTTTTTGAGATACTTGAGCCCAGAAGGAATCCTCTGTCCATGAAACTCCCTGCCCACGTCAAACTCGTCGATGTCGGCCCGCGCGACGGCTTGCAAAATGAAAAGCAGCCGGTGCCCGCCGCCATCAAGATCGAACTGGTTCACCGCCTGCAGGAGGCGGGTTTGAAAAACATTGAAGTCACCAGCTTCGTGTCGCCCAAATGGGTGCCCCAGATGGCCGACAACGCCGAGGTGATGGCCGGCATCCAGCGCCAGCCGGGCGTGTGCTATTCGGTGCTGACGCCCAACCTCCAGGGCTTCGAAGCGTCGCTGGACTCGCACCCCGACGAGATTGTGGTGTTTGGCGCCGCCAGCGAGGCGTTCAGCCAGCGCAACATCAACTGCTCGATTGCCGACAGCATCGAGCGTTTCCGACCGGTGGTGGAGGCCGCACGAGCCCGCGGCATCCATGTGCGGGGCGCGATGTCGTGCACCGTGGGCTGCCCGTACGAGGGCGAGATAGCGCCAGAGCGGGTGGAAATGCTGGCGCGCCTGATGAAGGGCATTGGTGTGCAGCATGTTGGCGTCGCCGACACCATTGGCGTAGGCACGCCTCTCAAGGTGCAGCGCGCACTCGAAGCAACCCTGCGCCACTTCGACATCGACGACATATCCGGGCATTTCCACGACACCTATGGCCAGGCCCTGGCCAACACCCTGGCGAGCCTGGAAATGGGCGTGTGGCAGTTCGACACGTCGGTGGCGGGTCTGGGCGGCTGCCCTTATGCCAAGGGCGCGACCGGCAACGTGGCCAGCGAAGACGTGGTCTATTTGCTGCATGGCCTGGGCATAGCCACCGGCATCGACCTGGACAAGCTAATCGACGCCGGCCAGTTCATCAGCGATTTTCTCGGCCGGAAATCCGGCTCGCGTGCCGGTACGGCCTTATTGAACATGCGGGCGGCTTTGTGATGTGCGGCGCCGAAATCCTGACCTTGCCCGAAGGCGTTCAACGCGTGGCTGCAGTGCTTCTGGCCAGCGGACATGCGCACGCCCCTGTCATGCTGAACGACGCTGCCCGAACCGCGCAACAGGCGGCCGATGCGCTGGGTGTGTCGGTTGGCCAGATTGCCAAAAGCATTGTGTTTCGCCGCAAGCAGGACGATGCCGCCGTGCTGGTGGTGACCTCCGGCGACCAGCGTGTGGACGAGAAAAAAGTCGAAGCCCTGGTCTGCGATGGCAAGCGGCTGGGCCGGGCCGATGCGGCATTTGTGAAGGCAAGTACCGGCTTTTCGATTGGCGGCGTGGCACCGCTGGCTCACGCCACACCGGTGCTGGTGCTGATCGACCAGTCGTTGTTCCGTTTTGACGAACTCTGGGCGGCGGCTGGCCATCCGCATGCGGTGTTCAGGCTCTCGCCGCAGGCGCTTCAGCGCTTGACCGATGCGCCCGTGGTGGATCTGGCGGTGGACACCGACGAGCAGCAACAGGCGCTGGCGCGCGCCATCTCCCTGGTCACCTTGCGCTTGCGTACCGTGGACACGGCTGCCGATATCCCCTCGCCCTGCATTTCAATTTGCCGCATGAACGCCCGGACGGACCTGTGTGAAGGCTGCTTTCGCACGCGCAACGAAATCGCCGGCTGGAGCAGCGCCAATGACGACGGCAAGCGCGCCGCTTGGCGCCTCATTGCGCAGCGCATGCAGGCCTTGCAGGCTTGATGTCGCCGCCCCCCTTCCCATGGCCGGCCTTTGACAGGGTGGCCATGGGGGGCGGCACGCGCTGTTGATGGGCCAGGGACACACAGGCAAAGCGCTTTTTGCTGTGAGAAGTGTGTCTGGGTGTTTTCCCTTGAGGTCCCATCGCTAACCCCCATACTCGTCGATGGTCAACACCTCCAGGTCGGCGTAGCAGCTCATGGCCAGCGTGCAGGGAATCGGTCTGGCCGTCATCCGTCATCTTGCTGCGCAGTACGGGTTTTAAAGTCTGGCACGCCGCCTTGCAGGGTGTGGCCGACTTTGGGCTGCCGGCGCTGGTGGTGTCCTTGGGCCTGGACACGTTTGAGGGCGACCCCATTTTGGAATTCCCCATGGACACGCTGCATACTCCATACCTGACGCTGAGTGCTCACGGTGGAGCACCGAGACCACGTCAGTCAGCACCGATTTTGACTCCTGCAGGCGCCACTCCCCAGCGGAATTAAGGCGTTAAAAGGGCGTGGTGTTGTGATGATTGTTGAGATATTTTTGACTATGTGCCAGCTTGATCCGCCACATGGCAGGGTTGGGGCGTTTGCAGGAAGATCCGCGCTGCGTCTTGGGAGGAGTTCCGATGAGGTTTGCCGTTCTGACCGATATCCACGCCAACCGGGAGGCGTTTGAGGCTGTTCTGGCCGATGCAGCCGCGCGCGGGGTGGACCGGATCGTGCTTCTGGGCGATGTGGTGGGTTACGGCCCTGACCCCGAATGGTGCGTTGACAAGACCGCCGGTCTGGTGGCGGCAGGGGCCGTCTGCATCCGGGGCAACCATGACAGCGCGGCCGCAGGTGGGGTCGAATCGTTGAGCGCCAATGCCAGACGGGCGATGGTCTGGACCAAGGCCCAGCTGACCGACGCGCACCGGACGTTTCTGGCAGGCTTGCCCTTGATGGCAACGACAGGGGATGTGCTTTTTGTTCACGCCTCGGCCAATGATCCGGGGGCGTGGATCTATGTGACATCGGCCAGCATGGCCCGGGGATCGTTCCGGTCTTGCGAAGCGCGAATCATCCTGTGCGGGCATGTGCATGTGCCCCTGCTGGCCAGTAGCAACGTGGGCGGCGTGGTGCGGGTGCATTCGTTCCGTATGGCCACGCCGATTCCTCTGGTTCGCTCGCGCCGCTGGCTGGCGGTGGTGGGTGCGGTGGGCCAGCCGCGCGACGGGACGGCGCAGGCAGGTTATGCGCTGCTGGACACTGGAACCAATGAGCTGACCTTTCGCCGAACGCCGTATGACACGGCGAAAACGGTTCAGAAAATGCGGGTGGCCGGACTGCCCGAAGAACTGGCGCGTCGCTTGATGAAAGGTAAATGAGATGCCGGTACTGCCGCATCCTGGAATGGCGATCGATGGTTTTCGCCTGGGCGAAAAACTGCATCAAGGCGCCTTCGCCACGATCTGGGAGGTGACGCACCCCGACCATCCCACCTCCATGGTGATGAAGGTCCCGATCATCATGGACGGCTATGACGGCCCCGCCATCGTGGGCTTCGAGGTGGAGCAGATGATCATGCCGCGTCTGTCCGGGCCCCATGTGCCCCGGGTGGTGGGCGTGGGCGATTTTTCGGCGATGCCTTATATCGTGGCCGAAAAGATCGAAGGGGGGTCGTTGCTTGGCGTGTTCAAGCATGCGCCCCTGCCGCTGTCTGACGTGATGGAAATTGCTGCTCAAATGGTGCAGGCAGTGGCCGAACTGCACCGCCAGCATGTGATCCATCTGGACCTGAAACCAGAAAATTTAATGCAACGACCGGTTTCTCAGGCGTCGGGCGGTGAAACGGTGCTGATTGACTTTGGCCTCAGTCGCCATGATCAATTGCCGGACCTCCTGGCTGAGGAATTTTCCATCCCGATGGGAACCTTCCCTTACATCGCGCCCGAGCAGTATCTGCGTTGCCGTGATGACCTTAGGTCGGATTTATTTGCTCTGGGCGCGATGGTCTATGAGCTGGCCACTGGAAAGTTGCCATTCGGCATGCCTGAAAAGTTGAAAGGGGTGCGCAAACGCCTGTGGCGCGACCCGGTGCCGCCGCGTGCCCTGCGACCCGAGGTTCCAGAGTGGCTGCAGGAGATCATCCTGCGCGCGTTGGAGGTGGACCCGATGCACCGTTACCAAACAGCCGCGCAGATGGCGTTCGATCTGGCGTATCCGCTGCAGGTCAAGCTGACACCACGGGGGATGAAGACCCTACCAGACAGCCGGCTGACTGTTTTCCACCGCTGGCGCGTGATGCGCAAGATACAGCGGTTCACGACGCCAGTTTCAGTGGCGCTTCATCTCGCTTCGGTGCCGATCATTTGCGTGGCGGTGGATTTTTCCCCCGAGGGCGAGCGGCTGGCTGAAATCCTTCGCGACTCGGTCCAGCGCATGCTGTTGACCCAGCCGGATGCACGGATTGCTTGTGTCAACGTCCTGAAGACCGCCCGTATCGGCATAGATCAGGCCACGGACGAGGCGGGCAATAACCTGCATGTGGTGCGGCTTGTGGCGCTGAGGGCCTGGGCCGCAGGGATTGATCTGCCGGAGGACCGGTTGACCTTTGCCGTGCTGGCGGGGCCTGATCCGGGGCCGGTGATCATTGACTATGCCACGGCGAACCACGTCAGCCATATCCTGCTGGGCGCGGGCGGCCATTCGACGGCGCGCCGCTACCTGGGATCTATTTCGACGCAGGTGGTGGCCGAGGCGCATTGTTCGGTGACGGTGATCCGGGTGCCCGAACGGCGCGAAGGTATGGCGCGAGTGTGAAATTTGGCCGGATGTTGCCGCAACACCCAGCCTTGCCAGCCCATTTCCGTACAGGCATTTCCCGGTCAAATGCGTCACTTTTGAAAACTTCGCCTCGGACAGTCCGTTATTTATTAGGGGCTTACCCTGCTATTGACGTGATGGCTCCAAGTCTGCAATTTTGGCGTAAGAAACCTCCTACACAGTCGCGCCAGCAGAGCAAAAAGCAACAATAAATAGTGTGTGTTGCACTGGATCGACTGGCTGGCATCCAGGGCAGTCGATGTTCGGGTTTGGGCAGAAAAGGGCAGAGCAGCAAGTAGTGGGAAGCCTGTGACATCACATCGCCTCCGGGCCCTGCGCCCGTAGCGAGCGAAGCGATCCAGAGGCTAACTTCTGAAAATAACCGTCCGGCCAAATTGCCGGACACACATGGAGCAAAAAATGGCGATAGCTGACACGGTGACGAATGTGCGGGAGCGATCCCGTCCAATGACCCGCGAAGAGAAGAAGGTCATCATGGCCTCTTCGGCGGGTACTATTTTCGAGTGGTACGACTTCTACCTTTACGGTGCACTGGCAGCGATCATCGGAGCGCAGTTTTTCACAGCTTTCCCCGAAAATACACGCAACGTGTTTGCGCTGCTTGCCTTTGCTGCAGGCTTCATCGTGCGCCCGTTCGGCGCGCTGGTATTCGGGATGCTGGGCGACATGATCGGCCGTAAATACACCTTCCTGATGACCATCGTCATCATGGGCGTATCGACCTTCCTGGTCGGCGTGCTGCCAAACTACGAAAGCATCGGCACGGCCGCGCCCATCATCCTGATCGTCTTGCGGATGGCGCAAGGTCTGGCCCTGGGCGGCGAGTACGGTGGCGCAGCCATCTATGTGGCCGAACACGCGCCGGCCAACCAGCGCGGCTACTTCACGGCCTTCATTCAGACCACGGCAACGTTGGGCCTGCTGCTGTCGCTGGTCGTGATTCTGTCGGTGCAAGGCTACGTCAACGGCAACTACCCCGATGTACCTCTGATGAAAGACGGCGTCGCGGTATTGATGGCCGACGGCGCACCGACCATGGTCAAGGCGTTCAACGCCTGGGGTTGGCGTGTCCCCTTCATCGGCTCGATCTTCCTGCTGATGGTCTCGCTCTATATCCGCCTGCAGATGAATGAGAGCCCCGCCTTCAAGAAGATGAAGGAAGAGGGTCGCACCTCCAAAGCACCGTTAAGTGAAGCGTTCGGCAACTGGAAAAATGGCAAGATTGCGGTCATCGCTTTGTTTGGCCTGGTCGCCGGTCAGGCCGTGGTCTGGTACACCGGTCAGTTCTACGCGTTGTTTTTCATGCAAAACGTGATCAAGATCGACAGCTTCACCGCCAACGTCATGGTGGCCTGGTCGCTGATCCTGGGTACCGGGGGCTTCCTGTTCTTTGGATCGTTGTCTGACCGTATCGGCCGTAAGCCGATCATCCTGGCGGGCTGCCTGCTGGCCGCCGCCACCTTCCTGCCGGTGTTCGGCTTTTTGACCAAGACGGCCAATCCAGCCATCTATGCCGCACACCAGACCCCGGTATCGGTAAAGGTAGCGGCAGAAGACTGCTCGTTCCAGTTCAACCCGACCGGAACGGTGAAGTTCACATCGTCTTGCGACATCGCCAAGGCACAGCTCGCGCGGACTTCGGTCAATTACGAAACCATTGAAGGGGCCGCATCGGGCACCTTGGCCATGGTGAAGGTTGGGGAAACGGAGATCCAGTCCTATGACGCAGGCAAACTGACCGGCGACGATCTGAAAAAGGCGAAGACAACCTTTGACGGCAGTCTGAACGCCGCGCTGAAGAAGGCGGGTTACCCGCTGGTGCCAGCCGACAACACGACCATCGCCAAGGCGCAGAATTTTGTCGACATTTTCACGGCACAGAAGTTGACGATCATTCTTATCTTGACCTACCTGGTCCTGCTGGTAACGATGGTCTACGGCCCGATTGCGGCGATGTTGGTCGAAATGTTCCCGACCCGCATCCGTTACTCCGGCCTGTCGTTGCCGTATCACATCGGTAATGGCTGGTTTGGCGGACTGATGCCAGCGACCGCTTTTGCGATCTCTGCCCAGACCGGCAACATCTACTCGGGCTTGTGGTACGCGATCGTGATTGCGGTCATGACGGTGGTGATCGGCACGCTGTTCGTGCCGGGTGGCACCCACAAGAAGGATATCTTCGCCGGCGACAGCGGTAAGTAAATCCAACTGCCGGACCGGGGCCTTCGGGTCCCTGGCCCGGCCTTCTTTGCGATACGGCCATCAGCCCCCAAGGGGCCAGGCTGGTCTGTTTCCTGCAAATCGGGCGCAGCATGCTGCGCCCGATTTGCAGGAAGCAGGAAAGGGCAAGCGAGATGCCCGCGTCCGCAACTCAACAGATCCACTTCATTGAAACGTATCAATTTCGGCTTTCGTCATGGCCAGAATTGCACGATGGAAGATGTTGTTCATATTTCGATACAAGCCATCTCCAATGCTGTAACTGCCGAACCGTTGCGCTACGTGCAGGCGGAGATATTTTCATTGCGATTTGCATTGAGCTTGGAGCAGACAGCTAAAGCAATCGGACTGTTCAACGGTTGGGCAAGTAAGCAGCGCACCAATTCCTTCACGGAAAGGCCGTGCGCGGCAGCCCCATTCCAGCGCGTGGGGGCGGCGCAGACAAAACTTCACGCGGAAAAAAGAGGCTGCTGCACTCAATCCGTTTCTGGCGCAAGTCCGCGAGGAAGGCGCCATTGTGGTTGGCCAAATCAAGCATCGCCTTGATGATGCGCTGTGACGCTCGCCTGTTTACACGCTGCTGCAGCGCCTTGATTGGCGGAAGTTGGCCCCGGACAAGTGCCATCCACAAACTGATACTTTGGCCCAGGAAGAGTGAGGGGAAGCGTCTTGGCACGCACCACGGCCTTTACAAAGAATCGCGAGGCGAACCTGTCCGGCTGATGTTTCCAGAAGCGGCACGCTTCGGGCGCAATAACGATATGCGCCACTGTTGGACACCAAAGCCTTATCGCCCTTTGTGTCTGGCCAGGCTTGCCGACGGTTACACCCATGGCTGCGCATCATGCCAACCAACCACCTCCACGCACGCACGATGGGTGCCTTTGATCTGGGATCAAACAGAGGAGGTCAGCGGCGCAGTCGTGCGACCAGCGCCGCAATGGGAAGGGCCAGTCCCAATATGATCAGGTTCGAGATCAGCCCTGCAAGAATGGCATCGCTGAGGATTGCAGCGCCGCCTGGCATGGTGCTGGGCAGGATCACGGCCACGAAAACCACCCCCAGGGCTAAAGGCAGGGCGCGCCCGGTCACAGCGGAGGTTCTGATCATCGTGACCACAAGGGCGATGATCAGACCGATGCGAAACGGGTCGGTCAGTTGCGAAAGTACAAGATCGGTCACGGCAGGGTCTCCTTTGCCTCATGTATCAAAGATTAAAGTAGAGAGAGTTTAGGCGTTCTCCCGCCTCCTGGACACGAGCAACGAGGTGGGCATCTACGTAGGTATAAGAATTGTTTTTTGTTCGCCGTGTTCGGCGGCATGAAAGGCATCACCCACACCCAGTTGGCCCGGTACTTCGTGCTGATCATTGCCTACACCGTGCCAGCGGTCTTTATCTCGCTGCAGCTGACGGGCAACGCGATTCCACATCTGGGCTTGGGTCGTGGTTTTTCCGGCACCGACATGTCGCTACAGGCCAAGCTGGACCTGGTCGTCACCGATTTGGGCTTTAGCCAATACACCACCATCACCACAGCCGGCAGCACGCTGAACATGTTCATGTACACGCTGTCGCTGATGATCGGGACCGCTGGCTTGCCGCACGTCATTATGAGATTCTTCACCGTTACGTCGGTCAAGGATGCCGGCAGTTCTGCGGGCTGGGCACTGGTTTTCATCGCCATCCTCTACACCACGGCACCCGCCGTAGCGGCCATGGCCAAACCGAACCTGCCTGCGACGGTGAACACTGCCGTGGCAACCGGCAAAGACCTGTATGCCCCTCAATCCAGCATCCTGAACGGGGACCGCCCCGACTGGATGAAGCGCTGGAAAAAAACCGGGTTGCTCAAGTTTGAAGACAAAAACGGCGACGGCTGCATCCAGTACTACAACGACACCAGCAAAAACGAAGTTGCCACGGGCCAGGCAGAAGCAGCCGGCTGGAAAGGCAACGAATTGACGGTCAACCCCGACATCATTGTGTTGGCCAATCCTGAAATTGCGTTGCTGCCCAACTGGGTGATCGCGCTGGTGGCAGCGGGTGGCCTGGCCGCAGCACTGTCAACGGCTGCGGGCTTGCTGATCCTCATGATGGGTATCTTCAGCAAGAAGATGAACAAGCAAGGCGCCATTGCCGTCATGCTGTCGGGCTTGTTCGTCACGTTGTTCTATCTGGTGGCGCACAAGGTACTTTCTTCATCAACGGAACCGGGTTCCATCCGATGATCGGCGGCGCAAGCAGCTTATTCGGCATCAGGCCGGAAGCCTTCGGTGCGGTCGGCGCCATGGTGAATTTCGGGATGGTTTTCCTGGTTGGAAAATTCACCAGAGAACCGCCAGCGCATATCCAGGCGATGGTTGAAGCCGTGCCTGTTCCGCGCGGCTCCAAACTGGTCACGGGCAGCCATCGAGTCTGGTACGCCATGATTTGATGCAAATCCCTTTGCCCGTTCAGGCGGGTAGGGCGTGACAATGGAGGCCCTGCCACTGGCACTGGCAGGGCCTTTTTTTCAATTCAATCGACGTCGTGCTGCAGGGTGCCGCGCCGGTTTCAGGGAGTGCTGCATGGTTTTTAATTTCAGCGTGGCCTTGACGTGGATTCTTTTCCTGGCGCTGTTCCCGATGGGGTTTTTCTGGCTGCGCCGGGCCTGGCGCATTCTGGTCAGGCGTGATCTTTCCGAAGTCACGCTCAAGCATGCCCATGCCAGCATTGCCTAGCCCAGCACCAAGAGCTGAGCGGCATCAACCCGGTTGTCGCGGCAAGGAGGCGCTGGTGTTCAAAGGACTGCGAGCACAGCGGTTGCTGGCGCTTTTCGCCAGTGGCTGGCTGTTGTTTAACTTTCCCTTGCTGGGCTTGTGGGACCGGGACGCCACGCTGTTGGGCGTTCCATTGTTCCCGGCGGCGCTGTTCATTCTCTGGGCGTTGCTGATTGCCGTGCTGGCCTGGCAGATGGAGCGGCCCGGCCAGACGCAGGCGGACGATTAGGTATGCTGTCGCCCGTCTGGGTCATCGGTGCGTCGCTGGCCTATCTGCTGCTGCTGTTTGGGGTCGCCTGGTACGGCGACCGGCGGGCCGCCGAAGGGCGCTCGATCATTGCCAACCCCTGGACTTATGCGCTGTCGCTGGGCGTGTACTGCACCGCCTGGACCTACTTTGGCAGCGTCGGCCGGGCCGCGTCTGGCGGGGTGTGGTTTTTGCCGATCTACCTCGGACCGACGCTGGCGATGGTGCTCGGCTGGATGGTGCTGCGCAAGATGATCCGCATTGCCAAGACCTTGCGCATCACGTCGATTGCCGACTTCATTGGCAGCCGCTACGGCAAAAGCCCTTTACTGGCCGGGTTGGTCACGCTGATTGCCCTGGTCGGCATCGTTCCCTACATTGCCCTTCAGCTCAAGGCCGTGTCGGCAGGCTATGGACTGCTGACCACGCCTGCGGGCAGCGCGGCGCCGGGGTCGCCGCATTGGATGCAGGACAGCGCTTTTTATGTCGCGCTGGTGCTGGCCGGTTTCACCATGGTGTTTGGTGCCCGGCACCTGGACGCCACCGAGCGCCACGAGGGCATGGTGGCGGCGATTGCTTTCGAGTCGGTGGTCAAGCTGGTGGCCTTCCTGGCGGTGGGCGTGTTCGTGGTCTATGGCCTGTTCGACGGCCTGGCCGACCTGTTTGTCCGGGCCCAGGCGGTGCCGGCCCTGCAAAGACTGGTGCGGCTGGAGCAGGGCGCTGACTTTGCCTGGACGCAATGGTTTGCGCTGATCTTGCTGTCGATGCTGTCGGTGCTGTTCCTGCCCCGGCAATTTCAGGTGATGGTGGTGGAAAACGTGCGCGAGAGCCACCTGCGCCGCGCGGTCTGGGTGTTTCCGCTGTACCTGCTGCTCATCAACCTGTTCGTGCTGCCGATTGCGCTGGGCGGGCTGCTGTATTTTGGCGGCAGTCCGATGAACCCGGAGACCTTTGTGCTGTCGCTGCCGATGGCTGCTGGGCAGCCGATGCTGGCACTGTTCGCGTTCATCGGCGGCCTGTCGGCGGCCACCGGCATGGTGATTGTCGAGACCATTGCCGTGTCCACCATGGTCAGCAACGAGCTGGTGTTGCCGCTGCTGCTGCGCTCCCGGCACTTTCACGGCGCTGCCGGCCATGACCTGAGCCGCTTGCTGCTGGGCATCCGGCGCGCCGCCATTCTGGGCGTGCTGGTGCTGGGCTATGTGTATTTTCATTTGGCGGGCGAGGCCTATGCGCTGGTCAGCATCGGCCTGATCAGCTTCGCCGCGGTGGCCCAGTTCGCGCCGGCGGTTCTGGGCGGGCTGTACTGGAAGGGCGGCACCCGCCTTGGCGCACTGGCCGGCTTGCTGGCCGGGTTCCTGATGTGGGCGTACACGCTGATGCTGCCGTCGATTGCCAAGTCAGGCTGGCTGGGCACCGACTTCCTGACGCTGGGCCCGTGGGGCATCACGCTGCTGCGGCCCGAGCAGCTGCTCGGCCTGCAGGGCCTGGACGGGCTCACGCATGCGCTGTTCTGGAGCCTGCTGGTCAACGTCGGCGCCTATGTCGGCCTGTCGCTGTGGCGCGCGCCATCGGGGCAGGAAGCCAGCCAGGCGCTGCTGTTTGTCGATGTGTTCCACCGCACGGCAGCGTCCAGCCCGGTGTTCTGGCGCGGCCAGGCCAAGGTGCCCGACTTGCTGCGTTTGTGCGAGCGTTTCATGGGTGCAGCCAAGGCCGGGGCCTTGTTCGCGTCCTATGCGCGTCAGGCCGGCGTGCGCCAGATAGAGAGCATCCGGCCCGATGCCCGGCTGGTGCAGTTTGTCGAAACCCAACTGGCCGGCGCCGTCGGCAGCGCTTCGGCCCGGGTGCTGGTGGCCTCGGTGGTGGAAGAAGAAGTGCTCACGCCCGAGGACGTGCTGCGCATTCTGGATGAGTCGTCGCAAATTCGCGCCTATTCGCATGAACTGGAAGAAAAGTCGCATTCGCTGGAGCGTGCAACGGCCGAGCTGCGCCAGGCCAACGAGCAGCTCAAGAGCCTGGACCGGCTGAAAGACGATTTCATGTCCTCGGTGACGCACGAGCTGCGCACGCCGCTGACCTCGATCCGCGCACTCGCCGAGTTGATGCGCGACGACGCCGACATGGACCTGACGCAGCGCCAGCATTTCATGCGGATCATCGTGTCGGAAACCGAGCGCTTGACGCGTCTGGTCAACCAGGTTCTGGACCTGGCGAAGATCGAGTCGGGCAACGCCGAGTGGCACAACGCCGAGGTGGACCTGCGCGCGCTGCTGTCGCAGGCGGTCGAAACCACGTCCGAGATGTTTCGCGAACGTCAGTGCGCGGTGCAATTGCACTTGCCCCCGGAGGTGCGCCTGTTATGGGCTGACCCGGACCGCTTGACGCAGGTGGTGCTGAACCTGCTGTCGAACGCCGCCAAGTTTGTGCCGGTTCCCGGCGGCGAGGTGGTGGTCCGCCTGGCGAGCGATGTCAGCGGCCTGACAGTGTGCGTGCAAGACAATGGGCCCGGTGTGCCAGCCGAACAGCAAAGCCTGATTTTTGAGCGCTTCCTGCAAGGCGGCAACGGCGTCAACCGGCCGCAGGGCACCGGCCTGGGCCTGCCGATCAGCCGCCAGATCGTCGAGCATTTCGGCGGCCGGCTGTGGCTGGAGCCTGGCAGCGGACAGGGCGCGTGCTTTGCATTTCACCTGCCTTGGCACGCGCCCATGCCACAAGCGAAGCCAACAAGAGGAGACAAGACATGAGCCTGAAAATACTGGTCGCCGACGACGAGCCGAACATCGTGATCTCGCTCGAATACCTCATGAAGCGCGAAGGCTACACCGTGCTGGTGGCCAGAGACGGCCAGGAGGCGCTGGACATGATCGCCCGTGACCGGCCCGACCTGGTGCTGCTCGATGTGATGATGCCGAAAAAATCCGGCTTCGAGGTTTGCCAGGCGGTGCGGGCCAGCGAGGCGTTGCAGGCCACCAAGATCCTGATGCTGACCGCCAAGGGCCGCGACACCGACCTGGCCAAGGGACTGGCGCTGGGCGCGGACGCCTACATGACCAAGCCGTTTTCCACCCGAGAACTGGCCGACAAGGTGGCCGAAATGCTCGGCGTCCCGCCATGAAGCCGCCCGACCGCCGGCTGGTACTGGCAATTGTCGCCGTCGGGCTGGCCCTGGCCGCCTGGCTGGTCCTGAGCGGGGCGCTGGTCTGGTCCACGCTGGCGCCCGCCGAGCGCGAAACCGTGGGTGCGCTGCTGGGGCCGCGCATCGCCTTGCTTGGCATGAGCTGGGGGGCGGCGCTGGTGGGCGTGGCGTATGGGCTGCACTGGCTGTACCTGCGCTACGCCAGCGCCCCGGCCCGCCTGCTGGAGGAAACCCGCGTGCTGCTGGCTGCTACCCAGGCGCAGCCGCTCACGCTGCAGGGCAGCAGCGAACTCTGCGCCCTCGCTGGCAGCATCAACGAACTGGCCGCCCAGCGCGACCGCCTGCGCGAGGGCATGGCCGAGCAGATCGCGCTGGCCAGCCGCAGCGTGCAGCAGGAAAAAAACCGCCTGGCCGCGCTGATGGCCGAGCTGACGCAAAGCGTGGTGGTCTGCAACCAGGGCGGCCGCATCCTGCTCTACAACAGCCGCGCCAGGCTGCAGTTTCGCGCCCTGTCGCAGGCTCCCGCGCTGGCCGATGGCGCCGAGCTGATGGGCATCGGCCGCTCAATCTACGCCGTATTCGACCGCCAGCTGGTGGCGCATGCGCTGCAAACCATTCACCAGCGCCTGCGCCGGGGCGCGGCCAGCCCGTCGGCGCAGTTTGTCACGGCCACCCGCTCCGGCCAGCTGATCCGCGTGCAGATGGCGCCGGTGCGCGACCCGGCGACCGGCGACGCGCCGGACGCCGGCATCAGCGGCTTTGTGCTGATGCTCGACAACGTGACGCAGAGCTTCGAGGAAGCGACGCTGCGCGACCAGCTGCTGCACGGCCTGACCGAGGGCAGCCGCTCGTCGCTGGCCAACATGCAGGCGGCCGTCGACATGCTCGGTTACGCCGACCTCGAACCCGAGATGCGCGAGCAGTTTCTGCGCGTGGTGCGCGAAGAAGTCAGCGCCATGAGCGCGCGCATCACTGACCAGGTAGCACGCTCGACGCAGGCGCTCAAGACCCGCTGGCCGCTTGAGGAAATGCTCGGCACCGACTTTGTCACCGCCGCCCAGCGGCAGATTGAAAGCCATTGCCGGCGCAGCGTGGCGATTGAAGGCGCCGACGCCGCCCTGTGGCTCAAGGTTGAAAGCTTCACGCTGCTGCAGGCGCTGACCTACCTGGCGAGCCGGCTGGTCGATGAATTCGACGTGAAGTTTTTGCAGCTGCGGCTGCAGCAGGCCGGCCAGCGCGCGCAGCTCGATTTGATCTGGTCGGGCCAGGTGATGAGCACCGAAACCGTCATGGCCTGGGAAATGGACCCGATGCGTTTTGGCACCCAGAGCACGCCGCTGACGGTGCGTGACGTGGTCGAGCGCCACGGCGGCGAGATGTGGTTCGAGCGCGAGCGCGTGCGCCACCAGGCTTTTTTCCGCTTTTTGCTGCCATTGGCCAGCGCGCAGGAGCAGCTTGATGCCGCGCAGATCATGCAGAGCGAGAGCCGGCCCGAGTACTACGATTTCGATCTGTTCCAGCTCAGCGAGCAGGCCAGCGCGCTCGACGACCAGCCGCTGTCGTCGCTGTCCTTTACCGTGTTCGACACCGAGACCACCGGCCTGAACCCTTCGCAAGGCGACGAGATCATCCAGATCGGCGCGGCCCGCATCGTCAACGGCAAGCTGCTGCGCCAGGAGTCGTTCGAACAGCTGGTGGACCCGGGCCGGCTGATTTCAGCCGCCTCGATTCCCATCCACGGCATCACGCAGGACATGGTCACCGGCCAGCCGACGATTGCCGAGGTGTTGCCCGCCTTTCATGCGTTTGCGCAGGACACCGTGCTGGTGGCGCACAACGCGGCTTTCGACATGAAGTTTTTGCAGCTGCAGGAGGCTCGCACCGGCGTTGCCTTTCACCAGCCGGTGCTGGACACGCTGCTGCTGTCGGCGGTGGTGCATCCAAGCCAAAAATCGCACCGGCTCGAAGCCATTGCCGGGCGCTTCAACATCACCGTGCTGGGCCGGCACACGGCACTGGGCGACGCCATGTTGACCGCTGAAGTGCTGCTGCGCCTGCTGCCGCTGCTGCAGGGCATGGGCATCCACACCCTGCGGCAGGCGCGGGAGGCGGCGCAAGAAACCTACTACGCGCGGCTCAAATATTGAATTTTCAAGATAAAAGTGCTGTTTGCGCAATATAGGTATGCTTAAGTAGCTATTTAATTCATAGCGTTTAGGGTCTTGGGCCACCTGTTCCGCAGCGGCTCGAAACCGTCCCCTCCAATAACGCTGCCGCATCACACCTGGCAAGGTCTGCACGACTGGCGCCGCCAGCGTGCCGGTGGCTGGCCTTGCCGCTATGCTCGATTCAAACAAGGATCGCCCGCCATGAAACACATCACGTTCTATCTCGACTTCATCTCTCCCTATGCCCATCTGGCGTTTGAAGCCCTGCCCGAAGCGCTGATGGGCGTGAGCTACCGCGTCAGCCATGTGCCGGTGCTGTTCGCCGGCTTGCTCAAGCACCATGGCCAGCTGGGGCCGGCCGAGATCGCCTCCAAGCGCGAATGGACCTATCGCCAGGTGCTGTGGCTGGCGCACAGCCGGGGCATTGCGCTGGACATGCCCGCCAGCCATCCCTTCAACCCGCTGGCATTGCTGCGGCTGGCGCTGGCCTGCAGCGCCGAGGCGACGCCGGGCGCGCCCAACCGCTATGTGTGCGAAACCATTTTTCGCCATGTCTGGCGTGGCGGCGCCGAAGCCGTCGATGCGCAGCGCCAAGAGGCGCTGACAAGACAGCTTCGGCCAGGGAATGATCCCGAAAGCGATGCCGTCAAGGTGCAGCTCAAGAAAAACACCGACGCCGCCATAGCGCGCGGCGTTTTTGGCGTTCCCACTTTTGCCGTTGACGACAAGCTTTTCTGGGGGCTGGATGCGCTTGTCATGCTGCGCAATTACCTGCTGGGCGACCCGTGGTTTGATGGGCCGGACTGGAACTCGGTGCATACGGTTTCGTCAGGCATTGCCCGTCGACATCAGGGTTTGTAAGTAGGTTCTTCACATGCTGAAAAATGTCATAAGGGTTAGCATTTATTTGTCAGTTTCGTGAAAGTTTTATGTAAGGTTTTGTTATTTTCAAGTCAGATTGCTGACAGGTGTTTCAAAAATACTACTGGCAGCTTCTATTCCAGAGGTATTTATCAGTGGGAGACAAAACAATGGCGACACGTGCAATCGACAACAGACCGATGTCATCCGAGCAACGGCGCGTGATCTTCGCGTCTTCGCTGGGCACGGTTTTCGAGTGGTACGATTTTTATCTGTATGGCTCGCTGGCGGCCATCATCGCCCGGCAATTCTTCAGCGGACTGGACTCCGGTTCGGCCTTCATTTTTGCGCTGCTGGCGTTTGCCGCCGGTTTCATCGTCCGGCCTTTCGGCGCGCTGCTGTTTGGCCGCCTGGGCGACATGATCGGCCGCAAGTACACGTTTTTGGTCACCATCGTCATCATGGGGCTGTCCACCTTTATCGTCGGCTTGCTGCCCAACTATGCGTCGATCGGGGTTGCTGCGCCGATCATCCTGATTGCCCTGCGCATGCTGCAAGGCCTGGCGCTGGGCGGCGAGTATGGCGGTGCGGCGGTGTATGTGGCCGAGCACGCGCCCCAGCACAAGCGCGGCGCCTACACATCCTGGATCCAGACCACGGCGACCATGGGCCTGTTCCTGAGCCTGATGGTCATCCTGGGCGTGCGAACCGCCATTGGCGAGGCCGCTTTTGCCGACTGGGGCTGGCGCATTCCGTTTCTCGTTTCCATCCTGCTGCTGGCCGTGTCGGTGTACATCCGCCTGTCGATGAACGAGTCGCCTGCATTCCAGAAAATGAAGGCCGAGGGAAAGACCTCCAAGGCGCCGCTGTCCGAGTCCTTTGGCCAGTGGAAAAATCTGAAAATCGTGATTCTGGCGCTGGTCGGCCTGACCGCCGGCCAGGCCGTGGTCTGGTACTCGGGCCAGTTCTATGCCTTGTTCTTCCTGACGCAGGCGCTGAAGGTGGACGGCCCGACGGCCAATATCCTGGTGGCTTACTCGCTGATTCTGGGCACGCCATTCTTCGTGGTCTTCGGCATGCTGTCGGACAAGATCGGCCGCAAGCCGATCATCATGGCAGGCTGCCTGCTGGCGGCGTTGACCTATTTCCCGGTGTTCACCGCGCTGACCAAGGCTGCCAACCCCGACCTGGCCGCCGCACAGGCCGCTAACCAGGTGGTGGTGACCGCCGACCCTTCGGAATGCTCGTTCCAGTTCAACCCGACCGGCACCGTCAAGTTCACCAGTTCCTGCGACATTGCCAAACAGGTGCTGGCCGGCGCTTCGGTCAGCTATGAAAATGCGCCAGGCAAGGCCGGCACGCCGGCCACCATCAAGATCGGCACGACCGAGATTTCCAGCTACACCGCCAAGGGCCTGCCGGCCGACGAAGCCAGGAAGAAGGACGCTGAGTTCAAAAAATCCGTGGCCGACGCGTTGAAGACCGCCGGTTATCCCTCCAAGGCCGACCCGGCCAAAGTGGACAAGTTCATGGTCACCCTGATCCTGTTCTATCTGGTGCTTCTGGTGACCATGGTGTATGGCCCGATTGCCGCGATGCTGGTGGAACTCTTTCCGACACGTATCCGCTACACGTCCATGAGCCTGCCCTACCATATCGGCAATGGCTGGTTTGGCGGCCTGCTGCCCACCACCGCCTTTGCGATCGTGGCGCAGACAGGCAACATGTACAACGGGCTGTGGTATCCGATCATCATTGCCGGCATGACGTTTGTCATAGGCACGCTGTTCGTGAAGGAAACCAAGGACGTCGACATCTACGCCAACGACTGACGGACCGGCAAAGGGTGCCGGTGTTCTGCTGTGCACCCTTCAAAACCTTTGTCAGTTTTTAAAGCCCTTGCGATCCGGCACAGACGTTTTTACGGTTGACCGGCTTTGCACTGTTCCTGCCGTGAATCCTTGCGGCAACCCTGACTTTGGCAGAAAACAGTTCGTTTTGGCCATGCCCAGTCTGATGCTGCACCACTTCCCCCGCGCTGCCGGCACCGCGCAAAGGCAACTCCAAAAAAGCAAAAATGAAACAGGATTGCAAAAAGTCAAAAAAGTGTCAAAATGTAACATCAGCCAATCGACGCAAGGGCTTCATGGCCCAGATACCGGCATTTACAGAAGGCACGCCATGATTTATATGAAAACACAGCACGGACAGTCAGCTTTTAAGTGCCGGGCCGTCTTGCTGACGCCACGGCAACGTTCAGCCTTCATTTTGTTTGATGGAAAGCGCGATCTGGAGGAGGTCATGAGAGCCACGGCCGGGCTTGGAGTCAGTTCGGAGGACATAGGCCATTTGGTAGCGCACGGCCTGCTGGCGCCCTGCAACGTTGCCGTCCAGGTGTCCGTTATCGCCACTGCGCCAGACGGCATGCTGGGCTTTCAGGCTGAGGCACCTTCGACTTTCCTTGCCAAAGCGGCAACTGAAGGTTCTTACTCTGTGCCTTCTTCCCCGGACGAGGAGGGCCTGTCCATCGCCACGGCCCGGGCGCAATATTCAAGAGCCTATCCCATCGCCACCCGACTGACGGCGAGCTTGGGTCTGCGCGGCTTTCTGCTCAACCTGGCTGTTGAAGGCGCCACCAACCTGGCCAAACTGCAAGAGCTGGCCCCCAAGATCAAGACGGCAATCGGCCCTGAAAAGTTCATGGAACTTCAGAGCGCCCTCTACGATTGAGCCGCCGATCAACGCTTGAACTTGCCATCGGCGCCAATGATGGACAGGTCTGCAAAATCAAGTCCGGTGTGATCCTCCGGGCTGAAGTTCACCTCCAGCCCCCCGAGGTCGAACTTGCGCATGCCTTCCAATGCCGTCTGGATTGTTTCACGGCTCGGCTTGGGGCCGGCACGGCGCAGGCTTTCCACCAGCACCTTGGCCGCCGCAAAACCCTCCAGCATCGCCGGGCTGAGTTCCCCCGGAGCCTTGGAACTGGCCTTGAGCAAGTCCTGGGCTTCCTTGACCATTGAGTAATTGATGGACCGTTCTGATGGAAACACCTGCGTCACGATCACGCCGCGCGCGTTGTCACCCAGACTCTTTGCAAAGCCGCTGGAGGCATTGTTGGACAAGGTTGCGACCTGCGCAGCAGAGCCCGCCGCACGCAAGGCCTTCAGTCCCGCGGCGACCGCCTGTCCTGAAGCAACCATGATGACGGCCTGCGCATTGGCTTGGTAGATTTTGGGCGTTATCCCACTGAAGTCGGGATTGGCACGGTTGAGTTTTTCTATTGCCACTGGCGTGAGCTTGGCCCTTGTCATGCCTTTTTGGGCACCGGCCAGCCCATCGGCACCAAAGCTGTCGTCGGTGTAGACCAGTGCAATCCGGGTAATGCCCATGGTCGCAAAATGTGAAATGACTTTTTCTGCTTCGCGCTGGTAGGTTGCCCGCACATTGAAAACATGTTTCCTGACAGGCTGGTGCAGCACCATTGAACCTGCAGAAGGTCCGACCAGCGGCACGCCATGCTTGTCAAGCAGGGGAATAATGGCTTCGGTGTGTGGCGTGCCGCGTGTAAGGAACATCGCCACCACGTTTTTTTCTTGAATCAACTTCCGCGTGTTGTCCACCGCCAGTGGGACATCGAACTTGTCGTCCATGGAAATCAATTCGATCTTTTGTCCCCCCACACCGCCTTTGGCATTGACTGAATTGAAGTAAAGCACAGCACCGTCCGTGGTTTCCTTGACGCCAGCACCTACAGCGCCTGTAAACCCTGCCGTCTGCCCAATCAGGATCTGGGCTTGGCTGGCAAGGCTCAGGGCGCAAACCAGGATGGCGGTGAAAGACAAGAATATTTTTTTCATTGTGGCAATGTGTATTTAAATGAAAGAAGTGTTTCATTTAACGGCAAAGTCTCATCGCCTGACTATATGAAAACCATTAGTGGCGGGGCTTGCCGAAATCCATGCCAGCCTGATTTGATGGACGGCCCGCCATTGCCCCCTCTTTTTGTGTAGAAGCACCGCTGTTTTTCTGCAAATCCGTGAAGCGCCATGCCCGTTGGGGCTGCTTTTTGCCATGCGCACGTACGCCGTTGAGGAACCCTAAAATGTTCGACTTCTTCAGGAAAGACCTTCACCGATGTCCCAGGGAATCATCCGCATTCGCGGCGCGCGCCAGCACAATCTCAAAAATATTGACCTCGACATTCGGACCAACGAACTGACAGTGGTCACCGGCCCCAGCGGCTCGGGCAAGTCCTCCCTGGTGTTCGACACACTGTTTGCCGAAGGCCAGCGCCGTTATGTTGAAACCTTCTCGGCCTACGCCCGGCAGTTCCTTGACCGCATGGACAAGCCGGCGGTGGACAAGGTCGAAGGCGTGCCGCCGGCGATTGCCATCGACCAGACCAACCCGGTGCGCTCGTCGCGCTCGACCGTGGGCACGATGACCGAGCTGAACGACCATTTGAAGCTGCTCTATGCCCGGGCTGCGCTGTTGTTTGACCGGCAGACCGCGCAGGCGGTGCGCCACGACACGCCCGAATCCATCTACGCCGAACTGATGGCACGCACCGAGGCCAGCGACCCGCGCGTCATCATGACCTTTCCGGTCGAACTGCCGGGCAACACCAGCGCCGAAGAGATCGAACAGTGGCTGTCGGCCAGCGGCTTCACCCGGGTCCATGCGCAACGCGAAGTCGCCACGCCCGCCGGTCCGCACAAGCTGCTTGACGTGGTGGCCGACCGCTTTCGCCTGCACCTCACTGAGAAAATCCGCGCCATCGAAGCGATTGAAACGGCGCTGAAGCGCGGCGGCCGGCTCAATGTCTATGTCCAGAACGGTGAGGAAAGTGCCGTCGAAGAGATGTGGCGGTTTTCCACTGGGCTGCATTGCCCCGACAGCGACCTGCGCTACACCGAACCCACGCCGTCGCTTTTTTCCTTCAATTCGGCGATGGGCGCGTGCGAGACCTGCAAGGGCTTTGGCCGGGTGATTGGCGTCGATTACGGGCTGGTGATCCCGAACGACAAGCTCACGCTGCGCGCCGGCGCCATCAAGGTGATGCAGACGCCAGCCTGGAAGGAAGCGCAGGACGATTTGATGCGCCATGCCGAGGCCGAGGGCATTCCGCGCGACACGCCCTGGTACAAGCTCACGCCCGGGCAGCAGGCCTGGGTCATCGACGGCTCGCCGCACTGGAAGGGCAAATGGGAAAGGCACTGGTTCGGCATCAAGCGGTTTTTTGCCTACCTGGAAAGCAAGGCCTACAAGATGCACATCCGGGTGCTGCTGTCCAAGTACCGCAGCTACACCACCTGCGACACCTGCGGTGGCGCGCGCCTGAAGCTCGAATCGCTGCAATGGCGGCTGGGCACGAAAGAAGCCGCCGATGCGGTGTTGCCGCCGGACCAGCGTTTCATGCCGGTCGGTGTGCAATGGACCCGCGCGCAACTCGAAGCGATGCCGGGGCTGTGCCTGCACGACCTGATGCGCTTGCCGATTGACCGGCTGCAAAAATTCTCCGGCAGCCTGTCGCTGACCGCCGAGGGCATTGATGCCGAACAGAAGGCGCTGAAGTCGCTGTTCGAGGAAATCCAGACCCGGCTGAAATACCTGTGCGACGTGGGCATCGGCTACCTGACGCTGGACCGCCAGAGCCGCACGCTGTCGGGCGGCGAGGTGCAGCGCATCAACCTGACCACGGCGCTGGGCACCTCGCTGGTCAACACGCTGTTCGTGCTGGACGAGCCGTCCATCGGCCTGCACCCGCGGGACATGAACCGCATCACGCAGGCGATGCGCCGGCTGGTCGATGCCGGCAACACGCTGGTCGTGGTCGAGCACGACCCGGCGGTGATGCTGGCCGCCGACCGCATGATCGACATGGGACCGGGGCCCGGCGAGCGGGGCGGGCAGATCGTGTTCGACGGCCCGCCCGAGGACGTCCGGCATGCCGACACGCTGACCGGCGCCTACCTCGGCGGGCGCAAGCAGGTCGGCATGGGGCTGAAACGCGCCGTGACGGACAGCACGCCGCGCCTGATCCTGGAAGGCGCGCGCGACCACAACCTGCAAAACCTGACCATCGAGTTTCCGCTGCAGCGCCTGGTTTGCGTGACCGGCGTCAGCGGTTCGGGCAAATCGACGCTGATGCAGGACATCGTCGCGCCCGCGCTGCTGCGCCAGTTCGGCAAGGCGACCGAAACGCCGGGCCTGCATGACCGCTTGATGGGCGCCGACCACCTGACGGACGTGGTGTTTGTCGACCAGTCGCCCATCGGCAAGACCGCGCGCTCGAACCCGGCCAGCTATGTCGGCGCCTGGGATGCGGTGCGCGAGCTGTTTGCCCAGTCGCCGCTGTCCCGGCAACGCAGCTACACCGCGACCAAATTCAGCTTCAACAACGGCGACGGCCGTTGCCCGACCTGTGGTGGCTCGGGCTTTGAGCATGTCGAGATGCAGTTCCTGAGTGACGTGTACCTGCGCTGCCCCGATTGCGACGGCAAGCGCTACCGGCCCGAAATCCTGGAGGTCACCATCGAGCGAAAAGCCATTGGCCAGCTCATGCCCCGCTTGCTGAATGTGGCCGATGTGCTCGACCTGACCGTCAGCGAAGCGGTGCAGTTGTTCGCCCAGGACCGCGAAGTCATACGCGCACTGCAGCCCATCGTCGATGTGGGGCTGGAGTACGTCAAGCTCGGCCAGCCGGTGCCCACGCTGTCGGGCGGCGAAGCGCAGCGGCTCAAGCTCGCGGGCTTCCTGGCCGGCGCCAGCAAGTCGGCGGCCAAACCCAGCCTGAGCCGGCAGGGGCTGGCGCTGATGCGCCCGCATCGCGGCACGCTGTTTTTGTTCGACGAGCCGACCACCGGGCTGCATTTCGACGACATTGCCAAGCTCATGCGCGCGCTGCGCCGGCTGCTGGAAGCCGGCCATTCGCTGATCGTCATTGAGCACAACCTCGACGTGATCCGCTCGGCCGACTGGCTGATCGACCTGGGCCCCGAAGGCGGTGAGAACGGCGGTCTGCTGGTCGCCGAAGGGCCGCCGGAGCTCGTGCGTCAGCATCCCACGTCGCACACGGCGCTGGCGCTGCGCGAGTACGAACTGACCATGAACCAGACGCACCAGGTCGAGGAACAGCGCCCCAAGGCTTGGAAGACCCGGCCGGCGTTCTCCAACCTGATCCAGATCGTCAACGCCAAGGAAAACAACCTCAAAAGCCTGTCGGTCGATATTCCGCGCGGCAAGTTCAATGTGGTGACCGGCGTCAGCGGCTCGGGCAAATCGACATTGGCGTTTGACATCTTGTTCAATGAAGGCCAGCGCCGTTACCTCGAATCGCTCAATGCCTATGCCCGCAGCATCGTGCAGCCGGCCGGCCGGCCCGAGGTGGATGCGGTCTATGGCATTCCGCCGACCGTGGCGATCGAGCAGCGCTTGTCGCGCGGCGGGCGCAAATCGACCGTCGGCACGACCACCGAGGTCTGGCACTTTTTGCGCCTGCTGTACGTGAAGCTGGGCATCCAGCATTGCACCAAGGACGGCGCGGCGGTCATGCCGCAAAGCCCCGAGAGCATCGCCGCGCAGCTGCTGAAGCATTACCGGGGCCAGCACATCGGCCTGCTGGCGCCGCTGGTGATGAACCGCAAGGGCGTTTACACCGAGCTGGCCGACTGGGCGCGGCCGCGTGGCTACCCCCACTTGCGCGTCGATGGCGAATTCCTGCCGACGACGAAGTTTCCGCGCATCGACCGCTTCAAGGAACACACGGTCGAGCTGCCGATTGCCGACATTCACGTCACGCCTGACAACGAGGCCGAACTGCGTGCCGCGCTGGCCAGCGCGCTGGAGCATGGCAAGGGCGTGGTGCATGTGCTGGCGCCGCTCGATGGCCTGCGCGAAGCGATGCTGGCCGGCACCAGCACCCAGGCGATTGGCAAGCTCGAAGCCTTCTCGACCAAGCGCGCCTGCCCGGTGTGTTCGACCTCCTACCCCGAACTCGATCCGCGCCTGTTCAGCTACAACAGCAAGCATGGCTGGTGCCCGGACTGCGTCGGCACCGGCGTCAAGCTGACCAAGGACCAGCGCCAGGCCTTTGACGATTCGGTGCTGAACACGGACGACAACAAGGGCCGCGAGCAGACCTTCGGCGAACCCGAGACCGACGACGTGCTGGACACGGTTTGCCCCGGCTGCCAGGGAGCGCGGCTCAATGCCACGGCGCGGGCCGTGCGCTTTGGCGCCGGCTTTTCAAAATTGATAGCTGCTGACGCAAGCCCATCAAGCGGGAAGGCCTATTTCAAGCAGGAACTTGCGCTTTTGGACGATGGCACGGGCCAGGGCTGGCCCATCACCGCCATCGCCCGTCTGAGCGTCACCGCGATCCGCGCCTGGGTGGACACGCTGGCGCTGACGGGTCGCGAAGCCGGCATTGCCAGAGACCTGATTCCCGAGATCAAGAGCCGGCTCGAATTCCTCGAAGATGTGGGCCTGGGCTACCTCACGCTTGACCGGGGCGCGCCCACGCTGTCGGGCGGCGAGGCGCAGCGCATCCGGCTGGCGGCGCAGCTCGGCTCCAATCTGCAGGGCGTGTGCTACGTGCTGGACGAGCCGACCATCGGCCTGCATCCGCGCGACAACCAGATTTTGCTGGGCGCTTTGGGCAAGCTCAGCGAGCGCGGCAACACGCTGGTGGTGGTCGAGCACGACGAAGACACCATTCGCCGGGCCGACAACATCATCGACATCGGCCCCGGCGCCGGCAAGCGCGGCGGGCAACTGGTGGCGCAAGGCACGGCGGCGCAGCTGTCCGCCGTGCCGGAATCGCTGACCGGGCGCTATCTGGCGAATCCGCTGATTCATCCGCTGCATGCGCGGCGTGTGACGAAGCCAGCCGGGCAAGGGAGCGAAACGGATGCCGGCGCTGGTGATTTGGTACGCGCGGCGGATTTACTCCCTCTCCCTCAGGAAGAGGGCGGGGGTGAGGGCTCCCCCACCCCAACCAAACCTGTCAGCAAAGCCAAGCAAGCCGCCCTGAAAGCTGCAGCCCTCAAAGCCGCAGCCGCCACGGCCAGCGCCTTGCACAACGCCGCGCCCGCCTCCACCAGCGAGTACACCTCGTGGCTGAAAGTCGAAGGCGCCAGCCTGCACAACCTGAAAAACGTTTCGGTCGATGTCCCGCTGTACCGGCTGGTCGCGGTCACCGGCGTGTCGGGCTCCGGCAAATCCACACTGGCGCGCGACGTGCTGCTGACCAACGTCCACGCCGGCGTTGCGCTGCGCTCGACGAAAGCCGGCCGCGAAGCCGACGACGCCGGAAAACACCCGGTCTGGACCGGTTGCGAGCGCATCGACGGCTACCGCGCCGTGGACCGCGTGCTGGAGGTCGACCAGACGCCCATCGGCAAGACGCCGCGTTCCTGTCCAGCGACCTACATCGGCTTCTGGGACACGGTGCGCAAGCTGTTTGCCGACACGCTCGAAGCGCGCGCGCGTGGTTACGCGGCCGGGCGCTTTTCCTTCAACACCGGCGAAGGCCGCTGCCCGACCTGCGAGGGCGCGGGTGTTCGCACCATCGGCATGAGCTTTTTGCCCGATGTGAAGGTGCTGTGCGAAACCTGCCACGGTGCGCGCTTCAACCCCGAGACGCTGGCCGTCACCTGGCGCGGCAAGAGCATCGGCGACGTGCTGAAGATGGAAGTCGATGAAGCGGTGGACTTTTTCGCCGCCATGCCCGCCATCGGCCATCCGCTGCAATTGCTGAAAGACGTGGGACTTGGTTATCTCACGCTCGGCCAGCCGTCGCCCACGCTGTCGGGCGGCGAGGCGCAGCGCATCAAACTGGTGACCGAACTGTCAAAGGTGCGCGATGACATCACAAGGCGCGGCCAGAAAGCGCCGCACACGCTGTATGTGCTCGACGAGCCGACCGTCGGCCTGCACATGGCTGATGTGGAAAAGCTGATCCATGTGCTGCACCGGCTGGTCAACGGCGGCCACAGCGTGATCGTCATTGAGCACGACCTCGACGTGATCGCCGAAGCCGATTGGGTGATCGACCTGGGGCCGGACGGCGGCAACGCCGGTGGCCTGGTCGTCGCGTCCGCGCCGCCCGAGGCCGTGGTGGCACTGGCAACACCGACCGGCAAGGCGCTGGCGAGCGTGCTGGCGCGATCCGGAAAATCGTATGTGCTATGAAATAAATAGCTGACTGTGACCGCGCCCATTGCGCAAACACCCTGAAAGGCTTGTAAAACCACCTGACGCGCAGGCGACAGCGCTTCAGGTGTTGCCCTGATGTGGCCGGGGCCGGAGTGACGCATCATGGCGGTTTCGCCAACTGCCAGACCTTTCAGGAGACGCCTTCATGCAACGCCGCCAACTGCTTCAATCCGCCGCCGCCCTGGCTGTTCCCGCACTGGGTTCGCTGGGTGCCCCTTTCGCTCAAGCCCAGGCCCAGGGCTTTCCGGTCCGTCCGATCAAGCTCATCGTGGCCTTTCCGGCTGGCGGGCCGACCGACATCACCATGCGCTCGCTGGCCGACAACGCCTCGAAAATCCTTGGCCAACCGGTGATCGTCGACAACAAACCCGGCGCCGGCGGCACGCTGCCGGCGCAGCAGCTGCAGACAGCGCCGGCCGACGGCTACACGCTGGCGCAGATTCCGCTGGGCGTGTTTCGCCTGCCGTACACCACCAAGATCAACTGGGACCCGGTCCAGGACATCACCTATGTGCTCAATGTCACCGGTTATGCCTTCGGCATCGTCGTGCCGGCCGACTCGCCGTTCAAGACCTGGGCCGACTTTGTCGCCTATGCCAAGGCCCATCCCGGCGAGCTGAGCTATGGCTCGACCGGCACGCTGACCAGCCCGCACCTGACCACCGAGTTGATCGCGCAACAGGCCGGCATCAAGCTGCTGCACATTCCCTACAAGGGAAGCGCCGACCTGATGCTGGCGGTGGTCAGCGGCCAGTTGATGGCGGCGGCCGACAGCACCGGTTTTGCGCCGCAGGTCGAGGCCGGCAAGCTGCGGGTGCTGAACACCTGGGGCGAGAAGCGGCTGGACAAGTTTCCCAATGCGCCCACGCTCAAGGAACTGGGCTACGACATCGTGCAGAACTCGCCCTTCGGCATCGGTGCGCCCAAGGGCACGCCGCCCGACGTGGTGAAGCGGCTGCACGATGCGTTCAAGAAAGCCATGGAAGAGCCCAGCTACGTGGCCGCGCTCGGTCGCTATGACATGCTGCCCAACTACATGAGCACGGCCGCCTACACCAAGTTCGCCCAGGAAACCTTTCTGAAGGAAAAAGCGCTGGTCGAAAAGCTGGGGCTGGGCAAGCCGTCCTGACGCGTCAGCCTGCTTTTTAATCGGCGCGCGCCGCCAGCACGGCGGCGGCCACTTCGGCAAAGCCCGCGCCGCGCTCGTCCCGGGTGATGTAGCGCGGCAGGTGGCTCAGTTGCGCTTCAAAGCGCCGCACATTGGCCACGCCAACCGAGTTGCCAAAGGCCTCGAACATCAGCTGGTCGTTGGTCGAGTCGCCAACGTACACCCAGCGGTCCATTTCGGCATCCAGGTCGCGGCCCAGCAATTCGCGAACGATCCAGCGCGCGCCCTGCAGCTTGTTGTGGGGGCCGAACCAGCCGTTGATGTGGATCGAGCTGACCGTGGCGTTCATGCCTTCGTCCTGCATGATCTGCACGGCCAGGGCGATGGCGGCTGACGGCAGGTGCGCGAATTCGCTGTGGTCGATGGCCATGTCGGTCTCGCGCCCCGGACTGTCTTGCGAGATCACCGCGCCGGGCACGTCGCGCACGACACGCGCCGCCACCTGCTGCATGCGGGCGTAATTGGTTTGCCGTGTCGCTTCGTCCTGCTGGTAGATCTTTGACAGCTGCCCACGCCCGCCAGACAGAGGTTGAAGCCCGTTTTGGCTTGAAAGCAGCGCCACTGCGCCGTTTTCAGCAACGATGGCATTGACCGGCCAGACCCGCGCAAAGGGCGCGCTCCAGCCGACCGGCCGGCCGGTGATGGCGATCAGGTCCAGGCCGGCGGCTTTCAGTGCGGCCAGCGCGCCCAGTGCGTCGGGCGTGATGGCGCCTTCGGTGGTCAGGGTGTCGTCGATGTCGGTGAAAACGCCGGTGATTCGGCGGCGGCTGTTGATCGGCCAGTGTTCAAGTGCTTGCATCGCGCCATTCTGGCATGCAGGCTTTTGCCGCGATGCGCGGCCTGGCGTGGAGCGTTCTGTACAATATATGCTCTCCTGAGGAGCGTTGCAACCCACGGCATGTGGTCTAGGCTCAGGACTTTTTCTTGCAACCACGCTCACCCGCATGTGCCTTGATGCCGGGTGAGTGAATTCCACACTTCCCTTGACAAGCCCTGCGGTCGTGGCTATTTTGCCCGCTTGAACCTGATTTTGGAGAGTTCCCAAATGAACGCCGTACTGAAGACCATCCTGAACACTGACCACATCATTGCCGACCTGTCGCTGGCCGCCTGGGGCCGCAAAGAGCTGAAAATCGCCGAAACCGAAATGCCCGGCCTGATGGCCATTCGGCAGGAATTTGCCGCGTCCCAGCCACTGGAAGGCGCGCGCATCACCGGCTCGCTGCACATGACGATCCAGACCGGCGTGCTGATCGAGACGCTGCAGGCGCTGGGCGCCGAAGTACGCTGGGCGTCGTGCAACATTTACTCGACGCAAGACCATGCCGCCGCCGCGATTGCCGCCGAAGGCACACCGGTGTTCGCCATCAAGGGCGAGAGCCTGGCCGACTACTGGGACTACACGCACCGCATCTTTGAATTCACCGGCCACAAGGGCACGCCCGAGGAAGGCCCGAACATGATCCTGGACGACGGCGGCGATGCCACGCTGCTGATGCATCTGGGCACCCAGGCCGAGACAGACCCCAGTCTGCTGGAACACCCCGGCAGCGAAGAAGAAACCTGCCTGTTCAACGCCATCAAGTTCAAACTGGCGCAAGACCCGACCTGGTACAGCCGCCGTCTGAAAAACATCATCGGCGTGACCGAGGAAACCACCACCGGCGTGTTGCGCCTGAATGAAATGTCGGTCAAGGGTACGCTGGCGTTTCGCGCCATCAACGTCAACGACTCGGTCACCAAGTCCAAGTTCGACAACCTCTACGGTTGCCGCGAGTCGCTGGTCGACGCCATCAAGCGCGCCACCGACGTGATGATTGCCGGCAAGGTCGCCCTTGTCGCCGGTTACGGCGATGTCGGCAAGGGCTCTGCCCAGGCGTTGCGCGCACTGAGCGCCCAGGTGTGGGTCACCGAGATCGATCCGATCAACGCGTTGCAGGCCGCCATGGAAGGCTACAAGGTCGTCACCATGGAATACGCCGCCGACAAGTGCGACATCTTCGTGTCCGCCACCGGCAACAAGAACGTCATCACCTATGAGCACATGGCGGCCATGAAGGACCAGGCCATCGTTTGCAACATCGGCCACTTCGACAACGAGATCGACGTGGTGTCGCTGGAGAAATGCACCTGGGAAGAAATCAAGCCGCAGGTCGACCATGTGATCTTTCCGGATGGCAAGCGCATCATCCTGCTAGCCAAGGGCCGGCTGGTGAACCTGGGCTGCGGCACGGGCCACCCGAGCTTCGTCATGTCGTCGAGCTTTGCCAACCAGACGATTGCGCAGATTGAACTGTTCACCAAGCAGCATGAATACGACGCCGGCAAGGTCTATGTGTTGCCCAAGCACCTTGATGAAAAAGTCGCCCGCCTGCACCTGAAAAAGGTCGGCGCGATGCTGTCCGAGCTGAGTGACGAGCAGGCCGCGTACATTGGCGTGTCCAAGGCCGGCCCGTACAAAGCCAACACCTACCGCTATTGAAGTGGTTGGCGTCCCCTGCATCACGGTGCAGGGGATTTTTTAAGCCGAATTGGCCTCTGGCGCATGCTGGGCATGCGCCATCAGCTATCGAAATGATGGTTTTATTTTCCTGTACGCAACCTTGACGTTGCCCCAACTTTATGCGCGCTGATTTATTTTTGGTCGAACACGGCCATGCCACTACCCGTTCCCAGGCCCAGCGCTTGATTGCCTCGGGCGTCCACTGGCGGGTTGACGAGGCGGTGGCGTGGAAAAAAATCGCCAAGAACGGCGACGAGATTCCTGCCGCTGCCGAACTGCAACTGCTCGACACCACCGAGGCGAAATACATCTCGCGCGGTGGCCTGAAGCTCGAAGGCGCGCTGAAAGCAACCGGCCTGGACGTGAGCGGCCTGCGCTGCCTCGACATCGGCCAGTCCACCGGCGGCTTTACCGACTGCCTGCTGCAGCATGGCGCTGTTCAGGTCGTGGGCGTCGATGTCGGCCACGGCCAGTTGCACGACAGCCTGCGCAGCGACGAGCGCGTGGTCTGCATCGAGGGTGTGAATGCGCGTTCGCTGACGGCCGACGAGCTGACCGAACATTACCGGCGCGCCTTGCATGGCAGCAGCCTGGACGACGACACGTTTGCCGATGTCGAGGAAGACGGCTACAGCGACCAGGACATGGACGGTTTCAGCCCGGTGTTCGATTTCCTGACCGGCGACCTGTCCTTTATCTCGCTGACGCTGGTGCTGCCCGCCGTGGCGCGCCTGCTTAAAGCGGACGGCCAGCTGTTGATGCTGGTCAAGCCGCAGTTCGAGTTGCAGCCCGGCCAGATCGGCAAAGGCGGCATCGTGCGCGACCCGGTGCATTTCGATTTTGTGGAAAAGCGCCTGCGTGATACCTGCGCCGCCCTGGGGCTGGAGGTCAAGGCCTGGCTGGCCTCACCGATTGCTGGCGGCGACGGCAACCGCGAATTTTTCATCCAGGCCAGGAAGGGCCACGAAGTGCAGGGCGAAGACCAGCCGCTGGCCGCTGCGCCGAAACGACAAGTCGCCAAGCGCGTGTCGCGCAGCGAAATGCGCGCCTCCCGCGAGCCGCACGAAGACTCCGAGGCGGCCGAAGCCGCGCATGCCGGCCAGCATGGACCGGCCAAGCGGCGCGGCAAAAAAGCCGACAACAACGACACCAGCGACTAGAAAGCCCGTGATGAACATTCCGGTCAGTTTTGAATTTTTCCCGCCCAAGACACCTGAAGGCGTGGACAAGCTGCGTCTGACAAGACAGGCGCTGTACGCCAGCCAGCCCGAGTTCTGCTCGGTCACCTTTGGCGCCGGAGGCTCAACGCAAGAGGGCACCTTCAACACGGTCAAAGCAATTCTGGACGAGGGTGTGGCCGCCGCCTGCCATTTTTCGTGCGTCGGCGCCACCAAGTCAACGGTGCGTGACCAGCTGGCCACCTTGCAGGCCATGGGCGTCCAGCGACTGGTGGCCTTGCGCGGTGACCTGCCCAGCGGCTATGGCGCGGGTGGCGAGTTCCATTACGCCAGCGACCTGGTGGCCTTCATCCGGCACGAGACCGGCGATGCCTTTCACCTTGAGGTGGCCGCTTACCCGGAAATCCATCCGCAGGCCAAATCCGCCGAGGCCGATCTGCAGGCTTTTGTGGCCAAGGTCAGGGCCGGCGCCGATTCGGCCATCACCCAGTATTTTTTCAATGCTGACGCCTATTTCCGCTTTGTGGATGATGTTCAGCGCCTGGGCGCTGATGTTCCAGTAGTGCCGGGCATCATGCCGATCACCAGTTCAACCCAGTTGATGCGCTTTTCGGATGCCTGTGGTGCCGAGATTCCGCGCTGGATCCGTTTGCGGCTCCAGGGCTTTGGCGACGACATCGCCTCGATCAGGAGTTTTGGACTGGACGTGATAACCGACATGTGCGAGCAGTTGCGCACAGCGGGCGTGCCGGGAATTCATTTTTATACGATGAACCAGGCGGCAGCGACGTCCGAGATCATTCGCCGGTTGACGCCGGCTTGATGGCCGGGCCGGTTCTCGCTTTTCCGGCGGCCGCCAGAGGCTGGCTGGCCGCCGGCCTTTTTGCGCTGCTGGCTGGCTGCGCCACGCCGTCCGAGCCCCCCGTGCCTGCGGATTCAACGCCTCCAGCAGCTGCGGCAGATATGGCTGATCCGAGTGACCCGGCACTGGTTTTAGCCACTCCAGCGCCCACGCAATCGCTTCAGGCAACGCCTCCACCGGCACCCTTCACCGAGAACACGCCGCGACCGTCGCGCCTGGCCGATTTCATTGCCAGGCGCCTGCGCAAGCAAATTGAAACCCCAGCGCCCGCCGTCGAGGCCGAAGCGCCCGTGACGCCGGACATTCCGGTGGATGGAAAATACCAGTTTACCGGCGAAGACGCCCGGGAACTGGAGCGCGGCAATGCATCATGGTATGGCGGGAAGTTCCACGGCCGCCCCACCGCCAGCGGCGAGAGCTATGACAAATATGCGCTGACAGCGGCCCACAGGACACTGCCTTTTGGCACCATCGTCCGGGTGCGCAGTCTGGCCTTGGGCCGCGAAGTCGATGTGCGCATCAACGACCGGGGACCGTTTTCCTCGGACCGCGTGATCGACGTCAGCCGGGCCGCCGCCGAGGCGCTGGGGCTGATAGGCGTCGGCGTTGCCGAGGTGTCGTTGAACGTGGAAAAAGCGTTGAAAGTGGTGACGCCGCGTGCCAAGCCGAGCAGGAAAATTCGTAAATCCTCTCGCCACCGGCCTCCAGGTCAAACCGCCATTAGCCGCCGCCATCCCTTGCTTTAAGGCTTGCCCCGTGGGCAATGGCAGCTGTCTGTAGCGGTTAACCTTTTTCGATAAGGGTCAAGTCAAAGCAGCAGCATGAAGTGTTCGTATTTATTAGAATTTCAGTAATTCCTGAAACTTCTGTATATTGCGTACCATGAACCTTGCTCCCCTGACCCAGCGTTTTGTCCTGCATTTCGGCGAGATGGGCAGCCGCTGGGGCATCAACCGCACCGTGGGGCAGATCTATGCCTTGCTGTATGTTTCGCCCCAGGCGCTGAATGCCGACGACATTGGCGACGCGCTGTCGTTTTCGCGCTCCAACGTCAGCATGGGGCTGAAGGAACTGCAGTCCTGGAATCTGGTCCGGTTGCAGCATTTGCCGGGTGACAGGCGCGAATACTTCCAGGCGCCCGAAGACGTGTGGGCCATCTTTCGCACGCTGGCCGAAGAGCGGCGCAAGCGCGAGATTGACCCGACGCTGTCGATGTTGCGCGATGCGCTGATGGAAAAACCCAGCGACAAAGACGATATCCACGCCCAAGAGCGCATGAAGCAGATGCACGATTTGATCGAGTTGATGACCGGCTGGATGGCCGATGTGCAAAAGATGGATTCCGCCACGCTGGTGAGCCTGATGAAGATGGGCGCCAAGGTGCAAAAGCTGCTCGAAGCCAAGGACCGGGTGACCAGCAGCGTGAAGGCCGGCTTCAAAGGCCGCGTGCCGCCCGTCGCCGCGCCGGCACTGGCGTTGGCGCCCAAGGCGGCTGTCACTTTTTCCGATAACGAAAGGAGTTGATCATGGATGGACTTGACGCTGTTGTTCTGGCCCGGATTCAGTTTGCGGCCAACATGACTTTTCACATTTTGTTTCCGACCATCAGCATCTCGCTGGCGTGGGTGCTGCTGTTTTTCAAGCTGCGCTTTGTCAAGACCGGCCAGCAGCACTGGATGGACGCCTACCAGTTCTGGGTCAAGATCTTTGCGCTGACCTTTGCGCTGGGCGTGGTGAGCGGCATCACCATGAGTTTCCAGTTCGGCACCAACTGGCCGGGTTTCATGGAAACCGTCGGCAATGTGGCCGGCCCGCTGCTGGCTTATGAAGTGATGACGGCGTTTTTCCTGGAAGCCACCATGCTGGGCGTGATGCTGTTTGGCCGGGCCCGTGTCAGTGAACGGATGCACACCATCGCCACACTGCTGGTGGCTGGCGGCACGACGCTGTCGGCCTTCTGGATCCTGGCGCTCAATTCATGGATGCATACGCCCGCCGGCTTTGAAATGATCAACGGCCAGGCGCATGTGACCAGCTGGCTGGAAGTGATCTTCAACCCGTCTTTTCCTTACCGCTTCACGCACATGATGCTGGCCTCAGGCCTCACGGTCGCCTTTTTGGTCGCCGGCATTTCCGCCTACCGCTGGCTGCGTCAGGACCGTGCTGCCGATGTCATCGCCAGCCTGAAAACCGGCGTCTACCTGGCCGCTTTCCTGATTCCGCTCCAGATCGTGGCGGGCGACTTTCACGGCCTGAACACGCTGGAGCACCAGCCCGCCAAACTGGCTGCGATGGAAGGCATCTGGGAAACCCAGAAAGGCGTGCCGGCCGTGCTGTTTGCGCTGCCGGACGAGAAAACCCGGACAAACCGCTATGAAATTGCCATTCCCAAGCTCGCCTCGCTTTACCTGACGCACAGCCTGGACGGCGAGGTGAAGGGGCTGAACGAGTTCGAGGGCAAGCATCCGCCTGTCGCGCCGGTGTTCTGGGCCTTTCGCATCATGGTCGGCATGGGCCTCTTGATGCTCGCCGTGAGTTGGACCAGTGTTTTACAGCTGGCACCTTGGAAGAAGCAAGCCCCCACGCTTGTCGTTTCGCGTACTGCGCTGCCCCCCGAGGGGGCGCTGCGCCTGCGGCCCGGCGAAGCCGGTTCCGCGGCCCCGACGGATATGGAAGGGCTTGCTAGCGGCCGCACACTTCCTCCGGCACGCGAGTTGAAAACCTGGCAGGCGAGGGCGCTGGTGGCCATGACCTTTGCCGGCTGGGTGGCCTTGATTGCCGGCTGGTACACCACAGAAATCGGCCGTCAGCCCTGGCTGGTGTCGGGTGTGCTGACCGCCGCCGACGCGGCCTCGAAGGTGGTGGCGCCCAAAATCGCGCTGACGCTTTTCCTGTACCTGGCCATGTATGCCGCGCTGATCGTCGCCTATGTGTCGGTGGTGTTCTACCTGGCGCGCCATCGCACGCATGCCGACAAGCCTACCGAGGCCGGCATGGAAGACACGCTCAATCCGGTGAACTATCCTGACCCCCGGGTTACCCGTCAAGTCAAACCCGCAGGAGCCTCCCATGCTTGACCTCGCCCCCGACCTGACACAGGCCGCCGGCTGGATGCCGATGGTGTTCCTGGTGGTGATGGGCCTGGCAATGCTGGCCTATGTGGTGCTCGACGGCTACGACCTGGGCGTCGGCGTGCTCATGAACCGCGCCAGCGAGGACGACAAGGACAGCATGATTGCCAGCATCGGCCCCTTCTGGGATGCCAACGAGACCTGGCTGGTGCTGGGCGTGGGCATCTTGCTGACGGTGTTCCCGATGGCGCACGGCGTCATCCTGGGCGCGCTCTACCTGCCAGTGGCCCTGATGCTGATCGGCCTGACGCTGCGTGGCGTGGCATTCGACTTTCGCGTCAAGGCGCGTGCCGCGCTCAAGCCGCTCTGGAACCGCGCTTTTTTTGGCGGTTCGGTGCTGGCCAGCTGGAGCCAGGGCTACATGCTCGGCTCGCTGATCACCGGCTTTGACTCGGGCGGCTGGGTCATCGCCTTCAATGCGGTGATTGGTGCGGCGCTGGTGTCGGCCTATTGCCTGCTGGGTGCCGGCTGGCTGATCATCAAGTCCGAGGGCGAACTGCAATTGCAGGCGGTGCGCTGGGGGCGGGCCAGCCTGTTCTTCACCATGGCCGGTATTGCCGCAATTTCAATTGCCACGCCGCTGGTGAGCCAAAACATCTTTGACAAATGGTTTGCCTTTCCCAACATCGTGCTGCTGCTGCCCATTCCGGTGGCCACGGCCGTGCTGTTCTGGGTGATTTACCGCAGCTTGCAGCGCCTGTCCACGCGGCTGGCGCAAGGCAATGAATACGGTGCCTGGGTGCCCTTCGGCGCAACCATCGGCGTGTTTGTGCTGGCGTTCTACGGCCTGGCCTACAGCCTGTTTCCGTGGCTGGTGATTGACCGGATCACCATCTGGCAGGCCGCCATTGCACCGGAATCCATGGGCATCATTTTGGTCGGCGCTGCTGTCGTGCTGCCGATGATCATCGGCTACACGGTGTTTGCCTACCGCGTGTTCTGGGGCAAAAGCACCGCTCTAAAGTATTGAAGCCAGACTCTGACAACTGCACACCCGCCATCAAAGCTATTGCCCGCCCAGAAGGGGCAGCAGGCGCAGCGACCCCCTCGGGGGGCAGGGAGCCACACGCAGTGGGCGACCGTGGGGGCCCTGTTTCAGCCGCCGTGTTCCAGGGTGAAGCCGGCATTGCGGTCCTGACCCAGCAGTGCGACCATCTGCGGCAGCGCGGCTTGCAGGTCGGTCTTCAGCGTGTGGGGCGGGTTGATGATGAACATGCCGCTGGCGGGCAGGCCGGGGCGAATCACCTCGCCTTCGCTGTCGGTGGTCAGCTTGCTGGACTTGACCGTCAGCGTGGCATGCAGCCAGCTCCGGTGCGCCTTGACTGCCAGGGTTTTCAGCTTGCGCGGCAGGTCGTGTGCTTCCGGGCGCGGAATAATTGGGTACCAGACCACATAGGTGCCGGTGGCAAAGCGCTTGACGGCGTCCGTCATGCAGGCGGCCACGCGGGCATAGTCGCTCTTCATTTCATAGCTTGGGTCGCACAGCACCATGGCGCGCCGGGCCGGCGGCGGCAAAAATGTTTTCAGCGCCTCAAAGCCGTCTTCGCGTGCCACCACCACCTGGCGGCCGACGCCAAGCTGCTCGATGTTGCCGGAAAGCGACTTGAAATCGGTTGGGTGCAGCTCGAACAATTTGAGCTTGTCGCGCCCGCTCAGGAATTTTTGTTCAATGAAAGGTGAGCCCGGGTAAATCTTCAGGTGTGCCGGATCACCCGTCTGCGCGAAATGCGGGTTCAGGCTGCGCAGCAGTTCCAGGTAGTCCTGCAAGGCTGGTGCCCAGGCGTAATTGCTGGCCGCTGGCGTGGCCGCATCGGCTGCAGCAAACGCGGTTTTGGCGTCGGCTGCTATTTTTTTGGTAGCTGTTCCGGCGCGTCCTGCAGTCGCTGGAGCGACTTTTGACGCTTCAATCAGCTTGAAGATGCCTTCGCTGGCTTCGCCGCTGGTCTCGGTGTAGTCGCCGTCGAGGCGGTAAAGGCCGGCGCCGGCGTGGGTGTCGATCACGGTCAATGCCGTGTCTTTTTGGGTCAGGTACTTCATCAACGCGATCAAGGTGGTGTGCTTGAGAACGTCGGCATGGTTGCCTGCATGGAAGGCGTGGCGGTAGGAAAACATCCCTCTATCGTACCTTCTCGCACGCAAAAAACCTCAAAAATTGACGCAAGCGCCTGATTCTTCATATAATCGCAGACTCTGCAGCGCACATGTGGTTCCGCGGCAGGGTTGCTTGAAAAGGCAAATGACCACCTAAGAGGTTCTCATCAGAGGAACGCCGACCGTGGAAAAGAACCCGACAAACCCCTTTCTGTAAAGAGAAAACTCATGAATACTTTCAGCGCAAAACCCGCTGACGTAGTGCACGAGTGGTTTGTGATTGACGCGACCGACAAGGTCCTCGGACGAGTAGCCAGCGAAGTTGCTCTCCGTTTACGCGGCAAACACAAGGCCATTTATACGCCTCACGTCGACACCGGTGATTTCATCATCATCATCAACGCAGCCCAGCTGCGCGTGACCGGTGCCAAATCGACCGACAAGATTTACTATCGCCATTCCGGTTATCCAGGCGGCATCACTGCCACCAATTTCCGCGACATGCAAACCAAGTTCCCGGGCCGCGCCCTGGAAAAAGCCGTCAAGGGCATGCTGCCCAAAGGCCCGCTGGGTTACGCCATGATCAAGAAACTCAAGGTGTACGGTGGTGCAGAGCATCCGCATACCGCCCAACAGCCTAAAGTGCTGGAAATCGCAGGCATATCCCGGGAGTCAGCCAAATGATCGGTGAATGGAACAACGGCACTGGCCGTCGAAAATCCAGCGTTGCCCGCGTGTTCTTGAAAAAAGGCACCGGCAAGATCACGGTCAACGACAAGGACATCCAGGCGTTCTTCGGTCGCCAGACCTCCATCATGATCTGCCGCCAACCCCTGTTCCTGACAAACCACGTCGAGACGTTTGACATCATGATCAACGTCCACGGCGGCGGCGAGTCCGGCCAGGCCGGCGCAGTGCGCCACGGCATCACCCGCGCCCTGATCGACTATGACGCAACGCTCAAGCCAGCGTTGAGCCAAGCCGGTTTCGTGACGCGCGATGCCCGTGAAGTCGAACGTAAAAAGGTCGGTTTCCGCTCAGCCCGCCGCCGCAAGCAGTTCAGCAAGCGTTAATTTTCGCTTTCCCTGCTTCGCAAAAAGCCGCCTGGTTCGCCGGGCGGCTTTTTTCGTTGGGCCTAGCGTTGCATGCTAAGACGCGCAGCCGGTATGGTTGATCGATTTACTGTACTATTTCCCCCATTGCCTATAGATTAACGGAGTCCCCCATGAGCGCAGTTGCCGAAAATATCCAGACTGAAATGCCTTCCCCCTTTGTGTTCACCGACAGCGCGGCTTCCAAGGTAGCCGAACTGATTGCCGAGGAAGGAAACCCCGACCTGAAGCTGCGCGTGTTCGTGCAGGGCGGTGGCTGCTCGGGTTTCCAGTATGGTTTCACATTTGATGAAATCACCAACGAAGACGACACCACCATGACCAAGAACGGCGTGTCGTTGCTGATCGACGCGATGAGCTACCAATACTTGGTCGGTGCGGAAATCGACTACAAAGATGATTTGGAAGGCGCTCAGTTCGTCATCAAGAACCCGAATGCCAGCAGTTCATGCGGCTGCGGCTCCAGCTTTTCGGTCTGAGCATTCTATAAACAGGCAGCTCACGCTGTTTTTACAAAAAAGCCGCCTCAAAGGCGGCTTTTTTGATGGCGGGGAAATTTCCTTCCGACCAGCCAAATGGAATCAGGCCGGATACAGCGCTCCCAGCACCCGCGCCCCGGCTGCCCCGGTCACGCCGAACAGGTTGCCCGGCTGGCGCCTGAGCATTTGACGGGCCAGCCAGGCAAAGGCAGCGGCCTCGACCTCAAGGGGCCCCAAACCGTGCGCGTCCGAGGTGCTGACGGGTAGCCAGGGCAACGCTGCCTGCAGGCGCTCAAGCAAATGAAGATTGAAAGCGCCGCCACCGCAGACAATCAGTTCCTTGCTCTCTTTTGCATAGCTGTTAACGCCCATAGCACATGCGCGAACCGTCAATTCGGTCAATGTATTTTGAATATCCTCAGGCCGTTCCCTGGCAAAAGACCGGATCTTTTCAGCCAGCCACGCAAGGCTGAAAAGATCCCGCCCCGTGCTTTTGGGGATTGGCTGCGCAAAGTAAGGATCGTCCAGCAGGCTGGCGAGCAGTGCAGGAATGCGTTGGCCGCTTTTAGCCCAGGCACCGCCTGCATCAAAGGGCTGGCCGGTGTGCTGAAGGCACCAGGCGTCCATCAGCGCATTGCCCGGGCCACAGTCAAAGCCAACCACCGGTCGTGCCGAGTCTGCAGGGGGCAATACGCTGAGATTGGAAATACCGCCCAGATTCAACACCGCCACGCCGACGTCGGCGCAGCCAAAAACACCTTGGTGAAACGCCGGTACCAGGGGTGCGCCCTGGCCGCCTGCCGCCACATCCCGGCTGCGAAAATCCGCCACCACGTCGATTCCGGTCAGCTCGGCCAGCAGTGCAGGGTTGTTGAGCTGGAGCGTGTACCCGACGCCTGAAGGGTCTGGGGATATTCGCTGCGGCTGATGCCTGACGGTTTGCCCATGCGCGCCTATCGCCCGAATCTGGCCGATGGCAATTCCGCGTGCCTGGGCCTGTTGCACTAGGTCGGCGACTACCTGCGCATACACCGCAGCCAGTTCGCTGCCTGCCAACGCGGCGCGATGCAGTTCATTGTGCGAAGGTGTATTGAGCGCCAGCAGTTCGGCCCGGAAGCTGCTGGCAAATGATTGGCTCGCGCTGGCGGCAACACGCAGTTTTTCGCCAGAAAAATCGACCAGCACGCCGTCGGCGCCGTCAAGGGAAGTGCCTGACATCAGGCCGATGAAATAGTCGTGCATGCAGCGATTTTGCCGCAGCCGCTGCCAGCAACTGCGCTGGCTTATTCGGCGCGGTTCACGTCGATGGTGGCGGCCGCCTGCAACTGGTTGCGAAAACCATTCGCCAGCTGCTTGAATTGCGGCAGCGCGGCGGCCGGAACCGGCACCACTTCGCTTTCTCGGGCAATCGTCATCGGGTCTTCCTGGACGCCATTGACGCGCACCTCGAAATGCAGGTGCGGGCCTGTGGCCCAGCCCGTGGATCCGACCAAACCGATGGTCTGGCCCTGCGTCACGGTCTGGCCGGCCTGGACATTGATCTTGCTCAGGTGGGCGTAAACGGTTTCCATGTTGTTTCGGTGCTTCACGAAAACCACATTACCATAACCGTTTTGCACGCCGGCGAACTCGACCACGCCGTCGCCGATGGTGCGGGCGGGTGTGCCGGTGGTGGCGGCAAAGTCGGTGCCATTGTGGGCGCGCCAGGTTTTCAGCACCGGATGAAAGCGCATCGCGAAGCCACTGCTGATGCGCGAGTACTCGACCGGGGAACTCAGGAAAGAGCGGCGCAGGCTCTGGCCGTCCAGCGTGTAGTAGCCGCCCTTGATCTCCATGCCGGCGGAATCCTTGCCCGGTGGCTGGAACCACATGGCCTGGAACGTCTTGCCGTTGTTGACAAACTCGGCGGACAGCACGCGGCCGGAACGCATGGTTTCGCCATCGGCTTCTAGCGTTTCATACACCACGTTGAAGCGGTCGCCCTTGCGCAGTGAGCGGCGAAAGTCGATGTCGGTGGCGAAGATTTCCGCGATCTGCACGCCGACACCGTCAGGAATACGCGCATCGTCAATGGCGCCAAACAACGTGTACTGGATGGCGGCGCTGGCGAGCCGGGCAGAGCGGGTGTAGGGCGCGGTTTCAATGCGCGACGTAAAGCCCGTGCTGCTGCGCTCGATCACCAGGCGCTGGAACATCTGTTCGTCGTCAGTCGGCCAGCGCATGCTGAGCTTGAGCAATTGCTGACGCTCACTGGCTTCAACTGTTACATTTTTCCCCGGCTGGCCGCCCAGAATCAGTTGCGCGTTGGGGTCGCTGCGCAAAAAAGCATCGGCTTCTGCGTCATCAAGGTTCAGACGCTTGAGCAGTGCGCTGGCGGTGTCGCTGCTGCGCGTGGCCTCGGTGCGGAACAGTTTGAAGCTGAAGCCCGCCAGCGCCTCGGTCTGGGCCTGGGCGGACGCGGAAGCCAGCGGCTTAATCGCTTCGAGCACCTGGCGGACCGGCAGGTCGGCAGCATCGGGCGCCAGCGGCGCAACCCCGAAAGCCGTCACGCCGGTTCCCAGAAGCAGCATGGCCAAGCTGCCAGTGATGCGCCGGGGGTGGCGGCGCAGGCTTTCGCCAACAGCGGTCAGCACTCGAGAAAAGGTCAATGGAACATAGGAGGCGACGGGCAGGCGCAAAACGTGAATCCCAACTAAAGTGCACGGGGCTTTCAGGAGCGGCCGGGCAATGATGACAGGTCGATCGATACCGTTACCAGGCGTTTTGCCAGCGCCGGTGAGCATCGAACTCGAAAATTTTGGCTTCCTCGCCAGCGATCAGTAGGGCCTTTAAAATGGCGGCCCGGCGTAGGAAAGTCGGAATTATATCTGTAAGACATCACGCGACCCCTGGAAAAACCCTTATGAATCAAGTGCCTGTTACAAACAATCCTCTGTCTGAGCGTGTTAAGACGGCGCTAGCCGTCTCTCTGCGAGGCTGTGACGAGTTGATTCCGCAGGACGAATGGACGCGAAAACTGGTCCGCAGCGAAGCCACCGGCGTGCCGTTGCGCATCAAGCTCGGGCTGGACCCGACCGCGCCCGACATCCACATCGGCCACACCGTGGTGCTGAACAAGATGCGCCAGTTGCAAGACCTGGGGCATACGGTGATCTTTTTGATCGGCGACTTCACCACGCTGATTGGCGACCCGTCGGGGCGCAACACCACCCGCCCGCCGCTCACGGCCGAGCAGATCAAGGTGAATGCCGAAACCTACTACCGCCAGGCCAGCCTGGTGCTGGACCCGGCCAAGACCGAGATTCGCTACAACAGCGAATGGTGCGATCCGCTGGGCGCGCGTGGGCTGATCCAGCTGGCTTCGCGCTACAACGTGGCACGGATGATGGAGCGCAACGACTTTCATGACCGTTTCCACGCCGGAACGCCGATCAGCGTGCATGAGTTTTTGTACCCGCTGCTGCAGGGTTATGACTCGGTGGCGCTCAAGAGCGATCTGGAACTCGGCGGTACGGACCAGAAGTTCAATTTGCTGATGGGCCGGCACCTGCAGCAGGAATATGGCCAGGAGCCGCAGTGCATTCTGACCATGCCGCTGCTCGAAGGTCTGGACGGCATCGAGAAGATGTCGAAAAGCAAGAACAACTACATCGGCATTTCCGAAGACCCCAACAGCATGTTTGCCAAGGTGCTGTCGGTGTCCGACGTGCTGATGTGGAAGTGGTACACGCTGCTGTCGTTCCAAAGCGAAGCCGACATTGCCGCGCTCAAGGCCGAAGTGGCTGACGGCCGCAACCCGAAAGACGCCAAGGTGGCGCTGGCCAAGGAAATCACGGCACGCTTTCATTCAGCGGCTGCTGCTGACGCCGCCGAACAGGACTTCATCAACCGCAGCAAGGGCGGCGTGCCTGACGAGATTGCCGAGGTGACGCTGTCCGGCGCGCCGCTGGGCATTGGCGCGCTGCTCAAGGCGGCGGGACTGGCGCCTTCGGGCAGCGAAGCGAGTCGCCTGATTGACGGCGGCGGCGTGCGCGTCGATTCGAGCGTGGTGAGTGACAAGGCGCTGAAGCTGCCAGCCGGCGTGTATGTGGTGCAGGTCGGCAAGCGCAAGTTTGTGCGGGTCACGCTCAGCTGATGCGCCGGGTCCGTCGTTCATGAAAGCCGTGCTGCAGCGTGTGTCCGAAGCCCGGGTCGTGGTGAATGGCGACACCGTTGGACAAATTGAGCGCGGCCTGCTGGTGCTGGTTTACGCCGAACAGGGCGACAAGGAAGCGCAAGCCGACAAGCTGCTCGCCAAACTTCTCAAGTTGCGCATTTTTGCCGACGACGCCGGCAAGATGAACCGCAGCGTGCAGGACCTTGACGGGCAGGGTGCGCGCGGCGGGTTGCTGGTCGTCAGCCAGTTCACGTTGGCGGCCGATGTGTCGGGCGGCAACCGGCCGGGCTTTACCGGCGCGGCAGCACCTGACGAAGGCCGGCGGCTTTACGATTATTTCGTGGCCCAGGCGCGCAAGCTGCACCCGCAAGTCGAAACCGGGCGGTTTGCCGCCGACATGCAGGTGCACCTGGTCAATGACGGGCCGGTGACGATTCCGCTGCACATCGCCCCCGATGTCTAAATGCCGTTGAATGCTATGTTTTAAATAGCTGCTGGCGCCCGTCCCTGTTGCGCCAGTGCCCTATTTGATGCATAAATTGTCAGCGGTAGGGGTTGTCGAAGCCCAAACCCGCCAGGATGTCGATTTCATATGCTTCCATCTCTTGGGCATCGTCGTCGCTGGTTTCATGGTCCCAGCCTTGCGCGTGCAGCGTGCCGTGTACCAGCAGATGCGCGTAATGCGCCTGCAGGGTCTTGCCGTTTTCCTGCGCTTCCCGCGCCGCTACTGGCGCGCACAGCACCAGGTCAGCCGTCACATAAGGCGCTTGCGTGTAGTCAAAGGTCAGCACATTGGTGGCGTAGTCCTTGCCCCGGTAGTCGCGGTTCAGCGTCTGGCCTTCTTCCTGGCCAACGATGCGCACGGTGATTTCGGCATCGCTTTGCAAGGCGTGACGAATCCAGCGGGCGACGCTGTGCCGGGGCAGGGCGGCGCGGTGCAGCGCAGCGTCAGGGAATTTTCCGAACTGCAGCGACAAGCTCAGTGCATCAAGAGCCATTTCGGCTCCTGGCGCTGGTCTTGCGGATGGGCGTGGCCAGCACAACAACAGCGTCATCTGCCGCTTCAAGCGCGGCCTTGGCATCGTCCCGGTTGCTCGGCGTCTTGTCGTAGGCGTCCACGATACGCGCCACCAGCGGGTGCCGCACCACGTCGGCGCTGGTCAGGCGGGTAATGGCGATGCCCTGCACGCGCTTGAGCACGCGCTCGGCATCGATCAGCCCGCTCATTTGCGTGCGTGGCAAATCGACCTGGCTGACGTCGCCCGTCACCACGGCCTTGCTGCCAAAACCGATGCGTGTCAAAAACATCTTCATCTGTTCGGGTGTGGTGTTTTGCGCCTCGTCCAGGATGACGAAGGCATGGTTCAACGTGCGGCCGCGCATGAAGGCCAGCGGTGCAATCTCGATCTGCTGGCGCTCAAAGGCTTTTTGCACGCGCTCGAAGCCCATCAGCTCGTGCAGTGCGTCATACAACGGCCGCAAGTACGGATCGACCTTTTGCGCCATGTCGCCGGGCAAAAAGCCCAGGCGCTCACCGGCCTCGACCGCCGGGCGCGTCAGGACAATGCGCTGCACCGTGCTGCGTTCCAGCGCATCGACCGCGCAGGCCACCGCCAGGTAGGTCTTGCCGGTGCCGGCCGGGCCGATGCCAAAGGTGATGTCGTGCGCGGCGATGTTTTCCAGGTAAGTGCCCTGGTTGACGGTGCGCGCGCGCAGGTCGGCGCGGCGCGTCGTCAATGCGATCCCGCCTTCGACGGTGTTCAGCGCCATGTCGCCGGCCAGCATCAGCTGCACGGTTTCGGGTTCGATGGGGCGCTGGGCGATTTCATACAGCGCCTGCAGCACTTCCAGCGCCTGGGTCGCGCGCAGCTTTGTGCCATCGATCTTGAACTGCTCGAAGCGGTGCGCAATCGTCACCTGCAGCCCGGCCTCGATGGTGCGGATGTGGATGTCCATGGGTCCGCACAGGTTGGCCATGCGGGTGTTGTTGGGCGGCGTGAAGGTGTGACGAAGCATCAAGATCGGGGTTTCCTCTGGCGGTCAAAACAGGGTGGCAAAACGCGATTGTCTGCCTAAATCCGCGCCGCTGGCCGGCTGCTAAGATTTGCCCATGATAGGAAGACTCACTGGCCAGCTGGCCGAAAAAAACCCGCCCGAAATCCTGGTGGACTGCCATGGCGTCGGCTACGAGGTGCTGGTGCCCATGAGCACCTTTTACAACCTGCCGGGGCTGGGCGAAAAAGTCAGCCTGCACACGCATTTCATCGTGCGGGAAGACGCGCAGCTGCTCTATGGGTTTGGCAACACCGCCGAGCGCGCCGCCTTTCGCCTGCTGATCAAGATCACCGGCATCGGTCCGCGCATGGCGCTCAGCGTACTCAGCGGCATGAGCGTGGCCGATCTGGCGCAGGCGGTAACTTTGCAAGAAACCGGCCGCATCATCAAGGTGCCCGGCATCGGCAAGAAAACCGCCGAGCGCCTGCTGCTGGAGTTGAAAGGCAAGCTCGGCGCCGACATCGGTGCGCAGGCCAGCGTGACCAACGAAGCGCAGCTCGACATCCTGCAGGCACTGGTCGCGCTGGGCTACAGCGACAAGGATGCGGCGCTGGCGCTCAAGGCGCTGCCGCAGGACGTTGGCGTGAGCGAGGGTATCAAGCTGGCGTTGAAGAGTCTGGGGAAATAATCCGGGACGTCAGGCTTGGTAGATGGTTCTTCATGGGATTGGATAAACTAACCCGACTTAGTTCACAAGGAGTTTTTGATGCAAACCGTCAACATCCATGAAGCCAAAACCCATTTGTCGCGGCTGGTGGATCGGGCCGCCAAGGGCGAATCCTTCATCATCGCCAAGGCGGGCAAGCCGATGGTGCGGGTCGTGCCGATCGAGCCCGAGACGCCGCACACGCCGCAGCGTCTGGGGTTCATGAAAGGCAAGGGGAAAATCCCTGAAGACTTCGACACGATGTATGCCAAGGAAATCGAAGACCTGTTCAATGGCAACGGCACGCTGTGAGCCAGCGCCTTTTGCTCGACACCCACCTGCTGTTATGGGCGGCCTTGTTTCCGGAGCGCCTGCCTGAACAAGCAGACCGGCTGATGCGTGATACGGCAAACACGCTGTATTTCAGCACTGTCAGCATTTGGGAAATCAGCATCAAGCTGAGTCGGCCACGCAAGGATCTGGCGATTGATGTTCAGGAATGGCGAGCCGGCATGCTGGACAACGGCTACCAGGAACTGGTGATCACTTCCTTGCACGCCATGGACGTTCGCAACCTTCCCGATCTGCACAAAGACCCGTTTGACCGCCTGCTGCTGGCCCAGGCCATGCGCGAAGACCTGACGCTGGTCACGGCCGATGCCCTGCTGGCCAGTTACCCCGGCCCTATTTTGAAGGTCTGAAAAACCATGAGCATCCAAACCGACGACTTCGACATGGCCGACCTGCCGCCCGCCCGGCGGATGTTGTCCGCCGCTCCAGCCTCACCGAAAGAGGAAGCCATCGAGCGGGCCCTGCGCCCCAAGCTGTTCGACGACTACGTCGGCCAGGCCAAGGCGCGCGAGCAGCTTGAAATCTTCATCGGTGCGGCCAACAAGCGCGGCGAGGCGCTGGACCACGTGCTGCTGTTCGGCCCGCCCGGCCTGGGCAAGACCACGCTGAGCCACATCATTGCGCACGAGCTTGGCGTGAACATGCGCTCGACTTCCGGGCCGGTGCTGGAAAAGCCGAAAGACCTGGCGGCGCTGCTGACCAACCTCGAAAAAAACGACGTCCTGTTCATCGACGAGATCCACCGCCTGAGCCCGGTGGTCGAGGAAATCCTGTACCCGGCGCTGGAGGACTACCAGATCGACATCATGATCGGCGAAGGTCCGGCGGCGCGCTCGATCAAGCTCGACTTGCAGCCCTTCACGCTGGTCGGCGCCACCACGCGCGCCGGCATGCTGACGAATCCGCTGCGCGACCGCTTCGGCATCGTCGCCCGGCTGGAGTTCTACACGCCCGAGGAGCTGGCGCGCATCGTCAAGCGCAGCGCCGGTCTGCTCAATGCGCCCATGGACGAAGAAGGCGGCTTCGAGATCGCCCGCCGTTCGCGCGGCACGCCGCGCATTGCCAACCGCCTGCTGCGCCGGGTGCGCGACTATGCCGACGTGAAGGGCAGCGGCACCATCACGCTGGACATTGCCAACCGCGCGCTGGCGATGCTGGACGTCGATCCGCTGGGCTTCGACTTGATGGACCGCAAGTTCCTGGAAGCGCTGATCCACCGCTTCGACGGCGGCCCGGTCGGGCTGGACAACATCGCCGCCAGCATTGGCGAGGAGCCGGGCACCATCGAGGACATGATCGAGCCCTACCTGATCCAGCAAGGCTTCATCCAGCGCACGCCGCGCGGGCGCATCGCCACGCTGGCCGCGTACCGGCATCTGGACGTGGTTCCGCCGCAGTCGGGCGAAGGGTTGTTTGGCAAGTGATCGGAGATTGCTTTGAGGTAACTATTGAGTTTCCTGAAGCTCTTCGCATTCTCTTTTGTCTTTGTAGGTTGAGCCTGCCCCGGACTTGATCCGGGAATCTGCAATGCGTGCCTGTGCTGGTGGAGGCATGGATCCCGGGTCGAGCCCGGGATGACTGAACGGGCAGGGATGACAGAAGAGACACGGATCACAGAAGGGGCAGGGATGAGAGAAGGGGCCAGGCCAATGCTGGCACCTGCCATGCAAGTTCACCTGAAAAGTGATCTGTGTGGTTGCGCTTTGTGTATCAAATACGGCATTTGCGCACGGTGGAATTGCGTAGGCAGCTATTAAAAATATAGCAAGATGATTTTTTCGCTCAATTGTGTTGTCGGACGCAATGCCTGTCCGCGCCATTCATTCAGCGCTTGGGTTCAGCTGCCCTTTGGCGCATAGGCGGGGCGAAAGCGCGATTTTTTCACGTGGCCTGACGGGTCAAACAAGATGACGAATTCTGCATTCGCCGGCTCGCTCCTGAGCGGATTCTTGCGGTAAACCCAGACTTCATAGCCGCTGTCGAACCTGACCACCGTGGCCGAGCCCAGGGCTGCCATCACATCTTGCTGGTTTGATGTGCCGGTGGCGACGGCTTGCATGGCCGCTTGCATCGACAGGCCGGGGTCGCGAAAGGGGTGCGTGCTGTCTCCTGCACCTGCAAACCCCAAAGCGCCGGCACACCCGGCAAGCCACAGGCACGATGCCAGCACTCCGGCCATGACGGAGCCACTGCGCAAAGCGACAGGCAACTGCATCAGGCACTTCATTCGTCCTCCATGTACTCAAATTCGACCCGCGTGTCGTCCGGCCAGCTGCGGTCGCCGAGCGGCAGCACATAGGTGCGGTCTACCAGCACCTCGCAATCGCAATAGGGCAGTTCATCCTTGAGCTTCGGGTCGTCGCTGGCGGCTGCGTAGAGCATGTCGATGGGCAGGATTTCGCGGCGCGGCCCGGCGACCAGGGTGACGCTGAAGAGTGGCCGGTCGGCAAAGAACAGGTAGAGCGGCAGCTGCCGGTCGCAGTAGGCCGGCGTGTCCAGCAAGGCCTTGACCATTCGGCCGACGATGTTGCTGCGGTTGGAAATCAGGCCGGCTTCCATGCCCACCCGGCACTCCATGCGCAGATCGCCCAAACGCCGGGTGTCGGGCGGCAGACCGGGCGTCTTCACCTCGCTGCGCCAGGTCATGCTTTGCGCCCTGCGGTTGGGCGACACCTGGGCGTTTTCGTCATAAGCCTTCTGGTTGCGCGCCAGGGTAAATGTCTGGTCGGGCGCAATCGGCACCTGAAAATCCACCGTGGAGCCGACCACTTCCATCTCGATGCGTTGCAGGTCAGTGTCCGGACGGCGCGGCAGCAGCTTGAAGCGCAGCGATGCGTCGGGTGCGCGCAGGCCGCGCTCCTGCTCGAACAGGTCCATTGCGCTGATCATTTTCCGGTAGGATTTTTCGACAGGGTCGGGGTTCGCCTTGGCCGAGATCGTGACCGTCGGGAGATTTCCGCCGGTTTTGTCCTGCGCCGCTACGCTCAGGCAGGTGGAGGCGACAAGGCATGTCCACGCCATTGGTTTCGCACAGCGCATAAAAAACAATGTGTTGGTGGTCACGTTGATGGTCGGCATGGTGTTTTTAATGACCAAAGCTGACATGGCCCCGTGCTTATTTGCGCGCCGCCAGATACGCGCGCACTGCCGTAACGTGTTCGCCGGCCTGGGTCACCGCCTCTGCCAGTTCGGACTCGGTGCAGTGGAGTTCATCGCGCCAGTAGGCCAGTTCTTCCGGGTCAATGATGTCGATGCGACCGGGGTCAAGCGGCTTGAAAGGGGAGGGATGGTCGGTCATGTGCACTCCTGCGGGTTGGTTTTGTCCCCGTCACGATACTCGCGTGCCTGTTGCGAGGCAATACCTTCACCTTTCAGCCGCCACCGGTTCAGCCCCTGTCTGCGCGACCCGGCCTGATTTGGGTTCCCTGGCCTTGGCCTTGGCCGACCCTTCCTGTGGTGGCGTCCGACATGCCCACCAGCGTGCCCACTTGAGTACAGCTTTGTTCGTCGTTGATGTAAACCAGCGTTGCGCCCTGGCCAAAGCGCTGCGGAACGGTGCTGTGGTATTCAAGCCGTGTGTCCACCGGCGCTTCGCTGGACTGGAAGATCAGATTGCCAGCGGGGTTGTACACGCTGTAGCAGCCTGCGTGCGCCGCCATCGTCAGGCCGCAGGTCGCAAGCAGGGCAAAAACGTTTTTCAAGGTTGGACTCCAGAGGTTGGGATTGATCATAGGCAGTCCCTTGACCGTGTACTGTATAAAAAGACGCGCTTGATGGAATTTTGCTATTGATTAAATAGCAGCTTATGCAAGATGGTAATGCGCTAAAGCCGTTTTTGCTTGAATTTCAAGTCAGTGCGCCCCGTGCATCCACACGGATGATGCGTTCGACCGTTCCACTTTTCAGGCCGCCGCTCACACCAATCATCACATCATGCAGGTTCACGGTCGGATCGCAATGGCCAGGAATCAGCCATAGCATCTGGCCCAAATCGGGCAAGCCAGTCTGGCCCGATGACGGCCGCAAGATGCCGTGTTCATCACCCCCGTTGAAATAATCCAGTCCCTCCTGGCGCTTCAACGCATGCACCTGGGGCAGGCCGGAGTCGATGGCATGGCTTTTGTGGCCGGCATCGCACACAGCGTGGCTGGCATGGCGGCTGACAACCTGTGTCTTGACGAAAAGGGCATGTTCAAAGTGAGGTTGAACCGGGTCGCGCTCGTTCTGCGCATAGTCGGCATCCATGAAGATGAAGGAGCCGGCCTGCAGTTCGCCATAAACACCGCTGGCGGCCTCCAGCGCGAAGCTGCCGGTTCCTGCACCGGTCACCAGCCCTGGTGCCATGTCCTGCGCCTTGAGCAACTCGCAGGTCAACTCGACCGACTTCATGGCGTCGGCGGCGGTCATGCGCCGCTCCTGCACGTTGCGCACATGCTGAACCTTCCCGTGGTAGGCCTGCAGACCGGCAAAACGCAGGGCCGGATGTTTGCGGATTTCCAGTGCCAGCAAAACTGCGTCCTGCCCGGGCTGCACGCCACAACGGCCTTGGCCGACATCGATCTCGACAAACACGTCAATCACCGTGGCAGTGCTCGGCGTGCCGTTACGGATGCCGGTCCGGGCGTCGGACATCGCCTGCGCCAGCCGGCTCACGCCTTCCAGGCTGTCCACGGCAATGGCAATCTGTCCGCCATGCGCGGCGACGGCCTGCGTCAGGGCCGCCACCCGCGCCAGCTTGGCCGACGCGATCACCTCGTTGCTGATGTACACGTCGTGCACGCCGCCCGCGACCATGATCTCGGCCTCGGAGGTCTTTTGCACGCACACGCCAACGGCGCCGGCCTTGATCTGCATCTTGGCCAGCAAAATGCTTTTGTGCAGTTTGGCATGGGGACGCCAGCGGACCTGGTGCTTTCGGGCAAATTCGGCCATCCGGCCCAGGTTGCGTTTCATGGCGTCAAGGTCAATCACCAGGGCTGGGGTATCGATGTCGTGGACGGATTTGCCAATCAGCTCGGACAGGTACGCAACCGCTTTGTTCATCGGTTACCAACGCCAGCAGCCGGTCCGGCAGCGAACAGGCCGTCGTCCAGCGATTCGTCGTCCAGGTGCTGGGTGTCTGCCCAGCCGACCAGGCTGAAGCCCTGCGGCGTCCAGAGCAAGCGGTTGATGGCGGCATTGCCCAGGGTCCAGGTGCGTGGAGCCTGAATGTGCAGGCGCGCGGCCGCGCGGTAAAGCACATCCATCACGCCGCCGTGGCCAACCATTGCGATCAGCTCGCCCGGATGCCTGGCGGCCAGCCGCTCGACGGCCTCGACCACCCGGCGGTTCAGGTCCACCAGCGACTCGCCGCCAGAAGGGGCGAATTCCGGATCACGTTTGCGCCAGCGCATCGATTGCTCAGGCAGCCGGGTCTCGATTTCGGCAAAGGTCATGCCTTCGAAGTCGCCAAAGCCGCGTTCGCGCAGGCCGGCTTCGACGTTGACGGTCAGCCCGTGTGCGCGCCCCAGGTATTCGGCCGTTTCCCAGGCGCGCACCAGGTCACTGGCGTACACGGCCGCGATCGGTTCATGCTTCAGCGCCTGTGCCATGCGGGCAGCCTGCGAGCGGCCCGTGGCATTCAGGGGGATATCAAGACGGCCCTGAATGCGGGTGTCCACATTCCAGGTGGTTTCGCCATGGCGGATGGCAATGATGCGGGTGGGTTCAATCATGTTTTATCGAGGTATCTGGACATTGACCCGGCGCGGCCCCGGCGGCGGTTCGGGAAAGCCCAGCAGCGCCGTGTCCAGCATGGCCGACAACACCGCAGGCGTTTCGTTCTGAATCCCGTCATTCGTGACACGGGTTTCAAACACCACCTGGCTGTTGCCGAGGTTGCGCACCAGCAGCGTCAGGTCGCGGTGGAAATAGGGGCTGGGCGTTGAGTAACCCAGCGGAAAGGACAAACCGAACGCCCCGCCCCGGTTGCCACCACCCAGAAAAACGCCGGGCATGCCAAAACCGAAGCCGTCATAGCCGGGGCCATAGGGCAGCGCTTCGATCACCTGCGTGCTGACCCGCACCTGCACGCTGTAGCGCGCCGCCGCCGGGTTCAGCTCCATCCCGACCTTGGCCAGCGCAATGCGCGCGGTTTCCTCGACGCGGTCCTGGTAGGCGGCGCTCACCTGCTGCGACGGCAATCGCTCGAAGCGGTAGGGCGTGCCCGGCCCGGGCGGCGGCGCGTTCCAGCTGTGAAAGGCGGTGACGTTGTTTTCAACCAGCTGCAATCCGGAACAGCCGACCATGAAAAATCCCAGCATTGCAATTGAAAAAATGGCCGAAAGTGCTCGTTTCATATTGTCTCCTGTGGGAGGGGATGGAAAAAATGCTCAACGGGCCGTTCGCAGGCCGATGCTGATCACGGCATGGCCTGGCAGCGTTGCCTGCGCGAACTCTTCGGCATCGAACGCCTTGTCGCCTTCGGGGTCGGCAACGCCGGTGGTTTTAATGCCCTTGAAGTCGTGTCGCTGCTTGTCCATCAGGTGCGACGGCACGATGTTTTGCAGCGCGGCGAACATGTTCTCGATGCGGCCCGGATACAGCTCTTGCCAGTCCCGCAGCATGTTGCCTATCTGCTTGCGCTGCAGGTTTTCCTGGCTGCCGCACAGCGTGCACGGAATGATCGGGAAGTCCTGGATTTGAGCCCAGCGCGTCAGGTCTTTTTCAGTCACGTAGGCCATCGGACGAATGACGATGTTCTTGCCGTCGTCGCTGACCAGCTTGGGCGGCATGCCCTTGAGCTTGGCGGCAAAGAACATGTTCAAAAAGAAGGTCTGCAGCATGTCGTCCCGGTGATGGCCCAAGGCAACCTTGGTGCAGCCCAACTCGCCCGCCACGCGGTACAGGATGCCCCGCCGCAGCCGCGAGCACAGCGAGCACAGCGTCTTGCCCTCGGGAATCACGCGCGTGACGATGCTGTAGGTGTCCTGGTTCTCGATGTGGAACGGCACGCCGAGCTTGCCCAGATAGTCGGGCAGCACCTGCTCGGGAAAGCCCGGCTGCTTCTGGTCGAGGTTGACGGCGACCAGCTCGAAGTTGATCGGCGCGCGTTTTTGCAGTTTCAGCAAGATGTCCAGCATGGCGTAGCTGTCCTTGCCACCGGACACGCAGACCATCACCTTGTCGCCTTCCTCGATCATGTTGAAATCGACAATTGCCCGGCCAACTTCGCGGCACAGGCGCTTTTCCAGCTTGTGGTCTTCGCGTTCGATCTTCAGCGCGTTCTGCACGCGGGCAGACGTCTCAAGTTGTTCGTCTATCCAGAGGGCATTCATGCCGTTCACCACTGCCCTGTCTCGATGCGAATGGCCACTTCGCAGTCGTCAAAAATTTCAAGTTTCGCAATCTTCACACGCACGCCCAGCACGCCGGGAAGTTGCATCAGCCGGTGCGCCAGCTTGCCGATCAGGCTTTCCAGCAGGTTGGCATGCTCTGCAGTGCATTCGGTGATGATGATCTGGCGCACCTTGCGGTAGTCGAGCACATGGTGGATGTCGTCGTCGCGGGGCAGCAGCGGCTGCGTGCCCAGGTTCAGTTCGGCATCGACCTGGATTGGTTGTGGTGCGTTTTTTTCATGCTCCAGGATGCCGAGGTTGGCGTCAAAGCGCAAGCCGGTGAGGTTCAGGATCTGGTTGCCCCGGGTGGTGAACATGTAGACAGTCTGTAATAGGTAAGAAAAGGGGTCTGTCAGCCATTGCCGACGCTTGGACGTGGCAAGAATCACATCAACGAAAAATCGCGCTCGAAGCGCATCAGGTGCTGGCCGCCATCGACCAGCAGCGTGGTGCCGGTGATCGACGAATTTTCCAGCGCGAACTTCACCGCATTGGCCACATCGGCCGGCGTGGACGAACGGCCCAGCGGCGAGAGCTGGTGGCGCGCGGCAAATTCTGCGTCGCTCAAAAGATGGCTGGTCAATGTCAGGCCGGGCGCGACGCCGACCACCCGCACCTGCGGCGCCAGCGCCATCGCCAGCATGGTGCCGGCCGCTTCCAGCGCGGCTTTGGACAGCGTGTAGCTCAAGAAATCGGGGTTCTGGTTCCAGAGCTTCTGGTCCAGCAGGTTGACGACCGCGCACTGGCCGGCGTGCTCTGGCGCGCTTCGCGACACGACATGCGCATGCAGCGCCTGGGCCAGCAAGATGGGCGCGGCGGCGTTGCTGTGCAGGTGCTTGTCGAGCGCGGCAAAGCCAAAGGTCGCGGCGCTGTCGTGCTCGAAGGTCGAGGCGCTGTTGACCACCGCATCGACGCGGCCAAAATGCGCAATGACGCGGGGCAGCAGGCCACGCACCGCGGCTTCGTTTGACAAATCAGCATCAAAAGCGGCTGATCCGCCCGTCAGGCGGTCACAGTCAGCTACGGTTTTAAGAGCGTCTTGGGCCGAGTGGCGGTAATGCACCGCCACCTGCCAGCCCGCAGCGGCCAGCGTCAGCGCGATTTCACGGCCCAGCCGCAGGGCAGCGCCGGTCACAAGAACCACGGGTCGGGGCAGGGCAGGTGTCATGGGGTGGTGCAAAAGGTCAGGTCAGTGAAGAGGCTGGATGGCCGGGGGAATCGCAGACAATCAGGCTTGGTGACAAACATGACGAATCGCTCCATTTTAACGAACACCCTGCAAACCCTGATAGCCAAGGCGATTGACGACGCCGGCGGATGGCTGGGTTTTGATGCCTTCATGGCGCTGGCGCTGTACCAGCCGGGCATGGGCTACTACGCCAACGACTCGCTCAAATTCGGACATATGCCTGCAGTCGCCCACAGCATCAATGGCGCGCAGACCGGCGGCAGCGATTTCGTGACTGCGCCCGAGTTGTCGCCGCATTTTGGCTGCACGCTGGCAGGGCAGGTGGCCGAGGCGCTGCAGGCCACGGGTACGGATGAAGTCTGGGAGTTTGGCGCGGGTTCGGGCGCGCTGGCGCATCAGGTGCTCGACGCGCTGGGCGACCAGGTGGTGCGCTACACGATTGTCGATCTGTCAGTTTCTTTGCGTGAACGCCAGCGCACACGGCTGGCGGCGCACGCCTGCAAGGTGCGCTGGGCAACCGGGTTGCCGGTGCGGATGCGCGGCGTGGTGCTGGGCAACGAAGTGCTCGATGCCATGCCGGTAAAACTGCTGGCCCGGCTGAACGGCGTCTGGCACGAGCGCGGCGTGGCGATGCATGCAGGCCGTTTTGCCTACGCCGACCAATTAACCCAGCTGCGACCGCCGCTGGAAGTCGCGGGCAGCCACGATTACGTCACCGAAATCCATCCCCAGGCCGAAGGGTTTGTGGGCACGCTGGCTGACCGGCTGGAAGCCGGTGCGGTGTTCTTGCTCGATTACGGCTTTCCCGAAAACGAGTATTACCACCCGCAGCGCAGCATGGGCACGGTGATGTGCCACCGCGCCCATCTGGCGGACGGCGACGCGCTGGCCGATGTCGGCGAAAAAGACATCACCGCGCATGTCAACTTCACCGGCATTGCGCTGGCCGGGCAGGACGCCGGCCTGGAAGTGCTGGGCTACACCAGCCAAGGGCGGTTTTTGCTTAACTGCGGCTTGCTGGACAGGCTGCAAGACGCTTCGCTGGCCGGGCGCGCCATGGCGCAAAAGCTGGTCAACGAGCACGAGATGGGCGAGTTGTTCAAGGTGATTGCCTTCGGCGCCAAAGGCAGCGCCGTATGGGAACCGATGGGCTTTTCGGCAGGCGACCGCCTGCATACGCTGTAGCGCTGCTGGCATCATCTGGCGCGCAAGCACGGCGGCCAGGGTGCTGGCGCGTTTTGCTACTAATTTTATAGCTGTTTATTCATGTAGGCCGTGCCTAAAATGCCTATTTGATGCCTATTAAACCGTCTGTCGGTTATTTTTAATCGCCTTCTTACTGTTGCCTGACATGACGCCGTCATAGAGCGCCTGTCTAATCCAGCGGCAGGTACATGCCTGCATACCCCTCCTCACCCTGCATGCTCCTGTCCTCGTTCGCTGGCGATCCACGGCAGTGGCAGGGCATAACCATCAAATGCAAAAAATCACCACCCCCCTTCGCAATACGCTGGGCCGACGCCTGCTGGCCACGTTTTCCACCATCTTGCTGCTGACGATGATGGGTTCTGCCATTGGGCTTTGGTCGCTTTACTACGTCAACGGCGAGACAGAGCAGATGGTGCGGCAAAACATGGCGAGCGAAAGGCTGGTGACGGATGCCTACCGCCACCAGGAAATCAACGCGGCGAACTACAAGGCGATGGCGCTCAGTTCCGAGCCCGAAGTGGGCGACATCCTGGCGGCTGATATCGTGGCCACGCAGCAGCGCTATGACGCGCTGATGAAGCAGCTGCAAAGCCGCCTGCAGACCACGGACGAGCAGGCATTGCTGACAAAAATCAGTGCGGCTGGCAAGGTTTTTGCTAAGGCCCAAGCCGAACTGGTGGCGGCGCGTGACTCGGGGCTGACCGAGCGCATCCGCAAGGTGTATTCGGCGCGCTTCCAGCCAGCGTCCAATGCGCTTCTGGCCGCGGTGTCCGCTCTGGCCGATTTTCAGCGCCAGGCCATCGACGCTGCCGCCAGCCAGATCGCCCGGTGGAGCGCCACGGCGCGCATGGCCTTGGTCGTGTTCAGCATTGCCGCGCTGGTGCTGGGCGCCGTGCTGTCCGGGTGGCTGGTGCGCAGCATCTCCCAGCCTATCCGTCTGGCCGGCGCCACGGCGGACCGAGTGGCCAGCCTGGACCTGCGCCATGACATCGAGGGGCACGAGCGCGACGAAGCCGGTCGGCTGCTGACCTCGCTGGGCGTGATGCAGGGCGCGCTGCGCACCTTGGTGCAGCAGGTGCAGGGAGCGACCCACAACATCAGCCATGCTTCAAGCGACATTGCCAGCGGCAATGCCGACCTGTCCAGCCGCACGGAACAAGCGGCTTGCAGCCTGCAGGAGACCGCCGCATCGGTGGAATTGATCACCTCTGCCGTGCACCAGTCGGCCAAGGCGGCAAATCGTGCCGACGCCATGGCTTCCTCGGCCTCGACCCTGGCCGTCCAGGGCGGCCAGGCGGTGCGCGAGATGGTCGGCACCATGCAAGAGATACTTCAGTCCTCGCGCAGCATCGAGGACATCATCGGCGTAATCGAAGGCATTGCCTTTCAGACCAACATTCTGGCGCTGAACGCGGCGGTGGAAGCGGCGCGGGCGGGCGAACAAGGCCGGGGTTTTGCGGTGGTGGCGACGGAAGTGCGCAGTCTGGCCAACCGGTCCAGCACGGCCGCCCGGGAAATCAAGGCGATGATTCATGCGTCGGTGCAGCGGGTGGAGTCCGGCGTGCACCTGGTGAACTATGCCGGCCAGACCATGGGCCAGACCGTGGAAGCGATCCAGAATGTGGCTCTCAGCCTGCGCGAGATCACCGGCGCCACCCACGCCCAGACGCAGGACATTTCCCGGGTCAACACCGCCGTCTCGCAACTCGAGAAGATGACCCAGCAAAACTCGGCCCTCGTGGAACAGTCGGCGGCGGCATCTGAGAGCCTGCGCCACCAGGCGCACGAACTGGCAGCGCTTGTCAGCCGCTTTGTGCTGCCCGAGCAGGCTGAGCGCTTTTCGCCGAAGCGCGCTGCCGTGCACGCACCGCAACTGGCCTTCAGCGCCTGAAAGCCGCTTGGGGCGAGCAGGTCGGTTCAGCAGTCATTTTGAGGGTATCGGCAATGGCGTCACCACCGATTGCCGGCTTTCAGTGCAGCGGTGCTGCTAATTTCGCGTTTTGCTCACCCTGGTTTCGAAGTGTCCGCGAACGATTCAGGGATTTTTTGGTCTTGAGGGATTCGAGTTCGTGCTTGAACTCAATGACCAGTTCATCGTTATCGCCATAACGGAACTGTAGTTTTTGGCAGACTCTTTCCAGGTTTTGAAGGTGTTTTTGCATGTGCTTTCTCCACTTGAAAATTCACGATGGCTTAGAGGGGGGGCTCAAGCCGCATGGCCCGGGGCCGCGAAAGCGTGGCCTGCGGCATTGTTTAATACGGGTTAACCTGTAGAGAGGGCGGCATGAGGTAAGTAAACTGCAGCTTAGTAACGGCAAGCAACCGCAGTCCCATCCTTCGATGGGTCGTGCACGGCGGCACTGCCCGTCGCCGTCTAAACTCCAGTCCATGATCCGCTGGTTCATCGTCATTTTCCTGGCCCTGATGCTCATTAGCTGGTTCAGTCCGCTGCTGCAAAAACCGGGCTTTGGCAAGCTGCCGGGCGATTTGCGGTTTCGCCTGTTTGGCCGTGAAGGGTTTGTGCCGGTGACCACCACCATTTTGCTGAGCTTTGCCGCCAGCCTGGTCAGCAAGCTGATCTGACCTGACCCATCAACAAGGACGTGCCTGCCATGAACGCTTCTTCACCTTTCTTGCCCATGCTGTCCGAACTTCGCCTGGATGACGGGGCGGCGCCCGTGGCCTGCGTTGACATTGGCGGCACCAAGGTGGCGGTCAACGTGGTCAACGCGCGTGGGGCTCTCGGCCGTCTGGTCGAGCCGACCGCCAAACAGGGCGCGCCCGATGCGCTGGCCCGGCAAGTGCTGCGCATGATTGGCGCCAGCTGCCAGGCCGCGCATATCGACGCGCGTGACATCGCCGCCGTCGGCGTGGCCTCCTGCGGCCCGTTTGTGCTGAACCAGGGGCTGGTGGAACTGGCGTCGCCGAATATCTGTGGCGGCATGGCCGGCGCAGAGCGCGGTCTGCCCAACGACTGGACCACGGCTGTGCTCGAAGCGCCGCTGCGCGAGGCGTTTGCCCGGGTGCAGGTAGAGAACGACGGCATTGCCGCGCTGCAGGCCGAGCGCCGCTGGGGCGCGTTGCAGGGCCTGGACCACTGCGCTTACGTGACCTGGAGCACCGGCGTCGGCGTTGGCCTGTGCGTCGATGGCCGGGTGCTGCGCGGCAAGAACGGCAATGCCGGGCATGCGGGCCACATGTTTGTCAGCGACAACCTGGACGCGCTGTGCGGCTGCGGCAACATCGGCGATGTCGAGGCGCTGGTGGCCGGCAACGCGCTGCCCCGGCGTTTTCCTGCCTATCCTGATGCTGCCAGTGTTTTGATAGCTGCCAAGGCAGGCGAGACGGGCGCCATCGCCATTATTGATGCGATATGCCAGGTGATGGGCCGGATGCTCTACAACCTGGTCGTCACCTTGGACCTGCAGCGCGTCAGCCTGGGCGGCAGTGTCTTCTGGCACCACCGCGACTATCTGCTGCCGCGCCTGCAGGCGCAACTCAAGGGCCGGCTGCCCGCGCTGACCGACGGCTGCACGCTGGTGCCGGCCGGCCTGGGCGAGCAGGTCGGCGACTTTGCGGCGCTCGCGTTGGTCGCCTGACGCAGGCTGGCCCGACCAACGGCAGGTGGCTCAGTCGGGCTCGCAGGCCGCCAGCGTTTCCAAGAAAGCCTTGCGCCACCAGTGCACGTCCTGGCTGCGCACGCGCTCCAGCAATTGCTGGTGTCGCCGCTGGCGCTCGATCAGCGGCATCTGCAGCGCCAGCTGGATGCTTTCGGCCGTGCCGTGCACGTCGTACGGGTTCACCAGGATGGCTTCCTTGAGCTGCTCGGCCGCGCCGGCAAAGCGAGACAGCACCAGCACGCCGGGGTCGGCCGGGTCCTGCGCGACGATGAATTCCTTGGCCACCAGGTTCATGCCGTCGCGCAGCGGCGTGACCAGTGCCACGTCGGCCACGCGGTACAGCCCCGGCAGGCGCTTGCGGGCAACGTTGCGGTGGATATAGCGCACCGGCATCCAGTCCAATTCGCCGTAGTCGCCATTGACGGCGCCGCACAGGCTCTCCAGCTCCTGGCGCAGGCCGGCGTAGGTGTCCAGCGCCTCGCGGCTGGGCGAGGCAATTTGAATCAGGGTCGCACTGCGGATGTTTTCCGGGTAATTTTTCAGCAGTTCGCGAAACGCCTTCACGCGCTGCGGCAGGCCCTTGGAATAGTCGAGCCGCTCGACGCCCAGCAGAATGCGCCGGCGCGAGAACTCCTTTTTCATGCGCTGGTACATGTCGCGGCCTTCCTTGGCATGCGTCAGCGCGTCGAATTCGTCCACGTCGATGCCAATCGGAAAGGCTTGCGCATGCACCTTGCGGCCAAAGGCGCGGAACTGGTGCGCGTCGAATGTTTCGGCGCCGACTTCCCTGCCGACATAGCTGGCGAAATGCTCGATGTCGGCCTGGGACTGAAAGCCCACCACGTCATAGGCGAACAGCGAGCGGATCAGCCATTCGTGTTGCGGCACGGCAGCCAGGATCAGCGGCGGCGGCAGTGGAATGTGCAGGAAAAACCCGATCCGGTTCTTGCAACCCATGGCGCGCAACTCGGCCGCCATCGGGATCAGGTGGTAGTCGTGTACCCAGATGATGTCGTCGGGCAGGAGCAGCGGCATCAGCTTGCGCGCCAGCAGCTTGTTCACGCGCCGGTAGCCGCCGATGTAGCCGGCATCGAAATCGGCCAGGTCGAGCCGGTAATGAAACACCGGCCAGAGCACGCCATTGCTGTAGCCGAGATAGTAGCTGTCGTGGTCTTCCTTGCACAGGTCCACTGTGGTCAGGGTGACATTGCCCGAGTGGTGGGTGTGCACCTCGCCTTCGCCCGGCGTGCCGTTTTCGACCACCGTGCCGCTCCAGCCAAACCACAGCCCGCCATTGGTCGACAGCGCATCGCCCAGCGCCACCGCCAGGCCACCAGCCGCCGCCGACTTGCGCGGGTCGGCAATGCGGTTGGAAACAACAACCAATCGAGCCATAGATTTTCTGCCAGGGGTGGAAATTAAAGAAACGAGGCGCGACGCAGCACGAGGTGCAAACCAGTGCCAGCACCGGCCGCGGAACTGGCTTTGCCAGGCCGCAGGCGGGACGGTCTCCTCGGAGGGCAGCGACCCGCGAAGCGGCGGAGCGTGGGGGTCATACCTGACTGTCCCAGGGCGCCGACAAGCGCATCGCGGCGTTGATGATGCCGACCATGGAATAGGTTTGCGGAAAGTTTCCCCACATCTCGCCGGTCACCGGGTGCGTGTCTTCGGACAGCAGGCCGACATGGTTACGGGCGGCGAGCATGGTTTCGAAAATCTCCCGCGCCTGGTCCTTGCGGCCGATTCGCGCCAGCGCGTCGATGCGCCAGAAGGTGCAGATGTTGAACGCCGTCTCGGGCTTGCCGAAGTCGTCGGGCGCCTCGTAGCGGCGCATGTAGGGGCCGTCGCACAAATACTTTTCCAGCGCGTCCACGGTCGCCACGAAGCGCGGGTCTTTTGGTTCGATGAAGCCGACCTCGATCATCAACAGCACGCTGGCGTCCAGGTCGCGTCCGCCAAAGCTTTCGGCAAAGGCCTGGCGCTCCTCGCTCCAGGACTCGCGCAGGATGCGCTCGCGCATCACCTGTGCATGGCCGCTCCAGTACAGCGCGCGCTCGGGTTGCTTCAGCGTGACGGCGATCTTGCCCAGCCGGTCGCAAGCGGCCCAGCACATCAGCGCCGAAGAGGTGTGCACCCGGGCGCGGGTGCGCAGCTCCCACATGCCGGCGTCGGGTTGGTCATAGCAGCGAATGGCCTGCTCGCCGACCGCTTCAAGGCGGGTGAATTCGGCCGCGCCCGCGCGGTGCAGCAGCCGGTGGTCGTGGAACGCCTGGGCCGCGCCCAGCACCACGTTGCCGTACACGTCGTGCTGGAAATGCTCCTGCGCCTGGTTGCCCACGCGCACCGGTCCCATGCCCCGGTAGCCGCCCAGATGGCCATACACCGCTTCAGGCAGCTCCATTTCCAGGCCGATGCCGAACAGGGGCTGGATATGCCCGCCGTCGGCTTGGACCACGACATTGCCAAGCCAGCGCAGGTAGTCCTCCATGGTGCCGACTTCGGACAGGCTGTTGAGCGCCCGCACCACAAAGAAGGCATCGCGCAGCCAGCAAAAACGGTAGTCCCAGTTGCGGCCGCTGTTCGGCGCCTCGGGAATGCTGGTGGTCATGGCCGCGACGATCGCGCCGGTGTCCTCGAACAGCGACAGCTTGAGCGTGATGGCCGCGCGGATCACCGCTTCCTGCCATTCCACCGGAATGTGCAGCCGCTGGCTCCACTTGCGCCAGTAGGCCAGTGTTTCCTGCTCGAACAGGCGTGCCGTGTCGGCGATGCCGCCAGACAATGACTCGTCAGAGCCGAGCAAAAAATTGTGCTCGCGGGTCAGCACAAAAGGCTGCTTGGACAGCAGGTGCGACAGCGGCGCATCGGTGTTCAGCCGCAGCGTCAGCGCATCGCCGACAAAGCGCAGGTGGTTGCTGCCCTGGGTGACCACCGGACGCGAACGGCCCCAGTCGAACAGCACGTCAAGCAGCACGCGGATGCGCGGCGCGCCGTGAATCGGGCGCACCCGGCGCACCAGCATCATCGGCTTGAAAAAACGCGAGCGGCTGTAAAAGCGCGGCGCGAAGTCGGTGATCTCGACCGCCTGGCCGCTGGTGTCGAACAGCTGCGTGCGCAGCACGGCCGTGTTCGGGTCGTAGAACTGTTGGGAGTGGGAAAAATTCTCGATTTCGATGGCGAAGGCGCTGGCCTGGTCGCTCTCGTCCAGCAGCGCGTTGAACACCGGGTCGCCGTCAAAGCGCGGCAGGCAGCACCAGACAATGCGCCCGCGCACATCGACCAGTGCGCTGAAGGCGCAGTTGCCGATGACGCCCAGCGACAGCGATGGCGGCGCAGGGGGCGAAAACTGCAGGGTTGAGACCGGGGCGCTCATGCTGCAAACCCCGCAGGGCGGGCGGGCACACCCGGGCCGGACAGGGACGCCACGGCCGATTGCAGCCACGCGGCCAATTGCAATACGCCGTCGCAGCGGTGCCGTGCCAGCGTCGGCCCCGGGCCGACCTTGATGGCGTGGCCGCCCATGCGCTGCACCGCCTCGAAACCCGCCTCGTCGGTCACGTCGTCACCGGCAAACACCGGAACGCGGCCGGCGAACGGCGCTTCGGCCATGAAAAAATTGATCGCCGTGCCCTTGCTGAAGCCCTCGGGTTTCAGGTCGATCACGCATTTGCCCTGCATCATCTCGACGCCCTGGCTGCGGCCCAGCGCTTCGCGCATCACCTGCAGGCACAGGCTTTCGAGTTCGGGGGCCTGCCGGTAGTGCAGGCTCAGGGCCAGGTTCTTGCGTTCCAGCTTCAGCGCCGGATGGCGGTCAACCAGGCCTTGCGCCGCCTGCAGCAGTTGCCCCAGGTCCGCCGGGGGCGCGCTGACCATCAGGCCGTCGGCGGTGCGGCGCTGCGCGCCATGTTCGCCGGCCGCCGGCAGCATCAGCGGCGCCAGAAAACCGTCCAGGTCCAGCAGGCGCCGGCCCGAAACCAGCGCCAGCGCACCACTCAACCGGCGGTGCAGTTCGGCCAGCGTTCCTGTCAGGCCCTGGGGAATTTGCACCAGTTCGGGCTGCGCCGCCAGCGCCACCAGCGTGCCGTCAAAGTCAAGGAAAAGCGCCGTTTCGGGCGTGATGCGGGGAAGGTTTTCAGCAGGCAGGGACATTTCAAAACCATAGCAGATAGCCGGTTGCCTGGCTGTAGGTGAATGTGCAGTCCGCAGGTTTATTGATTTTCCCCAACGATGACAAAGGCCGACGCCGGTCCGCTTCGACGGCCGGGCCGCGCTTCAGGGCAAGTCTTTGTAGGGCTCGGGCGTGGCTGCATCGCGCGGTCCGACCTTGCCCAGGCGGCTTTTCAGAGACTGCGGCTGGCCGGTCAGGATGGCCGCATAGCTGGTGGTGTTGGACAGGACTTTTTTGACATAGTCGCGGGTTTCGGAAAACGGAATGTTTTCGGCCCAGATGGCAGCGTCGAGCACCGGGCCGTTGCGCCAGGTGCGCGGCCGGCCCGGCCCGGCGTTGTAGGCGGCGGCGGCCATCGGCATCGAGCCGTTCAGGTCGTCCAGTGCCAGCTTGAGGTAGGCGGTGCCGATGGTGATGTTGGTGTCGCGGTCGTTGATCTGGTCGGGCGTGAAGCTGTCCAGGCCGATTTTGCGGGCGGTCCAGCGCGCCGTGGCGGGCATGACCTGCATCAGCCCGGAAGCGCCCACGCCCGAGCGGGCGTTCATGATGAAGCGGCTTTCCTGGCGAATCAGGCCATAGACATAGGACGGGTCCAGGGCGATGCCCCGGCTGCGGCTGACAACGGCATCGCGAAACGGCATCGGAAAACGCTGCTCGAAGTCGGCCACGCTGGTGGTGCGCTCGCTGGTGTTGATGCAGCGGTCCCAGATCTGGCGGTCGCAGGCCAGCTGGGCAGCGGCCAGCAGGTCGCGCTCGGTCATGCCGCCATTGCGGTGCAGGTTGGTGGCGTAGTTCCATTCGCGCACACCTTCTGACCGCAGCCCGGTCTGGATGGCGTAGGCCCCCCGCATCAGGCTCGGGTTGCCCAGTGCTGCATTTTTTTCTTCGGCGGTCAGGGCGGCCGGCCGTGGCGGCACGGAAATCTTCAGGCCCAGTTCTTCGAGCGCGAGCTGCTCATAAAAGCCGCGCACCGAGGCAATGGAGCGCAGCAGCGCCAGCGCCTCGGCACGCTGCGGCGCGATGACCATGGTGGTTGCCGGGCCTTGCGGCGTGATGACGGCGGTGGCAATGTCTGGCGTTGACGTGGCCAGCAGCGCGCGCGCCTTCCAGTAGGTCCAGGTCGGGTCCGCGCGGCCTTCTTCGCTCATGGCATTGATGGCCTGCAGCACCAGTTGCCAGCTGGGCAAGGTGCCGGCGCGCAGCGCGGCGCGGGCTTTCCAGGCCAGCATGTCGTCGGTCAGGTCGGTGTCCTTGGTGACCCGGGCGTAATACGCCAGCGCATCGCCCGCCGGCACCGTGCCCATGCGGCTGGCCGTCTGCTTGCCGATCAGGCCCCAGACCCAGTTGCGTTCCTCGGCGGTGAGCTGCAGCGACCATTTCCCGTCAAGCTGAAAAGCGGCGCCTTCCGAATCGCTGGCGGCCAGCTTGACCAGCGCCAGGGTGATGATTTCCTTGCGTACCGTGCGCAGCGCCAGGTATTTGCCGGACAAAAACTTGATCGGGCTGTTGTTCAGCTCGGCCACCATGGCCAGCGCTTCGGGCGCCACGATTTGCACCGCATCCCGGGCGGCCTTGGGGCGGTTGCTTTCGAGGGCCAGGCGGGCTTTTTGCCAGACATCGAGCGAGGTAAGGTTTTTGCTGCCCATCAGCCGTTCGGCCGCAGCGGTGCAGCCGTCGTCCGCATCGCGCTGGGCGTACCAGTTCTTGCGCACTTCATCTGACAGGCGCACATCGAGCGACGGGTTTTTCAGGTGCTCGACGAGCAACGCATAGCAACGCACTTCACGGTCGTCGTTCATGCGGAAATTCGGGTATTCGGCAGAAAACGCGTCCCAGTCGCGGCGCTGGCCCAGCAGCAGCAGCCAGTCGTTGCGCAGCCGGTCTTCCTGGTAGCTGCCGGCGTAGCGCCGCAAAAACTCCTGCACTTCCTGCGGACTGGCTTCGTCCAGCCGCGCCTTGAGTTCCCAGTAGGCAGCCCAAGGCTCCAGCGCAAGACCCCGGGCCTGCGGCAGCAGTTGCGTCAACCGGCCCTTGTTGTTGCTTCGATAGGCTTTGCTCATCTCCGCAATCAGGCTGTCACCCTCGGCATTGGCACCCGGCGTGAAGGTGCTGGAAGAGGTTTGCGCCAGGGCTGGAACGGCCAGCACGGCTGAAACTGCCGCGCTGCATAAAATTTTGTATAGCATTGGAGGATTATGGACAAATTAAGTACACGCAAAGCACTGGTGCAGTCGCGCCTCGACATGCCCGACCGGCTGGCCCGGGCTGACCTGCTCCAGCGGGTGATGCGCATCTGGCTGGTCGGATCAAAGCACGAGGTGATTGGTGCCTACTGGCCGATCAAGGGCGAGTTCGACCCGCTGCCGGCGCTGTACCGCTGGCAGGAAGACGCCGTGCTGGCCCCCGAATTCAAGGAAAATACGGCTTCTGCGCAGGCGGCGCAAGCGCAGTTAGCTACCGAAAGCATAGCGGGCAGGTCGCCGCGCAAGATTGGGCTGCCGGTGGTCAACAAGCTGCACAAGACGCTGACCTTTCACGCCTGGTACCCCGGCTGCCCAATGGAGGAAGACGCCTACGGCATTCCCAAGCCCAAGGACACCGAGGTGATCGTTCCCACGCTGCTGTTTGTGCCCTGCGTCGGCTACGGGCCAGGCGGCTACCGGCTGGGCTATGGCGGCGGTTTCTACGACCGCACCCTGGCCACGCTGTCGCCGCGCCCGGTCACGGTGGGGCTGGGTTTCAGCCACGGCTGGCTGCCCGACCTGCTGCCCGAGCCGCACGACATTGCGCTCGATGTACTGCTTAACGACCAGGGCGTGGCCTGGCCGCTGTGAAAGCATGGCCTTTTATCTGGATGCTATTGAATATATAGCTGCCTAGGCAATATCTATATGAGGTAAGCGCTGATTTCATTGATATTTATCGGCAGCCAATATAGGCTGCGCAGCGCAAATCGTTTCGCATGCCTGCGCCGCGTCCTGGGCTTGGCGGCATGGCGTTTCGCAACGAATCCATCCGTTTACCCGTCCAGGTCCAGCCCAGACAGCAAGGCCACGAAACCATCAATCGCCGCCTGGCCCTTCAGCCGCTGCAGCCGCTCCAGCAGTTCAATATCTTCCACTGACGTATAGCCCAGGCTGAAGCGCCTGAAGCGCCGCTGGTCCAGCGGCCCCTGGTGCAAAACCTCGACATTGCGGTGACGCGGATCGCCCTGGATGCGCGCCATGACGGCGGCCACTTTCTGGGCACCGCCTTCGAGTTGCTGGCAAAAATGCAGGCCGTCGAACACCAGCAGACCGGTGATGTCCGACTGGTGGTTGTTGCTGCGCGCCTGCATGGCAATGTCGGCGACCGCGCGGACCGGCGTGTCATCGGCAAGGGTGCTGACGTAAATGATTTCGTGGAGATCGGAAGATGGCATGTGCATGGCGGTACGGCAGAATGTACAAGGCTGTGCAGATCAGAACAATGTCAAAAGACACAGTGTTTCAGTTCATTTTTGCCAAGGGCATGCATGCGTACTCTTCAACCCGTTCCCGTCTCCTGTCCGCCGCCATGCGCAGCTTGCCGGCTTCGAAAGACCGGTGCCTTCACGGCGGTGTCGGGTGAAGAACTGGCGTTCATCGAATCGTTTCGCAGCAACGCCCTGACCCGGCAGGCCGGCAGTACCCTGATCCATGAGCAAAAGCCCAACGGGCGGCTGTACACGCTGTACGAAGGCTGGGCGTTTCGCTACAAGACCTTGAGCGACGGGCGCCGGCAGATCCTCAATTTCCTGCTGCCGGGCGACCTGATCGGCCTGCAGCAGGAGTTCGGCGACGGCGCCATGCACGGCATCGAGGCCGTGACCGATGTCAGCCTGTGTGCGTTTCCGCGTGAAGGCCTGCTGGATCTGTTCCGCAGTTTCCCCCGCCTGGGATACGACACCACCTGGCTGGCCGCTCGCGAGGAAGGCATGGTCGATGACAACCTGCTGACCACCGGCCAGCGCAATGCCGCCGAGCGTGTCGCCATGCTGCTGATGCATTTGTACCGCCGGCTGGAGCGGCTCGGGCTGGCGCACGAAGGATCGGTTGAATTTCCGGTCAACCAGCAACACATCGCCGACACCCTGGGGCTGTCGCTGGTGCACACCAACAAGACGCTGCGGCGGCTGAAGTTGCTCGGGCTGCACGACATACACGGCGGGCGGCTTTGGCTGCTCAATTCCAAGGCGCTGGAGCGGCTGGCCGATTACTACGACACGCCGCCGCGCAAGGTGCCGCTTCTGTAGCGCGGCACGGCGCAACGCCCCGCCAGTTGCCTGTATCAGGATTTGCTTTCGTTCAGAATCCTGAAGTCCTGCTCGTAGCCCTTGAGGGTTTCCACAGCCTTGCTGCGCTGCGCCGGCGTCGTGCTGTTGTGCAGTTCGGCAAAGCTTTGGCAGTTTTCCTGGCTCAGTTCGTCGAGATAGCGCCGGTAGACGGGCTCCAGCGGGTTCAGGGTGCGTTCGACCAGTCCGCGCAAAGCCGCCTGCGCCTGCGCGGCTGAAGACTGGCCGCCCGCCATGGGCTGCAGCGTTTGCAGCGCGTCGCGTTGACGACGCTGCCTTTCGGCAAACAGCACGCGCAGGTCAAAACGGGACTTTTCCAAACGTCGCGCAATGACCGCGCGCTGCGGCTCGTCAAGCGTCCCATACAGGCTCTCGGCGCGGCTGAGCAGTTTTTGGTAGCGCTTGCCTTGCCGGGTTTTAACGCGGTCGTCTTCCAGTTCGTCTTCAGCCTCGGCATTGGTTTTTGCAAACTTTTGCGCCATGTGCTTGAGCTGGTCCGGCTGGAGCATGACGACCACTCCGGCGGCCAGCGATTCGGCCCGCTGCGTCATCGCGCCAAGATTTTTGCGCACGTCGGCGGCCACCGTGCAGGCGGCTGCGGCGGTGGTGTCTGACGGGAGCTGCTGCTGCAACTGCTGCAGCGCCGTGATGTAGACCGGCAGCTGCGTCTGCCGGTGCCAGGTCTGGAGCTGGCTCAAACCGGCCTTGACCCGCAGGCTTTGTTCGCCCGTGAAGTCCAGGTAATCGTCAAGGTACCAGTAAGCCAGGTCGGGCGCCTGGTTGTAGGCCAGCTTCATGACGCTGCAGGCCTGCAGCACGCCAGCCACAGCCAGCACGCCGAGCACCCCGATAATCCGGGAGCAAAAGCGCCGGCCGGGCCGCGCCTTGGTTTTTTTTAGCAGTCCAAAATTCACAGGAAATCTCATGTCGAACCCTCTTGACGTTGTCATCATGGCCGCTGGCAAAGGCACGCGGATGAAAAGCGCATTGCCCAAAGTGTTGCACCGATTGGGCGGACGCGCTTTGCTGGCGCATGTCATGGACTGCGCCGCGCAGTTATCGGCCCGCCAGGCGGTCGTCATCACCGGCCACGGTGCCATGCAAGTTGAAGCAGCCTGCGAAGGCAGGACGGGCGCTTCAGCCGCTTTGGGCTTGAAGTTCGCGCGCCAGGAGCCGCAACTCGGCACCGGTCACGCGGTGCAGCAGGCCATGCCCTTTCTGGACGACGACGGTATCACGATGGTGCTGTCGGGCGATGTGCCACTGACGCAGGCCGCAACCTTGGAGGCCCTTTTGGCGCAATGCGGCGGTCAGCGGCTGGCGTTGCTGACGCTCAGCATGGACAACCCGACCGGCTATGGCCGCATCGTTCGCGCCGGCACCCAGGCATCAAGCCAGGTGCGCGCCATCGTCGAGCACAAGGACGCCAGCGAAGCCGAGCGCGCCATCCATGAAATCTACAGCGGCATCATGGCCGTGCCGACGCGCCTGCTGCGCCGCTGGCTGGAGCGTCTGGACAACCAGAATGCGCAGGGCGAGTACTACCTGACCGACATCGTGAAGTTCGCCGTGGCCGACGGCGTGGCCGTGGTGGCGCACCAGATTATTGATGCCGCGCAGGTTGCAGGCGTCAACAGCCCGGTGCAGCTGGCCGAGCTGGAGCGCGTGTACCAGCGGCGCCTGGCGGTCGGCCTGATGGATCAGGGCGTTCGCCTGGCCGATCCGGCGCGGCTGGACGTGCGCGGCATCTTGACCTGCGGCGCGGATGTCGAGATCGACGTGAACTGCGTGTTTGACGGCCAGGTCAGTCTGGGGCAGGGCGTGCGCATTGGCGCCAACTGCGTGATTGCGAACGCGGCGATTGCCTCCGGCGCGGTGATCCATCCGTTCACCCACATCGACGGCGAAGCGCTGGGCGTGCAGGTGGGCGAGGGCGCGCTGGTCGGCCCGTTTGCGCGCTTGCGGCCCGGGGCCAGGCTGGGCGCCGAGGTGCATATCGGCAATTTTGTCGAGGTCAAGAACTCCACGATGGCGCGGGGCGCCAAGGCCAATCACCTGGCTTACCTGGGCGATGCCACGGTCGGCGAGCGCGTGAACTATGGCGCGGGCAGCATCACCGCCAACTACGACGGCGCCAACAAGCACCGCACGGTGATGGAGGCCGATGTGCACATCGGCAGCAACTGCGTGCTGGTGGCGCCGGTGACGATTGGCGCGGGAAGTACGGTGGGCGGGGGCTCGACGATCACCAAGGATGTGCCTGCTGGCAGTTTGAGTGTGGCGCGGGGCAAGCAGGTGAACCTTGCGAACTGGTCGCGGCCTTTGAAGAAATCCAAGGGCTGAGGGGTTTATTGGCTGTTGGCGCAATGCTGTCTTGCGCTGGCTGCTCTTGCGTTCGTGGCTTTGTTTTCTCTGCTTGGTTTTGCTGGCCGGGGGTTGCCCGGCGGCAAGTAACTTTCTTTTGCTTCGCCAAAAGAAAGTCACCAAAGAAAAGGCGACCCGGCTGTCCGGGTCCCTTCGCTGCGCTTCGGGCAACCTGTGATGAGCGACAAAAGCGGGGGTCCGCGCAAACTCGCTTCACTTCGTTTCGCTCAAACAGCGCGCGGCCCTGATCCCGCTTTTGCCACTCATCACAGGCCCAGCCAGAACGGGGTGGGGAGGGGGGAGAATTCGGAGTCAAAAATGCCTTTTGCGCATATTGGGTATGCATAAGCAGCTATTAAATTTGTAGTATTTTTTATTTATTGGGTGCGAGGTCTGTTTGGCTTTTGCTGTTCGGCTGTTCGGCTGTTCGGCTGTTCGGCTGTTCGGCTGTTCGGCTGTTCGGCTGTTCGGCTGTTTGTATTGGCCTGTATATTCCATTCCCCGGCCCCTTCTGTCTGCGCTGAGGAGCGCAAGGCCAGACGGATCAGGGCTTGTGCTTGTTTGAGCCGAAGGCGAGTTTGCACGAGACCCCGGCTGGACTGAACACCGCAGGGTGCCCCGTAGCGAAGCGAAGGGGTCGCGGACAGCAGGGGTCGCCTTTCTTTGCTTGCTTTCTTTGGCGAAATAAAGAAAGTGAGTAGCCGCCGGGCTACCCCCGGCCAGCCCAATCAAGCAGCGCCAGCTAGCGAGCAAACAACTCACCAGCCCAAACAAACAAAACAGAGCTATGAATTCAATAGCTGAATACGCAAGCAGTCATTGCGCAAACAGCACTTTAGGCCTAAATTTGGCTCGCTTCAGGCTAAAGAAAGCCTTCACATTGCGCACATTCGCATCGCTGGTAAACAGCCGCTGCGCCAGCGCCAGATAAGCCGGCATGTCAGCCACATGCACCACCAGCATGAAGTCCGGCCCCGGCGACACCCGGTAGCACTGCTGCACTGCGTCGTCCATCACGGCCCGCGCCTCGAACGCCTCCAGCCCCTCGGCACCCTGGCGGTCCAGCGAAATCTCGACCAGCGCGGTCAGCCCGTGGCCCAGCGCGGCCGCCAGCCGGTCGGCGTTCAGCACGGCAATCTCACATTCGATCAGCCCTGCATCACGCAGCCGCTTGACACGCCGCAGGCAGGTCGGCGGCGACACATGCACGTGTTCGGCCAGCGCCTGATTGCTCAAGCTGGCATCTGCTTGTAGAAATTCCAGCAGCTTGATGTCGGTCGGGTCCAGAAATATTTCTTCCATAAAGATATTATTAAAGAAATATAATTTCAAAGCTCATCATTTTTGAAATTTAATTTCAAAAATGATGATATTTCGATCACATTGACAGCTCGTTAATCCGTAGCATCAGTCCATCATTTTTTCAGGAGTGCTTTTCATGTGCGGCATCGTTGCAGCGGTTTCCAGCCGAAACATTGTTCCCATCCTTGTGCAGGGCCTGCAGCGGCTGGAATACCGGGGCTATGACTCCTGCGGCGTGGCGGTGTACGCCAATGGCCTGAAGCGCGCGCGCAGCACCGCACGCGTGTCCGAGTTGCAGGCGCAGGTCAGCAGCGAACACATCGAAGGCGGCACGGGCATTGCCCACACGCGCTGGGCCACCCACGGCGTGCCTGCCGTGCACAATGCGCACCCGCATTTCAGCCATGGCACCGGTGCGGGCAGTGCGGCGCGGCCGGGCAAGATCGCGCTGGTGCACAACGGCATCATTGAAAACCACGACGAACTGCGCGCTGCCCTGCAGGCCCGGGGCTATGTGTTCGAAAGCCAGACCGACACCGAAGTCATCGTCCACCTGATGGACAGCCTGTACGACGGCGACCTGTTCGAGGCGCTGAAGGCCACCGTGGCGCAACTGCACGGCGCTTATGCCATTGCCGCTTTCTGCAAGGACGAGCCGCACCGCGTCGTCGGCGCGCGCGCCGGCTCGCCGCTGATCCTGGGCGTGGGGTCGGGCGACACCCACGGCGACACCTTCCTTGCCAGCGACGCGATGGCGCTGGCCGGCGTCACCGACCAGATCGTCTACCTGGAAGAAGGCGACCTGGTCGATCTGCAACTTGGCAAGTACTGGATTTTTGACCGCCACCACCAGCGCGCCCTGCGCGAAGTCAAGACGGTGCATGCGCACAGCGGTGCGGCAGAACTCGGCCCCTACCGCCACTACATGCAAAAGGAAATCTTCGAGCAGCCGCGCGCCATTGCAGACACGCTCGAAGGCATCAATGGCATCGTGCCCGAGCTGTTCGGCGACGAGGCGTATCGCACCTTCAGGGACATCGATTCGGTGCTGATCCTGGCCTGCGGCACCAGCTACTACAGCGGCTGCACCGCCAAGTACTGGCTAGAGTCCATCGCCGGCATCCCGACGCAGGTCGAGGTCGCCAGCGAATACCGCTACCGCACCTCGGTGCCGAATCCGCGCACGCTGGTCGTCACCATCACCCAGAGCGGCGAAACCGCCGACACGCTGGCTGCGTTGCGCCATGCGCAAAGCCTGGGCATGACGCAGACGCTGACCATCTGCAACGTGGCCACCTCGGCCATGGTGCGCGAATGCAAGCTCGCCTACATCACCCGAGCCGGCGTCGAGATCGGCGTGGCCTCGACCAAGGCGTTCACCGCGCAGCTGGCCGGGTTGTTCCTGCTGACGCTGGCGCTGGCCCAGTCCAAGGGGCGGCTGAGCGAAGACCAGGAGGCGGGCCACCTCAAGGCCCTGCGCCACCTGCCTGCCGCGCTGCAGGCCGTGCTGGCGCTGGAGCCGCAGATCATCAGCTGGTCCGAGGACTTTGCGAAAAAGGAAAACGCGCTGTTTCTGGGGCGCGGCATGCACTACCCGATTGCGCTCGAAGGCGCGCTCAAGCTGAAGGAAATCAGCTACATCCATGCCGAGGCCTACCCGGCCGGTGAACTCAAGCACGGCCCGCTGGCGCTGGTCACCAACGCCATGCCCATCGTCACCGTCGCGCCGAACGACGCGCTGCTGGAAAAGCTCAAAAGCAACATGCAGGAAGTGCGCGCCCGGGGCGGCGTGCTGTATGTGCTGGCCGACGCCGACAGCCGTATCGACAGCAGCGAAGGCGTGAACGTCATCCGCATGCCCGAGCATTACGGCGCGCTCAGCCCGCTGCTGCACGTCGTGCCGCTGCAGTTGCTGGCGTATCACACCGCCTGCGCGCGCGGCACCGATGTCGACAAGCCACGCAACCTGGCCAAGAGCGTCACGGTGGAGTAAAGCTCGGGTTGGTGAGGAATGTTCACTGGTAGTGCGGCATTCCTGCACGTTAACAATGAAGCATTGCGCATTTTGATGAACAAAGCCTTTCGCACTGAGTGCGCGCAGCCTCTTCAGGCTTGCCTTATGGGAACCCGGTCAGACGTCCGGGAACGCGAACGGCTATAAAAACCCTCCGGGTCAAGTCGCTTTCCAGTTGCCGCTGGAGTACTGGGCTGACTTTGATCCCAGCACCTTGAAGATCCGGAATTGCCTCCTGTTCACGCCATGAATCTGACGCGGGCAGGGATTTTCGGGTAAGGCCTTTCCACCCGTTTGCATCTTCACGTTTTGCAAAAACGGGTGATTCAAGCACAACGCCTGCTCAACGTGGCGCTCAAAAACCGGCAGTTCAGCCACGCGCAACGGGTTGCCTGAACCAAGAAAAACTGCCTGTGGACTTGGCCGCTTTCGACTTGCCCGAGTTTTATCAGATCGCATGCTCAGCACCAATAGCTTGGCGAGGTGGAACATGACACTTGAGCACAGCTACCGAGCTGCCACATGATCCGCAACTTTAAAAGTCGGCTACCGCTTGGCGGCCGTTTTTTTTTAAACAGCAAAGTAATGAATGAATAACCGTAAAAACCACGACTCATAAAACCTTCAGCATTGCCAGTCACTAGAATAGAAAGCTGAAACCTGAAAATTCAAATTTAATAAGTTGTGTTATCAGTTTTCTTGGTTCGCGTTAGTGTGTCAATTGCGTTATTGAAAAAATTATTTTATCCTGATGAGCAGCATCACATACACTGCAAATTCATGATTAGTTTGGACTCGTCAATACGAGATCACTGAAATCATGATTGGTGAAGAATTCTGAATTTCTTTTTGTTAACCGGTCATGCATTTTCTGGAGTACTGCATGTTGTTCAAATTTATTAAATCAAAAATACTGGCAGTCGTCAGTGCTGGCGTCTCATTGGCTTTGGTTGCTGGCCAAGCCAGTGCTGCTTCCGGGGACGTATTAAAACCAGACGATTTCGTCGGAATCAGCTTCTGGCTTATTTCCATGGCGCTGGTTGCCGCAACGGTATTTTTCTTTTTAGAGCGTGACAGGGTCTCACCTAAGTGGAAAACATCACTTACGGTGTCTGGCCTGGTGACATTGGTTGCAGCAGTCCATTATTTTTACATGCGGGAAGTATGGGTGACCACAGGCTCAACGCCCACGGTGTTTCGCTACATCGATTGGTTAATCACAGTACCGTTGTTGATGATCGAGTTTTACCTGATCTTGTCAGCCATTGCCAAAGTGCCAGTTGGTGTTTTTTGGCGTCTGATGGTCGGCACACTGGTCATGTTGGTGGGTGGTTATTTGGGTGAAGCCGGTTATCTCAATACATGGATTGCCTTTGTCATCGGCATGGTAGGCTGGGCATATATTTTGTATGAAATTTTTGCTGGAGAAGCCAGCAAGATTAATGCTAAAAGTGCGCCTCCTTCTGTGCAATCTGCATTCAAGACCATGCGCTTGATCGTGACCTTTGGTTGGGCAATTTATCCGCTTGGCTACTTCTTTGGTTATCTAACCGGCAGCAGTCCGGAAAATAGTGTCAATGCCTTGAATATCATTTATAACTTGGCAGACGTGCTTAATAAAATTGCATTCGGTTTGATTATCTGGCAAGTTGCAGTAAGCGAAACCGAAAGTTCAAAGAAGTAATTGATGTGCCGGTCCCGGTTGACAGGCTTTTCATCAATATGAAAAGCCTGTCAAGAAAAATGAATACTTGCAGCTTTTTAATCTGGATCAATCATGCAAACTTGTATTGCAGTCCATCCAGCATTGGTGCCGGACCCACTTTTGCCTTTACTGATTGCAGTTGAGGAAATAATGCTTGGATCCATCAAATCCAAAGCAACTAATCTTTCAAAAGAAAAAAGGGGCGGTTCAAACGCTGCCGCCTACCATTTAAGTGCAGGGGGACAACGCGTCAGAGCAAAGATAGCCCTTCATGCAGGGCTTGCAGTGGGTTTGAGCACGGCAAATGCAATTGCTATTGCGGCAACTGTGGAACTGCTGCACAACGCGTCGTTAATACACGATGACATCCAGGATCGCGATGAGGTTCGGCGTGGTCAGCAAGCCGTGTGGGTTCGTTTCGGAGCGAATACGGCTATTTGCGCTGGAGATTTGCTGTTGTCCGCAGCCTACATGACGCTTTGTCAACTTGATGACTCACGGGCGTTGGCAAACATGATTTTACTGGTGCACGAACGTGTGGCCATGGCAATAGAAGGGCAAAGCGCTGACTTGACGGCTGGCAGGTCAACATTCGACGATGACGCAACAGCATTATTGCGATACCAGCAAATTGCAATGGCAAAGTCGGGTGCCTTGCTCGGCTTGCCCCTTGAACTGGTACTTCTGGCAGCAGGCCATCAAGACTACTTGCCGCAAGCCTTGCACGCAACCGAGGCTTTTGCGGTCGGCTATCAAATAGCGGATGATTTGCACGACTTCCAAGCCGATGTCTTCTCTGGCACTACAAAAAACGTATACAACATTATTTCGATTTTTAAAGAGACAAATTCCCTGGACGAATCTTTGAAGAAAGCAAGAATGATCGGGCTTGAAAAAATTGATCTTGCGATTGTGCTGGCGAAGCGTTTGCCGTACAACATTGGAGAATGTCTGGGGGACTACGCCCATCAGCTTCGCAATGTGTTGCTCGGCCTTAAATCAGAGGCAATGATCGGTGCCAACTGACAGCTTGAGATCTGATTTGCCAGCCGACACCAAGTGTCAAAATAGTGTTTCGACGGCAACTCGCGCAGCGGTTGTCGTCGGTGCAGGGTTTGGCGGCCTCGCCGCAGCAATACGTCTTGTAGCACGCGGTGTGAATACAACGGTGGTTGACCGGCTTGACAAGCCCGGTGGACGGGCTGCCGAGTTTGTTCGTCATGCTGAAGGGCTGACTTTTCGCTATGACGCCGGACCCACAGTGCTCACCGCACCTGTGCTGTTCAAGGAATTGTTCGCATTGCTAGGTGAGCGGCTTGAGGACCATGTCGAACTCATGCCTGTCAAGCCTTGGTATCAAATGCAATTTGCCGATGGTTCGCACTTGGACTACGGCGGCACGACTGAGCAAATTCAGGCAGAGATTGCCAAGTTTTCCCAAGCCGATGCCGCGGCTTATCCAGCCTATCTGGAGCACTCTAAAAAGCTTTTTGAAAAAGGTTATGAAGAACTGGGCACGCAGGCATTTTTAGGCTGGCGCGCCATGGCCAAGGCGCTGCCTGCCATGGCGAGATTACGAGCAGACCGCTCGGTTTACGCCCTGACGGCACGCTACTTCAAGCATGCTCACATTCGCAAAGCGTTCAGTATTCAGCCACTCCTGGTTGGCGGCAACCCGTTCGACACCACCAGTATTTACAGTTTGATTCACTACCTTGAACGCAAATGGGGCGTGTGGTTTGTTCGCGGTGGCATGGCAAGACTGGTTGACGCACTGGTAGCGCTTGCCACACGCCATGGCGTGCAGTTTTTATGGAACGCCGAAGTGGCGGCTATTGAGGTGAGCAGTGGCTTGGCGAGTTGCATACGCCTGCATGATGGCCGCACGGTTCATGCCGACACGGTGGTTTGTAATGCCGACCCAGGCTATGTGCTGACCCACTTGCTCCCCAGCCCTTACAAAAAAGTCGATGCCATAGACCGTAAACAATACTCCATGAGTTTGTTTGTCTGGTATTTCAGCACTGACGTTACCTACCCCGACGTTGCACACCACACAATTTTGTTTGGCCAAACCTACCGCGAGGTGCTCCACAAAATTTTTAACACGCTTGAATTGCCGGAAGATTTGAGCATCTACCTCCATCGTCCCAGTGCAACAGACCCCGCTTGCGCACCTACGGGCCATGACAGCTTTTATGCCTTGGTGCCTGTGCCCAACTTGCGGGGCAATATTGTTTGGGAAGACGTTGCAGAGACATTCAAGGCAGCACTGCAAGCCACCTTGGCGCAGCGCGCACTTCCGCATCTCGAACAGCACATCGTTGATGATTTTTACGTGACGCCCGAGTACTTTTCAAAAGAGTTGTTGTCGCCGTGGGGCGCGGGGTTTTCCATCACACCGACACTGATGCAGTCTGCGGGATTTCGCTTTCCCAACCGGTCAAAATCCATTCCGAATCTTTATTTTGTCGGCGCAGGCACCCATCCGGGTGCCGGCGTTCCCGGTGTCATGACTTCTGCCAAAGTGGTGGAGCGGTTGATGTTTGGATCTGTGCAATGACACCGCAAAACGTGATGGATCTGCATGCCAAATCTTTCTCATGGGCTGCCCGGTTTTTATTGCCCGAGGCGCGACGTGACGCCGCGCAACTCTATGCGTTTGCCCGATTGGCAGATGACCTGGCCGATGAAGAGGCACTGGGTCCGTGGGCCGAACGCATGGAACAGTTACAAGCCCTGGAAGGCAATGTGCTGGATCCCGGTGCTGGCAGCGAGCTGGGGCATCAAGTCGGCAAGATGCTGCTTTCAAAGAGGGTTGACGCCGAGGTGATTCGCAATTTCATGGACTGCCTGGTTCAAGACGCCAGCCCACGCTGTATTCAGACAACAGAAGAACTTTTACGATTTGCGTATGGCGCTGCAGGCACGGTGGGGCAAATGATGTGTCCCATTTTGGGCGCTGCCAGCAAAGGGCAACCGTATGCTACGGCTTTAGGCGTGGCAATGCAGCTGACCAATATTGCACGCGACGTGGTGGAAGACGCCGCGCGCGGGCGCTGCTACATCCCCTCGCAGTGGGGCGTGAACGCAGAAACGTTACGCGCACCAAAAAATCCGGCGCAAGCCCTCCAGAGCTTTTCGGCTATTCAAAAGCTGCTGAACCTGGCGGATGACTTCTACGCCTATTCACAACAAGGGCTGGGGTACATACCTTCTGGCAATCGGCGGGCTATCCGCGTCGCAGCGGCCCTGTACCGAGGCATTGGACAAAAGATTTTGACCGGTGGTGCAAACCGTTACTGGCTTGGCAGAGCATCGCTTGGAAGGTTAGAGAAAATAAGGTTGATCCTGGCTTGCTATGCAGGCGCAGATCAGTTTCCCAGCGCCGCGGTGAGAGATGTGGTGGGCCACGACTTGAAGCACCTGGCGCTGGTTCCGGGTTTTCCGGCCAACGTCTGACGGCCTCTCTGTGGCGTATGACATCGTCATTGTGGGAGGTGGCCTGAGTGGTTTGGCGCTGGCTGCTGAACTGGCGCAAGCTGAGTTTTCAATGCTGCGGGTGCTGGTGCTGGAACAGCGTAAAAGCTATGTTCGTGACCGTACATGGAGTTACTGGAAAACGCCGCACAGCGCCGCACATCGGTTTAGCCACTTGGAGCGACAGCAATGGAGCCAATGGTGTGTGCGGCAAGCCACAAGCACTCATCAAAAAGCGTCACCCACTGTCACAAAAGGCGGTGATGACGGCAAAGTGACATGCTATTGCACGCTCGATGGCGATGCCTTTTATTCAGCGGCGCAACACGTCATTTCGCAAAGCGGTCATGTTGAGTTGCGGTTGGGCACATCGGTGCGGCAAATAGTGGGTGGAGACACACCGAGCGTAGAAACCAGCGACGGCGAAGTGATACAGGCTGCATGGGTATTCGATGCCCGGCCGCCTGTAAAAACCATCGCGAACGGGTTGGTTCAACAATTTTCAGGGCATGAGATAACAACCAATAGCGATGTGTTCGACCCAAAAATGGTGGAGTTAATGCATTTTCAACCCAGCACCGACGGATTGCACTTTTTTTATGTGCTGCCCTACAGCCCGCGCAACGCCTTGATCGAGACAACCTGGATTTCCCCAGCCTCCTTCAAGCCGGATTTCGATGCTGAATTGCAGCAATTTATTGCAAGCTGTGTTGGATCGGCTGCCTATGAAGTGGTGTACCAGGAAAAAGGCTCGCTGAACCTGAACCAGACCCTGGCAAAAAATGCATTGCATGTAGCCTCTCTGGGCCGAGCCGCCGGGACCTTGCGCGCTTCAACCGGATACGCATTTTTAGAGACGCTGGCGCATGCAGTGCAAACAGCAACATCACTCAAAAGCCATGCCAGCATCGGCGATCTGAAAAATTGGATACCTGCGCCATTCAAGCGCGAGGCGCTGGACGAGTGGATGGACACGGTTTTTCTGACAGTGCTGGAGCGTGACTGGAGTCGAAGTTCATGGTACTTCATGCAACTTTTTGAGAAGCTTGATGCCGAGACGATGGTTGCGTTTTTAAGTGGCAATGCAAGTTGGCGGCAACGTTTGCTAGTGACCCGTGCACTGCCAACCCTGCCTTTTTCGGCGCAGGCGTTGTCATTGTTATTTAAGCATGCATCGAAATTATCGGGAGTCTCGCATTGATGCCCTCCCCGGTATTTTCCAAGCCCCCGCTTGTCCAGGTTGTGCTGACGGTGCTGGCCCTACTGGCTTTGGCAGCGATGCGTTACCTGGACCAAAACTTTGCGCGATCTGGGCTATGGCTGTTTGTGGGCCTGACCTTGACGGCGGGCTTTTTCCACGGTGCTCTCGATATCGTCTTGATGCAGCGCGAATTTACCGGCGCACGCCGCCTGGCTGGCGCTTTGGTTGCATATGTTGGAGCGGTCCTGCTGCTTGCCTTGGTTTGCGCACAAAGTGGCTGGTTGATGGTGCTGATATTGCTGGCCATGTCGGTTTGGCATTTTGGCGAACCGTATGGCCGATGGGGAATCGGCACGTCGAAACAAGGTGCGTGGGCGCAACGCGTGATGGCAGGCGGCGCACCTGTGATGCTGCCCGCACTGCTGTCGGTCCAAGCGCTGCAAGATGTTCTGCCAATGGCTGTTGGCCTGGACGCACCGTTGGCGTGGACGATCTGGCAAACCCTGGCCTGGCTGTGGCTGGGCCTGTGCGGATTGAGTCTTGCCGTATTACGCCAGGGGCTGTTTCGCAAACCGCTCTGGGCAGAAGTCGCCGGGGTTTTTGTACTCAATCTGGCGCTGTCACCGCTCATGGCTTTTTCAGTTTACTTTGGTGTACTTCACAGCGGTGCACACATTTTCAGGGTTGCCGCAAGGTACCGCCACGGCGCAGCAATCGAAAATGCAAACGGGATAAATATCAAGCTTGATGAACGCATCGGCAGGTCTATCGCCATCACCAGCCTGGCCACACTGCTGCTGCTGCTAACACTGGCCTGGTACCTGCAAAGTGCATCTATCGCTGCCGCTGAACCCCATAGTCTGCTCAACGGGTTGCTGATTGCGCTTACCGCAGTCACGCTACCGCACCTGGTGCTGGTCAGCCGCAACGCCCATTGGCTGACTGCGCAATCGTCTGCCTGATCAACCAAGGCATGACTCATGGTGTTCAGAGGCCTGATCAACAATTGTCGATGGCTGCGCTCATTCCTTCAGCATTTGATGACGCTACTTCCGAAACTTAAAACTGGTATTTTTCCGCACCCTGAAACGTGACGGGTTGGCACGAAGCGGCTGCACGTCCGACAAACTTCAACGTCAATGCGCGACGCCTGTTACTTCACTGCAGGCGCTGCAAAAGGTCTGGTGTCGGATAGCCGTCCGCCGGCAGCCCCAGGCTGCGCTGGTAGTTGCGAATGCCGTCGCGTGTGGCCGGGCCCATCACGCCGTCAGGCGTGCCGCTGTTAAAGCCGCGCGCATTCAGCGCCGTCTGCAGTGCCTGCAACTGGCTGCGCGCCATTGCCGGCATATCGCGCGGCCAGGGGGTCTGCACCGCAGGGCCGCCGGCGACTTGTTGCGCCAGCAGGCTGACGGCGAGCGCATAGCTGGTCGAGTTGTTGTAGCGCAGGATCGTGCGAAAGTTGGCGCCGACCAAAAAAGCCGGCCCGCGCGCACCGGCCGGGAGCATGACCGAGCTGTCGTTCAGTGCAGGCAATGGCGTGCGGTCCATCGATTGCACGCCTTCGTTGGCCCAGGCTGACGCGGGCTGCCGCACCCCGTCGTCGGCGCGCGCATAGTCGAAACCGGGCGGCAATGTCACCTCCAGCCCCCACGGCTGACCCGCCTTCCAGCCAGAGCTGGCCAGGAAGTTGGCGGTTGACGCCATCACATCGGGAATGCTTCCCCAGATGTCGCGCCGACCATCGCCATCGGCATCGACCGCATACGCCAGAAAGTTTGACGGCAAAAACTGCGTCTGGCCCATCGCGCCTGCCCATGACCCGATCATTTGCGCACGGTCAATGTCGCGGTTCTGCAAAATTTTCAAGGCGGCGAGCAACTGGCCCCGCGCCCACGCCTCGCGCCGGCCCTCGAAGCCAAGCGTCGCCAGGGCGTCGATGGTGGGAATGTCGCCGACGAAGCCGCCGTAATTGCTCTCCATCCCCCAGATCGCGACAATTGTTTCTGTCGACACACCGTAGCGCGCTGTCAGGGCATCGCTTTGGGGGCGCAGTTGAAGCAGCTTGTCCTGACCACGGGTGACTCGCTGCGGCGACACCGCACTGTCAAGGTAGTCCCACACCGTGCGGGTGAACTCCGGCTGCGACTGGTCCAGCTTGATCACACGCGGCACCAGGCGCACGCTGTCAAAGGCGCTGTGAAGCGTGGCCTCTTCGATGCCGGCTGCACGGGCAAAGGTGCTGAATTCGGCCACCCATTGGGCAAACTTCTGGTTCTCTGTTGGTTCGGTGGGTTCGGTTTGCGTCGCTGTGGCGGCGGCCGTCGAAGGGGCTGTCAGTGTTGGGGGGACTGAAGGCGTGGAAGCGCAACCCGCCATCGCAAAGATGGCCAGCAGGGCAGGCGCCAGCCTGTTGTGGCTTCGCGCAAGAAATCGGAATGGTATTTGCATTCCTGTCATTCTCGCTGCTGGATAAAGCCAGCTTGATTTCAAGGCCACAGCGCGCATGGCCTTGCTCCGTGCACGCCCGTACAGGCCGGCGGGTCGGCCCGCGATGCCGTTCCGCTGCGAGAGCCAATGCGACTGCTGCGCCCTTGTGATGACCTCCTGCAGGCGGGTCGACGCCGGGATTGTGTCGTGCGCCGCCTGCACCTTGCACCGCTGGACGAGTAATTTGGCGCGTCCTGACCAATGGCGCGCAGTGTGACTTCGGCCGTTCCAGAAGGAAAGCGCCGGCTTGAGGCACACTGTCGCCCTTGAAAAGTCATTCCCCGGTTTTTACACATGTTCCGTACCCTGGTTTTTTCACTGACGGTGCTCGTCAGCACTTCTGTTCTGGCGGGCACCGACTGCCCGCAGCACTTTGCCGCTGGCCAGCCGCCGGTCGTCACCAACCCCAAGTTCCAGCCGCGCACGCAGCCACTCTGCTTTCGGGCGTTTGCCGTGCTGCATTCGGGCTTGAGCCGCACGCCGCTGTATTCGGCCGAATACCTGACGCGCAAAAACTTGAAAAATGCGGCCAAGCTGTCGCGCAAGGATTCCTTTCATTCTGAAGACGCCTTGCCGGAACGCGACCGCGCTGAACTCAGCGACTACGAACGCTCGGGCTACGACCGGGGCCACATGGCGCCGAACGCCGACTTTGCCAACCGCAAGGCGCAGGCCGAGTCGTTTTCGCTGGCCAACATGGTGCCGCAGGTGCATGAGAGCAATGCCGGCGTCTGGGCCGGCATCGAGAGTGCAGCGCGCCAGCTGGCCATTGCCGAAGGCGATATTTATGTCATCTCCGGCCCGGCCTTCATTGGCAGCAATCTGAAGAAAATCGGCAATGTGCTGGTGCCCACGCACGTCTGGAAGGTGATTTACAGCCCGACACAGCAGCGCGCCGGGGCCTACCTGATCACCAACGACAACACCCGTGACTATGCAGTGGTCTCGGTTTCGAAACTGGAAAAGATGGTTGGCCTGAGCCTGCTGCCCGGCCTGCCGCAAAACGTTCGCGATGCCGGCATGGCGCTGCCCAAGCCCGAGCCCCGCCAGGACCGCAGAAAGAAAACCAGGCCGCAAGACGAATTTACACTGCGCGATTTCACCAGCCTGTTGATGGATGCCTTGACCCGCGCAATCAAACATTGAGGAAAAACGCAATGAACCACTTCAAACCCTATGCCAACGAAAGCGATGTGATCCGCATTGGCGCGCTGGAAATCGAGAACCGCACCGACCGCGTCTCACTCACCGGTGACGTGGTGCTGAGCCGGGACCAGGCCGGCCTCGCCTTGGCCAAAGAACTGCATACGCTGCTCGGCCAGGTCGTCAAGGCGCTGCAGGCGGAAGAAAAGCTCCCCCAAACCATTGAGGTCATGCCAGCGCAGGTTGTCAAAAACCCATTTTGAACGGCTTGCAACCGGACACGAATGCGATCTTGAAAGCCGATATTTTGGCGTTACCTTCACTCGGAACGCAGGTTCAATCCATTTTTTGAAAGCCGCACCATGAACCGCCCCTTGACCCGCGTGCCTGCCGCCCTGCAGGCAAAATTCAACGCCATCGCCCAAGCCACCGATGTGTTTTCCAACCAGCACCTGAAACATGAATGCCGGAAGCGCATCTGTTTGGCGAAGGACGGCGCATGAGCAAGAAAACCCTGCGCGCCGCGCTTGACCAAGCCCTGCTGCACGGCGCCGCCATGAGCGCTGCGCTGTGCACGGAAGTGCTGATGGACGCCGCTGGCGAACTGCAGACGTCGCTGCGCGAAGACGGCGACGACGCCTTGATTGCCCTGGTGGTTGAAGACAAGGAGGTTGCCATGCTGCTGATCGACAAGGCCGGCGTACGCTACCAAAACGAGGCCGCTCTTGGGCAGTTGCAGCAGATGTGGCGCCAGCACTACGCGACCAACATGCAAACCGTTCTGCCCTTGTTTGTAGACGACCTGCACCAGGGCATGCTGGCTGTCGCCGGGGTGCAATGGGTGCCTGCAACACCAGCCTGAAATACTATTAATTTAATAGCTGTTAACGCCCGTCCTGATTGCGCTGGAGGCTATTTTGGTTGAAATTTTTATGGCTGTTCATGTCGCTTTTCAGATCAACGCGCATGGCAAGTGTCGGTGCAGCCCTGCCTAGCCCGGCGTGCGCAAAGCCTGCCCCGCCGCAGGGCTGGCTGCCACGCTAGGCTCGAAGCGTTGCAGGACGTGGCAAGTCATGCCCTTGGCCAATTCTTCCTCGCCCAGAAAAACCGTTCCAATACCGTCATTGCGCAGCAGCTGCAACTCGTCCTCGCTGTGGGTGCGCAGCACGATTTCGATGGACGGGTTCAGTGCGCGGGCGGTGTCCACCATCTGGCGGACGTCCAGGGTGTCGGGCGTGGCCACCACCAGCATGGCGGCGTTGGCAATGTGCGCCTGGATCAGCACCGCCGGCTCGGCCGCATTGCCTGACACGGCGGCCATGCCCTGGCGGCGCAGGTCCTCGACCAGTTCCCGGTTCTGCTCGGCCACCACGAAGGGAATGCCGCGCCCCTGCAGCGCACCGGCAATGCGCCGCCCCACCCGGCCATAGCCCACCAGCACGACCTGCCCGTGCAGGAATTCGTCGTCGGTGCTGACCGGCAGCTCGGCATAAGGGTCGCCGCGCTGCTCCAGGCGTCGCGCCAGGTCGGAGTGCTCGAGCAGCCAGCGCTGCAATGGCGCAATGCCGGCGAACAGCAGCGGGTTGAGCGCTATCGAAATCAGTGCGCCCGCCAGCACCAGGCTCATGCCCTCGGCCGGCAGCAGGCCCAGCGACATGCCCAGGCCAGCCAAAATGAACGAGAACTCACCAATCTGCGCCAGGCTGGCGGCAACGGTCAGCGCGGTGTTGAGCGAATAGCGAAAAGCCAGCACCAGCACCAGCGCGGCCAGCGACTTGCCAACGATGATGATGGCCACCACGCCCAGCACGTGGACCGGTTCCTGCATCAGGATGGCCGGCTCGAACAGCATGCCGACCGACACAAAGAACAGCACCGAAAACGCATCGCGCAAGGGCAGCGATTCATGCGCCGCGCGGTGGCTGAACTCGGACTCGCGCATCACCATGCCGGCAAAAAAGGCGCCCAGCGCAAACGACACATTGAACAAGGCCGACGCGCCGTAGGCAATGCCGATGGCCGACGACACAACGGCCAGCGTGAACAGTTCGCGCGAGCCGGTGCCCGCCACCTGCCAGAGCATCCACGGCAGCGCACGCCGGCCGACGATCAGCATCAAGGCGATGAACGCCGACACGCCCAGCAGCGTCTGCCCGATGGTGCGCCACAGCGGCGCAGCGCCTTCGGCAACGGCCGCGCCGCCAAGCACGCCGGCCAGCGGCGGCAGCAGCACCAGCACCAGCACCGTGGCCAGGTCTTCGACCACCAGCCAGCCCACAGCAATGCGGCCGTTCATGGTGTCCAGCACGCCGCGCGCTTCGAGTGCCTTGAGCAGCACGACGGTGCTGGCGCACGACAGCGACAGCCCGAAGATCAGCCCGGCGCCCCAGCTCCAGTCCCAGCACCAGGCCATGCCCATGCCGAGCAGCGTGGCCAGCGTCATCTGCACCACCGCGCCGGGAACGGCAATGCGCCTGACCGCCATCAGGTCGCTCAGCGAAAAATGCAGCCCGACACCGAACATCAGCAGCATGACGCCGATTTCCGAGAGTTGCGAGGCGATCTGCACGTCGGCGACAAAGCCTGGCGTCGCCGGGCCGATGACGATGCCGGCGAGCAGGTAGCCGACCAGCGCCGGCACCTTCAGGCACTCGGCGATAAAGCCCAGGATCAGCGCCATGCCGAAGCCGGCGGTGATCGTGGTGATGAGGGGGATGTTGTGTTCCATGCGGTCGGGTGGGTTCCGATTTCAGTGGCCGGGTGCCGGTAGGACATGCCGGAGTTCTTCGGCTGTGAGCGGCTCGGCGGACAGGCGCAGATGGTCAATCACCTCGGCGGTGACTTCCGACGCATCGCCACGCCGCGCCTGCAGGCGTTCGCGCAGCACCTGCGGCGGCGCCTGGCAGTCGATGATCGAAAACGGCACGTCCAGTTCGCCGGCCAGCGCCAGTGCCTGTGCCCGCTCGGCGCGGTGCAGGAAAGCGGCGTCGAGAATGACCGGCCAGCCCGCCTTCAGCGCCGCCCGTGCCCGACTGAACAGCGCCGCATAGGTGCGGGCCGTGACCTCCGGCTGGTACAGGTCCAGCCCGCTGGCGCGCGAATCGGCGAGCATGTCCAAGCCAAACAGGCGCTTGCGCTCCACATCCGAGCGCAGCCGGATGGCGCCCTCGCACTCAAGCAGCTTTTGTGACGCAAATGTCTTGCCCGAGCCCGGCAGGCCGTGGGTGACGAACAACCGGGGCTGGCCGGGCTGCGTCAGCGCCAGCGCGGTGTCCAGGTAACGGCGCGCAGCAGCTGCAGGGCCCGGGCCGTTCAGCTGTTCGACCTGTGCCCGCACCAGGGCGCGGTACAGCATCGAAAAGCGCAGCGCCGGCAGGCCGGCATGGTCGCCGGTGCCGTCCAGCCAGCGGTTGAGCAGCCGCCAGGCCAAGTCGGCCCGGCCACACGCCATGAAGTCCATCACCGCAAAGGCGATGTCGTCCAGCACATCGATCCAGCGCAGCGCCGGGTCAAACTCGATGCCGTCGAACGCCGCCACGCTGCCCGGCAGGCTGACCACGTTGTTCAAGTGCAAATCGCCGTGGCATTCGCGCACCCGGCCGGCATGGCGGCGCTCAGTCCACAGCGCTTGCAGCGTGGACGCTTCGGATTCGATCCAGTCGCGCAGCTTCGCCTGTTCGGCCGGTTGGGCCGCTGCCAGCGCGCCCTTGAGTGCTGCCCTCGCTGCCATGTGGCGTGTTGGGGCACTGGCGAAGGGCGTTGCGGGCGCGGCCGGCGCCTGGGTGTTGTGAAAATCGGCCAGCAGGTCGGCCAGAGCGTCCACGTCGAGGTGCGACAACGTTCCGGCTGCGAGTTGTTCGGCAAACAGCGCGCCTTTTGGAAAACGGCGCATATGTACCGCATATTCCAGCGCCGGGCCGCTGCCGTCCAGCTGCGGCGCTTGCGGGGTGCCGGTGATGCGCGCCAGGCACAGGTACAGCGAAGGCGCGAGCCGGCGGTTCAGCCGCAGTTCCTCTTCGCAAAAATGCCGGCGTGCCTGCAGCGCGCTGTAATCGACAAACGGCAAGCGCACCGATTTCTTGATCTTGTAGGCGCTGTCGCCGGCCAGCAGCACCCAGGAGATGTGGGTTTCGATCAGGTCGGCGCCCAGACTGCTGGCCAAGGTGCCGACCAGGACACGGGCCTGGTCAAGTAAATGGGTGTTGCGCATGGCCTGAAAGTTAGCACATGCGAACGACCGAATACATTCTGGAGCGGCGCATTTAGTTGCTAAGAATCGCCGTGCGCGTGGATTGTGCGTGCTCCTACGCTGGTATGCGCGTTTTCCGACAGGGGCTGCAAGCGCTGCCATGGGAATCTCTTCTTGTCCGGAAAATGCCGGTTCATGACAGCAATCACCACGAGGAAACCACCATGGCCACTTCAGCCGCCGCCAGAAAGACACCAACGGCCAGCACCAAGGCAACACCGGTCCGCGCGCCTGCCAAAGCCAAACGGCAAAAGGACGCATGCGACCTGCTCGATGCAGACCACAAGGCCGTCAAGGCGCTGTTCAAGGACTATGAAAGCCTGACCGAAAGCCGCAGCCGGTCTACCAGCAAAAAGCGCCAGCTGGCGGACCAGATCTGCAAGGAACTGACGGTTCACGCCACCATCGAGGAAGAAATTTTCTACCCGGCGGTGCGCAAGGCCATCAAGGACAACGACCTGATGAACGAAGCCACGGTGGAGCATGCCAGCGCCAAAGACCTGATCGCGCAGATCAAGGGCATGGAGGCATCCGATGACCTGTTCGATGCCAAGGTGACGGTCCTCGGCGAATACATCGATCACCACGTCAAGGAAGAGCGCACCGAGATGTTCACCAAGGCGCGCGCCAGCAAGCTGGACCTTGTGGGCCTGGCGGCGCAACTCAGGCAGCGCAAGGACGAACTGATGGCGCAGGAAGAACACAAAGTTGTCAAGCCGGTGGCCGAACTGGCTGCCGCCTATTGATCCCGTTGTCACCCTGACTCCGCCTTGACCCTGTTTTTTAACCACCCTGAAAGAAAAAAATGAGCATTCTCTGGACCATCATCATTGGCTTGGTTGTCGGCATCGTTGCCAAATTCCTGATGCCAGGCCGCGACCCGGGAGGCTTTGTCATCACCGCCATCATTGGCATCGTCGGCTCCGTGATCGCGACGTACCTGGGCCAGGCACTCGGGTTCTACCGGCCCGGCGAATCCGCCGGATTCATTGCTGCGGTCCTGGGCTCGATCATCCTGCTGTTCCTGTACCGCATGGTGACTGGCAGAAAAGCCTGAGCTTTGCGCATTTGCCTGAACTGCCCAGCGCGCTTCAGGCACAGGCCTTGAATTGAGTGGCGTGGTGGGCAGGCGACAATAGTGAAAATTTTCCTTTGGCTTTGTCATGAACCTGCCTGTTTCCACATCCCGTGCCCACACTTCTGCCCTGGTCCTGTTTTCAGGCGGGCAGGATTCCACCACGTGCCTGGCACAGGCCCTCAGTAAATACCAGCGCGTCGAGACCATTGCTTTCGACTATGGGCAGCGGCACCGGGTTGAGCTTGACGCACGGCTCAACGTGCTGCGTGAAATTAAAAACCAGTTTCCGGCATGGGCTGACAAGCTCGGTGAAGACCATCTGCTCGACCTGGCGGTGCTGGGCCAGGTCAGTGACTGCTCGCTGACGCGTGACGTCGCCTTCAAGATGGAAAGCTCGGGTTTGCCCAATACCTTCGTGCCGGGACGCAATCTGCTGTTCCTCACGCTGGCAGCGGCACTGGCGTACCGTCGCGACCTGCAGGTGCTGGTCACCGGCGTGTGCGAAACCGATTTTTCGGGCTACCCCGACTGCCGCGACGACACCATGAAGGCCATGCAACTCGCGCTGTCGCTGGGCATGGACAAGCGTTTTTTGATCGAAACCCCGCTGATGTGGATCGACAAGGCCGACACCTGGGCGCTGGCGCATTCGCTTGGCGAGCAAACCGGCCTGTCCGGTGGCGGCCAGGCGCTGGTGGACCTTATCATCGAGCATACCCATACGTGCTACCTCGGCGACCGCACGCACCGGCATGCGTGGGGCTACGGCTGTGGCGAGTGTCCGGCGTGCGAGTTGCGTGAAAACGGCTATGAGCGGTTTGAGTTGCAGGGTGCCGTGTAAAAAAGCGCAGGGTTTGCCCTTCAAGACAGCAGGGGCCGCAGGCGCAGGGGGCAATATCAAGCCCGTGCCAGTTCCTCGACCACGCAGCGCGTCACCACCGGCGGCCCGTCGCCAATGTGAAACGCCAGCTTGCGTTCGCGCAGTGCCACGTCGCTGGCGGTGACGCGGTCAAAACGCCGCAGGTGTTCGGTCCAGGATTCGTCAACAATTTGCTCTACAAAGCGCCCCGGCTGGTTCACGTCCCGCAGCAAATTCCATTCCAATGCCCCTTGGCGCAGTCGGCTGCGGCGGCTCATCCGCATGATCTTGTGAAAATCATCTGCCCGTGTCGGCTCGATCAGGTATTCGATCGTCACCACCATACGTCCGGTGCCGGGTGGCGCATGGACTACAGGCGTCTTGAAATCGTGCGAGGGCGTCAGGTCTTCCTCAATGCTCAGGTCGCGCACCCAGTACTGCGCCAGCAGCATGCTGACGGTACCGCTCACGGCGGCCACCAGCAGCGCGGTGGGCACATCGGTCACGGTCGCCACCTGGCCCCACAGCGCCGCGCCCAATGCGCTGGCACCCATGATGGCCATTTGGTACATCGACATGCCGCGTGCCCGCACCCAGTCGGGCAGCGCCAGTTGCGCCGATACGCTGAGGGCGTTGGCACAGGTGATCCAGGCCATGCCGTTGAGCAGCATGGCTGGCACGGCGACCCAGGCATTGGGCGCCAGCGCCATGGCGGCGGTGGACACCGACTGCAGCATGACCGAGCGCAGCACCAGCGTGTCGCGCGTCATCATCTGGCGCAGGCGGGGCAGGAACAGCGCGGCTGCGATGGCGCCTGAGCCCATGGACGCCAGCAGCAGCGTGAAGGTGCCCGCATCCCCGCCGTGCAAACCGCGCGCCACCAGCGGCAGCAGCGCCAGCAAGGCCGTCGAATGGAGGAAAAACAGCGCCACCCGCAGCAGCACCGCGCGCAGCCGGGTGGACTGGCTGACAAACTGCAGTCCGACGCGCATGGCGCTGACCAGGCGCTCGCGGCCCAGCGGGCTGGGCACATGCTCGCGGCGCCAGCGCATGATGACAAAGCCCGAAATGATGGACAGCACGGCATTCAGCACGAACACATATTCGGTGCCGGCGCTGGCAATCAGCGCACCGGCCACCAGCGGCCCGACGATACGCGACGCGTTCATCGAAATGCCGTTCAGCGCCAGCGCTGCCGGCAGCTGGCTGCGTGGCACCAGCTCGGGCACGATGGCCGAAAACACCGGCCAGCGCATTGCCAGGCCAATGCCGTTGGCAAAGGTCAGCGCCAGCAGCAGCGCCGGCGTCATGACGCCTGAAATGACGGCAATGCAGAGCAGCGTGGCCACGCCGGCGACCCAGAACTGCGTCATGATGAAATAGCGCCGCCGGTCCAGGATGTCGGCCAGCGCGCCACTGGGCAGGCCGAGCAAAAACACCGGCAGTGTCGAGGCCGACTGCACCAGCGCCACCCACAGCGGCGTGCTGGTCATCGAGGTCATCATCCAGGCGGCCGCCACGTCGTTCATCCACATGCAGATGTTGGCCGTCAGCCAGACGGTCCAGAGCATGCGGAACGCCGGCCGCTTGATGGGCCCCCAGGGCGAAAGGGAAGGGGCTTCGACAGGCAACGAGGGGGAAATGGCTTCTTCAGACATGGCCTGTCATTTTCAGGCTTTAGCGGTCACCGCGTCGTGAGGGGTTTCACGCACCTGGTACAAGGCAGGTGCGCCTTCGGGCAGTTTGTGCAGTTCCCACAACTTGCCATGAAACGCCGCCACGGTAGGGCGATGGGCAATCGACACCAGGCTGCCGTGGGCCGATTTGACGCTGGCCAGCAGCTTGCCATAAAGGGTTTTTTCGGCGGTTTCGTCGAGCGCGCTGGTGGCCTCGTCGGCAAACACCCAGCGCGGCTTTTTCAGCAGCACCCGGGCAATCGCCAGCCGCTGCTGCTCGCCGCCCGACAGCTTCTGGCTCCAGGCGTCCTTGTCGTCGAGCCGGCCGGTCAGTTGCGGCAGCAGCGCGTCAATCAGCGCCTGCTTGAGGGCGGCGTCGTCGTACTGCGCGGCGGACTGCGGATAGGCCAGCGCATTGCGCAGGCTGCCATCGGGAAAGTAGGGGCGCTGCGGAATGAACATGGCGTCCGCCGGCAGCTGCGTCTGCCCGGTGGCAAATGGCCAGATGCCCGCCAGCGCGCGGAACAGCGTTGATTTGCCGCTGCCCGACGGGCCTTTGAGCAAGATGCTTTCGCCCGGCCCTGCCTGCAGCGACACGCCGCTGAGCAGCGTCACGCCGGTCGGCAGCTTGAGCGACAGGTCGTTGACGGCCAGCGTGTCCGCCACCAGAGGCCTGGCATTGTTTGCTGCTGAATTGCTGGCCGCCTGCGCCTGTCCCTGTTGCGCGACAGCCTTTATATTGTCTTCAAAACTGGTCAGCCGGTCGGTGGTGGCGCGCCAGGCTGCCAGGCTGCTGTAGTTGTCAACCAGCCAGCTCAGCGAATCCTGCACGCGGCCAAAGGCCGACGAAATCTGGATCAGCTCGCCGAGCTGGATGGCGCCGCTGAAAAAGCGCGGCGCCGCCACGATGAACGGAAACACCACCGCCGCCTGGCCGAAGAAGTTGGTGAACCAGACCAGGTTCTTTTGCTTTTTGATCAGCTTGAGGTAGTTGGACAGCACGGCGGCAAAGCGCGTGTCGAGCTGCGCGCGTTCCACCGCTTCACCCTTGTCCAGCGCAATCGATTCGCTGTATTCGCGCACCCGCACCATGTGGTGCCGAAAATCGGCTTCGACCTGCTGCTGCTGGAAATTGAGCTTGATCTGCGGCCGGCCGATGTAGTGCGTGATCACGCTGCCGACAACGCAGTACAGCACCGCCATCCACACCATGAAGCCCGGAATCGAGTAGCTGGCGCCGTTGAAATTGAAGGCAAATGCGCCCGACAGCGTCCACAAAATGCCGACAAAACTCACCAGCGTGACCACCGCGTTCAGCAGCCCCATGCTCAGCGAAATGCTGTAGGTGGTGAACAGGTTTATGTCTTCCTGAATCCGCTGGTCCGGGTTGTCCGGCGTGCCCGCGCTGGCATGGCCTTCACCGGTAAAACGCGCCAGTTCCATCTTGTAGAACGCATGGTCGCTCAGCCAGCGCTGCAAATAGTGCGCGGTCATCCAGGCGCGCCAGCGCACTTCGAGCAACTGCGTCAGGTAGAAGCGGTAGACAGCGATGATGATGAAGGCAAACGCCAGGTAGGTAAAGCGCGCCAGTTGTGCCCAGAACACCGCCGCATCCTTGTTCTGCAGTGCGTCGTAGAACACCCGGTTCCACTCGTTGAGCAGTACCAGCATGTAGACCGCGCCGAGATTGAGCAGCACGATGGCCGCCAGCAGCCCACGCGCCTTCCATTTGTCTTCGGAACGGAAGTAGGGCGCAGACAGCGCCCAGACGCGGCGGGTGAAATGCCTGAAGTCGCGAAATTTCTGGGCAATGCGGGAAAGCAGGTTCATTCAGCGCTCTCTGGAAAAAATTACATCGGTGGATTCGACACGCCGCTGACCACATGGCCAGCCGGCACATGCAGGGCGGCCGAGTGGACATGGCCGGTCTGGTCGTCAAAGAAAAAATCGGGCTCGAACTCGCGCAAAAATTCGCCCTTGGCCAGACCGCCCAGGAACATCGCTTCATCGACCTCGATGTTCCAGTCCATCAGCGTGCGGATGGCGCGCTCATGCGCCGGCGCGCTGCGCGCCGTGACCAGCGCGGTGCGGATGCTCATGCGCGAAGTGCCGGCCTGCTGCAGCCGCTGCAAGGCCTCTAACAGCGGCTTGAACGGGCCGGCGAGCAGCGGCTGCGCGGCCTTGTCGCGTTCATGCGCCTGAAAGGCGCTCAGGCCCTGCGCCTGGAACACCAGTTCGGCCTCGTCCGAAAAGAGCACCGCATCGCCGTCAAAGGCGATGCGCACCTGGTTGGGATGCGCGTCGCTGGCCCGGGCCGATTGCGGATAGACCTGCGCCGCCGGCACACCCGCCTGCAGGGCGGCGCGCACGTCGCTGAGATGCGTGGACAAAAACAGGTTGGCATGCAGCGGCTTGAGGTAACGCCACGGTGGCGCGCCGCGGTTGAAGGTGCCGCGCTGGATGTTCAGGCCGTAGTGCTGCGCCGAGCGAAACACCCGCATGCCCGACACCGGGTCGTTGCGCGACAGCACCACCACTTCGACGCGCTGGCGCGCCGCGCCGGGGCTTGCACTTTCCCCGATGCTTTCCGGTGCATCGTTGAAGGCCAGCAGCTTCTGGACCAGCGAAAACGCCACGCCCGGCTTGGCCGGCACGTCGAGCCGCTCCAGCTGCAGCTTCATGTAGGCCGCGTCTTTCTTCACGCCCGGCGGCATGCCCGGGTCATGGCGTGGATCACCGCCTGGGTCAAGGCCGGTTTCAAACACCTGGTTTTCTTCCTCGAAATCAAACAGCGCGCGCGAGGAAATCGCCACCACGAGCTGGCCCTCAAGACTTGCCGACATGGGTTTGCCCTTCTTTGAATTGCCGTTGGCGTGTCTGGCGCAACGCCGCCGCAGGGCAGCGCGCCAGGCCAGACCCGCCGGTTGACTAGCCGCCATTGTCCATTCTTTGGCGCGTCCGACGGAACAGGGCCTAATGGCTGCGGACAAACAACAGTTTTCAAGCCAAATCAGCCTTTTGCACAGGCGAGGGCGTGCGCAAGCTGCTCACTTTTCTGGAGCAACTAGGTGGTGGTGGTGGTGGGCACGCCCGCGTGAAACCACGCCGGGCGTTTCGCGGGGCGGGCTGCGCCGGCGCCTGACCCTTCGTACCCTCGCGGGCCGAATGCCAGGCGTGGCATTACATCTGCAAGGCGGCGCGGGCAATCTGCTGGGGCGTGCCGAGGGCTGGCATCATCATCCAGCGGTCCAGCGCCTCGTTGCCGATCCGCACCATGCCGGTGTGGTTGGCCAGGTCGCTGTCGAGGGCTGGGTTTTTATTGAAAAATCCCAGCTTGCGCCGCAAGGTCTCCATCTCCCGGGGCTGCCCGGTCAGAAACGTCCAGCCGGGCTTGATGCCGAACCGCCTGACGTAGTCGCGCAAGGCATCGGGTGTATCGAACTCGGGCTGCAGCGTCATCGAGACCATGAAGATGTCCTTGCCCATGCGGCTTCCCAGCGCTTCCTGCACCTGCAGCAAGTTGGCGGTGTTCCCCGGACAAATGCCGGTGCACACCGAATACATCATGTTGAATATCACCGTGCGGCCCCGCACCAGATCATCGTAAAAGCGCAGTTCCCGGCCTTCATGGGTGGTCACCCGTGAATTGGGAAAGTAGCCGGCGCGCGGCCCCGCCGGCACCGCATGGGCCGGCCCGCTGGCGGCCAGCCCCAGGGCCAGCCCCGGGGCGAGCGCCATGGCGGCGCCCATCTGCTTGAGCCAGTCACGCTTGCCGCCTGGCTCGTTTGACATAACCGGGCGGTGGGCTGATTCGTTGGAGTTCATGCTGGTGTCTCCCGGGTTATTCGACGATGTCATAGCGGATCATCATGGCGTGGTCTTCATGGATGGTGTTGTGGCAGTGCATCATGTATTTGCCGGTGAAGTCACGGAACCGGATGAACACCCGCACCACCTCGCCAGGCGCCAGCACATAGACATCCTTGCGGCCTCGCTCATGTGGCGGCGGCTGCCGGCCGTTGCGCGTCAGGATGCGGCCTTCCTCGAAATGAATATGCACCGGGTGGTGCCAGCTGCCCTTGCCTTCGAGTACCCAGATTTCGGCGGTTCCCATTTTTGGCTTTACCGTGGCTTTTTCCGCGTCGTAAATCTGGCCGTTCACCGTCCAGACCTCGTTCGTTTTGTCAAACTCGAACCGCCGGGTCTTGACCACCTGCTTGAGGTCGATGTCGGGCAAGGCGCGCAGCAGCGCCGGCACCTGGCTGACATCGGGCAGCGCTGGCGCATTGCCAATGTCAAAGCGCAAAATCTGCGTGCCCCTTTTGGTCAGCAGGCCACTGGCGTTGCGCGTGTTGACACTCTCCCCATCCGGGCCTTTGCCGTCAGTATGAACCAGGCGGTTGACCAGAAACAGCGAGGTGCCGGTGTCGTACTTGGAAAAGTCGATCACGATGTCCGCCCGCTCCGCCGGGGCCAGAGGCACCTTGCTCATGGTCAGCGGCGACGGCAGCAAATTGCCGTCGCTGGCAATGAAGCTAAAGCTCTGCACCACATGGTCCGGCGTGGTCAGGTAGAACTCATAAAAACGCGAGGGGCCGCCGTCGAGCAGCCGGAACCGGTACTTGCGACGTTCCACCTTGAAAAAGGGCTGGATCTTGCCATTGACGCAGAACTTGTTGCCCAGGATCCCATCGTTTTCGAACTGGTCCAGAAACAGGTAGCCGCTGGAGTCAAACTGCTTGTCCTGAAACACCAGCGGAATGTCGTACTTGCCCACGCCGCTGGGCAGGCGCAAGGCCTTCGGGTTGGGGTCACGCTCGTCGCCCGAATCGATGTCATCGAACAGCAGGTACATGCCCGTCATGCCCTTGTAGACGTTCGGGGTGGTGAACCCGTCGCGGTGGTCGTGGTACCAAAGCGTGCCCAGCGCTTCGCGCGGATCGCCGTTGGTGGCACCGAAATGGTCATAGCCGGCATAAAAGTGGGGATAGTGGTGGTCCTTGTAGTTGCCGGCGGCTGTCAGGGTGGGGCCGTAATTGGCGGCGCTGTAGTAGTCGCCGGCAAAACCATCGCTTTCTGAGGCGCAGTGCAGGTTGTGCAGGTGGGTGCTGATTTCGGGTGAGCCAAAGCCCACGCTGTTGCGCGGCAGGTTGTTGTAGATGCGCACGATGATGGGCTCGCCATAGCGGGCCACAAAGGTGGGGCCGGGGTAAATGCCGTCGTAGCCCCAGATTTTCTGGGTTGGCAGGTTGGGGTGAAACGAGTGCCACCCTTCGCGCACATCGAGCGTGTAGGACTTTTGCGGCGGCCAGTTGTCCCGCCGCTGGTGGTCTGGCCGGCCGCATTCGCCGTCGGCGACACTTGCCGCCTGCGTTGAGGCCGGCGTCAATCTGGCGACGGGCAGCTTGGCGGTGTACACCGGTAACTCCACCATGAAGGCGGGCGTTGCCGGGCCGGGGGGCAAATTACCGGCCTGCGCCGGCGGGGCGATTTTCGAGCTCGTCACTAATCCGGCCGCAGCGGTGGCCGCCCCGACCTGTAGCGAGCGCCGCCGGCTCATCTTCAGCGGACTGGCGCGTTCTGGCAATGGCATCACATCTCTCCTATGAGTGACGGCTGCTGGTTCAGGAACACCCTGACAAGGCAGCAAGGGTCTGCGGGCGCTGGCTCCAGTTTGCATGGGTTGTGAGAGGGGAAAAATGCTTGCTACTGTTACAGTTGCCCGAGCCAGACAGCAGTTTGGACAGAAGTTTCGCCGTCGGCAATCACTTAAAAAATATAAAAAAGTCAGTTGCCAAGGCTTCTGAACTGGCGATTTTTATGCTGGTTTACCCGCAATTTTCGAAGCAGCAAACAGCGCTTTCCGCTTGTGGAAACGAAAATCGTAAAAATTAAATTCAGTTGCATTGAAGTGATATTCGACATGCGACGCATGCGCTGTTGCCGCATTGCAGGGGCTTGCATATACGCCCGTTTTGTTGGTTACAAATGCGACACCTCGGGCCGGAAAATGCTTGGGGCGGTGCGGCGGCAGGGGTCTTTTCAGCCGCCCTGGTCGTTAACGCCGGCGGGTTCCGGCCGGTCGTTCCGGGCCAGTGCCAGCCTGCGCCACTGGCCGAATCCCAGAGCGGCCCGGGGCCATTGGTCGGCCCGGCTGATGCACCGGATGCCGTGCTCCAGCAGGCTGACAGCACGCAGCACGCCGGCATGGGTGATCCACAGCGTGCCGGCGCCCGCTGCCCTGTCCGCGCCGGCAGCAGGCGCCGCCGCGGATGCTTCGTCCCACAGCTCGGCCACCCGCTGCATGAAAACCTGCACCGACTCGCCGTCGCCAGGCCGGTGCAGGGCAAAGTCCGCTACCCAGGCGTCAAGCGCGGCCGCGCCAATGTCGTTCCAGGCGCGGCCTTCCCACTGGCCAAAATCCATTTCCTGCAGCCGGGCATCGGTTTTATAAGACAAATCAGGCCTTAGCGCATACAGGGCGTGCGCAAGCTGCTCACATCTTTGTAGCGGTGAACTGATGACGCGGCTACTGGCGGGAAGCCATTGCGCCAGCGCTTGGGCGCATTCAGCGGTGGCCCCGGCATCCGCCGCCACGTCCAGCCGGCCGTAGCAGATGCCGGCATCCACCAGCGGCTGGGCATGGCGCACCAGCCAAAGGTCCATCCGTGCCGGTTCGTCGCCGGCATGACGCAGGGAATGGGTGGCGGGCGGCGTTTCCAATGCGTTCAAAGGCTGATCGCCAGGCCCAGGTAAAACGCGATTTCACACACCTGCTGCACGGTGCCCAGGCAGTCGCCGGTGAAGCCCTGCAGCCGCCGCCTGAAAAAGCGCAGCAGCCCCAGCAGCGCCAGCACTGACAAGCCGCAGGCAATTGCAAGATTGATAGCATCAAATAAAGGACTGGCCAGCGCAAGAGCCCCAAAACACCATAAAAAAGCAACTGCCAGCCCCCCTGCCGAGATCTGGTCGGCCAGCGGCTTGGATTTGGACGTGGCGCTGTCGCCCACATGCGGCAGCAGACGGATCATGATCAGCGGCAGGGTCCGCGACACCACATGGCCCAGCCACAGCGCGGCGCACACATACCAGCCGCTGAAAACCGGGGCGTCCCCGGCATCGGCAATCACCTCGACCGAGCCGAGCAGCGCCAGCAGCGCCACCTTGCACAGCAGCGCCAGCACCAGCGCCATGGCGCCGAATGCGCCGACGCGCGAATCCTTCATGATTTCCAGCGCGCGGTCGCGGTCATAGCTGCCGCCCAGGCCATCGGCCACATCGGCCAGGCCGTCTTCATGAAAGCCGCCCGTGAGCCAGACCGTGGCGACCGTCGACAGCGCTGCCGCCACCAGCGGCGTGAAGGGGGTGTCGGGCAGAAGCAGCAGCAGCAGCGCAAAGACGCTAGCTGCCGCGCCGCCAATCAGCACGCCGATGCCCGGAAAGTGCGCGGCGCTGGCGCGCAGCATGGCGGGGCTGTAGCCCACCCAGTCGGCCAGCCGGCCGGTGACCGGGATGCGGGTGAAAAACTGGAGGGCCAGCAGGAAGTGGCGAATGAACCGGACCATTGGCGCCCTTATTTTTCGCTCACGCCGGCCGACTCGAAACTCGCCATTTCATTGAGGAAGTTTGCTGCCGACTGCACCAGCGGCCAGGCCAGCAGCGCGCCCGTGCCTTCGCCAAGGCGCAGGTCGAGTTCGAGCAGCGGCTTGGCGTCCAGACAGGCCAGCAGCAAGCGATGGCCGGTTTCAGCGGAGCGGTGGCAAAACACCAGGTAGTCGCGCACAGCAGGCGCCATGGCTTGCGCCAGCAGCGCCGACGCGCCGGCAATGAAGCCATCGACCAGCACCACCCGGCGTTCGCTGGCCGCCTGCAGCATGGCGCCGGTCATCATGGCGATTTCAAAACCGCCCAGCGCCGCCAGCTCGCCGACGGCATCGAATGGCTCGGTCGCCGGGTGTCGCACCAAAGCGCGCGCCAGCACTGACTGCTTGTGCAGCAGTTGCGCGTCGTCCAGACCCGTGCCGCGTCCGGTAGCGTCTTCGATACGGGTGCCTGTGAGACGCGTCAGCAGCAGCGCGGCGGGCGAGGTGTTGGCAATGCCCATTTCGCCAAAGGCGACGACGTTGCCGGGCAGGGCCTGCATGACGTCCCTGCCCGCCGCTAGCGCTGCCTGCGCTTGAAGCCGCGACATGGCGGGTTCATGGCACAGGTTTTTCGTGCCCATGGCGATTTTTCGCGGCTGGAGTTGCGGATGCGCCGGCAACTCGGCGGCCACGCCAGCATCGACCACCTGCAGCGCAAAGCCATGCTGGCGGGCAAACACATTGATCGCCGCGCCGCCAGCCAGCATGTTGCCCACCATCTGCACGGTCACCGCTTGCGGATAGGCCGAAACGCCTTCGGCGGCAATCCCGTGGTCGGCCGCAAACACCACCATCTGCGGCTGTTGGAGCACCGGCGATTCGCTGCGCTGGATCAGGCCCAGCTGCAGCGCCAGGGTTTCCAGCGCCCCGAGCGCGCCCAGCGGCTTGGTCTTGTGGTCGATCTTGTGCCGCAGCCGGGCTTGCAGTGAAGCGTCGGCGGTGGATTCAATCGCAGGGATTTGGAAGCGCATTTTTTCGTTCATCGGTGATCTGTTTCAGGCAGGCAGGACAAAAGCAGGAGGCTGCGCTGCTGTCCGGCAGCGCGTATTCAGACAAGACAGGGGGAACCGGCATCACATGGGGCAGCTGCACGCACCAGCATTCGGCATCGCCGGCCACCATGCCGCAGCGCAGGCCCGCACCACAACGCGCACAGACCGAGGTGTTTGATTTCAGTTCGGGCAATACCATATTGCCAAGGCTCAGCTTTTCAGGAACAGCTGGTACACCGGGTTGTCGGTTTCTTCCACATGCGGGTAGCCCAGCGTGTCCAGAAACTCCTGGAACGCGCCGTTGTCGGCCTGCGGCACCTGCAGGCCGACCAGGATGCGGCCATAGTCGGCGCCCTGGTTGCGGTAGTGGAACAGCGAGATGTTCCAGCCGGGCCGCATCAGGCTCAGGAACTTCATCAGCGCGCCTGGCCGTTCGGGAAAGATGAAACGCAGCAGGCGCTCGTCTTTCGACAACGCGCTGTGCCCGCCGACCATGTGGCGGATGTGTTCCTTGGCCAGTTCGTCATGCGTGAGGTCCAGCGCCTTGAAACCGTGGCGCGTGAAATTGGCCGCAATTTTTGTGCTTTCGCCTTTGTTCGAGGTGGTCAGTCCGACAAAGACATGCGCCATGGCGTTGTCGCTGATGCGGTAATTGAACTCGGTCACGCTGCGCGGCCCGCCGGGCGACTTGTCGATCAGCGCACAAAAACGCCGAAAGCTGCCGCGCTCCTCGGGAATCGTCACGGCAAACAATGCTTCGCGCTCTTCGCCGACTTCGGCGCGCTCGGCAACAAAGCGCAGGCGGTCGAAGTTCATGTTGGCGCCGCACAAAATCGCCGCGTAGGTTTCGCCCTTGGTCTTGTTTTTGGCAACGTACTGCTTGATCGCGGCAACGGCCAGCGCACCGGCTGGCTCGACGATGCTGCGGGTGTCGACAAACACGTCCTTGATGGCGGCGCAGACCGCATCGGTGTCCACGGTCATGAATTCATCGACCAGTTCGCGGCTGATGCGAAAGGTTTCCTCGCCCACCAGCTTGACTGCCGTGCCGTCCGAAAACAGGCCCACGTCGGGCAGCGTGACGCGTTTTTTTGCCGCCACCGACTGCATCATGGCGTCGGAGTCGTTCATCTGCACGCCGATGACCTTGATTTCGGGCCGCACGGCCTTGATGTAGTTGGACACGCCAGAAATCAGCCCGCCGCCGCCAATCGCCACAAACACCGCGTCCAGCCGGCGCGAGCCCAGGGTTTGCAATTGGCGCAGGATCTCCATGGCAATGGTTCCCTGGCCGGCAATCACGTCCGGGTCGTCGAAGGGATGAACAAAGGTCAGACCCTGCTCTTTTTGCAGCGCGACCGCGTGCGTATAGGCGTCGGAATAGCTGTCGCCGTGCAACACCACTTCGCCACCCCAGCCCCTGACCGCGTCAATCTTGAGCTGCGGCGTGGTCGTCGGCATGACGACCACGGCGCGGCTGCCGAGTTTTTGCGCGCTCATCGCCACGCCCTGCGCATGGTTACCGGCCGAGGCGCAAATCACGCCTTTTTTGAGCTGAGCCGGCGTCAGGTGCGCCATCTTGTTGTAGGCACCGCGCAGCTTGAAGCTGAACACCGGCTGCTGGTCTTCACGCTTGAGCAGCACGGTGTTGTTCAGGCGCAGGCTCAGGCTTTTGGCCGGCTCCAGCGCCGACTCGACCGCCACGTCATAAACCCGTGCCGTCAGGATTTTTTTCAGGTAGTCGGCCGGCTTGAGCGTCTTGGCCGCAGGCGTGGGGACTGTTTTGGCGACGGCTTTGGGGCGCGATGGAGCAGCTGCTGAAGACGCAGCGCCAGAGAGGGGTTTTTTGGCAGAGGGCATGTTTTTTTTCTCGCGGCAGAACCTGAGGATCATAGGCGCACGAAAAAAAGGCCCAGACCATGCGGTCTGGGCCTGTAAATCCACCCTTTGAGGAGGTGGAGGAGACAACCAGTGCAAAAATACAGCGTCTTCGAAGACTGTGTACTGATGCGATGTGTCCAGTATATCGGAGTCAATGGTGCACTGCACAATGCATGTGTTGCAAAAGTCTCAAAATTACAGGGTTTAAGGGGTTTTACCTACAAGGCACCACTCCGGCCGCCATCGCGCTGAATGCAGCTAGGCTTGGCAACATCAAATATCTTCGACAAGGAATGGCAGTTATGGAATGCACAGTCAGCTGGACCGGCAGCAATGCGGTCAATGGATCCAAATCGGGAATGACCTTCCTGGCCGAAACCGGCAGCGGCCACACGCTGGTCATGGACGGCGCGCCCGATGCCGCCAAGCCTGAAAACGGCGGCGCCAACCTGGCGCCCCGGCCGATGGAAACAGTGCTCGCCGGCGCTGGCGGCTGCACGGCGTACGACGTGGTCCTGATCCTCAAGCGTGGCCGCCACGATGTGCGGGGCTGCACGGTCAGGCTCAGCACCGAACGGGCATCCGTGGACCCCAAGGTCTTCACCAAAATTCACATGCATTTTGTCGTGACCGGCAGCAAGCTGAGCGACAGCGTCGTTGAGCGCGCGATTGCCATGAGCCATGACAAGTACTGCTCGGCCACCATCATGCTGGCCAAGACGGCAGACATCACCACCAGTTTCGAGCTTCACGAGGCCTGAGTAGGCCAGAGTCTTAAATCCGGTGCGCCACCGTCGTCATCACCTTGGCAGCAGAACGCATCATCAGCCGGACCGGTGCGGGCAACTGCACGCCGCCCGCTTCTTGTGCCACCCTGGCATGGTGCGCTTCGTCGTCCTTCATCTGCGCCACAATGGCGCGCGATTCGTGGTCGCCCTGCGGCAGATGCTCCAAGTGACTGGCCAGGTGAGCCTCGACCTGGCGCTCGGTTTCCACCACAAAGCCCAGGCTCACCCGGTCGCCCAGGCGGCTTGCCACCAGGCCCAGTCCGAAGGCGCCTGCGTACCATAAGGGGTTGAGCAGGGAGGGGCGGGCACCCAGTTCGTCCAGCCGCTCCTTGGTCCATGCCAGGTGGTCGCCTTCCTCGCGGATGGCATCCAGGAAATGCCTGCGCAGCGCCGGATCGCGTGTTCCCAGCGCCTGCGCCGCATACAGCGCCTGCGCGCAGACCTCGCCCACATGGTTGACGCGCATCAGTGCGCCCGACACGGCTTTGTCCTCGGCGCTCAAGTCGGTCGTCTGGGCCGCTACCGTGGGGCAGGTTCGGCTGGCATGCGGTTTGGCAAACAAGGTGCGCAGTGCGCCGTCTGCAGCATTCAGGGCAAGGTCAAGGGCGGTGGTCATGGCAGCTTTCATCGGTGCGTACTGGGTACGGAACAAGTGGCAAGCCTGCAAGACCTGTCGAATCAATCGGAACAAGCAGGCCGTTGCCGGATCAGTGGTGTTGCCGCCATGTTAGCGCCCGCGCGCCAGCCTGCACAGAATTGAAAAAGCCCCCAAAAAGGGGGCTTCAAGCCAACCATCTCCGGCGTCAGTGCCGGAGCGCTCTTTAGAACGTGTGGCGAATACCAAAAGCCACGTTGGTCGAATCAGTTCCAGCCGATGCCGTCACGCCACCCAGAAAGCCATTGCCGCCCGGAGCAACCTGGCCCTGGCCTTTGTTGTTGAAGCGCGTCAACACGGCGTTCAGGTTGGTGCGTTTGGACAGGGCATAGGTATAGGTTACGCCGTAGGAGTCGGTGTCGGCATTGACGGGGCGTTTGTCGTCAAGCCGGTTGAACGCCGTGACGATGGTATGGGGGCCAGTGTTGAACTTATAGCCAATGTGCATCAGACGTGCATCCTGCCGAAAGGCGACGTTGTAAGCGTTCCGGAATTGCGTACGAATCGCCAGGGGAACACCGGCAAATAATGGCGATAGGCCGGTAGGATTGTCATCTTTGATGGTGGCGTACTGCGCATACAAAGTGCCGGGGCCAACAACCACATTGGCGCCAAACACATCATTGTGCAGAGACTTCTGGCCCAGCTCATTTTTCTTCTCGTTATGACCATAGCCTACAGAAAAGCCAGCCCCGGTATAAATGGCCATGGCGCCAAGAAAACGACCGTCGGAACTGCTGCCACCAGGCACTTCGCCCGCGCCATACATCAAAGTCGCGGTAATGCCGTTTGTCTTGATCCCGTATTGGAAGGTGTTGGGCAGCCGGATGTCAAACGCCGCAGGCAGGCTGGCGACTTGACCCGCGGCAAGGCTTGATTGTGTCTGCGAGGCGTCGAATGCAGCGCTCACCAAATAGCCTGGTGTGTATTGACGGCCAAGCGTGAATGCACCGAACGGGGTGATCAGTCCTGCAAACGCCTGGCGATCAAAGATGTTTCCGGCAATGTTTACACCGAAAGCACTGTTGGCCAGGCCTGTGGTGAGCTGGTTGGCCAGGGATGCCACCGTGACGCCCGGTGCCAGTGGAGCAGCGCCTGGCAAGCCTTGGGCCGCCAGACTACCCAAAACGGCCGTATTCACCCGGTCCGGCACCTGGCTGCCCGAAGCAGGCCGATTGGTAAAGGAGCCGGTATCCGCCTCAAACCGGCTTTCAAGCGTGAAAATGGCTTTGTAACCGCCGCCAATGTCTTCAGTGCCGCGCATTCCCCAGCGCGAACCCTCCATGATGCCGCTGGCCAGGCCGTTGAAAGACCCACTCTTCAGGCCGCTGACGTGGTTATAGCCCGCATCTACCAGACCGTAAAGAGTGACCGTGCTTTGGGCCATGGCACCGGTTGCAGACAAAAGCCCCATCACGGCAGTTGCAACGAAAGTGAGTTTTTTCATGAAGTCTCCAGAGTTTTTATTCGATAAGAGAAAGAAGGTTTTCGATGCGCCGCCACTGAGCCGGTGTTTTCGACAGAGCAAGATTAAGGGCTTAGCAAAATCACGTAAAGAGCGTAATCACGCAGGCGTATCACTTCAGAGACAGGGGAAAACCCTGTACTTTCAACCACCTACAGTTGTATGTACGAACCCAGTAAGCCTGCACTTTACGGGTTGTTGTTTCTTACGATAGCAGCAACATTTTCGTTGCACTGAACGTTTTTGCTAAGTCGTGTGATTGCAAAAAATTTTTACCGTCAGAAATTAGATTTTCTACAAGCGTTGTAATAAAGAGACTCAAGCTTCAGCGAATGCAGGATTTTTGAATTGTTGATAGGTCAAGGCAGCATGCAAATCCAAAAGTCCACCTGAATTTTTGGCAGCTTTACTTGATACGCCACTTAAAAATCGAGTTGTAAAAAATTGGTTCAACGCTTTGCACTTTTTTTGTGCTCTTGCTGTGCAGCATGGATCTGAATGCCCTGAAGTTGGGCGTTTCCTTTTAGCCTCAAAAAGAAAATTTCCTTGCACAGCGCGATCGTCGCCTGTCGCCAACAGATTGGGCATAAATATTGCTATATTTGTTAAACACTTGCCTTGAATGTAACAATTTGGTCAAATCTTATAAGGGTTAACCAGAAATTCCTCGCGCAATGTTTTGGCCCCAGTGTTTTTGACTTTCATCTTTTGGAGTTTTTGAATGAAGAAGAATTTGATTGCTTTGGCAGTTCTCGCTGTATCCGGTGTTGCATCAGCTCAATCCAGTGTGACCCTCTACGGTCTGGTCGATGCTTATGTCGGAAATCAAAAGATTAACGGCTTGAGCCAGACCGGCGTCAATCTCGCCAGTCCGGCTGGTGGTTCGGGTGGTGCGCTGAATACCAGCCGTTTTGGCTTGAAGGGCTCAGAAGACATCGGTGGCGGCATGAAAGCCAACTTTGTGCTGGAAGCTGGCTTCGACCCAAGCACGGGCGTTGCCAACAGCTATACAAATCCCTACACCGGAGTCAATTCCTCTGCAATTTTTGGACGTCAATCATGGGTCGGCCTGTCAGGTGGTTTCGGCGAAGTTCGCCTTGGCAAAATGTGGACACCATTCGACGAAGTCAAAGGTTCTGGTGCAGCGGCATTTGATGCCAACATTTTTGCGCCTGCTGCTAATGTTTGGGCCAGCAACAACTACAACGACCGTCCAGGCAATTCGGTTTATTACGCAACGCCGAGTTTCAGCGGTTTCACCGCTGCAGGCATGTACAGCTTGGGTGAAAACAAGACCTTGACAGTTTCTGCTGGCAAGATCGCTGCGGTGAATGTTGCTTATGCTGGCGGCCCGATTGCTGCTGCAGTGTCGTATCAGACTGAAAAAGCCAACGGTTCCACTGTTTCCACCAAATTCACACAGGTGAACGCATCGTATGATTTTGGCGTTGTCAAACTGCTGGGTGCGTTGGGTCGCGTCAAGGACGGTGCAAACCCATACGGCCTGGCTGTTGCCAAATCGACCGAGTACCAACTTGGCCTTGATTTTCCCGTCAACAGCGTCGTAACGCTGTCTGGTGGCTACGCACATTCCAAAGACACACAATTGGCTGCTGGCCCAGACATCACCCGCAAAGGCTTTGGCGTGGCTGGTTTGTACGCACTGTCCAAACGCACCAATCTTTACGTTGGTGCGCAAGACTCGAAGCAAACGGCTTATGCAGCCACTGCTGAAAACAAGATTCGCATCTACGCTGTTGGCGTTCGTCACGTCTTCTGATCGGTTCCTGGCCTGACGCCTGGCCGTCGAGCTTTTACAAGCCGCTTTGGGGAGACCTGAAGCGGCTTTTTGTTTTTCTTTTTCCCATGATTTAAATTTTTTAAATTGAAAGCATTCGAGCGCCAGCGCATCAGCGTTGTTTTCTCTCCACGCAACGACCCCGTTTGTCGCCTCTATGCAACATAAAAGCGTTTTTGTGGCGCATTTCTTTGCGGATCAAGGTTCATTCTGGTGCAATAGACCCAACTTCCCGAAAGGGGGTTGGCCCGGGTCTCTGGGGGAGCTGCAAATGCGAAAGTATTGGGCAGTCCTCTTACCGGAGCCCTATGTTTAACCTTGGAGAAATTCTCAATGAAAAAATCACTCATCGCTTTGGCAGTATTGGCAGCATCCGGCGCCGCAATGGCCCAATCTTCGGTAACCCTGTACGGCATCGCTGACGCTTTCGTCGGCAGCTCCAAGACCGAAGTCGGCAACGCTCCAAGCCAGCGCCAAACCACCCTCAGCACCTCCGGTGTCAATGGTTCGCGTTGGGGCCTGAAGGGTTCTGAAGACCTCGGCGGCGGCATGAAAGCCATCTTCACGCTGGAAAGCGGCTTCAACCTCGACACCGGCGCGCAAAAGACCCCCGGCAGCATTTTTGACCGTCAAGCCTATGTTGGCCTGCAAAGCGGCTTTGGTACCGTGTCCGTAGGCCGTCAGTACTCTGCGTACGACAACCTGCACGGTGCAACCAACCACAACTACGATGCATTCACCTTCAATGCAGCTACCGGTGCTGGTGGTGTTGCTGCCAACGGCATGGCCGATTACACCAGCCGTGTGAGCAACTCAGTTGCCTACGCTTCGCCAAGCTTTAGCGGCTTCAGCGGTGCAGTGGTTTACGGCTTCGGCGAAAACAAGAACACCGCTGCCAACGTGAACGGCGACGCTACCGACAACGCCAGCTTGCACATCAAGTACGCCAACGGTCCTATCCTGGTTGGATACGCATACCAGCAAGAGAAACTTGCTGCCGTTGGTGGCGTTCAGGACAAGAACAAGTACAACCTGGTTGGCGGTTCTTACGACTTCGGCATGGCCAAAGTGACTGGTAGCTACAACACTGCCAAGAACAACATCTTCAAGGACAAAGAAGGTCAAGTCGGCGTGTCGGTTCCCTTCGGCGCTGCTGCAGTTTCCGTCGGTTATGTTCGCTCCAAGAGCGAAGGCCTGGGCGTTGAGCGCACTGGCAAGGGCTACTCCATCCTGGGTACCTACGCAGTGTCCAAGCGCACCGGTCTGTACGCTGGTGCACAGAACACCAAGGCTTTTGTCCTGAACTCAGCTGCTGAAACCGAAACCACGACCTACGGTCTGGGTGTTCGCCACTCGTTCTAATTTTTCAGCTAGCGCAAGCTAGCGGTTAAAGCAGAAAATAAAACCCCACTGTGGCGACACAGTGGGGTTTTTTCATGGATGGCCTGCCGCCAGACACTGATTTTTCCAGCGATCGTCACGGCTGTTTGTGTTTGTGTTGTTCGCTGGTTTCTGTTTTCGTACTGTGGTTTGTACGCAAACACCGTTAGCCTGGGCGACCTGATGTTTACGCCATCAAAGTTTCGCCATAGTATTTACCACTTGCTGACACCAGGATTCCACAGACATGCGCACTCCAGCTCTTCTTGAAAAACCCCTGTCGCCGCTGTCAGAGGGTATGGGGGATACGGTCGCTCTTGAACGACCACGACCTTTGCAGGTCAACGGCAGGGCCTTTGCCCAAATTGCCCGCTTTCATCCCGAACTGACCGCCTTTCGCCGGGACCTGCATGCGCATCCTGAACTGGGTTTTGAAGAGATTTACACGGCCAGCCGCGTGACCCAGGCGCTCAAGCTGTGCGGCGTGGACGAAGTGCACAGCTGCATCGGAAAAACCGGTGTTGTCGCAGTTATCAAGGGCCGCCAAGCCGGCCGTCCCCCCCGCGCCATGCATCCCGACTTCAGGCCGATGACCGGTTTGCGCGCCGACATGGATGCGCTGCCCATGACCGAGCGCAATGAGTTCGGCTGGAAATCAGCCAAGCCCGGCCTGATGCATGGTTGCGGCCATGACGGCCACACCACCATGCTGGTCGGTGCTGCGCGTTACCTGGCTGAAACGCGTAATTTTGCAGGCGACGCCGTGCTGATTTTTCAACCGGCCGAAGAAGGGCGCGGCGGCGCAGAGGCGATGATCAACGACGGATTGTTCGAGCGTTTTCCGGTTCAGTCGATTTACGCCATGCACAACTGGCCGGCCATGCGGCCCGGCACCATCGGCATCAATTCGGGTCCCATGATGGCAGCGGCCGACCGCATCACCATCGAGATCACCGGCAAGGGCGGCCATGGCGCCCATGCCTACCTGACCGTCGATCCGATCCTGGTGGCGGCGCATATCATCACGGCCGTTCAAAGCATCGTGTCACGCAACGTCAAGGCCATGGACAACGTCGTGATCAGTCTGTGCGCCATGCGAGCCGGTGACATGGCGGCGATGAGCGTGGTGCCCGGCCACGCCACGCTGGTCGGCACGGTTCGCACCTTCAAGCCCGAGATGCAGGATGTGGTCGAGCAGCGGCTGAAGCAGCTGTGCGCTGCAGTGGCCGACGGCTTTGGCGCCACGGCGACGGTGAACTACGAACGCATCTATCCTGCCACCATCAACTCGCCGGGTGAATACCGTCTGGCGACACTGGTGGCCGAGCAACTGGTAGGGGCCGAAAACGTGGTGAGCAACCTGGAGCCCAGCATGGGGTCGGAAGATTTCTCCTTCATGCTCAAGGAAAAGCCAGGGGCCTATTTGCGGCTGGGCCAGGGTGAGCAGCTTTCCGATGGCAAAGGCAGCGTTGTCGGCGGCGTCGGCAGCCACTTCTTGCACAACAGCTGCTACGACTTCAACGACAGCGTCCTGCCTTTGGGCGCAGCGCTGTTTGCCGGCATTGTGGAGCGCTCAATGCCGTTGGCGTGAATTTGAACATTGTTGAGCAATTGCTATTTAAATAATAGCTATAAATGCCCGCCCATATTGCGCAAAGGCAGTATTTAGCATAAAAAATTCTGGCTATTCACGGGACAGTCCGATCTTGATGTCCATACCGGCCGCCGCATCAGGTGTAGCGTTTGTTGCGCAAATTGTTTTTCATTTCCTTGAGCAACGGCTGCAGCTTGGGGCCGATGCGCAGCGCCACGCAGGTTGCCAAGATGTCGATGATCATCAAGTGCAGCAGGCGCGACACCATCGGGCTGTAGCGGTCGTAGCCTTCGGGATGATCGGCGGCCAGGTGGATGTGTCCGGCAGCGGCCAGCGGCGACGCAGTGGCGGTGATGACGATGGTGGTGGCGCCGTTCTTGCGCGCAATGTCGCAGGCGTCCATCAGGTCGCGGGTGCGGCCTGAATTTGAAATCACCACCACGCAGTCGCCCGGCCCGAGCAGCGACGCGCTCATCACCTGCATGTGGCCGTCGCTGTAGGCAATGCTCTGGACGCCGAGCCTGAAAAACTTGTGCTGCGCGTCCTGCGCCACGATGCCGGAGTTGCCCGCACCAAAAAATTCGATGCGCTTGCCGGTGTGATATGCGCCCAGCAGCGCAAGCACGGCTTTTTCAATGGCCACCGGGCTGGCGTCGTTGCGGTATTTCAGGAAGGCCGCCACGGTGTTGTCGATCACCTTGACCATCACGTCGCCGGTCTTGTCGTCCACATCGACGCTGCGGTGAATGAAGGGCACGCCTTCGCTGACGCTGCCAGCCAGCTTGAGCTTGAAGTCGAGCAGTCCGTCGTAGCCGACGCTGCGGCAAAAGCGCACCACCGTCGGTTTGCTGACATGCGAGCGGCTGGCCAGCTCGGTGATGGGCAGGCTGGCAAAGGCGCGCGGATCGGCCAGCACCAGGCGCGCCACGCGTTGTTCTGCCGGGGCCAGCGAGGGCAGGGACGCCTTGATTCGGTCGAGCATGCTAGCGCTCCTCGCTCCAGCAGTAGCCGTCGCGGGCGATCATCGCGCTGGCTGCGCTGGGTCCCCAGGTGCCTGCCGCATACGGGCGCGGTGCGGTCGGGTCGTGGCTCCAGCGGTCCAGGATCGGCTCGACCCAGCGCCACGCTTCTTCCTGCTCGTCGCTGCGCACGAACAGGTTCAGCCGGCCGTCGATCACATCGAGCAGCAGACGCTCGTAAGCGCCCACGCGCTCGGCACCGAATCGCTTGTCGAAGTCAAGGTCAAGCTGCACCGGCTCCAGCGTCGGCGTGCCACGGCGCTGGCGCTGGTCGGCGCCCTGCGCGAGCAGGTGCAGTTCCAGTCCATCCCGGGGTTGCAGGTCGATGACCAGCCGGTTGCCGGTGCTGCAGTCCTGCCGCGATTTGTAAATAGCGTGCGGCGTCGGGCGAAAGTTGACCTCGATGTGTGCGTCGCGGCCGGCCAGCCGCTTGCCGGTGCGGATGTAGAAGGGCACACCGGCCCAGCGCCAGTTTTCGATCTCGGTGCGCAGGGCGACGAAGGTTTCCGTGCGGCTTTCCGGATTCACGCCCGGCGCGCTGCGATAGGCCTCCACTGCTTCGCCATCAATGGTTCCGGCCGCATACTGGCCGCGGATGACATGCTGGTTCAGGGTTTCAGGCGTCCAGGGCTTGAGCGCGCGCAAGACCTTGAGCTTTTCGTCGCGAATCGCATCGGCATGCGAGTTGATGGGCGGCTCCATGCCCACGGCGCAAAGCAGCTGCAGCGCATGGTTTTGCACCATGTCGCGCAGCGCGCCCGTATTGTCGTAAAAAGCGCCGCGTTTTTCCACGCCCAGTTCTTCTGCAATCGTGATCTGGATGTTGGCGATGTACTCGCGCCGCCACAGCGGCTCGAACAGCGAATTGCCAAAGCGCAGCGCAAACAGGTTTTGCACCGAAGGTTTGCCCAGGTAATGGTCGATGCGAAAGATCTGCTGCTCGGTCAGCACGCTGCGAACGGTTTGATTGATGGCGCGGTTCGACGCCAGGTCATGGCCCAGCGGCTTTTCAAGCACCACGCGGGTTTGCGGGCCATTCAGCCCGGCGGCGGCGATCTGTTCGCAAACCGTGGTGAACAGGCCGGGCGCGGTCGCCAGGTACATCACCACCACATCGGCCGGGCGCTGCCTGAGCAGGTCTGCCAGGCGCGCATAGTCGTCCGGTTTTGACAGGTCCATGCGCAGGTAGCCGAGCATCCGGGCAAAACGCGTGAATTCTTCTTCGTTTGGCCGCTTCGACAATTCGACCTGGTCAAAGCGCGACTTGATGAGCGTGCGGTACTGGTCGTCTGTCAGGTCGTCGCGGGCCACGCCAATGATGCGGCCATCGGCGGGCAGTGAGCCGTGGCGAAAAGCCTGGAACAGGGCGGGCATGATCTTGCGCCAGGCCAAGTCGCCGGTTCCACCAAACAGGATGAGGTCAAAACTCATGGTAAGGACTTGTGATGGTAATAAAGTTTCACATTCTATGGGCATAATGGTAACTACACCCGGTGACCTGCTGTGACCCCTGTGTTGGCACGGTGCGGTTTTCGGGTGTCCTGATCCACTTTTCGCCCTTGCCCGGCGCTCCCCAAGCCCATGAACCAACTCGATGCACTGAAACAACTCACGACCGTCGTGGCCGATACCGGCGACTTCAACCAGCTGGCGCAGTTCAAGCCGCAAGACGCCACCACCAACCCTTCCCTGATCCTCAAGGCGGTGCAAAAAGCCGATTACGCGCCATTGATGCAAAGCACGGTGGCGCGTTTCAAGGACCGGGCGCTGGACGAAACCATGGACCGGCTGCTGGTGCGCTTTGGCTGCGAAATCCTGTCCATCATCCCGGGCCGCGTCTCGACCGAAGTCGATGCCCGCCTGAGTTTTGACACCATCGCCACGGTGACCCGGGGCGAGCGCCTGATCGAGTTGTACCAGGCCGAAGGCATCCATATCGACCGCGTGCTGATCAAGGTGGCCGCCACCTGGGAAGGCATCCAGGCCGCCCGGCTGCTGGAGCAGCGCGGTATCCACACCAACCTGACGTTGTTGTTTTCCTTTTGCCAGGCCGTGGCCTGCGGTCAGGCCAGGGTGCAACTGATTTCTCCCTTCGTCGGCCGGATTTACGACTGGTACAAGAAGTCAGCTGGCAGCACCTGGACCGAAGACGCAAATGCCGGCGCCAACGATCCCGGCGTGAAGTCGGTGCGCGAAATCTACAACTACTACAAGCAATTCGGCATTGCCACCGAAGTCATGGGCGCGAGTTTTCGCAACGTCGGCCAGATCACTGCGCTGGCCGGTTGCGATTTGCTGACCATCAGTCCTGAGTTGCTCGCCCAGCTGGCCGCCAGTGACGCGCCATTGCCGCGCGCGCTGGATGCGAGTGCCGCCGGTTCGCTCGATATGGACGTGGTGGACTTTGACGAAGTGCGTTTTCGTTATGCGCTCAACGAAGACGCCATGGCGACGGAAAAGCTGGCCGAAGGCATTCGTGCCTTTGCCGTGGACGCGGTCAAGCTTGAGCAGTTGATGCAGGCTGTCTGAACACAAGGGAATTTTCATGAAACCAGTGCGTTGCGACCGGACCCCCGCCTGGGGAGAACTCAAGGCCTGTTTTGAAGCCAGCGGCCAAAATTTCGACCTGCGCGAAGCGTTTTCGCGCGACCCTCACCGCTTCGAAGCCTTCAGCCAGGACGCGCCGCATGTGTTTGCCGACCTGTCCAAAAACCTGATTGATGCTGACAGCCAGGCGCTGCTGCTGGCATTGGCGCGGCAGTGCGGACTGGAATCGCAACGCGACGCGATGTTTGCCGGAGAACGCATCAACCGCACCGAAAACCGTGCCGTGATGCACTTTTTATTGCGAAATCCGCCTTCCGCGCAATACATACCTGCTCAAGTAGCTATCAATAAAGTAGCGGATGCGCAGGCTGAGGTGGAAACCACTTTGAACGCCATGCTGGACTACGCGGAGCAGGTGCGCGCCGACGAGGCCATCACCGACATCGTCAACATCGGCATTGGCGGTTCAGACCTGGGGCCGCAGATGGCGGTGCTGGCGCTGGGTGAATTCGCCACAGCCGGCAAGCGGATTCACTTTGTGTCGAACATTGACGGTGACGAGCTGGCTGCCGTACTTCGCCTTGTGAAGCCCGAGAACACGCTGTTCCTGGTGGCGTCCAAGACCTTCACCACCACTGAAACCATGACCAATGCGCATTCGGCGAAGGCCTGGTTCGAAGCGCAGGGCGGCCACGACATCGCCCGGCATTTCGCGGCGCTGACGACCAATGTGGCGGCGGCGAACGACTTCGGCATCACCACCACCTTCGGTTTCTGGGACTGGGTGGGCGGGCGCTATTCACTGTGGTCGGCAATTGGACTGCCCATTGCCATTGCGATTGGCGCGGCGGGCTTTCGTGACTTCTTGGCCGGCGCGCATGCAATGGACGAACACTTTCGCACGGCCGAACTGGCGCACAACCTGCCGGTGCGGCTGGGCCTGCTCGATGTCTGGTACCGCAACTTTCACGGCTTTTCCAGCCGCACTATCGCGCCCTACAGCAGCGCCTTGCGTCGCTGGCCAGCGTATTTGCAGCAACTGGAAATGGAAAGCAACGGCAAGCGCGTGGACCAGGATGGCCAGCCCTTGCCTTTTGACACCTCGCCGTTGCTGTGGGGCGAGCCTGGCACCAACGGGCAGCATGCCTACTTTCAAATGCTGCACCAGGGAACCTCGGTGGTTCCGGTCGAATTCGTGGCGATCAAACAAGCGGCGCATGCGCCGGATGACCTGCCCGGCCACCATGGCAAGCTGCTGGCCAACGTTCTGGCGCAGGCGCAGGCGCTGATGCAGGGCAAGGTGGACGCCGGCGGCCACCGCGATTTTCCCGGCAACCGGCCCAGCACCTTTTTGCTGCTGGAGCGGCTCACGCCCGCCAGCCTGGGCGCGCTGATTGCGCTGCAGGAGCACCGCGTGTTTGTTAGCGGCGCCATCTGGGGCATCAACAGCTTTGACCAGTGGGGCGTCGAACTGGGCAAGGTGCTGGCCAAAGACATTGAGCCACGCCTGCAAAGTGGCAATATTTCCGGGCTGGACGGCTCGACCGCCGGATTGCTGCAGCGCTTGCGTTGACAAGGGCGCTGTTTTGACAGGCTGGCTGTCAGCGCATCGGCTTATGATGAACCAAGGGTAATCTCTTGAGTTTTCTAATCAACCCGGGGAAGGAAATCATGAATTTTAGCCAAGCCATTTCCAGTTGCCTGCGCAACTATGCAACGTTTTCTGGGCGGGCATCGCGTTCGGAATTCTGGTGGTTTTTTCTGTTCCAGGTACTGGTTTCGGTGGCTGCCAACACCATCAGCGCGAAACTGGGCGGCCTGGTCAGCCTGGGCTTGCTGTTGCCGGCGCTGGCGGTGGGTGCGCGCCGGTTGCACGACATTGGCAAGAGCGGCTGGTGGCAGCTCCTGATGATCTCGGGAATCGGATTCCTGGTGCTGCTTTACTGGTGGGTCCAACCCACGGAAGATAACGTCAGCAGTTACGGCTCCAACCTGGCCTGACGTTTTCGGTTTTCGCCCATCCATCAAAAAAGGGCCACAACGCTTGCGCGCTGTGGCCCTTTTGGCTGGAGGCCAAAAATGCGGGGCCTGCCACCAGGCTTTTTAACAAAGCCCGGCCCATGTCGCCGGCAGGTGCGTCGTCATTGGCGGACTCGCAGACCATGGCTTTGGTTGTCAGTATCAGCGATGCGACGCAAGCCGCATTTGGCAATGCCATGCGGGTCACTTTCGCGGGGTCCACTTCAGGGCTGGATGCGTCAATCGCTGGTTTGTCAAAGCGCCTTCGCCGGCTGTACCTTGCGCTTTGTCAAAGGGCGCAGTCACACCGGTTTGGCCTGTTTTCGGGCTTCTTCCAGCAACTGCTGGATGACCTGTTCTGATTTTTCGTACTCGCCTTCGCCAAAGTGATGAAAGCGAATTCGGCCTTGGGCATCGACAAAATAATGTGCTGGCCAATACATGTTGTTGAACGCGCGCCAGATCGCAAAGTTGTTGTCAACCGCGACCGGAAACACAACTCCCAGATCACCGAGTGCACGCTTCACATTGCTGATATTTTTCTCGTAAGCGAACTCAGGTGAATGGACCCCGATCACGACCAACCCCTGGTCTTTGTACTTGCGGTGCCACTCCTTCACATAAGGCAGGGCGTTGCGGCAATTGATGCAGCCAAAAGTCCAGAAATCGACCAAAACCACTTTGCCGCGAAGTTCTTCAGCCGAGAGAGGTGGCGAATTGAGCCACTCGACGGCGCCGCTGATCGGGGGCATCTTGCCTTCCACCGGCAAGTTGAGCACCGGCGATGCCGGGCGTGCCTGCATCTTGATGAATCGGCCTGAATCTGCCGTACCAGCCAGTTTGTAGGCGCTTGTCGCCGCCATGGGCGCAGCACCACCTGGCTTGGGGGCCAGCCACTTGAACAGGCTTTTTTCTGCCGATGCGCTGCTTCCCGACGAAAACTGGGCCAGCAAGCCAGTGTCCAGTCCCAGCGCGACTGTCGTAACGCCGGCAATCACGGCCACACCCAGCCCCTTGCGAACCCACTCGCCCATGCCGAGGGATCGCTTGAGGGCGCTGAAGACGCGGTTGCCGGCAAGCAGCGCCAGCGCCAGTGAACTCACCGCGCCAGCCGCATAGGCCAGCAGCAACAGGGAAGTGCGCACGCTCGGGCCTTCGATGGCGGCTCCGGTCAGGATCAGGCCAAGGATGGGACCTGCACACGGCGCCCAGAGCAGGCCGGTGGCCATACCGGTGAAAAATGCCGGAAGAATGAAGTTTTCCGTATTGCCGCTGGCTTTCGACGTCGTGCTGGAAAAGCGGGAACCCAGTGCCACCACGGGCCGGCCCAATCGTTCCGCCCAGCGCGGCGCAATCAAGGCCAAGCCCATGAGCGCGAGCAGTGCCAACGCGGCCAGTCGGCCGTACTGGTTGGCCTGCATGGCCCAGTTGCCTGCAACCGCGGCCAATGTTCCCACCACCGCGAAAGTCAATGCCATTCCGCCTAGCAATGGCAAGCCGCTTTTCATGAAAGGCCGGTCAACCCGTGCAAAAACAAAGGGCAGTACCGGCAGGATGCAGGGCGCGAGAATGGTCAGCGCGCCGCCAAGATACGACAGGAGGTAAAAAATCATGAGGAACCTCAGGTCAGAGCGCTGTCAAAAAATCACTTTTTCATTTCATTTTTTGACATGGCGTCCTTGCCCATGGCATCTTTTTTCATCATGTCGTCTTTTGCCATGTGGTCCTTGCTCATGGAATCTTTTTTCATCATGCCGTCTTTGGCCATGTGGTCCTTGCCCATGGAATCTTTTTTCATCATGCCGTCTTTGGCCATGTGGTCCTTGCTCATGGAATCCTTGGTCATGGCGTCTTTGCCCATGGCATCTTTGCCCATGGCATCTTTTTTCATCTCGTCTGCGGCAAATGCCGAAACGGAGGCGATGGTCATGCAGGTGGCCAGGAGGGTTGCAGAGAGTTTGTTCATTTCAATTCCTTGAGAGTCGTTTTCAGATGGCCGCGTTCGGGATGAACGCGTGCCGCACGTATCAACAGTGTTGAGCACTTCAAAGTGCTCAACTTCCGCCGAACCAGTTGTAACCCTGATCTTCCCAATAGCCGCCAGGGTAGGTGTTGGTGACGAACATCGCCTTGATGTGTTTCGGATTCTTGTAGCCCAGCTTGGTCGGCATGCGCAGCTTCATCGGAAAGCCGTATTTGGGCGGCAGAGGTTGACCGTCATAGCTCAGCGTGAGCAGCGTCTGCGGATGCAAGGCTGTCGGCATGTCGATGCTGGTGAAGTAGTCGTCCGAGCATTTGAAGCCGACGTATTTCGCGCTGGTGTCGGCACCGATGCGCTTCAGGAAAGAAGCAAAGTGCACGCCTCCCCATTTGCCGATGGCGCTCCAGCCTTCGACACAAATATGCCGTGTGACCTGGTCTTGCTGGGGAAATGCACGAAGTTCAGCCAGTGTCCAGCTGCGCTTGTCGGTGACCAGACCGGTCACTTCGAGTTTGTAGCTGGCCTCGTCCACTTCACGGACCTGGTCTTCGCTGTAATAGGCATTGAAGGGGAAAGGCCGTGTGATCATCGATTCTGGATAGGTCGGCGCCAACTGCTTGGGGTCAAAAATCCAGCCTTGTGCTGTGTCATTGAAACGCGAAATTCGCGCCAGAGCTGCTTCGACGCTGTCGTTGTCGCTGATACTGCAGCCCGTCAGCAGTGACAGGCCGCCCAATGTCAGCGAACGCTGCAGGAACGCACGGCGCGCCGGCTGCTTGATACGCCTGCCGATCAGTTTGCGGGCTTCAGACAGTGCGGCATCGCTGTCAATGCCGGCCAGGGGTGGACGTTGAATGATTTTCATACTGTCTTTCGTGTGCGACCACTGCTTAGCATGGTGAGCAGCGTGCGGGGAACCAGTGCGACCATGACCAGGTGCACGGCGACAAAGGCAACCAGGGCCGCCATGGAAAAAAAGTGGATTCGCCGGGAAAACTCATAGCCGCCGAGCAGGTCGCGCAGGAATCCGAATTGAACGGACTTCCACAGCACCAGCCCTGACAGCACCAGCAGCACGATGTCGAGCATCACGAACAGGTAGGCAAAGCGCTGCACGTTGTTGTATCGGCGCGGGTCGGCGTGGGACAGTTGGCCGCGCAGTGCAGCGAGGGCGTCGCGCATGATGGCTGGCACTGACAATGGAAAAAACTTGCGGAACAGGCGGCCGCTTGCAATGTTCAGCATCAGGTAGACAAGGCCATTGGCGGCCAGCAGCCACATGGCCGCAAAATGCCATTGCAATGCACCGCCGAGCCAGCCGCCCAGCGTCAGCTCAGACGGAATACTGAAAGGAAAAAACGGCGACGCGTTGTAGATGCGCCAGCCGCTTGCCACCATCACCAGCACCGCGATGGCGTTGAGCCAATGGGTGATGCGCATCCACACCGGGTGGATGGGCGCCGTGTCTGCTGCATTGATATTGGGTTTCATGGGGTGGATTATTAGATTTGTCACATGGCAGATTTATCACCGAATCTTCAATTAATTGTGATAACTAAAAAACGCGGATGACGTGATAATTTCCAGCCATGGACCTTGCCAAACGCGTTTTGGTCGTCGAGGACGACCCCCACATCGCCGAACTCTTGCGAATGCACTTGTGCGACGAAGGTTTCACGGTGGTCCATGCCGCTGACGGGCATGCGGGCCTGCGTGAACTGGAGGGTGGTCGCTGGGATGCCATGGTGCTCGATGTCATGCTTCCAGGCGTCGATGGTCTCGAGATTTGCCGACGTGCCCGCGCGATGACGCGCTACACGCCCATCATCATCATCAGCGCCCGCTCCAGCGAAGTACACCGTATCCTGGGGCTGGAACTGGGTGCCGATGACTACCTTACCAAGCCTTTTTCCGTGCTGGAACTGGTGGCGCGTGTGCGTGCGCTGCTGCGGCGCACGGACGCCATGGCGCGCATTGCGCGTGCAGGTTCGGGCCGCATCGATTTTGGCAACCTTTGCATCGACCCGCTCGAACGTTCGGTACAGATGGACGGCAAGCCGATTGAGCTCACCCCCCGAGAGTTCGACCTGCTGTATTTTTTTGCACGCCATCCGGGGCAGGTTTTTTCGCGGCTCGACCTGCTCAACCAGGTCTGGGGCTATCAGCATGACGGCTATGAACACACGGTCAACACCCACATCAACCGCCTGCGTATCAAGGTGGAAGCCAATGTGGCGGAGCCCAGGCGCATCCTCACGGTATGGGGGCGCGGTTACAAGCTGGTAGCCGACACTTCATCCGTGATGTCCTCGGAAAAAATGCCATGAAGCTTCGTGGCCTTTCCCTTTCCCAGAATTTGTCAATTGTCTTTGCCGTATTGCTGCTGGCGTGCTGCGGCGCGTCGGTCTGGCTGCAGACGAGAGCCCACAGTCAGTATGAAGAAGAGTTGACCCAGCGCCTGTCCATCGGGCTGGCAGCGCATATTGCCGAAAACTCGACGTTAATGGCACAGGGTGGTGTGAACGAGGGCGCAGTGCATGACCTGTTTGACAAACTCATGGCGGTCAACCCCAGCGTTGAGGTCTATCTGCTGGCGCCTGACGGGCGTATTCAAGCGCAGGCCGCACCGCCGGGACATCTCAAGCGTGAGCGGGTTGATATGGCGCCAGTGCGGCGCCTGCTGGCCGGTGCGCCATTGCCGGTTTTTGGCGACGATCCGCGCAGCCCTGGTTCACGCAAAGTGTTCAGCGCCGCGCCGCTCAAGGTCGATGGACGTGATGCCGGCTATGTCTATGTCGTGTTGTTCGGTGAAGAGCGCGACACCCTGGCCGCCAGGCTTTCGGCCGACAGCCTGCTGCGTTCGACGCTCTGGTCCATGGGCCTGGTGACGCTGCTGGGTTTGCTGGCCGGGCTGGCGGCTTTTCACCTGATCACGCGTCCCTTGCGCCAGCTATCGGATGCTGTGGGCCACCTGCAAACCGATGGTCTGGCGGCGCTTGAAGGCGCTGCACCCGCGCTGGCGCAAGCATGCGAAGGCAGCGACGAAATTTCCACATTGGCCAAGTCTTTTGCAGTGATGACCCAGCGTATCGCCGAGCAGTGGCACGAACTGACGGCTCAGGAGCAGCAACGACGTGAACTGTTTGCCAACATATCGCATGATTTGCGCACACCGCTCACTTCCCTGCATGGCTATCTTGAAACCTTGCTGATCAAGGCCGATACGCTGGGGGATGCTGACCGCCGCCGCTATCTTGAGATTGCACTCGGTCAGAGCCGCAAGGTCGGGCGCCTGGCGCAAGAGCTGTTTGAACTGGCCCGGCTGGAGTACGGGGTGTTGCAGCCGGAGATGGAAAGTTTTGCACTGGCCGATCTGATTCAGGACGTCTTTCAGAAATTCGGGTTGGCTTCGGAGACTCGACATCAACGGCTGGTGGCTGATATCGCGCCGGGCTTGCCAGCAGTCACCGCTGATCTTGGCCTGATCGAGCGGGTGCTTACCAATCTGCTGGACAACGCCATACGCCATACGCCCGAGGGCGGTGAGATCGTGGTGCAGTTGCGTGCCGAAGGGACAGGTGTACGGGTTGAAGTCAGTGACACGGGGCCGGGCATTCCTGACGAGCTGCACAAGGGGCTTTTCATGCGGCCCATGTTTTCATCGGCGGGCGGGCTGGCCGGCGGACTCGGGCTGGTGATTGTCAAGCGTATCTTGCAACTCCATGGCAGCGATATCGCGCTGCTCAAGCGTGCAGAAAAAGGCGCCGTGTTTTCCTTCCGGCTGGCGTGAAAAAGCCCCGCAGCTTGACGCTGCGGGGCTTTTGGCTAACCGGGAGGCCAGGGTCAAACCCTGGCCAGGCGGGACATTACATGCCCATATCGCCCATGCCGCCCATTCCACCCATGCCGCCGCCCATGCCGCCTGCAGGTGCGTCGTCTTTGGCAGACTCGCAAATCATGGCTTCGGTGGTCAGCATCAGGGATGCGACCGACGCTGCATTTTGCAGGGCCGTACGGGTCACTTTCGTTGGGTCCAGAATGCCCATTTCGATCATGTCGCCGTAAGTGTCGTTGGCGGCGTTGAAGCCGTAGTTGCCGGTGCCGGCCAACACAGCGTTCACCACCACAGAGGCTTCGCCGCCTGCGTTGTAAACGATTTCGCGCAATGGGGCTTCGATGGCGCGCAGCACCAGCTTGATGCCGGCGTCCTGGTCAGCGTTGTCACCCTTGATGACGCCAGCGGTCTGCTTGGCGCGCAGCAAGGCCACGCCGCCACCAGCCACAATGCCTTCTTCGACAGCAGCGCGGGTAGCGTGCAGTGCGTCTTCAACGCGGGCTTTCTTTTCCTTCATCTCGACTTCGGTGGCTGCGCCGACCTTGATCACGGCAACACCGCCGGCCAGCTTGGCCACGCGCTCTTGCAGTTTTTCACGGTCGTAGTCGCTGGTCGCTTCTTCGATCTGGACACGAACCTGCTTGACGCGGGCTTCGATGTCGCCCGCTTCGCCGGCACCGTCGATGATGATGGTGTTTTCCTTGCCCACTTCGATGCGCTTGGCCTGGCCGAGGTCAGCCAGCGTCACTTTTTCGAGCGACATGCCGACTTCTTCAGCGATGACCTTGCCGCCGGTCAGTACAGCGATGTCTTCGAGCATGGCCTTGCGGCGGTCGCCGAAACCAGGGGCCTTGACAGCGACAACCTTCAGGATGCCGCGCAGGGTGTTCACGACCAGGGTTGCCAGGGCTTCGCCCTCGACTTCTTCGGCAATGATCAGCAGCGGACGGCCAGCCTTGGCGACTTGTTCCAGGGTAGGCAGCAGGTCACGGATGTTGCTGATCTTCTTGTCGTAGAGCAGGACAAACGGGTTGTCCAGCAGTGCGGACTGCTTTTCCGGGTTGTTGATGAAGTAAGGGGAGAGGTAGCCGCGGTCAAACTGCATGCCTTCAACGACGTCGAGTTCGGAGTCGAGTGACTTGCCGTCTTCAACGGTGATGACGCCTTCCTTGCCGACCTTGTCCATCGCGTCAGCGATGATCTTGCCGATGGTTTCGTCGGAGTTGGCAGAGATCGAACCGACCTGTGCGATTTCCTTGGACGTGGTAGTGGCCTTGGAAGCCTTCTTCAGCTCTTCGACCAGGGCCGCAACGGCCTTGTCGATGCCGCGCTTCAGGTCCATCGGGTTCATGCCCGCAGCCACGTACTTCATGCCTTCGTGAACGATGGCCTGTGCCAGCACGGTCGCTGTGGTGGTGCCGTCGCCAGCGATGTCAGACGTCTTGGAAGCGACTTCCTTGACCATCTGCGCGCCCATGTTCTGCAGCTTGTCCTTGAGTTCAATTTCCTTGGCGACGGACACACCGTCCTTGGTCACGGTCGGGGCGCCGAACGAGCGCTCAAGCACCACATTGCGGCCTTTGGGGCCCAGGGTCACCTTGACGGCATTGGCCAGGATGTTCACACCCTCGACCATGCGTGCGCGGGCTTCGCCGCCGAAAATTACGTCTTTTGCTGCCATGATTCGGATTCCTTAAGATTTATGAATGAAATAGGCTGCTTGCGCACGTCCTGCGTACATAAGCAGCTATTAAATAAGTAGCAATATCGAAGCGGGTAAAAGATTACTTCTCGACCACTGCAAACAGGTCTTCTTCTTTCATGACCAGCAACTCGTCGCCGTCAACCTTGACGGTCTGGCCACTGTATTTGCCGAACAGCACACGGTCGCCGACCTTGACGGCCATGGCGCCGATTTCGCCCTTGTCATTCTTCTTGCCTGGACCAACGGCCAGCACTTCGCCCTGATCTGGCTTTTCAGCAGCGCTGTCCGGAATCACGATGCCGGAAGCTGTTTTGGTTTCGTTTTCCACGCGTTTGACAATCACGCGGTCGTGCAAAGGACGAAGATTCATGAAAAGCTCCTTGTTTTTAACAATGGTTTTTGAAGTTGAAGCGCAACCGCTGAGAAGCGATTGCCTGTCGATTGGGCGGCGTGTAATGTTGTTAGCACTCCATACCATCGAGTGCTAATAATAGGGGCAATCATCCCTGTTTTCAAGGGCTGGCTGTTGAATTGGTTGATTTGCCTGCGATTGCACCGAAAATCAGACCGCCGGCCACTGCTATTATTTGGCCGGTAATGGCCGTGGCCGGGGGCGCTTTTGCTTGACGTTTTGCATCATGCATGGCCGCCCAGGCGAAACCCTGATCCAAGATTTATTAACACCATCTGCCTTTTCTTAATGTCCAGCGAAATTATCAATCTGAAAGAGCGTCTTGCCGAGGCGGCCCGCTATGCCCTCATGCGCCGGCTACTGCCGGCCATTCGCCACAACCTCGCCGGGACGCTTCAGCCTATCGGCATGATGTCAGCCATGCTGGAAAGGCGGGTCAAGGGCGCCGCACCCGACATGGACCAGCTGGCCAAGAACACCCAGGCCCTTGCCACCTTGTCGCGGGAAGCTGCCGCCACGTCGATGAACCTGATGACCTGGCTGGCGCCGAAGGACAACGAACTGGTTGCGGTAAACAGCGCGGTCGAGGAATCCCTGAGCCTGATGGCGACCGAACTTTCATTTCGCGGGTTTTCTTTAGACAACCAGGCTGCGCAATCCGTCGCCAGGCTGCCCAAGGGCATGCTTCGCAGCGTGTTCACTGCCAGTTTGATCGCGCTGACCGATGCGTTCGAGCCACCGGCTGTCGTGGTGGTGAGCGTGGAAACCGAGGCAGGCGACCACCGGCTGTGCATCACGACAGCACCTGCCGCGTCGAATGAGCTGCTCACCGGGGGCAACCAGATGCCGACCTACCGTGCGTTGCAATGGGCTGATGTGCAAGCCCTTGCCGATGCCGAAGGTGTGCATATTGACTATGCAGCGGGCTTTGTGAAGATGAAATACTCAGGTACCGGCACGTTACTTTTGCAACCCTGAACTTTCAGGTATCAGCGCGATTCTAGGAAGTAGATGAGCCTCACTTGCCTGGTGTCCTACAGTAATTTCCTCTAATTCCGATAGAGGACAGGAAAAGCCAGCTTTAAAGTAAATTCCTGTTGACTGTTGAGCAATAAATAATCATGCCAAAAGATAGTTCTTTCGCAAGTGGCTCCACACCGATTTCGGTTCAAAGTTTTTCCGTGCGCAACGAAAGGCCTGCCGTTGGCAGGTTGTGCAACGGATGGCCTTTTACCGTTGAAATTGACAACGCGCTGCTACAGCCGCCAGTGGGCGAGAGCCTGTTGCTGACGCACAAGGAAAACAGCCATTTCATCACCTGAGGGAGTGCCAGATATGGCCAAAACGCCTGATTCACCCGATTCACGCGATCCGAAAGGGACGCAAAATGCCAATCCTGCCCCTGATTCCGGCCCCAAGCGCCGAGGCAAGGATTTCGGGTTCGAGGGGACCAACAAGACAGTGCCTGTTCCTCAGCCTGACGCAGAACCCGCACCGGAACTTCAGGGAACCAAGAGCAAGTTCATTCCCGATTCGCCTTACACCCGGGGATAGCGCCAGCGTTCAAGTGATTTTTTTGCCCTGACCTTGACGGACTGCGCCCGTGGCTTTCAGAACAGGTGAAACAGAACGGTGTTTTTCTGATTTCTCACCGATTGTTGCAATCCATCAATTTCGTGTCTTTCTTTGGCCTGACCCGACAGGTCCCGGCCAAAGGAAATAGCACTACAAACCTGCGGCATTGCGCAAAATTGCGGCCTTGTCGGTGCGTTCCCAGGTAAATTCAGGTTCGTCGCGGCCAAAGTGGCCGTAGGCAGCGGTCTTTTCGTAGATAGGCCGCAACAGGTCCAGCATCTGGATGATCCCGTTCGGACGCAGGTCAAAGTGTGCGTTGATCAGCTCTGCAATCTGGCTGTCAGGGATGACGCCGGTGCCTTCGGTATACACCGTCACGTTCATGGGCTTGGCCACGCCAATCGCATACGCCACCTGAATCTGGCATTGACGGGCCAAACCTGCGGCCACGATGTTTTTGGCGACATAACGCGCGGCGTAGGCGGCGGAGCGGTCCACCTTGCTTGGGTCTTTTCCACTGAAGGCGCCTCCGCCGTGCGGGCAGGCGCCGCCGTAGGTGTCAACGATGATCTTGCGCCCGGTCAGGCCGCAATCGCCCTGTGGGCCACCAACGACAAAGCGGCCTGTCGGGTTGATCAGGTAGCGGGTGTTCTGCAACCACTCTTTTGGCAGCACCGGCTTGATGATTTCCTCTATCACGGCTTCGATGAACGAGGCCTTCATTTTGGTGGGCGTCTCGCTCTGGTCCGGGCTGTGCTGGGTAGACAGCACCACGGTGTCGATGCTGTGCGGCTTGCCATCGACATAGCGCATCGTCACCTGGCTCTTGGCGTCGGGCCGTAAAAACGGCAGCCGCCCGTCCTTGCGCAGCTGCGACTGGCGCTCGACCAGGCGGTGCGCATAGTAGATGGGCGCTGGCATGAGTTCTGGCGTTTCGTCGCAGGCATAACCGAACATCAGGCCCTGGTCGCCGGCGCCGGTGTTCAGGTGGTCATCCGAGGCGTGGTCCACTCCCTGGGCAATGTCCTTGCTCTGCTTGTCATAGCAGACCATGACCGCGCAGCCCTTGTAATCGATGCCGTATTCGGTGTTGTCGTAACCAATGCGCTTGAGGGTGTCGCGCGCGACCTGGATGTAGTCGACATTGACGTCCTCACGTGCGGTGATCTCGCCGGCCAGCACGACCAGGCCGGTGTTGGTCAACGTTTCGGCGGCGACACGCGCATGCGGGTCCTGCTTGAAGACGGCGTCCAGGATGGCGTCTGAAATCTGGTCGGCCACCTTGTCGGGATGGCCCTCGGAGACGGATTCGGAAGTAAAGAGAAAATCGTTCGCCATTGCGTACACTCCATAAGTTTTGCTGGCGCGTTGCCAGCAGGAAGTGCTTTGGCGAACGCTTTAGCAGTTTGGTTTAATGTCGCCCTGCAAGTTGTTCAATAACTCGGCGACAGGCGCGATTATAAGACGCTCCCTTTTTTGTCTTCATTGGTCCTTCAGCACCCTTTTCATGCTCTGGTTATTCCGTTTTTTTTCCCGCTGGCCGCTGCCGGTGTTGCATGCGCTCGGCGCCGGACTGGGCTGGCTGGTCTGGTGGCTGAGTGCCCGCTATCGCGCCCAGTTCCGGGCCAACGTGGCGCAGGCCGGCCTGCCGTTTGAAGCGGCCCGTCCAGCGATTGCCGAGGCCGGGCGCTTTGTCGGCGAATTGCCCAGGCTCTGGATGCGGCCGCGTTCGCAGTCGTGCCTGGGCAATGTCCGGCTCGAAGGCCAGGCGCATGCCGAACAGGCGTATGCGCAGGGCAAGGGCGTGATATTTTTCGGACCGCATTGCGGCAGTTTCGAGTTGGGGCCGCAGGCGCTGGCCGAGCTTTACGGGCCAATCACCGCCATTTACCGGCCCGCCCGCAAGGCCTGGCTGGCCCGGCTTGAAAGCCTGGCCCGCGACCGCCTGAACCTGACCGTCGTGCCGGCCAGCCTGAGCGGCATCCGGCTGATGCACAAGACCCTGAAGTCTAACCAGGCCGTTGCCATGCTGACCGACCAGGTGCCGCCCGAAGGCTGGGGCGTCTGGGCGCCATTTTTTGGCCGGCCGGCGTACACCATGACGCTGGCCGCCCGCCTGGCCGTGCAAACCGGCGCGGTCCTGCTGCCAGTCAGTTGCGAGCGTCTGCCCCGGGGCCGGGGCTATTTCCTGAAGATCTGGCCGGCCGTGTCCGGGGTTGACGCGGCTGAAAAAGGTGAAAAGCCCGACATGCTGCAGGCGGTCACACGCATCAACCAGGCGATCGAGGCCATTGTGCGCAGTCAGCCCGGCCAATACCTTTGGGGCTATGCGCGTTACAAGACACCCCGCAAGGACGCGGTTTGAGTAATTTCCGTCCCTCGATCGGACATGCCATGACGCGGGTTGGCATTGGCTTCATGAAAGCGCTGGCCTGGCTGCCGCTGCCGGCCGTGCGCGCCTTTGGAGCGGTGCTGGGCTGGGTGCTGTATGGCCTGATCGGCGCGCGCCGGCGCGTTGTGCATGCAAACTTCGCGGTGTGCTTTCCGGCGCTTTCCGAGGTGGAGCGGCGCAAGCTGGCAATTCAGACCTTTGTCTGTTTTTCGCAAGCCTGGCTGGACCGCGCCTGGCTGTGGCATGCGTCTGAACAATGCGTGCGGCAGCGTGTCCGGCTGACCGGTGCCATCCACGAACTGGCGGGCACCGACCCGACGGTGATTTTCCTGCCGCATTTCATTGGCCTGGATGCAGCCTGGGCAGCCACCGCGCTGGCCATGCCCCGGCCATCAACCACGATCTACACCGACCAGTCGAACAAGCTCGTGGACCAGTGGATCTTGCAGGGCCGCCAGCGCTTTGGCCATTTGCGCCTGTTCGGCCGCATCGAGGGCGTCAAGCCAATCGTCGCGGCGCTGCGCGAAGGGCAGCCGCTGTACTTGCTGCCCGACATGGATTTTGGACCGGACGAGTCGGTGTTCGTGCCGTTTTACGGCGTTGCGACCGCGACCGTGCCGTCGCTGTCGCGCTTTGCGCGCCTGGGCCGGGCCAAGGTCGTGCCGCTGCTGCCGCGCCTCACGCCCGGCGGTTATGAGGTCCAGGTGATGCCGGCCTGGACCGATTTTCCCAGTGGCGACCCGGTGGCCGACACCGCGCTGATGAACGCGCGGCTGCAGGATTACATCGACACCATGCCGGCGCAGTACTACTGGGTGCACAAACGCTTCAAGACACGGCCTGAAGGCGAGCCTTCGCTGTACTGAGCAAAAGTTCGGATGTGGCGGTTCGGATTTAAAGTCTCTTAGTGGATTAGCGCTTTACAGGCATGCATAAGTAGCTATTTTTTTAATAGCATGGCGCACACAATTCATGGTTTAGCGAAGAAAATCCTGCAGGAAGTTGATGACCCGTTGAGGCTGCTCATGCACGATCCAGTGCGTCGCGCCCTCGACACGGTGCAACTGCATTTGCGGCACGAAATCTTCAAGACCGTCGAGCAAGGCCGGGGGCAGGGCGGTGTCGTCCATGGCCCAGATAACCAGCGTCGGCACATGCACTTCCAGCTTGTCACGCGGAATCACCACGGCGGCGGCGGCCGGGTCGTGGTGCGGCGGGCCCTGGCGGGGCGGTCGCAGCGGCGAGGCGCGGTAGTAATTGAGCGCCCCGGTCAGTCCGGCGCGCCAGATGTCGCGGTATTGCGCCTTGACGGCGTCAGTCAGCCAGGCGTGCGGTCCGTCAGCTGCGCCCATGGCGGTAAAAAAAGCCCACAACCGGCGAAAGTCGTCCTCGGCCAGCAGCGTTTCGGCATCTGGACGGATCAAAAAATTCATGTAGGCGCTGGCGGCCTGCTGCGCTGGCGAATGCTGCAACTCGCGCAAAAAAGTGCCGGGGTGCGGCGAATTGATGATGGCGAGCTTTTCCATGCAGCCCGGCGCGCTGGCCGCCAGGTTCCAGGCGACGGCGCCGCCCCAGTCGTGTGCGACGAGGCAGGCCAATGGGCCGCCTTCGTGCTCGATCAGCGCGGCAATGTCCTGCACCAGGTGCCGGGGCCGGTAGTCGGCCACATCGGCCGGTGCGCTGGACGGCCCGTAGCCGCGCAGGTTGGGGGCGATGCAACGAAAGCCGCCATGCTCGGGCCGCGCGAAATGTTCCAGCAGGCCATCCCAGACAAAAGCGGCTTCCGGAAACCCGTGCAGAAACATCAGCACCGGCCGGCCCTGGGTGCCTGTGCAGCGACAGGAGAGGGTGATGCCGTGGGCTAACAGGTAGTCGTTGGTTTCAATCATGATGCTACTTTATTAATAGCTGCTTGCGCTTGCAGGGCGTGCGCTACAGCCGTTATTTGCTTGAAACTTCGCTTCTCGGGCCTGTTGGACGGGCATGGTCCTGTCAGGCATCAGGCCGGATCAGCCGCCGGCGGTATTGGTTCTTCAGCGCTTGACTCCGGTTCGCCTTGCGACTCCGGCGCGGGTTTGGGCGCCTTGACCGGCTTTTCCTTGGGGTGCGCCCAGTCCCACAAATGCTGGGCGACTTCTTCGACGCCTTGGCGCTTCAGCGACGAGAACAGCTTCACGTCGCCGCCGCCCGCCTGCAACTTGACGATCTGCAGCGCCTTGGCGGCATCGGTCTTGTTGAGCTTGTCGGACTTGGTCAGCAGCACCAGGAATTTCAGACCGTCCTCGACACGCGGCCGGATCACGTCGAGCAGCACTTCGTCGAGTTCCGTCAGGCCCAGGCGCGGGTCGCACAGCAGCACGATGGCCTGGAGGTTGTCGCGCGTCTGCAGGTAATTGCCCATCACCTGTTGCCAGCGGTACTTGGCTTCTTTGGGAACAGCGGCATAGCCGTAGCCCGGCAGGTCGGCCAGCACCGCATCGGTTACGCCCTGCTTGCCCAGCGAAAACAGGTTGATGCTTTGCGTGCGCCCCGGCGTTTTCGAAGCAAACGCCAGCCGGTGCTGCTGTGTCAGGGTGTTGATGCAGGTCGATTTCCCGGCGTTGGAGCGGCCGACAAAGGCGATCTCGGGAACTTCGATGCGCGGCAGGTGCTTGAGTTCGGGCGCGGTGGTGAGGAATTTGGCGGTGTGCAGCCAGCCCATGGCGATCTTGGGATTGGGCTTGGCGTCGGCTGCAAGAGGCAAGGAAGCGGAAGAAGTCATGATGGGGCGATCCCTGGAAGTCGGTGGCTGCGCTGCCATTGCAAGGCAGGCCGGAAAAAATAAAAGTGCGCAACGGCAGGCGCTCGCCCACAAGGCAGGCGAATAGCCGTTTGCCAAATCCCGATAATAGGGCTTGGCGTCCAAGCCATTGTAAAATCCGGCCTTACCCAAGTTCTGTGCGCCAACCAATTAAAAGTCCCGATATGAAGCTGTTCGCTACTTCCCTACTGGCCGCCCTGCTGGCCTTGCCCGCCATGTCTTCATTTGCAGCAGGCGAAGCCGCACCGGTAGCCGCTGCAGCGGCGCCAGTCATGGCCGCCAAGCCTGACCTGGTCAAGGGGGAAGCCACTTTCACCGCCGTTTGCGCTGCCTGCCATGGTGCCGACGGCAATTCCGGAACGCCGGGGTACCCCAAGCTCGCGCAGCAGCATCCCGAATACCTGGTCAAGCAGTTGCAGGAATACAAGTCAGGCAAACGTAAAAATGCCATCATGCAGGGTTTTGCCGCCACCTTGTCGGACGCCGACATGAAGAACGTTGCTTACTGGGCCACCAGCAAAAAAGCCAAGCCCGGTTTTGCCAAGGAAAAAGAACTGGTCACCATGGGTGAGCGTATCTACCGCGGCGGCATTGCCGATCGTCAGGTTCCCGCTTGCGCTGGATGCCACAGCCCGACGGGCGCCGGCATTCCTGCACAATATCCGCGCCTGAGCGGCCAGCATTCCGAGTACACCGCCGCGCAGCTGACCTATTTCCGTGACGGTGTTCGCACCAACAGCCTGCAGATGACCCAGGTGGCGGCCAAGCTCAATGACAAGGAAATCCGGGCAGTTTCCGACTACATCGCCGGCTTGCGCTGAGTCCTGAAACTGCGGCTTTGCCGTGGTCCGGGGCCCGTTTTTGTTTTTGCCGGTTTCCTCCAGAAATCCTTGACTGGCATTGAACCGAAGCCGCATTTGTCAGTCATATCAAGGCGGGTCTTTCTGAGGAAAGTCCGCCTTTTTGTTTTTTTACAGTTCATTTCCACGCCACACACCAAGCCTTTGAGCTTTCAATTTCACGTATGACAGTTTCCACCGAAGGCATGAAGGTCAACTGGGGCTCGCGCACCCTGCGCGCGGCGGTGGAGCTGCTGTCGTCGATGCGCTTCTCGATTTCGCTGCTGACCGTGATCTGCATTGCCTCGGTGATCGGAACGGTGCTCAAGCAGCAAGAGCCGCTTGGCAACTATGTCAACCAGTTCGGTCCGTTCTGGGCGCAAGTGTTCAGCCTGGCGAGCCTGAACACGGTCTACAGCGCCTGGTGGTTCCTGCTGATCCTGGCTTTTTTGGTGGTGTCCACGTCTTTGTGCATCGCGCGCAACACGCCCAAGATTTTGAGCGACTTCAACCAGCTCAAGGAAGACGTGCGGGAGCAAAGCCTCAAGGCCTTTGGCCACCGCGCGCATGCGGGCCTGGCCGAGTCGCCCGAAGTCGCTGCGCGGCGCATCGGCCAGACCCTCGTTGAAAGCGGCTGGAAGGTCAAGCTCCAGCAGCGAAGCGCGGGCTGGATGGTTGCCGCCAAAAAGGGCTCGGTCAACAAGCTGGGCTACATCGCCGCACACAGCGCCATCGTGTTGATCTGCATTGGCGGCCTGCTTGACGGCGACATGATCGTGCGGGCGCAAATGCTGCTCAACGGCAAGACCACCTTTACCGGCGGCGGGCTGATTGCCGATGTGCCGGCCGAGCACCGGCTGAGCGAGCGCAACCCGACCTTTCGCGCCAACCTGCTGGTGGCCGAGGGCACGCAGTCGAGCACCGCGATTCTGAACCAGCCAGGCGGCATCCTGCTGCAGGAATTGCCTTTTGCCATAGAACTGAAGAAATTCAGTGTTGAGTATTACTCCACCGGCATGCCCAAGTTGTTTGCCAGCGACATCGTCATCCACGACAAGGCGACAGGCGAGAAGATTCCGCAGCGGGTCGAGGTCAACCACCCGGCCAATTACAAAGGCGTGGAGATTTACCAGTCCAGCTTCGACGACGGCGGCTCCAGTGTCACGCTGAGCGCGATTCCGATGTCCGCCGCCACCCGGCCTTTTGAAATCCAGGGAACCATCGGCGGCAGCAGCGCGCTGACCAACGGCCAAGGCGCTGGCGCCGAGCAGCTCACGCTGGAATACACCGCGCTGCGCGTCATCAATGTCGAGAATTTCGCTGGTGTTTCGGGCAGCGCGGCAAGCCCGGGCGCCGACGTGCGCAAGGTGGACCTGCACAAGGCGATTGAAACGCGGCTCGGTGCGGCCAACAAGACCGTCACGCAAAAGCAATTGCGCAATGTTGGCCCCAGTGTGAGTTACAAGTTGCGCGATGCCGCTGGTCAGGCGCGTGAGTTCCAGAACTACATGCTGCCGGTCAAGATGGACGACAACCCCGACACCCCGCCCATGTTCCTGATGGGCGTTCGTGAAAACACGATGGACGCCTTCCAGTACCTGCGCATCCCGGCCGATCCAGAAAGCAGCACGGCAACTTTTGTGCGACTGCGTGACGCACTGGCCGATCCTGCGCAGCGCGACCTGGCAGTCAGGCGCTATACCCGTCTGGCCGTCGGCACGGACCGGCCAGAACTTGCGCAGCAACTGAACGAGTCGGCGTCGCGTGCGCTGGCGCTGTTTGCCGGTGCGAAGGCCGCTGCGGTGGCGCCTGCAAGCACGCCTGCGGGCAGGGCTGTTCCGGTTGCCGGACTGCAGGCAATTTCCGATTTCATGGAGGCCAATGTGCCGCAGGCAGAGCGCGAGCGTGCCGGCGAAGTGCTGGTCCGCATCCTCAATGGCGTGCTGTTCGAGCTGACCTCGATGACACGCGAGCAGGCCAGCCTCAAGCCCTTGCCACAGGACGAGAAAACGCAGGCTTTCATGTCGCAGATGGTGCTGAGCCTGTCAGACGCGCCGCATTACCCGGCGCCGATGGCGTTTCAGTTAAAGGACTTCAAGCAGGTCCAGGCCAGCGTTTTTCAGGTGGCGCGGGCGCCAGGCAAGACCATTGTCTACTTGGGCTGCGCCTTTTTGATCCTGGGTATCTTTGCCATGCTGTACATCCGCGAGCGCCGGATATGGGTCTGGCTGGCACCAATTGCGTCTGTCCATGCACCCGGCAATGCCGATTCCGCAGGCGGTACCCAGGCCGGGCATTCGGTGTCAGAATCTGCCCAAAGCAGCCAGGCCACCATGGCTTTGTCTACCAACCGTAAAACCATGGATGGCGACAAGGAATTCGAGATGTTGAAAACGAAACTGTTGCAGGCACCCCAATGAACACCACGACGCGCATCAACACCACGACCACCCTTTCGGCTGGCGGCGACAGCACGCTAAGCCTGAACGAAGGCTATTTCGCCAAGCGCAATGCGCTGGACTGGGTGTTTGCCGTGCTGGTGGCGGGCGGCTTCCTGTATGCCTTTGCCCGCTACAGCGCCTACATGGATATTTATGAGAAAGGTATCTTGTTCGGTGCCATTCCCGCCACCATTGCGATGGGCTGGTTCTGGCGACCGCTGCGCGTACTGATGATGGTTGTCGCCGGTTTTGCGCTGCTGGGCATCACGTCCTACCAGGGCGATCTGGCGCAGGCCGAACAGGTGTTCTGGCTCAAGTATTTCCTGTCCAGTCAGTCGGCCATCCTGTGGATGAGTGTGCTGTTCTTCATGAGCACGATTTTTTACTGGATTGGCATGTTTGCCAGCAATACGCCGAACAGCGTTGGCTCAAGCAACAGTGCCACGCTGGAGTCGCTGGGTTCGAAAATCGCCTGGGTGGGCGTGGGCATGGCGCTGATCGGCACACTGGTCCGCTGGTATGAAAGCTATCTGATTGGCGCTGACATCGGCCATATTCCGGTCAGCAACCTGTATGAAGTATTCGTGCTGTTCTGCTGGATGACCGCCGCCTTTTACCTGTACTTTGAAGCCGAGTACAAGACCCGCGCATTGGGGGCCTTTGTCATGCTGGTGGTCAGCGCCGCCGTCGGCTTTTTGCTCTGGTACACCGTGGTTCGTGAGGCGCACGAAATCCAGCCGCTGGTGCCGGCGCTGAAAAGCTGGTGGATGAAACTGCACGTGCCCGCCAACTTTATCGGCTACGGCATGTTTGCGCTGGCGGCCATGGTGGCGCTGTCCTACCACGTCAAGCAACAGGCGCAGGAAACCCGCTGGTACAAGCTGACCCCTTTGTGGATGCTGGGCGTGGTGCTGTGCTTTGTGCCCATCGTGTTTCGCAAGTCGCCGCTCGAAGCCGGCGGCAGCAACTATTGGGTTGTCTACCTGCTGGTGGCCGGTTTGATCACGGGTGGCATCCTGCTGAGCCGCAAGCATATCGCCGCCCGCCTGCCGAGCCTGGAAGTGCTGGACGACGTGATGTACAAGGCGATTGCCGTCGGTTTTGCATTTTTCACCATTGCCACGGTGTTGGGCGCCCTGTGGGCGGCTGAAGCCTGGGGCGGCTACTGGAGCTGGGACCCGAAGGAAACCTGGGCATTGATTGTCTGGCTCAACTACGCAGCCTGGCTGCACATGCGGCTCATGAAGGGCCTGCGTGGCACGGTGGCCGCCTGGTGGGCGCTCGGCGGCCTGGCCATCACCACTTTTGCCTTCCTGGGTGTGAACATGTTCCTGTCAGGCTTGCACAGTTACGGAACCTTGTAGTCTCAAGGTGAGTCTTTGGTATTGAATCCTTTGCGGGATTTGCTGCGTACTACAGGCAACCATTGCAGGATCGAAAGGAACTCTCATGCTTATCAAGACAAATTCAAGCGGACACAACCATCCGGTGACCAGTGAAATCACACCGCAAGGCATCTACCAGGGCCGGCGCGACCTGATCAAGCTTATGGCCAGCGGAACGGCAGGCGCTGCGCTGGCTGGCTGGGCCGGGCGCGATGCGCTGGCTCAGGGCTTCCCCAAGCCGGACAAGCTGGCGGCGCTGGTCGGCGCAAAGTCTTCAGTTGCCGGTGCCGTGACGATGGAAAAAGTCACGGAGTACAAGGACGTGACAACCTACAACAACTTCTACGAGTTCGGCACTGACAAGGCTGATCCGGCAAGAAACGCCGGAACCTTGCCAGTGAAACCCTGGTCAGTGGCAGTCGAAGGCCTGGTCAAGAATCCGAAAAGTTTCACGCTTGAAGAGTTGCTCAAGCTCAGCCCGCAGGAAGAGCGGATTTACCGCCTGCGCTGTGTCGAGGGCTGGTCGATGGTCATTCCGTGGGTGGGCTATTCACTGTCCGAGTTGATCAAAAAGGTCGAGCCTCTGGGCAGCGCCAAGTATGTTGAATTCATCACGCTGGCCGACCCCAAGACCATGCCATTTGTCGGCTCGCGCGTGCTTGAATGGCCTTACGTCGAAGCCTTGCGCATGGACGAGGCAATGAATCCGCTGGCGCTTCTCACCTTTGGCATGTACGGCGAGGTGCTTCCCAACCAGAATGGCGCGCCCGTGCGCATGGTCGTGCCCTGGAAATACGGTTTCAAGAGCGGCAAGAGCATTGTCAAAATCCGCTTCACCGACAAGGAGCCGCGCACTGCCTGGAACAAGGCGGCGGCACAGGAATACGGCTTTTACTCGAACGTCAATCCACTCGTTGACCACCCGCGCTGGAGCCAATCCACCGAGCGGCGCATTGGCGAGGACGGGTTGTTCGCCCGCAAGCGCAAGACGCTGATGTTTAACGGCTATGAAGCGCAAGTCGGACAGCTTTACGCCGGCATGGACCTCAAGAAGTACTTCTGATGGCTGCCGTGATGGCGCAGCGGCAAAAATGGTTGCTGCACCCCGCGGCCAAGCCGCTGGTCTTCATGCTGTGCCTGCTGCCGTTTGCATGGCTTTTCTACCAGGCCTTTGCTGACCAGCTGGGGGCGAATCCGGCGGAAGCGCTGATCCGTGCCACGGGCGACTGGACCTTGCGGTTTGTCTGCATCGTGCTGACGGTCACCCCTTTGCGGGTCATCAGCAAAACGCCGGCGCTGGCGCGGTTTCGGCGCATGCTGGGGCTTTTTTGCTATTTTTATGTCGTGATTCACTTGCTCAGCTATAGCTGGTTTGACAAAGGGTTCGATGTAGGCGAAATTGTTAAAGACATCATCCAGCGACCGTTCATTCTGGTGGGTTTTTCGGCTTTTGTGCTTCTTACCCCGCTGGCAGCCACTTCTTTCAATGCCGCCATCAAGGCGATGGGTGCGAAGCGCTGGCAGATGCTGCACAAGTTGGTGTACCTGATTGCCGGCTTGGGTATCCTGCATTTTTTCTGGATGCGCGCCGGAAAAAATAACTTCAATGAAGTCTTTGTCTATGCTGCCATTGTTGCCACACTATTGGGCTGGCGCGTGTGGCACCACTGGTCCAAGAAACGGGCGCAGGTTTCAAGTCAGCCAGTCGTGGCTACTCGCTGACTTTTATGCTATCAAATAAGTAGCTGTATGCGCATATGGGATAGGCGCCAGGGGCATTTTTTGCCTAAAATTCAGCTTGCGACAGCGCTGTGATTCCAGGCAAGACACTTTGGCGCTCTACTCAGGGCAGCAGCAGTTCACCGCGAAAGGTGTCGGCCGCCGATTCGCGCGCACGAATCAGCCGGGCCACATCGCCATCCACCAGCAGTTCTGCCGCGCGGCCCCGGGTGTTGTAGTTGCTGGACATGCTCATGCAGTAGGCCCCGGCCGACATGACGGCCAACTGGTCGCCGGCCACCACGTTCAGCACGCGGTCGCGTCCAATCCAGTCGCCGCTTTCGCAGACTGGCCCCACCACGTCATAAACAGTCCCCTCCACCTCCGGGATGACCGGCTCGACAGGCACGATGGCGTGGAAAGCCTGGTACATGGCCGGGCGCGGCAGGTCGTTCATGGCCGCGTCGATGATGCAGAAATTCTTCTGTTCGCCTGGCTTGAGGTAAAGCACTTCGGTAATGCAGATGCCCGCATTGCCAACCAGCGAACGGCCAGGTTCGATCATCAGTTTCCTTCCCCCATAACCACGCGCGTCGAGCTTGGCCAGCAGTTGCCGCCAGAGCGCATCGGCTTCGGGCGGCGTGTCGTGGTTGTAGTCGATGCCCAGTCCGCCGCCAAAGTCGATATGCGTCAGCGCAATGCCTGCGTCCTCAATCGCCGCCACCAGATCCAGAACGCGGTCCATGGCGTCAAGGTAGGGCGTCACCTCGGTGATCTGCGAGCCGATGTGGCAGTCAATACCGACGACTTTCAGTCCGCCGAGCGAAGCGGCATGACGGTAGATGCGCACGGCGTCTTCATGGGCCACGCCGAACTTGTTGCCCTTCAAGCCGGTGGAAATATACGGATGCGTCTTCGGATCGACATTCGGATTGACACGGATGCTGACGGGCGCGCGCAGTCCCATGGCCAATGCCACGTCCGACAGCACGTCGAGTTCGGCTTCGCTTTCGACATTGAAGCAGCCAATGCCTGCGCCAAGTGCCTGGCGCATCTCGGCGCGCGTCTTGCCAACACCTGAAAAAATGATTTTCCCCTCGTCGCCGCCTGCTGCCTGAACTCGCTCCAGTTCGCCGCCTGAGACAATGTCGAAGCCGCAACCTGCCCGGGCAAACACCTGCAGCACGGCAAGCGAGGAATTGGCCTTCATCGCGTAGCAGATCTGTGCATCCCGGCCTTCAAAGCCGCGCTGGTAGGCCGCCAGCGCCGACAGCATGGCGGCTTTTGAATAGATGAACAGAGGCGTTCCGTACGTGGCTGCCAACTCACTGACGCGCAAAGCTTCGGCAAACAGCGCGTTGTCCTGGTAGGCAAAATGGGGGTGACCGGGAAGGGCGGGAGAAACGGGAAGTGGCATGGGGTGGGTTCTGTTGAAGCAAAGGGCAAAAATGGGATCAATGACACGCTGGCGGATGGCGCTGCAGTAAGGCGGCGTGACCCGCTGCCATGCCAATCAGCGCATGAAAAAATAAATCACCGCCACGCTCGCAATGCCTATCGTGCTGCTGATGCCGGAGCTGTTGCTGGCGCGGCAAGTGATGAAAGGCTGGGCGACATCGCCAGTGGAGGTGCCTGTGGGGGAACCGGCAAAAACAGGGGGCCTTTCTGCCCGCAGCCGGACAGGGTTGCGGCGACCGCCACGATGCCAACAAAACCATGCCTGGCAACGACATGGGCAAGGCGGCCTAGAATTCGATATGAAAAAACCATGACAGGATTGTAATGACGGACCTTGAATACCAGAACCAGGCGGAGCGCGTGCTCAAGGCGGTCGAGCAGACTTGCGACCGCTTGAATGACGAGAGCGATGTGGACATCGACAACCAGCGCACAGGTGGAATGATCACGCTGATTTTTTCCAATCAGAGCCAGATCATCATCAACCTCCAAAAACCGCTGCAGGAAGTCTGGATGGCGGCCAGGGCCGGCGGATTTCACTATAAATGCACCAATGGGCAATGGCTCGATACCAAGGACGGACGGGAGTTTTTCGCCAATCTGTCGCGTTACGCCAGCGAACAGACTGGCCAGACACTGGTATTTTCCGCTGCTGATTGACCATTCTTCAGCTCAAAAAAACGGACCTGAGGTCCGTTTTTTCTTAAAAGCACACGAAAATCTCAGTTCTTGAAAAGGTCCAGAATTCGTTTTTTCTCTTCGGACGGGGGCAGTACCTGAATGCCGCCGGCTGGCGCAGACCCTGTTTCTTCGCTGGAAGCACCGGATTCTGGCTGCATGCCCACGCTGCTGATGCCCGCGCCCTTTGCATATTCTTCGTAATACCACTCGCCATTTAGGTTGACCACGCCTGCAGGCGCCTGGTATTCGGTGACCGGCACGCCCTTGAGGGCATATTCCATGAAGTTGATCCAAATGGGCAAGCTCAGGCCACCGCCTGTTTCACGGTCTCCGAGCTTTTTGGGCGTGTCGTAACCCATCCAGACTGCAGCAGCCAGCGTCGGTTGAAAACCGACAAACCAGGTGTCGATCGAGTCGTTGGTGGTGCCGGTCTTGCCGAAAATATCCGGACGCTTGAGCATCGCCTGGGCCTTGGCTGCAGTGCCTGAACGCGCCACTTCCTGCAGCAGGCTGTCCATGATGAACGCGTTCCTGGCATCAATGCCGCGCATTGACTCGTTGAGCGCTGGCGGCGTGACTTCAAGCAGGACCTTGCCCCGCTGGTCGACGATTTTGGTGATCAGGTAAGGATTGACGCGGTAACCGCCGTTGGCAAAAACCGAGTAACCCGTTGCCATCTGCATCGGTGTGACCGAGCCGGCACCCAGCGCCATCGTCAGATAAGCCGGGTGTTTTTCTGCGTCGAAACCAAAGTGCGTCACCCATTCCTGTCCATACTTCGCACCGATCGATTGCAGGATGCGGATCGACACCAGGTTTTTTGATTTTTTAAGGGCTGTGCGCATGCTCATCGGGCCTTCAAAACCGCCGTCGTAGTTTTTCGGCTCCCATGGCTGTCCACCGGTCACGCCAGCATCGAAAAACAGGGGTGCGTCGTTCACGACGGTGGCAGGGGTAAAACCTTTTTCCAGTGCTGCCGAATAAATAAAAGGCTTGAAGCTCGAACCGGGCTGACGCCAGGCCTGGGTCACGTGGTTGAACTTGTTTTTCTGGAAATCAAAGCCCCCAACCAGTGCACGAACCGCACCATCGCGTGGGTCCATGGCCACGAAGGCACCTTCGACTTCGGGCAATTGTGTGATTTCCCACGCATCCTTAGATGTCTTGACCACCCGGATCAGCGCGCCAGGGCGAATCTTGATGTTCGGACCGGCCTTGTCCGTCAGGCCTGATTGTGCAGGTCGAAGGCCTTCTCCGGTAATGGTCACTTTTTCACTGTTCTGGCGCATCGCAATGATTCGCTTGGGACCGGCTTCCAGCACGATAGCCGACATGATGTCTCCGTTATCGGGATTCTCGGCCAGGGCTTCGTCAATGGCATCCTCAACTTCCGGCGGGTTGGATGGCAGGTCGATGAATTTTTCGGGACCCCGGTAGATTTGCCGGCGTTCATAGTCCATGATGCCCTTGCGCAAGGCCTTGTAGGCGACCGTCTGGTCGGCTGCCTTGAGCGTGGTGTAGACATTCAGACCGCGCGTATAGGTTTCTTCTCCATACTGGTTGAACACGAGTTGGCGAACGGTCTCGGCCACATATTCCGCATGCACACGTCCCTCGTCGCGTCCGGTCTTGATGTGAAGTGCTTCTTCCCTGGCTGTTTTCGCCTGTTGGGGATTGATGAACCCGTTTTGCTCCATACGCTCAATGACGTAAAGCTGACGCGTCCGGGCCCGGCTGAAGTTGGCAATCGGGTTGTAGGTTGATGGCGCTTTGGGCAGTCCAGCCAGCATGGCGGCTTCGGCAATGCTGACGTCCTTAAGTGATTTGCCAAAATAAGTTTCAGCCGCAGCGGCAAAGCCGTAAGAGCGGTTTCCCAGAAAAATCTGGTTCATGTAGATCTCGAGGATCTGGTTTTTCGACAGTGAATGCTCCAGCTTGAAGGTCAGCAGGATTTCATAAATCTTGCGCGTGTAGCTTTTCTCGGCGGTAAGGTAAACATTGCGGGCAACCTGCATCGTGATGGTTGAGGCGCCCTGGCTTTTGGCCCGGCCCAGATTGGCCAAAGCCGCACGTACCACGCCCAGATAATCCACTCCACCATGCGAGAAAAATCGTGCATCCTCGATGGCGAGGACCGCATCCTTCATGCTCTGCGGTATTTCTTCAATAGGCGTAAGCCTTCGTCGCTCTTCGCCAAACTCCCCGATGATGACGCCGTCAGCCGTGTACACCCGCAGTGGTTGCTTGGGGCGATAGTCAGACAAGGCGGAAATATCCGGCAAGTTGGGATAGGCGACTGCCAGCGCTACCGCCAGAAAAATTGCCAAGCCGGCAAGACTGGCCAGTACCAAACCAATTCCGCCGAAAAAGAACTTCGTAAAAGAGCGCAGCCAGGAAGTCGGCTGCTTTTCTGTGCTGGATGTTGTTCGGGAAGCAGGAGTTCGGGAGGATAGGGGCATCAAGGTCAATCTTAGAGTCGCATTCGCATTATAAAAATATCTGGATGTCCAAGTGTTTCGGGCAAGTATTTTTGAATGGTGGTGTTACAGTTTGTAGTAACTTCTTACATCTGCAAAATCGCTGAAATTTGTCTTAATTTGACAACGAGTTCCTGATTTTGATTCGTAAAAATGGTTACTTCTTTGTGAGCTAAATGCTAACATTCGACTGAATTTTTAACAAAGGTTACATAGTAAGTAGCCATTCATCCGGGGGCGCCCTTGATCTCACTGGGATCCTTATTTAACCGTCAACAACCCCCTTTACTGGGTGTAGACATCAGCTCGTCCAGTGTCACGCTGGTCGAGGTGGGTCGCGACAAGGCTGGCCGCCTGGTGCTTGAGCGCTGTGCTATCGAACCTCTGGATGCCGGATGGGTTACCGATGGCAACATCGAGAAATTCGATGAAGTGGCGGACGTGCTTCGCCGTGTTGTGAAAAAAAGCGGCACGCGCACACGCAACGTAGCCATGGCGCTGCCACCTTCGGCGGTAATCAGTAAAAAAATTATTCTGCCTGGAGGGCTGAGCGATGTAGAGCTCGAGATTCAGGTTGAATCCGAAGCCAACAAATACATTCCCTTTTCGCTGGATGATGTCAGTCTTGATTTTTGTGTCTTGGGGCCAAGCGCAACCTCCAGTGGCGATGTCGAGGTGCTGATTGCTGCTTCTCGCAAGGAAAAAGTCCAGGACCGACAAGGTTTGGCGGAAGCTGCCGGACTCAAACCTATTGTGGTTGATGTGGAATCCTATGCGTCCCGGCTTGCAACGGCGCGGTTGATAGAGAACATGCCAAACAGGGGCGTGGACACGATGGTAGCGCTGTTTGAAATTGGTTCGGTAACCACCAGCCTGCAGGTCATCAGAAATGATGAAGTCTTGTATGAACGTGACCAGGCGTTTGGCGGCGCACAACTGACCCAGCTGATAGTCAGGCAATATGGTTTCTCACTTGAAGAAGCAGAAACCAAAAAACGTAATGGAGAACTGCCCGAAGACTATGCCCTGGGTGTACTGAAGCCGTTTGTTGAAAGCATGACCCAGGAAATCACCCGCGCGCTCCAATTTTTCTTTGCCAGCACGCCCTACAACCGGGTTGATTATGTGATGCTGGCTGGTGGATCATCTTCATTGGGCGGGCTGACGGAATCGGTGACAAAGCAGACGGCTTTTGCATGTCAATTGGTGAATCCTTTTGATGGAATGGAAATCGGCAAAGGCGTGATGGAAAACAAAATGCGGCGCGAAGCCTCGTCCTACCTGACTGCCTGCGGTTTGGCTTTGCGAAGGTTTGCACAGTGATTCTGATCAACCTGTTGCCTCACCGGGAAGCTGCACGAAAACGCCGACGTGAAGTATTTTTTATAACTCTTGGCTTGGCTGCGCTGGCTGGGGTGTTGATCTGCAGCATCACGTATTCCTGGTACTTGACGCAAATCGAAAGCCAGCGTGCAAGAAATACTTTTTTGCAAACTGAAATCACACGTCTGGACGAGCAGATCAAGGATATTGCAACTTTGCAGGCAGAAATCAACTCGCTCAAGGCGCGTCAAAAAGCAGTTGAGGATTTGCAGGAAAACCGCAACTTACCGGTATATTTACTGAGCGAACTGGTACGGCAGCTGCCAGATGGCGTTTATGTAAACAGCCTCAAGCAAGAAAACCAGACGGTCTTGCTAACAGGTATTGCCCAATCAAACGAGCGAGTTTCAGAGCTATTGCGTAATGTTTCCAACAACAGCGCATGGTTGTCCAAGCCTGAACTGGTAGAAATTACTGCGGGAATGGTTTCGCTGAGCCCTCGTGATCAACGCCGGGTCTCAAATTTTTCGATGCGCATGGAAATCAAGCGGACCAGTGATCAAAAAAATGCCGCTTCGTCTTCACCTGCCGCCACCAAGCCTTGATGCGGGACGAATGAATTGATCATGGTAAAAAAAACGTCCACTCCTGTCTTTGATTTTTCGGCTTTCCAAAGTCGCATCCAGAACCAGTTTACCGGACTGGACCCAAACGATCCATCGTCCTGGCCCGTTTTACCGCGCTATCTTCTGTGTGTTGCCCTTACGGCCGCGATGGTGGTCGCGCTATGGTTTGTATGGCTTAGTGCAGTGAATGAAGAACTGACTGCGGAAAAGACCAAGGAAGTTCAGCTTCGTCAGGACTACACCGGCAAGCTTACACAAGCTATCAATCTGGATGCGCTGAAAAGACAGCGCGAACAGGTTCAACAGTATGTAACGCAGCTTGAAAAGCAGTTGCCCAGCAAGGCTGAAATGGACGCCTTGCTGTCGGACATTAATCAGGCCGGACTGGGTCGTAGCCTTCAGTTTGAACTGTTCCGCCCGGGGCAGGTGGTTATCAAGGACTACTACGCTGAGTTGCCAATTGCGGTCAGGGTCACGGGCCAGTACCACGACATGGGTGAATTTGCAGCCGATATTGCCAACCTCTCGCGCATTGTGACGCTGAACAATATGGCCATTACACCGGCAAAAGACGGGAACCTGGTCATGGACGCGACGGCAAAAACCTTCCGCTATCTCGACAGTGAAGAAATTGCGCAGCAGCGCAAGAATGCTCTGGCCAATGGAGCCAAGCAATGAGTGCGATACGGCAATCTCTTGCCTTGACCATGGCGTGCAGCCTGCTTTTGCTGGCAGCATGTGGTTCATCGGATCATGAAGAACTGCAGCAATGGATGAGCGCTCAACGCGACATCACCCGATCCAAGGTCTCCCCTTTGCAGCCACCGACCAAATTCACGCCGCAAACCTATGACCAGGAAGGATCGATAGAGCCTTTCAGCAACCAGAAACTGGTGCTGGCACTCAAACGCGATTCCAGCCAGGCAACATTCAATGCAGCGCTGATCACACCGGAACTGAGTCGCCGCAAGGAGCCGCTGGAGGCAACGCCTCTGGACAGCGTGGTCATGGTCGGCAGTTTGACAAAAGCCGGGCAGCCCGTGGCACTGCTACGCGTTGACAACCTGATTTATCAGGTCCGCGTCGGCAATTATCTAGGCCAAAACTATGGCCGCATTACTTCCGTGACCGAGGCCAGTGTGGTGCTGCGTGAAATCGTGCAGGACGCAGCAGGCGAATGGACAGAGCGCCCCGCGACTTTACAGCTTCTAGAGGAAAAGAAATGAACAAACAGGCAGCGGAATTGGCAGTGAGGGCGAGGGCGCAAGAGAGTCTGCCGCGTTTGTTTAGACACGGCATGCGTTGTGCATTGCTAAGTGTGATGGTAGCGGCCAGCAGCATGCCCCTTCTGGCAAAAGCAGAAAACTCTATCCAGGCGGTTTCGGGGTCGGTGCAGGGTGGCTCGGAAGTGATCCGGATCGAACTGACTGAACCACTAACCAGCGTACCCACGGGTTTCAGCATTCAGGCACCTGCCCGCATCGCCCTTGACTTTCAAGGGGTCAGCAATTCCCTGGGCCGCTCGGCGATTGAAATCAACTTGGGCAACATGCGCTCAGCCAACGTAATCCAGGCCGGCGAGCGTACCCGCGTCGTGCTTAACTTGAAAACTCCCACCGCTTACAAGGCCGAACTGCAAGGCAAGTCGTTGCTCATCATTCTGGATTCTCAAGCCATTGCTGCGCCTTCGATGGCTGCAGCACCGGTGTTTGCAGAAAGCCGTAACCGCGATACGCTGCCGCTCAAAGATATCGATTTCCGGCGCGGTCCCGATAACTCTGGCCGCATCGTGGTTGCTCTTCCGAACAACGAGGTTGGTGTTGATATTCGCCAGCAGGGCAAGACTGTCGTGGTGGAGTTCCTGAAAACTGCCTTGCCCGAAGGGCTGCGTCGCCGACTCGACGTCACAGATTTTGGAACACCAGTGCAAACCGTGACCACCTCGCAGGTGGGCGACAAGGTTCGCATGGTGGTGGAACCCACTGGCCAATGGGAGCAAAGCGCCTACCAGAGTGACAACCAGTTTGTGCTGGAAGTGCGTCCGCAAAAAATAGATCCCGACAAGCTCACGCAGGGCACGGGCTTCAATGGTGAAAAGTTATCGCTTAACTTTCAGAACATCGAAATTCGTTCTCTGCTGCAAGTGATTGCCGACTTCACTAATTTCAATGTGGTCACCTCGGACACAGTCACCGGTTCGGTCACCTTGCGTTTGAAAGACGTGCCTTGGGACCAGGCGCTGGACATCATTCTGCAGGCCAAGGGCTTGGGAATGCGCAAGACCGGCAATGTTCTGCTGATTGCCCCCAAAGATGAACTCGCTGCCAAAGACAAGCAGGAACTGGAATCTCGCGTTGCAATCCAGAGCCTGGAAGCGGTTCGCACCCAGTCTTTCCAGATCAACTATGCCAAGGCCAGTGAAATTGCCGTGCAGATTTCCGCTGGCGGCGTGGGTGCAGGCACTGCACGCATACTGTCCAGCCGGGGCAGCGTGATCGCCGAGCCAAGAACCAACCAGTTGTTCGTCACCGACATTCCTTCCAGGCTGGAGCAGGTGCAAAGCCTTATTGGCAAACTGGACATTGCCGTTCGGCAAGTACTGATCGAGGCACGAATTGTCGAGGCGTCTGACACGTTTGGGCGGTCCTTGGGTGTAAGGCTTGGCGGCGGCATGATCGGCGCAGCCGGTGCCTTGTCCAATGGCAATACCAATGTCACGCTGGGCACTAATTACAACGCGACGGCTGCCGATACCAGCGGGAATTTCGTCAGCTTTCCCGCCTCAACGCTGGGCGTTGCCAACAATGCAGCTTCGTTTGCGGTGTCGATCTTCAACGCAGCAGCCAATCGCTTCCTGAATCTGGAACTGTCAGCGCTTGAAGCCGATGGCAAGGGAAAAATCGTTTCCAGCCCCCGCGTCGTCACAGCGGATCAGGTCAAGGCGCTGATCGAGCAGGGAACCGAGTTTCCGTACCAGACTGCCACTTCCAGCGGCGCCACGTCGCTGGCATTCCGTAAAGCCAACCTGAAACTCGAAGTCACGCCGCAGATCACGCCCGAAGGCAACATCATCCTGGATCTGGACGTGAACAAGGACAGCCGCGGCGAAACCACGGCCGCCGGCATTGCCATCGATACCAAGCACATCAAGACGCAGGTGCTGGTTGAGAACGGCGGCACGGTGGTGATTGGCGGCATCTTCACGCTCGAAGAAACAAACAATGAAACCAAGGTTCCGCTGCTGGGCGATGTGCCTTACCTCGGCAACCTGTTCAAAAGCCGCGAACGCACTTCCCGAAAACAGGAAATGCTGGTGTTCATCACGCCCAAGATGATTACGGACCGCGCTGCTGCGCGATAACAAGAATTTATTTCTGAAGTAGGGAAGAGTGAAATGAAGTTTTTAAAATGCTTATCGGTCACGGCGATAGTGATAGCTTTGGCGGCTTGTGGCGGTGGGGGCGGAAGTGCGGGTACTACTGCTTCAGGTGGGACCTCTGCAACTGGCGATACACAAACAGCAGCGACTGCATCTATGAGCATGGATGTAATTAGCGGCGCTGGCGCCTCAACAAACTCTATTTCGGCAATTGAGATTTCCAAAGTGTCGATTACTTTAAAAGATGCTGCAGGTAAAGCTGTCCCTGGGGCGGTGGTCACCTTTGCCGAAACTGGTTCTGGTTTGCTTTCTTTCGCGCCAGCCTCCAAGACGGCTTTGACTGACGCAAGCGGAGTTGCTAGCGTTGAGATTCGTGCGGCTTCCTCGTCTTCAGTCGGCGCAACGACTGTTAGTGCTTCCGCTACGGTTTCTGGAGGTGCAATTGCTGCGCAAAAATCAATTGCAGTGACCAGTGCGCCTACGGGAGGAGTTACAGCGCCAGATCCTCAAGCATTGGCTAATGCATTGAATTTTTTAGATGTAAATCCTGCTGACAAATCTATCGTTCTGGCCGGTGCAGGTGGCAATGGGCGATCGGAGTCGGCAACCTTGCGGTTTCGTGTGGTTGACAAAAACAATACTCCAGTGAAAGGCGCTACTGTCACCTTCGCGGTAGTGCCAGCAAATGACGTGACATTGAATATCCCCGGTTCAACCAGTGATGCTGATGGCGTTGTAGTCACAACGGTGTCATCTAAGAGCGTGGCGACGGCCGTAGTGATCAAGGCTACGGTTACTCGATCAGACACCTCGTCTATTACTTCCCAGTCGGATCAACTTTTGGTGACAACGGGTGTCGTAACTCAAGCAGGGTTCGATTTGTCCGCCACTAAATACAACTTGAATTTCGGAATCACTGGCGATAGTTCTGAGATCACTGTGGCTATTGTTGATACCAACGGAAACCCCGTTGCCGATGGCGTGCCCGTCGTGTTTACAGCAAATTTTGGTGCTGTAGGCACTTCCTCCCGAGGCGGTTGCACAACTCTTAATGGTAGTTGTAATGTTATGTATACCGTTCAAGACCCCCGTCCCGCTGACGGTGAACGTGCACGCGTGGTAGCTTCCACACAGATAGGTAATGGAGTTGCCGTTAGCGGTTTTCTCGACTTTACAGTTTCCAATCTCGATTTAGTCAATCTCTATTCTGCGGCATCGGGAGGTTCGATCATCAATATATTTAGCGCACCTGGAAATGTATGCAAATTTACGGTGTCAGCGTTTGTTGGTACTCCAACTGGTTTTCCTGCGCCTTCGGGGACAATAATCGAGATCAAGGGTATCACCACTGACTTTACCGGTTCTGTGAAAACAGGTTCACCAGTTTTGGATTTGGTAACTCAAAGAACCCCTGTATCTTTAGAATTCGACGCATCGAATACCACGTTGAGCCCGGCATGTAATCCAACTGGATCTGGGACTGCAACGGCTCAAGTCGAAGTTAAGTTTAGGGCTGGATCGCGCGTGACAACCTTGCCACTGATCAACGTTACGTACCCGAAGTAATAAATCTGAAGCCTTTTATATTGATTGCACTAGTAGGCCTCCCCGGCTCCGGTAAATCCACCGTCGGGCGACAACTCGCCCGGCGGTTGAAGCTCCCTTTTCTCGACTCCGACCACGTTATCGAGGAGCGGCTCGGCTGCTCCATACGGGACTATTTCGAGCGGGAAGGGGAAGTCAGCTTTCGCGATGTAGAGGAATCGGTTATTAACGAACTGACGGAGCAGACAAGCGGGGTGCTTTCGACCGGCGGCGGTTCGGTGCTGCGCCCGGCCAACTGCCAGCGACTGCATGACCGGGGCCATGTGGTGTACCTGCGGTCTTCACCCGAAGAACTGTTTCGCCGCCTCCGCCATGATGTCAGCCGTCCCTTGCTGCAGGTCGCCGACCCCCTGGGCCGCCTGCGCGACCTGTTTGCCCAGCGCGATCCGCTGTACCGCGAAACCGCGCATTTCGTCATCGAGACCGGCCGCCCTTCGGTGTCCACGCTGGTCAACATGATCGCCATGCAACTCGAACTGGCGGGCATTGTTCCGGGGCCATGAAGCCGCGCCATTCAGCAGTGTTGACCCTTAACACCGCGTAATACAGCAGCTCGTCAATCCCTGCCGAAAAGTGCCTCTACACTTCGGTGATGCACGCAAATCCTTCTTTCTCTCCCGCAACGGCGCAGGTCAACATCAACCTGGCCGAGCGCAGCTACCCCATTGTGATCGGCACCAGTTTGCTGGGTCAGGCGTCTACGTACCAGCACCTTCCCAAAGCCGCAACCGCACTGGTGGTGTCCAACACGACCGTGGCGCCTTTGTACGCGGCGCAACTGACCGAAGCCCTGCGCGCGCACTATGCCCGGGTGTTGCTGGTCACGCTGCCCGATGGCGAAGCGCACAAGGACTGGCCGACGCTGCAACTGATTTTTGATGCGCTGCTTGAAAACGGCTGCGACCGCAAGACCGTGCTGTTTGCGCTGGGTGGCGGCGTGGTCGGCGACATGACCGGCTTTGCCGCCGCCAGCTACATGCGCGGCGTGCCGTTTGTGCAGGTTCCGACGACGCTGCTGGCGCAGGTGGATTCGTCGGTCGGCGGCAAGACCGCCATCAACCACCCGCTGGGCAAAAACATGGTGGGCGCGTTCTACCAGCCGCAACTGGTGGTCTGCGATCTGGACGCGCTGAAGACATTGCCCGACCTCGAACTGAGCGCCGGCCTGGCCGAGGTGATCAAGTATGGGCCGATTGCCGACATGGAATTCATGGGCTGGCTGGAAGTGAACCTCGATGCGCTTCTGGCAAAGAAGCCCGCCGCGCTGGCGCACGCGGTCCGGCGCAGCTGCGAGATCAAGGCCTGGGTCGTCGGCCAGGATGAGCGCGAGTCGGGCCTGCGGGCGATTTTGAATTTCGGCCACACCTTTGGCCATGCGATCGAATCCGGGCTGGGTTACGGCAAATGGCTGCATGGCGAAGGCGTTGGTTGCGGCATGGTGATGGCGGCGCATCTGTCGCAGCGGCTGGGCAAGGTAGATGCGGCTTTTGTCAGTCGCTTGCGCACGCTGATCGAGCGCGCCGGGCTGCCGGTCAAGGGCCCGGTGCTTTCCAGCGCCGACAACGCCGGGCGCTACCTCGAATTGATGCGCGTGGACAAGAAGTCCGAAGCCGGCGAGATTCGCTTCGTGGTAATCGACGGCCCCGGCAAGGCCGCCGTATGCGCTGCGCCCGATGCGCTGGTGCGCGAAGTCATCGACCTGTGCTGTGCCTGATCAACGGGTAATGCACCTTACTATGAAATTTATAGCTGCTTGTGCTTGTCCATATTGCGCTAACAGCCTTTTTTACGCATAAACCATGAATCTGGCTGTCTACGCCTGTGATCCGGCCCAATCGCGTGGCCGCCGCATTCCTGAACCGGTCGCGCCGACGCGCTCTGACTTCCAGCGCGACCGCGACCGGATCGTGCATTCGACCGCGTTCCGCAGACTGGTTTACAAAACCCAGGTTTTTTTGAACCATGAAGGCGATTTGTTTCGCACCCGGCTGACGCATTCGCTGGAAGTTGCGCAGCTCGGCCGCTCCATGGCCCGCACCCTGCAGCTTAATGAAGACTTGGTCGAGGCGATTGCCCTGGCGCACGACCTGGGCCACACGCCGTTTGGCCATGCCGGTCAGGATGCGCTGAACGCCTGCCTGAAGAAAGCCAACCCGGACAGCGCTGGCTTCGAGCACAACCTGCAAAGCCTGCGCGTCGTCGATGCGCTGGAAGAGCGTTACCCGGACTACGATGGCCTGAACCTGACCTTCGAGACGCGCGAAGGCATTTTGAAGCACTGCTCCAAACGCAATGCCCGGCATATCGAGGCCAGAGAGCCGGGTGGCGTGGCGCGCCGGTTTGTCGATCAGCCCGGTGCCGAACCAGCTTGGCGACAACCCGGCCTGGAAGCGCAACTGGCCAACCTGGCCGATGAAATCGCCTACAACGCCCATGACATGGACGACGGCGTTCGCTCTGGCCTGTTGAGCCTGGAGCAACTGGAAGACGTGCCGCTGTTCAGCCGCTACCGGCGAGAAACCCTGGCCGTCTACCCCCGGCTGCAGGGCCGGCGACTGCTGTTTGAAACCATACGGCGCATGCTCAGCGCCCAGGTTTACGACGTCATCGATGCAAGCGGGCGGGCGCTGGCGCAGGCCGCGCCGATCAATGTTTTGGCGGTTCGCCAGCACGCGGGTCTGGTCTGCTTTTCAGATGAAATGGCCTTGCAGTCCACGTCTCTCAAGCGTTTTCTGCTACAAAATCTATACCGCCACCCGCAGGTTGTGCAGACCACGCAGGCGGCTCAGCAGGTGGTGCGCGATTTGTTCGACGCCTACATGACCGACCCGGCGCAGATGCCGCAGGCGCATATCGACCGCTTTGATCGCTTTGACAATCGCGACGGTCGGCAGGCAGCCGGTGCAATCCCCGAACGCGTCGTGGCCGACTACATCGCCGGCATGACCGACCGCTTTGCCGGCAAAGAACATGAGCGGCTCATGGGCCATGCGGTTTTCCCCGCCTGACCGGTCATCCTGGCGGTGATCGCCCTGGCCCTTGACACCGCTCACGAGTTGCGCGTTGCCCGTTATTTGATTGCGACGGCGCTCCAGGTGACCGCATCGCATCCCGTCCCGTCAATTTCTGCATCCAACTTGCAGGTCGGCCCATAAACATCTCCTTGAGTAAGGTGTTGCGACGACCGATTGAATCCACCCAGTACACGAGCATTGCCTTTGGCAATCGCTGCAAGGAAATGGGTGGGCGTCCTTCCATGGGAACTGTTGGGGACGCCTATGACAACGCATGGCCGAGAGCTTTTTGCTACTTTGGAGTGTGAGCTCATTGCCCAGCGCAGCTGGAAAACCAAAACCGAGGCACGCCTGGCCGTATTCAGCTGGATCGAGAGCTGGTACAACCCGCACCGGCGCCACTCGGCCTTGAACTACCTCTCGCCCAATAACTTTGAAAAGAAACATCACGACGACAACACCGTCAACACCGAAACCCAGATAATCCCTGAGTTTCAATGAGCAAGCTCGCAGTGTCCGTGGAAACGGGTCAACTCCACATTGACTGTGGCGAGCATCTGCTCTGCCAGTTTGTATCTCTCCAGTCGATGGCGGAACCTCAGGATGGTGCTCTCATCGGGCAGGCGTCCATGGGCATTGAGCTGGGCAAACTCCCGGTAGAGCGGGGTGTCAAAGAAGGCTTCTTCCATGCCCAGGTCCGACAGGCGAAACCATTGGCTGCATGCAGTGGATGCGCAGCATGGTCTGAAGGGCAAAGGGTGGGCGGCCGTTCTTGCGTTAGGGTAATACGGCGCAATGAACTCGACCAAGGCAGCCCAGGGAGCCACGAGCTCCATCTGGGCGAGCAGCTCTTGCTTGCGGGTTCGTTTGACGCCAAAGTTCAGATCAAGGTGGCTTTGCTTCATGGGCTGCGCGGATGCCATGCCTCGTCCGTGCCTGTCAGACTGACCCGGAGGTTTTGCAGGATGTCCCCAGGATCACACTTGTCGTGGTGAAAAACCGACCAACGAGTTCCTTTTGCTCAGATAGTTCGTTTAAAAAATGTAAGTAAATGTTGACTTAAAGTAAGCAGAAATCTTAAAATAAAATTGCAATTATTCTTAGCGAGTGAGTGCTTGCTAATTTATATTGCAAAGTGAAAATAATTAACAAATTAACTAATTGAATTTCATGCTGAAAATATTATCTAAAATGAAAATTTCGAGTGTTTTACTGGCGATTTCCGCAATTGTTCCTGCGCTTTATTCCGCGCCTGCTGCAGCAGAGGCAGGCAGTCGAGTTTGCGGGGTTGAAAATATTACTGATGGTTTATTTATACTAACTTAGGTTAATAAAGGTGACACGTCAACTTGTCTTCAGGCAATTACACAACTAGGTAAACTCATACCGAGTTACTATTTAAGTCGGGTCATATACATGCAAACTTGCGAGTATCCGTCCTACCGTTTTGGTGCCGGCAATGTTGATCGTGTTTGCGGCGGTAAATACCGTTGGACACGCGACAAAATTGATGGAAATCCATATTTCTTATTTGCAAAGCAACGTCAAATTAGTTTTTCTGATGGCAACCGACAAAAAAATAGAATTGTGAGTACTAGTATTGTTCAATACACTAAATTATTTCCAGAGAAGCCAATTTATTCATTTATAAATTGCTTTGGATATAATGAACACGAAAAATGGCCTATGAGCTGTTTTTAACTCAAAAAATTATTTTCTAATCGGCCCAGTTTGCTGGGCCTTTTTAATTAAAAAATTAACACGCTTTAACAGGCAATTGCATATTAATTTCCGCAATTATAAGCCGAATGATCGATATATTAAAGTTAATCAGTTCAGTAAACCTGCGCATTTGCCAGCGGTCGACCACCTTGTTTATTTCTGGCTAACGCGTTAGTTTTCAACACGATCGGCAAGCGTCTTTGACATTAGCCCGTCTTCATCGACTGCAAAAGCCGTTTTTGCAGCGACTTGGATGCCGTTTTCTCCTTTAGGTGATGCCCATCGTCTGGGCAATATACCCTTTGCGTGGCAGTGTCTAAATAATGGGCAGCTACGCTGTGCAATGGGCACGCATGCAACACGTTGGCCCTATCCACTGAGCGATTTCAACAACATGGTTACTGGCGCTGGCACCAACATCGGTGTATCGGGGTGTCTGCCTCTTCTTTGAAATTGGTGCACCGGAGAAAATTGATTTACTGTGTCCCCATGGGTGTTCTAAACAACCCAGTGGCAACCTTGTTGTCTGGGCTCTGCGGTGTGCAGCACAACGCCACGCTCGTGCCAGCGAGTCAAACTTGGACTTTTCTGGGGCACTTATTTCTCCACCGCGTTTATGCGCGTCAGTCGGCTTACCCGTGCGCACTCTGCGCAGCCACCCTTGAGTGACTGGAACCGTAAATTCGCGGTGCAACGGCATATCAAAGATGGCTTCTTTTATGGCATGGACTGATAGGCCGCACCACTGCTGCACGACTCACACGCACGCACGCACGGCAATGCCCACAACTTATCGGAAGGTCCGCTGCGTTGCTTTTTTGTTGATAGCGCAGCTATTGGCAAGAAAAGACGCCTTGCGGCCCATTCCGATCCGCACCATCACATCCTCGCGAGTGTTATGCAGTACATCCCTAAGTATTTCGCTGTTGGCAGCGCGCGCTGGAAGGTTAGGGAGTTTTTCGGTGCTGCTGCACGCGTCCGGACTGGTGCGCTGGCTGGTTCGGCCCGAACGCCTCAAACGCATGCTCGGCGCCCGGGTGCGGCAGTTGCCGGCTTTGGGCCAGTTTGCGGGTCCGCCTTTGGTGGCATGGATGGTGGCGCAGGTAGGAGGCTGGAAATCGACCGGTTGGGTCACCTCGGTTTGCTGTGCTATCGGGCTGTCACTGGAACGGCAACTTGAGTAGTTTGCAGCAAAGTTCTCAGGTGTACGCGGATAGACACGATTTTGGGGAATCAACAACGCCCAACACAAAATTCCTGAATGGACTAAAACACAAATTAATACTTCTATGACTATTTGAAATACCATGTATCAAAAGTCTGTTGGTCAACCTTATCTCAAAGGCCATGTCATGAAGTTCAATCGTCGCCAGATCATGCTGAGTAGTGTTGCCGCCACGGCGGTCATTGCCAGCCCCGCGTTGCGTGCACAAACCGGAAAAAACACCCTGAAACTGACAGTGGGGCAGTCTGTACCACTGACAGGCATGGCAGACCAGATTGGCCTGGCTTACCTCAATGGCGCGAAGCTCTGCTTTGATGCCCTCAATGCCGCAGGCGGTGCGGGTGGCTACCGGATCGATGTCAAGGCACTTGACGACGGTTACGACCCCGTCAGGGCCGCTGCCAATGCTCAAAATTTCATCAAGAACGGGGTCGATGCGCTGTTTGGCTTTACCGGTACAGCGAGTTGCGACGCGGCCTATGCCGTGGCAAAACCTTCCGGCGCCTTGTTTTTTGCACCCTTCGCGGCTTCGGACGCATTGCACGACCCTTCTCTGAGCAACGTGTTTCATGTGCGCCCGGCGCTGGCCGACGAGGCTTATAAAGTCGCGCGCCATTGCGCAACCCTCAATCAGGAACGAATCGCCGTGTTCGCTGAAGACGATGCCATGGGGCGTGCCGGCCTGGCAGCCGTCAACCAGGCGCTGGTTGACCTGAAACGTCCGCCACTCGTGGCCAGTGCCTTGTCGCCGGTCAACAGTGACAAGGTCGATGCAGCTGTTGCACAGCTGGCAAAGGCCAAGCCCCAGGCGATCATTCTGGTGAGCTTGTTCAACACGTCAGCAGCCTTTATCCGAAAAATGCGGCTCAGCGGCTATGGTGGTCAGTTCCTGACCTTTTCGGTGGTCGGCATTGATCCCTTGTTTAGTGCGCTGGGCAAGGAAATTGGCGGTATTGTTATTTCTCAGGTCGTTCCTTCTCCGCGCAGTACCGCCATGCCGCTGATCAAGGAATACCTGAAGGTGCTGAACCAGACCGATCAGGCGCCTAGCTACGAAAGTGTTGAAGGTTATATCGCCGCCAGTTGCTTTGCCGAAGGTGTGCGACGAAGCAGTGCAGGCACCGGCAAGCCGGACCGGGCTGGATTGCGCAAAGCATTTTCTTCCATGAGCGACTACGACCTGGGTGGTTTCCGGGTCAATTTGCGACCCAAAAAATACGAATCGGTACGCGCCATTGACCTGGTAAGCATCACACCTGACGGAAAGATCATCAGGTAATTCCCATCCGCTTAAAACCCGTCGCTGCGTTGCTTCGCTTTCTGGCCACCACCAGCGCGAAAGCAAACAAGCAAGCAGGCATCAGGTTATCTGGGAGTTGGCCAGATCAACTTATCATGGCGCGAACTTCTGGTGATGCAATTCATGGCCCGCCTTCCCCGTCTTACCGTTCCCGGTTACCCCCACCACATCATCCAGCGCGGCAATAACCGGCAGGCGATATTTTCAGCGGCCGCCGACTTCCAGATGCTGCTTTCGCTGCTGCAAGAAAACGCCCAGAAATTTGCTGTTGCGGTGCATGCCTATGTGCTGATGGACAACCATTTCCACCTGCTTGCCACACCGACCACGGCCGATGGCCTGCCGCTGATGATGCAGGCGGTTGGACGGCGTTATGTGCGGTATTTCAACGACCGCCAAGGGCGCACAGGCACGCTGTGGGAAGGGCGTTACCGCTCAACCGTTATCGACACTGACCGCTATTTGCTGGCGTGCATGGCCTACATCGACCTCAATCCGGTGCGCGCCGGACTCGTCAAGGAAGCGGGTGCCTACCCGTGGTCCAGCCATGCGCACTATGTTGGCCAGCGGGCAGACCGGCTGGTCACGCCGCATGCTCTATTCTGGACGCTGGGCAACACCCCGTTTTCGCGCGAAGCGGCGTATGCGGCGCTCGTTTCTCAGGGGATTGCGCTGGAACAGCAGCAGGAAATGACCCGTGCTGCGCTGGGTGGCTGGGCCATGGGCGATGAACGTTTTGTGGAAAAGCTGAAAAAGCAGACAAGCCGCCGTGTCGTGCAAGCTAAAGCCGGACGACCTGTATTGGTTCATAAAATTGGCTAAAACCATCAATTTTGCTTACAAACAATGCATAGTTTGCTATATATTTTGATATGTCCCTATATACCAAGATTTATAAAATAATCGTATTTAATAGGAATCTGACCCTGATTAAAAAATTTGATGTGAAAGCTGGCATGCGCTATGCTCATCTTTTGAAATTTGAAACACCCAGGCAAGCAGGACTGACGATCTTGATCGATGCTTACTGCTTACCCACTGACAAGGAATTGCCATGACCACGGCTGCTGAAATCAAGCACTTTGAACAACACGGTTTGTACGCGGGCGCCAACGAGCATGATGCCTGCGGTGTTGGCTTTGTGGCGCATATCAAGGGCCACAAGAGCCATGCGATCGTCGAGCAGGCCCTCAAGATCCTTGAAAACCTTGACCACCGGGGCGCCGTGGGTGCCGACAAGCTGATGGGCGACGGCGCTGGCATCCTGATCCAGCTGCCTGATGCGTTGTACCGCGAAGAAATGGCCGTCCAAGGCATTGCCTTGCCGCCACCGGGCGAATACGGCGTGGGCATGGTGTTTTTGCCCAAGGAACATGCGTCGCGCATGGCCTGCGAACAGGCGCTGGAGCGCGCTGTCCATGCCGAAGGCCAGGTGTTGCTCGGCTGGCGCGACGTGCCGGTGAACAAGGACATGCCCATGTCGCCGACCGTGCGCGCCAAGGAACCCATCCTGCGCCAGATCTTCATCGGCCGGGGCAACGACGTGATCGTCCAGGACGCGCTGGAGCGCAAGCTGTACGTGATCCGCAAGACCGCCAGCGCCGCCATCCAGCGCCTGCACCTGACGCACAGCAAGGAATACTACGTTCCCAGCATGTCCAGCCGCACCGTGGTCTACAAAGGCCTGCTGCTGGCCGACCAGGTGGGCATTTACTTCATGGACCTGTCTGATGCGCGCTGTGTGTCTGCACTCGGCCTGGTGCACCAGCGTTTTTCGACCAACACCTTTCCCGAGTGGCCGCTGGCCCACCCCTACCGCTACGTGGCCCACAACGGCGAGATCAACACTGTCAAGGGCAACTACAACTGGATGAAAGCGCGCGAAGGGGTGATGTCGTCGCCGGTGCTCGGCGCCGACCTGCAAAAGCTCTACCCGATCAGCTTTGCCGGCCAGTCCGACACCGCCACCTTCGACAACTGCCTGGAGTTGCTGACCATGGCCGGCTACCCGATCAGCCAGGCCGTGATGATGATGATTCCCGAGCCGTGGGAGCAGCACACCACCATGGACGAGCGGCGCAAGGCTTTCTATGAATACCACGCCGCCATGCTGGAGCCGTGGGACGGCCCGGCGTCCATCGTTTTCACCGACGGCCGTCAGATTGGCGCCACGCTCGACCGCAACGGCCTGCGCCCCTCGCGTTACTGCGTCACCGACGACGATCTCGTCATCATGGCGTCCGAGTCCGGCGTGCTGCCGATTCCCGAGCACAAGATCGTCCGCAAGTGGCGCCTGCAGCCCGGCAAGATGTTCCTGATCGACCTCGAACAGGGCCGCATGGTCGATGACGAGGAAATCAAGGCCACGCTGTCTCACAGCAAGCCCTACAAGCAGTGGATCGAGAACCTGCGCATCCGGCTCGACGACGTGGCTGGCAAGACCAAGGAAAGCGATGCAGCCGCGCCTGCACTGAACGAATTGTCATTGCTGGACCGCCAGCAGGCCTTCGGCTACACCCAGGAAGACATCAAGTTCCTGCTTTCGCCAATGGCCTCCAATGGCGAGGAAGCCACCGGTTCAATGGGTAACGACAGCCCCCTGGCCGTGCTGTCGAACAAGAACAAGTCGCTGTACAACTACTTCAAGCAGTTGTTTGCGCAGGTGACGAATCCGCCCATCGACCCGATCCGCGAAGCCATCGTGATGTCGCTGGTGTCCTTCATTGGCCCCAAGCCGAACCTGCTGGACATCAACCAGGTCAACCCGCCGATGCGGCTCGAAGTCAGCCAGCCCGTGCTGGGCAATGCCGACATGCAAAAGCTGCGCGACATCGAGTCGCACACCCAGGGCAAGTTCAAGAGCTATACCCTGGACATCACCTATCCGCTGGCCTGGGGCAGCGAAGGCGTCGAGGCCAAGCTGGCGTCGCTGTGCGCCGAAGCGGTCGATGCGATCACGACCGGCAAGAACATCCTGATCGTCAGCGACCGCGCCCTGAGCGCCACACAGGTTGCGATTCCGGCGCTGCTGGCGTTGTCGGCGATTCACCAGCACCTGGTCACGCAGGGCCTGCGCACCACTGCCGGGCTGGTGGTCGAGACCGGTTCGGCCAAGGAAGTGCACCACTTCGCCGTGCTGGCAGGTTACGGCGCCGAGGCGGTTCATCCCTATTTAGCACTGGAAACCCTGGCCGAGCTGTCGAAAGGCCTGCCGGGCGACCTGAGCACTGAAAAAGCGGTCTACAACTACACCAAGGCCATCGGCAAGGGCCTGTCCAAGATCATGTCCAAGATGGGCGTGTCTACCTACATGAGCTACTGCGGCTCGCAGCTGTTCGAGGCCATCGGCCTGAACCGCCAGACGGTTGACAAGTTCTTCACCGGAACGTCCAGCCAGGTCGAGGGCATGGGCGTGTTCGGCATTGCCGAAGAAGCGCTGCGCATGCACAAGGCCGCTTTCAGCGACGACCCGGTGCTGGCCAACATGCTGGACGCCGGCGGCGAGTACGCCTGGCGCGTGCGCGGCGAAGACCACATGTGGACGCCCGACACGATTGCCAAGTTGCAGCATTCGACGCGCGCCAACAACTGGAACACGTACAAGGAATTCGCCCAGCTTGTGAACGACCAGAACCGCCGTCACATGACGCTGCGTGGCCTGTTCGAGTTCAGGATTGACCCGAGCAAGGCCATCCCGATCGACGAGGTCGAGCCGGCCAAGGAAATCGTCAAGCGCTTTGTCACCGGCGCCATGTCGCTGGGCTCGATCAGCACCGAAGCCCACGCGACGCTGGCCGTGGCCATGAACCGCATCGGTGGCAAGAGCAACACCGGCGAAGGCGGCGAAGACCCCAACCGCTATCGCCAGGAACTCAAGGGCATCCCGATCAAACGCGGCGACACGCTGAAAAGCGTGATTGGCGAAAAAGTCGTGGAAGTCGATCTGCCGCTGCAGGACGGCGATTCGCTGCGTTCACGCATCAAGCAGGTGGCGTCAGGCCGTTTTGGCGTCACCGCTGAATACCTGGTGTCGGCCGACCAGATCCAGATCAAGATGGCGCAGGGCGCCAAGCCGGGCGAGGGCGGCCAGCTGCCCGGCGGCAAGGTCAGCGAGTACATCGGCCAGCTGCGTTTTTCCGTGCCCGGCGTCGGTTTGATCTCGCCGCCACCGCACCATGACATCTATTCGATTGAAGATTTGGCGCAGCTGATCCACGACCTGAAAAACGTCAACCCGCGCGCCAGCATCAGCGTCAAGCTGGTCAGCGAGACCGGCATCGGCACGGTGGCTGCCGGCGTGGCCAAGGCCAAGGCCGACCATGTGGTGATTGCCGGCCATGACGGCGGCACGGGCGCTTCGCCCTGGTCATCGATCAAGCATGCCGGCTCGCCCTGGGAAATCGGCCTGGCCGAAACCCAGCAGACACTGGTGCTCAACCGCCTGCGCGGCCGCATTCGCGTGCAGGCCGATGGCCAGATGAAAACCGGCCGCGATGTGGTCATCGGCGCATTGCTGGGCGCCGACGAGTTTGGCTTTGCCACCGCGCCGCTGGTCGTCGAGGGCTGCATCATGATGCGCAAATGCCACCTCAACACCTGCCCGGTCGGCGTCGCCACGCAAGACCCGGTGCTGCGCCAGAAGTTCAGTGGCAAGCCCGAGCATGTCGTCAACTACTTCTTCTTTGTCGCCGAGGAAGCCCGCCAGTTGATGGCGCAACTTGGCATCGCCAAATTCGACGACCTGATCGGTCGGCCTGATCTGCTGGACATGCAAAAAGGCATCGAACACTGGAAGGCCAGCGGCCTGGACTTCAGCCGCCTGTTCTACCAGCCGCAGGTGCCCGCCGATGTGCCGCGCCTGCATGTGATGAACCAGGACCACGGCCTTGAAAATGCGCTCGATGTGCGCCTGATCGAGAAATCGAAGGCCGCGCTGGAAAAGGGTGAAAAAGTCCAGTTCATCGAGGTGGCGCGCAACGTCAACCGCACCGTGGGCGCCATGCTGTCGGGCGAACTGACCCGCTTGCGCCCGGAAGGCCTGCCGGACGACACGCTGCGCATTCAGCTTGAAGGCACTGGCGGCCAGTCGTTTGGCGCTTTCCTGGCCAAGGGCATCACCATGTACCTGATTGGCGATGCCAACGACTACACCGGCAAGGGCCTCTCAGGCGGTCGCATCGTGGTGCGCCCGAGCATCGACTTTCGCGGCGACTCGCATAAAAACACCATCGTCGGCAACACCGTGCTCTACGGCGCGACCACCGGCGAGGCTTTCTTCAGCGGCGTGGCCGGCGAACGTTTCGCGGTGCGTTTGTCGGGCGCGACGGCGGTTGTTGAAGGCACGGGCGACCATGGCTGTGAATACATGACCGGCGGCACGGTCGCCGTGCTGGGCAAGACCGGCCGTAACTTTGCTGCCGGCATGAGCGGCGGCGTGGCCTATGTGTACGACGAGGACGGCCTGTTTGCGACACGCTGCAACACCTCTATGGTGTCAATGGACCGCGTGGTCACCACCGCCGAGCAGCATACCCATGACCCCTCCGACTGGCATGCCGGCCAAAGCGACGAAGAGCAGCTCAAGCGCCTGCTGCAGGACCACAACCGCTGGACCGGCAGCAAGCGCGCCAGGGAACTCCTGGACACCTGGAGCGTGTCGCGCCTGAAGTTCGTGAAAGTGTTCCCGAACGAGTACAAGCGCGCCCTGATCGAGCGCAAGGAGCGCCGGCTTGAAGCGGCCACTGAAACCACCCGAGCGCAGGTGGCGACCAACCGGGAATCGGTGCTGGCCAAATAAAGCGGACCGGGCCGGCGCGGTGCCGCAAGGCGCTGGCCGCTCTGGCCTGTTTATTATTTTGCTATCGTATTAATAGCTGCTTATACCTGCTGGATATGCACAAACGGCATTAAAAGCTTAAAAAATTGCACAGGAATTGATCATGGGAAAAATCACCGGCTTCATGGAATATGAGCGCATTGAGGAAGGCTACAAGCCCGTTCCCGAGCGCCTGAAGAACTACAAGGAATTCGTCATCGGCCTGGACGACCAGCAGGCCAATGTGCAGGCGGCACGCTGCATGGACTGCGGCACGCCGTTTTGCAACAGCGGCTGCCCGGTCAACAACATCATTCCCGACTTCAACGACATGGTGTTTCGCGACGACTGGAAAAATGCGATTGACACGCTGCACAGCACCAACAATTTCCCCGAGTTTACCGGCCGCATCTGCCCCGCGCCGTGCGAGGCGGCCTGCACGCTGAACGTGAACGACGACGCGGTCGGCATCAAGTCCATCGAGCATGCGATCATCGACCGCGCCTGGTCCGAGGGCTGGGTAAAGCCCCGGCCGGCCAAGCACAAGACCGGCAAGAAGGTCGCCGTCGTCGGCTCCGGCCCGGCCGGCATGGCCGCTGCACAGCAGCTCGCCCGCGTCGGCCATGACGTGACACTGTTCGAGAAGAACGACCGCGTTGGTGGCCTGCTGCGCTACGGCATTCCCGACTTCAAGATGGAGAAAATCCACATCGACCGCCGCGTCGAGCAGATGCAGGCCGAGGGCGTGGTATTTCGCACCGGCGTCATGGTCGGCAGCCTGCCCAAGGGTTCCAAGGTCACCAACTGGGCCAAGGAAACCATCACGCCCGAACAACTGCAAAAAGACTTCGATGCCGTGGTGCTGACCGGTGGCGCCGAGCAGTCGCGCGATCTGCCGGTGCCCGGCCGCGACCTGGACGGCGTGTATTTCGCGATGGAATTCTTGCCGCTGCAAAACAAGGTCAACGCCGGCGACAAGGTCAAGGGCCAGCTGCGCGCTGACGGCAAGCACGTCATCGTGATTGGCGGCGGCGACACCGGCTCGGACTGCGTCGGCACCAGCAACCGCCACGGCGCGGCCAGTGTCACCCAGTTCGAACTGATGTCCGAGCCGCCGATTGAGGAAAACCGCCCCATGACCTGGCCTTACTGGCCGATCAAGCTGCGCACCAGTTCCAGCCACGAAGAGGGCTGCGAGCGCGAGTTCGCCATCTCGACCAAAGAGTTGATCGGTGAAAAAGGCAAGGTCACCGGCCTGAAGACCGTTCGCGTCGAATGGAAAGACGGCAAGATGGTCGAGGTTCCCGGCTCCGAGCAGGTTCTGAAAGCCGACCTGGTGCTGCTCGCCATGGGCTTCGTCTCACCGGTGGCGTCGGTGCTGGACGTCTTCGGCATTGAAAAAGACAGTCGTGGCAATGCCAAGGCTGGAACGGACTTTATCGGCGGCTATGCGACCAACGTGCCCAAGGTGTTTGCAGCAGGCGATATCCGGCGCGGCCAGAGCCTGGTGGTGTGGGCAATTCGCGAAGGCCGCCAGGCCGCGAGGTCGGTTGACGAGTTCCTGATGGGCTATAGCGACCTGCCACGCTGATTGGCGTAATCCCTTATGATCCAGAAGCCGGAATCCCCGGCTTTTGTCTTTTCTATGCCCCCATCTTCCAACGCTTCCCTTGTCGAACTGCGCCACCTGACTTTTGGGTATGGCGAACGCGTCATCTTGGATGACATTTCGCTGTCGGTTCCCCGTGGCAAGGTCACCGCTCTGCTGGGGGCATCGGGTGGCGGCAAGACGACCATCCTGCGCCTGATCGGTGGACAGAATCGGGCGCAATCGGGCCAGTTGCTGTTCGACGGCCAGGACGTCACGCCGATGAACCAGGCGCAAATCTACGAAGCACGCCGCCGTATGGGCATGTTGTTCCAGTTCGGCGCGCTGTTTGCCGACTTGAGCGTGTTCGAAAACGTCGCCTTTCCGCTGCGCGAACACACCGACCTGCCCGAAGCGCTGATTCGGGACATCGTGCTGATGAAGCTCAATGCGGTCGGCCTGCGCGGCGCGCGTGACCTGATGCCCAGCGAGGTCTCGGGCGGGATGGCGCGGCGCATCGCACTGGCGCGGGCCATCGCCCTGGACCCTGAACTGGTGATGTATGACGAGCCTTTTTCCGGGCTGGACCCCATTTCGTTGGGAACGTCTGCACGGCTGATTCGCCATCTGAATGACAGCTTGGGGTTGACCAGCCTGTTTATCTCGCATGAACTGGAACAGACGTTTGCGATTGCCGACCATGTGATCATCCTGGCCAACGGCAAGGTTGCCGCTGAGGGAACACCCGACGCGGTGCGCCAGAGTACCGATCCCCTGGTGTACCAGTATGTGCATGCGCTGCCAGACGGCCCGGTGAATTTTGACTATCCCGGCGTCAGCGTCGAGCAGGACTTCGGTCCTGCCTCGCTGAAATCCGGAGTCGCCTCATGAGCTGGTACAAGCCTGCTGACGTTGGATTCGCCACCCGCAGCTGGCTCGCCAACCTGGGCGATGGCACCCGACTGTTCCTGCGGCTGCTGGCGACCTTCGGGTCAAGCTTCAAACGCTTTGGCCTGGTGCGTGACCAGATCCATTTTCTGGGCAATTATTCGCTTGTCATCATTGCCATTTCGGGGTTGTTCGTCGGTTTTGTGTTCGCTTTGCAGGGCTACTACACGCTGCTTCGTTTTGGTTCGACCGAAGCGCTGGGCCAGCTGGTCACGTTCACGCTGGTGCGCGAACTTGGACCGGTGGTGACGGCGCTGCTGTTTGCCGGCCGGGCCGGCACTTCGCTGACCGCCGAGATTGGCCTGATGAAGGCTGGCGAGCAGATCAGTGTGATGGAAATGATGGCGGTCGATCCGATCCAGCGCATCCTGGCGCCGCGTTTCTGGGGGGGCGTGATTGCCATGCCGCTGCTGGCCGCCGTGTTCAGCGCCATGGGTGTGATTGGCGGCTGGGTGGTTGGCGTGTTGATGCTCGGTATCGATGCCGGTTCTTTCTGGAGCCAGATCCAGGGCAGCGTCGATGTCTGGCGCGACGTGGGCAACGGCATCGTCAAGAGCATCGTATTTGGCTTTACCGTGACGTTCGTGGCGCTGCTTCAGGGCTACAACTCGCAACCGACGCCAGAAGGCGTGGCCAGTGCGACGACGCGAACGGTGGTGGTCGCCTCGCTGGCAGTGCTGGGCCTGGATTTCATCCTGACCGCGATGATGTTCACGAAGTGATGACTTTGAAAAAATTCGTGGGACAGACCTTTTCCGTGCGATTGCCCGGCGGGCATTGTCCTCAACCGTTTGGAAGGAAGTTTTGATGCAACGCTCGAAAATTGATGTGTGGGTCGGCCTGTTTGTGATGGTGGGCGCCGCGGCCATTTTGTTTCTGGCATTGCAGGCGGCCAATTTGCTGAACCTGAACTTTCAGCCCACCTACCGGATCACGGCTGAATTCGACAACGTGGGCGGTCTCAAGCCCAAGGCGTCGGTGCGCAGCGGCGGTGTGGTGGTGGGCCGCATTGAGGACATCAGCTTCAATGACCAGACATTCCAGGCGCGGGTCACGATCGACATGCAAAGCCGTTATGTTTTTCCCAAGGACAGCTCGCTGAAAATCCTTACGAGCGGCCTGCTCGGGGAACAGTACATTGGCATACAGGCGGGCGGAAATGAAGAAAACCTCGCCGCTGGCGATATCATCCGGCAAACACAGTCGGCCGTGGTGCTTGAGAACCTCATCGGGCAGTTCCTGTTCAGCAAGACGGCTGACGAAAGTTCAACATCGGCGCCTTCCCTGCCAGCAACTGCAACGACGGACAAAAAATGAAGCAATCCATCCCTCTGAAAAAACTCTCCGGCTGGGCCGCTGCAACGCTGGCAATCGTGCTGCTGCAGGGCTGCGCCACCGGTCCCCAGGCGAATCCTGTCGATCCACTGGAGCCTTTCAACCGTGGCGTCTACAGCTTTAACGAGGGGTTGGACCGTGCCGTGCTCAAGCCCGTCGCCACCGCCTACCAGAACATTACGCCATCGCCGGTACGCACCGGCGTCACGAATTTCTTTGAAAACATCTCGGATGTCTGGTCCATGGTGAACAATGCGCTGCAGGCCAAGCCAGCCGAAGCGGTCGATTCGTTTTTTCGCGTCACGACCAATACGTTCTGGGGTGTGGGCGGCATCTTTGATGTCGCCACCGAACTGAAAATCCCCAAGCACAAGGAAGATTTCGGCCAGACTCTTGGAACCTGGGGACTGTCGTCCGGCCCTTATGTCGTGCTGCCACTGTTTGGCCCCTCCAGCGTGCGCGATACAGCGGGCCGGTTGGTGGACATGCAGGGTGACCTGGTATCGCAGTCAGGCAATGTCCCGGTGCGCAATTCCCTGAAGACCCTGGACCTTGTCGACACGCGGGCCAGCCTGCTTCGTGCCGGCGAACTGCTTGACCAGGCCGCACTCGACAAATACGCCTTCACCCGCGATGTGTATTTGCAGCGCCGTGAGAGCCTGATTAACGGCAACCAGCGTACCGAACCCGAAGAGCGCTTCGACCTGCCCGCAGGTGCGTCTGCGTCGCCTGCGCCTAACCCACAGTAACGCAATAATTTGGTAAAGCTTTGGTAACAAGCTTTACCAAAGCGTTTTAAAACTTTATCGGCTGATGCCGAACCAAACTGCAAAATAGTTCATCACACATGGCTTGCTGCCAAGGCGTATATGAAATTTTGCATAACGCTGCCGGCAGCCATCTGTTTAGACTTGGAAAGAAAAACCATGAACCGTAGAACTCTCGGACGTTTGTTGACTGCCACGCTCAGCCTGGCCCTGCTGGCGTCGGCTCCTCTGGTTCGCGCTGCCGAAGAAGCCCCGGATGCGCTGATCAAGCGCGTTTCCAGCGAGGTGCTGGACGCGATCAAGGCGGATAAAGCCATTCAGGCCGGCGAAATGAACCGCGTCATGGCATTGGTGGATACCAAGGTCATGCCCAACGTCAATTTCACCCGCATGACGGCTTCTGCGGTTGGCCGTAACTGGCGACAGGCCACACCAGAGCAAAAAGCCCGGTTGCAGCAAGAGTTCAAAACCCTTTTGATCCGCACCTATTCAGGCGCGCTGTCGCAGGTCAACGACCAACAGCTCAACGTCAAGCCCTTGCGCGCGGCCGCTGGCGACAACGAGGTAACTGTCCGCACCGAGGTGTTGGGCCGCGGCCAGCCGGTCCAGCTGGACTACCGCATGGAAAAAACACCCAGCGGCTGGAAAATCTATGACCTCAACGTACTGGGCATCTGGCTGGTGGGAACTTACCGCACCCAATTTGCCCAGGAAGTCAGCGCCAAGGGTCTCGACGGACTGATTGAGTCGATGGCGCAGCGCAACCAGACCAACGCCGGCAGCGGCAAGTCCTGAACACGTCGATTGACATGCTGAAACTTCCTGCTGTACTGACCCATGCCGCAGCATGCGGCTTTTTTGACACCGTGGCAAAGGAAGTGCCTTCGATGCCCGGCGAAGTGGTCGTGGATGCCAGCGCGTTGAGCCAGTTCGACTCGTCGGCGCTGGCCATCCTGCTGGAATGCCGCCGGCTGGCTTTGGCGGCGGGCAAAGGTTTTTCGGTGCAGGGCGCGTCCGGTCAATTGATGCAATTGGCCGACGTCTATGGCGTTGCCACGCTGGTTCCCGCTGCGCCGCAATCACCTTCAGTCGCTGCCGCCTGAGCACCTGATTCGTGTGCAGGCAAGGGCTGGAAAGGCCTTGGCCGCCTGCTTGGGATAAGAAAGCCATCAGCCCCTAAAATAGCGGGCTCATGCCAGCCATCTCATTCCAGTCCGTCTGCAAAACCTATCCTCTCGCGCGAAACCAGTCTGGCACCGGACTCAAGGCCCTGGACCATGTGAGCTTTGACATCCAGCAGGGCGAATTCTTCGGCTTGCTGGGACCCAACGGCGCCGGCAAAACCACCCTTATCAGCATTTTGGCAGGACTGTCGCATGCCAGCAGTGGCCATGTCCTGGTGCATGGCAGCGATGTGCTGCTCGACTATGCCAACGCCCGTCGCAAACTGGGCGTGGTGCCGCAAGAACTGGTGTTTGACCCTTTTTTTACCGTGCGCGAAGCATTGCGCATCCAGTCGGGCTATTTCGGTATCAAGCGCAACGACGAATGGATAGACGAATTGCTGGAAAACCTGGGCTTGGCCGACAAGGGAAACGCCAACATGCGCCAGCTCTCAGGGGGCATGAAGCGCCGGGTGCTTGTGGCACAAGCGCTGGTACACAAGCCGCAGGTCATCGTGCTTGACGAGCCAACGGCGGGTGTCGACGTGGAACTGCGCCAAAACCTGTGGCAGTTCATTGCCAAGCTCAACAAGCAGGGCAGCACGGTGCTGCTGACCACCCACTACCTTGAAGAAGCCGAGGCCTTGTGCAGCCGCATCGCCATGCTCAAGCAGGGCAGGGTGGTCGCGCTGGCACAAACGTCAGACCTGCTCAGCGCAGCTTCCAGCAATATCTTGCGCTTCAAAATTGACGGTGAACTGCCCTTGCATCTTGCGAGCCAAGCGCGTATTACTGGCCGAATCGTACAGTTTCCGGCGAACAATGCGCGCGAAATCGAGCAGTATCTGGCCGCCGTCCGCGAGTCCGGACTGGTGGCCGAAGATGTGGAAATCCGCAAGGCCGATCTGGAAGACGTGTTTCTTGAAGTGATGAATGAAAAAGAGGTGAGGGAACCCAGGGCGATGGACCTTGCCGGAGCCATGAAATGACCGGCTGGCAAACGCTTTTTTATAAAGAAATCCTGCGTTTCTGGAAAGTCGGATTCCAGACCGTCGGCGCTCCGGTGCTGACGGCGGTGCTCTACATGCTGATCTTCGGCCATGTGCTGCAGGGTCAGGCGCTGGTCTATGGCAAGGTGAGCTATACCGCCTTTCTGGTGCCTGGCCTGGTGATGATGAGCGTGCTGCAAAACTCTTTTGCCAACAGCTCTTCGTCGCTGGTGCAGAGCAAGATCATGGGCAGCCTGGTGTTCGTGTTGCTCACGCCGCTGTCGCACTGGCACTGGTTTTGGGCCTATGTCGGTTCGTCAGTGGTGCGGGGTCTGATGGTCGGTACGGGCGTGTTCGTCGTCACGGCGTTTTTCGACCCGCCTGGCTTCGTGGCGCCGCTGTGGATCGTGGTGTTTGCTGTCCTCGGGTCGGCCATGCTGGGCGCGCTGGGCGTGATTGCCGGCCTGTGGGCCGAGAAATTCGATCAGATGGCAACTTTCCAAAACTTCATCATCATGCCGATGACCTTTCTGAGCGGCGTGTTCTATTCCATCCATTCGCTGCCGCCGTTCTGGCAGAAGCTCAGCCACCTGAACCCGTTTTTCTACATGATTGACGGTTTTCGCTATGGTTTTTTCGGCGTCAGCGATGTATCGCCGTGGCTCAGCCTGGTTTTGGTGCTGACCGCGTTTCTGGTTATCAGCGCCATCGCGGTCAACATGCTGCGCACCGGCTATAAGATCAGACACTAATGACCCCACGCTTGTCGCTTGGCAGCAATGTTGGCCCCCGCGGTCGCCCACTGCGTGTGGCTTCCTGCCCCCCGAGGGGACCGCTGCGCCTGCGGTCTGGCGAATCCAGTCCCGCGGCCCCTGCTGGGTTGGAGCCGCCACGCTTGCTATGTACTGCATTGCACCCATTTTTTTACGCCCTCCAAGGCACTGAGAATTTTTTTAGAAATCCTGTATGACCAGCGAAGAACTCCAAGCCATCATTGCCGCCGGTCTGCCGTGCGAGCACCTCGAAGTGTCCGGCGACGGCAGCCATTGGTACGCCACCATGGTGTCCAGCGCTTTTCAAGGCCTGTCGCGGATTGCGCGCCATCACCGGGCTTATGCAACGGTGGGCAACCGGATTCAGACGGGTGAGGTGCATGCCCTGTCGATGAAGACCTACACGCCTGACGAATGGGCTTCCTTGAAGGCGAAATAAACAGATGGACAAACTACGTATCAAGGGCGGCAAGTCACTGGCCGGATCGGTTGACATTTCTGGCGCCAAAAACGCGGCATTGCCCGAACTTTGCGCGGCGCTACTGACCGCTGACACGGTCACGCTGCAAAATGTTCCGGGTTTGCAGGACGTGACCACCATGCTCAAGCTGATCCGAAACATGGGCGTCGAGGCAGAGCGCAGCACCACTGTTGCGGGCACCGTCACGCTCAATGCCGGCCCGCTGAGTTCGCCCGAAGCGCCGTACGAGCTGGTCAAGACCATGCGCGCGTCGGTGCTGGCGCTGGGGCCGTTGCTGGCGCGCTTTGGCGAGGCCACGGTGTCGCTGCCGGGCGGCTGCGCCATCGGCTCGCGGCCAGTGGACCAGCACATCAAGGGTCTGCAGTCCATGGGCGCCGAGATCACCGTTGAGCACGGCTACATGCTGGCCAAATTGCCCAAAGGTCAGACGCGCCTGAAGGGCGCCAGCCTCACGACCGACATGGTCACCGTCACCGGAACCGAGAATTTCCTGATGGCTGCGACGCTGGCAGAGGGTGAAACCATTCTTGAAAACGCCGCGCAGGAGCCGGAGATCGGCGACCTGGCCGAGATGCTGATCAAGATGGGCGCCAACATTGAAGGCCATGGCACGCGCCGCATCCGCATCCAGGGCGTCGAGCGCCTGCACGGCTGCACGCACCAGGTGGTGGCCGACCGCATCGAGACCGGCACCTTTTTATGCGTCGTGGCGGCGGCGGGTGGCGATGTCGTCTTGAGGCATGGCCGCGCCGACCACCTCGAAGCGGTGATTGAAAAACTGCGCGAAGCCGGCGCGACCATCACGGCAGGCGACGGTTTCATCCGTATCCAGGCCAGCGGCCGCATGAAGGCGCAGTCGTTTCGCACCACCGAATACCCGGGTTTCCCGACCGACATGCAGGCGCAGTTCATGGCGCTCAACGCCATCGCGCAGGGCACCAGCACGGTGACCGAGACGATTTTTGAGAATCGTTTCATGCACGTCAATGAAATGGTGCGTCTGGGCGCGAAGATCCAGATCGAAGGCAAGGTCTGCGTCGTTGAAGGCGTTGAAAAATTTTCGGGCGCCACGGTCATGGCCACCGACCTGCGCGCCTCGGCCAGTCTGGTGATTGCCGGTCTGGTCGCCAGCGGTGAGACCGTTGTCGAACGCATCTACCACCTCGACCGGGGCTATGACCAGATGGAAGCCAAACTGCGCGGCATTGGCGCCGACATTGAACGGATGAACGCATGATCACGCTCGCCCTCTCCAAAGGCCGCATATTTGACGACATCCTGCCGCTTCTCAAGACCGCCGGCATCGCGGTGCTCGACGACCCGGAAAAGTCCCGCAAGCTGATTTTGGACACCAACCAGCCAGACCTGCGGGTGGTGCTGGTACGCGCCACGGACGTGCCGACCTATGTGCAGTACGGCGGTGCCGATATCGGCGTCGTTGGCAAGGACACGCTGCTCGAATCGGGCAGCCAGGGCCTGTACCAGCCGCTGGACCTGCAGATTGCCAAATGCCGCATCAGCGTGGCAGTGCGCGACGGCTTTGACTACGCCGCCGCTGTCAAGCAGGGCTCGCGGCTGAAAGTGGCGACAAAGTACGTGGAAATTTCGCGCAGCTTTTTTGCCAGCAAGGGCGTTCACGTTGATTTGGTCAAGCTTTACGGCAGCATGGAACTGGCGCCGCTGACAGGCCTTGCCGACGCCATCGTTGACCTGGTGTCCACTGGCAACACGCTCAAGGCCAACCATTTGATCGAGGTTGAACGCATCATGGACATCAGCTCGCATCTGGTGGTCAACCAGACCGCCCTCAAGCTCAAGCAGGCGCCTATCCGCAAGCTGATTGATGCGCTTTCCCGGGCGGTTTGCGCCTGACATGTTTTTGTTTTCATTATCAGGAATGCTATGAATTTAGTAGCTAGTCCCGCCCGACTGTCGTGCGCTGATGCCACTTTTGAGTCTCAATTCAAGGACCGGCTGCATTGGTCGGCTGATACCGATGCGCAAATCGAGCAGCGGGTGGCCGACATCCTGGCCGATGTACAGCAGCGCGGAGATGCGGCGGTGCTGGAATACACGGCACGCTTTGACGGCCTGAGCGTCGGCGCGATGGCCGAACTCGAACTCACACAGGCTGAACTCAAGGCGGCGTTCGATGCGATTCCCGCTGCCCAGCGGGACGCGCTGCAAGCTGCCGCCCGGCGCGTCCGGACTTATCACGAGGCGCAGAAAAAAGCCAGTGGCGAAAGCTGGAGTTACCGCGACGAAGACGGCACGCTGCTGGGCCAGAAAGTCACGCCGCTGGACCGTGTCGGCATCTACGTGCCGGGCGGCAAGGCAGCGTATCCGTCGTCGGTATTGATGAACGCCATTCCCGCCCATGTGGCCGGGGTTGGCGAGATCATCATGGTCGTGCCTACGCCCAAAGGTGAAAAAAATGCGCTGGTGCTGGCCGCCGCCTACGTCGCCGGCGTGACCCGCGCCTTCACCATCGGCGGCGCGCAGGCGGTGGCCGCGCTGGCCTACGGCACGGCAACCGTGCCCAAGGTGGACAAGATCACCGGCCCCGGCAATGCCTATGTTGCCAGTGCCAAGAAACGCGTGTTTGGCACGGTTGGCATTGACATGATTGCCGGGCCTTCTGAAATCCTGGTGCTGGCCGACGGCACGACGCCCGCCGACTGGGTGGCAATGGACCTGTTCAGCCAGGCCGAGCACGACGAACTGGCACAAAGCATTTTGCTGTGCCCCGACGCCGCCTATATCGATGCCGTACAGGAAGCCATCAACCGCCTGCTGCCCACCATGCCGCGTGCCGAGATCATCGCCAAGTCACTGACCGACCGGGGGGCCCTGATCCTGACCCGCAGCATGGAAGAGGCCTGTGAAATTTCCAACCGCATCGCGCCAGAGCACCTGGAAATATCGAGCAGCGACCCGCACCGCTGGGAGCCGCTGCTTCGCCATGCCGGGGCGATTTTTCTGGGCGCCTACACCAGCGAAAGCCTGGGCGACTACTGCGCCGGCCCGAACCATGTGCTGCCGACCAGCGGCACGGCGCGCTTCTCCAGCCCGCTGGGGGTTTACGACTTCCAGAAGCGCTCCAGCCTGATCGAGGTCAGTGAAGCCGGCGCGCAAGTGCTCGGCCCGATTGCCGCCGAACTCGCCTATGGCGAAGGCCTGCAGGCGCATGCCCGCGCCGCCGAATTGCGCCTGAATACCGTGCCTGATATGAGAAAACCCAAGCCATGACCGCGCCTGATTCCACCCTCGACCCGAAACTGAAAAAACTGATTCGCCAGGATGTGCAGTCGATGCACGCCTACAACATTCAGGATTCCGCCGGCATGGTCAAGCTCGACGCCATGGAAAATCCGCACCGCTTGCCCGCCGCCCTGCAGGCACATCTGGGGCAACGACTGGGTGCGCTGGCGCTGAACCGCTACCCGGACGGCCGTGTCAACGACCTGCGCCGCGCGCTGGCCGACTATGCACAAATGCCCGAGGGCTTCGACATCATGCTGGGCAATGGTTCGGACGAGCTGATCGCGCTGCTGGCAATGGCGTGCGACGTGCCCGGCGGGTCGGTGCTGGCGCCGTTGCCCGGTTTTGTGATGTACGCCATGAGCGCGCAGCTGCAGGGCCTGAAGTTCATCGGCGTCGATCTGACGCCCGACTTCGAGCTCGACGAAGCCGCGATGCTGGCCGCCATTGCCGAACACAAGCCGTCCATCACCTACCTGGCCTATCCGAACAACCCCACGGCCAACCTGTGGGACGACGCGGTGATTGAAAAAATCATCGAAGCCGTCGGCGCGCAGGGCGGCCTGGTGGTGATGGATGAGGCATACCAGCCATTTGCCAGCAAGAGCTATGCAGACCGCATGTCGCGGCACGGCCATGTGCTCCTGATGCGCACCCTGAGCAAGTTCGGCCTGGCCGGCGTTCGCCTCGGCTACATGATCGGTCCAAAAGCGCTGATTGCCGAAATCGACAAGGTGCGCCCGCCCTACAACATCAGCGTGCTGAACTACGAATGCGCGCTGTTCGCGCTCGAACACCGGGATGTGTTCGAGGCCCAGGCGCAGGAACTGATTGCACAGCGCGCTTTTCTGTTCGACGCGCTTGCCGCCTTGCCGGGCGTCAAGGCCTGGCCTAGCCACGCCAACATGATTTTGATCCGCGTACCCGACGCGGCACGCACCTTCGACGGCTTGCGAAAGCGTAAGGTGCTGGTCAAGAATATTTCTAAAATGCATCCTTTGCTGGCCAACTGCCTGCGCCTGACTGTCGGCACCGCCGAAGAAAACGCGCAACTGCTGGCCGCGCTTGAAAACTCCTTATGACTAATTCCACCACCGATTCCTTGCCTGTACCGCGCACCGCCGAGGTCTCGCGCGACACCGCCGAAACCAAAATCACCGTCAAGGTCAACCTGGACGGCACCGGCAAGGCTGCGCTGTCAACGGGCATCGGTTTTTTTGACCACATGCTCGACCAGATCGCCCGCCACGGGCTGATTGATCTCGACATCCATGCCGTGGGCGACCTGCACATCGACGGCCACCACACCGTCGAAGACGTCGGCATCACGCTCGGCCAGGCCGTGGCGCAAGCTGTGGGCGACAAAAAAGGCCTGCGCCGTTACGGCCATGCCTATGTGCCGCTTGACGAAGCGCTGTCGCGCGTGGTCATCGACTTTTCGGGCCGTCCCGGGCTGGTGATGAACGTGCCGTTCAAGAGCGGCATGATCGGCACTTTCGACAGCCAGCTGGCCTATGAATTTTTCCAGGGCTTTGTCAACCACGCTTTCGTCACGCTGCACATCGACAACCTGAAAGGCGAAAACGCCCACCACCAGGCTGAGACGGTGTTCAAGGCCTTTGCCCGGGCTCTGCGCATGGCGCTGGAAATCGACCCGCGTTCGATTGGCGTGATTCCTTCGACCAAAGGTTCGCTGTAAACCGAACCTTGTCGCCGTTCGTGCATGTTTAACTGTTTTGCGCAGGCGAAGTCTGCGCTGACAGTTATCAAACCCGTAGCAATTTACTTTTTTCCTTCTGAATGTCCAATTTGAAAACGGTGGCAGTGGTCGATTACGGTTCCGGCAACCTGCGTTCGGTCTCGCAGGCGGTCCGGCATGTGGTGCAGGGCACCGGCTATGAGGTGCGGGTCACGTCCAACCCGCAAGACGTGCTGGATGCCGAGCGCGTCGTGTTGCCTGGACAGGGCGCGATGCACGACTGCATGCTGGCGCTCGAACACTCGGGCATGCTCGGCGCCGTGCTGCATGCCGCTGGCCACAAGCCGCTGTTTGGCGTGTGCGTCGGCATGCAGATGCTGCTCGACAACAGCCACGAGGGGCTGAACGGCGCGCCCACGCCCGGCCTGGGGCTGATCCACGGCGAGGTCGTCAAGTTCGACCTGGCCGGCAAGATCCAGCCTGACGGCAGCCGCTACAAGGTGCCGCAAATGGGCTGGAACCAGGTGTATCAGGCGCATGCTGACAACGGCGCCAAGCCCCATCCGGTCTGGAACGGCGTGCCCGACGCTGCGTATTTCTACTTTGTTCACAGCTTTTACGCCTGTCCGTCTGATAAGCGCCACATCGCAGGCGAAGCAAGCTACGGCGGACGCTTTGCCGCGGCGATAGCGCGCGATAATATTTTTGCCACCCAGTTCCATCCTGAGAAAAGCGCCGACCAAGGGCTGGCGCTGTACCGCAATTTCCTGCACTGGAATCCCTGAACCACTTCGCGCTTTCTCTGATGTGCCCCCAGCCACAGAGAATTTTTCTTCAACCTCGTTAACTGCTTTTCCTTAACCCAACATGCTTCTCATCCCCGCGATTGACCTCAAGGACGGCCACTGTGTCCGTCTGAAACAAGGCGACATGGACCAGTCCACCATTTTCAGCGAAGACCCGGCGGCCATGGCGCGCAACTGGATTGACAAGGGCGCGCGCCGCCTGCACCTGGTGGACCTGAACGGCGCCTTCGCGGGCAAGCCGAAGAACGAGGCGGCGATCAAACGCATTCTGGCCGAGGTGGGCAGCGAAATCGAGGTGCAACTGGGCGGCGGAATCCGCGACCTTGACACCATCGAGCGCTACCTTGATGCCGGCCTGCGCTACGTCATCATCGGCACCGCTGCCGTGAAGAATCCCGGGTTCCTGCAGGATGCGTGCACGGCGTTTGGCGGCCACATCATCGTTGGCCTGGACGCCAGGGAAGGCAAAGTCGCCACCGACGGCTGGAGCAAGCTGACCGGCCACGAGGTGGTTGACCTGGCCAAGAAGTTTCAGGACTACGGCGTCGAATCCATCATCTACACCGACATCGGCCGCGACGGCATGCTCAGCGGCATCAACATGGAAGCCACCGTCAGGCTGGCGAAGGCGTTGACGATTCCGGTGATTGCCTCGGGCGGCCTGTCGAACATGGCCGACATCGAAGCGCTGTGCGCCGTCGAGGACGAGGGCGTGCAGGGCGTGATCTGCGGCCGCTCGATCTACAGCGGCGACCTGGATTTTGAAGCGGCGCAAGCGCGCGCTGACGAGTTGAACGGATGACATGACCCCCACGCTTGCCACTTCGTGTGCTGCGCTGCCCCCCGAGGGGGCTGCTGCGCCTACGGCCCGGCAAAGCCGGTTCCGTGGCCCCTGCTTGCTGCATAGCCATCCCGCACATCCATCGCGCCTTGGTGGCACAAACTGAGCAAAACAATTACCCAATGCTGGCCAAACGCATAATCCCTTGCCTCGATGTAACCGGCGGCCGTGTGGTCAAGGGCGTCAATTTTCTCGAACTTCGCGATGCGGGCGATCCGGTCGAGATTGCGGCCCGTTACAACGAGCAGGGCGCTGACGAACTGACCTTCCTCGACATCACCGCGACCAGCGACGGGCGCGATTTGATCCTGCATATCATCGAGGCCGTGGCCTCGCAGGTGTTCATACCGCTGACGGTGGGCGGCGGGGTGCGCACTGTCGAGGACGTGCGCCGGCTGCTCAACGCTGGAGCCGACAAGACCAGTTTCAACTCGGCCGCGCTGGCCAATCCGCAGGTCATCACCGACGCCTCGGCCAAGTACGGCGCCCAGTGCATCGTCGTGGCAATTGATGCCAAGCGCCGCAGCGATGAGGACGCGCTGTTGCGCGGTGCGGGCTGGGACGTGTACAGCCACGGCGGCCGCAAGAACACCGGGCTGGACGCCGTGGCCTGGGCCGTTGAAATGGCGCAGCGCGGCGCGGGCGAAATTCTGCTGACCAGCATGAACCGCGACGGCACCAAGTCGGGCTTCGACCTCGAACTGACGCGCGCCGTGAGCGACGCCGTCAGCGTGCCGGTGATCGCCTCGGGTGGTGTCGGTACGCTTGACCATCTGGCCGATGGCGTGCAGCAGGGCGGCGCCGATGCAGTGCTGGCCGCCAGCATCTTTCATTACGGCGAATTCACGGTAGGGCAGGCCAAGCGCCACATGGCCAGTCGCGGAATTCCGGTGCGGCTCTGAATTTCAAGCGTTTCAGGCTGTTTGCGCTTGACGGATATGCGCTTGTAGCTATGAAATTAATAGTACCGTTATGCGCTGCATGGACACGCCGGCCGTATCAGGATTGCCTGCCACAATCGCGGACAATACCCTCATGAATTGGTTAGACACAGTCCGTTGGGACGACAAGGGCCTGGTGCCCGTCATTGCGCAGGAAGCCGGCAGCGGCGACGTGCTGATGTTCGCCTGGATGAACCGCGAGGCGCTTGAAAAAACCGCCAAGTTGGGCCAGGCGGTATATTTCAGCCGCTCGCGCGGTCGGCTGTGGCACAAAGGTGAAGAATCCGGGCATTTCCAGGTCGTGCATGAAATCCGTCTGGATTGCGACAACGACGTGGTGTTGATCAGAATTACCCAGCAAGGCCACGAGCCGGGAATCGCTTGCCACACCGGCCGCCACAGCTGCTTTTTCAGCCTTTATCAAAATGGCCAGTGGGTCGCGACCGAGCCGGTCTTGAAAGACCCTGCCAGCATCTATAAATAGCCTGTAATGCACACCCTGAATTCAAACGACACCCTTGAGCGCCTGGCGTCCATCATCGAAAGCCGCAAGCCCTCGCAAGGCGGTGATCCATCGACCAGTTATGTGGCACGCCTGCTGCACAAAGGTCCCGATGCTTTCCTGAAGAAAATCGGCGAGGAAGCCACCGAAACCGTGATGGCTGCCAAGGACATCGATTGCGGCGGCGCCACGCCCGAATTGCAAGGCAAACTGGTCGGCGAAGTGGCCGACCTGTGGTTCCATTCACTGATTGCGCTGGCGCACTATAACCTGCGTCCCGCCGATGTACTGGCCGAACTGGAGCGCCGTGAAGGCACCAGCGGTATCGAGGAAAAGGCACTGCGCAAGGCGCAGCACCGCGAAGCCACCAACGATTGAGGAAGAGAGCCAACCATGCGCGACGACATTGTGACGATAGAGCCCGACGAAGGGCTGAAAACCTGGGGCTGGGTCAGCTATTTGCTGCACCTGGTGGTGGCGGTGGCCGCCGTCTTGCCGGGTGCTCAGGTGTCCATCCTCCTGCTGGTGGTGGCGCTGGTCATTGACCTGGTCAAGCGAGGCGACGCCGCCAACACCTGGCAGGCTTCGCACTTCAGCTGGCGGATCCGGTCCGTGGTCTGGGCCGGCGTGCTGTATTTGCTGACCTCGTGGCTCTGGCTGCTGTTCATCGTGCCCGGCTGGATTGCCTGGGGGCTGATTTCGCTCTGGTTCCTGTACCGAATCGTCAAGGGCATGGTGCGTATGAACGCCAACCGTTCCGTGGAAGCCGCATGAGCCATTCTGACAACTGTATTTTCTGCAAGATCGCCGCTGGCGCCATTCCCAGCCGCAAGGTGTACGAGGACGACGAGGTGTTCGCCTTTCACGACATCAACCCCTGGGCGCCGGTGCATTTCCTGATGATCCCCAAAACGCATATTCCGTCGATGGCACAGCTTGAGCCCGAGCATGCGGCATTGCTGGGTCGCATGATGGTGCTGGCGCCAAAACTGGCAATGGAGCAGGGCTGCAATGCCTACCCGGCGGGCGGTTTTCGCACCGTGATCAACACTGGGGAAGAGGGCGGTCAGGAAGTGCATCATCTGCACATGCATGTGATCGGTGGTCCCCGGCCGTGGCTCAAGGGCTGAGTGCGTCTGGGCAAGGGGCCAGGACGCGGACAGGTGTAATTTTTAAACAACCCTGCAGGCTTGCAGGGTGATCAGCGCTGTCACATGTGGCCTTTAGAATCAGGCTTTGTCGCAAACATGCAGTCCATTGACTGTTTTTAGATTAGGAGATGACTATGGGTGGATTTTCCATATGGCACTGGTTGATCGTGCTGTTGATCGTGGTGATGGTGTTTGGCACCAAAAAACTTCGGAACATGGGCAGTGACCTGGGCGGGGCCGTCAAGGGTTTCAAGGACGGCATGAAGGATGGCAGCCAGTTGCCCGAGGATGAAAAGCCGGAGGCGCCCGCCAGCCAGGTGACCCATGCCCAGGCCAAAGCCACGTCTGAGCGCAACACAGTTGACGTCGAAGCCCGACAAAAGCCCTGATGCATGCCACAACTGTCCCTTTTGCGTGGCCGTTGTCCTGCGGGGCTGAGCTGCCGTGATTGATCTGGGCATCTCCAAAATCGCCCTGATCGGCGCGGTTGCGCTCATCGTCATCGGACCCGAAAAGCTGCCGCGCCTGGCACGCACCGTGGGCATGCTGCTGGGCAAGGCGCAGCGCTATGTGAACGACGTCAAGCAGGAAGTGAACCGTTCCATGGATCTGGACGAGTTCCGGAAAATGAAGGAAACCGTCCAGGATGCGGCCCGCGACGTTGAAAGCTCAATCCGCACCGGTGCAAATGACTTTGAGAAATCGTGGTCTGACACGGCAACATCCACTTCATCCGACACTTTTTCTGGTTTTGAGGTATTTCCCGAATACCGGCACCCTAAAAAGAAGTGGCGGCTCAAGCGCGGCGCCACGCCGCAATGGTTCAAGGCCCGCTCCGGGATTCGCACCAAGGCCCAGTCCGGTGCAGCCCGGGTGGCACGATTTCGTCCGCAGCCCAGCCGCAAGGCATGAAGCATCTCCCTGAATTTTCCTTTGCGCGCAGACCGGCGCAATCCACACAGCGCAAACTTCCTTCATGAGCGATCCCCACTCCACCGGCGGCGACAAACCCGACGAGCTCGCAGGCACCGAGCAGCCTTTCGTCCAGCATCTCATGGAGTTGCGCGACCGGATGATCAAGGCCGTGATTGCCATCGGCATTGCGGCCGGCATCCTGGCGCTGTTTCCCGGCCCGGGTGCCTTGTATGACCTGATGGCCGCACCGCTGGTGGCCAGTTTGCCCAAGGGCGCGACCCTGATCGCCACCAACGTGGTGTCGCCGTTTGTCGTTCCGATCAAGATTCTCTTCATGGCAGCCTTCATGATTGCGCTGCCCGTGGTGCTTTACCAGGTGTGGGCTTTTATTGCGCCCGGTCTTTATTCGCACGAAAAAAAGCTGGTGATGCCCCTGGTGATTTCCAGCACGTTGCTGTTTTTCATCGGTGTGGCGTTTTCCTACTATGTGGTGTTCGGGCAGGTGTTCAAGTTCATCCAGAGCTTTGCGCCCAAGTCGATCACGGCGGCACCAGACATCGAGGAATACCTGAACTTCGTGCTTGGCATGTTCATGGCCTTCGGACTGGCCTTTGAAGTACCGATCGCTGTCATTTTGCTGGTGCGCATGGGCGTGCTGACGGTTGCCCAACTGCGCGAATACCGTGGTTATTTCTGGGTGGCCGCTGCCATTGGCACCGCACTGGTCACGCCGCCCGATGCCGGCTCGATGATCATGCTGCTGGCGGTGGTAGGCGGGTTGTACGAGGTAGGCATTCTTGCCGCCCAGATGTTCCTCAAAAGCACCAAAGCGCCTGACACCGACACGGAAGTTACAAAATCCTGAAGTCTCAGCGACTCTTGTACAAATAAGATCGTCTGCGCAATACCCATAAGGGTTTATTGCTATCGATTTTATAGTTTCAGATATTCAATGCAAGCCGAACAGGTTCTGGCGTTTGCCAAATGAATCACCAGCGCGCCTTTAGCGCTGCACTCTGGGGCGCTGGCGCTGGGCCGGTGTCACCGAAATATCCACAGGTCCGTCGCCGCGCAGCACTTTCAGCGGTGCAGGCGTGCCCGGCTTGAGCGCAGCAACTGCTGTCAATAACTGACTGACATTGCGCACGGGATGGCCATCGACAGCCATGATCACATCGCCAGGACGGATTCCACCTTGTGCAGCAGGTCCGTTTTGCAACACACCCGTGATGATCACGCCGCCGGCCTTGGCCGCTTCCGGCTTGAGCCTGAAGGCGTCGATCAGTTCGGCATTGAGTTCCTGCGGCTCTACGCCAATCCATCCCCGGGTCACCTGGCCTTCAGTGACGATGCCTTCGAGCACCTGCTTGGCGGTAGACACCGGAATGGCAAAACCAATGCCCATGGAGCCGCCCGAGCGTGAATAGATGGCTGTATTGATGCCCAGAAGGTTGCCGTTGACATCGACCAGCGCACCGCCAGAATTGCCGGGATTGATGGCTGCATCGGTCTGGATAAAATTTTCAAAGGTGTTGATGCCCAACTGGTTACGGCCCAGGGCACTGACGATGCCGCCGGTCACGGTCTGGCCCACGCCAAACGGATTGCCGATAGCCAGCACTGGCTCGCCCACCTGAAGCTCGTCCGAGTTGCCCAGGACAATCACCGGCAGCTTGTCCAGCTCAATCTTGAGGATGGCCAGGTCGGTGTCGGGATCGGTGCCGATCACTTTCGCGCGGGTCTTGCGGGTGTCGTTGAGAACGACCTCGATTTCATCAGCGCCTTCGACCACATGGTTGTTGGTCAGGATGTAGCCACTGCTGCTCATGATCACGCCGCTGCCCAAACCTGCCTGCGCTTCACCCGAGTTCTGGTCGCCAAAGAAAAACCGGAACCAGGGGTCGTTCATTTGCGGATTTTTGACAGCGGCCTTGCTGGTGTTGATGCTGACCACGGCTGCCGAGGCTATTTTTGCTGCCTGCGCAAAGTTACTGACGGAGCCAGTCGAAGTTGTGGAGCGTGGCTGGCTGTTGGCGGGGGCTTCGATCAGTGAAACACCGCCAATCGTGGCGCGTTTGTTCAGCCATTGTGGTTGGAGCGTCGCAACGACGAAATAAGCCGCCACCAAAATAGTGACGGTCTGGGAAAACAGGAGCCAGGTGCGCTTCATGGGACAAAAAAGAGTGGGCTGGTATGAAAAAAAATCAGGTGTGGTCGGTGCAGTCGGCCTGCAGGATGCCAAGCACGTATTGTGCTTTATGCCGGATGTCACCGCGTAGGACGCAAGCCAATGCAAAGCCCTGAACATGGAAAAAAATCCAGAACAAGCGGCAAAATGGTCCTGCCTGAGACAATCCTGTCATGAACACCACGACAAGACAGGAGTTGCTGGCGGCGTTTGACAAACTGCTGCAGCCCGAACGTTTCAAGGACTACGGCCCCAACGGCTTGCAGGTGGAAGGGAAAACCCAGGTGCGCCGGGTGATTTCCGGCGTCACGGCCAGCCGGGCGCTGATCGAAGCGGCCATCGACGCGCAGGCCGACGCCATATTTGTGCACCATGGCCTGTTCTGGCGTGGTCAGGACGGCCGCGTTACAGGCTGGAAGAAGCAGCGGCTCGCGCTGCTGCTGGCACATGACATCAGCTTGTTTGCCTACCACTTGCCGCTGGATGCGCACCCCCAACTGGGCAACAATGCGCAGCTGGGCCTGCGGCTGGGCTTGACGGCCAGCAATTGCTTTAGCGAACAAGACCTGGGATTTCTAGGCGGACGAAGCGACGGTGGCAGTTTTGCCACGGCCAGCGATCTGGCGTTGCATGTTAAAAATACGTTGAAAAGGCCTGTTACCCTGGTGGGAGTTGGGCATGCAGCTATTAAAAAAATAGCTTGGTGCAGCGGCGGGGCGCAAGGCTATTTCGAGCCAGCGATTGCCGCCGGGGCCGACGCCTTCATCACCGGCGAGATTTCCGAACCGCAGGCGCATCTTGCGCGCGAGACGGGCGTGACGTTCATTGCCTGTGGCCACCATGCCTCGGAGCGTTACGGCGCACCGGCACTTGCCTCGCATGTCGCAGCGCAATTCGGCTTGCATCACCAGTTCATTGAGATCGACAACCCTGCATGACCACCCAAACCCGACCTTTCCTCATCACGATGGGCGACGCCGCTGGCATTGGCCCGGAAATCATCGCCAGGGCCTTTGCTCACTCACCACGGGATATGACGGGCTGCGTGGTGGTCGGTGACGTGCCGACGCTGCGCCGCGCTTGCGCCCTTGTGGCCATCGCATGTGGAAGTCCGGCAATGCCGGTAGCCGAACTGGATTCGCTGTCTGACCTGCCTGCCGTGCCGCCGAACTGCATTGGCGTGTTGCAAAAATGCGCGCTGCCTGAATTGGTTTCCTACGGAGAGATCAGCGGCCTGGCTGGCAAAGCCGCTGCGGATTGCATCGTCTGGGCCGCCCGCACCGTGCTGGCGGGCGAGGCTGCCGCCATGATCACAGCGCCAATCCACAAGGAGGCTCTGTCTGCCGCCGGCGGCTGGGCGGCCCGTTTCCCGGGCCATACCGAAATGCTACAGGCCGAAGCTGCGGCGTTTTTGGGCAAACCGGTGAGTGAAGTCCCGGTGCGCATGATGCTGGCCAATGAGGAACTCCGGACGGTTCTGGTGAGCATCCACATGTCGCTCAAAAATTCGATCGACGCCGTGACCTTTGACAACGTGCTGCAGACACTGCGCATTGCGCACCAAGCACTCAAGGCGGCTCTGGGGCACCCGCCACGCATCGCCGTGGCGGGCCTGAATCCGCATGCCGGTGAAGGCGGCTTGTTTGGTTCAGAAGAGCAATTGATCATTGGCCCTGCCATTGCTGCCGCATTGCGCGAAGGTTTGAATGTGCAAGGTCCCTTCGCCCCGGACACAGTTTTCATGCGCGCGCGCAACACCGTCTTGAAGTCGGGCGAGTTTGATGTGGTGGTGGCCATGTACCACGACCAGGGCTTGATTCCCGTCAAATATCTGGGCGTGGAGCAGGGTGTCAACGTCACGCTGGGATTGCCGCTGGTGCGCACAAGTCCGGACCATGGCACGGCTTTCGATATTGCCGGCACCGGCCAGGCAGATGCATCCAGCCTGCTGGCCGCGATACGGATGGCAAGACAGCAAGCTGCCTGGCCAACAATAGAAGGCCGCGTGCTGGAAGCGGAGTCAGCGCTGCGCTTGTCGGTGCGCCAACATGGCGGGAATCATGCTTGACGTTTCAAGCTGTCGCGGATTTCACGCAACAGCACGATGTCTTCCGCCGTTGCTGGCGGAGCGGCGAGCGGACGGGGCTTCCTGAGGCGGTTCATCTGCTTGATCATCATGAAGATGATGAAAGCCAGGATGATGAAGTTCAGCGCCACCGTGATGAAGTTGCCGTAAGCAAAGACGGCCCCGGCCTTCTTTGCTTCGACCAATGAGAGTCCGGCAGCCTGCCCGGCCAGCGCAACATAGTAATTCGAGAAGTCAAGCCCTCCAAAAAGCTTGCTGACCAATGGCATGATCAGATCGCCAACGATGGAATCGACGATTTTTCCAAACGCCCCCCCGATAATCACACCGACGGCCAGGTCCATTACATTGCCCTTGACGGCAAATTCCTTGAATTCCTGCATCATTCCCATAGTTTCACTCCAGTTCCTTCGGGTTGTTGTACGTGCATCTCAGCACAGCTGACGACAAATAATTATGCAGCTTCGGGGTGAATTTCCAAGTTGCTTTGAAGCATTGTTTGCAGCAAACCATGCCAGCCCTTCAATCGCAAACGGGCAGGCCAGGATCGCCGGAAACCGTTGTGAAGCCTTAAAGCATCACTTCCTGCTCCGCTACAATCACGGGTTGATCCCCCACTATTCCTTTTTCAAGCCAGTTCTTGAAGGACTTTCATGACCCAAGCAAGCGTAATAGGCGCGCCACACGGCGCACCTGTTGATAAAGATAAAAGAAACTGGATCGTTGCCACCTGTGCCGTAGGTGGAGCGGGCGTTGCTGCTGTGGCCGTACCGTTTGTCAGCACTTTTCAGCCGTCCGAGCGCGCCAAGGCTACAGGTGCTGCTGTCGAGGTCGATATTTCTGCCTTGAAGCCGGGTGAAAAAATGACCGTGGAGTGGCGCGGAAAACCGGTCTGGATTCTCAAGCGCACGCCTGAGCAACTGGCAACCCTGTCCCAGGTTGACAGCATGCTTGCAGACCCTAACTCTGAACGAAAACTGCCCGAGTGGACGCCCGCATACGCGCGCAACGAAACTCGTTCCATCAAGGCAGACACTTTGGTGGTGGTGGGTATTTGCCCGCATCTAGGCTGTTCACCCTCCGACAAGTTGCAGGCCGGTCCGCAGCCATCGCTGCCCGACGACTGGCATGGCGGCTTCCTGTGCCCTTGCCATGGATCGACGTTCGACCTGGCCGGCCGCGTTTACAAAAACAAGCCTTCACCTGACAACCTCGAAGTGCCTCCCCACATGTACCTGTCGGATGCAAAATTATTGATTGGTGAGGACAAGAAGGCTTGAAGGCCCTCCAACCTTTTATAAAAGACCCTGTCACCTGCGCTTGAAACCCTGCCTTTGCGCACTGTATCAATTCAAGGCCAAAGAAACTCACCGAACCAGGATCAGTCATGGCTGTATTCAAAGAAATTTCCCCAGATGCCCCGCTCGCCGACAAGGCGATGACGTGGGTAGACAATCGTTTTCCCGCCAGCAAGCTCTTCAAAGAGCATATGAGCGAATATTACGCACCGAAGAATTTCAATTTCTGGTACGTCTTCGGTGCACTGGCCTTGCTGGTGCTGGTGATCCAGATCGTCACGGGTATTTTCCTGACGATGAACTACAAGCCCGAAGCATCACTGGCTTTTGGTTCAGTCGAATACATCATGCGCGATGTGCCTTGGGGCTGGCTGATCCGCTACATGCATTCCACCGGTGCATCGGCATTTTTCGTTGTGGTTTATCTGCACATGTTCCGTGGCCTGATCTACGGCAGCTACCGCAAGCCGCGTGAACTGATCTGGGTGTTCGGCTGCGCGATTTTCCTTGCGCTGATGGCCGAGGCCTTCATGGGCTACCTGCTGCCCTGGGGCCAGATGAGCTATTGGGGCGCCCAAGTCATCGTGAACCTGTTTGCCGCCATTCCGTTCATCGGTCCTGACCTGGCCCTGCTGATTCGCGGTGACTATGTGGTGGGCGATGCAACGCTGAACCGCTTTTTTGCTTTCCATGTGATCGCCGTGCCGCTGGTGTTGCTGGGCCTGGTCGTGGCGCACATCATTGCGCTGCATGAAGTTGGCTCCAACAATCCGGACGGTGTCGAGGTCAAGGGTCCTAACGCGCCACGCGATAGCAGCGGTCATCCGCTGGATGCCATTCCCTTTCATCCGTACTACACGGTGCATGATATTTTCGCCGTCAGTCTTTTCCTGATGATTTTCAGCGCGATTATTTTCTTTGCCCCCGAGTTTGGTGGTTATTTCCTGGAGTACAACAACTTCATTCCCGCCGATCCGCTGAAAACGCCACTGCACATCGCGCCGGTCTGGTATTTCACGCCTTACTACTCGATGCTGCGTGCCATCACGAGCGAGATGATGTATGCCTTGATTGCCTGCGTACTTCTGGGTGCCGTTCTGGGTGTGCTGAAGGCCCGGATCGCTGGCTTGTTCAAGGCCGTCATCGTGGGTGCTGCCGTGGCTCTGGTCGGTGCAATGCTGTTGATTGATGCCAAATTCTGGGGTGTCGTGGTCATGGGTGGCGCCGTCATCATCCTGTTTTTCCTGCCATGGCTGGACAACAGTGAAGTCAAATCTATCCGCTACCGTCCAACCTGGAACAAATACCTCTATGGTGTTTTTGTTCTCAACTTCTTTATCCTGGGTTATCTGGGGGTGCAGCCACCTTCCGCTATTGGCGAACGCGTTTCGCAGATCGGAACCCTTTTCTACTTCGGTTTCTTTCTGTTGATGCCTTGGTGGAGTCGCCTGGGAACTTTCAAACGTGTTCCTGACCGTGTTACTTTCGCGGCCCACTGAGAGCAGGAAATTTTGATTATGAAAAAAATAATTTTTGCCCTCATTGCTTCACTGGGTCTACTGACTGGTGCGCAGGCTTCCGAAGGTGGCATGGCCTGGGACAAGGCGCCCAACAAGACAAATGACATGGCTGCCTTGCAAAACGGCGCGAAGCTTTTTGTCAACTACTGCCTGAATTGTCATTCAGCCGCCTTCATGCGCTTTAATCGCTTGAAAGACATCGGCCTGACCGACCAGCAGATCAAGGACAACTTGTTGTTCACGACTGAAAAAGTCGGTGAGACCATGAAGGTGGCGATTGATCCCAAACAAGCCAAGGACTGGTTTGGTGGTACACCACCCGACTTGACCCTGATTGCCCGCTCACGAGCCGGCGCAGGCGGTTCAGGCGCGGACTACCTGTACACGTACATGCGTACTTTCTACCGTGATGAAACCAAGGCAACGGGCTGGAACAATCTGGCTTATCCGAACGTAGCCATGCCGCACGTTCTGTGGGAGCTGCAGGGCATACGCAAGCCCTTGTATGACGAGAAGGAAGAACACGGCCACAAGGTTGCTGTTTTCAAAGGTTGGGAACAGGTCACGCCGGGCTCCATGACCTCTCTGCAATATGACCAGGCCATGGGCGATCTGGTCGGTTATCTTCAGTGGATGGCAGAACCTATTCAAAATACCCGTGTTCGTATTGGTGTGTGGGTGCTGCTGTTTCTGCTTGGTCTGAGCTTTGTGGCATGGCGCCTCAACGCGGCGTTCTGGAAAGACGTCAAATAGTTTTGTGCTGATCAATGCGTTCAGGGCTTGCCCTGGCGGATATTGGCACCTTCGGAGTGGACGGTTCTAAGGTTTGAATCTTAGCCTTCCACTCTTTTGCTTTTAGGAGTTCCGAATCATGATGGTCCTTTATTCAGGTACAACCTGCCCTTTTTCACATCGTTGCCGTTTTGTGTTGTTTGAAAAGGGCATGGATTTTGAAATTCGTGACGTTGACCTGTACAACAAGCCTGAAGACATCAATGTGATGAATCCCTACGGCCAGGTTCCCATTCTGGTCGAGCGCGACCTGATTCTGTATGAGTCGAACATCATCAATGAATATATTGATGAGCGCTTTCCCCATCCGCAGCTGATGCCTGGCGATCCGGTTGATCGCGCACGGGTTCGACTGTTTCTGCTGAATTTTGAAAAAGAACTGTTTGTTCATGTCAGCGCTCTTGAATCACGTGCTTCCAAGGGAAACGAAAAAGCGCTTGAAAAATCACGTGCCCATATTCGTGACCGCCTGACACAACTTGCACCGATTTTTCTGAAGAACAAGTTCATGCTTGGGGACAATTTCTCGATGCTTGACGTGGCGATTGCACCGCTGCTCTGGCGCCTTGACTACTACGGTATCGACCTGTCAAAAAATGCTGCCCCCCTGCTCAAGTATGCGGAACGCATTTTTTCACGACCTGCCTACATTGAGGCACTGACGCCTTCCGAAAAGGTAATGCGCAAGTAACTACCGCATCGAATTTAAAGGAATCAGCACTTGGCCGAATTCATGAATGCTCCTAACGCCACATCAACCCGTCCCTACCTGATTCGTGCCTTGTACGAATGGTGTACCGACAACGGCTTTACGCCTTATGTGGCTGTATCGGTAGACAACACCGTGCAAGTACCGCGTGAGTACGTAAAAGATAATGAGATCGTGCTGAACATCGGTTTTGACGCCACCAGTTCGCTGAGCTTGGGAAATGAGTTCATTGAATTCAAGGCGCGTTTCGGAGGTGCTGCGCGTGAAATTCTGGTACCTATTAGCCATGTGATTGCCATCTATGCTCGTGAAAATGGGCAAGGGATGGCTTTTCCTCTCGAAACAATTTCTCCGGGAGCAACCGATTCTGATGGATCAAAGCCTGCCGCGCCGGTTTTAGAGGTCTTGCAAACTGACAATCCTTCATCGGAAATGCCGGACAACAAAATCATGCAACTTGTGGAAAACATACCAAGTAAAAATACGGGTGGCAAAGGCAAGCCAAAAAATACGGATGCGCCTGAGCCGCCCAAACCGCCAGCACGCCCACGTCCTTCACTCAAGCGCGTGAAGTAGAATACTATTTGTGCCGCTTTAGCTCAGTTGGTAGAGCAACCGCCTTGTAAGCGGTAGGTCGTCAGTTCGATTCCGACAAGCGGCACCATTCAATGGTTCATGCGTAAATGCAGTGTTTGCGAACACCACAAAGTATTTCTTGCTATTTATTAAATAGCACAGCAAAACCCACTTTTCAAATCTCTTTTCAGCACAAACCATCACCGGTTTTTTGCGATCAAAATTTTGAGCCGTATTGACTTGGCCTTCCAGCCTTGGCGCAAAAGGCTCGACTGGATGAGTGGAACCAGTTGTCGGACTTTTGCAGAAGCTGCATTGCCGTTTACCAGAAGACACCAGTTTTCGGCATCAATTGGCCCGGCCTTGACGGACGGCCTCAGAGTCGCCGGAATCAGCGTTTCAATCGCTTTCAATCGTTGATTCGACTCACGAACCAAGTCGGCAAGCCGCGCGAGAGATGGCGAATTGCCGGCTGCCTGATGCAAACTCACTGCGGATTGCAAACGTCTGTGCATTTTCAGTTTTTGATGGAAGTCAACATGGCGGCGTAATTATCATGGATGTCTGTCTCTGGTTTTTTCTACGCCATCGTTTTAAATAGTCACAAACGCTCAGGCTTCGCACAATTTCCCGTTTGCCGATCCGGAAACCGCATTTCTTGGGTGTACATGAAGAGCTGTTTGCCTGTCAGCGCTAAAATCTGCGGTTTGCGCATGGTTGAACTAACCGTTTGTGCCCACAGCTAGGTTCCGTACTCAATAAGGGATTTTGGCCGCATTGCAAGCTCAGGGGAGCAGTCATTCGCGGCTTCGCATTTATGGCTTCCAATATCCTGACAAAAATTTTCGGCAGCCGCAACGACCGGCTGCTCAAGACATACCGCAAAACTGTGGACCAGATCAATACGCTTGAAACGCAGTATGAAAAGCTTGATGACGACCAGTTACGCGCCAAGACGCAGGAGTTCAAGGACCGGGTAGCTGCCGGGGAAGCTCTGGACGCTTTGTTGCCCGAGGCTTTTGCTGTGGTGCGCGAAGGCAGCAAGCGCGTTATGAAGATGCGCCATTTCGATGTCCAGATGCTGGGCGGGATGTCGCTGCACAACGGCAAGATTTCGGAAATGCGTACCGGCGAAGGCAAGACCCTGACCGCCACGCTACCGGTCTACCTCAATGCCCTGACGGGCAAGGGCGTGCATGTGGTCACGGTCAACGACTACCTGGCCAGCCGGGATGCCCGCTGGATGGGCAAGCTGTACAACTTTCTCGGCATGAGTGTCGGCATCAATTTGCCCAACATGTCGCGCCAGGAAAAGCAGGAAGCCTACAACTCCGACATCACCTACGGCACCAACAACGAGTTCGGCTTTGATTACCTGCGCGACAACATGGTGTACGAAGTCGGCGACCGCGTCCAGCGCGGCCTGAACTTTGCGATCGTTGATGAGGTGGACTCCATCTTGATTGACGAGGCGCGTACCCCGCTCATCATCAGCGGCCAGGCCGAAGACCACACCGAGATGTACCTGGCGATCAACAAGGTCGTTCCCTTGCTGACGCGCCAGGAAGGCGAGGCCGATCCGCGAACCGGCGAGGGCGTTACAAAACCTGGCGACTACACGATCGATGAAAAGACCCACCAGGTGTTCCTGACCGAACAGGGCCACGAAAGTGCCGAACAAATCCTGTTTGACCTGGGTTTGATTCCCGAAGGCGCCACGCTTTACGATCCGGCCAATATTTCGTTGATGCACCATTTGTATGCCGCCCTGCGCGGCAACCTGCTGTACCACCGCGATCAGCACTATGTGGTGCAAGAGGGCGAAGTCGTGATCGTGGACGAGTTCACGGGTCGCCTGATGTCGGGTCGTCGCTGGAGCGATGGCCTGCACCAGGCGGTTGAAGCCAAGGAAGGGGTTCAAATCCAGGCTGAAAACCAGACGCTGGCTTCGATCACCTTCCAGAACTATTTCCGTCTGTACAAGACCCTGGCCGGCATGACCGGAACAGCCGACACCGAAGCCTACGAATTTCAGGAGATCTACGGTCTTGAAACCACGGTGATTCCGCCCAACCGCGTGAGCAAGCGTGAAGATCAACTCGACCGCGTTTACAAGACCACGCGCGAGAAATACGAAGCGGCGATCAAGGATATTCGCGAATGCTATGAGCGCGGCCAGCCAGTGCTGGTGGGAACAAGTTCCATCGAAAATTCCGAAATTATTGACCAGCTGCTGTCCAAGGAAAACCTGCCGCACCAGGTCCTCAACGCCAAGCAGCATGCGCGCGAGGCTGACATCGTGGCGCAAGCCGGACGTCCAAAGATGATCACCATTGCCACCAACATGGCAGGGCGCGGCACCGATATCGTGCTGGGTGGCAACCTTGAAAAAATGATGGAACCGGTGGAAGCTGACGAATCACTTGACGCTGCCGCCAAAGAAGCTGAAATTGCCCGCTTGCGCGCCCAGTGGAAGCAGGAGCATGAACAAGTGACAGCGCTGGGCGGTTTGCGCATCATTGCCACCGAGCGGCATGAGTCGCGCCGCATTGACAACCAGCTGCGCGGCCGTTCAGGCCGTCAGGGTGACCCCGGTTCCTCGCGCTTTTACCTCGGGCTGGATGATCCGCTGATGCGTATTTTCGCTGGCGACCGTGTCAAGTCCATCATGGAGCGGCTGAAAATGCCCGATGGCGAAGCGATTGAAGCAGGCATCGTCACGCGCAGCATCGAGTCGGCGCAGCGCAAGGTCGAGGCGCGCAATTTCGATATTCGCAAGCAGTTGCTTGAATACGACGACGTGTCCAACGACCAGCGCAAGGTGATCTACCAGCAGCGCAACGACATCATGGACGCCAGCGACCTGCAGCCGCAAATCGCGTCGCTGCGCGAAGGCTGCTTCACCGACCTGGCGCGGCAGTACGTGCCGGTGGAAAGCGTCGAAGAGCAATGGGACGTGGCAGGGCTGGAAAAAACGCTGCGCGAAGATTGGCATGTCGAGCTGGATCTGCGCAAGGAAATCGAGGCCGCCACAGCCATCACCGACGAGGAGGTGCTGGAGAAGGTCAACGCCGCTGCCGAAGCCGCCTTTGCCGACAAGCTGGAAAAAGTTGGCGCGGAAAACTTCACGCAGTTCGAACGTGTCGTGCTGCTGCAAAGCATCGACAGCCACTGGCGTGAGCACCTGAGCGCGCTGGACTATCTGCGCCAGGGCATTCACCTGCGTGGCTATGCCCAGAAGCAGCCCAAGCAGGAATACAAGCGCGAGGCCTTTGAGTTGTTCGGGCAACTTCTGGACAGCGTGAAGAACGAGGTCACCAAGACCTTGATGACCGTCCAGGTCCAGTCCAATGAGCAACTTGAGCAAGCGGCTGAAGCGCTTGAAAGCCGGGGTGGGAACATCATCAATGTGACCTACACCGAGCCGACTGAAACGGGCGAAACGCAAACCAGGGTTGACGAGGCGACGCGCCGGCAGCAGGCCATTCCTGCTTCGTCCATGCCGCGTGTGGGCCGCAACGATCCATGCCCGTGCGGTTCTGGAAAAAAGTACAAGCTTTGTCATGGCAAGCTGACCTGATTCGCCCAGCAGCCTGATCTTTTAGGGGCGCTCGCGGCGTCCCAACCCTGTTTTACCGGAGTCAATCTCATGCCTGTCAACCTGATGGCCACACCCGCCGCTGACCTCCATGCCGTGCCGGGTGTGCGCTGGGGCATTGCCGAAGCCGGCATCCGCAAGGCCCATCGCAAGGACCTGGCTGTGCTGCTGCTCGATGAAGGCGCTTCGGTCGGCGCGGTGTTTACCCAAAACCGGTTTTGCGCCGCGCCGGTGCAAATCTGCCGCCAGCATCTGGCCGCCCAGGCGGGCCGGAGCCACGGCATCCGGGCCATGCTGATCAACACCGGTAACGCCAACGCAGGGACCGGCCAGGACGGTCTGGTTCGCGCCCAGTCCACCTGCATTGAACTGGCCCGCGCTCTGAACCTGTCGCCAGAGCAGATCCTGCCGTTTTCAACCGGCGTCATCATGGAGCCCCTGCCGCATGACCGGATTGCGGCCGGAATTCCTGCCGCGCTGGCTGATGCCAAAGCAGACAACTGGGCGAATGCCGCCGAAGCCATCATGACCACCGACACGGTGCCCAAGGCGTTTTCAACCCGTGTCAACCTGGGCGGCGCCACGGTCACCATCACCGGTATCAGCAAGGGTGCGGGCATGATTCGCCCGAACATGGCGACGATGCTGGGTTTTCTGGCCACCGATGCCTGTGTGTCGCAAGGCTTGATGGCGCAACTGGCCAGTGAACTGGCCGAAGCCTCTTTCAACCGCATCACGATTGACGGCGATACCTCGACCAATGACTCCTTCGTGGTGATTGCCAGCAACCAGGCGGTGCATGCGCCTGTGACGTCGCTGGAAAGTGCCGACGGCCAGGCCTTGCGTTCGGCCATGATGGGCATTGCGCAGCAGCTCGCGCAAGCCATCGTGCGCGACGGCGAAGGGGCGACCAAGTTCATCACCGTCCGGGTCGAAGGCGGCAAGACCGGCGAGGAATGCCGACAGGTGGGCTATGCCATCGCCCATTCGCCGCTGGTCAAGACGGCATTTTTTGCCAGCGATCCCAATCTGGGGCGCATTCTGGCCGCCGTAGGCTATGCCGGTATCGCCGACCTGGACCCGACGCACATCGACCTCTACCTGGACGATGTGCTGGTGGCCAAAAATGGCGGCCGGCATGCGGACTACGTCGAAGCCGATGGCCAGCGCGTGATGAAGCAAGCCGAGATCGCCGTGCGTGTCGTGCTCGGCCGGGGTGCGGCTGCCGACACGATCTGGACCTGTGACCTGTCCTACGACTACGTCAAGATCAACGCGGATTACCGCAGCTAAACAATCAGGTGATTGCGCATGAATGAACAGTTTGAACGCCTGATGGTGCGTGTCGAGTCGCTGATGGCGCGCATCGAATCTGTCTTGCCGCAACCCCTGGGCGCGCCCGACTGGAGTGCCTCCGTGGCCTACCGCTACCGCAAGCGCGGTTCCGGCCATGCTTCGCTGGAACCGGTTCGGCACCTGGGCACGCTGCAGTTGACTGATTTAAAGGAAATCGAAGACCAGAAAGACAAGATCCGCCGCAATACCGAGCAGTTCGTCAACGGCAAGCCGGCCAACAATGTCTTGCTGACAGGCTCGCGCGGAACCGGAAAATCGTCTTTGATCAAGGCTTGCCTGAATGAATATTCGGCTCTGGGCTTGCGGCTGATTGAGGTGGACAAGGCCGACCTGACCGATCTGCCCGACATTGTTGACGTGGTGTCCGGCCTGCCCGAGAAGTTCATCGTCTTTTGTGACGACCTCAGCTTTGAAGAAGGCGAGCCGGGCTACAAGGCACTCAAGTCCATTCTTGACGGCTCTATTGCCGCAGCCACGCCAAATGTGCTGATCTATGCCACCAGCAACCGCCGCCATCTATTGCCCGAGTACATGATGGAGAACCTGACCTACACCCACACCGAGGACGGCGAAGTGCATCCCGGCGAGGTCGTGGAGGAAAAGATTTCCCTTTCCGAGCGTTTTGGCCTGTGGGTCAGTTTTTACCCCTTCAGCCAGGACGAATACCTGACCATCGTGGCGCAGTGGCTGTCGTCGTTTGGCGTGGGCGCTGAAGCCATTGCCGCGGCACGCCCGGCTTCGCTGGTCTGGGCGCTGGAACGCGGCTCGCGCAGCGGGCGCGTGGCCTACCAGTTTGCGCGCGACTACGCCGGCCAGCATGCGGCCACGATTGGGTGACTGACGTACTGGTGGCGGATGTGGCAATGCCCCGTGAAGGCGGTCCCGAGCGCAAGGTGGTCGAAGTGGCGGTGGGGGTGTTGATCCAGCCCGATGGACAGTTCCTGCTGACCTCCCGCCCGCCCGGCAAGGTTTATGAAGGCTATTGGGAATTTCCGGGCGGCAAGCTTGAGGCTGGTGAAAGCGTTGAGCAAGCGCTGCGCCGCGAGTTGCAGGAAGAAATCGGCATCACCATTGGCGCCGTTCACCCCTGGAAAATCGAGATGGTCGATTACCCGCATGCGCTGGTCCGCCTGAACTTCTGCAAGGTTTTTGACTGGCTGGGCGAGTTGCAGATGCACGAAGGCCAACAGTTCGCATGGCAGTGCCTGCCGGTACAGGTCTCGCCCGTGCTACCGGGAACAGTTCCGGTTCTGGCGTGGTTTGCGCAGGAGCGTGACGTTCAGGCGCCGCCGTGATGCCCTGCAAACACCTATTTTTTATAAAATAGGTGTCTAGCGCACAACTGATATACGCAAGTAGCTATTAATTAGATAGCAAATCTCTGCTTGATTTCTGGAATATCGTGCAGTGGCAGCCGTAAGCTTGCGCCCTTGAGCTCTCAGTGACCAATGGCGCAACCGTCCCACGCTTCCTGCACTTTGTGCAAACCGGCACATCGCGTCTTTGACTGCACCGCGCCCTGGCTTCAAGCGTGCCCGCACCTCTTCATGGACAGCTAAACTCAGTTCCCGGTGCGCTTGTGCTGCCGGCCTTTGCTTATTGCTTTCCATGACCCTCTACCAAAGCCTTTTTGTGATTGGCCTGCTGATTGCAGCCAGTGCATTTTTTTCCGTGGCGGAAATTTCCCTGGCGGCTTCGCGTCGCCTGCGCTTGCGACAGATGGCTGACGACGGCAATGCAGATGCCGAACGCGTGCTGCGTATTCAGGAGCAACCCGGCGACTATTTCACCGTCGTGCAGATTGGCCAGAACGCCGTGGCCATTTTGGGCGGCATTGTGGGCGAAGGCGCGTTAAGCCCGCATTTCAACGCGTTTTTCGAACTCTGGCTGGCAGTGCCAACCGCGCAGACCGTTGGTTTTCTCAGCTCCTTCCTCATCGTCACGTCGCTGTTCATTTTGTTCGCCGACCTTTTTCCGAAGCGCCTGGGCATGGCGATGCCCGAGCTTCTGGCCATTCGCGTGTCGCCGCCCATGACGGTTTGCATGACGCTGATGCGCCCCATGGTCTGGTTTTACAGCCGCTTGGCCGATGCGCTGTTTCGCCTGTTCGGCTTGTCCTCGCTGCGCGACGACCGCATCACCTCGGACGATATTCTGGCCATGATGGAAGCCGGCGCGGTGGCCGGCGTGCTGGCGGCACGTGAGCAGCAGGTGATCACGAATGTGTTTGAACTCGACACCCGTACGGTGGGCAGCGCCATGTCGCCGCGTGACCGGATTGCCTTTTTTCTGCGCGATGACCATGACTCGGTGATCAGGCTGCGCATCGCTGCCGAGCCGTTTTCGACCTATCCGGTGTGCGAGGGCGATATCGACCATGTGGTGGGTTACGTCGATGCCAAGGACTTGTTTCAGCGCGTGCTCAACGGCCAGCCGATTTCGCTCGCCGACGACACCCTGGTGCGCAAGGTGCTGGTCGTTCCCGACCGGCTGACGCTGTCCGAAGTGCTGGAACAATTCAGGCAGGTGCATGAAGACTTTGCCGTCATCGTGAACGAGTACAGCATGCTGGTTGGCGTGGTCACGCTCAACGACGTGATGAGCACGGTCATGGGCGACCTGGTGTCGCCCTTCGATGAAGAACTGATCGTGCGGCGCGACGAGAATTCCTGGCTGATCGACGGCGTCACGCCCATCGAGAACGTGCTGCGCACCCTGGGGCTTGACCATTTGCCGCATGCCGAAGACTACGAAACCCTGGCCGGTTTTTTGATGGTGATGCTGCGCCGCGTGCCCCGGCGAACTGACAGCGTGAGCTGGGGCGGCTTCAAGTTCGAGGTGCTCGACGTTGACAGCTACCGCATTGACCAGGTGATGGTGTCGCGGCTGGCCGATGGCACTTCCGGCACGACCTTGGCCACTGTGGATGCCATTGCGGTTTCAACGTGACGCGCTGGCAGCTTGAGTGCTTCAGCCGATGGCGCGGTCTTCTGGCAGCCAGCTGCGCTGCGCGGCAAATACCGCTTCGGGGTAGGGCGCCCGGCCCCGGCTGCCGTTGTAACGGCCCAGTCCCAGAAAAGGATCGCCGCGCTCCCGGTCCAGGTAATGGCGAAGAATCACGCAGCCGAAGCGCAGGTTGGTCTGCATGTGGAACAGCTTGCCCGGGTCGCCATCGCCAATCACGCGCGTCCAGAACGGCATGACCTGCATGTAGCCGCGCGCGCCAACGCTGCTGACGGCGAACTTGCGGAAATTGCTTTCGACCTGGATCAGGCCCATCACCAGCGTCACGTCCAGCCCGGCGCGCCTGCTTTCGTACCAGACCGTTTGCAAAAATTCCCTGCGAATCTGCAGTTCGGGTATTTTGCGTTTCAGGCGCTCGCTCATGGTGCCCAGCCAGCGCAGATACGCCAGCTTGGATTCGGTGCTGCCGAATTCGGGAATCGGCGGTGCATGGTTGGCAATGGCCGAGCCCAATGCCGTTCGCACCGAGTCGATCAGCGGTTCCTCAAGCTGCCCTCCAGCACTTGCGTGCTTCGAAAAAAATAGCAATAACCCACCGCCAGAAAAGCGGTAGAGCCATTTTCTCCTTGAAAAAGTCAATGGTGCTTTTGTAGCCGACAGGAGCACAGTCATAAGCGGATCAACACGATTTGCCAGCGTTCACAACGCCAGTTTGTTTTTGAGAAAGTCGAACACGTTCGCCGCATCGACCTTGCTGGCGGCCGTGTCGCGGCGGTGCTGGTATTCGATATGGCCTTCTTTCAGGCCCCGGTCCCCAATCGTGATGCGGTGCGGCACGCCAATCAACTCCCAGTCGGCAAACATGGCGCCCGGCCGCTCGTTGCGATCGTCCAGCATTACATCGACGCCTGCGACCAGCAATTCGGCATGCAGTTTGTCGGCAGCCGCTTTCACGTCAGGAAAACGGTCCGGGCTGATCGGGCAGATCACCAGCGTGAAAGGGGCAATCGCATCCGGCCAGATGATGCCGCGCTCGTCATGGTTCTGCTCGATGGCCGCTGCCGGCAGGCGGGTGATGCCAATGCCGTAGCAGCCCATTTCCAGGAATTGCGGCTTGCCGTTCTCGCCCAGGAAGGTGGCGTTCATAGCTTTGCTGTACTTGGTGCCGAGGTAGAACACATGGCCGACCTCGATGCCGCGCTCAATGGCCAGCACGCCCTGGCCGTCAGGCGACGCGTCGCCGGCGACCACGTTGCGGATATCTGCGACCAAGTCGGGCTCGGGCAGGTCACGGCCCCAGTTCACGCCTGTGATGTGAAAATCGGCTTCATTGGCGCCGCAGACCCAGTCGGCCAGCACGGCGACTTCGCGGTCCACCACCAGCTTGACCGGCTTTTTCAGGTTCAGTGGTCCGAGGTAGCCCGGCTCGCAGCCAAAGTGCTCGTCAATCTCGGCCAGTGTGGCGAAGCGAAAACCAGCCAGACCGACCACCTTGCCGACCTTGATTTCGTTCATTTGGTGGTCGCCGCGCAGCAGCAGCAGCCAGACCTGTGCCTTGACGACTTCGCCAGCTTCGTTGGTCTGGTCCGTGGCCAACACCAGCGACTTCACGGTCGTTTCCAGCGGGATGCCAAGCAGCTCTGCCACATCGGCGCAGGTGGCTTTGCCCGGCGTCGCCGTTTTGGTGAGCGGCTGCGAAGCCTGCTGGCACGGGCCGGCAGGAGCCAGCGCCTCGGCTTTTTCCATGTTGGCCGCGTAGTCGCTGGTGGGGCAGTAGACGATTGCGTCCTCGCCGGTGGCGGCAATCACCTGGAACTCTTCACTCAGGTCGCCGCCGATGGCGCCGCTGTCGGCGGCCACGGCGCGGTAGGTCAGGCCGAAACGGTCAAAGATACGGCGATACGCCTGCGCCATGTTCTGGTAGCTGACCTTCGCGGCGGGGGGGTCGCGGTCGAAGCTGTAAGCATCCTTCATGATGAATTCACGGCCACGCATCAGGCCAAAACGCGGACGGCGCTCATCGCGGAACTTGGTCTGGATCTGGTAGAGGTTTTTGGGCAGCTGCTTGTAGCTGCGGATGTCCTGGCGCATCACGTCAGTGACGACTTCCTCGCTGGTTGGCTGCACCACGAAGTCGCGGCCATGGCGGTCCTTGATGCGCAGCAGTTCAGGCCCCATGCTTTCAAAGCGGCCGGTTTCCTGCCAGAGTTCGCCGGGCTGCACCACCGGCATGCTCATTTCAATCGCGCCGGCCCGGTTCATCTCCTCGCGGACAATCGCTTCGACCTTGCGGATCACGCGCAGTCCCATGGGCATGTAGTTGTAGATGCCGGCGCCCAGTTTCTTGATCAGGCCGGCGCGCATCATGAGCTGGTGGCTGACGATTTCTGCGTCGGCCGGGGCTTCCTTGAGAGTGGAAATGAAGAACTGGGAGGCTTTCATGGGCTATTTTTCTGGGTTTGGAGACTGTCGTCCGGCCGGGCGCTTGGCGGGTGCGCCTTCGCTGTGCATAATGGACTCAGTTTAAAAATTTTGAGGTTTGATTATGCTTGACAGGGACGGATTTCGGCCCAATGTCGGCATCATCTTGCTCAACCAGAGAAGTCAGGTATTTTGGGGCAAACGCATCCGTACCCACTCGTGGCAATTTCCGCAAGGCGGCATTGATCGGGGCGAAAACCCTGAACAAGCCATGTTTCGCGAGTTGCATGAAGAGGTTGGCCTGCACCCACAGCACGTTCAGGTGTTGGCCCGTACCCGAGACTGGTTGCGCTATGAGGTGCCCGACCGATTCATCCGGCGCGATGCGCGCGGACACTACAAAGGCCAGAAACAAATCTGGTTTCTGCTCCAACTGGTCGGTCACGACTGGGATCTGAACCTGCGCGCCACCAACCATCCGGAGTTCGATGCATGGCGCTGGAACGACTATTGGGTGCCGCTTGATGTGGTGGTCGAGTTCAAGCGTGGCGTTTACGAAATGGCGCTGACCGAGTTGTCCCGGTTCGTGCCACGCTGCGAATTCCGCTTTGATGTGCGTCCTGAGCAGCGCAACCGCTTCTTGCGCGGCGGACTGCACCAGCGCGACCTGCTGGCCGGCCAGTCGGCGGAGTCTGCGTCGTTCCTTGCCGGGGTTGGAATTCCTGCTTGCGCCAGTCGTCCGGGAGTTCCTTTCGAGTTGCCACCCGGCGCTACTTTCGAGCCTGATCCACAAACCAGTCATGGCCTGGATGTACCCTCGAAAAAAATATGAAATTCAAGTCCGTCTCAATAGTTGCAAGTATCTTGCTGCTTGGTTTGACCACCCCGGTCTGGTCACAATTTGACGTCGATGAACCCGAATGGAAAGAGTCCGATGCACCGCCGCCGCCTGCTTTTGATGTGGACAAGCTGGTCAGTGTGGATGTTTCACCCAATTCATCACTGGTGTACGGCGTTGATCCTGCGTCCATCAGCATCACCCAAAGCGATGGTCTGGTGCGTTATGTGATGGTGGCGACCAGCGCCAGCGGGGTGCGCAACGTGATGTATGAAGGCATACGCTGCGCCACCGGTGAGTTCAAGACCTATGCCCGTTATTCGACTGACAGGAAGTGGACGCCGGTCAGCACTCCGGAATGGCGCTCTATGTATGGCAATGCACCCTTCAAACATCCCTTGCGCCTGGCAAAGGCGGGTGCTTGTGACAATGCAGCACCGGCAACGTCCGTCAGGGAAATGGTGAACCGGTTGAAGAACCCGAATTACGGCGTGACGCCATAGGCCCAGGGTCGCAAGCCTTTGCTGGCAATGCCTGCGTCAGGCTAGCGGCTGAGGATCAGGTTGGTGCGATGGACCATTTCGGATTCGCCTGTGTAGCCAAGCAATCGTTCGAATTCCGACGAAACCTTGCGGCAAATCAGCCGGGCTTCCGAACTGGAATAGTTGGCCAGGCCGCGCGCAATTTCAATTCCATCTGTGTCCTTGATGGCAATCACGTCGCCGCGTGAAAAATAACCCTGTACCCCGGTCATGCCGATGGGCAGCAGGCTCTTGCCGCTGATCTTCACCATGCTGGCAGCGCCCATATCCACCGTGACGGAACCGCGCAATTGCAGATGATCCGCCATCCATTGCTTGCGCGCCTGCATTTTCTGGGTCTGGGCCACCAGCAGCGTGCCAATCGCCTCGCCACGGGTCAGCCGAATCAAGGCTTGGGGTTCACGGCCCCAGGCAATCACGGTCGAGGCCCCAGAACCCGCCGCACGCTTGGCTGCCAGGATTTTGGTGATCATGCCGCCGCGGCCAATGCTGGAACCCGCGCCGCCCGCCATGGCTTCGAGCGCTGTGTCGCCGGCCTTGGCTTCATGAATGAATTGCGCTGCCGGGTTTTTGCGTGGATCGGCGGTGTACAGGCCCTTCTGGTCGGTCAGGATGATCAACGCATCGGCTTCGACCAGGTTGGCCACCAGCGCACCGAGGGTGTCATTGTCGCCAAACTTGATCTCGTCATTGACGACCGTGTCGTTCTCGTTGATTACTGGCACCACGCCAAGCTGCAGGAGCGTCAGCAGGGTGGATCGCGCATTGAGGTAGCGCTCCCGGTCGGCCAGATCGGCATGGGTCAACAGCACCTGCGCGCTGCCGATGCCGTTTTCGCGGAGCTTGGTTTCATACATCTGCACCAGGCCCATCTGACCCACGGCGGCTGCCGCCTGCAGTTCATGAATGGCTTTGGGACGTGTGCGCCAGCCCAACCGCTTCATGCCTTCGGCAATCGCGCCGCTGCTCACCATGATGACTTCGCGTCCATCCTTGACCAGGGCGGCCAGCTGCTCGGACCACTGGCCGATGGCCTCGGCATCCAGTCCCCGGCCTTCGTTGGTCACCAGGCTGGAACCGACCTTGACCACAATGCGCCGGGCGTTGCGCAAAACAGGAGAACCTGAAGGATCGTACATTTTTCAGTGTTTCAAGGCTCTGGCGCAAGGTGGGTGCGCGTAGTCAGCTATTATTTACAGAGCAACCGACAGGCTTCGGTTGCAGGGGAGTGAACCGTCATCAGTCGGAGGACGCCGGGCTTTTGGGCTCGGGCGGCAGTTCGATGAAACGTGGATCGATTTCTTCCTCGGGCTGCTCGCTCTTCTGGACTTTCTTGACATGCTGGTAAATCGTCTTGACAAGCTGCTCGCAGCCTTCGCGGGTCAGCGCAGAAATTTCAAAAACCGGGCCTTTGAACTTGAAACGCTTGACAAAATCTTTGACGACTTCAACACGCTTGTCGCCATCGACCATGTCGAGCTTGTTGAGGACAAGCCATCGCGGCTTTTTGTGCAGTGCCTCGTCGTACTTCTTGAGCTCGCCGACGATGGCCTTGGCCTGCGCCACCGGATCGACGTTTTCATCAAACGGCGCCAGATCGACAATATGCAGCAGCAGGCGGGTGCGCTGCAGGTGCCGTAAAAACAGGTGCCCCAAGCCCGCACCCTCCGATGCACCTTCAATCAAACCGGGCAAGTCAGCCACGACAAAACTCTGTTCAGGCCCGACCCGGACCACGCCCAGATTCGGGTGCAGCGTGGTGAACGGGTAATCGGCAATGCGCGGTCGGGCATTCGAGACCGCCGAGATGAACGTCGATTTGCCGGCATTCGGCATGCCCAGCAGGCCCACATCGGCCAGCACCTTGAGTTCGAGCTTCAGGCTTTTGCGGTCGCCGGGCCAGCCGGGCGTCTTGCTGCGCGGCGCTCGATTCGTCGAGCTTTTGAAGCGCAGGTTGCCAAAACCGCCGTCGCCACCCTTGGCGATCAGGATCTGTTCGCCGGGCACCAGCAACTCGAAAAGAACTTCGCCGGTTTCGCCATCGGTCAGGATGGTGCCAACCGGCATTTTTAAGATGATGTCGTCGCCCTTGGCTCCGAACATGTCCGAACCCATGCCGTGGCCGCCATTGCGCGCTTCGTGCCGGCGTGAAAACCGGAAGTCGACCAGCGTGTTCAGGTTGATGTCCGCCACTGCGTACACATGGCCGCCGCGCCCGCCGTCCCCCCCGTTCGGACCACCGAATTCTTTGTATTTTTCGTGGCTGAACGAGACGCAGCCGCTCCCGCCATCGCCGGCGGCAATGTCAATATAAGCTTCGTCAACAAATTTCATGATGGAGTGGTGTGCAGGAAGGAAAGGAAATCAGGAGGGCGTTTGACAAACAAAAAAGCCCCGACTGGTCGGGGCTTCGATGCCATCGAAGTGATCGGCTTACGCCGAGGTCACATTGACAGTGCGCTTGTTCATCGAACCCTTGACGCAAAAGGAGACTTGACCGTCCACCAGTGCATACAGGGTGTGGTCTTTGCCGATGCCGACATTGACGCCCGGGTGGAACTGGGTACCACGCTGGCGCACGATGATGCTGCCGGCGTTGATTACTTCGCCGCCAAATTTCTTGACGCCAAGCATCTTGGGCTGTGAATCACGCCCGTTTCGCGTAGAGCCGCCGCCTTTTTTCTGTGCCATTTTTCGTTACTCCTGGTACTGGACTGATTAGCCGACGATCGCGCCGATTTGCAGTTCAGTGAAGTTCTGCCGGTGACCCTGGCGTTTCTGATAGTGCTTGCGACGGCGCATTTTGAAAATGCGAACCTTGTCGTGCCTGCCGTGAGACAGCACCGTGACAGTAACAGTTGCGCCGGAAACCAAGGGCGTACCAACCTTGATTGAACTGCCTTCGCCGACAGCCAATACCTGGTCAATAACGATCTCTTGGCCTACGTCCGCAGCAATCTGTTCTACTTTAATTTTTTCTCCAGCAGCAACTTTGTATTGTTTGCCGCCGGTTTTTATGACCGCGTACATGTAAACCCTCGTAAATTGAGTTCTGCGGACGGATTTCCACAGAGCCCAAGATTCTAGCATTGCGCTTAAAAAATGTACAGTCAAACCTGTCCTGCTTCGGTTTGATGGCCTGCAAGGCATGTCTGGCTTTCTATAATCTGCCCAAACTTAATGTCGGGATTTATCTTTGTCTGCCAATTCTTCCAGTACCGCTGCTGCGCTTGCCCTGATCGCCGACGACATGAAAGCCATGGATGCCATCATTGCCCGCCGGCTTGAATCCGATGTGCCTCTGGTCGCACAGGTGTCGCAATACATCATTGCCGCCGGTGGCAAGCGTCTGAGGCCAGCCCTGGTCCTGCTGATGTCCGGCGCATTGGGCTACCACGGCCCGCAACGGCTGAACCTGGCTGCCGTGGTGGAATTCATTCACACTGCCACCTTGCTGCATGACGATGTCGTCGATGAATCGACGCTGCGCCGGGGCCGCTCCACCGCCAACGAGGTATTTGGCAACCCCGCAAGCGTGCTGGTCGGCGACTTCCTGTATTCGCGCGCCTTCCAGATGATGGTGGAAGTCGGCGAGATGCGCATCATGGAAACGCTGGCAGAGGCCACCAACGTGATTGCCGAAGGCGAGGTGCTGCAGCTCATGAACATGCATGATGCCGACCTGACCGAAGAGGGTTATCTGCGCGTCATCCGCTCCAAGACCGCCAAGCTGTTTGAAGCCAGTGCCCGGCTGGCCGCCTTGCTGGCCCGTTCTTCAGCCGCTGTCGAGCAGCATTGCGCCGAGTACGGACAGGCGCTGGGCACGGCGTTCCAGGTGATTGACGATGTGCTGGACTATGACGGCGACGTGCTGGAAATGGGCAAAAACCTGGGGGATGACTTGCGCGAAGGCAAGGTCACGCTGCCCCTGATCATCGCCATGCAGCGCGGCACCGAAGCCGAGCGCCTGACCATCCGGCAGGCGATTGAAACCGGCGGCACCGGGCAGATGGCAGAAATCATTGCCATTGTCCAGCAGACCGGCGCCCTGCAGGCCACCCGGGACGCTGCTGCCGGAGAAGCGCTGCGTGCGCTGGATGCTTTGCAAGCCTTGCCTAAAAATCCTTACAGTCATGCGCTGGAGCAACTTGCTTCGCAATTGCTGGTGAGGCGTTCCTAGGATTGGCGCCAATCGGGGTGCGGCTTGGTTTGGGCAAGCGCCGCATCTGGGACTCAAGATTGAAACTTCAAACCTTCTCGACGTCCGCCTGTGTTCATCAAAGGATTCCAGAGTCCAGAGCGAATCCGCCATAACCAGGAAATAATTTTTATCATTAAAAATGCCTTTTCCGCATACCATTCATATGTTGGTAGCTATCAATAGAATAGCGTTAGTGCTGAATTTTTTGAATGGTGAGATTGCCAGAAAAACGCGTTCCGCTATTGCTTGAAACGCAACAGGCAACACCGGCTATAGCCAACTGAACAAGGAAAGCTACACCAGCTTCATGCCAAATTTTGACTGCAGCAAGATTCTGGCGCCTGCGCTTGAAAACGCTGAAATTTTTACTTTTCGCGTGTTTCAGAGTATTGAAATCAGCCCGGAAAATTTCAGAACTCATTCAGTTTTTGGTATCTCTTGAAATGCCGTTTGATACAACAAAAAACCCGCTGTAGTTATGAGCTACGCGGGTTGTGAGAATGTATGACACTGCTCGATTTGATCAGGTGGTGCCACCAACAGGAATCGAACCTGTATCTAGCGCTTAGGAGGCACTCGTTCTATCCGTTGAACTATGGCGGCACATCTTGGCAACAAGCAAATAGCCGTCAATTGTATGCGCTGACCAGCCCTTTTTTAAATGCCGGTGGCGGCTGAATCAGTCGTAGGGAATGGTAAAAATCAGGTCCACCGCGCTTTGCTGGCCTGCCTGGGCGCGGATCGTGAAGCGCTGCGACAGGTCGTAGAAAACAAACAGCGTTCCGAGGGCGCCAGAAATGCTGCGTTCGTAGGCTGCGTAAAAATTGTTCGAAAAGCGCTTGCCCAATGTAATTGCGCCACCGGAGGCCGTGCCGTCCGCATTGCTTGATGCGCCCCGGAACGACAGCTCGTCCAGACCCAGCGACGCGGCCAGACCGCCTGACATGCCGCCGCCTTTGCTGCCCAGCAATGCAAGTGCCGCCTGCTGGAGCAAGGCAGCTTCAGCGCCGCCCGAAGCCGACGCCCGGCCCACGACCAGCCACGACAGCTTCTCAGCATCCGGCAATTCGGGTTGCGCATACAGGCGGACACTGGGCAGCAAGGCGGTGCCGGTGATTTGCACGCCGACACGCTGGGTGAGGTTGGGACGAATGGCCAAAATGTCGAGCGTCGGGTTGTCGATGGCTCCGGTGAAACGAATCAGGCCCTGTTCGACATCCAGCCGCTGACCATAGGCGCGGTATTTACCGCCAGCGGTCCTGACCGTGCCCAGCAGGCGCGGACCGGTCAGCGAGTCGCCGCTGAGGGTGAGCGTGCCTTGAATTCGCGTGTCAATGCCCTTGCCCTGAATCTGGAAATCGCGTCCCAGGTCGATCTCGACCGCCAGCTTGAGGGGCCTTGGCGCCTTGTCGGCAGTCTGGGCGCTGGTTTTCTCGGGGGCCTTCTGCCCTGCTGCCGCACCGCTGGCGGTGCGCACCACCACGTCATCGCCCAGTTGCGGCGTGCCTTCTTCGGGTAAGAGGATGCGCGCCTGATCGATGAGCAGCTTGCCAGTGAGTTCAGCCGCGTTGCCCTTTAGGCTGGCCTGGATATCACCCGAAACCGTCACTTTACGGTCGGTGCGGATGCTGGCGCGCAGCTTTTTCAATTTGGCGGCAAGCTGCACCTGCGGCTTGCCGTCTATCCAGCCCGCTTCGCCCTGGGCGTCAAGACTGCCACCGGTGCCTTTTTCGCCTGCGCCCTGAAGGGTAAATTCGTCGATGCGCATGCGGGTGCCGTCGAGCCGGGCGCGCAGGCGGCCATTGCCGAACTCGATGCCATCGACCACTGAACGCAATGACAGGTCATTGGCCTGCAAATCGCCTGCCAGGCGAGGGTTTGCGCGTGTTCCGCTAATGGCGACGGCCGCGCCCAGCGAGCCGCGCAGGCGCCAGCCAGGCGGCGCCAGCAAGGACCAGACGCCGATGCGCGGCAGTTGCGCCTTGAACTGGCCGCTCAATGGCGCATCTTCGGGCCAGAGCCATCCGCCGATGGCTTCTTGTCCTTCAGCGGCGCGAGTCAGCCGCGTCCTGAACTGGCCGCTGGCCGTGCCGGCACGTTCGCTGTCCCAGACCAGTGCAAGGCTCAAGGCGTCGCCTGCGGTTTCCAGCGAAAGCCGGGCTTGCCTGATGCCGGCTGCCACGCGCGCCGAATTTCCTTGAACACCTTCGGCCTGCACGGTAATATCGCCGCTGCTGCGCGCCAAGCTGGCTTTGAGCTGCAGGGTATTGCCAAGCACGACGTCCCATTGACCGTCAAACACCAGGCTGCCGCCCAGCCCGGCATCTTTCATTTGTGGACCGGCGATCAATTCAACCCAGGTGATCGGCAGGCCGGTTATTCTTCCAGCGGTCACGAGTTCACCCGAGCGCCAGCGCACGGGTTGCCATGAGATTGCGGCTTGTGATGGCGCAGCGATTGACACATTGGTAGATGGCGCCGTCAACAGGGCTTCGCCAGCGCCACTTTCAAAAGCGCCGCCATTGCGCGTGGGGGTCCACTTGAGGGGCAGCGGACCGCGCGTGGCCAGTCGCCAGGCACCAGCGCCCAAGGCGGGGTCTTCCACGCTCAGGCTCAATTGTCTGACCACGGCTTGCCAAGGCGCCTCGTTCAGCCCGTCATTGGCTTTGCCCGCCGTTTGCATGCGCCCGCCATCGCCTGCCATTTGCAGCGCATAGCGGCGCTGGTCGATTTCAACGCGGCCCTGCGCTTGCAGCTGCGCCTGGCTCAGGCGGCCTGACAGCGTGGCCCGAAGTTCGCGGATTTTCAACAGGGTTGCGGTAGCAGCAACCGGCGCTGTGGGCGTTTCTAGTGTTACTGGTGTTACTGGTGTTACTGGTGTGACTTTTACCTTTTTCACGGCCTTGGGGCTGGCCGCGATCCAGTCCATTGACGGGACTTGCAGTGTCGCCTGCACTGCCGGGTTCTGCCAGCCGCCTTGCCAGAGTGCCTGAAGTCCGGCGTTGCCACTGGCGGAGGCGTTCAACGCGGCAGCCGGCATGCCGGGAAGTTTTTGCAGCCAGCGCAAGGCTTGCGCTGCGTCGCCGGCCTGCAGTTGCAACTCGCCATCGCCAGTGGTGGGCCGCAACGCGCCCTTGAACCGGGCGTTCAAGCCAGGCGCCGTCAGGTCCAGTGCGCCCTGACCGGCTTTTTCCGTGGGTTGGACTTCGAGCTGGCCCTTCAATTCGGCATCGTCGGTGCGGACCCGCAGCGCCGAAAGCGCCAATGTGCCGCCCGCTTGCTGTGCGTCCCAGGTTCCCGTGGCGCTGGCATCGCGCAGGCGCAATTGCTGCAAAAAGTTATTCTGTCCGGAATGGGTTCGGGGCGCTGGCCGGCTGCCGGCTGCTTTCGTGCCGGACACGGTTTGTACGCTGGCATCGAAACGCAGGTTGGCGCCTTGGCCGCTGGCTTCGGCTTTGCCGTTCAGCGGCAGGGGCGCCAGCTGGGTGTGCAGTTGGGCAGGGTTAATGCCCTTGAGCGTGGCATCGACTTTCCAGGTCGGGTCGGACATAGCCTGAACTGCCGCAGCGTTTTCGCCAACGGGGGGTAGCTGGGTCCATTGGCCGTTGGCCAGAAGTTCACCGTCAGCAAGTTGCGCCTTGAGGCTACGCACCATGGCAGCCCCATTGCGCCATTCGCCCTGGGTGTCGAGTTGCTCCAGCGGCAGGCGCTTCTGGTCCCAGGGGCCGGGCAGTGCGTTGACAAGTTTTAGCTGCAGTGCCCAGGCCTGCAGGGCGGAAGATGGCTTGCCGGGGTCAACCGGTCTGCTGGCTTCGAGCGGCCTGACGCTGGCGCTGCCTGTCAGCAGCGTTTGCGGCATGTCTGGAAGCAGGGCTGCGATATCCAGGTCACGGAAGGTGGCATCGGCTTGCGGCAAGGGCTGTGCCGCCCAAGGCATGACGCGAGCAGTCGCGCTCGCCTGGGGCTGCCCGGATGGTTTTTGTTCACCGGTGGCTGGCGTGGTGACTTGCAGTTCGGCCTTGACCAGCAGTTCGGTCAGGGGTCCCTTGACGGTCCCCTGGAATGCCAGCGGCACGGACAGTGCGCCGTTGGGGATGGCCGCATCGAGCGTGCCTGACAGACTTGCATCGAGTGTCAGCGGGCTGGTGGCTGTCAATGCGGCACGTCCGCTGTAGCGGCCCTTGTCAATGGACACGCTTTTCAGGTCAAGCTGATGCGCCAGCCCGGTGTAGACATAACCGCCTGCAATTTTGAAGGCGGTGAATGCGGTGTTGCCTGCAAGCTTGAACTGGCCCACCGAGAACTCGTCGAGCGCAATCCGCAAGGGAAGGCCCAAAGCATTGGGCGGTGCCGCCGGCGTGGGACTTGGGGGGCGCACGTCGGTCACGTCAATGCTGGCAGCGGCAAAGCGGTCGAGCTTGAGCGTTCCCTGAAGCAGCGACCAGGGCTGCCAGGCCAGGCTGACGTCGCGGGCATCGACAGAGATGCCGTCCTGTTGCCAGCGCAACTGGTCGATATGCCCGCCAGACCGCAAGGAGCCCGTTGCCGATTCAAAGGTCAGCGGCTGGGACTGGCCGACCCAGCGCAGACCCTTGGCCAGCGAGCCTTCAGTGCCAGCCCACCACCACAGCCCGCCCGTCGTGCCAACAGCCAGCATGACAAGGCCGGCGGCTGTCCATGCAGCCGCTTTCAGCCATGGCCTTGATGGCTTGGCAGCAACAGCGGGCTGGTTATGGGAAGTATTGGGGGCAACCATCAGAAAACGAAGCCGACGCTGATATGCAAGCGTGCCTGCTTGACCTTCAGGCCATAGGCCAGGTCAATCTGCAGGGGACCGATCGGGCTTTTCCATCGCAGGCCGGTTCCGACGCCGAAGGACGGCCGCAGGTCTTGCGGCTTGTCAGCCACTGCGCCGGCGTCGACGAACACCGTGTGTTCGAATTCGTTGGATTGGCCACGAAGGGTGATGGGACGCTGCCACTCGACACTGCCAATGGCCAGGTACCGGCCGGGACCAATCACGCCGTTGGCCAGCGCAATGCCGATGTCGCGGTAGCCATAGCCCCGCACCGTGTTGTCGCCTCCGGTGCGAAACAGCTGGGTGGCCGGAATATTCGCCGTGTCCTTGGCGAGTACTGCGCCGGCTTCGGCGCGCATCGCAATCCGGCCGTTTTCCAGGGGCTTGATCCCCAGCCAGCGGCCGACTGTGCGGGTAAAGGGCTGGCGGTCCTGGCCCAATGTGGTGCCGGCTCCCAGTTCAACGCCCAAGGCATAGCCACGGCTGGGAAAAGGCAGGCTGTCAAAGTACCGACCGGTCCAGACGTAATTGGCCGTCAGTGCCGAGCCGTCGCCGGTAGCAGCCGCTGAATTGCCCAGAAGCCCCGCGCCTTGCACGTTGGCCCGGTCGTATTGAAGATAAATATTGCGGTCAATCCGGTCGCCAACTTGCGATCGGCCAAATCGCAGGCGCTGCGCCTGAGTGATCAACTCGTTGTCATTGATCCGCTCGGCACGCGCCAGGACGCCCCAGCGCCAGTTGGCTTCGTCTGGAATGGAGGTCCATTCGGTCTGGACAAACGGCGAATTTTTCTCCAGCTGGAGCTTGGTCACAGCGCGCCAGTCAGTGCCGGGTACCCGGAGATGCGTGTGCTCCACCGAGGCGCGTGGCCCGCTGTCGGTGGTCACGCCAACGCCAAGAATGATTTTTTGAAGCTTTGCTTCACGCACCTGTACTTGCACGGGAACCGCCAGCGGGTCGTTGTCGGGATTGATGAAAACATAGGCCGAGTCAAAGTAGCCACTGGACGCCAGTCGCAACTGTGCCTGGACCAGCCGGTTCAGGTCGTAGACCTCGCCCTCATTCAACCGCGCCAGGCGGGGCACCAGCACCGGAGCGAAACGCTCGACGCCGCTGACCTGCATCGGGCCCAACCGGTACAGCGGGCCGGAATCCAGATCCACCCGCAAACTGGCCGTGTGGCTCGGAGCGTCCACGTCGGCCAGGCTTCCCGCTAACTTGCCCGCTGGATAGCGGCGGGCGACCAGCTGACGTAAAGCCTGGGTCTTGGCGCTGCTCCAGGCGTCCTGGGTGAAAGACTGGCCTGTTGGCAAGCGCCAGTCGCGCTGAATTTCAGTGCGTTGCGCCATCGCGTCGGCGTCAGATGATTCGGCAATCTCACCGGCAAAGGTTATGGCCACCGGGCCGATGGTCGTGGCTTGACCCGGCTCGACTGCGACCACGATGACGGCTCGCTCATCAGCACTGCCTTCGCGCGTGATGCGGATTTCGGGGCTGAAGTAGCCCAACGTGCCCACCAGATTGCGCACATTGCGTTCGGCCAGCACGATCAGGCGCGCCAACTCGGCAGCGTCCAGATCGGTGACGGCGCGGTAGCGCTGCAGTTCAAGGTGCTTTTCGAGCATTTCACGAACTTCTGACGGCGCGCGAACCACTATGTCAAAAGCAGTCACTTCGGGCTCGGCGCTGGTCGGGCCGACAGCGCCTTGCGGTGTATTTTCGGGTTCGACTTGTTCGGGCGGAGGTTCAGGCGCGGGTGCTGTTTGCTGGACGCTGGAAGGGGGTGTGGAAATAGACGATATCGACGGATCTGCTGGCGGAGCCACAGACGCGGCCGTTTGTGCATTGGCCGCCGAAACGATAAACAACGCTGTCAGTGCAAAAGAGGAGAGCGCAGAACGGGCAGAGGTTGGAAATGTACCAAAGGCTGTCCGCAGGCAGTGGGTACTGTTGTGAATCACGGCGCCAGTTTACTTTGACATTATTTCGAAAGCAGCCGAATGGCTTCTTCAAGCCCTTTCAGGGTCAGGGGATACATGCGCTGGCCCATCAGCTGCTGGATCACGCTGATGCTCTGGCGGTATTGCCAGATGCCCTGCGGCTCGGGGTTGATCCAGGCAAATTTTGGAAACGCGTTGGTGAGCCGCTGCAGCCATTCGGCGCCGGCTTCCTCGTTGTTGTATTCGACGCTGCCGCCCGCCTGCAGGATTTCGTAGGGACTCATGGTCGCATCGCCGACAAAGATCAGTTTGTAGTCCTTGTTGTACTTGCGGATGATGTCCCAGGTCGGAAACTTCTCGGCAAAACGGCGGCGGTTGTTCTTCCACATGAAGTCATACACGCAGTTGTGGAAGTAATAGAACTCCAGGTGCTTGAACTCGGCCTTGACAGCGGAAAACATTTCTTCAACACGGTGGATGTGGTCGTCCATGGTGCCGCCCACGTCCATCAGCAGCAGCACCTTCACGTTGTTGTGGCGCTCGGGCACCATCTTGATGTCGAGCCAGCCCGCATTGGCGGCGGTCGAGCGGATGGTGTCGTCCAGGTCCAGCTCTTCCTGGTTGCCCTGTCGGGCGAACTTGCGCAGTCGACGCAAAGCAACCTTGATATTGCGCGTGCCGAGTTCCTGCGTGTCGTCGTAATCCTTGTAGGCGCGCTGGTCCCACACCTTGACCGCGCTGCGGTTTCGGCTTTTTTCCTGGCCGATGCGAATGCCTTGCGGGTTGAAGCCGTTGGCGCCAAAGGGAGAGGTGCCGCCGGTGCCAATCCATTTGCTGCCGCCCTCGTGGCGCTCTTTTTGCTCTTCAAAACGCTTTTTCAACGTTTCCATCAGCTCGTCCCAACCCATTTTTTCAATCTTCGCCTTGTCCTCGGGGCTGAGTTCGAGCTCCAGGTTCTTGCGCAGCCATTCGAGCGGAATGTCCTTGGTGAAGTCGGCCACCATTTCCACGCCCTTGAAATAGCTGGCAAAGGCGCGATCAAACTTGTCGTAGTGTTTTTCGTCCTTCACCAGGACCGTGCGGCTCAGGTAATAGAAGTCGTCAATCTTGTAAGCGCCTTCGCTGATGTCGCCATCGAGGCCGTCAGCCTGGCCGCTGTTGGGACCGACCACGCCGGCCTGCAACGCTTCGAGCAGCATCAGGAATTCCTTGACGGAAACCGGCAGCTTGGCCGAACGCAAGGTGTAGAAAAAATCGATCAGCATGGTGTATTTAACAATCAGTCGCGGGGTTTGCCAAGTTGATGCAACAGGTGCACCTTGACCGTGGGCCACTCACTGGCAATGATGCTGAACACAACCGTGTCGCGCAGCGTGCCATTGGGCGAGATTTGGTGGTTGCGCAGTACGCCGTCTTGTTTGGCGCCCAGTCGGGCAATGGCTGCCCGACTGTCGAAATTGAACCAGTGGGTGCGGAATTCCACCGCAATGCAGTTCAGTTTCTCAAATGCGTGCTTCAGCAAAAGCAGCTTGGCCTCGGTGTTCAATCCGGTGCGCTGAACGCTTTTGCTGTACCAGGTGTGGCCAATTTCCAGCCGGCGATTTTTAGGGTCGACATTGAAGAAACGGGTGGCGCCGACAATTTTCCCGTCCGGCTTGCGGCGCACGACGAACGGCATGGCGCCGGATGCATCGCGCATTTTCAGGGCGTCGTTCATGTAGTTGATCACGGCGTCAGGGCTGGCAATTGCGGTGTACCAGAGCTTCCAGAGTTCGCCGTCCCTGGCTGCATCCAGCAGTTCGGACTCGTGCCTGCTTTCCAGCGGCTCCAGGATCACCCACTCGTGGCCTGTCAGGGTAATGGGTTCAATGAATCGCATTCAGTGTGCATCCTTTTGCCAGGCGATTGTTTTGCTCACCAACCGACAGATATTGAACAAGGCTGACTTGCCATGAACAGGGCGGGGACGTCATGTTCACGAGGTCACTGGTTTTCATCGCGTTTTCTTGCCAGTGTGCAACGCCAGCGCCGCGCGAGCTGCAGACCCAGACCTCCGCCCAGCCCGACCAGCAAGATGGCGCCAATGGTGCGGTTGCCGTAGCCCGGCGCAAAGATCTCCAGTCCCAGCAGATGACCGGCCCAGAAACCCAGCAGCGCGCCGCCCAGAAAACCAATGGCATCTGACACGCCTTCTATCCACAACGACCGCTGGTTCATGCCGTAGCTTTCGGGATTAACGGTTGTTGCGCTGCATGAACACCAGCTTTTCAAACAAAGTCACGTCCTGTTCATTTTTGAGCAGTGCGCCGATCAGCGGTGGCACGGCAACCTTCTGGTCGGTGCTTTGCAGCGCTTCAAGCGAAATGTCTTCGGCCACCAGCAACTTGAGCCAGTCGAGCAGTTCGCTGGTGGACGGTTTCTTTTTCAGGCCGGGCAGGTTGCGTACGTCGTAAAACGTTTTCATCGCTGCGGCAAGCAGTTCTTTCTTGAGCGTCGGGAAGTGCACGTCCACGATTTGCTTCATGGTGTCGGCATCGGGGAACTTGATGTAGTGAAAAAAGCAACGGCGCAAAAAAGCGTCCGGCAATTCCTTTTCATTGTTCGACGTGATGAACACCAGCGGCCGGTGTTTGGCCTTGATCAGCTCGCGCGTTTCATAGACGTAAAACTCCATGCGGTCGATTTCGCGCAAAAGGTCGTTCGGGAACTCGATGTCGGCTTTGTCGATTTCATCAATCAGCAGGGCCACCGGCTCGTCGGCGGTAAACGCCTGCCACAGCACACCCTTGACAATGTAGTTGTGGATGTCCTTGACCTTTTCGTCGCCGAGTTGCGAATCGCGCAGGCGAGACACAGCGTCGTATTCATACAGGCCCTGCTGTGCCTTGGTGGTGGACTTGATGTGCCACTGGAGCAGCGGAAGGTTCAGGGCCTGGGCCACTTCCTCGGCCAGCATGGTCTTGCCAGTGCCCGGCTCGCCTTTCACCAGCAGTGGCCGGGTCAGCGTCGATGCGGCATTCACCGCGAGCATCAGGTCGGGCGTGGCGACGTAGTTTTTTGAGCCTTGAAATTTCATGGGTTTTGCGATGAACGTATTGACATGGATGGGGTGTTCGGTGAGATTATCGGCAACGGTCTGGATGCAGACAGGCCCAGATATAATCCACCGTTGTTTAAACGATGACTTTTCACCGGATTGTGCGCGCAAAATGAATAAGCTGTTCACCTCGATAATTGCCTTGGCCCTCTCTTCAGTGACGGTCGCGAGCTTTGCCCAGGACATCAAGGGCGATGCCAACGCCGGCCAAACCAAGAACGCGATGTGCATTGGTTGCCACGGTATCAAGGGCTATCAGGCCTCCTTTCCCGAGGTTTACAAAGTGCCCATGATCTCGGGCCAGAGTGCCGCCTATCTCTCTTCTGCGCTGTATGAGTACAAAAAAGGCAGCCGCAAGCACCCCACCATGCGCGCCATTACTGCCACCCTGACGGACCAGGACATTGCCGACCTGTCAGCCTATTACAGTGTGCATGGCCTGGTAGCCGATGCCCAGTTGCCTGACAAGCCCGCCAAAGAGGCCGGCGCAGAAGTTCAGGCGTTGCTGAACAAGGCCAATTGCGCCTCCTGCCACGGCGCCAATTTCAACAAGCCCATCGATCCTTCCTACCCCAAGATTGCTGGCCAGCATGCCGACTATTTGTACGTGGCGCTGAAGGCCTACAAGTCAGACAACGGCACCAATCCCAACGCCAAGGTTGGCCGCGCCCATCCCATCATGGGTGTCATGGCCAAGCAGTACACCAATGCCGAACTCAAGGCCATGGCCAGCTACCTGTCCTCTGTGCCAGGTGACCTGAAAGTGGTTCCCGAGAGCCGTTTTCGCTGATTTGGCGAACCCGCCAGTACGTTAAAAAGCCGCTGAACAAGCGGCTTTTTTTATGGGTGTGTGGCAAACCGGCAATGGCCTGCCCGTAATCAGTCTCGCGTGGCGTGTCGCTGGACACACTCGATATAGGCGGCGCCATCGGGCGGACGGCCTGAACGCTGGCTTTCCCAAACCATGCTGCCCAGACATTCCATGGTTTCATGGTGCGCTGCATGCAGGGAATCGCGCCGGGCTGTCAGCAGCTCGACCGCCTGTCGAATGCCGCGGGGCTGGTCAATGGAGCATTGCTCGCTGATCGAAAGGTGCATCGACAAATGCAGGAAGGGATTGGTTTTGCCGCCTTCCACGTCATACGTTTTTTCCAGCGCTGCGTCTGCGTCCTTGAAGTCCGCGTGGTATTCGGGATGCTCGTCCATCCATTGACTTGCTATGGTTTCGATAGCTTCCAGTGGTTGAACAGTCAACGATTTGGCATAAACAGAGCAAAAAAACCGGCGAACATCGGCTTGGGAGGGCGTAAACATGGCCGTAGCGTATCACGGGGTCTTTTTCCGTGAATTTGCGGGTTTTTCCTGCGCTGAAGTTACCGGTCCATTGGAAATTTACCGCTGGTAACGTCCTACAGACAAATTCAGTGCAAGTCCTTACATTACTCGAAGGGTGGCGCAGTTCCGGGGCGGTACCGCCTAAAGAACCACAAGCCCGGCAAGGAAATTTCGATGAACGCAGCACGCATTGCAGGCATTATTTTGATCGTGGCCGGTTTGGCCGGATTTTTTACCGGTGGTTTCAGTTTCAGTCAGGACACGACCGCTGCAAAAATCGGTACCATGGAACTGACCGTCACCGAAAAGAAAGCCGTCAACATTCCCCAGTGGCTCAGCCTTGGCGCCATCGTCCTGGGTGCCGTTGTCCTGGTGATGGGGTCGCGTAAATCCTGAGTCAGGTTTCCTTTTTCAAACGGGCTTGCGCTCCCTGTTTTGCGCAAGCTGTCAGCTGCGCTGCAAGCTGAGTCTTTGGGAGATGCTCCGCGCTGTTCCCAGTAGTGCGGGCAGCATGGTGTCCTGCATGACCCTCGTGCTGGTCCGGTTGGCCTGGCCACTGATATTGAGCGCGGCCACCGTCTGGCCGTTTCGGTCGGTGATCGCTGCCGCCATCGACACCAGACCCTCTTCCAGTTCCTGATTGACCAGTGACCAGCCCTGCTTGCGAACCAGCGCGATTTTGGCGGCCAACTCGTCGAGGTCGGTCACCGTGTAGCGGGTACGGGCGCTGCGTTCCGACGCCTGCAGCACCCGCGTCATTTGATCCGGCGGTAAGGCCGACAGCAACATGCGGCCCATCGAGGTGCAGTAAGCCGGCAGCCGCGAACCGACGCCCAGGCCGATGCTCATGATCTTGTGGGTCGATACGCGCATGACATAAACAATGTCGGTGCCGTCCAGCACCGCTGCCGAACACGATTCCTTCACCTGGCCAGCCAGCGTTTCCATCAGCGGCTCGGCCAGGTTCCAGATCGGCAGCGACGACAGGTAAGCAAAGCCCAGGTCCAGCATGCGCGCTGTCAGGCGAAACAGCTTGCCGTCGCTTTCAACATACCCCAGCGTTTGCAGCGTCAGCAAGATGCGCCGTGCGCCGGCGCGCGTCAGGCCGGTTCGCCCCGCCACTTCGGACAGCGTTTGCCGGGGCGACTGCGCACTGAAGGAGCGGATCACCTCCAGGCCGCGTGCAAAAGACTGCACATAGCTGTCGCCGGGGGCGGGTGACGTGCGCTTTGTCGCAAACGAGACAACCGTGCTGGCAAAGGGTGGGGTTGTGGTGGTTGCCATCGCGGTTTAAATCTCCTAGAATTCATTATACGAACAATTGTTCTTATTGCGAACAAATTAAATCAAGGTTCGCTTTGTCGTTTCATGGCGTTTGCCATGACGTTGCCAAATATTCCTGAATTTTGGAGCCCCCCTCAATGATCAACAAGATTGCCCTGTCGGTGGCCGATGCCCTGGCCGATGTCAAAGACGGCTCGACAGTATTGATTGGCGGCTTCGGCACGGCCGGCAACCCGACCGAACTGATTGACGGCCTGATTGCGCAGGGCGCCAAAGACCTGACCGTTGTCAACAACAACGCCGGCAATGGCGAGGCCGGGCTGGCCGCCTTGCTCAAGGCCGGGCGCGTGCGCAAGATCATCTGCAGCTTTCCGCGCCAGGTCGACAGCCATGTGTTCGATGGCCTGTACCGCAGCGGCCGCATCGAGCTCGAACTGGTGGCGCAAGGCAATCTGGCCGAACGCATTCGTGCAGCGGGTGCCGGCATTGGCGCCTTTTTCTGCCCGACCGCCTACGGAACCGAATTGGCCAAGGGCAAGGAAACGCGCGAGATCAACGGCAAGCATTACGTGCTCGAATACCCGATTTATGGCGATGTGGCGCTGATCAAGGCCGAGCAGGGTGACCGCTGGGGCAACCTGACCTACCGCATGTCGGCGCGCAATTTCGGACCGGTCATGGCGATGGCGTCACGCTACACGGTGGCCACCGTGCATGAGACCGTCGAACTCGGCGCGCTCGACCCCGAAGCCATCGTGACGCCGGGCATTCATGTCAGGCATGTGGTGCGCATCGCGCGTGTCGCCACCCAGGCCGGCGGCATAAAAATAAGTGCCAAATTGGCCTCTGGCGCATAAGGAGAAAGCATGAGTAGCTATCAAAAAAGAAGCAAAGACGAGTTGGCCAAACGCGTGGCGCTGGACATTCATGACGGCGCTTGTGTCAACCTTGGCATCGGCATGCCGACGCTGGTGGCCAACCACATTCCGGCCGGCCGCGAGGTCATCCTGCAGAGCGAAAACGGCATTCTCGGCATGGGGCCGGCGCCTGCTGCGGGCCATGAAGATTACGACCTCATCAACGCCAGCAAGCAGCCCGTCACGCTGCTGCCGGGCGGCGCTTATTTTCACCATGCCGACAGCTTCGCGATGATGCGCGGCGGCCACATTGACATCTGCGTGCTGGGCGCGTTTCAGGTGTCCAGCACAGGCGACCTGGCCAACTGGAGCACCGGCGAGCCGGGCGCGATTCCGGCTGTGGGCGGCGCGATGGACCTGGCCATCGGTGCCCGGCAAACCTGGGTCATGATGGATTTGCTGACCAAACAAGGCGAAAGCAAGGTGGTGGCGCAGTGCAGTTATCCGCTGACCGGCATCGGCTGCGTCAAGCGCATTTACACCGAACTGGCCACCTTGCAATGCACACCGCAGGGATTGCAACTCATCGACAGGGTCGATGGGCTGGCGCATGCCGAACTTGAAAAGCTGGTGGGCCTGCCGATTCTGGCAATCGCCGCCTGAGCTGACAACCCTTTTCACTGTACCGACCTTTCATCAGGAGACAAGCCAAATGACCATGAACCAAGCCTTCATCTGCGACGCCATCCGTACCCCCTTTGGCCGCTACGGCGGTGCCTTGAGCAGCATCCGCACCGACGACCTGGGCGCAATTCCCATCCGGGCGCTGATGGCGCGCAACCCGAACGTCGACTGGCAGGCCGTGACCGACGTGATCTACGGCTGCGCCAACCAGGCCGGCGAGGACAACCGCAACGTCGCCCGCATGTCCAGCCTGCTGGCCGGCTTGCCGGTTGAAGTGCCGGGCGCCACCCTGAACCGCCTGTGCGGCTCCAGCCTGGACGCGCTGGGAACTGCCGCGCGCGCCATCAAGTCCGGCGAAGCGGGTTTGATGATTGCCGGCGGCGTTGAAAGCATGAGCCGCGCACCGTTCGTCATGCCCAAGGCCGAAAGCGCTTTTTCCCGCGCCAATACCGTGTACGACACGACCATCGGCTGGCGTTTTGTCAACAAGCTGATGAAAGCGCAATACGGCATCGATTCCATGCCCGAAACCGCCGAGAACGTCGCCACCGAGTTCGGCATTGAGCGCGAAGCCCAGGACCGCATGGCCATGAACAGCCAGCTCCGGGCCGTGGCCGCGCAAAAGGCCGGCCACCTGGCACGCGAAATCGTGCCGGTGAGTGTGGCGCAGCGCAAGGGCGACCCGGTCATCGTCAGCCAGGACGAACACCCGCGCGAGACCAGCCTCGAAGCGCTGGCCAGGCTCAAGGGCGTGGTGCGCCCCGACGGCAGCGTGACCGCCGGCAATGCGTCGGGCGTGAACGATGGCGCCTGCGCCCTGCTGCTGGCCGATGAAGCCACCGCCGCCAAAAACGGCCTGGTGCCGCGTGCCCGCGTGGTCGGCATGGCAACAGCCGGCGTGGCGCCGCGCATCATGGGCTTTGGGCCAACGCCTGCGACGCTCAAGGTGCTGGCGCTGACCGGATTGACCCTTGACCAGATCGACGTGATCGAACTCAACGAAGCCTTTGCCGCGCAGGGCCTGGCCGTGCTGCGCGCCTTGGGCCTGCAAGACGACGACGCCCGGGTCAACGCCTGGGGTGGCGCGATTGCGCTGGGCCATCCACTGGGCGCCAGCGGTGCGCGCCTGGCCACCACCGCGGTCAATCGCCTGCATGCCACGGGCGGGCGCTATGCGCTGTGCACCATGTGCATCGGCGTGGGGCAGGGCATTGCCGTGATCCTGGAAAAGGTTTGAACACCATGCGTGCAGCCACGGATGACGTCACGGTCGTCACCGGCGCCAGCTCGGGCATTGGCCGCGCCATTGCCGAAGCCCTGCTGGCCCAGGGCTGCACGGTGGTCAACCTTGACTACGTGATGCCGGACTGGAGTCATCCGCAACTGAAGTCCTACCAGGTCGACCTGACGCAAGAAGCGCCCACGCGCGAGCGCGCCGCCGAGATTGCTGCCCTTCACAACGTCACCGCGCTGGTCAACAATGCCGGTGCCACGCGACCCGGCACCATCGACTCGGCGACGACGGCCGCGCTCGACGACGTGGTCGGCTTGCACCTGCGTGCGCCCATGCTGCTGACGCAGGCCTTTTTGCCGAGCTTGCGCGCCTGCGGCCACGGCCGCATCGTCAACATGTCGTCGCGCGCTGCGCTCGGCAAAGGGGACCGCATCGTGTATTCGGCCACCAAGGCCGGGATGATCGGCATGACGCGCACGCTGGCGATGGAACTCGGCCGCGACGGCATCACCGTCAATGCCATCGGCCCGGGACCGATTGCCACCGAGCTGTTCCGCAAGAGCAACCCCGAGGGTGCGCCGCAGACGCAGCGCATCCTGGACAGCATTGCCGTGGGCCGCATGGGCACGGCGGGCGACGTGGCGCGCGCGGCGATGTTCTTTTTGTCGCCCGACAACGGTTTTGTCACCGGGCAGGTGCTGTACGTCTGCGGCGGCACCACGCTGGGCACGGCGCCCCTCTGATTTTGCTACTGAATTAATAGCTGAAAGCGTATATGCATCATGCGCAAATGGTCAATTTGACTAAAAATTTGTTTATTGGCCTGAGCCAATGCGTTCCAGCCACCAACTTTCCACCAATCCCATTTATCGAGGACTCTTTCAATGTCGCATTTATCTGATTTCACCCAATCTTCACGCCGTCAGTTCAGCCTTGGCGCGCTGGCGTCTGCGGCTTTGCTGGGCGCCGGCCTGCTGGCTGCTGTGCCCGCAGCGGCGCAGGCGGCCTACCCGAACAAGACCGTCACCATCATCGTGCCGTTTGCGGCCGGTGGCACCACCGACATCCTGGCGCGCATCGTCGCCCAGGGCTTGACGGCCGAACTCGGCCAGACCGTCATCGTTGACAACCGCGCCGGCGCGGGCGGCAACATCGGCGCCCAGGCGGCGTCCCGGGCGGCAGCGGACGGCTACACGCTGTTCATGGGAACGGTCGGCACGCATGCCATCAATGCGGCGCTGTACAAAAAGATGCCCTTCGATCCGGTCAAGGACTTTGCGCCCCTGACCCGCGTGGCCAATGTGCCCAACCTGCTGGTCGCCAACCCGAAGCAGCCCTTCAAGACCGTCAAGGAACTGATTGCCTATGCCAAGGCGAATCCAGGCCAGGTGAACTTTGCATCGGCGGGCAACGGCAGTTCCATCCACCTGTCGGGCGAGTTGTTCAAGTCAATGACCAACGTCGACATGCAGCACGTTCCCTACAAGGGCAGCGCGCCGGCCGTGACCGATTTGCTGGGCAACCAGGTCGGCATCATGTTTGACAACATGCCCTCGGCGATCCAGCATGTGCGTTCGGGCAAGCTGCGCGCCATTGCCGTCACCACGGCCAAGCGTTCGCCGGAATTGCCTGACGTGCCGACCATCGCCGAAGCCGGCGTGCCCGGCTATGAAGCAACGTCGTGGTTCGGCATGTTTGTGCCGGCTGCCACGCCGCCCGCCGTCATCACCACGCTCAACGCGGCCATCGTCAAGGTGCTGGCCAAGCCGGACGTCAAAAAGCAGATCAATGACCAGGGCGCCGAGGTCCACACCGAAACGCCGGCGCAGTTTGCCGACTTTATCCAGAAGGAGTCGCTCAAGTGGAGCAAGGTGGTGAAGGATTCAGGCGCCAGCATGGACTGAACGGTGGTTGCAGCGCTCGTGCCGCTTGGGCCCGGTGCGCTGCTTGACCGCAGCCTGGATGCCACCGGAACCGCATCGCTTCAGACCTGCCAGGCGGGCAGTTCCCAGTTGCGCCAAAGTGCCACTAGGCGCAGCCCGGCGGTCACGGCGACGCAGGCCACCAGCGCCAGCCAGCCGGGCGCGTCGAGCATCTCCAGGCCCACATAGGCCCAGCCGCCGGCAAAGGCGCAGACGGCATACGGCCGGTGGTCCCTGAATGCGGTGGGCACTTCATTGCAGACCATGTCGCGCAGCACGCCACCGAACACGCCGGTGGTCAGACCCATCAGCACCGCCACCAGCATCGGCATTTGCGCATCCAGCGCCAGATGAACGCCAGTTGCCGTGAACAGGCCCAGCCCCAGCGCGTCAGGCCACTGGATGGACTTTTCAGTCACTTCAAAATGGTGCTGGCGCAAGAACAGCATCGCCAGCACGCACAGCGCCATCACGCCCCACAGCAGTTCGACATGCAGGACCCAGAAAAACGGCCGCTGGTCGAGCAGCAGGTCGCGCAGTGTGCCGCCGCCAAAGGCCGCCAGAAAGGCGACCACGCACACGCCGACGGCATCGAGCTTTTTGCGCGCCGCTTCCAGCAGGCCCGACACGGCAAAAGCGGCCGTGCCCGCCAGTTCGACCAGCAGGCGCAGCGTTTCTCCCCAGGATTGAATGTCCACCAGCATGCGGCCATTGTCGTGCGTCCAGCACTTGCCATGCGGCAGGTAATATGGAAGATTTTTGTTCTTGCCATCCCCGCCTTGCCACACGATGCGGGCCAGAAAGACCTGCCGCCGTGGACTTCCCGCTGATCACCGACCCCTTCTTTTACGCCGTTGCCGTGCCGGCCGTGCTGCTGCTGGGCATCAGCAAAAGCGGCTTTGGCGCCGGCTTTGGTTCGCTGGCGGTGCCCATGATGGCGCTGGCCATCACCGTGCCGCAGGCCGCGGCGATCCTGATGCCGCTGCTGCTGCTCATGGACCTGCTCGGCATCGCCGCTTTCCGCAAGGATTTTGATTTCCAGCTCCTGAAGTTTCTGGTGCCTTTTGGGCTGGCGGGAACGGTGGTGGGCGCACTGCTGTTCCGGGTGCTTGATGCCCAGACGGTCGCGGCCCTCGTGGGCGCTTTCACGCTGCTGTTCCTGGCGCAGCGCCTGCTGTTTCCGCCCCGGCCTGACAGTGCGCCGCCGCCAAAATGGCTGGGCGCGCTGCTGACCATCACCTCGGGATTCACCAGTTTTGTCGCCCATGCCGGCGGCCCGCCGATCAGCGCCTATGTCATTCCACTGCGCCTGAGCCCGGTCAAGTTCACCGCCACCATGGCGTTTTTCTTCTTTGTCATCAACCTGTCCAAGTGGATTCCCTACGCCTGGCTGGGCTTGCTCGACTGGCGCAACATGGCGACCTCGCTGGTGCTGCTGCCGCTGGCGCCTGTTGGCGTGTGGGTCGGCGTGCGCATGGCCCGAACCATCAGCCCGCTGTGGTTTTACCGGATTTTGTATGGCGGCATGTTTTTGACGGGGGTCAAGCTGCTGTGGGACGGATTTCATTAGGCGCCGCTGATTTATCAGGGCAGCAAGCGGGAAACGGCAGAAAACCCGCTGGTTTTCAGGCGGACGGGTCGGCCATGCAGCGGGCAGCGGCCAGGTCCCAGCCGCCCCAGCCGCAGCTTTTGAAAAACACCGGGCCGCTGGCCAGCCGGCCGGCCTGACGCGTCCAGGCTGGGGTATTGCTCACCACGTCGGCCAGTGTCGGCAGGGCGGTCACGTCGATGCCTGCCTGCAGCAGGTCGCCGGCTTCATGGTCGGCGTCGCGGGTATCGACCACCAGCGTGCCTTGTGTGGCCAGACGGCGGCAAATTTCGGCATCCCACTCAACCATCGCAGGCGTGAAGGCGCCCACGGCTGCAACAAACGCATCCGGCCGCGGCATGGCGCGCAAGACGACCTGCTGGGCCGGCGTGGTGCTGACGACCAGCGGGCAGTCGGCCATGGCGGCATCGGCGTCATCGACCCGCCGGGCGCGCAGGCCCAGTGTCCGGGCGTGTTGCACCAGCGCATCCGCACTGGCCGGGTTGCGCGAAGCCACCCACACTTCCTGCAGGCCCAGGCCGGCTTGAAAGGCCTCCAGGTGAGAGCGCCCCTGCACGCCCGCCCCGACGATCAGCAAAGGACCGTCGGGGCGCCTGGCCAGCTTTTGCGCGGCCAGCAGCGACACGGCCGCCGTGCGGCGCGCGGTCACGGTCGGGCCATCCAGAATCGCCATCCGTCTGCCGGTCACCACGTCGAACACCACGATGTCGCCCTGGATGCTGGGCAAGCCGCGGCTGGCGTTGCCCGGCGTGAAGGTGATGAGCTTGGTGATGGCAACGCGGGCGTCGGTTGCCGGCATGACGAACAGGCTGCCACCACCCGGCAATGGCTGCACGATGCGCGCCGGAACGACCACAGCCGGGTCGCGCAGCACGGCTTCAATCTGCCGCGCCAACGCCGGGTAGGGCAAGGCAAGGGCGGTTTCGGCAGCGCTCAGAACAGTCGGGGTCGGGTGGGTCATGGGCGAATCCTTGGAGTTTTACAGGGCAGGCAGCGGCTACGTTGTGAAATTATGCTATTTAAATAATAGCTGATTACGTCCACCAGTATTGCGCAAGAAGCCTATTTGATTACTATTTCAGCCCGCGCATCCTGCGCCTGCCGCACCAGTTGCTCGCGCTCCAGCTTCATCTGCGCTTCGAGCTGCATGCGCCCCTGTTTGGCCACGGCGATGAACTGCTCGCGGTCGTTGCGGTGCGGGTACATCTGCTCGAACAGCGCCAGGTTGTGCTGGCGAAAGCGTTCGGCGGCCTGCTGTGCGGCAGGGGCTGGCTGGCCCAGCAGTTCGAGCACGGTGCGGGCGCTGCGCAGGCTGGAGTCGAACAGTTCGCGCTCGACGCGCATCACGCCCCGGTCGCGCAACGCGTTCCAGTGCGGCACGTCCCGGGCGCGGGCGACGATTTGCAACTGCGGAAAATGCGCATGGACGATATCGACGATTTTCAGCGACTGCTCCACGTTGTCCACCGACAGCACCAGGATTTTGGCCTGCGCCGCGCCCGCCGTGCGCAGCAGGTCCAGCCGCGTGGCGTCACCGTAGAACACGCGGTAGCCAAAGGTGCGAATGGTCTCGATCATGTCGGCATCATGGTCCAGCACCGTCGCCGAAATGCCCTGCGCCAGCAGCATGCGGCCGACGATCTGGCCGTAGCGGCCAAAGCCGGCAATGATGACCGGCGCTTCCTGCGGCTCGGAGATTTCTTCAAGCGTTGGTTTCTTGCCCTTGGCATAGCGCGGCAGCAGCAGCTTGTCGATGGCCACCAGCAGCAGTGGACTGATGAGCATCGACAGCGCCACGGCGCCAATCAGCAGCGAGGCAGTTTCCGAAGAAAACACCCGGGCGCCGGCCGCCGCCTGGAACACCACGAAGGCAAATTCGCCGCCCTGCGCCAGCAGCAGCGCAAACACCGGCCGCTCCTGCCAAGGCAGCTTCATCGCCGTCGCCAGAGCGTAGATGGCGAGCAGTTTCAGGCCCAGAAAGCCGGCCAGGATGGCGAGCATCTGGCCCGGAAATTTCCACAGCACGCCAAAGTCGATGCTCATGCCGACGGCGATGAAAAACAGGCCCAGCAGCAAGGCCTTGAATGGCTCGATGTCGGTTTGCAACTCGCGCCGGTATTCACTTTCCGCCAGCAGCACACCGGCCAGAAAAGCCCCCAGCGCCATTGAAAGCCCGACCAGTTGCATAAGGGCGGCAATGCCGACCACCAGCAGCAGCGACGCAGCGGTGAAGATTTCGGGTGTGCCGCTGTTGGCGATCCAGCGCAGCACCGGGCGCAGCAGCAACCGGCCGCCGAGGATGATACCGGCAATGACCGCTATGATTTTCAGAGCTTCAAGCGCCCGGTGCGGTTGCGCCAGCGCCTCATTTGACCCCTCAATCGTCGCCAGCAGCGGCATCAGCGCCAAAATCGGGATGGCCGCCACGTCCTGGAACAGCAGGATCGAAAACCCAGCTTGCCCGCTGGAGGTGCGCATCAGGTTGCGTTCATGGATCGATTGCAAAGCAATGGCCGTGGATGACAGCGCCAGCCCCAGGCCGGCCACCAGCGCGGTCTGCCAGGCAATGCCAAACGCCATCGCCGTGCCGGTCAGCAGCGCCGCGCAGCTCAGCATCTGGGCGCTGCCCCAGCCAAAGATGGGGCGGCGCAGGCTCCACAGCCGCTTGGGCTCCAGCTCCATGCCGATCAGGAAAAGCATCAACACCACGCCGAATTCGGCAAAATGAAGGATGTCCTGCACATTGGTGACCAGCCCGAGTCCCCACGGCCCGATGGCGATGCCGGCCGCCAGGTAGCCGATGATCGAGCCCAGGCCAAACTTCTTGGCCAGCGGCACGGCGACCACGGCGGCGGACAGGTAGATGAAGCTGTTGATCAGCCAGTCGGGTGCGTGGTTCATTCAGGTCTCACAACTGCAGTGGTGCGGGCCAGTCGCCAGAGCGGGAAATTCTTTCATGAATGGCATGCATCCGGCAACGATAGCGGAAAAGTCGGGCGCCGCTTGCGTCGGAGAAGATTTTTGTCGGCGGTGTTTTTGCAACCGGACTGTCACCCAACCGACACCCGGCCAGCTTGCTGTGCCAGCCATCCGGCTACAGTGGCTTGATGAAAACCTTTCAAACTCTGTCTGACCTGGCCGCCTGCACCGGCCAGGAAGTCGCCGTCAGCGACTGGCTCACCATCACGCAGCAACAGGTCAACCTGTTTGCCGAGGCCACCGGCGACCACCAGTGGATTCATGTCGAACCTGAAAAAGCCGCCGCCGGTCCGTTCGGCACGACGATTGCGCACGGCTTTCTGACGCTGTCGCTGCTGCCGAAGTTTTTTGAGTCGTCGATGGAAATCATCGACTGCCGCATGGGCGTGAACTATGGCCTGAACAAGGTGCGTTTCACGGCGCCCGTGCCGGTTGGCAGCCGTTTGCGCGCCCGGATGACGCTGCTAAGCGCCGAGCCGATCGAGGGAAACGGTTTGCAGATGGCGTGGAACGTGACGGTGGAGCGTGAAGGCGCGGACAAGCCGGTGTGCGTGGCCGAATCGCTGGTGCGGCGCTACCCGTGAAACGACTGGTTTGACGCTGTCGGGCTCAGGCGGGCAGGGCGGCGCCCGCAAAACCGTTTTGCCGCCAGGCCTCGAACACGGTGACCGCCACGCTGTTGGACAGGTTCAGGCTGCGCTGGCCGGCGAGCATCGGCACCTTCAAACGCTGGCCCGGGCCGAATGAGGCGCGTACTTCCGGCGCCAGTCCTTTGGTTTCAGAGCCGAATACCAGCCAGTCGCCCGGCAAAAAATGCGCGCCGTACATCGTGCTTGAGCCTTGCGTGGTCAGGGCAAACAGCCGGTCAGTGAGCGGCTGCTGGCTGGCCAGGAAGGCCGGCCAGCTGGCATGGCGCAGCACCTGGGCGTACTCGTGGTAGTCCAGCCCGGCGCGCCGCATGTGCTTGTCATCCATCGAAAAACCCAGCGGCTCGACCAGGTGCAGCCTGCACCCCGTGTTGGCTGCCAGGCGAATCACGTTGCCGGTGTTGGGCGGAATCTCGGGCTCGACCAGGACGATGTTGAACATGGGTTGACAAGTACAGAAGGGAAAAGGCCGTGTCTTGACGGCGGAGCAATGCCGATCAAGGCGGCAGTGGTGAATGAAGATGTGCTGAACGAAGCGGCGATTCTAGGCGGGCGCCGTGCGCGCCAGCACCACCGCCGTGATCTGCGCCGCGCCGGCATCCCGCAGCGCCTGCGCCGCCGAAAAGAGCGACGCGCCGCTGGTCATCACATCATCCACCAGCACCACGCGCCGGCCGACCAGTTCGCTGGCGCGCAGCGGATCGACCTGGAAAGCGTCCTTGACATTGGCCAGGCGGGCTTCCCGCCCGAGCTGGCTTTGCGGGCGCGTGTGTTTCAGCCGCAGCAGCAGCCGCGTGTCGGCACGAGCCACTGTGCCGGACTGGCGTGCCAGGGCGCTGGCCAGCTCCCACGCCTGGTTGAAGCCGCGCGTTTGCAGCCGCTCGGCCGACAGCGGCAGGGGAAGCAGCCAGTCCTGTGCGCCCAGCTCGCCCAGCGCCTGCGCCACCCCGGGTGTCTGCAGAAGCAGGCCGGCAAAGAAACCAGCCCAGCCAGGCTGCTCGCCAAACTTGTAGCGTGAAATCAGCGCTGACCAGGGATAGGCATAAGGCACAGCGGCCAGCGTCGCATCCGTTGGTGGGCGCTGGCGCATGCAAGCCGCACACAGGCGAAAGGATGTTTGCGGTGGTTCACTTGGCAGCAGCGTGAGCAACGGCAGCGCGCACATCGCGCAGCAGGACTGGCAAGGCATGAAGCGCGCCAGGCAGGGCGGGCATACCTGTGTTGCCGGCCAGCTGTGGCAGACGGCGCATTGGCTGACCGTGCGGGGCATGAATCGGCGAAGGGCAAGCAGGTTTTGTAACACCGTGTCAATATACTCTGGCCGACCTTGTGCCACCATTGCCCCCATGACCACCACCTCGCGTCCCCCCACGCTCGATCCGAACGCCGTCAATCGCTGGCAGCGAACGGCACCGCTGACTTCTCCCTGGCTGCATGAGGAAGTGGCCAGCCGCATGCAGGGCCGGCTGGAGTGGATCAAGCTCAAACCGCAGGCCTGGGCACACTGGGGCGCCTTGCGCGGTGGGCTCAAGGCGCATTCCGAGCTCGCGAAAATTTATCCGGGTTCAGCATGTTTTGTTGCTGAAGCGCAGGAAGGACGGGCACAAGTAGCTATTAAAAACATGGCTAAGCCCTGGTGGAATCCAAGCCAGTGGCGCGCTGCGCCGATGCGTTTCGAGATGCCGCCGCCGGACAGCGTGGACATGCTGTGGGCCAACATGGCGCTGCACGAATCCGCCGATCCGCAGGCATTGCTTGCCCGGTGGCATCGCGCCTTGAAGGTCGATGGATTCCTGATGTTTTCCTGCCTGGGACCCGATACAGCCAGAGAGTTGCGTTCGCTGTACGCCCGCCTGGGCTGGCCACCCGCAGGGCATGAACTGACCGACATGCACGATTGGGGCGACATGCTGGTGCAAACCGGCTTCGCCGAGCCGGTGATGGACATGGAGCGCATCACGCTCACCTATGAAACCCCGCAACGCCTGCTGCAGGAATTGGCCGAACTTGGCCGAAATTTTCATCCCGCCCGGTTTGCCGGCTTGCGCGGCAAGGCATGGAAGGCAAGACTTGAGCGTGAACTGGCAGCGCAATTGACCGGCAGCGACGGCCGGCTGTCGCTGACGTTCGAAGTCATTTATGGACATGCGCTGAAAGCCAAGCCAAAATTCAAGGTAAGTGCGCTGAGCGCAGTGTCGGTTGAAGACATGCGCCGGATGCTGCAGAGTGGTTCAGGCAACTCAGGTTGAGTTATTTGCTTCCTAAGTGTGGCAAATTGTCTTGACGGATTGTGTTTAGGCCTTTGCGGTTTTCCCTAAAAAGGATTGAGTCAGTTTCTGTTTAAATCTGGCCATATACGATCAGGCTTGACTGCTTGTGACACTGTTCAGGTTTGGTTTGCCGTTTTTTGCGGCGCTGTCTTTTGCTTTGTAAGGGTCGTCATATGTTGCACTTAGCCCCGGCTTTTCAATTTTCCCGTGTTTCGGAAAACCATGTTTCCTCCCAAGGGTCGGTCGTGCTTTGGCGCCACAAGCGAAGCAGCCTGATCTCTCCTGCACAGCTCGGATGGTTTTATCTGTCGCTTTGCCTTGCCTGTCTTGGTGCGGCTGCTTTTATGGCGTCACAGAGTGCATCGGCCGTGATGACGTTTGCCTTGCTGGCCATTGGCACCTTATTTGTTGTTTATGCGCGTCATGCAGGCGATACTGAAAAAATATTTTTACAGGATGGGCAACTGGTCGTGGAATCAGAAACCGCTGGCCGGACCGTGCGTGCTGCTTTCAACCGGCAGTGGGTTCGCATCGAGCCCAAGAATGAAGACGGCTCCCTGATCGAAGTGTCGGGCCAAGGCCGGTTGGTGCGGGTAGGTCGCCATGTCCGGCCCGAATTGCGGCCCCTGCTGGCGCGCGAAATACGCTTTGCCTTGCGCGCCTGCTGAACCGTGGCCGGCATGTTGCTGCCTCATTTTCAATTTTGGAAATTTGACCTGTCGCAAACTTTATAATCGCAGGTTAATTCAATCGGTAATTGAAGCGGAAAAAAAGTGATCACGATGAACTTGAGCAACACCATGAGCAAATTGACACGGCTTGGCTTTGAGCATGCCGGCTCAGCAAGCGTTTTTGCAGCAGCCTGGCTGAGCACCGCTGCCTATGCCGTCAACGATCTGCCTGGCGGCCCGGCGGTCAATCAGCTCAATCTTCATCCTGCCGTCACCCGCATCGCCGAAGAGCAGCATTGGCTCCACTGGTTCATGATGATCATCTGCGTGCTGATCTTCGTGGCTGTTTTCGGAGTGATGTTCTATTCCATCCTCAAGCACCGTAAATCGGTCGGACACAAGGCGGCCAATTTCCACGAATCAACCGTTGTGGAGATTGCCTGGACCATCGTTCCTTTCGTCATCGTCATCGGCATGGCCCTGCCCGCCACCAAGGTGCTGGTTGCCCAAAAAGACACCACCAGTGCCGACCTGACCATCAAGGCAACCGGCATCCAGTGGAAATGGGGTTACGACTACATCAAGGGCGAGGGCGAAGGCATCGGCTTTGTCTCGACGCTGGATACCGCGCATCGTCAAATGTCCAACAATGGCGGCCCCAAAGCTGGCGAAGTGGCACCTGACAATTACTTGCTCAAGGTAGACAACCCGCTAGTGGTTCCGGTCGACAAGAAAATCCGCATTATTACCACTGCCAATGACGTGATTCATGCATTTGCCGTGCCCGCCTTTGGCATCAAGCAGGATGCGATTCCCGGCTTTGTTCGCGACACCTGGTTCCGTGCAGAAAAGATTGGCGATTTCTATGGCCAATGCCAGGAACTTTGCGGCAAGGAGCATGCGTACATGCCTATCCACGTCAAGGTAGTGTCTGCTCAGGATTACACCGCCTGGGTTGCCGTCAAGGCCAAGGAGGCTGCTGCCCTGGCTGATGATCCGTCCAAAGTCTGGACGCTGGTTGACCTCAAGGCGCGTGGTGAAAAGGTGTACACCGCCAATTGCGCAGCCTGCCATCAGGCCAACGGCAAGGGCGCCGGTCCCATCAAGCCGCTGGATGGATCGGCCATCGTGATGGATGCTGACCACAACAAGCAAATCCAGATTCTTCTGAACGGCGCTGCCGGTGGTGCCATGCCTTCCTGGAAAGCGCTGAGCGATACCGACCTGGCTGCAGTAGCAAGCTACACCAAGAACAACTGGTCCAACCAGACCGGTCAGATCGTTCAGCCCGCCGAAGTCCAGGCTGCACGCAAGTAACTCCATCACTGATAAATGACGGGCTGTAGAGCGATTCGTTCCCAGCCTTAAAAGACAAAAAAGCTACAGGCACAAGCCACCAAAGGAAGCCAAGATGAGTGCAGTTCTAGACCATCCAGATCACGCGCATGATGACCACGATCACCATGTCCCTACAGGCTGGCGCCGCTGGGTATTTGCCACCAACCACAAGGACATTGGCACGCTTTACCTGCTGTTCAGCTTCACGATGCTGATGTTCGGTGGTGTCCTGGCCCTCCTGATCCGGGCCGAGTTATTCCAGCCCGGCTTGCAGCTTGTGAATCCGGAACTGTTCAACCAGCTCACGACCATGCACGGTCTGATCATGGTGTTTGGCGCCATCATGCCGGCGTTCGTTGGATTTGCAAACTGGATGATTCCATTGCAGATTGGCGCTTCGGACATGGCGTTTGCCCGCATGAACAACTTCAGCTTCTGGCTGATGATTCCGGCGGCCTTGATGCTCACCACGTCCTTCCTGCTGCCAGGCGGCGCGATGGCTGGCGGCTGGACCATGTATGCCCCGCTGTCGCTGCAGATGGGGCCTGCGATGGATGCGGGTATCTTCGCGATTCACCTGTTGGGCGCTTCGTCCATCATGGGTTCGATCAATATCATTGTGACCATCCTGAACATGCGCGCACCCGGCATGACCTTGATGAAAATGCCGATGTTCTGCTGGACCTGGCTGATCACGGCCTACCTGCTGATCGCCGTGATGCCGGTGCTCGCTGGCGCCATCACCATGACGCTGACTGACCGCCATTTCGGCACCAGTTTCTTCAATCCAGGCGGTGGCGGCGATCCGGTAATGTTTCAGCACATCTTCTGGTTCTTCGGCCATCCCGAGGTCTACATCATGATCTTGCCGGCCTTCGGCATCATCAGCCAGATCATTCCAGCGTTCTCACGCAAGCGCCTGTTTGGCTATGCCTCGATGGTGTACGCCACAGGCTCGATCGCCATCCTTAGCTTTGTTGTGTGGGCTCACCACATGTTCACCACCGGCATGCCGATCACCGGACAGCTGTTCTTTATGTACTCGACCATGCTGATCGCCGTGCCGACCGGGGTGAAGGTGTTCAACTGGATCGCCACCATGTGGAAGGGTTCGATGACCTTCGAGACGCCGATGCTGTTTGCGGTCGGCTTCATCTTTGTGTTCACCATTGGCGGTCTGACTGGCGTGATCCTGGCAGTGGCGCCAATTGACACTCAGCTGCAGGACACCTACTACGTGGTTGCCCACTTCCACTATGTGCTGGTGGCTGGATCGCTTTATGCCATGTTTGCCGGTTACTACTACTGGAGCCCCAAGTGGACCGGTGTCATGTACAGCGAACGTCGTGGCCAGATCCATTTCTGGTGGTCGTTGATTTCCTTCAACGTCACATTTTTCCCTATGCATTTTCTGGGCCTTGCCGGTATGCCGCGCCGCTATGCTGACTATCCCATGCAGTTCGCCGACTTCAACGCGATTGCCAGCGTGGGCGCTTTCTTCTTTGGATTTGCACAGGTGTATTTCTTCTTTTTCGTGGTGCTGCCGGCCATGCGTGGCAAAGGCGTGCCAGCCAAGGCAAACCCTTGGCTGGACGAAGGCGGCAAGGGTGCAGAAGGCCTGGAATGGGAAGTTCCGTCGCCTGCACCTTTCCATACTTTCGAAACACCACCGAAGCTTGACGCCACGGCCACTCGCGTAATTGCCTGAAATTGACGAACCATTTCATGAAACCCGAACAGAAAAAAAGCAATCTCCGCCTTGCACTGATCCTGGTATCGGTAGTTATCGTTTTCTTTTTTGGTTTCATGGCCAAGATGATTTTTCTGGGCCGTTAAGCCAGTCAAACTTTTAAATTCTGAAAAATTCCCATGATCAAGCGCGAAAACTTCAACATGCTGAAAAAGTTGGGTGTGATCGTGCTTGGCATGTTTTGCTTCGGTTATGCACTGGTGCCGATCTACAAGGCCATTTGCGAGATGACCGGTATCAACGTGCTGGCCTTGGGTGACAGGCTGATTCCCGGTGCCACTGCCACGCTTCCGGCCAATACGCAGGTTGATCGCACACGCACCATCACAGTGGAGTTCGATGCAAATTCACGTGGACCGTGGCATTTCAAGCCGGCTCAGAGCTCTCTGCAGGTACATCCCGGGGAACTCACAACCGTCATGTACGAATTCCAGAATGTACAAAACCGTACCATGTCGGCTCAGGCCATTCCCAGTTATGCGCCAGCGCAGGCTGGAGCGCATTTCAACAAGCTGGAGTGCTTTTGTTTTAGCCAATACACCCTGGCGCCCGGTGAAAAGAAACAGTGGCCGGTTGCCTTTGTGATTGACACGAAGCTGTCTAAAGATGTGAAAACCATTACTTTGTCCTATACCTTCTTTGAAGTAGGCGGCAAGACGCCCCCGGTTCCAGATGTCACCAAATCGGCTGGTGCCTGAAGATGGCAGAAAAGCCTTCACGCAAGCCGTCGCTTTGGCGGACCATCAAGGCGGTGGCCTGGTCTTTTGTCGGCTTGCGCGCCAAGGGTGACTATGAAGAAGATGTTAAAAATTTAAGCCCGCTTCACATCATTGCTGTCGGGCTTGTCGGTATTTTTGTATTTGTGGCGGTTTTGGTGCTGCTGGTGAACTGGGCGGTTGCGCGCTAGTCACCACGGATAATTAAAAGATCAGAGAAAATTCGAGAGAAAACAGGAGTCGAGCGATGTCAGCAGCAACCCACGGGGCTACCCCTTATTATTTTGTACCCGGACCTTCAAGTCGTCCGGTCATGTCCGCCATCGGCCTGCTTTTTGTGATCGTGGGCGCCAGCCAGTGGATCAATGGCGCCGGCTGGGGTGCTTGGTGCCTGGCTTTTGGCATGTTGATCTGGCTGGGTACCTTGTTTCAGTGGTTTCGCGACTCGATTGCCGAAAGCGAAGGCGGCCTGTATGGACACAGGATCGATTTGTCCTACCGCTGGAGCATGAGTTGGTTCATTTTTTCCGAAGTGATGTTCTTTGGTGCTTTTTTCACGGCGCTTTGGTGGGCGCGAGGTCATGCGATTCCCACCTTGGGAAGCCTTGACAACGCCTTGCTATGGCCTGATTTCAAAGCTGTCTGGCCCAGCCTGGCGGCGGTCGGCGCAACTGCCTCGCCTGCCGACATCGTGGAACCATTTTCGACGGTAGGACCGTTCTGGTTGCCCACGATCAATACTGCGTTGCTCCTCAGCTCGGGCGTTACCTTGACGATTGCCCACCACGCACTGCGTGAAAACCACAGGGGCCGCACGATTGCCTTCATGTGGATGACGGTGCTGCTTGGTATCGTGTTCCTGTGCGTTCAGGGTTATGAATACTTCCATGCCTATTCTGAACTCAACCTGAAAATGAGTTCAGGTATCTATGGCTCGACCTTTTACATGTTGACGGGTTTTCACGGTTTTCACGTTTTCGTCGGCATGCTGATGCTGTTGTTCATCACCTTGCGTTTGCAAAAAGGTCACTTTACCGCTGACAAGCACTTTGGCTTTGAAGGTGCAGCCTGGTACTGGCACTTTGTGGACGTGGTGTGGCTGGGTCTTTATATACTTGTGTACTGGATGTAATCTGCTGGCGGTTCCAACCAGTTGCCATTCAACGCTGGGTTTCTTCAAAAAAAGGCCGCTTGAAGCGGCTTTTTTTATTGCCCTGTCCTGTTATTTTCCTGCCGGAATACCGGTCGGCTGGAGATAACCCAGTTTCCATGAAATCAGAATGCAGACAAATAGAAAGATTGAAAAACCAACGCGAAACGCCAAGGCGCGCGCCATATTGCTGGTTTTTCGTTTGCCGTCAGTCCCGTCCTTCATCATGAAGAAAAGGGCGGCACCCAGGCTGGCGAGAATGGCGATAAATGCCAGTGCAACAAGATAAGTCATGAATCCGATTATCAGCTTATGACATCTGTTTTGCGATCCCGTAATTTCTGGATTCTCACGTTGGCGGCATTGGTTACAGCCGGCGGTACCTTTTCGCTGGGAGAGTGGCAATTGCGCCGTGCAGCCCAAAAGGAGGCCGTCCAAACCGCAATCAATGACAAAAACAGCCTCTCTGCGCTGGATGGACGGTCACTTTTAGCTACCAAAAATATAGCGGATGAAATTTACCGCCAAGCTGTACTTCAGGGTGTCTGGCAAGCGGCGAATACGGTTTACCTTGACAACAGACCGATGGATGGACGAAGTGGTTTCTGGGTCATGACACCACTGGTGCTTGAAGGCACCGGCCAGGCGATTTTGGTGCAGCGCGGATGGGCTCCTCGTGACTTCGCCGATCGTTCCCGTTTGCCACCTGTGACCACTCCCGAAGGCGTGGTCACGGTCCAGGGCCGGATTGCCCCGCCAACCTCCAAGCTTTATGAATTCAAAGGTGCCGATACGGGGCCGATACGGCAAAATCTTGACATGGCGGCTTTCCGGACAGAAACCGGTTTGCCGCTGTTCGAACAGGCATCCCTGCTGCAGACCGGTGCTCCCAGTGAAGGGTTGCTGCGCGAATGGGCTGCTCCCAATCTGGGGGTCGACAAGCACTATGGCTATGCCTTCCAATGGTTTGGCTTGTGCGTGTTGGTGGTTGTTTTGTATGGCTGGTATCAGATCTTTCTTCCTTTTCGTGCTTCCTTGCGCGCCCAACGTGGCGATTAACTGGCTCCAAGTACCGTGACAAAAGATTCCCCTGACGCTTCCTCCTTGCCTTCTGCTTCCACAGCCCATGATCAGCCGCTGGGCATGACCGTCCACGCCATGCCAGCAATCAACTCGACCGAAGTGCGTTCGGCCAATACCCCCTCCGGTCGCTGGAAAATGATTCTTGTTTTGCTGGTGTGCGCCAGCCCGGTGGTGGCTTCCTATTTCATGTATTACGTGGTCAGGCCCGAGGGGAGACGAAACTTTGGCGAGTTGATCAGTCCCCAGCGTCCCTTGCCGCCACTGGCCACGCAGACGCTGGACGGCAAGGCTGGCGAACTGACCGCACTGAAAAACCAGTGGCTGCTGCTGAGCGTGGCCGGCGGAGCCTGCGACATGCGCTGCGAACAGAACCTGTATTTCCAACGCCAGTTGCGCGAATCGCTGGGCCGGGAAAAGGACCGGCTGGATCGCGTCTGGCTGGTGGATGACAACATTCCTGTACGCCCGGCACTGCTGCCAGCCTTGGCGGCTGCCACCGTGCTGCGAGTGCAGCCAGGTGCTGTGGCGCAGTGGCTTGAGCCGGCACCGGGAAAACGTCTTGAAGACCATCTTTATCTGGTGGACCCGCTGGGGAACCTGATGATGCGTTTTCCTGCTGACATGGATGCTGAAGCTGGTGCCAAGGCCAAGCGTGACCTTGACCGCCTGCTGCGGGCTTCCAGCAGCTGGGACAAGGAAGGCAGGTGAGTATGGCCCCCACGCTTGTCGCTTCGCGTACTGCGCTGCCCCCCCGAGGGAGCCGATGCGCCTGCGGTCCGGCGAAGCCGGTTCCGCGGCCCCTGCTGGTGGAAAAACTCATTGCGCTTGGCAATGCCCGACGCTTTTTGACATGAACACGCAAGACCTTTACAACCTTAGTCCGGCCGTGCGGCTGATGCTCATGGGACTCGTGGTGGCGCTCGGGCCGCTGGCCTGGGTCTGGGTGCGCAACAAGAATGCACCGGTGGCCCAGCGGCTGCGTGTGCTGACGCTGGTCACCCTGTTCCTGACTTTCGATTTGGTGATTTTTGGCGCTTTTACCCGGTTAACGGATTCAGGTTTGGGTTGCCCGGACTGGCCTGGCTGCTACGGCAGCGCCAGCCCGGTAGGTGCTCAATTGCATATCGAGGCCGCTCAGAGTGTGATGCCCACAGGCCCGGTCACACATGCCAAGGCCTGGATTGAAATGATTCATCGCTACCTTGCTACGGGCGTGGGTGTGCTGATCCTGACGCTGACGCTGGTCACCTGGATGGCGTACCGGGAGCAAAAGCGAAGCGCCGGAATTTCTACACCGGCGTCTGTGCTTTCGCCGTGGTGGCCTACTGCCACCTTGGTATGGGTCTGCCTGCAAGGCGCATTTGGCGCGCTCACAGTGACGATGAAGCTGTTTCCAGCCATTGTGACGATGCACCTGCTGGGAGGATTGATCCTGCTGACCTTGCTGCGCGCGCAGTCGGTACGCTACGCTCAAGTGCATGAACAGGAAAAACCGAGCCTTTTAAGCAACGGCAATCGCCGCTTCGTACTTGCTGCGTTTGCCCTGCTGTGGATGCAGATTGCGCTCGGTGGCTGGGTCAGCACCAATTACGCCGTGCTGGCGTGCACTGATTTTCCGTCTTGCCAGGGTTCATTCTGGCCCGCCATGGATTTTAGTCAGGGGTTCACGCTGTGGCGCGAACTGGGCGTAAGCCATGAGGGCGGCTACATCAGCTTTCAGGCACTGACGGCCATTCACTATGTCCATCGGCTGGCGGCGTATGTGGTGTTTGCCGTGTTGATGCTGCTGGCGCTGCGCCTGCACAAGCTGCCGGCGTTTCGACTTCAGGCGCGCTGGCTTGCCGGCCTGATGCTGCTGCAGGTAGCTACCGGATTGAGCAATGTGGTGCTGGGTTGGCCACTGCTGGCGGCCGTTGGTCACACTGGCGGTGCTGCGGCGCTGGTGGTGGTCCTGACGGGTATTGTTTTTTCCAGCAAGACATCGCCTGCGCCTTTGCGTGTTTCTTCCCTGAATGCTTCGAGAATGTCTGCATGAATTCCCCACCTCCGTCCGCTGTCACGTCTCCAGACGTGCGTGCTTTGTCACGTATTAGCCAGTTTTACGCGCTGACCAAGCCGCGTGTGGTGCAGCTGATCGTGTTTTGTGCGCTGATCGGCATGGTGCTTGCGGTTCCGGGACTTCCCAGCGGGTCCGATATCCAGCTTGCTGCGATTGCCTGTGCTGGTATCTGGCTGGTCGCCGGCGCGGCTGCGGCTTTCAACTGCCTGGTGGAGCAGCAGATTGATGCCAAGATGCGGCGTACCGCCTGGCGGCCGACCGCCCAGGGGCAGTTGAGCAACCCGCTGACACTGGCTTTTTCCGCCGGCCTGTGCGCCTTGGGGTCGTGGATTTTGTATGTCTGGGTCAATCCGCTCACCATGTGGCTGACATTTGCGACCTTTGTCGGCTATGCCGTGGTGTACACCGTCATCCTCAAGCCGCTGACGCCGCAGAACATTGTCATCGGTGGCGCTTCGGGTGCCATGCCGCCCGTGCTGGGCTGGGCCGCCATGACCGGCTCGGTTGGCCCTGAAGCACTGATTCTTTTCCTGATCATCTTCTTATGGACACCCCCGCATTTTTGGGCGCTCGCCCTTTACCGCGTCGAAGACTACCGCAAGGCGGGACTGCCGATGCTGCCGGTCACGCACGGCAATGAGTTCACCCGGCTGCAGATTTTTCTTTACACATTGGTGTTGTTCGCCGCCTGCATGATGCCTTTTATCTTCAAGATGAGTGGCTGGCTTTACCTGGTGGCTGCGGTGGTGCTGAGTATTGGTTTTAGCGCTTATGCCTGGCTGCTCTGGAGAAATTATTCCGATGCTCTGGCACGCAAGACTTTTCGCTTTTCACTGATCCACCTGTCTGTCCTGTTTGCCGCCTTGCTGCTGGACCACTATCTGTTATGAAAACCATCACGCCCATGCAACCCTCCCGAAGGCGTAGCGTCAAAATTCTGGCGAGCCTTGCCGCGCTGTCTCTGACCTCCACCTGGCTGACAGGTTGCGCGCCTGACAAGCCCCAGTTCAAGAGCATCGACCTGACCGGCGCTGACTATGCGCAGGGCTTTTCCCTGCTGGACCATAACGGCCAGTTGCGTACCGTCAAGGATTTCGCCGGCAAGGTCGTGGTGGTATTTTTCGGTTTTACCCAGTGCCCTGACGTTTGCCCGACCTCGATGGCCGAACTGGCCGAAGTCAAGCAATTGCTGGGCGCCGATGGCGACAAGCTGCAGGCGATTTTCATCACGGTGGACCCGGAGCGTGACACCGCCGAGTTGCTCAAGGCTTACATGGGCAATTTTGATCCAGGCTTTCTTGCCCTTCGCCCAACACCAGAACAACTTCCGCAAGTTGCCAAGGATTTCAAGATCTATTACAAGAAGGTCGATGGCAAGACCAAGGGCAGCTACACCATGGACCATTCAGCAGGCAGCTATGTGTTCGATCAGAAAGGCCGCATCCGTCTGTACAACCGCTATGGCTCAGGCGCGCAAGTCCTTGCGTCCGATATCCGCCTGCTGATCAAGAGCAGTTGACAAAAAGCCTGCTACTTTTCAGTGCAGGCTTTCAATCACGTGCGTTGCAAGAAACCGGAATTTTCCGGCTGCTGCACTCAGGCGTAAGTGGCCAGAACTTTTTTCATTTTCTTCATCGATGCCACCTCGATCTGGCGAATGCGTTCCGCGCTGACCTTGTATTCAGCTGCCAGGTCATGCAGCGTCATGCCGCCTGAACCGTCATCATTCACATTAAGCCAGCGCTCTTCGACAATGCGCCGGGCACGCGGATCAAGTTCCTCCAGTGCGGTGCTCAATCCGCCCGTCATCAGGTCATCACGCTCGCGTGACTCCATCAGCGCTGTTGGCTCCTGTGCGCTATCGGCCAGGTAGGCAATCGGGCCAAAGGCATCGTCACCATCGTCGCCCGGGCTGGGATCGAGCAGGATGTCCCCGCCGGACATGCGCTGTTCCATCTCGATGACTTCCTCGCGCTTGACATTGAGCGTTTGCGCCATCGAGTCGATCTGGCCCTCGGTCAGCGTATCGCGGTGCGTGGCGACATCGGCATCGTCCTTATAGCCCTGCTTCATTGAGCGCAGGTTGAAGAACAGCTTGCGCTGGGCCTTGGTGGTCGCCACCTTGACCATGCGCCAGTTCTTCAAAATGTATTCATGAATCTCGGCCTTGATCCAGTGCATGGCGTAGCTCACCAGGCGAACATTCTGGTCAGGATCAAAGCGCTTGACCGCCTTCATCAGGCCGATATTGCCTTCCTGGATCAGGTCGCTGTGCGGCAGGCCGTAGCCCAGGTACTTGCGGGAAATCGACACCACCAGCCGGAGGTGCGACAGCACCAGTTTGCCGGCCGAATCGAGATCGTTGTTTTCCTTGAGATTTCTTGAGAATTCCTGTTCCTGCTCCAGTGTCAGCATGGGCAGGCGGTTCGCCGCCGAAATATAGGCATCAATATTGCCCAGCGGAGGCACCATCGACCAAGGATTCAGAGCAGCCACGCTGTTGGCGGATACAGCCGGTGCAACAGCAGCAGACATCATCGACTTGGGGGAAAGGGCATAAGACATTTCAACACTCCTTTTCACTAATGCTAAATATTAGCACTCCGCTACCTAGAGTGCCAGACAAGCTGTTTAATGGGTCCAATAGCCAAACACTAATTGGTGTTAACCCTGCCTGTCAGACAGAAGTTTGTGCTATTGGTTCAGCAAACTTGGTTTCAGCCTTGTAAAGCTGCAAGGAATGTGCTTTAAGAAAAGAATTCCAGCCCAGGATTGGCGGATTATTTTCAGAAATTAGGTAACTACTCAGCTCCTTCGAAGCTCTCCGTAATCTCTTTTGTCATTGCGGACTTGATCCGGGGCAATCCATGACCCCGTTTGGGGAGAAGTCATGGTTCCCGGGTGCTGAAACCCCGGGCTTGATCCGGGGCCGGGATGACAGAGGCTCATTTCATTGCGCTTTAAACTGAAAAGTGACCTGAGTAGTTACGAAATTAGTAATAAAAGTGTATTTTGCGCAATGCCAGCATGCATTTGCAGCTATTTAAAATATAGCAGTCAAATGGGCCGGATACAGTGAATGAGGCCGGCGTTCAGGGCTCGCGACGCTCATCCTGCAGCTCGCGCGCTTCGACATCGATGACCTGGCCTGAGGCGGTTTTGGACGAAGGCTGACGCGGTGATCCGCTGGTCCACGTGCCCGACTGCGAAAATTTCTGAAAATGTGCAAAGGCCGCAAGGGGCGCGGATTTACGGCCTGTGATCAATGACTTGAGCAAACTCAAGGCAAACACCGTCAGGGCAACGAACAGCAGCCCGACAGCAATCACGGCCGCAGACAAGACAAAAATCAATTTCAAAATAAAACGAAAAATCTGACTCAGAGGGTTGTTCACTCAGGCAATCCTTTAAAAATCCGAAATGGCGACGATCTCGTGGTTTTCAATGCCTGCCAAAGGCTGAAGCCAGCATGCAGGGCGCATCAGCCAAGCAGCGCCTGGGCAAATTCGCGGGCATTGAAGGTTTCGAGGTCTTCGAGCTTTTCGCCGACGCCAATAAAATAAACTGCCACGGGACGCACGCCTGGTGACGCCTTGGCCCGTTCGCGCACCCACAGCGCAATCGCCGCCAGCACGCCGCCCTTGGCCGTACCGTCGAGTTTGGTGACGATCAGGCCGGTCAGTTGCAGCGTGTCGTCAAAAGCCTTGACCTGCGCCAGAGCGTTCTGGCCGGTGTTGCCGTCAATCACCAGCAGCACTTCATGCGGCGCGGTGGCGTCGGCCTTTTGCACCACGCGCTTGATCTTGCGCAGCTCTTCCATCAGGTGCAATTGCGTTGGCAACCGGCCGGCGGTATCAACCAGCACCACATCCTTGCCGCGCGCTTTGCCGGCCGTGACGGCGTCAAAGCTGACAGCCGCCGGATCGCCGTTTTCCTGGCTGACGATTTCGACTGTGTTGCGGTCGGCCCAGACGCTCAGTTGTTCACGCGCGGCGGCGCGGAAAGTGTCGGCTGCCGCCAGCAGGACCGAAGCGCCTTCATGGGCCAGGTGGCGCGTCAACTTGCCGATCGAGGTGGTCTTGCCCGCGCCGTTGACGCCAGTCACCATGATAACGGTGGGCGTGAATTCGCCAATCACCAGCGGCCGTTCCAACGGCTTGAGCAGCACCGTGATGGATTCGATCAGCGCATTCCTGACCGCCACCGGGTGCGTCATGCCGCCTTCCTTGACGCGGCGCCTGACATCAGCCAGCAAATGCTCCGTTGCGCTCACGCCGGTGTCGGCCATCAACAGCGCGGTTTCCAGGTCTTCGTAAAGCTGCTCATTGATCTGGCTGCCGGTGAAGACGCTCGAGATGCTGGAGCCGGTCTTGCGCAGGCCCTGTTGCAGCTTGCTCAACCAGCGCTGGCGCTCGGGCGACATGGCCAGTTCCAGCGCCTGGGGAATGTCAATCGGTGTGACCAGCGCGCTGCCAATCATTGAGCCACCGTTCCCGACAGGCCTTTTTACTGTAACTGGCGCTGTTGCAGGGACTGAAGTTGAAGGCGCAGGCGGCGTGCTGGAAGCAACAGGGTCACCACCGGGTTCGGGTCGTACCGATGGCGCAGGCACCTCGACAGTCGAAGGCGGCGGGGCAGGGCGTAATTTTTTTTTGAAGAAACTGAACATTGGTTGATCTTGTAGAGTCCACCATTCTATGAAACACCTCAAGCAGATGGGCGTAAAGCCCCCCGTATTGTTTTTTCAACGCCCGGCGAGCGGTTTTACAGGGCTGCTGCTGTCGGCTGCCCTGACCGCCGGCCTGGGTCAGGCAGCTTTTGCCCAGGCGCCCGCGACAGTCGAGCAGTTCACGCTGGCCAACGGCCTGACGGTCATCGTCAAGCCCGACCACCGCGCGCCGACGGTGGCGCATATGCTCTGGGTGCGGGTGGGTGCCATGGACGAGGTTGACGGCACGTCAGGCGTCGCCCACGCGCTCGAACACATGATGTTCAAGGGCACACCCAAGGTCAAGGCGGGCGAGTTTTCCAGGCGCGTGGCGGCCCTGGGCGGTCAGGAGAATGCCTTTACCAGCAGCGACAGCACTGGCTACTACCAGCAAATTCCGGCGGCGAAGCTTGAAGATGTGATGCGTCTGGAGTCCGACCGTTTTGGCCACAGCCAGTGGCCTGACGAAGAATTCAAGCGCGAGATCGAGGTGGTGAAGGAAGAGCGCCGCATGCGCACCGAGGAGTCGCCACACGCGATGCTCCATGAACAGGCCAGCGCCATCACCTTTCTGGCGTCTCCATACCGCCGCCCCATCGTCGGCTGGATGAGCGACCTGGTCGCCATGACGCCGGACGATGTACGCAGCTTCTACCAGCGCTGGTATGTTCCGGCCAACGCGGCGCTGGTGGTGGCCGGCGATGTCAACGTGGCGCAGGTCAGGAAACTGGCCGAAAAATACTATGGTGCCATTCCTGCGCGTCCCGTGCCCGTGCGCAAGCCGCGCACCGAGCCCGAGCAGGCGGGCATGCGCCGCATCGATCTCAAGGCGCCCGCCAGCCAGGCCTATGTGAGCATGGCGTTCAAGGTGCCCAAGGTGCAGCCGGCCGATCTGGCCGTTGCGGTGGGTGCCGCATCGCCCACCGCCGCCGCCAGCCGCGAGGCGCTGGCGCTGACGGTGCTGTCGGCCGTGCTGGACGGCTACAGCGGCGCACGGCTGGAGCGCGCGCTGGTGCAGGGACGGGGCCAGCAAGACGGCCGCGTGGCCGACAGCGCCGGCGCTTCCAGCGGCCTGATTGGCCGGGGGCCGCAGCTGTTCACATTGAACGGCGTGCCCGCCGATGGCAAAACCACGCAGCAAGTGGCCGACGCCCTGCGCCAGCAGGTCGCCGTGGTGGCGCGTGACGGCGTGAGTGAGGCCGAACTCCAGCGCGTCAAGACGCAGTGGGTGGCCAGCGAGACCTACAAGCTCGACTCGGTGTTCAGCCAGGCGCGAGAACTGGGCTCCAACTGGGTCCAGGGCCTGCCGCTCGACGCTGGCACGCGCCTGATTGCCCAGCTGCGCACGGTGACGTCTGCCGAAGTGCAGGCCGTGGCCGGCAAGTACTTTGGCGACGACCAGATGACCGTGTCCACCTTGTTGCCCCAGCCGCTGGCGTCCAAGCCCAAGCCGCGCCCTGCCAACGCGGCGGCCAGTGCCGAGATGCGTTGAACGGTTTCCTGAATCGAAAGAATATCTTTATGACGATTGCTACTAAAAAAATAGCTGCTTGTGCAATGGCAGTATGCGCAACAGGCCTTTTTGTTCATAATTCTGCACAGGCGGCGATTCCTGTCCAGCATTGGACGCAGGCCAGCGGCGCGCAGGTCTATCTGGTGGAAAGCCCGGCCATTGCGATGGTCGACGTGCAGCTTGACTTTGACGCCGGCAGCCGTCGCGACCCTCCCGGCCAGGCCGGACTGGCGAGCTTGACCGCAAACATGCTGGAAAAAGGCGTGCGCGAAAAAGACGGCGCTCCGGCGCTGGATGAAAACGCCCTGGGCGAGGCCTGGGCCGATCTGGGTGCTAACTTTGGCGCCGGTGCTTCGGCCGACCGCATGAGCTTTTCACTGCGCTCGCTGACCGACCCGGCCCTGCTTGACCAGGCCGTGGCGCTGGCAGCGCGCCAGATTGCCGAGCCGGCCTATCCCGATGCGGTCTGGCAACGCGAACGCCAGCGCCTGGATGCCGCGCTCAAGGAGTCCTACACCCGTCCGGCCAGCGTTGTGGGCCGGGCCTACGCCAAGGCGGTGTATGGCAACCATCCGTATGGCTATGAAATGACCGAGGCGACGCTGGCGAACATCAGCGTTGCAGATTTGCAGGCCGCGCATGCCGTCGGCGTGGTCGCCTGCCGCGCCCGCGTCAGCCTGGTGGGTGCCGTGACCCGGGCGCAGGCCGATGCCATGGCGGCGCGCTTGCTGTCACGCTTGCCTTCGGTGTCCTGCGCCAGCCTGCCGCCGTTGCCGGCCGTGCCCGACGTGGCGCCACTCGCGCAAGCAGAAAACATCACCATTCCCTTTGATTCGGCGCAGGCGCAGGTGCTGATCGGTCAGCCCGGTTTCAAGCGTGCCGACCTTGATTACTTCCCGATGACGGTCGGCAACTATATTCTGGGCGGCGGCGGTTTCGTCTCGCGCCTGACCAACGAAGTGCGCGAAAAACGCGGCTTGACCTATGGCATTTCCAGCGCATTCTCGCCCGGCCTGCATGCCGGCAGCTTCACCGTCGGCCTGCAGACCCGGCCCGACCAGGCGGCGCAGGCGGTCCAGATCGCGCGCCAGGTGGTAGGTGATTTTGTCGCCAGCGGCCCGACCGAGGCCGAACTGAAGGCGGCCAAGGACAATCTGGTGGGCGGCTTTGCGCTGCGCATTGACAGCAACCGCAAGCTGCTGGCCAACCTGGCCGGCATTGCCTGGAACGACTTGCCGCTCGACTACCTCGACACCTGGACGCAGCAGGTCGAAAAAGTCAGCGTGGCCGATATCAAGGCGGCTTTTGCGCGCAAAGTCCAGCCCGACAAAATGGTGACTGTTATTCTCGGAGCCGCAAAATGAAATACACACCCAAACCCATCGCCCCCGAGCCCGCCGCCAAGCCTTCGGCCAAGGCTCACACCGTCAAGCCCAAGGGCACGGCCCACCTCAAGCCGTCCGGCGAAATCCGCATCATTGGCGGACAGTATCGGCGCACCAAACTCACCGTGCCGAACCATCCCGGCCTGCGTCCCACGCCCGACCGCGTGCGGGAAACGCTGTTTAACTGGCTGGGCCAGGACCTGACCGGCTGGCGCTGCGCCGACGTGTTCGCCGGCACCGGCGTACTGGGCTTTGAAGCCGCCTCGCGCGGCGCGGCCGACGTGCTGCTGTGCGAGCAGGACCCCGGCCTGGTGGTGCAGCTCAAGGCGGTGCAGGCCAGGCTCAAGACCGACGCGGTGCGCATTGAGCGCGGCGACGGCTTGAGCGCGCTCAAGCGGCTGGACGCCGGCAGCATGCAGCTGGTGTTGATCGATCCGCCTTTCGACTCCAGCGTGTTCGAGTCGGCGCTCAAGGCCGCAGCCCAGGCGATCAGCCCGACCGGCCTGGTGTACCTGGAGGCGCCCCGTGCCTGGCAGGACGACGAGCTGCTGCCGCTGGGGCTCAAGGTCCACCGAAGCGCCAAGGCCGGTGCTGTGCATTTTCATTTGCTGGTCAAAAGCGATCTGCCGGCCGAGCCCGTGCCGGGCTGAGCCGGGTCGGGTGCAAGCGCCTCAAGCGTCCGCATGGGCTGCAGGGTTGCACCCGGTGCCGGGGTGGCCCAGGCGCGGGGCAAGGGCATAATTCGGCCCATGTCCACCCCCCGCATTGCTGTTTATTCCGGCACTTTTGATCCGTTCACTCTCGGCCATGGCGACGTGGTGCGCCGCGCCGCCGGGCTGTTTGACCAGCTGGTCATCGCGGTGGCCGTTGCCCATCACAAAAAGACACTATTTTCACTGGATACGCGTGTCCAGCAAGTGCGAGATGCTACTGAAAGCATAGCGGGAATCCGGGTGCTGCCATTTGACGGCCTGATCATGGATTTCTGCGCCGTGCAAGACGCCTGTGCCGTGGTGCGCGGCATTCGCAACCTTACCGACTTTGACTACGAGGCCCAGATGGCCGCCATGAACCGCAAGCTGCGTCCACAGGTCGAAACCGTGTTCCTGCTGCCCGAGGCGCCGCTGGCCTGCATCAGCAGCACACTGGTGCGCGAGATCAGCAAGCTCGGTGGCGATGTCGGCCCGATGGTGAGCCCGTCCGTTGCAGCCGCGCTGGCATCCGTTCACGCGAAACAGGGAGATTGATGCAATGGCCCTCTTGATCACCGACGAATGCATCAACTGCGACGTGTGCGAGCCCGAATGCCCGAACGAGGCGATTTTCCTGGGTGCCGAGATCTACGAGATCGACCCGAACAAATGCACCGAATGCGTCGGCCACTTCGACGAGCCGCAGTGTGTGCAGGTCTGCCCGGTGGCATGCATTCCTGTGGACCCGCAGCACCGCGAAACCCGGGAAACGCTTTGGGAAAAATACAACCGGCTTCAAGCGGTGATCCCGGTGGTGTTGGTACGCTGAGGCCGCTGGTGCTGCATTTTATGCATCAAATAGGCACTTTGCGCACATTCAGTAAGCTCAAGAAGCTATCAAAATAATAGTAATCATGACGTCGGCTTTGATACGTTTGCAGCAGTGTCGCTGGCCGCACCCTCCGGCAGCGTCGTCATCCTGGGCGGTTTCGGGCGCGGCGGCTGGCTGGTATGAATCAGCATCGTGGCCTTTTCCATTTCGCCCCTGAGCAGGTCGGGAACGGCTTTGAGGCTGCGCACGATGCAGTCCTCGATGGCCACGCGGTGTTCCTGCGAAGGCTTTTTCAGCACCCAGTTGATGACTTCAGCCTTCACGCCCGGGTGTCCCACGCCGATGCGCAGGCGCCAGTAATCGGCCGAACCCAGTTGTGCATGAATGTCGCGCAGGCCGTTGTGCCCGGCATGGCTGCCGCCAAACTTGAGCTTGACCTGGCCGGGAACGATGTCGAGTTCGTCATGCGCGACCAGCACCTCGCCGGGCAAGACCTTGAAAAATCGCGCCAATGCCGCCACTGACTTGCCCGACAGGTTCATGAAGGTCAGTGGCTTGAGCAGCCAGACGGTCTGGCCATTGACCGTGGTGCGTGCAACCTGGCCGTGGTAGTTTTTGTCGAGGCCGAGTGGCGCCTTCAGTTCTTGCGAGAGCGCGTCGATCCACCAGAAGCCGGCGTTGTGGCGCGTCGCTTCGTAATCCGGGCCTGGGTTGCCCAAGCCGACAAACAACTTGATCATGGGGTATGCAATAAAGAAAGGGGAGGGCGGTACAGCGTAGCAGAAGCACCCGCGCATAAAAAAAGCCCTTAGCCTTGTGAAAGGGTAAGGGCCACTTTCCTGGGCACAGCCTTTTTCAGGCTGATGCCGCAAGCCGGGAATTACTTCTTGGCTGCAGGTTTTGCTGCAGGCTTGCCGCCCTTTGCGCCAGGCTTGGCTTTTGGATCCACAGCCTCGACAGGTGCGGCTTCGACTTCTTCGACAATCGGCGTCACCGAGACCATGACAGGGTTGACCTGGCCTTTGGCAACAGCTTTCACACCCTTTGGCAGCGAAACGTCCTTGACGCGCAGCGAACTGCTCTTGGTCAGTGCGCTCAGGTCAACGGCGATGAATTCAGGAATGTCGGCCGGGAAGCAGGAAACAGTCATTTCGGTCAACACATGGTTGACGATGCAGTTTTCCGTTTTGACGGCTGGGGATTCTTCTTCGCCGCTGTAATGCACGGGTACTTTGACGGTCATGCGGGTGCGGGCTTCAACGCGCTGGAAGTCGATGTGCTGGACTTGCTGCTTGTACGGGTGCATTTGCAGGTCACGCAGCAGAACCTTGTGTTCCGTGCCGGCCAGTTCCATCTCAAGAATGGCGCCGTGGAAAGCTTCCTTCTTGATGGCGTGCCATAAGGCGTTGTGATCGATTTCGATCAGGATCGGCTCGGCGGTTCCGCCATAAACAATACCGGGCGTGCGGCCGGTGATGCGGAGACGGCGGCTCGCACCCGTGCCCTGCTTTGCGCGCTCAAAAGCGACGAATTTCATAATCTTCTCCAAAATGGGCGGACCGCGACCAGTCTCACCCTGACTTCAAAAGACTGCTCAAATTTCAAGCCTCGAAAGGTTCTGTGGCTGAGCAGCCGGCTTTTTTGCTTCAGATCAGATCAGGCTGGTCTTGATCCGAGAACAAACTCATGACGGACTCTCCCTTGGCGATGCGCTGCATGGTTTCAGCAATCAGCGGCGCCACGGAGAGCTGGCGAATTTTTTTGCAGGCCAACGCGTTGGCGTTTAGCGGAATGGTGTTGGTGACCACGACTTCATCGAGTGCATCGCCCTCCGTGATGCGCTGAATGGCCGGTCCCGAGAAGATCGGGTGGGTGCAATAGGCATAGACTTTCTTGGCACCGCGCTCTTTCAGCACCTCGGCCGCTTTCACCAGGGTGCCGGCGGTGTCGATCATGTCGTCCATGATCACGCAGTTGCGGCCTTCAATGTCGCCGATCACGTGCATGACTTCGGACACATTGGCCTTGGGGCGGCGCTTGTCGATAATCGCCATATCGCAACCGAGTTGCTTGGCCAGGGCACGGGCACGCACCACGCCGCCAACGTCGGGCGACACGACCATCAGGTCGGTGTAGTTTTTCTGCCGCAGATCACCCAGCAGCACGGGCGAAGCATAGATGTTGTCCACCGGAATATCGAAGAACCCCTGAATCTGGTCGGCATGCAAGTCCATGGTCAGGACGCGGGTGACGCCAACAGCCTGCAGCATGTTGGCCACCACCTTGGCGGTGATGGGAACGCGCGCCGAACGCGGACGGCGGTCTTGCCGGGCATAGCCAAAATAAGGGATCACGGCGGCGATCTGGTCAGCCGATGAGCGCTTGAGCGCGTCCACCATGATGAGCAGTTCCATCAGGTTGTCATTGGTCGGCGAGCAGGTCGACTGCACCACGAACACGTCGCGGGCACGGACATTTTGCTGAATTTCGACAGTGACTTCGCCATCTGAAAATCGTCCCACATGGGCGGTGCCCAGTGAAATGCCCAGGTTATGGGCAATTTCTGCGGCCAGGTCAGGATTGGCATTGCCGGTGAAAACCATGAAGTCGGGGTGATGCATTTGCGTATGAAGTCCGGCTGCGGACGGACTTGAAAGTGGAGTGAACTATTTATCGAAGCAAAATACGCACTGAAAGCAATGTGCAACGCGGACTTGGCAGTGAGTTGCGTTGCAGTCTTTCTAAACACACAGACCCGCCACTTGCGGGTCTGGAAGCGCTGCAACCATGCAGCGCCTGGATCAACTCAGACCTGCAACTGGCAGGTCTGGAAATTTGGCAGGGGTGGAAGGATTCGAACCTGCGAATGCTGGAATCAAAATCCAGTGCCTTAACCAACTTGGCGACACCCCTACACAGGACAGTTGTTGTTGCCAACAACCGACCTATAACCGTTGCTTGCGAGTCGCATTCCAGAAAGCCGGTAGTTTACCAACTCGCCAGAGGATGCATCTCCAGATTTTTGCACTTGCGAACCAGCCAGCCGCCAGGGGCATCTAACAAGTCAGTCTCTTCAAAAATCTGTGCAAATACAGCACTTCCCGAGCCGGTCATGCGTCCTGAAAGCTGCTGCGATTCTAACCACTCAAGTGACTGGCCAATCTGCGGGCAAAGCTTTTGCGCTACCGGCTGCAAGTCGTTATGGCCAAAGTTAAAACCCTGTCCGTCAGCATATGCAGCAAAGCCTAGCATTGTAGCAGTCGCTGTGTCACGTTTCAGGCTTGAAGCCTTAAAAATTTCTGGCGTTGACACCCCCGCAGGTGTTTTAACCACCAAAAACCGCGCAGATGGCAAAGCAAGCGGCGTGATTTTCTCGCCAATTCCCTCGACCCAGGCATGGCCGCCCGAAAGGAAGAAAGGAACGTCTGCGCCCAATGAAAGCGCCAAAGTTTGTAGGTCTTTTTCGGGCAGACGAACGCCCCACAGCCGCTGCAGCGCGAGCAGGCAACTGGCCGCATCCGACGAACCGCCGCCCATGCCAGCTTGCGACGGAATATTTTTTTCCAAGCCTATATGAACGCCCAGCGATGTGCCGCAAGCTGCCTGCAAGGAGCGGGCGGCGCGCACAGCCAAATCTTCGTCTGGTAGTGCGTCGGATTCAGCGCCATGGTCGCTTTTCAGGTCAGTACGGCTGATCTTCCCGTCAGTGCGCAGTTCAAAATGCAGTGTGTCGCACCAGTCGATCAGCATGAAAACCGATTGCAGCAGATGGTAGCCGTCGGGCCGACGGCCGGTGATGTGCAGGAATAAATTGAGCTTGGCCGGCGCCGGCACGTCATACAGGGCCTTAAGCGGTCGCGAGGAAAGTGGAAAACGCGTCACGCGGGAAACCTTCAGAACAGGGGTTGGGCAGTCAGGCGAGGTGCTATTGGTCGAGCACCACACGAAGATCCGCCTGGGGCAGGGGCTGCATACGGGTGGCGGCGATGCGGCCTTCACTTTGCCTCGAAAGATCGGCTGACCAGCCACTGGCTGTGGCGTTGTCGCCCTGCAGCCAGGCGAACAGCGCAGCCAGTGGAACAGCTGCGCCCGTGGTCTGCGCCATGAGGGCATCGACCGAGTCAAAGCGCTGGATGTTGCTGTTGCCCGAATCCAGTTCGGCTTCCCCGGGTGCCCAGCGCAGCACGCCAAGCACATTGCCCAGCGGGCTGATCAGCGTCAGTTCACCGCGCTCGGACTTGCCCTTGAGTTCAAAGCCTGCAGAGAAATACTGCTCAGGCTCGCTTTTGATATTCAGGCTGATACGACCTGTCCAGAACTCGATTTTTGAGTAATTTAAGGCTGTGCCGCTTACTGGACGTGCGCAGCCAGCTATTAAAATGATAGCAAAAAGAAATCCGGGAAGAAGCAGGGCGCGCAGCCGGTGGGTAAAGTGCAAGGCGGATCCCTGTTTTTATGGCGTCACCTTGAAGCGTTTAAGCGTTTCAAGCAGCGTTTCGTTGTCGGCGTTGATGAGCTGGCCTTCTTTCCAGATGGCCAGCGCGCGGTCTCGCTGCCCCAGACTCCAAAGCACTTCGCCGTAGTGCGCGGCAATTTCAGCGTCGGGCTTGGCTTTGAAAGCGGCTTCGAAAATTTGCGCGGCTTCAAGAGAGTTGCCGAGGCGAAATTCAACCCAACCCAGGCTGTCCTTGATGAAAGGGTCGGCTGGCGCGAACTCGATGGCCTTTCGTATCAGATCGCGCGCTTCGGAGAGCCGGACATTGCGATCGGCCAGTGAATAACCCAGCGCGTTGTAGGCATGATGGTGGTCTGGCTTGAGCTGGATCACCTGGCGCAGCAGCCGCTCCATTTCGTCGGCCAGCCCGAGCTTTTCAGCCACCATCGACTGCTCGTACAGCAGGTCGGTATCTTCGGGGGTTTTGACCAGTGCCTGCGCCAGAAGTTCGCGGGCCTGACGGTACTGCTTGAACTCGCGCAGCAGGCCTACTTCTGCATTGAGTTTCAGCCTGGCTTCTTCATCCGTTCGTTCGGGCAGCGTACGAATCAGGCTGCGGCCTTCTTCCATCTTGCCCTGTCTGGCCAAAATGGAGGCCCGGCGAATTTGTGCTTGCACCAGGTCGGCGGCGTTTTCAATCTTGACGAGCCAGCTTTCGGCCGCCGCATAGTCCTTGCGCTTTTCGGCCAGTTGCGACAGCAAGAGATAAGCCTGTGCCAGGCCGGGGTTACGTTCGATCTGGGGGGCCTGTGCGGCCAGCGCAACATAACGCTCCAGCGAAGCCTGGGCGGCTTCCAGCTGGTTGTCCTGCAACTGCAACGAACCGAGCACCAGCCAGCCTTCGGGATAGTCAGATTTTTCTTGCGTGACGATCTGCAACTGCGCAGTCGCTTCGGCATAGCGCTGCGCATCAAGCAGCACGCGGGCATAGGCCATGCGGATTTCAGGCAGCGCCGTGGACGGGCTTTGGCCACCGGCCAGGTAATTTCTGACGAGTGCTTCGGCTTCGGGCCGCTTTGGGTCAAACAGTTCGAGCGCTACCACCACCGGGCCTTCGGCACGTGGATCGGCTGCCTGGCCGCGTTGAGCCGCTTCAAAGGCGCCAGGCTGGTCGTCCGCTGCCAGTCGCATCCGTCCGACCGTGGTCCAGGCGGCGCTTGCCGAAGCGGTAGGCGTCAGGTAGTCGGCCAGAGCGGTTTCGACCACGCTGGCCGCCAGCTTGCGATCGCTGGCGCGGACATAAATGCGCGGTATGGCCGCCAGCATGGCCAGACGTTCGGCATCGGGCACCATCCTGATCTCGGTTTTCAGTGGCTCGACGGTGTCGGCAACGCGGTTCAGCGCAACCAGGATCTGCAGGACATAGCGATTGGCCTCCCGGGACGCAGGCAACGCCTGCTTCCATGCCGTCGCGGCCTGCAACGCTGCATCGCCCGAGCGAGCCTGCAGCGCAATGTCGCTGGCCCGCTGGTAAAGCTGGGCATCGCCGGTTTTCCGGGCTGCGTCGAGCAGCAGGGCAAAGCCTGCGGCAGCTTCGCCCTCCTGCGCCGTCAGCTCGCCAACCAATACCTGATAGAACAACTCGCCGTCCAGCGAAGACACGCTTGCCGATGCTTGCGCCGCCTTGTCTTCCGAAAGACCCGCTACGGTGGCAGGTTTGGCAGGTGTAGGGGTCTCGGGCGTTCTGGCCTGCGCCAGCACCAACGGGGCAACAAGGCACAGACAGGCAAAAGCAAAGCCGGATTTTTTCTTCATCGCCCATGATAATTGAAGGCTTCTGCTGGCGCTTTGCGCTGGTCATGCACCCAGATACCAAAAGTGACGCCTCTTGTGCCCGGCTTTGCAAGCCTCATGTTTTTCCGAAGAGTTTTAAACACATGCCTGAACTGCCCGAAGTCGAAGTCACCCGCCTGAGTTTTGCCAGTCGCATTGCAGGCGCCCGCATCGAATTCGTGATGGTGGGAAAACCCTTGCGCTGGCCTTTGGGCTGCGAGGGCGCGCAGCTGCATGGCCAGCAGGTGCTGGCCGTGCGCCGCCGGGGCAAGTACCTTCTGCTGGACTTGAGCGAAGGCCTGCTGCTGATGCACCTGGGCATGTCGGGCAGCCTCAGCTTTGGCGCCAATTTGCCGGCGCCGGGCAAGCATGATCATTTTGACCTGGTGACCAGCCTGGGCACCTTGCGGTTGCACGATTCACGCCGCTTTGGGGCCGTGGTCTATGCGGCGGGTGAAGCTGATGCTGCGGCGCAAAAGCTGCTGGGTCGGCTGGGTGCCGAGCCGCTCAGCGAGGCGTTTGACGCGCTGGTTTTTCATCAGTGGCTCAACGTGCGCAATACCGCCATCAAGCCCTTGTTGCTGGCGGGCCATGCGGTGGTGGGTGTCGGAAACATCTATGCCTCCGAAGCCTTGTTTCTGGCGGGCATCCGCCCCACCACCCGTGCATCGCGGATCAGCAAGCCGCGCGCTGCCCTTTTGCATCACGCCATTCAGACGGTGTTGACAAATGCTGTGGCCAAGGGCGGCAGCACCCTCAGGGATTTTTCCAACGCCGATGGCGAGGCGGGCCATTTTCAGCTTGACGCCATGGTTTATGACCGGGCCGGCTTGCCGTGCAAGGTTTGCGCTGCGCCGATCAAGAGTATTCGGCAGGGCCAGCGCTCCACTTTTTATTGCGCCATCTGTCAAAAAGCCTGAGTTTTTAAACGTGGTCGGCTGGGACCCGGGTGCTATATTGCCTCGACCATTTTTATGACCACAGCGCATGTCTTTCAACGAACAATTTGACCAGCAAGGCGCTTGGCGGCGTGATTTCGCCTTGCGCCTCAAACGGTTTGCCGAGTGGGTGAAAGAGCAGGGCCTGCTCAACGCTGCGATGGAAGACCGGATGCTCAGACTGCAGGCGCAGGTGCGCTCCGACAAGGTCATGGTGGCATTTGTGGCAGAGTTCTCCCGTGGAAAGTCCGAGCTGATCAACGCCATTTTCTTCGCTGGCTATGGTCGCCGCATCATGCCGGCCAGTGCCGGGCGGACCACCATGTGTACGATCGAACTGGGCTATGACCCTGAAATGGTGCCTTGCCTGCGCTTGTTGCCCATCGAAACGCGAATGCAGCCGCAGGCCCTGATGGCGTGGCGTCTGATGCCTCAAAAATGGTTTCAGATTGAGCTTCAGGTGGACAATCCCGCCCAGTTGGCAGAGGCATTCGAGAAAGCCGCCGAAGTGCAGCATGTGACGCTTGAAAAGGCACGCGCCCTCGGCTTCTGGAATGACGACCGGTCTGAAGACCATCCGCCAATAGCGGCCGATGGCCGGGTCGAGGTGCCGAAATGGCGCCATGCACTGGTCAATATTGCGCATCCCCTGCTCAAGCAGGGGCTGGTAATTCTTGACACCCCGGGGCTCAATGCCATCGGCGCGGAGCCTGAACTGACCGTCAGCCTGATTCCGCAGGCGCATGCCGTGGTATTCGTATTGGCGGCCGACACGGGTGTGACCCGGTCTGACCTGTCCATCTGGCAGGAGCATCTGGACAACGGCGCAACTGGCAGTGACAACCGGCTGGTCGTGCTCAACAAGATCGACACCTTATGGGATGCGCTGAGCACGCCTGAACAGGTCCAGGCGCAGATCGACCGAAAAAGTGCACGCTCGGCCGAGATCCTGGGATTGCAGTGTTCGCAGGTGCTGGCCGTATCGGCACAAAAGGGGCTGGTTGCCAAAATCACGCATGACGATGTGCTGTTGCAGGCCAGCCAGTTGCCAGTGCTTGAATTGGCCCTGGCAAAAAGTTTGATAGGACAGAGGCAGAACATTCTGCGCACGGCTGTCGCCGCCAGTATTCAGGAATTGAACAACGAGGCCGCACGCGCATTAACCATGCGCCGTCGTGACCAGACCGATCAGATGCTGGAACTGCGCGGATTGCGGGGGAAACACAGCTCGGTCATCCAGCGCATGCGCAAGCGGATCGAGCACGAGCAGGCCGAGTTTTCAGGCAGCAGTGCCAGGCTGCATGCGATTCGTACAGTGCACAACAGTTTGCTGGGCGATGTTGTCCATTTGCTGGGCCTGCCGACGCTCAGGGCAGAACTTGCCGGCTTGACCGCTGCGCTCAAGCAGCCCGGCATCAAGCTGCGCCTGAAAAAAACCTATTCAGAAACGTTTTCAGGCTTGCGCAAAACGTTGCACCAGGCGCAAACGACCATGGCTGAAATACAGGCAATGCTGGATTCGTCCTTCGGGCAGATCAACGCAGAGTTTGGTTTTTCACTAAAGGCAGGGCGGGCGCCCGACATGAAGCAGTCTGTGCAGGACCTCGAACTGATCGAGCGCAGCCATTTGCAATACATCAGTTTGGGCAATGTGATGCGGATGGCGCAGGCCGGGTTTTCAGACAGACTTGTGCGTGCACTGAGCGGCCGCATGCGCATGGTTTTTGAGTCCGCTCTGGGCGAAGTTGAACTGTGGAACCAGTCAGCATCTGCACAACTCGATGCACAAATGCGCGAAAGGCGCCAGAGTTTTGACAAGCGCCTCGATGCCATCGCGCGCATTGATCAGGCCGCGTTAATGCTGGATGAACGAATTTCCGAAATAAATCAGCAGCTAATCCGGCTTCGAGCCATGGAAACCATGCTTGGAGACTTGACCTCGCAGCTTCTAAATATGGAGCCTTTGCCATTTGCGCTGCAACCACTCCCAGACTGTGCAGGTCATGCTGCGCACACACCTTTGGCTGAATTGGCATGACGCAAAGTACATCAGATAGCGCTGGACGGCTTCCAACCGGCAAACCTTTTGAGGCTGGCGCAAGCCTTCCGTCTTCGTTCGCCAATGACATCGTGAATTGGCAGAAAACCCATGGTCGCAACAGCCTGCCATGGCAAAACACACGCGATCCCTACCGGGTCTGGCTGTCCGAAATCATGCTGCAGCAGACCCAGGTCGTCACGGTGCTGACGTATTACGACCGGTTTTTGCAGCGTTTTCCCACTGTGGGCGATCTGGCTGCTGCTTCTGACGACGAGGTGATGAGCTTGTGGAGCGGGCTGGGGTATTACAGCCGCGCGCGCAACCTGCATCGGTGTGCGCAGGATGTGATGTCGCTGCACAACGGGCAGTTTCCAGCGTCGGCCGGGCAACTGCAGACCTTGCCGGGCATCGGCCGTTCGACTGCCGCTGCCATCGCCTCATTCTGCTTTGGAGAAAGGGTCGCCATTCTGGACGGGAACGTCAAGCGGGTGCTCACGCGGGTACTGGGATTTTCTGGTGATATGGCGCAGGCTGCCCAGGAACGAGCGCTCTGGAACCTGGCCACCGAGTTGCTCCCGCATGAAGACCTGGCGCAGGCCATGCCGCGCTACACCCAAGCACTGATGGACCTGGGTGCCACCATCTGCACCGGCCGGCAGCCCAAGTGCCTGCTGTGTCCGGTGCAGGCGCTGTGTCTTGGACGCGCACAGGGAAAGCCTGAAAAATACCCGGTCAAGACCCGCAAGCTCAAGCGCAGCGCCCAGTCGTTCAGCCTGTTGTGGGCCCAACGACCCGACGGTTCAGTGTGGCTTGAAAAGCGTCCTGCGACCGGTATCTGGAGCGGGTTATATTGCCTGCCGGTGTTTGACAGCGATGACGCGTTCAAGTCGCTTCTGCCTGAAAGCCTTGAGGGCCGTGTCGAGGCCCTGCCGGCCTTTGTCCATGTCCTGACGCACAAGGATCTGTATTTGTCGCCGTGGATTGCAGGTTTTCAGGCCGATCAGCCCATGCCTGCGTCGATGGTGTCCGAGAGCCGTCCGGCCGCCTGGTTCAGTCCGCAGGCATGGCCTGCGCTGGGTCTGCCCGCGCCCATTCGCAAGCTGCTGTCGCAAGATAGCGCCGACCCGTCGTTTGGAGCGATCAAGGCTTAACCAGTAAGTTTTTTTAAGAAGAGAAAGATTTTTGCGCAATACCAGTATGTTTTTACAGCTATGAATTATGTAGCAATAAGAAATCAGGCATACCGAGCGCCGTCAGACAATGACAGGGAGATATCGCGCAAAGGTTGAGCCCGGCGGATCAACCCGCTTCAAGTTCGCGATGCCGTTTCAGCGTTGGCCAATCCTTGCCAAAGGCCGCTGCCAGCGTCTCCACCAGGTAAACCGAACGGTGCTGGCCGCCCGTGCAGCCTACCGCCACCGTGACGTAGCTCCGGTGGTCGCGCACCAGGGCCTGCAGCCAGTGACTGAGGAATTGCTCGATGTGGCGGAACATGTCGTCCACCTCCGAATGCGACCTCAAAAAATCTGCCACTGGTTTGTCACGGCCCGTCTGGTGCCGCAGCCCTGCCTCGTAGTGAGGGTTGGGAAGCATGCGGACATCAAACACGTAATCGGCATCCAGCGGCACGCCGCGCTTGAAGGCAAACGACTCAAACACCAGGGTCAGTTGACGTCCAGGATGCTGAAGCAGCGATTTCACATAGCCTTGCAACTGGGCCGACCGGATCATGCTGGTGTCAATCACATGCGCCTGTTCGCGCATCTCAGCCAGCAGCGTTCTTTCAAGTTCGATGGCATCGACCAGTGCCCGATGCTGGTCGGTGGCGTCGATTCTTGACAGCGGATGCAAGCGTCTGGTCTCTGAAAATCGCCGCACCAGCGTGTCGGTGTTGGCATCAAGGAAGAGCGACTGGACTTGCACCCCCTGGGCTTTCAACTCCCTGAGCTGCTGCGGCACCAGCGGCAGCGACGTTGCGCTCCTGACATCCATGGCGATGGCCAGCTTTGAGGCATTGTGCGGCCGCTTCAAGGCTACAAAGGGTGAAAGCAGTTCTGGCGGAAGATTGTCCACGCAGTAATAACCGGCATCTTCAAGCGCATGAAGCGCAACCGACTTGCCCGAGCCCGACATGCCGGTGATAAGAATCATTTCCATCACATCAACCTTTCGGCACGTAACGAATGGCGTTTTGCCTTTAAACGGTCATGGCGGCAGGGCGTATCCAGGTAATTCAGCAGACAAATGTTCATGGCCCTGATGGTATCAAGCCATGTCGTTATGTCCCCTCTTTAGGGGATTGCCCCAGCATTTCGGTGGCATGTGCAAGCGTGGTCCCCGAAAGGCGTTCCCCTCCCAGCATGCGTGCAATTTCGGTCACGCGCACTTGGCCGGTTACATGCTCGACGCTGCTCAACGTGGTGCCGTGTTCCGAGCGTTTTGACACCACGAGATGCTGGTTGGCAAACGCTGCCACCTGTGGCAAGTGCGTCACTGCCATGACCTGCCGGTCCTGGCCGAGTTGACGCATCAGCCGGCCAACAGTTTGAGCGACTGCGCCGCCCACGCCGGAATCCACCTCGTCAAAAATAAGGGTCTGGGCCTGCCCCAGTTGGCTGGTGGTGACGGCAATGGCCAGCGCGATGCGGGACAGCTCGCCTCCCGAAGCCACCTTGGCCACCGGCCTGGGGGTACTGCCGCCATGTCCGGCAACCAGGAACTCGGCTTGCTCCAGCCCATGCTGCGCCGGCTGTTCCGCTGGGGCTAGCACAACTTCAAAGCTGCCGCCTTGCATGCCAAGGCCTTGCATCGCTTGGGTAATGGCGTTGGCCAGCAAGGGCGCTGCCAGGCTTCGCAGGTGCGAAACTTCGCCGGCCTCCTTCATGTACCCGGCTTTGGCCAAGCCCTCTTTGTTTTCAAGCTGAACCAGGTCAGCGGCCTCGTCCAGTGCACGCATCTCAGCCTTCCAAGATGCCAGCAGTTCAGGCAGTTCGGCAGGTGCCCGCTTGTAACGGCGCGCCAGGCTGATCCATTGCGCCAAGCGTTCGTCCAGTTCGGCCAGCCGCAGGGGGTCGAGTTCGGCGTCCCGGGCATAGGCACGCAAAGAATGTACGGTGTCGTCCATTTGCGCCATGGCCGTATGCAAGACTGCGGCAAGCTCCTTGAATTCCGGCTCTATCTGGGCCTGGTTTTCCAGCGCCTGAATGGCGCGGCTCAGCAGCGTCAGGGCATTGTCATCGGCCTCTCGCAAGGCGTCGACCGCTGTTTGCACGGCTTCTCGCAAGTCCTGCATGTTTGACAGCCGTCCATGCTGGGTGTTCAGTTCTTCCCATTCCTGCTCGCCGGGTGCCAGTTTGCCCAGTTCCCCAATCTGCCACGCCAGCCGTTCGCGTTCACGTTCCAGGCTCTCCTGGGCATCTTTCGCCTGCGCGAGGGTTTTTTGCGCCATGCGCCATTCCTGCCAGCGCAACGAAAGCAGGTCGGTCGAAACCCCTGCGTACGAGTCCAGCAGGCCGCGAACGGCGTCCGGGCGCGTGAGGCTTTGCCAGGCATGCTGGCCATGAATGTCCACCAGCTGGCTGCCGATGTCCTTGAGCTGGGTGACGGTGACCGCGCTGCCGTTGATCCACGCCCGGCTCTTGCCCTGCGCATCCACCGTGCGGCGCAGCAGCAGGGTGTCGCCGGACTCGAGGCCGGCCTGCTCAAGCCATGGCGCCAGCCGGGCAGGGCTGTCGAATTCGGCACTGATCTCGCAGCGCCCGGCGCCTTCGCGCACCACCCCTGCGTCGGAACGTGCGCCGAGCACCAGTTGCAGGGCGCCCACCAGGATCGACTTGCCGGCGCCGGTTTCGCCGGTCAGTGCGGTGAATCCGTCCATCAGGTCAAGATCGAGTTCGCGCACGATCACGAAATCCCGCAGGGCAATGCTTTTGATGCTCATATCTTGGTGCAGTTCAATGCAAAAGCGGTAGCGCTCAGCCCACGACGCCTTCGTTCCAGTGAAGTTTTTTGCGCAGCGTGTCAAAGTAACTCCAGCCCTTGGGATGCAAAAAGCGCATCTGGAACTCTGAACGCCTGACGGTGATCCGGTCACCATGCAGCAAACTGGCCAGCGACTGCATGTCAAAGCTGGCACTTGCGTCCCGACCCGCTACCATTTCAATAGCAACTTCCCCGGTGTCTGAAAGCACGATAGGCCGATTGGACAAATTATGCGGGGCAATGGGCACCAGCACCCAGCCGCCAATCGAAGGGTGCAGCAAAGGACCGCCCGCTGAAAGCGCGTAGGCCGTTGAACCGGTAGGTGACGCAATGATCAGGCCGTCGGCACGTTGGTTGGCAACGAACCGACCATCGACTTCGACGCGCAGCTCGACCATGCCTGAGGTCGCTCCCCGGTTGACCACGACATCATTCATGGCCGTGGCGCTGTAAACGCAATGGCCATCGCGCATGACCTTGGCTTGCATCATCCAGCGCCGGTCTTCCTCGAATTCCCCGCGCAGCATCGGCGTCAGGGTATCTTGGTAATCTTCAAAAGCAATGTCGGTGATGAAGCCCAGCCGCCCCTGGTTGATGCCAACCACGGGCACGCCAAACTGGGCCAGCAGGCGCCCAATGCCCAGCATGGTGCCGTCACCGCCCACCACCAAGGCCAAATCGCACTGCGCGCCAATTCCGGCCGCATCAAGCGTCGGGAACTGGCTCAAGCCGGTATTGCGCGCCGTGTCCTCCTCCAGTGCCACCTCACAACCCTGCGAGCCCAAGAAATGCGCAATGTGTTCCAAGGCTGAACGGGAGCCTTGGGCCTGGTACTTGCCGATCAGTGCGACATGGCGGAATTGCGACTTCATCGTCAAATTACATCACAACCTGCCAACCAAGCTTCGTAGAATGTCCCCATGCTTGATAGTCGCGCCCGTTTGTTGTTGAAAGCGCTGGTTGAACGCTATATTGCGGACGGCCAGCCGGTCGGTTCGCGCACGCTTTCCAAGGCTTCAGGCCTGGAGTTGTCGCCCGCCACGATCCGTAACGTGATGAGCGACCTGGAAGATCTCGGTCTGATCGTCAGCCCGCACACGTCCGCTGGACGCATTCCGACGGCACGGGGCTATCGCCTTTTTGTCGACACTATGCTGACCACGCAGCGTGACCCCCTGACGGTGGCCAGCCAGATGGCACGTATTGCACCTGACCAGCCGCTCAAGGTGATCAGCAATGCCGCGCACATGCTGTCGAGCCTGTCCCAATTTGTCGGCGTGGTGATGGCACCGCGCCGGACTTCAGTATTCCGGCATATCGAATTTTTGCGCCTGTCTGAAAAGCGTTTTCTGGTGATCATCGTGTCGCCCGACGGCGATGTGCAGAACCGCGTCATCTTCACCGAAACCGACTACACCGCCTCGCAATTGATCGAAGCGTCGAATTTTCTGAATTCTCACTATGCCGGCATGGCTTTCGAAGAAGTGCGGGAACGGCTGAAAAATGAAGTGGAAGTGCTCAGGGGAGAAATCGCTTCCCTGATGCAGGAAGCGGTCGTGGTTAGCTCAGAAGCCATTGAGTCGCGTGATGAGGTGGTCGTTTCAGGCGAGCGAAACCTGCTGGCGGTCAGTGATTTTTCAGGCGACATGGACAACCTTCGCAAGCTGTTCGACCTGTTTGAGCAAAAGGCGCAACTGATGCGCCTGCTTGATGTTTCCAGCCGCGCCGAGGGGGTACGCATCTACATCGGCGGCGAAAGCCAGGTCATTCCCTTCCATGAATTGTCGGTGGTGACCGCACCGTACGAAGTCGATGGTCAGGTTGTCGGCACACTGGGGGTAATCGGGCCAATGCGCATGCCCTATGAAAAAATGATCCAGATTGTTGATATCACGTCCAAACTGGTCAGTACAGCGCTCAGTCACAGCAAATAGAGACACTACAATCTGCCAGTGGAAGGGGCGTTAGCTCAGTTGGTTAGAGCAGAGGACTCATAATCCTTTGGTCCACGGTTCAAGTCCGTGACGCCCCACCACGCCAAATATGGAAAGCCTGCTATTTAAAAATAGCGGGCTTTTTTGTTTTTGATGCTCAAAGCCTGACTGGCGATCAATATGTTTTTTGTGCAGTGTTCCATACTGGCACCTGCAATTCAGTAAACAAGCCCCAGCAGCAACAGTCGCTGCCAGCACAATATGCTGGCGATCTGATTTACCGTGAATTGTTGAACCTGCCGATTCAATTCTGTTAATCCTTGACCAGTAGCAAGCCAGGCAAGCCTCTGCCAAGCCGCAATAATCGATCATGGATTCAAAAATTTCCTCATTCAAAATTCCAGAGTCGGTTCTGGTCATCATTTTCACGTCTCGACTTGATGTGCTTTTGATCGAACGTGCTGACCATCCGGGTTTCTGGCAGAGCGTGACCGGCTCAAAAGACACGCCAGACGAGCCGTTGCTGGAAACAGCGCTGCGTGAGGTCGAAGAAGAAACCGGTATTATTGCCGCGCCATCCCAAATTCGAAACTGGGGCCTTTCAAATGTGTACGACATTTATCCCGCTTGGCGCCATCGTTATGCACCCGGCATCACGCGCAATACCGAGCATGTCTTTGGTTTGCACCTGCCTCAAAGCTGTACAGTCAGACTCAGTCCCCGCGAACATACAGCTTCGCAATGGCTGGCGCATCGCAATGCTGCGGAACAATGCTTTTCTCCCTCCAATGCCGAGGCCATCTTGATGTTGCCGAGATTCAGGGATTCAATCGATTGATCAGGTGCGGCAGCATCCACGAATTTTCACGGCGTTAACGTTGCAGACAACCCTCATGTTTCTCGCTTCCAATACCGCAATGTCAATTGATTTTCCGTTCTCCCAGGGACATGAAGTTTTTCCCGAAACTTTTTTCATACACTGATGGCGACTTCGATCCAATCCGAAACATTTCAATTGCTTCAAGGTGGTCAGGCATTGTTTCCGGCACTTGTTCAGGCCTTCGACGGTGCCGTGAAATGGATACAGCTTGAAACCTATATTTTTGATTTTCATGGGGCTGGCGCCGTTGTGGCCGATGCCCTCGTGCGGGCGGCCAAACGCGGTGTAACGGTTCAGGTTCTGGTTGATGCGGTCGGTAGTGGACCATTGCCGGATGACTGGCTGCGAAAATTTTCCAGTTCAGGCGTTCAATGGTGTAGATACTCTCCTGTAGGGTCAAGTCTGGGATTTTTGTTGCCCGAACGCTGGCGCAGGCTGCACCGCAAGCTGTGCGTGGTGGATGAGCGGATTGTTTTTTGCGGCGGCATTAACGTGCTGGACGATTTTTATGATCCTAATCACGGCGAACTGCAGGCGCCACGGTTTGATTTTGCCGTGATCCTGACGGGCCCCCTGGCGGTTGAAGCGACTGATGCCATGGCCCTTTTATGGTGGCGTGTGCAAGCTGGCTACAGCGCGCGACAAAGACATTTAAACGAAGCCTGGGAGAAATTCAAGGCCGCAGGTTATGGTGGACGCACAAATGCAAAGCTGCTTGCGCGTCCTGGGAATTTGCGTTTTCCCAATATGGGTGGCAGTTCACGTCCCAAGGCAGCGCTGGTCCTGCGCGACAATCTGCGCAACCGCCACAGCATTGAAATGGCCTATCGAAAGTCCATTGGCCAGGCACGTCGGGAAATCATCATTGCCAATGCTTATTTTTTACCTGGCGGCAAGTTACGCCGGGCGCTGATGAAGGCTGCAAGACGCGGTGTGCACGTGACCTTGCTGCTGCAGGGTAAATATGAATACTTCATGCAGTACCATGCCGCCCGGCCGGTATATGGAGCCTTGTTGGCCGCGGGTGTCGAGATTCATGAATACTCCACCAGTTTTTTGCATGCCAAAGTGGCGGTAGTCGACGGGCACTGGGCCACCGTCGGCTCGTCAAACCTTGACCCCCTAAGCCTTTTGCTGGCCCGAGAAGCCAATATAGTGATTGAGGACCGTGTCTTTGCCGCCGAACTCAGCGCTTGCCTGCACGAGGCGGTCACGCACCACGGGGTGCGCATAGACCCTGCGGTTTATAGACGGCGACCCTTGGGCCAACGTATTCAGGGATGGATAGCTTATCCACTGATGCGTTTGGCCTTGACACTGACCGGGCAGCGCTATTGAAATAAAAAACAAATAACGTAAAGTCATCATTGAAATCCAATTTGCTATTTAATTCATAGCTAACTTCGCTTTACAGTAAAGCGCTTGATCGTCAAGACCTTATTTTTCTAAATTCAGGCCATGTTTAAAGAGGGCTGGTAATATCCGGCATGCTTATGAAAATTACTACTAATCTTCAGGATGTGACAGACGAGGGAACGCCAGTTTCCGTCAAGATACGCGAACGCCTGGTTCAGGCGAAGAAACGTTTCCACGCCAACGACAACATTTCCGGATTCATTGAGCCTGGCGAATTGGCCGGCCTGCTCGATGAGGTGGAAGTCAAGATGCAGGGCGTTCTTGACAGTCTGGTGATCGACACTGTGGGTGACCACAACACGGGCAACACCGCACGCCGGGTTGCCAAGATGTACCTGAACGAAGTCTTCAACGGGCGCTATGTAGCGGCGCCGAGCATTACCGAGTTTCCCAATGCCGAGCATCTTAACGAGTTGATGATCGTTGGGCCCATTACGGTCCGCAGTGCCTGTTCCCACCATTTTTGCCCGGTGATCGGCAAGATATGGATTGGTGTCATGCCAAACGAACATACCAATGTTATTGGCTTGTCCAAATACGCACGCCTGGCCGAATGGGTGATGGGCCGTCCGCAGATTCAGGAAGAAGCGGTGGTGCAATTGGCTGACCTGATCATGGAAAAAACCCAGCCTGACGGCTTGGCCATCGTTATGGAGGCAAGCCATTACTGCATGGCTTGGCGCGGCGTTAAGGACATGGACAGTAAAATGATCAACTCGGTTATGCGTGGCGTGTTCCTCAAAGACTCGACCTTGCGTCGCGAATTCCTCGCACTTATTCCCAGAAAAGGTTAACCCATGCTGGTTCGTTTACTTTATGCGAGTCGCGCGGTGGATATGGGCGATGAAGCCGTTTCCAGCATCCTCTCACACTCCCGCCTATACAACCCTGCACTCGGGATTACTGGAATCCTTTGCTATGGTGGCGGGATTTTCTTGCAGGCTATTGAAGGCGGACGGACGGCTGTGAGTGAACTGTACGGGCATATCTTGAAAGACCCGCGTCATAAAGATGTGGTGCTTCTAGATTTTCAGGAAATTTCGGAACGCCGTTTTGGCGGATGGACCATGGGAACGGTCAACTTGCTCAAGTTAAACCATTCCATCTTGTTGAAATATTCCGAGAGGGCCGAACTTGATCCCTATGCTGCATCTGGCAAGGTGTCGATGGCTCTGCTTGAAGAACTGATGGCTACCGCTTCCATCATTGGTCGTGCCTGAAAAATAGTTTGTCAGGCAGTGCGCGTTAATCCTGAGTCAAATATGTTCAGCGGCTTAATGACAGGATGAGTAAGTCAAACTTGATTCCCGAATTATTGGTGGGTTGCGATTTTTCATCCAGCCCCAGCAAACGCAAACCGATTGTGATGGCTTCAGGAACCGCTTCGAACGGTCGTGTTCTTCTATCGGGTCTTGAGCGTCTCGATTCACTTCAAGAGTTCGATAATTGGTTATGTCAAGACCGCCACTGGCTTGGCGCGTTTGATTTCCCGTTCGGTTTGCCTCGCGAACTGGTGATGCATATGGGCTGGCCTACCCAGTGGCTCGAGTCGATAAATCACTATGCCAGTCTGAGCCGACTTGAGATTCGCAACACGTTTGCAGCATTTTGCGATGCACGTCCCATCGGGAAAAAATTTGCCCATCGTGCTACTGACTTGCCTTCTGGCGCGAGCCCATCCATGAAGTGGGTTAACCCACCGGTGGCTTTCATGCTTCACGCCGGCACTCCACGGCTTGTTGCTGCAAGCGTTCACATCCCCGGCCTTCATCCCGGCGACATCGGACGTATAGCGCTGGAAGGCTATCCGGGTTTGCTCGCTCGCGAGGCATTGGGACATCGGTCTTATAAAAGTGATGACAGGATCAAGCAGACGCCGGAACGGCTGATTGCACGCAAAGATCTGATCACTGCATTGGAGCATGGGCAAACCCGACTGGGTCTGCGTTTGAAGGTCAGCCATGCGCAACGTGATGCTTTGGTCGATGATGGAAGTGGCGACAACCTGGATGCTGTGTTGTGTCTGATGCAAGCTGCATGGGCAGCACGGCAAGGAGCACCTTTGTATGGTTTGCCTGCTGATATGGATACGCTGGAAGGATGGATTGTGACGGCTTGAATATAGTTATAGGTTGGCGAAAATGATTTCATTAAGTTAATTGGCAATCGATAATGGCTATATATCCTGAATGCGTTGGAACTTCCCATTAATATGAAATGGGTTTATAGTACTGGACAATTTTCATAAAACTTGAATACTTGTTTTTTGTTTTTTGTATTTTGTATTTTGCAAAAAAATAATCAGCGACATGTATACAGGCGGTTGGCAGGCATGCAACGTCAATTTGGCTATTGTTCTTTCTGAAATTTTTGCTCGATAAAAAGGATGTATCGTGAAAAAAATGCATTTTCTCAATACTTTGCCTATTATTTCTTGGATGAAAATATGGATATCCGCTGTTATGTCACTAGTCATTGCAATAGCTTTAAGTGGTTGTAACAAGCCCGCTGACACTCGAACGCCTGGCCAAAAACTTGACGCAGTAATTAGCAAAACGGAAAAAGTTGCAGAAGAGCTAGGAGTGCAAGGCGAGCAATCAAGCGGCGACATGAAAGCCAAAACAGAAGCGGCCTTTGCCAATGCAGGCGATGCACTAAAAAAGGCTACAGAAAATGCCAAATCTTCTACCAAAGAGGTAGCCAATACTGCCATTAATAAAATGGATGACATGGTCATTAGCACTGCCATTTCAGCCGAATTGCTAAAAGACGCCGAAATCAAACTTTTCAGGATCAATGTCGACACAAAAGATGGCGCTGTGGTGTTGAAAGGCCAAGTGCCTAGCGACGCAGTACGTGAAAGGGCATCTGCAATTGCCAAAACTTTCAATGGCGTTCAGTCGGTTGACAATCAATTGACTGTCAAAGTTAATTGATCGCGTACCTGCCACTGAATAACCATAAGACATGGAAAATTTTCCGGAACCAGCAGTCCAAAAGAATTGATGCGATAGTTTTAAATATTTAAGAAATAAAAAAGCAGGCACGGAGATCTTCTCTTGCCTGCTTATTTAGCGCTGCTATTAAGAGCAGCGTAAATCGATTAAGGACGTACGACAATGTCGTTGCGAACGCTCCTGACGTTGCTTACGCCACGGGCAATACTCTCAGCCTGCATTTTTTCAGCAGTAGACTTAGCAAATCCGGAGAGTTGAACCGTGCCGTTCAGTGTTTCAACGCTGATGGAAGTTGCGGAAACGGTCTTGTCTTCAGCAAACTTTGCCTTGACGGAAGTGGTGATGGCTGCGTCGTCAACATAAGAACCTGCGGTCTGCTGACCCCGACCAACAGCGCAGCCACTGCCAATAATGGTGATACCAGCCAAGGCTGCAAATGCAATTGCGCGAACGTATTTCATAGGGTTTCCTCTTCGATTTGATTTATTTAGGTTGGTGCAAAGTTTAAATGCCTGTCGATTAACGGCACCACGCCTATCGACCAGCGCCTGAAAATTTAAATATCAAGCCAGTCCTTGAGCTCGTCTGCATGCTCTTCTTCCTCTGCCAGTATGTCTTCAAGCATTCTTCGTGTCGTGGGATCTTTGTCCGCCAGCAATGAAATCATCTGGCGATAGGCTTCCACTGCAATCCGCTCTGCGATCAGATTAACCTTCACCATGGTTTTCAAATCGTTAGATTCGTCGTAATCTGCATGGCTGCGCTGGAGAAGGGTAGAGGGTGAAAAGTCTGGTTCACCGCCCAGCTGCACGATGCGCTGGGCAATGCGGTCGGCGTGTGCTGATTCTTCGGTGGCATGCACCATAAACTCTGCAGCAATGTGAGGCGAAGTAAGGCCGCTTGCCATAAAGTGATGCCGCTTGTAACGCAGTACACATACCAGTTCAGTTGCCAAGGCATCATTGAGGAGCTTGACGATGGCTTCGCGATGCGGTCCATATGCAGGAGTTACAGCGCCCTGATCAAGACTTGATCGAACGGCATCGAGTGCCGATTCATCAAGGCTCAATTCATTGGTGGAGTTAGTCATGTTATTCATAATGTTGTATCGGTAGTATCAGATGTGCGAGTAAAAGAAGTCAGCATGGTTAACAGCGTGTTTGACAAACCCGAAGATTTGACCGCTGCTACCAGAAGAGCACTTGCGGACATCATGCGCCATGGCCTGGCGATCACCAGTGCGACACCTGTAGCAGCAGAAATACCAATCAGTTTGAAGGGATGGGCACTTGCATATTCCCTCAAAAGAGGACTTGCAAGTTCGACTGCCGAGCTGGCTGGATGGCGGTGCCACCACATTCGAGCTGCAAACTTTAGTTTGCTGAACATATTGCGTTCAGATGAAACTATTTCAGTGGCATTCCCATCGACATGGTTAGCGTCTTTTTCAAGCCTCTGATCCGCAGCTGGATGGTGACGGTTCATATGCCTGACGATAGCCTTTCGACTGATAGCCAAACGTTCTTGAGGCGTAAGTTCGATAGGAAGAGAGGCCATACCGTATTCTTTTGGTAATGTAATTCAGGACGCTGTGCGCAATGCTTGGGCATCGCTGTCAATTTGGGCTTTCAACTCAGGAAAACGCTCACTTTTGAAAGGCTTGGAAGCAATTAAGGCACCAATGACGGCAAGTATCAGAGCAACAGCAGGTACAGCCACCAGAACCCAGTGGAACTGGTTTTGCACAAACCCCAGCATCAACGCCGTTCCAAAGAGTAAAAGAAAAATAACGAAAGCCAAAATAGCCACTATGCCCGCCACTGCTCGCTTCACCAGATCAGAGCCTGCGCTGGTTGCTTCCTTGTGAAACAGCGATCCGTACGCAGAAAGATGATCTACGACCAGATCAGGTCTTTGCACAATCGTCGAAAAAAGAGGATGCAGCATATGTGAGGATAGGTGGTGCGTCAGTTAAAAACAGGCGTAGTGGGCAAAAGATTTAATAGCGGTTTTGATTGCGCTGGCGAGATGTTGAAACCAGCAGTGCTACTGCAGCGCCAACCGCTGCAGCAATCAGAACCGATTGCATGGGTTGTTCCGAAACGTAACGGGTGGTGGCATCTGCTGCATGCCTGAGTGATTTTTCAGCACGTTCTTTGGCTTCAGAGGCTACATCCAAACTCTGGCGAGCCATTTTTTGAGCCTTGGCGGCTAGCATTTCAACCATGGGGTCAACACTGCCGCGAAGTTCACGAACTTTGTTTTCTGCCTTGTCAAGCGCTTGGTTCGCATGCTCGCGCGTAGATTCGATAGCTTTACCTGCTGAGTTCATCATGTCCTCTGAAGTTTTTTGCATTGAAGGAACTGCATCGCGCGCTATGTTGGAAGGGCTGTTAGTGTTCATGTCTTTTTTCCTTGATGAGTAAGTGATGAATTAGAAGATAAAAGGTCAGGGCTTTGTAGCCGATCTGCCTTTGCGCTAGTTTTTCTTGATCAGGCTTATGACAAAGCTGACAATCGCCATGATAGCGAACAGAAAGAAAAGAATTTTGGCAATTTCCACAGCCCCTGCCGCAATTCCGCCAAAACCGAACACTGCAGCGATTAATGCAATCACTAAAAAAACAACGGAATAGTGCAACATTTGATTTCCCTTCATATCGGCTTGGCACATGAAAAGTGCTTCTTTATGGTTCCCTATAGCTTCTTCTTGAAGTCATTTTTGTTCCATCGGCTTGGGGCCTAAACCCCTGTCAGGGTCTAGGGTAATGCCCTGTAGGAAAAGGACGATGATTTGTAACTCGAGACTGTTTCAAGAATTTTGCGCTGGACTTGCTTTTTCAGTAGCTCAATGAGATTTTGGTAAAACCGCACCCACTTGAGTGCCTTTGTTTTCAGCGCTGGCTACCGTGAGCTTTCCACCTGCAGCTTCTACTCGGTGACGCATACCGGCTAGTCCGTGACTGCCTGGGCCGATACTTTCCAGTTTGAAGCCTTTGCCGTTGTCCTTCACATCGACCGTGATGAAACTGTCAAAGTTGTGCATGCTGATTTCAACTTGGATGGCATCGGCATATTTGGCAATATTGGTCAAGGATTCCTGGACCAATCGGTAAACGGTCAATTGGGCTGAGCCGCCGAGTTCAACGGCTTCCAAGTCTGTGGTGATCAACAGTCCTGATCTTTCCTCAAACTCCCGCGCCAGAATTTCAAGCGATGCCACCAGACCCAGATGGGAAAGTGAAGATGGCCGAAGGTCTTCAACAATGCGTCTTTTCAACGCGATGCCCGTGTTGAGTGTGCTGGTTAGATGTTCAAGCCGCTCCAAGGCTTCTGGCAGATTGTCAGCAAGCCGTGATTTCAGTCGTGCGACATCAAGTTTGGCGGCCGTCAGGAGCGCGCCAAGTTCATCGTGAAGTTCTCGCGCCAGATGTCCACGCTCGTCTTCGCGCACGTTTTGCAGATGGGTTGCCAGTTCGGCAAGACTTGCCGTTCGCTCCCTGACCTGTTTTTCCAGCAAGTCCCTTTCACGCTCCAGCATTTTTTGCTCGCGTTGACCCGAAGCCAGCAGTGCCTTGTTTTGCATGAGGTACATGTAGAAAGCAAGCAATCCGACAAGTGCAGTCGTCGCAATGCCTATGCGCGAAAGCTGCAGCGCTTTCCTGACTTGTGCCTGGCCCTGTTCCATCTGCTGAATGCTGCTGGCGTGCAACTTGTTAGATTGATTTCGGATGGCTTCCATTTCTTCCTTGCCTACGTCGGTGGTCAACACAAACTTCCAGCCATCGTCATTGCCCTCCTTGCGCATGCGCACACTCAGGTCCATTTCGGCCATCTTGCGTGACACGTGACGCGACAAGGTGTCAAACTCGTCTATCAGCGCTGGTTGCGAAACAAAAATCTGCTGCAATTCGTCCAGGTTCTTAGTAATATCACCTACTGCAACACTGTAAGGCTCCAGGTAGCGGGCGTCGCCTGTCAACAAATACCCGCGCTGCCCGGTTTCAGCATCCAGAACTTGCCGCACCAAACCGGTAATGGCAGTGCGTGTCTGTTGAGCTTTCTCCATGTTGCTGACAGCCTGGGTTGATTGCTGGAAACTCGTTTCGTTGATGAAAATCATGAATGCGGCCGCCAGAATGGCAAGAGGCAAGCTGATGGCGGTTTTCAACGCAGAAAATTTTTTCAAGACTAACTCCTGTTCGGTACTGCTGTGGATAACTCGTCAATAATGAGCAGTGATAATCAAGACAGTCGTTTTTGCCTCGTGGCTGTTTTTTGGCAAATTTTCCGGACAGCGCAGGTTTTATAGAAAGATAGTGACATGATAAAAATTGGAATTGTGGATGACCATGCCATTGTGCGGTCGGGACTGAAGCAGTTTTTTTCGGATCAGGTGGACTTGCGTGTTGTCGGCGAGGCGGCAAGTGGGCGTGAAGCAATTGATTTGGTTCGCAATGTTGAACTGGACATACTCGTCATGGACCTGTCCATGCCAGGCCAGAGCGGAATTGATGCATTGGCGATGATTCGTGCAAAAGCACCTGACGTCGGAATTCTGATCTTAAGCGGCTATCCGGAAGAGCATTACGCCGTCAACCTGATTCGTCAAGGCGCCAGTGGTTACCTCAACAAGGAATGCGATCCCTCAGAAATTGTCGATGCCATTCGTGTGATTTCTCTGGGCAAGCGCTACATTACCGCCGCAGTGGCGGAATTGCTTGCACAACAATTGAACCGTCCAAAAGACGTCGCAGCGCACGAGCAACTGTCGGAAAGAGAATTTCAGGTTTTCCTTAAGCTTGCCAAAGGCGAAACGGCAGGGGATATCGCCAAGGCTCTTTCACTTAGCGTCAAAACGGTGAGCACCTACCGTACCCGAGTGATGGAAAAAATGAGTCTGGCATCCAACAGCGACTTAACCTACTACGCCCTCAAAAACAAGCTGATCGATTGATTCGTCGAGACGTCAATTGATGGTTGTCACAATGTGGGTGTGCTGAATAGTCAACCGCTTTTTGCGGTGAGAACTCTTTCAGGGGAGAAGAAAACAACCCTGGGAGTTCACAAGCTCATCTGAGGATGCTCAGTTTTTGGCATCGAGATCCTTGTTTTGTTGCAAGCAGTAGTCCACGAGTGCGTCAATTTCGTTGGATTTGTCAAAGACTGCGTCAACACCCAACTGAGCGCATCTCTGGCGGATATCTGTTGTGGCGTAATTGCTGAGAACCACCACTTTTTGGGAAGAAAGACGGTCTTTGCATGCTGCCAGAATACCCAAACCGCTGCCTTGCTTCAAAAACAAATCGACAATTGCCAGGTCCCAATCTTCCCGATTGGCATTCAACCAGGCTTTGCCATCGTTTTCGGTTTCAGCCGTTCCCACTGCGATCACACATGCAAGTTCCTCCAGCGTACCAATCAGGTTTTCACGAATGGTAGGGTTGTCTTCTACGATGTATGTTTTCAATCTCACGGCTCATATCCAGTTAACGGAAGGAGGACTTCGCTGTGAGTTGCAAAAAGTCCTCCAATGCGGCCAGCAAGAGCCGGTAATGCCGACGCGTCTTGTTTCCTAATGTATCTTTGATTTTACGCACGATTGTGCCAGTCGCTTTTGTTTGTACCTGTAAGGTATTTTCGACGCTTGAGCGTGATGATTGTGTAGGCTCATACCCACAGTTTTTCATTGCATTCGCCGACTTCGAAAAACTATGCAGCGCAACGATAGTCGCGTTGTATTTCGGGTATCTTCGCCTCAGTTGTGTGACCGATCTTTTGAATTTTCGGTCATTGCTGGTTGAATCTGAAAGATGACTGCATCCGTTGCCAACGCATGAAAAACCACTTTATCAAATCTCTACACCTTCGTTACTGGATGGCTGGCATAGTCATCTTTTTGATCATTGGGGTGCTGGTGCTATCCCTGTTTCCGTGGGATCTTCTCCGCGGACCCGTCAACCGTTATGTTTCGGATCAGCTTGGCAGGCGTTTTGAGATTACCCGCCATCTGTCGGTAAATCTGGGTTTTACGACCAGGGTGAGCGCAGAAGGGATCGAAATTGCAAATCCAGAATGGGCCAATGACCCTTACCTTCTCAAGGCAGATGCTGCAGAATTTGACATCAAACTGCTGCCCCTCCTGAGGGGAAAAGTTGTGTTGCCAAACATCAGGCTGACGCAACCCCGGATTGGCTTGCAGAGTCAGCCCGATGGCCAAAGAACGTGGGCCTTTTCGCACGACACATCGGAGAAAGGGACTGCACCGCAAATTGGCTCCTTTATTGTGGATCAGGGCAGTGTCAGTTACCTTGCGAAAGCTCAAGGCGCTGATCTTAATATCCGATTTTCGTTGGCTTCTGAATCCGGTAACGACTTGCCTCTGAGCTTCAAGGCAACGGGACGATGGAACAATGGTGTATTCGCTGCCAATGGACGCACGGGTGGTGCTTTGCAGTTTAGCAAGGATTACAGGGCTCCCTTTCCTGTAGAAGTCAACGTTGTTGCCGGAAAAACTCGTCTTCAAGCCAAGGGCTCGCTTGATGATCTGTCAACCTTGGCGGGCATCGATGCAACTTTTAACCTTCAAGGTGAAAATCTTGATGATCTTTTCGGTCTGCTTGGTGTCGTCCTGCCTGCCACGCCACCCTACAAATTGAGTGGAAAGCTGGACAAGAAAGAGAAGATATGGGCGGTTAGCCAGATTGAGGGGCTGCTGGGGAAATCTGACCTGAGTGGTGCCTTGAGTTTTGACCAGTCTTCAGCGGTGCCAAAGCTGACAGGCAAGGTGCAATCAAAAATCATGGATTTTGCAGATCTGGCGCCGGTCATCGGCATGATGCCTTCTGATCTTTCAACCGCAAAAGCAAAGTCCGCCAGCACTTCAACAGTCAGCAAAGCAGCGCTGTCTGCTGCAAACAAAAAACCCGAGCCAGCCGGAGTCGCCTCAGGCAAAGTATTGCCTCGTACCCCACTGGATGCGACCAAACTTAATGCCATGAATGCGGACGTCACCTACTCTGCCGCCGATATCCGGCATGTCAAGGAATTGCCGCTTGATAAAGGCTCTGTTCACGTCAAGCTGAATGCCGGAGTTCTGCAACTGGATCCCGTTTCGCTTGGCGTTGCCGGAGGGTCAGTGGCAGGCACCATTCAAATCGACTCGACCGTTGCGCCAGCGGCCATCACTACCCGGCTGGATGTGCGGGCTTTGCAACTGAACCAGCTTTTTCCTACCGTGGAAAACACCAAGACAGGTTTTGGCAAGTTCAGCGGGCAATTCAACTTGACTGGCCGAGGCAATTCAGTGGCGCAAATGCTGGGGTCTGCATCAGGTGACGTGGCAATTCTTATGGGAAAGGGCGAGATCAGCAATATCTTGCTGGAGTTTATGGGCCTCGACGGTGGTGAAGTGATCAAGTTTTTGGTGCGTGGCGACGAAACCGTGCAGTTGCGCTGTGCGGCAGCGGCTTTTGATGTGAAACAGGGTTTGATGACCAGCCGCGCCATCGTGCTCGACACCAGCGACACCCTCATTACGGGGCAGGGCAAAATCAGTTTGGCTAACGAAACGCTTGATCTTTTGTTCAAACCACAACCCAAGGATGTGAGTATTCTGAGCCTGCGTTCGCCGCTGCGGATCGGCGGTACATTTGCCAAAACGACAGCAGGACCAGAAGCCTCTGCACTTGCAGGAAGGGTTGGCATTGCGCTGGTTCTGGCGGCCATCAACCCTTTGCTGGCGCTGGCGGCGACGGTGGAAACCGGACCGGGAGAAGACGCCGACTGTGCCGCGGTTCTGTCCAAAGCTGCGCAGCCCGCAGCAGCAAGTGGCAAAAAGTAAGGATAGGGTGCAGCCTGACAAGCGGTTTTCATTAAATGGTCACACCGTTTGAAAGTCAATTGCACCCATAGAAAATTGCTATTTAATTGATAGCTTGTAGCGCATGTCCAGAAAGCGGTAACGGCTTATTTGATGTAAAAATTAGTTTGTCAGTGAATGCTGACGCGCACTAACCCGTCAAATTCTTTTGTCTGCATTTCCGCAGACTGCGCATTCTTCATTGCGCCCCAGCATCATCTGGTGCCACTCCATGCTTTTGCCATCAAGCATTAAAAGCCGGCCCGTCAACGCCTGCCCGATGCCACACAGCAACTTCAAGGCCTCGGCGGCTTGCATCGCGCCCACGATACCGACGAGCGGTGCAAACACGCCCATGGTGGCGCAACTGATTTCTTCGGGCAGGTCTGATTCAGGAAAAATGCATGCATAGCATGGAGAGTCAGGAAACCTGGCGTCATAGACCGAGATTTGACCGTCGAACCGGATGGCCGCGCCTGAAACCAGCGGCTTGTGGTGCCTGACGCAGGCACGATTAATAGTGTGTCGGGTTTTGAAGTTGTCGGTGCAATCAAGTACCAAATCTGCTTGAGGGACCAAGTGGTCTAGCAGGGCGTCGTCCGCTCTTTGCATCACCGGGACGACTTTGACATCCGGGTTCACGGCAGCGACGGCCTGCACCACCGACAACGCTTTGAACTCGCCGATTCGCGACACCGTGTGGGCAATCTGACGTTGAAGGTTGGTGACATCGACACGGTCATCGTCAACCATCGTGATACGGCCGACACCAGCGCTGCCAAGATAAAGCGCGACCGGCGAGCCCAATCCCCCCGCGCCAATGACCAGCACGTGCGCGTCGAGAAGTTTTTGTTGCCCTTCGATGTCTATCTCGTCGAGCAAAATATGGCGCGAGTAGCGGAGCAGCTGATCGTCATTCATGATGCTGGAAATTTCAAAAAAAGCCGCTGGATGGCATGACGTTCGGGAGCGGAAAAGCAAAGCCCGTCCGGAAAGGGACGGGCTTTGCCTGGACTGGACGAACCGGTTGCCTAGTTGTCTTTTTTCTCGTTTTTAGGTTCGACGACCGCTGTCTTGCTGACGAGCACTGGACGTCCCTTAAGCTGGTTGATGGCCTGGGCCAACGGGAAGTCCTTGTCGCTGCCCAGTTCGGGGAGGCGACGCTGCTCAGGCGTTTTCTTGGCTTCTTCCTCAAGGCGTTTGAGCGCTTCCTCACGGGCTTTTTCACGGCCCGGGTCCTTGACTTCTGCACCCTGGCCACTGTTGAGGTGTTTTTCCAGGTCGGCTTCACGGGTGCGCAGTGCTGCAAAAGGACTGCCTTCTGCCGTTTCATCGATCAGCACGTCTGGCACGATGCCGCGCGCCTGGATTGATTTGCCGCTGGGCGTGTAATAGCGTGCCGTGGTCAGCTTGATGCCGGTGTCAGGGCCCAGAGGCCGTACCGTCTGCACCGAGCCCTTGCCAAAGGTCTGGGTGCCCATGATGGTGGCACGCTTGTAGTCCTGAAGGGCACCCGCCACAATTTCGCTGGCCGAGGCGGAACCCTCATTCACCAGCACCACGAGCGGCACGGTCTTGAGGGCCGCGGGCAGGCGTTTGAGCGGATCGACTCCGCTACGCCGCTGGTAGAACTCTGGCGAGGCCTTGTAGACCGACTTGCTTTCGGCCAGCTGGCCGTTGGTGGTAACCACGGTCACGTTGTCAGGCAAAAATGCTGCCGATATGGCCACGGCCGCGTCCAGAAGACCGCCCGGGTCATTGCGCAGGTCGAGCACCATGCCCTTCAACTTGGGCTCCTCTTTGTAAATCTGTTCAATTTTGGTAACAAAGTCGTCCACTGTCCGGTCCTGGAACTGGCTCAGGCGAATCCAGGCATAGCCTGGCTCAACCACCTTGCTGCGAACCGACTGTGTGCGAATTTCTTCACGCGTGATACTGACCGGGAACGTGCGACTTTCGTCTTTGCGAAAAATCGTCAGCATGACCTTGGTTTGCGGCTCGCCCCGCATTTTTTTCACGGCATCGTTCAGGCTCAGTCCCTTGACGGCGGTGTCATCAATGCGGGTAATCAGGTCATTCGGTTTGAGTCCGGCGCGGTCGGCAGGGGAGCCTTCAATCGGTGACACCACCTTGACCAGTCCATCCTCCTGGGTGATTTCGATGCCAACGCCAACGAAACGCCCTGACGTGCCTTCGCGAAATTCCTTGTAGGATTTCTTGTCGAAATACACCGAATGCGGATCAAGGCTGGCGACCATGCCCGAGATGGCATCGGTGATCAGTTTCTTTTCATCCACGGGCTCGACATAGTCAGTCTTGACCATGCCAAAGACAGCCGCGAGTTGCTGCAGTTCTTCGAGTGGCAAGGGCGCCATGCCCGCTCGCGCAACCGCCTGCAGCTGCACTGTGGTGAGGGCGCCTGCCACCACACCGATTGAAATCCATCCGGCAATTTTTAGCTTCTGACCCATTAGATTTTCCTAAGCCTGTTGAAGGAGTCCACGCTCCTTTTTTGTGAGAAGCAATATACACCTTGGATACATATGTCTAGCTGCAGTTCCATAAGCGGCAGGACAATAACAACCAAATGTACGGAAAGACGCGCCTTTTACGAGGTGCAATGCCGCATCATTGCAGACAACAGGCGTCATGGGTCTGGCAAGGGGCATTTGGGAACCATGGTTTCCTGCCCAACCCCCCGTCCATTGTTCGGCTTGTCCAGCGGCGTTCTAGACTGAGGCGGCCTTGCCTTGCGCGGCAACGGCCGCTGCAGCTTTGGCGACTGCTTCGCTGTCGCCCAAATAGTAGCTGCGCAGTGGCTTGAGGTTCTCGTCCAGCTCATAAACCAGCGGTATGCCGTTGGGAATATTCAGGCCCACGATCTCACTGTCGGAAATGTTGTCGAGGTATTTCACCAGTGCACGAATCGAGTTGCCGTGTGCGGCCACCACCAGGCGCTTGCCTGCATTGATGGCAGGCGCCATGGCTTCGTTCCAGAAAGGAAGCACGCGTTCGACCGTGTCCTTGAGGCATTCAGTCAGTGGCACCTGGCCTGGCAGCAGCTTGGCGTAACGCCGGTCGCCGTGCTCGCTGCGGGCGTCGCTGGCTGCCAGCGGCGGCGGTGGCGTGTCGTAGCTGCGGCGCCAGACCAGCACCTGCTCGTCACCAAACTTCTTGGCCGTTTCGGACTTGTTCAAGCCCTGCAAGTCGCCGTAATGCCGCTCGTTCAAACGCCAGCTGTGCACCACGGGCAGCCAGGTCTGGTCCATTTCATCCAGCACATGCCAAAGCGTGCGCGTGGCGCGCTTGAGCACGCTGGTGTAGGCGATGTCGAAGTCGTAACCTTCGGCCTTTAGCAGTTGGCCGGCATTCTTGGCTTGGGCGATGCCGGTTTCGGTCAGGTCGACATCGGTCCAGCCGGTGAATCGGTTGTCCAGGTTCCAGGTTGATTCGCCGTGGCGGATGAGCACGAGTTTGTACATGGCAGTGATGTTTTGGAAGAAATGAAAAGCACAAAGGTGAAATTTAAAAGCCGGCTTTGGGGCGAACTTGTGCCCCCATTCTAAAATCAGCCTTCAAGTGAAAAACATACAAAGGGTTTACGTGAAATTTCTGATTGATAACTGGATGCTGATTTCGATAGCCATTGCCTCGGGCGGCATGCTGGTCTGGCCACTGATTGCGGGCAGCATGAATGCTGGCGCACTCAACGCCAGCGGGGCAGTGCAGCTCATCAACCGTGAAAAGGCCGTGGTGGTGGACATTTGTGAGCCTGCCGAATTTGCCGCCGGCCATGTGACCGGCGCCAAGAACATCCCCCTGGCCGACCTGGAAGCCAAGTTGCCCTCGGTCGTCAAGAACAAGGCCTTGCCCTTGATCCTTGTTTGCGCGACTGGTGCACGCTCCAGCCGGGCCGTGGCCACCGCCAAAAAGCTCGGTTACGACCAAGCCCAATCTTTGGGCGGCGGGCTCAAAGCCTGGAAAGACGCTAACCTACCCTTAGAGAAAGCCTGATAAAGCGTCTTTTTCTTGCCTGCTTGAGCGCTGTCGTCGCTCGGCGCTGGCATTGATCACACCCATCGGACGCCGCGCCTGCCGCGACGCCGCACCACAGGAAAACCATGCAAACCGTCAAGATTTACACCACCGGCTCCTGCCCGTACTGCATCCAGGCCAAACAATTGCTCAAGGAGCGCGGCGTCGCCGTGCTCGATGAAATCCGGGTTGACCTGGTGCCGGGCGAACGCCAGCAAATGATGCAGATCACAGGCCGGCGCACCGTGCCGCAAATTTTCATTGGTTCCACGCATGTCGGTGGCTGCGACGATTTGATGGCTTTGGACGACCGTGGCGGCTTGGAGTCGCTGCTGGCAGACGCCGCCTGAAACCCCGGCTGGCGTTTTTAACAGGGCCAAGTCCCTGAGATAATCCACCTCGAATGGCCTTTGCCCAAGCCCTGTCCCGCGCGAACAGCGCAGGGGCTTGCGCATCCCAACGTTTTTTAAACACCCTCACGAAAGATCTCAATGGCCGAAGAAAATCTTGACCCCGTATTCCAGATCCAGCGCGTTTACCTCAAGGACATGTCGCTGGAGCAGCCAAATTCGCCAGAAATCCTGCTCAACCAAGAGCAACCTGCTGTCGAGATCCAGCTCGGTGTCGATGCCAAGCCAGTGGCTGACGGCCTGTTTGAAATCACCGTGACGGCCACCGTGCACACCAAGATCGAGGACAAGACCGTGTTTATGGTCGAAGCCAAGCAGGCCGGCATTTTTGAAATTCGCAATGTGCCCAACGAACAGATGGGTGCATTGATGGGCATTGCCTGCCCGCAAATCGTCTACCCCTACCTGCGCGGCAACGTGGCGGACATCATCCAGCGCGGCGGCTTCCCGCCGGTGCACCTGGCGGAAATCAATTTCCAGGCGATGTACGAGCAGCAGCAGGCCGAAGCCGTGATGGCCTCGGCTGAAGCTCCACAAATCATCGTCTGATGGCGCAGCGTGTGAACCTGGGCCACGCGCCCCGGCCGGCATGAAAATTGTCGTATTGGGCGCAGGTGCGTGGGGCACGGCGCTGGCCGTCAACGCTGCAGGTGCTGCCGATGCCGGAGTGCTCAGGCATGAAGTCACTCTGTGGGCGCGCAATCCGGTTCAGCTCCAGGCCTTGCAGGCCGAGCGGATCAATACCCATTACCTTCCCGACATTGCCCTGCCGTCCAGCCTGCGCTTGCAAGGCGGCAATGGCATGTCGCTGGCCGAGGTGGTCAAAGGGCAAGACCTGATCATCCTGGCCGGGCCAGTGGCAGCCGCGCGCAGCATGCTGCTGCAACTCAGGCATGCGCAAGTGCCGGTGGCTTGGCTCAGCAAGGGCCTTGAAGCGCCGGTTTTGACAGAATCTGCGGCGTCGGCGTCGGCGTCGGCGTCGGCGCCAGCGTCTCCTTCAACGCCTTTTGGCCTGATGGTGCATGAGGTCCGCGCACAGGTGGCGCCTGATTTGAGAGCGGGCGTGCTCAGCGGCCCGAGTTTCGCGCTGGAGGTGGCACGTGAGCAGCCAACGGCGCTGGTTGCTGCCAGTGAACACGCCGAAGTGCGTGATGCGCTGGTGGCCGCCTTTCACAGCCCCAGCCTGCGGGTGTATGCCAGCGACGACCTGATCGGTGTCGAGGTTGGCGGGGCCGTCAAGAACGTCATGGCGATTGCAGCCGGGCTGTGCGATGGCCTGCAACTGGGCTTTAACGCCAGAGCCGCCCTCATTACCCGTGGACTTGCTGAAATGATGCGCCTGGGCGTGGCGCTCGGTGCGCGTCCCGAGACCTTTACCGGTTTGTCGGGTCTGGGCGACCTGGTCCTGACGGCCACCGGCGACTTGAGCCGCAACCGCAAGGTGGGCCTTTTGCTGGCGCAGGGCAAATCCCTGGGTGAAGTGTTGACGTCGCTAGGCCATGTGGCCGAAGGCGTTTACTGCGCCCGCACTGTGGTGCAGCGCGCTGCCAGCCTGGGTGTGGAAATGCCGATTGCGCAAAGCGTGGTGGATTTGCTCGATGGCCGGCTCCAAGCAGCCGAGGCGGTTGCGCTGCTGATGGAGCGCGAGCCGACAACTGAACTTGATTTGCTATTGGATTGATAGCTGAAAGCGCCCGTCCTTGTTGCGGGGAAGGCGTTTTTTATTATTATTTTCGAAGCACGATGGTCAGCAGCAGCGACGAGTCGAGCACCGCCGTCAGCGCATGGTCCACACCGCCTTGGAGCCAGACCAGCTGGCCGGCCTTCATCTGCCGGGTTTGTCCGCCCGCCGTCAGGCCGATCTCTCCTTCCAGGCAGTGAATCGTGACTTCGCCCTTGACCCAGTGTGACGGCATGGTTTTTCCCGCCGGCATGACCAGGCGAATGACTTCCAGCTCATCGGTCTTGAACAGCGCGACATTGCGTGATTCAGACAACTGGTTGCCCAGCGGCTGAACGTCAACCAGTTGTCCGGGGGCGGCGTGTGCAATGGCCATGGTGAAGCTCCTTGTAAGCGGCAGGATTGCCTTTGACCGGTTTATACATCACGCTCAGATGGCAGTGCGCAGGCACCGATGGACGGCGCAGATGTGCCATGCCCGTACCGGAAAAAATTTTTTAAAAAAGATCTCTTGCGCACGGCCAGCTTTTACAAGCTGCTATACAAAAAGGAGTGAGTACATTTCCGTGCTGCTGCAGGTCCGGCTATGTTTCGGTTCAAATTTCCAGGTTGTCGATCAGCCGGGTGTTGCCCAGCTTGGCCGCGCCCAGCACGACCAGCGGCACATTGCCCAGCGGGCCTTGCGGGAGCATCAGGTCGGCGCGGCGGCGTACCGTGAGGTAGTCGGGCTTCCAGCCGCGCCGCGCCAGCGCCTGCAGGGCCTGGGCCTCCAGTGCGGCCAGGTCGGGCACGCCGGGCGCCGCTCGCGCAGCTTCGCCCAATACGCGCAAGGCTTGCGAAAGATGCACCGCTTCTTGCCGCTGCTCGGGCGTGAGGTAGCTGTTGCGCGACGACAGGGCCAGCCCGTCGTCGGCACGCTGCGTTTCGCCGGCCAGAATCTCGATGGGCAGGGCAAACTGCTGGACCATTCGGCGCACCACCATGACCTGCTGGTAGTCCTTCTTGCCAAAGGCCGCGACGCCGCCCGGCATGCCGGCAAAAACACAGGAAAACAGCTTCATCACCACGGTGCTCACGCCAATGAAAAAGCCGGGCCTGAAATGGCCTTCCAGCATGTCGCTCAAATCGGTGGCCGGATGCACCTTGAAAGTTTGCGGTTCGGGGTACAGGTCTTTTTCACGCGGGGCAAACAGCACGTCGCAGCCCGCTGCTTCAAGCCGCTGGGCGTCCGCATCAAGCGTGCGCGGGTAGCTGTCAAAGTCTTCATGCGGCGCGAACTGCAGGCGGTTGACAAAAATGCTGGACACGGTGACATCGCCCAGCGGCCTGGCTTCTTTGACCAGCGCGATATGGCCGGCATGCAAGTTGCCCATGGTGGGCACAAAGGCAGGGCGTCTGAAGTTGCTGAGTTGCGCGCGCAAATCCGCGATGGTGTGGACGATGTGCATTTTTTTATTCCCTGGAAAAGGCCTGGGGTGGCGGGTCTGAATTTAGCAGGCTGGAGGCGCGTAAAAAACCGGGCGGCTACCAGGCGTGAACGGCATTGTCCGGAAAGCTGCCGTCTTTCACGGCCTGCACATAGGCTTCCATGGCGCCGCGCACGCTGGCGCTTTTGTTGCTGTCGCCGTCCATGAAGTTGCGCACGAACTTGGCCATCTTGCCCAGGTTCATGCCCAGCATGTCGTGCAGCACCAGCACCTGGCCCGACGTGCCGTTGCCCGCGCCAATGCCGATGGTCGGGCAGTGCGTCAACAGTTGCGTGACCTCCAGTGACAGCGCCGCCGGCACCATTTCCAGCACCAGCATCGACGCGCCCGCGTCCTGCAACGCGCCGGCTTCGCGGCGCAGCTGCGTGGCTGATTCCTCGGTCTTGCCCTGGACGCGGTAGCCGCCCAGCGCATGCACGGTTTGCGGCGTCAGGCCCAGGTGGGCGCAGACCGGTATGCCGCGTTCGACCAGAAAACGCACCGTTTCCGTGGTCCAGCCGCCGCCCTCCAACTTGACCATGTGCGCGCCGGCCTGCATGAGCACCACCGCGCTGCGCAGCGCCTGCTCTTTTGATTCGTGGTAGCTGCCAAAGGGCAGGTCGCCAATCAGCCAGGCCACGCCTTGCGCGCGGCGCAGGCCGTTGGCCACGCATTCGGTGTGGTGGCGCATGGTTTCCAGCGTCACGCCGACGGTGCTCGACAACCCCTGGCACACCATGCCGAGCGAGTCGCCGACCAGGATGCATTCGACGCCGGCGGCGTCCGCCACGGCGGCAAAGGTGGCGTCGTAAGCGGTGAGCATGGTGATCTTGTCGCCGTGGGCGTGCATTTCGCGCAGGCGCGGCAGGCTCATGGGCTTGCGCGCCGAAGGGCTGGACGCCGGTGGCAGCGTGCCGTAAGGCGTGGCTGCGGGGACTGTGGACGTTGCCGTGGCTGCATTGGCGGGGGTCATGGGCGCTCTCCTGAATGAGCGGAAGTTTAATCCGCTGGCGGCTGGTGAACTCGGGCCTCTGGCCGTGCCAGAAGGCCCCCGGGTAGATCAGCTCAAGCCGCTTGCGGCGCCGAACGGCGCATGCCCAGCCGCTCAAGCAGCGTGACATCGGCGTCGGTGTCGGGGTTGCCGGTGACCAGCAGCTTGTCGCCGTAAAAAATCGAGTTGGCGCCGGCCAGGAAACACAGCGCCTGCACCGCGTCACCCATTTGCTGGCGGCCAGCCGACAGGCGCACCCGTGCGGTGGGCATGGTGATGCGCGCGACGGCAATGGTGCGCACAAATTCGAACGGATCCAGGTCGGCCTGATCGGCCAGCGGCGTGCCTTCGATTTTCACCAGGTTGTTGATGGGCACCGATTCCGGGTAAGGCGTGAGGTTGGCCAGTTCGGCCACCAGGCCGGCACGCTGGCGGCGGGTTTCGCCCATGCCGACAATGCCGCCGCAGCAGACCTTAACGCCGGCGCTGCGCACGCGGGCGAGCGTGTCGAGCCGGTCCTGGTAGTTGCGCGTGGTGATGATGTCGCCATAGAAATCGGGCGCACTGTCCAGGTTGTGGTTGTAGTAGTCGAGCCCCGCGTCTTGCAATGTTTGCGCCTGGCCGTCTTCGAGCATGCCCAGCGTGGCGCAGGTTTCCAGCCCCAGTGCCTTGACAGTGCGGATCAGTTCGGCGACTTTTTCAATGTCGCGCTCTTTGGGCGAACGCCAGGCGGCACCCATGCAAAAGCGCGTGGCGCCAGCGGCTTGCGCGAGTTTGGCGGCGGCCAGCACTTCAGCGGGCTCCATCAGCTTGCTGGCTTCGACGCCGGTGTCGTAACGGGCGGCTTGTGGGCAGTAGCCGCAATCTTCGGCGCAGCCGCCGGTCTTGACCGACAGCAGCGTGGCAAATTCAACCTGCGTCGGGTCGAAATGCGCGCGGTGCACGGTTTGCGCCTGGTGCATCAACTCGGGGAACGGCAGGTTGAACAGCGCCTCGATGGCGTCAACGCTCCAGCGTTCGGGGCCGGTTTTCGGGGTGGGCGCTGCCGCCGGATTGGGGCGGTGCAGGGTGATGGTTTGTGCTGCGGTGGTGTTCATGAATGGTTTTCTTTCTTGAAAAAATGGGTTGCGGGATTTATTCCGTGCCGGGGGTGAGATGGTTTGGCCAAGGCTGCTCAAGGCGGCCGCAGCGAGTCACCTCGATTGCGGCCTGGGCGGTCAACAGGGCGATGCGCCGCCAGCTTTGGCCGGTGTCGTCCTGCAGGTGATGCAAATTCTTTCATCCGCGCGTAATTCAGCAACAGGCGTCCGTGTCGGGGGCAATCGTCATGAGGGCTCAAGGTGCACTGCGCAGGGTGCTGCGCACCACACGGGCAATGCTCAAACCCTGTACCAGAATCGAGAACACGACCACGCAGTATGTTAGCGCCAGCACGGTGTAGCGTTCGGGCCCGGCGGGCAGCGACAGCGCCAGTGCCACCGAAATGCCGCCGCGCAGGCCGCCCCAGGTCAGCACTTTCCAGGAACCCCGCGGCAGGCCAAAACGCTTTCCAAACATGCCTGCCGTCAGTCCGGCCGTCAGCAGCCGCGCCACAAGCGTCACCACGATAGCCACCGCGCCGCCCAACAGCAGCGAGGTGGACAGGCTGAACAGCAGCACTTCCATGCCGATCAGCACAAACAGCACGGCGTTCAGGATGCCGTCAATCAACTCCCAGAACATGTCGACATAGCGGCGCGTGGTGTCCGACATGGCCAGGGCGCGGCCCTGGTTGCCCACAACGAGTCCGGCGGCGACCATCGCCAGCGGGCCGGAGACATGCAGGTGGCTGGCCAGCGCGTAGCCGCCCATGACGGCCGCCAGCGTCAGCAACACTTCGACCTGGTAATCGTCCACACTCTTGAGCAAACGGTAGGTCACATAACCCAGCACCAGTCCAAAGACCATGCCGCCACCTGCCTCGCGCAGCAGCAGCATGCCCGCTTCGCCTGCCGTGGGCGTGCTGCCGCTGACCAGCATTTGCAGCAGCAGCGCAAAAACGACCACGCCCACGCCGTCGTTGAACAGGGATTCGCCGGCAATCACCAGTTCCAGGTTCTTGGGTGCGCCGGCTGACTTCAGGATGCCCATGACGGCAATCGGGTCGGTGGGCGAGATCAGCGCACCAAACAGCAGGCAGTGCGTCAGGCTCAGCGGCAGTCCGAGCCAGGGCATTGCCAGCCACACGCCGCCACCCACCAGCCCGGTGGAGATCAGCGTACCGACCAGCGCCAGGATGGCCACCGGCCAGCGATGGGCCTTGAGCTGGCTCAGGTCGACATGCATTGCGCCGGCAAACAGCAGCAGCGACAGCATGCCCTGCATCAGCACTTCTGAAAAGTCGATTGAGCGGATCAGCGATTCCTCATAGCGCCGCAGCACCCGCACCCAGTCCAGCGCGTCCAGGCCGGCAATGGACAGCGAGAGCACCAGCGCAATCACCATCACGCCGATGGTGGTGGGCAGCTTGACGAAGCGCTGGTTCAGCCAGGACAGCAGGGCGGTGATGACGAGGCAGGCGGCGGCAATGTCAAGCATGGTGCAGGTCAGTCAAGATCAAAAGCAGTGGTCATGTTGACAGCGCAGCAGGCCGCTGGCAAGCGCACTGAGGGCTTGCGCTCTTTTGCCGGGGCAAGGCGGCCATCATGACCCGGCAGCCTGCCGCAGCGCGGTCGAGGTCGGTTTCAAGCGAGATTCTGGGCATGGACGACAGTAAAAAAAATGGTTTCAAAAAAAGGCCTTGACCGGGGAAGAGCCGGTTAAACAGTTCTCCGGTGGCGTCAACACGCCAGCGTTCGGCGCCGGTTTTCAGCGCTGGCGCTGCGGCTGCACTGTGGCGGTGCAAAGTGATGGTTTTTGCTGCGAAAGTGTCAAGCGTCTGTTTTTTTGTGAAAAATGGATTTTGGAACTTGGCTGAGTCCGGGTCGGGGACGGCTTCAGCGCAACGGTTTGGCCAGCGTGGTCAGGGCTTCAAGCAGCTGGTCCACATCGGTTTCGGTATGGGCTGCCGACAGGGCAATGCGCAGACGGGCCGTTCCCTCGGGCACGGTGGGCGGGCGAATTGCTGGCACCCAGATGCCGCGCAGGCGCAGGCCGTCCATCACCGCCAGTGCCTCGTCATTGCGGCCAATCAGCAGCGGCTGGATGGCGGTTTGGGAGTCGGACAGCTTCCAGCCACTGCCCTGCAGCCCGGCACTCAAGCCGCTGCGCAGGCGCGTGATCAGCTGTTGCAGATGGCTGCGCCGCCAGTCTTCGCGCTCAATCAGCTGGAGGCTGGTGCGCAAGGCGCTGGCCAGAAGCGCCGGGGCAGCGGTGGCAAAAATATAGCTGCGGGTTTTTTGCAGCAGCCATTCAACCAGCGCGTCATGCCCTGCCACGAAGGCGCCCGCCACACCGGCGGCCTTGCCCAGCGTCGCCATGTAGAGCACGCGGCGCGAAGCCTTCGGCCCGATGAGTCCGGCGGCGGCCAGGCTGCCCCGGCCTTGCGGGCCCAGCACGCCGAAACCGTGGGCATCGTCGAGCAGCAGCAGGGCGTCGTGGCGTTCGCACAGCGCCAGCAGGCCGGTGATGTCGGCACTGTCGCCATCCATGCTGAACACCGCATCGCTGATGACCAGCTTGCGCCGGGCGCTGCTTTGCGCCAGTTCACGCGCCAGCGCGGCCAGGTCGGCATGCGCATAGGGGTGAATCTGCGCGCGCGACAGACGGGCGCCGTCAATCAGGCAGGCATGGTTCAGCGCATCCGAAAAAATTGCGTCGCCGCTTGCGACCAGCGCCGGAATGATGCCGGTGTTGGTGGCATAACCGGCATAAAAATACAACGCCCGCTCCAGGCCCACGAAGGCGGCCAGTTCCTGCTCCAGCGCCGCATTGGCCGCGCTGTGGCCGCTGACCAGCGGCGAGCCGCCGGAACCCACGCCATAAGCCTGGGCGGCGTCGCAGGCCGCCTGCACCAGTGCTGGGTGCGTGGCCAGGCCGAGGTAGTCGTTGCTGCAAAAAGCCAGCATGCTTTGTCCGTTCACCTTCAGGCGGGCTCCGCTTTCAGGCGTGACCACTCGGCGCTGGCGGCGCAGGTGGTTTTGGTCCAGTTCGGCCACGCGGGCCGGAAATTCGTCAAGCCACGAATTGGTCATTGCCATTCCAGGGGAAGGTTGAATCTCAGCGCGTCCGGGTCGGGCACGCGCTGGTAAGGAATGGTTGCCAGCAGCGGCGCCTGGATCTTTTGCCGCAGGAAAGCGAGGTTGTCCTGCTGCGCCAGCATGGCTGGATCGACGTGGTTGGCGACCCAGCCGGCCAGCGTCAAGCCGCGCGCCTGGATGGCCTCCAGCGTCAATAGCGCGTGGTTCAGGCAGCCCAGCCGCAGGCCGACCACCAGCACCACCGGCAAGGCCAGCGCCTGCGCCAGGTCGGCGCCGGTCTCAAGGTCTGACAGCGGCACCAGAAAACCGCCCGCGCCTTCGACCACCACGGCGTCGGCCAACGTCTCCAATGCGCGGTGACAGGCCACCAGGTGGGCGATATCAATTTTTACGCCTGCGCGCGCAGCCGCGATGTGCGGCGACACCGGGTCTGGCAGCAGCACCGGGTTGTCGAGTTCGGGCGGCACGGCGCAGGTGGACGCGGCACGCAGGGCGACCACGTCTTCATTGCTCATCACGCCGTTGATGAGTTCGGTGCCGGCCGCCACCGGCTTCATGCCCACGACGCGTGAATGGTGGGCTGACAAGGCTTGCAGCAGGGCAGTGCTGACCCGCGTTTTGCCCACGCCGGTGTCGGTGCCAGTGACGAACAGCGACAGCGTTTTCAAAGCGCATCGCCTTTTTCGGCCAGCGTGGCCTGCAATGCGGCCAGTGCGGCGTTCGCCAGATGCGCCGTGGTTTGCGCATCCAGCACATAAGGCGGCATGGCGTAAATCGTGTTGCCTATGGGGCGCAACACCACGCCTTGCGCCATGGCCTGCTGTGCGTAGCGGGTGGCAAACCCGGGCTGCGGGGGGGCGCCGTCAAAGCCTTCGTCAATGTCCCAGGCCCAGATCATGCCCAGCCGGCGTGCATTCCTGACCGATGGATGGTGCGTCAGCGGTGCGAAAGCCTGGTCCAGTTTCAAGGCCAGATCGGCGTTTTTGGCCAGCACGTCGGTCTGGTCAAACAATTCGAGCGTCGCCAGCGCGGCGCGGCAGGCCAGCGGGTTGCCGGTGTAGGAGTGCGAATGCAGAAACCCCCGGGCCACGTCGTCGTCGTAAAACGCGTCGTACACCGTGTCGGTGGTCAGCACGGCCGACAGGGGCAGCGTGCCGCCGGTCAGCCCTTTGGACAGGCAGATGAAGTCGGGCCGGATGCCGGCCTGCTGGTGCGCGAACATCGTGCCGGTGCGGCCAAAGCCGGTGGCAATTTCGTCGGCAATCAGGTGCACCTCGTAGCGGTCGCACAGGGCGCGCGCTTCGCGCAGGTAGGCCGCGTCATACATCGCCATGCCGGCGGCGCACTGCACCATCGGCTCCAGGATCAGCGCGGCGGTCTGGGCATGGTGCTGTTCCAGCCAGTCCTTCAGACCTGCCGCCGCGCGCCGGGCTGCGTCAGCAGGCGTTTCGCCGGACAGGGCGGCGCGCGCATCGGGGCTGGGCACGGTGGCGGCCAGCCGCACCAGCGGCGCATAGGCTTCGCGGAATATCGCGATATCGGTCACCGCCAGTGCGCCCACGGTTTCGCCGTGGTAGCCGCCCGCCAGGCCGATAAACCTGCATTTTTCGGGCCGGCCGGTGTTGCGCCAGTAATGCGCGCTCATCTTCAGGGCGATTTCGGTGGCGCTGGCGCCGTCGCTGCCGTAAAAGGCATGGCCCAGTCCGGTCAGCGCGCCCAGCCGCTCTGACAGTTCGACCACCGGCGTGTGCGTGAAACCGGCCAGCATGACATGGTCGAGCCGGTCCAGCTGGTCTACCAGGGCAGCCTTGATGTGCGGATGGCTGTGGCCAAACAGGTTGACCCACCAGGAACTGATGCCGTCCAGGTAGCGCCGGCCTTCCAGGTCATACAGCCAGACACCTTCGGCCCGGGCAATCGGCACCAGCGGCTGCGTTTCGTGCAGCTTCATTTGCGTGCACGGGTGCCACACATGGCGCAGGCTGCGCTGGATCATCAAGGCGTTGTCCATCGAAAACTCTACGGTAAGCGGCTGAATCAAGCCATCTGGACCGCAATGGTCGAGCGTTCTTCCTTGATGCGGTTGTCCGGGTTGACGAACACCAGCTTGGGGCTGAACCCGGCGACTTCCTGTTCTTCAACCTGCGCAAAGGCGGCAATGATGACCAGGTCGCCCACGCACGCGCGGCGCGCTGCCGAGCCGTTGACCGAAATGATGCGGCTGCCGCGTTCGGCACGGATCGCGTAGGTGATGAAACGCTCGCCGTTGTTGATGTTCCAGATGTGTACCTGTTCATTTTCGCCCAGGTTGGCAGCGTCCAGCAGGTCTTCGTCGATGGCGCAGGAACCCTCGTAATTGAGCTCGCAGTGGGTCACGGCGGCGCGGTGGATTTTGGATTTGAGCAGGGTTCTGAACATGATGGAAAGAGGAGTAAAGCCAGCGGGCCCAGGGTGTTGGCAATCCACCGTCCCCAGAGCGCCCTTCAAGAGCGGTAACATTTGGACTGGTGGTCAATAGATTTTTGATTATTAATTATATAAGTGCACTTTCAGTTGCCTTTTTTACCCGGTTGCTTATGACAAAGTCCTTTGATTTCAATGCGGATTCGGTAGCCACGCTGGCGGTGGCCGATGTGGCGCGCGCGCTGGCAGAAGACATTGGCAGTGGCGACTTGACGGCCGCGCTGATCGATCCGGCCCGCCAGGCGCATGCCCGGGTGCTGGCGCGAGAAAGCGCGGTGCTGTGCGGCACGGCCTGGTTCGAGGCCGCCATCCGGCAGCTGGACCCGCAGGCCCGCATCGTCTGGCAGGTGCGCGACGGCGAACACTGCGCGCCCAACCAGGTGGTGGTGGAAATGCACGGCCAGGCGCGCGCGCTGCTGTCGGCCGAGCGCACGGCGCTGAATTTTTTGCAGCTTTTAAGCGCAGTCGCCACCAAGACCGCGACGTATGTCGCCCAGGTGGCGGGCACCCAAGCCAGCATTGTCGATACCCGCAAGACGCTGCCCGGGCTGCGACTGGCGCAAAAATACGCGGTGCTGGCTGGCGGCGGCACCAACCACCGGATTGGTCTGTATGACGCTGTGCTGATCAAGGAAAACCATATTGCGGCAGCCGGCGGCATTGCGCAGGTGATGCAGCAGGCCGGGCTGATCGCCGCGCAGGCTGATTTTGTCGAGATCGAGGTGGAAAACCTGGACCAGCTGGGCCAGGCGCTGGACGCCGGCGCGCGCATGGTGCTGCTCGACAACATGGACATCGCCACGCTTCAGGAAGCCGTGCGTCTGAACGCTGGCCGGGCGATTCTGGAAATTTCGGGCGGCGTCACGCTGACGGGCCTGCGCGCGCTGGCAGAAACCGGTGTTGACCGTATTTCGATTGGCACCTTGACCAAGGACGTGCAGGCGGTTGATTTTTCAATGCGCATGGTTGCGCTGCAAGGGGGCGAGCGATGAATACTTCCGTCATTTCCCGCATCCATGTCGGCTACGAGCAGCCACTGCCCGAATCAGCCCTTTGCACGACCCGCCATGCCTGGGCGCGCGTGCCGGTCGAGCCAACGCAGGCCGAGCGGGCGGCGCTGAAAGACCGTATCCGCAGCCTGCTGGAAGCCAAAAACGCCGTCATGGTGTCGCACTTCTATGTGCACCCCGACCTGCAGGACCTGGCCGAGGAAACCGGCGGGCTGGTCAGCGATTCGCTGGAAATGGCGCGCTTCGGGCGCGACCATGCGGCGCAGACGCTGGTGGTGTCGGGCGTTCGCTTCATGGGCGAAACCGCCAGGATTTTGTCGCCCGAAAAGCGCGTGCTGATGCCCGACCTGGACGCCACTTGTTCGCTCGACCTGGGCTGCCCGATTGACGAATTCAGCGCCTTTTGCGACGCGCACCCTGACCGCGCGGTGGTGGTGTATGCCAACACCAGCGCAGCCGTCAAGGCGCGGGCCGACTGGGTCGTCACGTCGAGCTGCGCGCTGGACATTGTTCGCGCCCTCAAGGAAAGCGGCCAGAAAATCCTCTGGGCGCCCGACCGGCACCTGGGCGGCTACATCCAGCGCGAGACCGGCGCCGACATGGTGATGTGGAACGGCGCGTGCATCGTGCATGACGAGTTCAAGGCCTTCGAGCTGCAGGCGTTGATGCAGGCGCACCCGCTGGCCAAGGTGCTGGTGCATCCGGAATCGCCGCTCGATGTGGTGGCGCTGGCCGACGCGGTCGGCTCGACCTCGGCCATTTTGAAAGCGGCGCGCGAAATCGACGCGCCCGAATTCATCGTCGCCACCGACAACGGCATGATGCACAAGCTGCGCACGCTGAACCCCGGCAAGGTCTTCATCGAAGCGCCCACAGCCGGCAACAGCGCCACCTGCAAAAGCTGCGCGCACTGCCCGTGGATGGCGATGAACTCTCTGGCCGGGCTGGCGCAGGTGCTGGAAACCGGCGCGAACGAAGTCCACATCGACCCGGCGCTCGGCCTGCGCGCCCGCCTGCCGATTGACCGCATGCTGGCCTTCACGGCCGCGCTCAAAAGCGGCCAGCCCACCGCCGGGCTGGTGCCGAACATCGGCGCGGCTTGAGACTTGGGCAAATTCTGACGCTCCGGTTCTACCCCCTCTCCCTGTTAAAACGGGTTGGGGGCGAGGGCCAGCGGTGCCTAAGCCCTTAATGCTACTTTTTTAATAGCTGCTTGCGCAATACCAGCAAGCGCAAAAGGCTGATTTGATGCATATTTCTGCCCGTATAGACTTTTCCAACCCCGACGACAGCGCCGCGCCGCGCCTGCGCCATGCCTTTGGCGCGCCGCGCGCCGTGCTGGTGGCGCATGCGCCGCACGAGGTGCGCGCCGTACTCGACGCCGTACAGGCCGCCGCCGAGCAGGGCCGCTGGTGCATCGGCTACCTGCGCTACGAAGCCGCCCCGGCGTTTGACACCGCGCTGGCCGTGCATCCGGCCGATGGCCCGCTGGCCTGGTTTGCCGTGCATGACGCGCCCTTGTCCTGGCCTGAAGACGACAACGTCGTCGCCAGCGCCCGCGTTGAATGGCGTGACACCTGCCCGCGCCCGGCGTTTGACGCGGCCGTGGCGCACATTCAGCAAGCCATTGCCGCCGGCGAGCTGTACCAGGTGAACCTGACCGCGCCGCACTTGGGCGGGTGGGCTGGCGAACCCGAAGCAGGCGCGGCGCCGGCCCTGTTCGCCGCCCTGCAGCGCGCCCAACCCGGTGGCTACGCGGCCTTCATCGACACCGGCGATGAGCAACTGCTGTCGGTGTCACCCGAACTGTTTTTTGACTGGCAAAACGGCAGCATCCTGGCCCGGCCCATGAAAGGCACGGCCGCGCGCGGCGCCACGCCAGAAGCTGACGCCGCCCAGGCCGACGCCCTGCGTGCATCGCCCAAGGAGCGCGCCGAAAACGTCATGATCGTGGACCTGCTGCGCAACGACATCTCGCGCATCGCCCAGCCTTTCAGCGTGCGGGTGCCGCGACTGTTTCACACCGAAGGATTGCCCAGCGTGTGGCAGATGACGTCAGACGTGCAGGCCACAACCCGCGCCGGCACCACGCTGGCCGACGTGTTCGGCGCGCTGTTTCCCTGCGGCTCGGTCACTGGCGCGCCCAAGGTGCGCGCCATGCAGATGATCCGCGCGCTGGAAGCCGGGCCGCGCGGCGTGTACTGCGGCGCCATCGGCGTCGTGCGGCCAGCTGAGCCGGGGCAGGGCATCCGGGCCACGTTCAACGTGCCGATCCGCACCGTCATCGTCCGGGGCGACGGGCTGCGCTGCGGCATTGGCAGCGGCATTACCTCCAGCGCGCTGCCTGACGCCGAATGGCAGGAGTGGCGCGACAAGCGCAAATTTCTGGAGCGCGCCAGCCAGAGTTTCGACCTGCTGGAAACCTTGGCGCTTGAAAACGGCCAGCTGCGCCATGCCGCCGCGCATCTGGCGCGGATGGCCGGCGCCGCAGCGCACTTCGGCTATTTGTGGAATGCGGCCATCGTGCAGCGTTGCCTGGACGCGTTGGCGCAAGCGCATCCGCAAGGCCTGTGGCGCGTGCGCTTGCTACTCAATGCCCGAGGCCAGGCCCATGCCGAAGCCTTTGCCATGGACTCCTCACCCGCCCGCGTCCGTCTGCAACTCGCTGCCAGTCCGCTCATCGACGCGCAGAGTGAATTTGTGCGCTTCAAGACCACGCGGCGCGCCCATTACAACGCCTTCACGCCCACCGTGCCTGATGTTTTTGACACCGTGCTGTGGAATGAACAGCGCGAAATCACCGAATGCACGCGCGGCAACCTGGCGATGTTGATGGATGACCGCTGGGTCACGCCGCCGCTGGCCTGCGGGCTGCTGCCCGGCGTGGGCCGGGCGCTGGCACTGCAGGCGGGCCAGATGGTTGAGTCGGTGGTTCGGCTGGACGACCTGCCGTGTGTAAAGGCTTGGGCTTTTGTCAACAGCCTGCGCGGCTGGCTGTCAGCCGAACTTGCCTGATCGCCGGCCAGCCGCGCAAAAAGCGTCAAGGCTTATTGGGAAGAATGGGCAGGTAAAAGCTGTTTTGCCAGCGCTATAGAAAAGTCCTGCGCCGCTGACCAGCGCAGATGAAGGGCGTCTGTGAACGCCGCGTTCGAGGTTTTCAATTCCGAGTCAGCGTCCCAGAAGCGGGCAGAGGTAGCCTTCAACGATTGGACGAGCCTGGCGTCGAAGTCGTTGATAAACTCGCCGCTGGCGTCTTCCGTGGTCTTCCAGTCAGGATGAAGGGGCGAGGACACCACGGTGAATGGCCGTCCTTCCTTTTGCAGGCGTTGCGCCAGGGATTCCAGTGCCTGAAAACACGTGGGGTCCAGCGGCTTGGACTGCCCATAGCCCATTCCAAGCAGGCTGTCTGCGGTCTTGAGCGGACCATCGCCATAGGCGGTGAAAACCAGCGGATCAAGCTCAACGAGGTTGGCGCGCCGGGCCTTGACCCGACGTGCGTTGCCCATCAGCGATACCGGCGAAAAATACCGCAGGTAGTAGGGCCATGGCGAGGCACCGCCATAGACGTAGTCGTCTGCATCCTGCCGGTTGAAAATTGCCTGTCGGTTGATGCTGCATTCAGAAAAATCTTGCGGCGCCGCGATCAGCACCACTTGCCGGATGGACGGCAGGCGGTCGAGCAACCAGTTGGCGGTGAATGCCGACTGGTTGACATGCAGGCCGCAAAAAGCGCCGTTGAGCGGCTTGAGGACGCCTTTTGACTGGCTGGCCACGGTTGCACCATCAAAATGGCGCCACGCGACCGAGGAGCCGATAACCAGCAGATTCGGCGACCCTGCCGGTTGCTCGCGCATGAAAGAGAGCTTCTCATCGATGCAAAGCGAGTTGGCAAAGGCCGGCGGCGGCAGGTTGTCAGTGGACTGGAGCATAAGCAGCGCGCCGTAAAACGCCGCCAGTGCGCCAGACACGCCGAGCAGAACAAAAGCCAGGTAACGCCTGAAGGCGAATGCCGGCGCAGCGGCTGCGTTGCCGGCGTTGGTGTCTGTTGACGCGTCAGGCCTGTTCGTGTTGAATTTTTTCGCGATTTGGGCCATGGCGGTCAGCGTCCCGCCAGCTTGGTCTGGATCAGCTGGGCAAACTGACCTACATCGTGCAGTGACTCCAGCTCCGCAGTTCGAAAGCGGATGCCAAAGCGCACTTCGGCCGCGACGATCAGGTTGACGTGCGCCTGGCTGTCCCAGCCTTCAATGTCTTCGGCCGTGGTTTTGGTGGTCAGTGCAATGTCATCGTTGTCGAACACATCCCTGAAGACTTGGTTCAACGTGTGCAGGATTTCTGTTTCGGTCATGTGTTGTTCACCTTGATAAAGTGTGTGGAAGGAAGGTTCGATGTCAGCGCATACTGCCAGAAGGTCGAGCCCGGATCAGTGCCTTGCGGTGCCGGCCGCGCCACAAAACCCAGCCGTTGGTAATGCCCGGCGACCATGCCGTTGCGCGGCGTGGCGCGGTATTGGCCGATCAGCGCCTTTTTGCCACGCTGCGCTGCCGCAGCCGCCAACACGCCCAGCACAGCTTCCTCAACCTGCCGGCCGAGCACGCGGCAGCTCATGAGCCAGGTGTCAATTAGCAGCTCGTCAGGCAGCAAGCCCGCATCGGGCCGCGCCAGCAGCACGCTGATCAGGCCGTTGTCGCCAAACTTGTCTGACAGGCGCAGCGCCAGCGCCACCGCTTGCGGGTCGCCGGCGAGTTGTGCTACCTCGGCTTCGGTGTAACGGCGCGTGGTCAGGTTGAACTGGTTGGTCTTGTTGATCAGCTGCGTCACGCGCGGCAGTTCGGCCTTGCCGACCGGTGCGGCGGTCAGCGTCATGTCCAGGCCGCGCAGATAGCCGGCGATGTCGGTGGACTCGCCCAGCGCCGCTTTGCGTTCGGCGTTCAGCGCATAGCTGCGTCCACGCGCGGCGTCGTCCAGCGTGAAGGACACGGGCTCGAAATAGCCGGCTGCAGCAAGGCAGGAGGGGTAGCCGGACACGTCCTCGGGCAGTTCCGGCACAGCGACTTCGGGCAGCTCGCGCCTGACGATGTCCCGCTCAGCTGGGTTATCGTCGACAAACACCAAGCTGTCCAGACCGATGTCGAGCATGCCAGCGATACGGCGCAGGTTGCCTGCCTTGTCGTCCCAGTTGGCGACAAAGGCTGCAATGTCGGCGCGCCGGAGCGCCATTTCCGGATGAGCAAATCCTGCCTCGGCCACGGCCGCGTCGTTCTTGCTGCACACCGCCAAAATGATGCCGCGCTGCGCCAGCAGGCCGGCGTAGCGCTGAAAGGCCAGATACGCCTCGCCGGTCGGGTTTCCCTGGCCCAGGCGGATGCCGTCCAGGCCGTCATCACCGATCACGCCGCCCCACAGCGTGTTGTCCAGGTCGAGCACCAGGCATTTGCGCGACAGGCCAGCCACGGCAGCGGCAATGCGCGCCAGCAGGTCGCCGTAGACCGGCGCTAAGGTCGGGCTGACCAGCTGCTTGGCCTGGTGCCAGCGGACCGGGTCGGCGATGCCCTGCCCGTGACCGCCCTGCGCCGCTGTCCAGGCGAGGTCGAGCAGCAATACGCCGTCCTGCCGCGCTGCGGCGCGAATGCCGGCGTTGAGCCGCTCAATCACCGCATGCGGCGCGGCCGGAACCAGCCCTTCAAAAGACCCGAAGACCGGCGGGTCGGCGGGCACCAGGGTCTGCTGCACCACCTGGGCGGCATGGCGCTCGCGCGCCTGGCGCCACAACAGCCGCAATTCGTCGACACGGGCTTCGACGGCGGCGGCGACTTCGGCCTCGGAGGCGTTCAGCGGCAACTGCAGCGGTGCGTCGCGGGCGTCCAGCGCCAGCACCACCACCTGCGGCGCAAAGTCGGCCAGTTCGGCATTGCCTGCCAGCAGCGCCTGCCGGTACTGTCCGTAGGGCGCCAGCCAGGTCGAGAGGGCCAGCCGGCGCTGCAGCCCGGCCACGCGGATGGCCGGCAGCAGGTGGTCTACGGTGTGCGATGCCAGGATCGCCATGCGCAGCAGCGTGAAGCCGCTGGGGTGCTGGGTTTTTTCCTCAGCCAAGCTGGCAAGCCCTTCGGCGGCCAGGCGGTCCAGGCGGCCCGTCAGGGTGAAGTCGCGCTGGAATCCGGCCAGACGGGCCGCCAGCGCCAGGCGCACCGCCGGGTCTGCCTCTTGTCGCGCTTGGCTGATGGCTGCGCCGAGGTCGGGATGTTGCACAAGCCAGAAAAGTGAGTCCACTGAAAATTGCTCCGGGTGAAGGTCTGAAGGAAGGTCAGAATTGGAAATAAAGAAACTCGGTAGGCGCGGCCGAAAATGCGCGGGCCAGCGCAAAGAAGCCGAGCACGCCGACAGCAATGCCGATGGCAGGCGCAGGGCGCCAAGTGATGACGGACAGCGACTTTTCCAGCCAGTGTTCGCGCGGCCGCCAGTTGAGTGCGGTGCGGTAGTGGCGCATCCATTGCTGGGTGTTCGGCAAACTCCAGACAAACACCATCAGCAACGCGATAGGCGTGAAATCGGAGCGCGCGATCTGGCCGAGCGATTGCAGCAGCGTGAGGTTCACCATGGGCGCGATGAAGGCATCGACCACCGGCACCGTGTTGCTCAAGCCGGTCATCCCAGCCAGCACGGACAGTGCAGCGGGCACGTCGGCCGCACGAAAAAACACCATGGCGACGACCACGCATAAAAAAGTCAGCAGTACAGCGCTGGCCCGGTGCCAGGCAACTTCGCTGTCGAGCTTCCAGCCGCGTGTCGCCTTGAATGCCCGCCAGCCATGGGCCACCACGAGGTAAAAACCGTGCAGCAGCCCGAACACCACGAACTGCCAGCCGGCACCGTGCCAGACGCCCGAGATGAACATCGTCAGCGAGGTTGGGTAGGCGACCAGCGCAAAAAAGGTACCCCCTGTCATCTTGCCCCGGCGCGGCGGCGGCTTGCCCGCCGCCATCCGGGCACGGGTGACCCGCAGCACAATGGGGTTGTAGATATAGGCGGTCAGAAAGCGCGTCAGCGTCATGTGCCAGCGCGACCAGAATTCGATCACGTTGCGCGCCTTGAAGGGGCTGTCGAAGTTGGCCGGCAGGCTGATGCCAAACAGCAGGCCCAGTCCGATGGCCATGTCGGTGTAGCCGGAAAAATCGAAATAGATCTGCAGGGTATAGCTCAGCGCACCGGCCCAGGCGTCATGCATCGAAAGCGCCATGCCACCGGCAGCGGCGGCAAAGACCGGGGACGCAGTCTCCCCCAGCGGGTCGGCCAGGATGACCTTCTTGAACAGTCCCAGCAAAAACAGCGTGGAGCCCAAGGCGATGTTGTCCAGCCGGGGCCGGAAATGGGCAGGATCGCGGAACTGGTCGAGCATTTCGCGGTGATGCGTGATGGGGCCTGCGATCAGCTGTGGAAAAAAGGTCATGAACAGGCTATAGCTCAGGAAATCGTGTTCCACGACCGCGCCGTCGTGGGCATCGACCAGGTAGGCGATCTGCTGGAAGGTGAAAAACGAAATGGCCAGCGGCAGCACAATCTCGTTCATCGACCAGCCCAGGCCAGTGGCCTGGTCAAGCGTGCGCACCAGAAAACCGGTGTACTTGTAATAGCCAAGCAATAAAAGATTGGCCATGACTCCCAGCACCAGCGCAACCCGGGACGGGCGCTTGAGCAGGTAGCCGCCCAGCAGGTAATTGAAGGCCATGCTGCCCACCAGCAGCGGCACATAGCCCGGGTTCCACCAGCCATAAAACACCAGCGATGCAATCGTCAGCCAGACGCCCGCCAGTCGCTGCTGGCCCATGCCTGCCAGCAAAAAAAATCCCAGTAGCACCAGGGGCAGGAATCCGGCAATAAAAATGGCAGAGTTGAAAAGCACTGCAGTCTCCTTGGGGAAACGGCGCTGGGTTGACCGCGCAGCAATTGATGAAGTTAGGTAGGCCAGTCGTTCGCGAAAAACGAACGCGCAAAGGCAGACCGAAAAAATTCAGAGATCAGCAGGGGGGGTAATGAAATGTCTCAAGTCACGCAGTGGCAAGGCGTTCCGTGAGAAACGCAAGGCGCGTGACGCAAGGGGTAACAACCTAAGGCGGCGTCACTGAGCAAAAATAGCCGCGTGGTAACTCGCGGCCGCGACACAGGGCTGCCGTGGTGGAGGATTTGTTGCCGCGTATTTGCATGGTGTAACTGTACGCTTCAAAAGCGTGGGTAGTAGCGCATGCCGATAGCCCGAACGTACTGTTTTGCATGTCTTTATCAAGGAATTTTTAGCAAATGCAGGGCTTGAGAGTTGGTTTTGAAGGCTGGGTGTCCGTTAAAAACAAACAGCCTGTTCAAGTAACCGAACAGGCTGGTGGAGTGCATTTCAGGTGCTGGCCGGAAATTCGGCCAGCACCTGAAGTTTTCAATACTTCCAGAAAAACCGGTCGTCAATCTGTCCCGTCGCGCTCAGGTACTTGAGCTGCTTGAGCCGGGTGAAGGGCCGCGCACTGAATGTGGCAGCGTCGATGCCGATGCGCTCGTAAATATCATGCAGTTGCTGCGCGCCCTTGCGTGCGTCCCAGGCGCACTGAAAACCGTGCAGCTTTTCATGGATCTTGGCAAAGCTGACGCGGTAGCTGCGGTTGTCGCCGCCTGCCTGGCCAAAGCTCAACTCGCAGCCTGGATAGACGTCAGCGACGATCTGGGCGATTTCACGGACCTGGTAGTTGTCCTCGTCATGGCCGACGTTGAAGATCTCGTTGTGGATTGCATCCTGCGGCGCTTCCAGCGCGCTGGCCACGGCCTGGCAGATGTCGAGCACATGCACCAGGGGACGCCACGGCGTGCCGTCGCTGGTCATGACGATCTTGCCGGTGGTCGCGGCTATGCCGCAGAGGTTGTTCAGCACGATGTCAAAGCGCATCCGTGGCGAGGCGCCGTAAGCGGTCGCGTTGCGCAGGAAGGTCGGCGAAAAATCCGGCGAGGCCAGCGCCATCACGTCGCGCTCGACCAGTGTCTTGCATTTCGCATAGGCCGTCTGCGGATTGGTCGGCGACAGCTCGGTCATGGGCTCGTCGCCGGTGGACACGCCATAGACGCTGCAGGACGAGGTGTAGACAAAGCGCTTGGCACCCGCCGCCTTGGCGAGTTCGGCCAGCCGCACCGAGGCCTGGTGGTTGATCTGGAAGGTGAGTTCCGGAACGTTTTCGCCCAGCGGATCATTGGACAGTTCGGCCAGGTGCACGACCGCGTCAATGCCCTCGAGGTCTTCGGCCTGGATGTTGCGGATGTCGCGGTTGACGGTGCGCGGGAAACCCGGCACCAGCTGGCTGTCACTGAACAGCCAGCCGTCCCGGTAGTAGCCAGTGTCCAGGCCGACGATTTCATGGCCGCGAGCCTGAAGAAAAGGGGCGAGCAGGCAGCCGATATAGCCTTCGACGCCAGTGACGAGCAGTTTCATTTGTTTTCTCCTGAGGAGGTTTCTGAGTATTCGGGGAAGAAGCGCGCCATCTGTTCACGCCAGAGCTGGTCGCACAGCCGGTTCTGCGGCAGTTCGACATCGTCAAACGTGAGCAGTGCGTCCTTGGGCACATCGCGCTTCAGGGTGCAGCCTTCGGCCAGGCCGATGGGCAGCAGGTTTTGCGACCGGGCGGTGTCGGCGTTTTCAGCCAGGCCGTACGTCATGTAGCCGCCCAGGCCGTCAATGGACTCACCCGCCTTCAGGTCGATCTTGGCCGTGGCCAGCACTTCGACGCAGGGTGCGCCCAGCGGGGACAGCGCGGCGTCCTGGAAGAGCACGGCCCGCGCGACGGTGTTGGGCACCTCGAAATGGCACAGGTGGTAGGGCGTGTAGAAGCAGTAGAGCGGTCCGTTGCCCAGCTTGTAGAGCGACAAATAATGCTTTTGCTGCGGATGGTCGTGCGTGCCCAGCACGAACACGCCAGGGCCGGGCATGGCACCGACAACATAGTCAACGATGCCCGGGCCTTCAATCATGGCTTCGAGCGGGTAGCGCTCGGCGACCTCCTGAATGGGCGTGCCGGGGGCGACGGTGGGGCCGTACATGCCGCGCTGGCCGACCCGCATGCCGGTGCCGTTGGCGACGATGGCGTTCTCGAACGAGATCTTGGTGCCGTCGGCGAACGACGTGACCATGGCCGGATTCTGGCCCCACTGCCGGGCAAAGCCTTCCTGTGTGGTCGGGTTGCGGTAGGGGTCGTGCAGCCCCTTGATGTTGCCGCACATCACCGGCTTGACGCCAATGCCTTTGACAAAGCGGTACAAATTCATCATCACGCCCGGCTGGTCGCCGTCGGCGGTGGTCAGCACCACGCCGGCGCGGTCGGCATAGGTTTTCAGGATGGGGCCGATGGTCCCGTCGATCTCGGCATTCATCAGCACGACATGCTTGCGGTGGGCAATGGCTTCGAGGGTCACATGCGCAGCATGCTCGATGGTGCCGGTGACTTCGATGATCGCGTCGATGCCAGCGGCGCGGCACAGCAGCATGGCGTCTTCGGTGATGGCCGGCACGCCGGACTCGATGGCGCGTTCCAGCTGGGTGACCGTCTCGACGACGCAAACGCCTGAAACATCGGCCTCGCGGTAGGCGCGCCGGGCACCTTCGAGCGTGCGGTTGGCAATGGCGGCCACGCGCATGCCGGGCACCGACAGGGCAATCTGCAGCGCCACGCCGCGTGCCATGAATCCGGCGCCGATCAATCCGACGCGGATCGGCCGTCCTTCGCGTGCCCTTTGCGCCAGGGCGGTGTCAACAATGATCATGCCGCCACTCCTTCGGCCACGAAGGCGGGCCAACTGCGGTCCTTGTCGGACATGTCGATCACCGGCACCGGCCAGGCGATGCCGAACGCCGGGTCGTTATGCCGGGCGCCGCGTTCGGACTGCGGCGTGTAGAAGGCCGACACCTGGTAGGTGACGGCCGCATCGTCTGTCAGCGTGACAAAACCATGGGCAAAGCCCTTGGGCACCAGCAGCATGCGGCCATTGGCTTCACTCAGTTCCACGCCGATCCACTGGCAGTAGGTGGGCGACTCGGGGCGAATATCGACAATCGCGTCCCAGATCGCGCCCTGCACGCAGCGCACCAGCTTGTCCTCGGCATTCGGCGCCATCTGGTAGTGCATGCCGCGCAGGGTGCCCGCCCGGCGTGTCAGCGACATGTTGGTCTGCACCATGCGGGTCGGCAGGCCATTGGCCTCGAACTCGCGTTCGCAATAAGTGCGGCCGAAATAGCCGCGCGCATCTTCGCGCCGCTCCATGTCGACGAGGGTCGCGCCAGACAGCGCGGTTTTAGTGAAAATCATGGGTTGCCTTGAAAAACAGGGGTATAAAAAATCGGAAGTCCGCACTCACCAGGATTTCCAGGGTGCCTTGTCCGCAGCCCACAGGGATTCGAGCGTCTGCTTGTCGCGCAGCGTGTCCATCGGCTGCCAGAAGCCTTCGTGGCGAAAGGCGGCCATCTGGTGGTGGGCGGCCAGGTGCTCCATGGGACCGCGTTCCCAGATGGTGTCGTCGCCTTCGATCAGTTCGACCACTGTTCGGTCGAGCACAAAAAAGCCGCCGTTGATCCAGGCACCGTCGCCGCCCGGCTTTTCCTTGAAACTCGGCACCAGCGCGTTGTCGGCATGCAGGTTGAAGGCGCCGAAGCGGCCTGGCGGCTGCACTGCCGTCACTGTTGCCAGCACATTTTGCTCACGGTGGAAGGCGATCAGCTTGGTGATGTCCACATCGCTGACGCCGTCGCCGTACGTGCAGCAGAACGGCCCGTCGTTCAGGTAACGTGCCGCGCGCCGGATGCGCCCGCCGGTCATCGTGTCCAGTCCGGTATCGACCAGCGTGACCTTCCACGGCTCGGTCGAGGTGCGAAGCATGGTCGTGGTGCTGTCGCGCATGTCAAAGGTGATGTCGGCCCCGTCCATGGCGTAGTCACGGAAAAACTGCTTGATCAGGTGGCCTTTGTAGCCGCAGCAGATCACGAAGTCGCTTACGCCGTGCGCCATGTACATCTTCATGATGTGCCAGATGATCGGCCTGCCGCCAATCTCGACCATGGGCTTGGGGCGAACGGCGCTTTCCTCGCTGATGCGCGTTCCCAGTCCACCGGCCAGAATCAATGCCTGCATTTTAATTTCCCTTTTGTTAATGTTGTTGTAAGCGCACGGGGCGGCTTGCCCCTAGTGCGCAACCTTGCCCTGGCCAAACATTCCGGCCAGAAAATTGCCGTCTGCTGACTGGCTGACAGATGCTGTCGTGCCAGGTGGCGTCAAAGCGCTGATGTCCTGCGGTATTTCGGCTGCCTTTTCGAGACTCTGAAAAGGCAATTCGCTGCCTACCAGTTCAGCCAGCACCCGCACACGAATCGGCGCGGCCGGATCGTCGGGGAACTTGCGGGCAAAAAAAGCGGGCGTGGCCTTGAGTTGCTCCATGGCCTGTTCGTCGATTCTTCCCGGGTGCGCATGGTCGAATCGCTGGATGTAATGGTTCATCGGACCCTTGGCGGGTGCGACATGCATCAGCAAGGTGGGAATCAGGAACTCGTCGGCAATGCACAGCCGGCTGAAATAGTCGCGAACGCCGGGATGCAGGAATTTTTCCAGCATGGCGGCCACGACGTGGCGACTGGCACCGAACCAGGTCGAGCCGTAATAAGGCCGGAATTTCTCGTTGAAAATATGCTGCCCGATCGATGGCCGGCTGAGCGCCTTGAACAAGCCCAGCGCCACCAGCGCCAGAATGCTTTTCTTGCCGCCACTGTGCAGCCAGATACCGGCCTCGTCGCGTCGGCCACTTGCCGCGTCAAAGTAGGCATTGCCCAGTCGCCGCACGATCCGGTGGCGTAACGATTTTTCAGGCGTCAGGGCTCTGTAGCCAACCGACATCAGTGCGTCCTGGTCGGCAAACAGGTCAATGCAGTCAAAATGGGCTTCCTCGCGGCCCGAGATGTGTGTCTCGAAAGCTTCAATGGATTTGATGGGCAGGCAACTCGGGCTGAGCAACTGAAGATAGTCAAACTCCAGGTTGGCCAGTGCGTACTTCATGGAGTGGAAAATCCCGTCTACAAACCCGAAGAAAGCCCAACCCGTGCGCTTGGGATCCGGGACAAACCGGACGTTCGGTGCGGTCAGCACAAAGTCCGGCGTCTGGGAAAAATCATGGTGAACCAGCACCGTATGGGGTGCCAGTGAATGCGCCAGTTGGTCAAGCGTTTCTGGCTTGCCAACTGCAGACATCACCAGAAAAACAATATTGGGTTTCATTTTTTAGTGTTTGTTGACGGCTTTTGGGGATTCAAAGAGCGGTCCGTAGGTCTGCCAGGCATGTCGTTGCATTAACAAATCCGTTCAATCTGATGCCTGAAATTGCGGGTCGGTGCATTACGTTTTTGCCTAATTCGTGAAGATTTGTTGATTGGCTTAAGTGTTTGCGAAAACAGTAAAAGTCGTCAATCTCATGAACGGACTAATCAGGTCTCATAAATGGACTATTGACAATTTCAAAAACAACCATTTCCGGGGAGGAAGATTCTCATCCGCTGCTTGAATTCACGTCGGAAAGCCGATGGCAATCGTTTGACATCAAACCGTGGATGTTCATCGCCCAGGTGATACGCAATCAAGGTTGTTTCGAAAAAAGCAGGTAACTTACACCTGGCGTCAGCCGTGTGATGCGGCAGTTGCCAACGGCAGTCTTGGCAAGGGCGAAATTTGACCCTGGATGCCACATTAAAGCCATTGCAAACCGGCGAAACTTGCTATTGAAAAAATAGCAAAAAACACCTCAGGGTGAGGTGAAATGCCCGATTGCTTCAAAAATTCGGCATGCGCGGGCTGCCGGCGCCGCGCAGCCGACGCAAATCCATCTGCTGGGCGACAAAGCCATCGAAAGCAGCGAGCAAGGGCTGGAGCCGTCCGGCGTTCGCGTGCAACTGGGCGAGTGCTGCGCAGGTCGCCTCCAGTGTTGAAAGCTGTTCGGGCCGGTGCGCCTTGCGGATCAGGTAATGCGACGCCCCGACGTCCTGCAATGCCAGGCGCGGCAGTTGCTGCAGCAGCGGGTTGGCGTACAGCATCTTGAGGCTCTTGCGCCAGGTGCCGTCCAGTACGACCAGCCGCAGTCGGGCAGGATCGTCCAGGTCGCCCGGGGCAAGCTGCCTGGGCGTAATGCCTGGCGTCTGGTGTTGCGGCGTTTCCGGGTAAAGCAGCAGGTTGAGCTTCGCGCTGCCCGGGGCGCCTCCGGTGCCTGGCGGATCGGCCAGCAGGGCGGGCAGGTCATCGAACACCTCGCCCGTCACCAGCCGGCTGCCCGGCAGGCTCAGGTGCAGCAGCCGCGCAGTGCCCTTGGGGTTGTCCACTTCCAGCGGATGCTGCAGGATCAGCACCTCGACCGGATGCTCGACAGGCGTGGCCCAGCGGCAGATGCAGGCGCTTTGCGGGCGCAGGCAAATGGCGCAGGCCAGGCGTTTGCGGGGGGTGGGTGTCATGGGCAGGTTTGTGCGTGGCGCAACTTATTCACTATCAAAAAGAGAGCTATAGGTAGAGGCTGGACGTGCGCTTTAGCCTTATTTAATTAATAAAAGAGAGACTACGCAGGTCACTTTTCAGGTTGCCGCACAAAACATAACCTCTGTCATCGGGACCAGGATCAAGTCCGGGGCAGGGAATGCAGTCCGCATCCTGTCGCCTTTCAGCTGCGCGCCGGCAGCACGGTTCCCCGGCATTCGCCAAAGCCGATGCGTGCGGCGCCGGCTTTTTCGCACCAGCCGTGAATCACCACGGCGTCACCGTCTTCCAGGTAGCTGCGGCTTTCGCCATTGGGGAGCAGCAGCGGGTGCTTGCCGCCGGTGGTCAGCTCGATCAGCGCACCGGCCTGGTCGAGCGTCGGGCCCGACAGCGTGCCGCTGCCGAACAGATCGCCGGGCTGCAGGTTGCAGCCGTTGACCGTGTGGTGCGTCACCAGCTGCGCCACGGTCCAGTAGGCATGGCGGTAGCTGGTGCGGCAAATCGTGGCGTTAGTCTGGCCGGCTTCGCGCATCCTGGGTGTCAGCAGGCCGACCTGCAGCTGGATGTCGAGCGCGCCTTGCTGGCGGTTCGCCTCGGAGTCCAGGTAGGGCAGGGGCTGCGGGTCTGCTTCAGGGCGCACGAAGGCGGTGCGGTAAGGCGCCAGCGCTTCGAGCGTCACGATCCACGGGGAAATCGTGGTGGCGAAGTTCTTCGACAGGAAAGGCCCGAGCGGCTGGTATTCCCAGGCCTGCAGGTCACGCGCCGACCAGTCGTTCAGCAGGCAGAGGCCGAACACATGGGCTTCGGCCTGCATGATGGAAACCGGCTCGCCGAGCGCATTGCCAGAGCCGATAAAAATGCCCAGTTCGAGTTCGATGTCCAGCTTCTTGCTTGCGCCGAACACCGGTTGCGTGGCGCCGGGCGGCAGCGTCTGGCCCACGGGGCGGTGAAAGCTTTGGCCGGACACACCAATGCTCGAAGCCCGGCCATGGTAGCCAATGGGCACCCATTTGTAGTTCGGCAGCAGCGGGTTGTCGGGGCGAAACTGACGGCCAATGTTGGTGGCGTGGTGTACCGAGGTATAAAAATCGGTGTAGTCGCCGATGCGTGCCGGCAGGCCGTATTCGGCTTTGGACTGCGGCACCAGGCAAGCGGCCAGCACGGCCTGTTCGGCTGCGCCCTCTCGCAAGGCGCGTGACAGCGCCAGGCGCAGGGCATGCCAGGCGTCAGCGCCCAATGCCATCAGGGCATTGAGCGTGTCCTGCGCGCCCGCCTGCGCCGCCATGGCCGCCTCGCCGCTGAACACCCCAGTTGCTGCCAGTGCCGCCAGGTCCAGGATCTGGTCGCCGATGGCCACGCCGCCGCGAAAGGCCTCAAGCGTGCCCTGGCGGCGAAAGACCGCGAACGGCAGGTTCTGGATCGGAAAGTCGGTGCCCGCCTGGTGGGCGGACGCGAGCCAGCTGCGCAGCGCCGTGTCGTGGGTTTCGTCGAGTGGCGTCAGGGTTGTCATGGGCTTTATTGTCCGGCCATGCTGCCGTCATGCATCCAGCGCGCATGCTGGGGCGCTTTCTTGGTCACGGCCCATTCGTTGAGCATGTCCCACTTGGCCTCGTCGAGCATCTTCGCCATTTTCGGCGTGCCGGTGTTGGCGCACAACTCCAGCCGGTGGCCGCTCGGGTCAAAGAAGTAAATGGACTTGAAAATGGTGTGGTCCGTCGGGCCCAGCACGTCAATGCCGCCGGCCTCCAGCCGGGCCTTGGCGTCCATCAGGGCGTCCATCGATTCAACCTGCAGCGCCAGGTGCTGCGTCCACTCGGGGGTGTTGGGGTCGCGGCCCATGGGCGGCTGGGTCGGCAGCTCGAAAAAAGCCAGCACATTGCCATTGCCGGCATCGAGAAAAACATGCATGTACGGTTCGGGCGCCTTGGTCGAGGGCACTTCGTTCTCGGCAATCGCCAGGATGAATTTCATGTCCAGGTACTTGCCGTACCACTCGACGGTTTGCTTGGCGTCCTTGCAGCGGTAGGCGACGTGGTGGATTTTCTGGATGTTCATGATGACCTCAAACGTTGGGTTGTCAGGGGGTGACAGGCTTGCACAAGTGTCACAGGTCGCGAAGCGCGGCCTGAACATGGGTTTCAAACAGCCGGGCATCGGCCAGTGCGTTGGCATTGAGCAAGGCCAGTTTTACCAAAAACAGTTCGGTCTTGCCAGGACCGGCCTGGTCAATGGCGCTCGCCAGGGCGTCGTACACGGTTTCCAGACCGGCAAGGGGCAGGGTATTTTTGTGGGCAGTCATGGAGGCAATCCGGTTCACTGGGGCAGGGCGATGTTAAAGGCGGCTTGCAGGCGCGTGGCGTCCAGCGTCAGCCAGCGCGCGCAGACATGCTGGTCGGGCCGCAGCAGGAAGGCGGCGCCACTGGCCTGCACGCCGTAGCGCTGGCGGAAGTGGCCGTCGGCGTCTGCCAGCGTCAGGTCGGCGCCGTCCACGGGCTGCGTGGCGCCCACGGCTGTCACCCTGAGAGGCACACCCCGGGCGCGGGTGGCCGCGATCACCTGCCGCAAAGCTTCGGGAATCGCCGCTTCCTGCGTGAAGTACAGCAGCTCAAAGCCGCCGCCCAGGTGGTCGAGCAAAAAGTCGTCGGGCGCCAGGCGAATGTTTTGCGGCGGCGCGCCGTGGGCTGGTCCCGAACTGAACAAAGCGTTGTCGTCGCCCCGGCTGTTCAGCATTGAGCCGCTGTACGCGTGCGGACGCGAGGTGCGCCAGTGATAAAGCGGCCGCACGAATGCCTCTGTCAGCGACAGCGACAGCACCGCATCGCGCAGCAGCCGAAAGCCCCGGCTCGGCGGCGCCATGAAGCGCGTGCTCTTGCCCGCTTCGTCGATGATCTCGCGCGCCGCGCCGACGCGCTCGGCGCTGTGGCTGGCCAGCAGCTTGTCGCTTGCCAGACCGCGCACGACAAAGGCCAGGTGCCAGCCTAACGATTGCGCGTCTTGAAACGCCGTGTTCGCGCCGCGCACGCCGAAGATCGGCAGCAGGTGCGCCGCGTCGCCGGTGAAGACCACGCGGCCCTGAACATAATCTGGCAATGTCAGCGTACGGGCTGAATAGACTGAATTCCAGTCCATTTCCCACGGCGTGCCGGCGTGGCCGATCATGGCCAGCTGCGCATCGATGCGTCTCTTGAGCGACGCCGGTCTGAGCGCCTGCTCGGGCGTTTCGCCGGGTGGCAGCTGGTAGTCCACGCGCCAGATGCCGTGCGGCTCGCGGTGCATCAGGATGGTGTTGCCGGGGTTCCATTCGGGGTCGAAATAAGCCAGGCGCTCGGTGGGCAGCGGCAGGTCGATACGGATGTCGGCGATGACGAACAGGCCCTCATACGACGAGCCTTCCATCTGCAGCTTCAGGGCCGCGCGAATGTCGGACCGGCCCCCGTCGGCGGCCACCAGCCAGTCGGTTTCCAAGGTGTAGGGGCCTTCGGGCGTATCGATGCTCACGCGGGCCAGGCCGGGCGCCTGCGCCACGCCGACGACCTTGTTGCCCCAGCGCAGGTCAATCAGCGGGCTGGCCTGGCAGGCGTCGATCAGGTATTCCTCCAGGTACTGCTGCTGGATGTTGAGCATTGGAAAGAAACGGTCGTCCGCGTCGTGCGGCGCTTCCATGCGGAACACGCGCTGACCCCGGTAGTAGGAGTTGCCGAAGCGCCAGGGCAGGCCGTTTTCGCTCATGCGGCCGGCCACGCCCACCTGCTGCAGGATTTCCATGGAGCGGCGGGTGAACACGATGGCGCGGCTGCCCTGCGAGACCTGCAATTCTGGCGTCAATACCACGCTGGCCACGCCCAGACGGGCCAGTTCCAGCGCCGTCACCATGCCGGCCGGGCCGGCGCCGGCAATCACCACCTGTTGGCGGCTCTGCGCTGCATGCGCCGAGGGCAGCCACGCTTTGAACACCTGGTAGTGGTAATAAATCGACGGGCGGGCTTGGGTGGCGGGTTGGTGCATGGAGGTTTGGGTGCGCTGATGATGCTAACTGGTTGCGTATACAACCATTATTGAAGGCTTTAACAATATCGACCTCGGTAATTACCCTGTTGTTTGACTCAGGTTTTTCGGACGCTGGCGTGGCTTGATGCCCCCGTCAGGCAGCGGCGGCTGGCCTCACGTATAGTGATTCGTTGACCATTTTTTCTGAACGTCTGGCGCTGCGATGTCCTCCCCACCTGATTCGATTTCTCTCGAACGCATGTTCACCCACCGGCTGCACACGCTGTCCAAGCTCACCGACCGGCTCACCCAAAGCGCTTACCTGAGCGATGCGGGCATTGCCTTGAGCGAAGGGCGCTGTCTGTCGGCCATTGGGAGTTTCACGCCGCTGTCGATCAAGCACCTGGCCTATCGGGCCAACCTGGACAAGGGCCAGGCCAGCCGCGCCGCCCAGTCGCTGGTCGACCAGGGCCTGGTGTTGAAACAGGCCAGCATCACCGACGGGCGTGGCGTATTGCTGACCCTGACAACGGCGGGCGAGGTGGTGTGCGAGCGCCTGATGCGCGTCATCGGCCGGCGCAATGAAGAAATCGTTTCATGCCTGAATGCCGCAGAGCGCGGGCAACTCGACAATTTGCTCGACCGGCTGGTTGCCCATGCGCGAACGGCGGTTGAGGGCGATACAGGCGCTGATAAGTGAAATGGGAGAGGCGCGACATGGGCTTATTCCCCAGTGAAACCGGCTTCAGGGTGAGTACATACCCCAGTTGTGAGCGCAACCATATTTTTCTATCATCGGCCTGCCTTGTCTGCCCGGTGATGCATTCCTTCGCTGAAACGGTGCAGATTTTCCTGATCTGAATGACCTGACATCACTGGAGTTTTCATGCACTACCCCCGCACCCTGCGCCGCTGGATCAGCGTCGCCCTGCTGGCCTTGCCGCTGGCAGCAGTTGCAGCGTATCCGGAAAAATCCATCGAATGGGTGGTTCCCTACCCGGCAGGCGGCGGCTCGGACGTGGTGGCCCGAATTTTGTCGCTGCCCATGAGCCGGACGCTGGGCCAGCCCATCATCATCAACAACAAGCCCGGCGCGGCCACCAACATTGGCGCCGACTATGCCGCCAAGGCCAGGCCCGACGGCTATGTCATGCTGACCGGCGACACGGCCACCATGGCGGCCAACCCGGCGCTGTATTCAAAGCTCAGCTACAACGTCGACAAAGACTTCACGCCGGTCGGCCTGATGGCCCGCTTCCCGCTGATCCTGGTGGTCAACCCGGGTGTGCCGGCCAAGAACCTGACCGAGTTCATGGTTTGGGCTAAAAAGCAGCCCGATGGCGTGAACTTCGCCACGCCGGGCGCCGGCAGTCCGCACCACCTGGCGACCGAATTGTTCCGCGAACGCAGCGGGCTCAAGATGGTGCATGTGGGCTACCGGGGTGCGGCTCCGGCAGTGCAGGACGTGATTGGCGGCCAGGTGCCGATGATGTTCGTCGACACCGCCAGCGGCTACCAGCACATCCAGTCCGGCCGGCTGGTGGCCATTGGCGTTGCCAGCCCAAAGCGCATTGCCACCTTCAGCACCCTGCCGACGCTGGCCGAACAGGGCTTGAAGGGCTTTGAAGCCTATGCCTGGCAAGGGTTGGTGGTGCCTGCCGCCACGCCGCCCGAAGCTGTGAACGCGCTAAGCAAGGCCTTGCTGGCGGCGCTGGACTCTACCGAGGTCAAGGCGCGCTTCCAGACGCTGGGGCTGGAAGCAATACCCAGCACGCCGGCGCAAATGGATGCCTATGCCAAAGCCGAGCGCGAAAAATGGGCCAAGGTGATTCGTGCCAGCAATATCCGGCTGGATTGAAACGGCAAGCTTGTTTTGCTATAAAAAGCAGAGCTGTAGATGCAACTGAGGAAAGCGCTGAAGGCAGATTTGGCTTATAAGGCAGCGCTTGACCTGACTGCCAGCTTCTGCGCAACCGCGCTTACCAGCGCAGCACGCGCGGCCCCAGCAGCGCGCCGGCCAGCGTCGGAATCGCAATGCCCAGAACGTACCAGACCGCCAGAAAGGGCGCGGCCGATTCCGGGCAGTGCAGCGAATACACCAGCGCGCCCAGCGCTCCGGACAGCAGGCCAGCACTGGCCCCGGCCAGCGCCAGGCGTGTCGGCGCCAGGCCCTTGAGCGCCCACAGCGTGGACGCGAACAGCGGCAGCGAGAGCAGCGCGATGTTGAAGGGGCAGCTTTTCCATGTCTCGCCCAGAATCAGCCCGGCGCGCTGCGGCGGCGCTGCATTGACCAGCGCCAGCGCAGCGATCAGCCACAGCAGCACCACCGGCAGGGCCAGCGCGGCATTCACCCGTCCCAGCCGCATGCCGGGGCGGGCCAGCCGCTCGGCGGCGACCAGCCCGGCCAGCGCCAGCGCGGCCGCAAAGCCCGGCTTGAGCCAGAACATCAGCGTGCCGGCCTCTTCGGCCAGGCCAGGGCGAATGCCCAGGACCATGACCAGCAGCAGCATCGCGCCTGGCAGGCCCCAGCCCATGGCCAGCGCAAAGCGCCGGCCGACGCTGTTGGCCGGCACCGGCGCGACCCCGGCCGACAGGAGGCTGACAAGTTCATCGGTTTTCATGCAATTCCCCTGATTTTGGCGGCCAGCGCCTTCAGGCCCCGGTGCACGCCGATCTTGATGGCCGACTCCGACATGCCGGTCAGCTGTGCCGCCTCGACCACGGACAGGCCTTCGATCTTGACATGCACGATAGGCAGGCGCTGGCGGTCGGGCAGCCCGGCCAGCAGCGCGTCGAGGTCTCTTTTTGCCTCCCTGGCTTCGGTGTCGGACGCGGCAAACAGTTCCAGCTCGTCGTCCAGCGGAACGTTCAGCGACTCGCCCGAGGCCCGGGCGCGCAGCAGGTCGATCAGCTTGTAGCGTGCAATTGCATGCACCCAGGCGGTCAGGGGCTGGTCGGTTCGGTAGGTGTGTCGCTGGTTGTGCACCGCGATCAGGGTGTCTTGCACGATATCTTCCACTTCATCGGTTCGCTGGAACAGCCGCTTCCGGAAATAAGCCCGCAGGTGTGCGCTCAATGCTTTCAGGAACTGGTGGTAGGCCGCTGCATCGCCTTCCAGGCCTTGCAGCATCAGGCCGCGTAACCGGATTTCGGTGTCGGTGAACCGGCGGTCTCTTTCTTGTATTCGGTCCATGCAGGCTTTGGGTTACAGCGTCGATAAAAAAATAGTTTAAAAAAAGATTCGCTGGTGTGTAACCAGCGGCCGGGTTGCGCCGAACTACTGGGCAGACTGTAGCGGAGTCCTTCCGCCAGGTCCGCAGACCCGCGCCACCCGCGCTGCCTGCCTGTTCAACCCTTTGTCATCAACCGGAGCTACTCTCATGATCATCCGTTCCATCGCACTCAGCACCCTGGCCCTTGCCGCGCTCGCCTCGGGTGCCGCCATTGCCCAGAACAAGCCCATGGACGCCAAGCCAGCCATGGAAAAATGTTTCGGCGTTTCCCTGGCCGGCAAGAACGACTGCGCCGCCGGACCCGGCACCACCTGCGCCGGCACGTCGAAAGTGGACTACCAGGGCAATGCCTGGAAGCAGGTGCCTGCCGGTACCTGCACCACCATCAAGACGCCCAAGGGCATGGGCTCGCTCAACGCCATCAAGGCCTGAGCGTCGTCAGGACGCACCCCGTGAATGCCGCCCGACCAAGCGCCGGCCTGAGCCTGAAGCCCGCGCATTTCGACGAGGCCCTGACCTGCGATGACGCCGGGCTGTGGTTCGAGGTGCATCCGGAAAACTATGCGGTGGCCGGTGGCCCGAGGCTGGCCTGGCTCGACGCCATCCGGTCCCGGCATCCGCTGTCGCTGCATGGCGTGTCGCTCTCGCTGGCGGCCGATGCACCGCCTGACGCGGCCCACCTGGCGTGGCTGGCCGCACTGGCGGACCGCATCGAGCCGGCGCTGGTGTCCGAGCACCTGGCCTGGTCGGCCTGGCGCGGCAGTTACCTGCCCGACCTGCTTCCTTTTGCCCGCACGCAGGCGGCCTTGCTGCGCGTGGCCGGCAACATTGCCCGCACCCAGGATGCGCTGGGGCGGCGCATCGCCATTGAAAACCCGTCCCACTACCTGCGCATCGAAGGCCATGCCTGGGACGAGGTTGATTTTTTGCAGGAACTCGCGCGCCGCAGCGGCTGCGGCCTGCTGCTCGACGTGAACAATGTGTACCTCAGCGCCAGCAATCTGGGGACTTGCGCCGAGGCCTATATCGACGCTTTTCCCGGCGACGAGGTGATGGAAATCCACTTGGCGGGCCACACGCCCGACCCCGTGCTGGGCCAGGCGCTGCTGGTGGATTCGCACGATGCGCCGGTTTCGCCCAAGGTATGGGCGCTGTATGAGCGCCTGATTGCGCGCATCGGCCCGCGCCCGACGCTGATCGAGCGTGATGACCAGTTGCCGCCTTTCGCCGAACTGCTGGCCGAACGCCGGCAGGCGCAGGCGCTGCTGCAGGGCCAGCCGCACGAAAAAGAGGCGTTGGTGCCATGAGCACCGAACTGTCAAGTTTCCAGGACCGCTTTGCCGAGGCGCTATGGACATTGCCCGATGCAGTGCCCGACCACTTGCGCGACCTGACGGACCAGCCCGGCTTTGCGGTGTACCGCAACACCGTTGTCAGGGGCTGCATCGATGCGCTGCAAGCCAACTACCCGGCGGTGTTGCGGCTGGTGGGCGAGGACTGGTTCCGCGCCGCTGCCGCCCTGCATGCGCGCGCACAACCGCCTGTCGATACCCGGCTGCTGGTGTATGGCGCGGATTTCCCCGGTTTCCTGGCAGGCTTTGCACCGGCGGCAGACTTGCCCTACCTGGCCGGCGTGGCCCGGCTCGACCGTTTCTGGACCGAAGCGCATGTGGCGGCAGATGCCCCGGCACTGGCGCCCTCCGCGCTGGCGGATGCGCCGCCGGAAGGCTTGGGCGAACTGGTGCTTCAACCACACCCGGCTGCGCGCTGGGCCTGGTTTGAAGACCAGCCCATCTATACCCTCTGGCAGCGCAACCGGCAGGACGTCCCGCAAGGCATGGACAGTGACGATGCGCTGGACTGGATCGGCGAGGGCGCGCTGCTGACCCGGCCGGAGGGCGACGTTGTCTGGACCGCGCTGGACGCGGGCGGCTGCGCATTTCTGGATGCCTGTGCCGCCGGACGTCCGCTGGCACTGGCAGCGGATGCAGCGCTGGCCCGGCAGGCCGACTGCGACCTGGAGCAACTGATGACCGCGTTGCTGCAGGCGGGTGCTTTTTGCAGCGCCCGGACATATCCCACCCCGAACCATCAGGAGCTGACATGAACCCCGTTTTGTCCACGACGACCGCCGTCACCCGTCCCGAACCCACCGGGCTGCGTGGCCTCTGGCACAGCCTGGCCGGCGGGCTTACCCGCCTGGTGCCGCACGATGCTCTGGCGCTGGTGAACCGGATTGCCATCGCCGCCATCTTTTTCCTGTCCGGCCGCACCAAGGTGGATGGCTGGCTGACGGTCAACGACAGCGCCTATTCACTGTTCCAGTACGAGTACCAGGTGCCGCTGGTGCCGTTCGAAATCGCCGCGAATTTGGCAGCCTGGGCCGAACACCTGTTCCCCTTGCTGCTGGTGCTGGGCCTGTTTACCCGCCTGTCCGCCCTGGCGCTGCTGGGCATGACGCTGGTGATCCAGGTGTTTGTCTATCCCGACGCCTGGGCAACGCACCTGTCCTGGGCCGGTTTGCTGCTTTACCTGGTCGGGCGTGGCGCTGGAACGCTGTCGTTGGACCGGTGGCTGCGGATTCGGTAGGCTGGCTCGTTTGCTATTAAAAAAATAGCTGAAAATGCAATAAGGATGTGCGGATAAGCCCTATTTTTTTAATAAAAGTAACTGCTGGCGATTCCGGTTTGAGCGCTGTTTTTTCCTTTGGCTTTGGGTGGGTTCTTCTGTGGATTGAGGGGTGAGCGCCTTCCCGGCGGGGGTAACTTTCTTTTCTGGCAAAAAAGAAAGTCACCAAAGAAAGTTGCCTTGGGAAGCGGGAGCGGGTTGGAGCTGAACGCTCCGACGGGCCAACGCTTCGCTAGGCCCTGGGCACCTGGAGCTACGGGCAGGCGGCCAGGGCGGTCTCTGGCTGGTGCTACCGCTCGTTCGCCAACAGCTTCACGCTCTGCCTGATCGTTTCTTTGCACTTCAAACACTGCTGGCAGTTTCTTGCTTTTTTACTCAGTCAAGGCATGTCATGGGGCTAACAGCGGACAGGCAAAAGGCCCATCGTTGTACAACAGCGGCTGGCCTGCTGACCAGATCCAGCGGACAAGGAAGAAAAAATGGCGTGGCTGGCAGCAGACAGCAACCCGCGCCGCGCAAGCAATGCAGATCAAGCAGAGCGTGAAGCTGTTGGCGAGGGAAAGGTAGCACCAGCCAGTGACGGCGAATGCCCTCCAGGCCACATCCTACATGCCCAGGGCCTAGCGAAGCGTTGGCCCGTCGGAGCGTTCAGCTCCAACCCGCTCCCGCTTTCACAGGCAACTTTCTTTGGTGACTTTCCTTTTTGCCAGAAAAGAAAGTTACCCCCGCCGGGAAGGCGCTCACCCCTCAATCCACAGAAGAACCCACCCAAAGCCCCAAAGCCCCAAAGCCCCAAGACTGAAAACGCAATCGCGTGCTCCGTCAAGCAAGACCCCCCCCAGACAGGATCAGGCCACGGGCGGCACCAGAATGGTGGCCGCCGCCGGCGCCGCCATGTCGGGGTAGTCGCGGCTGAAATGCAGGCCCCGGCTTTCGCGCCGCAGCTGCGCCGAGCGCACGATCAGGTCGGCCACCTGCACCAGGTTGCGCAACTCCAGCAGGTCACGCGTCACATGGAAATTGGCATAGAACTCCTGGATCTCGGCCTGCAGCAGCGTGATGCGGTGCGCCGCGCGCTCCAGCCGCTTGTTGGTTCGAACGATGCCGACATAGTCCCACATGAAGCGGCGCAGCTCGTCCCAGTTGTGCGAGATCACCACGCATTCGTCGGCGTCCGTCACGCGGCTGTCGTCCCAGCGCGGCACCTTGGCCGCTGGCGCGGCGGGTGCGGCACCAATCGCCTGGGCGGCAGCCTGCGCAAACACCATGCATTCGAGCAGTGAATTGCTCGCCAGCCGGTTGGCGCCGTGCAGGCCGGTGCAGGCCGTCTCGCCCACGGCGAACAGGCCTGGCAGGTCGGTGCGGCCGGCCAAATCGGTCAGCACGCCGCCGCAGGTGTAGTGCGCGGCCGGCACCACGGGAATCGGCTGGGTCGTGATGTCGATGCCCAGCTCGGCACATTTCGCCAGAATGTTGGGGAAGTGCTCATGCAAAAACGCCGGGCTCTGGTGCGAGATGTCGAGCAGCACGCAGTCCAGGCCGCGTTTTTTCATCTCGAAGTCGATGGCCCGTGCCACCACGTCGCGCGGCGCCAGTTCGGCGCGCGCGTCGTGGTCCAGCATGAAACGCGTGCCATCGGGCAGTTTTAACTGTCCGCCTTCGCCGCGCACGGCTTCGCTGATCAGGTACGACTTGGCATGCGGGTGGTACAGGCAGGTCGGGTGGAACTGGATGAACTCCATGTTGCCCACCCGGCAGCCGGCGCGCCAGGCGGCCGCGATGCCGTCGCCGGTGGCAGTGTCGGGGTTGGTGGTGTAGAGGTAGACCTTACCGGCGCCGCCAGTGGCCAGGATGGTTTGCGGCGCACGAAAGGTCAGCACTTCGTCGGTGGCGTCGTCCAGCGCGTACAGGCCCAGGCAGCGCTGCGCGCCCGGCAAGCCGAGCTTGCGCGCGGTGATCACATCGACCAGCGTGTGCTGCTCGAACAGCGTGACGCCCGGCGTTTGCCGCACCACGTCGATCAGCGTGCGCTGCACGGCCGCGCCGGTGGCGTCGGTGACATGGGCAATGCGCCGCGCGCCGTGACCGCCTTCGCGCGTCAGGTGCAATTCGCCGTCTTCCAGCGAAAACGGCACGCCCAGCGCGCGCAGCCAGGCAATCGCACCGGGCGCGTTTTCGACCACAAAGCGCGTGGCGGCCAGGTCGCACAGGCCGGCGCCGGCCACCAGCGTGTCCTGCACATGCGCGTCGAAGCTGTCGCCGTCGGCCAGCACGGCGGCAATGCCGCCCTGCGCCCAGCCGCTGGCGCCGTCGCTGACGCTGCGCTTGGTGATCACGGCCACCCGGTGCGTGGGCGCCAGATGCAGCGCGGCGCTCAAGCCGGCCAAGCCGCTGCCGACGATCAAAACATCAAAATCATGTGTCATTGCAGAGCCGGGTTGAAGACGTTGAGGGTGGGGTTAAGCATCACGCGGGCGTGTAGGCCAGCCGGACATAGATCGGCGCAAAGGATTCGGCCTGGGTGATTTCCAGCAGGCATTCCTTGGCCAGCTCCAGCAGCGCGATGAAGGTGACGACCAGCACCGGCATGCCGCGCGAAGCATCGAACAGTTCCTCGAACTCCAGGAACTTGCGGCCCTGCAGCCGGCGCAGCACGATGCTCATGTGCTCGCGCACCGAGAGTTCTTCGCGGCTGATGACATGGTGCTGGACCAGTTTGGCGCGTTTGACGATGCCCTGCCACGCTTCCTGCAAATCGACCAGCGTCACGTCGGGCAGGCGCGGCTCGGTGGATTGCTCCACATGCACCTGCGCCACGGCAAAATCGCGGCCGCGTTGCGGCAGGGTGTTCAACCGGTGCGCGGCGAGCTTGATGCGCTCGTATTCCAGCAGGCGCCGCACCAGCTCGGCGCGCGGGTCGTCGGCCTCCGGGCCTTCGGCGGCCTTGCGCGGCGGCAGCAGCATGCGCGACTTGATCTCGATCAGCATCGCGGCCATCAAGAGGTATTCGGCCGCCAGCTCCAGGTTGGTGGCGCGGATTTCATCGACATAGGCCAGGTACTGCCGCGTCACCGCCGCCATCGGAATGTCGAGAATATTGAAATTCTGCTTGCGGATCAGGTACAGCAGCAGGTCCAGCGGGCCTTCAAAGGCTTCGAGAAAGACCTTCAGCGCATCGGGCGGAATGTACAGGTCCTTGGGCATGGCGAACATCGGTTCGCCATACAGCCGCGCCAGCGCGACCGGGTCGATCAGTCCCGGCGGTTCAGGGTTGACCGCTGTGGGCAGGGGCGCGTCGCCAGGGGTGCGCGGTTCCTGCACGGGAATAGCCAAGGAGGGGATGGGTAGCATCAGGGCAGCAGCGGGGGGAATCGGTTCATGGGCTGGCCGCCATGGAAAACAGGCTGGCTTCAGCCGGTAGGCTGCCGGCTGAAGGCGCCATGCGAAATACGGGAATCAGTCGCCGTTCGGGTGCGCGCTGGTGCCATAGACATAGGCCTGCTGCGCCACGCGCGCCTCGCCGTAGTCCGCCTGGTCGGCCAGGTTCAGGTTCTTGTCCCACCAGATGGCGCGGCCGGCGCGCTGCTCGGCTTCGAGGGTCGGCTTCTTCGCTTTCAGCCCGTCGATGAACGAGGTGATTTCAGAGGTGTAGTGGGTGCGTTGAAAAAGAGACATGGGTCTGGACCGCCTAAAACGTATAGTGGGTGGATTTTACCGGGGTCTGCCATGCCATCATTCATTCGTCAGCCCGCCGTGGCGGAAACTGTGTGTTTCTCTGCGGTTTTGCCGACGGCTACCAAAAAGGCGGTGTTGTTCATGGGCTTGCTGTCGATCATTCTGGGCCTGGCCGGCTGCGACCAGGAACGCATCAAGGAGCTGGAGGAAGGTGTTTCCACCGAAACTGATGTATGGGCCCGTTTTGGCGTTCCCGAGAAAGTCTGGGAAGCAAGCGACATGGCGTCGCTGCCCATGCCGGGCGTGGCGGCCGAGCCGGGTGCCCGCACCCTCGAATACAACCGCCAGCCTGCGGGCCAGGTCAATTACATGATCACCATTGGCCCCGATGGCCGGATGACCGGGCTGCGCCAGGTGCTCACACCGCAAAATTTTGCCCGCGTGCTGCCCGGCATGCCGATGGAGACGGTGCGCAAGATGCTGGGCAAGCCGATGAAGGTCACGCCCTTTGCGCTGAAGCGCGAAACGCATTACGACTGGCGCTACCTGAATCCGCCCAGCACCCTGATGATTTTTACCGCAGTGTTTGACGCAAACCTGCGCGTGGTCCGCACGCAGTCGGCAGATGAGGAAAGCGTCTATCCGAAGAGCCGGTAGGCGACTGGACGCTGTTTTTTGCCAACCCTTTAACGAGTTGTTGGAAATGGCATTTGAAACGCCTTTTGTCTTTACTCTGTCATTGCGGGCTCGCCCCGCAATCCACAGCACCCAACCCAACCGCAGCCAGGCAGCGGTTGGGTATCCCCGAACGGTTGACCGCGCACGGATGGATTGCGGGTCAGGCCCGCAATGACAAAGGATAGGGATTAGGAGATGGGGTGAGGCGGTGGCGTTAAACAGTTCAGGTTTTTAAAGAAAAAAAGCCGTTTGCGCAATGGCAGAAAGCACAGTAAGCTATTATTTTTATAGCGTTTCAACCTGCGCCAAAAAGCCCGAGCGTTCCATCACTTCCCGGGGCTGGGCATTCAGGCCGGCCAGAACCAGCCGGCCGCCACGCGAGGCGATGGCTTTTTGCAGTTGCTCCAGCACATCCAGGCCCGAAGCGTCGAGTGACTGCAGCGACTGCAAATCAAGCCGGATCGTCATGCCCTGCGGGGCGCTTTCGACGACGTTCAAAATCGGGTCGATCTTGGCCACGGCGCCAAAAAACAGCGAGCCGTGCAGCCGGAAGCAGGCTTCCTCGCCGCTGTTCGTCAACGCCACCACCTGGAACAGCGAACTCATGCGCCGCACGAACAGCACGCAGGCCAGCAGCAGGCCGACCTGCAGCGCCACCGTCAGGTCAAACACCACCGTCAAAAAGAACGTGCCCAGCATGATCAGCCGGTAGTGGCTGCTGGCGCGTTTTAACTCGGCGAACTCGCGCCATTCGCCCATGTTCCAGGCGACGTACAGCAAGATGCCGGCGAGCACCGGCAGCGGCACATGCACGGCCAGTGGGGCGGCCACCAGCACCACGGCGACCAGCGTCAGCGAATGCACCAGCCCCGAGATGGGCGAGGTGGCGCCGGCCCGCACATTGGTCACGGTGCGGGCAATCGTGCCGGTGGCCGGCATGCCGCCAAAAAACGGCACGACAAAATTGGCCACGCCCTGCGCCATCAGTTCCTGGTTCGGGTCGTGGCGCGGCAGGCCCGAAATCTGGTCGGCCACGCGCGCGCAGAGCAGCGACTCGACCGCGCCCAGCAGTGCAATCGTGAGGGTCGGGGCCACCAGCAGCCGCACCGTCGACCATGAGAAATCAGGAAATTCAAAGATCGGCAGGGCGCTCGGAATCCCGCCAAAGCGGCTGCCGATGGTTTCCACCGGCAGGCTCGACACATAAGCCAGCGCCGTCAGCGTGAGCAGCGCCACGATCGGCCCCGGCAGGCGCGAAGCCAGTCGGGTGGCGCGCTTGAGCTGCAGGCCTTCGCCAGCCTGGATGAGCCGGATCAGCCGGTTGGTGAAGGCGTGGGCATAGCGCGTCTGGGTGTCAAACAGTCGCGGCCAGACCAGCAGGCCGAGCAGGCAGGCCAGCCCCAGGCCCAGCGCGTACAGGTTCAGCGTGCCGATGTTCAGGGCAATCGCCTTGATCTGCGAGAAAAAATCCGCCGGCATTTTGGCAATGTTCAGTCCCAGCAGGTCCTTGACCTGCGACAGCGCAATCAGCACCGCGATGCCGTTGGTAAACCCCACCACGATACTGACCGGCACATAGCGCACCAGCGTGCCGAGTTTGAAGAAACCCAGTAAAAACAGCAGCACCCCGGCGCAGGTGGTGGAGATCAGCAAATTGGCCAGGCCATAGCGCTCGATGATGCCGTAAACGATGACGATAAACGCCCCCGCCGGGCCGCCCAGCGAGGCAATGATGGCGCCGGCAATGATCGCCGTCCAGATGCCCGCTTCGGGCTTTAGGCCCGAGGCAATCGCAAACGCCATGGCCAGCGGCAGCGCCACGATGCCAACCGTCAGGCCGGCGCCTGCATCCTTGAAGAAGCGTTCGCGGTTGTAGCCGGCCAACGACGAAAGCAGGCGCGGACGAAACCGGGCGAATTGAATGGGCAGGTGCATGGGAAAAGATTGTGCGCTTGCACCCGCTTTAACCGGCGCATCCAAAGCGCAGGAGACAAACAAATTTCAAACCCTTGCTTTAAGGAACAAACCGGGCGGCACTCATCAAGCGCAAAGGCCAGGTGGATGGACAATGCACACCGGTCTAAACGCAGCCCAATCGCCGAAGGCTGCAACTGCTCAGAAGGTCAATGACAGTGCCGCATGACTGGCAGCGCCGATGGCAAAAGTGCCACAGCTGCTTGTGCGTTGGGCCAGCAGCACCTGCTTCAGTACATTCAGGCCGCAGCGGCCATGCTGCGGCATTCGTCCGCGCATGCAAGGCAAATGGCGGCGCATTGCTGGCAGTGGTCCATGTCGTGCTGCTGGCATTCCTCGCCGCAAGCCTGGCAGATCTCGGCGCACAGCGCGCAAATGGCGGCGGCATGCTCGCTGCCGCGGGCCATGGCTGCCGCAGCGAAAGCGCAGGCAGCTGCGCAGTCCATGTCCAGCGCAATGCACCGGGCCATCATCTTCACATCGTCTTCCTGAAGGCATGCGGCTGCGCACTGGTTGCACTGGTTGGCGCAGTCACTGCAAAGCTCCATGCATTCTGCAAATTCCTCATTCATGGGGTGTACTCCTTGTTGGATGGTCAGCGTGGATACGGACAGGCGGACGGTGGGCCGGGGTTGAACAACATCTGCCCGTTCACTGTTTGCGTTATCGCCTGTCTTGTATGTAGGCGCCGGCCTGCAAACCATGTCGGTGTGGTCGCGAAAGAAGATCTGTTGCGTTGGAAACGGCAGGCCGATGCCTGCAAGCAGCAGCGCGATCAGCGCCGCATACGCCGACAGGCCGATCACCACCACCACCCGGGCAATGCCCTGCCAGTTGTCAAACCACATGCAACACCCGGCCGTTTTCAACCACCTCGCGCAGGCTGATGTCGCGCCCCACGCCAGCCAGGCTCTGCATGCACCCTGTCATTGAGGCTTCGCCGTGGCAGGGTCGATGCAGCCACTGGCAACAGTGGAACTGCCTGAAAGAATGTCGCTCTGGCGGATACCGTGAGGCTTGGCCTGGCTGCTGGCAGCGCAGCCTGCCAGTGCAACAGCGGTTATCAAATGGAGATGTTGGCGCATATTTTTTCAGTAAAAGCGTGACGCCGGTCGGCCGACGGGCGCGTGAGCATTTGCCATGCACTTGCAATACATTCCTGCGCTTCACGCAGGCGTTTATCGGCCCCGGTCGGTCAACTTCTCTCCGGCTTGTCAGCCGGTTTTGGCAGCCCTTTTTATCGCCGGGACTGCCGACATGCTGAATCATTCGGATCAACGGTTCACAAGGTCTTGGTTGTCCTACAGTTCCGAACTGAAAGCACTTACACCTCTAACCGCAGCAGGCCCCAGACTGAGTGCATGCGCATTCAGTCGAGCTTTTTTTTCCTTTCTGCGGTTCGTCGTGAGCGTCTGGACAGGCGTGGCACGTCAAGTGGTCCTGACCAGACAGGGGAAAGTGTCTACCTGACCCCACACAAGGACCGGTCGTGATGCGAATCCGTCGCCTGAAGCAGGCCGCCCTTGTGCTGGCAGCGCTGGTGCTGCTGTATGCGGCAGCCGGATTCCTGTTGATGCCCTGGCTGATCGAACACCGGCTTGCCCCCTGGCTGCAGCAACGGCTGGGGCAAAGCGTCTCGGTAGGCACTGTGCGCGTCAACCCCTTTTTGCTGACCCTTTCTATGCGCGACGTTCGCATTGAGGGCCCGCATGACAGCCCGGTGGTCGCTTTTGACCAGTTGTCCACCGACATGGCCTGGGCCGGCTTGTTTCGCCGCACCTGGACGCTGGACACGCTGGCGCTCCAGGGCTTGCAGGTGCATCTGGTGCGTGAACCCGATGGCCGCCTGAACCTGGCCGAACTCGCGCAGCGCCTTGCCGGCCATGACGGCAAACCCGGCGAGGGTGCGCAGGCGGCGGTCCTGCACCAGCTTGACGTGTCGCAGGCCCGTCTGGTCTTTACCGACCTCACCGGCGACCAGCCGGTCAGCGCGACCATCGCGCCACTCAGCCTGCAGGCGACCGGACTGTCCAACATGGCCAATCAGCGCGCCACTTACAGCGTGAAAGCCACACTGCCGGACGAGGGTGCGCTGGACTGGCGCGGCGAAGCCGTATTGCAGCCGGCGCTGCAAACAACCGGCGATGTGCAGTTGCGCGGGCTGCAGGCGGGCGCGCTGTGGCCGTTTCTGCACGGGCAACTTGGCCTGTCCGAAGTGCATGCCCGCGCCGACCTGTCGGCCCGTTATGCCTACGGCGCCGGCCAGTCTTTGCAATTGCAGGACATGGCCTTGGACCTGAGCGACGTGCTGATGGCCCGCGCCGGTGAGGACGGCCGGCTGCTGGCCATCAAGCGGATCACCGCTGGCGGCGGCAGCCTGGACTTTGCGCGTCGCACGGCCGCGCTGCAGACGCTTGCGTTCGACGGCGGCGAAACCACCGTGGCCCTGGCACCTGACGGCCGCATGAACTGGGCGCTGGGCGTGCCATCGCCTGCCCGCCAGGTTGAACCCGCCGGGCAGGCCCAACAAACTGAGCCGGCCGTACCGGACTGGACATTGGAAGTGGCGGCGCTGCGCATCGACCAGGTCGGTGTGCATTACCGCGACCGCCGCAAGTCTCTCCTGGCCCTGGACATTGGCGAGCTGTCTGGCTCGCTGCAGCTTTCGCTGGCCGGCGGCGCGGCGACCCGGGTGCAGGCCAGTGGCATCGATGCCCGGCTGCAGCAGACGACGTTGCAGACGCCCGGTGCGCTGCAGGCCGGGCTGACCCTGGCCTCGGCCCGCCTGGAGCAGGGCCAGTTCAACCTGCAGGACCAGCGGCTGACGGCCCGGCAACTCAGCCTGGACGACGGGCAGGTGTCGCTGGTGCGGTCTCAGGACGTGTCGAGCGCGCAGACCGGCCCGCCCGGCGCCGGCGGTGTTGGCAGCCGCACGGCGGTTGCCGCGCCCAGCCTGTGGACCCATGCCAGTGCGCAGGCTGGCGCATTGATAAAAACTCTGAACCACTCCAGGCAGGGCGGTATCGGCCCCCAGGCGCTGCAACCGGCGGCTGCACAGTCCCTTGGCGGTGCCGGGAATTCTTCAGGTGATGCAAAGGCTGCAGGCGCGTCCTGGACGTTCCAGGTGGACAGCCTGCGGCTCAACCGTATCGGCGCGCAGATGACCGACCGCAGCCGCCCCACGCCGCTGGTGCTGCGGGCTGGGGCCATCGACGGCCATGCCCGTTTGCGTCTCATGCTGGGCGCAAGCACCCCGCAGCTTGCGCTGGAGGACTTGAATGCGCAGCTCCAACAACTCGAACTGGCCCCGTCCGGCATTGGCCAGCCGTCGTTTGCCCTGGCATTCGCATCCCTGGCAGGAGGGCGTCTGGACCTGGCCGCCCAGCGCGTCGGCGCCAGCGAACTGGTCTTGAAGGGCGGTGCGGCAAGCCTCGTGCGGCATGCCGATGGCCGGCTTGCATTGCCCGGGCTGCCGGCACCGGCTACCCCAATGGGTGAGGGTTTGAATTCTCCGTCCGTGGCGCCCGCATCGGCCTCGCCTTCTCCTTCAGGCGCGGCCAGCTGGCAGTACGACCTGGGCCTGGTCAGGCTCGAATCCCTGGAGGTAAAGCTGGCCGACCGCAGTTTCACACCACCGCTGGCTGTGGGCGTCACGCTGCAGGCCAGCGCAAAAAACGTTGCCAGCGACCGTGCGGCCACGTTCGACGCGACCATGTCCCTGGCATCGGGCGGAACAGCGCGTGCCAGCGGCAAGGTTGCTCCTGGCGCCGCCAATGTGCAGGCGCAAGTCGAAGTGACCGGGCTTGCGCTGGCGCCGCTGCAGCCGCTGCTGGCGAAGTTTGCCGCGCTCGACATCCGTTCGGGTGCTGTTTCGGCTTCCTCCGGCTTGCGCTACCAGGGCGGAGCGCCGGCTGTGCTGCAAGCGCAGGGGCGTGTGGGCATAGCCAACCTGCTGGTCAACGAAGCAGGATCGGATCAACGTTTCTTGTCATGGAAGCAACTCGATGCCGAAAGCGTCGCCTTTGACCTGGCTTCGCGCCGTTTCACGGTGCAGGAGGTGACGGTGAACGCACCGGGCGCGAAGATCGAGATTGCCAAGGACCGCAGTGTGAACCTGGCGAAGGTGTTCAGGCGTGACCCGCCAGCGCGCCCGCAGTCCGGACCCGCAGACATGCAGCCGAAGGCGGCCGCCAACCCGCCTTGGGATCTGCGCGTCGAGCGGGTGCGGCTGCAAGGCGGCGAGGTGGACTACGCCGACCTCAGTCTGGTGTTGCCTTTTTCCACCACGGTCAAGGCGCTGGACGGCACGGTGATCGGCATCTCGAACGACAAGTCGCGCCGAGCCGACATCCAGGCCAGCGGCACGATCGAGCCCTATGGATCCGCCAGCGTCAATGGCAGCATCACGCCCTTCGCGCCGGCACAGTTCACTGACCTGCATGTGCTGTTCAACAATGTCCTGGTGCCGCCGCTTTCTCCGTACACGGCCACTTTTGCGGGCCGCAAGGTGGAGTCCGGGAAATTGTGGCTTGACCTGCAATACAAGGTGGCCGGTGGCGAGCTCCAGGGCGAAAACTCGATCCGTCTGGCGGACTTCACGCTGGGCGAGCGCGTCAATGCGCCGAGCGCCATCAGCGTGCCGCTCGACCTTGCCGTGGCGCTCCTCACTGATGCCAAAGGCGAGATCCGTTTGTCCGTACCGGTGCGCGGCAACCTGGACAACCCGAGTTTCAACGTTGGCAGCGCTGTCAGGCAGGCGCTGGGCAATGTGCTGCAACGCCTCGTGACTGCGCCTTTCCGGGCACTCGGCCGTCTGTTTGGCGGCAATGCCGAATCGCTCGAAGCCATCGACTTTACGCCCGGCAGTGCCGCCCTGCGGCCTGAGCAGCGGGAAAAACTCGATGCCCTGACCCGCGCTTTGCAGGAACGCCCGCGCCTGCAACTCGTGGTGAGCGCGCCGTATGATCCCCAAACCGATGCGCTTGCCTTGCAGCGCGAGCAGGCCACGCGCGAGCTTGCCAAAACCCTTGGCCGCAAACTGGAAGCGAACCAAGACCCCGGTCCAATCGCCTATGACGACCCGGCGACACGGCGCGTGCTGGAGCAGATGTTCGGGGCGCAGACAGGCGCGGATGCTGTGCGTCAGCTCGACAGCGATTTCTCAGGCGCTAACGACGCCAGCCGCAAGCGCTACGAGGCGATGTTTGAAAAAATCACGGCCACCCGGGCGCTGGACGAAAGCGCCACGCAAAGGCTCGCAGCCCAGCGTGCGCAGACCATTGCCGACTACCTGGTGCAGCAGGGCATTGCGCGGGAGCGGGTGCAGACGGGCCGCATCACTGCCGTGCAGGATGGCAGTGCCGGTGACGTGAGCGCGAAGCTCCTGATCGCTGCTGCTGGTGCGACGGGCTGAGCTGCTGACCAGGACGACGCCTGCAAGGCAATATGGCGTTTTCTGAACCTGGTGCCCCCAGCTTCATTTGCCCAGGCGGGACATTTTGCAACTCGTGCCATCCAAATCAATACTTCACAGGACCCGCAGCACACGCTCGCGCAACCCTATTTGGCCGGGCCGGGCAGCACCGCATCGGCGGTGGCGCCGATGGCTGAGCCGGCAATGCGCGCCGTGCCAATGACGGCGCTGGCTGCCAGCCCGACCGTGCCCACTGCCACCGAGGCCACGGTGTCAACGACGGCGACCACCGCGCAGCCCGGCAAGGCAAATGCCGGCAGGCTGATCAATGCGCAGGTACCCAGACGGGCAAGAAAGGACGACAAAGCAGTCATGGACGACTTCCGTTTGGATTCGGCTGGCAGGGTGGTGCGTGAAGCGTGGGGCTGGCGGCTCAATGAATCCGCATGCCCGGCGCTGCGCCCGGCAGCGGCTCCAGCACGTAGATGCCGGGCTGGGCTTTTTCGTCGGCATGGCTGGCGGCCAGCACCATGCCTTCGCTGATGCCGAACTTCATCTTGCGCGGGGCAAGGTTGGCAACCAGCACCGTGTGCTTGCCGATCAGGTCTTCAGGCTTGTAGCTCGACGCAATGCCGCTGAAGACATTGCGCATCCGGCCTTCGCCCGCGTCCAGCGTCAGGCGCAGCAGCTTGACCGAGCCTTCCACCGCTTCGCAATTGACAATTTTTGCGATGCGCAAGTCCACTTTCGCAAAGTCGTCGATGGTGATGGCAGGGGCAATGGCCTCGCCGCCTGGAGCTATGTTTTCAATAGCTTCCAATGCCGGTGTGTCCTGCGCTGGAGGCTCAAACAGTGCCTCAAGCTGCTTGACATCGACGCGCTGCATCAGGTGCTTGTAGTCGCCGATGGTGTGGCCCTTGCCGAGGCGGGTGGCGGCGTCGGCAAAGGTCAGCGGCGCGATGCCCAAAAAGACTTCGACCTGCGCGGCCAGCGCGGGCAGCACGGGCTTGAGGAAGAGCGTCAGCAGCCGGAAGGCCTCGATGCAGACGGTGCAGACATCGATCAGCCGCGCCTCCATGCCTTCCTTCTTGGCCAGTTCCCACGGCTTGTTCTGGTCCACATAGGCGTTGACCAGGTCGGCCAGCAGCATGACTTCGCGCTGTGCCTTGGCGTATTCGCGGGCTTCGTACAGTAATTCGATGGCGCCGGACTGGGCGCGCAGGCCGTCCAGCAGGGCGGCGCCGTCGCCAGAGACGTCGCCCAGCCGGCCGGCAAAGCGCTTGCTGATGAACCCCGCCGCGCGGCTGGCAATGTTGATGAACTTGCCCACCAGGTCGCTGTTCACCCGCGCCATGAAGTCGTCGGCATTGAAGTCGATGTCTTCATTCTTGGCATTGAGCTTGGCGGCCAGGTAATAGCGCAGCCATTCCGGGTTCATGCCCAGGCTCAGGTACTTCAGCGGGTCCAGGCCGGTGCCCCGGCTCTTGCTCATTTTTTCGCCATTGTTCACCGTCAGGAAGCCGTGGACGAAGATGTTGTCGGGCGTCTTGCGGCCGCTGAACTTCAGCATCGCCGGCCAGAACAGCGTGTGGAAGGTGACGATGTCCTTGCCGATGAAGTGGTACTGCTCCAGGCGCGGGTCGGCCATGTAATCGTCGTAGCTCTCGCCGCGCTTCGTCAGCAAATCTTTCAGCGACGCCAGGTAGCCAATCGGCGCGTCCAGCCAGACATAAAAGTATTTGCCCGGCGCGTCCGGAATCTCGATGCCAAAGTACGGTGCGTCGCGGCTGATGTCCCAGTCGCCCAGGCCTTCGCTCTGCGTGCCGTCGGCATTGGTGCGAACGGTGAACCATTCCTTGACCTTGTTGGCGACTTCAGGCTGCAGCTTGCCGTCCTGCGTCCAGCCTTCCAGAAAGTCCACGCATCGCGGGTCCGACAGCTTGAAGAAAAAATGCTCCGAGCTTTTGAGCATCGGCACCGCGCCCGACAGCGCCGAATACGGCTTGATGAGGTCGGTCGGCGCATACACCGCGCCGCAAACCTCGCAGTTGTCGCCGTACTGGTCCTTGCTGTGGCACTTCGGGCATTCGCCCTTGATGAAGCGGTCGGGCAGGAACATGTTCTTTTCCGGGTCAAAGAACTGCTCGATGGTCTTGGTCTCGATCAGCGAGCCCTGCGCGTTGTCACGCAGGTCGCGGTAGATCTGCCGGGCCAGTTCATGGTTTTCCGGCGAATCGGTCGAGCTCCAGTTGTCAAAGGCAATGTGAAAGCCGTCCAGATAAGGCTTGCGGCCGGCGGCGATGTCGGCCACGAACTGCTGCGGCGTCTTCCCGGCCTTTTCGGCGGCAATCATGATGGGTGCGCCGTGGGCGTCGTCGGCGCCGACGAAGTTGACCGCATGGCCCTGCATGCGCTGGAAACGTACCCAGATGTCGGCCTGGATGTATTCCATGATGTGGCCGATGTGGAAATTGCCGTTGGCGTAGGGCAGGGCGGTGGTAACAAACAGGCGGCGCTGGGACATAGGATGTGCTTTTGACGGTGGAGGGCTGATTTTCGATTTTAAGGGGCGGCTCCGGCTTGGGTGCCATCCGCACCGCCGGGGTTTGGTGTTTTACAAGCCAAAAAGGGCTATTGCGCCTGCTGTGCCTTCGAGTACAGCTATAAAATAAATAGCAATTTGCATGCCCCTAGCGAATATTGGCCAGCGCGGCGGCGTTAGACTCCGTGTCAACCCCCCGCAACCCGCAGGCTTTCCTGAAAAAAGCAGCAGCCTGCCTTGTCCGAATTACATGGAGATTTTCCCGATGGCTGTAGAACAACAGGCAATTCTGAACGCACTGCAAACCGTGCTCGACCCCAACACCGGCAAAGATTTTGTCACCACCAAGGCGCTGAGAAACCTGCAGGTCAGCGGCGACGATGTGGCGTTCGATGTCGAACTTGGCTACCCGGCCAAAAGCCAGATCGCCGGCCTGCGCAAAAGCCTGATTGCCGCCGTCAAGGGTGTCGCCGGCGTCGGCAATGTGTCGGTCAATGTCACCGTGAAAATTGCCAGCCACAGCGTGCAGCGCGGCGTGCAACTGCTGCCGAATGTGAAGAACATCATTGCCGTGGCGTCGGGCAAGGGCGGCGTCGGCAAAAGCACCACCGCCGTGAACCTGGCGCTGGCGCTGGCTGCCGAAGGCGCGGCCGTCGGCCTGCTGGATGCCGACATCTACGGCCCGAGCGTGCCGATGATGATGGGCATCGAGGGCCGGCCTGAAAGCGTGGATGGCAAGAACATGGAGCCGATGGAAAACTACGGCCTGCAGGTCATGTCCATCGGTTTCCTGGTCGCACAGGATGAAGCCATGATCTGGCGCGGCCCCATGGCGACGCAGGCGCTGGAGCAATTGCTGCGCCAGACCAACTGGAAAGACCTGGACTACCTGATCGTTGACATGCCGCCCGGCACCGGCGACATCCAGCTCACGCTGAGCCAGCGCGTGCCCATGACCGGCGCGGTCATCGTCACCACGCCGCAAGACATTGCGCTGTTAGATGCCAAGAAGGGCATCAAGATGTTCGAAAAGGTCGGCGTGCCGATCCTGGGCATTGTCGAGAACATGGCGGTGCACATCTGCAGCCAGTGCGGCCATGCCGAACATATCTTTGGCGAAGGCGGCGGCAAGAAGATGGCTGCCGACTACAACATGGACTACCTCGGCGCGCTGCCGCTGGACATCAAGATCCGCCTGCAGGCCGACAGCGGCATGCCCACCGTGGTGGCCGACCCCGACGGCGACGTGGCCGGCATTTACAAGGCCGTGGCGCGCAAGGTGGCGATTACTGTGGCCGCCAAGGCGAAGGACTTCTCGGCCAAGTTCCCGAGCATCACGATTTCCAAAAATACCTGAGCCGCATGCATTGAAAAGTTGCAGGTCCATGAAGGACGCTGCTTTTTTCATCGCGTTCCTGCAGGTCCGTCTGTGAGCGGACCTGAAATTGTCAAAATGGGGTCACCGTTTTCGAGCATGATGAGCAGACAAGCTGGACTTTAAGGGTTATCCACTACGTACCAAGTTCAAGGGCAAAGCGCAAGGGTAAAGTCGAGCTGTCAAATCGACAATCGGCCTCGAATGGGTCCTGTCGCTGGATTTTTGCTTTGGTATTTGATATCAAGTGCCATTTTTCCCTAAGGACTGTTTCATGCTCATCCGGACCATTTATGTCAGTCGCGCCAGTTCTCCCCTGCCGCTGGAACTCAAGGAAATTCTGGCTGTTTCCCGAAAGAACAATCCTCTACGGGGCGTCAGCGGCGCCATGTGTTTTCTGGACAGCGTTTACCTGCAGTTTCTGGAAGGCGACGCCGCAATCGTTGACGCGCTGTATCAGAAAATTGAAAAAGATTCGCGTCATAGCGAAGTCAAAATGCTGGTCCACGAGCCGATTGCACAGCGTGAATACCCGAAATGGTCCATGGCGCTGTTGACCTGGAACGATGAGATGAAGGCTATTTTCAGCCGGTTCAACCCGAACAGCGCGTGCGATCTGTACATGGCTGATCCGGCTACTGTCGCGGCCCTGCTGCGCGAATGGGCAGGCACGAACAACTGGATGACCGTCTAGCCGTTCAGCTTCGCCTTTACAGCCGTCAAAGCCTTGGCGCCAGTCAGCCTTTACATTGTCGAATGCCTTGCGGGCGCTGCGTTTGGGCGCGGCGATGCGCCGGGGAACTGAGTTTTCAGGTGACTTGGTGGGGGCTTGGCTGCCGTGGAGGCTGCAAAAAGTGCCATCCCATTAGACTGGTATCCGTAAAAACCCTGTACCGGGGCAACTCTAACGGAGAAAAATCATGCAAAGAACCGCTTTGGTGGTGGGTGCCAGCGGCATCGGCGGCAGCAGCGTCGCACGCGAACTGATCGCCAACGGATGGCTCACTTACGGGCTTGCACGGCAGCCGAAACACGACGTGGCGGGCTTGCGCCCGGTGGCGGCGGACCTGCTCGACCCCGCCAGCCTGGCGGCCGCGCTGCAAGACGTGGCGCCGACCCATGTGTTCATCACGACCTGGATGCGCCGCGCGACAGAGGCCGAGAACATCAAGGTCAATGCCGCCATGGTGCGCAACCTCCTGACGGCGCTGGGGCCCCGCAAAACCTTGCGCCATGTGGCGCTGGTCACGGGCCTGAAGCATTACCTGGGCCCGTTCGATGCGTATGCGACGTCCGGCACGCTGCCGGACACGCCCTTGCGTGAAAGCCAGCCGCGCCTGCCGGTCGAGAATTTTTATTACGCGCAGGAAGACGAGGTCTATGCAGCGGCCTGGCGCGACCGTTTTACCTGGAGCATTCATCGCCCGCATACCGTGATCGGCCGGGCGGTCGGCAATGCGATGAACCTGGGCACCACGCTGGCCGTCTATGCGTCGATCTGCAAGGAAACCGGGCGGGCGTTCCAGTTCCCGGGTTCGGCAGCGCAATGGAACGGGCTGTCGGACGTCACCGACGCGCGGATGCTGGCCAAACAACTGGTCTGGGCGGCCGACACGGACGCCGCGCGCAACGAGGCCTTCAACATCGCCAATGGCGACCTGTTCCGCTGGAGCTGGCTGTGGGGCAGGCTGGCCGAATGGTTCGGCGTGCCGGCGGCGGGCTTCACCGGCAGCGTTCAGCCGCTCGAAGCCATCATGGCCAACGACCATGCGCTGTGGCGCGAGATGGCGCAACGCCACGGCCTGGCCGAGGCGGCGCTGGACCGCCTGGCGTCCCCCTGGCACACCGACCTGGATTTGGGCCGCCCGCTGGAGGTGATGACCGACATGGCGCGGAGCCGAAAGCTCGGCTTCGCGGCCTACCAGGCCACGGACGAGTCATTTTTCGACCTGTTTGCCCAGCTGCGGGCCGAGCGGCTGATTCCGTAGCCAGCCTGCAGCGGCGGTGCGCCAGACGCCGCCGCTGCAGGCTGCGTTTGAATTCGTGATTTATTCATCAAATATAGCTCTGGCCCAATACTGACGGGCGCGAGCAGCTACTAATTTTGTAGCAGCTGGTCGTACCGGAAAAAGCAATCCCCGAATTGCCCGGCGGGGCCGACTCCGCCACCAGACGCACCCACCTGCTGTGGCGGCCCTGGTGCGCGCATGGGCAGGCACGAACAAGGGGATGACCTTCTGGCCGTTCCGCTTCGCCTTTGCAGCCGCCCCGAGCTGTTGCGCCAGTCGCCCGTTAAGCACTGAACCTCCAGCAGTTGGCGTTAATCCAGTGCGTGGTCACGTCTGGCGTCATCTTCGTCACGCTGCCGCAGGACATCGCGCTGACCAATGCCAGGAAGGGCATTCTTCAGTGAAGGCCGAGGCAAGAAAGCGCAAAAAAACATTTTTACAACCCGCATGAGGGGAAACCCTGTTCTTCAAGTCATATAGATGATTTATATTTGTATGGCAGATCAATGCTGCCGCGACTTTCAAATTCAGGGGCCCCGGTCCCTCGATTGCTTATTCATTCAAGGAGAATTTCAGTGATCCATTGCGTATTGCACGAAGAAAAAGACAGCGTGGCTGTCGTTGTCGTTGAAGGTATTCAGGCCGGTCAGGACATGACGGCCCTGATCCTGGACGATGACCGCACCATCACCATCAAGGCCAATGCGGCCATCCCGATTGGCCATAAGGTGGCGGTCAAAAGCATGGCCGAAGGCGACACCGTCATCAAGTACGGCACCGATATCGGCAAGGTTGTGGCGGCGATCGCGGTCGGCGACCACGCCCACGTGCACAACATCAAGACCAAGCGCTGGTAAATCAGCTGCCACCCGTCCGCCCATTCAATTCCATCCAAGGCTTTCTCTCATGTCCATCATCGACAAAAACACGACTTTCTGGGGCTACCGCCGCGAAAACGGCCGCGTCGGCGTGCGCAACCACGTCATCATCCTGCCGCTGGACGACCTGTCCAACGCTGCAGCCGAAGCCGTTGCCCATGCGGTCAAGGGCACCATGGCGATTCCGCATCCCTATGGCCGCCTGCAATTCGGCGCCGACCTCGAACTGCATTTCCGCACGCTGATTGGCGCCGGTTCCAACCCGAACGTCGCCGCCGTGGTGGTGATCGGCATCGAGGACAGCTGGACCAAAAAGGTGGTGGACGGCATTGCCGCCACGGGCAAACCGGTGGTTGGCTTTGGCATTGAGGGCCATGGCGACCATGAAACCATCATGCGCGCTTCGCAGGCTGCCAAGAAGATGATCCAGCACGCCACGAGCAAGTTTCGCGTCGAATGCCCGATTGCCGACCTGTGGGTGTCGACCAAGTGCGGTGAATCCGACACGACGTCGGGCTGCGGCGCCAACCCGACGGTGGGCAATGCCTTTGACAAGCTGTACGACCTGGGCACCACGCTGGTGTTCGGCGAAACCTCCGAGCTGACCGGGGGCGAACACCTGGTGGCCGCGCGCTGCCGCACCGACAAGGTCCGCACCGACTTCATGAAGATGTTCGACGACTACCAGGCCATGATCAAGCGCCACGCCACGACCGACCTGTCGGACTCGCAGCCAACCAAGGGCAACATTGCCGGCGGCCTGACGACCATCGAGGAAAAAGCGCTGGGCAACATCCAGAAAATCGGCAAGAAATGCATGGTCGACGGCGTGCTCGACAAGGCCGAGACCCCTGACAAGCCGGGCCTGTGGTTCATGGACTCGTCGTCTGCCGCTGCTGAAATGGTCACGCTGTGCGCGGCTTCGGGTTTTGCCGTGCACCTGTTCCCCACCGGCCAGGGCAACGTCATCGGCAATGCCATCGTGCCGGTCATCAAGATCTGCGCCAACCCGCGCACCGTGCGCCTGATGAGCGAACACATCGACGTGGACTGCTCGGGCCTGCTGCAGCGCGAACTGACCATGGACGATGCCGGCGACGCGCTGCTCGACATGATGATGCAGACCGTCAATGGCCGCTTCACCTCGGCCGAAGCGCTGGGACACCGTGAATTCGTCATGACCCGACTGTTCGAGAGCGCGTGACATAGCTTCGGGCCATCCCTCCTGCGCGCAAGCGGACACAAGATCCGGGTGCGCAGGTGAACCACCGCAGGCCTGACCCACTGGTTGGGCCGGCGTTCATATCTACCTGGAGACAAGCCATGGCATACCGCTTTCGCACCACACTGATCACCGTCGCCGTTGCCCTCGCGGCACCGCTGACTTTCGCCGCCGGTTATCCGGACAAGACCATCAACTACATCATCCCCTACGGACCAGGCGGCGAATCCGACATCTCCGCCCGGCTTCAGGAGTCGGTGTTCAAGAAATTAACCGGCCAGGGCCTGGCGATCCAGTACAAGGCAGGCGCCGGCGGTGCCGCCGCCTGGTCCCAGCTCAACGGCATGACGGCCGATGGCTACACGGTGATGGGCACCAACCTGCCGCACATCGTGCTGCAGCCGCTGGAAAAAGACGTTGGCTACAAGACCGATGACCTCACCACGGTGTTCTGGTTTCATTTCACGCCCGACGCTTTGCTGGTGCCCGCCGACAGCCCCATCAAGAACCTGAAGGATTACATTCAGGCGGCGAAGAAGTCGCCGGGCGCGACCACGCTGTCGGGCTCGGGCACGAACTCGGCCAACCATCTGGCGCAGCGCCAGTTCGACAAGATGGCGGGCATCAAGACCACCTACATCCCGTTTGGCGGCACAGGCGCCTCCAACACCGCGCTGCTGGGCAAGCAGGTCAGCGGCAGCTGGGGCTACACCTCGGTGCAGATGTCGCTCGGCAACCAGGTCCGCTGCCTGGCGGTGGCGATGGAGCAACGCCATCCCCAGTTGCCGGACTGTCCGACCTTCAAGGAGGAGGGGTTCAATCTGGTCGGTGGTGCGTACCGCGGCGTAGCGGTACCCAAGTCCACACCGGTCGACATCCAGAACAAGCTTGCGGCCGATCTGGCCAAGGTCAATGCCGACCCGGAATTCATCCGCAAGATGGAAGAAAGCGGTTTTGCCATGCTCAACGTCGGTCCGGCCCAGATGGGTGCATTCATGACCGAGGTGAAGGGCCGCTATGGGGCACTGGCCAAGGAAATGGGCATCGTCAAAAAGTAACACCGCCAGGCCCGGCGCCGGATGAACCCTGCGCCGCACCCCTGGATGCCGGTTTATTTTTGTTTCCTGAACCAGTCCGTAGAGGAGTTCCATGGGCAGTCTTGACTACTTGCTGGCGGCGCTGACGCCGCTCAATCTGTTGCTGGCATTGGGCGGCGTCTTTGCCGGCACCGTCATCGGCGCCTTGCCGGGCCTGACCGCCACCATGGCGGTGGCCGTGCTGGTGCCGTTCACATTCACCATGGCGCCGGCCGCCGCGCTGATTGCACTCGGGGCGATCTACACCGGCGCGATCTATGGCGGTGCCTACGCTGCGGTGCTGCTCAACACGCCGGGCACGCCGTCATCGATTGCCACCACATTCGACGGTTACCCGATGGCACGCAACGGCGATGGCGACCTGGCCCTGACGCTGGCCTGCCTGTCTTCGGTCGCCGGGGGCCTGGTGGGGGCTGCCTTTTTGCTGGTGATGGCGCCGCCCATGGCCACCGTGGCCCTGAAGTTCGGGCCTGTCGAGTATTTCTGGCTGGGGTTGTTCGGCCTCACGCTGATCGCCTCGCTCGGCGAAGGCAGCACCATCAAGGGCTTGATTGGCGGCGGCCTCGGGCTGCTGCTGTCAATGGTCGGTGTGGCCGAGGTCGGCGGCGACATCCGTTACGTGGGCGAGTTCAAATCCCTGCTGGGCGGCATCGACGTGGTGTCGGCGCTGATCGGGCTGTACTGCATACCGGTGCTGATCGATCTGGTAGCCACACCGGTGGCGCACCTGAAGACCGGCTCGCAGGTCGCCAGTTTCAGGCTGAAGGAAGCCGTCGGCATCATCAAGCGCTCCAAGTTCAACCTGGTGCGCAGTTCCATCATCGGCACTGTGGTCGGCATTCTGCCGGGCGCGGGCGGCTCCATCGCCTCGCTGGTGTCGTATTCGGAAGCGAAACGCTCATCCCCCCGAAGCGAAAACTTCGGCAAAGGTGAGCCCGACGGCCTCGTGGCGACCGAGTCTGCCAACAACGCCACTGTAGGTGGCGGCTTCATCCCGACACTGGTGCTCGGCATTCCCGGCACACCACCGGACGCGATCATTCTGGGTGCGCTCTTGGTGCAGGGCATCCGGACCGGCCCCACCCTGTTCACCGAACAGGCGCCGATCGTCTACACCTTCATATGGGGGTTGATCCTGGCCACCCTCATCATGCTGCCGGTGGGCTTGCTGGTCGGGCGCTTCGCGTTCCGCTCCATCCTGGCCATTCCCAAGGCGGTGCTGGTGCCCTCGGTGGCGCTGATGACCGTGCTGGGCAGCTATGCGGTGCACAACAACGTGCACGAAGTGCAGCAGATGGTGGTGCTCGGCGTGCTGGCCTGGGGTGTGAGCCGCTTGGGTTTCAGCGCCTCGCCCATCGTGCTCGGCCTGATTCTGGGCTCCATTGCCGAGCGCGGTTATGTGCAGGGCTACCTGATCGGTGGCGCGCGTGGCAGCGTGATGGCCGAATTCTTTGCGCGGCCGATTTCGCTGGCCATTATTTTCTTTATCGTGCTTGGATTGCTGTGGCCCCTGTGGGCGGCGCGGCGGGCGCGCCTCACGGAGGCCAACAATGGCTGAACAACGTCCCGACATTCCAGGCGCCATCGGCAGTGCCCTGATGGTGCTGGTCGGCGCTGGCGCCATCTGGGCTTCGCGCGACTACTCTGACCTGGGCGCCGTGTTCCCGCGCACCGTGGGCGCGCTGCTGGTCATTCTGGGCATCGTCTATATCGTGCTGGTGGTGCTCAAGCGTACCCGGCGTGGCGCAGCGGTCGACGGATCGTCCCTTCGCCGCGCGCTGGTGGCCCTCGTCATGCTGGCCTGGGGCTTCGCGCTTGGCCCCCTGGGTTTTTTGCCTGCAGGTGTAGCGGCGATGGCCGCGTTGCTGCTGATTGCCCACCACGACCGCTGGACACTGCGCACCGCGATGGGCTATAGCTTGTCCGCCGCGACGGTGATCGTCCTGCTGTACGCCCTGTTCAAACACGTGCTGCAGGTGCCCCTGCCTTGAATGCAGCGCCTCTGGCACGAGACGATTTTTTTTATTCAACCAGGCTCAAGAACCCAACATGCAAATAGTGATCTCTGAATTCATGGACGAAAGCGCAGTCGCGCAGTTGCAAGCCCAGCACGATGTGGTGTTTGACCCCACACTGGTCGACGACATGCCGCGCTTGCTGCAACTGGCGCAGACCGCCGACGCGCTCATCGTGCGCAATCGCACCCAGGTGCGCGGCGAATTGCTGGCCGCGCTGGCGCGTTGCAAGGTGATCGGCCGCCTGGGCGTGGGCCTGGACAACATCGACGTGAGCGCCTGCGAAGCACGCGGCATGCAGGTGATCCCTGCCACCGGCGCCAACGCCCTGGCTGTTGCCGAGTATGTGATTGGCACTGCCATGGTGCTGCTGCGCGGCGTTTACCTGTCCAGCGCGGCCGTGGCCAGCGGCACATGGCCGCGACCGGCTTTGTCCAATGGGCGTGAAATCTCCGGTACCTGCCTGGGGCTCGTGGGCTTTGGCGGCATCGGCAGGCTCACCGCCAAACTGGCGCAAGGTCTGGGCATGACCGTCATGGCGCACGACCCGATGCTGGCAGCCGACAACCCGGTCTGGGCCGAAAGCGGTGTGCAATGCGCCTCCTTCGAAGACCTTTTAAGCCAGGCCGATGTCGTCAGCCTGCATGTGCCATTGACACCCGGCACGGCCAACATGCTGTCGGCCGAACGCATTGCAGGCATGAAGCCCGGCGCCATCGTGATCAATACCTCCCGGGGCGGCATTGCCGACGAGCGGGCGGTGGCGGCGGCCTTGCGCGAGAGCCGCCTTGGCGGCGCAGCGTTTGACGTGTTCGAGTCCGAGCCGCTGGGTGCCGGCTCTGCCTGGGAGGGCTGCCCGAATGCCATCCTCACGCCGCATGTGGCCGGTGTCACCGCCGAATCCAATGTGCGCGTCTCCACCCTGATTGCGGCCGCCGTGGCCCGCGCCCTGAAAGCCTGACCCCCATGCTGCACTCGTACGAAGAACTCAACACCCTGGTCCAGGACGCATTGACCCACGCCGGCGCATCGCCCGCCCAGGCCAGTGCCACGGCACTTGCCCTGGTGGCAGCCGAAGCCAGCGGCCTGCCGTCGCATGGCCTGTCACGCGTCACCATGTATGTGGCCCACCTCAAGGCGGGGCGCGTGCTCGGCGATGCCGTGCCGGCGATCAGGAACCAGCGTGCCAGCGCCGTGCTGGTCGATGCTTGTAACGGTTTTGCCTTTCCGGCCTGCCGCCTGGCCATCGACGAAGCGATTGCACGCGCGGCGCAAACCGGCATTGCCATTGCCGCTGTCACCAACAGCCACCATTTCGGCATGGCGTCGTACCACCTGGACGCCGTCGCCAGTGCCGGCATGGTGGGCATTGCCTGCGGCAATTCGCCTGCGGCCATGCCGGCGGCGGGCGGCAAGCGGCCGATTTTCGGCACCAACCCGATCGCCGCCATCTTTCCACGCGAAGGCAGGCACCCGGTCAGCATCGACCTGTCGCTGTCCGAGGTGGCGCGCGGCAAACTGATGGTGGCGGCCAAAAAAGGCGAAGCCATTCCACTGGGCTGGGCACTGGACGCAGACGGCAACCCGACCACCGACCCGAAAAAAGGCCTGGAAGGCTCGATGCTGCCGATGGGCGGCGTGAAGGGGGCGATGCTGGCGCTGATGGTCGAGCTGTTGGTGACCACGCTGACCGGCGCGCATTTTGGCGCCGAAGCCGACACCTTTTTCGTCGATGAAGGCAACCAGCCCCGGCTGGGCCAGGCCTTCATCGTGATTGATCCGGGCGCGCTGGGCGGCACGGCGGTGTACGGCGAGCGGATTGAAGCCCTGCTGGCGGCCATGCTGGTGGACGAGGGCGTGCGGCTTCCCGGGCAACGCCGGTTCGACCTGATGGCCCGGGCCGATGCTTCAGGCATTGACGTGTCCCAGGCGACGCTCGACGCCATCAAGGCCTTGCGCTGAACGCGAAACCAGGGCTTTTACAATCGCCCTGTGCCAGCACCGTCTTCAGGATTTGTTGTCCTCCCCGGACGCACAAAGTGCTGGCTTGAGTAGCAATCAACCCGTGAACAAGGCCTTATCGTGAACAAAAAAGCAGCCAGCCCAGAGCCTTCCGCTCTTTGGACTTCATGAGCACCTGCCCGGGGGGGTGTCGCCTTGCCAGGGTCGCCACTGGCGCCCCGCTGAGTGGCAAATTCGCAATGGCTTCCAGCGGCAAGCCTTGACCATGCTTTACCGTCAAGTCAAGCGGCAGTTGATTGCAGATATTCAGTCCGGTGCTGCCGCGCCCGGTGTGGCGCTGCCCAATGAAACCGAGCTTGCCCGGCGTTTTGAAGTGTCCATCGGCACCGTGCGGCGTGCCGTGGATGAGCTGGTGGCCGAGCATGTGCTGGTGCGCCAGCAGGGACGCGGCACCTTTGTCGGCAAGCTGGACCGCGAGCGCTTCTTGTTTCATTTTTTCAAGATCGCCGGACGTGACGGCGTCAGCGAATTTCCGGAGGTGCGCCTGCAGTCGTTCACCCGGTCCCGCGCCACGCGGGAAGAAGCGCAGGCACTGGGCCTGCATGGCACGCAGTCGGTGTTTTGCATTGACAACGTGCTGCTGCTCAAGGGCCGGCCCGTCATTCATGACCATGTCGTCATCGCCACGACCATGTTTCCCGGCTTGACCCAAGACCTTTTCAACACACGCAACTCCACCATTTACGGGCTTTACCAGTCTGCCTTTGGCATCACGATCGTTGAGGCCGACGAACGGGTGCGCGCCGAGCTGCTCAGCCTTGAAAGTGCCCGATTGCTCGGCCTGCCTGCCGGCATGCCGGTGCTGCGCATCGAACGCGTGGCCTACACCTTTGACCGCAAGCCCGCCGAATTCCGTATTTCCGTGGTCGACACGCGCGATGTTGACTATGTGTCGCGCATGCGCGACGCCGCTTGATCCAAACTTCCAGAACTGCCTTTGACCGCTTCAAGCGCAGTGGCAGCCAGACACCAGGCGGCACAGCCGGGCGCTGGGCAATGCAGCAAAAACAGCCACGCCATAGTCATCCACAGCGGGGCACTCACAAAATTCCAGCCCATCCCGATTGGCACAAAGGCCAGTATCCAGGCCATGCCGACAGCCCGTTTTTACTGAAAGGAGCATGAAACATGGCGAAAAAAAGAGTGGTGAGCCAGTTCGGCATGGGCACGTCGATTCGCAGCCTCGATTACACCGAAGCGGCGGCGCGGGCCATTCGCGATGCGCTGTGGCACAACTCGCTGAATGTGGCCGAAGCCTTTGGTTTCCCCCGCGAGGCAATGATCATCGACGTCGAGATCGGGGTGCAGCAGCCGGACGCGGTGGACATTGACGCGCTGCTGAAGGTTTTCCCCTACGGCCAGCCGAGCATCACCGTGGTCAAGGGCGGGCTCGACATCCCCAAGCCGGGTGGCGACAGCATCAGTGTCATGGCCCATGCGGCCATCCTCGTTTCCTTTGACATGGAGCCGGCAAATGGCTGAAAAACGCATCATTCTCGAAATGGGCACGGGCAACGACCTGTATGGCGGCGACTACACCAAGGCGGCCTGCCGTGCAGTGCATGACGCGCTGCACCACTCGTCCATCGTGCTGTTCAGGTCGCTCGGTTATGACCACCGCGACATGCGCGTGCAGGTCACCATCGGCGTGCAGCAACCGGACAAGGTGGACCTGGCCGTCGTTGCCGCCGAACTGCCGCGCGGGCGGGCTGAAGTCACGGCGGTTTTCGGCGGACTGGACGTGCATGACCCCGAGCAGCAAACCACCCACGTGATCGCCAGCGCCGCGATTGAGGCCTTTTTGCCTATTGAGGCTGCCGACTGGCGCTTGAGCGGCGCGAACTGAGATTCGTTTTTGCCTGCCCCCGCGCGGCGTTGCTGTTCCACTGTTCAAGCCTGCTTGGCACACGGGTCCATGACAGGGTTCGCCAGCTTTTCAGCCGGCCGATCATTGGCCGATTGAATTGCCCCAGAAAAAAAATTCGATTTGACGTGGTGGCCATTGACCGCCACAGTGGCGCATGAACCTTTCCAGCCAAAAAACCGCCGTCCAGGCCATTCCCCTCGCCACGGTTGACCAGTTGCGCGAGCGCATCCGCCGCAAGAGCCAGCTCAAGGGCCGGCAGGCTGATGACGCTTCGCTGGAAGAAGTTCGCGCGCTGGTGGGGCCGCGCCCGACCGAAGGCCACCGCCGCGACCTGCTGATCGAATACCTGCATTTGCTCAACGACGCCTACCGCTGCCTGCACGACCGGCACCTGGTGGCTCTGGCCAGGGAAATGAAACTCTCGATGGCCGAGGTCTACGAGGTGGCAACGTTCTACCACCACTTCGAAGTCGTCAAGGGCGACGTCAGCGGCGATGGACAGGCGCCTGGCTTGACTGTGCGCGTGTGCGACGGGCTGAGCTGCGAGATGGCCGGCGCGCAAGCGTTGCTGGCGGGACTGCCGGCGCTGCTGGCCGCGCAGGACGTGCGCGTGCTGGCCGCGCCGTGCATCGGGCGCTGCGAGCAGGCACCGGTGGCGGTGGTGCACCAGACGCCGGTGCCGTTTGCCACGCTTGAAGCCGTAATTCATGCATCAAAAATGCCTCTGGCGCAATATCAACGGTCACAAGCAGCTATCAATTTCGTAGTGGCTGACTGGGTGGAAAAAAGCATTCCCGAACTGCCTGGCACGACCGACTACGCCACCTACCGCGCTCACGGCGGCTATGCGCTGGCAGCAAGGCTGGCGAACGGGGAAGAGGACGCTGAGCGCGTGCTGCACGCCATGGAAAACTCCGGCCTGCGCGGCCTGGGCGGCGCGGGTTTTCCGGCCGGACGCAAGTGGCGCATCGTGCAGGGCTACAGCGCGCCGCGCCTGATGGCGGTGAACATCGACGAGGGCGAGCCCGGCACCTTCAAGGACCGAACTTACCTGGAACGCGACCCGCACCGCTTTCTCGAAGGCATGCTGATCGCCGCGCAGGTGGTGGGCATTGCCGCCTGCTACATCTATTTGCGCGACGAATACCACGACTGCCGCGCGCTGCTGCAGGCCGAAATCGCCAAGCTGCAGGCCGACCCGCCATTTCCCTTGCCGCTGATCGAGTTGCGCCGGGGTGCGGGCGCCTACATCTGCGGCGAAGAGTCCGCCATGTTGGAGAGCGTCGAGGGCAAGCGCGGCGAACCCCGCATGCGCCCGCCCTATATTGCCGAAGTGGGCCTGTTTGGCCGGCCCACGCTGGAGCACAACTTTGAAACGCTGTACTGGGTGCGCGACATTGCCGAGAAGGGTGCCGACTGGTTCAGCAGCTTTGGCCGCAACGGCCGCAAGGGACTGCGCAGTTTCAGCGTCAGCGGACGGGTAAAACAACCCGGCGTCAAGCTGGCGCCGGCCGGCATCACCGCGCAGGAGTTGATCGACGAATACTGCGGCGGCATGGCGGACGGCCATCAGTTTTATGCCTACTTGCCGGGCGGCGCCTCGGGCGGGATTTTTCCGGCCAGCCATGCGCATGTGCCGCTGGACTTCGACACCCTGCAGCCGCACGGCGGCTTCATCGGCTCGGCCGCTGTCATCGTGCTCGGCCAGCACGACAAGGCGCGTGACGCGGCGCTGAACATGATGCGGTTTTTTGCCAGCGAAAGTTGCGGCCAGTGCACGCCGTGCCGCGTCGGCACGGCAAAGGCCGCCAAGCTGATGCAAGCGCCGCTGTGGGACCACGCCACGCTGGAAGATTTGAACAGCGTGATGACCGATGCGTCGATTTGCGGCCTGGGTCAGGCCGCGCCCAACCCGGTGCGCTGCGTTCAAAAATACTTTTCTCATGAGGTGGCCTGAATGAATGCACGCGCCCAAGCCGATGAAGTTGCGCTGCCCACCATCGCCTTCACACTCGACCATGAAACCCTTCACGCTTTCCCGGGCGAAACCATCCTCAAGGCCGCCGAACGCCACGGCGTGAATATTCCGCGACTTTGCTACCAGGACGGCCTGCGCCCCGACGGCAACTGCCGCGCCTGCGTGGTCGAAATTGCCGGCGAGCGCACGCTGGCGCCGAGTTGCTGCCGCAGTGTGACGGCGGGCATGGAGGTACAGGCCCGCAGCGATCGCGCCGTGAAAAGCCAGAAGATGGTGCTGGAAATGCTGCTGTCGGACATGCCGGATGCGGGCTACAAGTGGATTGAAACGGATGAGTCGCTGCAGCACGGTGAACTCAGCGAATGGGCTTCGCGAATGGGTGTCACGGTCCGCCCCGAGCTCAAGGCGCTGCGCCGCGAGCAACCCCGGGCCGACCTGTCGCACCCCGCCATGGCCGTGAACCTCGACGCCTGCATCCAGTGCAACCGCTGCGTGCGTGCCTGCCGCGAGGAACAGGTCAACGACGTGATTGGCTTTGCCCTGCGCAGCGCGCACAGCGCCATCGTGTTCGACCTGGACGACCCGATGGGCGACAGCAGCTGCGTGGCCTGCGGCGAATGCGTGCAGGCCTGCCCGACCGGCGCGCTCATGCCCAAGACGCAGGTCGGCTCGCAAATCGTCGACAAAAAGGTCGATTCGGTCTGCCCGTTCTGCGGCGTCGGCTGCCTGCTGACCTACCACGTGAAAGACAACCAGATCACCAGCGTCGAAGGCCGCGACGGCCCGGCGAACCACAGCCGCTTGTGCGTGAAGGGCCGCTTCGGCTTTGACTACGCGCACAGCCCGCAGCGCCTGACGGTGCCGCTGATCCGCAAGACCGGTGTCGCCAAAGACCCTGCAGCGCTGCAAACGCTCAACCGTGACACCGCTGACTGGTCCGAGGTCTTCCGTGAAGCGACGTGGGACGAAGCGCTGGCGCTGTCCACCGGCGCGCTTAAAACCCTGCGCGACACAAAGGGCAAGAAGTCGCTTGCCGGCTTCGGCTCGGCCAAGGGCAGCAACGAGGAAGCCTACCTGTTCCAGAAGCTGGTGCGCACCGGCTTTGGCAGCAACAACGTGGACCATTGCACCCGGCTGTGCCATGCGTCGAGCGTGGCGGCGCTGCTGGAAGGCGTGGGTTCCGCAGCGGTCAGCAACCAGGTGCATGACGTGGAAAACGCCGGGCTGATTTTCATCATTGGCTCGAACCCGACAGGCAATCACCCGGTGGCGGCGACCTGGATGAAGAACGCCGCCCAAAAGGGCACAAAGATCGTGCTGGCCGACCCGCGCGTCACCGACATTGGCCGCCACGCCTGGCGCACGCTGCAGTTCAAGGCCGACACCGACGTGGCGATGCTCAATGCGCTGATCTACACGGTGATCGACGAGGGGCTGACCGACATGGCGTTCATCGAGGAACGCGCCAGCAATTACGAAGCGCTGCGTGCCAATGTGCAGGGCTACAGCCCCGAGGCGATGGCGCCGATCTGCGGCATTCCAGCGGCCACGCTGCGCGAGGTCGCGCGTGAATTCGCCCGCGCCAGGGGCGCGATGATCCTGTGGGGCATGGGCATCAGCCAGCATGTCCACGGCACCGACAACGCGCGCTGCCTGATCGCGCTTTGCGCCGTCACCGGCCAGATCGGCAAGCCCGGCTCGGGCCTGCATCCGCTGCGCGGCCAGAACAATGTGCAGGGCGCCAGCGACGCCGGGCTGATTCCGATGATGTACCCGAACTACCAGCGCGTGAGCAGCCCGGCTGCGCATGCATGGTTTGAAGATTTTTGGGGTATGACGCTCGATGACCAGCCCGGCTACACCGTGGTCGAGATCATGCACAAGATCCTGGCGCCCGACGCCGACCCGCACAAGGTGCGCGGCATGTACATCATGGGTGAAAACCCGGCCATGAGCGATCCCGACCTGAACCATGCGCGCCACGCGCTGGCCAGCCTGGAGCACCTGGTGGTGCAGGACATCTTCATGACCGAAACCGCCTGGCTGGCCGACGTGGTGCTGCCCGCCACCGCCTGGCCCGAGAAAACCGGCACGGTGACCAACACCGACCGCATGGTGCAGCTCGGCCAGCAGGCGATTGAGCCGCCCGGCGATGCCCGGGCCGACCTGTGGATCGTCCAGCAGATGGCCGCCGGCATGGGGCTGGTCTGGCAGTACGAGGGTGGGCACCACGGCGTTGCAGCGGTGTACGAAGAAATGCGCCAAGCCATGCACAGCGCCATCGCCGGCATCACCTGGGAGCGCCTGCAGCGTGAATCCAGCGTGACCTACCCCTGCCTGAACGCCGATGACCCCGGTGCGCCCACCGTGTTCATCGACCGCTTCGACACCGAAGACGGCCGCGTGCAACTGGTGCCCGCTGACATCATTCCGGCCAACGAACGGCCCGATGCCGATTACCCGTTTGTGCTCATCACCGGCCGCCAGCTTGAGCACTGGCACACCGGCAGCATGACGCGCCGCGCCAGCGTACTTGACGCCATCGAGCCGATGGCAACAGCTTCGTTGTGCGGCGCAGATTTGTTGAAGCTCGGCGTGCAGGCGGGCGAAGTCATCACCGTGCTGTCACGCCGGGGCGAAGTGGCCATCCACGTGCGCCGCGACGACGGCACGCCGTCCGGCGCGGTGTTCATCCCGTTTGCCTACTACGAAGCAGCGGCGAACCTGATGACGAACGCCGCGCTTGACCCGTTCGGCAAGATTCCGGAGTTCAAGTATTGCGCCGTGGCCATCAGGCGCGGGGGCGCAGTGGCCAAGTTGGCAGGCTATGAGCAGACGGCGGCTAAAAGGTGGTTTTGACTCAGGTGCAGGGTCCCGCAAAGGCGTGGCGTGATTCTGTACAGCGAGGAGGAAAAAGCGTTATGGCATTTATGTTTCATGGCAGCGCCCACACACGTCCCTGAAAAATCAAACGCCGCAGGAGCTTCACAAGACGTCAAGCGGCGGCGCGATGGTCGTGGATAAGGACCCGACCCAAGAAAGACTCTCGGTTGTGCTGCGCTCCAGTAAGAGGGGGCTGGGTTCGAGGAGGCCAGGCGTCAGCAACACCAAATGCAAAAACCGGGGCAGCGCCGTCCAGCCGCGTGAAATCAGTACAACTTGAACTGGTGTCAAACCTGTCTGACTCCGGGGTAACGTCACCGACGGTTATGAAGCGTGGGGATGTTTCTAAATATAAGAACGCTTGGTTTTTGTTAGGTACAGCTTGTACAGAAATTTTTTTTGCTTGTTAATACATAACTGTATTTAAGGAAAAAATTGCTTGTGATGTTATGAAACTTTCCAAGTGCATTGCGTCGCTGCGAGGGGTGCAGGTGTTGAAGCAGTGAATCAATGCGAAACAGGAAATAAGCTGCAATTACAAATTTTAAGATGGTAACAACCGTCTGCTGAAAGGCTTGCCATGGTTAAGTCAAGACAGACTGAGTGCAGAAATAAGCATTCGGAGCATTTTTTTGGCTTGTATGTCTTCCATTGGGCGTTGCTCTTGGTGACAGCTGTGGGCCCCCTGCTGTATCTGCCATCGTTGCAAGCGCAAACGCGCCCTGCCTATACTGCCATTGAGTACGCCAGGCTTGACAATCCGGGCGCCACCACCGTAATCCGTGGAATGAATTCCACCAACGAGGTGGCTGGCGGCTTCCAAAAGGACAAACGCAAAGCTTCGTCAGCGCTGATTTTCATGGCAAACAACGCCGTCGAGGACGTTGCTGGCGAGCAGGGCGCTGGCAACAGCGTTGCCTATGGCATCAATGACCAGAGCGAGATTGTCGGGGCCTTGAACACCAGTGAGGCGCTTCATCCTTTCCGAGCGGTGCGCAGGGGCGGGGTACAGAAACTCACGCTGCCACCGGGCACCAACGGCGGCATAGCCTATGCGATCAACGAACTGGGCGAGGCTGCCGGCTATGCCAGTGGGGATGTTGGAATTCGCGCGGTGTGGTGGACCCGGCGCGGCGAGGTCCAGTTGCTCCAAAGTATTGGCGCACTGACAACACGGGCCCTTGACCTCAACGACAGGGGCGACATCGTGGGTGTATCCGGCAATGAAGTGAAGACGGCTGTGGCCTGGCCGCGCAAGGGCGGCATCATCAGCCTGGGCACACTGCCTGGCTTTGTCAACAGCGAGGCTGTCAGCATCACTGAAAACGGCGCCATCGCCGGCGTGGCAATTGGCGCTGGTGAATTTCCTAACCGTTCGCGGGCAGTGCTGTGGCAGCCAGGCGGCGTCGGCATTCGGGACCTTGGGACGCTCAATGGCGGCAGTGACAGCCGAGCCCGCGATGTCAACAACCGGGGCGAGGTGGTGGGCACATCAAGCAGCACCGAAGGCGATCGCGCTTTTGTCTGGACTGCGGCAACCGGCATGCTGGACCTCAATTCGCTGGTGACCATCCCTGGGCTGGTGATGACCGATGCACTGAGCATCAACAAGAGAGGGGACATCGTGGTGATGGGGCATGACGGGCAAACTGGCGCGCCCCAGGAGTCCCATGAGCATGTGGACCACCATGCTGCCCGGCGCATTTTTGTTTTGCATCCATTGAGGTGAGAGCAATCATGAAAAATCCTGTCTACCTGATGGTTCAGTGGCTGCTACGGTTTGCCTTGGCAATGTGCACACTTGGATCGCCCTGGCTTTGGGCGCAAACCCCTCAAACGAGCGGTCAATGGCAAAACGGGCCCGATTTCCCCTATTTCCCCACGCACATCCACATGCTTCCCAATTTGACCGTCATGCTTTGGCCAGGGGACGGCGTAAGTGGAGATGACCCAAGGCTCTGGGACCCCGTGTCGGGCAGCGTGACAGCCCTGAGCCGGATTGGTTTCGATCCGTTTTGCAGCGCGCATACGTTCTTGCCGGACGGACGGCTGTTCGTCGCAGGAGGCCACATTGACAACTGGGTTGGGCTGCCCGATGCCGCAATTTACAACCCTGTCAACAACAGCTGGACGCGGCAGGCGCGGATGAACCTCGGCAGGTGGTATCCCACCGTGACCGGGCTTCCCAACGGGGACGTGCTGGTGGTCTCGGGTGCCGTGGACACGCCCAACGGCACCAATCCCTTGCCGCAAGTGTGGCAGGCCGCCACCGGAACCTGGCGCGACCTCACCGCCGCGCAATTGAGCCTGCCTATCTATCCGTACATGTTTGTTGCGCCTAATGGCTCTGTTTTTAATGCAGGCCCCGAAGTTGCAACCCGATATCTGAACACTGCCGGCACGGGGGCATGGTCGTTCGTTGCCAATCGAACGTTCAATGCAGTGCGGGATTACGGCAGCGCCGTGATGTATGCGCCAGGAAAAATCCTCACAGTAGGCGGGAGCGATCCGCCCACGAATACCGCTGAAGTCATCGACCTGAACGCAGCCACGCCAAGTTGGCGTGCCGTGGGCTCGATGAGCGTGGCTCGAAGATCCATGAATGCAACCATGCTGCCCGATGGCACCGTGCTGACAACCGGCGGCACGCGCGGACCAGGGTTTAACAATGGCAGTCCGGGCATGCCGGTGCTTGAAGCAGAGCTGTGGAATCCTGTCACGGAGTCCTGGCGCCTCATGGCGGCTGGCAGACTTGCCAGGATTTACCACTCAACTGCACTGCTGCTGCCCGATGCCCGCGTGTTGGTTGCCGGAGGCAATGGGCTCACGCAAACCGAAATATTTTCGCCGCCCTATCTTTTTGCGGGAGCGAGGCCTGTCATTTCATCAGCGCCTGCCAGCGTTAACAAAGGGCAAAGTCTTTTCGTCGGCACGCCTGACGCGGCGGGCATCGACGCTGTGAGCTGGATTGCACTGCCCTCGGTCACCCATACAAACAATATGCATCAAGGTTTCTTTAGCTCGACCAGCATCACGCAGGCAGCTGGCGGTATTAATATCGTTGCACCGAACAGCCTGACCGTTCCCGCAGGCCATTACATGGTCTTCCTTTTGAAGAATGGCGTGCCATCCACAGCCAGAGTGATCCAACTGACTCCGCAGTCCAGTAGCCTGCTGTCTGCTGTATCGTCTCTGGCGCCGGCCACGGCAACAGCAGGGGGACCGAGTTTTTCGCTGACAGTGAAGGGTTCAAATTTTGTAACCGCCTCCGTGGTGCGCTGGAACGGCTCAAGCCGGACAACGACATTTGTCAACTCCGGCCAGCTTTCGGCAGCGATTGCGGCGGGAGATATTGCAGCCGCCGGAACTGCGCAAATTACGGTGGTGAATCCTGACACAAGCACATCGAATGCCTTGTCGTTCACGACAACCTCCTCATCACCGCCAGCGACATGTACCTTTTCAAACTGGGTACAGGGAAAACAATATGCTGCCGGCAGTATCGTGTCGTACAACAGCAAGCTCTACATCGCCAAGTTTGCAAACCCGGGCTACGACCCCACCATCAGCACTTACTTCTGGGCGGTATATTTCTGCTCTGAAGCACCGCCACCGCCACCGACATGCACCTTCTCAAACTGGGTGCAGGGACAACAATATGCTGCCGGCAGTGTCGTGTCGTACAACAGCAAGCTCTACATTGCCAAGTTTGCAAACCCGGGCTACGACCCCACCATCAGCACTTACTTCTGGGCGGTATATTCCTGCTCTGAAGCACCGCCACCGCCACCCCCACCGCCACCGACATGCACCTTTTCAAACTGGGTGCAGGGACAGCAATATGCTGCCGGCAGTGTCGTGTCGTACAACAGCAAGCTCTACATTGCCAAGTTTGCAAATCCGGGCTACAACCCCACCATCAGCACTTACTTCTGGGCCCCATATGCATGCTAAAAGTTGAACCGGGGCCTCTATTCGACTCTTTATCGTGGGCTTTACCTGGCTTACAGGGACTGCCCACACAGTCAAGTATTACTAAACTGCTGAAATTGCTTTTCTTTGATGACGGTATTCGGCGTGAGGCGAAGCGGCGAGTCATCGAGTAACAGAGCGCACCCTTACAGACGGGCTTATTGCACAGCTGCTGCCCCAACACTGGCAACCTGCTCAGGCACACCATTTGCCACAATGATGGCGCTGGATTCGAGGTGTATTGCCCGGCTTGCTTACCCATGACTTCTCCCAGAGAGGTCATGGACGGAGCCTGCCCGGATCGAGTCCCGGGCAGGCTCCGTCCGTAATGACAAAAGAAAGTGCGAAGCCCTTCGAGTGCGCTGAGTAGTAACTGCTTATGTATGATAAATGGCTATTGCGCACGTCCTGTATGCGTGAGTAGCTATTAATTTTATAGTGTATGAAAGCGGGATTGGGATGTATGCAGACCCGGTGTTTTTTAAAAATCGGGCTTGCATCGCTCATGATGGAGTGTTTGGGAATGGCCGCTAACAAGCCGGGCGGTGGGTCGGGGGCGCTGCAGGCGCGCTGAAAAAACGACACGCGCACTCAACGCTCACGCTTAGCTCAATACTGTTTTCGCGCCTTCAAACCGGGTTGCATAGTATTTGCTGTCCAGCCTGTCCGTCCTCACGCCGGTTCGCGGGTTGCTGGCATGCACGAAGCGCCCGTCGCCCACATAAATGCCAACATGCGAAAACGAATAGCCCAGGGTGTTGAAAAACACCAGGTCGCCAGCCATCAGGTCGGCCGTATTCACCGGGCGTGCGACTTTGGCCATCGACGCTGCGCTTCCCCGCAGTGCGATGCCGGCGGCCTCAAGATAAACGTGCGACACCAGTCCTGAGCAATCAAACCCGGTTGCCGGGCCGCGGCCACCGTACACATAGGACCTGTCCAGCAGCGACAGCGCAAACAGCGCAATATCGCTCCCGGTACGTGAAGCGTCCAGGGATCGCGGGCTGCGGTCGGGTTGTGTGGCGCAACCGGCAAAAGCCAGCAGCGTCATGCTGCCCAGCCACTGACCCCATCCCCTTCGTGAATATGCCTGATGGACCATTGAATCTCCAGCCAAAATTGCAGCACGCGATGCCTGCCAGCGTGTGTACCAGCCGGTCGCCTCAAACCGTTCGCAGATTGCAGGCGAGCTGTAGTGGCATCCTACCGCAGACGTCTGTCGGAAAAAGACTTTGATTCCAGCGGGCATCAGGCGCGCCGTACACTTCGGCCATGTCCGATTTCCTGATGCAATCCCCCGACACCGATGACGCCCTTCGCAGACCGTGCATGGATGTGGCCGTGGTGATGCGCCGCGAGCGCATCGACAACGTGTGGCAGCCGTGGCGCTGGACGCTGGCCGATGTGGTGCCGCATGAGACCAGTTTTGGGACGCAACCGCGCCTGTTGCTGAAGGACGAGCGCGAGGAACGCTGGCTGCATCCCGGCTTCCGGGTGGAGTTGCACCGGGGCGATGCAGAAGGCTACTACCTCAATGTCACCACGCCGCAGCCGTGCTTCTGGGTCGTCTGGCGCATGGAAGAAGTAGCTGCGCTGGCCGAAGAGCCTGTTGCCGTACCGCAAATCGTCACCGTGAGCTACCACGACGCCGGCCGCTGGCTCGATGCGCAGGAAACCGTCGAGCAGGTGCCCGCACCGCCCGACGTGGTGCAGTGGATACAGCATTTTGTTGATGAACACCATGTGCTTGAAGCCAAGCGCCGCCAGCGTCCGCAAAGTTTTCAGCCGCTGGTCGACCGCTTTGGCAGCCCGGCCCGCGTGAGCACCGAAAAGAAGTTTGGCGGAGGCGGAGGCGGTCGTGGCTGAAGAGCCCACCGGATTCCTTGGCCGCTGGTCGCGGCGCAAGACCGACGTGCTGCAGGGCAAGCCACTGGCCGAGCCTGCCGCACCGGTAAAAGCCGCGCCAGTAATTGCCACCGCCGCCTCACCCGCCGCGCTTGTAGCCGACTCGGCCCAGGCCTCTGCGCCTTCGACGCCGCCGGCAGAATCGCCGGAAAAACTGCTCTCGCTGGACGACGTGAAAGCCCTTACCCAGGATTCCGACTTCAAGCCCTTCATGGCCCAAAATGTCGGTGCCGACGTGCGCAACGCCGCCATGAAAAAACTCTTCACCGACCCGCACTACAACGTGATGGACGGCCTCGACATCTATATCAGCGACTATTCCATTGCCGACCCGATTCCGGAATCCATGCTGCGCCAGATGGTCGGCGCCAAGCTGTTGAAAATTTTTAACGAAGATGATGAAAATAATGAGAGTGATCCAGAAGCCGCTGCAGTGCAATCTCCTGTAAATTCAACGAAATCGGTTGAATTGGTTGAAAACGACCTTGAGATGTCGAGGCAGCCTGGAAATTCACAAGACATTCTCAGTCCGACAACCCCAATCGCTGAACTCCCCAGCCAGCCCGAGCCTTTCGAGGATCACGGCGCCAGCCAACCCGACGACCATGCCAACTCTCATTTGCGACTGCAACCAGACCATGCCCCTTCAGCCCCGCGCGCTGGGCACGGCACTTGATGAAAACCTGACGCTGCATTCGACGCTGTGCCGGCGCGAAGCGGGCGCATTCCAGAAAGCCATCCAGTCCGGCGACGACGTCATCGTCGCCTGCACCCAGGAAACCCGGCTGTTTGCCGAACTCGCCCAGCAAACCGAAGGCGCCACGTCCGTTATCAAGTTCGTCAATATCCGGGAAACCGGCGGCTGGAGCAAGGACGCCATTCAGGCCAGCCCGAAGATTGCCGCCTTGTTGGCGCTGGCCCATCTGCCCGATGCCGAACCGGTGCCCACGGTGACCTACAAAAGCGCCGGTCGCCTGCTTATCATTGGCCCGCTCGATGCCGCCGAGCGCGCTGCCGAACTGGTCTCGGATGCGCTTGACGTCACACTGTTCAGTCTGGGCGCAGGCCAGGGCGGCGGTCTGCAGGAACGGCGCTATCCGGTGCTGGCCGGGCAAATCAAGCAACTGACCGGCTGGCTGGGCGCTTTCGAGTTGAACTGGACGCGCAACAACCCGATTGACCTGGACCTGTGCACCCGCTGCAACGCTTGCCTGTCGGCCTGCCCGGAAGGCGCCATTGGCTTTGACTACCAGATCGACATGAGCCTGTGCCAGTCGCACCGGGCCTGCGTGAAGGTTTGCGGCGTCGCCGGCGCCATCGATTTCAGCCGCGAGCCCGAAGCACTGAGCGAAAAATTCGACCTGGTGCTCGACCTGCGCGCCACACCCGCCTTTACCCAGCATGCGCTGCCGCAAGGCTATTTCCGCTGGGATGGCCAGGACAGCCGTATGCTGCTGCAACTGCGTTCGCTGGTGGGCGAGTTTGAAAAGCCCAAGTTTTTCAACTACAAGCAAAAGCTGTGCGCCCACAGCCGCAACAACACCGTGGGCTGCAATGCCTGCATTGACGTGTGTTCGGCCTCTGCCATCAGCAGTGAAAAAAGTCGCCAGCAGATCAAGGTCAATCCCAATCTGTGCGTTGGCTGCGGCGCCTGCACCACGGTCTGCCCGACCGGCGCCATTTCTTATGCCTACCCGCGCCCTGCCGAGCAGGGTACAAAAATCAAGACCTTGCTGACCACCTACGCCAAATCCGGCGGAAAGCATGCCGCGCTGCTGTTGCACAGCCAGGAAGCCGGCACGCGTCTGCTCGGCGACTTGGGCCGCAGGGCCCGGCTCGACCCGGCGATTCGTGGTGTGCCGGCGCGCGTGATGCCACTGGGCCTGTTTCACACCGCTTCAACCGGCCTGGAGCTGTGGCTCTCCAGCGTGGCGTATGGCGCGTCGCAGGTGTGGGTGCTGATGACTGGCGAAGAAGCGCCGCAGTACCGTGAAGCCGTGCGCGAGCAGATGGACGTGGCGCAGGCCATCCTCACCGGACTCGGTTTTTCAGGTGAGCATTTCCGTTTGCTGGAGGCAAAAGATGCGCGCGATCTGGCGGCGCTTGATCTGCAGTTGCAGCCCGCGCCTGCGCAGGGCGTTGCCCAGCCCGCCGGCTTTGCCGTGCAGGCCGACAAGCGCGCCACGCTGGAGCTGGCGCTCGACCATTTGATGGCGCAGGCGCCGGTTATGTCGGCTACCTCAATCACACCAGTCAAGCCGCTCAAAACCGAAGCGATTGCGTTGCCGGCCGCATCGCCGCTGGGTGCGCTGGCCATCAATAAGGATGCCTGCACGCTGTGCCTGAGCTGTGTCAGCGCCTGCCCGGCCAGCGCCCTGCAGGACAACGCCGAACGCCCGCAGCTCCGGTTCATTGAAAAAAACTGCGTGCAATGCGGTCTGTGTGTCACGACCTGTCCTGAAAACGCGCTGACGCTGGTGCCCCAGCTCAGGCTCACGCCCCAGCGCAGGGAAGCCGTGGTGATCAACGAGATGCAGCCCTATGCCTGCATCCGCTGCAGCAAGCCTTTCGGTACGCTCAAGGCAATCGAATCCATGCTGGGCAAACTGGCCGGCCATGCCATGTTCCAGGGTGCGGCGGCTGATCGCCTGAAGATGTGCAGCGACTGCCGGGTGATCGACATCTATTCGGCCGACAACGAAGTCAAGATTTCCGACATTCGCTAACCACTGGCAACGATCCATGCAAGCCCAACTCACCGCCTCCACCCTCGACGAAGAAACCGCGCGTGCCGAGGTCTACGGCCTGCTCGCCGCATTGCTTTATGCGGCGCCTTCAGCCGACTTGCACGACAGGCTGCGCGTGGCCGTGACCCAGGCCCCGGCCGCTGGCGCGCTGCTGGAAAGCCCCTGGGGCGAGCTGGTTGCTGCTGCGCGTGAACAGTCGCTGGACGAAATCCGCCGTGAATACGACGCCTTGTTCGGCGGCGTGGGCAAACCCGAGGTCTATCTTTTCGGCTCCCACTACCTCAGCGGCTTTCTGAATGAAAAACCGCTGGCAGCGCTGCGCACCGACCTGGCGGACCTTGGCCTGGCGCGCGACGGCGCCATGTCAGAGACAGAAGACCATGCTGCCTACCTGTGCGAAGTCATGCGTTACCTGATTGCCGGCGACGATGTCGAAGTGGCCAATCTCACGCGCCAGCGGACATTTTTCACCCGCCATGTGCAGCCCTGGTTCCCCATGATGTGCGAGGCGGTCATGCGGCATCCGAAGGCGCGTTTCTACCGTGCACTCTGCGGCTTTGCGCAATCCTTTGTCAGCGTTGAAACGCAGGGTTTTGACATGCTGGACTGAGACCTTTTATTTTCAGCCCGTGATCGCCGCCACGGAGTGACAGCCATATCCAGCATGGTGCGCACATGTAAATCTTTGATTCGCTATGGTTTCCCCTTGGTTTTTGGACATTATCTCCGTGACCCATTGTGGTGCGCTTGTCTCTGACGTAAAGTTATGAAAATTGCTACATATATACCGCCAAAATTTCAGGAAGCAAAAATGCAAGAAAGCCAGCCCAAACCCTCCCGCCGGGGTTTCTTCTTCGGTGCCGCAGCCACCGGCGCAGCCGCTGCTGCCGTGATGGCGCTGCCGCGAGTGCAGCTCGCTGAAGTTGCCGTTGCGGTTCCCAAGCCCGCACCTGAAAAAGGCGGTGGCTATAGCGTCTCGGAGCATGTCGAGCGCTATTACAAGACGGCGCGCGTCTGATCTCGTCTGATCTCTCTTCCCGGATATTTCTTCTTTAATTCTCACGGAGAGCTTCATGCTGCTCACGAAAAAATCTTCCAGTACCTTGGGTTCGACAGCGCACCGCGCAGGTTCTCCGCGCTTTGTGCAAAGCCTTACACGTGGTCTGTCCCACGCCCTGCCCACCATGGATCGGCGCGCTTTCCTGCGGCGTTCAGGTTTGGGGGTTGGCGTCGGTTTGGCAGCAACGCAGCTGACACTGGTCAAAAAAGCCAATGCCGCTGCATCTGGTGAAGCCACGGGTACCTCAAAAATAGAGGTGAAACGCACGATTTGCTCGCATTGCTCAGTCGGCTGCGCAGTCGATGCAGTAGTCGAAAACGGCGTCTGGGTGCGTCAGGAACCGGTATTTGATTCGCCCATCAACCTGGGTGCGCACTGCGCCAAAGGTGCTGCACTGCGCGAGCATGGCCATGGCGAGTACCGCCTGCGCTATCCGATGAAGCTGGTCAATGGCAAGTACGAGCGTATCAGCTGGGACACGGCGCTGAATGAAATCACCGAGCGCATGCTGGCCTTGCGCAAAGAAAGCGGCCCGGATTCGGTGTATGTGATCGGTTCGTCCAAGCACAACAACGAGCAGTCGTATTTGCTGCGCAAGTGGATGAGTTTCTGGGGCAGCAACAACTGCGACCACCAGGCCCGCATCTGCCACTCGACCACGGTGGCGGGTGTTGCCAACACCTGGGGCTACGGCGCCATGACCAATTCGTACAACGACATGCAAAACAGCAAGTGCGCGTTGTACATCGGCTCGAACGCCGCCGAGGCCCATCCGGTCAGCATGCTGCACATGCTGCATTCCAAGGAAAAGGGTTGCAAGATGATCGTGGTGGACCCACGTTTCACGCGCACTGCCGCCAAGGCTGACGAATACATCCGCATTCGCTCCGGCTCTGACATTCCGTTTGTGTTCGGCATGCTGCACCACATATTCAAGAACGGCTGGGAAGATACCAAGTACATCAACGACCGTGTTTACGGCATGGAGAAAATCAAGGAAGAAGTGCTGGCCAAATGGACGCCTGACAAGGTCGAGGAAGCCTGCGGCGTGCCGGAAGCGCAAGTGTTCAAAGCGGCACAGATGATGGCGATGAACCGGCCCTCAACCATTGTCTGGTGCATGGGGCAGACCCAGCACACCACTGGCAATGCCATCGTTCGCGCGTCTTGCATCCTGCAGCTGGCCCTGGGCAACGTAGGTAAAAGCGGCGGCGGCACCAACATTTTCCGGGGCCACGACAACGTGCAGGGCGCTACCGATGTCGGCCCCAATCCTGACTCGCTGCCGGGCTACTACGGCTTGGCCGAAGGCTCGTGGAAACATTTTGCCAAGACCTGGGGCGTTGACTTTGACTGGATCAAGAGCCGCTACGCCTCGCCTGCCATGATGGGCAAGCCCGGCATCACCGTGTCGCGCTGGATTGACGGTGTGCTGGAGAAAAACGAATACATTGACCAGGATTCCAACCTGCGCGGCGTCTTCTATTGGGGTCATGCCCCCAACTCCCAGACCCGGGGACTGGAAATGAAACGGGCCATGGACAAGCTCGATTTGCTGGTCGTGGTGGACCCGTACCCGTCAGCCACCGCTGCCATGGCCGCCATGCCCGGCAAGGCCGAAGATTTGAACCCGAACCGCGCGGTGTACCTGCTGCCGGCGGCCACGCAGTTTGAAACCAGCGGCTCAGTGACTGCATCGAACCGTTCGCTGCAATGGCGTGAAAAAGTGATTGAGCCGCTGTGGGAAAGCCGTAGCGACCACATGATCATGCAGCAGTTCGCCGACCGCCTGGGCTTTGGCAAGGAGTTGTCCAAGAACTACAAAATGCAAAAGGTCAAGGGCATGGACGAGCCCGTGCCCGAGGACATCCTGCGCGAAATCAACAAGACCTGCTGGACCATCGGCTACACCGGCCAGAGTCCGGAGCGCCTGAAGGCGCACATGCGCAACATGCACCTGTTTGATGTCAAGACCCTTAAATCCAAAGGCGGCAAGGACAAGCTGACCGGTTACGACACGACAGGCGACTATTTTGGCCTGCCATGGCCGTGCTGGGGCACGCCGGAGCTGAAGCACCCCGGCTCACCCAACCTGTACGACACTTCCAAGCACGTCATGGACGGCGGCGGAAACTTCCGCGCCAACTTTGGCGTCGAGCGTGAAGGCAAGACCTTGCTGGCTGAAGACGGCTCGCATTCGCTGGGGGCTGACATCACCACGGGTTATCCGGAGTTCGACCACATCCTGGTGAAAAAGCTCGGCTGGTGGGGCGAATTGAGCGAACCTGAAAAAGCCGCTGCCGAGGGCAAGAACTGGAAGACCGATTCATCCGGCGGCATCATCCGTGTGGTCATGAAAAACCACGGCTGCTATCCGTTCGGTAATGCCAAGGCGCGCGCCGTGGTATGGAACTTTCCTGATGCGATTCCGCAGCATCGGGAACCGCTTTATGGCACTCGGCCTGACTTGGCGGCTAAATATCCGACGCATGATGATAAGAAGACTTTTTGGCGCCTGCCAACACTGTACAAAACATTGCAGGACAAGAACATCGCCGACAAGGTGCATGAGAAATTTCCGCTGATCATGACGTCCGGCCGGCTGGTCGAATACGAAGGCGGCGGCGAGGAAACCCGGTCCAATCCGTGGCTGGCCGAGTTGCAGCAGGAAATGTTCATCGAGATCAACCCCAAGGTGGCCGCCGAAAAAGGCATCCGCAACGGCGAGCGCGCCTGGGTCAGCACGCCGACCGGCGCGCGTCTCAATGTGCAGGCGATGGTGACCGAACGTGTCGGTCCCGACACCGTGTTCATGCCTTTCCATTTTTCAGGTCGCTGGCAGGGCGCCGACATGCTGGCGTATTACCCGGAAGGTGCGCACCCCGTTGTTCGTGGTGAAGCCATCAACACCGGCACCACTTACGGCTACGACAGCGTGACGATGATGCAGGAAACGAAAACGACGGTTTGTAATGTCGAACGAGCATAAGGAAGAATAAAAATGGCACGCATGAAATTTGTCTGTGACGCGGAACGCTGCATTGAATGCAACGGCTGCGTCACCGCTTGCAAAAACGAAAACGAAGTCCCTTGGGGCGTAAACCGTCGCCGCGTGGTGACACTCAATGATGGCGTTCCCGGAGAAAAATCCATCTCGGTGGCCTGCATGCACTGCAGCGACGCCCCCTGCATGGCGGTGTGTCCGGTCAACTGCTTTTACCGCACCGACGAAGGTGTGGTGCTGCACGACAAGGACATCTGCATTGGCTGTGGCTACTGCTCTTATGCCTGCCCGTTTGGTGCGCCGCAGTTTCCTTCCACCGGCACCTTCGGTGTGCGCGGCAAGATGGACAAATGCACTTTTTGTGCCGGTGGCCCCGAGGTCAACGGCAGCCAGGCGGAGTTTGAAAAATACGGCCGCAACCGGCTGGCGGAAGGCAAGTTGCCTGCCTGCGCCGAAATGTGCTCGACCAAGGCATTGCTTGCGGGCGATGGCGATGTGGTGGCGGATATTTTCCGCAACCGCGTCGTGCAGCGCGGCAAGGGCGCCGAAGTCTGGGGCTGGGGCACGGCTTACGGCTCCAAGCAGGCGGGCCAGCCGCCAGCAGGAGCGAAATCATGACAAGGCTTGTCTTGCTGATTCCGGTTTTGGTCGCCTTGGCGGGCTTGTCTGCCTGCGGCGAAAAACCGCAGACCCTGGGCGGTAACAAAGGCCACGTTGCCGCGTTTCAAGGCGCGAAAAACTCGTTTGTAACCCCGGGCTGGAACGCGGGTGACAAAAACAGCTGGGAGCAGGGGCTGAAAACCCGCATGCAGAACACCCAGAACGAGTACTCCAAGATAAACTGACCGGAGGCCTTATGAAGCATGCGCAATTAGCTATATTTTTAATAGCAATTGGTTTGGCAGGACCGGTTGCTGCGCAGGCCCCGGCGCCTGTCGGTTCTGTGCCCGCCATGGAGGCGCAAGCGCCTGCCACCACCCAGGCTGCGCCCAGCGCACCGCCTGCCATGGGAGGTGTCCAGAGCCAGAACATTTTCGAAGTCAAGCCTGACGCCAATGAACTTCCGGGTTATGCCAGCCAGACCAATGGCGAGCGCGCCAAGGTCCAGCCCGGCAACAATGCCCCCATGTGGCGCCAGGTCGGTGCGGGTGTCACGGGACACAGCAGCCTGCCCAAAAGTCAGGCACCGGAGGCTGGCAACCTGATTCAGCCCTTCGTGCAATATCCTGGTTCACGCCTGACCAATGCGGGCGACGCGTGGCGCCAGGTACGCAACAACTGGCTGATTCCTTATGGCGGCGCGCTGCTGGTGATCGTGGTGCTTGCCATTGCGCTCTTTTATTTCAGCAAGGGTTCAATCAAGAACCATACGCCTGACAACGGAAAAAAGATTGAGCGTTTTACACCTTTTGAACGCGCAGCGCACTGGTCCAATGCGATAGCTTTCTCGATTCTGGCCATCTCGGGCCTGGTGATGGCATTTGGCAAGTTCTTCATGTTGCCGGTCATGGGGGGCACGCTGTATGGCTGGCTGACCTATGTTCTGAAAAACATGCATAACTTTGCCGGTCCACTTTTTGCCGTGTCGCTGGTGATTGTATTTTTTACATTTTTGCGCGACAACTGGCCGCAAAAGGGCGACTTGAACTGGTTGCGAAAAGGTGGCGGCCTGTTTTCAGGCAACGAGCCTGCATCCAACCGCTTCAACGCGGGTGAAAAAGTTGTTTTCTGGGGCGGCGTGTTCTTCCTGGGCTTGATCGTGGTGTCCTCCGGCTTCGTGCTGGACAAAATTGTGCCTGGCATGGTTTATGAGCGGGGAACCATGCAGATTGCGCACATGGTCCATGCCGTGGCCACAGTTTTCATGATGGCCATGTTCATGGGGCATATTTATTTGGGCACCATCGGCATGCAGGATGCCTACAAAGCAATGAGAACCGGTTATGTGGACGAAGCCTGGGCCAAAGACCACCACGAATACTGGTATGACGAGGTCAAGGCGGGCCGCATTCCTGCCCAGCGCAGCCAACCCGTGCCCCCTGCCATACCGGCGGTTCAGGCATAAAGACAAGAGCCAAGGATTTCCATGAAAAAATACCTCATTACCAGCCTGATGCTCGGTGTCTGTACGCTGGCAATGGCGAAACTGCCGGCACTTTCGGCCGAGGCCAAGGCCAAGTCCGATGAAGCTGCCGGCAAGGCAGCATGGACTTCAAAAGTCGATGCTTACCAGCTGTGTCAGGCGCAGGACCGGGTAGCCGCCATGTATATGGCTTCTGCTCAGACTGCTGGCAAAGAAACCAAGCCGGCGACGGCCACTCCGCCTTGTGCCAATCCGGGCAGTTACGTCGCTGCACCTGCTAATGCGGCCAAACCCATTGAGGCGTCAGGCGCCCATTCACCAGCCACCACGGCTGCCAGCCCGCCCAGCAGCACGGTGCCTGATGCCGTTATGAATCCGGCCAGAAAGCCCTGATTTTTGCTATTTCTTTTTCTGAAAGGCCGGACCGCAAGGTGCCGGCCTTTTTTTACGGTACTCTTTTTTCCATGACACTTCCCTATCTGACGAAAGCCCGGGCACCGCTGACCAGCGAGATTGATGCGGTCAACGAATTTGGCGAACAGCAAAAAGTCTCGATTCCTGCCGAGCGTGCGCTGACGGTGTATGTTGACAAGCGCGAACTGGTCACGTTGATGACGCTGGGGGCGAACCCCGAACTGCTGGTGCTGGGCTACCTGCGCAACCAGCGCCTGGTGCGGGACGTCGCCGACATCGAGTCGATCACGGTTGATTGGGATGTGGGTGCCGCCGCCGTCAAAACGCGCCACGGCATCGAGGACATCGAGGAAAAAACCGCACACCGGGTGGTTACTACCGGGTGCGGGCAAGGCAGCGTGTTTGGTGGCCTGATGGACGAGGTGGACCAGATCGCACTGCCCGAAGAGGCAGCCATCACGCAAAGCCAGCTCTACAGTTTGGTTAACACCATCCGGCTCAAGGAAACCACCTACAAGTCAGCCGGCTCGGTTCATGCCTGCGCGTTGTTTTCAACTGCTTCCGGCGAATCCGACATGCTGCTGTTTGTCGAAGATGTCGGGCGGCACAACGCCATCGACACCATCGCCGGCTGGATGTGGATGAATGAAGCCCCCACGCTCCCCACTCCGTGTGGTTCGCTGCCCCCCGAGGGGGCGCTGCGCCTGCAGCCCGGCAAAGCCGGTTCCGCGGCCCTTGCAGGTGCAGAGACGCAGAACTCCCCCGCACTTGCCGTATCGGACTCCGCCGAAGGGGCGCTGCGCCTGCAGCCCGGCAAAGCCGGTTCCGCGGCCCTTGCAGGTGCAGAGACGCAGAACTCCCCCGCGCTTGCTGTATCGGACCCCGCCGAGGGGGCGCTGCGCCTGCGGCCCGGCAAAGCCGGTTCCGCGGCCCTTGCTGGTGCAGAGACGCAGAACTCCCCCGCGCTTGCTGTATCGGACCCCGCCGAAGGGGCGCTGCGCCTGCAGCCCGGCAAAGCCGGATCAGCGGCCCTTGCTGGTGCAGAGGCGGATGACTCAGCTGCGCATGCTGTATCGGATGCCGCGGCTTCAACTGCTTCAGGGCTGGTCTTCTACACCACCGGCCGGCTGACCAGCGAGATGGTCATCAAGTCGGCGCAGATGGGCGTGCCGGTGGTGGTCTCGCGCAGCGGCATCACGCAAATGGGCCACCAGGTGGCGCAATTGGTCGGCTTGTGCGCAATTGGCCGTGCCACCAACAAACGGTTTCTTTGCTATACCCATGCCGAGCGGCTTCGACTGGAGCCTGGCTTGCTGGTTGCAGCTTCTGTTTCAGCCGGTGCGGGGTGAGTCGTGTTGCCAGCGCAGACAAGATTCTTTTTTGATAGCTGTCAGCACAAGCGCAATATGCGCAAACTACATTTTTGGCTTGTAAAAATAACCTGAAAACCTTGGCAAGGCCAGCTTGGCCGCGAGACTGCTTATCCCCGCACATCAACCCTTAATTGCGTACCCCTTACCGGTTCTGCGCTAAGGTCACGCCATGAACACTCTTTTTCTCAAGCTCGGCTGGAAAACCCTGCTGCGCGATCTGCGGGCGGGCGAGTTGCGACTGCTGATGGTGGCGGTCACGCTGGCTGTGGCGTCTCTTACGGCTGTCGGGTTTTTTGCCGACCGGCTCAATGGCGGGCTGCAGCGGGACGCCCTGCAGTTGCTCGGCGGCGATGCCGTGGTGCGCAGCGATGGCCCGATTCCGGCGCTTTTCATTGAAAAAGCCCGGTCACTGGGCCTGAACGCCATTTCCACCGTCACTTTTCCGACCATGGCCCGCGCCCGGGAAGAGGACGGTGGCGCCAGCAAGCTGGTGGCTTTCAAGGCTGTTCCCGAAACTTACCCGCTGCGCGGCAACATGAGGGTAGCCACCAGCCTTGATGAAACCACGGCGCAGCCGACGCGTGACATTCCCGCACCCGGCACCGCCTGGGTCGATGCAGCGCTGCTCGATGCGCTGGGGCTGAAGCTCGGCCAGCCGCTGCTGATGGGCGATGCCCGATTCACCGTCACCCGCGTGATCGTGCAGGAACCTGACCGGGGTTCCGGCTTCATCAGCTTTTCACCGCGCGTCATGGTCAACCAGCTTGACGTCGCTGCCACTGGCCTGATCCAGCCAGCCAGCCGCACCAATTACCGCTTTGCCGTGGCAAGCAATGACGCGCAAGCCGTCAAGTCCTATGTCACTTGGGCCACCGACGAGCTGAACAAGCCGGGCGCTGAAACAGCGCTGCGCGGCGCGCGGCTCGAATCCCTGGAGAGCGGCAGCCCGCAGATGCAGCAGACGCTGGAGCGGGCCGAAAAATTCCTGAACCTGGTGGCGCTGCTGGCCGCGCTGCTCAGCGCCGTGGCCGTCGCCATCGTTGCGCGCAGCTTTGCCGCCAAGCACCTGGACGACTGCGCCATGCTGCGCGTGCTGGGTCAGCCGCAGCGGACCATTGCACTGGCCTACACATTTGAATTTGTGCTTGCCGGCCTGGTGGCCAGCGCGCTGGGCGTGGCACTCGGTTTTGCCGTGCATTACGTGTTTGTGTTGTTGCTGGCCGGGCTGGTCAGCGCTACCTTGCCGGCTGCGACCTTCTGGCCGGCGGCGTTTGGCATGGGCATGGGCTTGACGCTTTTGCTGGCGTTCGGGCTGCCGCCAGTGCTGCAACTGGCCCAGGTGCCGCCACTGCGGGTAATTCGCCGCGATGTCGGCAACCTTAAGCCGGTGTCGATGCTGGTGCTGGGCGTGGGCATTCTGGGCTTTGCAGCCTTGCTGATGGCTGCCAGCAGCGACTTGAAGCTCGGCCTGATCGCCGTTGGCGGCTTTGCCGGCGCCGTTCTGGTGTTTGCCGCTGCCAGCTACGCCGCCGTCAGGCTGCTGCGCGCTAGCGTCAATGAAGCCACCGCGCCGCGCTGGCTGGTGCTGGCCACGCGCCAGTTGTCGGCCCGGCCGGTCTATGCAGTGGTGCAGACCAGCGCCCTGGCCATCGGCCTGCTGGCGCTGATGCTGCTGGTGCTGCTGCGCACCGACCTCATCAGCAGCTGGCGCCAGGCGACGCCGGCGGATGCGCCCAACCGTTTTGTCATCAATGTGCAGCCCGACCAGGGCGACGCCTTTCAGCAGGCGCTCAAGGACGGCGGCGTGACCAAGTTTGACTGGTACCCGATGATTCGCGGCCGGCTGGTGGCCATCAACGGCAAGGACATCACGCCCGGGAATTACGAGGACGACCGCGCCAGGCGACTGGTGGACCGCGAGTTCAACCTGTCCAACAGCGCCGAAAAGCCGGCCCACAACCAGGTGGTTGCCGGCCGCTGGACACCCAATGAAGCAGGCGCCATCAGCGTCGAGGAAGGTCTGGCCGAAACGCTGGGCCTGAAGCTTGGCGACAGCCTGCGTTTCGACATTGCCGGCCAGACCAACGAAGCCAGGATCACCAGCCTGCGCAAGGTGGACTGGGGCTCGATGCATGTGAACTTTTTCGTCATGTACCCGGTGGCACAACTTGCCGCCGACGTGCCGGTGACCTTCATCAGCGCTTTTCGCGCACCCGAACCCGCCGACCCGGTGGCCAGCGGGCAGCCCCGGCCGCAAAGCTTTGACAACACGCTGGTGCGTGCCTTTCCCAACATCACCAATGTGGACATGAGCAGCACGCTGGCGCAGGTGCAGCGGGTGCTCGACCAGGTGATCCGGGCGGTCGAGTTTCTGTTCGGCTTCACACTGGCGGCGGGACTGGTGGTGCTGTTTGCCGCCATCACCGCCACCCGCGAGGAACGCGCCCGAGAATTCGCCATCATGCGCGCCGTGGGCGCCCGGGCGTCACTGCTGCGGCAGGTGCAGCGCGCCGAGTTGGCCGGTGTCGGTTTGCTGGCCGGTTTCCTGGCGTCGATGGTGGCGCTGGTGGTCGGCTGGGGCCTGGCGCGCTATGTGTTCGACTTCAACTGGACCGGTTCGTGGACTGTGCCGGTGTTTGGCAGCCTGGCCGGCGCGGCCCTGGCGCTGGCCGCCGGCTGGTGGGGACTGCGCGCCGTTCTGAAGACCCCGGTGGTGGAAACGCTGCGCAAGGCCCAGTAAAACCCAGCTGCGTGGCCTTGGCACTGCCGCACAAGCGGGAATCCGGCCGCGCTGGCTGTCGCGTATCCCCGGATTCGCGACTTCGCGGCAAGGGCGGCTGGCGGGTTCATAAAATCCTCGCTATGAACACTGATGACAAACCCGCCGAAACTCCACTCCACGAAACCCCTTTTGCCTGGATCGGTGGCGAGGAATGCGTCAAGGCGCTGGTCGAGCGTTTCTACGACCTCATGGATCTGGAGCCGGCCTACACCGCCTTGCGTGCAGCGCACGGCAGCACCCTGGACAATGCCCGAGAGCGCCTGTTCTGGTTCCTGTGCGGCTGGATGGGCGGCCCCCAACACTACACCGAACGCTTCGGCCATCCGCGCCTGCGCCAGCGCCACATGCCGCAGCAGACCGGCGGCGGCAGCATTGGCATCAAGGAGCGCGACCAGTGGCTGGCCTGCATGGACCAGGCAATGCAGGAAACCGGCGTGGACGACGCCCTGCGTGCACGGCTCAATGCCTCGTTTTTCCAGACCGCCGACTGGATGCGCAACCGCGGCGAGTGAAGGCGGCGGTTCCTGCTTGACACCAATGTGTTGATCAGGCGCTGGCCATGCCGGCCTGCGCCACCGCCAGCGGCGGCGTGCCCTGCTTGAACATTGAGGCCAGCTGCTTGCGCAGCTCTGGCGAGTCGTTGTGCCCATGCACGGCGACGGCATGCTGCACGGCGGCCTCAAGCAGCTCCTTGTCGCTGTCCGCTGACAGCGCGACGCTGCAGTTCATGGCGCTGGGAAATTCCCGGCAATCGATGTATTGGCGTGACATGATGACTCCTTTCGGTGCTGTGTCTCACCCACCCGGTTCAACGGCGTCTGGGCGGTCCGCAGAACCCATGGTTTCTCCCTGCAGCCAGGCTTGCACCGGCATCAGGGACATCCCGTGCAGAAATACAAAACCGCACAGGAAGCGCCCACCAAAGCATACTGAAGCCGCCCGGAAGAATTGTCAATATGCCGTCTGCGTTAGCACCGGCGCACACTGTCGGCCTGCAGTCAGCCACGCTTTGCAAGAGCGATAAATTAAGTATTAAAAGTGGCTTTTACGCTTTAAGAATGGGCGTTTATAGCTATTGAATCAATAGCATTACCGGTTTCAGGCGCTGGCCCTTTCACCACGGCGCCAGCAGGACCACCAGTGCCCCGGCGCCGCCATGCGCCGGCCGCGCCTGCACAAAGGCCAGCACTTCCTTTTTCTGCACCAGCCAGCTTTGCACCCGGCCCTTGAGCACCGGCGTCTTGCCGGGTGAGCCCAGGCCCTTGCCGTGCACCACGCGAACGCAGCGCAGGCCGGCTTTGTTGGCGTCGCGAATGAAGGCGCCGAGCGCATTGCGCGCATCCTCGCGCCGAAAACCGTGCAGGTCGAGCTGGCGCTGGATGCTCCAGTTGCCCCGGCGCAGCTTGCGCACCACATCGACACCGATGCCGGGGCGCCGAAAGCTCAGGGCTTCGTCGGTGTCGAGCAGGCTTTCCACGTCAAACCCGTCGGAAAGCGCTTCCTGCATCACCGCTAGCTCGTCGCGCTGGCGCTGCTCGGCTACTGGCGCCGGTCGCGCCCGTTCCAGGCTGGCCTTGAGACCCGGCTGGTGTCGCGGAGCCAGCGCCATGACGCGCCCGACAGCGCGTGAAAACAGCTCTTGTTCAGCGCGCACCCGCGCTGCGGCAGCGCGGACCTCGGCCTGGCGTTGTGCTTCCTGCTGGGCGCGCTGTTCCAGTTCGCGGCGCACAGGCAGCAAATCTTTGAAGTCCCGGATCAGCAGGCTTTTTTGGCGTGGGAAGGAGGGCGCAAACATGATGGCGGTGGAAATGGAAGGGCATGGATGCCAAAAGGCCCCATCCTAAAGCAGTCCCCGCTCGGCCATCGAGACCGATTGCGAAGCCGTCACCACAAAATGGTCGAGCACCCGGACATCCACCAGCGCCAGCGCGGTTTTCAGGGTATGGGTCAGCATCTGGTCCGCGCGCGAAGGCTCGGCCGCACCGCTGGGATGGTTGTGCGCCAGCACCACGCTGGCGGCATTCAGCGCCAGCGCACGGATCACCACCTCGCGCGGATACACGCTGGTTTGCGTCAGGGTGCCGCGAAACATTTCCTCCAGGGCAATCAACCGGTTCTGGCTGTTTAAAAACATCACCGCAAAAATCTCGTGTGGACGGCTGCCCAGCTGCAGTTGAAGGTAGTCGCGCACTGCCTGCGGTGTGCTGAACAACGCTTTTTCCTTCAGCTCTGCGGCCAGTGCGCGCCGCGCCAGTTCCAGCACGGCGACGATCTCGGCACGCTTGGCCGGCCCCAGTCCCTTGATGCATTTGAGCGCCTCGGGTCCGGTGTGCAGCAGCCCGGCCACACCGCCAAAGTTGTCGAGCAACTCCTGGCCCATCTGCAGCGCATTCTTGCCCGGCAGGCCGGTGCGCAGCAGCAGCGCCAGCAATTCGGCATCGCTGAGTGCCGCAGGGCCGCGCGCCAGCAGTTTTTCGCGCGGACGGGCGTCTGCGGGCAGATCTTTAAGAAGCATGAATAAGGCCGTTTAGGAAGAAGTGCAAGCAAAAGTAAGTGGAGTATGCCGCAGGGCAGGGCGATCCATGGCCGTGAACCCTGTTGAAAAAGCATGAAAAGGCCTGCTGGCCAACCCGCGCAAGCCGGGCTTTCTACAATAGGGCCAGTTCAGTCCCTGTTGCTGGCCGACCCTGGCTGGCGCGAAAGTCTTATGTCCACTTTGCAACCCCCAACTGTGTCCACCACGCCCCTCGTGGTCGAGCCAGGCTCCTTCCTGACGCTGCATTACCGAATGGCGGCACCGGGCGGCGCGAGCATCATCAACACCTTCGAGGGCAAGCCGGCCACGCTCAGCCTGGGCAATGGCGAGTTGTCGCCCGCCATCGAGCAGCGCCTGCTCGGCCTGCCAGAAGGAACGCGCACCACGATGCAACTGGCCGCCGGCGAGGCATTCGGCGAGCGCAACCCCGAACTGGTGCAATGGGTGGCGCGCAAGCTGCTAAACGAGTTGGGTGACCCGGATGAACGCTACAGCGTGGGCGACGTCGTGCAGTTCCCCACGCCTGACGGCATGGGCCAGTACGCCGGCGCCGTGCAGCAGATCAAGGAAGACGGCAATGCCGTGCAGTTTGACTTCAACCACCCGCTGGCTGGCCAGCCGGTGGAGTTTGAAGTCCACGTGATCGGCGTGCTGTGAAAAATATCCAGATACCTGTCGCTTCGCCTGCTGTTCCGTCACGGGAGAACCTTGCTGCGCCCCAGCATGAACCGGCACCGACACCCGCCCCGCAGCTCGAAGAAATCCTGCTGGCCGAGCCGCGCGGTTTTTGCGCCGGGGTGGACCGCGCGATCGAGATCGTCGAGCGGGCACTGACCAAGTTTGGCGCACCGATCTACGTTCGCCATGAGATCGTGCACAACACCTACGTGGTGAACGACCTGAAGGTCAAGGGCGCGATTTTCATTGAAGAGCTGTCCGATGTGCCACCCGGCGCCACGCTGGTGTTCAGCGCCCACGGTGTCAGCCGGGCCGTGCAGGAAGAGGCCAGGGCGCGCGGTTTCCAGATTTTCGACGCCACCTGTCCCTTGGTGACCAAGGTGCATGTCGAGGTCGCCAAGCTCAACAAGGAAGGCTACGAGTTCATCATGATCGGCCACAAGGGCCACCCCGAGGTCGAAGGCACCATGGGCCAGCTCGACAGCGGCATTCATCTGGTCGAGGACGTGGCTGACGTGGCGCGCATCTCGCCGCTGCAGACCGAGCGCCTGGCGGTGGTCACGCAGACCACGCTGAGCGTGGACGACGCCGCCGAAATCAGCGCAGCCATCGTGGCGCGGTTTCCGCAGGTGCGCAAGCCCAAGCAGCAGGACATTTGCTACGCCACGCAGAACCGGCAGGACGCTGTCAAGCTGCTCAGCCCGCAGGTTGATATCCTGATCGTGGTGGGCAGCCCGACCAGCTCGAACAGCAACCGCCTGCGCGAACTGGCCGCCAAGCTGGGCACCGAGGCCTACATGGTCGATGACGCCAGCGAACTGCAGGAAACCTGGTTTGACGGCAAAAGCCGCGTTGGCCTGACGGCGGGCGCGTCGGCACCCGAAATTTTGGTCAAACAGGTGATTGACCGCATCAAGGCACTGGGCGCGGTGTCGATTCGCAAGATGGACGGGGTGGAGGAAACCATCAAGTTTCCGCTTCCCAAGGGACTCAAGCTCGACGCGCAGGGCCATCAGCTGGAACTCGGCGGCAGCCAGCTCCACCAGTTGAGCTGAGTGCCGATGGCCATTGATTGCTATCAAATAGAGAGCTGTAAACGTAAGTTCGACGAGCGCTACAGCCACTTTATTCATCAAACTCCGCTGTGGAAGCTGCCTGGCCGGGCGCTGGGCGTGGACTGCGCCGAAGTCTGGCTCAAGCTGGAGCACCTGCAGACCGGCGGCAGCTTCAAGGCGCGCGGCATGCTCAACCGCCTGCTGTCCAACCCGATTCCGCCCAGCGGCGTGATCGTGGCATCGGGCGGCAACGCGGGCATTGCCACGGCGGCGGCGGCCCGTGAACTGGGCGTGCCGTGCGAAGTGTTTGTTCCCGACATCTCCAGCGCGGCCAAGCGTGCCCGGTTGGCCGCATTGGGCGCCCGCGTGGTGGTCGGCGGCGCCGCCTATGCCGATGCGCTGCAAGCCTGCCTGGCGCGCCAGCAGGAAACCGGCGCATTGCTGACGCATGCCTACGATCAGCCCGAAGTGCTGGCGGGTGCTGGCACCTTGGCACTGGAAATAGAACGGCAGGGCGGCCTGCCGGACTCGGTGCTGGTCAGCGTGGGCGGCGGCGGCCTGATTGGCGGCGTGGCCAGCTGGTTCGGGCAGCACAGCCGCGTGGTGGCGCTGGAGCCCGAGCGCGCCCCCGCTTTGTTCCGGGCGCGTGAGGCCGGTCGGCCGGTGGATGTCGAGGTCAGCGGCATTGCGGCCGATTCGCTGGGTGCAAGGCGTATCGGCAGCCTGGCCTGGGACATCACACAGGCGCAGGTGCGCGATGCGCTGCTGCTCACCGATGAATCCATTCGGGCAGCGCAGTTGTGGCTGTGGAAAGAACTCAAGCTGGCCGTCGAGCCTGCCGCCGCCTTGCCGCTGGCCGCGCTGCACAGCCGGCGCTATGTGCCGCGTGCGGACGAAACCGTCTGCCTGGTCATTTGCGGCGCCAACGTCGATCCGGCCAGCCTGAACTGAAGCGGCCACCCCATTCCTGGCCCTTGAGGCACAAAATACAATCGACCCCATGCTAGACATCAACCTGCTCCGTAAAGACCTGCCCTCGGCCATTGCCCGCCTGGAAACCCGCAAGCATCCGCAAGCCTTCCTTGATGTCGAGGCCTTCCAGACGCTGGAGGCCGAACGCAAGGCGGTTCAGATCAGGACCGAAGATCTGCAAGGCCAGCGCGGAACCTTGTCCCGACAGATTGGCCAGCTCAAGTCCAAGGGCGAGGACGCCAGCGGCGTGATGGCCATGGTCGTTGCCTCCAAGGCCGAGCTCGAAACCTCTGCCGCCCGGCTTGAACAGATCCAGATCGAGATGCAGGCGCTGTTGCTGGCCGTTCCCAACCTGCCGCACGACAGCGTCCCGCTGGGCCTCGGCGAGGCAGGCAATGTCGAGGTGCGCAAGTGGAGCCCGTTCGAAGGCCTGGGCGGCGAGCCGGCCGCCTTGAGTTTTGAGCCCAAAGACCATGTCGATGTCGGCCAGCCGCTGGGGCTGGACTTCGAATTGGGCACCAAGCTGACCGGTTCGCGCTTCACCGTCATGAAAGGCCCGCTGGCCCGGTTGCACCGCGCCCTGTCGCAGTTCATGCTCGACGTGCAGACGGCCGAACACGGCTACACCGAATGCTATGTTCCCTACATCGTCAACAGCGATTCGCTGCGCGCCACCGGCCAGTTGCCCAAGTTTGAGGAAGACCTGTTTGCGGCCAAAAAAGGCGGCCAGGAAGGCCAGGCCGAAAATGCCGCGCTGTACCTGATCCCGACGGCCGAGGTGCCGCTGACCAATCTGGTGCGCGACGAAATCATCCAGGAAGCGCAATTGCCGCTGATGTTCACTGCCCACACGCCGTGTTTTCGCTCCGAGGCCGGCAGCTACGGTCGTGACACGCGCGGCATGATCCGCCAGCACCAGTTTGACAAGGTCGAGATGGTGCAGATCGTTCATCCCGAAAAAAGCTACGAAGCGCTCGAAGCCATGACCGGCCATGCCGAGGCCATCCTGCAAAAGCTCGGCCTGCCGTACCGCGTCATGTTGCTGTGCACTGGCGACATGGGGTTTGGCGCCACCAAAACCTACGACCTGGAAGTCTGGCTGCCCGCGCAGAGCACGTATCGGGAGATCAGTTCGGTGTCCAACTGCGAAGCCTTCCAGGCGCGCCGCCTGCAGGCCCGGTTCAAGAACGCGCAGGGCAAGAACGAGTTTGTGCACACCCTGAATGGCTCCGGACTTGCCGTCGGCCGCACGCTGGTGGCGGTGCTGGAAAACTACCAGCGCGAAGACGGCGGCGTCGATATTCCCGCAGTGCTTCAGCCCTACATGGGCGGCATGGCGACTCTTTCGGCGCATGCGGCCTGAAGCAAGCCAGAAACGGCCATTCAGCCTGCTAGAATTGCCCTCACCACACACTGGAGAGGTGGCAGAGTGGCCGAATGTACCTGACTCGAAATCAGGCGTACCGTAAGGTACCGTGGGTTCGAATCCCACCCTCTCCTCCAATCAAAAGCCCAAGTGATCCTTCACTTGGGCTTTTTGCTTGGGCGCCTGTATTCTTTCCCAGTTCCAGCCTGCCAGAAAATGCACTGGATTGCATGTGTGCGGGGAAGTCGCCATCAATTTTTAGTACGCTTGACCGGTTTTTCGGACATGGCAAGGCAGCGCGTCAGGGTCTTAGCAAAGCAAGCACAGCTTGTCAAACGATACCGGACGGTGCCGCAAAGGTGATGGAACGGCTATTTGCTCGACAGCGTGGATGCTGAGTTGAACAGTGCAGATAATTTTGTATTCAGGGCCATGCAAACGAGGGCCGAATTTCCAAACCCTCTTCGTCGTTGAATGGAGCCGGTCCAGGCACTACAAAATCAATAGCGACTTACGCAAGCGGAACCTGCGCAAGACCCTCAAAACACTGTCAAACCTTGACTTTGACCAATCAGGTTCAGCGTGACGCAAGAATCGAGTACGACCCATGGCAACCTTCCCCCATAGGGGAAGGCGCAGGTCAGACTCTCAGCGCCCCGCGCCCGCGTTGGCCACTGCCAGCGCCGTCATGTTCAGGATGCGTCGCACGGTGGCCGAGGGCGTCATGACATGCACCGTGGCGGCGGCGCCCAGCAGGATGGGGCCGACTGTCACGCCTTCACCGCCGGTGACCTTCAGCACGTTGAACAGGATGTTGGCGGCATCCAGGTTGGGGCAGACCAGGATATTGGCTTCGCCGGTCAGCGTGGTGTCCATCAGCGCATTTCGGCGAATCGTCTCGGACAGGGCGGCGTCGCCGTGCATTTCGCCGTCGCATTCCACATCTGGCGCCATTTTGGCAAACAGCTCGCGGGCGCGCCGCATTTTCAGGGCAGAAGAGCGCTTGGACGAGCCGTAGTTGGAATGCGACAAGAACGCCACTTTGGGCGGCAGCCCGAAGCGGCGCACTTCATCGGCAGCCATCAGCGCAATGCTGGCGAGCTGCTCGGCGCTCGGGTCTTCGTTGACGAAAGTGTCGGCGATGAACAGCGTGTGCTTGGGCAGCATCAGCGCATTGACCGTGGCAAAGCCGGGCGCGCCTTCTTTCAGGCCGATGATGTCGCGGATGTGGTCCAGGTGCACGTCGAAGCGGCCGTGCATGCCGCACAGCATGGCGTCGGCGTCGCCCAGATGAACCATCAGCGCGCCAATGCTGGTGGTCGAGCGGCGCACGGCGGCCTTGGCGGCTTCGGGGCTGACACCCTCGCGGCCGAGCAGCCGGTGGTAGGCTTCCCAATACTGGCGAAAGCGCGAATCGTCCTCGGGGTTGACGCATTCCACGTCCTTGCCCAGGCGCATCCGCAGGCCGGCTTTCAGAATGCGTGTCTCGATCACGGCCGGACGGCCGATCAGGATCGGCGTGGCGATGCCGTCGTCCAGCGCCAGCTGGGCAGCGCGCAGCACGCGCTCGTCCTCGCCCTCTGCAAACGCCACGCGCTTGGCTGACGATGCGCGGGCGGCGCCGAACACCGGGCGCATCAGCATGCCGGTGGAATACACAAAGCGGCTCAGGCTCTGGCGATAGGCTTCCATGTCCTGAATCGGTCGCGTGGCCACGCCAGAAGCCTCGGCGGCCTTGGCCACCGCCGGGGCGATGCGCAAGATCAGCCGCGAGTCGAACGGCGTCGGGATCAGGTAGTCGGGGCCAAAGGTCAGTTCCTGGCCAGCATAGGCCCGGGCCACTTCCTCGCTGATGTCGGCCTTGGCCAGGTTGGCGATTTCGCGCACGCAGGCCAGCTTCATGGCTTCGGTGATCTTGGTCGCGCCGCAGTCGAGCGCGCCGCGAAAGATGTAGGGAAAGCACAGTACGTTGTTGACCTGGTTCGGGTAGTCCGAGCGGCCGGTGGCGATGATGCAGTCGGGCCGCACGGCCTTGGCCAGTTCGGGCCGGATTTCAGGCTCCGGGTTGGCGAGCGCCAGAATGATGGGCTTGCTGGCCATGGTCTTGACCATGTCCTGCGTCAGGACGCCGGCCGCCGAGCAGCCCAAAAACACGTCGGCGCCGTTGACCGCATCGGCCATGCTGCGCTCGGCCCCTAGCTGCGCATAACGAGCTTTGGATTCGTCAAATCCGCCGGGCCGGCCTTCGTAGATCACGCCCTTGGAGTCGCAGACATAGATGTTCTCGATCCGCACGCCCAGCCCGACCATCACGTCCAGGCAGGCGAGGGCGGCGGCGCCCGCGCCGGAGACGGCGATGCGCACGTTGCCGATTTCCTTGCCCACCAGCTCCAGCCCGTTGAGCAGCGCAGCCGACGAGATGATGGCGGTGCCGTGCTGGTCATCGTGAAACACCGGGATGTTCATGCGCTCGCGCAGCTTTTTCTCGATGTAGAAGCACTCGGGCGCCTTGATGTCTTCGAGGTTGATGCCGCCCAGCGTCGGCTCCATGGCGGCAATGATCTCGACCAGCTTGTCGGGGTCGTTTTCGGCCAGTTCGATGTCGAACACGTCGATACCGGCAAACTTCTTGAACAGGCAGCCCTTGCCTTCCATCACCGGCTTGGCGGCCAGCGGGCCAATGTTTCCCAGGCCCAATACGGCGGTGCCATTGGTGATCACGCCGACCAGGTTGCCACGCGAGGTGAAGTCGTGCGCCAGCGACGGGTCCGCCTGGATGTCCAGGCAGGGATAGGCCACGCCGGGCGAATAGGCCAGCGACAGGTCGCGCTGGTTGGACAGGGGCTTGGTGGGATTGACCGAAATCTTGCCGCGTGTGGGCAGGCGGTGGTAGTCGCGTGCGGCTTCGCGCAGCGCCATTTCGGCGGAGGAAAGGGCTTTATCCATGGTGTCTCCTGACTTTTTGTTGAACACGTGCTGAAAAAGCAAAGGGTACTGCAAATGCGCAAGGTCTCTTGCAGGACGGTTGCATGGCGACGGCTCCAAGAGATTTTTTTGCAGCGCAAGCGGGACGGCTGCAGCGTGCGCTGACCCGTCATGCCGTTGTCATCGTCCGAGGCGACAATCTGGCTATTCCCCACTTTTTCGCGCAACCATGCCTGTCGATTCAAAAGCCATCCCGCGCCGTCGCCAGGCGCTGACGCTGTCAGCCGCCGCCGTGGTGGGCCTGTGGATGCCGGCCGCGCTAGCGCAAGGCGTGTCCACGCCGTTGGCGGTGTACCCCGAACGCGCCGTCCGCATCGTCGTGCCTTTTGCCCCCGGCGCGGGCACCGATGCGATGGCCCGGCTGGTGGCGCAAAAGCTCGGCGAGGTCATGAATGCGACCTTTGTCGTTGACAACCGCGCCGGCGCCTCAGGCGCCATCGGCACGCAATACGTCGCGCAGGCGCCGGCCGACGGCTACACGCTGCTGCTGGCCGCATCGCCCTTCACCACCGTGGCCGCGTCGGTGCCCGGCGCGCACTACGACCCGCTGCGCCAGTTCATGCCGGTCGGCATGATTGCCACCGGGCCGCTGGTCTGGGCCGCCAACACCGCGCTGCCGGCCAGCAGCATGCAGGAACTGATCGCGCTGGCCAGGCGGCAGCCCGGCGTGCTCAATTACGGCTCGGCGGGCGCTGGCGGCGTGAACCACCTGGTGCTCGAACTGCTCAAGGCGCGCACCGGCACTTTCATCACGCACATTCCCTACCGGGGTGTGGCGCCGGCGACGATGGACATGATCGGCGGGCAGATCCAGCTGGTCACCGGCACCATTCCGGCCCTTCTGCCGTTCATAAAAAACGGCAGCATCAAGCCGCTGGCGGTGACCAGCGCCAAACGTTCCAGTGCGCTTCCCGACGTGCCCAGCATGGCCGAGGCCGGCTTGCCAGGCATCGACGTGGTGAATTACTTTGCGCTCATGGCCCCGGCCGGCACCCCGCCCGCCATCGTCAACAGCCTGAATGCGGCCCTCAACAAGGTTGTGGCGCTGCCGGAGGTGCTGGCCCGCTTCAAGGCCGATGCCGTCGAAGCCGCACCCGGCTCACCCGCGCTGCTCGGCCACTTCATCGAAGCCGATTACCGCGCCTGGCGCAATGTCGTGAAGACGCAGAACCTGAAGATCGAATAGCCCGCGCATCTGCGGGCAAAGGAAAGACTGCAACAGCATCCTTTCAACAAGCGTCGGTGCGACACCTCCCACCCAGCAGGGGCCGCGGAACTGGCTTTGCCAGGCCGCAGGCGCAGCGCCCCCTCGGGGGGCAGCGAACCACACGCAGTGGGTAGCGGGGGGGGGGGGTGACACTTTCCCCGCCAGCAGGGGCCGCGGAACCGGCTTCGCCGGGCCGCAGGCGCAGCGGCCCCCTCGGGGGGCAGGGAGCTACACGAAGTGAGCGACCGTGGGGGCGTTCAGTCCTGCCCTTCGGTCAGCGTGTCAAGCTGGAACTTGCCGCTTTTGTGCCAAAGCCAGGTGTCGGTATAGACCACCTTGCCCAGCCGCACCGGCGCCGGAAACGGCGAGGCCTGCCGGATGGTGCGTTCGATGTCGGCCATCACTTCAGGCGCATGGCGCGGCGCCCGCAGCCAGTCCAGCCGGGTCACGCGGCCGACCCGGTCGATTTCGACATTGATCACGCCCACGGCGTACAGCAACGGCGGCATCCGGCCCTTGTAGATGCGGTCGGCATTCAGCCCGTACAGGTGGGTGGCGCCGTCTTCCCGGTAGGCGCGGGGCGATGCCGCCGAGGAATTGCGGGCTGAGCCCCGGTTGCCAGGCACGGGCCCGACAACACCGGGCGGCTGGACCGGTTCAGAAACGGGGGCAGGCAAAGGCGCCATCTTGCACGCGCTGGCCACCAGCGCGGCAGCGCCTGTCAGCCAACGGAGCAGCCAGAATCGGCGGAGTTTGGATTCAGACATAGGCAAATTTTGTTAAGGTGATTTGTACGGGCCCTGAGCCGTCCGGGTGCACCATGAACAGTGGCGGCATCGACCGGGCAACCAGGCATCCGGCCACAAGGACTGAAGCGCACCAAGCCTGTGCCGGCCGCCGAAAGCACGGGGTTTCATCTGCAGGGGTTTCATTTCAAGACGGTTTGTTCATGGATTTTCAGCCATTTCGTCCATTGTGCCGAACACTTTTTTGCAGGGCTGACCCGCCCGCCGGCTGCAAGCGCGTGGCGACAAGCAGGATGAACGGGCGCAGGTTGGCTGTCCGATGGGCGATTTGTGCGTCATGGGCAAGGCACCCGAAGTGATGGCGGTACAGGTAGCGGCGAAGTTGTTGCATACGCCAAGCGTGTCGCCGGGCAGGGTGTGAAGACTGTCTGCTATCTAATCAATAGCTGGCTGTGCAATAAGAACGTGCGCAAAGTCACTATTTGGTCATGAAAAATACATGTATTCGGTATTCCGGCCCTGCCGGTTTTCCGGCATCAATGCACCGCCGACTTTGAAAACACATTGAGCACCACAACGCCCGCAATGATCAGCCCCATGCCCAGCAGGCCAGGCAGGTCGATGGTCTGGCGGTAAATCACGAAGCTGGCAATCGTGATCAGCACGATGCCCAACCCCGCCCAGATGGCGTAGGCAATGCCGGTCGGCATGGACCGCAGGGTGATGCTCAGGAAGTAGAAGGCGACGGCGTAACCAGCCACGGCCAGCGCCGAAGTCAGGCCGTGCGTGAAGCTGTCGCTGGCTTTCAGGGCCGTGGTGGCGACCACCTCGGCAACAATGGCAATGCCCAGGGCAAGATAAGCATTCATGCGCCACGCTTTCAGAAGGTTCAAAGAGAAACGACAATTTTAGGGGTAGGCTGCGTTGCACAATCCGCTCTGGAGGCAACCATTTCATGACCACACCCTCGTTTCATTCCCTTTCCGACGTGCAGGCGCAGCCGCGCCGGTTTCTCGACCACCTGTTCCAGGTCGCCGTCACGCGTGCCCTGCCGCTGGCCAACACAGCCCGGTTTTTGCCTGAGCCGCCCACGTCCGAGAGCGGCGGCCGCACCATCGTGATTGGCGCGGGCAAGGCCGGCGGGGCGATGGCGCAGGCGGTTGAAGCGCATTGGCCGGCGGATGCGCCGCTCGAAGGCCTGGTCGTGACGCGCTACGACCATGTGCCGCCGCGCCCCGAAGGCCTGGCGCAGCGCATCGAAGTCGTCGAGGCCTCCCATCCGGTGCCGGATGAAGCCGGACAGGCGGCAGCCGGGCGCATCCTGGCGATGGTTCAAGGTTTGAGTAAAAACGACCTGGTGCTGTGCCTGATCTCGGGCGGCGGCTCGTCGCTGCTGGCCTTGCCGGCCGAGGGTCTGAGCCTGGAAGAAAAACAGGCTGTCAACAAGGCGCTGCTCAACAGCGGCGCCAACATCAGCGAAATGAACTGCGTGCGCAAGCACCTGTCGCGCATCAAGGGCGGACGGCTGGCGGCTGCCTGCGCGCCGGCCAGAGTCGTCACGCTGACCATCAGTGACGTGCCGGGTGACGACCCGTCGATCATCGCCAGCGGCCCGACCGTGCCCGACGCTACCAGCTGCGCCGAGGCCGTCGCCATTCTCCAGCGCTACGCCATTGAGGTGCCCGGCGACATCATGCGCCTGCTGGAGCAGGGCGCGCTGGAGACGCCAAAACCTGGCGATCCAGTATTTGACGGCCATGAAGTCCACCTGATTGCCACGCCCCAGCAAAGCCTGCAAGCGGCCGCCGACGCCGCCCGCGCCGCCGGACTGATGGCTTACATCCTGAGCGATGAAATGGAAGGCGAGTCGCGCGAAGTCGGCAAGGTGCATGCGGCGCTGGCCCGCGCCGTGGCCCTGAAAAACCAGCCGTTTCAAAAGCCGTGCGTGATTCTGAGCGGCGGTGAAACCACCGTCACCATCCGCAAGCAGGCGCCCGGCACACCTCGCGGGCGCGGTGGCCGGGCCGGTGAGTTCTGCATGGGACTGGCGCTGGGCCTGCAGGGCCAGCCGGGCGTGTATGCGCTGGCGGCCGACACCGACGGCATTGACGGCGTTGAAGTCAATGCCGGCGCTTGCGTCGCGCCCGACACGCTGGTGCGCGCACTGGCCGCCGGAATGAAGCTGGACCAGTTCCTCGACCGCAATGATGCCTATGGCTACTTCAACCCGTTGGGTGATCTGGTCGTCAGCGGACCGACTTATACCAACGTCAACGATTTCCGGGCGATTTTGATTTTGTAATACGGCTGCGCGATGGCTGGTATTGTCAATTGTGCATGGCGTGCCGGTCCTTGATCTGCTTGCCAAAACGCCTTGTCCTCATGTGCCCTGGCACCCAATTGGGGCAGCATTATCGGCGCGACTTCTCCCTTCACCCTCAGGCGTGGGGGGACATGTTGACTTGCTGTTCAAGCGCGTCACGCCAGAGTGCAACCACGCCTGGCAGCGCCCGTGCGCAACAGCCAAAATCCAGCATGGCAGGATGGCTTTTCGGCGACGCCCGATAGGCACCGGTCGGGGCCCCTACCATTTTGGGTATCAACTGCAGGAGCCCCGCAATGAAACCCTGGTTAACCGCCGCCTTGATCGCCTCAATGGCCGGATGCGCCGCAGCGCCACCCGGTTCTAATGTCAACGCCAACCCCAATGCCAATGCCGCTTACCCGGTCGTGACGCAGGACGCCAATGGCGTTCCGGTTGAAGTGGTGCCGCGCCGCGTGCCCCGCGTCGGCTTGGGCATTGGTCTGGGAAGCTGGGGCAGCGGCGTGGGCATCGGCTTGGGTTTTTAAGCTGTCCTTGCAGGATTCGGTCTTGTCACTTTGACCCGCACGTGAAAAAGGGACAGCCCTGCCGTCCCTTGGGCAAAATATGGCCAGAGGCTTATTCGATGGTTGCGCCGGAGGCCTGCACGATGCCCTTCCATTTCTGGTAGTCGGTCTTGAGCAGGGTGGAAAACTGCTCGGGCGTCATGGTCTGCGTCTCGGCGCCCTGGGCATTGATGGCGCTTTTGATGTCGGGCGTGGCCAGCAGCTTGTTGACCTCGGCGTTGACGGTCGCGACGATTTCCTTCGGTGTGCCTGCCGGCATGAACAGGCCATACCAGGTGCTCACATCAAAGTCCTTGAAGCCCAGTTCGGCCACCGTGGGCACCTCGGTCAGCGACGTGCTTCGCTTGGCCGATGTCACCGCCAGGGCACGCAGCTTGCCGGCCTTGATCTGGCCCATGGCCGATGGCAGCGACGACACCATCAGGTCCACATTGCCGGCCAGCACGTCCATCATGGCGGGGTTGGAACCCTTGTAGGGAATGTGGCGCAGCTTGATGCCGGCCGCCGTGTTGAAGATTTCGCCCGCCAGGTGAATGGTCGTGCCGTTGCCGGGCGAGCCATAGGTGATCTGGTCGGGAGCGGCCTTGGCGGCTGCCACCACATCGGCCAGCGTCTTGAAGCGGGAGTTGATGCCGGTGACGATCACCACCGGCGTGTAGGCCACATGGGCCACGGCCACCAGGTCCTTGGTCGGGTCGTAGCTCAGGCTTTTGTACAGCCACGGCGCCACCACCATGTTGTCTTTCTGGCCCATCACCATCTCGTAGCCGGTGGGGGCGGCCCGCGCGGCTTCGGCAATCCCGATAGTGCCGCCAGCCCCACCCCGGTTGTCGGGAATCACCGTCCACTTGCTCACTTCGGTCAGCTTGTTGGCCACCAGCCGCGACAGGATGTCGGTGCCGCCGCCGGGCGGAAAGGGAACGATCATGCGAATCGGCTTGGCCGGGTAGGTCTGCGCCAGCGCCGCGCTCAAAGCGCATGCCATCAGCAGGAATGAAAATAGTTTGCGTAGCATCGATAGTCTCGGTGAAGGGCTTGGAAATGGACCGGCAGTGCTGGGGCCATGAATTTCACGCCCCGTGCTGCCGGGCACGTCGTGGTGGCCAATTCTAGGGCGCGTGTTCTTTGGCAAACACTGGGATTTCCCTTGGCTGGCAAATGCCGGGCTTCTTCTTTGGCGATGGCCGTCAAGCCGGTAAAGCGGTAAAGCGCTAAAGCGCTAAAGCGCTAAAGCGCTAAAGCGGCTCGCATGCTGAATTCCTTTTTTTCGTTCACCCTGCGCTGTCGAGTGCAGAACTCAATCCATACGTGTGCATTGGGTGTTGCGCAAAGAATGTGCCCCAAAGGTTTCCCTGTTTGGAGAAGATGACGAAGCGGAGCCGGGTTCGCGCTCAGTTGCGAAAATTCTGCGTGACCATCAGCCCGTATCTGCCGCCATCGAGCACGCCGATGCCAACTCGGCCATAGCGGGGCAGCAGGATGTTGGCCCGGTGGCCGGGCGAGTTCATCAGACCCTGGTGCGCCATGGGCAGGGTTTGCGCCAGCGCCAGGTTTTCACCGGCGATCCGATAGGTGATGCCGGCCTGTCGCATGCGGTCGAAAGCCTCTTGAGCCTCGGGGTTGGTGTGCGAGAAATAGCTGCGCGCCAACATGTCGCGGCTGTGCGCGCGTGCCACCTCGGCCAGCGCCGGGTCCGCCTGCAGCGGCCGCAGCCCCTGGGCGGTGCGCTCTGCGTTGACCATGTCGAGCATGCGCGCTTCCAGGTCGGGCCGAACCTTCGGAGCCTTCACCTGAAAAGGAAGTTTGAGGGTTGAATGCGGCTCTGCAGGCACGGTCATCGCCTGCAGGCTGCGTTGCAATGCCGGATGGAAGATGGGTGCCAGCCGGGCTTCCAGCCATTGCGCCGGCACTGACAACTGGCCGGCCAGCGCGCTTTCTCGGGCCAGCTTGCTCAGCCCGTCGGACAGCGGCAGCGTGAGCAACAGCAGCGACACCAGCATGGCGTTGATCAAGCCGTTGACCGCTCCCGGCGCCAGCCCCAGCGTCCGGTTGATGCCGTGCGCGTGCACGGTGCGCGCAAACATGCCCGCCAGAGCACCAGCTACTCTGCCAATGACCAGGTGCGCCAGGATGTAGGTCGCCAGAAAACTCAGCGGCGCCGTCCACACGCCCAGCGCCGGCGCCCCGGCCTGCAGCCACGCCTGAGGGTAGGGATAGCCGACGAAGGCCAGCACCAGGCTGGCCGCGAGCGTGAACAACTGCAGCGCGGCCCTCAGGAAGCCCCGGCCCCATCCACCCCATAAACCGACAATTACGATGAGCGCCAGCAAGGCGTCGATCAGGTTCAGGGAAGACAGGTCAAATTCGTTCATACGTGTTTTATTCTGGAAAAATTTTTTCAGCGCACCAGTGGCCTATGGATTTGGCACCCAACTGCCGTTGATTGCCCGGCGCGGCATAAGCATCTGCCAGCGTTTGTGGCAGCGTATACGAAAAAGTCGGCTCTGGTGCATGACTGGCGGTCGAAAGCTGCTCTACTTTAAATAGCGAATCGGTGACCTCGAAGAAGACTGGCGACAGGCGGGCCATGTGCTGCGCAGCGTCCAGAATCGGCCGGTAGCCGGTGCAGCGGTACAGCTCGCCCGAAAAATCTTCCTGCACCGGATGCAACTGTTGCTGCCCCGAAAGCCCAACGCGCTGTCCTTGGGTCTGACCAAGAGCCACCGTGCAGGCGCCGTAATTGCCTTCGCCGCCGCCCTCTTTTTTGCCGGTGAGCCTCAAGTCCTCACGCAGCCGCTCCAGCTGCGCGCGTGTGGGTGGTACATTGCCGGGATTGACCCCTTCGCCCCTTCAGGTGAAGCGGATGGTTTTGACGGAATGCTGAACGGGAGAAGAGGTGAGATTCATGCGGATCAGGTTATAACAAAGGGGCCATGCGCTGCCTGAACCGCTTCACATCACCCGCCGGGAGGGACAGGCATGGGCATTCGGCACGCTGGAATTCGTGCCTTTTCGTATTGGCATCAAATTTGCAAAAAGCCATGCTGACAGGCTGGGTGCATGAATGCCAGGCAACCATGGTGCTGCACCGGTTAATGAAATTTAACGGCAACTGATGTGCTCTTAAAATAATAGCTGCCTGCGCCCGTCCTGTATGCGCCAAGAGCCTGAAAAGCTCAAAAAAAGACATTTAAGCATATCCGGCTAACCCAGATTACCCCGACAACCCCATGACTGCTCTATCAACCTTGACTGAAAGCGCCACCGGTGCACCGCCCCGGCTGCAGCTGGCCGGCATCAGCAAAAGCTACCCCGGCGTGGTCGCCAACAGCGATATTGCGCTCAGCGTCCTGCCCGGCCAGATCCACGCCGTGCTGGGCGAAAACGGCGCCGGCAAGTCCACGCTGATGAAGATCATCTACGGTTCGGTTAAGCCCGACGCTGGCAGCATGGCCATCGACGGGCAGACGGTATTGGTGCGCAATCCGCAGGAAGCACGGGCGCTGGGCATCAGCATGGTGTTCCAGCATTTCAGTTTGTTCGACACGCTCACCGTGGCTGAAAACGTCTGGCTGGGGCTGGGCAAGCATTTGAGCCTGGCTGGGGTGTCGCAGCGCATCCTGGAAACCACCCAGGCTTACGGCTTGCAACTGGACCCGACGCGGCCGGTGCACACGCTGAGCGTCGGCGAGCGCCAGCGCGTCGAGATTGTGCGTGCGCTGCTGACGAATCCGAAGCTCCTGATCCTGGACGAACCCACGTCGGTGCTCACGCCGCAGGCGGTTGAAAACCTGTTCGTCACCCTGCGCACGCTGGCCGCCGAAGGTTGCAGCATTTTGTACATCAGCCACAAGCTGCACGAAATCCGTGCGCTGTGCACCGCCTGCACCGTGTTGCGCGGCGGCAAGGTGTCCGGCGAGTGCGATCCGCGCGAAGAATCGAACGCGTCGCTGAGCCGCCTGATGATTGGCGCCGAGCCGCCGGCGCTGGAGCAGCGTGCCGTGAAAACCGGCGCCATCGTGCTGGAGGTAAAGCAGCTTGATCTGGCAAAGGACGACCAGTTCGGCGTGGATTTGTGTCAGGTCGCGCTGCAGGTGCGGGCCGGCGAAGTGGTCGGCATCGCCGGCGTGTCGGGCAACGGGCAGAAGGAATTGCTCTACGCCTTGTCGGGCGAAGACACGCGGGCAGACGCCGGAGCCATCACCGTCAAGGGCCAGGGCGCCGGCAAGATGAGCCCGGCGCGGCGGCGTCGGCTGGGCCTGCATTTCGTGCCCGAAGAGCGGCTGGGCCGCGGTGCGGTCCCTTCGCTGTCGCTGGCGCGCAACCTGTTGCTGACCCGCAAGGAAGCCGTGGGGGCGGGCGGCTGGCTGAGCGGCGGCGTGCTGCAGGCGCAGGCCCGGCAGATCATTGCGCGTTACAAGGTCAAGTGCGGCGGACCGCAGGCGGCGGCCAAGTCGCTGTCGGGCGGCAACCTGCAAAAATTCATCATGGGCCGTGAAATGGATGCCGGTCCGGCGCTGCTGATCGTGTCGCAGCCGACCTGGGGCGTCGATGTCGGCGCTGCCTCGCAGATTCGCGGCGAGCTGCTCAAGCTGGCGGGTGCCGGTTGCGCCGTGCTGGTGGTCAGTGAAGAGCTGGACGAACTGTTTGAAATCTGCGACCGGCTGTACGTCATGGCCAAGGGCCAGCTCTCGCCTTCGCTGCCGCGCGCTGACGCCACGGTGGAAAAGGTCGGGCTGTGGATGAGCGGCCTGTGGGCGCCCGCAGCCGCTTCACTGGAGGGAGCGCAGCATGCTGCTTGAAATCCGGCCCCAGCCGTCGTCGTTCTGGAGCTACGCCTCGCCGGTTCTGGCGCTGCTGCTGACCGTGGCCATCGGCATCGCTCTGTTTCTGGCGCTGGGCAAGGACCCGGTCAAGGGCCTGCAGGTGTTTTTCTGGGAACCCGTCAGGTCGCCGTATGCGATTGGCGAGCTGCTGGTCAAGGCCACGCCGCTGCTCATCATCGCGCTCGGGCTGGCGGTGTGCTTTCGCTCGAACGTCTGGAACATTGGCGCCGAAGGGCAGTTCGTGATGGGCGCGCTGGCGGCGGGCGGCGTCGCGCTGCTGGCCGACAAGACCACCGGACCATGGATCATTCCGGCCCTCTTGCTGGCGGGTGTGCTGGGCGGCATGGCCTGGGCCGGCATCACCGCCTTTTTGCGCGACCGCTTCAATGCCAATGAAATCCTGGTCAGCCTGATGCTGGTCTACGTGGCCGGCTTGACTCTGAACTACATGGTGTTCGGCCCGTGGAAAGACCCGAACGGCTACAACTTTCCACAGACCCGGACGTTTGACGCGGTCACGCAGATTCCCCGGCTGATGGCCGGCTCGCGCGTGACCATCGGCATCGTGCTGGCGCTGGTCGGCGTGGGCGCCTTGTGGCTTTACCTCTACCGCAACTACGCCGGCTTTGCACAGGAAGTCAGCGGCCTGGCGCCCGCGGCGGCGCGCTACGCCGGGTTTTCGTCGCGCCGCGCGCTGTGGGTGGCGCTGCTGATCTCGGGCGGCGCGGCCGGGCTGGCCGGTGCGCTGGAAGTGGCCGGGCCGATTGGCCAGCTCACGCCTTACGTGCCGGCGGGCTACGGTTTTGCCGCCATCATCGTGGCGTTTGTCGGCCGGCTGCATCCGGTTGGCGTGGTGTTTTCGGCGTTGCTGATGAGCATGTTCTACATCGGCGGTGAACTCGCGCAGTCGCGTTTGGGGCTGCCCAAGTCAATCACGGGTGTGTTCCAGGGCCTGCTGCTGTTCAACCTGCTGGCCTGCGACACCTTGATTGCCTATCGCCTTCGCTTGTCCCGGCCGCTTCCCCTTTCCGCCCAAGGAGCCCGCTGATGGATTCCACCGCCTTGCTGCTGGCCTCGGCTTTGAGCGCCGGCACCGTGCTGGCGATAGCTTCGCTCGGCCTTTTGATCAACGAAAAAGCCGGCATCGTCAACCTCGGTGCCGAGGGCATGATGCTGTGCGCCGCCATCGCCGGCTTTGCCACGGTGGTGCACACTGGCAACACCTGGCTGGGGTTTGCCGCCGGCATGGCCGCCGGGGCTTTTCTGGCGGCCATTTTCGGCGGGCTGGTGATCTGGCTGAACACCAACCAGTACGCCACCGGGCTGGCGCTGACACTGTTTGGCGGCGGTTTTTCGGCATTTGCCGGCATCAACTACGTGCAGGAAAAGCTGCCCGAACAGGCGACGTACCCGATTCCCTACCTGGCCGACATTCCTTTCATCGGCATGGCGCTGTTTCGCCAGCATCCGATGGTGTACATCGCCATGGCCATCACGGCCGGGCTGATCTGGTTTTTGTACCGCACACGCACTGGCCTGGTGCTGCGCTCGGTCGGCGAAAGCCCGGAGTCGGCGCATGCGCTGGGCTACCCGGTGCGGCGCATCCGCCTGGCCGCCGTGGTGGCGGGCGGCGCGCTGTGCGGGCTGGCGGGCGCCTATGTGTCGGTGGTCTACACGCCATTGTGGGTCGAGGGCCTGATTGCCGGCAAGGGCTGGATTGCGCTGGCCCTGACCACCTTCGCCACCTGGCGACCGGCGCGGGTCTTGCTTGGTGCTTACCTGTTCGGCGGCGTGACCATGCTGCAGTTCCATTTGCAGGGGCTGGGCGTGGATGTCCCGCCCCAGTTCCTGTCGATGCTGCCTTACCTGGCGACCATCGTGGTGCTGGTGCTGATTTCACGCAATCCGCTGTGGATACGCATCAACATGCCGACCTCCATTGGCAAGCCTTTCCACCCCGGCGCGTGAGATTTTCGCGCCCGATAATGGCGCTTTCCCAGCTTTGGCTCGATCGATTTTTTTTGACCCTTGAATGAAAGCGACATGACATGACAGACCTGCAAAAACGTTCCCTGCTCAAGCTGGCGGCCCTCTCGGCAGTGGCCGCCGCCGCCCTGATGGGTTGCGGCAAAAAAGAGGCGGCAGCGCCCGTACCTGCGCCTGTACCGGTGGCCGCTACCCCGGCCAAGGCCGAACCCCTGAAAGTTGCGTTTGCCTATGTCGGCCCGGTGGGCGACGGCGGCTGGAGCTTCGCCCATGACAATGCACGCAAGGCGGTTGAAAAGGAATTCGGCGACAAGGTCGTCACCAGTTTTGTCGAAAAAGTTCCCGAGTCGGCCGACGCCGAACGCGTCATCCGCGACATGGCCGGGCAGGGCGCACAGCTGATCTTCGGCACCACCTTCGGCTACATGGAGCCGATGCTCAAGGTCGCCGCCGATCTGAAGGATGTCAAGTTCGAGCATGCCACCGGCTACAAAACCGCCCCCAACCTGCGCACCTACGACAGCCGCACCTACGAAGGTGCTTACCTGGCCGGTGTGATCGCCGGCAAGATGAGCAAGACCGGCACGCTGGGCGTGGTCGGCTCGGTGCCGATTCCCGAGGTCGTGCGCAACATCAACAGCTTCACGCTGGGCGCGCAGTCGGTCAACCCGGCCATCAAGACCAAGGTGGTCTGGGTCAACGAATGGTTCAACCCGCCGAAAGAAACCGAAGCCGCTACGGCGCTGATCAACGGCGGCGCCGACGTGCTGTTCCAGAACACCGACTCCTCGGCCGTGCTGCAGACCGCCGAAAAGATGGGCAAGCGTGCCTTTGGCTGGGATTCCGACATGACCGCCTACGGCCCGAAAGCCCATCTGGCCTCGGCCGTGATCAACTGGGCGCCTTACTACATCAAGTCCGTGGGCGAGGCGCTTGACGGCAAGTGGACCGGCGGCACGTCGGCCTGGTGGGGCGTGAAGGAAGGCGCGATTGACCTGGTGTCCATCGCTGCCGATGTGCCCGACGACACGAAAAAGCGCATCGACGAAGTCAAGGCTGGCTTGAAGGATGGCAGCTTTGCCATCTGGAAAGGCCCGATCATGGACAACACCGGTAAGGAGTTGCTGGCCAAGGATGTGGTCGCCGACGACAAGTTCCTGGGTGGCCTGAAGACCTACGTCAAGGGCGTTGAAGGCAAAGTTCCGGGCGGTTGATGCCGGGCCGGCGCCCCTCTCAAAAGGGGCGGCGGTAAAAAAAAGAGATACTTGCTGGCTGCCCTCGGGCAGCTTTTTCTTTTTTTGGAGTTGCCATGAAGCTTGTCAAACCCGTAGCCGCCGACCGCTTGAGCGAGCTGCTCAGGCAAATGCCCAAGGCCGAACTGCACATCCACATCGAAGGCTCGCTGGAGCCTGAATTGATTTTTGCGCTGGCCCAGCGCAACGCCGTAGCGCTTCCCTATGCCAGCGTGGAAGAACTGCGCAGCGCCTATGCCTTCACCAACCTGCAGAGCTTTCTGGACATCTATTACGCCGGCGCCAGCGTGCTGATCACCGAGCAGGATTTCCATGACATGGCGATGGCCTATTTCGCCAGGGCAGCCGAAGACAACGTGGTGCATACCGAGTTGTTTTTCGACCCGCAAACGCACACGGCGCGCGGTGTCAGCATGGAAACCGTGATCAACGGCCTGCACCGCGCCTGCGTCGATGCGCAGGCCGAATTCGGCGTCAGCGCCTTGCTCATCATGTGTTTCCTGCGCCATTTGAGTGAAAAAGAGGCCTTTGAAACGCTGGAGCAGGCGCTGCCTTACCGTGACAAGATTATCGGCATCGGCCTGGATTCCGGCGAAGTCGGCAATCCGCCAGAAAAGTTTGCCCGCGTGTTCGCGCGCTGCCGCGAACTGGGCTTTCACCTGGTGGCGCATGCCGGCGAGGAAGGACCGCCGGCCTATGTCTGGACGGCGCTCGATGTGCTGAAAGTCGAGCGCATCGACCATGGCGTGCAGTCGAGCAAGGACGCGGCGCTGATGCAGCGCCTGGCCCAAGACCGCATCGCGCTGACCGTCTGCCCGCTGTCCAACCTCAAGCTTTGCGTGTTCCCCGACCTGGCGAGCCACAACCTGCGCCAGCTGCTCGACGCCGGGCTGGCGGCCACCGTCAATTCCGACGATCCGGCCTATTTTGGCGGTTATATCAACGAAAACTTCACGCAGACCTTTGCCGCTGGCGAACTCACCAGTCAGCATGCCTACATGCTCGCAAGTAACAGTTTTGAAGCAAGCTTCCTGGAAGATGCGGAAAAGCGCCGGCACTCCGACCGGCTGAGTGCGTTTTTAGAAGCTTTTTGACATCGGCTCAACAGTCTGGGCTGATGGGCTGGCAGATGCCGCGTAAAGCTGCCAGCGTCAGGGTTTAGCATCCCGGTTGACCCAAGGATCTTGGGGTATGCGGGCTAAAGCAGGTTCTTGTGGCAATCCGATTACTGTCCTGACCGCGCGCATCAGGGCGTCGGCTTCGAAAGGTTTGGTTATGTAGCCGTCCGCTCCCCCAGCCAAACCTTTGATTACGGCTTGGCGCGTTGACTTTCCAGTGAGCATGATGACGGGAACGTTTTTCAGCGCAGGGTGCTGACGCAGCCTGAGCAATATGTCAAAGCCATCGGCATCGGGCAGCATCACGTCCAGAAGTATCAGATCGGGCACGGGGGGCTTGCGGAACTCGGCAATGACTTCTACCCGGTTGCCAGCCAGCCGGACCTGAAAGCCTTCAAATGACAAATAACTCTGGATGAATTTGGCGAGCATTGGCTCGTCCTCCACCACGATGGCTGTCAGCACCTCGCCAAGTGCCAGCGTTCGGGCGGGGCCACGCTTGCGGGCAATGCCTACATAGTAGCCGCTTCTCCTGAGCGAACGGGCACCCGAATCGGCTTCGGCTTCGGCCCCGAACAAGGCCAGCTTGTCCATATTGCCCTGGAATTGTGCGGCGAAGGGATCGACCTCTGCCACCGCCAGCAAGCACTGGTCCAGGAGTTCCTTGAAGGTCGCTGTGAAGGCCTCACTGGAAATCTCAGGCATGCCTGCCTTGATTTCCGCAAAAGTCAGCGCGCCGTCGATCCTGACCAGCAGTTCGATTTGGGCAGGCAACAACGTCGTGGCGTTGTCGCGCAGTTCCTTTTGACCTTTTTCGGTAAGTGCATAACTTTCATGGTTTTGCATAATTGCTGGCATTGTTGGCGAGTCTGTATTTTTAAAGGATTGGTATCAATTCCACTAAATTTTTGCTGGACATTAATAATTTCATTTTAAGATCAACGATGGGTCAGCTTTATTTCGGGGAATAACATGTCATTCGCAGCTTCGTGAGCATCACCGATCCGTCCTTTCCCGCCTTTGTGGAGCTGCAGCGCGCTGATTACCGCGCAGCACTGCCCCAGCGACTGGCGCAAATTGAGTTGCTCTGGCACCAAGTGCTGAACGGCGACAGTGCAGTAGAAGCGCTGACGACCTTGGAGCGCTGCGCACACAGCCTGGCCGGGTCCGGCGCCACCTTCGGCTTTGCCGGAGTCGGCAACGCCGCGCGTGACCTGGAACGGACTATCACTACGCTGCTGGACACTGCCTGCGCCTTGACTGTAGGAACACAGTCCCAAATAAGCCAGGCGATTGAATTGCTTCAGCGCAGCTTGCCTGGCGAAATCGGAACTCAGAAAGTTCGACCCCATGCCTAACGAGACCGTCATGTCTTCTACTGCTTTTCTTTTTAAAATCAAGCTGGCACTTGGTGTCGCCATCGTCTTGATGGCGACCTTGGGTGTGGCCTCATATGTCACGATCAACCGGCTGATCGAAACTGCACGCATCGGAGACCAGACCGAAGAGGCACTGGTCTTGCTGGAGCGGTTATCTACATAGTCAAGCACTACGAGGAAGAGCGTAAACAGGTGGAGGCCCAGCTTCGCCACAGCGAAGCCATGAGCCAAAGAGCGTCATCTCGACCGGCTGAATGCATATTTCGAAAATTTTTGCTGACACGCTCGAAAGTTGGATAAAGGCCTGAACGCCGTTTCCGCATTTGTGCGTTCCCCAACAAGACGTTTAAAAAAACCATGATCGAATCTGAAAAACCACCAGAAGAGCTTGCCCGTGTCACGGAACTGCATGGTTTATGTGTACTCGACACGCTGCCCGAGGAACGCTTCGACCGTCTCACACGCATTGCCCAGCGTCTGTTCGGTGTGAACATCGCCCTGGTGTCGCTGATCGACCATGACCGGCTATGGTTCAAGTCACGGCAGGGATTCGATGTACTGCAAGCGCCCCGGAACATCTCGTTTTGCGCCCACGCGATTCTGAGCGATGCGCCTTTGGTTGTGGAAGACGCCGAACTTGATGCGCGTTTTTCGGACAACCCGCTGGTGACGGGCCCCCTGGGTTTCCGGTTTTATGCCGGCACACCTTTGCACGGGCCGAAAGGCTACCGGGTCGGCACCCTGTGCCTGATTGACCAGAACCCGCGTCAATTTACTTCGGACGATGCCGACGCATTGCGCGATCTGGCGGCGGTTGTATCGGATCAACTGGCGAACAAGGAACTGGGCGAGGCCGTCAAAGCAGCCAAAGAGAGCGAATCGCGGTTGCGCCAGATTACCGACACGGTGCCTGCGCTGATTGCCTACCGGGACCGGGACCAGCGCTTCATCTTTCACAACAAAGCCTATGAAGAGCTCTTGAACATGGATTTTGAGCAGATTCATGGCCGAACGATTGCCGAACTGGTCAGCCCGCAAGCCTATGGACCTGTCCATGACAAGGCCGAGGAGGTGCTGCGTGGGTGCCATGTTCGTTACGAGCGAACGTACATTACCGGCAAAGGCGAGAACAGGATTTACGACATGCAGTATTTCCCGCGCTATGGCGAGGGCGCGGACGCCACCCATGTCATCGGGTTTTTTTCCCTGGGCGCCGACATCACAGAGCTCAAGCGGATTGACCGCATGAAAACCGAATTCATTTCAACCGTCAGCCACGAATTGCGTTCCCCGCTGACCTCGATTCGCGGCTCACTCGGGCTGATTGCCGCCGGGATCGCCGGTGAATTGCCCGAAGCCGCCAAAAACCTGGTGGAAATTGCGAACAACAACTGCGAGCGCCTGATCCGCCTGATCAACGACATCCTGGACAGCGAAAAAATCGAGTCCGGCAAGATGCGCCTGGAGTTGACCGTCGTCAACATGGCGCAACTGGCGCAGCAGGCCATGCTCGCCCATGAAGGCTTCGCCAAGCAGCACGACGTAAAGCTGGTGCTGCAAGCGCCCGATGCTTCGCTGCAGGCAAGCGTGGACAGCGACCGGCTGGTGCAGGTCCTGACCAACCTGTTGTCCAACGCGGTGAAGTTTTCACCGCCTGATGGCACGGTGACCGTGAACGTGCTGCGGGTTGCGCAGGGTGTCCGCGTGGAGGTGGTTGACTGCGGCACCGGCATTCCCGATGATTTTCGCGACCGGATTTTCCAGAAGTTCTCGCAAGCCGATGCGTCCGACAGCCGGGAAAAAGGCGGCACCGGCCTGGGTCTCAATATTTCACAGGCCCTCATCCACAAAATGGGTGGGCAGATCGGCTTTAGTAGCGAGGTTGGCGCGGGTTCCACGTTTTTCTTCGAGCTTCCCGAATGGCAAACTCCAGAACCGGCAGTGCAACTGCTTTTTTCCGATGCCCCCTCCGCCCTCAGGCAGCCACGCATCCTGATTTGCGAGAGCGATCCGGATGTGGCACTGCTGATCAGCATGATGCTGGAAAAAGCGGGGTTTGGCTCGGAAATGGTGCATGACACGCCACAAGCCCAGGACCGCGTTCTGGGCGGTAATTTTGTGGCTATCACCGTGGACCTGAACCTCACGGGCAGTGCCTCCTTCATCAATGCCTTGCACAGCGATGAACGCACACGCCATCTGCCCGTTGTGGCGATCTCTGCCATGGCGGGGGAAGGGTGCCTGCAATTCAATCAAAAACTGCTGACTGTGTCGGACTGGCTTGAAAAACCCATTGACGAAAGCCGGCTGGTGCAGAGCGTATGCCGTGCGGTGGCTGGTTCAAAGGGGCCCAAGCCGCGCATCCTGCATGTGGAAGACGATCCCGATATCCAGAGCATCGTGGCCGCCATCGTTCGGGACAGCGCGGAGTTCGAATTTTCGGCCACGCTCGGTGAAGCCCGTGCCCGTCTGCGCGAGAATTCCTTTGACCTGATCCTGCTGGACCTTGCGCTGGGGGAGGATTCGGGCTGGAGCCTCTTCGATGACATCGACAAACTCAAGCCCAGGCCGCCGGTAATCGTGTTTTCGGCCAGCGATAAAAACCCGGAACAAGGCAGTCAGGTTGAAGCGGTCCTTGTCAAGTCCAACACCTCCAACACCGAATTGCTCCATGCGATTGAGCGCGCACTCCTGATTCCTGAACATTACGGGAATTCTGGCAAGCCGGAGCGCATTTACCCCAAGAATCAAGATTGACCATGTCCTTACCGCTTTGCCGCATTCTTTATGTTGAAGACCAGCCTGACATTCGTCTGGTGGCCAAGATGGCGCTGGAGGTCGTGGGGAAATTTACCGTCGTGGCCTGCGCTTCTGGCCAGGAGGCGCTGAGCAAGGCCCCTGACGCCATGGCTGACCTGCTGCTGCTCGATGTGATGATGCCCGGCATGGACGGGCCGAGCACCTTGCAGGCCTTGCGCCTGCTGCCTGCCACGGCGCAGACGCCGGTGATCTTCATGACCGCCAAGGTGCAGGCCGCCGAGGTGGCGCTTTACAAGGCGATGGGGGCGCTGGAGGTGATTTCAAAGCCTTTCGACCCGATGAAATTGTCCGATCAGATACGCCAGATATGGGCGGCGCGCCCTTCAGAATGACCCTGGCCTGACCGGTAACAAGCAACCGCTTCTGGCCTGCGCGCAGCTTGTAGGGTCCTGGGCTTGCTTAAGGATGTTCTGAACAACTCGATTTCAAACGGGAATCAGCGCGCAAAACGCTGACCAGATGCGATTGTGCATATTTCGACGCGGTTGGCGTGAGATGTCGGTCTTGTGAGTGCGTTTTACACCGCGTTTGCAGCCGTTTTGAATCCCTTCTGCGGTTTGCAGGCGCACATATTTCTGCGCAGCCAGTAATTGATGGCGCACCATCCACAGGTTCGATAGCGCAAACAGCGCTCGGCCTTGTCAATCAAGGCATCAATGGGCTTGTTTACTTTGTCCAGCGCTCTGCGCTTGGCCGGGCGCATCGCTACATGCAAAGTGACATCGTGCTTGGCATCCGGGCGTTTGTGGAGACCCTGGTAGCCTGCATCGGCGAAGACATCTCTCTCCTGCCCGTGCAGCAAGCTGCTTATACCGCCCCGGGTTTGAACTGACCCCGAGAAGCTGGACGGTTGCTATGCGCCAATCAGGCGGCGTTTCTCAGCCGGTATCCCACCAGGCTGAGTCCGTTTAACCTGAGCTTGATGCGCTCGTGGTTGTAGTAGTGGATGCAATCATGCACGCCTGCTTCGAGCATCTCAATGCTGTCAAGCGCTGCAAGGTGCAAAAATTCGGCTTTGAGGGTGCCGAAGAAGCTTTCGATCACCGCGTTGTCAAAGCAATTTCCTTTGCGGCTCATGCTTTGTGTCACCCCGCGATGCGCAAGCATCGCCCGGTACGGCTGCATTTTGTAATGCCACCCTTGGTCTGAGTGCACGGTCAGTGCACTGGTGTCTCCCAACCGCGAAAGTGCCGCCTCCAGCATGCCGGAGACCAGCTCGAAAACGGGACGCTTGGCCATGCGGTGCGCGCTGATCTCGCCGCTGTAAAAGTCCATGCAGGCCGACAAATACAGCTCATGGCCGTTCACATTGAACTCCGTGACATCGGTCACCCACTTCTGGTTTGGCGCAGTCGCGCAGAAATCGCACTGCAGAACATTGGGCACGTGCGCATCGTTAATGCCAGGGGCATGTCAGGAACGCTTTTTCGCACGGATCAACGCGCGCAGTCGCATCTTCCGCATCAGACGCTGCACGAACTTGTGGTTGACGGGTTCTGCCATTGAACTGCACAGCGCTGCCGTGATTCGTCTGTACCCGTAGCGGCCCTTGTGCTCGTCATAGACGGAGCGGATCCTGGGCTCCATGGCGCCGAGCTTGTCGGCTCGCTGGGCCACTTGGCACTGGTAATGGAAGGTGCTGCGCGCCAAGCCTGCCGCCTGCAGTAGATCGGCCAATTTATGGTGATGCCTCAACCCGGTAATCAGGCGCGCTTTGTTGGCGCAGCTGATCTCTTGGACCGGATCAAGGCTTGTAATTTTTTTAGGTACGCCACCTCCGCGCGCAGTCCTCGTTCTCTTCGCGCAGGGCCTGCGCCGAATCGGTAGCGATCGTATCGGATGGCGCCGGGCAGTGTCTTTTTAGTTTCATGTTGGGGCGCCTGTTGAGAGCCTCCACGTCGCATTGGTCGAGATTGCGTCTGCAGGCCACGACTTGGTTGGGATTACGGATGTCATGGACCGCCGCGACCTGGCGGCTCGAAAGTTGTTTGCGGTCCTGATGGGACAGCACCTGAAGCTTGAACTCCGTTTTGTACTTCCTCATAAACCCCTTTGAGGTTTGTCCAACTTCTGGGGGTCAGTTCAAACCCGGGGCGATTGAAGTCTGTATTTTTAAAGGAGTGGTATCAATTCCACTAAATTTTTGCTGGACATTAATAATTTCATTTTAAGATCAACGATGGGTCAGCTTTATTTCGGGGAATAACATGTCATTTGCAGCTTCGTGAGCATCACCGATCCGTCCTTTCCCGCCTTTGTGGAGCTGCAGCGCGCTGATTACCGCGCAGCACTGCCCCAGCGACTGGCGCAAATCGAGTTGCTCTGGCACCAAGTGCTGAACGGCGACAGTGCAGTAGAAGCGCTGACGACCTTGGAGCGCTGCGCACACAGCCTGGCCGGGTCCGGCGCCACCTTCGGCTTTGCCGGAGTCGGCAACGCCGCGCGTGACCTGGAACGGACTATCACTACGCTGCTGGACACTGCCTGCGCCTTGACTGTAGGAACACAGTCCCAAATAAGCCAGGCGATTGAATTGCTTCAGCGCAGCTTGCCTGGCGAAATCGGAACTCAGAGAGTTCGACCCCATGCCTAACGAGACCGTCATGTCTTCTACTGCTTTTCTTTTTAAAATCAAGCTGGCACTTGGTGTCGCCATCGTCTTGATGGCGACCTTGGGTGGGGCCTCATATGTCACGATCAACCGGCTGATCGAAACTGCACGCACCGGAGACCAGACCGAAGAGGCACTGGTCTTGCTGGAGCGGGTAGCCTCCAGCATCAAGACAGCCGAAACTTCGACCCGCCAGTACCTCCTGACGGGCGACCCAATAGATCGGCAGAAAATTGACCAGGCGCGCGATGGCATACAGGACGCGATCGGCCGGCTGCGCAAAACGCGCTTGCCCGAACAAGCTGCCCTCGACGAACTGGTGGCTCAGCGCACGGCTCTGGCGTTGCAGTCAATTACCGTGCGGCAGAGCAGCGGACAGGAAGCTGCCGCCGCCATTCTCATCAGCAACCTCAGCCGGCAACTCAGGCAGCGTACTGACGATTTGCTGGACGCCGCACGAAACCGGGAAAACCTGGAGTGGCAAAACTCCCAAGCCATGGCCCAGCGCAGGGCCCAGTGGGCCCAGCGATTCATCATTGCCGCAGGGCTGCTGTTGCTCGCCATGCTCGCCTGGGTTATCTACATGGTCAAGCACTACGAGGAAGAGCGCAAACGGGGGGAGGCCCAGCTTCGCGACAGCGAAGCCATGAGCCGGATCGTGACCGAGGGCATGGCCGAGGGCGTGATCACCACGGGCGCGGATGACATTGTTCTGGAGGCCAATACGGCAGCGCTGCAACTTTTTGGCTATGAAAAAAACGAACTCATCGGCCGCGATGTTTCCGATCTGCTGCCAGAGCACCTGCGCCGCGACTACAAGGCGTTTACTGCGATGCTGAACGCCTCCCCGGAGGCCTTCAGGATAGCTGACCGTGAAGTGCGCAGTGTGCACAAGGACGGCCGCGAAATTCTGGTCAGCGTATCGTTTGGCGACGTGCAGGTTGGCGGCCGTCGCCTGTTCACGGCAATGCTTCGCGACATCACCGACAGCAAGCGGATCACCAAGGCGCTGCGGGCAAGCGAAATAAAATTGCGCCAGATCACCGACGCGGTTCCGGCCTTGATTGCCTCTGTGGACAGCGCGCAGCGATTCATCTTTCACAATAAAGCTTATGAAGAGGTTTTTGGCCTCAAATCCGAGCAGATCATTGGCCGCACCATGGCTGAAGTCCTTGGCCAATCGGCTTACGAGCGCGTGCAGGCCAAGGTTGAAGATGTGCTGCATGGCAATGCCGTGCGCTATGAGCGCATTCAAACCACACCGCAGGGCGACTCCCGGGATTACGCCATGCACTATTTCCCGCGTTATGGCGAAGGACTGGAGCAAGACCAGGTCATCGGTTTTTACGCGCTGGGCGCAGACATCACCGAGCTCAAGCGAATCAACCGCATGAAAACCGAATTCATCTCGACCGTCAGCCACGAACTGCGCACGCCACTGACCTCGATCCGGGGTTCGCTGGGGCTGGTGCTGGGCGGCGTAGCGGGCGAACTGCCCGATACCGTGAAAACACTGGTGGACATTGCGAACAAAAACTGCGAGCGCCTGATCCGCCTGATCAACGACATTCTGGACAGCGAAAAAATCGAGTCCGGCAAGATGCGGCTGGAACTCAAAGTCGTCAATATGGCGCAACTGGTGCAGCAGGCCATGGCCGCGAATGAAGGCTTTGCCGAACAGCATGGCGTGAAGCTGGTGCTGCAAGCGCCCGATGCTTCGCTGCAGGCAAGCGTGGACAGCGACCGGCTGGTGCAGGTCGTGACCAACCTGTTGTCCAACGCGGTGAAGTTTTCACCGCCTGACGGCACGGTGACGGTGAACGTGCTGCAGGTTGCGCAGGTTGTTCGCGTGGAGGTGGTTGACTGTGGCCATGGCATTTCCGATGATTTTCGCGACCGGATTTTCCAGAAGTTCTCCCAAGCCGATGCGTCCGACAGCCGGGAAAAAGGCGGCACCGGCCTGGGGCTCAATATTTCACAGGCCTTGGTCCACAAGATGGGTGGTCAGATCGGCTTTGTCAGCACGACGGGCTTAGGTTCCACGTTTTTCTTCGAGCTTCCCGAATGGCGCAGTCGGGGGCCGCAGGCGCAACTGCCGTCTGCCGATGTTCAGCCTGTCGCTGCGCGGCCACGCATCCTGATTTGCGAGGGCAATCCGGACGTTGCGCGTTTGATCAGCATAATGCTTGAAAAAGCGGGTTTCAACCCGGAAATGGTGCACGACGTGCCGCAGGCGCTGGAACGCGTCTTGCGTGGCGGCTTCGTGGCTCTGACCGTGGACTTGACGCACAAAGGCGGCGCTTCCTTCATTAACGCTTTACGCGCCGATGAACGCACATGCCACCTGCCAGTCGTGGTGATCTTGGCTATGGTGGAGGAAGGGCGCCTGCAATTCAATCAAAAGCTGCTCACAGTGTCAGACTGGCTTGAAAAACCTATCGATGAAAGCCGGCTGGTGCAGAGCGTGCGCCGGGCTGTGGTGGGCTCCAGGCGCAAAAAGCCGTGCATTTTGCATGTGGAAGACGATCCCGATATCCAGAGGGTCGTTGCCGCCGTGGTGCAGGAACTTGCCGTGCTTGAGTTTTCGGCCACGCTCAATGAGGCCCGTGTCCGGCTGCGCGAGAGCTCCTTTGACCTGATTCTGCTGGATCTAGCGCTGGGTGAGGATTCGGGCTGGAGCCTGTTCAGAGAAATTGACATGCTCAACCTCAGGCCGCCGGTAATCGTGTTTTCGGCCAGCGATAAAAACCCTGCACAAGGCAGTCAGGTTGAAGCCGTGCTGGTCAAGTCCAACACGTCCAACACCGAATTACTCAATGCCATACAGCGCGCCCTCCTGATCCCCGAAAATTCCGGGAATGCGGGGCTCATTTATCCCAAGAATCAAGATTGACCATGTCTTCACCGCTTTGTCGCATCCTTTACGTTGAAGACCAGCCTGACATTCGTCTGGTGGCCAAGATGGCGCTGGAGGTCGTGGGGAAATTTACCGTCGTGGCCTGCGCTTCTGGCCAGGAGGCGCTGAGCAAGGCCCCTGACGCCATGGCTGACCTGCTGCTGCTCGATGTGATGATGCCCGGCATGGACGGGCCGAGCACCTTGCAGGCCTTGCGCCTGCTGCCTGCCACGGCGCAGACGCCGGTGATCTTCATGACCGCCAAGGTGCAGGCCGCCGAGGTGGCGCTTTACAAGGCCATGGGGGCGCTGGAGGTGATTTCAAAACCTTTCGACCCGATGAAATTGTCCGATCAGATACGCCAGATATGGGCGGCGCGCCGTTCAGAATGACCCTGGCCTGACCGGTAACAAGCAACCGCTTCTGGCCTGCGCGCAGCTTGTAGGGTCCTGGGCTTGCTTAACAAGCGCAAACGAATAATTCAGACTCCTGACATGACATCCGAGACAAAAAAACCAATTTTTGCAGCGTCGTCGGGCGCGTGGCCCATTGCCTTGGCCGGTCTGGTGTCGCTGGCAGTTGCCATGGGCATCGGCCGGTTTGCCTTCACGCCCATCCTGCCGATGATGCTCAGCGATGGTGTAGTTGACCTGCCGGGCGCCAGCTGGCTGGCCAGTGCCAATTACCTGGGCTACATGCTGGGCGCCATTTTCTGCACGTTGCAGCCCTGGCTCTGGGCACGCTTGCGCTGGCTGCCGGCGCTGGCCTTTTCGTCCCTCGTGCGCGTCGGCCTGCTGACAACCGGTGCGCTGACGCTGGCCATGGCATGGCCTTTTCCAGCGCTCTGGCCGGTGCTGCGCTTTGCCGCTGGCATGACCAGCGCGGTGGTGTTCGTCTATACCTCCGGCTGGTGCCTGTCGCGCCTGTCCCGGCTGGGCGTACCCAGCATGGGCGGCATCATCTACGCCGGCCCTGGCGCGGGCATTGTCGTCAGTGGCCTGCTGGCCAGCGGCATGGTGGCCTTGCACTGGACGGCGGCCAGCGGTTGGGTGATTCTGGGGGTACTCGCATTTGCATTGTCCGCCGCGGTATGGAAGATTTTGCGCGGTGGCGACGAGCGCCTGATGGCGCTGGCCACGCGGGGGGTCCAGGCGGCCGACCTGCCGCACGCTGCGGCGGCAAGTCATGGTCCGGGTGAAATGGCCGCACTGACGCTGGCTTATGGGCTGGCCGGTTTTGGCTACATCATCACCGCCACCTTTTTGCCGGTGATTGCCCGTGCCGCACTGCCCGGATCGGCCTGGCTGGACCTGTTCTGGCCAATCTTCGGCCTGGGTGTCATGCTGGGTGCGTTGCTGGCCACGCGCCTGCCGCACGGCGGCGACCTGCGCGTGCGACTGGCTGTTTGCTATGTGCTGCAGGCGCTGGGCATTGCTGCCAGCCTGTGGAGTCCGAGCCTGGCCGGTTTCGTCATCGGCAGCCTGTTACTGGGCATCCCCTTCACCGCCATCACCTTTTTTGCGCTGCAGGAAGTGCGGCGCCTGCGCCCGGCCACGGCATCGAGTTTCACCGGCCTGCTGACGGCGGCCTATGGTGTCGGCCAGATTGCCGGCCCCCCGCTCGTGGCGTTGCTGCTCAGGAACAGCACCACCACCGGCGAAGGCTTCACCCTGTCGCTGGAGATTGCTGCCAGTGCCTTGCTGATTGGGGCGGTCCTGTACGCCTGGATGGTGCGCGTTTATCCGGTCCTTGAAGTAACACGCTAAAATCGCATCTTCACCAGCGTGCCGTCCCGGCGCGCTGGTGTTTTCATTTTTCCGGGGCCATGTAGAGGACTACCATGTATAAAAACCTCGTTGCCACGCTCGTGGCTGCCTGTTTTGTTTCGCCTGTTTTTTCACAAGCACCCACGCCACCCAAGCCGCTGAAAATCGGGTTCGTCTATGTCACGCCGGTCACCGACGCCGGCTGGGTGCACCAGCACGACGAAGCACGCAAGGCCGTCGAGGTTGCGCTGGGCGATCAGGTCAAGACCACCTTTGTTGAAAACGTCCCAGAGGGCGCCGACGCCGAACGCGTGATCCGCGACCTGGCCCGCCAGGGCAACCAACTGATATTTACCCCCAGCTTTGGCTACATGGAGCCCACGCTCAAGGTCGCCAAAGATTTTCCCGATGTGAAGTTCGAATCCATCACCGGCTACACGACCGCGCCCAACGTGGCGGTGGCCAATGCGCGCTATTACGAAGGCCGCTACCTGGCCGGTATTGCCGCCGGCCGGCTGGCCACGAGCGCCGGTTATGTGGCGGGTTTTGCGATTCCCGAGGTGATCCAGGGCATCAATGCCTTCACGCTGGGAATGCGTTCGGTCAATCCGAAGGCCACCGTCAAGGTGGTGTGGCTGGGCGCCTGGTTTGACCCGCCGCGCGAACGCGAAGCGGCCATGACGCTGTTCAACCAGGGTGTCGAGGTGATGGCGTTTCATACCGGCTCGACCGCTGTGATGCGTGCGGCGCAAGAGCGCGGCAAGCTGGCAATTGCCTACCATTCCGACATGCGCCAGGTCGCGCCTGACGCGCAGGTGCTGGCCGTCACACACCAGTGGGGCGACTACTACACGCGCCGTGCCCAGGCCGTGCTGAGCGGCAGCTGGGAAAGCGCTGCGCTGTGGGGCGGCGTGAAGGAAGGCATGATCCGCGTCGACAGTTTCGGCCCCAAGGTGTCCCAAAAGGTGGCCGACGAAGTGCTGGCCCGTCAACGCGACATTGCCGCTGGCCGGCTGCATCCTTTCAAGGCGCGTGCGGCGCTGCTGGACAACCAGGGCCATGAAGTGCTGGCCGCCGGCAAAACGCTGAATGACGCGCAGATTTTGAACATGAATTTCCTGGTGCAGGGCGTTCAGGGCAAGTTGAACTAACCGGCACCCAGAACCATCATGAGCTACCAGATCAAGGAAATTTTCTACACCTTGCAGGGCGAGGGCAGCAACGCAGGCCGGCCCGCCGTTTTTTGCCGTTTTGCCGGTTGCAACCTGTGGTCGGGCCGCGAGCAGGACCGCGCTACGGCCGTCTGCCGGTTTTGCGACACCGACTTTGTCGGCACTGACGGCACGCTGGGCGGCAAGTTCAGGAACGCCGACGCACTGGCTGACCAGATTCAAGCCCAGTGGCCGGCCGGCGACAGCGCGCACCGTTTCGTCGTCATGACCGGTGGCGAGCCATTGCTGCAGGTTGATGCCGCGCTGATCGCGGCGCTGCATGCGCGCGGTTTCGAGATCGCAGTGGAAACCAACGGCACGATTGCCGCGCCGCCCGGCATTGACTGGATCTGCGTCAGCCCCAAGGCCGGCGCGCCGTGGATTCAGCGCGAAGGCCACGAACTGAAGGTTGTCTGGCCGCAGCCGGACCTCGACTGGGCCGAACTGGAAGCGGCAAATTTTGCCTACCGCTATCTGCAGCCGATGGATAATCTCCAGCGGCTGCGCAACACCCAGACCTGCATCCAGATTTGCCTGGACCGGCCCGTTTGGCGGCTCAGTATTCAGACCCACAAAATAACAGGCATCCGATGAACAGTATTCCTAAATCGTGCGAGATCAGCCAGTCCTTCTATTTCGACGCCGCACACACGCTGGAACGCGCGATTGAAAGCGCCAGCAGCAAGCGTATCCACGGCCATACCTACAACGCCGAGGTGTTTTTGACCGGCCAGCCCGATCCGGCCACCGGCATGTTGATCGACCTGGGGGTGGTTCGGCACGAGCTGGCAATGGTGCGCGAGCAGCTTGACCACCACCTGCTCGACGAAGTGGCGGGCCTGGGGCCGCCGACGCTGGAAAACCTGTGCCAGTTCATCTTCAGCAAGCTGCTGCCCGCGCTGCCGTCACTGACTTCGGTGCGGGTCTGGCGTGTTTCGATGGGCGATGGCTGCCGCATGACCCGGCCCCTGTAGTCGGGCAATGCCGAGGCGATGAAGCCTTGCGCTCATCGCCTCCTGTTTCCCGGCCCTGCAGTCGCCCGGGCAGTGCCAGGAGCCGGCAGGCGGTGCAGGCAGTCTGCCCGGTTTGCTGTTTTCCATGATCGTGCTCGCGACGACGGGGTGATTGAAAAGACCGTGATTTCGCAGTCCGGCAGTGCTGGTCCGGTGAAGCTTGCAAATTAATGGTCAAATGAGCCTTTTGCGCATATTGCACAAGCGCAGTAAGCTATTGAAATAATAGCAATCTGTCAGCGAACCGGCATGCCGCCACACCGCATCCAGACGCCAGCTTTTTCAGCCGACGATGCCTACAATCACCGGCAACGCAAGGAACCTTCACAATGAGCATCAAGAGCGACAAATGGATTCGCCACATGGCTGAAACCACCGGCATGATCGAGCCTTTCGAGCCGAAACAGGTGCGCGAACGCGATGGCCACAAGATCATCAGCTACGGCACGTCAAGCTATGGCTACGACATTCGCTGCGCACCCGAGTTCAAGGTCTTCACCAACATCCACAGCACCGTGGTGGACCCGAAGAACTTCGACGAAAAAAGCTTTGTCGACATGCACGGCGACAGCTGCATCATTCCGCCGAACAGCTTTGCGCTGGCCCGCACGCTCGAATATTTCCGCATCCCGCGCAATGTGCTGACCATCTGTCTGGGCAAAAGCACCTATGCGCGCTGCGGCATCATCGTCAATGTCACGCCCTTTGAGCCCGAATGGGAAGGCTACGTGACGCTGGAGTTTTCCAACACCACGCCATTGCCCGCCCGGATCTATGCCGGAGAAGGCTGCGCGCAGGTGCTGTTTTTTGAAAGCGACAAGGACGATGTCTGCGAAGTCAGCTACAAGGACCGGGGTGGCAAATACCAGGGCCAGGTCGGCGTGACGCTGCCCAAGGCGTAAAGCCCACCCACGAAAGGCAAAAAACCCATGAGAAATGACGACACCCGCTGCTGCGGAACCGGCACTTGCATGATCAATGCAGAAGGCCTGTGCTGGTGCGGCCAGCGCTGGGACGGAGAGAAAATGTGCGCACCCAGCTTGTCCAGCGTGCCCTCAGTCGAGGCAGCACCTGACGCCGCAGATGATGAAACATCGGCGGAACCCCGGACAACTGTGCATCCGCCTCGCGCATGAACCCCCTGAATGTCAAAAAACTCCTGCTGTCCAAATGGACGGCGGTGCAGCCGATGCAAAAGGACAAGCATTTTCTGGTCACCAAGGTGATTGAACCGCCGGTGGCAGGCGACAACGCGCAGTGGGTGGAAATCGAGGCGGTTTTTTCGCGCGCCACGCAGCGCGTTCTCTGGCGTGAATTGCAAAACGACGAAATCTGGAAACAGGGCTGGGTATGAACGTCGCCGACTTCACCTTGAACCTGGCGACGTGGCGTGCCCCCATGCGATTTGCCGCCATACTCATGGCCGGAATCACTGCAGGGAGCATGGCGATGGCCGTTGAAGAACCGAAGTTTGACATCCTGACGCAGGACGGCAGCTACGAAGTCCGTCGGTATGCGCCGGTCATCGTGGCCGAAACGCGGGTCGATGGCGACATGGACGCGGCATCTGGCAAGGGCTTCAGGCTGATTGCCGACTACATCTTCGGCAACAACACCCTGGCGGCCACTGGCACTGACAACGCCTCCGAAAAAATTGCCATGACCGCGCCTGTCACGCTGGTGCCGGTGGTCCGGTCAGAAAAAATTGCCATGACGGCCCCGGTCACGGCAGAACCCGTCGCCGCTGATGCTTCCATGGCGACTGCCACCCAGTGGCGCATTCAGTTTGTGATGCCAAGCCAGTATTCGCTGCAGACGCTGCCCAAACCCGTCAACCTGGCGGTCAGTTTGCGCGAGCTGCCCACCCGTACCTTTGCCGTGCTGGCTTATTCGGGTCTGAACACGGCGTCCAGGGTGCAGCAAAAAACCGATGAACTGACGACCTGGATGCGGTCGCGCCAGCTGCAGCCCGTCGGTGCGCCGCAGCTGGCGCGCTATGACCCGCCGTGGACCCTGCCCATGTGGCGGCGAAACGAGATACAGGTGGAAGTCAAAAACCCCTGAACTGCCGGCGTTCACCGGCCATTTTTCTGTAGCCTGTTTCAGGCTTGGAGCGTGTCGCTGGCCACTGCCTCGGCTTCCTGCCAGCGCACTGTTCCCCGGTAAGCATGCCAACTTGCATGCCCAAGCAGCGGACCAATCACCACCAGGCCCGCTCCCCAGGGCAGCAGCGCCATGGCGATCAGTGTGGTGATGACCAGCCCCCACAGCAGCATCACGCCAGGACTGGAAAACACCACCCGGATGCTGGTGATGGCGGCTGAAATCGCGTCAGTGTCGCGGTCCAGGATCATCGGGATCGACACCACGGCAGTCGAAAACACCAGCGCCGCAAACATTCCGCCCACCACCAGGTAAACGGCGACAAATTCCCGGTTGTCGGGGTTGAACACGGCATTCAGCACACCGCTGGTCGACGGCATGCCGGTGTTGAAAAACACCGCGAACACCACCAGCGACGCCCGGCCCCACAGCAGCTCCAGCACGATCAGCACCAGAATCAGCATGCCCATGCTGCGAATATGGCTGTCCCAGCAGGTCAGCGATGCGCCGAGTTCGGGCGTGAGGCCCTGCTCGCGGCGGCGGCTGACTTCATACAGCCCCAGCGCCAAAAAGGGGCCGACCAGCAGGCAGCCCGAGGCAATCGTCAGTGTGTATTCAGGCTTGGCGCGAAACACGGCGCCGAGCGTAACCGCCATGAGCCAGAAGCACAGGCCGTAAAACAGGCCGATGCCAGGGTGTGCTTTCAGATCGCGCCATCCGGCGGCCAGCCAGGCAAAGGGCGCGCCCTGGCCAAGCGGTTGCATGATGGCTTGTGGCCCGACCGGGGGCGGCGGCACATACGGCGTGGCCATGACCGGCAGATCGTCGCGCAAAGGCGGGGCTGGGGGCCCAAGGGCTGCAGGCGGCTGGCTGGCGTCGTCGCGCGAAGGGGGTGAGGTCATGCGGGCTTTGGTTGAAAAGGCAGGTCGGCCGTCAGCCTAACCAGTTCTCAAGGCACTGACCAGCAGGAAAGTACCCAAGGTCAAACATCGGCACCTGGACTTTGGCCCTTTCATCGGGCAACGATGTGAAAAACCCCCATGAAATTTTCCATTGAGAGAACGCCAAAAACAGGAAAATCGGGTTTCTGGCGGCTTGGCGCTGTGCGACTTTTTATAGGCAGGCAAATGCAGCACGATGCTTCGAGGCGGGCCTTGCGCCTTGACGCGGGGATGGGCGCTGCGCAGTCGGCGCAGGGTGTCCGGGGAATCCATCAAACAGAGCAATTGACAAAGGCTGCACGCCGCTGCCGTTGCCGCCTTGCCGTTCAATTTGCTTGAGCAAGCCCTGCATTTCCCCGCATGGCTGGGGCTGTCGGTTACCCGATAATCCTGCGCAAAGGATTCTCGCCCATGCTGTTTTTACTGTCCCCCGCCAAAGCCCTCGATTACGACACGCCCTCTGGCCATGTGCCGCACAGCCAGCCGCTGTTCACCCGCCAGGCGACCGAGTTGATCAGCGTCATGCGCGCCAAGTCGCCGCAGGAAATCGCCACCTTGATGAAGCTCTCGGATGCGCTGTCCGGGCTGAATGCGGCGCGCTACGAAGCATGGTCGCCCAAGTTCACCGCCAGCAACTCGAAGCAGGCGGCGCTCGCCTTCAATGGCGATGTGTATAACGGGCTGGACGCCAAAACCCTGGGCGAAACGCAACTGGAATGGGCACAGCAGCACCTGTGCATTTTGAGCGGTTTGTACGGTGTGCTGCGGCCTTTGGACTGGATGCAGCCTTACCGGCTGGAAATGGGCACTGCGCTGGTGACCGCGCAGGGCAAGAACCTGTACCAGTTCTGGGGCACGCAGATTGCCGACTACCTGAATGAACGCGCGGCTACCGAGCTGTCGCCGGTGATCGTGAATCTGGCCAGCGAGGAGTATTTCAAGGCGGTCAGCCGCAAAGTGCTGAAGGCGCGCGTCGTGACCTGCGTGTTCGAGGAATGGCGCGGCGACCGTTACAAGATCATCAGTTTCATGGCCAAGCGCGCTCGTGGTTTGATGGTGCGCTACGCTATTGAAAACAAGCTCGCCACGGTGGAAAAGCTCAAGGGTTTTGCAGTGGACGGCTATGGCTTTGACGCTGGCGCGTCGGCTGTGGACCGGCTGGTGTTCAGGCGCGGGCAGGGTGCTTGAGTGGGTGCTGAATGACAAAGCTTTTCATTTCAGATCCAGCCGGAAATCGAGATGATCTGTTTTTTTCTTTGTCATTGCGGATTTGGTCTGCAATTCATGGCCCCGCTGGGGAGAGGTCATGGATCCCGGGTCAAGCCCGGGATGACAGAAGAGAGGGGATGACAAAAGTGCGCGGGGATGAGACAAGAGGCAGGGATGAGACAAGGGCGGGGACGACGGAGCATGGGCGGGGATGACGTATTTTTCTTTGTCATTGCGGACTTGATCCGCAATCCATGGCCCCATGTTCGGTGACTGTGCACAGAGAAATGCATGGATCCCGGGTCAAGCCCGGGATGACAGAAGAGAGGGGATGACAAAAGAGCGCGGGGATGACACAAGAGGCGGGGATGACACAAGAGGCAGGGATGAGACAAGGGCAGGGACGACAGAGCACGGGCTGGGATGACGTATTTTTCTTTGTCATTGCGGACTTGATCCGCAATCCATGGCCCCATGTTCGGTGACTGCGCACAGAGAAATGCATGGATCCCGGGTCAAGCCCGGGATGACAGAAGAGAGAGAGGATGACAGAAGAGCGGGAATAACATCGCTGGCGTCACAATAAAAGTGATCAAATAACCATTAAGCGCAATACCCATATGTACAAGAAGCTATGAAAATAAGAGCAAATGGCATTGACCTTGAAGTCGAGGACAGCGGCACGGCTTTCGATGCACAGGGCCGGCCGCGTCCGGTCGTGCTGCTCATCATGGGCCTGGGCATGCAATTGATTGCCTGGCCGCCAGCCTTGGTGCAGGCCTTGCTTGACGCGGGCTACCGGGTGGTGCGTTTTGACAACCGCGACGCCGGGCTGAGCCAGCATCTGGATGCGCTGGGCAAGCCCGGCGTGCTGTGGGCCGGCCTGAAATACCGGCTGGGCTGGCGTATCAGGCCGCCCTACAGTCTGCTCGACATGGCGCAGGACGCGCTCGGCGTGCTCGATGCGCTGGGCATCGACCGGGCGCATGTGGTCGGCGCGAGCATGGGCGGCATGGTTGCCCAGCGCCTGGCGCTCTTGGTGCCCGCACGCGTGTTGAGTCTTGCCAGCGTCATGAGTTCGAGCAGCGCACGGGGCCTGCCCGGGCCTTCCCCAGAGGTCACCCGCGTGCTGATGAGCCGGCCTGCGGGCAAAGGACTGGACGCGGCCATCGACCATTCGGTGCGTGTCTTCAAGGCGATTGCCAGCCCCGGCTTTCCAATGAGCGACGCCGAGTGGCGAGCCCTTGTGGGCACGGCGGCCCGGCGCAGCCTGCACCCGGACGGCATCTTGCGGCAAATGGTCGCCGTGCTGGCCGATCGCAGCCGCGCCGATGAACTTGCCAGACTGATAAATATTCCGACGCTGGTGGTCCACGGCAAGGCCGACCCGCTGGTGCCGTTCGCCTGCGCCGAAGACACCGCCCGCCGCATTCCGGGTGCGCACCTGGCCGGCATCGACGGCATGGGCCATGACCTGCCGCCCGGCGTGGTCGAGCGCCTGCTGGCCTTGCTGATTCCGCACCTTGTTGCGGCCAACCCGACAACCCCTGCATTCCAACATGAACCTTCCTGAACATTCCGAACTGGGTAAATCGTCTGCCTATGTGGACCAGTACGACGCGTCGCTGCTGTTTCCGATTCCGCGCCTGGCCAAGCGCGAAGAAATTGGCGTAGGCGCCGCGCCGCCGTTTTTCGGCGCCGACCTGTGGACTGCGTTCGAGCTGAGCTGGCTGAACCTGCGCGGCAAGCCGCAGCTGGCGCTGGCGCATTTCACCGTGCCCTGCGAGACGCCGAATATTGTCGAGAGCAAGTCCTTCAAGCTCTACCTGAACAGTTTGAACAACACCCGGTTTGCCGACGCCGCCGCCGTACAGGCGCGGCTGCGCGCCGACATCAGCGAAGCCGCCTGGCGCGGCGCGCCCCATGCCGCAACAGTGGGCGTGCGGCTGCTGCTGCCCGAGCTGTTTGACCGGGAACCGGTGCATGAACTTGACGGCCTGAGTTTGGACCGGCTGGACGTGGAATGCAGCCGTTACACACCCGCCCCCGAGCTGCTGACCGCTGTGTTTGACGAGCCACCAGTGACCGAGGTGCTGACCAGCAATTTGCTCAAAAGCAACTGCCTGGTGACCGGCCAGCCCGACTGGGGCAGCGTGCGCATCAGCTACAGCGGCCCGCAGATCAACCAGGAAGGGCTGCTGCAGTACATCGTGAGCTTTCGCAACCACAACGAATTCCATGAACAATGCGTCGAGCGCATCTTCATGGACGTGTGGACGCGCTGCAAGCCTGTGAAGCTGACGGTGTATGCGCGCTATACCCGGCGCGGCGGGCTCGACATCAACCCGTTTCGCACCAGCCATCCCCAGGCGATGCCGCCGAATGTGCGTACGGCCCGGCAGTAACTGCTGTCAATAAAATCGTTTTTTTCCTGTCGGTTTCGCATGGCCTGCTTTTTCTGGTGTGTGCGGCATTCATCGATGGGTGGGTTGTCCGGGCCAGTTTTTACGGTTTGTGCCCGTCCAATCGGGTCGCTTTGCACGCGTTGCTGCCAAAACCTGACAGCACTGGATACCGTGTTTTTCGCACCACATGGTGACGCGAGCGGCCCGTCTCAATTGCGCTGATGCGAACAGTTTTGTAGGACGAAACGCTTTCGTCGGCTTTATTTGAATCCAAGCTGCAACTGCGCGAGTACAACTCATCACTGCAGCAACCGCTGTAGCGTACTCAAATAGGAGAATCACCATGAAAATGAAAATTGGGCACATTGCTCAGGCGTGCCTGTTATTGGTTGCTGCCGGTAGCGCCATGGCGTCAAGCCACCGCGAAGCGCCGTTTATCACCACCGCTCCAAAGGTCGATGGCACCGATTTCTACATGTTCAACAGCTACGAGGCAGGCAAGGCCAGCAACGTGACGCTGATCGCCAACTACCTGCCGCTGCAAGACGCTTACGGCGGCCCCAACTATTTTTCACTCGATTCGAATGCGCTGTATGAAATCCACGTCGACAACAATGGCGATGGCAAGGAAGACCTGACGTTCCAGTTCAAGTTCAAGAACGAACTGGCCAACAACGGCAACGGCATCACGCTGCCTATCGGCGGCAAGAATGTTGCCATTCCCCTGCGCCAGGCCGGTGCTGTGACCAATTCACCCAACGCGCCGCTGAGCTACACCGAAAGCTTCACGCTGGACGTGGTGCGTGGTGACCGCCGCAGTGGCAGCCGCGAGTCTGTCAAGACCGCCGGCGGTGGCACCACCTTTGGCAAGCCGATCGACTACATCGGCACCAAGACCTTCCCCAACAACAGCTACGAAGGGTATGCCAACTCCTACATCCAGACCATCAACATTCCTGGCTGCGCATTGCCCGGCAAGGTGTTCGTCGGCCAGCGCAAGGAAGCCTTCTCGGTCAACCTGGGCGTGATTTTCGACCTGGTGAACGCACCAGCCTCCTTCATCACCAACGAGGCCAATGCTTCGGCTGGCGGCAAGTTCGGCGAGATGGCAGACAAGAACGTCACCTCGCTGGCGCTTGAAATTCCGGCCAGTTGCCTGACGCAAGGCAACGAAAAAGTCATCGGCGGCTGGACCACGGCCAGCCTGCGCCAGGGTCGTCTGCTGAACGGTGCGACGATGTCCGGTCTGCAAGCGAGCGAAAAAGCCGGAGGCGCCTGGACACAGGTGTCGCGTCTGGGCATGCCGCTGGTCAACGAGGTGGTGATCGGCCTGAAGGACAAGGACAAGTTCAACGGCAGCAAGCCGCTCAACGACGCTGCGAACTTTGCGGATTACGTGACCAACCCGACGCTGCCGGCGCTGATCGAAAGCCTGTTTGGTGCCAAGGCACCGACCAACTTCCCGCGTACCGACCTGATGACCGCTTTCCTGACCGGCTTGCCTACGGTTAACCGTCCAGCCAACATCACTGGCCTGGGCGTGGGTGGTCCGCTGACCGAGATGCTGCGCCTGAACACCGGCATCGCGGCCACTCCGGCCGCTTCGCAGAACTCCCTGGGTGTGGCGGCAGGCGATAACGCAGGTTTCCCGAACGGTCGCCGTCTGGGTGACGACGTGGTCGACGTGTCGCTGCGTGTGGCCATGGGTGCGCTGTGCGTGCTGACGGGCAATAACGACGCGTTAAAGGTGGGCTGCAAGCCTGCTGATGCACCCGCCGGCGGCGTGGCCTTTGTGGACGGCGTGCGTGCCAGCGCAACCGACTTCCAGCAGGTATTCCCTTACCTGAACACTCCGCTGCCAGGTGCCAAGTAAACACCGCAACTGAAAAGGAAACATCATGTTGAAGCTGAATTTAAAACTGATGGCGGGCGCTGCACTGTCTGCCGCGCTGCTCGCCGGCTGCGGTGGCAGTGGGGGTGGCTATGACGCCGGTGCTCAGCCGCCCGGACCGGTTGCCCAGACCATCACCGACGTGGTGGGGTTCATCCAGAACCTGATCGCCAGCAATGGCGAGAATACCGTGCCGGTCGACATCAACCCGCTGACACTGGCGGTTGACAACAACGCCGATCCGGCACCCGTGCAGTAACCGCAAGGGGTGACGTGGCCCGGCAGTCGAGATACCTCGATTGCCGGGCCATTTTTTCGTAATTTTTCAGGTTGATGGCAGCGCCCCGGCTTGTAGGCCGACGTGCCGCACCTGATGGCCGCTCCGATGAAAGCACTCAAGATGCACCGTTTTTCCAAACTGATAGCGCTGGCAGGTCTGCTGCTGGCGGTACAGCTCAATGCCGTGGCGGCGACTGCCGTGCAGCCCGCACGGGACGATGAAGTTCTGGAAGTCCTGCCGGCCATAACCCGCAACCGCCCGGCGCAAACAACCACAGCGTCGGCAACCAGCGTGCCGGCCAGTGATCCGGCAGCGGCTGCGGCGCAGGCCCGGGAAGACATTGGCGTGGCCCGGCAAACCGGCGACACCCGGTATTGGGGCCGCGCCCAGGCTATTTTGGCCCCGTGGTGGGACCGGCCTGACGCACCCGCCGATCTGGCTGTTTTGCAGGCCACGGTGCAGCAGGGCCGACACGAATTTGCAGCGTCGCGAAAGGTGCTCACGGCAGCACTGGCGCGCACGCCCGGCCATGCGCAGGGCTGGCTGAACCTGGCGTCGCTGGAACGCCTGTCGTCCCGTTACGCCGAGTCGCTGGCCGCCTGCGATGCGGTGGAACGCGCCGGTCAGGCGCTGTACGCCCAGGCCTGCCGCCTGGAAACCAGATCGCTGCAGGGCCAGAACCCGAAGGCGGGGCAGGATTTTCAGGCATTGATTGACCGGGCAGCCAACGCCAGCCAGCGCAGCTGGTTGTTGTCACTGCAAGCGGAAAGCGACGAACGCGCGGGGCGGGATGTAGCAGCCGCCGACGCCTACACCCGCAGCCTGGCAGCCGAACACGACCTTTACACCGCCATCGCCTACAGCGATCTGCTGCTGCGCACCGGCAAGACGGCCCAGGCGCTCAAGCTGCTCACGCCGTTGCCAGAAACCGATGCCGTCGTGCTTCGCCAGGCCACCGCCTGGAAGCGTCTGGGGGATGCACGCTGGACGGCCGGGCGCCAAGTGCTGCAGTCGCGCATGGACGAGCTGGCGCGGCGCGGCGACGACACGACGCTGCATGGGCGCGAACTGGCGCTGGCCGCTTTGTGGCTGGATGGCGATGCAGCCAGTGCGCTGCCATTGGCCAGGCGCAATCTTCAGCTGCAGCGCGAGCCGCTGGACTGGTGGGTCGCGCTGCAAAGCGCCAGGCAGGCCAATGACCAGCAAGCGATGGCAGAAATTGGCAGCGCCATTCAGGCGGCCGGTTTGCATGATGTGCGGCTGGCGGCCATCGCCGCCACGGCCAAGGCTGCGAAATGATGCGGGCGCTGCTTCGCCCCCTGATGCAAACCGGCTGGTTGCTGGTGTTGGCGATGGGTCTGGCCTGGAGTCCCGCACAGGCGCACAAGGGCAGTGATGCTTACCTTGAGGTGCAGCAATCTGACGCCACAGGTGCCGAAAGCGCTGGAACGCTGCGCGACCTGAGGTTTGTGCTGGCGGTGGCGATTCGGGACCTGGACCTGGTCGTGCCGATGGATGGGAACGCTGACGGCCGCGTGACCTGGGGCGAAGTCAAGGCCGCCACGCCACAAGCGCTGGCTTTGTTCAACCAGCAGGCCCGGCTTGACGTGCCCGCTGGCGCGCCGGGTGCCTGCCGCCTCGATTGGCAAACCGACGGCCTGGAACGCCGCAGCGACGGGGTTTATCTGCGCGCTACAGCAACCGCCCGCTGCCCGGTCGGCCAAGACCTGCGTTTCAGTTACTTGCTGCTGAAGGATCAGGATTCGACCCATCGCCTTCTGGTGGCCGGCCGCATTGGCGGCAAGGACCTGCTCAGCACCATGTCGCCGCAGCAGGGCAGCCTGTTGCTGAGTCCCGGCGTGACCGATGCCGCCATGGCAGGCACGGGTGCGCAGGCACAAAGCGCCGGCGCTTCCAACCGCTGGTCGGCGCTGCGCGACTATTTCAGCTTGGGCGTTCACCATTTGCTGCAGGGTTACGACCACCTGGCTTTCCTGCTGGCGCTGGTACTGCCGCTGCAACTGAGTTTGCGGCGAAGCCCCTCCGCCGCACTGCTGCGCGGGCATCCTGAAATCGGGGCTGCTGCCTATGCCAGCCGTGCCACCTGGATGACGTTGCTACGCACCGTGACGGCTTTCACGGTGGGCCATTCGATCACCCTGATACTGGCGACGTTTGGCTTGACGCAGGCTTCGCCGCTGTGGGTGGAGCCGGCGATCGCGCTGTCGATTGTGGTGACCGCACTGCTCAACCTGCGACCGGTGAAATGGGTCCGCTTTGACGTGCTGGCATTGCTGTTTGGCATGGTCCACGGCTTTGGTTTTGCCGGCCTGCTGCTCGAAGCCGCCGCGCCCGGCGGGCTGCTGCCCTGGGCGCTGGCCGGGTTCAACCTGGGCGTCGAGGCCGGCCAGCTGATGGCCGTGCTGGGCTGGGTGCTGGTGTCGCAGGCACTGGTGGGCCGGTCGTGGTACGCCAATGTGGTGGTGCGCGGCGGATCGGTGCTGCTGGTGCTGCTGGCCAGCTGGTGGTTCTGGCAGCGGGTCGGTTGATTGATGCAAGCAGCTATTGAATCAATAGCTGCTTGCGCCCGCTAAATATGCGCTACAGGCCTATTTCATTGAAATATTGAAGGACGGCGAGGTCCGGAAAGTTGCCGGCGCGCTTTTCCTTCATCGCCGTCACCGCCGTCACCGCTTGGTGCACCTGCTGGTGGCTCCAGATCGCCCCTTGCAGCCAGCCCATCTGATTAAGCGCGTTGTCCACCGAATGGTCGCGGGCGTAATGCACCGCCTGCTTGGTGCCCCAGAGGGCGACGGGCGGCTTGGCGGCAATCTCTTTGGCACATTGCAGCGCACCGGCCAGCAGGGCTTGGGGCGTGTCGAGCACCTCATTGCCCAGGCCATGGCCCAGCGCCTTGGCTGCACCCATCTTGCGGCCGGTACAGGCCAGCTCTTTCACCACTGCCAGCGGCAGCAGCTTGGGCAAACGCTGCAGTGTGCCGACGTCGGCCACCTGCAGCCAGGTTGATTCGGTCGTGCACTTGTAGGGCTAAGCCGCTCGAAACGTCAGAATTTGCTGCCAGCGCATGGCATTGAGCCGAACCGGGTCGCGGTGCAGGACGCACCTTGCGCACTTGGCTTTTCCTACAGCCAGCCGTCTGCGCACACTGAACAATGATGACGAGACTGCGTATTTCTGGCTGACATGCAAGGCATGCATCGAGATTTTAGGTCTGTGCTGCCATTGCGGTCCGAGATCTACATTGATGTGCCATGGCTCGCCAGAGCTGCTGCCTCGAAAGCTTTCCCAATTGACAGGGTCTTCCTGTTTTACGCTGATACCCACCACAGGTTGACATGACAGATGCCTCTTTGTCCAACACCGCCACCAGCCCCGTGCCGTCAACCCCTGCAGGCCTGTTTCGTTCCTTCTGGATGGCCGGTTACGAAGGCGCTGACCATCTGAACATTGCGGGCGTGCCCCTGTCGATGAACCAGGCCAACCACCACTGGCAACAGCTCGACGCCGACTATGCCTTGCTGGCCCGATTCGGCATTCGCACGGTGCGTGAAAGCATTGGCTGGCGCATCACCGAGCAGCAGGGGGATGCCGGTTTTACGCGCTTGCGCCGGCATGCCGAACTGGCGCAGCAGCATGGCATCGAGGTGATCTGGACTTTGATGCACTATGGCTGGCCTGCCGACATTGACCTGCTGTCGCCGTCGTTTGCCGCGCGTTTTTCGGCCTTTAGCGAAAGGGTGGCTCGCACCCTGTGCAGTGTGTCCAGCGGCCGGCATTTCTACCAGCCGGTCAACGAGATTTCCTTTTTGTCCTGGGCGCTGTCATCGACCGGACTGATGCAGCATGCCCGGCGCACGCTTTTTTCGGGTGACGGGCAGGCGGTGAAAATCCAGCTGGTGCGTGCCGCGCTGCAGGCCTGCAATGCGATTGGCAGCGTGGACCCGCAGGCGCGTTTCATGCACGGCGACCCGTTGATTCATGTCACGGCACCCGGTGATTCGCCTCCTGAAGTGCTGGAAGCGGCGCGCCGGCAAAGTGACGGCGCCTTTGAAGCCTGGGACATGCTGTCTGGTCGCACCGAGCCGCAACTGGGCGGCTCGCCCCGGCACCTCGACATCGTCGGCATCAACTATTACCACGACAACCAGTGGACCGGCCAGGGACAGGCCGACGATCCCCTGCACTGGCACCTGCGCGACCCGCGTCGCAAGCCGCTCAGCGAACTGCTCGATTCGGTCTGGCAGCGCTACCGCGCGCCGATGCTGCTGGCCGAAACCAGCCATGTCGGTGACGGCCGCGGCCAGTGGCTTGACGACGTGGCGCGGGAAGTCAGCGTGTCCCGGGCGCGCGGCTTGCCGATTGAGGGCATCTGCCTGTACCCGGCGATTGACCGGCACGGCTGGGACGACTTTTCACACTGGCACCGCAGCGGGCTGTGGGATGTGCAGCCGCCATTGCCGGGGGACGACCCAGCCCTGTCAACCCGTATGTTGTGCGAACCCTATGCCGAGCAACTGCGGCGCTGGCAGCGCCATTTGCCCGGCGGTCCTCAGCCTCAAGCGGACGTTTCCAGCACCAGCCAATTTATCAACTATCGAGGACGCGACATGCAGACCATTATTGTTTTTTCACACCTGCGCTGGAACTTTGTCTACCAACGGCCACAGCACCTGCTCTCACGCCTGGCGCAGCATTACCGTATCGTCTTCATGGAAGAACCGGTTCCCAATGGCCGTGATTTTCTGGAGCGGCTGTCGCCCGCTGCCAATATCGAGGTGCTGCGCCCGCACGTGACCAGCAGCATTCCGGGTTTTCATGACGACCACCTGCCGGCGCTGCAAAGCCAGTTGGCCGACTACCTGCGCGACGAGGAAATCGACGATTACCTGATCTGGTTCTACACCCCGATGGCATTGCCGCTGGCCGCCGAGCTGCAGCCAGGCGCGGTGATCTACGACTGCATGGACGAGTTGTCGGCCTTCATGAACGCGCCGCGGCAGTTGATCCAGCGTGAAAACGCGCTTTACCAGATGGCCGACCTGGTGCTGACGGGTGGCCCGAGCCTGTACCGTTCCAAGCGCGCGCGGCATGACAACGTGCATTGTTTTTCCAGCAGCGTCGATGCCGCGCATTTCGCATCGGCTGTCAAAAACGGCTTGCCTGACCATCCGAAGCAGGCGGGCCTGGCGCATCCGCGCCTGGGATATTGCGGCGTGATCGACGAGCGCATCGACCTGGACCTGATTGCCGCCATGGCCGACATGCATCCCGAGTGGCAGATTGTCATGGTCGGGCCGGTGGTCAAGATCAACCCAGACAAGCTGCCGCAGCGCAGCAACATCCACTGGCTCGGCCAGCAAAGCTATGAAGTCCTGCCGCAGTTCATGGCCGGATGGGAGGTCTGCCTGTTGCCGTTCGCGCTGAACGACGCCACGCGTTTCATCAGCCCGACCAAGACATTGGAATACATGGCCGCTGGCAGGCCGTCGGTCAGCACCCGCATTCGCGATGTGGCCGAGCCTTACGGCCATGTGGTGGCGATTGCCGACACGGCGCTGGAATTCATTCACGCCTGCGAGGCGCTGCTGGCTGAACCAGAGGCCGAATCGGCCAGCCGCGCCGAACAGGTGCGCAGCATCGTGGCCGCCACGTCATGGGATGCCACCGCCGACGCCATCCGTGTCCAGATCGACGCGCTGGCACCGCGCCAGACTGTGTCTGCGCAGGAGGCTGCCCATTCCGGTTTTACAGTGACAAGCGATCCGGGTTTTGACGGCCAGCCCTTGGGACGCATGCTCAATGGCACAGCGCAGGAGGAGGGCGAGGACGAAGCGCGGTACTATTCCACCGTGGTGATTGGCGCCGGCCCCACCGGCCTGGCGGCGTCCTACCATCTGGGCGAAGGCAGCCTGCTGCTGGAAAAAGCCGGTACCGTGGGCGGCTGGTGCCGCTCGATCGTGGACAACGGCTTTACCTTTGACTATGCCGGCCACATCATGTTTTCCAACGATGCCTATGTGCTGGACCTGTACAAGACGCTGCTCGGTGACAACGTTCACTGGCAAAACCGCGAAGCCTGGATTTACAGCAAGGAGGTGTTCACGCGCTACCCGTTCCAGGGCGCGCTGTACGGCCTGCCGCCCGAAGTGCTCAAGGAATGCCTGATCGGCGCGATCGAAGCGCGATTCGGCCCGCTGAAAAAAGAGCTTCCCGGCACGGCCATTTCAGCGCCTTCGGCAGCCACTGCCACGATTTCCCATGCGGGCAGTGGCAGCCCGGTTGCCGGCGTGATCTCCAAAGGCCATGCAGTTGCGGCAGCGCCGAAGAATTTCGAGGAATTCATCTACAAGGTCTGGGGCGCCGGCGTGGCCAAGCACTTTGCCATTCCGTACAACAAGAAGCTCTGGGCCGTGCCGCTCAGTGAAATGGAAACCTCGTGGCTGGGCGGCCGTGTGCCGATGCCTGATCTTGAGGAAATGATCGACGGCGCCCTGAAGCCGGTGACCAAGCCGATGGGTCCGAACGCGCGCTTTGGCTACCCGCTGCGCGGCGGCTTTCAGGCGCTGATGGACGGCTTCTTGCCGCTGCTTGAAGGCGATGTGGAAATGCAGGCCGATGTGCTCGCCGTGTCGCCTTCGCGCCGCACGGTGACGCTGAAAGATGGCCGCGCCTACCGTTACGACACCCTGATCAGCACGCTGGCGCTGCCGCATCTGGTTGCGGCCATGGGCGACGAGGCGCCGCCTTCGGTGCAGGCGGCAGCCAGGGGACTGCGCCATGTGTCGGTGCGCTGCGTCAACCTGGGCATTGGCCGGGAGAACCTGACCGACAAGCACTGGATTTACTACCCTGAACAGACGGTGTTCCACCGCATCTTTGTGCAGGGCAACGCCAGCCCGCATTGCAACGCGCCCGGCGGCTTCGGCCTGACCTGCGAGATCACCTATTCGGAATACAAGCCATTGCCGTGCGACGGTCAGGATCTCATCGACCGCTGCATCCGCGAGTGCATCGCGGTCGGCATGTTCACCGAGGACGACGCCGTGCTGGCCGCCAACCAGGTGGACATGCCGTACGCCTATGTGGTCTATGACCATGACCGCGCCGCGCATGTCGAAACCATCCGCAACTGGGTGGCCCGGTCCAACATCATCCTGGCGGGCCGCTACAGTGAATGGGAATACTACAACTCGGACCATGCCTTCGTGGCCGGCAGGAATGCGGCTGCCCAAGCCGACGCACTGAACGGGCAACTGGCGGCCGACGCCCTGCCAGCCCTGAAGGCAGTGGGGTCCAGCCCGTCGCCGTAAGCAGTGCAGGGCTGAACAACGCCATCGCCTTGCCCACGCCACGCGTTGCAGCCAAGGCGATTGGTTTTCCTACAACCATATCAGCCACTGACCGATCCGCAAGCATTGGTCAGGCCCTAGATTGAACACAGTTGACAAATCTGTCGGCTTGGTTCATTCATCTGGCGGCTTCATCAAGAAGCTGGACTTTCAAGGAGACTCATCATGAAGCTATTCAACACCGTGGCCACCGCCCTGGCAGTGGCCGCACTGGTTGGCAGCATCGGGCTGGCCCAGGCACAAACCGGTGCTGCGGCTACCAGCACTACCCCTGGCAGCACCACCGGCACCGGCGCGACAGGCATTGGCGGGGCTGCTGGCATGGGTGCCGCGCCGGGTGCCGCCGGGACTTCCGGCGCTGCTGGCACTTCAGGCGCAACCGCAACGCAGGGCACGGCTGGCGCAGCCGCTACGGGTTCCGGATCTGGCTCGCGCTCAGGGGCCAGCATGGCCAATAACAGCGCCAGCAAGGCCGGCACCGGTACCACCCGCGGCAAAGGCGCTGCCAAGAAGAAACACCGCGCCCGCACCGACCGCAAGTGAAGCGGTCTTTCAACATGACATGATCTGACACACCAATAATTTTCCCGGTGGCATTTCCAGCAAAGCCTGGTGTTCCGGGGATTTTCTTTTTCTGCTGTGGCAGTGCTTCAGGACAGCGCGGTATCCAGCAGCATCATGATCACGAAGCCGACCATCAAGCCGCCTGTTGCAAAGGTTTCATGGCCCTCCCGGTGCGACTCGGGAATGATCTCGTGGCTGATGACATACAGCATGGCGCCTGCAGCGGCGGCCAGTCCCCAGGGCAGCAGGCTGGCTGACAAGCTGATCACCGCCACGCCCAGCACCGCCGCCACCGGCTCGACCAGTCCCGACAGCATGCCGATGCCCGCCGAGTGCCAGCGGCCATAGCCGACGCCGCGCAGTGCCAGTGCCACCACCATGCCTTCCGGCACGTCCTGTATGGAAATGCCGGTGGCCAGCGCCAGCGCGGCCACCGGGTCGGTGCCGGCAAAAGCCACGCCGATGGCCAGGCCTTCTGGCAGATTGTGCAGGCCGATGGCCAACACGAACAGCCACACGCGCTTCAGGGCGCGTGCCTCCCGGCCTTCGCGCCCCTTGATGAAATGCTCATGCGGCACCAGGCGGTCCACCAGCATCAAAAACAGCGCGCCGGCCATGATGCCCGCCCCGACGATGCCGCCGGCCCCCCAGGCACTGGCGCCTTGCAAACGGGCGCTGGCCAGCGCAGGAATGATCAGCGAAAACGAACTGGCCGCCAGCATCACGCCGGCGCCAAAGCCCAGCAGCGTGTCATAGGTGCGCTGAGAAAACTGGTGCGACAGCAGCACCGGCAGCGTGCCCAGTGCGGTTGCCAGCGCCGCCATGCCGCCGCCGATCAGCGCGCCTCGCATGCGCGGATCGTCCAGCGGAAGCATGCGAAAAATTCCGGACACCAGCACTGCGGCGCCGCCCAGGAAAATAGCCAGGCCCACCAGGCGGCGCCAAGGAAAGCGGCGGCGGGCAGCCTGCGGATCAATGCCGCGATCAGCGCGGTGTTCAACGCTGCAGGCAGCAGCAGGGTCATCTTGGCTTGACATGATTTCGGGATTGTCAATCAATAAAAAAATTTTTGAAAGGTTTGAAAAAAGCCGATGGCTTGCTGTGTGTCCGTTAGCTGAGGTGGCAATTTGTGCGAGCGGAAGAAGCGTCTTTTTTTGATTAAAGCGCAACCAGGCATTGTGGGTCGGCGTACTGGCTCTCACCCCTAAACCAGCGCGCGCCAAGGTCCAGTGCATGCGTTTGACGGCCAGCCGCCAATCTTAAATATCATCTTTGCATCGGCAGCGTAGGCCTGCATCGTCTGATTGCGTGGGCAAAAAAATGGATGCAGCTTGGTGCGCCACACGGCCTGACATTCTGATTTCCAGGGCTTGCCCGACCAGTGCGTCCCTTTTACCGCATCGCCGCCAGCTTGCTGCATTTTGCCGCGCATGGCGCACTCTTCCCATTAGAAAAGTTGGTAGTTTGCTATTTTTTCAATAGCTGCCTGTGCCTGCGCAGTCTGCGCAAAAGCACTGTTTTCATTATCAAAAGGCACTAGACCCGCCTTGGCCAGCGCGCTGGCCCGAACGCCCAGCAGTCGCAGCCGCTGGTCGAGCGGTACGCGCTTGAGGCACTGGCCGGCGATCTGGCGAATGGTCCGGGCGTCGTCGGTGTACGCCGGTACCGTCTGGTCGCGCGTGGCAATCCGGAAGTCTTCATAGCGCAGCTTGATGCCGATGGTCTTGGCGACATAGCCCTTGCGCTGCAGGTCGGCCGCCAGCTGCTCGCACAGCCGGGTAAAAATCGCGCCGAGTTCGGCTTTGTCCCGTACCGCATGCAAATCGCGCGCGAAAGTGGTTTCACGGCTCATGCTGACCGGCTCGCTCTCGGTGACCACCGGGCTGTCGTCGCGGCCCCAGGCCGCTTCAATCATCCAGGCGCCGCTGGCCTTGCCAAACTGGCCCATCAAAAACTGCCGGTCCTGCGCAGCCAGCTCGCCGATGGTCTGGATGCCCAGGCGCGTCAATTTTTCACCCGACTTGGGACCAATGCCATTGATCTTGCGCACGTTGAGCGGCCAGATGCGGCTTTGCACATCGGCCGCCTGGACAATCGAAATGCCGTTGGGCTTGTCGAACTCGCTGGCCATCTTGGCCAGCAGCTTGTTCGGCGCCACGCCGATGGAGCAGGTGAGGCCGGTTTTTTCAAAGATCGCCCGCTGGATCAGCCGGGCCAGCGCCCGTCCCCCCTCCCGCTGACCGCCGGGCACGTCGGTGAAGTCGATGTACACCTCGTCGATGCCCCGGTCCTGCATCAGCGGCGCGATCTCGGCAATCGTGCTTTTAAAGAGGCGCGAAAAGCGGCGAATCTCGTCGAAATCGACCGGCAGCACGATGGCCTGCGGACACAGCCGGGCGGCCTTCATCATGCCCATGGCCGAACCCACGCCAAACTGCCGCGCCGGGTAGGTGGCGGTGGTGATGACGCCCCGGCCCACGTAGTCCTTGAGCAAGGGGAATTCAGCCACCGGAATAAAGCGCAGCGCCCGCTCGCCATGCTGGGCCATCAGCGCTTGATCGACCGTGCGCCGCCCGCCCCCGATCACCACCGGCAGGCCCTTGAGCTGCGGATAGCGCAGCAACTCGACCGATGCAAAAAAAGCATCCATGTCGAGGTGGGCAATGCGCCGGGGCAGGGCGTTTGGGGCTGGCTCGGAGGTCACAGACAGGATTGTGCCGCGCTTCGGGCATGGCTTGCCGCCACAATGCGCCTGCGCTACCCAGTAGGCGTGTACTGCAGGATTTTCTCTTTTCAGGCGTTGGCATCACCTTGCCGCCAAAGGGAAATTTCTTCGGGAAGGAAAATAACCGGCCCTGTCGACGGATAGCTTGTTTTTGTCAAATGCTATTTATTTAATAGCTGCTTTGGCATGACCAGCCTGCGCCAAGGCTGGTTTTAATATAAAAAACCGGCTCTAAAAAATCCCGCGCGGCAGGCGTTGTCGGTTCCATCGGGTGTGCGCGGGCCACAATCACGGCACGCAAATTGCGCGGTGTGCCGGCGCTTGTTGGCCCGGGCAGTGCGCCCCATTGTTGAACTTCCCAAGAGGTATTTTCGTGACCATTCCTGTTGCTTTGTCCCGCCGTTCCATGCTCCACACCACCCTGGGTGCGGCCGCCGCACTGGCCCTGGCCAGCCCGCAGGCACTGGCGCAAAAAGCCTGGCCCGCCAAGACGATCCGCTGGATCGTTGCCTATCCGGCTGGCGGTGGCCAGGATTTTCTGGCGCGCCATCTGTCGGTGCAGATGGGCAAGCAACTCGGCCAGTCCATCATCATCGACAACCGCCCCGGCGCGGCCGGCATCATCGGCACCGACGCGGCGTCCAAGGCGACCGCCGACGGCTACACCCTGGTGACGGGCGACAACGGCGCCATGGTGCTGAACACCGCGCTGTACAAGAAGCTGCCCTACAGCCCCGACGACTTCACGCCGCTGGGCTACATGGCGGGGTTTCCGCTGATCCTGGTGGTCAATCCCGACAGCCCGTTCACCAGCGCGCGCCAGTGGCTGGCGGCGGTCAAGCGCTCGCCGGGCATGTACAGCTATGCCTCGCCCGGCGCGGGCAGCCCGCACCACCTGGCGATGGAACTGATCAAGGAGCGCACCGGCAGCTACATCGTGCATGTGCCCTACCGGGGCACGGCCATGGCGATCCAGGACGTGATGGGCGGGCAACTGCCTATGATGATTGTCGACACCGCCGGCGGCCTGGCGCAGATCCGCGCCGGCAAGGTGCGCGCGCTGGCGGTGCTGTCGCCCCAGCGGATTGCCGCATTGCCCAACGTGCCGACGCTGGCCGAGTCCGGCGTGCCGGATTTCGCGGCTGTCGCCTGGCAGGGACTGTTTGTTCCCAAAGGCACGCCGCCCGACATTGCAGCGCTGCTGTCGGCCGAGATGCAAAAAGCCATCCTGGTGCCTGAAGTCAAGACCCGGCTGGAAGAGTTTGGCCTGGACGTGACGCCGTCCGACGGACCGCAGCTGGCCAGTTTCATCGCGAGTGAAAAGAAGTTCTGGCACAAGCTGATCCGCGAACGCCACCTGTCGCTTGACTGAGGGGAGGCAGCCCTGACATGCCAGCGCGCTTGCCGGGTACGCGCCTGTCCCATCGGCCAGCGCTGCATGTGTGCCTGGATTCCTGACGACGCAGACTGACAGCCAGCGGCCGCTTTCACCGACACCACCGACAGGCGCATGTTTGCAGAATGGATATTTCAACCCATTTCAAGGAGCGCGTCGCCATGAACACCGTCACCACCGCCGACAAGACCGAGTTGTACGTCAAGGACTGGGGCAGCGGCCAGCCGGTCATCTTGCTGCATGGCTGGCCGCTGTCGGCCGACAGCTGGGACGACCATGCCATGGCGCTGGCCGACGCCGGCTACCGCGCCATCGCCTACGACCGCCGGGGTTTCGGCCGTTCATCGCAGCCCTGGAGCGGCTACGACTACGACACACTGGCCGACGACCTGGCCGCCGTGATCGAGCAGACCGGCGCGCATGATGCGGTGCTGGCCGGCTTTTCGATGGGCGGCGGCGAGGTGGCGCGCTACATGTCGCGCCATGGCGGCAAGTCAGTGGCCAAGGCGGTGCTGGTGTCGTCGGTCGTGCCCTTCATGCTGAAAACCGACGACAACCCCAAGGGCACGCCCATGTCGGTGTTCGACAAGATGACCGCTGGCATGAAGGAAGACCGCGCCGAGTTCTTCGGCACGTTTTTTGAAGATTTTTATGGCGTCGGCATGTTGTCCAGCCCGGTCAGCGACGAAGTCATCGACTGGTCGCGCCAAGTGGCCATGCAGGCGAGCCTGAAAGCCACGCTGGCCTGCGCGGCCGCCTTCGCCACCACCGACTTCCGCCCGGACCTGGCGGCGTTTAAGGTGCCGACGCTGATCATCCACGGCACTGGCGACAACACGGTGCCGATTGACGCTGCCGGCCGGGCCGCAGCCAAGGGCATTGCCGGCTCAACCCTGCTGGAATATGACGGCGCGCCGCATGGCCTGCTGGTGACTGAAAAAGACCGCGTGACGCGCGATCTGCTCGACTTCCTGAAAGGCTAAGCTGTAAAAAGGACGCAGCCTTGCCAGGCTGCAATCAGGAATTCCTGAAATCGTATGTGCCGGGCAGCAAGATGCTCTTGTCCACTGTGTTGATGTCGGTGTGGCCGCAAAAGGCCATGGTGATGTCGAGTTCCTTGTGGATGATCTGCAGCGCCTTGGTCACGCCGGCCTCGCCCATGGCGCCCAGGCCGTACACCATGGCGCGGCCAATCAGCGTGCCGCGCGCGCCCAGCGCCCAGGCCTTGAGCACGTCCTGGCCGGAACGGATGCCGCCGTCCATCCACACCTCAATCTCCGAACCAACGGCCTCGACGATCTCCGGCAGCGCTGAAATGCTTGACGGTGCGCCGTCAAGCTGGCGGCCACCATGGTTGCTGACGACAATGGCGTCGGCACCGCTTTGCACCGCCAGCCGGGCGTCTTCGACATCCTGAATGCCTTTGAGGATCAGCTTTCCGCCCCATTTTTCCTTGACCCAGGCGATGTCGGCCCACGACAGGCGCGGGTCGAACTGTTCGTTGGTCCAGGCGGACAGCGAATTCATGTCGCTCACGCCCTTGACGTGGCCGACCAGGTTGCCAAAAGTGCGGCGGCGCGTGCCCGCCATGCCCAGGCACCAGCGCGGCTTGGTCATCAGGTTGATGATGTTGGCCAGCGTCGGTTTTGGCGGCGCCGTCAGGCCATTTTTCAAATCCTTGTGGCGCTGGCCGATGACCTGCAGGTCCAGCGTCAGCACCAGCGCGTTGCAGCCGGCCTTGCGGGTGCGCTCGATCATCGCGGCCATGGCCTCGCGGTCGCGCATCATGTAGAGCTGGAACCAGAAAGGGCGCTGCGTGTGGGCGGCGATGTCCTCGATCGAGCAGATGCTCATGGTCGAGAGGATGAAGGGAATGCCGAACTTTTCAGCCGCCCGGGCCGCCTTGATCTCGCCGTCGGCATGCTGCATGCCGGTCAGGCCGACAGGCGCAATCGCCACCGGCATCTTCACGTCGATGCCAACCATTTTTGTCGCTGTCGAGCGGTTTTCCATGTTCACCGCGACGCGCTGGCGCAGCTTGATCTTCTGAAAATCAGTCTCATTGGCGCGGTAGGTGCCTTCGGTCCACGAGCCTGAGTCGGCGTAGTCGTAGAACATGCGGGGAACGCGTTTTTGCGCCAGCACGCGCAGGTCTTCGATGTTGGTGATCACGGTCATGGGTTGTCTCCTGAAGCAACTGATGCTAGCGGTTTGCGCGTTTCTGGCGAGTGAATAATTTTTTTGCCTGGTAAATTTATTTCAACAGCGCCGCAGTTGGCACAGCGTTGCAGCGCTGCAGGCGCATAGGTCAGTTCCTTCTTTTGGAAGGCGCTGATGCCCTGGCTCGGCGCAAACCGGCGCCGCGCACTTTTAGCCCGTTCGCCGCCTTGCCGAACAGCGTGCGGCTGAGTGAGCCGATGCCGACCAGCTCGCCGCGAAACGGCACCAGCTTCAGGTAAGCCTCCAGAATCTGGTCCTTGCCAGCTGCATGTTCAGCGTGGACGCGCCCGGCGTTTTCGTGTCCCACAGGTTGGCCCACCCTGCACTGGACACCGCCTGCCAGTCCACGCCGCTGTATTCGTAAAACCGCTTGTCTTCACTCGGCACCAGCGCCCTGCGCAAGGCCGGCGAGATGTCGGCCTGGGCGACCCACTGCCCGCGCCGCACGCTGGCATCGGTATGCACGCGCTGGCAGTGCTTGGCGCCAGGCAAGCCTCAGGCGGGCGCGGCGGTCACAGCAGCGGCTCGGTGTGGCCCGGCGCGCGATTCAGCAACTGTGTCTGCTGGTTGATGCTGACCGTGCGGTAGCGTTCGTAGTGGCGCAGGATGTCGACGATGATTTCCTCAGGCCGCAGGTACTGGATGTCGTAGCCCTGGCGGCCGTCTTCGAAGAAGGTCATCGGCTCGAATACCTGGTCACGCTCGCTATCGCGTGCCGCTTCGCGCACGATGAACACCGGCACCGCACGGCTGACGGCCTTGACGCCATAGACAAAGTCCCGCAGCGTCGGGTCGGGAATCGTCAGGCGCAGCACGCCTTCGCCCAGGTCGTCCTCGTGCACGCTGGCGGCCACGCCGCGCTGGTTCAGCTCGCGCACCACGTCGCGCATGGCCTGCAGCACGCCTGTCTGCATGAACTGCAGCACGTCCTTGCGGGTGGACTGGTGCACGATCTGCTCCAGCCGCTTGCGCCAGTGCTGGCCGCTCCAGAAATTGGTGGCAGGCGACAGGTCTTGCGTCGAATGTGCCACGTCCGCCTGCAGGCCGCGCCAAAGTCCATAGCAGAGGGCCAGCATGATCACGGCCACTGGCAGTGCGGCCACTAGCGTCATGGCCTGCAGAGCGCCCAGCCCACCGGCCAGCAGCAGCACGGCGGCGGTCACGCCCAGCACGCCCGCCCAGAACAAGCGCTGCCAAACCGGCGAGCGCGGGTTGCCGCGAGAGGCAATGGCATCGACGACATAAGCGCCGGAGTCGGCCGAGGTGACAAAGAACACCCCAATCAGCAAGATAGCCAGCCACGACACCGTCACGGTCAGCGGCAAAAAGTCAAAAAACCGGAACAGCAATGCATCGACGTTGCCCACGGTCTGCGCCAGCGCCCCAGCGGCCACGTTGGTGTCGATCCAGATGGCGCCGTTGCCAAACGCCGTCATCCACAGCAGATTGAAAGCCGTTGGCACCAGGAGCACGCCAAGGATGAACTGGCGAATCGTGCGGCCGCGCGAAATGCGCGCAATGAACATACCGACAAACGGCGACCAGGAAATCCACCAGGCCCAGTACAGGATGGTCCAGCCGCCAAACCAGCCTTCGTCACGTGTCGGTTCATAAACAAAGGTGCGCAGCGACATGCTGACCAGGTTCGACAGGTAGCCGCCAATGTTTTCACTCAGTGCCTGAAATAAATACACCGTCGGTCCGGCAATGATGACAAAGCCCAGCAGCAAGAACGACAGCGACAAGTTGAACTCGCTCAGGCGGCGCACACCCTTGTCCAGCCCGCTGACCGCCGACAGGCCGGCCAGCAACACCACGACGACGATGATGCCGATGCGAAAGGCGTTGGTCGAGGTGTCCCAGCCGCCGACCTTGTTCAACCCGGCCGCCAACTGCAATGCGCCGTAGCCCAGCGTGGTGGCAATGCCGGCAATGGTGCCGACCAGCGCAAAGGCATCGACGCAGTGGCCGATCGGGCCGTTGATGCGTTCCTTGAGCAGCGGGTAGAGGCCCGAGCGCAGCGTCAGCGGCAGGTTGTAGCGAAAGCCGAAGTAGGCCAGCACCAGCCCCATGGTGCCGTAAATCGCCCAGGCGTGAAAGCCCCAGTGGAAAAACGTCACCTGCAGTGCTTCCTTGGCCGCCGCCGGTGTGCCGCCGATTTGCGTTGGCGGCTTGAGAAAGTGCTGCAGCGGCTCGCCCACGCCAAAATACATCAGGCCAATACCCATGCCGGCGGCAAACAGCATGGCGGTCCACGACAGGAAATTGAATTCGGGCAGGGAGTCATCCGGGCCGAGCCGGATGTCACCAAAGCGGCTGGCTGCCACCATCAGCAAAAACACCAGAAACACCGTGACCGCACTGGTGTAAAACCAGTCAAAGTGGCCCACCACCCAACTTTGCGCGCCTGAAAAAACCTGGTTGGCAAGCTCCGGAAACATGCCGCAAAACACCAGCAGGGCGCCCAGCACCAGCAGTGCCGGAATGACGACCTGCGGCACCAGCGTGGTCAGCGGTGCGCGCTCCGGCGTGGGAGAAGGGGGCTTGATACCGGGACCTGTTTCAGGCTCTATGGGGACGGGAGGGCTGGAAGCTATGGAAGCCATGGAAGGGGTGGGAGAAGGGTCTTGCATGCGGTGATCTCCTGGGATTGGCTCAAAGGCAGCCCGGCATCTGACGGCCTTGTGCACCCTGATCAAACCGGGTGCGCAAGGTCTAAGCCAGTCGGGTTAGCGGGGCATAGTACGCCTTGCGCCGGCCTGTGCGTGTCGGTCAATGGCTATTTCGTCGTCTTTGCTTCAATCCGTGCATTCGGCGTTTCGCTGCAGTGGTCAAGTTATTGCGGAGAGGTCAACAGGTGGGTTGAGTTGCCGATTTAGGCGCGAAAGCATTGGCGTGACAAGTACCCCGGTTTGGTGTTCAGCCGCACCGGGTTGAAGAAGTTGACGATGTAGTCAGCCATGTCATGAATGGCTTTGCCGTGGATTGGCGTCGTCGCGTTGCCAGACCCGCTCCATCTTCAGGCTCAGTAAAAAGTGTTCCATCCTGGTTGTAGTGCGCCAGTGGCCATTATGCTTTTCCTGACGCCTGCACGCCAAGCACCGATGTCGGCAGTCCTGGCAACAAAGCATGTTTGCTTTGGGTCAAAAAATGGCCTGCGACACCGACCACCCCTACAAAGTGGGGCACGTTACGGCAACCCGCTTGAGCGCTTTTGGTTTTTATCCCATCAGGCGCCGCCCCGAACGGCGCCCAGGGCGGGGTAGCCGCCGGGCTGCGGGTCCGGTCCTTTTTTCAGCACCGCCATTCGGCCTTTCATGGCGACCATCTCCACCGTCTGGCTGGCAATGATGTCTTGGGCAAGCTGGCGCACCATCGGGTCGCGCCCATGGATCAGTACCAGCCGCGCCATTTCCACAGCGCCCTGGTGGTGGGGAATCATCATGGCCAAAAAATCGGTATCGGGCTGACCGGTGTAGCCCGGGCCGTGCATGTCGTCCATCATGCGGGCCATACCTGCATCCATGTCCGATTCAAAGGCGCTGGCAGTGCCCGGCCGCGCTTTGACGTGCCCATGCGCGCCATGGTCCGTCATGCGGTCTGCCCCTTGGTTCCAGGACGCACATAGACCAGGTTGATGCTTTTCTTGTTGCGCAGTTCGCCCGACGGCAGTTTCAGGGCGCCGAGCGTAATCTGGGTGATGAGCTTGGGCTCCAGCGGCCTTGAAACGTCGAAGGCCGAACACACCACCTGGCCTGCATGGGGCGTGCCGGGCAGCTCGTCCTGCTCATGCGCCACGTAAAGCAGGTTGTTGGCCGGATTGGTCCACAGGCCGTGCGCTTCGCGCCCGCCGGTGTACACCATGCCCACGACCTTTTGCTGGGCCAGCGGCACCGAGCGGTCAATGATGGCCAGGCGGCTGGACGCCGCGCCGTTGGGCCCGCCGTCATCGACCCGGGCCAGGCTCATGTAAGTCACCTGGCCGCCAGCGTTGTCAACAAATTCAAGGTGGTTGGGCCGGGCCATCTCGCCTAACGAGAGCGTCGCCAGCACGGTGCCGGGGTCTTTCACCGAAACAATCGACACCGCATCGGCCAGCTTGTGCGACAGCCACATCTGGGTGCCGTCGGGCGAGAGCTTTTGAAACGGCGTGAAGGCCGGCTTGTCCTGCGCGCCCAGGTCCACCAGGCGAAGACGTTTCGGCCGCGAATGGCCATTGGCGTCCGGATTGACCTGCATGATCTCGAGCTGCGCAGCCTTTTGGCTGACCACGAAGGCCAGCAGGCCGTCTTTGGAGAACCACACCTGGGCCGGCCCGTTCAAGGTCGGCAGGTAAGCGCGCACCGCCTGCGAAGGCATGGGCCCCTGACCCGTCAACTGGCGCATGGCTTGGCTCACGTCAACAATGGCGATGCGGTCTTCACCGCGCAAGGTGACCCACAACTCCTTGCCGTTGCGCGTGAACGTCGGCTCATGCGGCTCCCGGCCGAGCAAGATGCCGCTGGACAGGCGATCCGGGCTGGTCGTCGGGCCGGCTTGTGGATTGATGGCATTGCCAATGACGCGGCGGTTCGCCGCATCGATCAGGTAGATGTTGCTGCTGCCGCGCCCGGAGGTGGCAAGCAGCGTGCCGTCCGGGTTGGGCACGGCGCCATGCGCGTCCACGCAGCCATGGTAGAGCGGCTTGTGGATCATCGCCGCATGGGTCGGCATGACGCCGCCGGTGACAAAGCGAAAGGGCGGGCGCGCGTCTTCGTCGAAGCTGGTGAGGTTGATCGTCGTGTCGACCGTGTTGCTCATCGGGTTGATCACGCTGATGGTGTTGGAGTCTTCATTGGTGATGAAGACCCGGTCCACGGGCGAAATATCCGGTCCGGCGGTGGGTATCGCGAGCGCGGCAGGCGCGGCGGTGGAATCCTGGGCCATGGCCCACGGCGTTACAGCTGCGGCAGCGGTCGCTGCAGGCAAGGCGACAGCGGCTTTCAGAAAGTCGCGCCGCGTGTCGTTCAGTTTTGCATTCATTGGTCAGCTTTCAAGTAAATAGTGTGGTCGATTGAAAATGGCAAGCAGCGCACGAACGCGGTGGACGGTCTGCAGGGCATGGGGTTGTCCAGAATGTTGAGAGTTTTTTAAACGGAGTCCGAACGCCCTCAGCGTGCGCTGCCAAGCTGTCGGTACACCTCGCTTGACACCCGAGCCAGCTCGGTCTTGTCGGCATCGGCGGAGATGGCGTAGCCAAAAGGACCGTTGACCCAGTAAAAGACATTCACCGGGCCTTCCCTGGCAAACCTGAACGCCGTTTCCTGGTGGCTACCTGACGGCGCAGCAGCGTCAGGCGCAGCCACTTCGCGGGACACATACAGCGTCAGCTTGGCCCCGGCGCTGTCGTGGTACATGAACTGCGCGACCGGACCTTGTCCGCCAGGCAACAGCCGCCCGCCGTCCAGGGCATACCCCAGGTCCTGCAGATGGGGCGGCTTCATGGGCGCGCCCATGCGCTTGGACAACCAGGCCACCAGCTGGTCTTCATGGTCTGCGCCCACTTCCACGGGACGGCGCGCATCCGGGCTGTACACCGCATGCGCGACGGCGGCGCGCTGGGCAAAGCCGGTGGCCGAAGCCAGGGTGATGGCGCTGGGGGTGCGCCGCGCCAGCGTTTGTGCGCCGGGTTCGGCACCGATGCCGCGCAGTGCCCAGCCTGCGGCGCCACTGACCACCGCAATGGCAATGCCTGCCGCCAGGCGCTGCGCATACCAAGGTGTCCGCGGCCTGGCGGCCTGCCTCAGCCGGTGCGGCAGTGGCTCGTCCAACACCGGATCGAACAGCGCACGCAACTCACGCTTGTGCGCCAGGTAGGCCTCCACGCGCAGCGCCTCCTCGGGCCGCTTGGCCAGGTAAGCCTCGATCTCGCGCTGGCGCTCGGGCGTGAGCTGGCGGTCGACAAACGCCTGCAGTTCGGCTTCGGTCACCGGCGCGGCCGGTGGTGATGGGGGCGTGACGGAATTCATAAGGGCGTGTTCGGGGAGCGGCTCATTTGACAACTTTCAGGCGAACGGGTTGAACGTGGCCCGTCAACAACGAGCGTAGCCGCTCGCGCCCGCGCGACAGCCGGGACATGACCGATCCGATGGGAATGCCCAGGGTGGCCGCGACTTCGGCATAGCTCATGTCTTCGAGCGCGACCAGCAGCATGATTTCGCGCTGCTCGGCGGGAAGCTGCTCAAGCGCCGCCTGCAGGTCGAGCACTGCCAGGCGGTCGTCCTGTGTTGGCGCGACCGGCGCCTCGGGTGTTTCATCGTCCAGCGCCACGGTCGCCAGCCCGGGCCTGCGGATACCGTCCACATGCACGTTGTGCATGATGCTGAACAGCCATGCACGCATGTCGGTCACGCCAAGCCACAGGCTGGACTTGGCGCAGGCCCGCTCCAGCGTGTCCTGCACCAGGTCATCGGCATCATCCCGGTTGCTGGCCAGCGCCCGGGCATAACGGCGCAGGCGCGGCACCCAGGTCAGCAGCTGCTGGCCGCTTGCCTTCTCGTTGTTGTCGTCGTGATCGGTTCGCACGCCTGGGCTTTAGGGACTGGAGCGTGGTGCCGCGTTGCCGACGGGAAGCCGGGCCTTCACTCCTTCACGATGTGCCAGACATCCTTGAAGTTGTCACCCGTGCGGTCGCCCGCCTTCTGGTCGGCTTTGTAGAAGTAAAGTGGCTTGCCTTTATAGGCCAGCTGGGTGGCACCGTCATCGCGCGTGACGGCGCTGTAGTCGCCCGCAGGCTGATCGGCCGGCGTTGCCAGCAGGGGCGGCCACAGACCGGCGCACGGGCCGTTGCACACGCTCTTGCCGCTGCCCGCCTTGTCGTTGTCAAAGGTGTAGAGCGTCATGCCGTTGGCCGCGACCAGGGCGCCGCCGCTCATCTTGGCCGGCGCATCGGCAGCAATGGCAGAGGTCAGGAAGGCGCCGCCGAGGGCCAAAGCGGCAATAAATTGGGTAAATTTCATGGGATGCTCCGGTTGACAGTAAAAATTGAACAGGGTGTTCAGGCTCTGAATGCGCCTGACATCAAGGTAGACGCAAGCACCCTGCGGTTTATTCCAGCCGTCACAAATTATTTAATCTGTTGAAGTTCAATAGCGGGCGACTTGTCTTTGATCCAGCTTTGCCAGCGTAAAGCTGATCCGGAAAGGCGTCACCGGTACAAGACTGTGCCAATCGTTTAAGTGAGTTGGAAAAATTTGTTTTTCCACGAAATTTATCGGTCCGGCCCGATGAAGTATGAACTTTATTGAATTTTCCATTGAAGAAAGATGGAAAAAGAAAATGCAGGAAAGCAAACGCTGGAGTGAGAAAGGTTGCGCACGATAGCCGTAAGCCAAACCTGCGCCAACATTCCAACAACCGTTAAATTCAGAGGGTAAGGTTCGCTGTAAGTCAAAGGTGACAGCATCGTTGGCAGGATCAACCAGCAGGGAAAATTTTCCTGAAAATTGCTTGCGCGGTTCCAGTCCACGCTGCTGGCAGGAACACGCGCAGAGAAATTTCCCCTTCATGCTTGAGTCCTTGCACATCATCGGCATAGAAGTCGGCACCACCATTCACGCCATTTGCAAATTGCTGCAGCCGCGCCCTTGTCCGTAGGCGGTGAAGGGAGGGGCCGATGAAAAACACGTACCAAGCCGAATAAAAAGACCTCAACGCGCGAGCCTTCGCGTTCTTCAAACTCTCTACCCAGCTTCCTCAGTACCGCTTCGATGTCTGTCCAGCGGGCATTGGCACAGACAGGCCGAGAAAAGATCAGTTCCTGAGTGCGCTGGTGCTTACGTTTCAATCAATTTACGGTATCAAAAAACAGCATCACGTGATGATGATGAGTAAATACAGTCGCTTCAGGCGACTCATCCGTTCTTGAAACGTTCTGGTTTTCTCGAAAAAAAGCGAACCGTAGTTCGCCTTTTTTGTTTCCCTTGCTGATTTTGATCAGCCCAAATCAATCGGCACGAAAATCCGCGTGTCGCCGCGCAAGATCAGCAGCGCGACTGATTTTTGCGATTTCGCCACGGTGGCGCGTACCTGCTCGATGTTCTTCACCGGGATGCCGTTGATTGACAACAACACATCACCCGCCTGAACGCCAGCCTGGGCCGCAGGGCCGCTGGCTTGCTGCACCACCAGTCCGCTGTCGGTGCCGGCTTCCTGCTGCTCGTCAGGCTGCAGCGGACGCAGCGCCAGGCCCAGTTTTCCCTGGCCCGCCGTTTCCTTCTTGCTGGCGACCTGCGCGGCCTTGTCATCGGCGTTGGCCAGCCGTGCGGTCAGTTCCTTTGGCGCACCCTGACGCCAGACATCGAGCTTGACGCTGTCGCCCGGCGCGGCCAGGCCAATCACCGCCGGCAAGTCGCCCGACGACACGATGGGCTGGCCGTTGACCTGGCGGATCACGTCGCCCGACATCAGTCCCGCCTTGTCAGCCGGGCTGCCTTTTTCAACCGACGACACCAGCGCACCTTCTGGCTTGTCGAGCTTGAAGGAGTCGGCAAACGCCTGGTTCACCTCTTGCACCGACACGCCCAGCTTGGCATGCTCGACCTTGCCGGTGGTGACGATCTGGTTCTTGATCTTGTTCGCGATGTCGATCGGGATGGCAAATGACACGCCCTGGTAGCCGCCGCTGCGGGTGTAGATTTGCGAGTTGATGCCGACCACTTCGCCGCTTGCGTTGAACAGTGGGCCACCCGAGTTGCCGGGGTTGATGGCGACATCGGTCTGGATGAAGGGCACGGCGCTGTCGTCAGGCAGCGAGCGGCCCTTGGCGCTGACGACGCCGGCGGTCACGGTGTTTTCAAAACCAAAGGGCGAGCCGATGGCCAGCACCCATTCGCCGACTTTCAGCTCGCTGGTCTTGCCCAGCTTGGCGACCGGCAGGTTGGTGGCCGCGATCTTCAGCACGGCAATGTCGGTCTTGGCGTCAGCGCCCAGCACCTTGGCGCGGAACTCGCGCCGGTCGGTCAGCTTGACGGTGACTTCCTTGGCGCCGCGCACCACATGGGCATTGGTCAGGATGATGCCGTCGTCGCTGACGATAAAGCCCGATCCCTGGCCGCGCGTCGGCATTTCCTGCTGCGCGCCGGGTCCGCCCCGGCCTGCGCCCGGGTGTCCCTGGCCCTGCTGGAAGCGGCGGAACAATTCGCCCAGTGGGCCGTTGAGCGGGTCGTCCTGCGCGTCGTCGCCGCCGTCCTGCGCCAGTGGCGAATCGTTCGACACCTTGGTGGTGCCGGTGACGCTGATGTTCACCACCGACGGGCCATAGCGCTCGGTGATCTGCGAAAAGTCGGGCAGGGCCACGGGGGTGGCCCCAGGAACTGCGGCGACAAAGGCGGGCGGCGAGATGGCGGCCGCAGCCGTTGTGTGCATGGCGTTGAACGCGCCGACCCCGGCACCGCCAATGGCACCTGCAGCCAGCAGCGCGGCAACCAGGCGGGTATTGCTTGAAACGGTTGATGTCATGAAAAAGCTCCTGTCGGGTAAGGCACGCGTTGGTGCCGATGCAGACAAGTATCAGGACGCAGGCTTAGACGAAACTTAAAGTTGGTCCGCGTGGCGAGCTGCGGCGGGCGCAAACCGAACCTCTACCTTCAGGCCGCCCAGGCGGGGCGATTCGCCCAGTGCCAGCACAGCGCCGTGCCGGTCGGCAATCGCCTTGACGATGGCCAGCCCCAGGCCGCTGCCGGTTTGCTGCGCCGTGTCGCTGGCGCGAAAAAAGCGGTCGAACACGCGCGGGCGCAGGTCTGGCGCAATGCCCGGTCCGCTGTCTTCGACCGTCAGCACGGGGCTGCCGTCCACCAGCGCCAGCGACACATCGACCTGGCCGCCTGGCGGCGTGTACTTGACGGCGTTTTCCAGCAGGTTGCGCAGCAGGATGCGCAGCGCCTCCGTCTGGCCGATGACGGGCGGCACGGCTTGCGCAGATGCGTCTTCGGCCAGCCCCAGGTCGATGTGCCCGAGCCGCGCCTGCGGCAGGGTGTCGGCCACGGCCAGTTGCACCACCTGCTGCAGATCCACTGGCTGGCTGCTGGCCGTGGCCGGGCCGGCTTCCTCGCGGGCCAGCAGCAGCAGCTGCTCGACGCCCCGTATGGCCCGGTCCAACCCGAGGTTCAGACGCGTCACGGCGGCTTCGCGTGCGGCAGGGTCATCGTCCACGCGGCGCAGGGTCTGCGCCTGCAGCTTGAGCGCCGTCAACGGCGAGCGCAGCTCGTGCGCAGCATCGGCGACAAAATTTTTCTGCGCCTCGAAAGCATGCCGCACCCGGCCGAACAGCAGGTTGAGCTCATCAACCAACGGCCGCACTTCGTCTGGCAGGCCGGCGCCTTCAAGCGGTGAAAAATCATCGGCGGCGCGGCTGGCGACGACCTGGCGCGTGCGTTCGATGGGTGCCAGCGAACGCTTGATGATCCACCAGACCGCCAGCATCAACAGCGGCGTGAGCCAGGCAAACGGCACCACCGCGCGCAGCGCCAGCGCGCGTGCCCGGGCGGTGCGCGCGCTCAGGTCCTGCGCGATCTGCACGGTCTGCAAGGGCGTTTGCAGGGTGTAGACGCGGTATCGGTTGCCGTGCGCCTCGACATCCGAAAAACCCAGCACGGCGCGCGGCGGCAAGGCCGAGCCGGTAGATCGGAAAATCTGCGTGCCGTCCTGGCCCCAGATCTGCACAAACAGGTCGTAGCCCGAATCTTCTTCGGCCCCGGCCTGCGGCAGCCCCAGCGGAATGCCGCCGCGCAGCGAGCGCGCCATCTGCTGCAAATGGTCATCGAACAGCGCGTCGGCCTGGCGCAAGGCCCCCCGGTAAGCCGTGACCGCCTGCAGCACCGCCGCCAGCAAGATCGCCACCAGCACGAACCACAACAGGCGCCGCTTGAGGGAATGCGCCCCCACGCTTGGCGCTTCGCGTGCTGCATGGCTCCCCGAGGGGGCTGGACTTGCCGGGGGCGGCCCGGCGCTGCGGCCGTCATGCGCCGCTTTCATTCCTTGGGCACCACATAGCCCAGGCCGCGAACGTTCTGGATGAAGTCGTTGCCAAGCTTCTTGCGCACGCCGTGGACATAGACCTCGACCGCATTGCTGCTGATGTCGTCCTTCCAGCTGAACAGCTTTTCTTCCAGCTGGGCGCGCGACAGCACCGCGCCGGGCCGGGCGATCAGCGCTTCCAGCACCGCCCATTCGCGCGCTGACAGCGACACCGGCTGGCCGTGCAGCAGGGCTTCGCGCGTCGCCGGGTTCAGGCTGACGCCCTTGTGCGCAAACACCGGCTCGCCCCGGCCGGCGCTGCGACGCAGCAGGGCGCGGATGCGCGCCAGCAACTCGTCAATGTCGTAAGGCTTGAGCACGTAGTCGTCGGCGCCCGCGTCCAGCCCGGCGATACGCTCGGCCACGCCGTCGCGCGCCGTGGCGACCAGCACCGGCACGGCCTCACGCCGCTGGCGCAGAGCGCGCAGCACGTCCAGGCCGTCGCGTTTGGGCAGACCCAGGTCGAGCAGCACCAGGTCGTATTGCTCGCTCTTCAATGCCGCGTCGGCCATGGCGCCATCGCGTACCCAGTCCACGGCGTAGTGCTCTGCACGCAGCACCTGCAGCACCGCCTCGCCAATCATGGCGTCGTCTTCAACCAGCAGTAAGCGCATGGGGTTTTCCTTGAAGTGGCAAAGTCTGATGGATGCAGCTTAGTCGGAACTTAAAACCAAAACGTGCGGACCACCGGCCTGGCGGCAGCGAGGTTCTCCATCACTGCTTGAGCATTTCTTTTTTGATAGCGAAACGCATAGGCTGCACGTGCGCTAAAGGCCAAAAAAGCTTGAAATTTCGCAAGTATTCAGCACCCTCGACTCGAATCGCCCCTTGCCTTTTGTCATGGCGGGCCCGACCCGCAATCCATCTGCGCGCAGTCAAATATTCGGTGAAATCCAACTGCTGACTGGCTGGGGCTGGGTTGGTGTGCTGTGGATTGCGGGTCAAGCCCGCAATGACAGAGGAAGAAAGATCACGTTTCAACCATGCGCTGAGCAGTGACGAAATGACCCCGCCTTCAAGCCGCCTTCAGTCCGCGTTGCGCCGCCACACCAGTCCCAGCGCGCTGAATTTTTGCCAGGTCGTGGCCCGTTCGTCGGACAGCACATCCAGAAAATCGGACAGTCGCTTGGACTTGCCCATGGTGTAGAACGTCAGCACCAGCGTCAGTACAAAAACGATGGCAAAAATCCACAGCTTGCGGCTCAGTGGCGCATCGGCCTCGGCCAGCAGGTTCATCCCCAGGAAACCTGTCGTCACCGTGCCGATCAGGCCGAAGATGGTCACCACCGTCAGGCGTACGACCGTATTGGCCTGGCGGCGCAGGCTGTCGGCGTCCAGGTAGTTGTTCATCTCGCCAATCCGCTCTTTGACCTCAAGGTACAGCGAATCGACTTCCAGATGGCCGGCGCACAGGCGAAACAGCGCGCGCACCTGGCCCTGCTCGGAAATGTCATGGAACCAGTAGCGGTGGGTGAAGCGCAGGAAGCTGGCGAAGCTGTTGCGTATTGTGCGTTTGAAGGCGCGAACGCTGGCGGCGTCGGCAATATCCAGGTTCTTCAGCGCCTCGGCCAGCCGGTCCGAGAACATCAAAAGCGCCGCCTTTTGAAAATGCGCAATCAAAAACAGCAAAAAATGCTGGTGCCGGAACTGCGCCAGCACGCCGCGTTCGGGGCAGACGAAAAACGCGCTGTTCGCATCGCCCAGCACTAGAAGCGAATGCCCGCTGCACAAATAGCGCGTGTGGGGCGCTGCGCCACCTTCGCCCCAGAAACGGTCGTAGCAAAAGCGCTTTTCAAAGTCGCCCGGCTGCGCTTCGGCATAGGGCGTGCGGGAGTCGGACCTGACGTCGGCCGGTCCGAGCACCAGCGCCAGGCGGATGAAGTCGTTGCGGCTCACGTCGCGGGGACGGTCCACCGCCAGAAAGGCCAGCTGCGGCATCCGGTAGTACTCGATCATCCGGTAGCGCAGGCTCCCGGCCTTGCCAGAATGGTCGCCCACCATTGGTTCGAGCAACCAGGCCCAGTGCGCGGCGACGCGCGGCGCGCGGTGCTGGCTGACATGCGCCATGAACACCTCGCGCTGGCTGGCGTCCGACTGCGCCAGCACCTGGCCTTGGTGGCCCAGCCATTCGGCGCTGAGCAAGCAATGCTGTGCATGGCCGGCAGTGTCCCAGCTGGCCGGGTAGGCACGGCCAAAGCGGTACAGTAGGTCTTGCGCCTGTGGCAGCGTCAGGTCACTGCCGCTGACTTCGACATTGAGCAACACCAGGTCCAGGTCAAGAAAAAAGTACAGGTCGACATGGGCGATGTCGAGCATGACGGGCGCTGCGCCCGGATGCGTGACAGCGCGCAGCCCCTTGACATCGCTGCGGCGAAACACCCGCATCGGCGAGCCTGCCGTGGCCCCCGTGCCACTCGGGCTGTGTCCCTCGCCGTACAAAAACCGCTGTACATAGGGCAAAAAACTGACGAATTCGTTGTAATGCCGCTCACAGAACCTGCCGCTGCCATCGCTGTATTCATCAACCACCTCGCGCCAGGGTGACGCCTCGGCCATGTCCGCCAGCAGTTGCCACGGTTTGGCGTGCCGGCCTTCTGAGCCGCGCACTGGCATCAAGCGCAAGGGCCAGAGCAAAACCTGCCGGAACTGTTTGACGCAGACATGCGGGGACTCTGGGGACATGGGTGTGGCTTTGCGGGAGGCGGGGCAGGCAGTGTACGGGGAATGCCAGGGCTGGGTGGCTTGGTCAAGAATTGAAAAAAACAGAGTCTCGCCCATTTGATGGGCTCATTCTTTACCTCCCGCCTCTGCCGATCCAGGGCAAGCCATTTACGGTGCTGCTGCGCGGCTGACACCACTGCCATGGTGCCAAAACCCTAGCGCAAAACTTGACCGGGTGTGATGGCTCTGGCATCAGCCAGCGTGAAACAGAACATGGCACCGTCATTTACCTTGCCTTCAGCCCAGACACGGCCGCCGTGTCGGTCAATGACTCGTTTCACGGTGGCCAGGCCAATGCCGGTTCCTGCAAAATCCGAAGGTGAGTGCAGTCGCTCAAAGGTGCCAAAAAGTTTCTCGGCATAAGCCATGTCAAAGCCGGCGCCGTTGTCCTTGACGAAATAAACGGTTTCGTTGTCTGCGCTTGCCGTGCTGCCGACCTCAATGTGGGTCAGCTCATGCTTGGACGTGAATTTCCAGGCATTGTTCAGCAAGTTTTGCATCACCACCCCCAAAAGGCGCCGGTCACCCGTGGCCACCATCGTGTCCTGAATGCATATTTGCGCCTGGCGATGCGGCTCGCGTTCCTGGCACTCCTGCGCGATGCGCCTGGCCATGGTGCTCATATCAACTTCGCTTAATTGCAGCGTATCGCGCCACAACTGGGCCAGTGCCAGCAGGCCATCGATCAGTTCACCCATATGCCGCACGCCGGAGCGGATCCGGTCCATGTAATGCTTTCCTTTTTCGCCCGCCTTGTCGGCAACCGCCCGCTCCAGCAAATGGCTGAATCCGTCAATCGTTTTCAAAGGTGCGCGAAGGTCGTGTGACACCGAATAGGAGAACGCCTCCAGCGCCTGGTTTGCGGCTTCAAGCTGGAGAGTGCGCTGGTGTACCCGGTCTTCCAACTCGCTGTTGAGCAAAAGAATTTCGTCTTTCGCCCGCCCCAGTTCATGGCTGCGCTTTTCAAGTGATCGAACCTGGCGAATCAGCATGACCGCAAAGGCCAGCGTCAGCAGGCCCTGAAAAATGTTCAGCGCAATGCTGATGTGAACCTGCTCACGCGCTGCAGCATTGCGGGTGCGAACATTTTTTCCGACCATCTCGATGGTGAGCAAGGACAGGTCGTGAATGGGGGTTCCAAGCGACTCTATCTGACTCGACAGTTTGGCGATCACATCCGTACTCAGGTCAGACGGCGAATTTTCTGAAAGGAAAGGATCGGCGTGCCCGATGAATTGCGTGATCAGTTCCGAAGTGTGCGGACGGTCTGGCAGTGGCACGTCCGGGCTGGCGAGCTGCATGGACTGCACCAGCAAGACGCGGCTGACGAAAATTTCATAGCCCTCGCGAAGCGCTTGGGAATCGATGCCTTCGGGGTAGCGCTTTGCCTGGCGCAGGCTGTCGCGAAGCGTCAGATACTCGTATTCAAGCTGGAAAAAAATCCACGAAACATTTTCTTCGTTGTAGGCAATCGTGCTGTCGATGCGCTGGCTCTGACGTATCTGTATCCAGCCGACCGCCACAAACACCGCCACCAGTACGGTCGTCACCGCCAGTGTCCAGCGGCCCGATGACACGGAACGCCACAAGGAATGCCGGGCCGGTGTGTTCACTGCACTTCTATAGAGCGAACTTGCCAGGCGGAGCGTTTGTAATAGAGTGTCGTGTGAAGCGCTGTGTCGGTGTCATACGGGTAAACGATGAACAGCGGCCCCTTGTCTCGTATTGCCATGGGCTTGTCATCCATCAGGCGCGCCAGAATCACCGGGAACTGCTGTGTATCGGCAACCGGGACCTCAACCTTGTAATTGTTCAACGATATGGCCTTGATGGTTTCACCCTTGGCGCCAACAGCCGCCAGCACGTCGCGCAGCAAGGGCCCGGTAAATTTTTTCTTCTCTGGGTACCAGGGGGTCAGCGTTGTGAAACTGTGCTGGGGCAACGCCGTCAGCATCTCCATGTCGAAGTCAGTCGGGTCACCGGGATTTTTTTGCCCGATATTGCCGCTGAGGGACAAAACAACCTTTCCTTTGGGCGTGTCCAGCGCATGGGATTGGCCTGAGAGTAAAAAGGCTGCGGTGCCCAGCAGACATAACCGGCGATTCGGGTTTAAAAACATGGTCATTCCTGGCTATTTGCGTTGTGACTAAAACGGGTGGGTTGGGGAGAGAAACAAGTTACAAAGTACGCGCTGGCTATTGTTCAATCAATGTATCAGACTGTGATATTTCAAATAAATATCTATTGATATCCAGCTAAATAAATAGTCTTGTTGCTGCATTTTATTGTGTACAAATGTAATTTGAGCATTGCATTACGCACAGGCGATTGTCTTCATCGAATAGCGGGTTGCCATTAATTTAGCAACAGCTTTGGTTTGCCGAATGTCCACTACAACCCTGAATGATCCATGAACGCATGGCTTTTGAATGGTTTCAGGCAGCCGATCAGAAATCAGCCTGGAGGCAGCATTCATTCAGTGTCGATGTTGACCCTCATCAGCATGGCGGAGCATCCGTGCATGAGCTTGCCGCCGATCCCAGATTGTTTAGAACAGAGCCAGAAACAAGAGCAATGCCTTGACACAGTGGAAAACCTTGATTGATGGCAATGTTCGGGCCGAGCGTAAAAAAGACCAGCGTTGTGGCCTGGGTGCGCCCGGCCGGCTTATGCGGCAGGGTCGGCAGCCTTTCCCAGCGCTGGTACCAGGTCGGATTGGGTAATCATGCCGACCAGGCGCTCACCCTCGCCAATGATGGGAAGGTGGTGATGGCCTGTGCTGCCAAACAGCGGCGGCAGTTCCACGAGGTAACGCTCCATACTCGCCACCTGCACGTTGCGCGTCATGATCTGGCCAGTCTGAGACGTGGGCGCTGCGGCAGGTTTCAGCTGGCGGTGCGTATAGGGCCGGCGCGTGGCATTGGTGTAGCCAATGCCGGCCAGCACCAGCAACAGGCAGTTCAGCAATACCGGGTACAGCGCAAACGCCGGATCACCGATTCTCCCCAGCACCATCATCAGCGCCCTGGCACCGCCGGGCGGATGCAGGCAGCGCATCGCCAGCATCATGCCACTGGCCGTGGCCACGGCCAGTGCAGCGGCCAACTCGGGAGAGCCCAGCGGGTGCATGCCGTGCACGCCGGAAATGCCCACCAGCACCGACACGGTGTTGCCACCCACCACCGGCCAGGCTGCGACATCGGTCCGGCAGGCACAGCAAACACCAGTACGGCGCTGGCCCCCAGCGGTGCGACCAGCCAGGGAAGCTTCTGCGCCACGGAATCGGAACCAAAATAAAAGCACAGCAGCCCGGTCAGGAGAATACCGAAAAGCGATCCCGCCACGATCCGCAGCTGCTCGCGGTTGTTGATTCGGGTTCACGCCGGCAAGAAGCCGCGCTACCACTCAGGTTTTAACAAAGCTTTGAACCCGTCGGGGCACGGCAGATTCATGGGCGCTGATTCTTGTTTTTGGAATCGTCCAGGCTTTGATACCACCCGGCATAGGGCGTATTTTTGGCCAGATGCCGGTTGAAATCCGTGGCGCCATCCGTCCACCAGACCGTGCCGCGCTCGCCCAGCGCGATTTTTGCGGCATCGACTTCGGCCCGGGCTTGTGCAAGCTCGTTGGCATCCTGGGTGCCAAGCGCCGTTTTCACCGCGCGCCGGGCGTTCATGAGTTGTTGCACCAGTGCGCTGCGCACCGCTTCGGGCAGGGCGGGATTGGTGGCCCGCCACAGCCGGCCGCGAACGACGAAGTAGCGTGCGTCGGGGGTGGCAGGTGGGCTCATGGGGCAGTGCTGACAAAACTCAAACCTGGTCCAAAAGCTTGTGGTCGGTGTTGATGATGTCTTCCACGCTGTCTTGCAGCTTGAAATACGGAAGCAGCAAATTTTCCATGGTGTAGAAGCCTCTGGGTTTTTCCTGAAGGTTTTGAATGGCGAACAAGATGCCATTGCCAAAGGCCTCGCGGGTAATCGACTCGTGCTTCAGGCGCACGGTTTGGTAGGGAAACCCAAACAGGATTTCATGGACGCCGACAATGCCGCCAGCACGCACGGTCTTGATGTTTTCTTCGGGCAAGCCGAGTTCGTGGGCAAGAATTTTTGCGGTGCCTGAAATTTCGGGTTTACCCTTGAAATGCTCTTCAATGATTTCAATGTCGGTGTACGGGGCGATATTCTTCAGAATTTTGGCCGCAATCATCATGAAATTAATCCCCAGCGTGATGTTGGGTGAATGCATGACAACGGTTTGCTGCGCCAGTTGCTTGAGTTTTTGCAACTGTTCCTGCGGGTATTGCGACACGGCGCTGACGATTGTGATGCCCCGTTTGGCGGCGGAATCACCGTAGTAATTCAGGCCGTCTTCTGATGAAAAATCAACGATGACATCCACCGGATACAGGTCCAGAATCTCGTCGATGGAATACTCGTCCTTGGAATAAATCAGGCCGGGCTGCGTTTCTGTGGATTCGATGCCCAGAAATTCGGGCACCGAACGGTGCTCCAGACGCCGGGAGCGGCGCACCACCCATTGCAGCACCGTCTGATGCGACTCCAGCAACACCGAGGCAACAGCACGTCCTGTTTTTCCAAAGCCAATAATTCCTACTCTCATGCCGTTCCCTTTATGTGAGGCGGTTGCACCTGTCCGGCGTAAAACACCAGCAACGACCCACTGCTGATTCCAGTAATGCGCGCGCTTAACCCAGCCGCGCCCGGTGCCGCGCAATCTGCGCGCGTACCTGCTCTGGCGCCGTGCCACCCAAAATGTTCCTCGCGTTCAACGAACCGCGCAGGCTGAGCACGTCATACACGTCTTTTTCAATCGACGGGTTGAACTCTTGCAGCACGGCCAGCGGCAGTTCTGACAGGTCGACCTGGTGCGCCGTCGCAGCCTTGACGGCATGGGCGACGGTTTCGTGGGCGTCGCGAAACGGCAGGCCCTTTTTCGTCAGGTAGTCGGCCAGGTCGGTGGCGGTGGCGTAGCCGCGCAGGGCGGCGCGTTCCATCGCTTCGGGCTTGACGGTGATGCCGCCAACCATCTCGGCAAAGATGCGCAGCGTGTCTTTGAGCGTGTCCACCGTGTCAAACAGCGGCTCCTTGTCTTCCTGGTTGTCTTTGTTGTAGGCCAGGGGCTGGCCCTTCATCAGGGTGATCAGGCCCATCAGGTGACCAACGACCCGGCCGGTCTTGCCACGCGCCAGTTCGGGCACGTCGGGGTTTTTCTTCTGCGGCATGATCGACGAGCCAGTGGTGAAGCGGTCGGCAATGTGAATGAAGCTGAAGTTCTGGCTCATCCAGAGAATCAGCTCTTCGCTGAAGCGGCTGATGTGCACCATCGCCAGAGAAGCGGCTGCCGTGAACTCAATCGCAAAGTCGCGGTCGCTCACGGCGTCCAGACTGTTCTGGCAGACCTGCGGCTGGCCTTGTTCGTCGACCATGCCCAGCGTGGTGGCGACGCGTTCGCGGTCCAGCGGGTAGCTGGTGCCAGCCAGTGCAGCAGCGCCCAGCGGCAGGCGGTTCACGCGGCGGCGCACCTCACCCATGCGTTCGGCGTCGCGGCTGAACATTTCGACATAAGCCAGCATATGGTGGCCAAAGCTGACCGGCTGGGCGACTTGCAGGTGCGTGAAACCGGGCAAAATGACTTCGACGTTTTTGTCGGCAATCTCGACCAGTGCCTTTTGCAGGTCCACCAGCAAGCCGCCGATCAGGTCGATCTCGCCGCGCAGCCACAGGCGCACGTCGGTGGCGACCTGGTCGTTGCGCGAACGACCGGTGTGCAGGCGCTTGCCGGGGTCGCCGACCAGCTGGGTCAGGCGCGCCTCGATGTTCAGGTGAACGTCTTCCAGGTCCAGCTTCCATTCAAACGCGCCGGATTCGATCTCGGCGGTGATCTGCGCCATGCCGTTCTGGATCGCTGTGTGGTCGGCCGGGGCGATGATGCCTTGTGCGGCCAGCATGTCGGCATGCGCTAGCGAGCCGGCGATGTCGGCTTGCCACAGCCGCTTGTCAAAAAATACGCTGGAGGTGTAGCGCTTGACCAGATCGCTCATGGGTTCTGAAAACAGGGCTGACCAGGCTTGGGATTTTTTGTCGAATTGATTCATGCGGGCTTTCTTGGATGGGCAGGCTCGGGCGGATTGAAACGAGCACGGTGTGGGAGCAATTGGCTGGGGACGCTTAAATAGTGTTCAGTGCAGCAGCCGTAAGGCCCTGGCCAGTGCAATACTCATCGTGTCAATTTTATCTATGTGCCTGAAGGCCTGAAAATCACCCCGGACTGAAGAACCACAACCCCTGCTTTCTTTCGATGACACCGACCACCCCCCTACAGAACTTTGACGATTCCACGCTGCATGGCGGTTTGGCACGGTCCGATTCGCTGCAGGCTGACTCGCCTTTTACGCCACGCGCCAGCCTGTTTGACGCCTGCCATGTGGGTGTCGTGCTGCGGGTCGTCCTTTTGGTGCAGGCATTCGCCGGTGTGGGCGCAATGTTTGTCACCTCCAACCCACTGGACTGGCTGCTGTGGTTTTCGCTGCTGACCGGCGGTGTATTGCCCGCCACGCTGGCCTGGCTGATCGCGGTGTGCGTTTTCAAAGGCCGACTCAACCGTTTACAAGTTCCTGGGCAGTGGCTGGCCGGCACCGGCCTGGGTGCGGTCGCAGGGATTTATGCCTGCGGACTGCTGTGGATGATGGGCATGCTGCCCATGGCGCCATGGTGGGCCAGCGGGGTTGCCGGCACGCTGCTGTCGGCCATGGTGCTGGCAGGGCTGTTCTGGCGTGCCAAGGCCAGAACCCCTGCGGCCACGGCGGCCCGGCTGGCCGAATTGCAGTCGCGCATCCGGCCACATTTTTTGTTCAATACGCTGAACAGCGCGATTGCGCTGGTGCGTGCCGAGCCGGCCAGGGCCGAAGCGGTGCTGGAAGACTTGAGCGAGCTGTTTCGCAGCGCGCTGGCCGACCCGGCGGAGTCGGTCACGCTGGCACATGAAATCGCGCTGGCGCAGCGTTACCTTGACATTGAGCAGGTCCGCTTTGGCAGCAGGCTGCGCGTGCAATGGAACCTCGACCCCGGCGCCAACGCGGCCCGACTGCCGCCTTTGCTGCTGCAGCCCCTGGTGGAAAACGCCGTGCGGCATGGCGTGGAGCCCAGCGCCAGCGGCGCGCAACTGATAATTTCCACACGCAGTCGCGGCGGTGCCGTGGTTATCAAAGTAACCAACTCGGTACCTGGCAGCGGCAGTCAGCCGGGACACGGCCTGGCGCTGGCGAATGTGCGCGAGCGCCTGTTTTTGCTGCACGATGTGCAGGCGCAGTTCAAGACCGCGTTCAAGGACGGCCTGTTTCAGGTCAGGCTGGAAGTGCCGCTGTGAGGGCTTTGAATATCCTGCTGGTCGATGACGAGGCACTGGCCAGATCGCGCCTGCGCACCTTGCTGGGCGACTGCACTGCGCCTTGCGCCGTGGTGGCCGCCGAGGCCGCCGACACGGTGCAGGCCATGAGCGCGCTGCAGCGCCAGCCGTTCGATGCCGTGCTGCTTGACATCCGTATGCCGGGGATGGACGGCATGGGGCTTGCCGGCCTGCTGGCCGCCTTGCCCCAGCCGCCGGCCGTGGTCTTTGTCACCGCGCATGCCGAGCATGCGGTACAGGCCTTCGAGCTGGACGCGGTGGACTACCTGACCAAGCCGGTGCGGCTGGAGCGTCTGCAGCAGTCGCTACAAAAAATAGAGCGCCTTGTGCAAGCCAGGCAAGCGCAAGAGCCCGAAAAGGCTGAAGAAAGCCTGATCATTCAGGACCGGGGCCGGACCGAGCGCGTGCCGCTGTCGGAGGTGCTTTATTTCAAGGCCGAGCTGAAGTACATCACCGTGCGTACCCTCGGGCGCAGCTACATACTGGATGGCTCGCTCAGCGAACTGGAAGCGCGTTATGGCAGCCGGTTCATGCGGATTCATCGCAATGCGCTGATTGCCAGACGCGCTGTGCGCGCTTTGGAAAAGCATTTTGATCCCGAAGAAGGCGAGGGCTGGGCTGTGCGGCTCAACGGTCTGGATGAATTACTCACCGTGTCGCGCCGCCAGCTTGGCGCCGTCAGGGACGCCATTGCCGACTGATTCTGTGGGTGCCTCTAAGCCGCAGAAAGAGGCTGCTTCCCGGTCGGATTGCAGCAGGAGCTGACAGCCGGTTACGCCTGCGGATACCGCAGTTTGCGGAAGGCGTCCTATGGTGTATTTGCAGGTTTTCGGGTGCAATACTTCAACTCGCCCGCCCATCCTGCTCTGTCTGACAGATTGCCGGGCGCAAGCACTCAACCCTAACGAGGATGACAAATGGCCGAAGAAACCATGGCAGACGAGCCAGTCGTCGCTGAACCCCATCTCACGGAATTTCCCGAGCCGGAACGATTTGTTTTGCAAATGCCCGTCGATGTGCGAAATATGTCGCTGGTGCTCCTGGTGATCCTGGCTGGTCTTTTTGTGCTCCAGTGGGCGAGGGTCGTGTTGATCCCGATCATGCTCAGCGTGCTCTTCAGCTACGCCTTTTCGCCGCTGATCAACTGGATGGAAAACAGGCGCGTGCCGCGCTGGCTGAGCTCGGCCGTGCTGTTGCTGGGAATTTTGGGGGCCATGGGCTCTGGCGCTTACCTGCTGCGGCTTGAAGCCACGCAGCTGATCGAAGCCTTGCCGGCGGCGGCGCAAAAGCTCGGGCGTGCGCTCAGGTCGGACAGCGGAAAATCGAACAGCCCGCTGGAAACGGTGCAGAAAGCGGCCGCCCAGATCGAGCAGGCCACCCGGGAAAGTGCCGCCGTCACCGGTCCCAACCGGGGCGCAACCCGGGTGGTGATCGAGGCGCCACGCTTTAACATCAAGGACTACCTGTGGACCGGCACCATCGGCCTGCTGGCCCTGATCGGACAAATCGCGGTGGTGGTGTTCTTGACCTATTTTTTGATGCTTTCAGGCGACACTTTTCGGCGCAAGCTGGTCAAGCTCGCCGGGCCCAGCCTGAGCAAGAAAAAAATCACGTTGCAGGCGCTACACGAGATTGCCGGGCAGATCCAGCGCTACCTGCAGGTGCAGTTGCTGACCAGCCTGCTGGTCGGCGTGCTGACTGCAGGCGCGCTGTTGACCCTGGGGCTGGACAATGCCGCTGTCTGGGGTGTGGTCGCGTGCGTGCTCAACCTGGTGCCCTACATCGGCTCGCTGGTCACCGCGGCCGCCTCGGCTCTGGTCGCTTTCCTGCAGTTCGGCTCGATCAACATGGCGATGGCAGTGGGCGGCACTTCGATCGTGATCCACACGCTGGTGGGCAATCTGCTCACGCCCTGGCTGACCAGCCGTGCCAGCCGGCTCAGCCCGGTCGCTGTATTCATGGGACTGCTGGCCTGGGGCTGGCTCTGGGGCGTGTGGGGCCTGTTGCTCGGAATCCCGATCCTGATGATCGTCAAGTCGGTATGCGACCGGGTGGAAGACCTCAAACCCATTGGCGAATTCCTGGGCTCCTGAAACCTATGGGCAAGGGCAGGGCGCGATCATCCCGCTTGCGCCCGGTCCGTTTGAATCCTTGAAACAAAGGACTGATCAAGCGCCTGTTCAACGCCTCCCGCCCATGGGGCCTGCGGCACAATGGTGCAATGCAACCTTCCCATCCTGAGCGCTGCTGTCTTTTTGCATTGAAGCCTGACGCTCGAAGCCGTTCTCTTCACGCCCTGCGTCCGAATCGTCTAGAGGCTGGAACGCCACCCGATGGGTAGCAGCTGAACAATTGATCGTTCAATCCCGGATACTCACGAACCTCAGCCCATGAACCCTGACAACTATCTTTTCCGAGCGCCCCTGACCGATGCGGCCCAGTGTGTCCGGGGCTACCAGCTGTCATGGCAGGACGCTGACGCCAGTGCGGGCCAGACGCGGCCAGACCAGACAAAGCAGCTGCTGGCGCTGGCGGCGCAGTTTCCCCGCCGGGCCGGCTCTGGCCTGTTTTTCATAGAAATCCAGGTGGCGGCCTTGTCTGCCGATGACCTGCAGCCACTCAATCCGGCTGAGACGGTCCTGATGTTCAAGCAGGCCGAGCTGGCCTGCCCGGAAGGCATCGAGCTGGCGATATCGCTGCATGCGCAGGGCTTTGGACTGGCGCTGTGCCATCCGGACGTGACGCTGTTTGATGAAAGAGACGGCCTGCTTTCGCTGATGACGTATGTCGTGGCCGATCTGGCGAATCCTGACCTGGCGAGAATTGCCAGCCTGGCAGCGCTTGCCCAGCCTGCGCTGGAACTGCTTGTCAGCAAGATGGCGGACTGGGACGCGTTCGACGCCTGCGCAGCGCTTGGCTTGGCGGGGTTTTTTGGAAATCTGTGTGTATTGCCGCGCAACCTGCCGCGAATTTCCCACATGGGACCGCAGACGGTACTTATCCTGCAGTTGATAAAGATGGTCCAGGAATACGCCGACATCCGCGAAATGGAAAAGGTTCTCCAGCGCGACGCAATACTTTCCTACCAGCTGCTTCGCTACATCAATAGCGCAGGCTTTGGCCTTCAGATGGAAGTCGAATCGCTGCGGCACGCCATCACGATGCTCGGCTATCTGCCGTTGTACCGCTGGCTGGCACTGCTGCTGGCATCCACCAGCACAGCAGGGTTTTCGCCGGTGCTGCTGCAGACGGCGATTGTGCGGGGGCGATTCGTCGAGCTGCTGGGCAAGGGCCTGCTGCCTGCAAGCGAAGCGGGAAACCTGTTTGTCGTGGGGCTTTTTTCATTGTTGGACCAGTTGCTGGGAATACCGATGCCCCAGCTGATGCAGCAGGTGTCCATGCCCGGCGCGATTGTCCAGGCCTTGCTTCACCGTGGTGACATCTACGGCCCTTTGCTGGCGCTGGCAGAAGCCTGCGAGGACGAAAGCGGCTCGGCGCCTGCGCTTGCCGATGCTTTGTTCATGACGGCTTCGCAGGTGAACAAGGCACATGGGTCGGCCATAGTGTGGGCGCAGGACCTCAACCTTTGACCGCCTGGCCCGGCTGGGTGAAAGCCTGATCGCGGCTCCATGCGCAGAGGAAGGTGCTGTTTGGCATGCTTTTCGGGGCATCGCCGGCGAGCGTTGCTGGGTACATTGGTCCCTGTTCATTGCCTGACTCCAATTTGCAATGCTTATTGAGCCCTTGACCCCACAAGCCTGCAATGTATTCACCCCCCCACACTGCTGCGCTTTCTCCGGCAGGCCCCGACTTTTTGTTGACCGACACGGACTTTGCCCGGATTCGCCTGCTGATCCACCAGCGCGCCGGCATTTCCCTGAGCGGGCAAAAGCGGCAGATGGTGTACAGCCGGCTGTCGCGGCGCCTGCGCGAGCTGGGGATGCGCGAGTTCTCGGCCTACCTGGGTTTCCTGGAGGCCGACCCGCACCGCCAGGAGTGGGAGCTGTTCACCAATGCGCTCACCACCAACCTGACCGCATTTTTTCGCGAGGCGCACCATTTCCCGCTGCTTGCCGAGCATGTCCGCCAGTGCCAGCAGCCAGTCACGGTCTGGTGCTCGGCTGCATCGACCGGCGAAGAGCCTTATTCAATTGCCATGACGCTGATCGAAACGCTTGGAAGTCGCGCCAGCGCCTGCAGCGTGGTGGCCACGGACATCGACACGCAGGTGCTGGCCAAGGCGGTGGAAGGCATTTTCACAATGGAGCAGGCCGGCAAGCTGTCACCCGAGCGCCTGAAGCGGTTTTTTCTTAAAGGGTCTGGCGTGCATGCCGGCAAGGTGCGGATACGGCCGGAAGTGGCGGCCATGGTGAAGTTTTCGAAGCTCAACCTGCTCGATCCGAAATGGCCGCTCAAGGGGTTGTTCGACGCCATTTTCTGCCGCAACGTGATGATCTATTTTGACAAGCCGACGCAGGAAAAAATCCTGCAGCGATTTGTCCCCCTGATGAAACCCCAGGCCTTGCTGTTTGCCGGGCATTCAGAGAACTTCACTTTTGCCCAGCATGCGTTGCGGCTGCGCGGACAGACCGTCTATGGCCTGGCCGGCAGCGGGCCGAGGGGCGCCGCATGATCACGGCGGAAGCAGAGCCGCTGGCGAGCCGGCATTATTTCGACCGTGAATTCGGCCTGGCGGCGGTCAAGCTGCTGCCAGGCGAGTACTACGTCACGGCCGACGACATGGTGCTGACGACGGTGCTCGGTTCGTGCGTGTCGGCCTGCCTGCGCGACAGTGTCTCGGGCATCGGCGGCATGAACCACTTCATGTTGCCCGACGCGGCGGACCCGCTGGTTTTCGATGCGGCCGCCGCCATGCGTTATGGCGTGCATGCGATGCAGGTGCTGCTTGGTGAAGTGATCCGGGCCGGCGCCCGGCGCGAGCGCCTGGAAGCCAAGGTGTTTGGCGGCGGCGCCGTACTGGCCAGCATGACGCTGCTCAACATTGGCGAGCGCAATGCCGACTTCGTGCTTCGCTACCTGATGGCCGAGCGCATCCGCATCGCCGCGCAGGACTTGCGCGGAAAGCTGCCGCGCCGCATCAACTTTTTCCCATTGTCAGGCCGGGTGACGGTGCGAAAACTGCGACTGCAGGACGATGCCCTGCTGGTGCAGCGCGAGGAGCAGGCCCTTGCCAGCGTGTTGCTGAATCAGCAGTCAACGTGCCGGGGCGACAGGCTGGCATCCAAGCCAATGCGCACATTCGACAACACAACAGGCTGGACGCCATGACGGACAAGAAAATCAGGGTGCTGTGCGTGGACGATTCGGCATTGATCCGCAATTTGATGACCGAGATCATCAACAGCCAGCCCGACATGGAGGTGGTGGCCACTGCCTCTGACCCGCTGATTGCCCGCGACCTGGTCAAGCAGCACAACCCGGATGTCATGACGCTGGACGTGGAAATGCCGCGCATGGACGGGCTGGAATTCCTGGAAAGGCTGATGCGCCTGCGCCCGATGCCGGTGGTCATGGTGTCGTCGCTGACGGAGCGCGGTTCCGAGGCGGCGCTGCGCGCCCTGGAACTGGGCGCAATCGACTTCGTCACCAAGCCGCGCCTGGGCATTCGCGATGGACTGCTGTCCTACACCGAACTGATCACCGGCAAAATCCGCACCGCCGCCGCCGCCAGGCTGCTGCCTGCAAGGCGCGCGGCTGCGGTCGGCGGAGCGGGCACTGCTGCCGATGTGCCGCTGCTGCGCAGCCCCTTGCTGAGCACCGAAAAGCTCATCATCATTGGCGCTTCCACCGGCGGCACCGAAGCCATCCGGGAGGTGCTGCAGCCCCTGCCGCCGGATTGCCCCGGCATCCTGATTGCGCAGCACATGCCGGCCGGGTTTACCCATTCGTTTGCAGAACGACTGAACGGCTTGTGCCGCATCGCTGTCTCGGAAGCCGTGCAGGGGGAACGAATTTTGCCAGGCCATGCCTATATCGCGCCCGGCGGATTCCATTTGTCGCTGACCCGCAGCGGCGCCAATTACGTCGCGAAGGTGGACCTTGAACCGCCGGTCAACCGGCATCGGCCGTCGGTTGATGTGCTGTTTGATTCGGCTGCAAGGCATGCGGGGAAAAATGCCGTGGGCGTGATTCTGACCGGCATGGGGCGCGACGGGGCCGAAGGCCTGCTGCGGATGCGCCAGGCCGGGGCCTACACGCTGGCTCAGGACGAAGCCAGTTGTGTGGTTTTTGGCATGCCGCGTGAAGCGATTGCCTTGGGGGCGGCCCAGGAGGTCGTGCCTCTGCAGGACATGAGCCAGCGCCTTATGGTCCACCTGCGGTCTTTCGGCCAGCAGGCCAATCGGGTCTAGGAAAGTGATGGGAATCGGCTTGGGTGCGAAAAAATTTTCTGCAGCCAGCCTGTCGTGATGTTTAAATTTTTGGAGCGAAAGTGGTAGATAAAAGCATAAAGATCCTGGTCGTGGACGATTTTCCGACCATGCGCCGGATCATTCGCAACCTGCTCAAAGAGCTTGAGTTTGTCAATGTCGATGAGGCGGAAGACGGCGCTGTCGGCCTTGAAAAGCTCAGGGCCGGCAATTACGGATTCGTGGTGTCCGACTGGAACATGCCCAACATGGATGGCCTGGCCATGCTGCAGGCCATTCGGGCGGATCCCTCGATGGCCAAATTGCCGGTGCTGATGGTCACGGCTGAAGCGAAAAAGGAAAACATCATTGCCGCGGCCCAGTCGGGCGCCAACGGCTATGTGGTGAAACCTTTTACTGCGGTCACGCTGGAAGAAAAGATCACCAAGATATTTGAAAAAATTGCGAAAGAGAGTGCTTGAAATGGCGCAGGAGAATCCTTCTATTGCAACTGTTCCAGATTCAGCCGAACAGTTGCTGCACCGCATTGGTCAGCTAACGCGTCAAATGCGGGAAAGCATCCGGGAACTGGGCCTGGACAAGGGCATTGCCAAGGTGGCAGACGCCATTCCCGATGCGCGTGACCGTCTGGGCTACATCGCACAAATGACAGAGCGCGCCGCTGAAAGGGCACTCAATGCCATCGATGTGGCCCAGCCGATTCAGGATGACCTGGCCCGGCAGGCCAAGGACCTGACCCAGCGTTGGGATGCCTGGTTTGAAAGCCCGGTGGACCTGGACGAAGCGCGTGAACTGGTGCTTGACAACCGGGCTTACCTGCGGGCTGTGCCGCAGCAGGTCAGCGCCACCAACGCGCAGTTGATGGAAATCATGATGGCGCAGGACTTTCAGGACCTGACAGGCCAGGTCATCAAGAAGATGATGAATGTGATCAATGACATGGATACACAGCTGCTGCAGTTGCTGATTGACAATAAGCCGCTTGAAAAACGGCCGGAGTCGAACACCAACCTTCTGCATGGCCCTGAAATCAAGCCCCAGCAGCCCGATGCAGTCGGTGATCAGGCGCAGGTTGACGACTTGCTGGCCAGCCTCGGGTTTTAAGCCGGCGGTTTGCCCGATTGCTCAAGCAGCAGCTTTATCGCCGGCTTGTTTGGCCGATCGGTTCAGCTTGCACGCCTTAATAATTGCCGGAGTCGGACAACTTTGCGTCTGAAGCTTCGGAGCATTGATGGCGGAAGAAAGTGATCTCGAAAAAACCGAACCTGCCTCACCCCGGCGGTTGGAGAAGGCACACGAGGAAGGCCAGGTCGCCCGGTCACGCGAGCTGGTCACTTTTGTCATGTTGAGCACCGGGCTGGGCTGCCTGTGGGCTACCGGCGACCTGATGGCCAGTCATCTGGGCAGCGCGCTGCGCAATGGCATGCAGTTTGAACGCGCTTCCGCATTCGATGCTTCGCAGATGCTGGTACAGGCCGAAGACACCGTATTTCACGTGCTTCAGGCACTGGTTCCGCTGCTGGCCGCGATGTTGTTGGCGGCGCTGGTGGCGCCCATGCTGCTGGGCGGCTGGCTGCTCTCGGGCAAGTCGCTTAGCCCCAAGTTTTCCAAACTGAATCCGATCGCCGGCATTGGCCGGATGTTTTCGACCGAAACGCTGGCCGAACTGGTCAAGACCATCGTCAAGTCCCTGCTGATCGGCGGCATCGCCTGGTGGGTGATCTCCGGTAATCTTCAGACCATCATGGCGCTGATGAGCGAGCCGGTGCATGAGGCGCTTGCGCACACGCTGCGGCTGGTGGCCAGCAGCTGCGCCCTGATCATCGGATCCTTGCTGCTGGTGGCCGCGATTGATGTGCCCTACCAGCTCTGGAGCCACCAGAAAAAACTCCGCATGTCGCGCGAGGACTTGCGCCAGGAGCAAAAGGAAAGTGATGGCGATCCGCAGGTCAAGGCGCAGATACGCCGGCAACAGCAGCAAATGGCCAAGCGCCGCATGATGGCCGAAGTGCCCAAGGCCGACATCATCGTGACCAACCCGACCCATTTTGCTGTCGCCCTGAAGTACAGCGACAAGGACATGCGGGCGCCGCGCGTCATTGCCAAAGGCACCGACCTGGTGGCCCTGCGCATCCGCGCGCTGGCACAGGAGCACAACATCCCGGTGCTGGAAGCGCCACCGCTGACGCGGGCGCTGTACCGCCACACCGCGCTGGGCGCCGAAATTCCGGCTGATTTGTATGCCGCTGTGGCTGAAGTGCTGGCCTGGGCTTACCAACTGCAACGCCAGACGACGGAAGGCGGCGCCTTGCCGCCCCGGCCAAAGAACCTGCCGGTGCCTGAATCCCTGGATTCTGCGGAAAGCCCGGCATGAACGCACTCGACAGCTTGAAGCGGCTGCCTCGCATGTTGATGGGCGCCGACAATGGCAAGGGCCTGGTCGGTCCGGTCCTGGTCATTCTGATCCTGAGCATGATGGTGCTGCCGCTGCCGCCGTTTTTGCTGGACCTGCTGTTTACCTTCAACATCGCGCTGTCCATCATGGTGCTGCTGGTCAGCATGTACACCATGAAGGCGCTGGACTTTGCTGCCTTTCCGGCGGTGCTGCTGTTCACCACGCTGCTGCGGCTGTCGCTCAATGTTGCGTCCACCCGCGTCGTGCTGATGCAAGGCCATACCGGCCCGGACGCGGCTGGAAAGGTGATTGAGGCCTTCGGCCACTTTCTGGTGGGCGGGAACTTTGCCGTGGGCGTGATGGTGTTCATCATTTTGGTGGTGATCAACTTCATGGTCATCACCAAGGGCGCGGGCCGGATTGCCGAGGTCGGTGCGCGCTTCACGCTTGACGCCATGCCGGGAAAGCAAATGGCGATTGATGCCGACCTCAATGCCGGCCTGATCGGCGAAGACGTGGCGCGCAAACGCCGTGCCGAGGTGTCGCAGGAGGCCGATTTCTACGGCTCGATGGACGGTGCCAGCAAGTTCGTGCGCGGCGATGCCGTGGCGGGCCTGTTGATCCTGGTGATCAACATCATTGGCGGCCTGGTCGTCGGCGTGGCCCAGCACGACATGAGCTTTGCCGAAGCGGGTACGACATACACCCTGCTGGCCATTGGCGACGGCCTGGTCGCGCAGATTCCGGCACTGGTGATTTCGACGGCTGCCGGCGTGATCGTCTCGCGCGTCACCACCGACGAGGACGTCGGTGGCCAGCTGACCGGGCAGTTGTTTGCCAATCCTCAGGTGCTGTTTTTGACAGCCGGCGTCATTGGCATGATGGGTCTGATTCCGGGCATGCCGAACCTGGCCTTTTTGCTTATTGCCGGCGGCCTGGTATGGATGGGCCGGCGCGTGATGCAGCGCCAGGCCGTCAGCACCGCCGCAACCGCCGCGCTGCCAGCCCCCGCGCCCGCCGCGACGGAATCGCAGGAGGCCAGCTGGGACGACGTGGCGCTGGTCGATCCGCTCGGGCTGGAAGTCGGCTACCGCCTGATTTCCCTGGTGGACATGGCGCAAAACGGCGAATTGCTGGGCCGTATCAAGAGCATTCGCAAAAAGTTTGCGCAGGACATCGGTTTTCTGGTGCCAGTGGTGCATATCCGCGACAACCTTGAAATCAAGCCCAATGCCTATGTTGTCAGGCTCAAGGGTGTAGAGATTGGCCGTGGCGAAGCCACGCCCGGCCAGTGGATGGCGATCAATCCGGGGCAGGTCAGCGCGACCTTGCCCGGCACGCAGACCAAGGACCCGGCCTTTGGCCTGCCTGCCATCTGGATCGACGCCAGCCTGCGCGAGCAGGCGCAGATCTATGGCTATACGGTGGTGGACGCCAGTACCGTGGTGGCCACGCACCTGAACCACCTGATTCATGCGCATGCGGCCGAACTGCTTGGACGCCAGGAAGTGCAGCAGTTGCTCGACCGCATCGGCAAGGAGTCGCCGCTGCTGGTGCAGGACCTGGTGCCCAAGGCGCTGTCCCTGACCAGTGTGCAAAAGGTGCTGCAAAACCTGCTGGACGAGAGTGTGCCGATCCGGGACATGCGCACCATTCTGGATGTGCTGGCCGAACAGGCGCCGGCGGTGGCGGACACGACGGAGCTGACCTCGCTGATCCGGCTGGCTCTGGGGCGCGCCATCATCCAGGATATTTACCCGGGCAACGAGCAACTGGAGGTCATCGGCCTGGACAGTTCGCTGGACCGCGTGCTGCTGCAGGCCCTGAGCAACAGCAACGGCCTGGAGCCGGGGCTGGCCGACAACCTGCTGCGTGAAACCCAGTCGGCCATGGCACGCCAAACACAACTGGGACTACCGGCCGTGCTGGTGGTGCAGCACCCGCTGCGGGTCTTGCTGGCGCGCTTTTTGCGCCGTAGCCTGCCGCAGCTCAAGGTCCTGTCACATGCCGAAATTCCTGATACCCGCACCATCCGGGTCACCGCCACGATTGGAGGCAAGTCTTGACCACTGGCAGCGAAACCGGCATGACCACCTGCACCGTCGTTGCAAGCTCCACGCTGAAGGCCTTGCGGCTGCTGCGCGAACAGCTGGGGCCGGACGCGTTCGTGGTGTCGAGTCGCGTGACCGCTGGGGGCGTGGAAATCGTGGCTTCGCTGCAAGCGCCTGCGGCAGGCAGAATTCCGTCCGTTGCGTCCCTGGCCCTTGCTGCCCCGTCACCGCTCATGCTTGTGCCGGCGCCTGCCGCCCCGGTTGACGGCGGTGACAGCAGCGTCCTGCGCGAAATCCATTCCATGCGCGGCATGATTGAAGAGCAGCTTGCGGGCCTGACGTGGAACGAGGCGCAAAAGCGCGATCCGCTGCGCGGGCAACTGCTGCGCACCTTGCTGGGTGCCGGCTTCAGTGCCCGCCTGGCCAAAGACCTGCTGACTGATTTGCCAACCGGGCTGGACCATGCCGGTGGCCTGGCGTACATCAAGTCGGCCATGGCAGGTCAGATGCCAGTGCTGGAAGACGAAGACGCCCTGATGAATGAAGGCGGCGTGTATGCCCTGATGGGGCCGACCGGCGTCGGCAAGACCACCACCACGGCCAAGCTGGCAGCGCGTTGCGTGATGCGATTCGGGGCCGAAAAACTGGCGCTGATCACCACCGACAGCTACCGCATCGGTGCCTACGAGCAGCTTCGCATCTACGGCCAGATCCTGGGCGTGGCGGTTCACGCCGTCAAGGACGCTGGCGACCTGGAAGCGGTGCTTGCCAGTCTGCAGGACAAGCACATGGTGCTGATCGACACCGTCGGCATGAGCCAGCGCGACCGCGCCGTGTCCGACCAGATTGCCATGCTGTGCGGTGCCAGCCGTCCGGTCAAGCGTCTGCTGCTGCTTAATGCTTCCAGCCATGGCGACACGCTCAATGAAGTGGTCAAGGCGTATCGCCATGGCGGTCAAGCGGCCAGCGGCACCGACCTGGCGGGCTGCATTCTGACCAAAGTCGATGAAGCCACGCATCCGGGGGTGCTGGTTGACATCGTGATTCGTCACCAGTTGACCATTCACTATGTCTCCAGCGGCCAGAAAGTGCCGGAAAACCTTCTGCTCGGCAATCGCAAGCTGCTGATTGACAGCGTGTTTGAGGCCAAGAGCCAGAGTTCCCTTTTTGTGCCTGGCGAGGCCGATCTGGATGAGCAACCCGCCGCCTTGCGCAACGAAGAGAAAGTGGCTGCCGCTGAAGCGGTCAGTCAGCGCCTGCGCGCGCAGTGCCGGCAACTGATCAGCACACTGGCCCACAACGCCCAGGAACTGACCTCCAATGCGGCGGCTCTGGCGACGGGCGACATCGGCTTTGAGCAAAGCCGTGCCCTCTGGCGCCAGCTCTCGGGCGACCCGGTGCAAGCGGGTGTCATCGCCGCTACGCTGGTGCGGCAGGCGCATGCCGACAGCAAGCGCCATTGCGGCGATTACGTACTGGCCAGCAGCCGCGACATCACGCTGCCCGCCGATGACAAGGGCGACTCCCGCATCCATGTCACCGCCTTGTTGTCTGACCGCACCGGCCAGCCTTTTGCTGCGGCGTTATCGGTGTTATTGGCGGGCGCCGCCAACGCGGATAAAGTGCCGCCTGACGCTCTGGATCCGCACCATTTCGACAACAAGCCGGTGATTCATCTGTTTTCCGGCATGGCATCGCTCGACCAGATTCAGGTCTGGCAAGCTGCCGGCCTTCGCTGGGTGGCCTCTGTTCCGGCCAGCCTTCAGGTGGAGCTTGCCGAAGACGGCCTTTCGGCAACCTTGCAAGAACTCGTTTCAGGGCTGGAATTCAGCCTGCCGCAGCCGGTCTCGTTTCGCGGCAAGACGGGATTGCTGTCGATTGCTGAAATGCTGGTCAGCCTGTGCCCTGATGCCCAAGGCGAGCATACCGGTGCTATCGCCGAGGCTTCTTTGCAACGCTGCGTGGTCAGGCGAGTTGTGGATGCGGCCAGCGGCAAGCTGTTGGCTCACAGCTATCTGCTGACCAGTATCAGTATTCAGGCAAAAGCACCGCAAATCATGCAGTGGGCGGTCTGGCGTTCTGCGGTCGAGCCATATTTCAAACTCCTTGAGCAAAGCCTTTTGCAGTTCGCAGACAGTCTTGCTTCGGCTGAACCGGTCCGTCTCGACATCCTGCGGGTTGCGGCGCAGGCCAGCACCACGGTGTTTCGCCTGCAGCAGGCCCCACACACATGGGCTGCAACGGCGCGCAGGGCTGTGTCTCAATTGACCGGACAGCCAGTTCACGCAGACCAGCCGGTGCCAGGCCCGGTGCTGTTTGAAGGCCTGGGAAAACTCTATGTGCTGCTGGATGCACTGGAGAGTGATGAGACTGCCGAGTCGCTCGCGGTGTACCCGGAGCCGGTGCAAAAACGAGACGTACAGCATGGAGAAAATAGTGCTTGACCAGGCCGATGGGCTGCGCCGGCTGATGGGCGGCAACACCGCACAACGCGTGGCGGTGATCGACAGTCCGGCCAGCGCCGGAGTCTGCAGCGTGACGCAGAATCTGGCTGCAGCCCTGATGCAGCAAGGCCAGGACGTGCTGCTGCTGGACGAATGCGTCGGGCCGCAGGCCATGCCGCTTGCGCGCGACGGGCGGCTGGTTCTGGTGAATGCCGTGCTGGACCCGGACGGTGCGTTGTCCACGCTGGCCGCGAGTACCGACCATATTCTGGTCGTGTTTCAGGCCAATGCCCAAGCCATCACGCAAGCCTATCTGCGCATCAAAAAGCTTCACTATGCGCATGCGTTTCAGCATTTACGGGTGCTGGTCAACGAGGCCGATGACCCGGCCCAAGCCCAGCGCATGCTGGCCAACCTGGCCACGACAGGCAGCCGCTATCTCGGATTGGACCTGCAAACGGCAGGCTTCGTCAGGGCCGATCCGCTGCTGGCCCAGGCCAGTCGCCTGAACCTGACGGTGGTTCAGGCCTTCAGCACCAGTAGCGCGGCTCGGGACTTTTGCCGCATTGCCGCCGATTTGCTGCAGTGGCCACGCTCGCCAACCCCCAGCCGGACGCCTTCGCTGCTGCCTGGCCGGATCACGCGCCCTGAAGCCCCAGCCGTGGCCGGCATGCACTGAAGCACTTGTCCGGAATCATCGCCAGATTGTCAAGAAAGCAGGACGCATCCTTCATGTACACCTCCCAGGGAAAAATGGACCAATCCGGTTCAGCCGCGTTGCTGACGCAGCATGCGCCTTTGGTGCGCCGCCTGGCATTGCAGCTGATGGCCAAGCTCCCGGCCAGCGTCGATCTCGATGACCTGATCCAGGCCGGCATGATCGGTTTGCTCGATGCGGCCAGCCGCTACCAGGACGACCAGGGCGCGAAGTTTGAAACCTATGCCAGCCAGCGCATACGCGGCGCCATGCTGGACGAGTTGCGCGCCAACGACTGGGCGTCGCGCGGCTTGCGTCAGTCTTCGCGCGGCGTGGCCAAGGCCATTCAGTCCCAGGAGCAAAAGCGCGGCAGGCCTCCCACCGAGGGCGAGATTGCCGCGGAACTGCAGCTGCCTTTGCCCGCCTACCAGAGCTTGCTGCAGGAAATCCAGGGCTGCCAGCTGCTCTATTACGAAGACTTTGACCGCAACAGCCAGGAAAACACATTCATTGACCAGCAATGCAGCAGCCGGCACGACGATGCCGGTGAAACCGGCGACCCGCTGGCCCAGTTGCTGAAAAACGGTTTGCGGCAAAGCCTGATCGATGCCATTGGCGCCATGCCCGAGCGCGAGCGCCTGCTGCTGAGCCTGTACTACGACGAGGAACTCAACCTGCGGGAGATCGGAGCCATCATGGAAGTCAGCCAGTCGCGCGTTTGCCAGTTGCACAGCCAGGCGATCAGTCGCCTGCGCGGGCTGTTGGCTGAATTGCCTTAGCGCCCACACTGCCTGGTCATGCCCTGCTTCCAGAAGACGGAGAGCCAGAAAAGATTTTAGCTATTAAATTAATAGCTAATAGAGCCCGTAGGTATTGCGCTAAAGCCTTATTTATCTTATATTTTATAAGGACTTGGCGCCGTGTGAGCAACCAGTCCGGCGCAGGCCGGCTCCGCGTAGCGCAAGCCGACATCTGCCAAGGACTTGAGCCGCAGATCGGGGTTCAAAATCTGCCATCAATGGCGCCGCCTGAACAGCGTCGATTGTTTAAAAGCTCAGCCGACCGCCAGGCGGTTGCCGCTTGCGGCGCCGGCGTCATGTGCGCCATCCGGGCCATACAGGGGTTTGCCGCTGGCCTTCAGAAAACTGATGGCTTGTCGGGTGAAATCGAGATGGGCGTGAATCATGACGCCATTGGCGTGATTGAGCGCGTGGGCCTGGGCTGCGCATTCCCGCAATTGCTTCCACGCCTGGGTCAGGCTTTGCCCGCCAGCGGCAGCCGCCGCCTCGGCACCGCTGAGATCCGCTTTATAGCCCAGCCTCATTTGCTCGTTTTCCCGCTGGCGACCGAGCAGGGCAACGCTGTCGGCCAGTTTTGATTTACGTTCAGCCAGTTCCTGCAGGGCGGTGAAATGGCCTTGGGACATGGCGTCGGCTTCACGCGTGAGCAGGTCGAGAAATTCCGCCACGGCGGTGTGCTCCTGCGTCAGGTGCTGTAGCAGCAGGCTGCTCATGATGTTTTCCTGTCAAGCAAGTCACGCACGGTGGAGAGCAGGCCGTCGGCGATTTTGGCCGTGTCAACCTGGTAGCGGCCGGCACGGATGCTTTCGCGGATCTCGGCCACGCGGGCAGCGTCAAAGTCGGAGGTCAGCCTGGCATGGTTGTTGACAGCCGGCGATGGTGTTGCCGATGCGTTGGCGGGAGCGCTACTCTTGGTGGACGCCACTGCGGGAGCAGGGGTCCCGTTGTTCAAGAAGGTGACGTTTTGATTGATTTTCATGAGGTTCTCTTAGGCACTTATTCGCATAACGGCAGGTTTTTCTGAAACTTTAGGCAGATGGCAGAAAAATTTCAGGCCTGTCAGTTGTCGCGTTCAACGGTCCCGTCTGGGAGCACGATGCCGCTGATGCGTTGTCCGCCCTGGATTTTGACCTGAATCACCGCGCCGGCGGCGGCGCCGGTCATGGCCTTGCCTTCGGTGCTGATCACAAATCCAGGTCCCCGGGTGACCAGCTTGACCGTTTGCCCCTGTTTCACAACGGGAATGCCGCGCAGTTGTTCGCGCCGGATCGGCGCGCCTGAAGCGATGCGGTTCAGTGCCACCATGCCGCCCAACTGGGTCGAATCCACAATCACGCCAGCGGGCAGGGTGGTCAGGTCTGCTTCCCGGGTGGAAGTATCCGCTGGCAGCAAGGCTTGCCCGGCTTCAATTTGTCGTGTGGCGATCTGGTAGGGCCCCGTTACTGCGACATACGCCTGGACGTAGCGAGTCCAAGGCCGGCCCGCATGGCAGCGTAGCCCGACCGAAACACGTCCCCACAAGCGTGCGCCAGGAGGTAAAAAGGCTTCGAGTGCGTCACAAGGCGGCAGATTGCCCGACAGGGGTGTGGCAATGCTGACCTGAACCTTGCCGGGCAGGCCGGTTGTTCGAGCGCTTAGAAACTGCTCAATCACCGGGCGCGCATAGCCCGACAAAGGCAGCGGTGCTGCGCTGTGCGCGGACGGTGCGATCGTTGCCAGGACCAGCAACATTGCAATCACTTCAGCAAACGGCCGGGACAGTGATTCATGCAGGGGTTTCGTCATGGAATCCTTGTTGAAAAGCAATGGCGGCAGATCAATTGTTTATGCCATCGCCAGCCGCGGTGCAGTCGGCATCTGATCTTTATTTTAGGGAAATCAGTACAGGCCCAAGGGGTGAACTGGGTCGCGATACGGATGCTGTTTGTTCGATTGGCGGCAGTTCCCCCCATTTTTCAGGGCTTCCAACCACCATGGGGAATACTGAACTGGGCCTCTAAAACCCATCTGTTCGAGTGATTGGCTAAAAGGCAGCTACCTACAATTATTTTCAATCAAGGACCTGTGGACCACCCGGCCGCTGACTTCACACGATGGGATAGTAATGATAGACAAGCTGGACTCCGCGCTGCGTTTTCATCAGGAAGCACTCAACCTGCGGGGCCGGCGGCAGGAAGTGTTGTCGGCCAATATTGCCCACGCAGACACGCCCAACTACAAAGCGCGTGACTTTGATTTCAGCGCCACGCTGTCGCAGGCCGTGGAGCGCGGCCGCCAATCCGTGACAACCTCCATGGCCACCACGTCTTCTCGCCATCTGTCCGGTGAGGCCGCAGCCGGCAGCGATGCAGGTTTGCTGTACCGCACGCCTAACCAGTCCAGTCTTGACGGCAACACCGTCGAGATGGATGTCGAACGCGTCAATTTTGCCGACAACGCCATGCGCTACGAGGCGAACCTGACGATATTGAGTTCCAAGATCAAGTCGCTGCTGGCAGCGGTCCAGTAACGTAGAAAAAAAGTCATTGCATGCCGTACTCCAACAGCTCCATGGGAATTTTTCAAATTGCCGGTTCCGCCATGACGGCGCAGTCCCAGCGCATGAGCACCACGGCCAGCAATCTGGCCAATGCCGACAGCGTTGCCGGCCCGGATGGCCAGCCCTACCGTGCGCGTCAGGTGGTGTTCGAGCTGGACTCTGCCAATGGCCAGGGTATCGGTGGTGTGCGGGTGGCCCGCGTGATTGAAGATCCGTCGCCCATGCGCATGGTCCATGACCCCAGGAACCCGCTGGCCAATGCCGAGGGTTACGTCACCATGCCCAACGTCAATGTGGTCGAGGAAATGGTCAACATGATCTCGGCTTCGCGCTCCTACCAGGCCAACGTCGAGGTGCTCAACACCGCCAAAACCCTGATGCTGAAAACACTGACGATTGGCCAGTAAGGCCGAAGACGGCCGACCTCTAATTATTTACCCGGGAACTTCTTCATGGCCGTGTCTGCACTCACCTCGTCCGACAGCATCGGTGCGCCCGGCGCGCTGTCCTCCACCACGGCGACAAGCGCCGACAGCGAGCAACGCTTTCTCAAGCTGCTGGTCACGCAGTTGAACAACCAGGACCCGCTCAATCCGCTGGACAACGCCCAGCTGACTTCGCAGCTGGCGCAAATGAGCACGGTCAGCGGCATCGAAAAACTCAACAGTGCCTTTCAGTCGCTGCTGGCGCAAAGCGGCTCCAGCCAGGTGCTGCAATCGGCTTCGCTGATTGGCCGCACAGTGCTGGTCCCTGGCAGCGAGCTGACGCCCAAAAGCGGAGCCGACGTGCCATTCGCCTTTGAGGTGCCTCAATCTGCCGATTCGGTGAAGGTCACCATCACCAACGCAGCCGGCGATACCGTTCGCAGTTTCGATCTGGGCGCGTTGCCGCAAGGCGTCAAAACGCTGTCGTGGGACGGATTGAGTGACACCGGCGCGCCAGTGGCTGACGGTAGGTACATGGTCAATGGAGTGGCCCGCAGCGGCGACACCAATGTGCCGGTGACGGCTCTGGCCTATGCCAGTGTTTCCAGCGTATCGCAGGGCGCCACGGGCGTTTCTCTCGATCTTGGGTTAGGCCGTCAGGCCCGCCTCGGTGACGTGCGCCTGATTCTCTGAGTGGGCCATGTCCTGGCAGCCTGCATTTAAAAGTTCTATTTCTATTTGTATTTCAATTTCAAAGAAGTAAATACCATGAGTTTTTCACAAGGACTGAGCGGCCTGAACGCTTCTGCCAGCAATCTCGATGTCATCGGCAACAACATTGCCAATGCAGGCACGATGGGTTTCAAGTCCGGGAGTGTGCAGTTTTCCGATGTCTTCACGGGCTCGCAGATAGGTTTGGGCGCCAAAGTGGCCAGCGTGTCGCAGAATTTCAACGCCGGCGCGGTGCAAACCAGTGCACGGTCGCTGGATGTGGCGATTGTCGAAGGCGACGGATTTTTCCGGATGACGAGTCCGGGCGGCGAGATTGCGTATTCACGCAACGGGCAATTCAACAAGGACAGGGACGGCTTCGTTGTCAATGCAGCTGGCTTGCAGTTGACGGGCCATCAGGTGGATGCCGCAGGCGCCATGGGCGTAGGGCTGGAGGCGCTGCGATTGCCGAGCACCGCCATGCTTCCGAAAGCTACCGGGGACATAGCAGCCCAGTTCAATCTGGACGCGCGTGGCGCCATTCCCACGGTGGCTTTTGACGCCAACAACGCAGCGACCTATAACTACTCCAATTCGGTCAAGGTCTATGACTCGCTGGGAAACCCCCACGAACTGGCTACTTTCTTTGTCAAGACCAACCCCATCGCGCCCAGCACTTCGAGTCCATGGGCTTTGTTTGCAACCGCTGACGGCGTTGCGGTCAAAGGACCAGCGGCAACGCTGGCGGCATCGACAGCTGCGGCCACTGCGGCTTCTGGCGCAGCGTCTGCTGCGGCAACGGCGGCTAACGACAAAGCTGCTGTCAGTGCTGCTGCTGCTGCCCTGCCTGCCGCCACCACAGCCGAAAAGGAGACGGCTGCCAATGACGCCAAGGATGCGGCGACCGCCAGGACCACAGCGGCTTATGCGCTGGCTGCACTCGAGACCGTCGGCATCAAGATGGGCCAGCTGACTTTTGATACGAGCGGCACGCTGCTCTCGCCGGCCGATGGAAAAATGGCGCTGGAGGGCATCAACTTCGCCAACGGCTCCGCGCCCATGACGCTGGCCTTTGCGGTCACCGGCACCACTCAGTACGGAAGTGCAAGCGATGTCAAACAGCTTGATCAGGATGGATATGCCTCGGGCACCCTGGCCGGGTTTTCCATTGGCAAGGACGGCACCGTGACCGGAAAGTATTCCAATGAACAGGTCAAAACGCTGGGGCAGATTGTGCTGTCCTCGTTTGTAAACCCGGCGGGCCTGCAATCGAAGGGCGACAACGTCTGGACTGAAACCGCTGCATCGGGCCAGGCACTGACCGGCAACCCTGGCGCTGGCACCAAGCTGGGCGCGTTGGCTTCGGGGTCGCTGGAAGCGTCCAACGTCGACCTGACCTCCGAGCTGGTCAATCTGATCATTGCCCAGCGCACGTACCAGGCCAATGCCCAGACCGTCAAGACGCAGGATCAGGTGGTACAGACCCTGATGAACATACGCTAATGCGCTTGTGGCCCGCTGACACAGCAGGCCGTGGCATCAACAAAACCAGCGAACCCAGGACAAAAGTATGGACCGGATGATCTACGTCGGCATGAGCGGTGCCAAGCAGGCGATGGAGCAGCAGGCGTCGGTCGCCAACAACATGGCGAATGTCTCGACGCCCGGTTTCCGTGCCCAGATCAACAGCTTTCGGGCTGTGCCGGTGGTCGGCCAGGAAGCCGCCACGCGCGCCATGGTGGTGGCTTCGACGCCTGGTGCCGACATGCGCAGCGGTCCCATGACCCAGACCGGCCGCGCGCTGGATGTGGCCGTTCGCGGCGAGGGCTGGCTGACAGTGCAGATGCCAGACGGCAGCGAAGCCTACACCCGCGTCGGCAACCTGCAGGTTGGCGCCCAGGGCCAGTTGATGACCATGGATTCCCGGCCCATCGCAGGCGAAGCCGGGCCGCTGGTGGTGCCGCCCGGGTCGGCCTTGGTCGTAACCAGCGAAGGCGTCGTCAGCGCCATCGGCCCAGGCGACCCGCTGACTGGTGCGGCTGAAGTAGGGCGCCTGAAACTCGTCAATCCACCCGTTGGCGACCTGGTGCGCGGCGACGACGGGCTTTTCCGGATGCAAGCCGGCGCAGCCCCCGCCCAGGCCGATCCTGCCGTGCGGCTGCTGACTGGCGCGCTGGAAGGCAGCAACGTCAATCCGGTCGAAGTCATGGTGGAGATGATTGCCAACGCGCGCCGCTTTGAAATGCAGATGAAGACGCTGCAGACGGCTGAAAGCAACGATCAGCAGGCCAACAAGCTGCTGTCCAGCAGTTAGTTTGCGCTCGATTTCTTTTTCTGACATGAACCAGGCCTCGGCCAACTCGCAGGATTTCTCCCATGATTCGTTCTCTCTCCATTGCCAAGACCGGTCTTGATGCCCAGCAGACCCAGCTCGATGTGGTCGCCAACAACCTGGCCAACGTCGGCACCGCGGGCTTCAAGCGCAGCCGCGCCGTGTTCGAAGACCTGATGTACCAGAACCTTCGCCAAAGTGGCGGCCAGACGTCAGACCAGACCCGCATGCCTTCGGGCCTGCAACTGGGCACTGGCGTGCGCGTGGTGGCCACAGAGCGCATTCATACGCAGGGCAATTCGACCAAAACCGAAAACCCGAAAGATGTGCTGATCAACGGGAACGGTTTTTTCCAGGTGCTGATGCCCGATGGCACAGCCGCCTACACCCGCGATGGTTCCTTTCAGACCGACCAGAATGGCCAGCTTGTGACCGCCAGTGGTTATCCGGTGCAGCCAGCCATCACGCTGCCGCAAAACATCACCAGCATGACCATAGGCCGCGATGGCACGGTGTCGGTGGTTCAGGCGGGCAGCGCGGCCAGCGTGCAGGTCGGCCAGATCCAGTTGGCGACTTTTCTCAATTCCGCCGGTCTGCAAAGCAATGGTGAAAACCTGTACGTTGAAACCGACGCTTCCGGCGGCGCGAACCAGACATCCCCCGGCCAGAATGGCGCGGGAACGCTCAACCAGGGCTATGTCGAATCATCCAACGTCAACGTCGTGGAAGAACTCGTCAACATGATCCAGACGCAGCGCGCCTATGAAATCAACAGCAAGGTCGTCAAGACTTCAGACGAAATGCTGGCACGGCTGTCGCAGCTGTGATGTGCCACTTGTTCGCAAACTGCCGGCTTATGGGGTGGGCAATGGCGGCCAGCCTGCTATTGGGCGGCTGCGCCCAAATACCGCGCGAACCGCTGGTGCAGCAGCCCATGAGCGCCCGTGCCGACCTCCAGGTTCGCCCCGCAGGACCAGCGAATGGGTCGATCTACCGCACAGGCTTTGGCACGCAGGCCCTGTTCGAAGACCGGCGGCCCCGTTATATCGGTGACATCCTGACCATTGTGGTGAGTGAAAACATCAATGCCAGCAAGAACTCCGCTGCAGACGCCAGCCGCAGCGGCAGTGCCAGTTCTGTGCTCGGTCTGATTCCAAAGCTGATCGGGGGATTGATTTCAAGCGACCTGGACGCAGAGGCCAGCGGCAAGAACACCATGAGTGCCAAGGGCGGTGCCAATTCCAGAAACACCTTCAACGGCGTCATCACCGTCACGGTGGTGGATGTCCTGGTAAACGGCAACCTGCTGGTCAGCGGTGAAAAGCAGATGCTGATCAACCAGGGCACCGAGTTCATCCGGTTTTCTGGCGTGGTGAATCCGCGCACCGTCAGCGCCAGCAACACCGTGCCTTCCACCCAGGTGGCAGACGCCCGGATTGAATACAGCGCCAAAGGGTATATCGACGAAGCGCAGACCATGGGCTGGCTGCAGCGTGCCTTCCTCAACGTGCTGCCTTTCTGACCATGCATCAAACTATTTCGCGTGACGTTCGCACCAGCAAGCCGGTCTTGGCAGTCGCCATGAAACTGTGTTTTCTTGCCAGTCTCCTGATCGCCCTGCCTTCACAGGCGGAGCGGCTGAAGGACCTGGCCAGCATTCAGGGCGTGCGCGACAACCCGCTGATTGGCTATGGCTTGATGGTGGGCCTTGATGGCAGCGGCGACCAGACCATGCAGACGCCATTCACCACCCAAAGCCTGAACAACATGCTTGGGCAGCTTGGCGTGACGGTGCCGGCCGGCACCAACATGCAGCTGAAAAATGTAGCGGCCGTGATGGTGACGGCAACCTTGCCGCCTTTCGTGCGGCCCGGACAGAACATCGACATCACCGTATCGTCATTGGGCAATGCCAAAAGCCTGCGCGGCGGCACCTTGCTGATGACGCCCTTGAAAGGCGCTGATGGCCAGGTGTATGCCCTGGCCCAGGGCAACATGGTGATTGGCGGGGCCGGCGCTTCTGCCGGCGGCAGCTCGGTCAAGATCAACCAGCTCAGTTCTGGCCGGATTCCGGCCGGCGCGATCGTCGAGCGCGCCGTCGAGTCTCCGCTCGGCGGCGACGGCACCCTGATGCTGGAACTTCATACCAGCGATTTTGGCACTGCGCAAACGGCCATGGAAGCGATCAACCGCAGTTTTGGCCCCGGTACTGCCACCGCGCTGGACGCCCGGGTGATCCAGGTCACGGCGCCCGCCCGACCCGAAGAGCGCGTCGGTTTCCTGGCGCGCATCCAGAATCTTGACGTAGCGCCGGCGCAGGCCGTCGCCAAAGTTGTCATCAACGCCAGAACCGGCTCGGTGGTGATGAACCAAAACGTCAGGCTTAACGATTGCGCCGTGGCACACGGTAATTTATCGGTGGTGATCAATACCGAACCCGTCATCAGCCAGCCCAACCTGCTTTCAGGTGGTGCCACCGTTGCGACGCAAAAGTCGCAGATCGAGATCAGCCAGGCCGGCGGCGCGCTGCAAGTCGTGCGCGGCGGGGCTTCGCTGGCAGATGTCATCAGGGGACTCAACACCCTGGGCGCCAACCCGCAGGACCTGGTGTCGATTCTGCAGGCCATGAAAGCGGCGGGCGCCTTGCGCGCCGAGCTTGAAATTATTTAAGGTGCTTTCATGACCAGTGCCGGACTTTCCAGCCTCAATGGCCCAAATGCTTCCGGCCCGGGTGTGCTCGATCAGCGCCTGTCGCTGGACGTGCAGGGTGTTGACGCCTTGCGGCGTACCGTCCGCACCTCGCCGCAGGAAGGCATGAAGCAGGCTTCAAAACAGTTTGAAGTGATGTTCATGCAGATGATGCTTAAAAGCATGCGCGAAGCGACGCCGTCAGACGGGCTGTTCAGCAGCTCGCAGGAAAAGACGTACACCTCGATGCTGGACCAGCAACTGTCGCAGCACCTTTCAGGCCGGGGGCTGGGCCTTGCCGAGGCCATGTTCGCGCAGCTCAACCGCGCCTTGGGCAGCGATGCCGTCCAACTGGCGCCAGCCGACGGCCCAAGGGGTGAGATGCCCGGAGCCCAGCCGCTGGGCATGCCGCTGGCCACGGATTCACAGCGTTTTGCCCAGCCGATGCCGCCGCTCAAGCGCGCGCCAGACCTTTCGTTTTACGAGACCGCCACCGCTCAGGCCACGATGAGCCGCAGCGTCCTGCCGCAAGCGCATGTCGAGCAATTCGTTTCACGCATGCTGCCCGCTGCGCAGCGGGCCAGCCAAGCCAGCGGCGTACCGGCGCAACTGATCATGGCGCAGGCCGCGCTGGAATCAGGCTGGGGGAAACGCGAGATTCGCGCCGACGACGGCCGGACGAGCTACAACGTGTTTGGCATCAAGGCCGACAAAAGCTGGAAAGGCCCGGTGGTTGAAACCACCACGACCGAATACGTCAACGGTGTGGCCCAGAAAATCCAGGCCAAATTTCGTGCGTACAGCTCCTATGAAGAATCGTTTACCGACTATGCCCGCTTCCTGACCAGCAACCCACGTTACGCCGACGTGCTGGCCACGAAGGATCCGGCCGAAGCTGCGCATGGGCTGCAACGTGCAGGCTACGCCACCGATCCGCAGTACGGCGTAAAGCTGGTTCGCCTCATGGAACAGATGGTCTAGTTAGTGTCATACAAAACGGGGGCAAAAAAAACGCAAATAAAAGCGCAATGAACGGCTGGGAAGACGGGCTGGCCTTCATTTTTCGATTATTCAGCCGATAAACAAAGACAGTTATTCACTGCCAGCACAGCTTTTCGGTTCCCAAAACTTGCACGCGCCTGGCCAGGCGCCTCACCACCCTCAGCTCAAGGAATTTTCATGCACGCAACCACCAGCCATCCCCCGTCTCTTAACGCCGCTGCAGAGCCTCGCAGTGCTGCGGCGCCCAAGGCGCTGGAGTTTTTGTCCTTCACGCTGGGCCAGGAAGAGTACGGCATCGACATCCAGAAAGTGCAGGAATTGCGCGGCTATGACACGGTCACGCGCATTGCCAATGCACCCGAGCACATCAAGGGTGTGGTGAACCTGCGCGGCATCATTGTTCCCATCGTCGACATGCGCATCAAGTTCAATCTGGGAACGCCATCGTATGACCAGTTCACGGTGGTGATCATTCTCAACATCGGCAGCCGGGTCATGGGCATGGTGGTGGACAGCGTTTCGGACGTGATCACCTTGACGCCCGGGCAGATCAAGCCAGCGCCAGCGATGGGTTCGGTGCTCGATACCGCCTACCTGATCGGTCTGGGAACGTTGGACGATCGCATGCTGATTCTGGTCGATCTCGAAAAACTCATGTCCAGCGATGAGATGGGCTTGATTGAAAAAATGGTGGCCTGACTTTCCCGTGTAGAAACCGAAAAAGAACTGAATCAACGAAGAAGAAAATGAATATCGGAAATCTGAAAATTGGCACCCGGCTGAGTTCGGGCTTTGCGCTGGTGCTGCTGATGATGGCGTCCCTGATCGTGGTTGTGCTGTCAAACCTGAACAGCATTGGCGACAGCAACGCTGACATGGTCAAGAAAGACTGGGTCAAGGCCGAGGCTGCCAACACCATCAACGCCACCATCCGCGCAAATGCGCGCCGCACCATGGAGCTGTTCTTTGCGCAGGATGCAGCGCAGACCAACACGATCAATGAACGGATCAAGAGCAACGCAAAAACCATCAATGATGCTGTGCAAGTCCTTGAAACGCTGATGACCACGGACGAGGGAAAGTCTCTGCTCGCCGACTTCAAGGAAAAACGCGCTCGTTACCTCCAGTCCATGGACAAGTCCATCAAGATGCTGGCCCAATTCAACAAGGCAGAGGCCATCCAGGTCCTGAACAACGAGACTCTGCCAGCGCTCGATGCAGTGCAAGACAACGTGACTCGCATCGTTGCGCTGCAGAGAAAGATAGTCGAAGTCAGCGGCGCTGATGTCGAGCAGCGCGTCGCCTCGACAAGCACTCTGATGATCGGTCTGGGCCTGCTCGCTGTGCTGCTGGGAAGCGCTTTTGCCTTCTGGATTACCCGCTCGATCACAAACCCCTTGAAGCAGGCCGTGCTGGTGGCCCAGAAAGTGGCCGCTGGCGACCTGACCAGCGACATCGAAGTGAGGACCCAAGACGAGACTGGGCAGTTGCTCCAGGCCTTGAAGGACATGAATACCAGCCTGACGGGCATCGTCGGCCAGGTCCGCCAGGGCACCGACACCATCGCGACGGCCTCCAGCCAGATCGCCGCCGGCAACCTGGACCTGTCCAGCCGCACCGAGCAGCAGGCCAGCTCGCTCGAAGAAACCGCCGCCTCAATGGAGGAGCTGACGAGCACCGTCAAGCAAAACGCCGACAACGCGCGTCAGGCCAACCAGCTGGCCGTGTCAGCGTCGAGCGTGGCCGTGCGCGGCGGCGCGGTGGTCTCGCAGGTGGTGGACACCATGGGCGCCATCAACACCTCGTCCAGGAAAATCGTGGACATCATTGGCGTGATCGACGGCATCGCCTTTCAGACCAACATCCTGGCCCTGAATGCGGCCGTCGAGGCGGCCCGGGCGGGCGAGCAGGGGCGGGGCTTTGCCGTGGTGGCGGCCGAGGTCAGAAACCTGGCCCAGCGCAGCGCTGCGGCTGCCAAGGAGATCAAGACCCTGATTGGCGACTCGGTGGACAAGGTCGAGGAAGGCAGCAAGCAGGTGGCCGAGGCGGGCCGGACGATGGACGAGATCGTGGACAGCGTCAAACGCGTGACGGACATCATGGCCGAGATCACGGCGGCCAGCCAGGAGCAGACGCAGGGCATAGAGCAGATCAACCAGGCGATCACGCAGATGGACCAGGTGACGCAGCAAAACGCCGCGCTGGTCGAAGAAGCAGCCGCAGCCGCGCAGTCGCTGCAGGAGCAGGCTGCCGGCTTGAGCCAGGTGGTCAGCGTTTTCAGACTCGATGAGGCACAAGTCAGCCAAGTCCGTTACGGGGCTGCCCCCCCGCGTCCAGACAGCCGCAAAAAGACCGCCGCACCCCAGCAGTTACCGGGCGCCAAGCCAGCTATTGCCGCTCCCAAACGCTCGCAACTGGCAGCTGCTGCGACGGCTGCCGGCGGGGACTGGGAAACGTTCTAAAAAAGATGAAGTCGGGTTAGTCGCACGCGTTATCCGACATGCCCAGGGGCGCAACCGCCGATGTTGGGTTACGCCCCTGGGGGCTAACCCAAACTACAAAAATTTTTAAATAGCTATGTATTTAATAGCTAGTAGAGAACGTAAAAATTGCCCGAGAGGTCGATTTAATGAGTAAATATTGATGAGCCTGGCGGCCCTAGGCGAACGCAGGCTAATCCTGATCGATATCGACCGGTTCATGACAAGTTGGGAAATGGGGCTGGTGGAAAAGCGCGTAGCTTGACTCGGACCCCCCCGCAACAACAATTACCCCCTTTCAATACGCATCTTTATCTAACGTTTAACCAACATGACGCTAACCTTTCGCACCAAACTTTATTTGCCACTCGTTATTAGCTGGCTTTGCCTGTTGGGTATCAGTACAGTCAATATCTTTCAGAACAAATCCCAGCGTTTTGAGGAACGCCAGATTGCTTTGAAGTTTGCGACTGACGTCGGGATGTCAACTGTGAAGGAATATGCGGCGTTGGTTTCCTCCGGCGCATTGCAGCTGGAGGAGGCACAAAACCAGGCGCTGGCCAGGCTCAAGGCCATGCGCTACGGGAAGGATGGCTACTACACGGTCATTAATTCTCATCCTGCGGTTGTCATGCATCCGATAAAAACAGAACTCGTCGGCAAAGATGCCACTGATTTCAAGGATGCGAACGGACAGTACTTCTACAGGAATGTGGCGAACATCGCCAAAGGCGCTGGAGAGGGATGGATTGAATATGTCTGGCCAAAGCCCGGCCATGCAGATCAAAAAAAGGTGTTTCCCAAGGGCGCTTATGTGCTGACCTACAAGCCGTGGGACTGGACCTTCATCACAGGGCTTTATCTGGACGATTTGAGTGACGCCTTTATACAAGACCTGTGGAATGCCATCATTTTGCTGGGCGCTATTGGCATTGCCTTGAGCGGGATAATCTTGCTGGTCGTTCGCAGCATTGAAAAATCAATTGGCGGCGAACCGGACTACGCGGCCGGTATTGCCGGCAGCATCGCGGCCGGTGACTTGGCGGTTGACGTCAAGACGCGTCCAGGCGATAGCAGCAGCCTGCTGTTCGCCATGAAAACCATGCGCGACAGCCTGTCCAAAGTCGTGGGTGAAGTTCGCCAGGGCACCGACACCATTGCCACGGCCTCCAGCCAGATCGCGGCCGGCAACCTGGACCTGTCCTCGCGCACCGAGCAGCAGGCCAGCTCGCTCGAAGAAACCGCCGCCTCGATGGAGGAGCTGACGAGCACCGTCAAGCAAAACGCCGACAACGCCCGCCAGGCCAACCAGCTGGCGGCCTCGGCCTCGGGCGTGGCCGTCAAGGGTGGCCAGGTCGTGGCGCAGGTGGTGGATACCATGGGCGCGATCAACGCGTCGTCGAAAAAGATCGTGGACATCATCGGCGTGATCGACGGCATTGCCTTTCAGACCAACATCCTGGCGCTGAACGCTGCCGTCGAAGCCGCCCGGGCCGGCGAGCAGGGCAGGGGCTTTGCCGTGGTGGCGGCCGAAGTCCGAAACCTGGCCCAGCGCTCGGCCGCTGCAGCCAAGGAAATCAAGACCCTGATTGGCGACTCGGTGGACAAGGTCGAGGAAGGCAGCCAGCAGGTCGCCCAAGCGGGCCGGACGATGGACGAGATCGTGGACAGTGTCAAGCGCGTGACCGACATCATGGCCGAGATCACGGCCGCCAGCCAGGAGCAGACCCAGGGCATCGAGCAGATCAACCAGGCCATCACGCAGATGGACCAGGTGACGCAGCAAAACGCCGCGCTGGTCGAAGAAGCAGCCGCAGCCGCGCAGTCGCTGCAGGAGCAGGCTGCCGGCTTGAGCCAGGTGGTCAGCGTCTTCCGGCTGGAGAGCCAAGCTAAGCATTCTCTGGTCGGTGCGGCGGACCGCTACCTTACGCCGAGGGAGCCGCGAAGCGAAAAAAAGGCCCTTGCTGCGCCAGTGTTGACTGGTCCGGTGCTGTCAACGCGATAGTTATCACCGAAAAGTAACAAAATTTACCCCAAAGCTTTTGGACCCTCGGCAATAACCAAGCGCAGGCTTCTACCGCATCAACCAAAACTACTATGAACTCTTTCAAAATATCCACCCGACTGATGATACTGATAGGCATTTTGTCGATCTTGCTGATTGGTATTGGCAGCATTGGCCTGTTTGGCATCAACCAGTCCAACGACGCGCTGAAAACGGTGTATGCAGAACGCACGGTGCCGATCAGCCAGCTTGGTGAGATCGACAGCCTTTCTCTGGCAAACCAGGTGTTTCTTGCGTCCAGCTACATCACACCCACACCCGAGGACATTGCCAAAAAAACCGCCCAGATCGACGCCAATATCATGGCCATCGGCAAAATATGGGAGGCCTATATGGCAAGTTATTTGATACCAGAGGAGCGAGAAATTGCCGGAAAATTTTCCGATGCGCGCGCCAAATTTGTGCGCGAAGGCGTCAAGCCTGCCGCAGACGCACTGCGCGCGAATGACCTGGAAGATGCCAAACTGATCATGAACGAAAAGGTCGGTCCGCTTTATATTCCCGTTAAGGCGGCTTTGAACGCGCTGATCAAGCTGCAGCTTGAGGGCGCTAAAGCTCAATATGATGGCGCCATTTCGCAGTATCAAACTATTCGCAATGTGGCTATCAGCGCTATCGTTGCTGGGGTTGTGTTTGCCTTGGTTTTTGGCCTGTTCCTGATCCGAGGCATCACGCGTTCACTAGCCCAAGCCATGGCCGCTTCCAATGCGGTTGCACAAAGTGACCTGACGCAGTTCATCTTGGTCAAGGGAAAAGATGAAGTCGCCCAACTGCTGACTTCTCTCTCGGCCATGCAGTCCAGCCTGATCGGTATCGTCAGCCAGGTCCGCCAGGGCACTGACACGATAGCCAAGGCGTCCGGCCAGATTGCCGCCGGCAACCAGGACCTGTCCAGCCGCACCGAGCAGCAGGCGTCGTCACTGGAAGAGACTGCCGCCTCAATGGAAGAACTCACTTCCACCGTCAAGCAAAACGCCGACAACGCCCGCCAAGCCAACCAGCTGGCGGCCTCGGCGTCGAGCGTGGCTGTGCGCGGCGGCGTGGTGGTGGCGCAGGTGGTCGGCACGATGGGGGCCATCAACACTTCCTCGCGCAAGATCGTGGACATCATCGGCGTGATCGACGGCATCGCCTTTCAGACCAACATCCTGGCCCTGAATGCGGCGGTCGAGGCGGCCAGAGCGGGCGAGCAGGGCCGGGGCTTTGCGGTGGTGGCCGCTGAAGTCAGGAGCCTGGCGCAACGAAGCGCGGCGGCGGCTAAAGAGATCAAGACGCTGATTGGCGACTCGGTGGAAAAAGTTGAGGAGGGCAGCCGTCAGGTGGCCGATGCCGGCCGGACGATGGAAGAAATCGTGGACAGCGTCAAGCGCGTGACCGACATCATGGCCGAGATTGCAGCCGCCAGCCATGAGCAGACGCAGGGCATAGAGCAGATCAACCAGGCGATCACGCAGATGGACCAGGTGACGCAGCAAAACGCCGCATTGGTCGAAGAGGCGGCCGCGGCAGCGCAGTCGCTGCAGGAACAGGCAGCCAGCTTGAGCCAGGTGGTCAGCGTGTTCAGTCTCGATGAGGCACAAGGCACAGAGCCGGTCCACCACGTGACCGCAAGAGGCTTGGCTGGATTATCAAAAGAGGTTTCTTATGCGTGAAAAAACTGCAGCTCCAGCGTTCGTCTCCTTGGCGCGGACCCTGACTGTCCGGGCAGCCGTTGCCATATTTTTGGCCACTGTTCTGATCCTTGTCTTCTTTTACGCAATGGTGTCCTCGCAGCAACAGCGCAGCGCCTCTCAATACGCAACAGCCAAGGCGGAAAGCATCGCCCGGTCCGTGGATGTATTCGACCAGTCCATGCGCTTGACAGCGGAAAACGCGTTCGGTGTATTTAGACGTCAGTTTGGAGTGGTTCTGACGCTTGATGACGCGGCGCAAGGGTCATTGTCAAATTACGGCGTGATGATCAACGACAACACCACCGAAGTGGATGGTTTTGCCAGTACTTTTCCCGGCGGTAATGCCACCGTGTTTGTGGTGCAAGGCGAAGATTTTCGCCGAATTGCGACCTCGGTAAAAAAGGAGAATGGCGAACGCGCCGTGGGAACCCTGCTTGACCGTAAAAGTGCTGCTTACGCCGTGCTGCGTAGCGGGAAGAAGTTTGTTGGACGCGCCATGCTGTTCGGGCGTCCCTTCATGACCGTGTACGTGCCAGTGCGCGATTCGGCTGATCAAATTGTGGCGGTGCTCTACATCGGCCTGGACATATCGGCTCAAGAGGCAACTTTAAGCGCTGCGGTGAGCCAGACCAAGGTTTTCAGCACGGGGGGCCTCTATATCGTCAATCCAAACGGCGCGCCCGCTGAGGCCTCTCTGGTTTTTCATCCAACGGCTGCGGGCAAGAAACTTTCCCAGGTCCTCCCGATCCAGTCCGCTGAATGGGTCACGCGTCTGCAGAGCGACGACAACCGCTGGATCGATAACGCGCCGGCAGTCCTTGACCCCTTGCGTGTCGGACCGTTTTACGCTTCTGTAGCCAAGAGTGAATCGACGGGTTGGCTGGTGGTCGCTGAAGTTCCGGCTGCCGAGGCGCTGGCAGACCTGTATCGTCAAATGACCTGGCTGGGGGGTGTTCTGGTGCTGGCTGCAGTGATCATGGCGATTGCCCTGAGCATCGCCATTCGCCGTGCATTGCGGCCGTTAGGGCTTTTAAGCCAGCAGGTGGAGGCCATTGGCCAGGGCAACCTGTCCCAGCGACTGGTGTCGAATCGTCGCGATGAAATGGGGGTGATTACCCGAGCCGTAGAGTCCATGCGCGACAGCCTTGCCCATGTGGTGAGCGACGTAAGGCAGGGCACCGACACGATCGCGACGGCCTCCAGCCAGATCGCCGCCGGCAACATGGACCTGTCCAGCCGCACCGAGCAGCAGGCCAGCTCGCTCGAAGAAACCGCCGCCTCGATGGAGGAGCTGACGAGCACCGTCAAGCAAAACGCCGACAACGCGCGCCAGGCCAACCAGCTGGCGGCCTCGGCCTCGGGCGTCGCCGTCAAGGGCGGCCATGTCGTGTCCCAGGTGGTGCAGACCATGGGAGCGATCAACACCTCTTCGCGCAAGATCGTGGACATCATCGGCGTGATCGACGGCATCGCCTTTCAGACCAACATCCTGGCGCTGAATGCGGCTGTCGAGGCGGCCCGGGCCGGCGAGCAGGGCAGGGGCTTTGCCGTGGTGGCGGCCGAGGTCAGAAACCTGGCCCAGCGCTCGGCTGCGGCTGCCAAGGAGATCAAGACCCTGATTGGCGACTCGGTGGACAAGGTCGAGGAAGGCAGCAAGCAGGTGGCCGAAGCGGGCCGGACGATGGACGAGATCGTGGACAGCGTCAAACGCGTGACGGACATCATGGCCGAGATCACGGCGGCCAGCCAGGAGCAGACGCAGGGCATAGAGCAGATCAACCAGGCGATCACGCAGATGGACCAGGTGACGCAGCAAAACGCCGCGCTGGTCGAAGAAGCAGCCGCAGCCGCGCAGTCGCTGCAGGAGCAGGCGGCCGGCTTGAGCCAGGTGGTCAGCGTGTTCCAGCTCGATGACCGCCAGCAACATGACGAGACTCCGTCCAGGCGCACGGCGGCAAGCTACCAGCGTCCCGCGCCCCAGCAGCCACCGGCTGCCAAACGCACCATCGCCGCACCCAAAGCCAAGCGGGACATTGCACCTTTGGCGCCCAAGCCTTTAAATGCCGCAGCGTCTGCAGGTGTGAATGATTGGGAAGAGTTTTAAGGCGTGGATTGACAGTCCTTGCCTTGACAATCAATCGTTGCAAAAAAACGACCGGTTTCCCTTCAGGTTTTTGTTGCGCGTGTCGTTAACCAAATACGGCGCCCTGAAAAATCTGCCGGGATACAGGTCGTTGCTTCAGAGGATCAGGTTTTATGTCAAACAGCATGTTTTATACCGGGCTTAGCGGCTTGAACGCAGCGCAGGCGGCACTGGTGACGACGGGTCACAACACCGCCAATGTCAATACCCCGGGCTACAACCGCCAGACAGCGCAGATTGCCTCTGCGGGTGGCGCTAACACCCCGGGCGTGGGTTTCTTCGGAAATGGCGCCAAGGTGGTGGACGTCAGCCGCAGTTACGACCAGTTCCTGACCTCGCAACTCAATCAGGCCCAGTCGGCCAGCCAGTCGTTGACCACTTATTCCACGCAGATCAGCCAGATTGACAACCTGCTGGCCAATCAGACGGCCGGCCTGGCGCCACAACTGCAGACCCTGTTCTCCCATGTGCAGGCGGTGGCCAACAATCCGGCCGACCCATCGGCGCGGCAGCAACTGATCAGTTCCAGCCAGGCCCTGGCCAACCAGTTCAGGTCCATGGACCAGTACCTGACGGGCCTCAATGCCAATGTCAACGACCAGGTGTCCGGCAGCGTCGATCAGATCAATACCTATGCCCAGCAAATCGCCAGCCTCAACAAGCAAGTCGCCCTGATCGGCACTACAAGCGGCGGCCAGGCACCCAATGACCTGCTGGACCAGCGCGACCAGCTGGTCAGTGATCTGGGCCAACTGGTGGGCACCAAGGTTATGGTCCAGGATGGTGGTCAAATCAACGTCTACATGGGCAACGGGCAGGCGCTCGTGCTGGGCGACCAGGCGACCCGACTGGCAGCGGTCAGTTCCGCCGGCGATCCGGGGCGCATTGCCGTTGCCACCGTCAATGCCGCTGGCAAGACCGTGGAAATGCAGGATAGTCTGCTCTCCGGGGGCTCGCTGGGCGGGTTGCTGCAGTTTCGCAGCGAAACGCTGGCCCCCGCGCAAAATGCCCTGGGCCGCATGGCCCTTTCACTGGCGGACACCTTCAACGCCCAGCAGAAACTGGGTATGGATCTCAATGGCGCCATGGGAACCGACTTTTTTTCGCAGGCCACTCCGGGCGTGATTCCGAATGGCAAGAATGCGGGCGGCGGCACCTTGGTACCAAGGTTTTCCGACATCAGCAAATTGACCACCAGCGATTACCGTGTGGACGTGACGGGTGCTTCATCCTTCACGGTCTCGCGGCTGTCAGACAACACCGTTGTCAACCCGGATTCGACCACCGGGGCCTACGACGGTGTGACACTCACGCTGGGCGGAACTGCGGTGGCCGGTGATTCGTTCCTGCTCCAGCCCACTCGAGCCGGCGCACGCGATCTGACAGTCCGGATTTCCGATCCGGCCAAGGTGGCGGCGGCTTTGCCCATCATCACCGGCAATACGGCGGGCAATCAGGGCAGTGGTGCGATCACTGCCGGGACGGTTGAGGCGCCTTATGGCTCGCCGGCGGAGCTTGATTCTGCCGGCGTGACGCTCACGTACGACAGCTCAACCAATGAGCTTTCCGGCCTGTCAGGGGGGCCGGTGATCTACAAGCCAGGTGAGCCTATCCGCTTTAACGGCATCACGGTCACCATCAGCGGCGCCCCGGCCCATGGCGACACCTTCACCATTGCAAAAAACACCGGCGGCGTGTCCGATGGCGGCAATGCCTTGCTGCTGGGTGCGCTGCAAAACAAGAAAACGCTGGACGACGGCACGGCCAGCGTCAGCGACGCTTACAGGCAACTGGTCAGCACGGTGGGCAACAAGGCCCGTCAGGTTCAGATTGCCAATACGGCACAGGCCAGCGTGACCACGCAAATCCGCTCGGCCCAGCAGTCGGTGTCGGGCGTCAACCAGGATGAAGAAACGGCCAATTTGCTGATGTTCCAGCAGATGTACCAGGCCAATGCCAAGGTGATCCAGACTGCGTCAACCCTGTTTGATACGGTGCTGGGCATCAGCCGCTAAACCCGCGCCCAGCGCCAAGGAGTTCATGATGCGAATCAGCACCCAGTCTTTTTACGAGCAGAGCCGAACCGCCATGGGTTCGCTGCAGAGCAATCTATTGCGGGTACAGCAGCAAATGGGTGCCAACAGCAAGCTACTCGCCCCTTCGGACGACCCGCTGGGGACGACCCGGGCCATGGCCCTCGCGCAGTCCATCGCCATGAATTCGCAGTATTCGGCCAGCCGCACGCAGGCCACGCAAACCCTGACGCAGGAAGAAAGCGTGCTGCAAAGCACCACCTCCGTGCTGCAAAACGTCAAGGTCTTGCTGATCCAGGCCGGCGGCACGCTGAACGACACCGATCGCGCCAACATCGCCACCTCCCTGCAAAGCAATCTGGACCAGTTGCAGGGCCTGGCCAATACCGACGACGGCAAAGGCCAGTTCTTGTTTGCCGGTTTCAAGAGCGGTTCCGCGCCCTTCGTGCGTCAGGCCGATGGCGCGATCACGTATGCCGGGGACCAGGGTCAGCGCCTGACGCAGGTTGATGCGTCGCGGCAGATGGCCGGCGCGGATGACGGGCGCAGTATTTTTCAGTCGGTGCAAAGCGGCGCGGGCTACGTTACCTCGGCCCGTGTTGACACCGTAAATCCAAACAGCCTCGGCAACGTCGGCAGCGGCGTGTTCAATTCGACGTCGGTTGTCGATGTAAGCAACGGGAATTACGGTAAGGATTTTGAAATCAAGTTTTCCGGCACGGGTACAGTCGCCGATCCTGTGATGTTCACGGTCGATACGGTTCCAGGGCAGGCAACACTCCCTTCTGCCGAGGTTTATAAGGAAGGTCGCCCGATCACGTTCGGAGGTTTGCAGATCAGCATCAGCGGTGCGCCTGCTGCGGGCGATACCTTCAAGGTCGCCCCGGCAAAAAATGCCGGCACCGATGTCTTCAGCGCTATCAACGACGCCATCAAGGCCCTGAAAACGCCGGTGGACAACGGCGGCCCGGCCGCGCAGGCCAAAGTGCTCAATGCGCTCGGCACGGCCAACCGCAAGGTCACCAACGCGCACGACAACGTGCTGACCGTGCGCGCCTCAGTCGGCTCGCGCCTGCAGGAACTCGACGCCCTGGGCGCGACCGGCGACAGCCGTACGCTCAATGACAAGAGTTCTCTGTCCAATTTGCAGGACCTGGATTACGCCAGCGCTATTTCCGAGTTCTACCAGCGGCAAACCGCGCTGCAGGCGAGCCAGCAGACCTTTGTCAAGGTCCAGCAAATCGCATTGTTCAACTACCTGAAATAACACAATCTGCATTGGCTGATGCTGATAATGCTATTGAAATAATAGCTGTATTTGCCCGCGCAGCATGCGTTAAGGCCTTAATCCCTGCAAAATTTCCAGGGTTGACACGAAGCCTGCTGCAAACCTGGGTTCGAGAAAAGGCCCGAGGTATTCCATCAGCACCTGCAGCATGGCAATGCCCGCCAGCAGCGTGAGGGGAAAGCCCACCGCAAAAATGCTGAACTGGGGAGACGCCCGGTTCAGGATGCCCATGGCCAGGTTCAGCGTCAGCAGCGTGGCAATCAGCGGCAGCGCCAGAATCAGGCCGCCCAGGAATATCTGGCTGCCGGCCGACGCCAGTAAAAACCAGCCACCGGCGGCCAGCGGTGCGTCCGCAATTGGCAGGGTGACAAAGCTCTCCGCCAGCGTTGCGATCAGCGCCAGATGCCCGTCAACCGCCAGAAAAATCAGCATCGCCATCACATTGAGCAAGCGCGCCAGCACCATTGTGTTGCCTCCGCTCATGGGGTCAAAGAACGAGGCGAACGACAAACCCATCTGCAGGCCGATGTAGTCGCCCGCTGCCTGCACCATGGCAAACACCAGCTTCATCGAAAACCCCATGGCCGCGCCAATCAGGACTTGCTGAACAACTATCCACAAGCCAGCACCAGACACCAGCGGGACAGCGGGCAGCGGCCCAAGGGTAGGGGCGATGGCGATGGCCAGCAACACGGCCAGACCGACCTTGACGGAGCGCGGAACGACCTTTTCACTGAAAATGGGCGCTGTGCTGATGAGTGACAGCATGCGCACAAACGGCCATAAGAAGGCCACCAACCAGACGTTCAGCTGGTCCGAGGTGACCGAAAAAACCGGTGGCATCAGCCCACCAGTTGCGGAATCGAGGAAAACAGGTTGCGCATGTAATCCAGCACGATCCCCAGCATCCAGGGGCCGGCAATCACCAGGACGGCAAAAACCGCCAGCAGCTTGGGAATGAAGGACAGCGTCATTTCATTGATCTGCGTGGCCGCCTGGAAAAGGCTGATCAGCAAACCGACCACCAGCGCCGTCAACAGCAAGGGTGCGCCCAGCAGCAGTGTGAGCTTCATGGCTTCATAGCCCATGGTCATGACGGACTCGGGGGTCATTTCAGTGCATCCTCGGTGGGGTTAATCTGACCGGCTCAGGTGTAAAAGCTCTGCGCCAGAGCCCCGACCAGCAGTTGCCAGCCGTCCACCATTACGAAAAGCATCAGCTTGAACGGCAGCGCAATCGAGGCCGGCGGCACCATCATCATGCCCAGTGACATCAGGACGCTGGCCACCACCAGGTCGATGATCAGGAAGGGAATGAAGATGGTGAAACCGATCTGGAATGCGGTCTTGAGTTCGCTGATCACAAAGGCCGGCAGCAAGATCCGCAGCGGAACCTGCTCCGGCCCCTCCATGCTGCCCACTTTGCCCAGCCGGGCGAACAGCGCCAGGTCGGCTTCCCGGGTCTGCTTGAGCATGAACTGCTTGAAAGGCTCGACCCCGCGCTCCAGCGCCACTTCCGCGCTGATGGCGTTTTCGGAAAACGGCTTGTACGCTTCGCTGTGGACCTTGTCGAACACCGGTGACATCACAAAAAAGGTCAGGAATAGCGAGAGCCCGACCAGAATCTGGTTGGGCGGCGATGACTGGGTGCCGATGGCCGTGCGCAGCAACCCCAGCACAATCAGGATGCGGGTGAAGCTGGTCATTGACAGCAGCAGCGCCGGCAAAAAGGACAATGACGTGATCATGACCAGCATCTGCACGCTGAGCGACCAGGTCTGGGCGCCGCCCGGCCCCGTTGTGCTGGTGATGCCTGGCAAGCCCTGGGCCGACGCCAAGGACGGCAACAGCCACATCGCAGCCAGCACGAGCAGCAAAAGTGGCCATGCCAGGCGCCCCGGCGAGCGGACCGATGAAGCCATCGCCATCAGCCGCGTTTCAGCTTGGTCAGCCTGGACATGGAATCCAGCAGTTTTTGAGAAAAAGCGCTTTCTCCCCCCAAGCCGTTGATCGACGGGACCTGCGCATCAGGCCGTTTTTCAGCCGGCATCGTGTGCAGTGCACGAACCTGGCCGCTGGCGACACCCAGCACCAGCCATGCGTCGCCTATCTCCACCACCACCACCCGTTCGCGCTGGCCGACCATGACGCTGGACACCACCTTCAGCAGTTGGCCATTGCCCGACGGCTGCAGGCCAAAGCGCCGAACCACCCAGGCCAACAAAAAAATTAGCCCGATCACCACGGCCAGGCCCAAGCCCGCCTGTACCAGGCCGGCCGCTGCAAAGGAGCGGACCGGCTCGGCGGCTGGCGTCGGCACGGTCGGCAGTATCGCGCCCGCTGTACCGCTCAGGCCGGCAAGCAGCGAAGCGGCCATTCGGGCAAGGCGCGGCAGCTTCATCGGTTCAGTTTCTGGATGCGCTCGGACGGCGTGATGATGTCCGTCAGGCGAATGCCGAACTTGTCATTGACCACCACCACTTCGCCCTGGGCAATCAGGTAGCCGTTGATGAAGACATCCATCGGCTCGCCGGCCAGGCCGTCGAGTTCCACGATGGAGCCGTGCGAAAGCTGCAGCAGGTTCTTGATGGTGATGCGCGTGCGCCCCAACTGGGCTGTCAATTGCACCGGCACGTCCAGCACGCGGGCAATGTCACTCATCGCAATGTCAGCCACCTTGCCGGCTTGCAGCGGCGCAAAGACCCGTTCGCCCGCCGGCACCGATGCCGCTGCGGACGCACGCGCCGCCGCGGGTTCGGTGGTGATTGCTTGCTCGGCCATTGCTTCGGCCCAGTCGTCAGCCGCGTCTTTGGCTGCATCTTGCTTGTTGCCGTCACTCATGGTTGCTTTCGGTGCTTGAATCACTGGTTTGGTGGGTAATCATTTTCTGTACCCGAAGGGCGTAGCAATTGTTGGAGGTGCCATAGCTGCATTCCATGACTGGAACGCCATTGACCTTGGCGGTAATCGATGTCGGAATCTCGACCGGCAGCACATCACCAACTTTGAGTTTCAGCAATTCGCCAATGCTCGAATCGATGGTCAGGAACTGCGCCACCAGTTCCACATCGGCGCTGGTCACTTGCTGCGACAGTTGCGCTATCCAGCGGGTGTCCACTTCCACTTCAGCCAGCAGCGGGTTCGCCAGCAGGTCGCGTATCGGCTGAATCATCGAGTAGGGGATGCAAATGGTCAGCGATCCGCCGATCTGGCCAAACTCGATCCGAAACGTGGTTGAAACCACCACTTCATTGGGTGCCACGATGTTGACGCGCTTGATCTGCAGCTCTGAACGCAGGTATTCGAAATCGAGCGGATAGACGGGCTGCCAGGCCTTGCCGTAGCTGTCCAGCGTCAGGCCCAGCAGGCGCTTGATGATGCGTTGCTCTGTCGGCGTGAAGTCGCGGCCTTCTACCCGGATTTGAAAGCGCCCGTCGCTGCCAAACAAATTGTCCACCACCAAAAACACCAGTTTGGGCTCAAAGACAAACAGCGCCGCCCCGCGCAACGGCTTCATCTGCACCATATTGATATTGGCCGGCACCGGCAAATTCCTCACGAAGTCGCTGTACTTCTGGATCTGCACGTTTCCCACCGAAATGTCGGCACTGCGGCGCATGTAGACCAGCAACGAGGAGCGCAGGTCCCGCGCAAAGCGCTCGTTGATGACCTCCAGCGTCGTCATCCGGCTGCGCACAATGCGCTCGTCCGTGCCAAGGCTGTAGTTCAGCGCCTGCTTGGGCTCTGGCCGCTGCGCAGATACCGGCTTTGGTGATTGAGCGGCCTCATCGACGTCGCCTGTGATCCCCTGCAGCAGTGCATCCACCTCGTCCTGAGAAAGCTCGTGTTTATTGTCCATTGACAAGTTTTTTCAGACTGCCGTTACTGCAGCATAAAAGAGGTGAACATCACGCCGGCAATCTTTTGTTGCGGCAGGTTGGGCGCAAAAGGCTGGCTCAGTGCACTTAATATTTCACCGCTCAGCCTGCCCTTGCCCTCCGGTGTGGTCAGGGAATCGGCCTCGCGGTTGGACAGCGTGCTGAGAACCCGGCTGCGCACCTCCGGCAAATACTGGGCTATCTGGGTCTGGGATTTGCCATCTGTCATTTTCAGCGTGACGGCCACATGCAAGAAGCGGCTGCGGCCGCCAGGTTGCAAGTTAACAGTGAACGGCTCCAGGGGAACAAAAATCGGGTCCTCGACCTTCAAGACGGCCGTGGTCTTGGAGGGTGTCTTGTTCAGGTAATAGTAGGCGCCACCGGCTGCGCCTGCCAGTCCCAGTACAAGCAGGCAAGACAGCAACACGATGCGCAGTTTGCTTCTGCCTGGAGGATTGCCGTCTTCGATGCTGTTGGCCATAACTTTAGTGCGTGAGAATGAAAACCGATTGTTGGCCGGATTGGCCTGAACTCATGGCTTGATAAAACGGGGGAAAGCGCTTCAACTCCGGCGTTTGCTGCCCGCCATGAATTTGTCCGGCTCTGTCCGCTCAGGCGTAGGTGTCAATGCGCGTGCTGATGCTGCGGACCTGCGCCGTGACGGGCCGGCCAGGCAAGAGCGGGTCGGTTTCGGCCATACGGTAGCTTCCGCGTGGCGACTGGCCATTCTGGCCGTTCTGACCGTTGGCAAATGCCGTTTGCGGCTGGCTTTCGGCGCCCACCGACGTATTGCCCAAACTGATGCCGCTCTCGGCCAGCTGCGCCCGCAATTGCGGCAAGGCAGCCTCTACCGCCGCCCGAACCGACGAATGGGCTGAAACAAACATGGCCTGCATCTGCTGGTCGTTGATGCTCAGCGTGACCTTCAACGGGCCCAGCCCGGGGGGATTGAGCTGCAGTTCGGCGATCTGGTGATCTGCCGTGCCCATGTAGATCACCTGCTGGCCAAGCGCCTTGGTCCATTCGCTGCTGCCCACTGGCGGCGCCAGCAATGCCGTGGCAACGGGCGCCGGCGTGCTCAATGCTGAAGCGCCGGCTGATGTCTGTAATACAGCGCCCGCAGGCTGCAACAGCAATGCGCCGCTGGTGCCCGCCGTGGCATCTGCTGCAAATAGCGACAGATCAGCGCGTGCATCGCCGGATTGGCGTGCAGCCGAGTCTTCGTCGCCTTGCTTAGCGGACGGGCCTGACAGGTCTTCGCTGGCTGCCCCGGCTTGAGCAGCAAAGGCGCGCGTGGGCGACGCAGATGCCGTTCCATCTTGGATGGCCGCAGCCCCGGCTTTTACGGGCGTTTGTATTGCGCTCTTGGGGCCAGCTGCCGTCAGGAGATCGGCCAGCGCAGCCTGCGCATTGGCGTCGGCAGCCACTTCGGGTGCCTCGGCCGTTGCGCCTTCTGCCAGAGGTGTTTCTGCCAGCGGGTCATTTATTGCAGTATCGGTTCGCCCCAAAACATTGTCGCCGGATGAGGCAGATCCGGCCGGCAGCGCTTCAGCCGCCAATCGACGTTCAAACGGCGTCAGCAACGCCTGCATGGGATTGACCATCTCCTGCGGCTCGGTCTTTTCCGGGTCGGCCTGGCGGCGTGCGGGCGTGGCTGCCTTGACGACAGATTTCTCCTCGGCAGGCGGCCGGGAACGTGCCAGGGCCTCGCCAAAACTGCCCGGCTGGTTCTGCGCCTGGCCGTCGGCGCGCGCTGATGCCTTGCCGCCGGGGCTGGCCGATGGGGCTGGCCCGATGCTGGCCGGGAGAGTGATGGACATGGCAGGCTCCGGTCAATCTTGTGGTTCAGTCCGCCAGGGCGGTGGTGCGCAGGTAAAACTGCCGGGCAGAGCGCTCGTCGCTTTCGCGTTGTTCCTTCTTGCCGGCGACCAACATTTCCTGCTGGCGCACCCGGTCAGCCAGCGTGTCAAAAGACGTCAGGCGCCGCTTGTTGTGCTGCCAGTCGCTGCGCCCCAGTCCCAGCCGGGTATCGGCCTGCAGCGTCAGGGCGCGCTGCTGCTCGATGGCGCCATCAAGCGTACCAATGAAATTCTGGAAGTTGCGCACCTGCGCCGAGGGCATGCCGCCCTGCATCTGCCCGTTGAACTGCTCCAGGTACTCCTGCCGGTACTGCAGCAGCATGTCCAGCTTGGCGGCTGCGCTGGTATGGGCGTTTTGCAGCTGGCCCAACCGGCGGCTGGCCTGGTCGGTTTTGGTCTGGGCCAGTTCGATCAGCGTGGCAAGCGGTAGTTTTTCAGCCATGGGTGTCCTTGCGGTTTTTCAGTGGGCTAGCGGGCGTTGAAAATGCCATGCAGCTGGCTGATCGATGCGGCGTAGTCGGCCTGCTCGTCCATCGTCTGCTGCAAAAAAGCTTCGATCTTTGGGTACAGCGCAATGGCCTTGTCCAGTTGCGCGTCGTGGCCGGGCGCGTAAGCCCCGACGCTGATCAGGTCGCGGTTGCGCTGGTAGCGCGACAGCATCTGCTTGACACTGCGCACCGATTCAAACTGCGACGGCTCGATCAAGGCCGTCATGGCGCGGCTGATCGACGCTTCAATGTCAATCGCCGGGTAGTGGCCCGACTCGGCCAGGCTGCGCGACAGCACCACATGGCCGTCCAGAATGGCGCGGGCCGAATCGGCAATCGGGTCCTGCTGGTCGTCGCCTTCGGTCAGCACCGTGTAGAACGCGGTGATCGAGCCGCCCTGGCCCTCGGCATTGATCTCGCCATTGCCCGCGCGCTCGACCAGCGCCGGCAGCTTGGCGAACACCGACGGCGGGTAGCCCTTGGTGGCCGGCGGCTCGCCTACGGCCAGCGCAATCTCGCGCTGGGCCATGGCGTAACGCGTCAGCGAGTCCATGATCAGCAGCACGCTTTTTCCCCGGTCCCGAAAGTACTCGGCCAGGCAGGTGGCGTATGCGGCGCCCTGGAGCCGCAGCAGCGGCGAGTTGTCGGCCGGCGCGGCCACCAGCACGGCCCTGGCCATGCCTTCCTTGCCCAGCGTGTTGTCGATGAAGTCCTTGACTTCGCGGCCGCGCTCGCCAATCAGGCCGACCACGATCACGTCGGCGCTGGTGTAGCGCGCCATCATGCCCAGGAGCACGCTTTTCCCCACGCCAGAGCCGGCAAACAGGCCCATGCGCTGGCCGCGCCCCACGGTCAGCATGGCGTTGATGGCGCGCACGCCCGTGTCCAGCACGTCCTTGATGGGCGCGCGCGTCAGCGGATTGACCGGCGCCCGCGACAGCGGCACTTCCAGTTCGAAATCGAGCGGCCCCAGGCCGTCGAGCGGCCGGCCCGAGGCGTCGACCACCCGGCCCAGCATGCCTTCGCCGACCGGCAGCCGTTTGGTGCGCGGCCCGGCAGCGCCGGCGCAGGCTGGCGACTCCAGCGCATACACGCGCGCGCCTGGCAGCAAGCCATCCACCGCGCTCAACGGCATTAACAGGATTTTGTCGCCCGCAAAGCCGACCACCTCGGCTTCGGCGGTTTTTTGCGGATAGCCGGGCGGCAGCTCGATCAGGCAGTCGCTGCCCACCGGCAGGCGCAGCCCCACCGCTTCCAGCACCAGGCCGACGGCGCGCGTCAGCCGCCCGTAAGTGCGAACCGGAACGCTCAGGCTGACGGCGGCGCGTGCCTCGCCCAGCGCCGCCTGCCAGGCAGCGACATGCGGATTTTCGGCGGCCGTGGCAGGGTGCTCCGTCATGCTGAATCAGGCGCCAAGCTGGCCGGTGTCTCGCTTCTCGCCAGTGCTGCGGCCACCCGTTCCCAGCGCGCCTGCACCGTCGCATCCCGCTCACCACTGCTGGCCGTCACACGGCAGCCACCGCGCGTGATCTGGGCATCGGCCCGCAGGCGCCAGCCGGCCGCGTTCAAGTCGTCCGCCAAAAGCTCTTTCACCAGCGCCGCATCGTCGGGGTGCAGCAGCAGTTGCGGCGCGCCGGACAATGCCGGCTCGGCCTGCAGCAACTCATGCACCACGGCCAAAATCGCCTGCGGCTCTGCCGTGAGTGCCTGGCCCAGCACCTGGCGGGCAACGTCCAGCGCCAGCGCCAGCAGGTCATCGGCCACGCTGCTCTCGGCCAGGCGCAGGGCCGCCGGCAAGGCCAGCGTCAGCGCCTGCAGTTGCCCGGCCTGGGCCTGGGTAGCGGCCAATCCGGCCGCCAGCCCGGCCGCATGTCCTTCTGCCAACCCACGCGCGTAACCCTGTTTGTGGCCTTCGGCTTCACCGGTTTTTTGTGCTTCGAGCCGCAGGCGGGCCAGCTCGGCCTCGTCGATCAGCAAGGCCGGCTCTAACGGCTGCAGTTCAGGCTCCGGTGCGGCTTGCGCGGCGCCGGACTGCATGTCTTGTGCGAACGAGGTCATTTCCCAACGTTGCCAGGCGGTCTGCTGCGGCCGGCTAGACATACGCATCGCCGCCTGGGGTGCCCATTACAATCTCGCCGGAATCCGACAGGCGGCGCACGACCTGCAGGATGGCCTTTTGCGCCGTCTCGACCTGCGACACGCGCACCTGGCCGCGCATTTCAATGTCTTCGCGCAGCGATTCGGCGGCACGGGTGGACATGTTTTTCAGGAACTTTTCGCGCAGTACTTGCGGCGCACCTTTGAGTGCAATGATCAGCGACTCCGAATCGATCTCCTTGAGCAGCAACTGGATGCCGCGGTCCTCGATTTCGAGCAGATTTTCGAACAGGAACATTTCGTCGATCATTTTTTGCGCCAGCACTTCGTCGTATTGGCGCACATGCTTGATCACGCTGGATTCCTGCAGGCTGCTCATCAGGTTGACAATTTCAGCCGCCGCCCGGATGCCGCCCAGGCTGCTGCGCTTGACGCCTTCACCCGACAAGATATCGGACAGCACCTCAGTCAGTTCCTGCAGCGCGGCTGGCTGCACGCCCCCGAAAGTCGCCACGCGCAGCACGGCATCGTGACGCACCCGTTCAGGCAGCTTTTCCAGCACCGCCGCGGCCTTGCTGCGGTCCATGTGAATCAGCAGCGTGGCAATGATCTGCGGATGCTCGTCTCGAATGAGCTCCACCACTTCGACGGCCTCCAGCTGGTTGAGCCGTTCGATTCCGTTGGCTGATTCGCTGGTCTTGAAGATTTTTTCGAGCACGACGGCGGCGCGGTCGCTGCCCAGCGCCTTGTTCAGCACGCTTCGCAAATAGCTGCTGGTGTTCAGGTGCAGTGCCGAGTACTGCTCGGTTTCGGTGCGGAACTCTTCCAGCACCTCGCTCACCTCTTCATGCTTGACCTGCGTCAGTGCGGCCATGGCGACACCCAGCGACTGAACAGTGCTTTGCGGTAACAGCTTCAAGACGCTGCCGGCGCCTTCTTCGCCGAGCGACATCAAAAAAATGGCGCTTTTTCTGATGCCCTTATTCATCATCATTCTCCATCCAGTGCTTCATCAGTGCCGCCGCGATCTGGGGATCCTTCTGGGCCATGTCTTGCGCGTACTTCGTGTTTTCCAGGTGGCGCTGTTCTTGCCGTTCCTGGCCCTGCGCCTGCGCCTCTACCTTCAGCCGCGTCTGCTCCGGGTCGGCCTGCGCCACGGACGCTTCCTTGCCTGGCGCCGGCAGCGAAACTTGTGCGGGTTTCAAAAAATGGCGCAGCAATGGCCGCAGTACGGAAAACCACACAAACAGCGCTAGCAGGGCGAGCATCAGGTAGTTGCCCCCGTTTTTGGCCAGCTCAATGTTTTCGGGCTGTTTCCATAGCGGTAACTCGACCACCTCAATGGTGTCGGAGGCAAACGCACTGTTGACCACGTTCAGCGAATCGCCGCGCTCGGTACTAAAACCCATCGCTTCCTTGACCAGGTTGTTGACCTGTTCGAGTTCGAGGGCCGTCAGCGCCTGCGCCGTGCGCTTGCCTTTGCTGTCCGCGACGCTCCGGAAGTTGACCACCACGGCTGCCGACAGTCGCTTGACGCTGCCGGCGCCTTGCTGCACATGGCGTATCGAGCGGTCCAGTTCGTAGTTGATGGTGCCGTCCTTGCGCGCCGTGCCCGTGCTTGCCGCGGGTGGCGCCGCGCTGGCCGGTGCGGCCGGAGCAACCAGTGCGCCTGGCGTGGCTGGCGTGGCTGGCATAGCCTGGCCCGCCGGCGTGGTGACGATGGGCGCCACCGGGTTGACCGGTGGCTGGTTGCTCAAGGCGCCCGGCACACCGCCAGCCGCACCCATGCCCGGCTGGCTGGACTCGCTCGACTGCTCGCTGCGGATAGCCGCGCTGCCCGGTGCCTGGTTCGGCCGGTAGGTTTCGTTGGTGTTCTCCACCACCGAAAAATCAATTTCTGCCGCCACCTGCGCATGCACATTGGTCGCGCCCATCAGGGGCTGCAATATCGCTTCAATGCGCCGGATGTAGCCCTGCTCGATCTCCTGCGTGTATTTGAGCTGGCTCACGTCCAGGCCGCGCGTACCGCTATTGGCCGCCGACAGCAGGTTGCCGCCTTGGTCCACCACGGTGATGCTTTTGGCTGACAGTTCCGGCACGCTGCTGGAAATCAAATGCACGATGGCGCTGATCTGGCCTTCGTCAATGCTGCGCCCGCGGTGCAGCGACAACACCACCGAGGCGCTGGGCTTTTTCTGGTCACGCACGAACAGCGACGGCTTGGGCAGCGCCAGGTGCACGCGCGCCGACTCGACGGCTGAAATGGAGTTGATCGACCGCGCCAGTTCGCCTTCCAGCGCACGCTGGTAATTGATCTGCTCGGCAAACTGGCTGGTGCCGAACTTCTGGTTGTCCATCAACTCAAAGCCAACCGTACCGCCTTTGGGCAGCCCCTGCGCAGCGAGCTTCAGTCGTGCTTCCGGCGCCTTGCTGGCCTCCACCAGCAAGGCGCCGCCGCCGCCGGCAAACTTGTACGGAATGTTCATCTGCTGCAGCGACGCGATGATGGCACCGCCGTCACGGTCTGACAGGTTGGTGTACAGCACGCCGTAGTCAGGCTGGCGGCTCCACATCCACATCGCGGCAATCACCGCCAGGGCGAAAGAAGCGCCAATGATCAGCGGCAGGCGCGGATTGGCGCGCAACTGCTCCAGAAAAGGAAGGGTGCTGGACGCGGCTGCGCCCGTGCCCACCGCGGCGGTACTCATGCGCTCACCTGGCCAATGCCTCAGCGAGCGGTTGCCGCGCGCTGACGGCGCGATGGCAACTCCAATGTGAGCCGGGCGGGTAGCCCGGTGAAACGACTGATGGCATACAACAAGTGGTAAGGAGAAGGGGAAAGGGGCTGGCCCGTCCGGTGCGGCCAAGGCACCCCCTGCCTTGTGACGGATTGTCAGAGTGCAGCGCCGTACTTGATCGCCTGAATAGCCGGGGCTTTTGGCATCTTTTGGCGCGATGCGGCGCGGCCATCGGCTGCTACGCTTCAGGTCTTCATCAGCCATGGGCGTGCGTGCTGCCCACCCACAAAACCATGTCCATTTCGTCTATTGAATCCGTCCTGCAACAAATGCGCGCGCTGGCCCCTTCCATGGGCAGCTCCGTTGCGGCCAGCAGCGAAGCGGGCGCCGGCGGCTTTGCCGGCGAACTGAAAAAGTCGCTGGACCGCATCAGCAACGCCCAGCAGAGCGCGTCCCGCCAGGCTGAAGCGTTTGAACTAAGCAAGCCCGGCGTCGCGCTGAACGACGTGATGGTGGACATGCAAAAAGCCAACATCGCCTTTCAGACCGGCCTGCAGGTGCGCAACAAGGTGGTCGATGCGTACAAGGAAGTCATGAACATGGCGGCGTGATCAAGCGCCCCAAAACGCACGCGCCCCAAAACGCACGCGCCCCAATGCGCCGAAGTCGGCTTACGCTGCGCTAACCCGCTCTATAAAACGCTATGCAATTAATAGCTTTTAGCGCCCGTAGCTAATGCGCAAAGCCCATATTTGATACGTATTTCTGGTTAGCCGAAGGCGTAGCCCGACATCCCCGCTACGCTTGTGGCCGTGCATTGAGGGGGGCAGTGGTCTGGTTTTCAATCCGGCGAAAAATTATTTGCGCGCAGCCCTAAAGGTTTTCCAGGCGCCGGCCGATAACTTGAATAACGGTGGCTTGCAAACTGCATGTGCAGGCAAGGCCAGCGTGACGGCGGGTTTGCCGGAACTCACAACCTTTGTAATCAGGAGCCCTTCATGTCAGTCATCAATTCCAATATCCTCTCGCTGGTCACGCAAAACAACCTGACCAAATCACAGGGTGCCATGAACACGGCGATCGAGCGCCTGTCGTCCGGCATGCGCATCAACAGCGCCAAGGACGATGCAGCCGGCCAGGCCATTGCCAACCGCTTCACCGCCAGCATCAAAGGCTTGACGCAAGCCTCGCGCAACGCCAATGACGGAATCTCGATGGCGCAAACCACCGAAGGCGCATTGAACGAAGTCAACACCAACCTGCAGCGCATCCGCGAACTGACGGTGCAGTCTGCCAACGGCAACAACTCCGCTGCGGACAAAGCCTCGATGCAGGCTGAAATTACCCAGCGTCTGGATGAAATCCAACGCACCTCGGATCAGACAGACTTTAACGGCGTCAAAGTACTCAAGGATGGAGTGCTTGCTCTGAAAATTCAAGTCGGTGCCAATGACAGTCAAACCATCGACATTAACTTGAAGGCTATCAATCCAGCACAATTGGGTTTGGCTGGCTTTAGTGTGGTGAGCGGTATCGATACGACAAAGGTTGCTGGTACGGCCCAGGTCCCCGCTGCTGTGACGGCAGTAGCTGGCGTGATTGGTAATGCAGCTGTGGCCCCGGCCAATGAAGTGTTTGCAGCAACTTTTAGTGCAAGCGTTGACGCTGATACCGTGACGTTTGACGGCGTTGGTTTCACTTTGGCTGCTGGAAACACTGCCGCGCAAAATGCTACCGCTTATGCGAGTGCATACACCGGCGCAAGCGGTACTAAAGCTTTCACTGCTTCAGCAAATGGAGCCGTTGTTACCTTTACGGCAGTCACTGCTGGCAATATTACTGATAAAACAAATTCGGATTTCTCAATTTCCGCCCCCGGTACAGGTGCTGACACAACGGTATCAGTTGCAACGCCGTCTACCCAAGGTGTTACCGCAGTTGCTGCTGTTACTTCAGTTGTTGCAGTGGCTGCGCGCGCTGCGTTGACGGGTGCCGACAATGGAAAAGTATTTGCCTACTCTGGCGGCACTGAAGGCGGTACGTCAGGCTTTGTGATCAAAGACACAGTCGGCTCCGTTATTTCGTTTTTCAAGGCTACCATTGGTGCTGACGGGGCGGTCACGCGCGGTAATTCTTTGACGACGATTCCGGCTACTGCTGATCCCCTGAAAACTTTGGATGCAGCACTAACAATGGTTGATACGCTGCGCGGCTCGCTGGGTGCGGTGCAAAACCGTTTTGACTCGATCATCGCCAACCTTGGCACCACGGTCACCAACTTGTCTGCATCGCGTTCACGCATTGAAGACGCCGATTACGCGACTGAAGTGTCGAACATGACACGCGCGCAGATCCTGCAGCAAGCCGGCACCTCGGTGCTGGCCAAGGCCAACTCGTCGACCGAAGGCGTGCTGTCGCTGCTGCGCTAATCACCCGCCGCTGTCAGTGGCGATCTTCAAGTTGCCGATAGCAAAAAAGGTCAGCCAATCAGGCCCCAGGGCCCGATTGCGCTGCCCGCTCCCGCCTGGTGCATGGCCAGGCGTGAGCGGACAGCGCTTTTAACAGGAAAATAAACATGCCGATTTCAATCACCTCGATGCGCGCGGCAGATGGCTTGCCGCCCAGTCAGAAAACAACGCCTGCTGCGCGGGCCGCCGGCATGCCGCGCGAGGTTTTTGAGCCGCCCGCGTCCAGGGCGGTTGCACCTGCCGGGGCAAGCGAGGTGGACAAGCCCGGCGCCAGGCAACTGCAGCAGTCGCTGGAGGACATCAACAAGGTGCTGGCCGGGTTTTCCGTCAGCGTGCAGTTCGAAATTGATCCCGATTACAGCGAGCTGATCGTCAAGGTCGTGGACCAGGACAGCGGCAAGCTAATCCGCCAGATTCCGACCGAGGAGGTGATGCGCATGTCCAAGGCGATGGATAACCTGAAAGGGTTGTTGTTTGCGCAATCGGTGTGATTTTACGCTGGCCGTCGTAGGTCGGGTTACGCCTTCGGCTAAGCCGACCTACGGGGTTGACGCGGCTCTTCAGAACAGAAAGAACAGGATTTGATATGGCCACCGTTTCTTCTCTCGGCATTGGCTCTGGCCTTGATTTGAATTCCCTGCTGGCCGGCTTGAAGACGGCCGAGCAACTACCGCTGGCGGCGATTCAGCGGCAGCAAGCCAGCTACACCACCAAGCTGACGGCCTACGGCCAGCTCAACAGTGCGCTCGGTTCGCTGCAGACGGCCGCGGCGGCGCTGGCCAAGCCGGAGCTGTTCCAGGGCGTCAAGGCCAGCTCGACAGCCTCTGATGTGCTGACGGCCACGGCAGCCTCCACGGCCCAGAGCGGCACTTATGCGCTGAACGTGACGCAGCTGGCGCAAGCGCAGTCGCTGGCAACCGTCGGTCAGGCGGACACCAGCAGCAATATTGGGGATGGCACGACGCCGATCACGGTGCAGTTCGAGTTCGGCACGACGTCGGGGGCGGTTTTCACCAAGGATCCAGATGCCACGCGCACGCAGTCGATCGACATTGATCCTGCGCACAGCTCGCTGGCCGACATTGCCAAGGCGATCAATGCCAAAACCACGCTGGGGGTGACAGCTTCCATCGTCAACGACGGCAGCGACAAGCCAAACCGGCTCGTATTGACCTCCACGCAAACAGGCGAAGCGTCGAGCATGCGTATCAGCGTCTCCGGCGACCCTGTTCCTGTCGATCCTCCAGATCCTGCTCCCGCATATTCTGCTTTGTCGAAGCTGCTGACCAATGACCCGGCCGCTGCGCGAAATCTGCAGCAAACCGTCGCCGCGCAAAACACCGAACTGACCGTGAACGGCATTGCCATCACCAGCGCCACCCACAGCGTGGTGGGGGCGGTTCAGGATGTCACCATGACGGTGTCAAAAATCGGAACCAGCACCCTGTCGGTGCAAAAAGACACGGCCAGTGTAGATAGCGCGGTAAGCGCTTTTGTGAAGGCCTACAACAGCCTGCAAAGCGTCGCTGCTAAATTGACCGCTTTTGACCCCGCCAGCAAGTCGGGCGCCGTGTTGCTGGGCGATTCGACGCTGCGCAACATCCAGGTGGGCATGCGTTCGGCGCTGACCAGCCCGCAAGCGGAATTCGGCAGCGGCCTGACGATGCTGTCGAACATTGGTGTTTCGTTTGAAAAAGACGGCACGCTGGCGCTGGACTCGGTCAAGCTGAAGGCGGCACTGGACGGCAATATGGGCGGCGTGGCGACTTTGTTTGCCGGCACGGCCGGCGTGGGCGGCTACGGCAACAGCCTGTCGACGCTGATTAACAGCTATACCGACACCACGGGCGGGGTGCTGACGGCGGCCAGCAAGGGCATCAGCAGTTCCCTGGATTCGCTGGCAAAGCAATACACGGCAACGTCGGAGCGGGTCGACGCGACGGTGGCGCGCTACAAGGCCCAGTTCACCCAGCTTGACGTGATGATGAGCCGCATGAACCAGACCAGCGCCTACCTGACGCAGCAATTCGACGCGATCAATAACAGCAATAAAAAGTAAGGCTATTCCATGTACACACGCACAGCAGCCGCCAGTACCGGCGCCAGCAGCTACGCCCAGATTGGCCTGCAGTCGTCCGCCATGAGCGCGTCGCCTCACCAGCTGATCACCATGCTGTTTGATGGCGCGAAAACCGCCATTGCCATGGCGCGCCACCATATGGCCAACAATGAAATTGCGGCCAAAGGCAAGGCGATTTCCAAGGCCATCAACATCGTGGACAACGGCCTGAAAGCCAGCCTGGATACCGATACCAGCGATAAGGCGGGCGCGGAACTTGTCGGCAACCTGTCGGCGTTGTACGACTACATCGCCCAGCGCCTGCTGTATGCCAACTTGCGCAACGACCCGGCGCTGCTGGACGAGGCGGACCGGCTGCTGGACAACATCAGCTCGGCATGGCGCGAGATCGATCCCCAAAAAGCACAGCCGATGCCGCAGGCACTGGCTGGCCAAACCACCCCCCGTTTTTCAGCAGGAGCCTGATTCATGAGTTCTCAAAGTGAAGTGATGCATTGCTACGAGCAGATCGACACCCTGACCGAGCGCATGCTGACGCTGGTGCGTGCCGGCCAGTGGGGCGAGTTGCCGGCGCAGGAAGCGGTGTACAGCGACCTGGTGGACCGGCTCAAAGTGATCGAGCCGCTGGAACTGCTGCATGAAGAGCAGGTGGCGCGCAAGTACCAGCTGCTGAGCCGCATCACGTCCAGCCAGGGCGAAGTTTCCAGCCTGGTGATGCCGCAACTGGCGCACCTGGGGGCCGCGGTGAAAAGCCTGGAGCAACAGGAAATCCTTAAAAAAGCCTATGGCCAGGCGTCTGATATTCGCCAATGAGCGGCTTGACGCCCCTGCTTGACACGCTGCTGGCCACGCGGCTAGCCCAGCGGGTGGACCTGGTGCCGCTCAAGTCGGAGGTGCAGGTTGCGGGGCCGGAGGCGGTCGCACCGGTGGAAGAAGTCATCAATGACGTACGCTTGCCGTCGCGCGCTGCCGTGGAACTGCAACTGGGAGTCGGGCTTTTAAAAAGTGATCAGCGCGGCCATGGCGGTGCGGCTTCAGGCTTGGGCAGCGGGGTGACCTTGAGCGCCGCGGCGCGTGCGCTGAGTGCGATTCTGGAAGGCCGGGCAGGCGCTGCGGCCAAAGTCATCGGGACCGAGGCGCTGCTGCCAGTGTCGTCGCCACTTACCGGTCTGGCCGCGTCGCTGGCCCGCACCGTCGGCAACTCGGGCCTGTTTTACGAATCGCACCTGGCGCAGTTTGCCGCAGGAACGCGCGCGCTGGCCGAGCTGGCGCAGGAGCCGCAAGCCCGGCTGGACCCTTCGCTGAAAGCAGCGCTGGCGCTGCCAGCGGCAGGCCCGGCGGATTCAGCCCAGACGTTGCCACCAGGTGAGCGCAGCCTGTTGCCTGGTAGCGCCCACGTGGCGCCTCAGGACGCCGAAGGTCAGGATCCTGGTGCAAAACAAGGCGGCACCGCTGCAACGGACGCGGCACGCAGCAACGCGGCGGGGCTGGCGGGCATTCACCCCGATGCGGTGGCGCTGGTGCGCCAGCAGCTTGAGCTACTGGCGGCACCGGTGTTTCGCTGGGGCGGTGAAGCCTGGCCGGGCGTGCCCATGGATTGGGAAATTCAGGAAGAAGCGCGCCAGCCGGCAGCGGATGACGAAGCCGCGCCGCGCACCTGGAGCACGCGTGTGGCCTTGACGCTGCCTTCACTCAAGGAGGTTGAAGTGCGCATCAGCCTGGTGGGCAGTGCGCTGCAGGTCCACATGGCCGCCAGCGAGAACACCACGCGTAGCAGGCTGGCTGAATCCCGCGCTGAACTGCCCGAGCGGCTGCAAGCGCTGGGATTGCAACTGACGGGGCTGCAGATCGGGACGCTGTCGCCGCATCCTGCAGCGAAAAATGGTGATGCCGCCTAACACCGCCGACGCGTCACCTGACGCGACGGGCCTGCCTGACCGGCCCAGCGCCATCGCGCTTTCGTACGCGAAGAAGGACAGGGCGCCCATTGTGGTGGCCAAAGGCTACGGGGCTGTTGCCGACTCGATTGTTCAGCGCGCGCGAGAAAGCGGGCTTTACGTGCATGCCTCGCCCGATCTGGTCAAGTTGCTGATGCAGGTCAATCTTGATGAGCAGATTCCGCCCCAGCTGTACCTGGCCGTTGCGGAAGTGCTGGCCTGGCTGTACCGGCTGGACGCGCAAAAATCAAAAAAGTGAGTTTTGCATCATCAAATTGATACAGCTCAATTTTTTTTATGTAAACAACTCAAAAAAGAAACAAGAAAAAAATAAAAAACAAAATCTGTGTTTTTTTGTTTCAATTTTGTAAAACTATCTAGAATGTATGAGATGAGTTGTAAATTGTATATATTTGATATTATCAAAATAACAATTTTTTGACATATCTAATGATTTTTACAGACTCTTCTGATCTTCAAAAAAGTGGTCAGAAGAACAGGAAAACGGGAGCACCTATGGCTGAAACGACTAATACCAACGAGATTGGTGACTTGAATTTGACTTACTTGCTGCTGGCGCAGCGGCTGGTTCGGGAAGATGTGCCGACGGCCATGTTTCGTCTGGGATTGAGCCGGGAAGTAGCGGATTTGCTGGGCAACCTGTCGCTATCGCAAATTGTGAAACTGGCGGCGTCCAGCCTGTTTTTGTGCCGCTTGCGGTTTGACGATCATCCGGTGCTGTCGGCATTGACGCAGGACGGAAAAAACCTGGCTTTGCAGCAGGCCCATGCCGCCATTCTTCTGTCTGGCCAGCGGATCGACGCATTACAATAATGTTACATATCGCAGGCAATTTATCCCCTGTATGGGCTAACTACTTTTGCAGCGCGAGTCATCATGGCTGTTAAAAGCGTCATTCGTGAAGCCCGCGAAATCCACCTTGCAATTGATTTGATCAAGCTTGGCGCCCGCCTGCAGTTCCTGGAAGCCGAAACCAGCCTGAGCCGTGATCGCCTGATCAAGCTGTACAAGGAAATCAAGGGCGTGTCGCCGCCGAAGGGCTTGCTGCCGTTTTCCACCGACTGGTTCATGACCTGGCTGTCGAACATTCATTCGTCGATGTTCTACAACATCTACCGGTTTATGGTCACTCATGGCGATTGCGGCCGGATTCCCGCCGTCATTAAAAGCTACCGGCTGTACCTGGAGCAGGTTCGGCAGCAGGGCAGCGATCCCGTGCTGGACTTCACGCGTGCATGGACACTGGTGCGGTTTTTTGACAGCGACATGCTGCAGCTGAGTACATGCACCCGATGCACTGGCCTGTTTGTCGCCCATGCGCACGAGCCGCAAAACAACTATGTGTGTGTGTTGTGCCGGCCGCCCTCGCGTGCAGGCAAGACAGGGAAGACGCCACGCATTTTGGCCGAGAAGCCGGCTACAGCCAAGGCGTCTGAGCTATCGACATCACCTTCGAAGTGGCTGGCGGATGTGATGAATGGCGCTCGTTCCTGACGAGCCGCGAGGCTGTTGGTGATGAATCCTGAAGAAGATTTAAAGGGGAGCGCGTCGTGCTGGTGATCTTGGGTTACGGGGTGGTGCTGGCGTCCGTATTTGGCGGCTACGGCTTGATGGGCGGGCATTTCGGCGTGCTGTACCAGCCGCTGGAAGTGCTGATCATCGTCGGCGCGGCCGTGGGTGCGTTCATTGCGGGCAACGACGGCAAGACCATACGCTCGACCCTCAAAGTGTTGCCCAAACTGCTTAAAAATTCTAAAAAGCACGACAAGGCTCTTTTCATGGAGCTGCTCGCCTTGCTGTACATGCTGCTGTCCAAAGGTCGCAAGGACGGCTTGATGTCCCTTGAATCGGACGTTGACGATCCGCACAACAGCCCCATTTTTGCGCCATATCCGGTGATTCTGGCAGATGCCCGTGTGCTGGAGTTCATGACCGATTACCTGCGCCTGATGGTCAGCGGCAACACCGATCCGCACGAAATCGGGGAGCTGATGGAGCAGGAACTGGAAACCTACAAGCATGAGGGCGAAATACCGGCGCACAGCTTGACCCGTGTTGGCGATGCGCTGCCGGCGCTGGGCATTGTGGCGGCCGTGCTGGGGGTGGTGCATGCGCTGGCGTCTGCCGACCTGCCGCCCGCGCAGATGGGCCAGCTGATTGCGCACGCGATGGTGGGGACTTTTCTGGGCATCTTGCTGGCTTATGGTTTTGTGATGCCGCTGGCGACCCTGGTCGAGCACAAGGTGGCCGAATCCCTGAAGGTCTACCAGTGCATCCGGATCACGCTGCTGGCCAGCCTGAACGGTTATGCGCCGCAGCTGGCGGTGGAATTTGGCCGCAAGGTGCTGACTTCGACGCACCGGCCGTCTTTTAGCGAACTGGACGGGCATGTGCGTGATGTCAAGGGCCGCGCAAACGCGCAGGATTGAATGGCCACGAACGGCGCCCGACGCCCCATCATCATCATCAAGCGCCCGGTGATGGCGGCGCGCCACCATGGTGGCGCCTGGAAGATTGCCTTTGCCGACTTCATGACGGCCATGTTCGCTTTCTTTCTGGTGATGTGGCTGCTGTCATCGTCCTCGCCCAATCAGTTGACCGGTATTGCCGCGCATTTCAAAAGGCCGCTGACCGAGGCGATTTCAGGCGGACCGGCCATCAACAACAGCCCCAGCGTCATTCCGGGCGGCGGCGATCCTGCGGCGATCAAGGAGGAAGTCAAGATGCCGGAAAGCGACGACGAGGCCCAGGATGTGAACCGCCTGGACCAGATGAAGGCGCAGCTTGACAAAATGATCGAGGCGAGCCCGCTGCTCAAGGAGTTTCGGCCCCAGCTGCTGATCGACATCACACCCGAGGGCTTGCGCATCCAGATTGTGGACAGCAGCAACCGGCCGATGTTTGACCGGTCCAGCGCCCAGGTGGCGCCCTACATGCGCACCATCCTGCGCGAGATCGCTCCAGTCATCAACGCGCAGTCCAACAAGATCACGCTGTCCGGCCATACCGATGCCACGACTTACGCGCAGGGCGACAAGTCCTATAGCAATTGGGAGCTGTCGGCGGACCGGGCCAATGCCTCGCGCCGGGAATTGGTGGCGGGTGGTTTGCAGGAAATCAAGGTGCTGCGCGTCATGGGCGTGGCGTCAAGCATGCACCTGAACCAGAGCGACCCTTTGGCGCCCGTCAATCGCCGCATCAGCATCGTGGTACTCAACCATCGCGCCCAGATGCTGATAGAAAAAGCAAATTCTGCCACTGGCGCCAGTGTGAGCATCAAGCCGGGCGCTGCCGGGCAGGCCGCTGTGAGCCTGTCAACTGCCCGCCCTGACCAGCGCAGCTGATTGCCGCCTTTAAAGAAGAAACGAATACGCGATGGATATCACCCAGTTTTACCAGGCCTTTTTTGAAGAAGCCGATGAGTTGCTCAACGAAATGGAGCAACGCCTTTTGCGCCTGGATTTGCAAACGCCTGACAGCGAAGACCTGAACGCAATCTTTCGCGCTGCGCATTCCATCAAGGGCGGGGCGGCTACGTTTGGATTTGTGGCGCTGACCGACACCACGCATTTGCTTGAAAATTTGCTCGACCGCACCCGCCATGGCGAACTGAAGTTAAGCACAAAGATGATGGATAGCTTTTTGGAAACCAAAGACATGCTGCAACAACAATTAAGTGCGTATCGGGACGGCCAGGTACCCGATCCGCAAACAGTCGCTCAAATCTGCGCCGTGCTGCAACAACTGGCGCTGGAGGGCCATGACGGTGCGGCCGTAGCCCCCGCTGCTGCTTCGCCAGCGGTGGCAAAAACGGTGGCAGTCGCTGCGGCGCTGCCCGTGCCAAAGCCTGGCGCAGTGGCGGTGCCGACGCTGAAAGTGCGCTTTACCCAGGTTTCCGAAAACGACCAGAAACTGCTGGCTGAAGAACTGGCCAACCTGGGCACGGTGCTGGCGCAAACCCGGGACGCCAACAGCCTGACGCTCTGGCTGGAAACGGCTTGCGATACCGATGACCTGGTGGCGGTGAGCTGTTTCATCGTGGAAACCGACCAGATCGAAATCACCAACGAGTTGCCTGGCCCGCCGCTGGCGGCGCTGGAGGTCGAGCACCTGGTTGTGACGGCTGTCGAGGTTGTAGAGGTTGTCGAGGTTGTAGAGATCGTTGCCCCGCCCGCGCCGCCGTTCGAGGGGATGCCTGCCGCTCCCGCCGCGATAGCCGCAACCGCTCAGGCCAAAGAGTCCAACTCGATCCGGGTCGATGTTGAGAAGGTGGACCAGATCATCAACCTGGTGGGCGAGCTGGTGATCACCCAGTCGATGCTGACGCAAACCGCGTTAACGCTGGACCCGGTGCTGCATGAGCGCTTGCTGAGCGGCTTGGGCCAACTGGAGCGCAACGCGCGCGACCTGCAGGAATCGGTGATGTCTATCCGCATGATGCCGATGGACTATGTGTTCAGCCGCTTTCCGCGCCTGATTCGCGACCTGTCGGCCAAGCTGGGCAAACAGGTGAACCTGGTGACGGTGGGCAAGGAAACCGAACTGGACAAGAGCCTGATCGAGCGCATCGTCGATCCGCTCACGCACCTGGTGCGCAACAGCCTGGACCACGGCATCGAGACGCCGCAGCAGCGCGCACTGGCCGGCAAGGACCCGGCTGGCAAGCTGACGCTGTCGGCCCAGCACCAGGGCGGCAGCATCGTGATTGAGGTCCGTGACGATGGCGGCGGCCTGGTGCGGGAAAAAATCATTGCCAAAGCCCGGCAGCAGGGCATTGCTATCAGCGACGACGCAAGCGATGACGAGGCCTGGCAACTGATTATGGCGCCTGGTTTTTCGACTGCGGAAGTGGTCACCGATGTTTCGGGCCGGGGCGTCGGCATGGATGTGGTCAAGCGCAACATCCATGAAATGGGCGGTCATGTCGAAATTTTCTCGCGCCAGGGCCAGGGCACGACGATCAGGATCGTGCTGCCGCTGACGCTGGCCATCCTGAACGGCATGTCGGTCAAGGTGGGTGATGAAATTTACATCCTGCCGCTGAACTACGTGATTGAATCCCTGCAGCCGCTGGCCAAGGATCTGCATGCCATCACCGCCGACGAACAGGTCATGCATGTGCGGGGCGAATACCTGGCGCTGGTGGAATTGCACAAGCTTTTTGAGGTGGCCAATGCGGTGCACAACCCGACCCAGGCCATCGTCGTGATCGTGCAGGCCGAAGGCAACCGTTTTGCGCTGCTGGTGGACCAGCTCGTGGGCCAGCACCAGGTGGTGGTGAAAAATCTGGAAACCAACTACCGCAAGGTGCCGGGCATTTCTGCCGCCACCATTCTGGGCGACGGCAATGTGGCGCTGATCATCGACGTGGCGGCGATCCAGCGCACCCATCGGGACAAAAAGGCATGCTGAGCGGCAAAGGCACGCAACGGCGGGGCTGCCGCGATGGTCGCTTCAGCACGGCCAAGGCGCACCCGGGTGCCCGGGCGCTTGGTATGTCTGCAATTTATGCATGGAATATGCCTTCTGCGCAGGTTGAGCGGGCATAAAAAGCTATTTTATTGATAGCAATCAGGCAATGCCGGCGCCGCGCTGCCGCGCACCAGCAACACGGACTTTGCGGGCAGCGTGTCCAGCCGGGTCCATTCGCCCCACGCCAATTGCCTGTCCGCCACCAGCGGCGCGGCGCCTGCCGGTTCGCGTAACCAGTGCACGGTGATGTCACGGCCTTGCAGTTGCAGACGCAGCTCGACTTCCTGCCAATGCGCGGGAAGGCGTGGCGACAGCGACAGTCTGCCCGGCTGCACTGCCAGGCCAAGCAGCGTTTCAAGCCCCGCCCGGTAAAGCCAGGCCGCCGAGCCGGTGTACCAGCTCCAGCCGCCCCGGCCCACATACGGCTCGGCGCTGTAGACATCGCCTGCCACCACGTACGGCTCCAGACCATAGGCCGGACCGCGCTCGGGATGCGCGCTGCGGTGGGCCGGGCTCAGGTCTTCGAAGCTGCGCCAGGCGCCTTCTGCGTCGCCACTTAACGCTTGCGCCATCAACGCCCAGACGCCGGCATGCGAATACTGCCCGCCGTTTTCACGCACACCGGACGGATAGGCCTGGATGTAGCCGGGATTGTTGGCCGAGTCCCGGAACGGAGGGTCGAGCAGTCGCAGCAAGCCGGCTTTTTCATCGATCAACTGGTTGTTGAGTGCCAGCATGGCCGAACGGGTAAAGGCTTGCGTGGAGGCGCCGGACAGCACGGCCCAGGCTTGCGCAATCAGGTCGATGCGGCATTCGTCATTGGCGTTGGCGCCGAGCGGCGCGCCGTTGTCAAAAAAGGCGCGGCGGAACCAGGCGCCGTCCCAGCCGGCGTCGTGCAGCGCGGTGATCCAGCCGGTGCGCGCCTCCAGCCAGCGCTGGGCGCGCGCATCGTCGCCGCGCTTTTGCGCAACCGGCGCGAAGCCTTCGACCACACTGCATAAAAACCAGCCCAGCCAGACCGACTCGCCGCGTCCCTCATGGCCGACGCGGTTCATGCCGTCGTTCCAGTCGCCGGTGCCCATCAACGGCAGGCCATGCGCGCCCACGGCCAGGCTGCGGTCGATGGTGCGGGCGCAATGCTCATAGACGCTGGCGGACTGTTCGCTGGTTTGCGGCGCGTAATAGGCGTCTTCCGCACCGTCCGGAATCGGCGCGCCATCGATGAAGGCCACGCTTTCGTCCAGCAGACTGGCGTCGCCGGTGGCTTGCAGGTAGTGACTGCAGGCATAAGGCAGCCAGAGCAGGTCGTCCGAAAAATGGGTGCGCACACCTTCGCCGCCGGGTGCGTGCCACCAGTGCTGCACGTCGCCTTCGGGAAACTGGCGTGACGCACTGAGTACGATCTGCGCGCGCAGCCTTGCCGGATCAGCCAGTGCCAGCGCCATCGAATCCTGCAGCTGGTCGCGAAAGCCCGATGCGCCGCCCGCCTGGTAGAAGCCAGCCTTGGACCAGAGACGGCAGACCACGGTCTGGTAAAGCAGCCAGTGGTTGATGAGCGCATCGAAGCGCGCGTCGGGCGTCTTGACCTGCACCTTGCCCAACAGGCCGGACCAGGCGGCCTTCACGCCAGCCAGAGCCTCGATGCAAGCTTGCGTCGTCCACCCGGCGGCCATCCGCTCTGCTTCAGGCCCATCGACGGCATGGCCGAGGATGAAGCTGAAGGCCAGTTCTTCCTGGCCAGCCAGCGAAAACTCGCTGGCCAGGCAGGCGCAAGGGTCATAACCAGTTCCACTTTGTCCGGCCAAATGGGTGGGTAGCAACAGTCGGCCCAGCGCGTCAAAAAATTCGCCCCTGTCGCAGGTCCATTGCACGTTGCCAAATGCGCCCGCCATGACCAGAAACGCTGTGCTGCCGCCATAGCCGTCCCGGGTTTCCTGCTGACGGGCCATCACCGCCGCCTGCATGGGCGATTTCCAGGTTTGCAGCGTGCGGCGGCGGCTGCGTGCGTCGCCCATTTGCCATTCGACCATCGCGACTGCACGCAGGCGCCTGCGCAGGCCACCATCCAGTCGCACCTTGACCTGGACGACTTTCACGGCGGCCTGCATGTCAGCAAAGAAGGTGGTTTCCACCTGCAACCCGTCCTGCTTGCCCTGAAACACAGAATAACCCTGGCCATGGCGCACGCGCCAGCGGCTGTCACTGCCCGCAAGCACTGAGGGCGCCAGCGGGAAAACCTGTCCGCTGTCCATGTCCTGCAGCAGCCAGTGCTCGAATGCCGGGTCGCCTACCGGGTCGTTCGACCAGGGCGTGAGCTGATGCATGCGGCTGTTGCCGGCCCACGTCATGCCACTGCCGGTTTCCGATACTTGAAAGCCAAAGTCCGGATTGGCGATGACATTCACCCAGGGGCGTGGCAGCGACTGGCCACCCTGCAGTTCGAACCAGAATTCGCCGTTGGCCGGGTCGAACTGGCCGATCCCTTGTGGCACCGATGCCAGCGCCGGCAGGCCATTGACAGGATCGATCTCTGACGGGTTGGAAAGCAGCGTGCCGCCAGACAGATCAGCCTGCTCCACTGGCCAGACGCCAGTGCGCAAGGCAGCCACTTGCGTTTCCAGCGCCCGGCCGTCTGCGGTGAGAACCACCCGCGCCATGCCAGCCAATGCGGTTTTTTCGGCGGTTGAGGTTTCAGGCTCGCGCAACAGGTGAAAGCTTGACAATCGCTCGGACCCTTTGGCAAAACTGTCCTGCACACGCTGGGTCAGACGGTCGCGCATGGCCAGAATGTCGCGCTGCAGGACCATGAGGTAGGAATTGGGCTCGCTGTTCAGCACCACCAGATCAACCGCGAGGCCGCCAAACGTCCACCAGGGCTGCGCGCGCAGCAAAGCATTCACCAGCGGCAATCCGCTGCTGGCCTGAATGCGCACCAGCACGATGGGTTTGTCACCCGATATACCAAAGCGCCACAGCTGACGCTGGTCCAACGGCCCAGCCATGGCATTTATCCGTGGTGTGCTGTACATCAAAGCGGTGGTCAGGTCCTGAACCGCCAGGTGTTCCTCGGGGGTCAGGGTCAGGTCGCGCAGCCGGACCTGCGCCAGCGTGGCCGCCATCTGGGTAGCGCGCACGATGTGCATGGGCTGCAGATACTTGTCAATGCGCTCGATCAGTTCGTCTTCAGTTTGTGCCGCCGCCGTGGCAAAGGTCAGGCGGGCCACGGCACCCGGCGCCAGACGCAAGGTCAGGCGCAGGCTGGCCACCGGGTCCAGACCATTGATCGGGTTGCCGTCGGCATCCATGGGCTGGTCCCCTAGCGCAGGCTGGTGCGGTGGCTGATGGCGCCCGGCAAAAACCTTGCGGTCAGCGATGCAATCGACCGACAGCAACTCGGCATCAGCCTCGGCCAGGAAATGCGCTACCGCCATTTGTGGGTCGCCATGCAGGCGCGGCATGCGCTTGAGCAGCAGGGCACGCCATTTCGGCTCCCAGCGGGTTTGCACAAACAAGTTGGAAAACGCTGGGTGGGCTTCGTCGGCACGGGGGTCTGCCAGCACCGCCTCGAAGCACGACACCAACTCGACGATGCGCTCGGTACGGCCCGTGTTGTGCAGCTGCACGGTGCGCAGTTCGGTGTCGTCCTCAGGGCTGACCACCACGCTGATCCCGGTGCTCAGTCCCTTGCCATGCGCGTCGAACTGCACCCGGTCGGACATGAACCGTGCCTGGTAGCGCCAGCCTGGCAGGGGCGCCGGTGCAGCCGTCAGGGAACCGGTGCCTTCGTTATTTCCAAGGTTCAGGTAGAAAAAGCAGCCATGGCTGTCACGCAGCAGGTCGTCGCGCCAGCGGCTGATGTTGCGGCCCTGCCAGCGGCTGACGCCTGCGCCGCTGGCGCGCAGCGCCACGTTGTAGCGCCCGTTGGACAGCAGGTGGGTCGGTTTCCAGCCGATTTGCACCGGGTTGACGTCACGCGAGTGAAACACCGGCGCGCTGCTGGGTGTGTTGGTCGCAGGCGGCTGGCGCGGGCTGGCGGTTTCAGTGATCTGGCGCGGCGTGCGTTCATGCAGCAGGGATTGATGCGCTGCCACCTGCGGCTCGGCACAAAACCAGCGCCGGGGCGCATCCAGACAGAGCACGTTGCAAAGCGCCACCAGCGACATGCCCTGGTGGTGCGCCATGAAGGTCTGGACAATGCTGAAGGCCTCCCTTTCGGGCTGGTGCGAGGCGGTGAAGTCGAGCGCCTCGAACATTCCGAGTTCGCCGCGCGCGCCCAATGCTTCAAGCCGCCGCAAATTTTCCGCTGACGCGGCCGGCTCAAACAAGGTTGCAAGCAAGGTGGCATAAGGCGCCACCACGCGATCGGTCAGCGGCGTGCGCCGCATCGCCAGGCGCGGAACGCCAAAAGGTGAATACTGGTAGGCGAGTGAATGGTCTTGGGCAAAATAGGCCGATTCCGACACCCCCCAGGGCAGAAACTGCTGCTGGCCGAATTCGCGCTGTGCGGCAATCGCTGAACGCGCCATGGTCTGCAGCAGTCCCTCATCGGGCTCATGCATCAACAGCGACGGCATCAGGTATTCAAACATCGAGCCCGACCATGAAGCCAGCCCGGGCGTACCTCTAACCGACAGGAAAGGCCGGCCCAGCGCGCTCCAATGGCGCTTGGGTACGTCGCCCTTGGCAATCGCCAGAAAACTGGCGAGCCGCGACTCGGACGCCAGCAAGTCGTAGTAGCTGCTGTCCAGCGCCTGTTCGTCAACCCGAAGGCCGATGTGGAACAGCCGGCGCTTGGGGTCATACAGGCCCTTGAAATTCATGGCCTCGTAAAGGCTGGCGCAACGACTGGCCAGGCTGTGCAGGGCTGCATGTGACTGGGCTTGTGCCTGCACTTGCCCGCTGTCGGTGCCCTGTTGTTTGTCTTGCTGTGCGAACTGCTGGCAGGCTTGGCCCACGGCCAGCAGCATGCCGGCCAGGTTTCCGCTGTCGACGGACGACACATAAGCCGGCATCAGGACTCGCAGCGTTTGCGTGTCGTACCAGTTGAACAGGTGGCCGTTGTGCTTGGCAAGCTTGTCGATGCTGTCCAGCGATGCCTGCAGGCGCAGGATGACCTCATGGGTCGTGATCCAGCCGAATTCGCGGGCGCAGCAGACGGCCAGCAGGTACAGGCCGATGTTGGTCGGCGAAGTACGGTGGGCCACTGTGGGGTCGGGCACCATTTGCAGATTATCGGGCGGCAGGTGGTTGTCTTCAGGCCCGACGCAACGCTCAAAAAACCGCCAGGTGTCGCGCGCCAGCACCATCAGGTAACGCTTGTCTCCGGCAGACAGCGCATGCTCGGTGCTGGCCGGGCGTGGCTGGCTGGCCCACCATGACGCGATCGGCGAGGCGCCCCAAAACAAAAACAGCACGATGCCAACCCATGGGTGCGCCGCCCAGGGGGCGGCCATGGCTAGACCAGCGCACAGCAGCGACGCTGCGGCATGCTGGTGCACGAATACAAAAAACTCTTTGCGCGACGCCGATTGCGCTTGCGCCGCAGTGGTCCATTCCATCAGCCGGCGGTGGCTGACACACATGCGCCAGACAGAACGCAGCACCGCATCCAGCAGCATGACCGATTGCGCCGGTATCTGGCTGAACTGCCAGGCCGCGCTGCTCAAGGTAAGGCGCAACTCGATCCCCCCGCGCTTGAAAAAGTGGCGCCAGGCAATCCCGGCGTGCGTCGGCACCAGGCCTGCCAGCGCGCCCAGCAGCGGCCCCGCCAACAGCGCGGCTATGACCGCCAGGAACACGGTGCCCAGAGGCAATGCATCGGTGAAGATGACCCAGGCAAGCAGTGCGAATGAGGTCGGGAACACCAGCGAACGGCGCAGGTTGTCGAGCATTTTCCAGACGCTCAGGGCGTCGATTCCGTACCGCCGGGCGTGCCACAGCAGGGGAAGCAGTTGCCAGTCGCCGCGCGTCCAGCGGTGCTGGCGTGATGCGGCCACGCCCGCATGGTGCGGCGCATGCTCGACCAGCATCACATCACTGACAAAGCCGCAACGCGCAATGCTGCCTTCGAGCAGGTCGTGGCTGAGCACCGCTTCATCGGGAAGGCGATGGTCCAGCACAGCATGCAGCGCCTTGACATGCAGCAGTCCTTTTCCGCTGAAGCTCCCGGTGCCGAACAGGTCTTGGTAAACATCGGAAACGCCGCTGCTGTAGGGGTCTATGCCGCCCTGGCCGGCAAACAGCCGGTGGTAGGCGGTGTCCTCAGATCGTCCAGGCAATGGCATGACCACGCGGGGCTGCAAGATGCCATAGCCGCTGACCACCCTGCGCAGGCGGGCATCCACTCGCGGCGCATTCAGCGGATGGGCGGCAATGGCAACCAGTTCTCGCAGCGCACCGGGTGGCAGGCCGGTGTCGCTGTCCAGCGTGACCACGTAGCGGATGCCATCGGCCAGTCGCAAAGGGGCTGTCAGCGGCAGGAAACCTTCCATGCTGCCGGTGGCCAACAGGCGCATCAGCTGCTCAAGCTTGCCACGCTTGCGTTCCCAGCCAAGCCATTGCTGCTGGGTTTCGCACCAGCTGCGCGGCCGATGAATCAGCAAAAAGCGCGGCGCGCTGCCTGCCACTGCCGGGTAGCGCGCGTTCAGCGTTTCCAGCCGCTCAAGAGCGTCCTGCAGCAGCGCGGCGTCGCCAGGCAGGGTGGTTTCGGACGCATCGACCCAGTCGGTGAGCAATCCAAACTGGGCCTGGTTTTCCCGATTGGCCAGCCAGTGAAACTCCAACTGGTTCAGCAGTTCCTCGTTTGCCTGTGTGGAGGTAAGCAGCGTTGGAATCACCACCAGCACCCGGTGTTCAGGCGGAATGCCGGACGCAAAACCCAGGCGTGGCAGCGGCTGGACCTTCAGCGACTCGGCAATCAGGCGGTGCACAAAAGCCGAGGCAGCCTCGAAAGCCGGACTGGCCAGCAGCAGCAGCGCCACCAGTGTCTGCCAGCGGTGCCAGTCGGCTTGGTACGTGGCCAGCAGCACCATCACCGCCGTTGCCAGTGTGATGCAGCCGATGTACAGGCTCAGCCGCCACCGACGCCAGTTCAGGCGTTGCCGGGCGCGTTGCACCGGCATGTCCAGGTCGGCTTCAAGCCGGGCACGGCCATCGCCCATCAGCCAGAAGCCTGCCGTTCGTTCGGCGGCATCCGCCTCCAGACTGCCCGGCACCGACAGGGCCGCCTCCACCACCGCCTGGGCCACCGCATGCTCGGTCTTGAAGCTGTCGCGTGCCAGTTGTTCCATGGCCCGGGTGATTTGCTGGCGTGTGCTTTCGCTTTCGCCTGCAAAGCCAGGCAGTTGCTGCAGCACCTGCAGGGACCGGCTGACCGGCTCGATCAGCTCGACCCAGTCAATCTGGCCAATCACGCGCAGGGTGGTGATGATGTTGCCAACGGTCAGGTTGGACGCCACCTGGGCGCTCTGGCTTTCCAGCATCAGCGCATGGCCGTCAGGGCAGTTCTTCTCGATCCAGCGCACCACGGCGGACGAATCACCTGAAATTTCGGTGGGCAGGCGTTGCCACAGCTGCGTCTGGTAGCTGCGCTGAACGCCGCGCTGGCGCATCAAATCGTTGACGGTGTCGAGGTCTGCCTCGTCCAGCGCTTGTCCGCTATCCCAGACCGCATGGGCAACTTCGCGCGCCAGTTTGCTGCGCGCGATGTCGTCCGCTATGCGGCGCAGGTTTTCCAGCAGCACGACGCGCAGCGTCGTTGGCAGGGCCCACAGTTCGCTCAGGCGCAATTCGCTGCAGGTTTGGTAGGCATTCAGGAAGGCAGTAAAGACTTCCGGATTCAACACGCTGTCGGTGTGCGCCACGTAAGCCCAGGCAATGCCGTACACACGCGGCAAACCACGCAGCGGCAGTGCGGCCAGTTTGGGCAGCCTCGCGTAGAAGCGGCGCGGTACGCCTTCGCGGATTTGCTGCAGTTGCGCTTCGATCAACGGAAAGTTATCCAGCAGCCATTCAGCCGCTGGTGTGGCGTAGTGGCCGCTGTGCGAGGTCAGCGCGACATAGTCGTAGGCAGCGCGAAGTGCCGCCAGATTTCCCTCCACGCGGGGGAAGAAGGGAGAGTGGCGCAGCGACTGCGCGTCGGTTTCGACAATCTGCGCTTGCGCCAAGCTGCAGCCGTGCTCTTCAAAACGTTGAATACCGAACAGTTCCGCCCGAATAGGGGGTTCAGCAGATCCTTCCTGCGACAGCAGGCGTTTTATGGCGTTGGGGCTGAGCGTTGTGAGCCGGTCCAGAACGGCAGGATTCACCTGCTCAAGCCATCGTCAGCAAACCCAGTGCCACCACCGCCAGGCTGCACAGTGTCAAGGCGGCGCCGGTTGTCACAAGCCGGGATGCCGTCAGGGCGTGCAGACTTTCAAGCCGGGTGCGCAAGATAAAAAATCGGCCCCTTGAGCGCTGGCAGTCCGTCATGTGCGAGGCAAGCGCCATGAAATCGCTGGACACTAACTCATTGCTCAATGAAATACGGTGTGCTGATTGTGCGTGTGTAGCGTTCATGGGTCAGGTCCTCTCGAAAGTTATAGCTCTAGACGCGGTGAAAACGCGAAATTCGGCATAACTCAAATGCTAGGACGTGGCACTTTGCAATGCCATCAACGACAACTGTTAGGCATGTAGGACCGGGCCGATACTGCTTGTCAGCCTGTATTTCGCAAACCAGCGGCAATGCCGTTGATGGAAATATGAATTCCGGTCTGGACCCGCTGGTCGGTCTGGCCGGCGCGGTAGCGGCGTACCAGTTCGACCTGCAAATGGTGCAGCGGATCGATATACGGAAAGCGGTGACGGATGGAGCGCTGCAGCGCCGCGTTGCCGGCCAGCCGCTGCCGGTCGCCGGTGATCAGCGTCAGCGCCTGGGCGGTGCGGTGCCATTCGCCGTCGATGGCGGAAAATATCTTTTTGCGTAGTTTTGCGTCGCCCACCAGATCGGCATAACGCGAGGCCAGCGCCAGGTCGCTCTTGGCCAGCACCATGTCCATGTTGCTCAACAAGGTGCGAAAGAAAGGCCACTGGCGGTACATTTTTTTCAGCAGCGCCAGCGCCTCTTTTCGGCTTTCCGGCGTGCCACCCTGGTCCAGGAACTGTTCGATGGCGCTGCCAAAGCCATACCAGCCGGGCAGGGTCAGCCGGCACTGGCCCCAGCTGAAACCCCAGGGAATCGCCCGCAGGTCCTCGATCTGCTGGGACGGCTTGCGTGACGCCGGCCGCGAGCCGATATTGAGCTCGGCAATCTCGCGGATTGGCGTGGCGCTGAAAAAGTATTCGGTGAACCCGGGGGTTTCATACACCAGCGCCCGGTAAGCGGCCATGCTGGCCAGTGACAACTCGTCGGCGGCCTGCAAAAAGGCCTGCGTCGCCGGCTTGGTCGGTTGCAGCAAGGTAGCCTCCAGCGTCGCGGCGACCAGCGTTTCCAGGTTGCGCCGGCCGATTTCCGGGTTGGCGTATTTCGAACCGATGACCTCGCCTTGTTCGGTCAGGCGAATCTGGCCGCGCACGGTGCCGGGTGGCTGCGCCAGGATGGCTTCGTAACTGGGGCCACCGCCCCGGCCAACGGTTCCACCCCGGCCATGAAACATGCGCAGCGTGATGCCGTGTGAAACGGCCAGCTGGTCGAACAGCTCGACCAGCGCGATTTCGGCCCGGTACAGCTCCCAGTTGCTGGTGAAGATGCCGCCGTCCTTATTGCTGTCGCTGTAGCCGAGCATGATGTCCTGCTCGGAGCCGCTGCGTTGCAGCAATGCGGCGACGCCTGGCAGCGCATAGAACTCGCGCATGATGGGCGCGGCATTGCGCAGGTCTTCGATGGTTTCGAACAGCGGCACCACGATCAGGTCGCAGCGCGACCCGGGCTTGTCCTGCGCATTCTCCAGCACGCCGTGCATCAGGCCGACTTCCTTTTGCAGCAGCAGCACTTCGAGCAGGTCGCTGGCCGTTTCGGCGTGGCTGATGATGTAGTGGCGAATCGCTTCCTTGCCAAACCGGGCGCGCGCGCTCAGGGCGGCTTCGAAAATCGCCAGTTCGACGCGGGCCAGTTCCGAGTAAACATGGCCCAGCACGCGCAGTGGCCGGGCGTCGTTGAGCATTTTCAGCAGCAGCGTGCGCTTGGCCGCTTCATTCAGGCTGGCATAACCGGCATCGATGCGCGCCACGGCCAGCAGTTCGGCAACCACTTCTTCATGCTTGTCAGAGCTTTGGCGCAAATCGACCGTGGCCAGGTGAAAGCCGAACACCTCAACGGCGCGGATCAGCGGATGCAGGCGCTGCGCCGTCAGTGCCTGGCCATGGTGGCTGACCAGCGAGGCCTGCAGCGTTCGCAGGTCGGCCAAAAACTCTTCGGCCGTGGCATAGGCATTCTGCGGCGCCACCGCATGGCGCGCTGCTTCGCCGCCCGTCAGCGCTTTCAGTGTGGCCGCCAGCCGGGCATAAACGCCGGTCAGCGCGCGCCGATAGGGTTCGTCCTGGCGGTGCTCGCTGGTGTCGGGCGAACTTTGGGCCAGTTGCTGCATTTCAGCGCTGCACTCCACCAGAATGGCCGACATCGACAGCTCGCCGCCCAGCAGATGCACCTCGGTCAGGTAGTGGCGCAGCGCCACGTCGGCCTGGCGGCGCAGGGCATAGTTCAGTGTGTCGGCGTTGACGTTCGGGTTGCCGTCGCGGTCGCCGCCAATCCACTGGCCCATGCGCAAAAAGCTGTGCACCGGCTGCATGCCCAGTTCGCGCTCCAGGCTGGCGTAGATCTTCGGAATCTCGCGCAGAAACGTCGCTTCGTAGTAGCTCAGCGCATTCTCGATTTCGTCGGCCACGGTCAGCTTGGACATGCGCAGCAGGCGGGTTTGCCACAGCTGCATGACGCGGGCGCGCAGCTGCGCCTCGTTGGCGTCAAGCTCGCGCGGCGTGAGCGCATCCTTGGCGCTGCTGACGGCCAGCGCCATGGCCTTGATGCTGTCGCGCGCCGTCAGCAACTGGGCAATGCCGCGCTCGGCATCCAGGATGCTCTTGCGCTGCACCTCGGTCGGGTGGGCGGTCAGCACCGGCGAGACAAAGCTGCGCGCCAGCGTGTCCGAAATGGTCTTGGGGGCAATGCCGGCCCAGCGCAGCCGCGCCAGCGCCACGTCGATGCTGCCTTCCTGCGTGTCGCCGGCGCGCTCGTGGATGGCGCGGCGGCGGATATGGTGGCGGTCTTCAGCCAGGTTGGCCAGGTGGCTGAAGTAGGTAAATGCGCGAATCACGCTGACAGTCTGATCACCGCTCAGGTCTTTCAACAGGGTCTTGAGCGCCTTGTCGGCGTCCTGGTCGGCATCGCGCCGGAAAGCCACGGACAGCGTGCGCACCTGCTCTATCAGCTCATACGCCGCCACGCCTTCCTGGTCGCGGATCACATCGCCCAGAATACGTCCCAGCAGGCGGATGTCCTCGACCAGCGGGCGCTCGTTGTTCCTGGCGCGTGCAGACGGCGTGGCAGGCTTGACGGTTTCAGCCACGGCGGCAGGGCTTTCGGGCTTGATCTTTTTTGTGCGTGCGGGAGTTGGCATTCTGGCCTTTTGCGTCTGGTGGCGAATGAAATGAGGAGAAAACCGCCCATGCTAGCATTCACTCCCTCTATAGATTACCAACAGGTTACCAGTGGCAGCAGCGCTTCAAACTCCCCAAAAACCGCTCAAAGTGGTCATTGCCACGCGCGAAAGCCGCCTCGCCTTGTGGCAGGCCGAGCATGTCAAGGCGCTGCTGAAATCGCGCCTGGGCTGGCAGGTCGAACTGCTGGGCATGACCACTTTGGGCGACCAGATCCTTGACCGCTCGCTCAGCAAGATCGGCGGCAAGGGCTTGTTTGTGAAAGAGCTGGAAGTCGCGCTGGCCGAAGGCCGGGCTGACCTGGCGGTGCATTCGCTGAAGGACGTGCCCATGGACCTGCCTGACGGCTTCACGCTGGCCTGTGTCCTGGCGCGCGAAGACCCGCACGATGCGTTTGTCTCCAACCACTTTGCCTCGCTGGCCGAACTGCCGCACGGCGCCGTCGTCGGAACGTCGAGCCTGCGCCGGCTGGTGCTGCTCAAGTCACTTCGGCCCGACCTTGTCATCCAGCCACTGCGCGGCAACCTGGACACCCGGCTGCGCAAGCTCGACGAAGGCCAGTACGACGGCATCGTGCTGGCCGCCGCCGGCCTCAAGCGGCTGAAGCTGGAATCGCGCATCCGCCACACCTTTGTTCCCGACGACATGCTGCCCGCAGCGGGGCAGGGCGCACTGGGCATTGAAGTGCGGGCCGACCGGGCCGATCTGATCAATGCTCTTGCCACACTGGCGCACCAGCCGACCTGGCTGGCGGTCACGGCCGAACGCACCGTTTCGCGTTCCATGGGCGGCAGTTGCTCGATGCCGCTGGCCGCTTTTGTCACCGCCGGCAGCGACGGTGCGCTGCGCCTGGACGCCGCCTGGGGGGAGCCAGCCACGGCTGATGCCCTGTCGGGTTCCGATCAACCCGCGCCCGCGCCGCTGGTGCATGCCCGGCAAAGCGCTGTCGTGCGGACCTTTGCCGAAGCCGAGGCGCTCGGTGAAGCCGTTGCATCGCAACTTCGCGCTGGTGGAGCGGTCTGGGCCGGCAACACGCCACTGCCAGCCTGAGCGGCATCACTGCATGACAACTGCCCGCATCATCGTCACCCGGCCCGAACCCGACGCCGGCTTGTGGGTGCAGCAACTGGCGCAGGAAGGCATTCCCGCCGAGGCCTTGGCGCTGATTGACATTGCAGCTCTTACAGGCGCCACGCATGCGCAAGCGCTAGACCACGCTTGGCAGGCACTCAGCGATTACGCCGCCTGCATGTTCGTCAGCGGCCATGCCGTCAATCATTTTTTCAAGCAAAAAAGGCACTTTGCGCATGCTGCACAAGCGCAAGCAGCTATTAATAACGTAGCAGATGGCGATTCTTTGGCAATCCCTCCCTACATGCGTTTCATGGCGCCCGGCCCTGGCACCGTGGCCGCGCTGCGGGCTGCTGGCGTGCCGGCAGCGCAAATCGATGCGCCGGCAGCCGATGCGCGCCAGTTCGATTCCGAGTCGCTGTGGCAAACCATCGGCACGCGCGACTGGAAGGGCCGCAAAGTGCTGATTGTTCGCGGCCAGAGCGCTGGCGCAGAAGGCGCGAGTTCCGGGCGCGACTGGATTTCCCGCCAGTGGCAGGATGCCGGCGCGAGTGTCGATTTTGTCGGCGTGTACCAGCGCCGTGCACCAGTGCTGACCGATGCACAGATTGTGCGTGTGCGCCAGGCCAGCGCCGATGGCTCGGTCTGGCTGTTCAGCAGCTCCGAAGCCGTCGGTCATCTGCTCCAGCTGGCCGGTTTGCAAGGTATGGACTGGTGCCGTGCCCGCGCCATAGCCACCCATCCCCGCATCGCCCAGGCCGTGCGTGCCGCTGGTTGGGGTGTTGTTGTGGAGTCACGCCCGGCGCTCCAGGACATCCGGCAGACGCTTGGCTCGATAGAATTGCAGCATCCATGAGTGACATTCCTCCAGCCTTGCCCCCGTTGAACCACCCGCCACCTGCCGCAGAGCCGGTGCCAGCGCGTGGCGTGCCTTCCGCCGCCCCGGCGCTGGATGCGTGGCTGGTGCCGCGCAGCTGGGCGTTGGGCGTTGCGGCCCTGGCAGCAGCCGGCCTGCTGGGCAGTGCATCACTGTGGCAAAAGCTGGGCTCCATTCAGGAGGAACTTGCGCGGCGCACGACCGACACCAGCGCGCAGTCCATCGAAGCGCGCACTCTGGCGCAGGATGCACAGGACAGTACCAAAGCGCAGGCGGTGCGCCTGGCCCTGCTGGAAACCCGGCTGAGCGAAGTCAGTCTGCAGCGCAGTCAGATCGAAGAACTGATGCAGAGCCTGTCGCGCTCGCGTGACGAGAATCTGGTCGTCGATGTCGAATCCGACCTGCGCCTGGCCCAGCAGCGCGCCTTGCTGACCGGCAGCGCCGAGCCTTTGCTGGCCGCGCTGAAATCGGCCGAAACCCGACTGACACGCGCTGCGCAGCCGCGCCTCAATCCGCTGCAGCGCGCCGTTACCCGTGACATCGAGCGCGTCAAGGGCGCCAACATTGCCGACGTGCCGGCGCTTATGCTCAAGCTGGACGAACTGGCCCGGCTGGTGGACGAACTGCCGGTTGTCAACGAAGTGGCCAACAACAGCATTCCGCGTCCGGTCGAAGTCGTGGCGGCCAAGCCCATAGGCGATCCCCCGGACCCCGGCAAGACGTCCTGGCTGCCAGGTGTTGACACGCTCGCGCTGCGTGCCTGGTCGAGCCGGGTGGCGGGCAGCCTGTGGCTGGAAGCCAGCCAGCTGCTGCGGGTGAGCCGCATCGACCAGCCCGAAGCCGCCCTGCTGGCGCCAGAGCAGGCCTTTTTTCTGCGCGAAAACCTCAAGCTGCGGCTGCTTAATGCGCGCCTGGCGCTGCTGTCGCGTCAAACCGATGCCGCGCGCGCCGACCTGATCAATGCCGGCAACTGGCTGGGCAAATATTTTGACGCTTCAGCGCGCAAGACCCAGGCTGCCCGCCAGTTGCTGGTGCAGGTGCAGGGCCAGCTCAAGAACACGGATCTGCCCCGGCTCGACGAAACCCTGGCCGCGCTCGCCACTGCGGCCGCCGGCCGTTAAGCGCCCAGCGTCACACACAGGCCAGGTCAGACCACACCATGCGCGCCGCTCTCTGGTTCATCGCCCTGTTCGGCATCGCCGTCGCGGTCGCCCTGTTTGCCGGCAACAACCAGGCCGTCGTTACGGTGTTCTGGCCGCCGCACCGGATCGATGTGTCTTTCAACCTGACAGTGCTGCTGCTGGTCGGGCTGTTCATGCTGCTGTACCTGGCTTCCCGCGCACTGTCGGCGCTGTTTTCATTGCCGGTCGAGGCGCGGCGCTGGCGCGCGCAGCAAAAAGAGCGCGCCATGTATGGCGCGCTGATGGACGCCCTGGCGCACCTGATGGCCGGGCGCTTCATCCGCTCGAGCAAGTCGGCCCAGAATGCGCTGGCACAGGAAAAAAGCCTGGGCGTGACAACTGAAACGACCGGGCATTCCATCGGCCACAGCGACAGTCTGGCCAGTCAGTTGCGCTCGCTGTCACACCTGCTGGTGGCCGAAAGCGCGCAGGCGTTGCAAAACAAGGCGCTGCGCAACCAGCATCTGGCGCTTGCCCTGCAAAACTCATCTGCCCGCCATGCCCAGGAAGTGCGCGAAGGCGTGCTGTTTCGCGCCGCCCGCTGGTCGCTTGAAGACCATGACGCCGGCGCTACGCTTGACTGGCTCGGCCAACTGCCGCAGGGTGCGTCGCGCCGTACGCTGGCCCTGCGCATGAAGCTGCGCGCCGCCCGTTACGGACGGCAAACACTGGCAGCGCTGGAAACCGCGCGCCTGCTGGCCAAGCATCGTGCATTCTCGCCGGCTGCAGCGCAAAGCATCCTGCGTGGTCTGGCGCTGGAATTGCTCGACGAAGCCCATGATCCGGTGCAATTGCAGCAAGCCTGGACAGGGCTGGACGACAGCGAACGCGCCCTGCCCGAGGTGAGCGTGCATGCGGCAGCCCGGCTGATGAGCATGCATGGCGATGCAGCATTGGCCCGTTCCTGGCTCGTGCCGGTGTGGGAGCGCATGCTGGAACCCCGTTCCGAATTGGGTGACAACCTGCGCATCAAGCTGATCACGGTGCTGGAAAGCGGCATGGACACGCTCGACGCCGAATGGCTGGCGCGCATTGAGGCGGCTCAGGTAAGCCGGCCGCACGATGCCAATTTGCTGTATCTGGCCGGCATGGCCTGCCTGAGCCGGCAACTCTGGGGAAAAGCGCGGCAGCTTTTGAGCCAGGCTGCGCCGGCCCTGCAAGACCGGCTGCTGCACCGCAACGCCTGGCGCGCCCTGGCGGTACTGGCCGAGCAGCGCCAGGACGATGGCGCTGCCACCGAAGCCTACAAGCGCGCCGCACAGCCCTGACGGGTGTTTCCCTGCTTTTTTTTTGTTGCCTCGCATGCAGGGGGATACTTTATGGTGCCGCTGCTGAAGAATCCATTTGTCTGGCGATCACAACCTGAAAAACATTAATTTGCTACTTAATAAATAGCAAATAGTTTATGTACAGCTTGCGCAAACTGCTTTTTTAATACCTAAAACCAATCGCTGAGCAAGCCGATTCCGCTTATCTGCACATCGCGTTTGGCGCTGGCTGGATTTTGCTGCACAGCCGGCAATCAGAGTGCGCTTTGAACGTGAGATCTTCGAAAATCCACAAGAGCTGATGAACGCCCCATGCACCTGAAGCCGGCCGCTTCAACAGCCAAAAAAAAAGCCGCATCCCATGGGATGCGGCCTTGACGGTTCGGCTTTGCCTGGTGTCCCGTTTCTAGGAATCCAGGCGGCCGGCCAGGTCAGGTCAGTCGGCCGATTTCTCGAACGGCAGGGGCATGCTGCCCAAGTCGCGCTTGGTCTCGACCAGCACCAAAGGCGCTTGCTCCTGCACCACCGGGGCAGGGCGCTCACGCTTCACCACGATAGGCTTGACTTCGGCGGCGATGGCGGCCTGCGCCTCGGCAATCTTGGTGGCATCGGAGTTGACCCACTGCAGTCCCGAACCCTCGGCCACTTGGGCCAGGTCCTGCAAAGGCAGGTCATAAGACTGAACCTTCGGCAGGCTGCCGGCTTTGGCTTGAGGTGCTGCAACTGGCGCTGACGCTGCGGGCATGCGCTCCGCTGCCGCTGCCGCTGCCCGTGCCGGTGCCGGTGCATGTACCGGGGCCGAGACAGGTAGCGCGGTGGCCGCTGACGCTGGCGACACATTGGCAACAGGCGCTTCTTCGAGCGCAGCCACTGGAAGGGCTTGCGGTGCTGCCAATTCAGGCGCTGCAGACGCTAGTCCATCCTGCGTATAAGGCGGATTTGGCTCAAAAGCGCTGGCCTTGGCTACTGTTTCCCCACCTTGCACGGCTGGATCGCCCCGGTCACTCCGCTCACGACGTTCGCGGCCATAGCGGTCACGGCTCTTGCGTTCGCGTGGCTGTCGCTCCTGGCTTTCTTCCTGGCCTTCGGGACGCGCCTGAACGTCGGTCGATGATGACAGCGGTGCCGGTGCACTGCCTGCTTCGCTCACACCGGGCTGGCCGGACACGACCGCCGGATGTGCCGCATCGAAACTGTCCGCTTGCGCGATTGCAGCTGGTGCGGCAGAGCCGTCGTTGCGCTCGTCCCGCTGCTCATTGCGACGGCCGGAGCGTTCGCCTCCCCGTTCACCGCTCCGTGGATTGCGTTCACGGCGACCTTCGACCGGTGGCTGCTCGCTGTTGCCTTCAGTGCGCGCTTCATCGCGCCCGTTGACAGGGCGGCGCTCGCCGTCACGTCCGTTTTCCTCGGCCGACCGTTCCTGGCGAGGTGCCGCGACGTCGCCACCCATGGCTGCAGCCATGGCCGCCTGGTTGGCCAGTGCCAGGTCCTGCTCCACGGCATCGCGCGGAATGCGCTCGCCGCGTTCGGGCCGCTCGTTGCGTTCTGGTCGCTCGGCACGGCCTTCACGGGTGCGGCCGCGCTCACCGCCACGACTTTCGCGGGCCTGGCCCTGCGCTTCATTGCGCGGCTGGGATTCGCTGTCGCCACGGCCTTCGCTTCGGTTTTCTGCACGGAATTCACCGGCTGGACGTTCTTGGCGGTCTTGTCGTTCCTGGCGCTCGGGACGGCCACCCTCGGTGCGGCCTTCCGGGTTGCGTTCACGGCGCTGCTCGCTGCCACGGCTGTCCGGACGTGCTTCGCCGCGACCTTCAGGCGCAGCGCCGTCAGGACGTCCGCGGCCACCACTGCGCCGGCCATCGTTCCGGCCGCCGTCACCACGGCCACCGTCATTCCGGCTGCCTTCAGGGCGACCGCCACGTTCCGCGCGACCACCGCGCTCGGAGCGCTGTTCGCCGCGTGCTTCGCCAGACCCGCCTTCGCGCGATGCACTTTCTTGCGGCGCATCCCTTTTCACTTCCCGGAGAACCGGCGCGGGTGCTGGCTCGGGTGTTTCGGCCATGCCGAACAGGTTCTTGATCCAGCCGAACAAGCCCTTTTCGGCAATCGCAGCTGCCGGCACATGAACCGGCATCGCAGGCGGCGCCTTGGCAGCCACGGGGGCGACTGCCACCGGCCTGGGGGGAGCCATCGGGGCTGGTGCATCGGGCAGCACGCCCTTGATGATCGGTTCCTGCTTGTTGTGCTTTTCCTGGCTGCGGCGCGTCACGGGTGTGGCGTCGTCGGCTTCGTCGGCCATCTTGTAGCTGGCCTCGATGTTGTCCAGGCGCGGGTCGTCGTGCTTCAGGCGCTCCAGCTTGTAGTTGGGCGTTTCCAGCGTCTTGTTCGGCACCAGCAGCACGTTGATGCGCTGCTTCATCTCGATCTTGCTGATCTCCGAGCGTTTTTCGTTCAGCAGAAAAGACGCTACATCGACCGGTACCTGGCACAGCACCGAAGCCGTGCTGTCTTTCAGCGACTCTTCCTGGATGATGCGCAAAATCTGCAGCGCCGAGCTTTCCGTGTCACGGATATGGCCGGAGCCGCCGCAACGCGGGCAGGGAATCGATGCGCCTTCGCTCAGCGCCGGGCGCAGGCGCTGACGGCTCATTTCCATCAGGCCAAACTTGCTGATCGTGCCGAATTGCACGCGGGCACGGTCCTGGCGCAGCGCATCGCGCAGGCGGTTTTCGACATCGCGGCGGTTGCGCGACTCTTCCATGTCGATGAAGTCGATGACGATCAGGCCGCCCAGGTCGCGCAGGCGCATCTGGCGCGCCACCTCGTCGGCGGCTTCCAGGTTGGTGCGCGTTGCGGTTTCCTCAATGTCGCCGCCCTTGATGGCACGGGCCGAGTTGACGTCAACAGATACGAGCGCTTCGGTGTGGTCGATGACGATGGCGCCGCCCGAGGGCAGTTGCACGGTGCGGGCATAGGCCGATTCGATCTGGTGCTCGATCTGGAAGCGCGAGAACAGCGGTGCGTCGTCGCGGTAGCGCTTGACGCGGTGCTCATGCTCGGGCATCACATGCGCCATGAACTGACGGGCTTGTTCGTACACATCGTCGGTGTCGAACAAGATGTCGCCAATATCGCTGTTGAAATAGTCGCGGATGGCGCGAATCACCAGGCTCGATTCCTGGTAGATCAGGAAGGCGCCTTTGCCGCCCTTGCCGGCACCGTCGATGGCGGTCCAGAGCTTGAGCAGGTAGTTCAAGTCCCATTGCAGTTCGGGCGCGCTGCGGCCGATGCCGGCGGTGCGCGCAATGATGCTGGCGCCGGCCGGGTATTCCAGCTTGTCCATGTTTTCTTTGAGCTCGGCCCGGTCTTCGCCTTCAATGCGGCGCGACACGCCGCCGCCGCGCGGGTTGTTCGGCATCAAGACCACATAGCGGCCAGCCAGCGAGACAAAGGTGGTGAGCGCCGCGCCCTTGTTGCCACGCTCTTCTTTTTCTACCTGGACCAGCAGTTCCTGGCCTTCGCGGATCACGTCGCTGATGCGCGCCTGGCTGACCGACACGCCTTGCGCAAAATACTGCTTGGAGATTTCCTTGAATGGCAAAAAGCCGTGGCGGTCTTCGCCGTAATCGACGAAGCAGGCCTCGAGCGATGGCTCGACGCGGGTGACCACGGCCTTGTAGATGTTGCCCTTGCGCTGTTCGCGCCCTTCGATTTCGATCTCGTAGTCGAGGAGTTTTTGTCCGTCAACAATCGCCAGGCGGCGTTCTTCGGACTGGGTGGCATTGACCAGCATGCGTTTCATGAGTGTTCCTAACTTTTCTTCGTTCTAAAGCCCAAAAATGGCTGAACGACGCCGGGAGCAACGCAATGCAAACGTGGGGAATTGCCGGAGAGCTTTTGACAGCAAACGGGCCGACCGGTTGTCGGTCGGCCCGTGTCAGTCTGGGCGTAGGCGCGTGGATGGAGTGAGCAGGTATTTGACAGGATTTGCTATAAAATTAATAGCTTTTTGCGCCCGCTGTGCAAGGGCTACAGGCTGATTTATGCCATGAAGCAGGGCCAGGTGGCGCGGCAGGCAACTAAACATCAGACTGACCCGTGTTGTCATCAGAGGGTGACCCGTTAAAAGACTTGATCTCAGCTGGATCCGGACGCAGCCCCAAGCTCTTGACCTGAAGCTGCATCCCTTGATATTCCGTGGTTTTATTCGCAAAGCATCGACTCGTCTGCATGGCAATTCCCGTGTCGCGAGGTGCCTGGCACGCGTCGCTAGTGGGCCATTGCCACCAGTGGCATCGACCTTCCAGCGAGGCTGTTTGCAGACCTTTTCAGGGGCTTTGGATTGGTGTGGACTAAACTCCAGACAAATCAACTACTTACAGCGTATCGCTAGTGAAACACATTATAGGGGCAGCTTCTGGCAAGGCAAAACGTCCGACAAAAGCGCCATTTCGCCCCGTTCCTGCAGTGGCTCCGCCAATTCTCCAGGCCATGCCATCGACTCCAACCCTTGTGGCGCAAGCCACCGTGCCGCAAGCCACGCTGGTCACGGTGGACGAGGACTACGCCGGCCAGCGGCTCGACAATTTCCTGATCCGCCAGCTCAAGGGCGTGCCCAAGACCCATGTTTACCGCATCATCCGCAGTGGTGAAGTGCGCGTCAACAAGGGCAGGGCGCATGCCGACACCCGCGTTGAGACCGGCGACATCGTGCGCCTGCCGCCGGTGCGCACTTCGGAGCGGGCCGAGCAAAAAGCCCAGGTCATGCAAAGCGTGATGCTAGAGGTGGCGCGCCACGGCGCCAGCTCGACCGTCGGCGGCTACGCGCCCGCTGCCGAGTTTCCGATCCTGTTCGAGGACGACTTCTTGCTGGCCATCGACAAGCCGGCCGGCGTGGCCGTGCATGGCGGCAGCGGCGTGAGCTTCGGCATCATCGAGCAGCTGCGCATGGCCCGGCCCGAGGCCGATTTTCTGGAACTGGTGCACCGGCTGGACCGCGAAACCAGCGGCATTTTGCTGATCGCCAAGCGCCGCATGGCTTTAAAACTGCTGCAAGAGCAGTTTCGCGAGCGCGAAACCGACAAGGTTTACCTGGCGCTGGTCAGTGGCAACTGGCCCGCCAAGCTGCGCGTGATCGACAAGTCGCTGCACAAATACCTGTTGCCCAACGGCGAGCGGCGCGTCAAGATCGTTGCCAACGACCATCCGGATGCCATGCGATCCGTCACGCTGGTGAAGGTGAAAAGCCAGATTGCTGCCAATCCGCTGGTGCCGGACACGCCGTTCAGCCTGCTTGAAGTCACCATCAAGACCGGACGCACGCACCAGATCCGCGTGCATCTGGCCGGCGAGGGCCATCCGATTGCCGGCGACGACAAGTACGGCGATTTTGATTTGAACAAAACGTTGCAAAAAAACAGTTTTGGCTCGCCTTCGCTGAAACGCATGTTTCTGCATGCCTGGAGCCTGAAGTTCAACCACCCCAAGACACGCAAGGCGGTGCAGTTGCAGGCGGCCTTGCCGGCAGAATTGCAGCAGTTTCTGCCCTACCGAACCGCCGAGGCTTCTGCGGAACCCGGCGATTCGTGAAAAATTCCGCGTTATCTCACGCATCGGTCATGCCGTCCAGCGACAATCCGGCGCATGCATACTCGAAATTTTGACCTGATTGCTTTCGACTGGGACGGAACGCTTTACGACTCCACCCAGATCATCGTGCGCTGCATCCAGGCAGCCGTTTGCGATGTGGGCGGCAGGCAGCCGACCCCGGAAGCCGCCGCCTATGTCATCGGCCTGGGCCTGATGGAGGCGTTGGCCCATGCCGCACCCGACGTTTCGCCCGACAAATACCCGGAGCTCGGCGCGCGCTACCGTCACCATTACGCCAGCCATTTCAATGACCTGAGCCTGTTTGAAGACGTCTTGCCATTGCTGGACGCGCTCAAGGCCCGTGGTCATTTGCTGGCGGTGGCGACCGGTAAGTCACGGCGCGGGCTTGACGAAACCCTGCAAAGCGTTGAGCTCAAAGGCGTTTTTGACGGCTCGCGCACCGCCGACGAAACCGCCGGCAAGCCCGATCCACTGATGCTGCATGAACTGATGGCGCAGTTTGACCTGCCAGCCAGCAGGATATTGATGATCGGCGACACCACGCACGACCTGCAGATGGCGCTGAACGCCGGCTGCGCCAGCGTCGGCGTGAGTTATGGCGCGCATGAGCCGTCTACGTTTACCGTTCTGAACCCGCTGCATGTGGCGCATTCGGTGCAGGGCCTGCACCAATGGCTGCTGGCTAACGGCTGATGGCAGCTTGACGCCATGGACGAGGCGCTGCCGCTTTGCAACAGCCGCGAGTTGGCAGAGGGCGGGCTGGCCGTGGGCTTTGACGTCGTCTACGCCGGTCAGACCTGCCGCGCGTTCGCCATCCGTTTTCAGGGCCTGCCGCAGGCCTACCTGAACCGCTGCACCCACGTGGCAATGGAACTGGACTGGCTGCCCAACCGGGTGTTCGACGACAGCGGCCAATGGCTGCTGTGCGCCAGCCACGGTGCGGCCTATCGGCCTGATACCGGGCAGTGTGCTGGCGGTCCGTGCCGTGGAGGACTGGTCAAGGTCATGCTTTCCGAGCAGGCCGGTGTGGTTTATTGGCACGCTGCCTACAACCTCAAGCCCTTGCCGTTTTAAATACTTCTCTAAACTAGCCCCATGAACGATTCCAACCGACCCGGTAATTCCGACCCCTCCTATGATGCGTCCCGGGAGCCGGGATTCTCGCCCGACCCGTTGCAACCCACTGCCCTGCAGGCGAAAGAGAACGCCGCATCGAAAGGAAAGTCCTCTCCAGCGGATGCGTCCAGCGTTCCCGGCTGGGAACGCGGAACGCTGGAAAAGCTGGTCTTTGCCACGCTCAATGAGCAAAAGTCCACGCGCCGATGGAAAACTTTTGTGCGTCTGTCCTGGCTGCTGTTTTTTGTCGTATTGCTCTGGATGGCGCTGCAGCGCGGCACCCCGGCCATCGACGCCAGCGTGCCACACACCGCCGTGATCGAGATCAAGGGTGAAATTGCCCAGGGTGCCGACGCCAGCGCCGAGTTTGTCAACGCTGCCTTGCGCACGGCATTTGAGGACGAGGGTTCCAAGGCGATCGTGCTCTTGATCAATTCTCCCGGCGGCAGCCCGGTGCAGGCCGGCATGATGAATGACGAAATCTTGCGCCTGAAGGCCAAGCACAAGAAGCCGGTCTATGCCGTAGTGGAGGAAAGCTGTGCATCGGCTGCTTATTACATTGCCGTGTCCGCCGACCAGATTTTTGTCGACAAGGCCAGCATCGTCGGCAGCATCGGCGTGCTGATGGACGGCTTTGGCTTTACCGGCCTGATGGACAAGCTTGGGGTGGAGCGCCGTTTGTTGACAGCCGGTGAGAACAAGGGGTTTCTCGACCCTTTCAGCGCGCAAAGCGACAAGCAGCGAGCCTTCGCCCAGAGCATGCTGGACCAGATTCACCAGCAGTTCATTGCGGTGGTCAAGAAAGGGCGCGGCAGCCGTCTGAAGGAAACGCCCGAGATGTTCTCCGGGCTTTTCTGGAGCGGCCAGCAGGCGGTGGAACTCGGCCTGGCAGATCAACTTGGCAATCTCGACTATGTCGCCCGCGAGGTCGTCAAGGTGGAGGAAATCATTGATTACACACGCCGCGACAACGTGGCCGAGCGCCTGGCCAAGAAGTTTGGTGCTGCCATGGGCGAGGGTGCAATGAAGGCCTTCCAAGCCATTCCTGCGCTCCGTTAAACAGGCCGAGCAAAAAAGCCCGTGCAAGTCGCGGGTTTTTTTGCGTCTTTTCAATGCGCAGATGGATCAACGGCCAATGCAGAAAACAGTCGGTAAATCGAGCGGCAGCAATGGCTTGTCGCGTTTCCAGTGGCTGGCCAGCGCACTTCGCGATGCACCGCTGGCCAGCGTGATGCCGCAACTCAGGGCGAGCCGGGTGTTGCCCTGCAGGGTTTGCAGCAGGCTCTGCAGCAAGGCGGCATTGCGGTAAGGCGTTTCAATGAAAATCTGCGTCTGGCCCGTTTTCAGGGCCAGCGATTCGAGTTCGCGGATGCGCTGGGCGCGGCCGGAAGGGTCTTGCGGAAGGTAACCAACGAACGCAAAGTTCTGTCCGTTCAGCCCACTTGACGCCAGCGCCAGTACCAGAGACATCGGGCCCGTCAGCGGCACCACCAGAATACCCAGATCGTGCGCAGCACGCACCACAGAGGAGCCCGGGTCGGCAATCGCCGGCATGCCGGCTTCGCTGACTAGGCCCACATCGCGGCCCTCCATGGCGGCAAGCAGCAGTGGGCGGGCATCAAAGTGGCCGGTATGGTCGCCTTTCTTGTGGACTTCGCGCGGCAGCTCTTGTATGTGCAGCGCTTGGACCGGCGAGGACAAAGGGTGCAATTCGTTGATGCGCTTGAGGTAGGCCCGCGTGCTTTTGGCATTCTCGCAAATCCAGCAGCACAGCCGGGCGGCAATTTCCAGCGTGCCCGGGGGCATCACGTCGTGCAGCGGTGCCTGCTCGTCGCAGCCGAAATCCAGCGGTGCCGGCACCAGGTAGAGTTTGCCTTTGGCGATGCTCATGGGGCGGCCTTTCGGTTTGCCAGCAGCACGATGCCGCCAGCCTGGATCATCTTGCAGGTGCGAATCAGCGGCAGGCCGATCAGTGCGGTCGGGTCGTCGCTGTCAATCGATTCAAGCAGCGCAATGCCCAGTCCCTCGCTTTTGGCACTGCCGGCACAATCGTAGGGCTGCTCGGCACGCAGGTAATTTTCAATTTCTTCATCGTTCAAATCGCGAAACTTCACCCGGACGGCTGCCAGCGCGGTTTGCTCGAAACCGCTTTCCAGACACACCACCGCGACCGCTGTTTGAAAAATAACGGTCTGGCCGCGCATCTGGCGCAACTGAACGACCGCCCGTTCATGGTTGCCCGGCTTGCCCAGCGCGAGCCCGTTCAGGTCCGCCACCTGATCGGAACCGATCACGACCGCTTGAGGAAAGTTTTTGGCCACGGCATACGCCTTGGCGAGCGCCAGGCGTGCGGCCAGAACATCGGGCGCTTCTTGCGGCAGCGGTGCTTCGTCCACCTCTGGCGCGGCCACCTCGAAGGGGATTTGCAGGCGCTGGAGCAACTCGCGCCGGTAAGGCGAAGTGGAGCCCAGCACCAGTGGCCGACCTGCCGCAGGGCGGGTTGCGGGCAGACCGGGTTTTTCGGGGGTGGCAGGTGAAGGAAGGGTCGCAGGATTCATGCACTGATTCTCTTACACTGCACGCATGTCCAAATCTCATCACGCCACCCGGCTGAACATGCAAGCCTTTGCCCGCGAAGGCGTTCCGCTCATCGAAACCATTCCGCTACAAAATATGGAGCGCCTTGCGCAGGAGGCACAAGCGCTGGCGCCTGATTTGATGCTCAAGTGGGAAGCCCGCGCCGAGTTGCGCCCCGGTTCGGCCGCAGAAGAAGATGTCTGGCTGCATCTGGGGGCCAACACATCGGTTCCGCTGACTTGCCAGCGCTGCATGGGCACAGTGGCCACGCCGCTGGAGGTTAACCAGTGGTACCGCTTTGTGGCCACTGAAGAGATCGCCATGGCCGAGGATGACGAGTCCGAGGAGGACCTGCTGGTCATGGAGCCGCATTTCGACCTGCTGGCGGTGCTGGAGGATGAACTCCTGATGGCGCTGCCGCTGGTGCCGATGCACGAGGAATGTCCTGTGACACCGGTCATGCAGGTCGGCGAGGATGCGCTGGCTGGTGGAACTGGCGGGGGAAACAAGCTAAGCGAGAACGGCGAAGAAGCTTTCTCAGGCGAAAAGCCCAATCCCTTTGCAGTCCTGGCCCAGCTGAAAAAGAAAAACCAGTAGCCATTTGCATTTTTTCGGGGGATGCCGCGCAAGGCTTTCAGGGCAGTCCTGTGACGGTCAGAGTCACCAAAACTGGAGGCCCTGCCGTATCGGGCTATAATCCAAGGCTTCGCGTACCAAGGTAGTGATGCTGGATTCTGTAGCTTGAACAGGGCAATGCAGTTCACCAGACTTCGAAATTTGGTGCGAAATTTACCAACACTATCACCCCTAGCAGGAGCGAATCATGGCTGTCCAGCAAAACAAAAAGTCCCCTTCCAAGCGCGGTATGCACCGCTCGCACAACGCACTGAATGTGCCAGGCATCGCCGTGGAGCCCACCACTGGTGAAATCCACCTGCGTCACCACATCAGCCCCACCGGTTTTTACCGTGGCCGCAAGGTGCTGAAAACAAAAGCTGAAGCGTAATTTCACGTTCCAAGCAATGGCCCGCACTCATCCTGCGGGCCTTTCTTTTGCCTAAATTTTCATTCTTCAGGAGGCCGGGCCGCGCATGATCAGGATTGCTGTCGACGCCATGGGAGGCGATATCGGTCCCGATGTCACCCTTGCGGCCAGTCTGGCCTTTTTGCGGGCACACCCGGACGCCGAACTGTTGTTGGTGGGCCAGCCTGCGGTGCTTGCCGCCCATCCCCTGCATGCCGAGTTGCTGACCCAGAGCCGATGCGAGATCGTTGCCGCCAGCGAAGTCGTCACGATGGACGATTCGATTGAAGTTGCCCTGCGCCGCAAGAAGAATTCCTCGATGCGCGTGGCCATCAACCAGGTCAAGGAGGGGCGCGCGCAGGTCGCCGTCTCGGGCGGCAATACTGGCGCGCTGATGGCAATTGCCCGATATGTGCTTAAAACACTTGAAGGCATTGACCGCCCCGCCATTGCGTCCCAGTTGCCCAATGCAGCCGGCAAGGCCACCACGATGCTTGATTTGGGCGCCAATGTGGACTGCACCGAAGAGCATTTGCTGCAGTTTGCGGTGATGGGTTCGGCGCTGGTCGCGGCTATTTCCGACATTCCCTCGCCAACGGTGGGCCTGCTCAACATCGGTGAGGAAGCCATCAAGGGCGGCGACATGATCAAAAAGGCCGGCCGTCTGCTGCGGGCCGCTTCCGATTCGGGAGACATCAATTTTTATGGAAATGTTGAAGGTAACGACATTTTCAAGGGTACGACCGATCTGGTCGTGTGTGACGGTTTTGTCGGCAATGTGGCGTTGAAAAGCAGCGAAGGCCTGGCCCACATGATCGGCGACTACATCAAGGCTGAATTTTCCCGCAACTTGCTGACCAAGATGGCCGCGCTGGTGGCCTATCCGGTGTTGTCTGCCTTTAAAAAGCGCTTTGACCACAGGCGCTACAACGGTGCGGCCCTGCTCGGCCTGCGCGGCCTGGTCTTCAAAAGCCATGGCTCGGCGGACGCTTTTGCATTCGAGCAGGCCTTGGGCAGGGCTTATGATGCAGCCCGGAACAACTTGCTGGAAAGGGTGCGCGAACGCATTGCCCATGCAGCGCCCCTGCTGGTAGCCGCCCGAGGGGCGGAGTCCACCGACGACGCACAGGCAGCTTCCGGCCTGCCTGTCGAATTCCCTGTTTCAACCCCGGCACATTAATCCAATGACCCGCTATTCACGCATCACCGGCACCGGCAGCTTTCTGCCGCCGAATCGTTTGACCAATGCCCAACTGGTCGCCGACCTGGCCGCCAGGGGCGTCGAAACCTCTGACGAATGGATTGTCGAACGAACCGGTATCAGTGCGCGTCACTTTGCCGCGCCTGATGTGACCTGCAGCGACCTCGCGCTTGAGGCGTCCAGGCGCGCCATCGACGCCGCCGGACTGCAAGCTGCCGACATCGACCTGATCATCGTCGCGACCTCGACGCCGGACATGGTGTTTCCTTCGGTTGCCTGCATCCTGCAGCACAAGCTGGGAATAGCCGGTTGCCCGGCTTTTGACATGCAGGCGGTCTGTAGTGGTTTTGTTTACGCCTTGAGTGTGGCCGACGCCATGATCAAGAGCGGCGCGGCGAGCAAGGCCCTGGTGGTCGGTGCCGAAGTGTTTTCGCGCCTCCTCGATTTTTCCGACCGCACGACCTGCGTGCTTTTTGGCGACGGTGCCGGAGCGGTGGTGCTGGAAGCCTCGCAAACTCCGGGAATTCTGGCCAGCGATCTGCATGCCGATGGAAAGTATGTTGGCATCCTGTGCGTTCCCGGCCATGTTTCGGGTGGCCAGGTGATCGGCAGCCCGCTCCTCACCATGGACGGCAAGGCGGTTTTCAAGCTGGCTGTCGGGGTGCTTGAAAGTGCTGCCCGCGCCACCCTTGCCAAGGCGGAACTCACCGAAGCCGATATTGACTGGCTGATTCCCCACCAGGCCAACCTGCGCATCATGCACAGCACGGCCAAAAAACTGAAACTCCCGTTGGAAAAACTGATCGTCACGGTGGACCAGCACGGTAACACCTCGGCAGCTTCTATCCCACTGGCATTGGACGAGGCGGTCCGCAGCGGCAAGGTCAAAAAGGGGGACGTCGTCATGCTGGAAGGCGTCGGCGGCGGTTTCACTTGGGGTGCCGTGCTTCTCAAGTACTGAAATGGTTTTTTGCTGCGCTGCGTCCAAGGGCGCTTGCCTTTCTGGCAGGGGGCTGTTTGAACTTTAGCCGATCACATTTTGCTCTCCGCATGAATTTGCTGGCGGCGCTGGCGTTGACAGTTATTTTTCTTCTTGCCGGCTGGAAAATTGCCTACCGCGTGCCCGCAGATGATTTTCTGCTAATGCCCCGGCAGGAACTGTCTGCAACAAAGGTTTTGCCGTCGGTGCAGACTGCCGCTCCCGCAGTGGTCGCGCCTGTCCGTCAAGCTTCGCCAGATGGCCGTTTCGGGTTTAATGCTCGCTTTGTATCTTCTTCACCGGGGCGGGCTGTGCATGCCGCGTCGCTGGTCGAACTGCGTGACGGCCGTTTGCGCGCTGTCTGGTTTTCAGGTTCGAGGGAAGGGGCGAGGGATGTGGTCATCAAGACCGCCGTGATGGACGCGGCATATCAGCAGTGGGGTGAGGAGACAACGCTCCTGGACCGCCAGCACCTGCAGCAGGGCTTGTGGCGGTATGTCAAAAAAATTGGCAATCCGGTGATTGCCCGAATGCCTGACGACTCGCTCATGCTGTGGATGGTCAATGTCTCGCTGGGTGGCTGGGCGGGCAGTTCCATCACCTGGCTTCGCTCCACTGACGACGGCCTGTCCTGGAGCCTTCCTGCAAGATTGGTGACTTCGCCTTTCCTCAACATCAGCACGCTTGCCAAGGGCGCACCGATTTTTTACCAGAATGGGCAGATCGGCTTGCCGGTGTACCACGAGTTCGTGACCAAGTTCGCTGAAATACTGCGCATCAGTCCCCAGGGGCGCATGCTCGACAAAACGCGTGTTCCAGGCAGCCAGACCAGCCTGCAGCCCGTGGTGCTGGTGAGCAGTGCCCGCGAGGCACAAATTTACATGCGCTCTGGCAAGAGCACCGCCGTGATGGCATCCGAAACAGTTGATGCAGGAAAAACCTGGTCGGCAACCCATGCAACCCCCTGGCCGAACCCCGATTCAGCGCTCGCCGGTGTCGTGACTGCTTCAGGCCAGCAGTGGCTTGCCCTGAACCCGAAACCGAAAAATCGTGAAATGCTGGCGCTGCTGCAGGCCAATGCAGCAGGCTCGTTCGAGGGGGCGGTGCCGTGGGTCGTGGAATCATCCCCTGCGCCTGAAACGCCTTTGTCGGTCAGCGACTACGAACGCCTGCTGGGCGATGAACTCCGCAAGCAAGGTGCCAGCCAGGACCAAACCCAGGCGGATATTGCCAGCGCCAAACGCCAGCTGTGTGCTGCAACCACCTGTCTGCAGGAGTTTTCTTACCCCTACCTGCTGCAAAGCCGGGATGGCTATCTGCATCTGGTTTACACCTGGCACCGCAGCCGCATCAAGCATGTCCGGCTCGATCCCCGGCAAAATCTTCAACCTGACATGAGCCACCATGCTGATTCCGCCGCTCACTGATCTGGTGGCCCTGCTGGGCATTGACCTGGTGCTGTGCGCAGCCGGCCTGCGCCTGCTGGCAAGCCGCACCGGTGTGACCCAGTGGGTCAAATGGGCCCTGATCGCCTGTTTTTTGTTGTTGTGGCTTCCTTTTGGCGCCGCACAGTTGCCGCTGCTAGCTTATGTCAGGGGTGTCAGTTCCGATCTGAGTACAACGCTGGTAGCACTTGCCTGTTTGAGCCTATGCCGGCGCCTGTTTGACTGGCCTGCCGTGGCTGAGTCTGAAAAGATGGCTGTATATGGGGCCCTTGCCGTGGCTGCGGCCGTGCTGTATCCAGCCGCCTTGGGATGGGGTGACTGGGATGCCTATCGGCCAGGATGGGGCTCATTTGGCATGCTGGGCATTTTGCTGATGCTGTCGCTTGCCTGCTGGGTGGCCGGCTTGCGGCTGCTGCCGGGGCTGGTCGGCCTGGCACTGCTCGCCTGGGTCGCAGGATGGATGGAGTCAAACAATCTTTGGGACTACCTGATGGACCCTTGGCTGGCGATTATGGCCATGATTCATTGCATCAAAACTGGCCTGAGGGGGGTGTTGCACTGGTACAGGCTTCGCGTCTTGGCTGCCGTGCCTTCGCTGCCTTGATGCACTGTAAAAACAACCTGTTCTGCAGGCTATACACCTTTCTACAATGAGCGCAATTCTCACCATGCGATTGATAACCGGAGTCATCATTTGAAATCATTTGCTTTTGTTTTTCCTGGCCAGGGCTCCCAGGCGGTTGGGATGCTGGACGCCTGGGGCGACCACCCGGTTGTGGTCCAGGCCCTGGCTGAAGCCTCTGACGCGCTGACTGAAGATATCGGCCAGCTTATCAAGAGCGGCCCCAAGGAAGCGCTGGCACTGACCACCAATACCCAGCCGGTCATGCTGGTCGCTGGTGTGGCGGCTTACCGGGTGTGGATGGCGGAAATCGGTGTGGCGCCGACTGCAGTTGCCGGCCACTCGCTTGGCGAATACTCGGCACTGGTTGCATCCGGCGTGCTAAGCCTGACGCAGGCTGTGCCGCTTGTCCGCTTCAGGGCGCAAGCGATGCAGGACGCCGTGCCTGTCGGCATGGGCGCTATGGCTGCCATCCTGGGCATGGATGCCACCAGAGTCATTGATGGTTGCGCTGAAGCTGTGCGGACATTTGGCGCCAATACGGCTGAAATCGTGGAAGCCGTCAATTTTAACGACCCAATGCAAACCGTGATTGCCGGCAGCAAGGCGGCGGTGGACAAGGCCTGTGAAATCCTCAAGGCAAGTGGTGCCAAACGGGCGTTGCCCTTGCCTGTGTCAGCGCCGTTTCACTCCAGCCTGATGAAGCCGGCCGCTGACAGGCTCAAGGAGCAGCTTGCGCGCATCGAGTTTGCAAATCCGCGATTTCCCGTCATCAACAATGTGGATGTCGCTGTCGAAACCGATCCTGACCGCATCCGTGATGCGCTTTACCGCCAGGCCTTTGGTCCGGTGCGCTGGGTCGAATGCGTGCAAGCCATCAAGGCAAAAGGCCTGGCAACACTGGTTGAGTGTGGGCCGGGCAAGGTTCTGGCGGGTCTCTCAAAACGCGTTGATCCCGAATTGATCGGGGTGCCTTTGTTCGATCCTGCCTCGCTGGTTGCGGTGAAGGAGCTGCTGGAATGAGCGAAATAATATTTGAAGGACAGACGGCGCTGGTGACGGGCGCCTCGCGCGGCATTGGCGCAGCCATTGCGCTGGAACTCGCAAAAAGGGGTTTGAAGGTCATCGGCACTGCCACCACCGACGAAGGTGCCGCCAAAATCAGCCGTACGCTGACGGCCTATCCGGGCTGCTCCGGACAGGTTCTCGATGTGAACGACGGCGCTGCTGCCGAAGCATTGGTTAACCGTATCGTCACAGAACTGGGCGGCTTGCACGTGCTGGTCAACAATGCCGGTATCACCCGCGACATGCTTGCCATGCGCCTGAAAGATGACGACTGGGACGCGGTGCTTGACACCAACTTGAAGGCGGTTTTTCGCATGAGCCGGGCCGTGATGCGTTGCATGATGAAGCAGCGCTACGGCCGCATCATCAGCATCACTTCGGTAGTGGGCGCTTCGGGAAATGCAGGGCAGGCCAATTACGCTGCTGCCAAGGCAGGCGTGGCGGGCATGACGCGTGCGCTCGCGCGTGAACTGGGTTCGCGAAGCATCACCGTCAATTGCGTGGCGCCAGGCTTTATCGAAACTGACATGACGGCCCGCTTGCCTGAGGAACAACAAAAATCACTGCTCGGACAAATTCCGCTTGGCCACCTCGGCAAGCCTCAGGATATTGCGCATGCTGTGGCTTTTCTGGCCAGTCCGCAGGCTGCCTACATTACGGGGCAAGAACTTCATGTCAACGGCGGAATGTATATGTAAAAGCAACAGAGTTTGAACTGCAACATGGGCAAGCCGACCTGTCAGGCCTGTGCCTGACAGTGTTAAAAACACAGGAAATCGAAGCCGGTTCCTATCCGTCCGGCGCGGTGCTTGGGAAGACACTCCCAACGCGGTAAAATCACGGATTAATTTACAACCCTCAGAGGGATTTATGAGCGATATCGAAGCACGTGTTAAGAAAATCATTGCCGAACAACTTGGCGTTGAAGAAGGTCAAGTTACCAGCGAAAAGTCCTTTGTGGCTGACCTGGGCGCTGATTCCCTTGACACCGTAGAGCTGGTCATGGCACTCGAAGACGAGTTTGGCATTGAAATTCCCGACGAAGACGCCGAGAAAATCACCACCGTCCAGAACGCGATCGACTACGCCAACACCCATCACAAGGCCTAAGGCATTTACGCCTTTGCCGCCATCCACCTGAAAAGCCAGTTTTGGTCTTTCAGGTTTTTTTCCAGGATTACTGAATGAGCCGTCGTCGTGTCGTCGTCACAGGTCTGGGTTGTGTCAGCCCGGTAGGAAATACCGTTGCTGATTCCTGGGCCAACGTGCTTGCCGGAACACCCGGTATTGACCTGATCACCCATTTTGATGCGAGCAACCTAGCCTGCAAATTCGCAGGCGAAGTCAAGGGATTCAATATCGCGGATTACATCCCCGAGAAAGAAGCCCGGCACATGGACCGTTTCATCCATCTGGGCTTGGCTGCAGCCTGTCAAGCGGTAGCCGACAGTGGTTTGCCAACCGGCGACGCCTTGGACGACGATCTGGCAACCCGTATCGGCTGCAACATCGGCTCGGGCATTGGCGGATTGCCGCTGATCGAGCGCATGCATGGCGAACTGGTGGAACGCGGCCCGCGCCGTATTTCACCTTTCTTTGTACCGGCCACCATCATCAACATGATCTCCGGACACGTGTCAATCAAGTTCGGTTTCAAGGGCCCCAACATCGCTGTCGTGACAGCATGCACGACGGGATTGCATGCCATTGGGTTGTCGGCGCGCATGATCGAGTATGGCGACTGCGATGTGATGATTGCTGGCGGGGCTGAAGCCACGGTTTCGGCGCTCGGCGTGGGCGGCTTTGCAGCGGCCCGGGCGCTGTCGACCCGCAATGACGACCCGAAAACAGCGTCTCGCCCCTGGGACAGGGACCGTGATGGCTTCGTGCTGGGTGAAGGCAGTGGCGTGGTCGTGCTCGAAGAATACGAACACGCCAAGGCGCGTGGCGCCAAGATTTACGCTGAAGTGCTGGGTTTTGGCATGAGTGCCGATGCCTATCACATGACGGCTCCCGACATCGACGGCCCGCGCCGTTCCATGGCCATGGCCCTGAAAAATGCAGGCGTCAATGCGGACCAGGTTCAGTACCTCAATGCGCATGGCACGTCCACGCCGCTGGGCGATCTGAACGAAACCAACGCCATCAAGGCCGCCTTTGGTGCCCATGCCAAGGACAAGCTGGTGGTCAGTTCGACCAAGTCCATGACGGGCCATTTGCTCGGAGGCGCTGGCGGCATCGAATCGGTGTTCACTGTGCTTGCGCTGCATCACCAGAAAATTCCGCCAACCATCAATTTATTCAACCAGGACCCTGAGTGCGATTTGGACTTCTGCGCCAACACCGCGCGTGACGCCACCATCGACATTGCTGTCAAAAACAACTTTGGCTTTGGTGGAACCAACGGCACCCTGGTATTCAAGCGCGTCTGAGAGCAACAGGACTTTCTTCGGCAGCACCGGCTTCAGCACGAACTGCCTTGAACCGCCACAACGCCCCGCCAGTGGTCTATCCGCTTGGGCGGTCTTCTTTTCTGCGCGGCGTGTTGCTGGTGTTCTGGGTTTCTGGCCTTTTGTCAGTGTTGCTGTGGTGGAACGTCATGCGGCAGTTTGACTGGCGCTTGCTGTTGGCGGGATTTTCGGTGCTGCTTGCAGGTATTGCGGCACGAATTACCTGGAAAAACCTTCCGGGCGGCCTACTGGCGTGGGACGGCCATGTCTGGCGCTGGGAAAGTCCTGGTTATCAAACTGGCGAGAGCGAGCACGCGCTGTCGATAGTGGCTGATTTTCAGCAGCGGCTTTTGTTGCGGCTGGAAAATCAGGCTGGCGCCAGTTTATGGCTTTGGGTTGAGCAAAACGCCATGCCCGAGCGTTGGCTGGATTTACGCCGTGCCGTGTATTCCCCGCACAGGTCGCATATTTCCCTGCCTAAGCACGATTTTGTGCCTGCCGAACCTTCCGGCTCGCCGCCAGCGGCTGTGGCGCCATCGAAAACTATGCAATTCCATCATGTTTCTCAGGTCAAGCGATGAGCGATGACCTTCTCCCGCTTGCCGTCGATAAGCCCGCTGACAGTGATGCGCTGCTGGTCGAGCGCACAGTCGCGGGCGACCAGAAGGCATTTGAACTGCTGGTCATCAAATACCAGCGGCGTATTCAGCGCCTGATCGGGCGCATGGTCCGCGATGTGGACCTGGTGGAAGACATTGCACAAGAAACCTTCATACGGGCTTATCGCGCATTGGGACAATTCAGGGGAGAGGCGCAGTTCTACACCTGGCTTTACCGGATCGCCGTCAATACGGCCAAGAAAGCCCTGATGGACCTGAAGCGAAATCCGACTGTTTCTGAAAATGCCTATAAATCCGACGATGACGATGAAACTTCCCGCGTCGAAAACGAACTAACCAGTCCTGAGACCCCTGAAACGGTGCTGGCCAGCAAGGAAATTGCCCACATCATCAACCAGGCGATGCAGGATTTGCCGGATGAATTGCGCGAAGCGATTACCTTGCGGGAAATCGAAGGTTTGAGTTATGAGGAGATATCCGAAGCCATGAATTGTCCGATTGGCACGGTACGGTCACGAATTTTCAGAGCCCGCGAGGCGATTTCTGCAAAGGTCAAACCCTTGCTGGAAAACCAGACCGGCAAACGTTGGTGAGTTCGTTGTCGTTGCATAGTCATTCGCCAGCCCAGGCAGTCAGTGAACAGAACCGGCAGACCCGCTGCCCATAAAATATCATGAAATCACGCATGAATACCCCCGAACTTCTTTCTGCAATGGCGGATGGCCAGTTGGACGAGCAGGATTTTTCCGCCGCGCTTGAGGCATGTGGCCAAGATGATGCTTCGCTTGACTGCTGGAATACTTATCACCTGATTGGTGACTTCCTGCGTTCGCCGGCCAATCCGCATGCGCCTTCCCTGATGGTGGGTGGCGAAACCGGGTTTGCCAGCCGGCTCACCGCACGAATTGCGCGGGAGACTGTTGCCCCTGTGGTGATTCCATTTGCAGGGTTGCCAGCTTCTGCCGACATTCTTCATCACCGTGGTCCGGCCTCGAACGACGGCAGTTTCCGCTGGAAACTGGTGGCAGGTGTGGCGTCACTGGCCGCTGTTTCTGCCATTGCATGGAATGCGTCCGGGCTGTTGGCGCCGCAAGTGTCCGGGCAGCAACTGGCACAGTCTTCCGCTGCGCAAATCGTGGTCACGTCGCCGCAAGGGCCTGTGGTGCGAGATGCCCGTCTGGAAGAGTTGCTCGCAGCGCATCGGCAGTTCGGAACGGCTTCGGCCTTGCAGGAGTCTTCAGGATTCTTGCGCAATGCCACTTTCGAAACGTCACGCAACGCACAGGCCACCAGCGCCCGTTAAGTGCCAGAAAACTTCCTGAAATCCATGATTTTTAAGTATTTTAGGCTTCTTCCGCTTGTCCTGTATGGACTGTTTGCTATGAATTATGTAGCTGCGCAAGTTCTGCCGGTTGCCGTGCAGCCCACGGCATCGGCTGAAGAAGTGCGCAGCTTGAACGACTGGCTGATGCGAATGCACCAAGCCTCCATCAATCGCACCTATGTGGGAACCTTTGTGGTGTCGGCGGGTGGCAACATGTCCAGTGCCAAAATATGGCATGTCTGCGAAGGGACGCAGCAGGTAGAGCGAATCGAAACACTGACCGGTGCGCCGCGTTCCATCTTTCGGCATAACGACCAGATGACAACCTTCATGCCAGACCACAAAGTGGTGCGCACTGAAAAAAGGGAGTCGCTAGGCTTGTTTCCCCAATTGTTCCAGTCGGCCGACAGCCGCATTGCCGACTTCTACAGGTTTCGGCAGGAAGGTCTGGAACGGGTGGCGGGCGTTGACGCCGACATCATCACGCTGATTCCCAAGGATCGGCTGCGGTTCGGCTACCGCGTCTGGAGTGAGCGAAAAAATGGCTTGATCGTTAAGCTCCAAACGCTCGATACCGACGGCAAAGTGATTGAACAAGCGGCATTTTCCGAGCTTCAGCTAGACGCACCTGTAAGTATGAGCCAACTCATCCAGATGATGGGCAAGGTGCAGGGCTACCGTCTTGACAAGCCCGAGTTGGTCAAGACAACGGCCGCCGCCGAAGGCTGGGGACTGAAGACGCCTGTGGCCGGTTTCAATCCCATGAGCTGTTACCAAAGGCCGGCTTCGAGCACGGACAATGGAGCAAAGGGCGCTACCGGTGATGGCCCGCTGCAATGGATTTTTTCAGATGGTCTGGCGTCGGTGTCGATTTTTGTGGAGCCATTCGATCCGCGGCGACATGTGCGCGAGTCCACGCTTTCGTTGGGCGCTACCCAGACGCTGACGCGACAGCTTGATACCCATTGGATCACTCTGGTGGGTGAGGTTCCTGTCCCGACGCTGCAACTGTTTGTCAGCGCGCTGGAGCGTAAAAAGTAAGAACCTGGCGCCGTGGTCGAAAAATCATCGGTTTCTTGTGGCCTAGTTGCTCGTTCTGGTCTTGCAAATTGCCATCGAACTGTTTGTTTTGAAAATTTGCTGATTAGCTGGTTTGCGTGATAAATCTCTATTGATAACAAGGCTGAAAATGCGTGAATTGAATCTTAAACCGTTGCGCCCTTACTTGGCTGCATGCCTGATGGCCCTGGCTGCGACAAGCTCTGTGCTGCCGCTGACGCCGGTATGGGCACAAACCCGGACATTGCCGGACTTCACTGACCTGGTCGACGAGGTGGGGCCGTCTGTGGTAAACATTCGCACCCTTGAACGAGCCAAGGCGTCGGCTACCACGAGTGGCATTGACGAGCAGATGCTGGAGTTCTTCAAGCGTTTCGGCATTCCCGTGCCCCCCAATATGCCGCGCGGACCACGCGCTGAGCCGGGTCAGCCGGGTCAGCCGGATGAAAACCAGCCGCGTGGGGTCGGTTCCGGATTTATCCTGACGGCTGATGGCTATGTCATGACCAATGCGCATGTGGTCGACGGAGCGGACGAGGTGCTGGTCACCCTGACCGACAAGCGCGAATTCAAGGCAAAGATCATTGGTGCCGACAAGCGCACCGACGTTGCCGTGGTCAAGATCGAAGCCACCGGCTTGCCAGCCGTCAAGATTGGCGACATCAGCCGCTTGCGCGTGGGCGAATGGGTGATGGCCATCGGTTCGCCATTCGGGCTTGAAAACACCGTGACGGCGGGCATTGTCAGCGCCAAGCAGCGCGATACAGGCGACTACCTGCCTTTCATCCAGACCGACGTGGCCATCAATCCCGGTAATTCGGGCGGTCCGCTGATCAACATGCGCGGCGAAGTCGTTGGCATCAACAGCCAAATCTATTCACGTTCGGGTGGCTTTCAGGGTATCTCGTTTTCAATCCCCATTGATGAGGCAACGCGCGTATCTGAGCAACTCCGCATCAATGGCAAGGTGACGCGCGGCCGGATCGGCGTGCAGATCGACCAGGTCACCAAGGACGTGGCCGAAGCCATTGGACTTGGCAAGGTGCAGGGCGCTTTGGTGCGCGGTGTCGAAAGCGGCGCGCCTGCTGAAAAAGCAGGCATTGAAGCAGGTGACATCATCACGAAGTTTGAGGGCAAGTCGATTGACAAGGCCAGCGACCTGCCGCGCATGGTGGGCAGCATTAAACCCGGTACCCAGGTGACGGTCACTGTGTTTCGGCGTGGCGCCAGCAAGGATCTGTCCGTCACGATTGCCGAGGTGGACGCCGACAAGCCGGTGCGCGCTGCTGCGAAGTCAGAGTCCAAGCCGCCCGTGGCTGGCCCTGCACAGGCTGTAGGTCTTTCGGTCAGCGAGATCACTGAAGCGCAGAAAAAGGACCTCAATGTGAAGGGCGGCGTCAAGATCGATGTGGCCGATGGCGCAGCAGCGCGCGCTGGACTGCGCGAAGGCGACGTGATCGTTTCAATTGCCAATGCTGAAGTGACTGGCGTCAAGGGTTTTGAGGCGGCGCTGTCGAAAATTGACAAGACCAAAAACATCACCATGCTTGTTCGTCGCGGTGAACTGGCGCAATTTGTGATCATCCGGCCGGCGCGCTGAATACTTGCTGCACAGCCTCAAGACCGGTTTGGCAATGAGGCTCGTTACAATGCAGCAGCATTTCAGCAGTTTTCCATACCGGCGGTTGCACAGTTTTCTGGCCAGTTGAAAAGGTTCAAACATAACGTGTAGCCTGGCAAGGTCAGCAACGGCAGATGCTGAAACGGGTCGCTCCCGGCTTTTTGCCTACAATGAAGCTCCAACTTTCGCAGTTGCCATAGAGGGTTGGTTCAGGGCGCGTCATTGCAAGACGCGCCTTTTTTTATGCTCGTGGGTGTGGTCTGTTTGTTTTTCTGCAATATTTTCAAGTAATTAGGCGTTTTTGTTGATGAATCACATCCGAAATTTTTCGATCATTGCGCACATTGATCATGGCAAGTCCACGCTGGCAGACCGGCTGATCCAGCGCTGCGGTGGCCTGCAGGACCGCGAGATGAGTGCTCAGGTGCTCGATTCGATGGACATTGAAAAAGAGCGTGGCATCACGATCAAGGCGCAGACTGCTTCGCTCAAGTACAAGGCGGTTGACGGCCAGATCTACAACCTCAATTTGATCGACACGCCGGGCCATGTCGACTTTTCCTATGAAGTCAGCCGTTCGCTGTCAGCCTGCGAAGGGGCGCTGTTGGTGGTTGATGCCAGCCAAGGTGTCGAAGCGCAGACCGTTGCCAACTGCTACACCGCGCTGGACCTGGGCGTAACAGTGGTGCCGGTACTTAACAAGATGGACCTGCCGCAAGCAGATCCTGACAACGCCAAGCAGGAAATCGAGGAAGTCATTGGCATCGATGCCACCGACGCGATTCCGTGCAGCGCCAAGACAGGCATGGGTATTGACGAGATCCTCGAAGCCGTGGTCGCCCTGATTCCGCCTCCGAAGGGAAACCCTGACGCCGCCTTGCGCGCAATGATCATCGACAGCTGGTATGACGCCTACGTCGGCGTGGTCATGCTGGTGCGGGTCGTCGATGGCCGCCTGGCCAAGGGCGACCGCATCAAACTGATGGCCAGCGAAGCCACCTACAACGCCGAGCAGCTTGGCGTGTTCACGCCACACACTGAACCGCGCCAGTCGCTGGAAGCTGGCGAAGTGGGCTTCGTGATTGCTGGCATCAAGGAATTGCAGGCTGCGCGTGTCGGCGACACCGTGACGCTGATCAAAGGCGGCAGCGGCGGCGCCGCCTTCACCGCGACCCAGGCGCTTCCGGGTTTCAAGGAAATCCAGCCGCAGGTGTTTGCCGGTCTGTACCCGTCGGAAGCCAGTGAATACGAGTCGCTGCGCGATGCGCTGGAAAAGCTCAAGCTCAACGACGCTTCGCTGCATTACGAGCCCGAAGTCAGTGAAGCGCTGGGTTTTGGCTTTCGCTGCGGCTTTCTGGGCCTGCTGCACATGGAAATCGTCCAGGAGCGGCTGGAGCGCGAGTTCGACCAGGACCTGATCACCACCGCACCCAGCGTCGTCTATGAAGTGCTCAAGTCCGATGGCGAAATCATCCGGGTCGAAAATCCGTCGAAAATTCCCGATGGCGGACGCGTTAACGAGATTCGTGAACCCATCGTCACGGTTCACCTCTACATGCCGCAAGACTATGTCGGTGCCGTCATGACGCTCGCCAACCAGAAACGCGGCGTGCAGCTGAACATGGCCTACCACGGCAAGCAGGTCATGCTGACCTACGAAATGCCGCTGGGTGAAATCGTGCTCGACTTTTTCGACAAGCTCAAATCGGTGTCGCGCGGCTATGCGTCGATGGACTACGAGTTCAAGGAGTTCCGCGCCTCCGACGTGGTGAAGGTCGATATCCTGCTCAACAGCGAGAAGGTCGATGCGTTGTCGATCATCGTTCACCGCAGCCAGTCAGCGTACCGGGGCAGGGCCGTGGTCGCCAAGATGCGCGAGATCATTTCACGCCAACAGTTCGATGTGGCAATCCAGGCAGCCATCGGCGCCAACATCATTGCCCGCGAGACCATCAAGGCCTTGCGCAAGAACGTGATCGCCAAGTGCTACGGCGGTGACATTTCCCGCAAGAAAAAGCTTCTCGAGAAGCAAAAGGCAGGCAAGAAGCGTATGAAACAAATCGGTTCGGTGGAAGTGCCTCAAGAGGCATTCCTGGCTATCTTGCAGGTGGAAGACTGATGCGCGGCGCGATGAGTTCCATCACCGCCCTGGTGTTGGCAGCATTTGTCGGCTATGGCGCCGCCTGGTACTTTGGCATGGTCGAAGGCAACTTTTCTGCCCTGCTGTTCCTGGCCGCTGTAGTGACCGGCATTTACTGGGTGGCCGAGCGGCTTTATTTCCTGCCACAGCGGCGCAAGGCCGTCGCTGCGCTGGATGCAAATGCCGTCCTGCGCCAGGCCGAACTGGCCAAAATGGGCATTAACCAGGTGGATGACAACACCCAGGAGGCCAGAAGCCGGCTGATCATGCAGCCCTGGTGGCTGGACTGGACCGCCGGTTTGTTCCCGGTGATCATCATCGTTTTCCTGCTTCGTTCTTTTTTGTTCGAGCCGTTCAAGATACCGTCGGGTTCGATGATCCCGACGCTGCTGGTCAACGACCTGATTCTGGTGAACAAGTTTCATTACGGAGTGCGCTTGCCGGTGATCAACCGCAAGATACTGGACAACCACAGTCCCGAGCGTGGCGACGTCATGGTATTTCGTTACCCGCCCAAGCCCAGCCTGGACTACATCAAGCGCGTGGTCGGCATTCCTGGCGACGAGGTGGCCTACCTGAACAAGAAGCTCACCATCAATGGCAAGCCGCTGCCCAAAGTGGCTCTCCCTGATTTTTTCGATGTCGATTCGATGCGTTATGCCAAGCAGTTCGAGGAAACCAATGGCGAGCGGAAATACCGGCTTCTCAATGACGACGACCGCCCCTCCTTCATCGCTGGCGCCGATAATTTTCCCTACCGGGACAATTGCCGTTACAGCACCGAAGGCGTGGTGTGCAAGGTGCCCGAAGGGCACTATTTCATGATGGGCGACAACCGCGACAATTCGCTGGATTCGCGCTACTGGGGCTTTGTTCCCGAGCAGAATATTGTCGGCAAGGCATTTTTCGTCTGGATGAACTTTGGCAATCTCAAGCGCATCGGTTCCTTTGATTGAGTGTGAAACTGCTGACGCGTCAATAGCTTAAAAAGCCTTTCTTCATGAACTTTCTCTGGAATCCGTCTCAATGAAACACAAGCAACGTGGTATTTCCTTCATCGGCCTGCTGTTTTTCGGCGTCATTGCAGCCTGCGTCTTCATTTTGGGCGCGCAGGTGCTTCCAACACTGATTGAATTCCAGGCCATCACCAAGGCGGCGAACAAGGCCACATCGGGCAGCACAGTGCCTGAAGTCAGGGCGATCTTTGACAAGGCCGGGCAGATCGACGACATCCACTCTATTTCCGGCAAGGACCTGGACGTGACGAAAGAGGGCGACAAGACGGTGGTGGCTTTTGCCTACACGCGTGAAATTCATTTGGCCGGACCTGCTTATCTGCTGCTGAAGTACAGCGGACGATCCAAATAAGGTGGTGCGTACCGCTTCTCCCCCCAGTCCTGCCCTGCAGGCGCTGCAAAAGCGCCTGCAGCACGAATTCGCCAATCCCAGGCTGCTTGCCCAGGCGCTGACACACCGCAGCTTTTCTTCGGATCACAACGAACGTGTCGAATTCCTGGGCGATTCCGTCCTCAATCTGGCTGTGGCCGGATTTCTGTACGAGCAATTGAGCGAACTGCCCGAAGGCGATCTCTCACGCGTTCGGGCCAATCTGGTCAAGCAGGACACATTGCACCATCTGGCTGTGGTGCTGGGCTTGCCCGATTTGCTGCGGCTGGGCGAAGGCGAGGCCCGTTCCGGTGGCAAGAACCGGCCGTCCATGCTGGCCGATGCGCTTGAAGCCGTGATCGGTGCGGTCTATCTGGATGCCGGTTACGACAAGGCCGACCAACTGGTGCGCCGCCTGTTCAAGGATGTGCAGGTGAACCCGCAAATGAAAGCCATTGGCAAGGACCCGAAAACCGAATTGCAGGAGTGGCTTCAGGGGCGCAAAATGCGACTTCCCGCCTACAGGGTAGTTGGCACCCTGGGGGCGGCGCACCAGCAGACTTTTGAAGTGGAATGCGAAATCGCCGAATTCAGCCGCGCCGAACGCGGTACCGGCATTTCACGGCGCGCTGGTGAACAGGCCGCTGCCAGTGCCATGCTGGTCTACGTCAAGACACTGCCCGCCTGAGCATTTTTTTGCCAATGCCGCCTCTGGCTGGTCACCCAACACGATTGAATTGATTATGAGTACCGAAAAAAAAGAATCCACCCCACCTGCCGACTTGCCCCAAGGCGATCAAACGGCAGCATCTCCTGCAGCGCCCGAGCCTGCCCAGAGCCAGGACGCCATCGACGCCATGCTTGCCCAGGCAACAGCTTCGCGCGGCGCGGCTGTACCGGCGGACAATGGTGCGCAGAGCCTGCCGCCCGTGGGCGAGCAGCGTTGCGGCCTGATTGCCATCGTCGGCAAGCCTAACGTCGGCAAATCCACCTTGCTCAATGCGCTGGTCGGCCAGAAGGTCAGCATCACCTCGCGCAAAGCGCAGACCACGCGCCACCGCATCACCGGCATGCGCACGCGCGCCGCGACGCAGTTTGTGTTTGTCGATACACCGGGTTTTCAGACACGGCATGGCAATGCGCTGAACCGTTCGCTGAACCGTACGGTGGTTGGCGCCGTCAATGACGTGGACCTGATTGTTTTCGTGGTGGAAGCCGGCCAGTTCAACCTGGCCGATGCCAAGGTGCTGGCGCTGCTGCCAGAAAAAACACCGGCCATTTTGCTGGCCAACAAGTTTGACCTGATTCACCGCCGCGCTGAAATTGCGCCTTGGCTGCGCGCCATGCAGGAACGGCATAACTTTGCCGAATTCGTGCCGATGTCGGCCAACAATGCCAAGGACGTCGAGCGCCTGTTCGGGATTTGTGAAAAATACCTGCCGGTGCAGCCGTGGATGTATGGCGCGGATGAACTGACCGATCGCAGCGACCGCTTCATGGCTGCCGAGATCATCCGGGAAAAGCTGTTTCGCCTGACCGGCGACGAGCTGCCCTACACCTCGACCGTCATCATTGACCAATATGAGGAAGAGGGCAATCTGCGCAAGATTGCCGCGACCATCGTCGTCGAGCGCGACGGCCACAAGGGCATGATCATTGGGGAGAAGGGCGAGAAGCTCAAGCGCATCGGCACTGAGGCACGGCATGAACTCGAAGCCCTGACCGGCGGCAAGGTGTTTTTGGAGATCTGGGTCAAGGTCCGATCCGGCTGGGCGGATGACGAGGCACGCGTCAAGACCTTCGGGTATGAGTGATAGAGCCCCCACGCTCCCCGCTTCGCGTGGTTCGCTGCCCCCCGAGGGGGCCGCTGCGCCTGCGGTCCGGCGAAGCCGGTCCCGCGGCCCCTGCTTGGGAAGATGCACCCCCACGCTCCCCGCTTCGCGTGGTTCGCTGCCCCCCGAGGGGGCCGCTGCGCCTGCGGTCCGGCGAAGCCGGTTCCGCGGCCCCTGCTTGGGAAGATGCACCCCCACGCTCCCCGCTTCGTGTGGCTTCCTGCCCCCCGAGGGGGCCGCTGCGCCTGCGGCCCGGCAGAGCCGGTTCCGCGGCCCTTGCTTGGGAAGATGCACCCGACGGTCGCCCACTGCGTGTGGCTTCCTGTCCCCCCGAGGGGGCTGCTGCGCCTGCGGTCCGGCGAAGCCGGTCCCGCGGCCCCTGCTTGGGAAAATGCAGACCCTGCTTGCCACTTCTACGTGATCGCTTGACCTGACACCTCCACCTTGGCTGCCCAACGCATCAACAATGAACCCGCCTATGTGCTGCACCGTTACGACTGGAGCGAGTCCAGCCTGATCCTGGATGTGTTCACCCGTCACTACGGCCGGGTGGCGCTGGTGGCGCGCGGTGCCAAGAAACCCAGTTCCAGTTTCCGGCCGATTTTGCTGCCCATGCAGCCGCTGCATGTCGCATTTGGCGGCGATGCGGAAATCCGCAACCTCAAGAGTGCTGAATGGCAGGGTGGCCATGTCATGCCAAGTGGCGATGCGCTGCTTTCGGGTTATTACCTGAACGAGTTACTGATGCGCCTGCTGGCCCGGGACGACCCGCATCCACTGCTGTTTGATGCCTATGCCGCCACGGTCCAGCTGCTTGCCAGCCAGAATACCGAAACGCTTCAGCTGGCGCTGCGTGCTTTCGAGTTGCGCCTGTTGCAGGGGATTGGCTTGCTGCCCCGGCTGGATGCCGAAACCGCAACCCTGGCGCCGCTGGCTGCGCAGCAGCGTTATGTGCTGGTTGCCGAGGCCGGTCTGCGGCCCGTCCATGACGATGACCGCTTCAGCCTGAGCGGCGAACACTGGCAGGCGCTGCAGCAGTCGCTGGGTGAAAAAGCGCTGTTTACCGACACGCTGCGGGCCTGTGTGCCGGCCGCCAATGAACTCAAAATACAGCTGCGTGCCTTGCTGCACTACCATTGTGGTGTCAGGGTTTTGAAAACCCGGCAGATGATGATGGACCTGCAAGCCCTTTAACGATTTATTCGATTGATGTCGCCATGATCGCCTTATTCCACTCCGACCATCGTTCGCACCTGCCCCATCCCCCCGGCACTTTGAAAACCGTGCTGTCGGTCAACGTCAACAAGGTGGCGCTGCTTCGAAATACCCGGCATCTGGACATTCCCAGCGTGTTGCGCGCTGCCGAGTTGTGCCTGAAGGCGGGTGCCAGCGGCATCACGGTGCATCCCCGGCCCGACGAGCGCCACATACGCGCCGACGATGTGTATGAAATTGCCGCGCTGATGAAGGACTGGCCGCACTGCGAGTTCAACATCGAGGGCAATCCGCTGCAAAACTTGATGCATTTTGTGCGCGACCTGTCGGCCCGGGGCTTGCCGCTGCACCAGTGCACTTTTGTGCCTGACAGCGAAGACCAGTTCACCAGCGACCACGGCTGGAGTTTTCCGCAGGATGCCGAACGTCTGCAGCCACACATCGAATATGCCCATGCGCGCGGCGTTCGGGTCAGCCTGTTCATGGACCCGGTTCCCGAGGCCATGGCTGCTGCCAAAGGCATTGGCGCCGACCGGGTCGAGCTGTACACCGAAAGCTATGCAAGCCACTGGTCTGGCCCTGAAAAAAACAAGGCCTTGGACCAGTTTGCGCAGACCGCGCGGGCAGCGGCAGCTATTAATTTGGGAGTGAACGCCGGACACGACCTGAACCGTGACAACTTGGCTGATTTCTTGCGCGCCGTTCCCAACGTGCGCGAAGTTTCCATCGGCCATGCGCTGGTAGCCGATGCGCTCGAACTCGGTTACGACGCCACGGTCAAGGATTACCTGCGCTGCATCAACGAGGCGTTCGCGCCCGCCGCCCTGGCTTGATGATCTACGGCATCGGCACCGACATCTGCGACATCCGCCGCATCCACGCCAGCCTGGCGCGCCATGGCGAACGCTTTGCCCAGAGAATCCTGAGCGACGGCGAACTGGCGACATGGACAGAGCGCAGCGCCCGCTGGCCCGACCGGGGTGTCAGCTACCTTGCCACCCGCTTTTCTGCCAAGGAAGCCTTCAGCAAGGCGATTGGCCTGGGCATGCGCATGCCCATGACCTGGCGGCATTGCGAAATCGCCAAGATGAACAGCGGCAAGCCCGAAATCGTGCTGCATGGCGCACTCAAGGACTGGTTTGACGCGCGCGAACTGACGGCGCATATCACCGTGACCGATGAAACCGACTATGCCGCAAGTTTTTGTGTTGTAGAGAAAAAGTAACCATTGCGCATGCCATTCCTGCACAAGCAGCTATGAATTTAATAGTACTCCTGAAAATATTCCCATGACCCCGCACGCCCCTCTCATCATCGACATCGCCGGTCTCAAACTGAGCAAGGACGACCGCCGCCGCCTCCGGCATCCGCTGACCGGCGGCATCATCCTGTTCGCCCGCAACTGGAAAGACCGCCAGCAGCTCGGCAAGCTGTGCGCGGAGATCAAGGCTTTGCGCGACGACCTGCTGATCTGCGTGGACCACGAAGGCGGCCGGGTGCAGCGCTTTCGCACCGACGGCCTGACGCACCTGCCACCCATGCGTGCCTTGGGTGCGCAGTGGGTCAGGGACCAGCTGGCCGCCACCAATGCCGCTACTGCCTGTGGCTATGTGCTGGGCGCCGAACTGCGCGCCTGCGGCGTCGATTTCAGCTTCACACCGGTGCTGGACCTCGACCATGGCGAAAGCGGCGTCATCGGTGACCGTGCCTTCGGCCGCGACCCGCGCGTCGTCAGTCTGCTGGCCAAGAGTCTGATGCACGGCCTGCTGCAAAGCGGCATGGCCAATTGCGGCAAACATTTTCCCGGCCACGGCTTCGTCAAGGCTGACTCGCACACCGACATTCCGGTGGACACGCGTACGCTCAATGCCATCCTGAAAGACGACGCCGCGCCGTATGAATGGCTCAACACCACGCTGTCCAGCGTGATGCCGGCGCATGTGATCTACCCCAAGGTCGATGCGCGGCCGGCCGGTTTTTCCAGCAAATGGCTGAACTTCATTTTGCGCAGCCAGCTCGGTTTTGGCGGCGCGATTTTCAGCGACGACCTGAGCATGGCCGGTGCGCGGCTGATCGACGGCGTGGAAGTGAGCTACACCGAGGCAGCCATTGCCGCGCTGAACGCCGGCTGCGACATGGTTTTGCTGTGCAACCAGTCGGTGGGCGATGGCAAGCCGGTCGATGAATTGCTCGATGGCATGGCCGAAGCGCTGCTGAAAGGCCGTTGGGAAGCGCTGGAAGCCAGCGAATTGCGCCGTGAGGCGCTGCTGCCGCAGGCGCCCGCGCTGGAATGGGATGAACTCATGGTGCATCCGGCCTACATGCATGCTCTGGGCCTAATTCCCTGACATCTGCCGGAGTGGCCACTTCAAGTTACGCGCCCGACCACTCCAGCTTGCCCGCCGCGTCAATGTGCGTCAGGTACACGCGCAGGTCAAACTCGTACTGGTGGTAGTGCGGCTCCATGTAGGTGCAGAGTTTATAAAACGCCTTGTCGTGCGCTTTTTCCTTGATGTGCGCCAGTTCATGCACCGCAATCATCCGTAAAAACTCCTCCGGCACTTCCTTGAATAGCGACGCTACCCGAATTTCACGCTTGGACTTGAGCTTGTTGCCCTGCACCCGCGAAATCGTCGTGTGCGTGCCCAGCGCGTGGGTGATGATTTGCAGCTTGCTGTCGAACATCACCTTGTTCAATGGCTCCGAATTGCGCAAAAACTCATTTTTCAGCACCATGACATAGTCATACAAGGCCTTGTCGGTGCGTACCGCGTGGGTATGACGGTATTTGGCCAGCAGCGTTTCGCCCAGGCTGCCTTTGGCCAGCAATTGCTGAACCTGCGTCTGAAGGCTCTCCGGGTAGCCTGCAAGGTATTTCATTGAAGTTAGTATTATTTTTTGTAGCAAAAATTGCAGGTGGGTAAAGCGAAAAAGGCCATTTTTATTCAAAAAATGGCAGTTCTGCAATGCTGCCGGATGGTAGCGCAAACCGCAAAGCCATTGAATGGCGAAGCGCAGGCGATTCCAGGCAGCGCCCGCGCGGCATGGTCTGTAAACGGCGGTACTTGCGGTTTGTTACCCTTCGAAGATGAAAAATTCCAATAATGCAGTACTCCCCCTTCCTGACAGCGGCCATCGCCTGGTCAATCTGGCGTTGCAAGGCGGTGGCTCGCACGGCGCCTTCACCTGGGGCGTGCTCGACGCACTGCTGGAAGACGGCCGCATTGACATCGAAGGCATCAGCGGCACCAGCGCAGGAGCCATGAATGCCGTGGTGCTGGCGCATGGGCTGGTCAGCGCCCCGGACCAGTCCCGGCTCGCGCGCTATGAAGTGGCCCGGAAGGCACTGGCGACGTTCTGGAACGGCATTATTGACTTGAGCGCCGTGTCGTCTTCGCTGTCAAAGTCACTTTCTCTGTGGCAGCGTGCGCCGTTCAACATCCTGCTCGGCCAGCTGGGCGGCGGCATCTGGTCGGCCTCGCGCTGGACCGATGAACTGACCCGCTACTGGTCTGGCAGCGTGTCGCCTTACCAGAGCAATCCGTTTGACATCAACCCGCTGAAGGATTTTTTGGCGTCCCAGGTTGATTTCGAGCGGCTGGCTGCGCACCCGTTCCCGGCAACGCCGAAGGTGTTCGTGGTGGCCACGCGCGTCAGCACCGGCAAGGCCGAGGTGTTTTCAGGCAAGCGCCTGACGGCTGACGCGGTCATGGCGTCGGCCTGCCTGCCGATGGTGTTTCAGGCGGTCGAGATTGAAGGCGACCATTTCTGGGATGGCGGCTATACCGGCAACCCGGCGCTGCACCCGCTGCTCTACGAATGCCAGAGCCGGGACATCATGCTGGTCCAGATCAACCCGATCCGGCGCGACAAGCTGCCGACCCAGCCAGGCGAGATTGCCGACCGGGTCAATGAAATCACCTTCAATGCGGGGCTGGTCGCCGAAATGCGCGCCATCGATTTCGTCAAACGCTTGCTGGCCGAAGGCAAGCTCGAAGCGTCGCAATACAAGGATGTGCTGATGCACCGCATCGACGGTGGTGAAGTGCTGGACGCCTACAGCGCCTCGACCAATGCGTCAATCGATGCCGGCCTGATCCATGCCTTGCGCGACTTGGGCAGGCTGTGCGCGGCCCAATGGCTGGCCCAGCGCTACCCCATGCTGGGTGTCGAATGCAGCGTTGACATTGCACGCGACTATCTGGACGATCTGCGCCTGCCGGTGGAACGTGCGACGGCCGCACCCAAGCGCAAGAAAAACGTCCTGCCCTAAGCGATTTTTTGCATGAAATAGGCCATTTCCGTAAATCTGGTGTGCGCAAGCAGCTATCAATTCAGTAGTCAATAGTTGCCATGCGCTTTGAGTGCGGTGACGGAAGGTCAGGGTGATTTCGCGTTAGCTTCGCGGCGCAGAGCCGAAAAAAAATCACATCGCGGATGCTCGCGCTGTTCGGTCATGGCCCTGACAGGCAGGTGCGCGCAGTGTGCGCCACGACCGACCGGCGTGCGCTGCAGGTCCTTGCCACTTGGCACCTCATCACCAACTTGTCGCGCGAGCAGGCGACGCTGGACGAGGTCGTGCGCATATACGGCTTGCGCAACTGGGTGGAGCAAAGCTACAAGCAAATGAACGACGAGCTCGGCTGCGCCGACTTCATGGTTCGAAGCGACCGGGCGATCCGCCCTCACTGGACGTTGGTGTGCTGCGCGGTGGCCTTTTGCTGGTGCAACGATGCCAGCCAGGCCCGCGCCAGTGAGTCTTCAGCACCGGCCGAGGCAGGGAAAAAAACCGGCAGTCGCAATGCACTGCCGTGTGCTGGCCGCGCCTGCTGGGCGCTTGGCTGTCCCCGGGCTAATTGCTGGCGAGCTACTGGAGCGCATTTGCCGACACGCCCCCGGCCGGACTCGCCGCGCTGCTCGACGGCTTGAACGCTGGCCACAGGAATGAACTCTGCCTTCGGCTTTAACAAAATACCGCTAGAGCTGGAAAAACACCGCGCCAACAACTTGCCCATTGTCAATTAAGGAGCGGTGTATGCCGTCATGCGGCAATGGCATGAACACTAGTAGTAACCATAAGTAAATATTTTTAATAAATTGATGATAATTGTGAATAGTTGCAACTTTTTGATTGACGCCATCACATCACTCAGGTCATCTGCAGGCATGGCTAAAAAAGTTGCCTCTTCCAGTTGCATAGGTTGAGTCTTGCCTGCAAGACATCAGAAATCGATGCACAAGTGCCGGCGCTGTGCCGTAGCGGTATTTCCCTGAAATTTAGTCTTCGAAAGAGACAACCATGAACCATCCGCAGAGCCTTAGGCAACGTCAATGGCTTACCCCGTGGACCCAACAATTATTACTGCTCGTAGTTTTTCTTCTTCTGGGCAGCGTGGGCAGAGCCCAGGCCCAAACGCCGCCTAATGGACTTCTTGCCCATGACCAGAGCGGTAAATGTATCGAGAACATCGGTACCCGTCTTTATATGTCTGCATGTGAGCCCTTTAAATCTTCTGAACAGTGGCGGCGTCAGGGTAATCTACTGGTGCATGTCCAGTCGGGTATGTGTCTGAGTGGCAATGGCACCGACATCTACATGGGTTCCTGTTCGGCTACCAGTCCACAGCAGCAATGGGCAGCCGACGGCCGTTTGTTGCGCCATACCTTGTACAGTAAATGCCTGGACGGCAACGGCACTTCCATATACTTTGGGTCCTGCAATGCTGCAAATCAATACCAGACTTGGGACCATGGCGCCAAGGTCACGCAAGGCGCCTTGAATTGCAAATTTTCAGAAAACCAGTTCGGCTATTCGGACGGTCAAGGTTATCTTCGAACTTTTATAAATGAAGCCATTGCAACACCCTTCACCTTAGATCGTTTGGGCTGGGGCGCCCGGCAGTTCGACGAGGTCTACCTGGTACAAAACAATACTAACGGTATGTGTCTTTCACGTCAGTCTGGCGCAATTGCATGTGACCCTAACGACCGGCAGCAGCACTACCGCATCACGGACGCAGTCGGCGGCAACATAATCAAACAGTGGGCGGCAAGCCATGTCAAGCTCAATCCCCTGACGCCCAAGTCAGTCGTTGACGTGTTTGACAATCCCAACAAGCCATTGCCAACAACGACGTTGACCGCACCGAACTTAGAGAGTTTGGGTATCAACATCAAAAAATCACTAAACAACACGGTGAGTACCGTAACCTTAGGACGCGTGCTGTCCAGCTCCTATCCGTATGACGTGGACGAGACTCGCCCGGCCCGTGTCGCCTGCGCAACCTACTCTGACCGTTCTACCGCCTTTAGCGCTTTGTCGCTCACCGAAAACTACATTCTGGCGGCCAAGTACGCCCAACAGGAAAGTGCAAGAACCCTGCGCGATTTAAGTCAATCTGCATTAACCACAGCTGAACGCAATGCCGTCATACAAAATATTACAAGCACACCGGATGTGGGTTCGCGCACTCTGAAGTTTTACGACTTCACGGCCGAAACCCAGGGGGATCTGTCCATCAAGTATTTGCAGGCCGGGGCACCGCATCTAATCACGCATGCCCAGCGATTGCTCAATGACATGGTTCCTTTCAGCAGCAGGGACGCGTTTGCAAATGCGGTATTGTCAGCATCGCAAGCCCCGCTGGAGGCCATGCTGCGAGGCGTAGATAGCGTGCCCCAGCACCCCATACGCGGCCGCAGTTTGCTGGAAACAGATGGCTACCTGAGCGGTCAGATGGGAGTGCAACTGCGTTTGCCTTGGGCTCTGCCACCGGGGGTGGCGAAGTTACCCTATTTGCCTTCAAACGGAAACTTTCGAATCAGCTTCCCAGCTGTGGGACATAAAGCCAATGTTGCCACGGGCGGCCCAGACGTCAATCACAGCTTCAGCGACTTCCGAACCAACAAAGCCGATGGCGTGTTCAATTTTGTCGCCACGATTGAGGTTGACAAGGAACTATGGGCAGCCAGTAGAGCCTGGAATCCTGTCTTGCCTTCGGTGAGCGGAGGTGTGGAATTTCACTTTGCGTTCAGCTATCGGGCGGCAGGTACCGGAGACCGCCTGCGTCTTGATTCGATTTCGTTCAATGTAATAGCCGATGCCGGTATTCAAGGCGGTGTAGTGGGGCTTGGGTCACGTACCCTGCAGCTCATGAGCCGCAATAGAGTGTTGCCAATGACTGTAGCAGAAACACAATTGGCCGGTGGACGGAGCGCTGGGTTGGCAAGCAGCGGCCCAAGCTTCAGTGACTGGCTCAGGCCCAATAGTTTGGCGCAAACCCGTCCTGCCAATTTGCAGCCGGTTGTCCTGGGTAACTCTCTTGCATCGGAATTCTATTTCATGCCCGACGGTGTCACGCCTTTGCATGTTGATGTCAATATTAGCCAACTTGGCCAAGAACCTCTGGTCATGCAGGCGGTGATCAATGAAATCAACAAAGCCAGTTTCAAGAAACCAGCCTTGGTTGGGGGGTTCCTGAACACTATTTTGGAGGCTGGAGTGGGGGTCAAATGGTTCAACACCTCATTTGTGAATGAAGTTGCATGCCGCTATGACACGCCGGCCAATACCGCCTGTAAATCGACCTACCGTAATTTCTGGGAATTCAGTTCGCAACCATCGACTATTGAATTTTTTGGAATGGGCGTGGCTTCAGTTCAGGTCAACATGTCGTGGGATAACGTGAATATCCCCTTCTTCCCAAGCTTGAGACCGACTTTAGGCATCATCGCTCCACGAGTGCAATATGCGGCTACGTCCAGTTATTGGATAGCTTTTTCCGACAAATCGGCAAAAGCCATGAAGGCAGGCGCAGCGCAAGCAACGCTGGCCGCCCATTGAACAACGCATGAATTAATTGCTTGTGCGGTTACCGCCACGCATGCCAATGCGTGGCCAACCATTTGGATTGGCTTAACTCCCGGATTCGGGCGTTAAGCCTTTTTTTTATGATGAGACATTGCAACTCAGTCGGCAGCGCCAAGCGCAAACGCTTTTCGTTGACGAGAGCGAAGCCACGCCAGTGCTTAAGCCTCGCGGCGCAGCGCCGGGAACAAAATCACGTCGCGAATGCTCGGGCTGTCGGTCAGCAGCATCATCAGCCGGTCGATGCCGATGCCGCAGCCACCGGCTGGCGGCATGCCGTATTCCAGCGCGCGGATGAAGTCGTGGTCGTAGAACATGGCTTCGTCGTCGCCGCTGTCCTTGGCATCGACCTGTGCATTGAAGCGCGCGGCCTGTTCCTCGGCGTCGTTCAGCTCGCTGAAGCCATTGCCGAACTCGCGGCCCGTGATGTACAGCTCGAAACGCTCAGTGACTTCCGGGCGCTCGTCATTGGCCCGCGCCAGTGGCGAGATTTCGGTCGGATGCTCCATTATGAAGGTCGGCTGCCAGAGCTTGTCCTCCACCGTTTCCTCGAAATACAGCACCTGCAGGCTGGCCAGCGAGCGGCCAGCCAGGCGGTTCTTGGCTTCACTCAAGCCAAGCTTTTTCAGCGCGTGGGTCAGCCATTCGGCGTTGTCCACGTTGTCGCCCGCGTCGGTGTGCTTGAGGATGGCTTCGCGAATCGTCAGGCGCTCAAACGGCTGGCTCAGGTCCACCGGCTTGTCGGCATAGCTCAGTTGCAGCGAACCACAGACCTTCTGCGCAATGTCGCGGATCAGGTCTTCGGTGAAGGCCATCAGGTCGGTGTAGTTCCACCAGGCCGCGTAGAACTCCATCATGGTGAACTCGGGGTTGTGGCGAACGCTGATGCCTTCGTTGCGGTAACTGCGGTTGATCTCGAACACGCGCTCGAAACCGCCGACGATCAGACGCTTCAAATACAGCTCGGGCGCGATGCGCAGGAACATTTCCTGGTCCAGCGCGTTGTGGTGCGTCTTGAACGGCTTGGCGTTTGCGCCGCCCGGAATCGGGTGCAGCATCGGCGTTTCGACTTCCAGAAAGTCATGCGACACCATGAAGTCGCGAATGCCGCTGACCGCCTTGCTGCGCGCCATGAAACGCTTGCGCGCGGCCTCGTCCATGATCAGGTCTACATAACGTTGGCGGTACTTCACTTCCTGGTCGGCCATGCCATGGAATTTGTCGGGCAACGGCCGCAGGCTCTTGGTGACCAGCCGGATGCTGTTGGCATGAATCGACAATTCACCCGTCTTGGTTCGAAACAGTGTGCCGGCAGCCGACACGATGTCGCCCAGGTCCCAGTGCTTGAATGCGGCATGCACGTCCTCGCCGACGCCGGCATTGTTGATGTAGAGCTGGATGCGGCCGCCCGTGGGGCCAAACGACGCGTCCTGCAATGTTGCAAAGCTGGCCTTGCCCATCACGCGCTTGAGCATCATGCGGCCGGCCACCGTCACCTTGACCCCCATGGGTTCGAGTTCTTCATTGCTCAGATGGCTGTACTGTGCAAACAGCGCTTCGGCACGGTGTTCCGGCTTGATGTCGTTGGGAAAAGCCACGCCCCGGCCGTCGGCCTGGTGCTGGCGCAGGGCGGCGAGCTTTTCCCGGCGCTCGACCATGAGCTGGTTTTCGTCGTGGTGGGCCGGGGCCGTGCTGACGGTGGCGGGAGGAGTCGGGTGGCTGGACATAGATCGGTGTTCCGGGGAAAGAAAAAAACTGAAAACCTGGGGCGTCGTGCTGCTGCTCAAAGAGCGGCAGAAAACGCCGAATCGTTGATTTTAGTTTTTTAAGAACGCTTTTTGGCGCGCCTTGGGCCTTGAGCCTTCTTTGTGCGCAATCCTGCGCTGCGCCAGCGGCAAATCAGCGTGAAATGCCGTTGCGTTCCAGGATGTCGCAAACCAGTTCCAGCCTGAGCAGCGGGTTGTCCAGTTCCATCAGTTGCTGCTTGACAGCGGGGGGAAGTGGCAACAATTCGCACCAGCGGTTGGCCACCCAGCTGCAGTCGTCGAGTTGGTAGGGGGCCAGCAGGGGCATTGTTTCAACAGGGGTATCGCCATTCAGCAGCCCTTTGATCAGTTTGCCCAGCGCATCGGCAGCCTTTTGCAGATCGTGCGGAATCTTGACCGGCAGGTCGTCTTCCATGCGAACCACATCGGCAATCCACAGGCCATGCTTGAGCTTTTCGCGTCGGGTGATGCTGAAACGGTGAATTCCCTGGCATTGCACCACCATCAGTCCTGCTTGCGGGACCGAGTATTCAATGATCTTGGCCAGCGTGCCGACCGTGTGGAAGGCTTCATTGGCAAAACCGTCACCGCTGGGCGCCGCATTTTTGACGCTGGCATTGGCAGGCTTTCGCACTTCCGAGCCTTGCGTCAACGAGACCACGCCAAACGGCGCCCCGGTCTTGTGGCATTTGCCAATCATGTCGAGGTAGCGGACTTCGAAAATCTGCAGCGGCAGCAGGCCGCCGGGGTAGAGCACAGTGCCCAGCGGGAATAGCGGAAGGGAGGTTAGGGTCAAGGCTTCGGGCATGGTGGCGTGCGTTGAATGGCGACAGACTACATCATCCCATGCCCGTTTTGATTTTGCTTGCCTGATCATGTTGATTGGGGTAACCACGGCTGGCTGGAACGCCGTTTTTCAGGGCTGCCGTGGGGAAGGCAGAACGGCTGGAACAAGGCAGGCGCAAGTCCGGCACCGCCAAAACAGGTGTACCAGTATATAAAAACGATAGCATAAAATGCCCGTAATACCAGCGGATAAGGCCTTTTTGGCTTGTATTTTTCTCAGGTGGCGTGGCTCGTGACGCTGCTCGTATCCCGGGGTCGGTAAATGCGAAGTCTTGATGCCGGATATTTTTCAAGCCTGTCAGCCGGGCGCCTTGGCCGAGGTTGCATTTCACCGCTGCAATTCGGGCATTGGCCCTGCAGCACGCGCTCGGCACAGGCCACGCGAAAGGTGCACTCAAATGAAGAGATGTGCGCCTCAAGCGAATCGGGCGCCTGGGGTTTGTCACAACATTCTCAGGAGGAACAGAGTTCAACCATGATTTTTTTCTGAAAAATGTATTATCCCGGTGCAGCCTCAGCTCACCGCGTCGGCCGGCTGCTTGAGCAGCATGGCCAGTGAACTCGCCACGGTCTTGCGCAATTCCCGGCGGTCGCAAATGAAGTCAACCGCGCCTTTGGTCTGCAAAAACTCGGCCCGCTGAAAACCTTCGGGCAGGGTGACGCGCACGGTCGATTCGATGACCCGTGGTCCGGCAAAACCGATCAGCGCCTTGGGCTCGGCAATCACGATGTCGCCGAGAAAGGCAAAGCCCGCACTCACGCCGCCCATGGTTGGGTCGGTCAGCACACTGACATAGGGCAGGCCTTTCTTGGCCAGGCGCGTCAGCGATGCATTGGTCTTGGCCATCTGCATCAGGCTCAGCAGGCCTTCCTGCATGCGCGCGCCGCCGGTGGCGGTGAAGCAGATGAAGGGTACTTTTTGCTCGATGGCGGTGTGCACGCCGCGCACGAAGCGCTCGCCGACAACGCTGCCCATGCTGCCGCCCATGAAATCAAATTCAAAACACGCCACGACCACACCAATGCTGTGCAGCGCGCCGCCCATCACCACCAGCGCATCGGTTTCGCCGGTGTTTTCCATCGCTTCCTTGAGCCGCTCGGGGTACTTGCGGCTGTCCTTGAACTTCAACGCATCGACCGGCAACACTTCCTGGCCGATTTCGTAACGGCCTTCGGCGTCCAGAAAGGCATCAAGCCGCTCGCGTGCGCCGATGCGGTGGTGGTGGCTGCACTGCGGGCAGACGTTCTGGTTTTTTTCCAGGTCGGTCTTGTACAGCACGGATTCGCAGCTGGGGCATTTGATCCACAGGCCTTCGGGCACGCTGCGGCGTTCAGTCGGGTTGGTGGGGCTGATTTTGGGCGGGAGGAGTTTTTCGAGCCAAGACATGGTGTCAGTCCTTGTAGGCTTGCGGCTGGCGCTGCTTTTTTAGGCATACGGCAGTCGCAAGCATTTTCAAACAGTAAACAAAGAAGGCGTGGCGAGCGCCCGGAGCAGGGTGGCGAATGCCATTATGCGGTGGAAGGCCCCAGGCAATTCAGTCCAGCGCCAAGCGGATTTCGTTCAGGAAATCTTGCGCCACCGCAGCCACCCGGTCGCGCGGCTCATTTTCGATCAGCTGGATGATCTTGCTGCCAATGACCACGGCATCGGCCACCTTGCCAATCGCCTTGGCGGTTGCCGCGTCGCGAATGCCAAAACCCACACCCACGGGCACGCTGACATGCTGGCGAATGCGTGGCAGCATGGCTTCGACCGCTTCCACATCAAGCGTTCCGGCCCCCGTCACGCCCTTGAGCGAAACGTAGTACACATAGCCGCTGGCGACCTTGGCGACCTGCGCCATGCGCGCGTCAGTGCTGGTAGGCGCCAGCAGAAAGATCAGGTCCATGCCATGCGCCTTCAATCGCGCGGCAAACTCCACGCATTCCTCGGGCGGATAGTCGACGATCAGCATCCCGTCCACGCCGGCTTTGGCTGCGTCCCGGATAAAGGCGCTTTCGGTGGTGCCTGTGCCGTGACGGATGTCATAGCGCTCGACCGGATTCGCGTAGCCCATCAACACCACGGGCGTCGTGTTGTCCTGGCGGCGAAAGGCGCGGACCATGTCCAGCACCTGGAGCAGGCCGACCCCTTGGGCCAGGGCCTTTTCGCCGGCCTTCTGGATCACCGGGCCGTCGGCGCTGGGATCGGAAAAGGGCACGCCCAGTTCAATCACGTCGGCGCCACCCGCCACCATGGCGTGCATCAGTTCGGGCGTGACGTCGGCGTAGGGGAAACCTGCCGTGACGTAGGGAATCAGCGCTTTGCGGCCTTGGGACAGCAGTGTGTCGAGGGTGGGTTTGATGCGGCTCATGACTTGAATTTCACGACTTGCGAGGCACCCTTGATGCTTTGGCCGTGGCAGGAAGGGCGGCAGTAGAAGTTTGCCCCCGACAGGTCGGCCACGGTGCCGACATCCTTGTCGCCCCGCCCTGACAGGTTGACAAGAATGCTCTGGTCGCTGCGCATGGTTTTGGCCAGTTTCATCGCGTAGGCAATGGCATGGGCCGATTCGAGCGCCGGAATGATGCCTTCGGTGCGGCACAGGTAGTGAAAAGCGGCCAGCGCTTCGGTGTCGGTGATGCCGACATATTCAGCGCGTCCAATGTCTTTCAGGAACGCATGCTCGGGTCCGACGCCGGGGTAGTCCAGGCCGGCGCTGATGCTGTGTGTTTCGGTAACCTGGCCATCTTCGTTCTGCAGCACATAGGTGCGGTTGCCATGCAGCACACCGGGGATGCCGCGTTGCAGCGACGCCGAATGCTTGCCGCTGTCCATGCCTTCGCCGGCGGCTTCCACGCCAATCAGGCGTGTGGTTTCATGCGAAATGTAGGGGTAGAAAATCCCCATGGCATTGCTGCCGCCGCCAACGCAGGCCACCACGGCATCAGGTTGTTTGCCGCCGGTCATTTCGGGCATCTGGCTCAGGCATTCGGTGCCGATAACGCTCTGGAAATCGCGCACCATCATCGGGTAGGGATGCGGGCCGGCCACGGTGCCGATGATGTAGAAGGTGTTGTCCACATTCGCCACCCAGTCGCGCATGGCTTCGTTCAGCGCATCCTTCAACGTCTTGCTGCCACTTTCGACGGGTACGACCGTGGCGCCCAGCAGGTGCATGCGGTAGACGTTGGGGCTTTGACGCTTGACATCCTCGCTGCCCATATAAACCACGCATTCCAGGCCGTAGCGCGCGCAGATGGTGGCGGTGGCCACGCCATGCTGGCCGGCGCCGGTTTCGGCAATGATGCGTGGCTTGCCCATGCGCCGCGCCAGCATCGCCTGGCCAATGGTGTTGTTGATCTTGTGCGCGCCAGTGTGGTTCAGGTCTTCACGCTTGAGGTAAATCTGCGCGCCGCCCTGTTCGCGGCTCATGCGCGCAGCATGGTAAATGGGGGATGGGCGACCGACGAAATGTTTCAGCTCATAATTGAATTCGGCCAGAAATTCCGGGTCGTGCTGGTATTTGGCGTAGGCCGCTTTCAGCTCATTGATGGCATGCGTCAACGTTTCGGAAACGAAACTGCCGCCATACAGGCCGAAGTGACCGGCAAGGTCAGGTTGATGGTAGTCGTACATGATTCTCTTTGATCAGTTGGGAACCAGCCAGCTCATTCGCTATGCGCATGCCGCCTGGACTGTCCCGCAAGGTTTTTGAATTGTTCGTCTGCAGCGCGAACGGCTGCAACAAACTGGATAATTTTCTCAAAGCTCTTGATGCCCTTGGACACCTCGACGCCTGAACTCACGTCAACGGCCAGCGTGGTACAGCGTGGCCTGACTTGCAAAATGCCATCGGTCACGTTTGCAGGCGTCAACCCACCAGACAAAACGAGGTGAGCGTTGACGCTTTGAGGAAGAAGTGACCAATTGAATGTTTTTCCGCCGCCGCCGTATCCTTCGACATGGGCGTCGAGCAAGATGGCTTGGGCTGATGAATAATCTTGAACATATTTTAAAAGATCAAAGCGCAGGATGCCCGCGTTGGGGTTTTCGTCCAGCGGGATGCGGGCAGCGCGCAAAAAGGGTCTGCCGGCCCTCAGGCATTCTTCGGGCGTCTCGTCACCATGAAATTGAACTATAGCGCACGGAATACGGGCGCACGCAGCTATTATTTTTGTAGTTTCTTCATTTACAAACAACAGCACTGGCGTGACAAACGGTGGCAGTCGACTGGCCAGTTCTGCGGCGCGCTCCAGGGTGACATGGCGGGCGCTGTGTGCGTACATGACCAAGCCGATGGCGTCAGCGCCCGCAGCTACGGCGGCATCGACGTCTTCCTCGCGGGTCAGGCCGCAGATCTTGATACGGGTACGGCTTGATGAGGGAAAATAAGTGGTCATGGCAGCCAATCATAAGCGGCCGTGCGCGACGGCAAGCCATGGCGCTCCTCATACACCGGACCCAGAAAATAAAGACCGTCGGGTGAAAAGGTGGGGGCGGCGGCATCACGCCGGCGGGCGGCCACCACGCCAGCCAGCCACTCCGGCGGTTGGCTGCCCTGGCCAACAGCCAGCAGGCAGCCCATGATGTTGCGGATCATATGGTGCAGAAAAGCATTGGCCTCAAACTCGAAGCGCCAATACCGCGACCCGGCCCCAGCGCGCTGCGAAATCTCGATGCGGTTCATGGTCTTGACAGGGGACTTTGCCTGGCATTGCGCAGCCCGGAACGAACTGAAGTCGTGCTCGCCCATCAAGTGCAGGGCGGCTTGCCGCATGGCGTCGCCATCAAGCGGACGATAGACCCAGCCGACGCGCCCGGCTTCCACGCTGGGGCGCACCGGCGACTCCAGCACGACGTAGGCGTATCGGCGTGCAATGGCGCTGGCACGCGAGTGAAATTCATCGGGCACTGGCTGCGCCCACTGCACCGCAATGTCGCGGGGCAAAAAAGCATTGGTGCCGCGCACCCAGGAGGCGGTTTCGCGCTGCAGTGCAGTGTCGAAGTGCGCAACCTGCATCAGTGCATGAACGCCGGCATCGGTGCGCCCGGCGCACATCACGCGAACCGGTTGAACGGCAAACCGGCTCAAGGCCTTTTCCAGCTGGTCCTGAACCGTCCTGCCGGACAGCTGGCTCTGCCAGCCTTCGTAAGCGCTGCCGCTGTAGCTGATACCCAGGGCAATCCTCACCGGCGTTGTCCCGTTGTTGAATGCGGGTACTTCAAGCGTTGTTCACGGCAAAGTATTGAGAAATGCTTGAGCCTTGAACTTCAAAGGACCTTTGGCTCGGGCCACGACCTCGTCAGCCAGTAACCTGGCACCTTCTGAATCGCCCAGAATACGGAATTCCTCGGCCAACAGAAACTTGATTTCAAGGGGATCTTTTTCCAGGTCGGTCATGACCGCTGCAGGAGGCTTGGTGGCCGGGCCTAGGTCCAGCGAAAGCGAATCCAGGTCAAACTCCAGCATGCCGCTGTGCACCACAGGCGTCATCGGTGCAATGGTTGCTTTCGGTTTAAATGGCTCAGTCGTGAAGTCCAGGCCATTGGCTGTCAGGTCGTTCCCCGAAGCAGGCAGTTCTACTGAAATGTGCAGAGGTTCTGTCGCTGGCGCAGTGGCTGCGATACTGTCCAGATTCAAATCCAGATCCAGAAAAGCCGACGGAATGGCAATGTCGGGTGTCGGTTCGACTTTTGATTCTGAATAGGCGAGGGCACCTGCTGCCATTGGCGCTGGTGGCATCAATTCAGTAGATGCTGCGCCTGCCGAAAAATCCAGATCCAGGTCCAAATCGAAGGCCTGCGGCTTTTTGACAACCGGGGCCAATCCCGCCAGAGCCTGCGGAAGGGTGTTGCTCAAAGGCATCAAACCAGAGTTGCGTCTTCCGGGCAAGCTGGGCGAAAAGCTGGCGCCAGACTGGTACATGGAATTGCTTGGCTCCAGTTCCCGGCCCAGCTGGCTGATATGAGACCACTCTTCGCCTTGACCACCCGTAAGCTTGAATGCTGGCAGTGCCGCATTTTCGAAGGCTTTATGATCGCGCCGTTTGGCATAGATTTCAAGCAGCTTGCTGTGAACCGCCAAACGCTCCGGGTGGGTCTGCAACGCTTCCCTGAGGATTTCTTCCGCCTGTTGGTCGCGGCCATAGGCCATGTAGACATCGGCTTCAGCCACTGGGTCCACATCGCCCGATGTATCCAGCTGGCTGGGTGAGTAAGAGATCGAAGAAGACTTTGGGGCACGGCTTGCATTGGTATCGACACGCTCTCCACCACTGGCGCCAAAGAAGGAATCAGGCTGCTGGCGGCTGTCCAGAAATGAGCTGTCCTCAAGGCTGGGTCGTGCATTTTTCCGGTGGCGTGCAAATCCCAAGCCCGCCAGCAATGCCAGCAGTACGCCGCCGCCCAGTAGCAATGAGTTGTCCATGATCCAGGTGGTCAAACCCGGCTCAGGCTGTGCGACGGGAGGGGCTGTCAGTGAAGGCTGCTGGCCGACGGTATCAGGTTCGAGAGGTACAGGTGCGCTTGCAGATGGCATCGACTCTGGGGCCAGCGCCTCGGACAGGGCCAGGGCCGAAGCGTCAGTTGCGGGTACTGTGGCGCTGGAGGCATTTAGCGCTGGCGCTGCTGAGATGGCAATTGCACCAGAAGAAGAAGGAGAGTCGCTGGCGCTTGAAGCCGAGAGTCCCGGCGCCGCGCTGCCTGCTCCGGCAATGACGGGTTGTGGATTCGAAGAGGTGTTATTTTTTAGCTGATCTGCAGTTCGGCTTGCTGCATCCCTGGCGATTTGTTCGTTGGACTGTAAGCCCTGAACCGCACCTTTTGAAAGCGTCAGCCGGTCGGGCGAGGCATTGGCCTGGGCGCGATCTTCGACCCTGGCCTGGACTTTTCCGTCAGCCTGACGGCCTGTGCTGTCAAGCTGGGTTGTCGGCACGCCGCTGGCGAGCTTGCGGCGGAAGGTGTTGAAATCCCGACTCTGGGCAACAAGGGTTTGCCTGGCTTCACCCGGTGAAACTGCATTGGCTGCCTGTTCGTCTGGAATATCCACCACGGCGCCAGATTTGATCAGGTTGATGTTGCCGCCAGGGAATGCGTCAGGATTTCTTCTGAGCAGGGCCACCAGCATTTGGTCCAGCGACACGCTGGCAGGCTTATTCTGAGCCGCAATCTTGCTGGCATTGTCTCCAGGCCTGACCGTGACCTGGCGGGCACCTGATGTGCTCTGGGCAGGAAGTGTTCTGACAGCTTGCGGTTTGGACTCTGCCGACGCCTTGCGTGCAGCAGGCCGTTCATTTGAAAATGGCGTGTCCTGCCTGGAAGGAAGAGTGGATACGACCACCGGCGCGCGTGGCAGCACCGGTGCCGACGACACCAGTGGAGCACTGGTGTTTCGCAGGTTCGGGGGATCAAACAGCATCGTGTAGTCGCGAGTAACGCGTCCGGAAGCCCAACGGGCTTCAAGAACCAGGTCCACGAAGGGCTCGCCGATAGCGCGATTGCTGGTCAGGCGTAGATACGGTCTGCCATCTGCGCGTTTTTGCAGCCGGACATCGAGCCCTGAAGCGGCAGAAGAATATTCCAGTCCAGCCGCCCTGAAAACGTCGGCTCCTGCCACTCCGACCCGCAGGCTTGAGGCCTCTTCAGCGCTGAGATCAGAGATATCGATTTCTGCGCGCAAGGATTCGCCCAGTGCGGATTGAACCGTGACACGGCCCAAGGCCACAGCATGCGCTTCAAGACTTGCCAGACAGCCGAGCAATGCAATTGCGCTTGCCATGGCACCAATGCGCCAGCGACCAGGATGATTCATGGAGTTCTGAGCTTCTGGAGCTCGGTCTGATTGAAAAGTTTTAAGGCTTGTACGCACAAAAACCCCGGTGCTAATTTTGAAAACAACCTTAACAGCAAGATCTAATGCTAACAAATAATAACAATTGTTAATTATTGATACTTTAATGCAGCATGGATATGCGTTTTGATGCTGTTGCTACAAGACAACGATATACAGCCGGCTGCCGCACTTCATGATTGTAGTTGCTCAGTTGTCTTGAAAAAAAGGATTTATGCCTCGATCAGGATCCGCAGCATGCGCCGCAACGGCTCTGCAGCGCCCCAAAGCAGTTGGTCGCCAACTGTAAAGGCACCCAGGTATTCCGGTCCCATGGCCAGTTTGCGCAGGCGTCCAACCGGAATCTGCATGGTTCCCGTCACCGCCACCGGGGTCAGGTCCTTGATGGATGACTCCCGTGTATTGGGTATCACTTTGACCCAGGCGTTGTCCGTCGCAATCATGGCTTCGATGTCGGCCAGCGGAACGTCTTTCCTGAGCTTGAAGGTCAATGCCTGGCTGTGGCAACGCATTGCACCAATGCGCACGCAAAAACCGTCGACTGGCGTTTCAGCGGTGCCGAAGCTGGCACCCTGGCCCAGAATCTTGTTGGTTTCGGCACTGCCTTTCCATTCTTCCTTGCTCATGCCGTCGCCCAAGTCCTTGTCAATCCAGGGAATCAGGCTGCCGCCCAGCGGCACGCCGAAGTTGGCGGTTTCGCTGGCGCTGAGTGACTGTTGCTTGGCCAGGATGCGGCGGTCGATTTCCAGGATGGCCGATTTGGGGTCGTCCAGCAAGGACTTGACTTCGCTGTTGAGTGTGCCGTATTGGGTCAGCAGTTCGCGCATGTGCTGCGCGCCGCCGCCGGAAGCCGCCTGGTAGGTCATGCTGGTCATCCATTCAACCAGGCCGGCCTTGTACAGGGCGCCCACGCCCATCAGCATGCAGCTGACAGTGCAGTTGCCGCCTATCCAGTTGTTGCCGCCTTTGACCAGCGCGTTATGGATGACAGGCAGATTGACCGGGTCCAGCACGATAACCGCGTCATCGTTCATGCGCAGCGTTGAGGCGGCATCAATCCAGTGACCCGTCCAGCCGGCCGCGCGCAGTTTTGGGAACACTTCCGAGGTGTAGTCGCCGCCTTGTGTGCTCAGGATGATGTCGCACTTCTTGAGCGCTTCGATATCAAAGGCGTCTTGCAAGATGGTTTCGTTCCTGGCCTGCGCCGGAGCCTGGCCGCCAGCGTTTGAAGTCGAGAAGAAAACCGGTTCGATCAGTTCGAAGTCGCCTTCGGCCTGCATCCGGTCGATCAGGACCGAGCCGACCATGCCGCGCCAGCCAACGAGTCCTGTGAGATTGCCTTTGAGTTTCATGGGGTTGCCCTTAAAAAGTACGAAAAAATCGGCTTTTTGGCCCGGCTCATCGAGCCGGAGGGCACGACGAACCGGGCTTGTCAGCCTTTAATGGTGGTCGTTGGGGTGGTTGGTACAAAAGCCGGCACACCATGGCCTGCTGACAAAGCAGCGGAAAAGTTGGTGGTGACAAGGCCTTTACACATTTTCTTATTGTAACGAAGGCTGCCTTTTCCCTGGCTGACACGGCGCAGTTGCGCAGAAGTGGCCAGAAATAAATAGCAGACTTCAGCCCAAGGCCTTGACCACCGCATCGCCCATTTCCACGGTGCCGACTTGGGTAGTGCCTTTGCTGTGAATATCCGGTGTTCGCAGCCCCTGGGTAAGAACGGAGTCCACGGCTTTTTCAATGCGTGCGGCGGCTTCTGGCTGGTTCAGGCTAAAGCGCAGCATCATGGCGGCGCTCAAAATGGTGGCCAGCGGATTGGCCACGCCTTTGCCTGCAATGTCAGGTGCGCTGCCGTGGCTCGGCTCGTACAAGCCCTGGTTTTTATCGTTCAGACTGGCCGAGGGCAGCATGCCGATGGAGCCGGTCAGCATGGCGGCGGCGTCACTCAAAATATCGCCGAACATGTTGCCCGTCACCACCACGTCGAACTTTTTCGGCGCCTTGACCAGCTGCATGGCCGCGTTGTCCACATACATGTGGTCCAGCGCCACGTCGGGGTACTGAAGGCCGATCTCGGTGACGACGTCTTTCCACAGCTGGAAGGTTTCCAATACATTGGCCTTGTCGACGCTGGTAACGCGTCCTTCGCCACCAGCGGCTTTGCGTTTGCGCGCTGCCTGGAAAGCGACATGCGCGATGCGTTCGATTTCCGGACGCGAATAGCGCATGGTGTCGAATGCTTCCTCGGCGCCAGGGAAATGGCCATCAGTTGCAATGCGCCGGCCACGCGGCTGGCCAAAATAAATGTCGCCGGTCAGCTCGCGGATGATGAGGATGTCCAGGCCCGACACCAGCTCGCGCTTCAGGCTCGACGCATCGACGAGTTGCGGGTAGCAGATGGCGGGGCGAAAGTTGGCGAAAAGGCCGAGGTTCTTGCGCAGGCCCAGAATGGCTTGCTCGGGACGCAAGGGTCTGTCCAGCGTGTCGTATTTCCAGTCGCCGACGGCGCCGAACAAAATGGCGTCTGCATCTTTGGCCAATTGGAGCGTGGCTTCGGGCAGTGGATGGCCGTGAACGTCAAAAGCAGCACCGCCCACCAGCGCGGATTCAGTTTCAAATTTCAGGTCCAGGGCCTTGAGCACCTTCACTGCTTCAGCGACGATTTCGGTGCCAATACCATCACCAGGAAGAATTGCGATTTTCATTATTTACTATCTTATTTATAGCTGCTTGCGTCCGTAAGTATTGCGCAATAGCATGATTTCACTGTTTATTTTCTTAAACGGTAACCGTATGACTCAGCCATGGCTTGGCCGCAAGCCGTTCAGCTTCAAAGGCCTTGATCTTGTCGCTCTGCAACAGGGTCAGGCTGATGTCGTCAAAGCCGTTGAGCAGGCAATATTTACGGAAAGCCTGAACGTCGAAAGGCAGTTCCTCGCCCTGAGCCTTGACGATGACCTGGCGCTCCAGGTCAATCGTGAGCCGGTAGCCGGGAAAAGCGGCCACTTCGTCAAACAACTGCGCCACATGTGCTTCGGGCAGCACGATGGGCAGCAGGCCGTTCTTGAAACTGTTGTTGAAGAAAATGTCGGCGTAACTTGGCGCGATGATGGCGCGAAAGCCAAACTGGTCCAGCGCCCAGGGCGCATGCTCGCGCGACGATCCGCAGCCAAAGTTCTTGCGCGCCAGCAGGATGGAGGCGCCGGCATAGCGCGACTGGTTCAACACAAAATCAGGATTGGGCTTGCGGCTGTCCGGGTCCTGGCCCGGAAAACCAGCATCCAGGTAACGCCATTCGTCAAACAGATTGGGGCCGAAGCCGGTTTTTTTAATCGATTTGAGGAACTGCTTCGGGATGATGGCGTCGGTGTCGACGTTCTCGCGGTCCATCGGCGCCACAAGGCCTTCGTGTAAGGTGAATTTTTGCATACGTGTTTCAGCCTGTTATTTGGCCGCATTTGAAACGGCTGAACCGGCGCGCTGCACGTCCTGGCCAATGCCACGAACCGTGTTGCAGCCGGACAGTGCAAAGGTGGACAGCAAAGCGGCTGCAATCAGGAGTCTTGCGGTGATTTTTTTCATTGGGTATTCCTTTGGGGTAGCGTCAGACAAATTTGCGGATATCGACAAAATGCCCATGCACGGCTGCTGCCGCCGCCATGGCAGGGCTGACCAGGTGGGTGCGGCCGCCGGCGCCTTGTCGGCCTTCAAAGTTGCGGTTGCTGGTGGATGCACAGCGCTCGCCCGGCTCCAGCCGGTCGGCGTTCATGGCCAGGCACATCGAGCAGCCGGGTTCGCGCCACTCAAAGCCGGCGGCGATGAAAATCTTGTCCAGGCCTTCGCGTTCGGCCTGTTCCTTGACCAGGCCCGAACCCGGAACCACCATCGCCAATTTGACGTTCTTGGCGACCTTCTGGCCAATTTTTTTCACCACGGCGGCGGCTTCGCGCATGTCTTCGATGCGGCTGTTGGTGCATGAGCCGATGAACACCTTGTCGATGTACAAATCGTTCAGCGCCTTGCCAGGCTCCAGACCCATATAAGCCAGGGCGCGTTCGATGGCGCCGCGCTTGTTGGCGTCCTTTTCCTTTTCCGGGTCGGGTACCCGGCCTTCTATCGAGAGCACCATTTCGGGCGATGTGCCCCAGCTCACCTGAGGCAGGATCTGGCGGGCATCAAGTTCGACAACGGCATCAAATGTGGCGTCCGCGTCGGACTGCAGCGTGCTCCAGTAGCGCGCGGCCAGTTCCCATTCAGGGCCGCCGACGAACTGGCCGGTCTTGGGGTCGGTGCCCGGGGACAGCAACCGGCCCTTGAGATACTCGATCGTTTTGGTGTCCACGGCGACCAGGCCGGCGCGGGCACCGCCTTCAATCGCCATGTTGCAGACTGTCATGCGCCCTTCCATGCTGAGGTCGCGGATGGCCGAGCCGGCAAACTCAATCGTGTAGCCGGTACCGCCCGCCGTACCGATTTTGCCGATGATGGCCAGCACGATGTCCTTGGCGGTCACGCCAGGCGCGCACTTGCCTTCGACCTTCACCAGCATGTTCCTGGCTTTCTTGGCCAGCAGGGTTTGCGTGGCCATCACATGTTCGACCTCGCTGGTGCCGATGCCGTGGGCCAGCGCACCGAATGCGCCGTGAGTTGAGGTGTGCGAGTCACCGCAAACCACGGTCATGCCGGGCAGGGTGGCGCCATTCTCGGGGCCGATGACATGCACGATGCCCTGGCGCCGGGACATGAAGGGAAAAAAGGCCGCGGCGCCAAATTCCTTGATGTTGCTGTCCAGTGTGAGGATTTGCTCCTTGCTCACCAGGTCCGTGATGCCGTCGTAGCCGAGTTCCCAGCCGGTGGTCGGCGTGTTGTGGTCTGCGGTGGCGACGATGGAACTGATGCGCCAGACCTTGCGGCCGGCTTCGCGCAGCCCTTCAAAGGCTTGCGGACTGGTCACTTCGTGGACCAGGTGGCGGTCAATGTAGAGAATTGAGGTGCCGTCTTCTTCGGTATGAACGACGTGCTCGTCCCAGATTTTGTCGTAGAGTGTGCGTCCCATGGATTTTCCTTCGTGGTCTTTTGGTGATTTTAGGGGCAGGACGCTTGGCTCGAAAGGTGGTCGACCAACAAACGAGCAGTTAGCGGCAGGGTTGAAAAATCTCGCGCCACCAGTTCGATCCGGCGGTTTGCCCAGTCGTCCAGCAAGGTTATGGACTCCAGTTCGCCCACGCCATGCATCAGTTCAAAGGCGCGCTGCGGCATCACGCCGACGCCCAAGCCGTTGTGGATCATGCGGCACATTGCATCCAGGCCAGTGACATGGATGCGCAGCTTGATGGTGCGGCCGAGTGCCGCCGCTGCCTGGCGCATCGCCAGGTAAATCGAACTGTTCGAATGCAGCCCAACCTGGTCATGGTCCAGCGCCGCTTCGAAATGGAGCGCTTTTTGCGCCAGCAGCGCATGCCCCTTGGGAACGATCAGCACCAGCTTGTCGTGGCGGTAGGGCCGCGCCTGCAACGCTCCAAGGCCATTGGCGGTATTGCACACGCCCAAATCAGCTGCGCCTTCCTGAACCGCCCGGATTACTTCCGTGCTCAGGTGCTCTTCAAGGTCGATCTTGATTTCAGCGTGATGGCGTATGAAATCGCCCAGGTCTTCGGGAAGGAATTGCACGATGGCCGAGATGCTGGCATGGACTCGCACATGGCCGCGAACGCCGTCGGCATATTCACTCAGTTCACCCTGCATTTTTTCCAGGCTGAACAGCACCGAGCGCGCATGGTGCAACAAACTTTCCCCCGCCGGCGTCAGGTCGACGCCCCGCGTGTGGCGGTAGAGCAGCGGCGTGCTCAGCAGGGCTTCAAGGTCGCTCAGTCGTTTGCTAACCGCAGAAGCAGCAATGAATTCACGTTCCGCTGCCTTGCCAATGCTGCCCAGCTCACACACGGCAACAAAGAGCTGAAGCGAGGTCAGGTCAATGCGGCGGGCAAAATTGCGTTCAGAGCTTTTGATGGACATGGAAATAGGTTCCATCGCATATCGCGATGGATATCGATTTTGCTACAAGGATATTGGTTTTGTCATCGCTTTTGAAGATGGGGAGCCTATCGACCTGAGATTTTTTAAAAATCTGTCGGACAGCTTGAAAATATGATGATTCAGGCAGTAACCGCATACCAGTAAAGAATAGTCTGCTATCAAAATAGAGATTTTTTTATAAAAAAGCCCGCCGAGGTGACCCTCGGCGGGCTTTTGCTAAAACCTGACTAACAACCGTTATTAACGCTGTGCCATCGGCTTGACTTCACGCGTCGTGGAACCAACGAAGAGCTGACGTGGACGGCCGATCTTGTACTCGGGATCGCCGATCATTTCGTTCAACTGGGCCATCCAGCCGACATTGCGGGCCAGTGCAAAAACGGCGGTGAACAGCGGCACGGGAATGCCGATGGCGCGCTGCACGATACCCGAGTAGAAGTCCACGTTGGGGTAGAGCTTGCGGGAAACAAAGTAGTCGTCTTCCAGCGCAATTTTTTCCAACGCCATGGCCAACTTGAACAACGGATCGTTTTCAAGACCCATTTCCTGCAGCACTTCCTTGCAGGTTTCCTGCATCAGCTTGGCGCGCGGGTCATAGTTCTTGTAGACGCGGTGGCCAAATCCCATGAGCTTGACGCCAGAGTTCTTGTCCTTGACCTGTTTGATGAATTCGCCGATATTCTCGACGCCGCCGTTCTTCTGGATGTCGCCCAGCATGTTCAGCGCTGCTTCGTTGGCACCGCCGTGCGCTGGCCCCCAAAGGCAGGCGACGCCGGCGGCAATGGCCGCGAACGGGTTGGTACCCGACGATCCGCACAGGCGAACCGTGGAGGTCGATGCGTTTTGTTCGTGGTCCGCATGCAGGATGAAGATGCGGTCCAGCGCGCGCTCAAGCACAGGGTTGACCTTGTACTCTTCGCACGGTGTGGCAAACATCATGTGCAGGAAATTGCCGGCGTAGCTCAGGTCGTTGCGCGGGTACATGTAGGGCTGGCCAACGGTGTACTTGTACGCCATGGACACCAGTGTCGGCATCTTGGCAATCAGGCGAATCGCGGCAATGTCGCGGTGCTCCGGATTGGTGATGTCGGTGCTGTCATGGTAGAACGCAGACAGCGCGCCAACCAGGCCGGTCATGATGGCCATTGGATGTGCGTCTCGACGAAATCCCCGCAGGAAGAACTGCATCTGCTCGTTGACCATGGTGTGGTTGGTCACGCGGCCGACAAAAACCTTTTTCTGTGCAGCATCCGGCAGTTCGCCGTAAAGCAACAGATGGCAGGTTTCCAAATAGTCGCAATTGGTCGCTAGCTGTTCGATGGGGTAACCACGGTACAACAATTCACCCTTGTCACCATCAATATAGGTAATGCCCGACTGGCAAGCAGCCGTTGACAGGAAGCCCGGGTCATAGGTGAACATGCCGGTCTGGGCATACAGCTTGCGGATGTCCACAACGTCCGGACCTACGGTACCTTGGTAAACCGGCAGGTCCACGTTGGGGCTGCCGTTGCTGAAGGACAGGGTGGCTTTGTTGTCAGCTAACTTCATGTTCGTTTCTTTCTCTCTTGTCAGAGGAGGAGTTAGGGGGCCGCAGCATGCTTATAACTTCAAGTGCTTCGGGAGTGGAGGCACTTGCCTTGGCAAGTGCCTCTGAAAGTTGCTCAGGCTCCTTACGTCTGAGCAACAGGTCAAGCAAGTCGTTGTCAGACAAATCCATTAGATCATTCAAGCCTTTAGCCTGCCTGACATTGAGCGTGACTTCGAAAGTCTGAAAGAATTTTTCAATCAGCAGGTCGTTCTCCAGCAGGCCCCGGCGGCAGCGCCACCGCAGCTTGCTCAAGCTTCGCTCATCGAGCAGATCGTCGGTCATTTCCATCGGCCTGTAATTCAACTCAATGTCAGACCGTGCGCAAAATCATCATTTCCTTGATCTTGCCGATGGCTTTGGCCGGATTAAGGCCTTTGGGGCAAACATCAACGCAATTCATGATGGTGTGGCAGCGGAACAGGCGGTATGGGTCTTCAAGGTTGTCCAGCCGTTCAGCGGTAGCTTCATCACGGCTGTCGGCCAGGAAACGATAAGCTTGCAACAAGCCGGCCGGACCTACGAACTTGTCAGGATTCCACCAAAAGCTGGGGCATGCCGTGGAGCAACTGGCGCACAAAATACATTCGTACAGGCCATTGAGTTCGTCGCGCTCTTCCGGGCTTTGCAGGCGCTCGGTCTGTGGCGGCACGTTGTTATTGATGAGGTAAGGCTTGATCGAGTTGTACTGCTTGAAGAATTGTGTCATGTCAACAAACAGGTCGCGCACTACCGGCAAGCCAGGCAACGGCTTGAGCACGATGGTGCCCTTCAGCGTGAGCATGTTGGTCAGGCAGGCCAAGCCGTTCTTGCCATTGATGTTCATGGCATCAGAGCCGCAAACACCTTCGCGACAGGAGCGGCGAAAGGAAATAGTGGGGTCCTGCGCCTTGAGCTTCATCAACGCATCGAGCAGCATGCGCTCGCTGCCGTCCAATTCGACCTCGATGGTCTGCATATAAGGTTTGGCGTCGGTATCAGGGTCGTAGCGGTAAATTTGAAAAGTACGTTTGGTCATGGGAATTCCTGCTTGTATTTTTAGAAGGAGCGAACTGTCAAAGGTATGGATTCAACCGTCAAGGGTTTCATTTGCACCGGCTTATACGCCAAGCGGTTGTCTTCGCTGTACCAAAGAGTGTGTTTGTGCCAGTCGGTGTCATTGCGGCCGTTCGGATGTGCCGGTGTGTCTCCGTAGTCGTCTACGGAGTGGGCGCCGCGGCTTTCGTGGCGCGCTGCAGCAGAAATGATGGTGGCTTCAGCGGCTTCGATCAGGTTCTCGACTTCCAGTGCTTCAATGCGCGCGGTATTGAAAATCTTGGACTTGTCTTTCAGGCCGATTGCATTGACGCGCTTGCGCAGTTCCGCAATTTTGGCCACACCTTCATCCATGACGGCCTGGGTTCGGAACACGCCGGCATGCTGCTGCATGGCTGCACGGATGTCGTTGGCGACGTCCTGCGCGTATTCGCCAGTGGTTGCATTGTCCAGGCGTTCAATGCGGGCCATGGTTTTGTCTGCAGCATCAGCAGGCAAGGGCTTGTGCTCGGCATTGGCCTGGTTGAATTCAACGATGTGGTTGCCAGCAGCACGGCCGAAGACCAGCAAATCGAGCAATGAATTTGTTCCCAGGCGATTGGCACCGTGTACGCTTGCGCAAGCGCACTCGCCAACAGCGTACAGGCCGTTGACCACCACGCTCTTGTTCTCGGCGTTCTGCGTGACGACTTGACCATGGATATTGGTCGGGATGCCGCCCATCTGGTAATGGATGGTCGGCACGACCGGAATTGGTTCCTTGGTGATGTCGACGTTGGCAAAGTTGTGGCCAATCTCGAACACCGAAGGCAGACGCTTCATGATGGTCTCTACGCCCAGGTGGGTCATGTCCAGGTTGATGTAGTCTTTGTTGGGGCCGCAACCTCGGCCTTCCTTGATTTCCTGGTCCATGCAGCGAGACACGTAATCACGCGGCGCCAAGTCCTTGTAGGCTGGCGCATAACGTTCCATGAAACGCTCGCCGTTGCTGTTGCGCAAAATGGCGCCTTCACCACGGCAGCCTTCGGTGAGCAGCACACCGGCACCGTGCACGCCTGTCGGATGGAACTGCCAGAATTCCATATCTTCCAGTGGAATGCCAGCGCGTGCGGCCATGCCCAGACCGTCCCCAGTATTGATAAACGCGTTGGTGGAAGCTGCAAAAATTCGGCCAGCGCCGCCGGTGGCAAGCAGCGTGGTCTTGGCTTCAAAAATATGCACGTCACCGGTTTCCATCTCGATGGCGGTAACGCCTACGACATCACCCTCGGCATCGCGGATCAGGTCCATTGCCAGCCATTCAACAAAAAAGCTGGTTTTTTCCTTGACATTTTGCTGGTATAGCGTGTGCAGCATGGCGTGACCAGTGCGGTCGGCGGCAGCGCAGGCGCGCTGAACCGGCTTTTCGCCGTAGTTGGCGGTGTGGCCACCGAACGGACGCTGATAAATCGTTCCGTCGGGATTGCGGTCAAACGGCATGCCCATGTGCTCCAGGTCATAGACAACCTTCGGTGCTTCGCGGCACATGTATTCAATCGCATCCTGGTCGCCCAGCCAGTCGCCACCCTTGACGGTGTCGTAAAAATGGTAGTGCCAGTTGTCTTCGGACATGTTGCCCAGCGAGGCGCCAATGCCGCCTTGCGCCGCCACAGTGTGCGAACGGGTTGGGAACACTTTTGACAGCACGGCAACGTTCAAGCCAGCACGTGCCAGTTGCAGTGAAGCGCGCATGCCGGAGCCGCCGGCACCGACAATGACAACATCAAATTTACGCTTGGGAAGTTGGGAGGTAGCAGTCATATTCTTATAAATCTTGGAAGCTGGAAAATGCCAGCGTTGACCTTGGGGAAAGGCTGCGGATCAAAGGCGCCACAGCACCTGGATACCCCAGCCTGCGCAGGCGATCAGCCAGAAGATGGTGAACACCTGCAGCAGCAAGCGCAGGCCTACCGGTTTGATGTAATCCATCCAGATGTCGCGCATGCCTACCCATACATGCTGAAGCATGGCAATGATGACCGCAAAGGTAAGAACCTTCATCCATTGGGGGGAAAAGATCCCGGCCCACTGGTCATAGCCCATAGGTCCCTTGCTGAAAATGACTTGCCCCAGCAGCAGCAGGGTGAAAATGGCCATGAGAGCCGCAGTGATGCGTTGGCTCAGCCAGTCGCGGGTGCCGTAATGAGCGCCGACAACGATGCGCTTTGAGCCGTAATTGACAGACATGATTTTTTTCCTTGATCAGAATGGAGGCAACGCTGGCTCTGCTAGCGCAGCAACCAGCCCGCGCACTTTTTAGTAGAGTCCGAACAGCTTGGCACCCAGCACCAGCGTGAGGCCAATGCTGACGATCAGCGTGAAGGCGGCTGATTGCTTGCCAAAAGTCTTGCTGACGGCTTCATGGCTGCTGTCCATCCACAAATGCCGGATACCCGCCAGGAAATGGTGCAGGTAAGCCCAGATCAGTGCCAGGGCCACCAGTTTCCAGAGCACGCCTGGCAAACCAAGCATGCCCGCATTGAAGGTGGATTTGAAGCGGTCAAAAGAGATGTCTGAAGAAATCGACGTATCAAACATCCAGATGATGAAAGGCATCAGCAGAAACATAATGGCTCCGCTAACACGGTGCAGGATCGAAACAATTCCGGCCAGCGGCAGTCGGTAGCTTGGCAGGTCAGTAAAGGCATTGATGTTGCGGAACTCTGGCCGCTTGGGGCGTGGTGTAGATGCCAGCTCTGTCATTTTTATGGGCTTTCGTGGTGGTAACCGGTTGGTAACTCAGCGGATCATGACTGTCCGTCGATCATTTTAATTCTATTGCAATGCAGCAAATTTATTTGCAAAGCGTTGCCTTTTTGGGGCAATGCTGCTAGCTGAGCACATTTTTATAGTGATGGGTGTCGGTTCGGTACAGGCCCCGGCGCAACTCCATCGGGATGTCGTTGTAGGTGTAAGCAATGCGTTCGACGCTCAATAGCGGTTCGCCCTGCTTCACATCCAGCAGCCTTGCCGCCACCGTATCGGCTGCGATGGCACGGATTTTTTCTTCGGCACGGACCATATGGACGCCAAACTCGGTTTCGAATAACGCATACATGGGCCCGCCGTAGACCGCCAGGCGGCTGGCAGTCAGACCTTTGAAAGGGCCGCCCGGCAGCCAGACGTCCTCGACAATCGTGGGCGTCCCCTGGAATGACAGCACCCGGCGCAACTGAAGCACGGCGTCGCCGGTTCGCAGTGCCAAAGGGCGGGCGATGTCAGCCGTGGCCCGAATCCGCTTGCAGTCAACTATCTGGCGTTCCGCCGGGCCTTCGCTGCTGGTGTCACCGTTGTCCGGCATCAGCCGAAGGAAACGGTATTGCACCTGCTGCTCGGCGTGGGTGGCAACGAAGGTTCCCTTGCCCTGGCGACGGATCACCAGGTTTTCTGCGGCAAGTTCGTCAATGGCTTTTCGAACGGTTCCCTGACTGACGCGAAAGCGCGCAGCGAGTTCCATCTCGCTTGGAATCAGTGCGCCAGGCTTCCATTCAGCCGCTTGCAGTCCTTTGAGGATCAGTACCTTTATCTGCTGGTACAGCGGGCTGAATGCCGGGGTCTGTCCCGCAGGCGCGACGGTCTCCTGCTCGGCAGCTGCCATTGAGGTATCGGGTATTGAAGAATTGGTATTTGTCATACAGCAAATTTGCGCAGCGACCTGTGATCATGGGGCGCAGCGCCTGAGCCGGACATGAAAATATGCCTTGATCATATCTTATATAAGACATAAGACAAGTTGACCTGACGCGATTTTCAAGCGTAAAATCCCGGGTTGTGCATCGTACGGACCTTGTTTGTTGATTTTGTTAGAAAAGACGCTGCTCTCATGGTCCGGCAAAGCTTGAATTTGCGACGCAAACCCTGTGTCATTTTCTGTCCAATCATTTTTTAACCTTCCTTGGAGTTGTCAGTCATGAGCAAAAAACCCGTACGTGTTGCAGTTACCGGTGCTGCCGGTCAAATCGGTTATGCGCTGCTGTTTCGCATTGCCTCGGGCGAAATGCTTGGCAAGGACCAGCCGGTGATTTTGCAATTGCTTGAAGTGCCAGTAGAAGGCCCGCAAAAAGCGCTTAAGGGCGTGATGATGGAAATCGACGATTGCGCGTTCCCGCTGCTGGTTGAGATGACTGCCCACAGCGACCCGATGACCGCCTTCAAGGATGCCGATTACGCCTTGCTGGTCGGCTCGCGTCCGCGCGGCCCTGGCATGGAGCGTGCCGAGCTGTTGGCTGTCAATGGCGCGATTTTCACGGCACAGGGCAAGGCACTCAATGACGTTGCCAGCCGCGACGTGCGTGTGCTGGTGGTTGGCAACCCCGCCAACACCAATGCCTATATCGCCATGAAGAGCGCGCCTGACCTGCCACGAAAGAACTTCACCGCCATGCTGCGCCTGGACCACAACCGCGCTGCCAGCCAGATCGCTGCCAAGACCGGCAAGGCCGTGGCCGACATCGAAAAATTGACGGTCTGGGGCAACCACTCGCCCACCATGTACGCCGACTACCGATTTGCCACCATCAACGGTGAAAGCGTCGCCCAGATGGTCAATGACCAGGAATGGAACGCCAATACCTTCCTGCCGACCGTTGGCAAGCGCGGCGCTGCCATCATTGAAGCGCGCGGTTCCTCATCGGCTGCATCGGCTGCCAACGCCGCCATTGACCACATGCGGGACTGGGCGCTCGGCACCAATGGCAAGTGGGTCACGATGGGTATTCCATCCGATGGCCAATACGGTATTCCAAAGGACACGATGTTCGGTTTCCCCGTGACCTGCGAAAACGGTGAATACAAGATTGTTGAGGGCCTGGAAATTGATGCATTCAGCCAGGAACGCATCAACAAGACGCTGGAAGAGTTGCAGGGCGAACAAGCCGGCGTCGCACACCTTCTGTAATAGCCAGCCGGAAAATCGGGGGGCGTTGTCAATATCGTTGCGATGCCCACCCAACTCCCGAGCCATTGGTCATCGTCCCCAGAACCAAGTTTATTCAATGACACATCCGCGCGAAGTTCTCCTCGGCGCTCAGGCCGCAGCGGCTTTTTTGCCCGTTTGCGACCATTACAGCGGTGTGGAAGCGCGGATGCGCAAAAGCTTGCAGTTGCAGGCAGAAATGATCGAGGAGTTCGGCGCCTGCGTGTTCGACGTGACACTGGACTGTGAAGATGGCGCGCCGGTCGGCGGTGAAGCCGACCATGCCGCCATGGTGGTGTCGCTCGCCGCATTGGCTGGCGACAAGGCCCGCGTCGCCGTTAGGGTGCATGCAGTTGGCCACCCGGCTTTTGACTCTGACATGGCCGTTATTGCCGGAAAACTTGGCAACCAGCTCTCACACATCATGGTTCCCAAGGTGGAATCCATCGATGACGTGATCAAGGCCGAGCAAGCGCTGCTGGCTGCATCGGCCGGGAATTTACCCCTGCATGTGCTGATCGAGTCCCCCCTTGCCGTTCGCAATGCCTTTGACATTGCCGCACACCCCCGCGTCCAGTCGCTCAGCTTTGGCCTGATGGACTTTGTCTCCAGCCATGGTGGCGCGATTCCTGCCGATGGCATGGACAGCCAGGGCCAGTTCACCCATCCGCTGGTCGTGCGCGCCAAACTTGAAATCGCTTCCGCCTGTCATGCTTATGGCAAGGTGCCTTCACATTGCGTGGTGACGGAATTCAACGATGCCACGGCCATGACGCTCGCCGCGCGGCGAGCCTCGCGTGAACTGGGCTACACCCGAATGTGGAGCATTCATCCAAATCAGATACGCTTCATTTTGGCGGCTTTTGCCCCAAGTGAGGATGAAATTGGAAATGCTACAAAAATAATAGCTGCTGCTGCCCTTGTGGATTGGGCTCCCATTAGTTTTGATGGTAAATTGCATGACAGGGCGAGTTATCGCTATTTTTGGCAGGTGCTGGAGCGAGCCCACCAGACGGGCCGCACCCTGCCGCCTGACGCTCAAACTTATTTTACGGATGCTCCTGGATGAGCGCCAACCCAATGACGAGGAATCGTATGAAAACCCAACCCTTCGCCACCCTCGCCGCCGCTTTGGCTGCTGCTTTCCTTCTGGCCGCTGCGCCTATGGCACAGGCAGAGACTGACAAGACGTCTGACAAGGCGGCGCCCGGCAAGACAAGCGCTACCAAGCCTGCGGCCAGCAAAACTGCAGCAGCCAAGGCCGACAAGCCAGCGGTTAAAAAGAAGGCTGAAAAGAAGCCGAAGGTTTCTGCCAGCCGTACCAGCCTCAAGAGTGCTGCCGTCAACGTGGCGGCCGGAATCCAGGCTGCCGAGGCCGCCATGACACCAACTGAACTGGCAATTGCCGAACGAGTGCAAGTGGGCAAGATGCCGTGCGAACTGGGCGCTTCGGTCACGCTGACCGCCGACGCCAAGAATCCCGGTTACTTCGACATGCAAGGCAAGAACTTCAGTTACCGCATGTTTCCAGTGGCCACTTCCACCGGTGCCATTCGTCTGGAAGACCAGAATGCCGGCGCTGTCTGGCTGCAACTTGCCAATAAATCGATGCTGATGAGCCAAAAGCAGGGCATTCGTCTGGCGGACGAATGCGTCAGTCCTGAGCAAATGATCGTGGCGCAGAACCTTAAATTGCATCCGCCCGCCAGTATTCTGGATGCGCCTCCAGTGGTGGCCAATCCGGTCCCGGCCCAGTAAAGCGTTTTTCTTCTCGTCGCCACGATTTCTTATAACTTCAATCTGAGGGTAGCCATGTCATCCGAGTTTCTGCCAACCTACCGCAACCATGTTGCCGAACGTGCTGTTTTGGGTATTCCACCGTTGCCTTTGACTGCCCAGCAAACCGGCGAGGTCATAGAACTGCTGAAGAACCCGCCCGTAGGCGAGGACGTTTTTCTGCTCAACCTGATCACCCACCGCGTACCGGCTGGCGTCGATGCCGCCGCCAAGGTCAAGGCCAGCTACCTGGCTGCCGTGGCGCACGGCACTGAAAAATCTTCACTGCTTTCGCGTGAAAAAGCCACGCAACTGCTGGGCACCATGCTGGGTGGCTACAACATCAGCCCCATGATTGCGCTGCTTGATGACGCCGATGACAGCGTTGCAGCGCAAGCGGCCAGCGGCCTGAAAAATACCTTGTTGATGTTCGACCAGTTTCATGACGTGCAGGAAAAGGCCGAAAAAGGCAACCACTTCGCCAAGGCTGTGCTGCAAAGCTGGGCCGATGCCGAATGGTTCACCAGCCGCCCTGAAGTGCCTGAATCGATCCAGCTGACTGTGTTCAAGGTCGCTGGCGAAATCAATACCGACGATCTGTCGCCCGCACCCGACGCCTGGAGCCGCCCCGACATTCCATTGCATGCACTGGCCATGCACAAGAATGCCCGTCCCGGCGTCACGCCAGAAGAAGACGGCAAGCGCGGTCCGGTCAAGTTCATTGAGGAACTCAAGGCCAAAGGCAATCTCGTGGCCTATGTGGGCGACGTGGTCGGCACCGGTTCTTCGCGCAAGTCCGCCACCAACTCGGTGTTGTGGTTCACCGGCGAAGACATTCCCTTTGTGCCGAACAAGCGTTTTGGCGGCGTCTGCCTGGGCAGCAAGATTGCCCCGATTTTCTACAACACCATGGAAGACTCGGGCGCATTGCCAATCGAACTTGATGTGTCGCAAATGAACATGGGCGACGTGGTCGAACTGCGCCCCTACGAAGGTAAAGCACTGAAAAACGGCGAAGTGATCGCCGAATTCAAGCTCAAAAGCGACGTGTTGTTTGACGAGGTGCGCGCTGGCGGCCGCATTCCGCTGATCGTCGGTCGTGGCCTGACAGCCAAAGCCCGCGCCGCGTTGGGCTTGCCTGTGTCAACGCTGTTCCGCTTGCCGCAAGACCCTGAAGCCACCGAGCGTGGCTTCACGCTGGCGCAAAAGATGGTCGGCCGCGCGGTCGGCTTGCCGGAAGGCCAGGGCGTTCGTCCCGGAACCTATTGCGAACCCAAGATGACCTCGGTCGGCTCGCAGGACACCACCGGCCCGATGACCCGCGATGAGTTGAAAGACCTGGCCTGCCTCGGTTTCTCGGCTGACCTGGTCATGCAGTCGTTTTGCCACACCGCCGCCTACCCCAAGCCGGTCGATGTGAAGATGCACCACGAACTGCCTGACTTCATGAGCGACCGGGGCGGCATTCCGCTGCGTCCGGGCGACGGCATTATCCACAGCTGGCTTAACCGCATGCTGCTGCCCGACACCGTCGGCACCGGCGGCGACAGCCACACGCGTTTCCCCATCGGCATCAGCTTTCCGGCCGGCTCCGGCCTCGTGGCTTTCGGCGCGGCTACCGGCGTCATGCCGCTGGACATGCCCGAGTCGGTGCTGGTGCGCTTCAAGGGCGAGATGCAGCCCGGCATCACGCTTCGTGATCTGGTCAACGCCATTCCGCTGTACGCCATCAAGGCCGGCTTGCTGACCGTGGCCAAGCAGGGCAAGGTCAACATTTTCTCGGGCCGCATCCTGGAAATCGAAGGGTTGCCAAACCTGAAGGTCGAGCAGGCGTTTGAATTGAGCGATGCGTCGGCCGAGCGGTCTGCCGGCGGCTGCACGGTGCACCTGAACAAGGAACCGATCATTGAGTACATCACCAGCAACATCACCATGCTGAAGTGGATGATTGCCACCGGTTATTCGGATGTGCGCACCATCAAGCGCCGCATTACCGCGATGGAAGCCTGGCTGGCCGACCCGCAATTGCTCAAGGGCGATGACGACGCAGAATACGCCGCCATTATCGAGATTGACCTGGCTGACATCCACGAGCCCATCGTGGCTTGCCCGAACGATCCGGACGATGTAAAAACCCTGGCTGATGTCGCCGGCAGCGTCATCGACGAAGTGTTCATTGGCAGCTGCATGACCAACATCGGCCATTTCCGCGCCGCGTCCAAGCTGCTCGAAGGCAAGCGTGACATTCCTGTCAAGCTGTGGATGGCGCCACCGACCAAGATGGACGCCAAGCAACTGAGCGAAGAAGGCCATTACGGCGTGCTGGGTTCTGCTGGCGCGCGCATGGAAATGCCCGGCTGCTCGCTGTGCATGGGCAACCAGGCGCAGGTGAAGGAGGGCGCTACCGTGTTTTCGACCTCGACACGCAACTTTCCGAACCGTCTGGGCAAAAATTCCAACGTCTACCTGGGTTCCGCCGAACTGGCCGCTATCTGCTCCAAGCTGGGCCGCATACCGACCCGGGCCGAGTACATGGCCGACATGCAGGTATTGACAGCGTCAAGCGCCCAGGTGTACCAGTACCTGAACTTTGACCGGGTCAAGGACTACACCGACATGGCAGATACGGTGAAGGATGGCGTGCCGGCATAAGCCCTTCAGGGCCAGGCAGCCGAAAAAAAGCCCCGTCACGAAGGTGACGGGGCTTTTTTATGTCTGTGGTCCGAGCACATCAGAACAAAGTCCGGTTCAGGCTACCCCGCCTGAGGCACACACTCAGCGCGTCGACCGGGTATTGCCCGGCATTCCGGACTGCTTCAGGTAGCGGTAATAGTCGCTGTCAGTGGTCATGATCATCACGGAATTCTTGTTTTGCCCTTCCTTGTAGGCTTCCAGGGTGCGGGAGAACGCGTAAAACTCGGGATCGGCGTTGTAGGCCTCGCCATAGACGCGGGCGGCCTCGGCATCCGCCTTGCCCCGGATTTCCTGGACCTTGCGATAGGCGCTGGACCGGATTTCACTCAGTTCTTTGCCCATGGTACCGAGAATCTCGGCGCTCTGACCTTCACCTTCCGAGCGGAACTGCGCGGCAATGCGCTTGCGTTCCGAGATCATCCGTGAATAGACTCTTTCACGCACGCTTTCCACATAGTCAAGGCGCTTGATGCGCACATCCACCAGCTCTATTCCATACTGCGGCATGATTTTTCGGGCTTCCATCAGGATGGTTCGTGTGATCTCCTCGCGTCCACGCGAGACCTGCTGTTTCAGCTGCTCCTGCACCTCTGCCGGTGCTTCTTCGACCGCCTGTCCAGCGGGCGCTTCCCATGAGGCGCTGCGGACCAGTTCCACCAGTTCGCTGCCCGACACCTGATCGCGCACCACTGAATCGATGATGTCGTCCAGGCGGGAGCGAGCGCCTGTCTCTGTGGCAACGCTTTCGAGGAAGGTCGTGGCATCGGCAATGCGCCAGCGTGCCGTTGTGTCTATCCAGATGAACTCTCGCCCTTTGGTGGGAATCTGGTTGGGTGCACCGTCCCAGATCAACAGGCGCTTTTCAAAAAGTCGAACGTCCTGGATGAAGGGGATCTTGATGTGCAGCCCGGCTTCGGTGACGGGTTTTCCGACAGGCCGCCCGAACTGGACGATCACTGCCTGCTTGCCCTCTTCCAGGGTATAAAAGGTTCCCGAGAAGGCGATGATGGCCGTCAGAACCAAGGCCCCCAATCCGATGGTGATTGATTTCTTCATGGCAGTTTTGCTCCTTTGATGGCTTCTGGCAGCCTGCTTGCGCCGCTTGTGGGCACAGGTAACTGGCCCCCATCCATGCTAATCAGCGGCAGCATGGCACGCTGCTCGCTATCGACGATATACACGGCTTTCGCGTCCGGCAGGATGCTGCCCATGGCTTCCAGATAAAGCCGGCTGCGGGTGACTTCAGGCGACTTCTTGTAATCGGCAAGAATGGCCTTGAAACGCGTTGCTTCGCCCTCGGCGCGGTTGACCCGCTCGACGGCGTAGCCTTCGGCTTCGGTGACCGTCTGGACCGCCTCTCCACGCGCCTTGGGAATCTCGCGATTGGCTTGTTCCTGCGCCTGATTGATGGTTCGCTCTTTGTCCTGGCGCGCCTCATTGACTTCGTTGAACGCGGGCTTGACGCTGTCTGGCGGCGTCACATCTTGAAGCTCCACCGTCACCAGCTGGACTCCCGTGCCATAGGCCGTAAGGATTTTTTGCATCTCCTCTTTGACCTTTAGGGAAATACCGACCCGGCCGACAGTCAGTACATCGCTGCCCAAACGGTTGCCAACCACCCGCCGCATGACGGCCTCGGCTGTGTCCCGTATCGTCTGTCGCGATTCCCGCACCTCGAAAAGGTAGCTGGTCGGGTCTTCAATCCGGTACTGGACAATCCACTGCACATCGATCACGTTGAGGTCGCCGCTCAACATCAGCGACACTTCCTTGTAAGGGTTGTTGTTGGCGGCATACTGGGTTCGCGCACCACCTGGACCGCCGGCATCGGTCGTGACGAAGCCAAACTCCTCTTTCAGCACGCGGGCTGTAGGCACCATCCGGACTTTCTCGATCCCGCTGGGGAACTTGAAATGCAGTCCGGGACCGACCGTTCGGTCCACTGCGCCAAAACGCTGGACGATCCCGGTTTCCTCGGGTTGCACCGTGAACCAGCTCGTGGCGAAAAAGAACAAAAGCAATACCCCGGCGGCAATCATGCGAATCGATCTGCCGCCGAGCCCGGCGGCACGTTTTCGCAAGGCGGCGACAACATCTTCGGGGTCATAAGTGGGCATGGTTTTCCTTTCAGGAATGCGTGAGATGCCGCACGGCATGGCCGTGGCCCATCTCGAGAGGTAAAGAGAATCTTGAACGGCGCCGCATTCTTGTTGATGCGATGGCGCTGTCAGCGACCCGTCCAGCGCCTGGCGCCTGTCACGGGAGTCGGCAGTTCCTGGCCGAGCGGATTGCGGGGATTTGAGCGCGTGCGTCAGGCGCAGCGTCGGGGTGATGACCTTGTTGCCGGTCTGGGGCAAGCGGTCTGTGTTGTCCATCACCCATGGAAAAATCCAGCTTGCTCGACACTTTTACGTCTGTAAGCGAGGTGATGGTTTGTACTTTATTGTAAGTGCAGGTACCCCAGCAGTCCGTTTGGCCCTGAAAAGCCGTTCAACGCATGTTGATTTTCGACTGGCTGATCAGCCCGTTGAAAACAGCTGATTGCCTTCCTGGACAGGAACGCTGCGTTGTTTGCCACCAGGCTCGGCAACATAAAGCCTTTTTGGCTGGACAGACATGCGCGCCGCTCGCGACATGCTCAACTGTGACGCGAAGGTAGTAAAAGCACAGCTGAATCAAACCGCCAACGGCCTTGCTTTCATGCGCTGATCAATCAGGTCAATCGACGTATGACGTGGAAAATTTGATTTTCAAGCTCAAGCATGCAGCGCACAAGCCTGGTTTTTGCGCATGACTGCCGGATTTATTGGAGCCCCGGGTTTGTTGACGTAATCAGGGGCTCGGTGAAGTAAGCGTTCAGGACAGGTTGAGCTCTTTGTGCTCGCCAAAATTTTTCGGTGGCTCGCCGGTGACAGCCGCCTTGGCCATGCGCACCAGCTGGACCATCTTGCTTTCCTTCACATCCCAGTATTCGGCATGGCCGATCAGGACTTCCAGCAGCGCGACGTCTGGATCGGTTGGGCCGCCCGGGAACCAGGCCTTGGCCATCGGCGTCCACAGCGTTTCTTTTTTGCCCATGTCTTCTACGATCAGCGCCTTGCCAGACACGGAAACATAGCTGTCTTCGCCGGTGTCGGCATAGGACACGTTGACGTTGTCGTCCTGAGCAATATGTTCAGCAATTTCGCCGCTGCGGGAAACGAAGAAGTACAAGCGGTTCCCTTCATCCATGTTTTTGTTTTGTGTCGTCAACGGCTGGCTGTGCATCATGCCGTTTGCGTGGCGGTGGACGAACATGCCGAACTTGATGTCCTTGATCAAATCCCAAAGTTTTTGATGCTCTGTTGTCGTGGTGGTTGACGTGGTGCTCATGAAATCTCCGTGAAGTGGTTGAGTTGCGCATTCAATTTAGGCCAGTGAATGCCAAACACGAATCAGCCGCTGGCTTGCCTGGCTGTCGGTACTTGCCGATAAGCCAGGTGTAAGAGATCAGTGGATTTCAGCCTGTTGCCAACGCTGTGTCGAATTCGGCTGTTTTTCAACGAGAACAGGCTTTTGCGCTTGCCTATCGTGTATTTTCTGCTATTAAAAAATATTTTCAGCTTGGAGGCTTAGTGGCTACGCGATCACGCTGACGTGTCAATCGAACGGGTTCAGTACAGCGCCTGGCAACACTTTGCCAGGCAAGCCGGCGGCCTGGTGTATTTCGGATCACTTCAACGTCATCTGACCGCTGTCAAAGCCGCCGACCCTAAAGCGCTTGCGCTGCAACGGGTCGTTTGGCATTTTTGTTCCAGGTTGGCCCGCTGCCTGCCAGAATGTGACTTGATGATTTACCCCAAAGGAGACTGCCATGGCCCATACGCCCACCCACGCTATCCCTGCCTCAAACGCTGCACATGCCTTTGCCTCCACCTTGCAGAGCTTTGAGACTGCTTCTGGGAAGGCGGGAAAGTTCCACTCCCTGCCGGCTCTGGCTGAACACTACCCCAGCGTCAAGCGTTTGCCGGTGTCGGTGCGCATCGTGCTGGAGTCGGTGCTGCGCAACTGCGACGGCAAGAAGGTCACGGCCGAGCATGTCGAGCAACTCGCCAATTGGCAGCCACAGGCCGACAGAAGTGAAGAAATTCCGTTTGTCGTCTCGCGTGTGGTGCTGCAGGACTTTACCGGCGTGCCGCTCCTGGCCGACCTGGCCGCGATGCGCAGTGTTGCCGTCAAGCTGGGCAAGGACCCGAAAGCCATCGAGCCCCTGGTGCCGGTCGATCTGGTGGTCGACCATTCGATCATGGTCGATTACTTTGGTACCAAGGACGCCATCGACCTGAACATGAGGCTTGAATTCCAGCGCAACCGCGAACGTTACGAATTCATGAAATGGGGCATGCAGGCGTTTGACACCTTTGGCGTCGTGCCGCCGGGCTTTGGCATCGTGCACCAGGTCAACCTCGAATTCCTGGCGCGCGGCGTGCACAAGACAAAAGATGACGTGTATTACCCCGACACCCTGGTTGGCACCGACAGCCACACCACCATGATCAACGGCATTGGCGTGGTCGGCTGGGGCGTGGGCGGCATTGAGGCCGAAGCCGCCATGCTCGGCCAGCCGGTGTATTTGCTGACGCCCGACGTGGTCGGCATGGAGCTGACCGGCAAGCTGCGCGAGGGCGTGACCGCCACCGACCTGGTGTTGCGCGTGACCGAAACCCTGCGCCGTGAAAAGGTGGTCGGCAAGTTTGTCGAATTCTTTGGCGAAGGCACGCGCTCTCTGGCCTTGCCTGACCGCGCCACCATTGGCAACATGGCGCCTGAATACGGCGCCACCATGGGCTTTTTCCCGGTGGATGAAAAGACCATCGACTACTTCCGGGGTACCGGCCGCACCGAAGAGGAAATCGAAACTTTCGAGGCTTACTTCAAGGCGCAAGGCCTGTTTGGCGTGGCCGCCGCCGGTGACATCGACTATTCGCAGGTCGTCAAGCTGAACCTCGATGACGTCACGCCCAGCCTGGCCGGCCCGAAACGGCCGCAGGACCGCATCGAACTGGGCAACGTTGCCAACCAGTTCCGCTCGCTTTACAGCAAGTCGAATGCTGAAAATGGTTTCAACCAGCCCGCCAGCACGCTCAATACGCGTCACCTGGTGTGCCCCCCCGACACGGAGCGAGCCAAGACGCTTCCGGGTGCGCCACCCACGCCCATGGGTGCCCAGCGCTCGGTGGTCGAAATGGAGGCTAACCGTCCGACACTGGCGATTGCGCATGGGGACCGCGGCCAGGCATCCAGCAATGACACGCCAGCGGCGCGGGCAGACTCAAAAGGCCTGACCGTGGGCAATGGCGACGTGCTGATTGCCGCCATCACCAGCTGCACCAACACGTCCAACCCCAGCGTGCTGCTGGCCGCCGGACTCTTGGCCAAGAAAGCGGTCGAGGCGGGTCTGCGCGTACAGCCGCATATCAAGACCTCGCTGGCGCCCGGCTCGCGCATCGTGACCGAGTACCTGACGGAAACGGGACTGATGCCTTACCTGGAGCAGCTCGGGTTTGACCTGGTCGGCTACGGTTGCACGACCTGCATCGGCAACTCGGGCGACCTGACGGCCGAGCTGAACGAGGCCATCAACGACAGTGACCTGGTCTGCGCTGCCGTGCTGTCAGGCAACCGCAATTTCGAGGCACGCATTCACCCGAACATCAAGGCCAACTTCCTGGCAAGCCCGCCACTGGTCGTCGCTTACGCGCTGGCCGGATCGGTATTGCGCGACCTGACCACCGAGTCGCTGGGCAAGGGCACGGACGGCAAGGAGGTGTTCCTGCGCGACGTGTGGCCGTCCAGTGACGAGATTCATGCGCTGATGAAGTTCGCCATGAACGGCGAAGCTTTCCGCGCAAATTACGCCAAGGTCAAGACCGAGCCCGGTGAGCTCTGGGCGGGTATTCATGGCGTGACCGGCAACGCCTACACCTGGCCGGACAGCACTTACATTGCAGAGCCGCCGTTTTTTAACGATTTTGCTATGGAAATGAAAGCGCCTTCCGCAGATGGAGCGGGCGCTACAGGCCAAAACAATGAGTTTTCCGTAAAGGGTGCGCGCATCATGGCGCTGTTTGGTGACTCGATCACCACCGACCACATTTCGCCAGCCGGCTCGATCAAGGGCAGCTCGCCCGCCGGACAGTGGTTGCAAGCCAACGGTGTGCAAAAGGCCGACTTCAACAGCTACGGTTCGCGCCGTGGCAACCACGACGTGATGATGCGCGGCACCTTTGCCAACGTGCGCATCAAGAACCTGATGATTCCGGCCGACAGGGACGGTTCGCGCGAGGAGGGCGGCGTCACGCTGTTCTACGCAGGGCACAACACGCCGGACAGCGCGATCGAGAAAATGCCGATTTACGATGCCGCCATGAAGTACATGGCAGAAAACACGCCGACGGTGATTTTTGCCGGCGAGGAATACGGCACCGGCTCGTCACGCGACTGGGCCGCCAAGGGCACGCAGCTGCTGGGCATCAAGGCGGTGGTGGCGCGCAGTTTCGAGCGCATTCACCGCAGCAACCTGGTCGGCATGGGTGTATTGCCGCTGCAGTTTTTGCCGGGCGAGTCGTGGGAGTCGCTCAAGCTCGTCGGTTCTGAAACCGTCGAGGTGATTCCGCACCCTGAACTGAAGCCGCAAAGCGAAGCCAAGCTGCGCATCACCCGCGCCGATGGCTCGCACCAGGAAGTCACGGTGATCTTGCGCGTTGACACGCCGATCGAGGTGGACTACTACCGCAATGGAGGCATCCTGCCTTACGTGCTGCGGCAGCTGCTCGCGCAATGAAGGTAGGCGCTGATTTTTTGCGCAGACACAAGGCTGGTGCTGAAGTCATGACCTGCGCAGCGTGCCGCGCATGACGCGTCAGGCCTTGATTGCCGGCGGCGGTATTGGCGGGCTGGCAGCGGCATTGGCCGCTTCGCGCGCGGGTTGGGATGTGCGGCTGTACGAGCGCGCTCTAGGCTTCAGCGAAGTTGGCGCGGGGGTCCAGCTGGGACCGAACGTGGTCAGGCTGCTGCATGGCTGGGGCCTGCAGGACGCACTGGAGCGGGTGGCGGCCTTTCCCCAGCGCCTTGTGGTGCGTGACGCCCTTTCATGTCAGGAACTGGGCACGATGCCGCTGGGCCAGCGGGCGCTGGAAAAATACGGCGCGCCTTATCTGACGCTTCACCGCTCCGACCTGCATGCGCTGCTTCTGCAGGCCGTGCAGGCACGGGATCAGGTGTGGCTCAAGCTGAACAGTTCCGTGATGGGTTATGCCGACAGTGGACGTGATGTCACCCTGCAGATGCAGCCTGCAACGGTGGCCACCCCTGGCCTGCATCCTGTGCAAGCTGCGCCATTGCTGGAAGTTGAAGGCGATGCGCTGATTGGCGCCGACGGGCTCTGGAGCCGCCTGCGCCAGCAGATGCTGAACGATGCGCCACCGCGTGTCACCGGTCACCTGGCTTACCGCGCCATGCTGTCGCAAGCCAGGCTGCCTGAGCGGCTGCGCAGCCAGCAGGTCACCGTCTGGCTGGGTCCGCGCCTGCATGTGGTGCATTACCCGGTTCGCAGCGGTGAATGGCTGAACGTGGTCGTCATCGTGCAGGGGCAGATTGCGGGCGACCTGCAAAGCTGGGACCACCATGCCAACGGGGCCGACCTGCAGCAAGCCATGGGTCAAACCGCCAAGCTGTTGCAGGACCTGATTCAGGCAGTGACCGATGGCGGCAACCAGGCTGAACCCAGCTGGCGTCTCTGGCCACTAAGCGACCGTCCCCCCATAACTGGCGCGTACCAGCAGGCACAAGGCCGCGTGGCCCTGCTAGGCGATGCAGCGCACCCGATGCGGCCCTACCTGGCGCAGGGCGCGGGCATGGCGATTGAAGATGCGGCAGAGCTGGGTTCGGTACTGGCTATGGCGCGAGACCCGGCTTTCGACGTGCCGACGGTGCTGCAGCGCTACGCACTAAACCGCTGGGAGCGCAATGCCCGGGTGCAGGCCCGGTCATTGCGCAACGGCCAGATATTCCATGCGCAGGGTCCGCTGCGCTGGGCACGCGATGCTTCAATGAAGCTGCTGGGAGAAAAGCTGCTCGACATCCCCTGGCTTTACGGTACCGCGCCCAGACTTTTGTAATTTGCTATTTAAAAGATAGCAATAAACCAATGTCAGTAAAGCGGTAGAGCCAATTAAGGGTAAAGGTGACAGGGTTGAAAAGAAAACTCCGGTCACGACAGCAGCCGGATCAGCGCATCCGGGTGAATGCCCCAGCCCGCCAATCCTGACAGTCCCATCAGTACGCCAAAGCCTGTGGGCACCAGCGCCACGAAGTACAACCACCATAAATGGGTCAGCGCCGTCACCGCCAGCAATGAAATCGCAATGGCCAGCAGCGCATCGGCCAGGTCAAACTGGTCATCCCGGAAGTTGGCGGCGTCGTAGTCCCTCTGGTCTTGCTCGGCCTGAGCCTTCAGCGCATCTTTCTTTTTGGCCTGATCCGCGGCCAGTTGCGCATACTGCTCGATCGCTTGCTGGTAATTTTCGCGTTCAGAGGCAGGCTGAGACGGCGCTGCGAGCCGCAGTTGAAGCAACGTTCCCTTGGCAACTTCTTCGCGTATGTTGCGCGCCTGGTAGAAATTCCAGTGGTCAATCTTGTTGGCCTGGGCCTGCTGCATGGATTGGACAATGTTGTCGTCCTTGACCTTGCAGATGCCCATGAATGTGGCCAACAGCGCCACCGTGATGGCGACGCACTGGTTCAGCTTGCGGAATTTTGAAAAAGCAGATTCATCCGCTTCCTGTGACGAAAGGGTTTCAAGTGGATCGATGGCCATAGCGCCTGCCCTACCGTGAAAACCACATCCGCTGGAAAACGCCGTCTTTGTCAATCACCAAATGCTTGAGCCCTGCCAGCACATGCAGCGACACCAGCACCACCAGAATCCAGGCAGTCAACGAATGCGCCTCGAAGAACGTTTCTGCCAGGTCGTGGTTGGCGTCCAACACGCGGGGCAGGGCAGTGCCGAAAAACACGATGCCTTTGTTGCTCAGCAATGACCCGATGATGCCGAAGGTCGGCATGGCGATCATGGCGGCGTACAGCAGCCCGTGTGTTGCCCGTGATGCGTTGACCTGCCAGGACGGCACGCTGGCCGGCAAAGGCCGGGGTGGATGACTCAATCGCCAGACCAGGCGTAAAAGCACCAGCCCGGCAATCACCAGGCCAATGGATTTGTGCAGGTTGAAGAACCAGGCGCTGCCCGGATCGTCTTCAATCTCCAGCATGTACCAGCCCAGCGCAACCATGCCGATGATCAGGACGGCCAGCGTCCAGTGAAGCAATATGGCAAGGGGTGCATAGGGTTTGCTGCTGATCGCTGGAATAGAGCTGGGTGCGCGCATCGAGTTTCTTTTTTTGAGTGGTTATCAGGCGCTTGGATGAGTTGATAAAAGCCGATGAAGCTTTCGCCAGATTTGTATGTGGATCGTAAAACCGCCGTCTTAAAGGAAGATTAAGCCGCGCGGCTTTGCACGCGTTGCCAATTTTCCGACTTTGTCTACTGCCAGCCAAAACGCCGGATGTAATAGCGTTTCATCAGCGTTGTCAGCACCGCGTAGCCCAGCAATATCGCCACCAGCCAGCCAAAGTAGGCCATCGGCAGCGCTTCGAGCTTGAAATAGCTGGCCAGCGGTCCCATCGGCAGAAAAATACCCGCCACCATGATGAGCAGCGTCATGACCAGCAGGGGCCAGGCCGCGCGGCTTTCAATGAACGGGATTTTCGGCGTGCGGATCATGTGCACGATCAGTGTTTGCGTCAGGAGGCCGACGACAAACCAGCCCGACTGGAACAGCGTCTGGTTGTCGAGTGAATTGGCCTTGAACACGTACCACATCACCACAAACGTGGTGATGTCGAAAATCGAGCTGATCGGCCCGAAAAAAATCATGAAACGGCGGATATCGTCGGGGTTCCATTTCAGGGGCTTGCTGACCAGTTCGGCATCGACGTTGTCAAACGGAATGGCGATTTGCGACACGTCGTACAACAGGTTTTGCACCAGCAGCTGCAGTGGCAGCATCGGCAAAAATGGCAAAAACACACTCGCGATCAGCACTGAAAACACGTTGCCAAAGTTTGAGCTGGCTGTCATGCGGATGTATTTCAGCATGTTGCTGAAGGTCTTGCGGCCTTCGATCACGCCTTCTTCGAGCACCATCAGGCTGCGTTCGAGCAGGATGATGTCGGCCGCTTCCTTGGCAATATCGACAGCGGTATCGACCGAAATGCCGATGTCGGCGGCACGCAGCGCCGGCGCGTCGTTGATGCCGTCGCCCATGAAGCCGACGACGTGGCCGTTGCTGCGCAGGCTGCGCACGATGCGCTCCTTGTTCAGCGGCGAGAGCTTGGCAAAAATGGTGTGCTGCTCGACCGCTTTGGCCAGTGCCTGATCGTTCATCGTGTCAATTTGCGGACCCAGCACGATGCCTTCGACCACCAGGCCAACCTGACGGCAGACTTCGGCCGTCACCAGCTCGTTGTCGCCGGTCAGCACCTTCACGGTAATACCGTTCTCGGCCAGCGCCTTGAGGGCGGGCGCCGTCGATTCCTTGGGCGGGTCAAGAAAAGCGATGTAGCCAATCAAGGTCAATTCTGACTCGTCAGCCACCGAGTAAGCCACCTGATCGGGCGGAATTTCCTTCATGGCGACGGCCACCACACGCAGGCCGTCTTCGTTCAGGTCGCGGGTGACATGGTGCACCCGCGCCAGCATGGCGGCGTCGAGCCGCACTGTCTGGTCGCCGTCGCGCACATGGGTGCAGGCGGCGACGACTTCTTCCACCGCACCCTTGCAGATCAGCTCATGGTGATGCTCGCGTTCCGACACCACCACCGACATGCGGCGGCGCTGGAAATCAAAGGGGATTTCATCGATCTTTTTGTAATTTTCGGTCAGCTGCAGGTCGGTGAGCACCTCGACATGCTCCAGCACGGCGCGGTCCAGCAGGTTTTTCAGGCCGGTCTGGTAGTAGCTGTTGAGGTAGGCAAACCCCAGCACCTCTTCGGATTCGTGGCCAAACACATCGGTGTGGCGGGCCAGCGCAATCTTGTCCTGCGTGAGCGTGCCGGTCTTGTCGGTGCACAGCACATTCATGGCGCCAAAGTTCTGGATGGCATCCAGCCGCTTGACGATGACTTTTTTGCGCGACAGGATCACCGCGCCTTTGGCCAGTGTTGAAGTGACGATCATGGGCAGCATTTCAGGCGTCAGGCCGACTGCCACCGACAACGCAAACAAAAACGCTTCGGTCCAGTTGCCCTTGGTAAAGCCGTTGATCAGCAGCACGATGGGCACCATGACAAAGGCGAATCGGATCAGCAGCCAGCTGACCTTGTTGACGCCGACCTGAAAGGCATTGACTTCGGAAGTGTTGGCGGTGACGCGGGTGGCCAGCGTGCCGAAATAAGTGCTGTTGCCGGTGGTCAGAATGACCACCGTGGCCGATCCCGACACGACGTTGGTGCCCATGAACACCAGATTGGCCATCTGCAACGCGCTGTCCACTGAACCCTTGGCATCCGGAAATTTTTCGACCGGCAGCGATTCGCCGGTCATGGCCGACTGGCTGACAAACAGGTCCTTGGCCAGCATCACCCGGCTATCGGCCGGAATCATGTCGCCGGCCGACAACAGCACGATGTCACCCGGCACCAGTTGCTTGATGTGCAACTCGATCTGGCCGGCGGGCTGCATGCCCGGTACGTTTTCGGGTGGATGGCTTGTGTCAGCGGCTTGTTCCACACGCCGGATCACGGTCGCGGTGTTGCTGACCAGCTCTTTCAACGCCAGGGCAGCGTGGTTGGAGCGCCTTTCCTGAATGAAGCGGATCAGTGTCGAGAGCGTCACCATGCTGCCGATCACGATGGCCGCCTTGATGTCTTCTGTGAAATAAGACACGACGGCCAGCACGGTCAGCAACAGGTTGAACGGGTTTTTGTAGCTCAGCCACAGGTGCAGCCACCAAGGCATGGGCTTTTCGTGTTCCACCTCGTTCGGGCCAACCCGGGCGCGTATGGCGTCGGCTTCGGCAATGCTCAGGCCTTCCTTGCGGGTATTGAGTTGCGCCAGTATGTCGGGCAGGTCTTGCCGGGCCCTTTGCACCAGTTGCTGGTTCAGCTGGTCAGGAACGGCAGCGGCACGGCCTTCCCTGGGCAGCGATTCCAGAATGACCCGGCGGCTAAACAGGTGGCGGGTGTGCCGAGATTCGAGAAAGTGGCCAAACAATTGATTGAAAAAGATCATGGATTTTTTTGTTTTGGCCGGCGTTTTGCCGGATGACCCGCTGGCGTGGCTGGAATCTACACGATTAATGTTTAAGAAACCTTAAGCCTACAAATCCGTGCAGACCGGGCAAGCCGAACGGATCCACGGAGCCAACGGGCTGGCAAGACCTGTCGGGTCGGGTTGTGCCAATCCAATCTAATATGCTATTTAATCTATAGCTATGAACACAATATCTGCTTGCGCAAAAGCCTATTTTTTCTTGAAAAATTGGTCAAACAGTGCGGTCAGGGCAGCAAAGTCCTGGGTGAAGCGTTCGCTGTTCACGAAGTACGCTTCGCAGGCGACGGCAAAGAATTCCGCCGGTGCGCTGGCGCCATAGGCGTCGAGCCAGGGCGGCGCCGCGCCAAAGCGCTCGGCCATGGCGACCTGCTCGCAAAAGCGCTCGTAGGCGGCCTGCATCGTGTCGTGCCAGGCGGCGTGGGCCGCGCGCGAGGGCAGGGGCGGGCAGCCGTCGGCTGCGCCGTCCCGCATGTCGATCTTGTGGATGAACTCGTGGATGACGACGTTGTGGCCGCGCTCGGCCGAATCGCCTGAAGCGGCCACGTCCTGCCAGCTCAGGGTGACCGGACCGCCCTGCATGGCTTCGCCCAGCAGCGCTTCGCGGTAGTCGTGGACCACGCCGGCGGGGTCGATGGCCTTGCGCCGCGCCAGCATGGCGCCGGAATGCACGACGATGCCAGCGAAATCGTCATACCAGTCGAGTCCCAGGTGCAGCACCGGCAAACAGGCCTGTGCAGCAATGGCCACGGCCATGTCGTCGGTCACTTCCAGGTCGTGTGCGCCGGTGAATTCCTTGTGCAACAGGAACCGTCCCACAAGCAGGCGAAGTGACTGCCGGTCGGCACCGGGAAGCCGTGCCAGGAAAGGGTAATGCTGCAGCGTGCGTTGCCAGAGTGCTTCGGGAATTTCCTTGGGGCGCGCGCCGGGCAGGCCCAGGGCGCCTGCCAGACTGTTCAGCCAGTTCAGCATTGCACTGGTCTCATCCAACCGGCAGGGCGATGCGCTGCAGGCCGCTGCTGTCCAGCCGAAGCACCTCGGCGCGCGGCACTCTGGCGCCGGCGTCCCAGTCGCTCAACACCACGCGCGACAGCGCCTTGCCCAGGTCGTGCAACGCAGGCTTGTGGGTGTGGCCGTGAATCAGCGTGCGCGCATGCGCTGTCTCCAGCCACTGGCGGGCAGCGTTGGAGTCCACGTCGCCATAGTCCATGCCGGAGCGCTTGCGCGCTTCACTCTGACTGCGCATCTGGCGCGCCATGGCCTGGCGCTCAACCAATGGCCGGGCCAGGAAGGCTTGCTGCCAGCCGGGGCTGCGCACTTGCTGCCGGAAGGCCATGTAATCGGTGTCATCCAGGCACAGCGCATCGCCATGCGACAGCAACCAGCGCTGTCCGGCAAAGCTCAGTACGGTCGGGTCGTCCAGCAGGCGGGCGTGGCAAGCCGCCATGAAGGCCGGGCCAACCAAAAAGTCACGGTTGCCATGCATGAAAAAAAGTGCCAGCCGGCGGCCTGTCTCGGTCAGCACGCTGGCGCAGCGGTTTTCAAATCCGGATTCGGGGTGGTCTTGGAAATCAGCGCTGACGGCATCGTCGCCGACCCAGACTTCGAACAGGTCGCCCAGTATGAACACCGCATCGGCTGGCGTGTCCCTTAAATAAGCCTGCCAGGCCATGAAGGTGGTGGGCTCGTCGGCGTTCAGATGCAGGTCGGAAATGAAATCGACCGTGCGCCACGATGATGGAGCCACAAGCTCGCTGAAAGGGGGCACGGTCGCAAACGAGGGCATGGAGGACTCAGTCAGGCTCAGTCCGGCTGCCGGGTCAAGCTAGCTCGACGGCTTTTTCGATGATCACGTCTTCAACTGGCACGTCGTCATGAAAACCCTTGCGACCGGTCTTGACGGCCTTGATCTGGTCCACCACCTCGGTGCCGGAAACGACCTTGCCGAACACGGCGTAACCCCAACCCGAAGCGTTCTGGCCGGTGTGATTCAAAAAGCCGTTGTTGCCGACGTTGATGAAGAACTGCGAACTGGCCGAATGCGGCGCGTTGGTGCGCGCCATGGCGACGGTGTACATGTCGTTCTTCAGGCCGTTGGTGGCTTCGTTCTCGATCTCGCCGTCGGTCGGCTTTTGCGTCATGCCGACCGCAAAGCCGCCGCCCTGGACCATGAAGCCGGGAATCACGCGGTGGAACACGGTGCCATCGTAATGGCCCTTGTTGACATAGTTCAGGAAGTTGGCGACCGACTTGGGTGCTTTTTCAGCGTCAAGTTCCAGGGTGATGACGCCGTATTTGGCAATGTGCAGTTCGACTTTTGGATTGCTCATGAAATTTCCTTTAAAAGTGGGTTAATTGACGAGGGTTGCGGATTTGATCATGACCGGCGTCTTGGGAACGTCCGACGGGAAGGGGCCGCCGCTGCCGGTAGGCACAGACTTGATCTTGCCCACGACGTCCATGCCGCTGATAACCTTGCCGAACACGGTGTAGCCGGGGGCTTGCGTGCCCGGGTTCAGGAAGTCATTGTCTTTCACGTTGATGAAAAACTGCGACGTGGCGGAATTGGGGTCATTTGTGCGGGCCATTGCCAGCGTGCCGACGACATTTTTCGGGCCACCCTTGGCCAACGCCTCGCGGCCTTCATGCACCACCGGGGCGCGGGTTTTCTTTTCGGCGTAAGCCCCATCGTAGCCGCCGCCCTGCACCATGAAGTTGTTGATCACCCGGTGAAAAATCGTGCCGTCGTAGTGCTTGTCCTTGACGTACTGGAGAAAATTCTCGACTGTCTTGGGCGCCTTGTCGGGATAGACCTCGACCACGAAATCGCCTTCGCTGGTGGCAAATTTGACCTTGGGCGCGGCCGGATCGGCCGCCAGCGCGACGCCGGCGCTCAGAGTAAGAGCGGCCAGCAGGAGCGTTGCGCTGCGGCGGGTGAAAAGGGTGCGTGAAATGTTCATGGGGTGAATCTTTTTCAAAAGTTAAGTGTTGATTTCAAGGCGCCTTGGCAGGTGCGGCAGCTTTTACGGCAGGTGTCAGCAACTGGTTGACCAGGGCCAGTTTGGGGGGCAGCGCGGCGTTCGCGGCATTGAGCTGCAGCGCACGGCTATAAGACTGGCTGGCCAGCCGCGCATACACGTCGCCCATGTTTTCATGGGCCACGGCATAGCGCGGGTTCAGCCGAATCGCCATGTCCAGCGATTCCCGGGCCTTGTTGAACTGGCCCAGGCCGGCATACAGCACGGCCAGGTTGTTGTAAGGCTCAGGCAGTTCGGGAAAGTCGCGGTTGAGCTGGGCAAAGGTTTCCATGGCTTCAGCGGTCTGGGCAGATCCGCTCTGGATCACGCCCTTGAGGAAACGCATCTGCGGATCGCGCGGCTTGGCGGCCAGGTAGCGATCGGCGCTGGCCAAAGCCTGCGGGAACTGTCCGGCGCTGATCAACTGGTTGACATCGGTGTACTCGTCGGCGTGGACTGCCGGCGCTCCCAACAGCGCGAGCAGCAAAAGGCTGGCCGGCACGAATGACAAGGGTTTGCAGAAAAGAACGGCTCGCAAGGGCATAGGACTCTCGTTGTTTTTGGGCAAACAGGGGACCGCGCCAAGGCGCAATGTGGCTGGCTGGCTAGCCGGCCACAGCCGCATTGGCAGCACCCTGACAGGCATTCGAACCGGCTCGATAGACTGTTTAATTCTAGCCGAGGGGGTATAGTCACCCTCCTTGCCCTGTTGTTCCTTGCCGGTTTTTGCCGAAGAATTTCGCTTCTGTTTCAGCGCCATCGCCGCCGGTGGCGCCCGGATATTCAGGTTTTCCTTTTTCCTTCCTCTGGCATTTTCACGTCAGACCACGCATCCAGACAATTTTCATGAGCCTTCGCATTTACAACACGCTGTCGCGTGCCGCAGAAGATTTTTCCCCTATTGTTCCCGGCCAGGTCCGCATGTATGTTTGCGGCATGACGATTTACGATCTTTGCCACATCGGCCATGCACGCATGATGATGGCTTTTGACGTGGTGCAGCGCTGGCTCAAGGTCAGCGGCTACCAGGTCACCTATGTGCGCAACATCACCGACATCGACGACAAGATCATCAAGCGCGCCGTCGAACGCGGCATCACGATTCGCGCCCTGACCGACGAGATGATTCAGGCCATGCACCAGGACATTGGCGCCCTGGCCATCGAGCCGCCGACACTCGAGCCGCGCGCAACCGACTACGTGCCGCAAATGCTGGCGATGATCGGCACCCTTGAGAAAAAAGGGCTGGCCTACCGTGGCTCGGGCGGCGACATGAACTATGCGGTGCGCAAGTTTCCCGGCTATGGCAAGCTGTCGGGCAAGTCGCTTGACGAGCTGCGCGCCGGCGAGCGGGTGGCGGTGCTTGAAGGCAAGGACGACCCGCTGGACTTCGTGCTGTGGAAATCGGCAAAAGAAAGCGAACCGGAAGACGCCAAGTGGGACAGCGCCGCCTTGGGCCATGACTATGGAAAAGGCCGGCCCGGCTGGCACATTGAGTGCTCGGCCATGAGCTGCGCCACGCTGGGCGAGACGTTCGACATCCACGGCGGCGGGGCTGATTTGCAGTTTCCGCACCACGAGAACGAGATTGCCCAGAGCGAAGGCGCCAACGGCGAGCCGCTGGCGCGCTTCTGGGTGCACAACGGTTTTGTGCGCGTGGACAACGAAAAAATGTCCAAGTCGCTGGGCAATTTTTTCACCATTCGCGAGGTACTGGAAAAGTACGACGCCGAGACGGTTCGCTTTTTCATTCTTCGCGCGCACTACCGCAGCGCGCTGAACTACAGCGACGCGCACCTGGACGACGCGCGCAATTCCCTCAAGCGCTTGTATACCGCGTTAGGCTTGGTCACTCCGGCCGATGTGGTGATTGATTGGTCCAAGCCGTTTGCCGCCCGCTTCAAGGCGGCCATGGACGAAGACTTTGGCACGCCTGAAGCGATGGCCGTGCTGTTTGACCTGGCGGGCGAGGTGAACCGGACCGGTTCGGCCGAACTGGCGGGGCTGCTGAAAAGCCTGGGCGGCTGCCTGGGCCTGCTGCAGGGCCAGCCTGCGGCATACCTGCAAGCCGGCTCCACGCTGGACGACGCCAGCATCCAGGCGCTGATCATGCAACGCGCCGATGCCAAGAAAGCCCGCGACTTCGCGGCTGCCGACCGCATCCGCAGCGAACTGCTGGACCAGGGCATCGTGCTGAAGGACACGTCCCAGGGAACCACCTGGGAGGTGACATCGTGAAACATTCAATATTTTCAAGCCTTTTAGGCCGTTCCCGCATATCTGACGAGTGTTTTAAGCTATGAAAAACATAGTAAATTCAGAGGTCGCCACCTCGGTGCCCATTGAACTGACAGACAAGGCCGGCGCGCCCCAACCGGCCATCGTTGTGCCGCCGTACTGGCATGACGCGTGCAAGCACCTGGTCAAGAAGGACCGGGTCATGAAACGCCTGATTCCGCAGTTCGGCAACACCTGCCTGCAGTCGCGCGGCGACGCCTTCAGCACGCTGGCGCGCAGCATTGTCGGCCAGCAGATTTCGGTGAAGGCCGCGCAGACCGTCTGGCACCGCTTTGCCGCCTTGCCCGCTGAAATGACACCCGCGCATGTGCTGCGCCTGAAGATTCACGACATGCGCGCAGCCGGCCTGAGCGCGCGCAAGGTCGAATACTTGGTCGACCTGTCGATCCATTTCGACGCCGGCCGCGTCCATGTGCAGGACTGGCAGGCGATGGACGATGAAACCATCATTGCCGAGTTGATTGCCATTCGCGGCATTGGCCGCTGGACGGCCGAGATGTTCTTGATGTTCTACTTGACGCGGCCCAACGTGCTGCCGCTCGACGATGTCGGGCTGATCAACGGCATCAGCCACAACTATTTTTCCGGCGAATCGGTCAGCCGCAGCGATGCGCGTGAAGTCGCCGCCGCCTGGGCGCCGTACTGCAGCGTGGCGACTTGGTATATTTGGCGTTCGCTGGACCCGAAAATTGTGCCCGGCGCCTGAGGGCCGGTGTGCCGCGCGCTTCGCAACCTGCCTGACCAAGCATTGAAAGTCTGAGGATTACCATGGCAAAAAAGACCTTTCTCGATTTCGAGCAGCCGATTGCGGAGCTTGAAGGAAAAATCGAAGAATTGCGTTATGTGCAAACCGAGTCGGCGGTCGATATTTCGGATGAAATAGAGCAGCTGGCCAAAAAAAGCCAGCAACTCACCAAGGACATCTACAGCGTCCTGACGCCCTGGCAGATCACCAAGATCGCCCGCCATGCCGAGCGGCCTTACACCCTGGACTACATCCGGGACATCTTCACGGATTTTGTCGAACTGCATGGCGACCGCCATTTTGCCGACGACCTGAGCATCGTCGGCGGCCTTGCCCGCTTCAACGGCAATGCCTGCATGGTGCTCGGCCATCAAAAAGGCCGCGACACCAAGGAGCGCGGTTTGCGCAACTTCGGCATGAGCAAGCCCGAGGGCTACCGCAAGGCACTGCGACTGATGAAGACGGCTGAAAAATTCAGGCTGCCGGTGTTCACCTTTGTCGACACGCCGGGCGCGTACCCGGGCATCGAAGCCGAGGAGCGCGGCCAGTCCGAGGCTATCGGCCGCAACATCTTCGAAATGGCGCAGCTTGAAGTGCCGATCATCACCACCATCATCGGCGAGGGTGGCTCCGGCGGCGCGCTGGCCATTTCGGTGGCCGACCAGGTGGTGATGCTGCAGTATTCGATCTATTCGGTCATCAGCCCCGAAGGCTGCGCGTCGATTTTGTGGAAAACGTCCGAAAAGGCGCAGGACGCGGCCGAAGCGCTGGGCATCACCGCGCACCGGCTCAAGGCGCTGGGCGTCATCGACAAGATCGTCAACGAGCCGGTCGGCGGCGCGCACCGCGACCCGAAGCAGATGTCGGCTTTCCTCAAGCGCGCCCTGAACGATGCCTTCCGTCAGGTCAGCGATTTAAAGGGCAAGGAATTGCTCGACCGTCGCTATGACCGGTTGCAAAGCTATGGGCGTTTTATTGACACAAAAGCTGAATTGATCAAGTAGTGTAACTAAATGAAAGTAAAATACAAATTGTTTCAACTTTGTATTTGAAAGAATTTATGAGTTTTGGTTACATCAAAAATAAGATCCTGTCACCGCTGGTTTGTATAACAATTTTGGCTTTTGCAGCGATAGGTGCTGGTATTTCTTACGGCGTGCTTCTTTCATTCAAGTCGCGCTCAGTCGTTTTGTTCGACAGGAGTATTTCTGAATTCAGAACTCTGCAAGAGCAGGTTAGTAGCGTAGGAGTTTTTGATCGTTACTTGGGTGACGCTAAAATTATTTCGGGAGGGACTGAACTTCGAAACCAAATCGTACGTTCTGGTGACTGGATTTCTCCGATTTTTAGATTCAGTAAGAAGGATGCCAAAGAACTCAGTGGTTTGAAAGATCCCTCTAATCTTTCCGATCTTGTTGGATACGAAATCAGCTACACCTCGTCAGAACCGGAAACTGCGCGCGAAAAAGTCGATCTTCTGGCTGATTATGTCTCTGATGCTTCTCTAAAAATTCAAATTGATAATTTTGTTACGGATACTTTGGCGGCTAAAAATTTACTGCTTACTGCAGCTCTTTTGGAAAGAGACATTGAAGCCTATAACCTGAGTCTTTTAGAAAATCGTCTTAACGACCTTAAACGTTTGGCAGCAAGTTATCCTATAGTTGCTACTGCATCGGAAAGGCAAATATTTAGCATAGAAAAAAATGGCGAACGTTATATGCCATTACCAATGCAAATAATAGCAATTGAAAGAGAGCGGTTCGATATCAAAGAGAAATTGGCGAAAACCCAAAGGCAGGTTGAAGGGCTTCCTAGCGAAGAATCCATGCTCGTAGCGCATGGAAAAATTACTCAAAAAACCAATTCGGGTAAAGATTTAGCTTTCGCTTTGATTAAGGATATTCAGACACGTGTGCCAACCGCCCAGAAAGGCTATGAACTGATTGCGCTGCTGGAGTATGAAAACAAATACTCAAGAATGGTCACAGGTGCTTTTTCGCCAAGTCGATTTATTGTTTCGCCTACTCTCCCAGTAATGCCTGTCAGGTCACCTTTAAAAATAATTGTTTTGTTTGCGGCTTTGGGTGGATTTCTTGCGTTGCTGTGGCAATTTAGTGGGTCTATCAAAATGCTGATCCGCCAATCTAGTGTCGGAGAGATGGGCTTGAACAAATTGACAGGTCTTGCGCCTGTATTGAAAACTTCATAGATGTCCAATCATAAAATCCCCCAATTTTTTATGATTGGACGGACGCATCTCATCATAGTGTTTATGCTGACAGGTGTTTTGATAAATGTAAGTGCTGCGACTATTTCAACAAATTGGATTTATAATGTTTCAGTTGTTTCGGGAGCACCTACTCCCGATGCCGCAGCCAAACTGATTGTTGGCGCAGCAGGGTTTTTGGGTTCGGTTGGAATTGGCACTGGCCAAGATACCGGAACTATTGATAAAAATACATATGCATTACGTTCCCAGATTGAAGGGGCACGCTTGTTGACCACTGTCCTTTCCGATCTAAAAGTAATTCGACAGTCCAACGGTCGATTTATTAATGGTGTCGCATTGACCGTTCGCTATACGGATAAACGTGGAAGCAGCGACGAACTGACATCTGTTACCAATCTAACAGCCAAACGGTATGAATTCAGCAAGGGGGGTAAACCCAATGGCACAGAACCTTTCAACGTGGCTGCAAGTGACTTACTAATGGCGCCCTATGCTTTTCTCGGTAAGCCGGCTCCTAACAAACCCAGTTTTCTTGCTGTGAGTGACGGAAAAGGAATTCGTCAAATCAGTCTTTCTCCAAAAGCTGAACTTGTCAAAGTTGCGGGTAAAGAAATTAATGCGATTCGATTTTCAGGTCATACTTCTGTCGGGATTTTTGATTTGTGGGTTCGTGCTGAAGACAGTTATCCTCTGAGAATGCGAATTGGCTTGGGTATCAAATACGGTGCTGTACTGGATCAAATTGCCAAGGATATTCCCACTAATTTAATTTTTCTTTGATGAAAATAATTTGCTCTGGCTAATTCAGCTATTTTGGGGATTTAAATTTTTTTATCCCTTTAATTAAGCCAACCTGAAATCAATTAATCGAATTTCAGTGAGCACATCACCTATCGCAGCAGCTCTTGCGGGATTAAATCCACCCCTGCCCATCGGTGTGGCCTACAGCGGGGGGGCGGACTCGAGCGCGTTACTGATTGCTGCAACCAAATGCTGGCCTGGCCAGATCGAAGCCTTTCATGTTCACCATGGACTTCAAAGGTCTGCCGATGAGTTTGTGCGCGTCTGCACTGCCGTATGTGCAAAATTCCGCGTGCCTATACATGTGGTGAATGTCGATGCCAAGCATGCTGCCGGAGAAAGCCCTGAAGATGCAGCGCGGCGCGCACGCTATGCCGCGCTGGCTACTTCAGCATTGTCACAAGGTATGAAGGGCGTTTTGCTTGGTCAGCATGCTGACGACCAGGTCGAGACGCTGCTGTTGGCGCTTAGCCGAGGAGCTGGTTTGCCTGGCTTGTCGGCCATGCCGGCGCAATTCGAGCGCGGCGGCATGGTGTTTTACCGGCCGCTGCTACAGATTCCTTCCGCCGTCCTGCGCGAGTGGCTCATGTGTCAGCCGGTTGAGTTTGTTGACGACCCGACCAACACCGACGAACGCTACACCCGCAACCGTATCCGTGCACGCTTGTTGCCCGTACTGGCGCAAGCTTTTCCGCAGTTTCGGTCGACTTTCGCTCGCAGTGCGCGCCATGCCGCGCAGGCGCAATCGGTGTTGATAGAAGTCGCCATTCAGGATCTGGCTGCCGCCGGCAATCCGCCTGTCATCACGGCTTTGCAAGCTTTGTCCACGGCACGCCAGGCCAATCTGCTGCGCCACTGGCTGCTGCTACAGCAGGCCACGCCGAGTGCGGCGCAGTTGGATCAATTGCTGCATCAAGTTACCGCCTGCACCACCCGTGGCCACCGGATTCACCTCAAGGTGGCCAATGGCCACGTGACGCGGCAGGGAGGCGCACTGCATTACACCGCCAGTTACGCAGAACCATGATCAAAAATTGCGCTGGCTATAATTGAAAGCTTTGCTGCCGAGCTGAAAAAGCGGGATTTTTTGAAAGCTTTTTATGGGTCGCCAGCAGGAGAGATCAATTCACCACCAACTCCTGATTGACCAACCGCAATGGCTTTGATCGTTCACAAATACGGCGGCACTTCGATGGGCTCGACCGAGCGTATCCGCAATGTTGCCAAACGCGTTGCCAAATGGGCGCGCGCCGGCCACCAGATGGTCGTGGTTCCCAGCGCCATGAGCGGCGAAACCAACCGTCTGCTCGGTTTGGCCAAAGAGTTGGAGCCTGCCCGATCCGATAATTCCTACAGCCGCGAACTCGACGCTCTGGCCGCCACGGGAGAGCAAGCTTCGAGCGCGCTGTTGGCCATTGCACTGCAAGCCGAGGGCATGCAGGCGGTCAGTTACGCTGGCTGGCAAGTCACCATCAAGACCAGCAGTGCCTATACCAAGGCGCGCATCGAGTCGATCGACGACGAAAAAGTACGCGCCGACCTGGATGCAGGCAAGGTGGTGATCATCACCGGCTTCCAGGGCATGGACGCCGGCGGCAACATCACTACGCTGGGACGGGGGGGCTCCGACACCTCGGCCGTGGCGATAGCTGCCGCGCTCAAGGCGCATGAGTGCCTGATCTACACGGATGTCGATGGCGTGTACACCACCGACCCGCGCGTTGTGCCCGAGGCGCGCCGCTTGCAAACTGTGAGTTTCGAGGAAATGCTGGAAATGGCCTCGATGGGATCCAAGGTGCTGCAAATCCGCTCGGTCGAGTTTGCGGGCAAGTACAAGGTGCCGCTGCGCGTGCTGTCCAGCTTTACCGACTGGGATATCGACATCGACGAAGAAGCCAAATCAGGCACATTGATCAGTTTTGAGGAAGACGAAAACATGGAACAAGCCATCGTATCGGGCATCGCATTCAACCGCGACGAAGCCAAAATCTCGGTTCTCGGCGTGCCCGACACCCCGGGTATTGCCTACCAGATCCTGGGAGCCGTGGCCGAGGCCAACATTGAAGTCGATGTGATCATCCAGAACATCAGCAAGGACGGCAAGACCGACTTCAGCTTCACCGTGCACCGCAACGACTTTGCCAAAACCCTGGACCTTCTCAAATCCAGGGTGGTACCCGCACTGGGCGCGCAGGAAGTTACCGGCGACGCCAAAATCTGCAAGGTCAGCATCGTTGGCATCGGCATGCGCAGCCATGTCGGCATTGCCAGCAAAATGTTTGGCGTGCTGGCCGAGGAGGGCATTAACATCCAGATGATCTCCACCAGCGAAATCAAGACATCGGTCGTGATCGACGAGAAATACATGGAACTTGCCGTGCGCGCGCTGCACAAGGCTTTTGATCTGGATCAGCCTGTCAGCTTGATCAGCGCCGAAGTCGTGCGATAATGCTTCGATTGGAAACGTGACCGAGTGGCCGAAGGTGCTCCCCTGCTAAGGGAGTATGGGGTGTAGAGCCTCATCGAGAGTTCGAATCTCTCCGTTTCCGCCAAATCTGACGCGCAATCTTTATTGATTGCGCGTTTTTTTTGGTCTCTTGCAGGGTTTAAGGCTTTGCTAGCTGACCTTGAATCCCAGGCCCTTGAAGTAAATGTCCATTGTGCTTTGACCGGCTTTCGTCAATTCAAACGCTTGTGGGTCAAGCAGCCAGTTTTGTATCAATCCATCAATCAGGGCGTGTAACCCCCTGGCCGCCAGAACACTTGGCACCGGCAGCGTCAGGTTTTTCTGTCTCGAAGCGGTGTCCAGGCCTTGGGTGACCCGGCACAAGAAACCGTTGCAGGCGGTCAGGTGCCGCAGGCGAATGTTCCGGATGCCTTCGATGTATTCCACCTTTTGGGTGGCGATCTCGAGGACGCTGCGTGTCTGCGGATCGTTGACGATTTGATGGAGTGCCTTCAGGATGGCATTACGCGTGTGCATGAGGGCCTGGGTGCCTGAGTCGCTGCTGGTTTCCTCCGAGCTCTGTTCGTGGCTGAAATAACTTTCCAGCGGCAGCGTGACACGCTCCATCATGGCGTCAAACAGGTCGGCCTTGTCCTTGAAGTGCCAATAGACGGCTCCCCGGGTAACACCTGCATGCTGGGCAATATTTTGCAACGTGGTGCGTGAAACGCCTTGGGACTGAAACAAAACCTCTGCTGAATCCAGCAGTTTGTTGCGTGTTTCAAGCGCTTCCTCTTTGGTTCGGCGGACCATGTGCATCTCCTGAAATCGATTTCATCGGGTTTTTACATACATTCGAAAACGTATGTAAACTATAGCATCGTAAACCCTTAGTCTCTTATCATCAGATTTTTGGTTTTCATTCGATTTGTTTTTTTTTCCGAATTCACACCCAAACTTTTTCTGCCTTTTTGGCTAAAAATACGAGGAATAGATATGCCTAAGCCCAGCGTCGCCCCTACTTTTTTGCCCATCAGGTTCGGGCGCCGGCAGTCGCTTGTACTGGCTGCGGTTCTTGCGTTGTTTCTTGCTGGCTGCGGCAAAGGCACTGCGCCTGATGCAGGCGCTGCTCCGCCTCCGCCACCGCCTCAGGTCGGGGTGGTGACGGTCACGCCTGGTGATGTGGGCCTGGTCACCGAATTGCCCGGTCGCCTGGAAGCCTCGCGTGTCGCTCAGGTGCGGGCGCGGGCAGCAGGCATCCTGCAAAAGCGGTTGTTCCGCGAAGGCAGTGACGTGAAGGCAGGCCAGCCGTTGTTCACCATTGATGCTGCACCGTACGCTGCTGCGGCCGCCAGTGCGCGGGCCGGCCAGGCACGCGCTGAGGCCAACCTGGCGCAGGCAACTGCCTTGGCCGATCGCTACAAGCCGCTGGTCGAAGCCAACGCCATCAGCAAGCAGGAATACGCCAACGCCGTCGCCTCGCAAAAGCAGGCAGCGGCCGATGTGGCCTTGGGCAAGGCCAATGTGCAGACCGCCAACATCACGCTGGGCTACGCCTCGGTGACGGCCCCAATTTCAGGCCGTATCGGTCGTTCGCTGGTGACCGAAGGCGCGCTGGTCGGGCAGGGCGACGCGACGCAATTGGCCGTCATTCAGCAGATCAATCCGATGTATGTCAATTTCACACAGTCGGCTTCCGACGCGTTGAAACTGCGATCGGCGATGGCCAGCGGCCAGTTCAAGCGGGCCAACGGCGCCGATGCCGCCAGTATTCGTATCGTTCTGGAGGATGGTACCGAGTACGCGCAACCGGGAAAACTGCTGTTTTCAGACCTGACGGTAGACCCCACGACCGGGCAGATCACCTTGCGGGCCGAAGTCCCCAATCCGCGCGGGCAACTGTTGCCGGGCCTGTACGTGCGTGTACGGCTGGAGCAGGCTCAGGCCACCAATGCCATCACCTTGCCGCAGCAGGCCGTCACGCGCACGGCGCAGGGCGACACGGTTATGGTGGTAGGCAGCGATGGAAAAGTGACCCCGCGAACGATCAAGATCGGCTCTGCCAAAGACACCAAATGGGTGGTTCTGGACGGCCTCAAGGCCGGCGAGCAAGTGATGGTCGATGGCTTCCAGAAGTTGCAGATGATGCCGCCCGGAACGCTGGTTAAGGCCGTGCCATGGCAGCCGGCAGGCACTGCTCCGGCGCCTGCCGCTGGCACCTCGGCGCCGGTGGCTGCCGGCGCTGCGCCTTCGGCTTCTGCCGCGTCCGACGCTGCGAAGTAAGGAGCACACCGCATGGCCAAGTTTTTTATTGATCGACCCATCTTTGCATGGGTGATCGCACTCTTTATTCTGGTGCTGGGCAGCGTGGCTGTCACGCAATTGCCGATTTCCCAGTATCCGCCGGTGGCGCCGCCTTCCATCGTGGTGACGGCCGGCTATCCGGGCGCTTCTGCCAAGATCCTTGAAGACAGTGTGCTGAGCGTGATTGAGCGTGAGATGAACGGCTCGCCAGGCCTCATCTACATGGAGTCGGTTGCCCAAGCCAACGGCAGCGGCACGCTGACCCTGACCTTCGAGACCGGCACGAATCCCGACCTGGCCCAGGTCGATGTGCAAAACCGCCTGTCGCGCGCTGCACCGCGCCTGCCCCAGGCGGTGACACAGCAGGGCGTGCGGGTGGACAAGTCGCGCTCGAACTTCCTGATGTTCACCATGCTCTCGTCCGAGAACCCGGAAATTGATCCGGTGGCACTGGGCGACTATGCCTCGCGCAATGTGATTCCCGAACTCCAGCGCCTGACCGGCATCGGCCAGGCCCAGCTGTTCGGCACCGAGCGCGCCATGCGCGTCTGGATCGATCCGGCCAAGCTGACCGGCTTTGCACTGTCTGCGGCCGATGTGACCAGCGCCATCCGCGCCCAGAATGCCCAGATCGCTTCCGGCACGATTGGCGACCTGCCCAATGTGGCCGGCCAGGGCATTGCCGCCACCGTTGTGGTCAACGGCCAGCTCTCCAATGTTGAGCAGTTCGGCAACATCGTGCTGCGGGCCAACACCAATGGCTCGACCGTGCGCCTGAAGGACGTGGCCCGCATCGAACTTGGCGCCCAGACCTATGCCACCTCGGCGCGGCTGAACGGCCAGCCTGCCACCGGCATCGGCCTGCAGTTGGCAGTGGGTGGCAACGCGCTGGAAGCCGCCAAGGCCGTGCGCGCGAAGATGGAGCAGCTCAAGCCCTTTTTTCCACCGGGCGTGAACTATGCGATTCCCTACGACAGCTCGCGTTTTGTCAGCATCTCGATCAAGCAGGTCGCCATCACGCTGGTCGAGGCGGTCGTGCTGGTGTTTTTGGTGATGTTTTTGTTCTTGCAGAACTGGCGTTACACCATCATCCCGACCATCGTCGTGCCGATTGCCTTGCTGGGAACCTTCGCCACGCTGCTGGCGCTGGGCTTTTCCATCAACGTGCTGACGATGTTCGGCATGGTGCTGGTGATCGGCATCGTGGTCGATGATGCGATTGTCGTGGTCGAAAACGTCGAGCGCATCATGAGCGAGGAAGGCTTGCCGCCGCTGGAAGCCACGCGCAAGGCGATGGGCCAGATCTCGGGCGCCATCATTGGCGTGACGGTGGTCTTGATCTCGGTGTTTGTGCCGTTGGCGTTTTTTGCCGGCTCAGTGGGCAATATCTACCGACAGTTTTCCGCCTTCATGGTCGCGTCGATCGGTTTTTCAGCCTTCCTGGCACTGTCGCTCACACCTGCGCTGTGCGCCACGCTGCTCAAGCCGGTCGAAGCCGGTCATCACCATGAGAAAACCGGATTCTTCGGCTGGTTCAACCGGGGTTTTTCACGCACCGCCAAGGGCTACGAAAGCCTGGTCGCGCGCTTGCTTAAACGCGCTGGCCGTTACCTGATCATCTACGCGGCCATCATCGGCGTGGTGGCGCTGGTCTACACGCGCCTGCCGACATCCTTTTTGCCGGCCGAAGACCAGGGCACGCTGCTGGTCAACGTGCAACTGCCGCCGGGCGCCACGCGGGAACGCACTCAGGCTGTGATGGAACAGGTCGAAGGATTCATGCTGAAGCAGCCCGAGGTCGAGAGTATGGTCGGCGTAATGGGTTTCAGCTTTTCCGGTCAGGGACAAAACGCCGGACTGGCCTTCGTGACGCTCAAGGACTGGTCGGAGCGCAAGGAAGCCAGCCAGCAGGCCGATGCGCTGGCTGGACGGGCTTTTGGCGCGCTCTCAGGCATTCGCGACGCGTCCGTGTTTCCGCTCAGCCCGCCGCCGATTCCCGAACTCGGTTCTGCCAGCGGATTTACTTTCCGTCTGCAGGACCGCTCGGGCGCGGGTGGCGCGGCACTGCTGGCAGCACGCAACCAGCTGCTCGGCATGGCGGGCAAAAATCCTGTGCTCGCGCAGGTACGGCCCGATGGCCTGGAAGATGCGCCACAGCTGCAGCTCGACATTGACCGTGACAAGGCCAACGCCCTGGGCGTGAGCTTTGACGCCATCAATACGGCACTGTCCACCTCGCTGGGTTCGAGCTATGTGAACGACTTCCCTAACCAGGGCCGTTTGCAGCGTGTCATCGTGCAGGCTGATGCGCCGGCCCGCATGCAGCCCGACGACCTGCTGAAGATCAACGCCAGCAACAGCAAGGGCGAATCGGTTCCGCTGTCGGCTTTTGCGAGCACGCACTGGGCCAAAGGTCCCATGCAGACGGTTCGCTACAACGGCTATCCGGCGATGCGCATCAGCGGCGCCGCCGCGCCAGGCTACAGCACGGGCGCGGCCATGGCCGAGATGGAAAAGATGGCGGCCCGGTTGCCACAGGGCTTCGGCTTTGAATGGAGCGGGCAGTCGCGCGAGGAAAAACTCGCCGGCTCGCAGGCCATGATCCTGTACGGCTTTGCGATTCTGGCGGTGTTTTTGTGTCTGGCCGCGCTTTATGAAAGCTGGTCGATTCCTCTGGCCGTGATTCTGGTCGTGCCGCTGGGTGTGGTTGGTGTGCTGCTGGCAACCTTGTTCCGAGGGTATGCCAATGACGTGTACTTCCAGGTGGGGCTGATCACCATCATCGGCCTGTCGGCGAAGAACGCGATTTTGATCATTGAGTTCGCCAAGGACCTGCAGGCGCAGGGCAAGGGTGTGGTTGAGGCGGCGCTGACGGCTGCGCACCTGCGCTTTCGGCCCATCATCATGACCTCGCTGGCCTTCATGCTGGGTGTGCTGCCGCTGGCGATCGCCACTGGCGCGAGTTCGGCCAGCCAGCGGGCCATCGGCACCGGCGTGATTGGCGGCATGATCACCGGCACCGCACTCGCCGTGATCTTCGTGCCGATTTTCTTTGTCGTGGTGCGCGGTTTTTTCAAGGGCAGCGCGCGGCAGCAGCAAATCTACAACGAGCATGCCAAGGCGGCAGGCATGGGCGGACAAGAAGGAAAGCCAGCACATGAATAAGACGAAAATTTTCCAGCGCCTGGCCGTGAGCGCTGCGGTGTTGCTGGCCGGCTGCTCGATGATTCCAACCTACGAGCGTCCGGCGGCACCCATCGCCACCGACTGGCCCGCGCTGAGCGCCACGACCGCCGCGTCCGCAACGACAAGCAACGACGTGGCAGCTGCCGACATCGAGTGGCAGGAGTTTTTCAGCGACGCCCGGTTGCGCCAATTGATCGACGCGTCGCTGCGCAATAACCGCGACCTGCGCATCGCGGTGCTCAACATCGAGCAGGCCAGGGCGCAGTTCCAGATTCGCCGGGCCGACCAGTTCCCGACTGTGGGCGCCGCCATGACCGGCTCGCGCCAGCCTGCGGCCAACCAAGGCATTACCAGCGTCTACACCGCCGGCCTGGCGCTGACGTCATACGAGTTCGACTTTTTCGGCCGCGTTGCCAGCCTGAAGGAAGCCGCACTGGGCCAGTACCTGGCCTCCGAGGAAGGTCGCAAGTCCGCGCAGATCAGCCTGGTCGCGGCGGTTGCCAATACCTACCTCAGCCTGCTGGCCGATGAACAACTCATCAGTATCACCCGGCAGACGCTGGCCACACGTGAGGACTCGTTCCGCCTCAGCAAGCTGCGCTTTGACAACGGCGTCAGCTCGGAACTCGACGTTCGCCAGTCCGAGTCGCTGATTGAAGCGGCGCGCGTCTCGCTGGCGCAGCTGACGCGTCAGCGCGCGCTTGACCAGAACGCGCTGGTCCTGCTGCTGGGCCAGCCCGCCACTGGCGAACTGGCTGTGGCCCTGCCGGCGGGCAAGGGCCTGGCGGACATGCCGGTGATGGTGGACGTACCGGCGGGCCTGCCGTCCGACTTGCTGACCAGGCGTCCCGACGTACGCCAGGCCGAGCAGTTGCTGCTGGCGTCCAACGCCAATATCGGTGCGGCGCGGGCCGCATTTTTCCCGCGGATTTCGCTGACGGCCAGCGCCGGCAGCGCCAGTTCGCACCTGGGCGACCTGTTCAAGAGCGGCAGCTTCGGCTGGACGCTGGCCCCCCAGTTGTTCCTGCCAATTTTTGACGCGGGACGCAACCGCGCCGGTCTGGAGTCGTCCAGGGTGCAGCGTGATATTGCCGTGGCGCAGTACGAAAAATCCATCCAGACGGCGTTTCGGGAAGTGGCCGATGCGCTTGCCGGCCGCGCCACGCTGGGCGAGCAGTTGCGCGCGCAGCAGGCCCAGGCCAATGCCGAAGGCGTTCGCTACAAGCTGTCCAATCTGCGTTACGTGAACGGTATTGCCAGCCAGCTCGACCTGCTGGACGCGCAGCGCTCGTTGTTTGCTGCGCAGCAGGCGGTGGTGCAGACCCGGCTGGCGCAACTGCAAAGCCAGGTCACGCTGTACAAGACGCTGGGAGGCGGCTGGAAGGAGCCGGGCGAGGCAGTGCCCGTGGCGAATGCAGCGCTGCCGCTTCAGCCTTAGTTCGAAAAAGGCTGTTTGCGCATATCCGGCATGTGCAAGAAGCTATCAAATAAATAGCAAATCGACAGATGTCGAGAGATCCAGCCAGCGCCTGGTGGCGGACTGCAATAGCTGAGGATCGCCGGTCGTCAACAGGCTGACCCGGCCCGGCGGCGCATTCGCTGCCGTCAAACAGGCGGACAGCCGCCGGCGTGTCTGCCGGGCGACTGCTTCGCCGTTGTCAATCAGACGCACGCTGGGGCCTGTCAATGCGCGCAACTGCTCGCTGGCCAGTGGGTAATGCGTGCAACCCAGCACCAGCGTGTCGATCTGGCCATTTTTAGTGCCAAAAATCCCTGCTGCGCTTATGTAGCGGGCGCAGAGTGCTATGGTTTCTGAAGTGTCGCCAGTTTGCGCGCTGCGCTCGATGGCGTGGGCCAGTCCGTCGCAGGGTTGCATGACAAAGTCGGCTTGCGCGGCATGCGACGCCAGCAGTGCCTGGAACTTGGCGCTGCAAAGCGTGCTGCGGGTTGCAAAAACGCCAATACGCCTGGTGTTGCTGAGCGCCACGGCCGGTTTCAGCGCCGGCTCGACGCCGATCAGTTCCATCCCCGGATGCTCGGCGCGCAGCCAATGAATGGCGGCGGCCGTGGCCGTGTTGCAGGCCATCACCAGCGCCTTGATGTTTTGGCTGACCAAATAATGAACGATGGCGCGTGAACGCGCGAGTACATGCGCCGTGTCGCGCTCGCCGTAGGGCCCGTGGCCGCTGTCGGCGATATAAATGAAGTCCTCGTGCGGCATCTCGGCGCGCAACGCCCTCAGCACGCTCAGGCCACCGATGCCGCTGTCAAACACACCGATGGATTGGCCCCCGCGTTCATTCACTGCGAGCAGCTCTCTTCTCCCGAGCGGGGCGGCTCCACCTGCCGGCTGGCAAAGCCGCATCGGCGACTTTTGTTTGAAATGGCGGCCTCACGCATCCCGCTGCGGTTCAAATGCTGGTGACAGCAATGTCCTTGAACTCGTTCATCGCAATCTTTTTCTGCCATTCGGCCGGGCCGGTGATATGGGCGCTGGTCCCGCCCGAGTCCACCGCCACGGTCACCGGCATGTCGACCACGTCAAATTCATAGATCGCTTCCATGCCCAGGTCGGCAAAACCGACGACTTCGGCATGCTTGATGGCCTTGGACACCAGGTAAGCGGCGCCGCCGACAGCCATCAGGTAGGCGCTCTTGTGCTTCTTGATGGCTTCGATGGCGACCGGGCCGCGCTCGGCCTTGCCGACCATCGAGATCAGGCCGGTCTGCGCCAGCATCATTTCGGTGAAGCCATCCATGCGTGTCGATGTCGTCGGGCCGGCCGGGCCGACCGCTTCGCCCTTGACCGGATCGACCGGGCCAACGTAGTAAATCACGCGGTTGGTGAAATCGACCGGCAACTTTTCGCCCTTGGCCAGCATGTCGGCAATGCGCTTGTGCGCGGCGTCGCGGCCGGTCAGCATCTTGCCGTTGAGCAGCAGCGTCTGGCCGGGTGTCCAACTGGCGACTTCTTCCTTGGTCAGGGTGTTCAGATCGACCTTCTTGCTCTTGACGTAGTCAGGCGCCCAGTTCACGTCGGGCCAGGTGTCAAGCGATGGTGGCGTCAGGTAGACCGGGCCGCTGCCATCCATCACGAAATGCGCGTGGCGCGTGGCGGCGCAGTTCGGGATCATCGCGACCGGCTTGCTGGCGGCGTGCGTCGGGTACATCTTGATTTTCACGTCGAGCACGGTGGTCAGGCCGCCCAGGCCCTGCGCACCAATGCCCAGGGCGTTGACTTTGTCGAACAATTCCAGCCGCAGGGCCTCGACCTTGGTCAGCGCTTCGCCGCCGGTCTTGGCGCTGGCGGCCTTGGCTTGCAATTCATACATGTCCAGGTCGTCCATCAGGCTTTCTTTGGCCATCAGCACGGCTTTTTCAGCGGTGCCGCCAATGCCGATGCCGAGCATGCCGGGCGGGCACCAGCCGGCACCCATTGTTGGAACGGTCTTGAGCACCCAGTCCACCACCGAGTCGCCGGGGTTGAGCATGGCCATCTTGCTTTTGTTCTCGGAGCCGCCGCCCTTGGCCGCAACGGTCACTTCCAGCATGTTGCCGGGAACGATTTCAGTCGAGATCACCGCCGGCGTGTTGTCCTTGGTGTTTCTGCGGTCAAACTGCGGATCGGCCACGACCGAAGCGCGCAGCGTGTTGTCCGGGTGGTTGTAGCCTTGGCGAACGCCTTCGTTGATGGCGTCGTCTATGCTTCCGGTGAAGCCGTCCCAGCGAACGTCCATGCCGACTTTTAAAAACACGTTGACGATGCCGGTGTCCTGGCAGATCGGGCGGTGGCCGGTGGCGCTCATCTTGCTGTTGGTCAGAATCTGGGCAATCGCATCCTTCGCCGCCGGGCTTTGTTCGCGTTCGTAGGCACGCGCCAGGTGAGCAATGTAGTCGGCCGGGTGGTAGTAGCTGATGTACTGCAGGGCAGCGGCAACGGATTCGATGAGGTCGGCTTGTTTGATCGTGGTCATGGCTTTTCGATGAAGTGACGCAACGCCCGGTGATGGCGGTTGCTTTTGTTTACTTTTATTAGCGGCTATGCTGAAACCACCCTCCATTTTGACAGGTCAGGCCTTACACCATGAGTACACCCTCCACCACGCGCAGCGAGCGCGACACCTTTGGCCCCATTGACGTCCCTGCAGACCGGCTGTGGGGCGCGCAGACCCAGCGTTCCCTGCAGAACTTCGACATTTCGGGCGAACGCCAGCCGGTCGAGTTGATCCGGGCGCTGGCCAAGGTCAAGCGGTCTTCGGCGCTGGTCAACCAGGCGCTGGGCCTGCAGGACGAGAAGAAAACCCGGGCCATCGTGAATGCGGCCGATGAAGTCATTGCCGGCCGCCACCCGGACGAGTTCCCGCTGGTGGTCTGGCAGACCGGTTCGGGCACGCAAACCAACATGAACATGAACGAAGTGCTGGCCAACCGTGCCAGCGAATTGCTGGGCGGCGAGCGCGGCGATGCACGGCTCATCCATCCGAATGACGATGTGAACCGCAGCCAGTCGTCGAATGATGTGTTTCCTACAGCGATGCATGTGTCGGCGGTCATCGGCATCACCAACCGGCTGCTGCCGGCGCTGGAAAAACTGCGCGGCACGCTGGCGCAAAAAGCGCTGGACTTCGACGACATCGTGAAAATCGGCCGTACCCACTTGCAGGACGCCACGCCGCTGACGCTGGGTCAGGAATTTTCGGGCTATGCCGCCCAGCTGGCGCATGGCGAAAAGCATCTGCGCGATGCATTGCCGCACCTGCATGAACTGGCGCTGGGCGGCACCGCCGTGGGCACCGGGCTGAACGCACCGAAAGGCTATGCCGAGCAGGTTGCGGCCGAGCTGGCGCTGCTGACGGGGCTGCCGTTTGTCACCGCGCCCAACAAGTTCGAGGCGCTGGCGGGGTGCGACGCGCTGGTGCATGCCCACGGCGCGCTGAAAACCCTGGCGGCCAGCGTGATGAAAATTGCCAATGACGTGCGCTGGCTGGCCAGCGGGCCACGCAGCGGCATTGGCGAATTGAGCATTCCCGAAAACGAGCCCGGCTCGTCCATCATGCCGGGCAAGGTCAACCCGACGCAGAGTGAAGCGCTGACCATGCTGGCCGCGCAGGTGTTCGGCAACGATGTGGCGATCAATTTTGGTGGTGCGTCGGGCAATTTTGAGTTGAACGTGTTCCGGCCCATGATTGCGTACAACTTTTTGCAATCCGTTCGCCTTCTGGCCGACGGCATGGTCAGCTTCAACGACCATTGCGCCGTGGGCATCGAACCGAACCACGAGCGAATCGCTGAACTGGTGAGCCGTTCGCTGATGCTGGTGACCGCGCTGAACCCGCACATTGGCTATGACAAGGCGGCGTTCATCGCCAAGAAGGCGCACAAGGAAGGAGTCAGCCTGCGCGAAGCGGCGATTGCATCAAGCCATGTCACGGCAGAGGAATTCGACGCCTGGGTCGATGCGGCCAGCATGGTGGGTCGATAGCCTTCAAAGCGACACTTTCGTCATGTCGGAAAAGCTTCTCTATCTGCTGCAGCGGCTGCTGCACAAAACCTGGGTGCGGTGCGCTCTGTTTTCTCTGTTGGCGCTGCTGGCCGTAACGCTGGCAAAGGTCCTCGGTCCGCTCATTCCCGAAGACATTGCGTTCAAGCTGGGGTCTGACTCCATCAGTAGCCTGCTCAACATTCTGGCCACCAGCATGCTGACCGTGTCAGTTTTTTCTGCGAGCACCATGGTGGCCTCGTTTTCGGCGGTGGCCAGCACGGCCACGCCGCGCGCGTCCCAGCTGTTGATCGAAGACAGCACCATCCAGAATGCGCTGGCCACGTTTGTCGGGGCTTTTCTCTACAGCGTGATCGCGCTGATCGGACTCAATGCCCAGATTTATGCCGGTGGTGGGCGGCTGGTGCTGTTTGGTTTCACGCTTCTGGTCTTGCTGGTGGTGGTGATCGTGCTGCTGCGCTGGCTAGACTATCTGTCGGTGCTGGGGCGTCTGGGCGAAACCATCAGCCGGGTCGAAGCGGCCACCACCAAGGCGATGGCGCAACGCCTGAAAAAGCCTTTCATGGGTGGCATGAAACAAGCCGAAGGCGCCCGTGGCGAGCACACCCTGCGTGCGCCGGCCACCGGTTTTGTGCAACATGTATCGATGGATATCTTGCAGGAATGCGCGCAGCGCACCGGAGCCATGATTCACCTGCATGTCCAGCCAGGGGATTTTGTCGAGACCTCGATGGCGATTGCCACCAGCACGCGGGTGCTTGACCAGAAAGATTGCAAGGCGGTGGCTGATGCCGTGTTGATTGGTGCGTCAAGAACCTTTGACCACGACCCGCGTTTTGGGCTGCGGGTGATGGGCGAGATTGCTGCGCGCGCCTTGTCGCCTGCGGTGAATGACCCCGGCACGGCGATTGAAGTCCTGGCAACCGCCGTCAGGACGATGATCTACTGGGTCGATGAACAGCGGGCGCAAATCAACTGCATGGAATCCGAAGCTGCACAGGCAAACCATCCCGAGTTCGACCATGTGTCCGCGCCTCATATGCATGAGGCCTGCATGTTGACCGATGTGTTTGATCCGCTGGCCCGGCATGGCGCGCTGGCGGTGGATGTGGGCGTGGCGCTGCAGCACGCGCTGGCCTCTCTCAGGCGGCTGAACCACACGGCATTCAACGCGATGCTTGACCAGCTGTCCCGGGATGCCATCCGGCGGGCCGAGCATGCCGGCCTGTTCGAGCCCGATCTGGAGTGCCTGCGTGAAGCCGCGCTGTCAGAGCGTCAGGCCCGGCCTGGCTGAACCGGCTGCGGGATGCGCGGTGCCCGGTAGCCAAAAGCCAGTGAAGGATCGCACTGCCGAACAGAATTTGAAGCGGTCATGAAAAAAGCGCTGCCGCTATTATTTAAATAGCTGGCAGCGCCCGTCCCGCTTGCGCAGAAGGCATTTTTAATGCTTATTTGGCAGCAGCCATGGCTTGAGCGATCCAGCCGTCAAAGGTTTTCTGGTGCCCCTTGATCCAGCCATCGGTATGACGCTCGATGTCTTGCTGCCTGTTCTCGCCATCATTCAGGCGCCTGTTTTGCGAGCTGATGTCGCCAATCGGCAGCACCATGATTTCAAACAGCTTGGCCGCTGCCGGGTTTTTTTCGACAAACACTTTGTTGGCCACGATGTACTCGTTGTTCAGTGGAAAGCCGTAGTTCTTGCCATTGGCCTGCTTGGTGTCCATGCCAGCCTGTACGCCGGGCATGGCTGAAAACGGCACTTCCAGCCACACCGATTCCTGGCCGGGGCGCAGCACATTGCTCAGCCAGTAAGGCGTCCACGCGTAGTACAGCACAGGCTTGCCGGCCTTGAAGCGGGCCACGGTGTCGGCGATCAGCGCGGGGTAGTTGCCCTGCGTGTAGGTGACGGTGTTGCGCAGCTTGAAGGTGGTGAGCTGGTGCTCGACGACGGCTTCACCGCCCCAACCGGCACTGGGGCCCACCAGGTTGGCCTTGCCATCGCCGGTGGTGTCAAACAGCTTGGCCAGTTTTGGGTCCGTGAGCTGTTCGATGCTGGTGATCTTGTACTGGTCGGCAGTTTTCTTGTCGATCATGTAGCCCTGTGCCGCACCGGCCGAATAAACGCCCTTGCGCGACAGCTTGGCGTCGCCACCGGCGTTTTTATAGAACTCGGCATGGTGCGGGTTCCAGTGGTTGGCCATCAAGGTGGCGTCGCCGTTGGCCACGGCGATGTGCGCCGTGGGGTAGGCGACTTCCTTGATCGGGCTGACGTCGTAACCGAGCTTTGTCAGGGCGCGGCTGACCAGCAGCGTTTGAAAGGTTTCCTCGACCAGATTGCTTTGCAGCGGCTGCACCTTGACGCCTTTGCCGGGCAGGTCGGCGGCAACGGCAGGCGTCGCCAGGCCCAGGGCGAGCAGGCCGCCAGCCAGCAGGGTGCGGGTGAAATTGCGGGTATTCATCATTCGGAATCTTCCTTTGAGTCAGGAGCGGGGGAAAGGCCGCCGGATGAGGCCGAAGCGATGCCACTTGCTATTTATTTTTTATTCGATAGCGGATGGCGCTTTAAGGCCGCGGATTCACGGCGGGGGTGAAGGCAGGGTTGCCTTGTTTCATGTCACTGGTTCAGCAGCGACTATTTCTGGGCGAGCTTCAGGGCTTGCGCGATCCAGCCGTCGAAGGTTTTCTGGTGTGCCTTGATCCAGCCGTCGGTATGGCGTGCGATGTCTTGCTGCGAGCCTTGGCCGCTGTTCATCAGCTGGTTCTGGGCATTGACGTCGCCGATGGGCAGGACCATGACTTCAAACAGTTTGCCGGCCGAAGGGTACTTTTCGACAAAGGCCTTGGTCGCCACGATGCGGTGGGTGTTCAGCGGAAATCCATAGTTCTTGCCGTTGGGCAGTTTCGTGTCAACCGTGCCCTGGTCCTCGGGCAGCGCCGTGAACGGCACTTCGAGCCAGGTGACTTCCTTGCCGGGACGCAGTACGCCGCTCAGCCAGTACGGCGTCCAGGTGTAGTAAAGAACGGGTTTGCCCTCTTTGTAGCGTGCCAGGGTGTCGGCGATCAGCGCGGCATAGTTCCCCTGCATGTGCGTCACGGTGTCGCGCAGTTTGTACGCGGTGAACTGGTACTCCACCACGGCTTCGCAACCCCAGCCGGGGTTGCAGCCGGTCATGTTGGCCTTGCCGTCGCCGGTTGTGTCAAACAGCTTGGCCAGCTTGGGGTCCTGCAGCTGGTCGATGCGGGTGATGTTGTATTTTTCAGCGGTCTTTTTGTCGATCAGGTAGCCCTGCGCGGCGTTGGATACATAGCTGCCCAGACGCACCAGCTTGCTGTCACCCCCGGCATTTTTGTAGAAGTCGGCGTGCAGCGGGTCCCAATGGGTGGCCATGAAGGTGGCGTCGCCGTTGGAAATCGCGACATGGGCGGCCGGGTAGTCGACTTCCTTGATGGGCTGCACGTCAAAGCCCAGTTTTTGCATGGCGCGGCTGGCCAGCAGGGTCTGGAAGGTTTCTTCGGCGGTGGAGCTTTGCAGCGGCTGCACCTTGACGCCCTTGCCAGGCAGGTCGGCAGCGGCTTGTGCAGAAAGGCCCAATGCCAGCAGGCTTGAAGCGACCAGGGTTCGGGTGAAATGGCAGGTGTCGATCATCATCTGTTGGGGGTTTCCTTTTGAAGTGAAGTGAAGTGAGGTGAGCGCGGGCAGGCTGCCCGGTGGTGCCAGTCCCTGCCTGAGTCGGGACCACTCGCACAGACATATATGCTATTTAATGAATAGCTGCTTATGCAATATAGATGTGCGCCAGAGGCTGATTTGGCTTATTTTTTAGCCGCGTCCATGGCTTTGGATATCCAGCTGTCAAAGGTTTTTTGGTGCGACCTGATCCATCCGTCGGTATGCCGTTCGATGTCCTGCAGCGTGTTCTCGCCCTGGCTCATCCGCAGGTTTTGCGCGTTGATGTCGTTGACCGACACCTTCATGATCTCGAACAGCTTGCCTGCGGCCGGATTTTTGGTCACGAAATCCTTGCTGGCGACGATGTGCTGCGTGTTCACGACAAAGCCGTAGTTTTTGCCAGAAGGCTGCCTGGTGTCCACTTGGGGCCCTTTGCCCGGCAGTGACGAAAACGGCACGTCGAGCCACACCACGTCCTTTCCAGGGCGCAGCACGGCGCTGACCCAGTACGGCGTCCACGTGTAGTAGATGACAGGTTCACCCTGTTTGAAGCGCGTGATGGTGTCGGCAATCAGCGCTGCGTAGGTACCTTGCTTGTGCGACACGGTGTCACGCAATTTGTAGGCGTCGATATGGTGGTCGATGATGTTCTCGCAGGCCCAGCCGGGCGTGCAGCCTGTCAGGTCGGCCTTGCCATCGCCGTCGGTGTCAAACAGCTTGGCAATCTTCGGGTCCTTGAGTTGCCCGATGTTGGTGATCTTGTAAGCGTCTGCAGTTTTTTTGTCGATCACATAGCCCTGCGCAGCGTTGTTTGAGTACACACCCTGGCGCGAGAGTTTGTCTTTACCGCCGGCGTTCTTGAAATAGTCGTCCTGTTGTGGATTCCAGTGGTCGGCCATGAAAGTCGCATCACCGTTGGCTATGGCGATATGCGCCGTGGCGTACTCCACCTCCTTGATGGGCTGAACGTCATAGCCAAGCTTTGCCAGTGCGCGGTTGACCAGCAGTGTCTGGAAGGTCTCTTCGGCCAGCGAGCTCTTGAGTGGCTGCACCTTGATGCCCTTGCCGGGTAAGTCGGCGGCGGCATGTGCGCCCAAGGTCAGCGTCAGCAGGCATGCCGCGAGCAAGGGTCGGGTGAAGTTGCGCGTTTTGATCGTCATTGCCAAGGGAATCCTTTTTTTACTGAGCGGAGGGTGCAAAGGTGACATCGTCGCGTGAGTTACCGCCCACAACCTGCCCATTTGCGCAGCGCACAAGCGCTATGGTTTATATAGCTGCTTGTGCTTTGAGAATCAGTGTGCGTGTCTGATTTTTCTTACTTCTTGGCGACGGCCATGGATTGTGCAATCCAGCTGTCAAAGGTCTTTTGGTGTCCCTTGATCCATGCATCGGTGTGCTGCTCAATGTCTTTTTGCGAGTTCTCGCCATTTTTCATGCGCTGGTTCTGGGCGTTGATATCGCCGACGGGCAGCCTCATCACTTCGAACAACTTGGCAGCCGACGGGTTCTGGTCGGTGAAGGCCTTGTTGGCCACGATGCGCTGGGTGTTCAGCGTGAAGCCGTAGTTCTTGCCATTGGGCAACTTGGTGTCGAGCTTGGATTGCGCGCCAGGCAGCGACGAGTAAGGCACTTCGAGCCAGACCACATCCTTGCCGGGACGCAGCACGCCGCTGATCCAGTACGGGGTCCAGGTGTAGTAAAGAACCGGCAGGCCTTTTTCGAAGCGGGTGATGGTGTCTGCCATCAATGCCGAGTAGGTGCCCTGCGCATGCGAGACGGTCTCGCGCAAGCCGAAGGCGGTGAGCTGGTGCTCAATCACGGCTTCGCAGCCCCAGCCGGGATTGCAGCCGGTCATGTCAGCCTTGCCGTCACCTGTGGAGTCAAACAGCTTGGCCAGCTTGGGATCTTTCAGCTGGTCGATGCGGGTAATCTTGTATTTGTCAGCGGTCTTTTTGTCGATCAGGTAGCCCTGCGCGGCATTGCTAGAGTACACGCCCTTACGAAACAGCTTGGCGTCACCGCCACCGTTATTGTAGAAGTCGGCATGCAGCGGGTCCCAGTGGTCGGCCAGAAAGGTGGCATCCCCGTTGGAAATCGCAACATGGCCGGTGGCCGCTTCGATTTCCTTGATCGGCTGCACGTCAAAACCCAGTTTTTCCAGCCCGCGGCTGACCAGCAGCGTCTGGAAGGTTTCTTCGGCAATCGCGCTTTGAATGGGTTGAACCTTGACGCCTTTGCCGGGCAAGTCAGCGGCGCTGGCCGTCGTGGCGGCCAGACCGAGGCTCAGAAGTCCGGTGGCGAGCAGGGTGCGTGTGAAATGGAGGGTTGTCATCATTTGAAAGTTTCCTTTTGAGTGAGTGAATTCAGCGGAGGGTGCAGCGGTGCCAGAAGCATCAATGCGCGGCTGGCGTCAGGCCGGGCGTGGCCTGCACCGTTTGGGATTCCGGGTCGGCCTTGGCCCCGGCTTGGGCAGCGACTTCGGACTTGTCAGCACGGTGCATCAGCGACCAGACCAGGCCGGACGGGCCGGTCTGCCACCAATGGCGAACACCGCGGCGTGGCTGACCCAGGGACTGGGTGATGCGGTCCAGCGTGATGGCCAGCAGCACAATGCCCAGTCCGCCAACGGTGGCCAGGCCCATGTCGAGCCGGCCAATGCCGCGCAAGACCATCTGGCCGAGGCCGCCCACGGCGATCATCGAGGCGATCACCACCATCGACAGCGACAGCATCAGCGTCTGGTTGACACCGGCCATGATGGACGGCATGGCCAGTGGCAGCTGGACTTTCACCAGCATCTGCAGCGGCGAAGCACCATAGGCGCGTGCGGCCTCGATCAGGTCAGGCCGCACCTGGCGAATGCCCAGGTTGGTCAGGCGGATCAGCGGCGGCAGCGCAAAGACGATGGTGACAATCACGCCAGGAACGTTGCCAATGCCGAACAGCATCACCACCGGCACCAGGTAGACGAAAGCAGGCGTGGTCTGCATCGCGTCCAGTATCGGGCGCATCAAACGCATGGCGCGGTCGCTGCTGGCCAGCAAGATGCCCAGCGGCAGGCCCACGACCAGGCAAAATGCCAGCGAGGTCAGCACCAGCGACAGCGTCACCATGGCTTCGGGCCAGATGCCCAGCATCGCCACCAGCAGCAGCGACACGACGGCGCCAATCGCCAGCCCGCGGCCGGTGAACTGCCAGGCCACCAAACCAATGAAGGCAATCATTGCCAGTGAAGGCACGCTTTGCAGCAGGCCTTCAACGCTGGTCAGGGTGCTGTCGATCGGCCCACGTACGGTCTGGAAAAAGGGACGGAAGTTGTCGACCACCCAGGCCAGGCCACTGTTGATCCAGCTCTCGACGGGCAGCGAGCCGTCCCACAGTTGCTGGATCTGAAAACCGGTGACCACGTCGGTGTCCATGGCGGGCGCATCGAGCCAGTCGCTACCGCCGCTGACGGCTTCTGTCGGTTGCGTGGCGGTTTGCCACGCGTCTCCAGAGGCAGCGGCCGGTGCGCTTTCGATCGGCATGCCCCAGGCGTCGAGCTGCGCAGGCGCCGTGCTGGCGCTGTTGATGGCGGGGGTGGACTGTATCGGCATGCCCCAGGGATCGAGCTGCTGCGGTGCGGCGGCCATCACAGGCGTTGCACTGTCAGCGGCGGCCAGGATGATGGGGGTGTTGGTTTCGTTCATAAGCGTTCTTTCATGATCACTGTGCGGGTACGGAAGGGGTGTCGCGGTCAAGGAATTTCAGCAAAGTGGTTTTGCTGATGGACCCATGGAACTTCCCGTCGGCGTCCGTCACCGGCACCGGGTAAGGGGACTGCGCCACCTGGCCATACAGGCCGTTGACCGAATCGTCAGCGGCAATCGTCAGCACATCCGGCAGATAAGCATGCGCCAGGCCCAGCGGCCCGACATGGCCATGCAGCGCCTTGCGCAGTGATTCTGCCGAGACCACGCCAAGGTACTGCTCTTTGGTGCTGACCACATAGGCGTAGTCACGGTCACGGTCTTCCAGCATCTTGAGTGCGGCGCGCGAGCCGCTGCTGGCATGTTCGGCGACCACGACCTGGGACTTTCGGGCAATGTCGGCGGCCTTGAAGACCGCTGCGGCATCGACCCCGTGGGTGAAGCTGCGCACATAGGCGTCAGCCGGGTTGCGCAAAATCTCGTCCGGCGTGCCGACCTGCACCACGTGGCCATCTTTCATGATGGCAATGCGGTCGCCGATGCGCATGGCTTCGTCCAGGTCATGCGAGATGAAAACGATGGTGCGGCGCTTGACCTGTTGCAGGCGCAGCAACTCAGACTGCATTTCAGTGCGGATGATCGGGTCCAGTGCTGAAAACGCCTCGTCCATCAGCAAGATGGAAGGGTCCGATGCCATGGCCCGGGCCAGGCCCACGCGCTGCTGCATGCCGCCTGAAAGCTCGTCCGGGTAGCTGGCACCCCAGCCGGCCAGGCCGACCTGTTCAAGGGCCTGCTCGGCTGCGGCGTGGCGCTCGGCGCTGCTCACGCCGGCCAGTTCCAGACCCAGCGCGGTGTTGTCCCGCACGGTCATGTGCGGCATCAGCGCAAACGACTGGAACACCATGCTGATGTCCTTGCGGCGCAGGGCACGTAATTCCTTGTCTTTCAATTTGCTGATGTCGGCGCCATCCACCAGGATGCGGCCCGATGTGGGCTCGATCAGCAGGTTGAGCAGGCGCACCAGCGTGGATTTGCCTGAACCTGACAGGCCCATGACGACGAAAATCTCGCCTGCTTCAATGGTCAGGCTGGCGTCGAAAACGCCGATGGTGGCGCCTGTCTGGGCCAGAATTTCTTCTTTGGTGCAGCCCTGGCTGACGAGATCAAGTGCGGCCTGCGGGCTGTCGCCGAAAACCTTGAACACATGATCGATGATGATTTGTTTGGCCATGCAGGCGAACTCTCTTTTTTACGTTGAAAGGAATAATCAACTTGCCAGCACGAATGCCAGGCAAGAAGCTCCGGAAATGTGTCCCTGATCTGATCGTTACGCCCGGGTGCATGCACACAGGGGCTACAAAAAAGGCGCGGTCACATTGCTGTGACCTGTCGGCGTTCATGGCGCTCACGCCATGGAAGGCGTTTGATTAAAAAGGCCTGTTCAGAACACTTTTAAGGGCGCATGCGTTGTGTGATGCACAACGTTGGCTGTAAGAAAAAAGATTCAGTTGCCGAGACAGTATCCAGAATACGGTGCTGGCATTTGGTTTTTGTAGGAATTTGACTACATGCTTGCCAGTAGTAAAGCGGATGCGTATTATAGCTATTGGCTATTTAAAAGTCAATAGCCATGGCTTTTGAGTCCATTAATAAGGGTTTTGGCGGTATCCCAGTCAATACCTTTCGTCTTTTCTAACTATCAAAAAAATAGCACTTTAAGCATGTCTGGCATGCGCAAAGTGCTAAAAATACTCAAAAATCTGACTGCTTTGGCAATGGGACAGCCATCGAAGCCGATTCGGACAGGAGAAAATGGAAAACAGGCCTGGCTACCCGCACGGCATACGCTTTTCAGTTCATGAAGGCCGGCGTTCGGGCACTGAATCTTTCGGCGGCGCTGCCTTGCCAGGCACCAGCAGGTGCAACGCCGCCTGCGCCATCATGTTGGCCGACACAGGGGCGGTCACAAATACAAACAGCGTGATCAGCAGTTCTGCAAAACCGGCGCGCCCCTGGTCGGCGGCCAGCAGCATGCTGGCCACCAGCAGGCTGCCGATGCCCAGCGTGGAGGCTTTGGTGGGCGCATGCAGCCGCATGAAAAAATCCGGCAACCGGGCCAGCCCGATGGCGCCCACCAGCAGGAAAAAAGAGCCCACCAGCAGCAGGGCGGCCGCCAGCCCTTCAACAACAGTGTGAAAGTTCATGGTGATGCCTTTTGCTTCATTCGATGACGTCGCCGCGTGTCAGGTAACGCGCCAGCGCCACCGTGGAAACAAAACCCAGCATGGCCATGATCAGGGCTGCTTCGAAAAGCAGTGCCGTGTCCAGGCGGATGCCCAGCAAAACCACCAGCGCCACGGCGTTGATGTACAGCGTGTCGATGGCCAGCACGCGGTCCATGATGTGGGGGCCGCGCGCCAGACGCCAGGCGCACAGCAGCAGGGCCAGCGACACGGCGCCTGTGGCAATGTCGAGCGCCAGCGCCAGGAAGTTGACGTTCATGGGCTTTCTCCTTTGGGCGCGCCTTGTGGGTTCTGCGGCTTTTGCAACCGTGATTCAAAGATGATCTGCAGTGGACGCTCGTAACGTGCCTGGATGTCGGCCACCATTTGCGCGGGATCGGTGCAGTCCAATGCGTGAACCAGAATATGGCGGCGCTGCTCGTCAATGGTGCACGACACCGTGCCAGGTGTGGTGGTGATGATGCTGGCCAGCAGTGAAATGGCGGTGGGATGGCTGAGCGCCAGCGGCACCGTGATCCAGGCGGGTTGCAACTGCGCCATTGGCCCCAGCACCAGCCGCGCCACTGTGATGTTGGACACCACGATGTCCCACAGCACGACCCCCAGCAGCCGCACGGCCGGCAACATGCGCATGGGCGATGAAATGTGCAAGAAACCGTGCAACAGTCGCGGCACGATGAGACCGATGAGCACCGCTGAAATCAGGTGAAAGGGCGCCAGCGTCTGCTGCAGCAGCAGCCAGGTGATACCCAGAAGCGCCGACAGCCAGGGGTGACCGAACCAGCCTGCTTTTTGTGTCTTGTTCATGGTGTTCCTTTCTGTGCTGGTAACACCACTTCGCCTTCGCCGGCCCGGTAAGGCCGGGTCGTGTCGGCCGCGGCACCCCCCACGGGGCCCAGCACCGCTTGCGCATAGGCGGCCCGGTCGGCCAGTTGCAACGCTGCGGCATCGGTGTAGCGTTTAAGCGGAGAAGCCGCCACAGCCAGCAGCAGGCTCAAGGCCAGCAAAGCCAGCGTGGCGCGGGTCAGGCGCATGCTGGAGCCGGGGCGGATGGTGTGTTTTCCTTCGGGCAGCACGTTCCAGAAAAGTATGGACCCGGCACGTGCCAGCCCGATCATCGTCATGACGCTGGTGGCCAGCACCACGCTCCAAACCCAGGCATGGGCAGGTGTCAGCGCCGAGCTTTCAAGAATCATCAGCTTGCCCAGAAAGCCGGGCAGCGGCGGCAGGCCCGCCACAGAGGCTGCACCCAGCAGGGTCATCATGCCCAGCAAAATGGGCTGGGCCACGGGCGCTGCAGGTTGCAACCGGTCGCCGGTGTCGCCGCGTTGGGTGGCCACCAGTTCGACCAGCAGGAACAGCGCCGCTGCCACCAGCGTGCTGTGCATCATGTAGTAAAGCGCCGCAGACAAGGCGGCCGGCGTGTACAGGCCGACACCGGCCAGCACAGTACCCACCGAGGCCACGGTCAGGTACGCCACCAGCCGCGCCAGGCTGTGCGCGGCGAGCGCGCCGAGCACGCCCAGTGCAATGGTCAGCAGCGCCATCGGCAGCAGCCACGGCTGGGCCGCCAGCGCGGCATGTCCCGCGCCGTCGCCCAGCATCACGCCGTGCACCCGGATGATGCTGTACACACCGACCTTGGTCATGATGGCAAACATGGCGGCGACCGGCGCACTGGCCGCGGCATAGGTGTTGGGCAGCCACATGTAAAGCGGCACGATGGCGGCCTTCAGGCCAAACACCACCAGCAGCACCATGGCCCCCGCCTTGAACAGTGATGCCTGCTCGGGGTCAAGCCGACCGACGCGCAATGCCAGGTCGGCCATGTTGAGCGTGCCGGCCACGCCGTAAATGATCGCCAGCCCAACCAGGAACAGCGCCGAGGCCACCAGGTTGAGCACCACGTAATGCACGCCGGCCTTGAAGCGCTCGCGGCCCTGGCCATGCACCAGCAGCACATACGACGCGATCAGCAGCACCTCGAAAAACACAAACAGGTTGAACAGGTCACCGGTGACGAAGGCGCCCGACAGGCCCATCAGCAAAAAGTGGAACATGGTGTGAAAGTGCCGTCCACGCGCATCCCAGCCGCCAGCGGCATACCAGAGCACCGGCACCGCAATGGTCCAGGTCAGTGCCAGCATCATCGCGCTCAGGCGGTCCACCACCAGCACGATGCCAAACGGCGCGGGCCAGCCGCCCAGGGGATAGACATTGAGCGACCCCATGGAGGCTTCGGTCATCAGCCGCCAGGCCAGTACAGCCCCCAGTGCCACTGAAGAAAAGCTGAGCAGCCGCCGGCGTTGCAGCAGCCGTCCGCCGTGGTTGGCTTCGCCGCCCTTGTCGCCCATCAGCAGCAGGGCAACGGCGGTGAACATTGGCAGCAACACCGGCAGCACCGGCAGATGCGTTTGAAAAAAGAGGCTCAGGAGTTCACTCATGCGGCGTCGTTCCGGGCAGGGCCTGGGCGGTGGCCGGGCTCATGCCCGTCCACATGGTCGCTGCCCGATTCATGGCGGCTGCGCAGCGCCAGTTCCACCACAAAGCCGGTGGTGGCAAAACCGATGACGATGGCGGTCAGAACCAGCGCTTGCGGCAGCGGGTCGGCCACGCGCCCGGTGGCTGAAAGAATCGGCGCTGCATCCTGCCAGAGGCGGCCCATGGCAAAGATGAACACGTTCACCGCATAGCCCAGCAGGCTCATGCCCAGCACGACGGGCCAGGTGCGCCCGCGCAGGATCAGGTAGATGCCGGTGGCGGTGACAGCGCCAATGCCGCTGGCAACCAGGAATTCGAGGCTCATGGTGTGACTTCTTTGGAACGGCGTGCCGGCACTGGCGTACCGGTTTCGCGGGACACGGTGCCCAGGGTGGAAAGCGTCAGCAGCGTCGCGCCGACCACGGTGATGTAAACCCCCAGGTCAAACAGCGCGGCGGTGGCCAGCGGCAACTGGCCCAGCAGCGGCACATCAGGGTGGCCGTGGGCACTGGTCAGAAAAGGCTGGCCCAGCACGAAGGCGCCGATACCCGTCAGCCCGGCGATGCCCAGCCCGATGCCGATCCAGCGCACGAAGCGGTTGCCGCCATCGGCCCGCAGCAACGCTTCAGCACGCGACTGGCCCCTGGCCATGTACTGCAGCACCAGCGCCACGGCAGTGATCAGCCCGGCAATGAATCCGCCGCCTGGCTGGTTGTGGCCGCGCATGAAGATGTAGAGCGTCACCACCAGGGCCAGTGGCAGCAGCATGCGCGCGGCCACGCGCAGCATCAGCGGCTGCGTGGCAAAGGTCCATGGCAGGCCGCCGCCATCCGTCGCCGGGCGGCGTGCGCGCATGCCGTCCATCAGCGCCAGCACGCCGACAGCGGCAATTGCCAGCACGGTGATTTCCCCGAAGGTGTCGTAGCCCCGGAAGTCCACCAAAATGACGTTGACCACATTGGTGCCGCCACCGGCCACGGCCGAGTTGTTCAAGAAATACCAGGCAATCGAGTCATGGTCGCGCGTCAACATCACCCAGGCCAGCCAGGCGATGCCCGAGCCGCCCGCCAGCGCCAGAACACCATCGCGCCAGCGGCGGGACACGCTCGATTCGCGCGGCGTTTTCTGGGGCAGCAGCGCCAGCCCCATCAGCAGCAGCACGGTGGCGACCAGCTCGACCGTCAGTTGCGTCAGTGCCAGGTCGGGAGCCGAGAAGCCGACGAAGGTCATGGCCGTCACCAGGCCGATCACCCCGGCCACCACCACCGACTGGAAGCGGTCGTGGTGGCGCAGCGCCAGCCATCCGCAGCACATCAGCACCAGTCCCCACAACACCAGGGCAGGCAGGTTAACCGGCAGCAGGACGCGCGAGCCCGTGCCCGGAGCGTCGCCAAACAGCAAGGGCGTGCTGGCCACGACCACGGTGGCGATCAGCATCCAGGCGATGTAGCGCTGCAGCGACGCGGTTTCGAGCAGCCCCGTCAGCCGGCCGGCGCTTTCAAACAGGCGGTCGCTTCCCCGCGTGAACAGCTTCAGCCCGGTCAGCAGGCCGAACCAGTTTTCGGAATTCAGGCGGTGCAGCCGGCCACCGCGCGCCAGCGTGAAATACAGCGCAGCACCACCGGCCAGCGCCAGCACGCTGAGCACCAGTGGCAAGTTGAATCCGTGCCAGATCGCCAGGGTAAAGGCCGGCGGCGCCGTTCCCAGCATGGACGTGGCGGCCACCAGCACCAGGGGCCCGAGCAGCAGCGACGGCAGGATGCCGACCGCGATGCAGACCACCGCCAGCAGTATGACCGGTACCTTCATGCCCAGCGGCGGCTCGTGCGGGTGGGCCTTGGGCATATCGCGCGCCGGGCCGTTGAAGAAAATGTCGTGCACCAGCCGCACCGAATACGCCACGCTGAACAGCGCCGCCAGGGTCGCCAGGGCGGGAACCAGCCAGCGCCAGCCGCCGGCCTGGCCAAACGTCACGGCCTCGGTCAGGAACATTTCCTTGGACACAAAGCCGTTGAACAGCGGCACGCCCGCCATGGCCGCCGCTGTGACCATTGCCAGCGTTGCTGTCCAGGGCATGAGGCGCCCCAGGTTGCCCAGCAGGCGCATGTCGCGCGTGCCGGTTTCATGGTCGATGATGCCGGCAATCATGAACAGCGAAGCCTTGAAGCTGGCATGGTTCAGGATGTGGAACAGCGCCGCCACCGCCGCCAGCGGCGAGCCCAGGCCGATCAAAAACGTGATCAACCCCAGGTGGCTGATGGTCGAATAGGCCAGCAGGCCCTTGAGGTCGTGCTTGAAAATCGCAATGAAGGCGGCAAACGCCATCGTCACCAGGCCAGTGGTGCTGACCAGCCCGGCAAACAGGTCAGTGCCGCCAATCACCGGCGTCAGGCGGGCAAGCAAAAAAATTCCCGCCTTGACCATGGTGGCCGAATGCAGGTAGGCCGATACCGGGGTCGGCGCCGCCATCGCCTGCGGCAGCCAGAAGTGAAACGGAAACTGCGCGCTTTTGGTGAAGCAGCCAAGCAGGATCAGCAGCAACGCGGCGGGATAAAGAGGATCGGCCTGAATGGCCGCGCCCTGGCCCAGCATCTGGCTCAGCTCATAGGTGCCGGCGATCTGGCCGAGCAGGACAAAGCCGCCCAGCATCGCCAGGCCGCCGCCGCCGGTGATGGCCAGCGCCATGCGCGCGCCGTCGCGCGCGTCGGCCCGGTGCTGCCAATAGCCGACCAGCAAGAACGACGAAATGCTGGTGAGTTCCCAGAACACGATCAGCAGCAGCAGGTTGTCCGACAGGGCAATGCCCAGCATCGCCGCCATGAACAGCATCAGCGTGCTGTAGAACTTGCCGACCGGATCGTCCTTGCCAAGGTAAAAATGCGCGTACACGATGATCAGCAGGCCGATGCCGGTGATCAGCAACGCGAACATCAGTGACAGGCCGTCGAGCCGCAGGCCCAGGTTCAGGCCGATTTCCGGCACCCAGGGGATGAAGTCGTGGATCACCTTGCCGCGCATCACGGCGGGCGCGCGGACCATGAGTAAGGCAAGGCTGGCGGCCGTGACTGCAGCGGCCAGCCAGGCCGTGCGTCCACGGTGGTTCTTAGAGAGTTTGGCGCCGGACCAGCCGGTGAGGAGGGTGCCAGCCAGCAGCGGCAGGAGGATGATCAGCAGTAGCAAGGTTGGGGGTCGTCCTTTAGGGAGCGGTCATTCTAGTTGGCTGGTTTTTCAAGCCAGCGCATGTGGAATTGATCCGCCGGCAAAACGCTACGTGCCTGCAGGTGGAACTGGCCGTTGTTCAGTCCGGACGGTCCGGGGTCTTTTTTCGCTTTATCAACATCACGATGAGCGTGATCAGCGTGATCGGAATCACGAAGCTCATCATCGCCATCGAGAACACGCCCAGCGTTTCATGCTGCCGGGTGGCCAAAATCAGGTAGGTGACATAGGCTGCGTAGTAAAGAACAAATACACCGCCTTCCCAACGGGCAATCTCGCGCCCGGTCAGGAAAATCGGCAGGCAGGCGAGTGCAACGGCAATCATGACCCATATGTCGAAATTGAGGATGGCCGCCGGCATGACCAGACCCGCGTTGCCCGATACGAGGCCCGCCAGGCCCAGGCAGCCCAAGAGGTTGAAGGTGCAACTGCCGACCACGTTGCCGACCGCGATGTCGCGCTCACCCTTGATGGCTGCCATGACCGAGGTGGCCACTTCGGGCATGGACGTTCCGGCAGCCACGATGGTCAATCCGATTACCAGGTCGCTCACGCCCAGTGCCTTGGCAAAAATGGTCGATGCCGTGACCAGCCAGTCCGAACCGAGCACCAGCAGGCCCAGGCCGGCAACGATCAGCAGCAGTTGAGCCGGAAGTTTCGAGTCCCAGCCGCCTGACGGCGCAGGCGTGGCTTCAGCCGAGTAATGGTCTTGCGCAGCCTTGCCTTCGGCGCGCGATTGCACGATCAAAAACACCGTGTAGGCCAATGCCAGGCAAAACAGAAGTACCCCATCCATCAGGCTGATCGTGCCGTCCAGGCCCAATGCCAGCAGCAGCAGCGACGCGCCAATCATGATCGGCACTTCCTGGCGTATCAGCTGGATGTTGACGATCAAGGGCGTGATCAGCGCCGACACGCCCAGCACGAACAGCACGTTGAAAATGTTGCTGCCGACCACGTTGCCAATGGCAATGTCGGTCTGGCCATTGAGCACCGCAGCTGTGGAGACGGCCATTTCAGGCGCACTCGTGCCAAAAGCCACGATGGTCAGGCCCACCACCAGCGGCGAGATGCCGAACGACAGCGCCAGTTTGGACGCGCCACGCACCAGCAGCTCGGCCCCTAGAACCAAGCCGATCAGGCCGCCTATGAACAGCAAAAAGGTCATGAAAAATCTTTTGAAGGATTCAGTAGGGTTTCTGGCTGTGCGACATCATCCGGTCGGTCGCGGCAATTGCCAGGGCGCTGAGCAGGAACGTGATGTGGATCACCGTTTGTGCAATCAGCACCCGGTCGGTGTAGTTGTCGGCATTGATGAATGTCTTGAGCAGATGAATCGAGCTGATGCCGATGATGGCGGTGGCCAGCTTGACCTTGAGCACCGAGGCGTTCACATGGCTGAGCCACTCTGGCTGGTCGCGGTGGCCTTCAAGATTCAGGCGGCTGACAAAGGTTTCATAACCTCCGACGATCACCATGATCAGCAGGTTGGAAATCATGACCACGTCAATCAGTGCCAGCACCACCAGCATGATGACGGTCTCGTTCAGCGTGGTCACCGGTGCGCTGGTCTTGTAGCCAATGCTCGTGATCAGCGCCTGCAATGCTGTCTGGCTGCCAAAGACCGCCTCGACCAGGTGCATCAATTCCACCAGGAAATGGAAGACATAGACGCCCTGGGCTGCGATCAGTCCCAAATACAGCGGCACCTGCAACCAGCGGCTGGCGAAGATCAGATTAGGCAAAGGACGCAGCGGCGTGAGTTTTGGGGGAGTAGGTAGAGACATGGACAAACCGTTACTAGAGGGTGGGAATTGTAGGATGCGCTGAACACCTGCCGAATCACATGGATTAAGCTGGAAGCACGTCAGTGGCCTGTAAGTGCGAGGCCCGAAAGTACGACCGATTCAATGACCCAAGGAGACATGATTAATGAGCACCCCTGACAATTCCATCCAGTCCACGTTGGTTGAAAACCGCGTGTTTCCACCCAGTGATGCCACCGTGAAGGCTGCCCGGATTTCCGGCATGGAGGGCTACAACGCCCTGTGCGCAGAAGCTGCCAATGACTTCGAAGGCTTCTGGGCCCGGTTGGCACGCGAAAACCTGAGCTGGAAAAAGCCATTCACGCAGGTGCTGGATGAATCCAATGCCCCGTTTTACAAGTGGTTTGCCGATGGCGAGTTGAATGCCTCCTACAACTGTCTGGACCGCCACCTGGGCACGCCAACAGAAAACAAGAAAGCCATCATTTTCGAGAGCGATGATGGCAAGGTGACCAACGTCACCTACAAGGAACTGCACGCCAGGGTCAGCCAGTTCGCCAGCGCGTTGAAAGACATGGGCATTCAAAAGGGCGACCGCGTTGTCATCTACATGCCGATGACGGTTGAAGGCATTGTTGCCATGCAGGCCTGCGCCCGCATCGGCGCCACGCATTCGGTGGTGTTCGGCGGCTTTTCGGCCAAGAGCCTGCAAGACCGCATTCAGGACGCCGGTGCCGTTGCGGTCATCACCGCAAACTTCCAGCTGCGTGGTGGCAAGGAGTTGCCGCTCAAGGCCATCGTCGATGACGGCATTGCAATGGGTGGTTGCGAGTCGATCAAGAACGTCATCGTTTACCAGCGCACGCCGACTGCCTGCAACATGGTGGCCGGCCGCGACAGCCTGATGCATGAGGTCACGGCCAAGGCCAACCCTGTCTGCGATCCTGAATTCGTGGGTGCCGAGCATCCGTTGTTCGTGCTTTACACGTCCGGCTCGACCGGCAAGCCCAAAGGCGTGCAGCACAGCACGGGCGGCTACCTGATGTGGGCCAAGCTGACCATGGACTGGACATTCGATCTGCAGCCGTCGGACGTGTTCTGGTGCACCGCAGATATTGGCTGGATCACCGGGCACACCTACATCGCTTATGGCCCGCTCGCTGCTGGCGCCACGCAGGTGGTGTTTGAAGGCGTTCCGACTTACCCGAACGCCGGGCGCTTCTGGCAGATGATCGAAAAACACAAGGTCACGATTTTCTACACCGCACCCACCGCCATTCGTTCGCTGATCAAGGCCGCCGATGCAGACGCAGCGGTGCATCCGGACCGGTCAGACCTGAGCAGCCTGCGCATCCTGGGCTCGGTCGGCGAGCCGATCAATCCCGAAGCCTGGATGTGGTACTACAAAAACATCGGCCATGAGCGCTGCCCGGTGATCGACACCTTCTGGCAAACCGAAAACGGCGGCCACATGATCACGCCGCTGCCAGGCGCAACACCGCTGGTTCCCGGTAGCTGCACGCTGCCGCTTCCGGGCATCATGGCCGCCATCGTCGACGAAACCGGCAAGGACCTGCCCAATGGTTCGGGCGGCATGCTGGTGTTCAAGCGTCCGTGGCCAGCCATGATCCGCACCATCTGGAATGATCCCGAGCGTTTCAAGAAAAGCTATTTCCCCGAAGAAATGGGCGGCAAGATTTATCTGGCCGGCGACGGCGCTGTGCGCAATATCGACAACGGTTACTTCCGCATCACCGGCCGCATTGACGACGTGCTGAACGTGTCGGGTCATCGTATGGGCACGATGGAAATCGAGTCGGCGCTGGTGGCGCATCCGCTGGTGGCTGAAGCCGCCGTGGTGGGCCGTCCCGACGACCTGACGGGTGAAGCGATTGTGGCTTTTGTGGTGCTCAAGCGTTCACGTCCTGAAGGTGACGAAGCCAAGGCGATTGCCAAGGAACTGCGCGACTGGGTGGGCAAAGAGATTGGCCCGATTGCCAAACCGAAGGACATCCGCTTTGGCGACAACCTGCCCAAGACACGCAGCGGCAAGATCATGCGCCGACTGCTGCGCGGCGTGGCCAAGGGCGAAACAGCCCCACAGGACACCTCGACGCTTGAAAATCCGGCGATTCTGGAACAACTGATGCAGAACCTGTAAAGTCTTTGCAGGGCCGATGGGGTCTGCCTACAAAAAAGCCCGTCAATTGACGGGCTTTTTTGTGACTTCGAGTTTGTGGGTTGCCACTGCGGCAACCACACGCAGGATGATTACTTTTGCGTCAGGATCCAGGCCACCAATTGTTTGGCCTCTGCTGGCGTGACCTGCGAATTGGCTGGCATGGGAACGGGTCCCCAGACACCGCCACCGCCCTTGAGAACTTTGGCTTCCAGTTTCGCGACGGCGTCTGCCTGGCCCGCATATTTGGCCGCCACATCCTTATAAGATGGTCCCACCAGTTTTTTGTCAACGGCGTGGCAGGCCATGCAGTTTTTGGCCGTTGCCAATTGCAGGTCAGCCATGGCCGGAGCGCAGACTGCAAAACCTGCCGCAATGGAAGCGATTGCCAAAAGAGTGCGTTTCAGTTTCATATGTTGGCCTCATTCGTAAAGGGTGATGGATTCGGTTACAGTGATTTAACGCGATTGTAGAGGCGGGAGTTGACCAAGGACCATGGCCACAATTTCCAGGTAATCTGTCCGATTTCAGGAGTTCAGTATGTATTTTTTGTTGATCGGCGTTTTGGGCCTGGCCCTGAAATACCTGGAAACTGAACCGGTGGCCGGTTTGAGCTGGTGGCTTATTTTGTTGCCATTTGCGCTGGCTGCTGCATGGTGGGCATGGGCTGATGCCTCGGGCTACTCCAGGCGCAAGGAAATTAAAAAAATGGATGACCGCAAGCAAAAACGCATCGACAAGCAGCGCGCGGCCATGGGCTTGATCTCCAAAAAACGGTCTTGAAGCTGTTGCTCCCACGCTGACTGCGGCGGCCTTGACAAAGGTAAAAAGCCCGTGAGGTGGGTATTTCACAGGCTTTTAATGTCGCAATTCAATGCTCATGCATCAATAGTCGTCCAGCACGGCTCCTTTGCTGGCGCTTGATGCATTGAACGCAAACTTGGCCTGCACGCCGCGCGTGTAACGCGGTGCAGGTGCCGTCCAGCCGACCTTGCGGCTGTCGAGTTCAGCGTCGCTGATGTTGAGTTGCAGCAGCAACTGGTTGGCATCAATCGTGATTGAATCGCCCTCGCGGATGAATGCGATGTTTCCGCCAGCCGCCGCTTCAGGCGCGACATGGCCAACCACCATTCCCCAGGTGCCCCCCGAGAACCGTCCGTCGGTGATCAAGCCGACGCTTTCGCCGAGGCCGGCGCCAATCAGTGCACCAGTCGGTGCCAGCATTTCCGGCATGCCCGGGCCGCCCTTGGGGCCAAGGTAGCGCAGCACCATCACGTCGCCGGCCACGATCTTGCCGTCCAGAATCGCCTTCAGGCCCGACTGCTCATCTTCAAACACGCGCGCAGGTCCGGTCATGACCGGATTCTTCAGGCCGGTAATTTTCGCCACGCAGCCTTCGGGCGACAGGTTGCCTTTCAAAATCGCCAGGTGGCCGTGGGCATACATCGGCTTGTTGATAGGGCGGATCACGTCCTGATCTGAGCGTGGCGCATCAGGGACGTCAGCCAGCACTTCGGCAATCGTCTGGCCTGAAATGGTGATGCAGTCGCCATGCAGCAAGCCGGCGACCAGCAGCATTTTCATCACCTGTGGAATCCCGCCCGCCTGGTGCAGGTCGACCGCCAGATATTCGCCCGATGGCTTGAGGTTGCACAGCACCGGGGTTTTCTGGCGCACGCGCTCGAAGTCGTCAATCGTCCATTCGACGTCGGCCGCATGGGCAATGGCCAGGAAATGCAGCACCGCATTGGTCGAGCCGCCTGTGGCCATGATGACCGCCACAGCGTTTTCGATCGATTTACGGGTCACGATGTCGCGTGGCTTGATGTCTTTCTTGACCGCCTCGATCAGCACCTTGGCCGACTCCTTGGCCGAGTTCAGTTTCTCGTCATGCGGATTGGCCATGGTGCTGGAGTAGGGCAGCGAGATGCCCAGGGCCTCGAATGCGCTGGACATGGTGTTGGCGGTGTACATGCCACCGCAGCTGCCAGTTCCGGGAATGGCGCGGCGCTCGATCTGCAGCAGGTCTTCGTCGCTCAGGCGGCCAGCGGCGTTTTCGCCCACGGCTTCAAACACGCTGACGATGTTCAGGTCTTTGCCTTTGTAGTGGCCCGGCAGAATCGTGCCGCCATAGACATAGATGGCCGGCACGTTGGCGCGCAGCATGCCCATCAGGCCACCGGGCATGTTTTTGTCGCAGCCGCCGACCACCAGTACGCCATCCATCCACTGACCCTGCACGCAGGTTTCGATGCAGTCCGAAATGACCTCTCGGCTTACCAGCGAATACTTCATGCCTTCGGTGCCCATGGCCATACCGTCAGAAATCGTCGGCGTGCCGAATACCTGCGCATTGCCGCCAGCTTCTTCAATTGCGGCAATAGCCGCATCGGCGAGCTTTTGCAGGCCACTGTTGCACGGCGTGATGGTGCTGTGGCCGTTGGCCACGCCAATCATGGGTTTCTTGAAATCACTTTCCTCGTAGCCCATGGCGTAGTACATGGAACGGTTGGGCGCACGGGACTTGCCTTCGGTGATATTGGCCGAGCGGCGGTTGATGGCGATGACTTTGGTTTCCATGGGTTTGGCCTAGGTATGTTGCTGGATTAATGCGAAACGCCAAGTATCCGTGCGTTGAGTGATTCTTTCCAATCCATTTTTCAAGCTGGACTAATATGTTTTGCATATGAAAGAACAACCATCCAAAGACGTACGCACACCCCATTTAATCGAGCTTCGGCTATGGCGTCAGTTTATTGCGGTGGCCGAAGAACTTCATTTCAGCCGGGCTGCCCAACGCTTGAACATGACCCAGCCGCCACTCACCCAAGCCATTGCGCAACTGGAGACGGCATTGGGTCTCAGGCTGTTTGACCGCACCAAGCGCAGCGTACAACTGACGGCGGCGGGCGCCGCCCTGGTGCCCGAAGCGCGCGACCTGCTGGCCCGCGCCGGCGCATTGCCGGTTTTTGCACGCGCCAGCGCTGACGGCGAAGCAGGGCGCTTGCGGCTGGCTTTTGTCTCGACGGTCGGGTTTGATGTGCTGCCGCGCTGGATTCGTGCCTTTCGCGAGCAGCACCCCAAAGTTCAGCTTGAACTGCTTGAGGCAACGGGTGATGTCCAGTTAGAGGCCATCGGGCGCGGTGAAATCGATGCTGGCTTCATCCTGCATTCGCCAGGATTTTCACCGCCCGGCCTGGCCTGCCAGTTGATTGCCCGGGAATCTCTGGTACTGGCTGTGTCCGGGCAAAGCGAACTGGCCACCAGCGGCACGCTAACGCTGAAGAATTTGTTTGACCAGCCGCTGGTGATGTTTCCACGTCGGATTCTGCCTTCGCTGTATGACGCCATTTTTGCGATGTACCACGCGGCGGGCTATCTGCCGGGCGTGGCGCAGGAAGCCATCCAGATGCAGACCATCGTCAACCTGGTGTCCGCTGGCATCGGTGTGGCCTGGGTTCCTGACAGCGTGCGGCAGTTTCAAAGGCCGGGCGTCGTTTATCGCAAAGTATCAGTAGCCAAAGGTCAGGGTATTCCCGGATGCGAGACCAGTTTGGTGTGGCGTCCTGGAGTTGCCAGTCCTGCGCTGCAGCGCTTCATGGCATTTGCACCAAGCTGACAGTGTTTCGTTAGACGGAGTGCGCAATGCCGGGTTGACTGGGGCTGGCCGCAAATTGACGTTTGCAAGCTGCGCGAAGGATAAAAGGTGTAATCTGGGCCAGATAAGGACAAAAAATTACTTTTGTTACTTGATGGGGAGTTGTCCCATTCTCTGAAAGATCTTGCGCCATGATGAACGCTTTTATTAAGGTAGGGATGCTGGCATGACAGCGCCCGGTCCCAAAACGGACAAGACTTCGCGCGGTCCAGGCATTGCTGGCATTTTTGCAAGCTTTTCTGGCAAAGCCATGCAGTGCGTCAATAAACGCTTGCTGGTTGAGGTCCTGCTGGTATTTGTCCTTGCCTGCCTGGCGGGCGTGGGCAGTCTGGCGTATCGAAACCTGCACAACGCAACCGAGTCGGAACGCAGGGAAACACATTCTCGTGCGGTGATCCAGGAACTCGGTGAACTGCTGTCCAGCCTCAAGGACGCAGAAATCGGGCAGCGTGGCTTTGTCATCACGGGCAATCCTGAGCACTTGGTGGCGTACCAGGAAAGTCTGAAAACCTTTCCCATGCGATTGGCGGAGTTGCGTCGCCTGACCGCAGACAATCCAGTGGAGCAGCAGCGGCTCGCCGTGCTCGAACCCTTGGCCGCATCTGAATTTGCCACTATCAAAGCGCTTATTTCACTGCGCGAGACACAAGGCTTGCAGGCGGCCACCGCGTCGGCGATGGTGCAGTCAGGCAAGAAGACCATGGACCAGATTAGCCTGCTGGTGGCGCGGTCGCAGGCGCAGGAAACACAACTCTTGAGAGACCGCGTTATTGCAAGGCAGGCTGACAGCAGCAATGCAACCCAATCTCTTTTTCTGGCCAGCACGCTGGGCGGTTTCGCCCTCATAAAGTTGCTGGTCTGCCTGCGATGGGAGCAAGCGAGCCGACGCCGCGCTGAAAAGCTGCAGAACGCCAGTGAGGTGCGTTATGGCTGCTTGTTCAATTCGATGGACGAAGGCTTTTGCATTATTGAATTGATTTACGACGAAAACCGACAGCCGGTTGATGGCCACTGTCTGGAGGAAAATCCAGCGTTTGAGCGTCACACCGGCATCACCGGCGCTGCAGGAAGTCGGATCAGCGAAATTGTCCCGGATCAGACCGTAAACTTTATCGGGATGTGCGCCAAGGTCCTTAAAACAGGCGAGGCAACGCGCTTTGTGAATCAGTCGAAAGCAGCGGACCATTATCTTGAAGGCTATGCCAGCCGAATCGGCGGACCGGAAGGCACAACGATTGCGGTCCTTGTTCGCGACATCACCAAACGCAAGCAGGTGGAAAAAGCCCTGCGCGAATCACAACAGTTTTTGCGCTCATCACTCGATGCCTTGTCCGGCCACATTGTCGTACTCGATGCATCGGGAACGATTCTGGAAATCAACGAATCCTGGCAAAGATTCTCCGATGAAAATCAGCCACCGGGTGGGTCGGCTCCGGGTGTCGGAATTGGAATCGGCGTCAACTACCTCGGCCATTGCCAGCAGACATTGCTGCAGGGGGGTAATGCCCCGGCTTATGCGCTGGCTATCCAGGACATCATCGCAGGACGGCGCACGCGTTACGAAATGGAATACGCCTGTCACTCGCCGACCGAGCAACGCTGGTTTGTCATGCGGGTCACGCGATTCCAGAGTGCCGGGCAGGCCCGAATTGTCATCGTGCACGATGACTGCACCATGCAAAAAATGGCTGAAAACGCTCTGCGCGAAAGCGAAGAGCGTTATCGCAACCTGTTCAATTCGATGGACGAGGGTTTTTGCATCATCGACATTGTGTTTGACGATCGGGCGCTAGCGGTGGATTGCCGCTTTGTGGAAGTCAATCCGGCTTTTGCTTTGCAGACGGGTATGCATGACGTTGCCGGAAAATGCTGGTCTGAATTTTCATCTGGCCATGAAGCGGGATGGCTGCAAACATGCGCCTGCGTGGTCCTGACAGGCACGCCGGTCAGGTTTAAACACCACGCAAAAGCGCTAGATCGCCAGTTTGATGTGTATGTCGCGCGGCTGGGCAGCACTGACAGTCGAAAAGTGGCTGTTGTCCTCAACAACATCACTGAACGCGCCAAGGCAGCAGAAGCCCTGCGCCAAAGCGAACAGCGGTTCCGCGCCTTGTTCGACCGCGGGCCGGTGGCAACCTATTCGTGTGACACCTCCGGAATGATTCTGGAATTCAATGCCTGTGCTGTGAAGTTGTGGGGGCGCAAGCCCCAGCCCAGCGATGTGGATGAGCGCTTTTGCGGCGTTTCCAAGGTGTATCGTCCTGACGGCGTGTTATTGAGCGAAGAACAGAATCCGATGATTGCAGTGCTCAAGGGCGTAATGCCGCAGGTTGATGAGGTCGAAGCTGTGATGGAACGGCCCGATGGCTCGCGCATTAGCGTCATTGCCAGTATTGTGCCGCTCAAGGACTGCCAAGGGAAAATCATCGGCGCCATCAACTGCTTTTACGACATCACTGAACGTACCCGGCTGGAGCGGCAAATGCAGGCGCAAACGCAGGCCCTGGCCGATCTGCACCGGCGAAAGGACGAATTCCTGGCAATGCTCAGCCATGAACTGCGCAACCCGCTGGCGCCGCTGACCAGCGCAGTAGAACTGCTGGGACGGCAAGAAAATCAAGGCCCGGTGTACCAGAAGGCCTGCCAGGTCATCGAACGGCAGGTGGGACAGATGAAGCACCTGATCGATGACCTGCTCGAGGTTTCCCGTATAACCAGCGGCAATGTGCGGCTTCGCAAGGCGCCGGTCCGCATGGGCGATATCGTCGAAAGGGCGCTGGAAACAGCCCAACCACTGATGGCCAGGCGCCGGCAACAGCTGTCGCTTTCGCTGCCGCCGGAACCGGTCTGGCTCAATGCCGATGCCACCCGGCTTGAGCAGGTGTTGGTCAACCTTTTAAACAACGCCGCCAAGTACACCGATGAGGGCGGCCACCTGTGGCTGAGTGTTGTGCAGGAAGGCGATACCGGATCAGCGGCTCACGGCGCGTTGGCCGTCATCAAGGTGCGCGATACCGGCATGGGCATCGCTGCAGAACTGCTGCCCCACATCTTTGAGTTGTTCACGCAAGCCGAACGCGCCATTGACCGCTCGCAAGGCGGCATGGGCATCGGCTTGCGCCTGGTCCGGCAACTGCTCGAACTGCACGGTGGCAGCGTCGAGGTACAGAGCATTCTGGGGCAAGGCAGCGAATTTATCGTCCGCTTGCCGGTCATCGCGGCGCCACTGGCGCTGTCCTTGCCGCCCCCTTCGGCAACGCCGTCCGTGTCCGTTGGCAGGCGTTGCCGGGTGCTGGTTGTCGATGACAGCGTGGATGCGGCGGAGTTCCTGGCCAAGCTGCTCAAGCTGTCCGGGCATGAAGTCGAGGTTGCCCATGACGGCTCCAGCGCCGTACAAACTGCCCTGGCCATGTGCCCCGATGTGGTGCTGCTCGACATTGGCCTGCCGGGGCTCACAGGTTACGAAGTGGCAAAGCAGTTGCGCCAGCACGCTGCGCTGAACGCTATGGTGCTGGTTGCCCTGACTGGCTATGGACGCGAGTCAGACCGTCAGCGCTCCAGAAATTCCGGTTTTTCCTACCATCTGGTCAAGCCGGCCAAAGTGCGCGAGGTCGAGGAAATACTGGCAACCGTTGGCGAACAACTTGAGTTGCAGGCCAGCCAGACGCAAGCCGCAGGGCCTTTGGCCTGAAAGTGCACGACGCTGGTAATGCTGTGGCTTGCATGCACAATGGCACCCCATGCTCATCCATCCCGAAATCAATCCTGTTGCGTTGCAACTCGGCCCCCTGGCCATTCACTGGTACGGCCTGACCTACCTGGCCGCTTTTGGCCTGTTTTTTTTCCTTGCCAGCCTGCGCTTGCGCCATGAACCGTATGCGTCCATCACCGGGCCGGGCGCCTGGTCGCGTCGGGACATCGAGGACATACTTTTTCTGGGCGTGATGGGCGTGGTGATTGGCGGGCGTCTGGGTTACTGCCTGTTCTACAAGCCGGGTTATTACCTTGCGCATCCTCTGGAAATCTTTTTCGTCTGGCAGGGCGGCATGAGCTTTCATGGCGGCATGCTTGGCGTGCTGGCCTCGCAGCTCTGGTTTGCACGCACGCGCCAGCGGCCGTGGCTGCAGGTGATGGACTTCATCGCGCCTTGCGTGCCCACGGGCCTGGCGGCCGGGCGCGTGGGCAACTTCATCAACGGCGAACTGTGGGGCCGCTTCAGTTCGCCTGATTTGCCGTGGGGCATGGTGTTTGCAAACAGCGGCTCGATGTTGCCGCGCCACCCGTCGCAGGTGTATCAGTTTTTGCTGGAAGGGCTGCTGCTGTTCGTGCTGTTGTGGCTGTACGCCAGAGGCCCGCGCAAAATGGGCCAGGTCTCGGGTGCCTTTCTGGTCGGCTATGGGGTGTTCCGTTTCATCGCCGAATTTTTCCGCGAGCCCGATGATTTTCTGGGCATTCTGGCGCTGGGCATGAGCATGGGCCAGTGGCTGTGCATTCCCATGATCGGCGCTGGTATCTGGTTGTGGGTTTGGGCATCAAACCGCCATTTGCGCAAATAGCACGGGCGCGGTGCGCTATTTATTTAATAGTGATGCGACAGTCTGCCTTTCTTGGGTGTCGGCGGACCGGGATTCCACCCTTACAAGGAGTTCACGCCATGGGTCTTGTCTGCAATTCATTGCCTTTCTGCGTTGCCGATAGTGATGTGAATGCGTTTGCAAACCGTAACAGCAAACTGGCATGAGCAGCACCAGCTGGCTTGGCCGCGTTTCGCGCTTGCTGCCTGCTGCGTCGTCCAAACCGGCAGCTGACCCGCCGGATAAAAGTGGACCCCTGCAAACACCTCTTGCCAAGGAATGTCCGCTTGCCCGGTCCATTGCCGAGCGCCTGGACGCCACCCTGCGCCAGGAAGGCGAGGCACTTTCGCCACGCCTGCTGCGCCGGGCTTTCGAGGAGCTCCAGGCCATCATCGATCCGCGCGTGAGTGAGGTTGAAGGCGGACGGCGTGCCATGGAAGTGGCCGCCGGCCATGCTGCCGCCCCGCTGGCGCAGCGCTGCGACCTGTGGCTGCTGATGAGCGAGATGTTTGTTGCCGATGCGCAAAAAACCAGGGAAGCCCAAGCGCGGTTTGCCGCCGCCGTCGGCACCCCCGACGAAGCCGTGGCCGAGGTGCATTACCGCCGCGCCACCGTGTCGCCGCGTCGGCGCCTGCTGCAGCGCTTCAGCGTCTACCCGCAGGGCGTTCAGTTCCTGGTCGAGCTGCGTGCCGAAATGCTGCCTTTCCTCAAGGCCGACGGGCGGCTGATGGCGCTGGATGTGGAAATGGAGTACATGTTCTCGACCTGGTTCGACGTAGGCTTTCTGGAACTGCGCCGCATCAGCTGGGATTCGCCGGCATCGCTGATTGAAAAACTGATCCAGTACGAAGCCGTGCATGACATCAAGAGCTGGGCCGATGTGAAGAACCGGCTGGACAGCGACCGCCGTTGCTACGGGTTTTTTCATCCGCGCCTTCCCGGCACGCCCTTGATTTTTGTCGAGGTTGCGCTGGTTGATGAAATGACCGAAGGCATCATGCCGCTGCTTGATGAGCAGGCGGCAGCGGCCGACCTGGGCAAGGCGACCACCGCCATTTTCTATTCGATCAGCAACACCCAGCGCGGCTTGCGCGGCGTGAGTTTTGGCGACTCTCTGATCAAGCGCGTGGTGGAAACGCTCAAGGACGAATTTCCCAAGCTCAAGGTGTTCGCCACGCTCTCGCCGATTCCGGGCTTGAGGAACTGGCTGGGCAAAAATGCCGCAGCGCTGCTTGAGAAGCTGTCAGACAAGGAACGCGCCGTGCTGGGACAGGCGCTGGGCAGCGGCACGCCCATGCCAGCCCGCTTTCTGGCGGCGATTGAGCATCCCCAAGACCTGCAGGAAAAGTCTCCGGTGCGCCACTTTCTGCTGCAGTGCGCGTCGCACTACCTCGGGCAGGGGCTGAAGAACGGCCAGCCGCTCGACCCGGTGGCGCGGTTCCACCTGGGCAACGGTGCGCGGGTCGAGCGGCTCAACTGGGCCGCCGATCCTTCGCCCAAAGGCGTCAAGCAATCGTACGGATTGATGGTGAACTACCTTTACGACCTCAAGCGTCTGGACAAGCACCGGGCCATGCTGGCGCAGGGGAAAGTCCCGGTATCCACCGAGGTCCATGATTTGTATATTTGACGACTTGAACTGATCGATCCCGAGAAAAAATTAAAAAAGGAGACTTGCATGACATTTAACTTCGAGCCTGGCGCTACCCGCCGCAGCCTTTTGCGTACTGCTGCTGCCAGCATGGCCGCGCTGTCCTGGGGCAGCCATGCCCAGTCGGTCTGGCCGGTCAAACCGGTTACCGTCATCGTGCCGTTTCCGGCCGGCGGCGGCACCGACGCCTTTGCCCGGCCGCTGTCGGCGCAGTTTGCCAAGCTGACCGGCAAGCAGCTCATCATTGACAACCGGGGCGGGGCTGGCGGCACGCTGGGCGCCGGCATTGCAGCGCGCGCGCAGCCCGACGGCTACACGCTTTTCATGGGCGCCGTGCACCATGCGATTGCGCCGTCGATGTACCCCAAGCTTGACTACGACATTGAAAAAGATTTTGTGCCATTGGCGCTGGTGGCCAATGTGCCGCAGGTCCTGGTTGTCAATCCGAAGAACATTCCGGGCGACTTCAAAGATTTCTTGGCGCAGGTGCGCAGCAAGCCGGCCAGGTTCAACTACGGCTCCGCTGGCGCGGGCACGTCGCACCACTTGGCGGGCGAGCTGTTCAAGCAGCAAACCAATACCTTCATCACCCACATTCCCTACCGGGGCGCGGGCCCGGCGCTGCAGGATCTGATCTCTGGCAATGTGGACATGATGTTCGACGGCCTGGGTTCATCGGCGGGCCACATCAAGGGCGGCCGCATCAAGGCGCTGATGGTCTCGGGCGCCAAACGCAACCCGGCTTTCCCCGATGTGCCGTGCGCCGCCGAACTGGGCCTGCCCGATTACACCGTCACCACGTGGTATGGAATGTGGGCGCCCAAGGGGACGCCGCCCGATGTGCAGGCGCGCATCGTCGAGGATTTGCGCAAGGTGGCCGCCACCGACGAGCTGAAAACCATCTGGGCCAGCAACGGCGCCGAGTTCGGCAACCTGACGCCGGCGCAGTTCGGCACGTTTGTCAGCGCCGAAGTCAAACGCTGGGCGGCCGTGGTCAAAGCCTCCGGTGCCAAGCTGGACTAGGCATGGCCCCACGCTCCCCACTGTGTGTGGTTCGCTGCCCCCCGAGGGGGCCACTGCGCCTGCGGCCCGGCAATGCCGGTTCCACGGCCCCTGCTGGGCTGGGATGGCCGCCTCTGCGCCTATGGCGTGGGCAGGCTGGTACCGCTGCTTTGGCTGGCGGGCTGGCTTTTACGCCTGATACTCACTGGAAGAAACTGATTCAATGAGCGGTGCTGTTCTTTTTGAGGTTTCTGCTTCCCTGGCCACGGTCACGCTGTCGCACCCCGGCAAGTTCAACGCCATGTCGCGGCTGATGTGGCGCGAACTGCGCACTGCTTTTGAAGTGATCCAGCAGCGAAGCGACGTGCGCTGCGTGCTGGTTCGCGGCGAAGGCGGACACTTTTGCGCGGGCGGCGATATTTCAGAATATGCCGGTTTCCGCTTCAACACGGTCAGCCTGCGCGACTTTCATGAAAACGACGTCTGGGGCGGGTTGCAGTCCATGCTTGACTGCGACGTGCCCATCGTCGCGCAGATCGAGGGCCATTGCATGGGCGCAGGGGTGGAGATTGCCAGCTGTTGCGATATCCGGCTGGCAACCGGCAGCGCGCGGTTCGGCGCACCGATTGCGAAGCTCGGCTTTCCGATGGCGCCGCGCGAGGCGGCGCTGGTGATGCGCGCCGTGGGCGAGCTGACGGCGCGCGAGATGCTGCTGTCCGCCGCCGTTCTGGACGCGGCCGAGATGAAGCAGCGCGGCTTTTTGAACGAGGTTCTGGCGACCGACGCACTGGACACTGCAGTACAGCAGCGCATCCAGCGCATCGGGCAACTGGCGCCGCAGGCCGCACGCCTGAATAAAGCATCATTTAGGGTGCTGGCGCATATCCTGCCTACGCAAGCAGCTATAAATACAATAGCGATCGCTTATGACTACGCAGCTTCTCCAGAACACCGTGAAGGCATTACCGCTTTCATGGAAAAGCGTCCGCCGGCGTTCAGCGCCTGAATCGCTGCATCCTCTACTCCTGACATCATCCATTCCATGAACAACCACAACCTCTTTGCCGCGCTGCGAGCCGCCTTTCCCGCCGACCTGGACGAAGTCGCCATTGAAACCGGCAATGGCCTGCTGTATTCATGGCGCGACCTGGACCACGGCAGCGCCATGATGGCCAATCTGCTGCAATCCCTGAGCCTGCCCGAAGGCGCCCGGATTGCCGTGCAGGTCGAAAAATCGGTCGAGGCGATGGTCTTGTACCTGGCCACGCTGCGGGCCGGCTTTGTATTTTTGCCCCTGAACACCGCGTACCAGAGCGCCGAAATCGAGTATTTCATCGGCAATGCCGAGCCGGCGGTGGTGGTCTGCAGCAGCGCCAATTTTGGCTGGGTCAGCAAAATCGCCTTCAAGGCTGGCACGCAAAACGTCTTCACGCTGGACGATGACCGCAGCGGCTCGCTCCTGGACCGCGCCGCGCATTGCAGCGACCGGCATGAAGCGGCGCTCAAGCAGCCGGACGACATGGCCGCCATCCTCTACACCAGCGGCACGACCGGGCGCAGCAAGGGCGCGATGCTGTCGCATGGCAATCTGCTGAGCAACGCGCGCGTGCTGAAAGACTACTGGGGCTGGCGGACGCGGGCGGAGGGCGGCGATGTGCTGATCCATGCCTTGCCGATTTTTCATGTCCACGGCCTGTTCGTTGCCATTCACGGCGCGCTGATCAACGGCAGCAAGATGATCTGGCTGTCCAAATTCGATCCGAAAAAGGTGATTGAAAAACTGCCTGAAGCGACCGTGTTCATGGGTGTGCCGACCTTATATGTGCGCCTGCTCGCCGAGCCCGGTTTGACGCGGGACGCGTGCCGCAACATGCGCCTGTTCATCGCCGGGTCGGCACCGCTGCTGCTGGATACCTTCCTCGAATGGCAGGCGCGCACCGGACACACCATCCTGGAGCGCTACGGCATGAGCGAAACCGCCATGCTGACGTCCAACCCTTGCCAAAATGGCGAGCGGCGCGGCGGCACGGTCGGCTTTGCGTTGCCGGGCGTCCACCTGCGGGTGCAGGGCGACGACGGCCAGCCGCTGCCGGTGGGCGACATTGGCAACATTCAGGTCCAGGGCCCGAATGTATTTTCAGGTTACTGGCGCATGCCTGAAAAAACCGCCGAGGAATTCACTGCTGACGGTTATTTCAAGACTGGCGATGTCGGAAAAACCGACACGGACGGCTACATCACCATCGTCGGGCGCAGCAAGGACCTGATCATCAGCGGCGGCTACAACGTGTATCCCGCCGAGATAGAAGGCTTTATCAACGAGTTGCCTGGCGTGGCCGAAAGCGCCGTGGTCGGCGTGCCGCATGCCGACTTCGGCGAAGTCGGCGTGGCCGTGGTGATTGCCAAGCCCGGTGCCACACCCGACAGTCTGCAGATCATGGCCGAGATGAAGTCAAAAATGGCCAACTTCAAGGTGCCCAAACAATGTTTCCTGGTTAGCGAACTGCCGCGCAACGCCATGGGCAAGGTGCAAAAGAATGTCTTGCGCGAGCAGTACAAGGCGCTGTTCGCCTGAGGTGCGGTGAGTCGTCCATTCGGTGACCTGTCCATTCGCTTATCTGTCCCCGTCGTATGGCCTGTCATCCCGGGCTTGACCCGGGGTCCATCTATCCCGAATTCAATGCCTTATTAAACGCAGCCGCCGCTGCACCAAAGCCGCCTTAAGGCAACAAAGTGCCTGCACGTGGCTTGCGCTGGGGCAGCGTCGCCAGCACCACGCCCACCAGCGCAATCGCAAAGGCGCCGACTTGCGTGCCGTTCAGGCTTTCACCGAGCACCCCCACGCCGACTGCCGCCGCGCTCACCGGCAGCAACACGGTGAACACCCCAGCCTCGTTGGCGGGAATGGTTTTCAGGCCGGTCATCCACAGCCACACCGTCCAGACGCTCGCGGCCAGCGCATAAAACACCAGCAGCGTCCAACTGGCCGGCGCGACGGCGGCAAAGTCAAAGCCCCAGGCCATCCACAGCCCGAAAGGCGTGACCAGCGCAAAACCCCACAGGTTGATCAGCGCCGAGATGCGCTTGGGGCTGAGCACGCCGGTCAGCTTCTTGCCGATCACCGCATACGCCGCTTCGCACAGCACCGCACCTACCAGCAACAGATTGCCCAGCCAAGCGTTTTTTGATGCCAAATCGGCCTCTTGCGCATTACCCATCTGCACAGGCAGCTCACTTTTTGAGAGCGAAACCAGGGCGATGCCCAGAACAGCGCAGGCCACGGCGGCCCAGACGCGGGCGCTGATCCGCTCGCGCAAAAAAGTCCAGCTCAGCAGCGCCACCGTAGCCGGAATCGCTGCCATGATGACACCGGCGGCCACCGCGCTGGTCAGGCTCACGCCGAACAGCATGCAGATCGAAAACAGGAAATTACCCAGGAAGGACTCCAGGAACACCAGCCGGCGGGTTTGCGGGCTCATCGGCATTTCGGATGCCGGCTTTTTCAGCCAGTGCGCCATTGCCAGTCCACCAATGCCAAACCGCAGCCAGGCCAGCAAGAACACCGGCAAAGCGGTCACCAGTGGCTTGGACAAGGCAACATAACTGCCGACGAGTGACATGCTGAGCGCCAGGCAGGCATAGGCAATCCACGGGGAAGCGGGGCGGTGCGACACGTTGAAAACTCCAGGACGAGAACAGGAAAATACTGGAAGAAGTGGCTTTTTTGCTGGAGCAATAAAGAGCCTCTTGCCCAGTAAGTAGCGCGCCCATGATCGTATTGATCTGATCACAGAATCAAAACGCTGCAGAGTTTGCCTTTAGCCGTTCGCCTGCGACGCGAAAAATGGTCATGCCATCCATAGCGGCAGCGCACAGCCGGCTTGCGTAAAGTATCGCATCAAGATGTGCGCTGTTTTACCGGCCTGCCCATGGGCGTTCAGCCTTCATTGGCAAATGGGCTGGCTCGGTTTCGTGGCAAAGCACGCAGTAGGCAGGCGCTTGAGCCGCCTGCCTAATTTGTTGCTACTGTCACAGCCGAATCTTCCAGCAGGCTTTCCAGTCTGCTGGACTGAGCCGCAAGGCCGGGAATACGCACAAGGGTCTGGTGTACCTCTTGCAGCTTTTGCCGGTTTGCAATCAACATCGGTCCATTGGTCTGGCGCAACCCGGCCAAAACGGTGTCGATCAGCAGTTGAATGACCACTTCGAAACGCCCGGCCTCCCTGGTTGATGTTCCGATCCACGCCGGGGCTGCACCCCACCAGAGCACATCGATGAGGCGTGGCAGGTCGGTTGCAGCAAAGATGGACCGTGCCAGGCCGCCTACTGCCTGGTTCAGTGCCGCCTTGACTTCCAGAACGTCGAGCGTTTGGTCGTCCAGCGCTATTTTGAGAGTTTCCAATTCAACAGCCAGCGCGTCTTCGCTGAAGGGTTGCACGCGTGCGCCGATCATGGTGCCGCTCCGGTCGCCAAAGCCGCTGGGCGCTTCAAGCGCATTGACCAGCGGGTGGTAAGCGGTTTCACCGCTCCAGCAGAACTGGCCACGGAAGAACACCTCGTCATAGCCCTTGGGCACGCCCAGAAAATGCAAGGCCACCGGTTTGCCGCTTTGCTGGATAAGGTAAAGGGCCAGTTCCAGCGTGTTCACAGGCCAGCCCAGATCAACGGCAGCCCAGAAGCCATCCACCGGTGTCTGTTCAGCGAGCGCCAGGGCGTTGACCAGCAAATGGCCCGCCTGTCGCAGATTCTGAATATTGAAATAACGGTCGGGGCCGTGCAGGCCGACCAGCCCGCTCGCAATGCCGTCGACGATGTTCTGCGTAACCACGCCGTTTTCCATGACATGGGTAAAGCGAGTGCAGCGAAACCGTGTCGAGTTGCTGCGGCGTGCAACAGCGGCCCACTGCGCTTCGGCCAGTTTTTTGCTGCCGGTGTAGACGTGATCGGAGACATAGGCAAAACACTTGCCGGTAGAAGAGTAAATCGCATCCTCCACGCCATGGCGAAGACAGGCGTTTATGACATTGCGCGTACCAAACACATTGGTTTCGATGGCTTCGCGTATCACCGCCTCGGCACGGCCGGGCTCGCGGATGCTGGCCAGGTGAAAAACGACATGTGGTTTGGTCTGGGCGAACACCGCGTCGAGCAGGGCCGCATCCCGGATGTCGACCTGGCAATTTATCAGTTGCCGGGTGGGCGAGCCGACACTGTTGCCTTCCATGGCAATGCTGCCATTTTCGACGGCAATGTCTGCAATGATAATTTCCATTGCACCGAGTTCAAAGAGCAGGGGAATCAAATGCGAGCCGACACAGCCGGCGCCGCCGGTGACCAACACGCGTTGACCCGTGAGTCGTTTTTCAGCGGACTCACGGTGCAGGTCTACCGTCCGCTCCATCGCCAGTTTCATGGGACTGTGTTCGAGCTTTCCGTCAACATTGGCCAGTGCCAAAAGGGCTTGCGTCGCCGCCTGAAGCTGTTCTGCAATAGCAGGGGTAATGGGGACGCCGGTGGGCGCGAGGGTGATGATCTGGCGAACCAGGTCGTCGCTGGATACATCGGGGCGGGCTTCATTAATGGACATGAAGAACCATCCTTTCAAAAAAATCGTTGCGGATGCGTGTGGCCATCCGCCGGGCCCCATATAAACGGTTGTGCAGCAACCCATGCCGCGTGGGTATGGAAGCTGCCACCGTTTCAGACAAGTTGAACATCCCCCGGCCATGCCGCCATGCCTTGTTCAAGGCTGTAGAGCCGGAGCGGGTCATAACCTGCCGCGACCAGCGATTTGATGACGCTGTTGCTCCGCATGCCGCTTTGGCACACCAGCACGATGTCGCGGTCTCTGGGCAATTGGCTTGCGCCAGATTCATTCAGCGCGCGCTCGAGTTCCGGCTTGGGCCATCCGATAGCGCCCGGAATTCGGCCGGGCAGCCATTCGGCCGGATTGCGTACATCGACGATGACCAAATCGTCCTGTGCCTGCAGCCTCGCCTGGAGTCCACCAGACGAGATGGACTGGCCAACCGGCGCAGCGCAAACCATGACGGTTTCTTTGAGCGCGATGTCTTGCGGCGCACGACTGCAGACCGGGCAGTCGGGGTCCTTGGCGATGTGGACCGTGTTGAAGGAAAGGTCCAGTCCGTCATAGATCAGCATGCGGCCGATCATGGGCGAGCCGACGCCGCTCAACAACTTGAGCGCCTCGGTCGCCTGCAGTGACCCAATCACACCGGGCAGCACACCCAGCACGCCAGCCTCTGAGCAATTGGGCGCGAACTCCTGCGGTGGTGGTTCGGGAAACATGCAGCGATAGCACGGTCCCGTGCGCGCATCGAACACGCTGAGTTGGCCGTCAAAACGCAATACGCCGCCATAAACGTCAGGCTTGCCAAGCTTTACGCAGGCATCGTTGACCAGGTAGCGCGTCGGAAAATTGTCGGAGCCGTCAATGATCACGTCGTACTGGGAGATCAGCGCCAGCGCATTGTCAATATTCAGCCGCACATCGTGACGTTCGATCTGGACGTTCGGGTTGATGTCCAGCAAGCGTGCTTCGGCACTTTCATTTTTCAAGCGCCCGAGCGCTGACTGGCCGTGCACGATCTGGCGCTGAAGATTGGTTTCTTCGACCACATCGCCGTCCACCAGGCCGATTCGCCCGACCCCTGCAGCCGCCAAATAAAGCGAAGCCGGGCTGCCCAGGCCGCCCAGGCCAATCAGTAGAACGCTGCCCGCCTTGAGGCGTCGCTGCGCTTCGATGCCAAATTCGGGCAGGATGATCTGGCGGTTGAAACGCCGAAGTTCGCTGCTGGAGAGTTCTGGCAGTATGTCGGGTTGAAGTAGCGCGTTCATCCTCCGGCAACGCTCGCAATGATCTGGACTTCATCGGCATCGCTCACCAATGTCTGCAGTCCGTCCAGAAGCCTGATGTCCTGGCCGTTTTTGCAAACGACGATGAATTTGCGCAGGACTTGACCGCTAAACAGGTGATTGCGAAGCTCGCTTGAATCTTCGGAAAAGCGCTTGAGTGCCTCCTCGATGGAACTGACAGCAAGGGTGATACGACTCTGCTGGTTGGTGTAACGGCGCAGCGAACTGGGCACCATTAAAATTGCCATATATAACGTCCTGATTGGTTGATTTTCAGTTGTTAGGCCGGGCCTAATAACATACAAATATCGCTGTTAATAACTTATCCTCACAAAACAAATGTTAATTTGATATTTTTGATGCCGCAACCCCCCAAACGGACCAATGTGAAGCGTTTTTGTTGATGGTAAAAACCCTGAAGTTAAGTTAGGAGGCATGCTGGATTGATACGGCATATATCAATCTTTGCGTAGACAAGCCAAGGCACCATTCTTCAGGCAAATGGCTTGACAGAAGGAAGCATGGTGGCTGACAGGCTTGTGCCCAACAGAAAAATCCTGCCATAATTTTTTAAAAAAGATAGCAGCTTGTGTCGGTATATATAGCGGGAAGCGCTGTTTCGACTTGAAAAATTGCTTGCCAATCCTGAATTTCTTCCAGGATGAAGCGCCTCTTCCGTCGCGTCATATTCGGTTGGCGCTGTGCCTTTTCCATCCACCGTCATCATGTGCATGCCGGCGGCTGCAAATGAATTGATAGGCGTTCGGCCGGCCGGGCCATCCATTCACACCTCGCCTCTCGCCTCCATGGTCGACCCATAACTTGCTGCACCGTGCGTTCGACTGTTGGGCAGGCGAGTTCGTACCTTCCTGGCCCGAATCAGAATTCGCACCGCAAAACACTTGCAGGCACGCCGCCACCGTTTAATCGGCGCCATGGTGGGGCTGGTTACACTGGCTGGAACTCCCTCAACACCCATCACTCATGCGGCAAACCCTGTTGATTTCTTCGCAGCACCGTCACCTGCCGCTGGTGTGGTTGCCTGCCGACCATCGGCTTCTGGGTGAGGAAGGTCACCAGTTCCCTTTTCTGGTACTGGGAGAGAAATATGCCCGTGCCGTCACGCAATGCGCTGGTGCCCAGCCTGTGCTGTTTCCCTTGGCAGATGCGGCACAGATACCGGCGCTTTTGGAATTGGTCGACGGCGTCATGCTGACCGGTTCGCCGTCGAATGTTCATCCCTCTCATTTTGACCAGGACGTGCTGGACACCGGCTTGCCGCTCGACCCGCAGCGCGATGCGCTCACGCTGGCGCTGGTACGGGCATGTCAGTCCGCTGGTGTGCCGCTGCTGGGCATTTGCCGTGGTTTTCAGGAAATCAACGTGGCCTTGGGCGGCTCTCTGGAACAAAGTGTGCATGCGCGGGAAGGGCACTTCGACCATCGCGATCCCGAAGGCGTCAGCCTTGAAGAGGCCTACGGACCTGCACATGCGGTGCGTTTTGTGCCGGGCTGTGCGTTTGCAGAGTGGGCCGGCGGCGGCACGGCCCAGGTCAATTCGCTGCATGGTCAGGGCATTGGCCGGCTGGCCAACGGATTGCACGCGCTGGGCCATGCATCCGACGGATTGGTCGAGGCCTTCGAGATCAAGGGGGCTGCCGCGTTTGCCTATGCCGTGCAATGGCACCCCGAGTGGAACTGCCAGGAAAATCCTTTCTACCGAGCCATTTTTGCGGCCTTTGGCCAGGCTTGCGAACGCCGTCATGCCGGCCGCATGCTGGAAAGGGCTGCCCCTCAAGTTGAACCCAGGTTATTCCAATCCACCGACAGGCGTCGAAAAACAGGAGCGCGCGATGAGTCTGAACATGAGCATGACAAAAGCAACGACCTTTACGGAACTGGAAAACTGGCTGAATGAACGCAGGATCACCGAAGTCGAATGCCTGGTGCCTGACCTGACGGGCGTGGCCCGGGGCAAGATCCTGCCGCGCGGCAAATTCACCGAGGACCGGGGTATGCGCCTGCCCGAGGGGGTGGTGGCCATGGGCGTGACCGGCGAGTTCCCCGAGAGCGGCCCTTACTACGATGTGATCAGCCCGACCGACAAGGACATGCACCTGCGGCCCGACCCGTCCACGGCACGGATTGTTCCGTGGGCGTCGAGCCCGACGGCGCAGGTGATCCACGACTGCTTCGACCCGGCCGGCAAGCTGGTGCCGTTTGCGCCCAGAAGCGTGCTGCGCCGGGTGTGCGAACTGTATGAAGCCGAAGGCCTGGTGCCGGTGGTGGCGCCCGAGCTGGAGTTTTACCTGGTGGCCCGCAACACCGACCCCAACACGCTGCTGCGCCCGCCAGTTGGCCGCAGCGGGCGCGCCGAAACTTCGCGCCAGGCCTACAGCATCGACGCGGTGAACGAGTTTGACCCGCTGTTCGAGGACATCTACGACTACTGTGAAAAGATGGAGCTCAATGTCGACACGCTGATTCATGAAGTCGGCGCAGGGCAGATGGAGATCAATTTTTTCCATGCCCATCCGCTGGGCCTGGCCGACGAGGTGTTCCTGTTCAAGCGCACAGTGCGCGAAGCGGCCCTGCGCCACAACATGTATGCCACCTTCATGGCCAAGCCGATTGCAACCGAGCCCGGCAGCGCCATGCATGTGCACCAGAGCATCCTGAACCGCGAAACCGGCCAGAACATATTCAGCAACCGGGATGGCAGCGAGTCGGAGGCTTTCTTTCATTACATCGGCGGGCTGCAGCGCTACATTCCGGCGGCTATGGCGCTGGTCGCGCCTTATGTCAACAGCTACCGGCGGCTGTCGCGCGACACGGCCGCACCGATCAACATCGCCTGGGGACACGACAACCGCACTGTCGGCATTCGCTCGCCGATTTCCACGCCACAAGCCCGCCGGGTGGAAAACCGGGTGATCGGTGCTGACGCCAATCCGTATATCGCCCTGGCCATGACGCTGGCCTGCGGTTATCTGGGCATCAAGAACAAGATCAAGCCCAAGCCCGAGATGAAGGGCGATGCCTACCTGTCGCCTTATTCGCTGCCGCGCAGCCTGGGCGAGGCGCTGGACTGGCTGCGCCGCGAGTCGGACCTGCATGAAGTGCTGGGCCGAGATTTTGTCACGGTGTATTCCGAAATCAAGGAAATGGAGTTTGCCGAGTTCATGAAGGTGATCTCGCCATGGGAGCGTGAACACCTGCTGCTGCTGGTCTAAGCCGTAACCGATCCACCGCAACCAAGAGGTATCCACCATGAACACGCCTGTCGACACCGCCCTGATCCAGTCCCTGGACCGCGAACATTTCCTGCACCCCTTCACCGACTTCAAGGACATGGCGGCGCACGGCGCGCGGGTCATTACCCGGGCCGAGAACATCTACGTCTGGGATTCCGATGGCCACAAGCTACTCGATGCCATGAGCGGCCTGTGGTGCGTCAATGTGGGCTATGGCCGCGAAGAACTGGCAACCGCCGCCTACCGGCAGATGATGACGCTGCCTTACTACAACAGCTTTTTCCAGACCACCAATGTGCCCGCCGTGCAGCTGGCGGCCCGGCTTTCAGCGCTGGCGCCCGAGGTGGGCGGCCGCAGCTTCAAGCACGTGTTTTATTCCAGCAGCGGCTCTGAAAGCAACGACTCGAACGTGCGCATGGTGCGCCGTTACTGGGATCTGCTGGGCCAGCCGGAGCGCAAAATCATTATTGGCCGGATCAACGGCTACCACGGCAGCACCATGGCCGGTGCCTCGCTGGGCGGCATGTCCAGCATGCATGCACAAGGCGACCTGCCGATTCCCAACATCACCCACATCGGGCAGCCGTACTTTTACGAGATGGGCCAGCCTGGCGAGACCCCCGCCGAATTCGGCCTGCGCGCCGCCGGCTGGCTGGAAGACAAAATCCTGGCGCTGGGTGCGGACAAGGTGGCGGCGTTCATCGCCGAGCCGGTGCAGGGTGCCGGCGGCGTGATCATTCCACCCGACAGCTACTGGCCCGAGATCCAGCGCATTGTTGACAAGTACGGCATTTTGCTGATCAGCGACGAGGTGATCTGCGCTTTCGGCCGCGTGGGCCACTGGTTTGCCTACGAAAAATTCGGCTATCGGCCCGATCTGGTGACGTTTGCCAAGGGTGTGACCAGCGGCTACATCCCGCTGGGCGGCGTGATGGTGGGCAACCGGGTCGCCGAGGTGCTGATCGAGCAGGGTGGAGAATTCAACCACGGCTACACCTACAGCGGCCATCCGGTGGCCTGTGCCGTGGCCCTGGCCAACCTGGACGTCATGGAAAAGGAAAACCTGCCCGGGCGCGTGAAGGACGACATTGGGCCTTACCTGGCCAAACGCTTTGCCGAACTGGGCGAGCACCCGCTGGTGGGGCTGGCCGAGACGTGCGGCTTCATGGGCGGTCTGGTGTTGAGCAAAAACAAGGCAATGCATGAAGCGTTCGACCCCGAACTGGGCGTGGGCATGCTGTGCCGCGGCCACTGCTTCCGGCTGGGGCTGATCATGCGCGCCGTGGGCGACCGCATGATCATTGCGCCGCCGCTGGTGATGACGCACGAACAAATCGACGAGATGATGACGCTGATCCGCCGTTGCCTGGACGCCACCCTGGTTGATTTACAAGCTGCCGGCCAGATGGATTGAATAAAATAAATACTGCAGTTCGTCGGGCTCCAGCAGGTCCGGATATTGCATTGCCTACGGTGTGTATTCTGGCCATTTTTTGAACTGGCAATTTGTTCGTTGTTTACCTTTCTCCGGAGCCCATCCCCCCCATGAAAAAACTTGTACTGGTGACCGCCATTTCAGCGCTTTTGCTGGCCGCTTGCGGCAAAAAAGAAGAACCGGTGGCGGTTGTTCCCGCGCCTGCGGCTGTGGCTGCAGCCCCGGCGCTACCGGTCAATGCCGAGGAGAAGGTGCTCAATATCTACAACTGGCCTGACTACATTCCCGAAGGCATGACAGCCGCCTTTGAAAAGGAAACCGGCATCAAGGTCAATTACGACACCTTTGAAACCAATGAAGCCCTGCATGCCAAGCTGGTGGCTGGCAACACCGGTTATGACATCGTTGTGCCGGGTACCGTGTTTGCCAAGTCGCAGATAGAAGGCGGGCTGCTGCAGCCGCTGGACAAGGCCAAGATTCCCAACCTTGCCAATCTGGAGCCGGCCATCATGGACACCCTGACCAAGGCCGATCCAGGCAACAAGTACCTGGTGCCCTGGGCCTGGGGCTTCACCACCGTGGGCATCAACAAGACCAGGGTGGACAAGGCGCTGGCCGGCATGCCCATGCCGGAAAACGCCTGGGACCTGGTGTTTGACCCCAAATACACCGCCAAGCTCAAATCCTGCGGCATTGCCTACCTGGATTCACCCACCGAAATCATTCCGGCGGCGCTGCACTACATCGGCAAGGACGCCTATTCGAACAACCCTGCCGACTTCAAGGCAGCCGCCGAAATGCTGTTCAAGGTTCGCAAGGACGTGCGCCTGTTCAGCGCCACCATGATCGATGATGTGGCCGGCGCCAAAGCGTGCGCGGTCATCGGCTGGTCGGGCGACATCAACATCGCCGCCAACCGCGCCAGGGAAAACGGCTCGAAGGACGTCATTGAAGCCCTGCTGCCGAGCACCGGCGCATTGCTTTTCGCCGACACGATGGCCCTGACCAAGGACGCCAGGCATCCAAACAACGCCCAGGCTTTCATCAATTTCTACCTGCGTCCCGAAAACGCTGCGTCGGTGACCAACACGATGAACTATCCCACCGCCAACAAGGCAGCGATTGCCCAGATCAAGCCGGAGATTTCAGGCAACAAGACCATCTTTGTCGAGCCCGCGTACTTCAGCAAGATGATCGCGCCCAGCAGTTTCACCAACGAAGCCCGTGAAGCCCTGGCCAACGCCTACAACAGCGTCAAAAAAGGCCGGTGACGTCAATTTCCCGTGCCTGACATCAGCACTTGGGACATGCCATTGGCCCTGCTTTCAGTGTTGATGGTGGTGCGGCAAGCAACCAGCGGCATCACGCTACTGAATCAATAGCTGGTTAGGTTTGCTGGTATTGCGGAAATAGCCTTTTTGATGATGAAATTGAGTTTTTCAGTCAGATCAATGAGGCTGTGGATTCCGAAGTACAAAAAAACGCAGGAACGGATGCATGGCAGAAAACGATGGAAAAGCGGGCTACCTGGTCACCGAGAAACTGGTCAAGCGCTTTGACGAGGCGCTGGCGGTCGACGAGGTGTCGCTGTCGGTGAACCGTGGCGAGATTTTCGCGTTGCTGGGCAGTTCAGGCTGCGGTAAATCCACTTTGCTTCGCATGCTGGCGGGCTTTGAGAAGCCCACCTCGGGCCGTATCCTGTTGGGTGGCGAGGACGTGGCCGGGCTGCAGCCCTATGACCGTCCCATCAACATGATGTTCCAGTCGTATGCCTTGTTTCCGCACCTCGATACCTGGGAAAACGTTGCTTTCGGCCTCAAGCGCGAAGGCCTGCCCAAGGCCGACATTCAGCAGCGGGTAGGCGAAATGCTGGATCTGGTGCAACTTGGCGCGTTTGCCAAACGCAAGCCGCACCAGCTCTCCGGTGGCCAGCAGCAGCGGGTGGCGTTGGCCCGCAGCCTGGCCAAGCGGCCCAAGCTTTTGTTGCTTGATGAACCACTGGGCGCGCTGGACAAGAAGCTGCGCGAACAGACCCAGTTCGAACTCGTCAACATCATCGAGAAAGTCGGCGTGACCTGCGTGATGGTGACCCACGACCAGGAAGAAGCCATGACCATGGCGGGCCGCATCGCCGTCATGAGCAAGGGCAGGGTGTTGCAGGTGGGCACGCCCGAAGAGGTGTACGAGCATCCGGCCAACCGCTTTGTTGCAGACTTTATTGGCAATGTGAATATGTTTGAAGGCCGCCTCAGCGTGGACGAGACAGACCGCTGCGCCGCCATCACCGGTATCGGTGAAATCCAGGTCGGCCACGGCGTGAGCGGCTCATGGAACATGCCACTGGCCATTGCCGTGCGGCCCGAGAAAATCGAAATCAGCAAGCAGCGCCCCGATGTGGACCGCAATGTCTTCACCGGAAAAGTCCAGGAAATTGCCTACTTTGGCTCTTACAACACCTACATCGTCGTGGCAGTCGACGGCTCCCGGGTGCGCATCACCGAAGCCAATACCTCGCGGCAGGACCTGAGCAACATCACATGGGAAGACAAGGTGTTTTTCTGGTGGGACGACCGCGCCGGCATTGTGCTGCGCGATTAAAGGAGCCCACCAACGCCATGGCCGCTTCACGCTTTCCCATGCCCGGAAAACGCTTCGTGATCGGCGTGCCTTATCTGTGGCTGATCGTTTTTTTCTTCCTGCCCTTCCTCATCCTGCTGTACATCAGCTTTGTCGACATGGGCAACGACATCAATCCGTTCAAGCCTCTGTGGGATTCGCAATCCGGCCTGCTCAAGCTCAAGTACGAGAACTACGGGTCGATTTTTCGCAGCAGCGAAGGTGGCGCGCTGTTCCAGACGCTTTACGTCGAGGCTTATTTGCGATCGCTCTGGTATGCGCTGTGCACCGCCGTGCTGTGCCTGGTTATCGGCTACCCGTTCGCCTATTTCATTGCGCGATCGCCGTCAAGCGTGAGGCCTGCTTTGTTGATGATGGTGATGCTTCCATTCTGGACCTCGTTCCTGCTGCGCGTCTATGCCTGGAAAGGCATCCTGGCTGACCAGGGCGTGTTCAACCGGGCGCTCATGGCGCTGGGATTGACGGCTGAACCCCTCCAGCTTCTCTACACCGATGTGTCCATGATGGTAGGCATGACCTACGTCTACCTGCCTTTCATGGTGCTGCCCCTTTATGCCAATCTGGTGAAGATGGATTTCCGATTGCTGGAAGCGGCTTATGACCTGGGCGCTTCGCCGTTCAAGTCCTTCTGGCTGGTCACTGTGCCGCTGTCTCGGGCTGGCATCGTCGCCGGCTTTATGCTGGTGTTCATTCCATGCGTGGGCGAGTTCGTGATTCCTTCGCTGCTGGGCGGGCCTGAAAACATCATGATCGGACGCGTGGTCTGGGATGAAATGTTCACCGGCAACAACTGGCCACGGGCGACGGCGCTCGCGGTGGTCATGATCGGTCTGATCGTCGTGCCATTGGCGATTTACTACCATTACACCGGCGATGCGGCCGAGCCAGGGAAGTAACCCGGCCATGAAAAGCATGATGGAAAAGCACTTCGGCAAGCTGTGGCTGGCACTGGTTTACCTGTTCTTGTACCTGCCGCTGATTTTCATGGTCGTCTTTTCGTTCAACAGCACCCGCCAAGATGCGGAATTCACCGGGTTTTCGCTGCGCTGGTATGAGGCATTGACGCGCGATACCAAGATCGTCGACGGCTTCTGGCTTTCGCTGAAAATCGCCTTGGTGTCCGGCCTGCTTTCTGCCACGCTGGGCACGTTTTGCGCTTTTGTCCTGGTGCGGTATCGCCGTTTTCCAGGCCGTACCACCTTCTCCGGCATGGTCAACGCACCGCTGGTCATGCCGGAAGTGGTCATTGGCCTGTCGCTGCTCCTGTTGATGGTCGGTGCGCAAAATTTTCTGGGATGGCCGCAGCGCGGCATGCTCACCATTGTCCTGGGCCATACGCTGCTGGGCATGGCGTATGCCATGGTGGTCGTCCAGTCAAGACTGCTGGAAATGGACCGCTCGATTGAAGAAGCTGCCATGAACCTGGGCGCACGGCCGCATCAGGTTTTTTTCCTCATCACGCTGCCGAATATCTTCCAGGCCGTGCTGGCGGCTTTTCTGCTGTCTTTCACCCTGTCTTTCGATGATGTGGTGATTGCCGAATTTTTATCCGGTCCCGGCGTCAACACGCTGCCGCAAGTGATCTTTGGCTATGCGCGACGCGGCATTAACCCGACCATCTATGCGGCCGCGACACTGCTGATTGCCACTGTGACAGTGGTCATCGTCAGCTACAGCGTCTGGGTGGCGCGGAAAACCCGGCAGCGCGAACGCGAAATTGCCGCTGCCAACCGGACCTAATTCATTGAGTCAAATACTGTTTAGACCTGTCATAGGTCTAATTCGTGGCTCAACTGATAGCTTGGATGTCGTCAACCCGAGTTTAATTTTTTCACAAGGCAAAAGTTTTTATCACAAGACGAAATAAAGGCAAAAGCTGCTTGTGATTAATTTGCGCAATGAAGAACTAAATTTCGTATAGTGAAATACAAATCTAAGTAGTTGATTTTTAAAGAAATATATAGTCTTATATAAGACATAAGATTGTGTTTAAGTCTTGTAGAAGACTTAGAATAAACCCACTTATTTTTTTCTACTAATGGAGTTCACCATGCCACAAAGCTTTACCGAACAACTCAGTCGCGAACAGCAAATTGCCGCCCTTGAAAAAGACTGGGCAACCAATCCACGCTGGAAAGGCATCAAGCGCGGCTACAGCGCAGCCGACGTGGTTCGCCTTCGCGGCTCATTCCCAATCGAGCATACGCTGGCTCGCCGTGGCGCTGAAAAGCTCTGGGGTCTGGTGAACAACGAGCCTTACGTTAACTGCCTCGGCGCGCTGACCGGCGGTCAGGCGATGCAACAGGTGAAAGCCGGCGTCAAAGCCATTTATTTGTCAGGCTGGCAAGTTGCCGCCGACAACAACGGTTATGCCGCCATGTACCCTGACCAGTCGCTGTACCCAGTGGACTCGGTGCCAAAAGTGGTCGAGCGCATCAACAACACCTTCCGCCGTGCCGACGAAATCCAGCATTCCAAGGGGATTGACGCAGGCGACGCCGGCTACATCGACAACTTCGCGCCCATCGTGGCCGATGCCGAAGCAGGTTTCGGTGGCGTGCTGAACGCGTTCGAGCTGATGAAAGCCATGATCAACTCCGGTGCGGCCGGCGTCCACTTTGAAGACCAACTTGCTTCCGTCAAGAAATGTGGCCATATGGGCGGAAAAGTGCTGGTGCCTACGGCAGAAGCCTGTCAGAAGCTGATCGCTGCCCGCATGGCTGCTGACGTTTGCGGCGTGCCTACCTTGGTGATTGCCCGTACCGATGCCGAAGCCGCCGACTTGCTGACCAGCGACTACGATGAAAACGACAAGCCCTTCATCACCGGCGAGCGCACCGCTGAAGGTTTCTACAAAACCAAAAAAGGCATGGATCAGGCGATTTCCCGCGCTGTGGCCTACGCTCATTACGCCGATCTGGTGTGGTGCGAAACCGGTACGCCCGACCTCGAGTTTGCCAAGAAATTCGCCGATGCCGTGCATGCGGTGCACCCCGGCAAGATGCTGGCCTACAACTGCTCCCCTTCGTTCAACTGGAAGAAGAACCTGGACGACGCGACCATTGCCAAGTTCCAGAAAGAACTCGGCGCCATGGGCTACAAGTACCAGTTCATCACGCTGGCTGGCATCCATTCCATGTGGTACAACATGTTCGACTTGGCGCAGGACTACGTGGCGCGCGGAATGACAGCTTATATCGAGAAGGTGCAAGAGCCCGAATTCGCAGCCCGCAGCCGCGGCTACACTTTTGTGTCGCACCAGCAGGAAGTCGGCACCGGCTATTTCGACGAAGTGACCACCGTGATTCAGGGCGGCAAGTCCAGTGTGACCGCGCTGACCGGCTCGACCGAAGAAGAGCAGTTCCACTGATCGTCTGAGACGAAGACCCCAAGCGGGGCTTCCAAGTCATCCCCTTCAAAAAGGCCAGCGACTTTCGTCCTGGCCTTTTTTAACGTTTATCGAATCCAGCCGCCGCCTCGCAGGTACCAGTTGCCGTGCAAGCCCGGGCTCCACTGGTGGGCTTGCCAGCGATAACCGGGCCGTGCGTAGTCGTAGCGCCCTGGTACCCATTGGTGACGTCCGCCTGACCAGCCCCAGTAGCCACCTATCCAGACAGCGCCTGCAAACGGCACCACTGGAATGATTTCGACATAAGGCGGCGGCGGTGCGACGCCCACCACGATCTCGGGCTGCACTGCCGCTGGCTGGACGTAAACTGTGCGAGGGTGCGGCGCCACCACGCACGCCGACAGTGTCAGTGTGGCTATCGCGCAAACGACAACGATACGAAAAATCGGTCTTGAATTCGTCATGTATTTCCTGGGTTTGATCAACTCAAAGCGCTTGAGGCGCGCTTTGATCAACGCGCCTTTGTGTGGGCTGGCCGACGCACGGCAAACCAGCCAGCGCTTCTTTACCGGAGTTTTACAAGACGTTTGTTATTGCCGGAAGATCAGGGCGGCCAGTTAGAATCGATCATTCAGTGTTGTCGATCCGGCAACGATTTGCAATCGCCGTAAATCCGTTGCATCTCATTTTCCCCTCCCATTTTTTGCCCTTTGCCATGATCCAGATAACGCTTCCCGATGGTTCCCACCGCGACTTTGCCCACGCACTGACCGTGGCCGACGTGGCTGCGTCTATCGGCACCGGCTTGGCCAAAGCGGCCCTGGGCGGCAAGGTTGACGGTAAGTTGGTCGACACCAGTTTCCTGATTGAAAAAAACAGCGCACTGGCCATCGTCACCGCCAAAGACGCTGACGGCCTAGAACTGATACGCCACAGCGCGGCTCACTTGCTGGCTTATGCCGTCAAGGACTTGTTTCCAGAAGCGCAGGTCACCATTGGTCCGGTAATTGAAAACGGGTTCTACTACGATTTTGCCTACAAGCGTCCATTTACCCCCGAAGATTTGCTGGCGATTGAAAAGCGCATGACAGCGCTGGCGGCTATTGACGAGCCGATTACGCGCCGCGTGTTGCCGCGCGATGAGGCGGTGGAATATTTTAAAAGCCTGGGTGAGCATTACAAGGCCGAAATCATTGCCAGCATCCCGGCCGATCAGGATGTGTCGCTTTACAGCGAAGGCGCGTTTGAAGACCTGTGCCGCGGTCCCCACGTGCCCAGCACAGGCAAGCTCAAATTTTTCAAGCTCATGAAGGTGGCCGGTGCCTATTGGCGCGGCGATCACCGCAACGAGATGCTGCAACGTATTTATGGCACGGCTTGGGCCACCAAAGACGAGTTGCAACAGTATTTGACGATGCTCGAAGAAGCAGACAAGCGCGATCACCGCAAACTGGGCAAGGAACTGGATCTGTTCCATATTGACGACCATTCGCCAGGCTTGGTGTTCTGGCATCCCAAGGGCTGGACGGTTTGGCAGGGCGTAGAGCAATACATGCGCAAGGTCTATCAGGACAACGGCTACCAGGAGGTTAAAGGGCCGCAACTCCTGGACAAGACGTTGTGGGAAAAAACTGGCCACTGGGACAAATACCGCGACAACATGTTCACGACCGAGAGCGAAAAGCGTGATTTCGCTCTCAAGCCAATGAACTGCCCTGGCCACATTCTCATATTCAAGCAGGGCATCAAAAGCTACCGCGATTTGCCATTGCGCTATGGTGAATTTGGGCAGTGCCACCGCAACGAGCCAACCGGTGGCCTGCACGGCATCATGCGGGTGCGCGGCTTCACTCAGGACGACGGCCACATCTTTTGCACCGAAGAACAGATTCTGAAAGAGTGCGTCGATTACACGACGCTGTTGCAAAAGGTCTATACCGACTTTGGCTTCAAAAACATTATTTATAAAGTTGCAACGCGGCCCGATGCCCGTATTGGCTCCGATGAAAGCTGGGACAAGGCCGAGGCCGCACTGATCGAAAGTCTGCGCGCCTCAGGCTGCGAGTTTGAGGTTTCGCCGGGCGAGGGTGCGTTTTACGGTCCAAAGATCGAATACACACTGAAAGATGCCATTGGCCGGCAGTGGCAGTGCGGCACGATCCAGGTCGATTTCTCGATGCCCGAGCGGCTGGATGCAGAATATGTCGGAGAAGATGGTGCGCGCCATCGGCCTGTCATGCTGCACAGGGCGATTGTTGGGAGCCTGGAGCGATTCATCGGAATTTTGATCGAAGAACATGCCGGCGCACTTCCCACATGGTTGGCGCCAGAGCAAGTTTCTGTGCTGACCATTACCGATTCCCAAGCTGATTATGCAAAACACGTTGCTAAAACGCTGCAAAATCATGGTACTAGGGTCAACCTTGACTTACGTAATGAGAAAATTACGTATAAAATACGTGAACATTCATTGCAGAAGCAGCCTTACATCCTAGTTATAGGTGACAAGGAAATGGCCGTAGGCGCAGTTTCAGTGCGTGCCCGGGGCAATAAAGACCTTGGCGTAATGTCCCTCGATGCGTTTGTCCAACAAATTGCCTCCGACATTGCACAAAAAGCCTGATCCTAATAAATTTTTTGAATAAAGTCTAATTCCCTTGATGGGTATATGTAAGCAGCTATAGCTTTTATAGCAAATATTGAAGGATTCCCACCATCGCTACAGAATTTCGTGACCGCCGTCACCGTGAAGAACGCAAGCACCGCTTGAACCGTGAAATCATGGCCCCTGAAGTACGCCTTTCCGGGCCAGACAACGAACCTTTGGGCGTCGTGAGTCTGATGGAGGCGTTGCGTCTGGCCGGTGAAGCGGACGTGGATTTGGTTGAGATTTCTCCTACTGCCATGCCGCCTGTTTGTAGGTTGATGGATTACGGAAAATTCAAGTACGCTGAACAGAAAAAAGCTGCAGAGGCCAAGTCCAAACAAAAAGTCATCGAAGTCAAGGAAGTTAAGTTCCGGCCAGGCACCGATGACGGCGACTACAACATCAAGATACGCAACATCAAGCGTTTTCTAGATGATGGCGATAAATGCAAGATTACGCTGCGCTTTCGTGGTCGAGAAATTACGCACCAAGAACTGGGTTTGGCCTTGCTGGCACGAATTCGTGACGAATTGGCGGATTTGATTTTGGTGGAGCAGTTTCCAAAGCTTGAAGGCCGGCAGATGGTCATGATGATTGCCCCAGGACGAAAAAAAGTTGCTTCCAAGGTATCGGCAGAGGTCGCGTGAGTACTGACAGATAAGCAGGGTTGCCGGTTTCAGTAAGAAGGCTTCCTAAAAATAACAAAGGTGCATCTGAACGATGTTCCTGTGAGCTTAGGTCTTAACCGGGCTTTCGAAAGTGACGGAACAAAAGCCGTTGCGCCAATGGCAATTGTCAAATCTTGCCATTACAAGTGGCTCGGGGCCATCAAGTTTGCGAAAGTTTCGCAGCGCCTCACGAGCACAAACGAAAAGGAGCATATACATGCCCAAAATGAAGACCAAAAGCGGCGCTAAGAAGCGTTTCCGCGTTCGCCCAGGTGGTACCGTCAAGCGTGGCCAAGCCTTCAAACGTCACATTCTGACCAAGAAGACCACCAAAAACAAACGCCAATTGCGTGGTTCGGTAGCTGTTCATGAGACCAATATGGGTCATATGGCACAGATGCTGCCAGGCCGTGGCATTTAATTTAACGACGAACAAGGAGTAATATATGCCTCGCGTCAAACGTGGTGTAACGGCTCGCGCCCGCCACAAAAAAGTTTTAGCCCTTGCAAAAGGTTTTCGCGGTCGCCGCGGTAATGTCTTCCGGATCGCTAAAGAAGCGGTAATGAAGGCCGGGCAATACGCCTACCGTGACCGTCGCAACAAAAAACGTGTTTTCCGCCGTCTGTGGATTGCCCGTATTAATGCCGCAAGTCGTTCATTTGGACTGACTTACAGCCAGTTCGCCAATGGCCTGAAAAAAGCCGGCATCGAGATTGACCGCAAGGTTCTGTCCGACATGGCGATCCATGACAGTGCTGCTTTTGGCGCTATCGTCGAGCAGGCCAAAGCCAAGCTGGCCGCCTGATTTTCAGGAAAGTACGCTATTAAATAAATAGCTACTTGCGTAGGAAAATAGAGGGCTGGAGCTTGAAAAGGCTCTGGCCCTTTTTTCATGGCCTTTTGTGTAGCGTCTTCGTCATGGTCATATGACCAAAAATAACGCTGATGTGTTTCTTCCTGCACCCGTACAAGAGAACTTATGAACGACGCCGATATCCTCAATGAACTGATCGCTACTGCCAAAACCAATTTTTCCCAGTCTGCAACGCCTGCGGATCTGGAAAATGCCAAAGCACAATTTCTTGGTAAATCAGGCCGCATCACCGAATTCATGAAGGGTATGGCGCAGCTTTCGGTGGAAGAGAAAAAATCCCGCGGTGCTGCCGTCAATCTTGCCAAACAAGCGATCGAAACCGCTTTGAATGAGCGGCGCCAGGCGCTTGCGAAAGCAGAGCTCGAAAAGCAGTTAAAAGCCGAAGCGCTTGATGTAACCCTACCCGGCTGCCAGCGTGTGCAGGGCGGCTTGCACCCTGTATCGCTTACGCTGGAGCGGATTGAAGACATCTTCGGCTCCATGGGTTTTGATGTAGCGCAGGGCCCTGAGATTGAAACCGACTGGTTTAACTTTACAGCGCTCAACACACCAGAAGACCATCCTGCGCGATCGATGCATGACACTTTTTATGTCGAGGGCGGTACGGAAAATGCGCCTAATTTGCTGCGTACCCATACCAGCCCAATGCAGATCCGCTATGCCGTCCAGCATGTCAAAAAACACCGGGCGTTAATCGACGCTGGTGGCCGCATGCCTGAAATTCGTGTGATTGCCCCGGGCCGTACTTACCGCGTTGACAGCGATGCGACACATTCGCCGATGTTCCACCAGTGCGAAGGGCTGTGGATTGGCGAGAACGTGAGTTTCAAGGACTTGAAGTATGTGTTCACGTATTTTTGCCGCACCTTTTTTGAGAGCAACGATCTGGTGCTCCGCTTTCGCCCCAGTTTTTTCCCGTTCACCGAGCCAAGCGCAGAAATTGACATTCAGTTCCAGTCGGGGCCGCTGTCGGGTCAATGGCTAGAAGTGGCAGGTTCGGGACAGGTGCACCCAAATGTGGTGCGCAACATGGGACTCGATCCAGAAAAGTACATCGGTTTTGCATTTGGCATGGGGCCGGACAGGTTGACCATGCTGCGCTACGGCGTCAATGACTTGCGCCTCTTCTTTGATGGCGACATCCGCTTCCTGTCGCAGTTCCAGTCATAACAACAAGAACAGCAAACGAAAGAACAAGGCCACACCATGCAATTTCCAGAATCCTGGTTACGCGAATTTTGCAACCCACCCATCAGCACTGAGCAACTCGCTGAAACCCTGACCATGGCAGGACTTGAAGTTGAAGAGCTCAAGCCGTTTGCACCTCCGTTCAATCTCATCGTGGTCGGTGAAATCATGGAAGCTATGCAGCATCCCAATGCCGACCGCCTGCGCGTGTGTCAGGTTGATGTGGGTCAAGACAAATTGCTCACCATCGTCTGCGGAGCGCCCAATGCACGAGTCGGTATCAAGGTGCCTTGCGCACTGGTAGGGGCTGAATTGCCTCCTGGCGAAGATGGCAAACCTTTCCCGATCAAAATTGGCAAACTGCGAGGTGTGGAGAGCGAAGGCATGCTGTGCTCGGCACGGGAACTAAAGCTTTCAGAGGACCATGGCGGCCTTTTGGAACTGGCCTCTTATGCGCCAGTGGGGCAAGATATCCGAGTGCATCTCAAGCTGGATGACACCTTGTTCACTCTCAAGCTAACGCCCAATTTGGCGCACTGCCTGAGCATCTACGGGGTGGCCCGTGAAGTTGCAGCACTGACGGGTGCTGCCTTGAAAACGCTGTCTTTTCCTGCAGTCCGGGTTGGCAATCAAGACACATTGGCTGTCAAGGTAAGCGCGCCCGACCTGTGTGGGCGCTTTTCAGGCCGTATAGTACGCAACGTGAATCCGCAAGCGGTGACACCATCATGGATGATTGACCGCTTGGCGCGCTGCGGCCAGCGCAGCGTGACGGCGCTGGTGGACATTTCCAATTATGTGATGTTTGAATTGGGCCGACCCAGCCATATCTTTGACCTTGACAAGATTCAAGGCGGGCTGGATGTTCGCTGGGGAAAGCAAGGGGAGACACTCACGCTGCTAAACGGCAGTACCGTCGCGGTCGATGAACGGGTTGGCGTAATTGCCGATGACCATCAGGTTGAATCGCTGGCTGGCATCATGGGAGGCGATGCCACTGCAGTGTCTGATGACACGAAAAATGTATATGTTGAAGCTGCATTTTGGTGGCCCAAGGCAATTGCAGGGCGATCACGCCGCTACAACTTCTCCACCGATGCCGGCCACCGTTTCGAGCGCGGCGTCGACGCCGGAAAAACCGTGGATCATTTAGAACGCATCACTAAACTCATCCTCGACATTTGCGGAACGCCAGAGACGGTCTGCGGGCCGGTTGACGACCTTAAGGTCAACCTTCCCAAGGCTGTGCCGGTCACCATGCGCGTGGCGCGTGCAGCCAAGGTCATTGGCATGCCGCTCACGCAGGCGCAATGTCAAGATGCACTGGTGCGCCTGGGACTGGATGTCAAAGCAGGCGATGGCACGTTGACCGTGACGCCACCAAGCTATCGTTTCGACCTGCAAATAGAGGAAGACCTGATTGAAGAGGTGGTGCGCATTGTTGGTTATGAGCAGTTGCCGCAAACGCCGCCGCTCGCCCCTATCACTCCTCGACTTCGTTCTGAAACTGAACGCAGTCCGTTTGCCGTACAACGTGCCCTAGCTTTGCTGGGTTACCAGGAAACCATCAATTACAGCTTTGTCGAGACGCGCTGGGAAAACGAACTGGCGGGCAATCCCAATCCCATCAAACTGCTCAACCCGATTGCCAGCCACATGAGCGTCATGCGCTCGTCGCTGTTGGGATCGTTGCTGCAGGTGCTCAAGTTCAACCTGGACCGTAAGGCCTCGCGTGTCAATGTCTTTGAAGTGGGCAGGGTGTTTCTGCGCGACCCGCAAAGACAAGATACAGATACAACCGTTTCTGGATTTAACCAGCCCATGCGGGTTGCGGGGCTGTCCTATGGCCCACGAGCTGCGCTGCATTGGAGACAGGCTGATAAAAGTGTCGATTTTTTCGATGTTAAGGGAGATGTTGAAGCCTTGCTGGCACCGCTTCAACCTGTTTTTACACCTGCATCCCATCCTGCCATGCATCCGGGACGGTGCGCCAGCGTATCTGTTGCTGGAAGAAAGATTGGCTTTGTTGGTGAACTGCATCCGCAGTGGCGACAAGGTTACGAGTTCTCACAGGCGCCCCTGCTGTTTGAACTGGAACTCGATGCTGTTCTGCGGCGTCATGTGCCGGTTTTCAAGGCTGTCAGCAAGTTTCAGCCTGTCGAGCGGGATATTGCTGTGATCGTGCAGGAAAGTGTTAGCCATGAAGGGCTCATGTCTGCAATTCATAATGCCGAAACGCAAGGCTTACTCAAGAAGGCGACCTTGTTTGATGTGTACCGACCGCAGCAAGCCAACCTGAATGTCCAACTGGGTGAAAAAAGTCTGGCAGTGCGTTTAGTCCTTTCAAGCGATGCGGCCACTTTGACTGAAGAGTCGATTGATGCAGCGGTTCAGAACGTTGTGGCAATGCTGCATTCCCGGTTCCAAGCCCGCCTGCGCGCTTAAGTCTTCAATAAAAACGATTTCAAGCCAACAATAGCCAGAAAGATGCCCATGGAATTTTCTGTTGAAAGCCTGGAGACACCAGCGCTGACCAAAGCGCATCTGGCTGAGTTGCTGTTTGAGCAGATAGGGCTCAACAAGCGCGAGTCCAAGGAAATGATCGATGCATTTTTTGAACTTATTTCAGAATGTCTGATTGATGGCAATGATGTGAAGATATCGGGTTTTGGCAACTTTCAAATACGCACCAAGGCGCCCAGGCCGGGGCGTAACCCGCGAACGGGCGAAGCAATTCCCATTGCATCAAGGCGGGTGGTGACCTTTCACGCCAGTCACAAGCTCAAGGACCAAATCCAGGAAATAGCTATCGGCGACACGGAAATTGAGACCGTTTTTGCTGCAGATAATATTGCGTGATCTGATTCACTTTGCCATGCTGTGCAAGTTGAGGTAGATTCGAGGAATCTTTCGAAGGGCATTGAATTAATTGCAGTATTCTTCTCTTCCTATTCCTGAAAAGCGCTATTTTACGATCAGCGAAGTCAGTAAGCTGTGCGGAGTGAAGCCACATGTGCTTCGTTATTGGGAGCAGGAATTTACACAATTGCGGCCTATGAAAAGACGCGGTAATCGCCGTTACTACCAACTTCATGAGGTCGAATTGATTCGCCAAATACGCCAGTTGTTATATGAGCAGGGATTCACCATCGTTGGTGCCCGCAACAAACTGCAAGAAATGATGATGACTGCATCTGGACAGGATTTTGGCAAGGATTTAGGGTCTCTTTCATTGAAGTTGCTAGCGCAGAAAAATGACAACTGTTCTCTTCGCAACTTATCGCAAAATGCAGCCAAGGCTGAAAATATTCCGATTGACAACGCAATGCCTTCAGATTCAACTGTTACGGAGAGATTCCTTTGTTCGATTCGTTACGAGTTGATCAGCATTCGCGATCTGCTTGATTCGATCAATTGATGGCAGTATTTGTAAGGGTATAATTTTACTTAATCGGTGTGTGGCGCAGCCTGGTAGCGCACTTGCATGGGGTGCAAGGGGTCGAAGGTTCGAATCCTTTCACACCGACCATATGAATCAAAGACTTAGCTTCGAAAGGGGCTAAGTCTTTTTGTTTTGTGCGGTGTGTAATGCAAATTTAGCCACACCTTTAGCCACACCGCTTGCGATGCTGGCCTGTACAGCGAGTTCAAAAAATCAGGGACGCCAGCATGACTACGGGTGAAGGAATTTTTTATGGCTTTCTCGTTCTTGGGCTAATTGGCCTGTACTCAGTAACAAAAGATCGGTGGAATTGGAAGCGACTTGCAAAATGGACTGTTGTGGTGGTTGTGGTGCCAATTGTTGGATTCGGCTTATGGCTGGCAGCGCTCAGTTATCTATCTGAAAGACCTCAAGTCGAGCAAGCATTGTGGGGAATTAAGCCGGGAATATCTGTCGATGAGTTGGTTTTTCTCAAAGGCAAGCCAAGTGGTGACGGAGGAGAGCACTGGCTCTACGGTAATAGCGGTGAAATTTTTCATGTTGTCGCCTTCAGAAACTCAAAAGTTAGGAGCGTCACAGCTTTAGCATGGGATGGCAACATGTCGTCTCTTCCATCACTTCAAGGAATTTCTTACTACTCAACTCAAGTAGACATTGAAAATAAGTTCGGTGCCCCTGATCATGTATCGGTGAATAAAGACAAAACACGACGAACTCTGAGCTATTTGAAATATCAGCTTTTCTTTACCTTGGAAAAGGGAAAAGTCGTCGCTCTAGGGGTGCTTGATCCAAAAGAGGGGCCACTGGAATTCGAGGAGACGCCGGTTCCTGGTCCTTGGGTACTCGATCCCGAAGTTGCTTTGCCCACCAAGTAGACAGAACACTTTTCTTTTTGTCGGTACTTTTGGCGGTACTTTTCAAAGCTCATCTGTAAAAATCCAGCATCCATGCGGGTTGCAGGCCGTTATTCAATTCCCTGTCGAGGAATCGAATCGGCTTTTGCTGGATTTTGAATTGATTCAAACGGGAGGTATTTTCTGCGCGTGGCTTCTACTGGGGTGTCCCATTCCGCCCAGGCTCTGAAGTTTTCACCCCCTACCGGGTCAACACCGGCCCGCCTGCAAGCGTTGAATGAACGTCATCAACGAGCGGTTGACCTGTTCATTGACGCGCTCGAAACGATCTTCCAGCCGCTCGAAGGTCGTCCAGCGTTGCCACTTCGGTTTGCCGGCCTCGATCAGCGCGTGGAGTTGGTGGTAGCGGGTAAGCGCCCGGTCATGCGCCGAGCCGCTTTGCGATGAGTAGGAGACCTTCTGACACTGGCGGCAGGCAAAGCGCCCGACGCGCAGGAACAGCACCACGGAGCGCCCACCGCAGCATGGGCACTGAAACCACGTTCTCGCGCCACCGTAGCGGCAGGGTGTCGTGGTCGTCCGGATGGTCTGCGATGCGTCCTGGCCGTTCGCAGCGTACCCCAGCCGGATGGAATCGGCGCGCACCGATACGCCGATATTGCCCGTCACCTCCCCGCCGCGTGACCATTGCCATGCGAATGAATGACCGTTGACCAGATAGCCGAGCTTGCGCCAGCTCCGGAGATCCACTTTCAGCGTGTGCTCTGCTTTCAGTCGCTGCCCGGGCCGTCCTGCCCCGCACCGTGTGCCGCCTGTTCCCATCAATCAGTCCTTCACAGAAAACGAATTCGTTTGTTTAACCGGCCTGCAACGTGAGTTTTTCGAGCAGCCGAATGTTAGGTTTTGTTAGGTTTTCCGCCCCGTCATCAGCCCAGCCTCGCGCGTGTGCGTACTGCTGTATTAATTCGCGTCCAACCTCAGGTTTCCACCGCCCTGAAAAGTCATGTTTGGCTGGCAACCATCGTGGAAACCATCGTGGAAACCATTCGTGGAAACCATTCGTGGAAACCGGCTTAGTCGGCACTCCGGCCCAGCCGCGGCTCGATGCCCAACGTCATCCAGAACACAGCAATGGCGGCATCTTCAGCGCTGTCCTCCTCGTGCGTCTGGTGGCTGTCGCAGTAGTCGTTCGGCAATGGCTCGCGGTGAAACTCTTTCGGCGTGCGGTATTGCTCGATGATTGAAGTCAGGTTCAAACAGCCCGGGTCGTCACCCTCCGGCGCAGGGTTGAACGCGCAGCAGGTCGAGCAGGTTCTGCGAAGGAGAGGCATGTTCGTGTCTTTCATGGTCGTGCGGCAGCAGCGCCGGCCGTCTTTGTCATCAATGCCGACTTCACCCAGCCGTCAGCCGCTTGCCGGCGTCGTCGAGCAGCAGGTGGTCGCTTGAAGAATTCGCCCGTGTCGGGGTCGTACAGCGCCGGGTCGTGGTCGTCATCGCGGTCCCGCACCGCGTCCAGGAAGTGCTCCACTTCGCTCACGTTGTCCAGGTCGTGCTCCACTTGACGCTCCTCCTCCATTTGAGGATCAGGCAGTTCAATCGCTGGTGGTCGAGCTGGTGGTGGTGAAGGCGGTTTTGGCGCGGAAACCATCAGAGCTATGGTTTCGATCTTTTCGAGGTCGTTTCCAAAACCAATAGGTTTCACAACGTCGTCAGCCAGCCCAGCCACTGAGCCGCCACCAAAACCAATAGGTTTCTCAGCGCGCTCGTACCGTGGACTCCTGCCCCTGCTTACGACCAGTTCGGCCAGCGTCTTGACCTTCTTCACTGGTGCGGCCACTACAGGCAGCACCAGACCCAGCGCAGCCGCATATCGACCTGGGTTGCGTTCAATGTCCTGCTTGGCTGTGAACCACATAACGCTCTTCAAAATCGCGTCCTGCGTCGATTCAAGGTGCGCCAGCACCATGCGCGCCGTCACCGTAAGCGTCCGCCCAGTACCCGTATTGAAACTCAAGACTCTGTGTGGTTGAGCCACTGGTTGATTTGGGCCACGTCGAATGCGGCAGGGTCAAACGGGCGGCCGATCCATTTTTTAAGTTCGTCGTGCTCCGGGTGGGCTGGATCGGCCAATGCCTGCACGAAGTCCTCGTAGCCCGGCGCGCCGCCTACATCCTCAGGCGGACAGGCGTTTTCTCCGGCCAGGCACAACGCCAGCGACAGCGGCGCGTCAAGCGTGACGGTTTTTTCCACCTTGACCTTGTGGCGCCAGTTGTCCCCGAAGTCGTAGACGTAGAGGAACGTCCTGCGCGCGCACAGCGCCTCTTCAAGCGTGACGCTGGCCTCATCGATCACGCCTTCAGGCAAGTCCCAATCCGGCTCCAACGGGCCGTAATTAGCATCGGCAAAGACGAACTCATGCAGATGCCCGCCTTGCCAGCCCGTGCCCCACAGGAGCGCGACATGCAGGCGCGAGAGGTCGATCGTGGTGGGCACCAAGAGGCGGCGCCAGACCTTGGGGTACACCCATTCAAGCTCGACATGGAGTTGGTACGCCCGCAGTTCGCCATTTGCATTGGCTGCGGTTTTGGCCCCGGGTTTCTTCGCGCCTCCTGGCAGTCGGTGCAGCTTGGCAGTCATGTTTGGCTACTGTAGCGAAATCGGTGGACAGGCCGTGGCCCGCATCAGGCTGCGCGCGCCATGTCCTGCGTTTGCTGGGCTGCTGGCCACGCAGGCCGGAGCCGCTCGGCCACCCGCCAGGGCAGCAACTCGTCAATCCGGTTGATCGGATGGTCGGCAATGCGCTCCAGCACATGGTGCAGGTAGGCCTGGGGATCAATGCCATTGAGCTTGCACGAGCCGATCAGGGTGTAAATCACGGCGGCGCGCTCGCCGCCGGCGTCTGAGCCAAAGTGCAGGTAATTCTTACGCCCGAGGACGACTGCGCGCAGCGCCCGCTCGGCCGCGTTGTTGTCCATCTCGATGTGCCCGTCGTCCACGAAACGCGTGAGCGCCTGCCAATGGTTCAGCGAGTAACCAATGGCCTGCGCCATGGACGACTTGGCCGAGAGCTGGCCAAGGGCGTCATGGAGCCAGCCGTGCATCGCCTCGACCAGGGGTTTGGCGCGGCTTTGCCGCTGGCGCCGGCGTTCCTCTGCGGGCTTGCCCCGAATGTCTTTCTCGATGGCGTACAGCACCCCGATGCGCAGCAGCGCCTGATGGGCCAGCGTGCCGGGCATCTCGTCCTGTCCCTTGTGGATTTCATAGTACTTTCTCCGGGCATGAGCCCAGCAAGCCGCTTCGACGACCTGGCCATCGGCAAACAGGGCGTCGTAGCCCGCGAACGCGTCGGCCTGCAAGGTGCCGGCAAAGCCCGCGAGGTGGCCCCTGGGATGCTCGCCTTTGCGGTCCGGGGAATACTGAAACCACACCGCTGGCGGCGACGCATCGCCGCTTGGCCTGTCATCGCGCGCGTACACCCACAGCCGGGCCGTGCGGGTCGTGCCACGGCCCGGGCTGAGCACCGGCACGGGCGTGTCATCGGTGTGGATCTTGCCCGCCCGCAGGACGTAGCGGCGCACGGCATCGGCCAAAGGCTGGAGCAGCCGCGCCGCGCCGGCCACCCAGTCCGCCAGCGTGGAGCGCTCAAGCACCACGCCCTGGCGGGCGTAGATCTGGCTCTGGCGGTACAGCGGCAGGTGGTCGCAGAACTTGCCCACCAACACCTGCGTGATGAGTCCGGCGCCTGCCAGGCCACGATCAATGGGACGGCTCGGCGCGGAAGCCTGCACGATCGTGTGACAGCGGACACAGGCGAGTCTGGGGCGCACGTGGCGCACGACCCGGAAGCTGCCAGGCTGGTACTCCAGCACTTCGGAGGTGTCCTGGCCAATTTGGCGCAGTTCGGTGCCGCACCCCGGGCAAGTGCAGTCGCTTGATGCGAGGTGAATCATCTCCTGGCGCGGCAGATGCCCGGGCAGTTGGCGGGGGGCGGTGCGGCGGGAAGCGGCCTGGCGCTTTTTGCGGGCGTCCTCAAGGTCGGCGACGGGGGCGCCTTGCAAGGCCTCCCCCGCGTCACCCGCTGGCACGAGTGCCACGCCAGGCGCCTGCACTTGTGACTGGGCGCTGTCCACCTTCTCGCTCGAGCGCCCGTAGCGCATGCGCCTGAGATGGAACAGCTCCAGCGTGAGTTTGTCGATGGCCAGGCGCAGCGCGCCGATCTGCTCGTCACGCTGCGCGACGCCTTGCTTCAAGGCATCGATTTGTTGCAGCAGCGCGTGTGAACTCATGGGCGCCACTTTGCCAGCAAAACCGGCACGCCAAAAGAAGGGGTTTCACGGTTGCGGGTAGCCCCCGCATGTGGTGTTACCTCCACCCGGCTCCCCGTGCGCGCCCCTTCGGCAGAGCAGGTCATCCGTTCATGAACTCAGGCAGCGAGCGTGGGCTGCCAGGTGCGCACCGGCATGCGCCAGTCGATGCCTTCGAGCAGCATGGACAACTGCGCCGGGCTCAGCGAGACCGCCCCGGCGTCGGCCTGCGGCCAGACGAAGCGGCCCCTCTCCAGGCGCTTGGCAAACAGGCACATGCCCTGGCCGTCCCACCACAGCAGTTTGACGATGTCACCGCGCCGGCCCCGAAAGACAAACACATGGCCCGAGAAGGGATCTTGCGCCAGCGCGCCTTGCGCCAAGGCGGCCAGGCCGTCAAAGCCTCGGCGCATGTCCGTCAGGCCAGCGGCCAGCCACACGCGCGTGCCCGCCGGCAGGCCGATCACGGCGCGTCCCGCAGGGCCTGGAGCACGCAGCGCACACTGGCCGGATCGACGCTGCCGCGCAGTCGCACGCGCGCGCCGCCCACTTCAATCTCGATGACGCCGGCCGCCGGTGCCCGCACCGTTGGCGCTGGCAAATCGATGACCGCGCTTGCCGGTGGCAAGGGATCCATCGTGACCGGCAGCAGTACGGCCTGCGTGACGGGCTTGAGCCGCGCCGGGCGGCCAGATTGTGCGCGCCGCCACTTGAACAGCAAATTGGCATTGATGCCGTGCGCCAGCGCGATGGCCGCGACCGAGGCGCCGGCCTGCTCGGTCAGCTTGACGAGCTTGCGTTTGAAGGCTGCGCTGTGTCTGCGCTTGGTGGCCTTGAGGGGATCTTTGGGAGGTTCCATGACGGTGTGCACTTGTCCGGGTTGAGTGCACACCATGATGGCGTGCAACTCCCCGGATACTGCCCGGCCCATCAACCTCGCGCAAGAATGGTATTCGTCGGACGCTTACCCGTCACCTCCTTCATTGCGCCGTGCAATCGTCGGGTCGGCTCTTTCAGTCCGAACGATAGCGCCAGCTCTGCGAACGAATCGCGCAGGCCCGCCAGCCGAACCCGGTCAATCAGCTTGGTTCCAAGGTATCGAACGCCAGCCATCGGCAGCACCAGGATGTGAAGATGCGGCGCACCCTCGTCGTGGTGCTCGTCGGCGCTCAGGATGTTGTCGAGTCCGAACTGAGCAATTGCCCATTGCAGGCACTGTGCGAAATAAACGGCGGTGTCGATGCTCGTTCCGGCAGGCAGGGAGAACAGCGCCTCATACGCCTGCGTGTAGTCGTGGCGAAAGGGTTTGTAGCCCGCGCCCGCCATGCGCGCCTGCGCCAGCGCCACCACGTCGGCCGACAGCGCGGGTCCAGCGATGCGCCGGTTTAAATGGCTGCGCGCCGGGTCGATGTGGCTGCGAGAGCCGCGCTCCTTCTGGGTTTCGCGCCGGTTGTGTTTGTCAGCCTGAAGCAACGTTTGCGGCTTGCGCTTCATGCGTTTTGAAAGGCCGATGGTCTTGACGGCGAAGAACAGTTCTTCGCTCATGCCGACCCCGTTAAACGTCGCCAGAGCGATTTAAACCACGTTGACGGAGCAGCGCACCAGGCCATCAAGAAAAGCGCATTTAGGCGGCTCATGCGCGTGTCTCCAACATGGATAGCAGCGCCCGCGCCGCCGTGATGTTGGGGGGGGTAGTATCGAGCCAATAACGCATACACCGCACCTTTGACCGACCGCGCAAGCATGAGACGGTTTCGCTTTGGCGGGCGATTAGGATGCCGTAATCGTTTTGCAGCGTGCTAACTGTCGAGTGAAGGCAGTGGTCGTGATGATGTTCAGCCTCAAACCTGTTCATGTTGCGACCCATCACGAATTGCAGCAGTATGGTTTCAAGCTTGGTTACTGGCTTGTCGTTTGGCAGGGTCGCGCTGGTCGAGATTCGGCGTGCTGGTTGTCGAGCAGTCGGTGGAGCAGCTGCGTGCCTAACGTCGAGGTCGAGGTGAAGTTGCGCCGGGTGTGAGCCGGTAGAATCAGTGTGCGAGACTGAATTGGTCGCCGTGGTGGATTGAATGCCCCCGGCGGCTTTTTTATTGGGCGTGACTTTTCCCGGCGTCGTGCCGTTTTTGATATTGGTCATGATGCTGACCGATCAAAAGGACGCGATAAGAGCGCGAATATCCGCAGAACGCCATGCGACGCAGCGAGTCGAGAGCTTCACTGGAGCAGGGTAGCGGCCTGTTTTGACGCCTTGCCACCATCCCGACCGACTGACGGGGATATGCGCTAAAACCGTGGGCAGACGCCACAGTGCTATGTCTGGATTTTGGGGAAGAATTGAAAGAGCGCCAGCCGATACGGTGACGATGCGGTGTTTACCGCTATTTGAATTGGTCATGTTGTTTCCGGCGTCATCCGACGTTAAGGAGTGAGGGGGCTTGCGCGAATTAGCGCCAGCTTTTAGGGTTCTGTTTTTTGATTCCTTTCGGAGTCGTCTGGCAGGTTCGCCGTCGCTGTCGCCGCCGTCATCGTCATCACTTGCTCCCACTTCAGGACCATCCGTTACACCAGCCGATGATTCACCGCCGCCGCATTCTGGCAAATCATTTGTAATTGATAACGTTGACTTTTTACTTTCAACATACACAGAACGGGTGCCGGTCATCAATGCGTTGTACGTTTCCCGAACAGAACCGTTACCAAACGGCTCAACCATACTCAGATTATCGAAATTCCTGACGTTAATAACTCGTTTCATTCTTGCCTTTCATCTGGACCACTAAAAAACCAGTATGGGTTTTTATACAGTTCGGTTGGTCCAGGCGCCGACTTTATAGCACGTATTTGTCCAATGCAGACCCTAACTGTAGTTGATGGTGTTTTTAAGCTACTCGCAGTACGCGGACGTTATCAGGCTTGTTCGCCAGCAGATCGAGCCGTTCTCCCCAGAGCCGCCACGCGTCACGCATTGGCCCTTCATAGGTTGCACGCTGGTAAATCCGCTTCATCTTGTTTTCTTCGGTGTGGTTCAGACACTTCTCGATAACGTCCGGCAAAGCGCCTAGTTCGGCCATTGTGCTTACGCCCGTCCGGCGCAGGTCGTGAGGCCGCCAGTGACCGCCTGCAAGCTGTAGCGCGTCAATCTGCTTTGTGCGGCCCGACATAGGCCCGTCAGTGCGCTGACGGTCTGCAACCTGTTTTGTGACGGTCTTGGAGTCAAGCGGCCCGTTCAGCTTGGAGTTGGGGAAAACCCACGCCGTCGCGCCGGTAATGTCTCGCAGAATTTCAAACTGACGCAATGCAAAGTCACTGAGCCAGATTTGATGCGCCTTGCCGTTTTTAGTATCAGGCAGAACCCAAAGCCGCCGCTCAAAATCTACGTTCTCCCACCGTGCGGCCACTGTTTCACCGATGCGGGCAATGGTCGCCATTTGAAGGAGGAGGGCGCATTGCGATGTTGCTGCCAGCCCTGACAAGGGCAGTTTTTTAAAGAGGTCAATTAATTCGGCTTCGTTCAGAACCCGGTCGCGTTCACCGTCCGGCCCGATCTTGGCTTTCTTGATTCGGGCGGTCGGATCTGCCTCTACAAAATCCCGGTCGAGCGCGAACCCGAACATTTGTCGCAGGTCTGACAGGACTCGTTTTGTCATCCGAGCAATGTCCCGCGCCATCATGGAATCAACAATCTGTTGAACGTGCGCTTTCTTCACATCAGCCACGGCCATATCACCGATGAGTGGAAACACATCACGCTCAAAAGCCCGTTGCGCTTCTGTCCCGCCGTCAACGCGGTGTTTAAGGGATAGCCCTCGCCATAGGTCAAACAAGCCCCTGACGGTCAATCTGGCTTTTTTCTCTGCGATTTCTTCCAGCCGGTCGAGCTGATGGTGGTGCGCTTCCACCTTGTCAATTTCGATCTTGAGTTTGTCGGCGGCTTTACGCTCGATGGGGTCTGAGCCTTTTTTCAGTTCGGCAGCGAGTTCGTTCCGCTTGGCACGCAGCGCCAGGAGGGATTGACCACCCTTGTCTTTCCAGGTGCCGACAGGAATTTGTCGTACTTTGCCCCCCACCTTGTAGCGCCACACGACATAGACACTCACGACACCATCAGAAACGGCTCTGACAGTGCCGTAAAGGGAATTCCCCATGCTGACCCGCCGACCGTTGTCGGCAGCGCCTAGAGCCTGTAGTTCTTTGACCGTAATCACCGCCATATCAAAAACCCTGCAAATTTAGCCACACTTTTAGCCACACCGTAGGGCTGGCTTTCAGTGTAACTTGCTGGACTGTGTTGGACTACGTGAAAATGTAAAATATCTGCAAGCTATTGATTTATAAAGATAATTTTAGTTTATTTAAAACGTGCTGGATGGGGCTGGAATCAAGTTTTCTAGCATGGGGTGCAAGGGGTCGGAGGTTCGAGTCCTCTCACACTGACCATTAATTCTGACAGAGGCCGCTAACGACATACAGTTAGCGGCCTTTTTCATTGGTAAATCAGTGTCTTACGTTGCAACGGCGTACAAAGCAAGACATTGACAGGCACAGCAAAGCAGGGGAACGTCCGGGGGAACAAGTGGGGGTATATCGGGTTTTGGGAGTTGTTGTTCCCCTATTTGACCTTGCCCCTGGATTGAACCGCCCCGAGTTTTGAGGAGGCTCAAATCTCTGAGAGGATTGAGCCATGAAGAAGTCAAACAAGTTTTCACCTGAAGTCAGGGAGCGTGCTGTGAGGATGGTGCAAGAGCATCGAGGGGAGTACCCCTCTTTGTGGGCAGCCATTGAATCCATCGCCCCCAAGATTGGCTGCGTGCCGCACACGCTCAATGAGTGGATCAAGCGCGTAGAAGTCGATACCGGCGCGCGCGACGGAGTATCTGCACGCGCCAGAGTATCGCTCCGGGCCAGCTGACGGTGCACTCGGACAGTAAGAATATCAGTGCCAGTTGTTCCTGGGCGGTCTGACTCACACAGCGATAGACCAACTGGGGTTGGTGCTGCGAATTGCGCCTGGGTGGCTTGACCCCCACTCTGACTGACCGCCTGTGTCTTTCCCCGGACCTGTCGGCCGCCCAGGAGCATCTTGCAGCGGGGCTTTGCCTCGCTGATGCGTGTCACCCAAGAAGGGCCTGACGGTTTTGTCTCCTTACTGTCCTGTTCCCAGGCATTCGGTCGTGGCCAAGCTGTTTTTTTTGTCTTGTTCAAGCCTGGAGGTTAACCATGGAAGAAAAGTCAAACACTGGCAGGCGCGTGGTCGGCGGGGTCGATACCCACAAGGACCTTCATGTCGCGTCTGTTGTTGATGAGCGTGACCAGGTCCTCGGGACGCAGAGTTTCGCCACCACGCGGCAAGGCTATCGGCAGATGGTGCAATGGATGAGCTCATTGGGCGATGTCTTGCGGGTGGGGGTTGAATCGACCGGCACTTATGGCGCTGGTCTGCTGCGCCATCTTCAAGCTGCCGGGATCGAAGTCCTGGAGGTCACTTCGCCAGATAAACAGGATCGCCGTCGCCGTGGAAAGGACGACGACCTGGACGCTGAGAATGCAGCGCACGCCGCATTTGCCGGCAAGCGCACCGTTACCCCCAAAACGCGAGATGGGATGATCGAATCCCTCAGAGTCCTTAAGGTCTGCCGCAAGACGGCCATCGCGGCGCGCAAGGTGGCCTTGCAGCTCATTCAGAATACGATCATCTGCGCGCCTGATGAACTGCGCGAGCCGCTGCGAAATATGACGCGCATGCAACTGATCAGGACGCTGGCCGCCTGGCGACCCGATCTGTCGGACTATCGCCGTGTCGCATCTACCTACCGGATCGGCCTCAAGTCGCTGGGTCGGCGCTATCTTGAGCTGCACGATGAGATTGCCGACCTGGACGTGATGATCGGCGCCATCGTCCAAGAGCTGGCCCCAAATCTTCTGGCGTGCAACTCGATTGGAAAGGAGTCGGCTGCCCAACTCCTGCTGACCGCTGGCGACAATTCTGAACGAATCAACTCTGAAGCGAGCTTCGCCGCGCTGTGCGGCGTCAGCCCGGTGCCGGCCTCGTCTGGCAAGGTCACGCGTCATCGCCTAAATCGCGGCGGCGATCGAGCCGCGAACAGCGCATTGCACATCATTGCCATTGGACGGCTTCGCACTGATCCGCGTTCGCAGGCCTATGTCGCCCGCCGAGTCGCTGAAGGTCACTCCAAGCTGGAGGCGATCCGTTGCCTCAAACGCTTCATTGCTCGGGAGGTATTTGGCCTGATCCGTCAACGCGCAAAAGAAATTGCGCAATCTCAAATTGCCGCTTGACAAACAGAAGGGCGTCAACGGCGCGCCCATGAAGGGCGAAACCATGCTCTCCACGATGCAGCGCCTGGGAGTCGCGCACACGCGAAGCCGGCCCTCCGTGAGTAATGACAACTCTTATGTGGAATCGGCGTTCAGAACCTTGAAGTACCGCCCCCAGCTGCCCGCCAAGCCGTTTGAAAACCTGCTGGCTGCGCGGCGCTGGGTCACGGAGCTGGCGCACTGGTACAACCACGAGCATCGCTACAGCGCCATCGGCTTGGTGACACCTGCGCAGCGCCATGCCGGCCTGGACCGGGCATTGCTTGAGGCGCCTGCGCTCGTCTATGAACGAGCCCGCCAGGCAAATCCTCAGCGCTGGTCAGGGCAGGCCAGCCAGTGGGCGTATGTCGATGTCGTTCACCTCAACCAGGAAACCCCACAAATAAAGGAACCTCAAAACACGCAAAAAGTAGCCTACTCACTTCACTTTAGGCGACAACTTCCTTGACAGCTACCGAAAACGCTTTGAAGCGATTACTTCACTAGGTCGCTCAGTTTCACTTCCTTGACTTTGCCGCCTTCAATCACGCCTACAAGGGTATCCATCATTGAGCCGCCATTGGCGTCAATGCCTTCGTAATTGGCCAGGTTCTGTGCCGCAGGCAGCGCCTTAATGGCAGCATTGAGCTTGCCGCGAATTGCCATGGCGTCCGTGGTAGTGCCGGCGAGCTTCATCGCATGGGCGGTGGCGATCATGGCCGTATAGTTGTAGGTGGCTTCCGACCCAGGTTCACGTCCGGGGTAAACCTTCATCCAGCGCTCCACGAAAGCCTTCACCGCTGGCTGTGGATCGTCGATCACTGGCAACACGCCAATCGCACCTTCGAGCGCTGCATAGCTGCCGACGATGGGCTTCATTTCATTCATCTTGGCTTGGTCCATAATCACAAAGCCACCTTTGAACCCAAGCTCACGCGCCTGCTTAGCCACCAGACCGGTAGGTTCGGAAGCGCCGCCGATAAACAGCACATCAGGCTTTCCCGCCAGAGCCTTGCTTACACCGCTGTAAAAGTCAGTTGAGCGGTTATAGCTCATAGGATTGTCGGCAACGATCTTGCCGCCAGCTGCTTCCCATGCGGGCTTGAACAACGCGGTCCAGGCTTTGGCATAGTCGTGGTCGGCATTGACAATGGCGAGGTTCTTGCCAAACTTCTTCATTGCATAGCTGACGAAGGGTTTGATATAGGTCGAGAAGTCCGGTGGAATGCGAAAAGTGAGCTTGTTGCCACTCTGGGTGATTTTGGGCACGCTGGTATAGGACAGCAACAAGGCATTGAGGCGCTCGTTGCTTGTCTGGATAGCGTAACCGCCACCAGAGTGCGGGCACATCACGACGGGGGTTTTGCTCTCTTGCACCAGGCGCTGAAAGTTAATTGCTGTCTCGCTGGGGTTGTACTTGTCGTCCAGTGCAACGACCTCGAATTTCACTTTCTTGCCAGCCACTTCGAAGCCTGTGGTGTTGAGCTCGTCGATCGCGAACTTCAGCCCATCAAGGGTATTTTTACCGTACTGCGCAGCGCCGCCGCTTAAAGGGCCCGAAAAGCCGATTTTCACGACCTCCTGCGCAAACACCGGAACAGAGACGAGCATTCCACCCAACGCGAGCGCGGTGGCGATTTGGGTGAATTGTCTTCTGATGATCATGAGAGTCTCCTGGGTTGCGATGAAAAAATCGAGGGTAAAAAATCGAGGGTAAAAGATCGAGAAAGGAAATGCGTGACCGAAAAATTGCGTCAAACGTGGTTTTGGGTGCATTTCTAGGCGCCGATGTAGGCGCGGCGAACGGCATCGTTGTTCATCAAGCTGTCGCGATCGCCTTCGAGCACAATACGACCACGCTCCATTACGTAAGCGCGGTTGGCGATCTTGAGAGCGGCGTAGGCATTTTGCTCGGCAAGCAAGACGGTCGTACCAGCCCTGTTGATGCGCTGAATAACCTCAAACACCTGTTTGACAACAAGCGGCGCCAAGCCCAGCGAGGGTTCGTCGAGCAACAGGACTTTGGGGCGCCCCATCATGGCGCGGCCGATGGCCACCATTTGTTGTTGTCCACCGCTGAGCGAACCTGCTGCATCGTCCTTCTTTTCGTCGAGGATAGGGAACAACGCCATCACTTCTTCCAGTCGCTGACGGTTTCCCGCCTTATCGCTGCGGTGTACGTAGGCGCCGAGCATAAGGTTTTTGAATACCGACATTTGTGGAAACAGCTTTCGGCCTTCGGGGCACTGAACCAGACCGTTCGAAACGATTTGCGAGGGCTTGCGGCCCACAAGTTCGGTATCGTGGAAACGAATGCTGCCGCCTGCCGCTTTGTGAATTCCACTGGCGGTCAGGAAAATTGAACTCTTGCCCGCGCCGTTGGCGCCCAACAAAACCACCAGCTCACCTGTTTCGGCATGCAGGCTCACGCCGTCGAGCGCAAGGAAACTACCATAGGAAAGCGACACATTGTCAAAGGTCAGCATGGTCACTCCCCAGATAGGCGTCGATCACCGCCGGATTGGCGCGTACTTCAGCAGGTGTACCTTCGGCGATTTTTTCGCCGTAGCTGAGCACTAGAATCTTGTCGGCCAAGCTCATGATCATGTCCATCTTGTGCTCAATCAGGCAGACTGTCAGTTCGTGCTTAACCATCTTTCGAATAAGCTCGGCCAGGCCCAGCGTCTCGTCGGGATTCACACCACCGGCAGGCTCATCGAGCAACAGCAGCTTGGGGGCGGTAGCCAGCGCCAGCGCAAAAGCAACGCGCTTGCGTTCTTCCTGCGTGATGTCACCTGCCACGCGGTTTTCAAGGTGAGCAATGCCTACGAAGTCGAGCGCCTCACGCGCTTTCTCGCGACACACGCGTTCTTCTTCTTTCAGGCGGGCCGAGCCGAAGAGCACATCGATCAGGCCCGATCGCGTACGCAAGCGGTGACCCACGATCAGGTTGTCCAGCACGGATGCCGTGTCAAACAACGTGGTGGATTGGAAGGTGCGTGCAATTCCCAGACGCGCAACTTCATCAGTACGCAGCGTAGTGATGTCGCGACCGTTGAAAGTGATCGTGCCTTCGCTGGGCTTGTGCACACCGCTGATAAGGTTGAAAAAGGTGGTTTTGCCCGCGCCATTCGGGCCAATGATGGCATTAATCTTGCCCTTTTCGATGCTGGTACTGACGCTGTTGACAGCAGTGTTGCCACCAAAGCGTTTGGTAAGGTGTTCGATCTCAAGCACGTCTCGACTCCTCTTTAACGGCATCGCTTTTGGATTGTTGCCGCTTGGCTTTTTGTTCAGCCACATCAGCACCTGAGGCTTGGCGGGCACGCCAAGCCACCCAAGTGCCCACAATGCCGTTGGGCACGAAGATCACCAGTAAGATGAGCACCGGACCAAAGATTAAGAAACGGAATTCTTGCAAGAACTGTAAATACTGCGTCGCCCAAGGCACCATCAATGCGCCCAACAATGGGCCTAGGACCGTACCCAGCCCACCGATGATCATGTACACGGTCATGTCGAAAGCGTGTGTAGTTCCCGCCAGATCGGGCCCAAGAAAACGCACGAATCCCGCGTACAACGCGCCCGCCAGTCCGGCATACAAAACGGATAGCAGGAATGCGATTAGTTTGTTGCGCATCAGGTTCACACCCAGAGCCTCAGCTAGTTCGTCACCATTGCGGATCGCCATGAACGTGCGGCCCATCAAGGAATCCACAATGCGGCGCATCAACCACACACCCAGCACCAAGAAGAAAAAAACTAGGTAGTAGATCGATCGCGGAGTGTCGAAGGTGAGCGGGCCTATGGCCGAAGGCGCGGGAATTCCCATGATGCCCACCGTGCCGTGCGTGAGGCTTTCCCACTTTTCGATCACAAGAAATATGATGGTGCCAACGCACAAGGTGAAGATTGAGAAGTAGTGTCCGCGCAAGCGCAGTGACACCCATCCGAGCGGCAAACCGACCAGCACCGTGACGACACCGGCAAGTACAAACGCAAGCCAGAAAGAAACTTCGTAGTCCACGGTCAGGATGCCAAGTGTGTACGCACCAACAGCCATGAAGCCAGCGTGGGCCAGGTTGAACTGCCCTGTGTAGCCGGTGATAAGGTTAAGGCCCAGTGTGGCAATCGCAAAGATGTAGGCAGTGGACATTACTGTGAGGTGGTAGTCATTGCTCGCCAGCCAGGGGTACAACAGGCCAGCCACCAACAGCAGCCCCCACCCCAATTTTCCTTCAAGAATTTTTATCATGATCTTAGCGCGCTCCATTGGTGAAAAGGCCTTGCGGGCGCAGCGAAAGAATCACCACCAGCAACACGAACGAGATAATGTCCTTGTAATCGGTAGATATGTAATAGGCACCAAACGACTCAGCAAAGCCGATGATCAGCCCACCGACGATAGCGCCTGGCACACTGCCCATGCCACCCAAGATGATGATCACGAAGGCTTTGGTTATCACCAGATTGCCCATGGCCGGATAGACGAGGTTTATGGGAGCGTATAGCGTGGCAGCGACTGCCGCGAGCGCACCGGAGATGCCGAATGTGAGCATAGCAACGCGGTTGGCATCGATCCCCACTAGCGAGGCACCATCGCGGTTTTGCGCCATGGCCACGATAGTGGAGCCCGCGACGGTGCGTGTAAGGAACAACTGCAGGACAGCCATCAGCGTGAATGCTCCGGCAATGATCATCAATCGCTGAACTGGCGCAGTAACGCCAGCAACTTCAATAATTCCGCCGAAGGGAGTAGGCATTCTCAAGAAGTCGGCTCCCCACAACGCTTGGGCACCGGCTTCGAGAAAAAGCAACAGGCCGATAGCAGCGATCATCGAGTGAAGTCCAGCATGGTGTCGCAACGGGTGGAACACGAGACGCTCGGACAGGGCACCGATTACAGCCACTATCCCGGCAGCTCCCATCATGGCGATCCAGTAATTCACCTCCCAGCCAGTCATTAGCTTGAGCGCCACAAAAGCGCCCACCATGTAGAACGCACCATGGGCAAAGTTGGGCACGTGCAGGATGCCATAGACCAAGGTCAGTCCCAACGCTACCAGACTGTAAATGCCGCCCAGAGTCAGGCCGTTGAGCACTTGTTGAAGAAAGATATCCACTGTGAATGCGCCTCTGGATGGGTTGCAAGAAACACCTATGTTCCATCAAGCAATTGCCTGATTTCAAAACTATAAACTGCACAGTGGAATTTTAAATAGGGGGTTAACCCTCAAGTTGGTTTACAGGCGACATCAAGACTGTATGACCTTACCCCTGAAAACCTATTCCTTGCTGACTGGTTCAATTCATACAAGGAAAACGGAAATGACGAAAACATCAAGGGCGTGCTGCACGCTCGAATTCAAGCAATAGGCAGTCGGGTGGTGGAGAACGGCCTAAGAATCACGGCGGTGGCGCGCACGCTGGGAATTGTCGATCAGACGCTGTTTAACTGAGTCAAGTCCCATGGGCAGGGCAAGCTCACAGGAGCCGACAACAAAGCGCCCGTGATCGCCACCATGCAGCGTCTGGGTGTGGCGGGTTCTCGCACCCGACCGGCGGTCAGTAACGACAACCCTTTCTCCAAGTCCGTGTTCAGGACACTGAAGTACCGGCATGAATACCCGTCAAACCATTTAGTGGCCTGCTGCAGGCGCGGCGCTGGGTCACCGAGTTGGTGTATTGGTGCAACCACGAGCATCGGCACAGTACCATTCGAATGGTGACCCCAGCGCAGCGGCACTTCAAACTAGATGAGGTCATTCTGGATGAGCGCGCCAAGGTCTAAGCCGCGGCCGCAAACGCCAATCCCAACGGCTGGTCAGGGGGGACTCGTAACTGGTCGCCAATCACCGAAGTGCGCCTCAACCCGCAAACACCAAAGGAGCAGAATCAACCCGAAAAACTAGCCACTTGAGCATCGAACTTTATGCGGCATCTTCCTTGACAGCGCCCAGGAATGATGCCTCTGGCTGTGTAGAGATCGCTATGGCGTGCACCACAGGCTTGCATCTTCACCATGATTACGCCTGGTTGGGGTGGATCGACCCAGATGTCATCGACAACCATGGGTGTCCCAACTGAGCGGGCAATGGCGGCTCGGGCTTTCTTTTATGAACCGGTTTCCTTTTTGTCGTTTTCTGCTTGGCGCTCCTGCAGTTCGCGCCACATGATTTTGCCAGTGCCCGACTTGGGCAGGATGTCCACAAATTCCACCAAGCGGGGGCTCTTGTAGGCTGCCATGTGTTCGTGGGCCCAGGCCGTAATGTCTTGCGCACGGATTTGACCCACCTGGTCTGGCTTTAGCACCACGAAGGCCTTGACGGTTTCACCACGTTTGGCGTCTTGTGCGCCGATCACGCACACCTCGTGAATCGCGGGGTGGTGGTACATGAGTGCTTCCACCTCGGCCGGCCAAACCTTGAAGCCCGACGCATTGATCATGCGCTTGAGTCGGTCCATCATGAAGAAGTAACCCTCCTCGTCGATGCGTGCCAGATCGCCGGTGCGAAGGAAGCGTTTGCCATCTAGGATGATGAAGGTTTGGGCGTTGGCACCTTCGTTGCGCCAGTAGCCCTGCATGACCTGCGGTGCGTGCACCACGATTTCGCCTGTTTCCCCTTGCGGAAGTTCGGCCAGAGTGATGGGATCGATGATGCGAGCATCCACGTCGAAAATCGGAATGCCCAGGCACTGCGGCTTGGGCCGGTGCGGCGGGTTGATGTGGGTGGCCGCCATGGTCTCGCTCATGCCGTAACCTTCAATGTAATCGAGGCCCGTGAGCTCGCGCAGCTTTTTTGCTACTGCCGCTGGCATCGCTGCGCCACCGCCCCGAATGCCTTTCAGTGTTGACAAGTCGTATTCTGCGATACGGGGGTTTGCCAGAAAATCCACCACCATGGTGGAGATGGCTTGCCAGCTGGTCACGCCATGGCGCTGCATAAGTTCGGCAGCGGTCTCACGGTCCCAGCGTGACATGACCACGATGGTGGCACCGATGAACATCGGCCCATTCATGCCACCAGCCATGCCGGTAACGTGAAAGAAGGGCAGTACCGAGAGCATCACCGCGTCCTGGGTTCGGGCGAACCAATGCATGCCGCCAATGGCTGTGCACTGCACGCTACGGTGGGTGTGCATGCAGCCCTTGGGGTGGCCAGTGGTGCCCGAGGTGTAGGGCATGACGCAGAGGTCGTCAGGACCGGTGCTGACTGGGCCAGGCTGGAGCGAAGCAGCGAGGGCATCTCTCCAGGCATGAAGACCGTCGCCTGACAGGTGCTGACGCGTTGCGCTCACGAAATCGGGCAGGCGCAGATCTGTGACTTCGGTCAGGTAGTCGCTGTAAGTGGCGACCACCAAATGCTTCAACACGGGCGCTTCAACCGCAGCAGGGTTCAGGTGCGGCGTCAATTGCGACACAAGATCCTGCGCGCAGATGACCACGCTTGCGCCAGTGTCGGCCACATAGTGCGCCAGCTCCTCGCTCATGTTCATCGGGTTCACCGGCACCACGACGGCATTGGCGCGCAATATGGCGTAGTAGCCCAGCACCCACTGCGGGCTGTTCTGCAGATACAGCAATACGCGGTCGCCAGACTTAACGCCACACACCTGCTGCAGGTAGCCAGCCAGGCGTGTGGCTTCATCGTGAAATTCGGCGAAGCTCAGGGTCGAGCCGTAGTAGATCAGGTAGGGCTTGTTGGCATAACGCCGGGCCGAGACCTCGGCGTTGTAGAACAGGCCGGTTTCGGGCAGCGTCAGATGCTTGGAGAGATCTTTCGGCCAGTGAAGTTCGTGTGGTTCAGACATGATTTAAATGGCTCATGGGCTCAGAATTTCGTGGTGTGGCGGGCCAGCTCTTCTTTGGCAATCGCGTTGCGGTGCACCTCGTCCGGGCCGTCTGCGAAGCGCAGGGTGCGCACGCTGGCATAGGCTTTGGCCAGACCGAAATCGTCGCTGACGCCAGCGCCGCCATGCACTTGCATGGCCCAGTCGATCACCTGCAAAGCCATCGAGGGCGCGGCAACCTTGATCATGGCAATTTCCTGGCGCGCCTGTTTGTTGCCCACTTTGTCCATTTTCCAGGCGGCGTGCAGTACCAGAAAGCGCGACTGGTCGATCAGGATACGCGACTGGGCAATGCGCTCGCGCGTGACACCCTGGTCGGCGATGCGCTTGCCGAAGGCGGTGCGTTGCGTGGCACGTTTGCACATGTCTTCCAGCGCACGTTCAGCGCGGCCGATGACGCGCATGCAGTGGTGAATGCGGCCTGGTCCCAGGCGGCCTTGGGCAATCTCGAAGCCACGGCCTTCGCCTAGCAGCATGTTGCTGGCGGACACACGCACGTTGACGAATTCGACTTCAGCGTGACCATGGGGTGCGTCGTCGTAGCCAAACACCGTCAGGTGCCGCAATACCTTCACGCCAGGTGTGTCCATGGGCACAAGAATCATTGACTGCTGCGAATGGCGCGAGGCTTCGGGATCGGTCTTTCCCATGAAAATCATGATCTTGCAACGCGGGTCGTTGGCGCCCGAGGTCCACCACTTGCGGCCGTTGATAACGTAATGGTCGCCGTCGCGCTGGATGCTTGCTTCGATGTTGGTGGCGTCGCTGGAGGCCACTGCGGGCTCGGTCATGGCGAAGGCCGAGCGGATGGTGCCGGAGAGCAAAGGTTTTAACCACTTTTCTCGCTGTTCGGGTGTGCCGTAGCGCACGATGGTTTCCATATTGCCGGTGTCGGGAGCCGAGCAGTTGAAGGGCTCGGAGCCAATGGCCGAGCGGCCCATGATTTCGGCCAGTGGCGCGTATTCAAGGTTGGTGAGGCCTGCGCCGAGTGATGATTCGGGCAGAAACAGATTCCACAGGCCCGCGCTTTTAGCCTTTGCTTTCAGCGCTTCCATCGCCTGCGGTTCCTGCCACGGGTTGCCTGCCGCACGGAAAGCGTTCATCTCGTCGGCGAATTGCGGCTCTGCAGGGTAGACGTGGTCGACCATGAAAGCTTTCACGCGAGCCTGTAGCGCTTGAACCTTGGGTGAGTGATCAAAATCCATGGGGTCTCCAATAGTTTTATATGCGATTAGCGGTTGTGGTGCAGTGTCAGAGCCAGATTCCAGGCCTGCTCTGCCAGGGGCCGGGCGCGCTTGGCCGTTTCGACGGCCGAAGCATTCGACGCTGTGCCCAATTCAGCGCGCTTGGCAATGCCTTGCAGGATGCCGACCAGGCGGAACATGTTGAACACCAGGTAGTAAGTCCAGTCGGCTTCAGCCACCGCTGTGCTGCGGCCCGTGCGCTGCATGTACTGCGCTCGGTAGTCGGACTCAGACGGAATACCGAGCGTGGCCAGGTTGCCACCCCGCAGGCCGCGCGAGCGTCCGGCGGGCATGTGCCAGGTCATGCAGTGGTAGGCGAAGTCCACCAGTGGATCCCCGAGGGTTGATAGCTCCCAGTCGAGTACTGCGACGATGCGCGGCTCGGTGGGGTGGAAGATCACGTTGTCGAGCCGATAGTCGCCATGCACGATGCGGCTCTGGCCCTCTGTGGGCATATGGCGGGGCAGCCAGTCGATGAGGAGGTCGGCTGCTTCGATCGGCTCGGTCTCGGCCGCTTTATACTGGCGCGTCCAGCGTGCGATCTGGCGTTCCAGGTAGGCGCCGGGACGGCCGTAGTCGGCCAGGCCAATGGCGACTGGGTCAACGTTGTGCAGCGCTGCCATGACACGGTTCATCTCAATGTAATAAGCGCCGCGCTCAGTCGCTTCCATGCCGGGCAGGGTGGGGTCCCAGAGTATGCGGCCTTCCACATGGTCCATCACGTAGAACATCGAGCCGATGACGGTGGCGTCTTCGCACAAGGCATGCGTTTTTGCCACGGGGACGTTGGTGCTGGCCAGCGCGCTGATCACGCGGAATTCTCGGTCGACGGCGTGTGCCGAGGGCAGGAGATCGCCTTGTGGCTTGCGGCGCAACACGTAGCGTTGGCCACCTGCAGTGAGCAGATAGGTCGGGTTGGACTGACCGCCCTTGAACTGGGCCACAGACATCGGGCCCTGGAAGCCGGGCACGTTGGCAGCCATCCAGGTGGCGAGGCGCGCTTCGTCGAAGGCGTTGTAGGGTCCCACCGGTTGGGTGCCGGTGAACTGCGATTGCACGTCGTTTGATGCGGGCTGGCTCATACTGCCGAGCTACCACCGTCGACTGCAATGTATTGGCCGGTGATATGGCGCGAGGCCTCGCTGGCCAAGAACACCACTGTACCCATCAGGTCTTCGTCACCGCCCAGACGCTTGAGCGGTGAACGGGCGATCACGGCTTCGCCGATCGTGTCCAGCAAACCGGCCGACATTCTGGACGGGAAAAAGCCGGGGCAGATGGCGTTCACGTTGATATTGTATTGCCCCCATTCCCCGGCCAGCGCACGGGACAGGTTGATGGCGGCTGCCTTGGAAGTGTTGTACGCCACAGTCTGCACACCAGCACCCATGCCTTTTAGTCCAGCCACCGAAGCGATGGTAATGATTTTCCCCTTTTGACGCGGAATCATGCAGCGCTTGCCAACCTCGCGTGCGAGGAAGAAGGGTGCGTTCACATTCAGGTTCATCACCTTGTGCCAAGCGGCATCGGGGTAGTCTTCGGCGGGCGCTCCCCAGGTGGCGCCCGCGTTATTGACCAGTATGTCGATCGGCCCCAAGGCGCTGAGCACTTCGTCGACCAATGCGGGAATGCTTTCGCTGTTCTGCAGGTCGTTCACTACGGTGAACACAGTGATGCCTTTGCGCTCCAGGTGTTTCTTGGCTTCAGCAAGCTCATCGGCCTTGCGCGCACTGATCGCCACCTTGCAACCCATTTCACCCAGGGCCTCGGCCATTTGCAGGCCCAGGCCGCGTGAGCCGCCGGTGATCAGGGCGACCTGGCCGTCGAGCTGGAACAGTTGTTTGACGCTCATGCTTGTCTCCTTATTGTTATCTTTGTCTTTGACATTGGATTGGGATCAGCAGACTTCGAACAGGCCGGCCGCTCCCTGGCCACCGCCGATGCACATGGTGACCACCACGAATTTAACGCCCCGCCGCTTGCCTTCGATCAGCGCGTGGCCGGTCAGGCGCGCGCCGCTCACGCCGTAGGGGTGGCCCACGGCAATAGCACCGCCGTTGACGTTGAGCAGTTCGTCTGGAATACCTAGCTTGTCGCGGCTGTAGAGCACTTGGCAGGCAAAGGCCTCGTTGAGCTCCCACAGGCCGATATCTTCCACCTTCAGACCCGCTCGCTGCAGCAGGCGTGGTACGGCATAGACCGGGCCAATGCCCATTTCGTCTGGCTCACAACCCGCAATGGCGAAGCCGCGGAAGATGCCGAGGGGCTGGATGCCGAGCCGTTCGGCGCGTTTCGCGTTCATCACCACGCAGGCCGAGGCACCGTCGCTGAATTGGCTGGCGTTGCCTGCTGTAACCACGCCTCCTGGCAAGGCAGCGCGAATCTTCTGTACCGCTTCGATTGTTGTATCGGGACGAATACCTTCATCGGAATCGATGGTCACTTCTTTCCTGCTGATTCGGCCTGTGGCTTTGTCGGCCACGCCCATGGTGGTGGTCATAGCGAAGATCTCGTCCTTGAATTTGCCTGCGGTTTGGGCTGCGGCGGCGCGCAACTGGCTGCGTACGCCGTATTCGTCTTGCGCCTGTTTGCTGATTTTGTAGCGCTGTGAAACGGTTTCAGCTGTCTGCAGCATGCTCCAGTACAGCTCGGGCTTGTGCTCAATCAACCAAGGATCGCGGCGCATGTGGACGTTGGCTTCGTTTTGCACGCAGCTGATGCTCTCTACGCCGCCGGCCACAATGGCAGGGCAGCCCTCCAGGATGACCCGCTGCGCGGCCATGGCGATAGTCTGCAGGCCCGAGGAACAAAAGCGGTTGACACTCACGCCCCCCACGGTTACCGGCAGGCCAGCGCGCAGGGCAATGGCGCGGGCAATATTGCCGCCGGTCGTGCCTTCTCCAAAGGTACCACCCATGATGCAGTCTTCGATCTCGTTGGGATCAACACCAGAACGGGCGACTGCGTGCTGCACGGCATGGCCGCCGAGCGTGGCGCCATAGGTCATGTTGAAAGCACCTTTCCAACTCTTGGCCAGACCGGTACGTGCGGTGGAAACAATGACTGCATCGATCATGGAATGCTCCGTAATAGGTGTGGTTAAACGAAGGTTTTGCTGTTTTCGGCTAGCCGGACCAGCAGGGGTGCAGGTTGCCAAGACGCATCGGCGCCGGGCTCGCCGGCGAATCGGCGCAGGGCACGCACCACGTTGGTTAAGCCGACTTCGTTGGCATAACACATGGGGCCGCCACGGCGGGTCGGGAAGCCGTAGCCGTTCAGGTAGACCAGGTCTACGTCCGAGGCGCGCACGGCAATCCCCTCGGCGAGGATGCGCGCGCCTTCATTGACCAAGGCGAAGATGCAGCGCTCGACCACTTCTTCGTCACTAACCTTGCGCACGATGACGCCTTTGGCATTACGGTAGTCGACGATAAGCTTTTCAATCAGTGCATCGGTCTGCGGTTCACGCACACCGGATTCGTAGCGATACCAGCCTGCCCCGGTTTTCTGGCCGAAACGGTCCAGCTCACAGATTTTGTCGGCGATGGTCGGGTCGTGGGGCACACCGGCTTCAGCCGCCTTGCGCTTGCGTGTGGCCCAGCCAATGTCCAGGCCAGCGAGATCGCCCACACGGAAAGGGCCCATGGCGTAGCCAAAGCGTTCCATGGCTTTGTCGATCTGCTGGGGCATACCTCCCGCTACCACCATTGCGTGAGCCGCAGCGCCATAGCGGGCCAACATGCGGTTGCCAATAAAGCCATCGCATACGCCCGAGACCACAGCCACCTTCCCGATTTGCTTGCCCAGCGCAAGCGCCGTGGCCATCACGTCGTTGGCGGTCTTTTCGCCGCGCACGATCTCCAGCAGCTTCATGATGTTGGCCGGGCTGAAGAAATGCAGGCCAAGCACATTCTGCGGGCGCTTCGTGAAGCTGGCAATTTTGTTGATGTCGAGGTAGGAGGTGTTGGAGGCCAAGATGGCACCCGGCTTGCACACGGCGTCGAGCTGGGTGAACACCTTTTCTTTCACATCCATCTGCTCGAACACTGCTTCAATCACCAGGTCCACGTCGGCGAAGGCGGTGTAGTCAAGTGTCGGCGTGAGCAAGCCCATGCGCTGCTCGACTTGCGCCTTCGTGAGTTTGCCGCGTTTGGCGCTGTTCTCATAGTTGCGCCGGATGGTGGCCAAGCCTCGGTCCAGCGCTTCCTGCGCGGTCTCCAGCAGCACCACCGGCGTACCAGCATTAAGGAAGTTCATGGCGATGCCGCCGCCCATCGTGCCGGCACCGATGACGCCCACGGTCTCGATGGCGCGCAGCGGCGTGTCGGCTGGAATGTCTGGCAGCTTGCCGGCGGCGCGCTCGGCCGCAAACACATGACGCGCAGCGCGCGATTCGGGTGTAGCCATCAGGGCAAAAAAGGCGGCGCGTTCGCGCTTAAGGCCTTCTTCAAACGGTTGCGTCACTGAATCAGCCACGCACTCCATGCATAACAGCGGGGCGGGTAGGCCCTTGGCGGCCGTCTTAACACTGTTTCGGGCGAATTGCAGAAAGGCGTCGGCTCCGGCGGTGGGCATCTGCACGTCGCGCAGGCGGCGCAGAGGACGTTTTTCTTTCACGACTCGCTCTGCAAAGTCCACGGCTGCGGCGACTACGTCCGCACTTACCAACTCGTCGACCAAATCAGTGCCAGCGAAGCTGGCTGCCTTTTGCAGTGTGCCCGAGACGATCATGTCGAGCGCCAATTCCAGACCGATCGCACGCGGCAGACGCTGTGTGCCACCAGCGCCCGGCAACAAGCCTAGCTTCACTTCGGGCAGGCCCAGAGTGGCATCTTGCTTCGCCAAGCGGAAATGGCAACCGAGGGCGAGCTCAAGACCACCACCCAGTGCGTGTCCGGCGATCGCAGCCACCACCGGTTTAGGTGATTGCTCCAGTGCACTGACCACATCTGGCAGGCTGGGCGAGGTCAACGATTTCGAGGTACCAAATTCATTGATGTCGGCACCTTCCGAGAAAATTTTTTCGCCACCGGTAAGCACGACGGCGGTCACGGCCGGATCTGCCAGCGCGCGGTCCAGACTGACCACAATGCTGCTGCGCAGTGCGAAGCTTAGGCCGTTGACGGGCGGGTTGTTCAGGGTCAGCACAGCCACCGAGCCGCGCAGCTTGTAATCCACTGGGTTCATGGTATGTCTCCATTCTTTTGAAGGGCTAAATCAAAAATTATTTGACTTTAGGACTGCTGTGCAGAACATCATTCCAAACGAATTATGATAATAGCCGTATTCATCTTGAACGTAAAGGCGGGTTTCCTCTGGACGAAAAACTGAATCCTTACGGCAATGTGTGCTTTGTTTGTTTAAGATGCAGCACGCACAAAGACCGATTCAGCATTTTCATCATGCCGATCACAGACACGAAATTTTCAAAGCCTCGCCGACGACGCATCGCTTCGCCAAAGACACGTTTGCATTACACAACCGGGTGGCAGACGGAGCCGAGCCGTATGTGGTGGGCGGGATATTGGAGATGGCGAAGGGTATGCAGGCAGTAGTGCACAACGCATATCTTGGAAAATGATTACCAGTTCTAGCCAACTTTTTTGAGTAGCCGGCTACCGGGATACTTGTTGTCTGCCAGATCAAAACAATGTTTGACGGGTGCCAGGGCCGTGAGGTAGCGCTGGCATGGGTCTGCAACTTGGCTGACACCGCCATAACTGGATAAAAACTCGCCGTTATGACTGGACGCAAAGCAAAGTGGTGTTGGCGCAGTTCGCCATTTTCAGCCGCTTGTGGCCGCGCTGACGAGGTTTTTTACCGGACAAGTCGCAGCATTGAGATGGATTTTTATCGTTGGGAGTGAACGCGTTTCGGCGCACTGCGCAGCTTGTTGCGTCGTCTCTAAGAAACCGCATGAAACCTGCAGGCCGCCCGGCACTGGGCATGGCTCCAGGCCGGTCAGGTGGGCAACGCATTCTCAATGGAGCGCACCACCTGCAACAGGCGTGGGCGCACTTCGTCCAGCAGAAACTGCGGCGACAGGTTGTATGAAGGGCCACCTACGTTGACTGCCATGATGGGAAGGCCATTACCCGGATCGAACGCGCGAGCCACTCCGTTGACCTCTTTGTTCCAGTCACCAAACGAGCAGGTAACACCCAGCGTTTTGTAGTCTTCCAGTGCTTTGTCCACGCCAGCCTTGACCTTCGGCCAGGCGAGGTGATCCAGCTCGCAAATCTGTTTCATTGCCTCCAAGCGATCATCCTGGGTGACAGCAGCAAGCCACGCCCGTCCCATGGCCGACGTAGACAGCGGCATGCGCGAACCCACGTCGAGCGTCAGTGTGAGGGCAGCAGAGCTGCGACAGTTTTCCACGTAGATCATGGACAGTTTGTCGCGCAGGCCCAGCGATACCGAAGCTCCCGAGAATTCGGCCAGCTCCTGCATCATTGGCCGAGCGATCTTGCGTACATCGAGCTTGTTGAGTAGTGCGCTGCCCAGCGCCAGACAGGCCGTGCCCAGGCGATAACGGCCGCTTTCCTGCACGTGGATCAGATAGCCTAGTTTGGTCAGCGTCATGGTCAGGCGCGACACGGTGGATTTGGGCAGTTTGCAGCGCTGAGCCAGTTCCTGGTTGCTCAGGGTGATTTCGCCGTGACTAAAGCAGGACAACACTTCGAGACCACGCGCAAGTGCAGTCACGAAATGCCGGTCTTCCTTGGGCTTTCGGGCTTGTCTGGTTGGGGTAAGGGGAAGTGCTGCCCCAGCTTGCCCATCTTCGAGCCTCAACCCGCTGCCGATGGATTTTTCTGCGCTCAAAATGGAACTCCGTTCTGAAAAATGTATGTTGAACTTTATCCGCATTCAAGCGCTTTTGACCGGGTCTGGCAATGGGGTAAACCACCAGATATTCCTTGCGCAATGCACGGCGGTACTTCGGGAACTCCAATTCCAAATTTTTGAAAGAATCGCAGAGGTGCGGCCTTGTCGCACTGCTATCAAAAACTCAACTGTCTTGCCTTCCTTGCCCATGGCCAGATAGAGGTATTTCCAGACACCTTTGACCTTGATATAGGCGTCATCAATCGTCCATGAAAAAATTAAACTAACCGCACGAAAAAACTTGATCGCGCACAGATTCAGCAATGGTCGGCATCAAGTGGTTTATCTTCACAGCCTCAGTGCCTGTCCATACCCCGTCATTTCCAGATATCCGTTCCCGACGCGCTTGCCTTGGCCGTCTAGCAAATCGCTCAGTCCTTCCCAGTAAATCGAGCCCGTGGAGTTGCGGCTGTCAAGTTCCTGGTTGTCGAGCAGCGCTTTAATCGTGTAAAGGCCTGCGGGCGTTTGTACGCGCCACAGTACTGGGTAGCTGATTTGTGTGAGCGGGCTGGTCCAATGCCGCAGGGGGCTGAAGGTGACGTCGCCTGCGCCGAAAATTCGCAATTCGCCGCTGGCCGATCGCCAAGAGCCGCCGGCCCATATGGCCTTGCCGTCTTTGTCGCGCAGCCGAAAGGCGGTGAGGGCGCCGCCGTCGTCCAGGTTCATGCCCGTCCAGTCCCAACCCACCGCGCCGGGGGCGAGGATTTCCTCGCTCCATTCGTGGTCCAGCCAGGCTTTGCCGGTAACTTCAAATGTCTGCCCTTTAATTTGCAGCCGTCCGCGCGTTGCCAGTTGCGGCTGGCTGTAGTAGTAGCTGGCCTGTTTTTCTTCCGGGCCTTTGCGCGACAGGCCTTGCTTGCCTTGCAGCAGCATGCTTTGCGTTTCCTCAAATTGCAGGCTGAATCCGAAGTCAGTGGCCGGCAGCTCGGCGATGTAGCGCGGTCCGCTGGCGGTCAGCGTCCAGTCACGCAGCTTGAGCGCCATGTCCTGCTGGCTGGCAGACGCCACGCCAAAGCCTTCGCGGGCAATACGCTGGTCATGCCAGAGCTTACCGCCCTCTAGGTCTGTCACGGCAGCGTGCGCAAAAATCAGTTGCCGGGCGGCAAAGTTCGATGTCATTTGCGCTGTGCCGTCCACACGCGAGCGAAAGAAGGTGAGCTGGAAACCAAAACGGCGTGCACTGGCGTTGTCGGTGCTGGCCTGGCCGGTGATGTACCACCATTCTGTGCGAAAGTCGGCGTGTGCGCCGCGGTCGCGTGGAAACACCAGCGTTTTGGTGGGCAGGGCTAGAACGGATGTGCTGAGCACTGCGCAGCCCATTCCGGCCAAGCTGGCCAGCATCTGGCGGCGGTGCAGCGCATTGCTAGGCGGCATTGGCATGGAGGCGATCAGATCGGCGCCCATGTCAGCACTCCAGCATGGGCCGCATCAGCCGTTCGATGCGATGGCGTGCCGGTATGCAGTCGCCCAATTGGTGAAGGACCCAGTTGGCGTCGTGATACGTTGGCAGGTAGCGCTCGCCCGCATCGCACAGAAGCGATAACAGCGAGCCCTGCTCGCCAAGCGCCAGCATCTCATGAGCCAGCGTCAGCATGCCGAAAAAATTGGTGCCGGTGGACGGGCCGACGCGGCGCCCCAGTAACTGGCCAAGCGCTTGCATGGCAGCCAGTGAGTCGGTGTCGGCCACTTCAAGCATCCGGTCGATGACGGTCCGAATAAAGCTGGCTTCCACACGCGGCCGCCCAATGCCTTCGATGCGCGAGCCTGGACCGGTCAGCTCGGCGTTGCCGGTGCGGTGGTATTCGCCAAAAACCGAGCCGGTCGGGTCGGCCACGCACAACTGGCTGGCGTGGCGCTGGTAACGCACATAACGGCCAATCGTGGCGCTGGTGCCGCCCGTGCCGGCGCCCACCACGATCCAGCGCGGTACTGGATGGCGTTCACGCGCCATCTGGCTGAACATACTTTGGGCAATGTTGTTGTTGCCGCGCCAGTCGGTGGCGCGTTCGGCGTAGGTGAACTGGTCCATGTAATGGCCCTGTGTGTCGCTGGCCAACTGGCGGGCGGCGTCATGTACCTGCGAGGCGCTGTCGACCCAGTGGCAGCGCCCGCCGTAAAAGGTAATTTGCGCCACTTTTTCTGGCGATGTATTGCGCGGCATGACGGCCACAAAAGGCAGGCCCAGCAGACGGGCGAAATAGGCTTCGCTGACTGCCGTGGAGCCGCTGGATGCCTCGACGATGGTTGACGATTCATGGATGAAACCATTGCACAACGCATACAAAAAAAGCGAGCGTGCCAGCCGATGCTTCAGACTGCCAGTCGGATGCGTTGATTCGTCCTTTAGGTAAAAATCAATACCCTGTGACGCAAATTCAGGCAACGGCAAGGCGATGAGGTGGGTGTCTGCACTGCGCTGAAAGTCCGCCTCAATACGGTCAATTGCGGCGCTGAGCCAGCGATCTCTAGAAGTGTGAAAAGACGTCATGCCATAGATTCTCGCCAAATGCCTGCCAGTTGTCGCCGGTTCCGCATGAAAGCGGTTTTACAGGTTGCACTATTGACTGATTTTTCGGGCTTCTTCGACTTGATATTCGAAGTAGCGCTGGAAGCTGAAGACAATGCTCGACATCAAAGAGATGGTGCCAAACAGCAAGGCAAACACCACGGCGCCTATCGTCAACCAGTTGGTGTTGCCGGCGCGTGCATCGGGCGTCGCCGGATTGTGGATCGCGTTCCATTTTTCAGACGCCATCAAGCCGTAATAAATTCCGGTCAGCGCTGTGCCTGCCAGCGTGAAACCCAGCAGGGGAATCAGTATCCATGCGAGGTGGTCGTCTTGGCCGTACATCCGTACCCGCTCGACGCCCCACCAACCCAATGCCGCTGCCAGGGGGTGCACCCAAGCCCACAGGTCACGCCAGCCATAAAGGTAAAGGCGGTGCAGCCCCAACTGGCCGCCGATGAAAGCCAGCCAGGTGGCGAGTGTTTTGTTTTTCTGACGAGATGAATGCATGCGCTGGATTATGGGGTGGACGGCTCGTTTGGTGGCTCCGAACTGCCAAGTCCCAAGGTCTTTTGCATGATCACAATGTCGCGCCAAGCGCCGAATTTCCAGCCGCAGTCCTTGACGGTGCCAACTTGTTCGAAGCCCACTGCGCGATGCACGCCAATCGAGCCGGCATTGGCCGAATCACCAATGATGGCCATGACCTTGCGTATCCCCACTGCCTCACAATGCGCCAAGAGTTCGGCCAGCAGGGCGCGGCCCAGGCCCTTACGGTCCAAACCAGGTGCAAGATATACAGAGTCCTCGACCGAATACCGGTAGGCGGGACGCAGCTTGAACCAATTGCCGTAGGCAAAGCCCAAAATATTTCCGTCCTGCTCGGCCACCAGATAGGGCAGGCCTTTGGACAGCACATCGGTCCGCCGGGTCGCCATGTCGGCGGTACTTGGCGGCTCGGTTTCAAAAGTGCCGGTGCCGTGAAGGACATGGTGTGCATAAATTGCGGTGATGGCCGCGATATCTTCATCGCGGCTGGGGCGTAGGAGGGGCATGCGGGATGCTAAGCAAAGAGGTTGATGAATTTTCGATTTTTTCATCGGTGGCGAAGATCACGGGGACGATTTTCCATTGAAAACGGCCCGGCACGCGATGTAACCGGGAGCGCAAGCTATAATCGCAGGCTTTGCAGCATTTCGCTGGCCGGGTGGCCATGTCGTGTGTCTCAAGCGCTGCAGGAACATTGGGGTTATTTTTACCCCGCCACCCAAGGATAAATCATGGTCGTCATCCGGCTTTCACGCGGCGGTTCTAAGCACCGTCCATTTTTCAACATCGTTGTGGCTGACAAGCGCGTTCGCCGCGATGGTCGTTTCATCGAGCGCATCGGTTTTTACAACCCGATTGCCAAAGGCGGCGAAGAAGGCCTGCGCATCGTGCAGGACCGCCTGACCCACTGGATCGGTGTTGGCGCCCAGGCGTCTCCGACCGTTCTGCGCCTGATCAAGCAAGGCGGCGCTTCGGTTGCAGTTACTGCCGCTGAACTGCCTGCTGAAGTCGCAGCAGCCTGATTTAGCTGCTTTTCAATGATGCCTGGCCTTCAACCGTCCGTGGATTTGACACCGTCAAAGCTGCCTGAAGACGCGATTGAGGTCGGGCGCATTCTGGATGCATGGGGTGTCAAGGGCTGGCTCAAGGTCCTGCCGCATAGCAACGATCCAGAAGCGCTTCTTTCCGCTAAAACCTGGTACCTGCAGGCGCCTGATGCCAAGTTCCGACCCGGTTTCAGCCTTTTTTCCGGCACCGTCTCCCTCAAGGTGGACGAATCAAAAATTCATTCCGGCTCGGTGGTGGTCAAGTTCGCAAATCTTGACGATCGCACCCCTGCTGAAGCCTTGCGCGGCGCCCGTATATTCTTGTCGCGCAGCAGCTTTCCAGCCGCTTCCCCTGATGAATACTACTGGGTCGATTTGATCGGCCTGAACGTGGTTAACCGCGAAGGCGTTGCCTTGGGCTGCGTTCGCGATTTGATGACGACTGGCCCCCAATCGGTCTTGTGCATCGAATACACGATGACGCAGGAAGACGGCAGCAGTGCCGTAGCCGAGCGCATGATTCCCTTTGTTGCAGCCTATGTGGACAAGGTTGATATTGCCGGCAAATGCGTCACGGTTGACTGGCAACCCGACTACTGAGGCTTGATGCTGCGCCCGGGCGTCATGCCTTGTCGTTTCCAGCCACTCGTTTGGTACTCAAAGTAGGTTTTCATGCGCTTTGATGTCATCACCCTGTTTCCCGAACTTTTTGCGCCCTTCCTGACCTGCGGCGTGACGCGACGCGCCTATGAATCCGGCCTGGTCGATGTCCGGCTCTGGAACCCGCGCGACTTTGCAGATGGACGTTACCGGCGGGTCGATGACCGGCCCTTTGGCGGTGGCCCGGGCATGGTCATGCTGGCTGAGCCGCTCACGCTGTGCCTAGAAAGCATTCGTGCTGACCGCGCCGCTCTGGGTGCACCCGATGCGCCCACGGTTCTTTTTTCTCCTGTCGGCGAGGTGCTGAACCATGCCAGCGTCGAGCGCTGGTCTGGCTCTAGCTGCGGCGCGGTGCTGATCTGCGGCCGGTACGAAGGCTTGGACCAGCGCTTCATTGAAACCCATGTCGATCTTCAGGTCAGCCTGGGCGACTTTGTGCTGTCGGGCGGTGAAATCGCCGCCATGGCCCTGCTGGATGCGGTGGCGCGGCTTCAGCCGGGCGTGTTGAATGACGAGGCAAGCCATCAGATGGACAGTTTTAATCCGGCGCTTGATGGCTTGCTGGACTGCCCGCACTACACCCGCCCCGAAGCCTGGCGTGGTCAAGCCGTGCCGCCAATCCTGATGTCAGGTAACCATGCGCACATTGAACGCTGGCGACGCGATCAACGGCTGGCCCTGACGCAACGCGAGCGCCCCGAACTGGTCCGTGCAGCGCGCAGAGCTGGACAGCTGAGCATGGGCGACGAAGCTTTTCTGGCTGATTTGCCAAAAAATCCGGAGCCGGACGCCTGAATTGCTATAATCATGGGCTTTTCGATCCTCTGGCGGCCACTGCAACCACCTGATTTTTTGAATCAATTACTGGATTTGCGGTCTTTAGCGTAGCGCGTGCATGAGCGAAATTAGTTAGATGGAAAAATCATGAATCTGATTCAGACTCTTGAGCAGGAAGAAATTGCCCGCTTGAACAAGACCATTCCCGTTTATGCGCCTGGCGACACCGTCATCGTGAGCGTGAATGTGGTTGAGGGCACGCGCAAGCGTTTGCAGGCTTTTGAAGGCGTCGTGATTGCCAAGCGCAATCGCGGTCTCAATTCCAGCTTCATTGTTCGCAAGATCTCCAATGGCGAAGGCGTCGAGCGTACATTCCAGGTGTACAGCCCGCTGATCGCCAAGATTGAAGTCAAGCGCAAGGGTGACGTGCGACGCGCCAAGCTGTACTACCTGCGTAGCCGCAGCGGCAAGTCGGCGCGTATCAAGGAAAAGCTGGGCATCAAGGCTGTCAAGACAGCCAAGGTCGTGCAGCCTGCACAGGCTGCGTAAAAGCAGCCGTCAAGCATTTTTTGCTTTTGAAAAGCCGCTCTGTGGAGCGGCTTTTTTTATGCTTTGTTATCCTGCCTTGCCATGAACCCCGTCAAGTCTTTTTCCCTGCCCGTATTTGATCCGCGCTCCATTCCTGTCCTTGGCAGTGACAGCCACATGGCCGGCGTCGGCTCTGACCGGCTAACGCCGCAAGCGCTGCGTGACCGCTTTCGTCATCCGCCTATGTGGACGCCTGAACACAGCGTAGAGATGAGCTTTTCCGACCGGCAACCGGCGCTGGCCGCCGTCTTGCTGCCATTGGTGATGCGTGAGGAACTCATGCTGTTGCTGACCGAGCGCTCGACCAACCTGTCCACGCACTCAGGCCAGATTGCCTTTCCGGGTGGTCGTACCGACGACACCGACCAGGATGCGGTTGACACCGCGCTGCGGGAAGCGCACGAGGAAATAGCCTTGCCGCGCCACCATGTCGAGGTGTTGGGTACCTTGCCGACCTATGTCACAGGCTCGGCCTTCATCATCACGCCGGTCGTGGCGCTGGTCACGCCAGGTTTTCAGCTGCATCCCAACCCGGGAGAAGTGGCCGATGTGTTTGAAGTCCCGCTCAGATTCCTGATGAACCCCGCGCACCATCAGCGTCATGAATCAGAGTTCAACGGCGTGCTGCGCCAGTGGCTGTCCATGCCTTACAACGACCCGATGAGCCACATGGCGGGCAGCGAAACCAGGGAGCGCTACATCTGGGGCGCAACCGCCGGCATGCTGCGCAACTTTTACCGTTTTCTCAGCGCCTAAAGCCTTCGCATTGCAGCAAACCAAACGCATTGGGGCGCAATAGCGCCAAAGTGCGCATGCAGCTTTCAAGACCAGCCAGGGGGCCGGAACCGCCTTCGCCGGGCCGCAGGCGCAGCAGCCCCATCCGGGGTGGCCACGAACCACACAGTGGAGAGCGTGGGGGCCAGTTATGATTTGCCATGAGCTTTTTTGCCGTTTTGTTTGCCTTGATCCTGGAACAGGCCCGTCCATTGGCCCGTGGCAACTGGGTTCATGCTGCTTTCCTGGGCTGGTCGCGTTGGGGCCACCGCAGCCTGGACGCTGGCAAGCCGCACCACGGATGGATCACCTGGATGTTTGCCGTCATGGTGCCTACACTGCTCACACTGCTGATGCACTGGTTGCTCTGGCAGGTCAACATCTTGCTGGCCTTTGTCTGGAGCGTGGCGGTCCTGTATGTCACGCTGGGGTTTCGCCAGTTCAGCCATTATTTCACTGACATTCGCAATGCACTGGACGATGGCAACGAAGACATCGCCCGCGAGTTGTTGGCTGAATGGCGCCAGGTGGATGCCAGCGAATTGCCGCGAAGCGAAATCGTTCGCCATGTGATCGAGTATTCAGTGCTCGCCGCACACCGCCATGTGTTTGGCGTACTTGGCTGGTTCTCAGTGCTGGCCGCTTTGGGGTTCGGACCAGCCGGTGCTGTGCTTTACCGCATGAGCGAATTTGTGGCGCGTTACTGGAGCTACAAAAGCAGAACACCGGGAGAGGGCGCCAGCCCGGCCCTGCAGCAGGTGGCCAACCTTGCCTGGGGCGTCATTGATTTCGTGCCTTCGCGTATCACGTCACTGGGGTTTGCCGTGGTTGGCAGTTTCGAAGACGCTATCGATTCATGGCGAAATTACACGCAACGCTTTCCATCAGGTGCCGCTCTGGCCACAGCCAGCCGTAACGATGGGCTAATTCTGGCGGCCACATCAGGCGCGGTGAATGTACGGCTTGGAGGCGTGGCGCTCGATGCTGTTCAGGTGTCCCCTGCCGCGCAGGAATTCGAGGTCGGTGGACTGGTCGATGTTGGCGATGTCCCCGTCGCGGCAGCAATGACCTGCCGCGAGCCTGAGGTAGCCCACCTGCGCAGCGTCGTGGGCCTGGTCTGGCGCTCGGTAGTTCTGTGGATGGTGCTGCTGGCGCTGCTGACGCTGGCGCGGCTGCTGGGCTGAAAGCCTGGCAGCGCCCGGCGTACTTTTTCAATACCGCGTCTGCGACAGCTCTTCGAACAACTCGCTATACAAACGATAGCGATTAGCGCTTATGCTGCTTGCGTGATCGATCGATTTTACTTCTGAAATCACGCCACAGCCCGGTTCATGCAAGTGCGTGCAGTTGTAGAACTTGCAGTCCTGCGCATGCGCTTTGAAGTCCGGCATGTAGTTGGCCAGTTGCATCGGCTCAATGTGGTGCAATCCGAATTCCTGGAAGCCCGGCGAGTCGATCAACGCCGTTGTCCTGTCTTCATCAACCCAGTACAGCGTCGTGCTGGTTGTGGTGTGCTTGCCCGAGTTCAGGGCTTGCGAAATCTCGGCGGTTAATACCTTGGCCTGCGGCACCAGCAAGTTGGTCAGGCTGCTTTTTCCTGCACCCGACGGGCCGAGCACCAGGGTTTTTTTTCCGCGCAGCAATTCCATCAGTTCGCGAGTCTGCACCGAATCTTCAGGCACGGTCGCGGCTTTTGGCTTGATTGCCAGCGGCAGTATCTGGTAGCCCATGGTGCGGTAGGGCGCCAGCTTGTTCCAGGCCCGACCGAAGGGCTCGGCCAGGTCACTCTTGTTCAAGGCAATGACAGGCTTGATGTGCTCGGCTTCTGCTGCAATCAAAGCGCGCGTCAGCTGGCTTTCAGAGAATTCGGGCTCTGCCGCGATCAGGATCAGCACCTGGTCCAGGTTGGCCGCAAACGACTTGGTGCGCATTTCGTCCTGGCGGTAAAAAAGGTTGCTGCGTTCATCGATCTTTTCGATCGTGCCTTCATCCTGCGACGGCAGCCAGCGAATGCGGTCGCCCACAACCACCTGGCTTTTCTTGCCGCGTGGATGGCAGATCACCCGCTCGCCGGATTCGGTTTCGACCATCACATGGCGTCCAAAGCCGGCCACCACCAGACCCGATTGCGTGCCGGCAAGCGCTGCTGTGCCGGCACGCGCCGGACGAGAGGGCTTGCTCAAGCCAGCAAGGCGTCAACCCTCGACGCGCAGAAAAAGTCGCTTACGGAAATGCCCTTGACATCGTGCGTGTTGAAGCGCACCTTGCACTGCCCGTAACTGGCTTCAAGGTCGGGATGATGGTCTTCTGCGTTGGCAATGAATGCCACCGCATTCACAAAACCGATGGTTTCGTAAAAATTCTTGAATTTGAAGGTTTGCTCCAGCGCACCGTCGATCAGCCGCCAGCCCGAGGCCTGCTCGCCATTGAGGTTGCTCAGATGGGTGACGATTTCTGTGGCGCTCAGGGCGCGACGGTTTTGATGGATCGGGTTGCTCATGCGGCTGCGCTTTCTGGAGAGGGGGTGAGGGTGCTGAGAGTCGCCATGCGTCCCAGCCGCTCGGAGGCTGGAGGGTGGGAATAATAGAACTTCACAAATACCGGATCAGGCGTGAGCGTGCTGGCATTGTCCTTGTAAAGCTTGAGCAGCGCGCTTTGCAGGTCGCGGCCGTCGGTCTGCGAAATGGCGTAGGCATCTGCCTCGAACTCATGCTTGCGCGACGACTGCGCCAAGAGCGGGGAAACAAAAAAGGTGAACAGCGGCACGACCATCAGGAACAGCAGCAGCGCCAGCGCGTCGTTGCTGCCCTCCAGGTTGGGCTGCACGCCCAGCCCGGTGTAAAACCAGACCTGGGTTGACAGCCAGCCGAGCAAAGCAAACCCCACCAAACTCATGGCAAACATCACGCCGATGCGTTTGATGATGTGCTTGTGCTTGAAATGGCCCAGTTCATGCGCCAGCACGGCATCGACCTCGGCCGGGTTGAGTTGGTTGAGCAACGTGTCGTAGAACACCACTCGTTTGGCCGCGCCAAAGCCGGTGAAGTAGGCATTGGCATGCGCCGAGCGCCTGCTTCCGTCCATCACGAACAGGCCCTTGGCGGCAAAGCCGCAGCGCTGCATCAGCGCCGTGACGCGCGTTTTCAGGGCTTCGTCGTCCAGCGGCTTGAACTTGTTGAACAGCGGCGCAATCACCGTTGGAAACAGCACCAGCACCAGCAGGTTGAAACCCATCCAGACGATCCAGGTCCACAACCACCACAGCGCGCCCGCGCTGCCCATGAGCCACAGGATCAGCGCCACGATGGGCAGGCCGACGAGCGCGCCAACGGCCGTGGACTTCACCAGGTCGGCCAGCCACAGCCTGAGCGTCATCTTGTTGAAGCCAAACCGCTCCTCAAGCCGGAACGTCTTGTAGAGCGTGAACGGCAGGTCAAGCAAGCCACTGATCGCGCCGAATGCCGCGAGCAGCGCCAGTTGTGGCACCAGCGCGCCATAGTCAGCCAGACCCGAGCGCACCAAAGTCTGGTTCAGCGTGTCGATGCCGCCCAGCAGCGTCCAGCCCATCAGCAGCGCGGCTGCAAAGGCCATTTCCAGCATTCCCAGGCGTGTCTTGGCAATCGTGTAATCCGCCGCCTTCTGGTGCGAAGCCAAGCTGATGGTGGATGCAAAAGCCGCCGGCACCTGGTTCCGGTTCCGTGCAACATGGCGAATCTGCCGCGAGGCCAGGTAGAACTTCGTCAGCAGCCCAAGCATGAGAAGTGCGGCGAACAGTAATGTGAATACAAAAGAGGGGTCAGTCATGGCAACGAGTTTAGGCGATAGGCGAGAATTGCAAGATGTTAGAGACTGAACCCTTATTAAAGAAATCCGACCAGAACCTGGTCTGGCTGGACTGCGAAATGACCGGGCTGGACCCTGAAAAGGAACGCATCATTGAAATTGCCGTCGTCGTGACCGGCCCGCAACTCACGCCGCGCATCGAAGGCCCGGTACTGGCCATTCACCAGTCCGACGAACTTCTGGGGCAGATGGACAAATGGAACAAGGGCACGCATGGCCGTAGTGGTCTGATCGACAAGGTCAAGGCCAGCACGGTGAACGAAGAAGATGCCCAGACGCAATTGCTCGCCTTCCTGGCAAAGTACGTTCCCAAGGGCAAGGTGCCGATGTGCGGCAACTCCATTGGCCAGGACCGGCGCTTTTTGGTCAAGTACATGCCCAAGCTTGAAATCTTTTTTCATTACCGCAATGTCGATGTCAGCACCTTCAAGGAACTGGCGAAGCGCTGGCAGCCCGAGGTCTGCAGTGCTTTCAAGAAACGTCAGCTCCACACAGCGCTGGCAGATGTGCACGAGTCAATTGACGAATTGCAGCACTACCGCGATCATTTTTTGAAGTAATTCAAAGCTCTTTTGGTAGTTTGCGGATATGCGGTATGTGATTGTCGCTATCAAAATGATATTTTTTTTAGCAATGGGAATTGCTTTTAAAATTGATGATGCGCAGAAGTAACACTGATTTATCAAAGGTAACTGGTAGAAACCCGTAAATCATGCCATAATCAGTGGCTTGCAGTTGCACACAGTGCCAACCGCATTTGTACATCTACCTCACACTTTTGGACTCTTTTTTCAGAGTCGACGCACCAAGGCAGTTCCGTTCTTGGTCCGTATATTCGTTTGATGGTTGATGTTTTATTAACCATGAACGAAGCCTCTCGCATCGCGGGGGTGGAGTTTCCTGTTCATTCGCCACAAACGAAGCGGACAGGGGATTAGTGAGAAGAAAACATGACTGACTCTTTTGAAACTCGCGGCGACTTTGCGTCCGAAAATACCGAAACCATTTCCGATCTGGACATCCACGTGATTCCCGATTTCTCGTCCGACGAGCCTGTTGCCGTGGCAACTTCGCTGGAAGCCGTTGCGGCCGAGCCCAACGGCTTTGTGAAACTCGGCCTGGCCAAGGAACTGCTGCAAGCTGTTGCCGACATGGGTTTCACCCAGCCCACCGCCGTGCAGATGGCCACCATCCCGAAGGCCATGCAAGCCCTCGATGCTGACCCTAAAGCGCCAAAATTTACTGACCTGCTGGTGTCCAGCCAGACCGGTAGCGGCAAGACCGCTGCGTTCCTGCTGCCCGTGCTGCACACCCTGCTGAAGCAGCAGGAAGAAGCCGAGCTTTTTGAGCGTTCAGAATTTGAACGCCTGAGCGCCGAAGCCGTCGCCCGCGGCGAAGCGCCTTTGAAGAAGCCAAAGCGCAAGGACCCGACCAACATGCGCAACTTCAAGGCCGCCACGCCCGGTGCCTTGATCCTGTGCCCGACGCGCGAGCTGGCCCAACAGGTCTGCGCCGACGCAATTGACCTGGTTCGCCATTGCCGCGGCCTGCGTGTTGCCAACGTCGTTGGCGGCATTCCTTACCAGCTGCAAATTGCCAAACTGCAAAACGCCGACCTCGTCGTGGCCACGCCCGGACGTCTGCTGGACTTGCAGCGCAGCATGCAGATCAAGCTCGACAAGGTGCAATTCCTTGTCGTTGACGAGGCCGACCGCATGCTCGACCTCGGCTTTGCCGACGACCTGACCGAAGTCAACCAGCTCACCATCGAGCGCAAGCAGACCATGATGTTCAGCGCCACGTTTGCGCCGCGCATCATGCAACTCGCGACCCGCGTGATGCGCCAGCCACAGCGCGTCGAGATCGACTCGCCGCACGAAAAGCATGCGTCGATCACCCAGTCTTTGCTGTGGGCCGACAACATGACCCACAAGCGCAAGCTACTGGACCACTGGCTGCGCGACACCACCATCAACCAAGCCATCGTTTTTGCCTGCACGCAAGTTGAGTGCGATGGTTTGGCCAATGACCTGGTGCAAGAAGGCTTCAGCGCCGTGGCATTGCACGGTGCGCTGGGCCAGGGCTTGCGCAACCGCCGCCTGATGGCGTTCCGCGATGGCCGAGTGCAGATTCTGGTCGCTACCGACGTGGCTGCCCGTGGCCTGGACGTTCCAACCATCACCCACGTCATCAACTACGGCCTGCCGATGAAAGCCGAAGACTACGTGCACCGCATTGGCCGTACCGGCCGTGCCGGTCGCGAAGGCCAGGCGATCACGATTGCCGAATTCCGCGATCGCCGCAAGATCCAGGACATCGAGCACTACACCCAGCAAAACCTCAAGGCCAGCACCATTCCAGGCCTGGAGCCACAGCAGCGTTTTGCCCCAACCTCCGAGCGTCCACGTGGCAATTTCGGCGGTGGTCGCGATGACCGTGGTGGTGGCGGCCGCAGCTTCGGTGGTGGTGGCGACCGTGGCGGCTTCGGCGGCCGCAAGCCAGCCGGCGGTGGTTTCGGTGGCGGAAATGCAGGCAGTTTTGGCGGCAATTCCGGTGGTGGCTTCGGCGGCAACCGCGATGACCGTGGCGGCGCCTTCCAGGGTCGTCCTCCAGCGCCTCAAGGCAACAACTACGCCGACCGTTCGGGCTTCAATGACCGCAATGCCCGTCGCCCCGATGACCGTGGCTTTAGCGGCGGCAACAACAGCAACGCCGGCTTTGCACCGCGTGAAGACCGTGGCAACTTTGGCGGTGGCAACGAAGGCTTTGCGCCTCGTGGCGATTTTGCAGACCGCAAGCCCGCATTTGCCCGTCCTGCCGGCAAGGTGTTCGTTCCCCGTGATGCGGCTAAAAAGCCGGGTGGCAAGTTCACCAAGCCTTTTCGCGACTGATCATGGTGTGAACCGCTGATTATTTTTTAATCAGCCTTCACAACAAAAGGCCGCTGCCCACCGAAAGGTGGGCAGCGGCCTTTTTCATGGGCATTCCAGCAAAGGCTTGTGCCAAGATACGGTTTTCGTAAACCTCCCAAAGATACCCCCATGAAAAGCCAAGAACAAACGTGGAACCCGCTGTGGCTTGACAGCATGTACAACAACCGGTTGCTGGTGCCCGGTTATGCAACGCACTTCACGCGCTGGGTGACAGATTCCCAACATGCGCGCCAAAAGCAGCCGTGCCTGCTTGACGTGGCTTATGGCGAGCAGCCTGGCGAAACGCTGGATATCTTTCCGGCCAGCGGCGTCAGTCCGGCCAAAGGCGCGCCAGTGCTGGTGTTCATACACGGTGGCTACTGGCGTGCGCTGGACAAAGCCGATCATTCTTTCATTGCACCCACGTTCACGCAGGCCGGTGCCTGCGTTGTGGTGCTCAACTACACTTTATGTCCGGCGGTGACGATTCCTGAAATCGTCAGTCAAATGGTGAAGGCGCTAGCCTGGACGTGGCGGCATATCGAAGCGCAGGGCGGTGACCCCGCACGCATCACAGTGGCCGGACATTCTGCGGGAGGGCACCTGGCCGCGATGCTGCTAACCTGCGCCTGGCCGGCCCACGCAACCGATTTGCCGAAAACCCTGGTGAAGAGCGCGCTGTCTATTTCGGGCCTGTTCGATCTGGAACCGATTCGTCAGACGCCTTTCCTGCAGGATTTGAACTTGACGCCTGAACAGGTCAGGCAAGCAAGCCCGGTGTTGCTCCCGCGTCCAAGGCAAGGCACGCTTTGCTCGGTCGCGGGCGGTGACGAAAGCGAAGAGTTTTTACGCCAGAACCTGCTGATTCAGCAAACCTGGGGGATGGATACTGTCCCGGTTTGCGAATCGCTGCCGGGTCTGAACCATTTCAGCGTGCTGGAGGCGATGATTGCGCCTGGTCACCGCCTCCACCAGCTGACGCTGGAACTCCTTGGTCTTGACGAAATGCCGCGCCACTGACAGGCGGCGCGGCCTGGTTCACATCATCAGGTCTTCGTTCGAGTTTTTACCGCCCAGAATCACGTAATTGACCTTGCGGATGTCCATCAGCCGGATGCCGCCCGAGTAGCTGATGGCGCTTTGCACGTCTTCTTCCATTTCGCGCAGCGTGTCGACCAGCTTGCCCTTGATCGGCTCCAGAATGCGCTTGCCCTCGACGTGCTTGTATTCGCCCTTGTTGAAGTCCGAGGCGCTGCCGTAGTATTCCTTGAACTGCTGGCCATCGACCTCAACCGTCTGGCCAGGGCTTTCTTCGAGGCCGGCCAGCATGGAGCCGATCATCACCATGGTCGCTCCAAAACGGATCGACTTGGCAACGTCGCCATGCTCCCTGATGCCGCCGTCGGCAATGATCGGCTTGGTGGCCACACGGGCGCACCACTTGAGCGCCGACAGCTGCCAGCCACCCGTGCCAAAGCCGGTCTTCATCTTGGTGATGCAGACCTTGCCGGGGCCAATGCCGACCTTTGTCGCATCGGCGCCCCAGTTTTCCAGGTCGATCACCGCCTCTGGCGTCGCCACGTTGCCGGCGATCACAAAGGATGCCGGCAGCTTGTCCTTCAGGTAGCGGATCATTTTCTGCACGGTGTCGGCATGGCCGTGGGCAATGTCGATGGTGATGTAGTCAGGCGCCAGGCCTTCGGCCACCAGCTGGTCCACGGTGTTGTAGTCGGGTTGCTTCACGCCCAGTGAGATGGATGCATAAACGCCCTTGGCCTTCATGTCGCGGACAAACTGCAAATTGTCCAGGTCAAAGCGGTGCATCACGTAAAAATAACCGTTTTGCGCCATCCAGACACAAATGTCCTGGTTGACCACCGTTTTCATGTTGGCCGGCACCACCGGAATGCGAAAACTGCGCGAGCCCAGCGTCACGCTGGCATCGCATTCGGAGCGGCTTTCCACGCGGCATTTGCGCGGCAGCAGCAGGATGTTGTCGTAGTCGAATATTTCCATGATTTCCCCAAGCTCCAGAAAAAAACTGTTGATGAACAGAAGGCGCTTGGACTGGCCGGTTTTTGAAGAAATATTCACCGCAGGTGTGAAATTCCCAAAAAAAAACCGGGCGCAATTGCTTGGGCCCGGTGACTGATTCTAGAGGCCTGGCGGCCCGCTAAACGGGATTGGCAGCAATATCCCTGCAGGCTGGTGCGTCAAGGTGCAATACAACGCGATTGCGCTGCCAGCAGCACCCGGCCCCTTTCATCCTCGACCCAGCCGACGACGCGAAGGCGGTCAGGATTTGCCGCTGGCGCAATGTTCATGGAGCGGCTTTCAAACAACCTGTTTTGCTCATCTTTTGATAGCCTCTTGCGCCCGTCCCAATTGCGCGAAAGCACGTTTCGGACAAGATTTCTCTCCACGGGCGAGCCTTCAACGCCCGCCGGCAGTGTTTCCACCAGTGCCAGCCAGGCGGTCATGGACTGCCGGGCGGCTGGCGACAGCGGCTTGAGTTCAATGGAGGCGCCCAGGTAATCGGCAACCGGCAAACCGTGGGCCACGCGGAGCGCCGCACCCTTGATGCCCTTGACTGCATGCGAAATCGTTTTGCTTTCGGCGGGCACGCCTTGCCCGAGTGCCTCCAGCCGGGTTAGCGCATCGCGCGTGGCCACGGCTGACAGGGGCGCGTCGTCGCCCTGGCGGCTGGGTAGGACCCAATCCAGCGCCACGGCATGGCTTTCTGGCACCGGCGTGGCTGCATCGGTCCAGCAGGTGTCGCAGTCGGCATTGATGAAGCGCTCCATGAGCTGGACCGGCCGGGGCTGGCCATCGCTGGCGCAAAACGATTGCGCTTGTGCGGCAAACCCGGGCGCTGCCAGTGCCACAGCAAGAAGCAGGGGCGTAAAAAATTGCGTATTTGGAAATGTCATGGTGCAGCAGGGTAGCCAGGAGGTTCGGTGGCGCGGTCCGGGATTGTTGAAAGTCGCGCCATCATTGTTGTTTTTGAAAAATCGTGCCGGCTGGCGCAGAAAAGCCCCGCACCGGTGTCGCCACAAGCGCGGGTTCAGGCCATTCGCGCAGCAGGGCGCAGGGGACTTTCTACAATAAGCGATGTTCTCAGAAGCCTCTTCCTCATCTTCCCCATTGTCCCCGTCGCCGCTGCTGCACAACCTCAATCCCGAGCAACTCGCCGCCGTCACGCTGCCGGCCACGCATGCCTTGATATTGGCGGGAGCCGGATCGGGCAAGACCCGCGTGCTGACCACGCGCATCGCCTGGCTGCTGCAAACCGGTCAGGTGTCGTCCAGCGGCATTCTGGCGGTGACCTTTACCAACAAGGCGGCCAAGGAAATGCTGACCCGCCTGTCGGCCATGCTGCCGATCAATGTGCGCGGCATGTGGATTGGCACCTTCCACGGGCTGTGCAACCGTTTCCTGCGGGCGCACTACAAGCTGGCCAATCTGCCTTCGACGTTCCAGATACTGGACACGCAGGACCAGCTGTCGGCCATCAAGCGGCTGTGCAAGCAGTTCAATGTCCACGACGACCGCTTCCCCCCAAAACAACTGCAATGGTTCATTGCCGCCTGCAAGGAAGACGGCCAGCGCGCCAAGGATGTCCCGGTTCGCGACGAGGACAGCCGCAAGAAAGCCGAGATTTACGCGCTGTATGAAGCGCAGTGCCAGCGAGAAGGCGTGGTCGATTTTGGCGAATTGATGCTGCGCAGCTACGAGCTGCTGCGGGACAACCCAGCCGTTCGCGAGCATTACCAGCGGCGCTTCCGGCATATCCTGATTGACGAGTTCCAGGATACCAACAAGCTGCAATACGCCTGGATCAAGATGCTGGCCGGGCAGGGCGATGAAGCTTCGCACAGTGTGCAGGGCATGCCGGGCGGCTCGGTGGTGGCGGTGGGTGACGATGACCAGAGCATCTATGCCTTTCGCGGCGCGCGCGTCGGCAACATGGCCGATTTCGTGCGCGAGTTCGAGGTGACGCACCAGATCAAGCTGGAGCGCAATTACCGCAGTTTCGGCAATATTCTGGACACAGCCAATGAACTGATCAGCCATAACACCAACCGCCTGGGCAAGAACCTGAGTACCGAAGCCGGGCCGGGCGAACCGGTTCGGGTGCATGAGTCGGCCAGTGACTTTGCCGAAGCGCAGTGGTTTGTCGATGAGGTGAAGCAACTGGTGCGGGACGGCACCGAGCGCAAGGAAATTGCGCTGCTGTACCGCAGCAACGCGCAAAGCCGGGTGATGGAAACCGCGCTGTTCAATGCCGGCCTTCCTTACCGTGTGTATGGCGGCCTGCGGTTTTTCGAGCGCGCTGAAATCAAGCATGCGCTGGCTTATTTGCGCCTGCTCGACAACCCGAACGACGACACCAGCTTCATGCGCGTGGTGAACTTTCCGCCGCGCGGCATCGGCGCCCGCACCATTGAGCAGTTACAAGACATTTCACGTGCCTCGGGGTGCTCGCTGCATGACGGCGTGAGCGCGGTGCCGGGCAAGGCGGGCACCAATCTGGGCGCGTTTGTGGCGAAGCTGGACGTGGTGCGCGAACAGACCGAAGGCGCTACGCTGCGCGAAATCATCGAACTCGTGCTGCAGCACAGTGGCCTGGAAGAACATTACAGAACCGACAAGGACGGCCAGGACCGGCTGGAAAACCTGGCCGAGCTGGTGAATGCAGCCGAGGCCTTTGTTAGCCATGAAGGCTTTGGCCGCGATGCAGTCGCCTTGCCGGTTGATGAACTGGGCAGCGGCTTGAGCCAGTCGCCCGTCAGTCAGGGGCTGGACCTGAGCGCGCCGGTGATTGACCAGCCTTCACCCGAAGGGCTGGCGCCGGACCTGGAGACCGGCGAAACGCTGTCGCCGCTGGTCGCCTTTTTGACCCATGCCGCGCTGGAAGCCGGCGACAACCAGGCGCTGGCCGGCCAGGATGCGGTGCAGCTCATGACGGTGCATTCATCCAAAGGGCTGGAATTCGACTGCGTGTTCATCACCGGCCTCGAAGACGGCATCTTTCCGCATGAAAACGCCTTGAGCGACGCCGGCGGCATCGAGGAAGAACGCCGGCTGATGTACGTCGCCATCACGCGCGCCAGAAAGCGCCTGTATCTGAGCCATTCGCAGACGCGCATGCTGCATGGCCAGACGCGCTACAACGTCAAGAGCCGGTTTTATGAAGAACTGCCCGACGCAGCGCTCAAATGGATCACGCCGAAGAAACAGGGATTTTCATCGGGCTTTGGTGCTGATAATTCAGGCGCGGGTCATGGCCGCGGCGATTGGGCCAGCAGCCTGTTTGCTTCAAGATCCGGCAGCGCAGAACGTGCGGCCAGCCCGCCCGTGCCGGCGCAAAAAAGCACGCCTTCGCACGGGCTGAAAAACGGAACCAATGTGTTCCATGCCAAGTTTGGCGAAGGCCGGGTGGAAATGCTCGAAGGCACGGGCGACGACGCCAGGGCAAAAATCAACTTTACCCGGCATGGCGTGAAATGGCTGGCGCTGGGCGTAGCCAAGCTGACGGTGATTTAGCGCGGAATCCGGTGAGTTTGCTTGCTGACCACCGTTGCAATCAAAAAATCCAGCTTTTTTGCTATTGAATCAATAGCTTTGAGCACATATTCAGCCGGCGAAAAAAGCCTTTTCAATACTTGAAATTGATTTCTGGTCAGCGCAAATACGCTCTGCCCCCGGGACGCCAGGAAATCAGGCCGGTTCGTCCTGCAGCAACTCGTCCGTCTCTGAAAAACAGTCGCGAAACGTGAAATAAATCGAGGTGAAGAACATGGCGACGATCACCAGCGCCACCGGAAACATTGCGACGGTGGCCAGCATCGGATTGCCCAGCAGCGTGGCAATCAGCGACACCACAATGGCTGCCAGCACGAACACACCAGTCCAGGCCAGACCAAAAATGGTGAAGGCGCCAAAGTTCTTGTAGCAGGCCATGGCGCTGAAAAACAGGCTCTTGACCGGCGACACGCCATGCCAGTGGACCAGCGCCGGCGCATGCCAGAACAGCAGCGACAGCGGGAGATACAACGCCATTGCCACCCACATCGCCATCTGGAAGCTGTCCTGCATGACCAGCTCTTCGGTAATCTTTCCGCCCACCAGGTACAGGCTGGCAAACTGCCCGCCATCGATCAGCGCGGAAATGCCCATCAATGCCAGGAAGCCTGCGGCATACAGCCCGCCCAGCACCATCATGGCGCGCATCCGCTGCTGGCCGGCGCGAAAGGCGCTGATCAGGATCGATGGCATGGGGAACTTGCCTTTGGCCGCTTCCTGGGTCGCCGCCATCAGTCCCAGGGTGGCAGCGGGCAGCAGCGCCAGGGCCAGGGCCGCGCCGATGAAGGGCACCAGCGTGGCGATCGAGAGCATCGCCATGAACATGAAGAACAGGCCGGCCATGGCCAGCGGTTGCTTTATGAAGGTCTTGATGCCCAGCTTGACCCAGGTCAGGCCGGTGCGGGCGGGAACAATATTCAATTTCATGGCAAGGGGCTACAAAAGATAGGGCTGTGCAAGCCGTTCGCGCAGCACGCGCTCGAAATGGCCCGGATCATGGGCTTTCAGCATGGCGGCATCGCGCGGCAGGTGGAAATCCCACAGCCGCGATACCCAAAAACGCAGCGCGCCGGCACGCTGCATGGCGGGCAGCAGCGTGCGTTCCTGCGCCGTCAGGGGCCGGACTTTCTGGTAAGCCGTCATGAAGGCATCGGCACGCACTGTGTCGAGCTTGCCGGTTTCCAGCGCAATGCACCAGTCGTTCAGGCAGATGCCGATGTCGAACAAAAAGGTGTCGCAGCCGGCAAAGTAAAAATCGAAAAATCCCGTGAGCTGGCCGTTTTCGAACATGACGTTGTCGCGGAACAAATCGGCATGGATGACACCGCGCGGCAGGCTGCGGTAGCCGGGCGACGCGGCAACATGGTTTTGATACGCCAGTTCGCCCATAATCAGGCTGCGCTGGTCTTCATCCAGGTGGGGCAGCACCACCGGCACGGTTTCGTTCCACCACGGCAGGCCGCGCAGGTTGGGCTGCTGGCGCTCGTAGTCGAGGCCGGCCAGGTGCAGGCGGGCCAGCATGTCGCCGACCCCGGCGCAATGGGCCGGAGTGGGCGCAAGCTCGCTATGGCCGCGCAACTTGTGCACCACGGAGGCAGGCTTGCCCTTGAGGCGATGCAGCAGATTGCCCTTGGCGTCAGGCGCAGGGTTGGGCACGGGAATGCCACACGTCGCCAGGTGCTTCATCAGGTGCAGGTAAAACGGCAATTGCTCGAAGCTCAAGCGTTCAAACAGCGTCAGCACATACTGGCCCTGGTCGGTATCGACGAAGTAATTGGTGTTTTCGATGCCGCCTGATGCCCCCTTGAGGTGCTGCAGTTGACCCAAATCTAGAAAGCGCAAGAACGCTGCAGCCTCGTCAAACGAGACCTCGGTGAATACGGCCATGCGTGAAAAAGAACCTTGTGCTGAAGAAAAAAAGAATCGGAAATCAGAACTTCAGCACATTCCAGACGCGCGAACCGTTGGTGTCATTGTTGCTGGCTGCAGGCGCCGTGCCCCGGGCGCCTTCGGCCGGCATGACTTCGTAGGCGGCGCCGCCGGTTTTGGGTTGCACCGTGATTTGCTGGGTTTCGCCGCCGACGCGCAACTCGTCGATGCGCGTGCCGCCATCTTCGGTGCGGATGCGCTCAATCTTCCTGTCGGGCCGGGCTTGTTTTTCGCGAACCGCCGCCTCGGCAGGTGCCGGCGTTTGAGCCACGGCCGCAGCCAGCGGCAGCGCTGCAAGGGCAGCGACAAAGAGAAGGCGAAGAGCGGTTTTCATGCTTGTATTGTAGGCGTGCGAAGCCTGGCCCAGGCAGGAATAAAACGGCATGGCACCTTGTCAAATACTCTTTGAATGCCACGGCCAGGCCCATGCCGAAACGCCGCCAAATGGCTGTGTTCACGGGCCGCAAGCGTCTGGCCGATATCCCCGACAATCTCGCCTTATGACCCTTGACAAAAAAACCTTGCTGCTGGTCGATGGCTCCAGCTACCTGTACCGCGCTTTTCATGCCATGCCCGATTTGCGCGTCAACCCTGGCGACCCGGCGAGCCCGGCCACCGGCGCGATTCGCGGCATGGTCAACATGATGCAAAAGCTGCGCAAGGACGTGCGGGCTGACTACGCGGTGTGCGTGTTCGATGCCAAGGGCCCGACCTTTCGCGATGCGCTGTATCCCGAGTACAAGGCCCAGCGCTCCCCGATGCCGGACGACCTGCGCAGCCAGGTCGAGCCGATCCATGAGGTGGTGCAACTGCTGGGCTGGAAAGTGATGGCCGTGCCCGGCGTCGAGGCCGACGACGTGATCGGCACTCTGGCCTGCATGGCGTCCGCCCAGCAAATCGAGGTCATCATCTCCAGCGGCGACAAGGACCTGAGCCAGCTGGTCGATGAGCACATCACCGTCATTGACACCATGAATGACCGCCGTCGCGACCTGGCCGGCGTCGAGGCCGAGTTCGGCGTGCCGCCGCGCCTGATGGTGGACTATCAGGCGCTGGTCGGCGATGTGGTGGACAACGTGCCGGGCGTGCCCAAGGTCGGCCCGAAAACCGCCGTCAAGTGGCTGCTCGAATACGGCTCGCTCGATGCGCTGGTGGCGCGGGCCAGCGAGGTCAAGGGCATCGTCGGCGAGAACCTGCGCAAGTCGCTGGACTGGCTGCCCAAGGGCCGCGAGCTGCTGACGATCAAGAAAGACTGCGATCTGGCCGACTACATCGATGGCCTTCCTGCTATGGAATCAGTAGCTATAGGCGAACAGCAGACGAGCGCATTGAGGACTTTTTATCTTAAATACGGCTTCAAGGGGCTGGCCGGCCAGATCGACGCCGAAAGCACGCCGCCCGAACTGGTCGGCGGTGCCGAGCGCCGCAAGCCGCGCACGCCCGTGGTGTCGCCGGATTCGCCCGGACTGTTTGACGACGACGAAGACAAAGACAAAGAGGCTTCACAGCCCGATGCGCCGCTGGCCGGGCGCGCTAGCAACCTGCTGTATGAAACGATATTGACGTGGGAAGCGTTTGAAATCTGGCTGGCAAGAATCGAAGCCGCCGAACTGGTGGCAGTCGATACCGAAACCACCTCGCTTGACGAGATGCGGGCGCAGATCGTCGGCATCAGCTTCAGCGTCACGCCGGGCGAGGCTGGCTATGTTCCGCTGACGCACGACTACCCCGATGCGCCGGTGCAGTTGCCCATCGACGAGGTGCTGGCCCGGCTCAAGCCCTGGCTTGAAAACCCGGCCCGTTCCAAGCTCGGCCAAAACGTCAAGTACGACCGGCACGTGTTCGCCAACCATGGCATCGAGGTGCAGGGTTATGCCCACGACACCATGCTGCAAAGCTATGTGTTGGAGGCGCACAAGCCGCACGGGCTGTCCAGCCTGGCCGAGCGGCACGTGGGACGCAGCGGCATCCACTACGAAGACCTGTGCGGCAAGGGGGTGAACCAGATCAAGTTCAACCAGGTCGAGATTGCCAAGGCGGCCGAATATTCCTGCGAAGACTCCGACCAGACGCTCGACGTGCACCGCGTGCTGTGGCCGCAACTGCAGGCAAATGAAAAACTGCTGTTTATCTATGAACTGGAAATGCGCAGCAGTGAATCGCTCTACCGCATCGAGCGCAACGGCGTGCTGATCGACGCGCCGATGCTGGCCAGGCAAAGCCATGAACTTGGCCAGCGCCTGCTGCAGCTGGAGACCGAAGCGTATGAAATCGCCGGCCAGCCTTTCAACCTGGGCAGCCCCAAGCAGCTGGCGGAGATTTTCTTTGACAAGCTGGGCATGAAGGTGGTCAAGAAAACCCCAAGCGGCGCGCGCAGCACCGACGAGGAAGTGCTCGAAAAGCTGGCCGAAGACTTTCCGCTGCCCGCCAAGATATTGGAACACCGGGGCCTGTCCAAACTCAAGGGCACCTACACGGACAAGCTGGCGCAACTGGCGTTGCCGCGCACCGGCCGGGTGCATACCCACTATGCGCAGGCTGTGGCCGTGACCGGCCGGCTGTCGAGCAACGACCCGAACCTGCAGAACATTCCGGTCAAGACCGCCGAAGGCCGACGCGTGCGCGAAGCCTTCGTGGCGCCTGCTGGCAGCCAGATCGCCAGCGCTGATTATTCGCAGATCGAGCTGCGCATCATGGCGCATATCAGCGGGGACGAGGCCTTGCTGCATGCCTTCACCGCCGGGCTGGACGTGCACCGCGCGACGGCTGCCGAGGTGTTCGGGGTGGGGCTCGATGCCGTCAGCAGCGAGCAGCGCCGCTATGCCAAGGTCATCAACTTCGGCCTGATCTACGGCATGAGCAGCTTCGGACTGGCGAAAAACCTGGGAATTGAAACCAAAGCGGCGGCCGCCTACATTGACCGCTATTTCCAGCGCTACCCCGGCGTGAAGCGTTACATGGATGAAACGCGCCAGCTGGCCAAGGACCAGGGCTATGTAGAAACGGTGTTCGGCCGGCGACTGTACCTGGCCGAGATCAACTCGCCGAATGGCCCGCGCCGCGCTGGCGCCGAACGGGCCGCCATCAACGCGCCGATGCAGGGCACAGCTGCCGACCTGATCAAGTTGAGCATGGTCAGGGTGCAGCAGGCACTGGACGAAGAACAGCGCCAGACCAGAATGATCATGCAGGTGCATGACGAACTGGTGTTCGAGGTGCCCGAGGCCGAGGCCGAATGGGTGCGCACCGAGATTCCTCGCCTCATGGCCGGCGTGGCCGAGCTGAAGGTGCCGCTGCTGGCTGAAATTGGCTTCGGGCCGAACTGGGAACAGGCACACTGAAACGCGCCATTTCCTGACATGGCATACGGGAGTTGCCGCTGACTTGTACGAAACAGCGCACGATCAGGCGCGTCTTGCACTGCTAACCTTGCTGCATCGGATATTTTTGGACTATTCATCAAAACAGTTTCAGGAATGTTGCCCATGAATGAATGCCTCGGTTTCACAGCTGGCTGCACGCGACGCGACGTTTTTCAGGTCCCGGCGGCTTCTGTTTTGACTGCAGGCGCCGCACATGTTGAGCACGCAGCTGACCGTGAACGGAAAAAGCCACACCCTCAAGGCCGATACACGCACCAAGCTGTTCAATGTCCTGCGCGAGCATTTGCAGCTGACCGGTTCCAAAAAAGGCTGCGACCACGGCCAGTGCGGCGCCTGCACGGTGCTGGTGGAAGGTCGGCGAATCAATGCCTGCCTGACGCTGGTGGCAATGCACGACAGCCAGGCCGTCACCACCATCGAAGGGCTGGCGCGGGGCGACGTGCTGCATCAGCTGCAGGCGTCATTTCTGCAGCATGACGGTTTTCAGTGCGGCTACTGCACGCCGGGGCTGATCTGTTCAGCGGCAGGCATGTTGTCCGAAGTCTGGCTCAGCGTGCCCAGCCATGCCACAGTCGACATTTCCGGCATGTCCAAAGCAGATGCATTGACCGACGAGGAAATCCGCGAACGCATGAGTCTGGGGCGTGGGTTCGGCGCTGCACGAAGAAGCAATCATTGACCCGCGATTCGGTTTTTTCGTCAACCACAACCTGGTTGAATACCATGTGCCCGTGCATGCCGACATACCGGCCATCGAAGCCATCTTCTTGCCCGGAGTTGATGACAAGATCAATCTGCTCAAGATCAAGGTCGTCTGCGAGCTTGGCATCTGCGGCGCCGGTGCAGCGCTGGCCATTGCGGTGTTCAACGCCTGCGGCGTGCGCATTCGCAACTACCCGCTGACGCTCGACAAGGTATTGCCTGCACTTCCGGTCATTGCCTGAAGTTTTCACCTTTTTGTTGTTAGCGCAGCACTTGCTGACCAGTGCTTGACGGGATGCTGGGGCATTGGCTGAATTGCGATGATGCACTGCTGCGCTCCACTGAAAGTGGAGCGCATTTTCAGGCGCTGTCCCAGTCACCCTTGATAATCGGCACGGATTCCGATTTTGCGGTGGACGCCAAAACCGGGTTTTTCATGTTTATCGATCATTTCGGGCTCTGGCCCAATCAGGACGGGCGCAGGCAGCTATGGTTTTAATGGCAATCTTGTTGGGCACCATGGCGGCCGGCATTGGCAGTGTCTGGCTGGCGGCGCTGCTCAGTTTTGGCGCACTGGCCCGCTACACCCAGCACATGCTCAGCCTGGCGGCTGGCGCACTGCTTGGCACGGCCTTCCTGCATCTGCTGCCCGAAGCGTTTGAAAGTCAGGTCGCCCCTGACGATTTGTTTGCCACGCTGCTGGTCGGTTTGGTGTTTTTCTTTCTGCTGGACAAGGCGGAGTTGTGGCACCACAGCCATGAACACCATGGCGAAGGCTCGGGCCACGCGCATGCACCCCACCACCACCATGCCGCGCATGGCCACAGCCATCCGTCCGGTGGCTGGGCCATCCTGGCTGGCGACAGTGTCCATGCCTTCGGTGACGGCATCCTGATTGCGTCGGCCTTCATTGCCGACATGCGCCTGGGCTTTGTCGCCGCCCTGGCGGTGCTGGTGCATGAAGTGCCGCACCACATGGGCGATCTGATCGTGCTGCGCCGCCAGAGCGCCAACAACCGGCGAATTGCCATCGTCAAGGTGTCGCTGGCAGGCGCTGTCACAGCCCTGGGCGGCGTGGTCGGTTATGTTCTGGTGGACCAGTTGTATGGCTATCTGCCGTTTTTCCTGGTTCTGGCGGCCAGCAGCTTCATGTATGTGGCCCTGGCCGACCTGATTCCACAACTGCAAAAACGCGCCTCGATGCAGGAAACCGCCGCGCAGATTGCCTGGCTGGCCATTGGTATCGGGATGGTGATGGCGGTCAGCCGCCTGGCGCACGCGCACTGAATCAAGCGCCGACTGGCGGAAAGCGCAAAAAAAGCACGGCGCTCGTGTCAATGCGCGCGGTACTGATCAAGCCAGCATGATGAACAGCTCAAGTCTAGACTTAATTGCTACTATTTTAATAGCTGAATACGCTTGATGATATTGCGCATAAGGCAGATTTAATCAATATTTGAATATCAACCAAAGGATTGGGCTCAGGACGCTGATTCGGCAAAAACTGCCGTAGGGCTCTCGCCGGCCAGCGCTTGCAACAGATTGGTGGTCGCCAGCACCGCCATGGCGTGACGCGTTTCAAACGTCGCCGAGCCAATGTGCGGCAACGCCGTCACCTTGGGATGCAGGCGCAGCGGCGAATCCATCGGCAGCGGTTCGGTGGCGAACACGTCCAGGCCGGCCGCGCGCAGTGTTCCGTTGTTCAGCGCATGGAGCAAGGCGGTTTCCTGAACGGTAGCGCCGCGTCCGCCGTTGATGAAAATTGCGCCAGGTTTCATCAGACTGAACTCGCGCTCGCCCATCAGGCCCCGGGTTTCGCGCGACAGCGGCAATACAGCAGCCACGATGTCGGCACGCTGCAGCAGTTCATCGAGCGGTGTGTGCGCCGCCTTGCCCGCCAGGTCTGGCGCCTGACTGGCCAGGTCCACCGGGCGGCGGCTGTGGTACAGCACCGGCATGCCAAAGCCCAAGGCGCCACGTCGCGCCACGGCCTGGCCGATGCGGCCGAACCCCAGCAGTCCGAGCGTCTTGCCATGCACGTCCGAGCCGAACAGGTCTTCACCGATGTTGCGTGTCCAGCGGCCTTCGCGCACATGGTTTGCCAGCTCGACAATGCGCCGGCTGGTCGCCATGACCAGGGAAAAAACCGTGTCGGCGGTGGTTTCGGTCAGCACGCCGGGCGTGTGGCACAGCATGATGCCGCGCGCCGCCAGAGCATCGAGCGCGTAGTTGTCCACGCCGACCGATACGCTGGAGATGACCTTGAGCAGCGGCGCCCTGGCCAGCAGCGCTGCGTCCACCGGGTAGCTGGAACCGATCAGGCCTTCAGCGGTCGCCAGCCCGGCCTCGAAGGCCGCCAGCTGCTCGGGGAGGCGAGGGTTGGCGATCGTCACGTCGTGCTGCGCCAGCAGCCGTGCCAGCTGGTCCGGGGGCAATTCCCTGAAGACCAGAACCTTCTGGCGTTGAGTGGTAGCAGCCATTGTCAAAGTCCTGTCGGATGGAATTCAGTGAATTCATTGAGTTCGGCGCGGGTCGGCAGGCCTTCGCTGTCGCCCAGTACCTGTACCGCGCGGGCGCCAATCCAGGCACCGCGCTTGACCGCTTCGACAACGTCCAATCCTTCTAGCAATGCGCTGATCACGCCGACCGCAAACCCATCGCCTGCGCCCACGGTGTCCACCACCTGGTCCACCGGAAAGCCCGGCACATAGCCGCTGCCGGCGGTGTCACTGTCAAAGTACGCGCCTTTCGCGCCGAGCTTGACGACCACCAGTTTGGCGCCTCGTTCGCGGTAGAAGCGGGCAATGCCTTCGGCGCTGGCTTCGCCTGTTAATAAACGGCCTTCTTCCAGCCCGGGCAGCACCCAGTCGGCGCGCCTGGCCAGGTCATTGATCGATTCACGCATCAGTTCGGGGCTGGACCACAAGGTCGGGCGAAGGTTGGGGTCGAACGAGACGCTGCGGCCCGCCGCGCGCATCAAGTCCATGGTCTTGCGCGCAGCGGGCAGGGTGCTGGCCGAAATGGCGGCAAACACACCGGTGGCATGCAGGTGGCGCGCCGACTGCAGCCAGGCCTCGTCAATGTCATCTACACACATATGACTGGCCGCCGAACCATGTCGGTGGTATTCCACCTCCGGGTCAGTGCCATTCAACACCATGGACTTGAACTGGAAACCGGTCTTTTGTGATGGGTCGCACACCACGTGCGTGCAGTCGATGCCTTCCTTTTGCATGGCGGCCAGCAAATACCGGCCCATGGAATCGGTGCCCAGGCGGCTGCCCCAGCCGACCTTCAGGCCCAGCCTCGCCAGGCCGATGGCGACATTGGTTTCGGCACCGGCGGTGCGCTTGTAAAAAGCTTCGGCCTGCTCCAGCGGGCCGGGCCGGTCAGCGACCAGCAACAGCATGGCTTCGCCAAAGGTGATCACGTCCAGGGCGGGTGTCATAGGAGCTTCATTTTTGCGATAACGGAAAAGGAGAACGGTTTGCCATGACGGCAGCCACGCTGCGCAACTGGTCGATTTCGTGCCGCGTGACGGCCAGGATGTCGTCGCCGATCAGCGGGTATTCGATGGCCCACGGCACATCGGCCGGCAGGGCGCGCAGCACGGCACGCCAGGGCGCACTGGATTCAGCCAGCGGCACGGCCACCCAGCGATGCGGCAGGCGCTGCACGCCCTTGCAATGCACGTAGCGTACCTGGGTGGCCAGCGCGGCAGCGGCCAGCAGCGGGCATTCGCCGGTCCAGTGCCAGTTGCCCATGTCGAAGGTCATGGCCACGAAAAGGCCCTGGTCATTGGCCGCATCAAAAAAGTCCTGCAGTGCGGGCAGGGTGCCGGCCGTGGGTGTCTGGTCGTTCTCGATCACGAGTTCGATCTTGGCCGTCTGCAGGCTATCCCGCAGCGTCATCAGGCTGGCGCGGGACGCAGCGCTAAAACCACCAATCGCCATTTTCAGCCGTGGTGCGCCTAAAGTTTTGGCGGCCTGCAGGGCGTTCTGGAGTGCCGTCCTGTCCAGCGCGCCGTCAGCCGTCCAAAGGCCGTCAGCACTTGAATACACCACGCGCATTTTGGTGTCGTGAAGCGCTTGGGCCAGGGCGGGTAGTTCCCTGGCAGCATCGACCAGCAGTTCGCTGCGCACTTCGATGCCGTCAGCGCCGGCTTCGTGGCTCAGTCGGGTAAACCAAAGCTGCCCATGGCGGCGCACTTCAGCGGCGCCAAAAGCGGTCAGGGAAACCAGGATGGGCGGCGCGCCCGGGGCTACTGGGACTTCAGTGCGCATGTTGCGAATTCAGGATCTGGCCGAGGAAATTACGGGTTTTTTCGTTTTGCGGGTTGCTGAAGAACTGCTGCGGCGGCGCCTGCTCGATGATCTGGCCGTCGGCCATGAAGATCACCCGGTCGGCCACGCTGCGGGCAAAGCCCATTTCGTGCGTGACGCAGAGCATGGTCATGCCGTCGTCGGCCAGGCTGATCATGGTGTCCAGCACTTCCTTGACCATTTCCGGGTCGAGCGCCGACGTCGGCTCGTCGAACAGCATGATCTTGGGCGTCATGCACAAGGCGCGCGCAATGGCCACGCGCTGCTGCTGGCCGCCTGACAGTTGGCTCGGGTATTTTTTCGCCTGCTCGGGAATGCGCACGCGGGTGAGGTATTTCATGGCGATGGTTTCGGCTTCCTCCTGCTTCAAGCCGCGCGAGCGCATCGGCGCCAGCGTGCAGTTCTGCAAAATCGTCAGGTGCGGAAACAGGTTGAACTGCTGGAACACCATGCCGACTTCCTGACGCACCGAATCGACATTCTTGCCGCCGGCCGTCAGGTCAATGCCATTGACGACGATGCGCCCCTTTTGCACCACTTCGAGCCGGTTGATGCAGCGAATCAACGTTGACTTGCCCGACCCGGAGGGCCCGCAGACCACAATGCGCTCGCCCGGCGCAACGCTCAGGTTGATGCCGGTCAGCACCTGGAACTTGCCATACCACTTGTCCACCGCCTCGATGCGGATGATGGGTTCAGCGCCGTCAGCCGGCGAGGGGGAATGCATTGTGTCTGTCATAAAAGCACCGTGGTCCGTTGCGTCTCAAGGATTACTGCAGCTTGGGCAGGTCTGTCTGCAGCCATTTCTGGTACAGCTTGTTGAGTTCGCCATTGGCCGTGTTGCGGGCGACAAAGTCGTCCACAGTCTTGAGCAACTCGTCCTGGCCGGGACGCATGGCCACGCCCATGACCTGCTGGCGCAGCAGGAACTTGTTTTCATACGTATTGGCCGGGGCGCGCTTGGCAATCTGCGCGGCCACGGTGGTCGAGCAGCCGATGGCGTCCACCTGTCCCGACAGCAGCGCCTGCATGGCCGATGCGTCGTCGTCGAAGCGGCGGATTTCGGTGCCTTCGGGCGCCACGGCGGTCAGCGCCACGTCCTGCGTACTGGCACGGGCGACACCGACGCGCTTGCCCTTCAGATCGGCCGGCGACTTCAGGTCAGCCTTCTTGTCGCCATACAGCACAATGCTGGCGGCAGCATACGGCTTGGAAAACTGCACCTGCTTGGCGCGCTCGGGTGTGACGGCCAGCGAGGCGACCAGCAGATCGACTTTGTTGGTGAGAAGAAATGGAATGCGGTTCGGGCCGGTCACCGGCACCAGATTGACCTTCACGCCCAAATCCTTGGCCATCAGGCGCGCCACGTCAGCGTCGTAGCCGTCGGGCTGGTTGCTGCTGTTCATTGTGCCGTAGGGCGGAAAGTCCACCAGCATGCCGACGGTCAGCTCGCCTTTTTTCTTGATCTCGGCCACGCTTTGCGCGTTGGCGGCGGGTGCCCAGACGCCCAGGGTGGCGGCCAAGCCAAGGGCCAGCGCAGTGCTGGTGAAAATGCGGCGTTGCAGATGCTTGGTCATGGTGAAGTCTCCAGTTGGTATTGAAAAACAAGTCGAAAGTGGGGCCGAATCAGCGTGCCAGCGCCGCGGCCTGCCGGCGTTCCATGCGCGCAGCCAGCAGTGACAGGGGCCAGCACAGTGCAAAATAAATCGCTGCCACCACGCTGAACACGATCAGCGGCTGAAAGGTGGCGTTGTTGATGATCTGGCCGGCACGTGTGATTTCAGTGAAACCGATGATCGCCGCCAGCGACGTGCCCTTGATGATTTGCACCATGTAGCCGACCGTAGGCGCCAGCGCAATTTTGAAGGCCTGCGGCAGGACGACAAAGCGCATGCGCGAGACATAGGACAGGCTCAGCGCGTGCGCCGCTTCCACCTGGCCGGCAGGAATCGCCTGAATGCAGCCGCGCCAGATTTCGCCCAGGAAGGCACTGCTGTTCAATATCAGCGCCACACCGGCCGCAACCCACGGGTTGATGTCAAAGCCCAGCACCGGCGCGCCGAAAAACACCAAAAACAGCTGCAGCAGCAACGGCGTGCCCTGGAATATCTGGATGAAGACACCCGACACAAACTGGGCCAGCTGGTTTTCAGACGTGCGTGCCAGCGCCACCAGCAGGCCCCCGATGGCGCCGCCGATGAAGGCGATCAGCGACAGCAATACCGTCCACTGCGCCGCCTGGAGGATGAACAGGAATTCAGGAAATCCGAAAGTACGCATTACCGACGATCCGGGTAGTTGAGGCTGATCTTGTAGATCGCGCGGAACAGCGCCGAGAACGACATCGCCAGCAGCAGGTAAATGCCTGCCACGACGATGTAGATCTCAAAGCTGCGAAAGGTTTGCGACTGCAGGTTGGCGGCCACCGAGGTCAGGTCTTCTGCGGAAATGGCCGACACCACTGCCGAACTCAGCATCAGCAGGATGAACTGGCTGGTCAGCGCGGGGTAGATCGCCTTGAGCGCCGGCTTCAAAATGACAAAACGAAAAATCTCGTGGCGCTTCAGGTTCAGCGCCAGGCCGGCTTCGATCTGACCCTTGGGAATCGACTCGATACCGGCGCGGATGATTTCGGTTGCGTAGGCGCCCAGGTTGATGACCAGCGCCGTCAGCGCCGCTGTGTAGGCCGACCAGCGCAGGCCGAGCGCTGGCAGGGCGAAAAAGAAAAAGAACAGTTGCACCAGAAACGGCGTGTTGCGGATCAGTTCGATGTAGGCGTTAATGACAAAGCGCAGCGGTTTCGGCCCGGCGGTCTTGCCCCAGGCGCAAACGATGGCCACCACCAGCCCGAGCAGCATCGCCAGCAACGACAGCTCAATGGTGTTCCATGTGCCCTTGAGCAGCAGCGGCCAGGCTGCAAAAACGTCGCAGAACTGGAAGCTGTAGTTCATGGGTGGAGCGCTGGCGTCGTAAAAAACGTCATGGCCTTATGGACGGTGGAAAAGATAAGTTGCTCTGGAAACATGGCGAGGCGTTGGTTTTTGTTAATCCTGAAACCGGTTTCATTGAATTATAAAATCAAGGGTACGGGGTCTGTAACTCCGTGAAAACCCTAGCTTGTTGAAATAACTACGGTGCCACCGATACCGATGGAACCGATGAGCCGCGCGGCAAAAGGCGGCCTGACAACAGAATCTGGCGCGGCGGCAGGTCCAGACCCTGGAGCCGTTCCATCAAGCAATTGGCCGCCAAACGGCCGATTTCGTCAGTGGGTTGGGCGATGGTGGTGAGGCCGGGGCCAATGTAAGGCGACCATTCGGTGTCGTCAAAACCCACAAGCCCCAGGTCGCCGCCCAGTTGCCAGCCAAGTCGCGCCATGCTGGCCACCACCCGCAGCGTGACCACGGCATTGCTTGAAATGACACCTGCCAATTGCCCGCCGGCGCGCTGCCGCTGGTCGCGCAGCGCCTGGTCCAGCGCGTCGTCGCTGTCTTCCGTACTTTCAAAAGTATGGCCCTGAAGGTCTGGAAACTCTGGCTTGGCATTGCCAATGAAGCTGCGAAACGCCGTATCGCGTTCCACACGGGAACTCACGTTTTTGACCGGCTCCGAGATAAACAGCAGTTCGCGGTAGCCGGCTTCAACCAGATGGCGCGCGCCGAGCTGCACGGCGCCCGCATTGTCGAGGGAGACAAAGTCGGCCTGCATGTTTTGGTGGCGCCGGTCCACCAGCACCACGGGCTTGCCGTGACGGGCTGCATCGGCGGCGGCGCCGGCGTCGCCGCCCAGTGTGTTCAGGATGAAGCCTTCGACCTGATACGCCGAGAGTGCTTCAATGGCTTTGCCCTCGCAACGGCTGTCATTGCCGAGGTTGAACAGCATCAGCAGGTAGCCGGCTTCCTGACAGGCCTTTTCGGCGCCACGCAAAACAGCCACTGAAAAAGGATTGGTCACGTCGGCCACCACCAGGCCGATCAGCCGTGAGCGGCCGCGCTTGAGCGCCCGCGCCATCGGGCTGGGGCTGTAAGACAGTGCGGCCACCGCCACCTCGACGCGCGCGGCAATGTCGGGCGTGAGCAGGGTTTCACGGTGGTTCAGGAAGCGCGACACCGTGGCTTTTGAAACACCGGCTTTGCGAGCGACATCTGCAATCGTGGCCCGTGCAGGGGAGCGTGTGATGGAAGGCTGGATTTTTGGCAAAGACATGGACAGAGCGGGAGTGAAAAGCAGAAAGTTTTTGACGCAGTGTTGAAACCAGTTTCAGGAATGGTAGCACCGCCAACAGGCCGGCAAGAACTTGTTCTTGCTTCTATTTTTATAGCAAAGAAACAAGGTGATGTTAGCGAAAAGCCTGTTTTTATAAAATTTAATGCTGGCTGATGTGTCAGCCCTGGCGTTCATGACGCACTGTGTTCTTCGCCAAATTTTGCGCCAACGCAAAATTTGGCACCGCAGCAATAACGGCCCTTGGCTGAATGCTGCGCCAGATATTTCTGAACATTTCTGGCTGTGCCGATTTGTGCTTTCCCGGGCTTCAGCCCAACGCTTACATCGTCAGGGCATTACGGCCTATGAACCACTTGCACTGAACATCACAAACTAAGCCATAGAACAATTTACTCTGCAATGAAGGCAGGCCGGCATGAACAAGCTTTCAGACATTTCAATTGCAAACAAGCCCTGTGTCACCGTGACAGGCAAGTGCAAAAAATCCGCAATCCGCGCTCGTCAGTCCGGAAAGCTGCATGCCAGGTTTGCAGGTCACATCGCTTTCGGCGCGGCTGTACTTGTTTCACTGATGGCAGCCGCGACCGTTGCCAGCCATGACGTTCCCTTGGTCCTTGGAGGATTTTGAAATGAATGTTTCTGCTGAACCCCGTGGCGCAAGCGGATCAGACGGCGCAGCTGTTTCTATTGACGAAAACATTTCCAGCAAAGGGACTGCAGCATCGGTTCATCAACCCGATGCAGAGATTTCGACTACGCCATCGAACCAGGCTGTCGCGGACGAAGAACCCAATATGGCACTTGAACCCGATCTGCCTTCAGACGGCCGGGACGTTGTTGGCGAGGCCATGATCCGTGATTTGAAACAACGTCCCGAATTGCGCGAGTCGCCCAACCCGCCAGACCCATTTACTCAAGAAAATTGAAAGCAACATATGGCCACCAACCCAAACGTACCTCCTCCGGAACCTGTTCAGCCTTTGTCTACACCCCCTGAACCTGGGGAAGTGCAACCCACTCCAATGCCTATGATTTCCTGAACTGGCTCAGTTTCAAGCCAATCGGAAAAGTAACTTGACCCGCTGTTTATGGGGTTAGCAGGACTAAAGCATCAAATGCTTTGAAGTCTTTCAACTGTCATGTCTGTTTGGTCAGCAGTTAAGAATTTCCTTAATGCCATTTCAATAAATTCCTACAAAGCGGACTTGCTGTGTTGCTTAAAGTAAGTGCCAGACATTGGCGTTCTGTAGCTGCCTGTTTTTCGTTTCGGGTCGGTTGCCAATCTGTAGGGAGGGCATCGTGAAAACTTACAAGCCAGACAGCGGGCGAGAGTCGAAACCTTCGAGAAGCCAGCCAGAGCGTCCCGATAACGGCACTAAGGGCTGCAAAGAGCAGGGTCCGAATTCAGAGCAGTTGAAAGACAATCCACATAAATCGTTGGGTCTGGCACGTCACGCATGGTTGATCAATTAAAACACTGACGGCCAATGTCTTCCGGTTTTCATGCACAGCCGGATTGGATCAGTTGAAAGCCTGGATTTAAACATTTCAACCAAATCTTGGTTCCGGTTTTTCCCTGAAGATCGTAGAAGGGGTTTCAAGTTGAAAGTAAATTTTTAATACTTCAGCCTGTGGCGACCATTTAAAAAGCGTTGGCTAATTACCGCTATCTGCGCAAGCCGTCTGAATGCAACAGTTGATTATTTTCAGACAAAGTGCAAGCACAAAACAGCGCCTGAATTGCCCTTTGCTGCTGGCCGATACGGCTTTTTAGCGCTGCTTGGTACTTGCCTGGCCCCCTTTGCGACCGGCTATGCGCGCTTCTTCCGAAGTGAACTCATGCGCGTTGCCGCTTTGGTGTGCCGCCCTGCCACCTTCCCTGGCAATTTCACGCTGTCGCTTGGGGTCCATGGCCGCAAAGCCACGTTCGCCTTTTCCACCTGGATTGCCAGTGAATTTACTGTCTTGCTTGCTATTTGCCATTTCAGTATCTCCTTTAAATACACGCTTTGAAATTCGCAATCCATGTCAGCGCCTCATGGACGAAAGTAACCTGCGCTATATTTTTTGAATTATTGTTTTAAATATAATTTTTATCAATTTTGTCGATATTGGATGATTTTTTTGTGTAGGACAGCAGGAATCAAAAAGATCGGTTTTGTCTTGATCCGTGCAGATGTCTGGTCTTATTCCAAGACGCCAAGGCGAAAAATTCCTACATTTCGAGAAGCCGGTGTCTCATGTGTCAATTAAAAGAAGACCCGCTAAATTGACCACTGGCTGACAGTTAGTTAGCCGCCCCTCTTTTTCAAAGGAAACCCCTATGCATCCATCCAAACTGAAAACCGGAACCGCTGCTGCGCTGGCTCTGGTTGCTGCGCTGGCCCTTTCAGGCTGCAACAAGACATCAGACACTTCGACTCCCAGGACACCAGGGACTTCTTCCACCAGCCCGCCCATGGGTTCATCTGGTACCGGATCAGGGTCGATGGGAAATGGCTCCGCCATGCCGCCTGCCAAAGCCGCTAGCGGCTCTGGCGGCTGATACCAAATCAAATATATTTGATTCTCCAATTTTAAAAAAGCCTGATGCGCTCATCACGCATCAGGCTTTTTTGCCATGCAGTGGGTTCTGGCGCGTTTCAACCTTGCGCGACAGCACGCTCCGGATCCTTGCACCAGTCGCTCCAGCTGCCAGCGTACAGCGCCGTTCGTCCCAGTCCCGCAATTTCCATCGCCACCAGGTTGGGCAGGGCGCTGACGCCGCTGCCGCAGTGGTGAACCACGCTGGCCGGATCACGCTGACCCAGCAGGGCCATGAATTCGGCTTTCAATTGATCGGCAGGCTTGAATTTTCCGTCTGGCATCAGGTTCAAGCCAAAAGGGCGGTTGAGCGCCCCCGGAATATGCCCGGCGACCGGGTCAAGCGGCTCGATTTCTCCTTTGAAGCGCGGCGTGGCCCGTGCATCGATCAAGGTCTGGGTTGGACGGCCGAGCTGGCTGACAATGGTTTGCGCATCCACCAACAGGGCGCGTTCCGGTCCGGTCAGAAAGTTGGTCTGGAAGTGGCCAGGCTCTTCGCCGCTGTTGACTGCGCCGCCTGCTGCTTGCCAGGCCTGCAGACCGCCATCAAGCATGGCGACATTTTCATGGCCGGCCCATTTCAGCATCCACCACAAGCGGCCGCAGTAGTTGGCCTGGTTGCAGTCATAGACGACCGCCTGCATTTCATTGCCCATGCCGACGCTGGACAGCCAGGTGGCGAACTTTTCGCGGTTGGGCAGCGGATGGCGTCCTCCCGAGGCCGGCGCATCGGCGCCCGAGGCCGTAATCAACCCATGCGCACCGGGCACGCCGTGACGCGCCGTCAGGGCGGTTTCCAGATCCGCGTAGATGGCGCCGGGAATATGCGATTTCAGGTAGTTTTGCATTCCCGCGTGGGGCTGCATTAAATCAAAACTGCAGTCGAAGATGCGCAGTGGCTGACCGCTTTTCGTCAGGGCTTGCAATTGTTCGGCTGAAATCAGGGTGGTGTAGTTTGTCATGAGGGTTCCTTGGGTAAAGCAGTCTCAATGTTCTTCAGCCGGCGCATTGGGTGCCGCGCGGGCCCGCAGCATCGTGGCAGCCACAGCGCTGACAACGATCAGTGCCATGCCGGCCCAGCCCGTCAGGGGAATAGTGTCACCAAAAAGGACCAGGCTGTAGAGCGCGGCAAACACAATTCCCGAATATTGCAGATTGGCGACCATCAAGGTGCTGCCATGGTTTTTCGACATTGCGTAGGCCTTGGTCATGGCCAGTTGTCCGAGTGATGCCAGGATGCCGATGGGGGGCAGCCACAAAGCCTGCTCCCAGCTCCACGCCGAAGTGCCGGTCAGTGCCATGCCCAGGCCGCCCGCGACCGCGGTGCCAACGCCAAAGTAAAACACCGTGCGTATTTCGGGCTCTCCCATGCGTGAAATCGCCATGACCTGCATGTAGGCAAAGGCGGCACCCAACCCCGACAGCAGCCCAATCAGGCCGGCAAAACTCTGGTTCTGGTCCATCGCGGGGCGCAGCAGCATGACCACGCCGCCAAAGCTGGCCAGAATCGCCAACACCAGCGGACCCTGTTTCGGTCCCTTTTTGCCCGGCTTGCCAAGCATCAGCGCGCCGCCGACCAGAAAAGCGGCAATCCATACGCTGCTCATGTAGTTCAGCGTCATGGCAGTGGCCAGGGGCAAGTGGGCAATCGCATAAAACCAGGCCGACAGCGACATCACGCCGATCACGCTGCGCCAGGCGTGCATGGCCGGGTAGGCCGTGCGCAGGGACGTGCCGTGGACACGCGCATACATTGCCATGAAGACAACGCTCACCACGCCCCGGTAAAACACCAGTTCGGCGCTGGTGAAGTGCGCGGACGCAAACTTGACGCACACGCCCATGGAGGCGATCAGGAAAGCGGACAGGACCATCCAGACGGCTTGCATCGTTTGATTTTCGGATTTTGTGGGTTAAAAATGTCTTTTGCGCATGCCCAGCATGCGTGGGCAGCTATTCAATAAATAGCATCAAGCTGACGGATGCATGCCCTCAAATCATCTGGGTAGTTTTGCTGGCGCCCATTTCACGGCGGTACCACTCGTGAAAGTGCTGCATGCCGTCTTCCATCGGGCTCTGGTAGGGACCGAATTCGTTGTCGCCGCGCAGCATCAGCGCCTTGCGGCCGGCGTCCATGCGCAAGGCCAATTCATCGTCTTCCACGCAGGTTTCCATGTAGGCGGCCTGCTGGGCTTCGATGAACTCGCGCTCGAAGGCGCAGATTTCCTCGGGATAGAAAAATTCCACCACGTTCAGCGTCTTGTCCGGCCCTTGCGGGTGCAACGAGCTGACCACCAGCGTATGCGGGTACCACTCGATCATGATGTGCGGGTAGCACGTCAGCCAGATCGCACCGTACTTGGGCGGCTGGCCATTTCGGTACTGCAGCACCACGTCGTGCCAGAGCTTGTAAACATCGGTGCCAGGCTTGCCGAGTTTGTCGGACACACCCACGGTCTGCATGGAATATGTGGACGCCAGCTCCCAGCGCAGGTCGTCGGTGGTGACGAAGCCGCCCAGCCCGGGATGGAAGGGGCCGACGTGGTAGTCCTCCAGGTAGACCTCGATAAAGGTCTTCCAGTTGTAGTTGCATTCATGCCGATGCACCTTGTCGAGCTGATAACCCGAAAAATCCAGGTCAGCCATATGGCCCAGCGCTGCCATGTCGGTGGCCACATCGCGGCCGGTGTCTTCGAACACCAGGCCGTTCCAGGTCGTTGTCTTGTAGCGGTTCAGGTTCAGGCAGGGGTCAACTTCAAAATGCGGCGCACCAACCAGTTCGCCCGAGGTGTTGTAGGTCCAGCGGTGCAGCGGGCAGACGATGTTGCTGCCGGTGTTGCCCCGTCCCTGCAGCATGATGGACTGGCGATGCCGGCAGACGTTGGAAATCAGCTCGATGCCCGAGGCATTGCGCACCAGCGCGCGGCCATCGCCTTCCTGAGGCAGCGTGTAGTAATCGCCAAGGTTGGGCACAGCGAGTTCATGGCCCAGGTAACGCGGTCCGTGCGCAAACAGTTTTTGCTGTTCGCGCTGGTAAAGCCCGGTATCAAAATAGCTGGAAATGGGAAGCTGGCTGGTGGCTTGCAACAGCCGAAGGCTTTTATCGGTCATCGGGTTTCTCTCAACAGGCGGCCGAAGCCAGGCGAGGCAACGGTATAAAAGCCGGGTGAACAAGCAGGCAGTAAGCAGCCTGCGGACAAAAAATAGGGTGAATTCGCCATGTATATGGCCAGATCCGGCATCAAGAATGGTTATCAAGTGTACCTGCGCAGCCTGCCTTCAAGTGCCCATCTGCAGCCAGCGGGATAATGCCTGACCACCCGGCTTTGCGGGTGCCTACATTCAAAATAACTGCAAACCTTTAAAATCAGCCACAGAACCTTATTCACATGGCCAAAAGCTCCGCTTCCTCTACTGCCTCTTCGCCTGCGCCGGGCTTAACTGCCAGTGCCACGCCCTTGCCAGCGCTGCCTGCCACCTACGAGGCCGCGCTGCAGGAACTCGAAGGGCTGGTTGCACGGCTGGAATCTGGCCAGTTGCCGCTGGACCAGTTGCTCACGGGCTATCAGCGCGGCGCGCAGTTGCTCAAGTTTTGCCGGGACCGGCTCGAAGCAGTTGAAACCCAGATCAAGGTGCTCGAAGGCTCCGAGCTCAAACCCTGGACCCAGGCTTAGACCATTGTTTGGCATTTTCAATGCAACCCGCCCATGCTTGACCTTGCGCGTAGCGCTGCAGGCAAACATGCAGCGGGCTGGCTTGTACTGAATACGTTCCCATGTTTCCTGTTATCAACGGCGTCACCGCCCCAGCGCAAAAGACCACTGAATTGAACGCTCCTGAACATATTCCCCTGTTTGACCTGGACGCCTGGAGCGCTGGGCAACTCGCCGCCATCGAAGGCGCCTTGTCCCGATGGGTGGCCAGCCCGGCCGATGCGCCAGCACCGGCCGGCCTTGGTGACGCCATGCGCTATGCCGTTCTTGACGGCGGCAAGCGGCTGCGTCCGTTGCTGGTCATGGCGGCCTGCAACGCGGTCAATGGCGCTGCGCCGGTGGCTTTGCGTCCGGCCTGCGCGGTCGAGCTGATTCATGCCTACTCGCTGGTGCATGACGACATGCCGTGCATGGACAACGACGTATTGCGCCGCGGCAAGCCCACGGTGCATGTGCAGTTTGGCGAAGCGCAGGCGCTGCTGGCCGGCGATGCCCTGCAGGCGCTGGCGTTCGAGCTGCTGACCCCCGACGATGCGTCAGTCGACGCCGCGACGCAGGCGCGCCTGTGCCGCCTGCTGGCCATGGCGGCCGGTTATCAGGGCATGGCCGGCGGTCAAGCCATTGACCTGGCCAGCATTGGCTTGCCGCTGACCTCTGCACAATTGCACGAAATGCACCGCCTCAAGACCGGCGCATTGCTGCAAGCCAGTGTGATGATGGGCGCTGCCTGCGGCAGCGCCGCCCCGCTGGCGCTCGATGCCTTGCGGGACTACGGTGCCGCTATCGGCCTGGCGTTCCAGGTCGTCGACGACATTCTGGACGTGACGGCCGACGCCGCCACGCTGGGCAAGACAGCCGGCAAGGATGCGGCCCAAAACAAACCCACCTTCGTCTCGCTGATGGGGCTGGAGGCTTCGCAGCGCTATGCACAAGAATTGCTGGCAAAAGCCCTGGCCAGTCTTCAGGCCAGCCAGCTTGAAAATACCCACGCCTTGCGGGCACTGGCCGACATGCTGGTCAACCGGCAGCACTGATCACGGCCTGGCCCGGCCATAAAGGAAACACACCACGATGTACTCATTGCTCGAAACCATCAACAGTCCGGCTGACCTGCGCAGGCTGCCACGCGCGCAGATCAAGACGCTGGCCGACGAATTGCGCGCCTACGTGCTCGACAGCGTTTCCAAAACCGGTGGGCATCTAAGCTCCAACCTGGGCACGGTCGAACTGACGGTGGCCCTGCACTATGTCTTTAACACGCCCGACGACCGCCTGGTCTGGGACGTGGGCCACCAAACCTATCCGCACAAGATCCTGACGGGCCGACGCGAACGCATGGCCAGCTTGCGCCAGTTTGGCGGGCTGTCGGGTTTTCCGCGGCGCGACGAGAGCGAGTACGACACGTTCGGTACCGCGCATTCATCGACCTCGATCTCGGCAGCACTCGGCATGGCGCTGGCTTCGCAGTTCAAGGGCGAAGAGCGCAATGCCGTGGCCATCATCGGCGATGGCTCGATGAGCGCCGGCATGGCGTTTGAAGCGCTGAACAATGCCGGTGTGCATGACGACAGCCGCCTGCTGGTGGTGCTCAACGACAACGACATGAGCATCAGTCCGCCCGTGGGCGCGCTCAACCGCCACCTTGCGCAACTGATGAGCGGACGCTTCTATGCGTCGGCCCGGCAGGTCGGCAAGCAGGTGCTGCGCGTGGCGCCGCCGCTGTTGGAGTTGGCCCGTCGGCTCGAATCCCATGCCAAGGGCATGGTCGTGCCGGCTACGCTGTTCGAGAACTTTGGCTTCAACTACATCGGCCCGATCGACGGCCATGACCTGGAATCACTGATTCCCACGATGGAAAATATCAAGCACCTGCTGGCGACCGGCGCAGGGCCGCAGTTCCTGCATGTCGTGACGAAAAAAGGCCAGGGCTACAAGCTCGCCGAAGCCGATCCGATTGCCTATCACGGCCCCGGCAAGTTCGATCCATCCTTGGGCTTGCAGAAGTCCAGCACGCCCGCCAAGCAAACCTTTACCCAGGTGTTTGGCCGCTGGCTTTGCGACATGGCCGAGCACGACCCGCGCCTGGTCGGCATCACACCGGCCATGCGCGAAGGTTCGGGCATGGTGGAGTTCCACCGCCGCTTTCCCAAGCGATACCACGATGTCGGCATTGCCGAGCAGCATGCGGTGACCTTTGCCGCCGGCATGGCCTGCGAGGGCCTCAAGCCCGTGGTGGCGATTTACTCGACCTTTTTGCAGCGCGGCTACGACCAGCTGATTCACGACGTGGCGCTGCAAAACCTGCCGGTGGTGTTTGCCCTTGACCGCGCCGGGCTGGTGGGTGCCGATGGTGCCACCCATGCCGGTGCCTACGACATTCCATTTTTGCGCTGTATTCCCAACATGGGCATTGCCTGCCCGGCTGACGAAAACGAGTGCCGCAAATTGCTGACCAGCGCATTCGAGCAGAACTCGCCGGTGGCCGTTCGCTATCCGCGTGGCGCTGGCGTGGGTGTCGAGCCCGAGGCGGGTTTGAAGTCGCTTCCGTTTGGCAAGGGCGAGGTGCGCCGGGAAGGCCATCACATTGCCATTCTCGCTTTCGGAACGCTGCTGTACCCGGCGCTGCAGGCGGCTGAAAAGCTTGGCGCAACCGTTGTCAACATGCGCTGGGCCAAGCCGCTGGACACTGAACTGCTGCTGAAAATCGCCGCCAGCCATGAAGCCCTGGTGACAGTGGAAGAGGGTGCCGTCATGGGCGGTGCAGGCAGCGCAGTCGGTGAAGCATTGCAGGCAGCAGGCATTCTCAGGCCACTATTGCAGCTCGGGCTGTCCGACGAGTTCATTGAGCACGGTGACCCGGCTCATCTGCTCGCCTTGCAGGGCCTGGATGCCGCCGGCATTGAGGCCGCCATCCGCCAGCGTTTTGGTGACATCAAGGTTCACGACCCGCTGGCCAAGGTCATACTGAAATCGGTGGCCTGACCAAGCAGGGGCACAGAAGAACTTGTCCACCGCGTTTGGCACCTGCCTGCCGTTTTTGCGCTTTTCTACGGGTAACAACGGGGCGAAAGCGGTACAAAAACTGACAAAATGTCAGACAGGCCGCTACCGGCGGCCATCGTGACTGTCACGGGCATGGCCGCAAGAAATCTTGGGTGCTGACCGACAGGCAAATACGACACAAGCAATCGTTAACTTTTCAAAAAGAGAGCACTCATGGATCGTCGATCACTCATTAAAAACGCTGGCATTGCCGGTGTGCTGGCTGCAGGCATTGCACCCGCCGTGCATGCGCAGACCGCTGTTCGCTGGCGCATGGCGTCCAGCTTTCCCAAATCGCTGGACACCATTTTTGGCAGCGGCGAAATGTTCGCCAAGACGGTGAAAGCCCTGTCAGGCGGCAAGTTTGAAGTGTCGGTGCATGCGGCCGGCGAACTGATGCCGGCCTTTGGCGTCGTCGATGCCGTGCAAAACGGCACCGTCGAGATGGCGCAAACGGCGTCTTACTATTTCTCTGGCAAGGACCCGATTTTTGCTTTTGGCTGCGCCGTGCCTTTCGGCCTGACGGCCCGCCAGATGGATTCCTGGATGGAACACGGCAACGGCCGCAAGCTGATGGATGCGTTCTACGCCCAGTACAACATCAAGAGCCGCAGCGCCGGCAACACCGGCACCCAGATGGGCGGCTGGTACCGCAAGGAAATCAAGACTGTCGCTGACCTGAAGGGCCTGAAGATGCGCCTGGGCGGCGGGTTGTTCGGCGAAGCCATGCAAAAGCTCGGCGTCGTGCCGCAGAACATGCCGGCGGGCGAGGTGTACCAGGCTCTTGAAAAAGGCACGCTTGACGCGGTGGAGTTTGTCGGTCCTTACGACGACGAAAAGCTCGGCTTCAACAAGGTTGCGCCGTTTTATTACTACCCCGGCTGGTGGGAAGGCGGCGCCGAGCTGGAGTTCTTCATCAACACCAAAGCCTATGCAGCGCTGAGCCCCGAATTCCAGGCCATCGTCGATGCGGCCACCGCCGTTGCGGCCCGCGACATGACGGCCAAGTACGATGCCGTCAACCCGATTGCCCTGAAAAAGCTGGTCGGCGCCAAGACCCAGCTCAAGGCCTTCCCCAAAGCCATCATGGATGCCGGCTACAAGGCGTCGATGGAAGTGTTTGCCGAGCACGAGGCCAAGTCGCCCGAGTTCAAGAAGATTCATACCGACATGCGTGCGTTCCAGCGTGACCAGTTACTGTGGGCACGTTTCTCTGAATCGGCTTTCAGCAACTACATGGCGTCGGTCAAGATCTAAACGCTGACCAGTCAGTACCCGTTAAAAAGCCTGGCTGCATCTCTGCGGCCAGGCTTTTTTTGGTTTGGCCAACAGCGCCGGCCACCCGGTTCACCGTGAAAATCACCGGGCCGGCTTGGCGCTTCTCGCAAGCGCCTCCTGCATCGCCTTCATTGGATCGATTGCCTCGGCGGCTGGCGCTTCAGCATCGTTTTCTGCCGGTACTGCCTCGCCGCCAGGCATCTCCGGATCGACAGGAAAAGGCTCAGGTTCCGGCATGCGCAGGATGTCCATGATTTCCGAGTTGCTCAGGCTTTTTTCCTTCACGATGCCGCCGGTCACCAGTGACGGGTAGATCATGATGGAAGCCACCATGATCAGTTGCAGGCAGATGAAGGCGATGGAGCCCTTGTAAATCTCGTTGGTGGTGACGGCCTTGATGTTCTGGCCCGTCACGCGGTCCTTGTAGTCCTTTTTGGCCGCCACGCTGCGCAGGTAAAACAGCGCAAAGCCAAACGGCGGCGTCAGGAACGAGGTTTGCAGGTTCATGGCGATGATGACGCCAAACCAGATCATCGCCGCATCCGGCGTCATGCCCGGAACCAGGCCTGGCAGGATTTTTTCAGCCGCCGGCGCCAGCAGCGGAATCACGATGAAGGCGATTTCAAAGAAGTCGATGAACATGCCCAGGATGAACACCAGGATGTTCACGACGATCAAAAAGCCCCAGCCGCCGCCCGGAATGCTGTCAAACAGATGCTCGACCCAGATATGGCCGTCTGCGGCATTGAACACGAAGCTGAACACCGTCGAGCCGATCAGGATGAACAGCACGAACGACGCCAGCTTGGCCGTGTTGTCAAGCGCTTGCTTGAGCAGCGACCACGACAGGCGCCTTTTGCCAAGTCCCAGAATCAACGCGCCCAGCGCGCCCATGGCGCCGCCTTCGGTGGGTGTGGCCACGCCCAGAAAAATCGTGCCCAGCACCAGAAAGATCAGGATCAGTGGCGGCATCAGCACAAATGTCACCTGCTCGGCCAGACGCGACAGCAGGCCCAGGCGGCTGACCTTGTTGATGATGGCCAGCGCCAAGCCGGTCAGCGACGCCAGCGTCATCGACAGGATGACGATTTCATCCCCCGGTGCAGGCATGCTGCGCTCCAGCCAGACCGTCAGCAACTGGTTGTGCACCTGCGCCCAGCCAAAGCCGACTGCCGTGCAGATCAACGCCAGCACCAGCAAGGAACGGTGGCCCGAACTGCCCGTGGGCTCGCGGTAAATGCGCGCCTCCTGCGGCAGCGCCGGCACCAGGGCCGGTTTGAAGAGGGCCACCACGACGATGAACAGGATGTAAAGGCCAACCAGCAGCAGGCCGGGCACCAGCGCGCCCGAATACATGTCGCCCACTGATCGGCCGAGCTGGTCAGCCAGCACGATCAGCACCAGGGAAGGCGGAACCGCCTGCGCCAGCGTGCCCGACGCGGTGATGGCGCCTGTGGCAATCACCCGGCTGTAGCCATAGCGCAGCATGATGGGCAGCGAGATCAGGCCCATCGAGATCACCGCTGCGGCTACCACGCCGGTGGTGGCCGCCAGCAGCGCGCCCACCAGGATCACCGCGATGGCCAGTCCGCCGCGCAGCGGGCCAAACACCTGGCCGACGGTTTCCAGCAGGTCCTCGGCCATGCCGGAACGCTCCAGGATGATGCCCATGAAGGTGAAAAACGGAATCGCCAGCAGTGTGTCGTTCTGCATGATGCCGAAGATGCGCAGCGGCAGTGCCTGGAACAGTGCGGCCGGAAAAATTCCGGACTCAATGCCGATAAAGCCAAACCCCAGGCCGGCGGCAGCCAGTGCAAAAGCCACCGGAAAACCGGTCAGCAGCAGGAGCAAAAGCCCCCCGAACATGAGCGGCACAAACTGTTGTGCCAAAAAGGTGGTCTGCATTCAGGATTTCCCGGCCAGTTTGCGGGCGGCAACGGCCTCCAGCTCTTCAATGTGTTTTTGTTCGTCGGACTTGACGTCCTCGCCCGATATGACGTCCGGCCCCTGGCCTGTCAGAAACGCCACGCGCTTGATCAGCTCGGACAGGCCTTGCAGCATGAGCAGGGCAAAGCCCAGCGGCACCAGGCCGTACACCGGCCAGCGGATCAGGCCGCCGGCATTGTGCGACATTTCACCTGATTCCAGCGCCTGCATGAACAGCGGCCAGCTCAGCGAGATGATGATGACGCAAAACGGGAACAGCACCGCCAGGATGCCAACAACGTCGATCCAGTTGCGTGTCCGGTCACTGAAGCGCGAGGAAAGAAAATCGATGCGCACATGTGAATTTTTCAGCAAACCGTAGCCAGCGCCTAGCAGAAACACCCCGGCAAACAGGTACCACTGGATTTCAAGCAGCGCGTTTGAACTGGAGTCGAAGATTTTTCGAACGATGGCATTGCCTGCGCTGATCAGCGTGGTCGCCAGGATCAGCCACATGGTGACTTTCCCGACCAGGGTGTTCAGGCCATCCACGGCCTGTGAGAGTTTAAGTAATGCGCGCAATTTTTTGTCTCCGGATTAAAGAACGACGTCACATCAAGCGATCAGGCCAGGCTGGATGAGTCTGGTCGATACAGTTTTGTGTAACGGGAAGGATTCTAAAGAACTGTTTTGCCACTGATGAACAGTGTTGTCCCTTGAAGCCTTTTTTTTATTGCGCGGGCCCGCTGAATTCGAAGCGATAGCGATCTGACCGGCAACCGCTTTAAGCAAAAAGCAAAATTCCCTGTGGTGAGCTTGCTATTTAATTAATAGCTGTAAACGATTTTGCAGCATGCGAAAAATGCCTTTTTTATATAAATTTGGCCAGCAGGTCAGAGTGGTTCTGGGTTGGTGGCGTGGCGCTGGCCTTCCTGCGCGCCAGTCACCGGGTTTGCTGCGCTGAAAATCAGACGACTTCGACGCCGCTGCCCTCGACCATCGTGCCTATCTGGCGCGCGCCTTCAAAGCCGTGGCGTTGAAAGCACGCCAGCACTGCATCGGCTGCCTCGGGCGCGCAGGCCACCAGCAGGCCGCCGCTGGTTTGCGGGTCGCTCAGCAGGGCTTTGCGGGCCACGCTGATATCGGCCGGCAGTGAAACTTCTGCGCTGTAGCCTTCCCAGTTGCGGCCTGAAGCGCCGGTGACCATGCCTTGCTCCGCGAGTTCGAGCACGCCGGGCAGCAGCGGAACCTGGTCGAGCTGAATCTGCATTTTGAGCGCGGCGCCGCGCGCCAGTTCAAGCCCATGGCCGAGCAAACCAAAGCCGGTCACGTCGGTCAAGGCATGCACCGCATCCATCTTTGACAACTCAATGCCCGGCTTGTTCAGCTGGGTGGTGACGGCAATCATCTGTGCGTAGCCTTCGGCGCTCAGCGCTTCTTTTTTCAGCGCGGCCGACAAGATGCCGACGCCCAGCGGCTTGCCCAGAATCAGCACGTCGCCCAGCTTGGCACCGGAGTTTTTCTTGACCTGCGAAGGATGGATCAGCCCCATCACCACCAAACCGTAAATCGGCTCGACCGAGTCAATCGTATGGCCGCCCGCGATCGGAATGCCGGCATCGCGGCACACGTCCTGGCCACCGCGCAAGATGGCGCCTATGGTTTCCAGGGGCAGCACGTTGATCGGCATGCCAACGATGCCCAGCGCCATGATGGGCGTGCCGCCCATGGCGTACACGTCGCTGATGGCGTTGGTCGCGGCAATGCGGCCGAATTCATAGGGGTCGTCAACGATCGGCATGAAGAAGTCGGTGGTGGCAATCAGGGCCTGCTCGTCGTTGAGCTTGTAAACCGCGGCATCGTCGGCGGTTTCAATGCCTACCAGCAGCTCGGGTGGCAAGTTCAGCCCCGGCATATTGCTGGAATTTTTCAGGATTTCACTGAGCACGCCAGGCGCAATCTTGCAGCCGCAGCCGCCGCCGTGCGACAGGCTGGTCAGGCGGGGGACAGCGGGAATTTTCAGGGTGTCGGATGTCGTCATCAGGATGCTTTCAAAGGCGAAAAAGACAGGGTAGGCCGGTCGCGCAGGCTGTCAGGGGCACCCAGCGCAGAAGCCAGCAAGTTTATGACAAGGCGCTTTTCTTGCTGTGGCGAAAACAAGACTGCCCGTGCGCTGCACTGGCTTTGCAGCAGCGCCAGAAAATCCGGCTCCGCCGCGCAGCGCCGCACCAGCGCCGCCAGCTGCGCATCATGGCCGGGTGAAAAGTAACCGGCATAGGTTTCGCCGAGCATTCCGATGTTGCCGCTGATGCGCGTCGCCAGCACCGGCGTGCCCGACTGCACGGCTTCCAGAATGACCTGCGCGCCGCCCTCCATCAGCGAGCAGTTCACCAGGACGTGCGCGCGCTTGATGCGCTGGCGGGTGGCCGCGCGGCTCAAGCCGCCAAACCAGCGGTAGCGCGCGGTGTGTTGTTCCGTGGCGCGGGCAGCGACTGCAAAAGTCGGCGCCAGCGCCATGCCGATCTGTTCAAAATGAACACCGGCGGCAAAGTCACAGGCCGCAGCCCGCATGAAGGTCAGCGGGTCTTTTTCGTCACGCAGATGGCCGACCATGAGCACGCCAAAACGGCGGGTGGACTTGTCGGCAGGCTTCAACGCCGGGGCTGACTGGTAAATCACCTGTGTCTTGCTCCGCCACACTTCCGGCAATGCCGCCAGTCCGGCGTCCTGCAGCACCACCAGATGCGTCGCCAGCGCCAGCGACTGCTGCGCTTGAGCATCATTGTGGATGTCGCGGTACAGGTCGGTGCCGGTCAGCACCACAACCAGCGGTTTGTCGGGCCAGGCCTTGGCCCAGGCCCGGATCGAAGCTGCCGAACGCAGGGCGTGCAGCGCCACCAGCGCTTGTGGTGTGCGCTGCAGCAACGGCGATGGCCAGTGCGGCAACAGCGCAATGTCACAATGATTCGACAAGAAATTTGCCCAGCGGTAAGCTGTGTGCCAGTTGCCGTTATTTGATTCGGCCATCGCCGGGCTTACCAGGACCACTGTTTTGGCTTTAGATTCCATACCCAATACATCACCCAATTTGATCGATTCACCTCTCATGCGCAAGGCGGACCGGGAACTCCTGTCGCTCGCGCTGATGGACGCGCGCAATCATACGCTGCACCTTTTCGGGCAGTACCAGAACGCGTTGGAGAAAACCGGATTTGCCGTGCCCCTGCTTGCCACGCTGAATCCGCCGCTGTGGGAACTGGGCCATGTGGCCTGGTTTCAGGAGCGCTGGATTGGCCGCAACCTGCAGCGGGCGCGGGGCACGCGTTGCGACCCGGCACAGGCCCGCCAGGCGTCCATCGAGCCCAACGCAGACCGCTGGTGGGATTCGGACCAGGTGCCGCATGATTCGCGCTGGACACTGGATGTCCCGGACATGGCCAATTGCCGGGCGTATCTGTTGAACACGCTGGAAAGCACACTGGAGTTGCTTGAAAAAGCCGACAGCGACGATGACGCCTTGTACTTTTACCGCCTGTGCCTGTTTCATGAAGACATGCACGGCGAAGCGCTGACCATCATGGCGCAGACCATTGGCTTGCCGCTGGACAAGCCCTTGCAGTCGGCCTTTACGCCACCACCGATGGCGCTGCGCGAGCCAATGCTGATTCCTGCCACGACCTGGCAGATGGGCACTGCCTCAGGCGCCGGCGCCGGTTCAGGGTTCGCGTTTGACAACGAAAAGCAGGGCCACACCGTCAACGTGCCCGAGTTTGAAATTGACGCCCAGGCTGTGACCTGGGCGCAGTACGTCGAGTTTGTGGCCGATGGCGGTTACGACCGGCAGGAATTGTGGCACCCGGACGGCTGGCAATGGCTGCAGGCGCAAGCGGCGAGCGAGGGCCGCCGGGGGCCGCGTTACGTCGAGCAGATCGGCATCGGCAGCGGTGCGGTCATCCAGACGCGGTTTGGCCAGCCCATGCGCATGCAGGGCACCCAGCCCGCCATGCACATGACCTGGTGGGAAGCCGACGCCTGGTGCCGCTGGGCCGGCCGCCGGCTGCCCGCCGAGGTGGAATGGGAAGTGGCGGCCCACACCGCGTCGCGCCGGGGTTTTCGCTGGGGCGGGGTGTGGGAGTGGATGGGCACGACGTTCCGGCCTTATCCGGGTTTTGCGCCAGATCCGTACCAAACCTATTCTGAGCCCTGGTTCGGCACGCACAAGGTGTTGCGCGGCGGCTCGTTTGCGACCCGTGCGCGCATGAAATATCCGAAATACCGTAATTTCTATATGCCTGGGCGGGACGATATGTTTTGTGGGTTCAGGTCTTGCGCGCTATGAAATAAATAACTGCTTACCCAATCTGGTATTGCGCCGGAAGCTTATTTGGTTTGATATCTGTTTTGTCATTGCGGACTTGATCCGCAATCCATGACCCGGCTGGGTGAAAGGCATGGTTCCCGGGTCGGGTCCGAAATAGTATGGATTTCCTGTGTTGCGCCGTCATCTGAATCGTCAAACAGACGCGCATTTCGTGGGAAAACATGGCTGCTCCTGCTTGGCGGCTTGAAAAGTTGCTATCACGCAGCCATGCTGTGTCGTCACACTTTGCGCAGCAACCCACCCATCCTCAAGCCGCTTTCGCTTTGCGGTAGCTCCACCAAGGCAACAGCGCGCGCAGGGACAGCACCTTGCCGCTCCCGGCCTGCGCGCCGCTGTAGCCGGGCAGCTGGTTCAGCGTGGTTTGCCATTCGTCGCTTTGCAGTTCCTTGATCAGCGCCTGCACTTGCGGCGTGGGCAGTTCGGAGTTCAGGCAGACCAGGTGGTAGCGCTCTTGCACCAGGGGCACAAACCCCAGGCCTTTTTCCCGGGCGGCGGCTTCGATGCCCAGGCCGGCGTCGGCCGCGCCGCTGGCAATGGCTTGCGCCACGGCGGTGTGCGACGGTTCCTGGCTGTCGTAGCCTTCAATAGCGGACGGCGCCAGGCCGGCTTCGGCCAGCAGGTCGTCAAGCAGTACACGCGTTCCCGTACCTTCGGACCGGTTGACATAGCGCATGCCGGGCAGCGCCAGATCGGCCAGCCCCTCAATTTGCAGCGGATTATGTCTGGCCACCATCAGGCCTTGCTTGCGGTGTGCAAAGCCGATCAGCTTGTGCAGGCCGGGCTTGAGCAAACTGCGGTAGGTGCGCGCCGACGCCGAAATGGCGCGCCGGCTGGTCGCGGACGTGAAACCCGGCCATCATGCAGCGCCCGTCGTTCAGCGCTGCCATGGCATCGACGCTGCCCATGAAGCGAATGTCCAGGTGCAGGCCGTGTGCGCTGGTCTGGTCGCGCAACGCCGACAGCGCCGCGTCGTGGCTGGCAAACAGGGTCAGCACATGGGCGTTGTCGTCAAAAGCGGTTGAAAAAGCGCGTTCGATGTCGCCACGCAGGGCTTCGATCTGCGGTGCCAGCCGGGCCTGCGCCTGGCGTTCGGCCCAGAGCAGCTTTTCGCCGAATTCCGTCAGGCGCGCGCGCTGGCCCTTGTCCCAGACGATCAGGCTGCGGCCCAGCGTCTGCTCCCATTCCTTGAGCGCGCCCCAGACATGGCGGTAAGAAAAGTCGAGCGCCTTGGCGGCTTTTGAGATCGAGCCCTGCTCGCTGACGGCATGCAGGATGTCCATCATCGGGTTGCGGATCAGCGCGTCTTTGCCGCGCTGGGGGCTCAGGAGGTAAGAGAGTTCGACTTTGTGCATGCATGGGGTGTGCACGGATTATCGATGCGGGCCATGGCGCTGCACGGTTTGTCGCCGTCCGTTTTTCCTATGCAAACAGCTTCCTAACGACAAATACCTAAGGGCCGGGAAAGTAGGAAAGCTGCGCTACAGTCTCGCCACCCCTGACCCATGAACACCTTTTCCGACAGCGTCGTTACCGCTTTTTCGCTCATCACCTCACTGGATCCGCTGTTTGCCGGCATCGTTGGCTTGTCGTTGTCTGTCAGCGCGCTGGCCTGCCTGATTGCCTGCAGCGTCGGGCTGCTGCTGGGCGCCTGGCTGGGTGTGGCGCGCTTTCGCGGTCGGGCTGTCGTGCTGGCGCTGCTCAATACCGCGCTGGCCCTGCCTTCGGTGGTGGTCGGGCTGGTGGTGTATTTGCTGCTGTCACGCACCGGGCCGCTGGGTTTTCTGGGCTGGCTGTTTTCCTTCAAGGCGATGGTGCTGGCGCAAACCGTGCTGGTGCTGCCGATGGTGACGGCGCTGGTACGCCAGACGATCGACGACGCCGACCGCAGCCACGGCGAGCAGTTCCAGTCGATGGGCGCGGGGCGCTTTGTGCGCAGCCTGATTTTGCTGTGGGACGAGCGCTATGCCTTGCTCACGGTGCTGATGGCTGCGTTTGGCCGGGCCATATCCGAGGTCGGCGCAGTGATGGTGGTGGGTGGCAATATTGAAGGCTTCACGCGGGTCATGACGACGTCGATTGCGCTGGAAACCAGCAAGGGCGACTTGCCGCTGGCGCTGGCGCTGGGCATCGTGCTGCTGGGCGTGGTGCTGCTGCTCAATGTCCTGATTGCCGTGGTTCGGGGTTGGCGCGAGCGGCTCGACGACCCTTTGCCCACCGCTGAAAAACTGCTGCTGGCGCAGACAGTGGCACCCAGCGCTGCGCCATGACACCGATCTTCAGCCTGGACGCTGTCAGTGTGAATTTTGGCCCTGTGCAGGCCTTGCGCCACTGCACGCTGCACATCAACGCTGGCGAACGGCTGGCGCTGGTGGGCTCCAACGGCAGTGGAAAAAGCACCTTGCTGCGAACGCTGCATGGGCTGATCACGCCAGCGGCGGGCAGTTTTCAGCAGGATCTGCGGGTGCGCCAGGCCATGCTGTTCCAGCGCCCTTATATGCTGCGCGCCAGCGTGCTGCACAACGTGGCCCTGGGTTTGTGGCTCAACGGGGTGTCCTGGAAAAGCGCCAAGGCGCAGGCGCTGCAGGCGCTGGAGCGCGTCGGGCTGGCCGATTTGACGAACCGTTCAGCCAAAGCCCTGTCGGGCGGTCAGCAACAGCGCGTGGCCTTGGCGCGGGCCTGGGCCCTGAAGCCGCAGGTCTTGCTGCTCGATGAACCCACGTCCAGCCTGGACCCGGCGGCCAAGCGCGAGGTCGAGCGGCTGATGGCCGAATTTGCCGACGATGGCATGACGCTGATTTTCAGCAGCCACAACCTGGGCCAGGTCAAGCGCCTGGCCAGCCGCGTGATGTATCTGGAGCAGGGCCGCTTGATTGCCGATTTGCCGAACGCTGCTTTTTTCGGGGGGCCTTTGCCGCCGGCTGCTGCCCATTTTTTAAAAGGAGAACTCGGATGAATGGTTTCAACAGGTTTTTCAAGCCTTTCAGGCTTCTTGCGCTCGTCCCGCTTTCCCTGGCAGCTACTGTTTCGATAGCGCAGACGCCCAGCATCGTGATGGCGTCCACGACCTCGACCGAGCAGTCGGGGCTGTTCACCTATTTGCTGCCGGAATTCAAGAAAGCCACCGGCATCGACGTGAAAGTGGTGGCGGTCGGCACCGGCCAGGCCATCGACATGGGCCGCCGGGGCGATGCCGATGTGCTGTTCGTCCACGACCAGGCGGCCGAAGAAAAAGTGGTGGCCGAAGGCTTTGCCCTCAAGCGCTACCCGGTCATGTACAACGACTTCGTGCTGATTGGCCCGGCCGCTGATCCGGCGAAGGTCAAGGGCAAGGACATCAGCGAAGCGCTGAAAAAGCTCAGCACTGCCAATGCCGGTTTCATTTCGCGCGGTGACAAGAGCGGTACCCATGCGGCCGAATTGCGCTATTGGAAAACGGCGGGTGTCGAGCCGACCGCCTTTGCCGGCTACAAGGCCTGCGGTTGCGGCATGGGGCCGGCGCTGAACATGGCTTCCAGCCTGGGCGCTTATGTGCTGGCCGACCGGGGCACCTGGCTGAACTTCAAGAACCGAGCCGATCTGGCGGTGCTGGTCGAGGGCGACAAGCGACTGTTCAACCAGTACGGCGTGATGGTCGTCAACCCGGCCAAGCATCCGCAGGTCAAGGGCGCGCAAGCGCAGAAGTTTGTGGACTGGGTGATTTCCCCCGCCGGGCAGGGCGTGATTGCCAGCTACAAAATTGGGGGCCAGCAGCTGTTCTTTCCGAACGCAGAGAGGTGATGCGCCGCTGGCTGCTGCCTGTCGGGTGTCGGGCTAACCGACCAGCGCAGCAGACTTCACCTGCGCCCAGACCGGCTTGCCGGGCTCCAGGCCCAGCGCATCGGCGGCCCGCGCGGTAATGCGCGCCAGCAGCACCGATTCGCCGCACGTCAGCTGCACCAGTGCCTGCGAAGGATGGGTGTCCGGCACGATGGCCTTGACCTCGCACTGCAGCAGGTTCTGAATGCTGGTGGCGCTTGGCGCTTGCGTGGACAGGCTCACGTCGCGTACCAGTACGCGCACCCGCACCCGGGTGCCCGTCGCCAGGCCGCTGTCGCGCAGCCAAAGGCTGCCGCCGGCAAACGCCATGCGCATCAGGTGCCAGCGCGCATCGCGTTCCACCACCGCGCCTTCGAGCAGCGCGCCGGCGTCTTCGCCCAGCACCACCGGCAGATCAATGCGCGCCAAGACGTCGGTGACGGCGCCGGCGGACACGACGCGTCCCTGGTCCAGCACCACCAGCGTGTCGGCCAGCCGCGCCACTTCGTCGGCCGAATGCGTGACATAAAGCATCGGAATGTGCAACTCGTCGCGCAGCCGCTCCAGCCAGGGCAGGATGTCCTGGCGACGCGCATGGTCCAGCGCGGCCAGTGGTTCATCGAGCAGCAGCACCCGGGGCTGGGTTGCCAGGGCGCGGGCAATCGCCACGCGCTGCCGTTCACCGCCCGAGAGCTGGTGGGTACGGCGCGCCAGCAGGCCGCCAATGCCCAGCAGCTTGATGGCCGCTTCCAGCGCCAGCGCGCTTTCGCCTGACTTGACGCGGCGCAGGCCGTAACTCAGGTTGCCCTGAACATCGAGATGGTCAAACAGGCTGGCTTCCTGGAAGACATAGCCGAGTGGGCGTTGCCAGGTGGGCAGAAAAATGCGGCGGCTGTCGTCCTGCCAGGTCTGGCCGGCAATCTCGATCAGTGCGCCATCGGCCCGCTCCAGGCCGGCCACACAGCGCAGCAGCGTGGTCTTGCCCGAGCCCGACGGGCCAAACAGCACGGCGATGCCGCGCGGCGGCAGCAACAGGTCGGCCTCCAGCGTGAAGGCGGGCCGCTGCAGCGACAGGCGAATGCGGTTGTTGTCCATGCCGGTCACGCCAGCACGCGCGCATTGCGCCGGTTCAGCAAGGCCAGGCCCAGCAGCACAGTGAATGAAAACAGCACCATGCCACCGGCCAGCCAATGCGCCTGCGCATACTCCATGGCTTCGACATGCCCGTAAATCTGGGTGGACACCACCCGCGTCTGGCCGGGAATGTTGCCGCCAATCATCAACACCACACCGAACTCGCCGACCGTATGGGCGAAGCTCAAAATGGCGGCAGTGATGAAGCCTGGCTTGGCCAGCGGCAGCGCAACGCTGAAAAAAGCATCCAGTGGCCGCGCACGCAGTGTGGCGGCGACCTCCATCGGGCGGCTGCCAATGGCTTCAAAAGCGTGCTGCAGCGGCTGCACCGCGAAAGGCAGCGAATAAATCACCGAGCCGATCAACAGCCCGCCAAAGCTGAAGGGCAGCAAGCCCAGTCCCAGGGCCTGCGTGAACTGTCCGCCCCATCCGTTCGGCCCCAGCGACACCAGCAGGTAAAAACCCAGCACCGTGGGCGGCAACACCAGCGGCAGTGCCACAACGGCCCCCACGGGCGCCCGCCAGCGCGATGGGGTACGCGCCAGCCACCAGGCCAGCGGTGTCGCCAGCAGCAAGAGCAATACGGTGGTCAGGCTCGCCAGCTTGAGCGTGAGCCAGACGGCGGCCAGGTCTTCTGCGCTGAACGGCATGGAACGTGCTGCTCAGAACTCGTAGCCGTGGGAAAGGATGATGGCGCGGGCTTTTTCACCGCGCAAATAGCCGGTCAGCGCCAGCGCTGCAGGGTTGTCCTTGCCAGGGTTCAGCAGCACGGCGTCCTGCAGAATCGGCGCATGCAGCCTGGCCGGAACCACCCAGGCAGAGCCTTTGGCAATGCGGCCATCGGCCATGACCTGGGACAGGGCCACAAAGCCCACGGGCGCATTGCCGGTGGCGACGAACTGGTAGGCCTGGGCAATGCTTTCGCCCTGCACAAAACGCGGCTGCAGGCGCTGCAGCAAGCCCAGCCGCGTCATCGACTCGATGGCGGCAGCGCCGTAAGGGGCGAGCTTGGGATCGGCCAGCGCGACTTTGCCGTCGGTGCTGGTGCGCAGCACGTCGCCTTTGTCGTCAACCACGCCCGGCTGCGCACTCCACAGCACCAGCCGGCCCGTGGCATAGGTAAAACGTGTGCCTGCCACGGCAAAGCCTTCTTTTTCGAGCAGGGCGGGGGTTTCCTTGTCGGCGGCCAGCAGTACCTGAAATGGCGCACCGTTCCTGATTTGCGCATAGAACTTTCCGGTGGCGCCAAAGGCCAAAACCGCCTTGTGGCCAGTGTCTTGCGCAAAGGCTTCGGCAATTTTTTGCATCGGCGCGGTGAAGTTGGCGGCGACGGCCACCGAGACCTCTGCCGCATGGGAAACGCCCAGCGTCAGAGCGGCAATGGCGATCCAACGGCAGAAAAACTTCATCATGGCGGGCTCGCTATTCAAAAATGGAATAGCGAAAGTATAGCCAACCGATGCTCTGGCAGACCGACAATGCGGGCATGCAAAAACCCCAACTCCAGCTGGCGGGCGCGCTAGGCCACGAGGCCGCTGACAAGCGCATCGACATGCTTCGCCGCATTGGCGAGACCGGCTCAATTTCCGAAGCGGCACGCGCCGCCGGTGTCAGTTACAAGGCGGGCTGGCAGGCGATTGACACGCTGAGCAACCTTGCGGGCATTGCGCTGGTCGAGCGGGTGGTGGGCGGCGTGGGCGGCGGCGGTGCGCGCCTGAGTGATGCGGGCCAGGAACTGTTGCGTGCTGCGGATGAACTGGCGCAGGCGCGCGCCCAGGTGCTGGCGCGTCTGGCGCGAAGAGCGGGTGAAGGCGATCATTTGCCCAAGGCTTCTGCGCTGGCCGCACTTGGTTTGCGCACCAGCATGCGCAACCAGCTGCCTTGCACCATCGTGCGCCTGCACGCCCATGGCCAGACGGTGCGCGTGCAACTGGAACTGGCCGGTGCACTGCGGCTGGTGTCGCGCATCACCCGGGAAAGCGCGCAACTCTTGGCGCTGCATCCCGGCCAGCAACTGCTGGCTTTGTGCAAGGCCACCGCCGTCAAGGTGTCCGCCGGCGATCTGCCGGCTGAAGCTGGCAACTGGCTGCACGGTCGGGCGACACGCGTTTCGCGTGCTGCCGGTGGTGGCGAAGTGGCGCTGGAACTCGCCGGTGGCCTGCAGCTGGTGGGTTTTTGCGGCGCGGACAGCGGTTTGAAAGCAGGCCGCCCGGCGCTGGCTTTCATCGACGAGTCCGCTGTTGTGATCGCTGTAGCTGGCTAAGATGATGCAGATTTCGACGCGCTGGCCATGGCGCCTGTCCCTATAATCTCGCCGTGCCTTACCACCCCCATTCCCGCCCGACACATGCCGTGTGGGCACGACTGGCTGCCTGGCTGGGTTTTCTCGCCGTGCTGTCGGCCTTGTGGGCGCCGGTGTCGATGTTGGCCCAGGATGTGCGCAGCGGGCAACTGAGCGGCATTTGCAGCGTCAGCACCAACCTGTCCAGTGCTTCCGATGCGGGACTGAATGATGCGCCGCCGGCTGCCGCGCATTGCAATTTGTGCGCATCGCTGGGCTGGGCGTCGTCGCCGCTGGCGGTGCTGGCAATTCCCAGCTTTCCCAGCCTGCAAGTGGTCGCGTTTGATTTTCCGGCGAACTTCTCCGCCGCCATACCCGGGCTGCCTTTCAGTCGCGGACCTCCTGCACTTTGAACTGATCCGCCTGTGCCGAAGCGATTAAGCCTGACCGTATTCGGGTCAGGCTGGCTGGTGCCACACGGGGCAAATATCCGCCGTCTGCCCCAGGCTTCCTGCACGTTTAGCGTACGTTAAATCACATCGCGGTTCTTCAGCCCGAACGTCAGCAACGGCAACGTAATTGCCATCGATGTTCGTTTTGCATGGGCAGACCAGTAAGCCCCTGATCCCGCGCACTGATCCGGCTGAACTGAACTTCGTGCTGCGGTCCTTCCTGCTAGCCATAGCTCCGATCCATCAAAAAGCTGAACATGAAATTTTCAACTGCTACAAAATTAATAGCCTATAGCGCAACGTGCATGACTGCCATGCCCGCTTTTTCTCATGTTCTTCTGGAAACCAAAACGGCTCCGTCTGGAAGCAACTACAAAGCGGTTTTCCAGGTGGGTCATGGTTGCGAGGGCTCGGCCACCACCGGCATCACGGTGCGGATTCCCGCCGGTTTCCAGGGCGCCAAGCCTTACCCGAAAGCCGGCTGGACGCTGGCGGTGAAGCAGGAAAAACTTGCCCAACCCTACGCTAGCCACGGCAAGCCGGTGACGGAGGACGTGAGCGTGGTGAGCTGGACGGCTGCCAGCCAGGACGCGGCGCTGCCAGATGCCTTTTTCGACGACTTCATGCTGCGCGGAAAACTGCCGGAAACCGCCGGACCGCTGTGGTTCAAGGTGCTGCAAACCTGCGCAAGCGGCAGCCTTGACTGGGGTGACGTTCCCGCCGCAGGCGTATCCTCGAAAGGATTGAAGTTTCCGGCGCTCTTGCTGGATGTCACTGGCCCTGAAACTGCTGCCGCGACAGATTCTGCCCCGGCGCATGCGCCCGGCGCGCATCAACACTGATTCCTGTTCAGACGGAAATAATTCCGGACTGGATTTTTTAACTTTGCCTTGAGAGACTCCCATGAAACTGAAACTATTGACCGCTTCCCTGCTGCTTGCCTGCGGCGCTTTGCAGGCCCAAACCGTTGATGTCAGCGGCGCCTGGGCCCGCGCCACCGTGCCGGGCCAGAAAGGCACGGGTGCTTTCATGAACATCACCGCCAGGGACGGCGCCCGTCTGGTGGGCGTTTCATCGCCGGTGGCCGGCGTGGCGGAAGTGCATGAAATGAAGATGGACAACGACATCATGAAGATGCGCGCCGTGCCCGTGCTGGAACTGCCCGCGGGTCAAGCCGTGCAGCTCAAGCCCGGCGGCTACCACGTCATGCTGATGGACCTGAAGCAGGGCTTGCCCAAGGGCAGCACGGTGCCGCTGACGTTGCGCCTTCAGGATGCGCAGGGTGTGGAAATCAGTCAACTGGTCAGCGTGCCTGTCAGCACAGTGGCCCCGGCAGGCAGCATGGCAGGAAAAGCGGCAGACCACGGCGCCCACAAGCCCTGACCACGGGCAGCATGGCGAAATTTGCAGGGAAATCGCACCGCGGGAAATGCCCGGGGTGTCTGTAACTGCGTGCTTTCGCAGGCCTTGAAGTTGATGAAAACTTGACCTGCGTCATGGCGTGCGGACCGGGCGCGGGGCATGCTGTGCACTCGTTATGAAAATTTGAGGAGCCTGTCATCAAACACACCAGCCTGCAAATCATCCGCGACGAACATTCGTCGCTGGCCGCCATGCTCCGTTCCATGAACATGATGGTGGATCGCGGCCCCGGAGACAATCCTGAGCAGTTTTTCAACGTGCTGCAGGCCATGCTGTTCTACATTGACGAGTTTCCCGAGCGCCTGCACCATCCGAAAGAGTCCGACCTGCTGTTCCCGCGCGTGGTGCGGGCGTCGCCATCGCTCATGGCCGCAGTTGAGCGGCTCGAAAGCGACCACATGAACGGCGAAAAAGCCGTTCGCGAACTCCAGCACCTGCTGCTGGCGTGGGAGCTGCTGGGCGAGCCGCGCCGGCCCGCGTTCACGGTGCAATGCAAGCAGTACATCGCTTTTTACCTGGACCACATGCGGCTTGAGGAAGCCGTGATCCTGCCGGAAGCCGAAAAAGTGCTGACCGATGCCGACTGGAAGGAGCTGGATGCCGCCTTTGAAAAGAACTGCGATCCGCTGACCGGCAAATACCCGCCCGATCCGGCCTATGACCGCCTGTTCACGCGCATCGTGATGCGGGCTCCGGCGCCGATTGGGCTGGGCAGCAGCTGATTCGTCAGGACTGCGCAGCCGCTGTTGCCGCAACCATGGTAAGTCCTTTGAAATTCAAGGAAAATAGTGCTTTTGCGTTTGCCTAGCTTATTCGGGAAGCTATGAAAAACGTAGCAGTCTTGATGCCTGCCACAGTCATCAAGAGCGACCCCGCCACATGGATCAGTGCCACGCCTGCCGCCATGCCATAGCGGGCTTCGAGCAGGTAATCCACGACTTCGGCCGAAAAGGTAGAAAACGTCGTCAGCCCACCCAGAAATCCGGTAATCAAGAGCAGGCGCCAGACCGGGTCGATCTGCGGGATGGCCTGGAACACTGCAATGGCGATGCCGATCAGGTAGCCGCCCAGCAGGTTGGCGGCCAGCGTGCCCCAGGGAATCAATCCGCCGGGCGACAGCCACAGCGCCAATCCCCATCGGGACAGCGCGCCCGCCGAGGCGCCGATGCAAATCGCCAGTACCGCGCCCATGGCGTCAGTTGGCCATTTTTTGCGGCAGCCACGTGACGATGCCGGGAAAGACATAAATCAGTGCCACCGCCGCGCACATCAGCAAAAACATCGGCATCGTGACCTTGGCAATCCAGGTCAGCTGGCGCCCGGTCATGCCCTGCAGCACGAACAGGTTAAAGCCGACCGGCGGCGTGATCTGCGCCATCTCGACCACCAGCACGACGAAAATGCCGAACCAGATGGGGTCGATGCCAGCCGCCTGCACCGTGGGCGTGAGCACGCCCATGGTCAGCACCACCATCGAGATGCCGTCCAGAAAGCAGCCCAGGATGATGAAGAACACCGCCAGCGCCACGATCAATTGCGCCCGGCTCAGGCCCAAAGTGCCAATCCATTCGGCCAGGTGACGCGGCAGGCCGACATAGCCCATGGCCAGTGTCAAAAAGGCCGCGCCCGCCAGGATCAGTGCAATCATGCAGTACAGCCGGGTCGCGCCCATGAGCGCATCGCGAAACGTCGCCCAGTTCATCGAACCCTGCAGCGCGGACAACACCAGCGAGCCGACCACGCCGACGGCAGCCGCTTCGGTGGCCGTGGCCACGCCGGAATAGATTGAGCCCAGCACGGCGGCAATCAGGAGCACCACCGGAATCAGGCTGCGCGAACTGGCGATTTTTTGCATGAAGGTGGTCTTGCCGTCGGCGGCTGGTACCTGTTCGGGATGGCGCAGCGCCCAGAACATGATGTAGCCCGAAAACAGCGCGGCCAGCAGCAGCCCCGGAAACACGCCGGCGATGAACAGCTTGGAGATTGACACCTCGGCCGCCACGCCATAGACGATCATGATGATCGATGGTGGGATCAACAAGCCCAGCGTGCTGGCGCCGGCCAGCGTGCCGACGACCATGTGCTCGGGGTAGCCGCGCCGCGTCAGTTCGGGCAGCGTCATCTTGCCGATGGTGGCGCAGGTGGCGGCGCTCGACCCCGACACGGCGGCAAAAATGGTGCAGCCGATCACGTTGGTGTGCAGCAGCCGCCCCGGCAGGCCTTGCACCCAGGGCGCCAGGCCCTTGAACATGTCCTGGCTCAGCCGGGTGCGAAACAGGATTTCGCCCATCCATATAAAGAGGGGCAGGGCGGTCAGCGTCCAGCTCGAAGACGAGCCCCAGACCGTCACGGCCATGGCGTCGCCGGCCGGGCGCGAGGAAAACAGCGTCACCGCCAGCCAGGCCACGCCGGTCAGGCTCAAGCCGACCCAGACGCCGCTGCCCAGAATCAACAGCAGGGCCGCCAGCAGGGCGGCGGTGATGGCAAGGTCGTTCATGAAAAGTCGCTTGTGGGGGGAAAGTGGATCGGTTTATTCATTGCGCGATGCCTCAGCGCTGCTGTGGACCACGCGCTTGCCGGTGATTTCAAGCACCAGCTCATCGACAAAGGCAATCGCCAGGATCACCGCGCCAACAGCCATGCCAATCTGCGGAATCCACAGCGGCGTGGCGTCGCTCGACGTGGAAATGTCGTGAAAGCTGTGCGACTGCCAGGCCAGGCGGCAGCAGTAATAGGCAAACAGGGCGCTTAAGGCGCTGGCAAAGCCCAGCGCCCACAGCTCCAGCCCTTTTTTCCAGCGCCCGGTCAGCGCCCCGAGGATCAGCGTCACCCGGATGTGCTCGCCGCGCTTGAGGGTGTGGGCCAGCGCCAGAAAGCCGCTGGCCGCCATCAGGTAGCCAGCGTAGGCGTCAGTGCCCGGCACATGAAAGTGCAGCTGCCTGCTGACGATGGACAGCACCACCATTGTCAGCAGGCCGACCAGAAACAGCGCGGCCAGTCCAGCGGCGCCGTTGTACAGGGCATCAAGCGCTTTTCGCATTGGCCGTGCTTCAGGACTTGTTGAACGCGTCGATCAGCGCCTTGCCATCGGGTCCGGCTTTTTCCAGCCATTCCTTGAGCATCACATCGCCGACCTTCTTCATGTCGGCCTTGAGCTGCGGCGACGGCGGCAACACGGTCATGCCGTTGGCCTTGAGCTTGTCGAGCGAGTCGGCGTTGGTCTTTTTCGACGCCGCCAGGCCGCGCACTTCGGCGTCCGCCGCTGCCTTGAACACTGCCTGCTTTGTCGGCGCATCAAGCGCATCGAAAGCCGCCTTGTTGACGATGACCGCATTTTTCGGCAGCCAGGCCTGGGTGTCGTAGAAATACTTCAGGCTTTCGTAGGTCTTGGTGTCCATGCCGGTGGAGCCGGAGGACATGTAGGACTCGATCACGCCAGTGGCCATGGCCTGCGACAACTCGGCCGCCTGCACAGTGACCGGCTGGGCGCCCACCAGCTCGGCAATGCGTGCGGTGGACGGGCTGTAAGCGCGCCATTTCACGCCCTTCAGGTCAGCGCCCGAGTTGGCCGGATTCTTGGTGAAAATTCCCTGGGTGGGCCATGGCACCGTGTACAGCAGCACCATCCCTTGCTCGGCCAGCTTTTTCTCCAGGAAAGGTTTTTGCGCCTTGGCGAGTTTTTGCGACTGCTCGTAGCTGTCGGCCAGAAAGGGGAGGCCATCGACGCCGAACAGCGGCCATTCATTCTGGAAGTTGGCCAGCAGAATTTCGCCGGCCTGCGCCTGCCCGCCCTGCACGGCACGCTTGATTTCGGGCGCCTTGAACAGCGCGCCGTTGGCATGCACCGTGATTTTCAGCTTGCCGGCGCTGGCCTTGTCGACATCGGCGGCAAACTGGACCAGGTTTTCGCTGTGAAAGTTGGTCGCCGGGTAGGCGGCCGGCAAGTCCCATTTGGTTTGGGCAAAAGCTGATGCGCCCATGGCGAGGGCAGCGGCGGTCAGGACAATTTTCAGTTTCATAAAGACTCCAGGTAATGGCTTGCGTGCGGTATCGGGATACGGGAATGGTAGAAGCAAATCACGCGCCAGCGTCCCCGTGCATACCCCGAAAATCAGGTTTTGGCGCATGATTTTGTTCATTGAATGTCAGTTTTCGCCAACCCTTGCCAGGCGCTCACGGCGGCAAGAACGGTTTGCATTTGTACCGTGTGGGCGAAGCGAAAACGCTCGTCTGCCACGGTTTCATCGGGAAACTCGGTGATCAGCGTCACGGGCGGCCCGGGGCGCGTGGTTTCCGACAGGCTGCAGGCCGTGCCGTTGATTACCTCGAAAGGCAACTCGCCGGCATGGCGTTCGTAGAGCGCCATCTGGCGGGCGTTGTAGGCGGACAGGCCGCCGACCTGACGCAGCGCTGCACTGACCTGCTCCAGCAGGGCGCGTCCCTGCGCTTGCCAGCCTGGGTGGTGGCGCAGGATCAGGAAAAACCCTTTCGGGATCATCCACAACTCAAATCCGCGCGGCACGTAGCCGGACAGCGGGCGCGTCCATTCGTGGGCCGGGTAGCCGTGCAGGTTGACGTGCAGCTGGGCGCCTGACAGCGCAAGCGCCTGTTCGCGGGCCTCGCGCTCGTACAGTGGCGCTTGCTCACGGTATTCAATGTCATCGCCAAGTGCGCTGTAGCGGGCAGCGTGGTGCATGTGGCGTGGGTGCTGTAAGCACAGCTCGCGGTGCAGGGCATAGCCATCTGGATTTTCGAGCGCGATTAACGCAAAGTGCGCCTTGCCACTGGCCTTGAGCTGTTGCGCGGCACGCAGTGCGCCGACCACGCCCGAGGTTTCGTTGGCATGCTGGCCGCCGCTGATGATGACGGCTGCGCCCGGTCCTGCGTGGTACAGACCTTCGACGGCCCGGCCCTGGCGCGACAACGCGCCAAAACGCTGGCCGCCCAACGCGCGCATCTCTGCGGCAATTCGCTCGGGGTGAGGTGCCGCACCAAGAAGGTCTAGCACTTGCTCTGGCGCTGGACTTGGGCACGCGCGCAGGTCTTGCGCTAGCACGTCAAAGCGGCTCAGTGCCATGCGCAAGCGCGGCGCCTTGTTGCCGGGGCGCACATCCGGCACGATCTGGCCGGGTTGCAATCTTCTGTCGCTGGTGGCGCGTCCTGACTGGCGCTGGAAGACTTCCAGCAGCGAAAAATAGATGTCTTCGTGCAGCGCCTCGCTGGTGCTTATGCATTCATGGTCGACCGGCAAGGGCTGTTCAAAACAGGGCAGGTCCACGCGAATGTCGAGCCGCTCGAAGTAGGGCTCCCGGGCCGGCCAGGGCTGCTGCTGAACGATTTGAATGATTTTCTCGAAAACCTGTTCGTAATCGGTTTTCTGGGCTGTGTCCATCTGGACCAGTGGGCCGGATGTGGTCCGGGTCCTGAGCCAGCCGGTGGGGGAAAGCAAGTTGACGTCCAGGTGGTCGACATGAACGCGGTTGGGAGCCCACACCTTGGCGTTCAGCTGACGGCCATCTTTGAAGGTGAGTGCCAGCCAGTAGTGCAGGTCGTCGGTGCCGGGTTCAAACGCCAGCTGGCAGCCCGCAAGCAATGCGGCCAGCGGATAGGCTTCCAGCAGAAAACGGCGCGGCGATGCAGCCGGATGCACGGGGTAGGTAACGCTCGCCTTGGCCAGCGCAGCGCAGTCGACTTCTTCCAGAAAGTAGTGCAGCAGCGGCTTGTAGGCACTGCGCAATGTCACCGTGACCCCGGCAGCAGCCAGTTGCCGCTCGGCAGCGCGGCGCGCAGCCACGCCCTCGAACAGCCAGCCTTCCACCTGGGCGCCGCGCCATTCGGGGTGTTCAAACTGGCCGACCCAGTCGTCCAGCGTACGCGGCAGGATCACATCGAGGAGCAACTTGTCAGTCATCATAGTTTTCCGGTGGGGTCGATGCGGTCGCGCAGCCAGTCACCCAGCAGGTTCAGGCCCAGCACCGTGAACATGATGGCCAGGCCGGGGAAGACGGTGACCCACCAGGCCGTCTGCATGTAGGTGCGGCCATCGGCCAGCATGCCGCCCCAGCTGGGAATCAATGGATCAACGCCCAGGCCCAGAAAGGTCAGGCTGCTTTCCAGCAGGATGTTGTTGGCCACGTTCAGCGTCATCAAAATGATGACCGGACCAATGATGTTGGGCAGGATGTGGTGGCGAATCATGGCGAAATCCCGAACGCCAAAAGACCGCGCCGCCTGGACGAACTCGCGCTCGCGCACCGACAGCACCATGCCGCGTACCAGCCGTGCATACTGCACCCACTGCGAGACGATCATGAACAGGATGATGTTGCTTAAGCCGCCGCCCAAAATTGAAATGAAGGTGAGCGCCACCAGAATAAAGGGCAGGGCCAGCTGCACATCGACGCAGCGCATCAGCAGCATGTCCCAGAAGCCCCGGTAATACCCTGCGATCAGTCCCACGGTGATGCCCAGCACCGAGGCGCCCAGCACCGAGACAAAACCGACCATCAGCGAAATCCGGCCGCCTACCAGCACGCGCGCCAGCACATCGCGCCCCAAGGGGTCTGTGCCCAGCGGATGTGCCCACGCGGTAAAGGGTTGCGTCAGGCGAGCCGCCAGGTCCATCAGCGAGCCCCGGTCCGGGAAAATCCAGACCGACAGCAGCACCAGCGTGAGCATGGCCCCGGTCAGCAGGGCGCCCAGGATGAATTCAAGCGAGCGCCACTGCATGGCGCGGGCAGGCACGGTGGCGGGAATGGCTGTTTGCATGGAATTCATTTGTTGCGAATGCGGGGGTCGACCAGCCCGTAAGCAATGTCAACCAGCAGGTTCACCGCCACAATGATCACGGCCAGTACGGTGACGGTGCCTTGCAGGACCGGGTAGTCCCGGTTGGCGATGGCGTCAAAGGCCAGCGTGCCGAGCCCGGGCCAGTTAAAAACTTTTTCCACCACGACCAAGCCGCCAATCAGGTTGCCGAACTGCAGGCCGATGTAGGTGATCAGGGGAATGGCGCAATTGCGCAGCGCATGCTTATAGAGCACAACGCGTTCCCGCAGCCCCTTGCTGCGCGCCACCATGATGTACTGCGCTGACAGCGTTTCCAGCATGGCGGTGCGCACCAGCCGCACGTTGGTGGCTGAGAGGATGATCGCCATGGTCAGCGCCGGCAAGACCAGGCTGATGGGCCCGTCCCAGCCCGAAGGCGGCAGCAAGGGAAATGTGATCGACAGCAGCAGCACCAGCATGATGGCGAGCCAGAAGTTGGGAAACGACAGCCCCACCAGCGAGATGATGCGGATGAACTGGTCAACGCCTTTGCCTTTGTTGACGGCGGCCTTGATGCCCATCGGCACCGACACCACGATCGACAGCAGCAGCGAGACAAAGGCCAGCGCCAGCGTGGCGGGCAGCGCGTCGCCTATCAGCCGCGCCACCGGCGTTCCGCCCATGAAGCTCTGTCCAAAGTCGCCCCGTACGGCGCCGCCCAGAAAGTCGCCGTACTGCACCAGGAATGGACGGTCCAGCCCCAGGCCGGTGCGGATGTTCTGCAGGTCTTCTTCCGTTACGCTTCCAGCCCCCTGGCTCAGCATCAGCGCCGGATCGCCTGACAGGCGCACGGCATAAGACACAAACAGGACCACCACCAGCACGACGAAGATCGCCTGCAGCAGTCGCTTGATAAGAAATCCACTCATGGTGTTGGCAACCTGTCAGATCAAAAAACGTGTCAGTCGACGGTGGCATCCACAAAACGGAAGCGGCCGTCGGCAGGCAGCGAAAGATTCTTGGCGCGTTTGTTCAGTCCGTAGGTGGTGTTCAGGCTGTACAGCGGCATCTCCAGCGCCTGGTCGGCCACGTAGCGGCCAATCTCATGGAGCGTTGTTTTGCGCACCGCCTGGTCCCAGGTGTTGCGCTGGGTGTGCAGCAGGGCGTTGAGTTTGGCGTCGTCGTCATACGGATTCCAGCGCTGCTTGGTGTAGTACATCGCGTAGGCCGTGTTGTCGTAGTCAAACGTCCAGCCGCCCCACTGGTTTTGCCACATCTCGCCGGTCTTGCCGTTGGGGATGATGTCGTTGAGCAGCACATTGGTTTCATACGGTTTTAGCGACACCGTGATGCCGACGGCCTGCAGGTAGCCGGCGACGGCCTGCGCCACTTCGCGGAAGTTGCTGTCGGGGCCGCGAAAGTCGAGCTGGATCTGTGTGCCTGGCTTGACGCCGGCTTTTTTCAGCATGCTCTTGGCCAGGGTCGGGTTGAACGGCAGGGGCTTGAGCGCCGGGTCGTTGCCAAACGACAGCATGCCCTGGAAGCTGGCGATGGGCTTGGCATGGCCCAGCAGGATGACCTTGATGATGGTGTCGCGGTCCACCGCCATGGTGAGCGCCTTGCGCACCTCGGGATCCTTCATGATGCCGCGCTGCGTGTTGTAGCGCAGCGCCAGCGCGACCGGGCCATCCATGCTGGCAACGGTGAGCTGCGGGTCTTTCTTGAGCGTTTCGATCATCGCCAGCGGAATCTGGTTGGCCACATCCAGGCGTCCCGACTGCAGTTCGGCCGCCTGGGTCGCGGGCTCACTGATGAAGCGGTAAACCAGTTCGTCCAGCTTGGGCGCGCCACCCCAGTAAGCGCTGTTGCGCTCGAATGACAGGCTGATCTTGGGTTTGTACTCGGTGAACTTGAACGGGCCGGTGCCGACCGGGTTCATGCCGAAGAACTGGCTGCCTTTTTCCTTGATGTACTTGGGCGGAACAATCATGGCGCCGTAACCTGCCAGCTTGGTCAGCAGCACCGGATCAGGACTCTTGAGAATGAAGTCAACCGTCGTGGCGTTGACGATCACGACTTTTTCAATCGCGTTGTAGTTGGACTGCTGCGGGCCTTTTTTGCCCTCTTCGCCGAGCAGCCGGTCAAATGTGAATTTGACGGCTTCGGCATCGAAGGGCTCGCCGTTGTGGAATTTGACGTTCTGGCGCAGGGTAAAGCGCAGCTTGGTGTTCTTGTCCAGGAACTCCCATTTGGTCGCCAGGCCGGGCACCAGCTTCATGTCGGGCGTGCGCATGATCAGGCCGTCAAACACCTGGCTGCCGACAGCGCCCCAGGACACCAGGAAAGTGGCAATCGGGTCCCAGTTGCCCGGGTCCTGGTGCAGCGCCACGGTCAGTGTTCCGGCGGCGTGGGTGACGGGCGTCACCAGGCAGGTGAGCACCAGGCTGGTGGTGGCTAAAAGGATTTTCAGCTTCATGCGATTTCCTGAGTAAGTGTGAAAAATGAAAAGGAGGCCAGCGCTAGCGGGGGCGTCAAGCCACGGCGACGGGCTGCGCCACGCGGTGGCCCGGGCCAACGTCGACGAGTTGCAGGATGTCCGGCTCCTGGCCGACCTGGCGCACCGGACTGGGGATTTCGCCATGGACCAGGCGGGCATCAATCTGCCGGCCTGGCTCGGCCACTGGCACGGCCGCCAGCAGTTTGCGCGTGTAGGCATGCTGGGGGTTTTCGAAAATGTCCTGGCGGTGGCCGATTTCGACGATCTGCCCGAGGTACATCACGGCGACCCGGTGGCTGATTTTTTCGACCACCGCCATGTCGTGCGTGATGAACAGGTAGGACAGGCCGCGCTCGGCCTGCAAGGCCATCAGCAGGTCAATGATCTGCGCCTGGATCGACACGTCGAGCGCCGAAACGGATTCGTCGGCGATGATCAGTTTCGGATTGCAGGCCAGTGCGCGGGCAATGCACACGCGCTGCCTTTGGCCACCCGAAAATTCGTGCGGATAGCGGCTGGCGTGCTCTGGCTTGAGGCCGACGCAGTCCAGCAATTCGGCCAGGCGCCTTTCGATGGCTTTGGGGTCGGTCAGCAAGCGGTGGGTGACGATGGGCTCGGCGATGCTGAAGCCGACCGTCTTGCGTGGATCAAGCGAGGCAAACGGGTCCTGAAAGATGTACTGGATGTCTTGCCGCAGCTGCCGCTTGCCGGCAGCGCCCAGCGTGGCGATGTCATGGCCGTTGAAACGGATGGCGCCGCTGGTTGATTCGACCAGCTGCTGCAGGGTCTTGCCGATGGTCGACTTGCCACTGCCAGACTCGCCAACCAGCGCCAGCGTTTCGCCCGGGTAAATCTCAAAGCTGACGGCTTCAACCGCATGCACGCGGTGCGTGGCGCGTCCCAGCAGGTTGTGGGCCACGTCAAAGCGGGTGCTGAGTTTTTCGACCGACAGCAGGGGCGCGCGCTTGTCGACCGTGTCCTGGAGTTGCTCGGTGCCGGTTTCTCGCAGTTCGTCGCCTTCCAGCACGGTCAGCGGCATGCGTTTGGGCAAGGCCTGGCCGCGCATGCTGCCCAGCCGGGGAACGGCTGCCAGCAAGGCCCGCGTGTAGGGGTGTTGGGGCGCGTTGAAAATCTGGTCGACCGAGCCGTGCTCGACCTGGCGGCCGCGCCACATCACGACCACGTCGTCGGCCATTTGCGCCACCACGCCCATGTCGTGCGTGATGAACATGACAGCGGTGTTCAGGTCGCGCTGAAGCTCGCGGATGATGTTGAGAATTTGCGCCTGAATCGTCACGTCAAGCGCCGTGGTTGGTTCGTCGGCAATCAGCAGCGCGGGCTGGCAGGCCAGCGCCATCGCAATCATGGCGCGCTGGCGCATGCCGCCGGACAGTGCATGGGGATAAGTGTCGAGCAGCCTTTGTGCATCGGGCAGGCGCACCTTGTCGAGCAGCGCGCGGGCTTGTGCGCGCGCCTGCGACGGGCTCAGGCCCTGGTGCAGGATCAGCGTTTCGGCGATCTGGTTGCCGATGGTGAACACCGGGTTCAGCGACGTCATCGGTTCCTGGAAGATCATGGCAATTTCATTGCCACGAATGGCGCGCAGCGTGTCATCGCTGGCTTGCGTCAGGTCCAGCAGCCCGCTGCCCGGCGACTGGAACAGCACTTGGCCCGCCACGATTTTTCCACCCGAATAATCGGTCAGCCGCATGATGGCCTGCGAGGTCACGGACTTGCCTGAACCGGACTCGCCAACGATGGCCAGCGTGCGCCCGGCCGTGACATCGAAACTCAGGCCGTCCACCGCACGAAAGCGTCCGCCGGGGACCTCGAATTCCACTGCGAGAGAACGAACGGACAGCAGCGGGGAGGTGGGGGTGGACGGATCGTTCAGGCGCATGGGACGGTGGGTAAAGGCAGGGCGGGGCTCATGAGGCAACGTCGTTCAAGGTGAAAAAATGACAAGTAAATGTAAATCGCATTTGTGCGCTGTCGGTTGGTGTTTTCCCTAAACGTCAACAAATTGTTGATGAATTGAGCTTTAACTGCCTACAATTTGTTCACGCAATAAAGATGCCAACCCGGAGCTTGTTCATGGTCAAAAAATCCGTCGCCACCGCGCCTGCTGGTGTTTCGCCCGGCAAGCCGTCCATCGTTTCGTCGGCCCACCTGGTGTCGCCGCGCAGCGCCGAGATGAGCGAGTTCGAGTTTGGCCTGATCGTGGCCGGCAATGCCTTTCACCGCTGGGTGGTGCACTGCATGAGTGCGGCCGGCCTGCCGGACCTGACGCCGCTGGACGTGCTGGTGCTGCACCATGTCACGCACCGCGCGCGCAACAAGCGCCTGGCTGACATCTGCTTCATCATGAATGTCGAAGACACGCATTTGATCAACTATTCGCTCAAGAAACTGCAAAACCTGGGTGTGGTGATCTCAAACAAAAGCGGCAAGGACGTGACCTATGCCTGCACCGAGATGGGGCTGGACCACGTGAACCGCTACCGCGAGATCCGCGAGTCCTGCCTGATCAATGCCCTCAATGCCGACGACGGACTGAACCGCGACATCGGCGAGCTGGCACGCCTGTTGCGCCTGCTGTCGGGCATTTACGACCAGGCGGCGCGCTCGGCTGCCAGCCTTTAGTCCACTCAATCCCTTCACCCTTTTTACCCTCTAGGCACCTCATGGAAAAAAATGGCACCAAGCGCTGGCAGTTCTGGATAGACCGGGGCGGCACATTCACCGATGTGGTCGGCAAGCGCCCTGACGGCTCGCTGGTCACGCACAAACTGCTGAGCGAAAACCCCGAGCAATACCGCGACGCGGCCGTCGCCGGCATTCGCCACCTGCTGGGCTTGAAGGCCGGCGAACCGGTCAGTGCCGAGGTGGTGGAGTGCGTGAAGATGGGCACCACGGTCGCCACCAATGCACTGCTGGAGCGCAAGGGCGAGCCGACGCTGCTGGTCACCACCCGGGGTTTCAGGGATGCGCTGCGCATCGCCTACCAGAACCGTCCGCGCCTGTTTGACCGCCACCTCGTGCTGCCCGAGCTGCTCTACAGCGCCGTGGTTGAAGCCCAGGAGCGCGTCAGCGCGCAGGGTGGCGTACTGCAGCCACTGGACGAAGCGCTATTGAAAGAAGAGCTGCTGGAACAATACCAGAAAGGGCTGCGCAGTGTTGCGATCGTCTTCATGCACGGCTACCGCTTCACCGACCATGAAAAAGCCGCCAAACGTATTGCCCGGGACGTGGGCTTCACGCAGATCAGCACCTCACATGAAACCAGCCCGATGATGAAGTTCGTCAGCCGGGGCGACACCACCGTGGTTGATGCGTATCTGTCGCCCATCCTGCGCCGCTATGTCGAGCAGGTGGCGGCCGAAATGCCCGGCGTGAAGCTGTTCTTCATGCAGTCCTCGGGCGGCTTGAGTGACGCGCATGCGTTCCAGGGAAAAGACGCGATTTTGAGTGGCCCCGCCGGCGGCATCGTCGGCATGGCGCGCACGGCGGCGATTGCGGGCATTGAAAAGGTGATCGGTTTTGACATGGGCGGCACATCGACCGACGTGTCGCACTACGCCGGCGAATTCGAGCGCGAGTTTGAAACCCAGGTGGCCGGCGTGCGCATGCGCGCGCCGATGATGAGCATCCATACCGTGGCGGCCGGCGGTGGCTCGGTGCTGGCGTTTGATGGCGCGCGCTTTCGCGTCGGGCCCGAAAGCGCCGGCGCCAACCCCGGCCCGGCCAGCTACAGGCGCGGCGGGCCGCTGGCCGTGACCGACGCCAACGTGATGGTCGGCAAGGTCCAGCCGCGCTACTTTCCCAAGGTGTTTGGGCCGCAGGCCAATGAATCACTAAGCCTTGAAGCAGTGCATGAAAAGTTCGGCGATCTGGCTGTGCAAACCGGCCGCAGCGCCGAGGACGTGGCCGAGGGCTTCATCAACATCGCCGTGCAGCAGATGGCCAACGCCATCAAGAAAATTTCGGTCGCTCGCGGCTACGACGTGACGCGCTACACGCTGCAGTGTTTTGGCGGCGCGGGCGGACAGCACGCCTGCCTGGTGGCCGATGCGCTGGGCATGACCAAGGTGTTTGTGCATCCGCTGGCCGGTGTCCTGAGCGCCTACGGCATGGGGCTGGCCGACCAGAACGTGATTCGCGAGCAGGCGGTGGAACTCAAGCTGACAGACGCTGCCTTGCCCGAGATTGCCGACGCACTCAAGACGCTGGCCGCCACGGCCGAAGCCGAACTGCAGCGCCAGCAGGTCAGCACGGGCGCCATCACCACGCATCAGCGCGTGCATGTGCGTTACGACGGCAGCGACTCGGCGCTGATCGTGCCGTTTGGCAGTTTGCCGCAGATCGAAGCCGGTTTCGAAGCCGCTTATCGCCAGCGCTTTGCCTTCCTGATGCAAGGCAAGGGCCTGGTCGTCGAAGCCGTGTCGGTCGAGGCGGTGGTGGCGGGCGATGCACCCGCCGAGCCGCGCCACGCGGTGCATGCGCCGCGTGAGGTGCCTCGCCGTGAAACCGTGCGCATGTATTCGGGCGGCCAGTGGCTGGATGCCGCGCTGGTCGTGCGCGAAGACCTGCAGCCGGGCGACACCATTGCCGGCCCGGCCATCATTGCCGAGCAGAACGCCACCACCGTGGTCGAGCCCGGCTGGGAAGCGAATCTGACGTCGTTTGACCACCTGGTGCTTGACCGGCGGGTGCCGCGCGCTATCAAATTTGCAGTTGGCACGACGGTCGACCCGGTGCTGCTGGAGGTGTTCAACAACCTGTTCATGAACATTGCCGAGCAGATGGGGCTGCAGCTGCAAAACACGGCCTACTCGGTCAACATCAAGGAGCGGCTGGACTTCAGTTGCGCGCTGTTCGATACCGAAGGCAACCTGATCGCCAACGCACCGCACATGCCGGTGCACCTGGGCTCGATGGGCGAGAGCATCAAGACCGTGATCCGCGAGAACGCCGGCAAGATGCAGCCCGGCGATGTCTATGTGCTGAACGACCCCTACCACGGCGGCACGCACCTGCCTGACATCACCGTCATCACGCCGGTGTACCTGAATGAGTCCGCCGAGCCCACGTTCTACGTTGGCAGCCGTGGCCACCATGCCGACATTGGCGGCATCACGCCAGGTTCGATGCCGCCGTTTTCCACGCGCATCGAAGAAGAAGGCGTGCAGATCAACAACGTCAAGCTGGTGGACCGTGGCGTGTTGCGCGAGGCCGAAATGGTGGCGCTGCTGGAAAGCGGCGAATACCCGTCACGCAACCCGGCCCAGAACATGGCCGACCTGAAAGCCCAGATTGCCGCCAATGAAAAAGGCGTGCAGGAACTGCGCAAGATGGTCGCGCAATTCAGCCTGGATGTGGTTCTGGCCTACATGAACCATGTGCAGGACAACGCCGAAGAGTCGGTGCGCCGCGTCATCACGCGCTTGAAAGACGGTGCGTTCACGCTGCCGCTGGACAACGGCGCGCAGATCCAGGTGGCGATTCGCGTCGACACAGACAAGCGCAGCGCCGAGATCGACTTCACCGGCACGTCGGCGCAGCAGACCAACAACTTCAACGCGCCGACGGCGGTCTGCATGGCCGCCGTGCTGTATGTGTTCCGCACACTGGTCGATGACGACATTCCACTGAACGCCGGTTGCCTCAAGCCGCTGAAAGTGATCATCCCGGCGGGCTCGATGCTGAACCCGAACCCGCCGGCGTCGGTGGTGGCGGGCAACGTGGAAACGTCGAGCTGCATCACCAACGCGCTGTATGGCGCACTGGGCGTGATGGCCGCCAGCCAGTGCACGATGAACAATTTCACCTTCGGCAACGACCAGCACCAGTACTACGAAACCATCTCGGGTGGCAGCGGCGCGGGTGACGGCTTTGACGGCACCAGCGTGGTGCAGACCCACATGACCAACTCGCGCCTGACCGACCCGGAAGTGCTGGAATTCCGCTTTCCGGTGCGGCTGGAAAGCTACGAGATTCGCCAGGGTTCGGGCGGTGCAGGCCAGTGGCACGGCGGCAATGGTGGCGTGCGCCGGGTCAGGTTCCTCGAAGCCATGACGGCCAGCATCTTGTCGAACGGCCGAAAACACGGCGCCTTCGGCATGGCTGGCGGCGAGGCGGGGCAGGTCGGTCAAAACACTGTGGTGCGGGCCGATGGCCAAATCGAAGCACTGGCGCATATCGGCCAGGCCGAGATGCGGCCAGGCGACATATTCGAGATTCACACGCCGGGCGGCGGCGGCTTCGGCAAGCCTTGACGCGCGGTTGGCTGGTGCCTTTCCCGCGTGAAATTTATGGCAATTACTCAGTTCCCTCGAAGCTCTCCGTAATCTCTTTTGTCATTGCGGACTTGAAGAGCCTGCCCCGGACTTGATCCGGGGCAATCCATGACCCCGTTTGGGGAGAAGTCATGGTTCCCAGGTGCTGAAACCCCGGGCTTGATCCGGGGCCGGGATGACAGAGGCTGACTTCATTGCGCTTTAAACTGAAAAGCGATCTGAGTAGTTTAAATTTATGAATGAAATAGCGCTTTAGCGCTTATGTAGCGGGATCAAGCAGCTATTAATTCAGGAGTTTTAAATCAGCGCTGCGTTTCCAGATAGCTGCTGCCTTGCCTCGGTGTCCTGCAGGCAAGGCTCTGTGCGGCTGTAAAACGCCTCCAGTCCAGAACCGTTCAACTCGGCCATTGGCAGGTCGAAATCGATACCGCCGTTTTTCATGCCGATGACGCGATTGGCCAGCAAGGGCAGCAGGGCAGGGTTGTGCACGACGCAAACCAGAGTCGCGCCCGCGCTGGCTTCGACCAGCAGTTGGCAGACCTCGCGGGCTGCCGCCGGGTCGAGTGCGGCGGTCGGCTCGTCGGCAAGAATCAGGCGGGGCCGCTGCATCAGCAATCGGGCCAGGGCAACTTTTTGGCGTTCGCCGCCCGACAGCGCGTCGGTGCGCGTACCGGCCCGCTGGATCAGGCCGACAGCCCTCAGCGCTGTTTCTGCGGCCGCGACCTCGTGCGGCGCAAAGCAACGTGTCCAGCCGCGCCAGCCGCGCGTGCGGCCAAGGCAGCCGATCAGCACATTTTCCAGGACGCTCAAGCGCTCCACCGGGTGCAGGTCCTGCATGATTTGGCCTACTTCACAGCGCAATGCGCGCATGCCTTGCGCCGAAAGGGGCACGGCCAGCGACCGGCCCAGCACGACCCATTTCGTTATACACAACTCCGGCAAAATTCTCCTCAAGAAAGATTTGAAGGAAAACGATGGGCTGGGCAGGCACTGAATTTGAGACGATAGACTTGGGCGATGAGCGGCGCAACAAGCGGGCCATCCGGCTGGTGGAGCGCTTGAGCGCCCAGCCCATGGCGAGCGTGCCGCAAGCCTGCGGGGACTGGGCCGACACCATGGCGGCGTACCGGTTCTTCGGCAACGAGGAAGTCGATTGGCGTGCGATTTTGGGCGCGCACACGGACTGCGCCAAGACGCGCATGGCCGGGCACGAGGTGGTGCTGTGCATTCAGGACACGACCGAGCTGGACTTCAACGGGCAGGAGGCCAGCGGCCTGGGGCCGCTGAGCTATGAAGCGCAGCGCGGCATGTACGCGCATCCGACCTACGCCGTGTCGACTTCGCGCGAACCGCTGGGCGTGCTCGACGCGTGGATGTGGGCACGCGAACCCAAAAACAAGGACGGCAGCCGCCCCGGCATCAAGGAGAGTGTGCGCTGGGTGGAAGGTTACGAGCGGCTGGCCGAAATGGCCGCCGAGTTGTCCGGCACCCGGTTGGTGTACCTGGCTGACCGCGAGGCCGACATCATGGAGTTGATGCGGCGCGCGTGCGCGCTGGGCACGCCTGTGGACTGGCTGCTGCGCTCCCAACACAACCGCACCATGTCCAGCGGCGACAAACTCTGGATCTCTGTGTTACAAAGCGAGCCTCTGGGCGAAATACGCTTTGTAATGGCCTCGCGCAAGGGCCAGCGCGCCCGTGAAGTGGTCCAGCAGGTGTGGGCGCAAATGCTCGAACTGCCCGATGGCAAAGGCCACTTTGTGCAGGCCAGTTGCATCGTGGCCAAGGAAATGCAGCCTGCCGCAGGCGACAAGCCTGTCGAGTGGCGGCTGCTGACCAATCTACCGGTGCAGAGCCTGGAGCAGGCCGCGCGCATGATTGACTGGTACCGGGCCCGCTGGGAAATCGAGATGTTCTTTCATGTCCTGAAGAACGGCTGCCGCATCGAGGCGCTGCAACTGGGAAGCATCGAGAAGATTGAGCGCGCGCTGGTGCTGTACATGGTGGTGGCCTGGCGTATCGCCCGGCTGATGCGGCTGGGGCGAAGTTGCCCGGACCTGGATGCCCAGTTGATGTTCGAGCCCGATGAGTGGAAAGCAGCCTACATCCTGAACAAGCAGAAGCTGCCAAGCAAGCCGCCCACGCTCAACGAGGTGGTGCGCTTGGTTGCCAGACTCGGTGGCTTTCTAGCGCGCACGGGTGATGGTGAGCCGGGCGTGAAAACCATCTGGTTGGGCATGCAGCGCATTCTGGACTTTGCCGCCGGCATCAGGTTCTCACGCGAGCTTCAGGCTCAGGGGACTTGTGTATAACGAAATGAGCACGACCACCTGCCCTGCGGCCGGGCGCACAAAACCGCTGATCAGGCGAAGCAGCGTGGATTTGCCCGCGCCATTCGGTCCGACGATGGCAACACGTTCGCCCAGGTTGATCTCCAGGTGCTTGATCTGCAGGCTCATCGGTCCGCCTGTGGGGCAGCGGACATCGTCCAGAAGCACCACGGCAGCCCGGCTCATGAGAGCGCCTTGCGGATGCGCCGGCTCAGCGCATCGAAGCTTGACACCAGCAGGACGATCACGATCAACACCGTCGACAGCCGGCCCCATTGAAACAAAGAGGTTGCCTCGGTGATGAGCAAGCCCAGCCCGCCTGCGCCGATGACGCCAAGAATGGTGGAGTCGCGAATGTTGAACTCCCAGATGTACAGGTGACTGGCGACAAACTGCGGCAATGCGGCGGGCCACACCGCATTGAAAAAGACCTGCGCGGGCGATGCACCCACGCTGCGCACCGCTTCGATCGCCGCCATGTCCAGCGCTTCGATGGATTCAGCAAACAGTTTTCCGTAGGTGCCCATGGAGTGAAAGGCAATTGCCAGTATTCCCGCCGTGGGTCCAAGTCCGACAATGCCGACCAGCACCAGACCGAAAACCAGCGTGTGGACAGCCCGTGCGATGTCGAGAATGCCTTTGGCCGGCAGGCGCAAAAAGCGGGGCGCGGCCAGGTTGCGGGCGGTGAGTACGCCCAGGGGCAACGCCAGCGCGGCACCCAATAATGAGCCGAGTGTCGCGATGCGAAAGGTGGTCCAGGTGGCGCTGGCCAGCCCCGACAGGTAATTTGCCTCGACGTCCTGCCGGTTTTCCACCCGCAAGACCGTGCCGTCGTCGCTGCGGTATTCAAGGCTAGTGTTGCCAAACCAGACATCGAGAAAACTGGGATGGGCAAATTCGCCTGCCGTTCGAATCAGGTTTTCCAGCGGCCTTCGGCCCAATGACAACTCGCCTTCCGCCATGAAGGTGGCCAGGCAACCAGCCACCAAAATGGCATACACCACGGCCAGTGTCAGAAAACCAATACGGCCGGCAAAGACCCGTGAAATCCGATGCCACATGCTTATTTGGTCTGCAATTTTCCGGTGGCCAGTCCGGCATCCCGGATTGGCTTGTAAAAGGCGTTGTCACGGCTCACAAACCCCGTGTAGTGCGGCGGCAGCAAGTCGGGCTGGACCTTGAGTTGATCCCCGATGCCTGCAAGCGCCTGCTGAAGGCGAACCACGAAGCCTTTGTCGCCTGCCAGCTGTCTGCTGACGGCGAAGGCGTCGTTGGGCAGCGGCGCGGACTGCCAGATGATGCGCGATGCATCGGCCTTGATCAGCCCTTGCTCGATCATTGCGTTGCGATTGCGGTTGTAGTCGGCACCGGCATCCAGCGCGCCCCGGGTGACTTGCGTCTCTATGGCTTGATGGCTGGTGTACAGAACCTTGCTGAAATAGGTTTCAGGGTCAATCCCCTGCGTCATGAAGTAGTGCAGGGGGATCAGATAGCCGGAAGTGGAGCCTTTATCGCCAAAGGCGAAGGTGCGGCCTTTCAGGTCTTTGGGGCTCTTGATGCCCGAATCGGGGTGGGTGACCATGATGCCGAAATACTCCGGCTTGCCGTCGTAGAGGATGGTGGAAACCACCTGGGCACCGGCTTGCTGGTTGGCCAGCACGTAGCCCCACGGTCCCATCAGGGCCAGGTCGGTTTCACCACTGGCGAGCGATTTGGCAAGGCCTTCCCAGCTGTCGACGGTGCGCAATTCGACCGTGCGCCCGAGCTTGTCCGCGAGATACGCGGCCAATGGACGGTAGGTGGCGTCGTTTTTGTCCTTGTTGGGCTGGAAAAGTCCAACTCCGAGTTTCAGCGGTTCCTCGGCCATGGCGCTCGCCGCGGTGAACCCGAAAAACAGGGTGATGATGAGTTGGGTGATGACGCGCATGGGCTGACTCCAGATGAAAAAAAGAACGGTAATCCGGCAGGATGGGGTGAGCAGATAATTTTCTGCTGGAATGAAAACGCTATGGAAAACGAAGCGGCTAATGCCCGTATTTATTGCGCCAAGGGCTTGTTGTTTTCAAGGAATGGCGGATTCGTGAAAGCCGCGGGCAGGTGTGCCAGGTCTGCCGGCTCGTCGATGTCATGCAACTGCGGGCCTTGCCACACACGCAGGCCCAGGCTTGCCATGCGGCGCAGGGTTTCGGCCGCCACCACCGGCGTGCTCCAGGCCATGTCGGTGAACAGGCCGGGGCAGGGCGCCCGCAAACCAATCAGCACATAGCCGCCATCGGCCACCGGCACCACTACGGCGTCGTGTTGTTCGAGCTGGCGGCCGGCTTCGGCGATGTGGGCGCTGCTCAGCGCCGGGCAGTCCGTGCCCATCAGCAGGACCGGACCCTGCTGCTGCGCCAAGGCACGGGCCATTGCCCGGCCCATGCGCGCGCCGAGGTCACCGTCGCCCTGATCGCTGCGCTCGATGGCGAGGGGCAACGCTACTGCATGCCATGCTGCATCGGACGGCGCCGGGCTCATGCACAACTCCACCGCCTGCACGTTTGCAGCCAGTGCCTGTGACAGCGTGTGGCACAGCATGCGCCGCGCCAGGGTTGCCGCGCCCTCGGCTCCCAAAGCCGGAATCAGCCGTGTCTTGGCCACTCCGGCCTGCGGCACCTTGGCAAACACCACCAGACGGGTCATGGCCGCATCACCGGTACAGCGCGGCCAGCCGCTCGGGCGTCGAACCGCGCCAGTAGGCCAGGCGCAGTCGCCACATCAGCAGCACCGTGCGCCACACGCCCTGCGTTTCCCAGCGCCGGCCCGAGGTGATGGCGCGTGCGCGCAGGCAGGCAGGACGCGAAATTTTCAGCAGCCGGGTTGACATCTCGATGTCTTCCATCAGCGGCTGGACCGGGAATCCGCCGACGGCGTCGAATGCGGCGCGGGTCATGAACAGCGCCTGATCGCCGGTCGCAATGTCGGTCAAGCGCGAGCGCCAGTTCATGAATGCGGCAATCACGCGCAGCATTCGGGGCCGGCCTTCAATGCACACATCAAAACGACCCCAGACTTGCGCGCCGTTGGCAAGTGCCAGGGTAATCAAGCGGTCGGCCTCTGGCGGCAGCCGGGTGTCGGCATGCAGGAACAGCAGGATGCCTCCGTTGGCCTTCTGAGCGCCCGCGTTCATCTGCAGCGCACGGCCGCGCGGGGCGTGGACTACTTGCGCGCCGCCAGCCTGCGCCAAAGTTGCAGTGCCATCAACGCTGCCGCCGTCAGCCACCAGCAGTTGCGCGCCGCGTGCCGCCATTGGCGCCAGTGCCTGCAGTGTGGCCGACATGCCAGCCGCCTCGTTCAGGGCAGGAATCACCACGGACAGGCGGACGGGCGTCATGGCGCGTTCAGTGTTCCAGCGCGCCGCCACAGCTGCTGCCCTGGCCGGCCGTGCAGCCGTAGCAGTGTCCCGCCACACGGATGGCTTTGCCGTCCAGGCTGGTCGTCAGCAGGTCGCGCAAATGCCTTTGTACGCCGGAGTTGCCCAGTGGCAGGCCGAGCTGCTGGTTGAAGTCGCAGTCCGACAGCCAGCCTTGGTAGTCGACGCTGACCGTGCTGCGGCACATCACGCCGGGCAGGTTCTGCGGCTGGTAGCTGCTTTTGAGCAGCTCCATGTAGCTGTCAAACGAGCCCTTGGACACCAGCGTGGAGCCAAAGCGCTGGATCGGCATGTTGGTCAGCGCAAACAACTCGTTGAAGACGATGCCGAAATGGGCCAGCAACTCGCGCTTGTAATCGGCTTGCAACGTTTGCTGCTCGGGCGGCAGCGAAGCGCCCTGCGGGTTGTAAACCAGGTTCAGCACCAGGCCCGAGCCGGGTTGCCCATAGCCCAGTGCATTGAGCTGCTGCAGCGCGGCAATGCTCAGGTCAAACACGCCGTCGCCGCGCTGCTTGTCGACGTTGGCGGCTGAATAGCAGGGCATGGAGGCCACAACCTCGACTTGCTGATCGGCCAGGAATTGCGCCAGATCTTGCTGGCCCGGCTCGAAAAGGATCGTCAGGTTGCAGCGGTCGATGACGCGCACGCCTTGCGCCCGCGCAGCGCGCACCAGGCCGCGAAAACCGTCGTGCAACTCGGGCGCACCGCCGGTCAGGTCCAGCGTGGAAAGGCCGCGCGCCGTCAGCACTTCGGGAATCAGGGCCATGGTGTCCGCGTCCATCATCTCGGTGCGGTTGGGCCCGGCGTTGACGTGACAGTGCACGCAACTCTGGTTGCATTTGTAGCCCAGGTTGACCTGCAGCGTGTCTAGACGCGAGCGGTCAATCGCCGGGAACTGGATTTTTTTGAGCAGGGGTAAGGTGGCGTGCATAAGTCTATGGGTCGTTGAGCGGCCGAAAAGTTCAGCCCAGCAATGCAGAAAGGCGCGCACGCACCTCGGGCGCCATGGCGTCAGGCTGGGTCACCAGCGCGTTTTTAAGGGCCGTGTGCGCTTCACTCGCAGGCTGCCTGGCGCCCAGCAGCCGAATGGCTTCACTGGCAACCTGCTGTGCCCGGCCGGCGTTCTTGAACAGGTTGGCCAGCGCCATGTCGGCGCTCACATGCGCCTCGCGCGGGTGCCAGCAGTCAAAGTCGGTCACCAGTGCCAGCGTGGTGTAGGCGATTTGCGCCTCACGGGCCAGCTTGGCTTCGGGCATGTTGGTCATGCCGATCACGCCGCCGCCCATGCTGCGGTACCAGTTCGATTCAGCCAGGCTGGAAAATTGCGGGCCTTCAATGCACACATAGGTACCGCCTTCGTGCAGCGTCACGCCGTGGCCGGGCGCCTCGAGTGCCAGAACGTTGCGCACTGCCTGCGCCAGCACGCCGGCGGTTGCCGGGCAGACCGGTTGCGCCATCGACACATGGGCCACCGCGCCCTGGCCAAAAAATGTGCTTTCGCGGCGTTTGGTCAGGTCAATGAACTGGTCGGGCAGCACCATGTCGAGTGGCCGGAAGTCTTCTTTCAGTGAACCCACGGCCGACACCGACAGCAGGTAGCGCACGCCCAACTGCTTCATTGCATGGATGTTGGCGCGGTAGGGCACTTCAAAGGGCAGCAGACGGTGGCCGCGCGCATGCCGGGCCAGGAAAGCCACCGGTACGCCATGCACACGGCCGGTGACCAGCACGTCGGACGGAGCGCCAAACGGCGTGCTGATAACCTGCTCTTGCGCGCCTTCCAGCGCGTCCATCTGGTAAAGACCGCTGCCTCCGATGATGCCGACCAATGCCTGGTTCATGCTTTGAATTCCTGTTTGAAGTGTGGCCGTTTCAGCGTTCTGAGACGGAGTATGTGTCGGTTCGCCTTTAATTCTGTCCGAGTTGTCAAGCAGCAGGCGGCTCCTGGGATAAAGTCCCTTTGCTCTGTTGGCAGGCGAACTGGACTTCCTCCTACACGGAGAATCGTTTTTTTTTGTAAAAATCACCTCTTGGTCCGACGCAAAAAAAGAATAAACCTCAAGGATCACCGTGAATCTGCGCAAACTTCTGATCGCCGCCTTGCTGCTGGCCGCCATCATCGCTTTTTTCGTACTGGACCTGGGCCGCTATTTCAGCCTGGCGTTCATCAAGGACAGCCAGGCATCGTTCACGACGCTGTTCAACGAACGGCCGGTGATGGTGACGCTGGTATTTTTTGCGGTCTATGTGGCCGTGACTGCGCTGTCGTTGCCGGGAGCCGCCATTTTGACGCTGGCAGGCGGTGCCAGTTTCGGGCTGGTTCTGGGCACAGTGGTGGTGTCGCTGGCTTCGACCCTGGGTGCCACGCTGGCCATGCTGGTGGCGCGCTACCTGCTACGAGATACGATTCAGGCGCGCTTTGGCCGGCGCCTGGATGACATCAACAAGGGCATTGAAAAAGAAGGCGCTTTCTATCTTTTTTCCCTGCGCCTGATCCCGGTTGTGCCGTTTTTTGCACTCAATTTGCTCATGGGCTTGACGCGCATCAAGGTCTGGACTTACTTCTGGGTCAGCCAGGTTGGCATGTTCGCCGGCACCGTGGCCTATGTGAACGCAGGCACGCAAATCGCCAAGATCGACTCGCTGCAGTCGATCTTGTCGCCGGGGCTGATTGGCTCATTCGTGCTGCTGGGGCTGCTGCCGCTGGCGGTCAGCAAGGTGCTGGCGCTGGTCAAGCGCCGCAAGGTGTATGCGCGCTGGAAGGGCGTGAAACCGTCAAGTTTTGACCGCAACCTGGTGGTGATTGGCGCCGGCGCGGGCGGGCTGGTGTCGGCCTACATTGCCGCCGTGGTCAAGGCCAGGGTGACGCTGGTGGAAGCGCACAAGATGGGCGGCGACTGCCTGAACTACGGCTGCGTGCCGTCCAAGGCCTTGATCCGCAGCGCCAAGCTGGCGCAGCAGATGCGGCACGGTGCCAACTATGGCTTGAGCAACGTCACGCCAGAGTTCAGCTTCAAGGCCATCATGCAGCGGATTCAGGATGTGATCCGTGCCATTGCCCCACACGACAGCGTCGAGCGCTACACCAGCCTGGGCGTCGAAGTGCTTCAGGGCCACGCCCGCATCGTCAACCCGTGGACGGTGGAAATTGCGCTGAACGGTGGCGGCACGCAAACGCTGACCACCCGCAGCATCGTGATCGCTGCCGGCGCCCGGCCATTCGTGCCGCCGCTGCCCGGTCTGGACGACGTGGGTTATGTCACCAGCGACACGCTGTGGGACGTGTTTGCCCAGCTGGACGCCGTGCCGCGACGCCTGGTGATACTGGGTGGTGGGCCGATTGGCTGCGAACTGGCGCAGGCCTTTGCGCGGCTGGGCGCTGAGGTCAAGCAGGTGGAAATGGCGCCGCGCCTGATGGGCCGTGAGGACGAAGAAGTGTCTGCGCTGGTCCGCGATGCACTGGCTGCCGACGGCGTGCAGGTGCTGACCGGCCACAAGGCGCTGCGCTGCGAGAAAATGGGCGACGTCAAAACCCTGTGGGTGACGCACCAGGACCAGGAAATCGCCATTGAATTCGACCAGCTGATCTGCGCCGTCGGCCGCGCGGCGCGCCTGACCGGTTACGGCCTTGAAGAGCTCGGCATTTCGACCGAACGCACGGTGCCCACCAACGACTATTTGCAGACCATCTACCCCAATATCTATGCGGCTGGCGACGTGGCCGGGCCTTACCAGCTGACGCACGTGGCGGCCCACCAGGCGTGGTACGCCGCGGTCAATGCGCTGTTTGGCGAGTTCAGGCTGTTCAAGGCCGACTACTCGGTGATTCCGTGGACCACTTTCATTGACCCGGAAGTCGCGCGCGTGGGCTTGAGCGAAGCCGAGGCGACCGAAAAAGGCGTGGCTTACGAGGTCACGAAATACAACATCGACGACCTGGACCGCGCCATTGCCGACAGCGAAGCGCGCGGTTTCGTCAAAGTGCTGACCGTGCCGGGCAAGGACAAAATCCTTGGCGTCACCATCGTCGGCACCCACGCCGGCGATTTGCTGGCCGAGTACGTGCTGGCAATGCGGCACGGGCTGGGGCTGAACAAGATTCTCTCGACCATTCACACCTACCCAACGCTGTCGGAAGCCAATAAGTACGCAGCCGGTGAGTGGAAGCGTGCGCACCAACCCGTGCGGCTGCTTGAATGGGTGCGTAAATACCACGACTGGAAACGAAGCTGACATGACACTGCATCCCGCCACAAGGCGCATACCTTATTTTTCAAGCGCTACTATTTTCATAGCTGCAAGTGCCCTGTGGATATGCCCGAATCCGGTATTTGCTCAAGATTCTGTCGCAATGACGGCGAATCTGCATCCTTTCTCATCCGCCAGCGGTACGGTGCCACCATCACCCTGGCGCGTGGTTGGCCTGCCCAAGGTAGCCAAACCGCCCACCCGCTTTGACCTGGTGCCCATGGACGGCCGCCCGGTATTGCGGGTGCAGACTGACCATTCCTATGCCAATTTGGTGCATGACTTGCCAGACCTTGCATTGGTGCCTGGCATGAAACTGCGCTGGCGCTGGCGGCTTGACCAACCGCTGCGCGGCACCGACCTGCGGCAAAAATCCGGCGATGACACGCCGCTCAAGGTCTGCGCCCTGTTCAACATGCCGCTGGAGCAGCTTGGCTTTGTCGAGCGCAACATGATGCGGGTTGCCCGCTCGGTGAGTGGCGAAAACCTGCCAGCCGCCACCTTGTGCTATGTCTGGGACGCCAGCCTGCCGGCCGGCACCCTGCTCGACAACGCCTACACGCACCGCATGCGCATGATCGTGGCTGACAGCGGCGAGCAGCATCTGGGCCAATGGATCACGCACTCGCAAGACCTGGCCGCTGATTTCCAACGCGCCTTCGGTCAGGAGTCCGCAACCTTGCCGCCCTTGCAAAGCCTGCTGGTAGGCGGCGATTCGGACAACACCGGCGGCCAAAGTCTGGGTTACGTGGGCGATGTCACGCTGTCCCCATGACCCAGGCTGCAAGCAAAGCCAAGCCTGCTGAAGACGCAGGCCTTTTCTCGGCAAGCGCTGCGCCAGCCGTCAAGCGGCATCTGGTGCTGCTGGGCGCCGGCCATGCGCACGTGCATGTGCTGCAAGGCCTGGCGCAAGACCGGCCGGCCGATCTGGCCATCACGGTGGTCGCGCCACATGCGCGCCAGCTGTATTCCGGCATGGTGCCGGGGTTTGTCGCCGGGCATTACACGCTGGACAACTGCATGATTCCGCTTGAGGGGCTGCTTGCCCGCTGCGGCGCGCGCTATGTGCAAGGCAGTGCGGCGGGCATTAATGCTGAAGCGCGCAGCGTGACCCTGGCCAGTGGCGCGACCCTGCCTTACGACTGGCTGAGCCTGAACACCGGCCCGGTCATGGACCGCCAACAGATTGAGGAAAAAATGCCCGGCGCGCGAGAGCATGCCTTGTTCGTGCGACCCATCGAAGCCTTCGGCCAGCTCTGGCCCCGGGTGATGGCGGTGGCGCGACAGAAAAAAATTCACTTGGTGGTGGTGGGCGCAGGTGCGGCGGGGCTGGAACTGGCCATGGCCGCTGCCCATGCGTTAAAAGGTGCGTCGTTTGCGCCGGGCAGCCGGGTGACATTGCTCAGTGGCGCGAATCCGCCGGGTGCCAGTTACACGGCTGGCGTGCAGCGCCGCCTTGCCAAGGCCTTGCAACGCCTTCGGATCGAGGTGCTGCCAGAGACCTGCGTCGGGCTGGATTCAGGCTGCATCAAGCTGGGCAGCGGCCAGCGCCTGGCTTGCGATGTGCCGTTGCTGGCCTTGGGCGCTCAGGCGCCGGCATGGCTGGCTGGCACCGGACTGGCCCTTGACGAAGGGGGCTTTGTGGCGGTCAACGGCTTTCAGCAAAGCACCAGCCATCCGGCGGTATTTGCTGCTGGCGATGTGGCCAGCCGCGTTGATGCGCCGCATCCGCGAAGCGGTGTGTACGCGGTGCGCGCCGGTCCGCCACTGCTGGCCAATTTGCGCGCCGCATGGCAAGGCCGGCCGCTCAAGCCCTATGCACCGCAAAAGCGCACGCTCAACCTGCTGTCATGCGGCGGTCGCCATGCAATTGCCGTGTGGGGCGGCCTTAGCGTCGAAGGCGCCTGGGTCTGGCGCTGGAAAGACCGGATTGACCGCAAGTTTGTGGCGGACTACGCCGTTTAAGCCAAGATTCAAGAGTCAAATAAGCTTGTAGCGCAATCCCAGATTGCACAAGCAGCTATTAAATCAGGAGTCCTGGGCATCGGGCGGGACGACACGGCTGACGCTGGGGGGCACTGCCTTGCCCATTTGCCGCGCCCTGAACAGTGCAGCGCGCATCAGGAAAATGGTCGGAATGGGCACGGTGATGGCGATGAACACAGCTGTCAACAGCGCAAAAACAGCCAGTTCACCTTGCTGGACAGAGAAGAAAAGCACGGTTCCCCACGTCACGCACCAGCAGCCCAGCGTGGCGACGATGGCTGGCATGTGGACCCGCTCGAAAAAAGTCGACAGGCGCAGCAGACCCAAAGAGCCCAGCAGCGCCAGTGCTGCGCCCGCCAGCACCGCCGCGGCAACGACGATTTCAACCCACAGCGGCAGGGCAACGCCCGCGTCGCTCACTCAATCACCTCGCCACGCAGCAAGAATTTGGCCATCGCCGTGGTGCTGACAAAGCCCAGCAGGGCGATCAGCAGCGCTGCCTCGAAATAATGCCGGTTGCCGTAGATCAGGCCCAGCACCAGTATCGCCAGCATGCCGTTGAGGTACATGCAGTCCAGCGCCAGCACGCGGTCTTGCGCCGCCGGTCCCTTGAGCAACCGGACCATGGTGCAGACCATGGCCAGCACCAGCATGAACAAGGCCAGCGGCAACGCCCAGGAAAGAATCGGGTTCATCACTCAAAAATCTCCATCAGGGGGCGCTCGTAGCGCGTTTTGATGTGCGCGGCCATGGCGCCGGCATCATCTAATTCCAGCGCATGCAGCAGCAAGGTGGCACGGTCCAGCGACAACTCGGCCCAGGCCGTGCCAGGCGTCAGGCAGACAATCATGGCCAGCGCTGCCAGCCCGTTCGGGTCCCTCAGGTCGAGTGCCACATGCACAAAACCGGGCGGATGGCGCCGGCTGCCCGGCCGGAGCAGCAGACGCACCACGGCAATGTTCGAGCGCGTCGAGTCGGCCGCCACGGTGAGCAGCAGACGCAGCGCCACGCCCGGCCTTCGCATGCGCACACGAACCGGCCGCAAGCCGGCGGTCATCAGCGGAATGGCCACCGCCAGAAGTCCGGCCAGCAGCAGGTGACCCACGCCCAGCGTGCGGTTCAGCAGCAGCCACAGCACGAACAGCGCGGCGGACAGCAGCGGTGCGGGGAACATTTTTTTCATGGGGTCTCCTGGGCCGAATCGACCCGTGGCGCTTGTGGTCCGGGGATCGGCCGGGCGGACATGACTGCACGTACATATAGTCGAGGCGTGTGCAGCGCATCGGCCGTGGCCTGCATGTAGCCCATCACCGGACCGGCCTGCAGCGTCATGACGGCACAAGCGCCCAGCAAAAAGGCGATGGGCAGGCCTTCAAGCACGCGCAGCTTGGGCGCTGCCCGGTCGTACGTCGCCCAGAAATGCAAAATGCCAGCCCGCGTCAGCGCAATCAGCGCCAGCAGGCCGGTGCCAATCAGGAGGGCCAGCAGCATCCAGCCGGCTGCCTCTGGCGGTTGGCTGGCTGACAGGCCCAGCCCGGACGGGTTGAGCAAGGCCGTCAGCATGGCAAACTTACCGACAAAGCCCGACAGCGGCGGCAGTCCGGCAATCACCAGCGTGCAAGCCATGAAACCCAGGCCGAGCAGGGCCACGGCGGCAGGAATCACCCGGCCGGTGAGCACTTCCTCGTCGTCGTCCAGGTTCAGCCCCTTGCCGGGCATCAGCTCGGCGGTCAGGAACGGCGTGTCGTCTTGCTCATAGGGCGCCAGACTGGCGCCGTCGTTGCGCCAGCGGTCCATCAGGTCGGCAAGCAGGAAAAGCGCGCTGATCGCCAGGGTCGAGCTGGGCAGGTAATACAGCAGCCCGGCCGTCAGTTGGGGCAGGCCAAATCCGGCGGCTGCCAGCAAGGTGCCTGACGAGACAATCGCGCCATACCCGGCCAGGTAGCCCAGCCGCTGCGAGCCGAGCATGCCAATGGCACCAAAGGCCATCGTCAGCATGCCGCCACCGATCAGCCACAGGCTGCCGAATTGCGCCGAAGCACCGGCATCCACGCCGAACAGCAGCAGCCACAGCCGCAGGATCACGTAGATCCCGACCTTGGTCATGAGGCCGAACAAGGCGCCAACCGGTGCGGTTGCCGCGCTGTAGGCCGGCACCAGCCAGAAGTTCAGCGGCCAGACGGCCGCCTTGATCAAAAATGCCGTGGCCAGGATGCCCGCCGCCGCATGCAGCAGGCCCCGGTCGGCCTCAAGCACCTCCGGAATGCTTTGCGCCAGATCGGCCATGTTCAGTGTGCCGGTGATGCCGTAAAGCATTGATGCGCCGATGAGGAAAAGCGACGATGCGGCCAGGTTGATGGCAATGAAATGCAGACCCGACTGCACCCGGACCCGGCCCGAACCATGCAGCAGCAGTCCGTAGGACGCCGCCAGCATGACCTCGAAAAAAACAAACAGGTTGAACAGGTCGGCTGTCAGGAAAGCACCGCACAGGCCCATCAGCTGAAGCTGGAACAGCGGGTGAAAGTGAACACCCGCGCGGTGCCAGCGGGCGCCGGCAAATACGCTTGACGCCAGCGCGATGGCGCTGGTCAGCACCAGCATCATGGCCGACAGGCGGTCCAGCGCCAGCGCAATGCCAAAGGGCGCCGGCCAGTTGCCTGCCAGGTAAACGTCCATGGTCGACGCCGGCCCCTGCTGGTTGGCCCAGCCCAGCAGCGCCACCGACACGCCCAGACCCAGCAGGGTGGACGCCATGTTCAGCAGCAGCTTGGCGCGTTGCTGGCGCTCGCCCATCAGCAGCATGAACGCGGCGGTCAGCAGCGGCAGCAGAATGGGCGCCAGCATCAGGTGCGGCATCAGTGGCGCAATGACTTCGTTCAGGGCTCCCAACGCACTCATTGCAATTCCTGTGCGTCGACCTTGCTGCCGTCCACGTGGTCGGTGCCCGACATGCCGCGCGATGCCAGCAACACCACAAGGAACAGCGCCGTCATGGCAAAGCCGATGACAATCGCCGTCAGCGTCAGCGCCTGCGGCATCGGGTCGGCATAGTTCACCAGCGTTTGCGCCACGCCAGGCTCAAGCACCGGCGCCTTGCCAAGGGCCAGCCCCAGCCGGCCCATGCTGAAGATGAACAGGTTGACGGCATATGACAGCAGCGCCAGGCCCATGACCACCTGGAACGTGCGCGGGCGCAGCAGCAGCCACACGCCCGAGCCGGTCAGCACGCCGATGGCAAGAGCCAGAACGATTTCCATTAAACGGTTTCCAGGGCGGGGGGCACAGCTGCAGCCTCACGCTTTTCTTCGGCCATGCGGTCGTGGTGGCGATGGCCGCGCACCGACTGGTGGGCAATCGAGGTGAGGATCATCAGCGTCGAGCCCACCACCAGGGCAAACACGCCAAGGTCAAAAAATATCGCGCTGGCGACATGGAGTTCACCGATCAGGGGAAGGTCCCAATGCGCCGTGTGGCTGGTCAGGAAAGGGTAGCCCCAGACCAGTGGGGCCAGCCCGGTGGCCAGCACGGTCAGCAGTCCGGCGGCCATCCAGCGGCGCAGCCGCAGCGGCATGTGCGCCTCGACCCAGTGGGTGCCCGAAACGATGTACTGCAGCAGCAATGCCACCGACAGCACCAGACCGGCCACAAAGCCGCCGCCCGGCTCATTGTGTCCGCGCATGAAGAAAAAGATCGCCACCATGACCGCTACCGGCAGCAGCAGCCGGGCCAGCACCGCCGGCACCATCAGGTAGCCCACGGCCGTGTCCGTGGCCTGGCGCGGATTGAGCAAATCGGTGGCCAGGTCGGCGGGCACAGCGCGCTGCTGCTCGGGCAGGTCCATGGTTTCGAGGGCCGGGCGAAAGCGCCGCAGCAGTGCATAGACCGTCAGCGCGACGATGCCCAGCACGACGATTTCGCCGAAGGTGTCAAAGCCCCGGAAGTCCACCAGCATCACATTGACCACGTTGCTGCCGCCGCCTTCGGTGAAGGCGCGTTCCAGGAAGAAGGTCGAGGTGCTTTCGGGAAAAGGCCGGCTCAGCATGGCCCAGGCCAGCAGCGCCATGCCGGTGCCTGCGCCCACGGACAGCAACAAATCGCGTATCCGGCGCCAGCGCGTGCCGCGCCGTTCGGCCCGGTTTGGCAGCCGCAGGCTTTCATGGCGCTTGGGCAGCCAGCGCAGACCCAGCAGGATCAGCACGGTGGTGACGATTTCCACCACCAGCTGGGTCAGCGCCAGGTCGGGCGCGGAAAACCATAAAAAAGTGATGCAGGTGCACAGCCCGGCCGCGCCCATCAGCGCGAGTGCTGCCATGCGGTGGTATTTGGCCTGCCAGGCGGCGGCGACCGCACAGACTGCGCCGACAACCCAGAGCACGGCGAAGGCGGGCGACAAGGCCAGCGACGCCCGGTCGCCCACATACAGCCCGCGCGTCCACAAGGGCAGGACACCCGCCACCAGCGTGGCGCTGACCAACCACAGCATCTGCCACTGCAGACGCTGTGTGTCCATCATCCGCCGGCCCTTGTGACCAGCCAGGGTCAGCAGGGCCAACGAGCCGTCAAACAGGCGTTTGCCGTTGATGCGGTGGAGCAAGATGGGGGCATCCACCTGGCCGCGCGAACGGTAGTGGCGCAGGATCAGGTACATCGCAATGCCGCCCCCCATCGCCACGATGCTCATCAGCAAGGGGGTGTTGATGCCATGCCATACGGCGAGGCTGTAAAACGGCAATTCGGTGCCCACCACCGGGCGCGCCGCCGCCGCGAGGAATCGGCCCACGCTCCAGCTCGGAAAGATGCCCACCACCAGGCAAGCCAATACCAGCAGTTCGACCGGTACACGCATCCAGTGCGGCGGTTCGTGGGGCTGCCGGGGCAGGTCGGTGGCTGGCGGGCCAAAAAATACATCGGCCGTGAAACGCAGCGAATACGCCACGCTGAACATGCCGGCCAGCGTGGCGGCCACCGGCAGGATCAGTGAAACCAGCGGCGTGGCCTGGATGAAGACGGTTTCGGCAAAGAACATTTCCTTTGACAAAAAGCCGTTCAGCAGCGGCACGCCCGCCATGGCCGCACTGGCCACCATCGCCAGCGTGGCGGTCACCGGCATCAGGGTGCGCAGGCTTGAGAGCCGCCGAATGTCGCGCGTGCCGCTTTCATGGTCCAGGATGCCGGCCGCCATGAACAGCGACGCCTTGAAAGTCGCATGGTTCATGATGTGGAAAACCGCCGCCACCGCCGCCAGCGGGCTGTTCAGGCCCAGCAGCAAGGTGATCAGGCCGAGGTGCGAAATCGTCGAATACGCCAGCAGGCCCTTCAGGTCGTTCTGGAACATCGCCGCATAGCCGCCAATCAGCAGCGTGATCAGGCCGGCGCCGCCGACCAGCCAGAACCACGGTTCCGTGCCGCCCAGCACCGGCCACATGCGGGCCAGCAAGAACACACCGGCCTTGACCATGGTGGCCGAATGCAAGTAGGCCGACACCGGCGTGGGCGCGGCCATGGCGTGCGGCAGCCAGAAGTGAAACGGAAACTGCGCGCTTTTGGTCAGCGCGCCCAGCAGCACCAGCACCAGGCAGGTCAGGTAAAGCGGATGCGCGCGGATCTGCGGCCCGGCGGCCAGCACCTGGTCCAGATCGTAGCTGCCGACGATGTGCCCAATCACCAGCATGCCGGCCAGCATGCACAGCCCGCCGGTGCCGGTCACGGTCAGCGCCATGCGGGCGCCGCGCCGCGCATCCTTGCGGTGGTGCCAGTAGCCGATCAGCAGAAACGAAAAAAGGCTGGTCAATTCCCAGAAAAAGGCCAGCTGGATGAGGTTGCCTGACAGCACGATGCCCACCATCGAGCCCATGAACGCCAGAAAGAAGGAGAAAAAGCGCGGCACCGGGTCGCTCGGCGACATGTAGTAGCGCGCATACAGCACCACCAGCGAGCCGATGCCCAGCACCAGCATGCAGAACATCCAGGCAAAGCCGTCCAGCCGGATCACCAGGTTCAGGCCAAGGGCTGGCAGCCACTCGATTTCCTGCCGCAGCACGCCGCCGTCCGTGATTTGCGGAAAGTACAGCGCCGCCTGCACGGTGCAGAACAGTGCAATCAGGCCTGCCAGCGTCGATTCCGTGTTGCGCGCATTCGCCGGCAGCAACGCTGCAAGCAGGCTGCCGATTAACGGAAGAAGGATGAGCGTGGCGAGGGGCATGGCCCGAGGATTTTACGGGCGGTTTTTTGCAAAACCGGCAAAAGTCTCCCTGAGCTGATTTTTTTGGCTGTGCCTCGGCCTGAATTGCATAATGCTATGAAAAAAGAAGCACGTTACGCCCGCCCATATTGCGCAAATGGCATGTTTCGTTCTTAATCCAGGCTTGGTGCGGATAGGCCATGAAAAATGCCGGATTCAATCCGGCATTTCGAAACATCAAAGGCAGCTTGTCAGGCGCCGAAGAAGTTCTTCAGCTTGTCGGTCCAGCCTTCCTCGCTGGGTGAGTGCTTGGCGCCGCCTTTCTTGATCGACTCGTCGAGCTCCTTGAGCAGTTTGCGCTGGTGTTCGGTCAGCTTCACCGGCGTTTCCACCGAGATGTGGCAATACAGGTCACCCGGATAGCTTGAACGCACACCCTTGATGCCCTTGCCACGCAGCCGGAACTGCTTGCCGGCCTGCGTGCCATCGGGAATGTCGATGGCCGCCTTGCCCGCCAGCGTTGGCACCTCGATTTCGCCGCCCAGCGCCGCCGTGGTGAAGCTGATCGGCATCGAGCAGTGCAGGTCGTCGCCATCGCGCTCGAAGATGTCGTGCTTCTTGAGCCGGATCTCGATGTACAGGTCGCCAGGCGGGCCGCCGTTGGTGCCCGGTTCGCCGTTGCCGGTCGAGCGGATGCGCATGCCGTCGTCGATACCAGCCGGAATCTTCACTTCCAGCGTCTTGTTGGACTTGGTCTTGCCCACGCCGTGGCAGGCCATGCAGGGCGAAGGAATCAGCTTGCCGCTGCCCTTGCACTGCGGACACGTCTGCTGCACGCTGAAAAATCCCTGGCGCATCTGCACCACGCCATGGCCGTGGCAGGTCGTGCAGGTGGCCACCTTGGTGCCGGGCTTGGCGCCGCTGCCGTGGCAGATGCTGCAATCGTCCCAGCTCGGGATTCGGATTTGTGCATCCTTGCCGGTGGCCGCTTCTTCAAGCGTGACTTCCATTGCATAGCTCAGGTCGCCGCCACGGTAAATCTGCCGCCCGCCGCCCTGGCCGCCACGCTGCTGGCCACTGAACACATCGCCAAAAATGTCACCAAATGCCTCGGCAAAGCCGCCAAAACCTTCAGCGCCCGGGCCACCGCCGCCACGCATGTTGGGGTCGACGCCGGCATGACCGTACTGGTCATAGGCGGCGCGTTTTTGCGCATCGGAAAGCATTTCGTAGGCTTCCTTGGCCTCCTTGAACTTTTCTTCCGAGACCTTGCTGTCACCCTGATTGCGGTCAGGGTGGTGTTTCATCGCGAGCTTGCGGTACGCTTTCTTGATGTCATCGTCGCTGGCGTTCTTGGGAACGCCAAGCGTGTCGTAATAGTCTTTTTTGGCCATGTCTGGTCAGGCAATCATTGTTAAAAATTCAGCAGTTGGCCAAGGCAGGTGGGGCAGGCAAGACGCTGACGATGCATGCAGCGGCAAATGACAAAAGCGGAAATCCCGGATTGCTCCTGGTTTCCGCTCTTGCAATAACCATGCATTTTCATGCAGTCAGCAGGCCGTTTCCGGCCGGCTTGTCTTAGCCCTTCTTGACTTCCTTGACTTCGGCGTCCACGACATTGTCATCGGCGGCGGGCTTGGGCTGGGCCTGCTCGGCACCGGCTGGATTGCCGTCAGCGCCTTGTGAGGACTGCATGTCGGCATACATTTTTTCGCCCAGTTTCTGGCTGGCTTCCATGAGTGCAGCGTTTTTGCCTTCAATCGCGTCTTTGTCGTCAGACTTGAGGGCTTCATCCATGTCCTTGATGGCGGACTCGATCTTTTCCTTTTCGCCTGCGTCAAGCTTGTCGCCGTATTCGGCCAGGGATTTTTTAACGCTGTGGACCATGGCTTCGGCGCTGTTCTTGGCCTGCACGAATTCGACCTTTTTCTTGTCGTCTTCGGCGTTCAGTTCAGCGTCTTTCACCATCTGCTGGATTTCAGATTCCGACAGACCCGAGTTGGCCTTGATGGTGATCTTGTTTTCCTTGCCGGTGCCCTTGTCCTTGGCGCCGACGTGCAGAATGCCGTTGGCGTCAATGTCGAACGACACTTCAATTTGCGGCGTGCCGCGCGATGCTGGCGGAATGCCTTCGAGGTTGAACTCGCCGAGGCCCTTGTTGCCCGAGGCAATCTCGCGCTCGCCCTGGAACACCTTGATCGTCACTGCCGGCTGGTTGTCTTCAGCGGTCGAGAAGGTCTGGGCGAACTTGGTCGGGATGGTCGTGTTCTTCTTGATCATCTTGGTCATCACGCCGCCCATGGTTTCAATACCCAGGGACAAAGGCGTCACGTCAAGCAGCAGCACGTCGGAGCGGTCGCCGGACAGCACCTGGCCCTGAATCGCGGCGCCTACGGCGACGGCTTCATCGGGGTTGACGTCCTTGCGCGGCTCCTTGCCGAAGAATTCCTTGACCTTCTCCTGCACCTTGGGCATGCGGCTCATGCCGCCGACCAGAATCACGTCGTGGATGTCGCCCACGCTGATGCCGGCATCCTTGACGGCCACGCGGCACGGGGCAATCGTGCGCTCGATCAGTTCGTCGACCAGGCTTTCCAGCTTGGCACGGGTCATCTTGATGTTCAGGTGTTTTGGACCCGATGCATCGGCGGTGATGTAAGGCAGGTTGATGTCCGTCTGCGCGCTGTTCGACAGTTCGATCTTGGCCTTTTCAGCCGCTTCCTTCAGTCGCTGAAGGGCCAGCACATCGTTCTTGAGGTTGACGCCGGAGTCCTTCTTGAACTCGTCGATGATGTAGTCAATGATGCGCTGGTCGAAGTCTTCGCCGCCCAGGAAGGTGTCGCCGTTGGTGGACAACACTTCAAACTGCTTTTCGCCGTCAACGTCGGCAATCTCGATGATCGAGATGTCAAACGTGCCGCCACCCAGGTCATACACGGCAATCTTGCGGTCGCCCTTTTCCTGCTTGTCCAGGCCAAAGGCCAGGGCGGCAGCGGTCGGCTCGTTGATGATGCGCTTGACATCCAGGCCGGCAATACGGCCGGCGTCCTTGGTGGCCTGGCGCTGGGCGTCATTGAAGTAGGCCGGCACGGTGATGACCGCGTCAGTGACGGGTTCGCCGAGGTAGTCTTCGGCCGTCTTCTTCATTTTGCGCAGGATGTCGGCGCTGACCTGCTGGGCAGACAGTTTTTTGCCGCGCACTTCAATCCAGGCATCGCCGTTGTCGGCGGGCACGATGGCGTAAGGCATCAGGCCGATGTCCTTCTGGACTTCTTTTTCTGCGAACTTGCGGCCAATCAGGCGCTTGACGGCATACAGCGTGTTGCGTGGGTTGGTCACGGCCTGGCGCTTGGCCGAGGCGCCCACCAGCACTTCGCCGTCTTCCTGGTAGGCGACGATCGACGGCGTGGTGCGGGCGCCTTCCGAGTTTTCAATGACGCGGGGCGTGTTGCCTTCCATGATTGAGACGCAGCTGTTGGTCGTGCCCAAATCGATGCCGATGATTCTTCCCATGATTTACTCCAGTTTATTATTTCGTTAGGTTTTTGATGCCGGCTCAGTCACTGTTGGCTGCCGGGTTCATCAGGCTGCTGAAGAATTGCGGATAAGTTTTGCAAGTTCAAGAGCAGTCAACATGTTTTGGCCGTTTATTTGTACTTACTGCGGCGCCGCCACGGTGACCAGCGCAGGGCGCAGTACACGCTCGGCGATCAGGTAGCCCTTTTGCAATACGGTGACTACGGTGTTGGCTTCCTGCTGCGGCGCAGGCACCATGCTGATGGCCTGGTGCTGGTGCGGGTCGAACCTGGCGCCGGCTGCGGGATTGATCTCCAAGACCTTGTTGCGCTCCAGTGCGCTTTTGAGCTGCTTCAAGGTGGCTTCGGAGCCTTCGCGGAGCTGCTCCAGCGTGGCTTCTTTCAACGCCAGGGCTGCTTCAAAGCTGTCGAGCACCGGCAACAAGCTCTCGGAAAAACTTTCAAGGGCGAACTTGCGTGCCTTGGAAATCTCGTCGTCGGCACGGCGCCGGGCGTTTTCAGACTCCGCCTTGGCGCGCAAGTAGTTGTCCGACAAATCGGTGTTCTTGGCCTGAAATACGGCCAGTTGGGCCTGGACGTCGGTGAGGGCGTTCATGGCTTCAAACTCGTTGGCGGCCTGAGCGGCTTCGAGTTCTTCAGCGCTGGGCGCGCCTGTCAGGCCGTCATTTTGTTCGGTTTGTTTGTTCTCGGACATGTTGGTAGTGAAGTTTCCAAAGCTGGTAAGTTAACTAACTTGGGACCACAAGCCCCTTTTCAAGACAGGGATTTGGGGATTGGTAATGAAATGTCGCCTGAACTACAAGCGTGAGGGCAGCGCCGGCAAGTCCGGCTCGGTGCGTAAAGATTGTAGAGGCGTCAAGGTCCGGCACCAACCTTGTTTGAAGATTCGATGCCGGGTTTCCAGGCTTCGGCCAAGCCAGTGAACGTGTTTGCCAATGTGCCATCCATTCGCAAAGCAGCCGCAGCCGGATACAAAAAAACAGGCCTCTTGCCTGTTTTTTTTCTTTGCGGCAGTGGCGAGTTGCTTATTCCGGGGTGACTTTGTCTGCGTTGACCTTGGCCTGGCTGACCACCCATTTTCCGGCGAAAGCCTGCAGGTCGTTCAAGCGTTTGAGCAGGTCAGCCCCGAGTGACGTCACGGTGTAGCCTTTTTCACCATGACTGAGCAGGCTTGCTGCGCGCAGCTCCTTGATGCGGGTGTTCAGGGTATTGGGCGTGATGTTGCCAATACTGTCCTGAAGCAGGCGAAAGGTTTGCGGATGGCCGTCTTTGAGTGCCCACAGCACACGCAGTGCGTAGCGCGACTCCAGCAGTTCAAGCAACTGGCTTACGGCAGCGTTTTCTTTGACACTCATTGGTTTATCTCCTCAGGTCGGTCACAGGGAATGGAAATCAAGCCTTGCAAAGGCCTGTCGGTAAATATAACGCAAAATTCATTTTGCTACGAGTTCTATAGCTGGTAATGCCCGTGCTGTGTGCATTCCGAGACAAAACTGGCAAAAATATGCGTGCTGTCATGGTCTGTCTGTGCATTTCCGGAGTCGCTCGATTCAGAGGTCGTGATTACTTCAGCGCTGCATTCATGCTGGCTGGTGCGCGGTCGGCAGGCTGATCGTGCAGCCGGCCCTTGACGATTCCATGATGCTTTCAATCACCTGTTGCACACCCAGCGCTGAGCGTCCGCTGACTGCCGGCGTTCGTCCGGACTGCACTGCACGGATGAAATCCTGCAGCACCGTTCGGTGAGCCGCATGGTCGAATGCCATGGGGTCGGCGCCACCGCCCGAGCCTTGGCGCGCGCCCAGCGCCAAGCGCTTGCCGCTGGCAAACAAAACCTGCAGCTCGCCCGATTCCAGCGTTGCGGTGCCCAGCGTGGCATTGAATTCAATGCGCTCCGGAAACCCTGGGTAGGCTGCCGTGGTGGCTTGCACCACGCCGATGACGCCGCCCGCGTAATGCAGCAGCGCCGCTGCCGTGTCCTCGCTTTCCATGCGGTGCACTGGAGAGGTCGCCGTCAGGCCGGTCACGCGCTCGGGCAAACCGGTCAGGCTGAGCAGCAGGTCCAGCGTGTGGATGGCCTGGGTGATCAGCACGCCGCCGCCGTCCCGCGCCAGTGTGCCTCGCCCCGGTTCGTTGTAATAACTTTGCGCACGCCACCAGCGCACCGACGCGCTCGCGCTGATCAGCCGGCCGAGTTCGCCCGCGTCGAGCAAGGCCTTCAGGCCCACGGCGGCTTCACGCAGGCGGTGCTGCAGCATCACTGCGAGCGTGACGCCTGCGGTTTCGCAAACCTGCACCAGCCGGGTGGCCCGCTCAAGGTCGATCTCCAGCGGTTTTTCGACCAGCACGTGCTTGCCGGCCTGCGCCGCCCGCTGGACGATGTCCAGGTGCGTGTTCGGCGGTGTCAGTACCAGTACGGCCTTCACACTGGCATCTTCAAGGATGTCTTCAAGCCGGGTGGTCTTGCGTGTGTGCGCCGGCACCTGGACGCCGGCAAGCCGCTCGGCGCTTCGCCCGTACACCCAAGCCAGTTCGGCTTCCCCGGCCAGGTCCTCCAGGCTGCGAAAGTGAGGCGCCGAACCCAGCCCGGCGCCAATGACGGCCAGGCGCAGACGATTCGGGGGAGGGGCGTAAGCGACCGGTTGATCTTGCATGTGCACTTGAGGGTCTTCCTGAAAGGTTTGTGTTGCCTGCGAACGTAAACCTGCATGTTGGCCCGCAACTTCAACCGATTTATACCAATGGACTGATTTCACACCGCTTACTTCAAAGCGCCTTTGTCAGGCTGATCCGAAGGCTGCAGGGTGTGGGCGTTGTTTCCCTTGCGCAAGCGTTCACGGCTGTTTGACAAATGGGTCCGCATGGCGGTGCGGGCGGCTTCCGGGTCCTGGTCACGGATGGCGTTGTAAATGCTTTCGTGTTCGGTGTTGACGCGCTGCAGGTACTTCATCCGCCCCTCGGGGGCGTTGTGCGCCGTGTTCACCCGGGTGCGTGGAATGATCATGGTGCCCAGGTAGGTCATCAGGTCGGCAAAGTGCCGGTTTCCGGTCGAGCGCGCAATTTCCATGTGGAACTGGAAGTCGGGAGGCACGGCGTCCGAGTCCCGGTTGATCGAGTCCCGAAACGCATGCAGCGCGGTTTCCAGTGCCGTCAGGTTGTCGGGCGTTCTTCTTTGCGCGGCCAGACCAGCCGCTTCGGTTTCCAGGCTGATGCGCAGCTCCAGTACCGAAATGACATCGGTGATGGTCGCGAAGTCGTCCGCTGCAATCTTGAAATTTCCCGATTCTTCGGGAGACAGCACAAAGGTGCCAATGCCATGCCGCGTCTTGACCAGCCCGGAAGCCTGGAGCTTGGACAGGGACTCCCGGACCACCGTGCGGCTGACATCGAACTGCGCCATGATTTCGGCTTCGGTCGGAAGTTTTTCGCCCGGCTTCAGCTGTCCCGCGCGAATGCTGGCCGCCAGGCTACTGACAATTTCGCCCACCAGTCCGCGCGGCCGGCGCGCACGCGGCAGTTCGTCGCGGGCCGGGTGCGCATTGCCGTAATCGACGGTTTTGGCTGGACTAGGTGTTTTCCATGAGCTCATTTAAAAACCATTGACAAGTTAAAAAGACAATTAGACAATTTGAGTCATCAGACAACGTACGACTGATGACCGATGCGTTTGACTCTATCAAATCTGATGGAATTGTCCAGTGTTTTACAAAGAAACGGCCTCGATAAATGACGATAAAAGTGCATGACAAACTGTTGCTGACCGGCGCGGCCGGCGGTTTGGGAAAAGCCTTGCGAGAACGGCTCAAAGCCAATTGTTCGGTTCTGCGCCTGTCCGATATTCAGGCTTTTGGCGAGGCCGCCCCAGGCGAGGAAATCGCCTTGGGGGACTTGGCAGACGCAGCGACAGTCGATGCCATGGTGGCTGGCGTGAATGCCATTGTTCACCTGGGCGGCGTGTCGGTCGAAGGCCCGTTCGCACCGATCCTGCAGGCCAACATCGTGGGCGTCTACAACCTTTATGAAGCGGCCCGCAAGCATGGCGTCAAGCGGATCATCTTCGCCAGTTCCAACCATGTGACCGGCTTTTACCGCCAGGACGAAACCATCACAGCCGACCATCCGGCCCGGCCTGACGGCTTCTATGGCTTGAGCAAGGCTTTTGGTGAAGACCTGTCGCGTTTTTACTTTGACCGCTTCGGCATCGAAACGGCCTGCGTGCGCATTGGCTCGTCATTCCCGGAGCCCAGGGACCGCCGCATGCTGGCCACCTGGCTGAGCTTTGACGACCTGCACCGCCTGATCACCGCCTGCCTGACTACGCCGATCCTGGGCCACAGCATCATCTTCGGCATGTCCGACAACGCCGTGACCTGGTGGGACAACAGCCGCGCCCGCCACATTGGTTTTGTGCCGCAGGACAGCTCGGACGTGTTCCGCGACGCCGTCTATGCGCGCACCACGAATCCGGACCTGAACGATCCGGTGGCCCGGTACCAGGGCGGCGGCTTCGTGGTGGCCGGCCCGTTCGGCGAGTGATCAAATCATGGTTGACGACAACATCAAGGCCGAGCTGGTGCTCGACGCGCGCAACGGAACGGGTGAAAGCCCGGTCTGGCACGGCGCGGAGCAGGCGCTGTACTGGGTGGATATTCCGGCGCGCTCCCTGTGCCGCTGGACGCCCGCCACTGGTGAGAGCCGCAGCTGGCTGGCGCCCGAGATGCTGGCTTGCGTTGCGCGCATGGGCGGATCGAATGGCTGGATTGCCGGCGCCGAAAGCGGAATTTTCTCGCTGCATTTTCAGGACGACGGACAGCTCGGCTTTGAAAGCCTGGCCCCTGTCAGCCATGCCATGCCCGGCATGCGATTCAACGACGGCCGCTGCGACCGGCAAGGCCGCTTTCTGGCCGGAACGATGTTGATGAATATGGCCGTTGGCGCAAGCACAGGTTGCATCTACAGCTATCAAAAGAGTAGTGGTTTGACGCCGCTGCTGGAGGGCTTCATCACGCCCAATGGCATGGCTTTCAGCCCGGATGGCTGCACGATGTACCTGTCGGATTCGCATCCCTCGGTGCAGTTGGTCTGGGCTTATGACTACGACATCGAGACGGGCACACCTTCGAACCGCCGGCTGTTCATCGACATGAATCCGCTGCCCGGTCGCCCTGACGGCGCGGCGGTCGATGCCGACGGCTGCTACTGGATCTGCGGCAACGACGCCGGCCTGATCCACCGCTTCACGCCGGAAGGCAAGCTTGACCGCTCGCTGGCCGTTCCGGTCAAGAAGCCGGCCATGTGCGCTTTTGGCGGCGCCGGCCTGGACACCCTGTTCGTGACATCGATCCGTCCCGAAGGCATCGATTTATCTGACCAGCCGCTGGCCGGCGGTGTGTTTGCGCTGCGCCCCGGCGTGCGCGGGCTGCCTGAGCCTGTTTTTTCACCTGTTCCTGTTCATAACTTTTAACTGGTCCTTCAAGGAGACAACCATGACTTTCCGTAGAAACTTTATTGCTGCCGCTGTCGCCGCCGTGGTCCTTTCCACCTCCTTCGGCGCAATGGCGCAAAAGATGGTGCTCAAGGCGGTGGATACCCACCCGGCCGGTTACCCGACCGTGGTCGCTGTTGAAAACATGGGCAAAAAGCTCGATGCCGCCACCAACGGTCGCATCAAGATTCAAATGTTCCCCGGCGCCGTGCTGGGCCAGGAAAAGGAAGCCGTCGAGCAGGTCCAGATTGGCGCCTTGCAGATTGCCCGTATCTCGCTGGGCGTGGTCGGTCCCGTCGCACCTGACGTCGATGTGTTCAACATGCCCTTCGTGTTCCGCGACATTGCCCACATGCGCGCCGTGATTGACGGCCCGATCGGCGACGAACTGCTGGAAAAAGTCACCAACAGCCCGGCCCGCCTGGTGGCCCTGGGCTGGATGGATGGTGGTGCCCGCAGCCTGTACACCAAGACACTGGTCAAGACGCCCGCTGACATGAAGGGCATCAAGGTCCGCATGATGGGCAACCCCTTGTTTGTCGACACCATGAACGCCATGGGCGGTAACGGTATTTCGATGGCCTACGGCGAGGTGTTCAGCGCCCTGCAGACCGGCGTGATTGACGGTGCTGAAAACAATCCCCCCAGCTTTTTCACATCGAACCACTACACCACGGGCATGAAGTACTACGCCCAGACCAACCACCTGATCATTCCGGAATTGCTGGTGATGTCCAAGGTGACCTGGGACAAGCTGTCGGCCGACGACAAGGTGCTGATGAAGAAAGTCGCCCGCGAAGCCCAGATGGAGCAACGCGTGCTGTGGGACAAGAGCGTCGCCGACTACACCACCAAGCTCAAGGCCGCTGGCGTCGAGTTCGTGCCGGTGGACCAGAAGCTGTTCTTTGATGCCACGGCGCCGGTCCGTGCCAAGTACGGCGCCAAGTTCGCTGACCTGATGAAGCGCATCGACGCCACCAAGTCCAACTAAGAACTGCGGCCTGACCGGGGCGGCTGCCAGCAATGGCTTTGCCCCGGTCATGTCCGACCGGATACCCTCATGAAAAACAACCTTCTTCGTTTTAACGACATCCTCTACCTGGCCTGCATCTGGATTTCCGGTGCGGCGGTTTTCGTGATGTCGCTGATCATTCCCTGGGGCATCTTTGCCCGCTATGTGCTGGGCACCGGCTCCCAATGGCCCGAACCCGTTTCCATCCTGCTGATGGTGGTGTTCACCTTTTTTGGCGCAGCCGCCACCTACCGTGCCGGCGCCCATATTGCCGTGGCCATGATCACCGACCGCCTGCCTGCCAGTCTGCGCTGGCTGTGCGCCCGTGCGGTAGATCTTTTGATGCTGGCCGTGGCCCTGTTCATGGTGTTCTATGGCTTCAAGCTGGTCCTGGGAACCTGGGGCCAGACCATCGGCGACCTGCCGTGGATGCCCGTGGGCGCAACCTACCTGCCGGTGCCGGTGGGTGGCCTGCTGACGCTGGCGTTCATTCTGGAGCACATATTTATCGGCTACCAGGGCCAGCGTGCAGTGGTCACCTTTGACCATGAAAAAATTGAAGTGGGAGCGACCTGATGGATGCTTTTGTACTGCTGGGCTCATTTTTGAGCCTGATGATCATCGGCATGCCGGTGGCGTATGCCCTGGGCCTGGCCGCGCTGGTGGGCGCCTGGTGGATCGACATTCCGCTCGATGCCATCATGATTGCCATTTCCAGCGGCGTGAACAAGTTTTCTCTGCTGGCCATTCCCTTCTTCGTGCTGGCTGGCGCCATCATGGCAGAGGGCGGCATGTCGCGCCGGCTGGTGGCCTTTGCCAGCGTGCTGGTTGGCTTCATCCAGGGCGGACTGTCGCTGGTCAATATCCTGGCGTCAACCTTTTTTGGCGCGATTTCAGGTTCGTCCATGGCCGACACCGCCTCGATTGGATCGGTGCTGATTCCCGAGATGGAAAAGAAGGGCTATCCGCGTGACTTCGCCACGGCCGTGACGGTCAGCGGCTCGGTGCAGGCCATCCTGATTCCGCCCAGCCACAATGCCGTGATCTATTCGCTGGCGGCGGGCGGCGGCGTGTCGATTGCCGCGCTGTTCCTGGCGGGCATCTTGCCGGGGCTGCTGCTGGGCCTGACGCTGGCCATCATGTGCCTGTTCATTGCCAAAAAACGCAATTTCCCCAAGGGCGAGCGCATTCCCATGCGCCAGGCCCTCAAGATCTGCGTCGATGCACTCTGGGGCCTGATGACCATGGTGATCATCCTGGGCGGCATCTTGTCAGGCATCTTCACGGCCACCGAGTCGGCCGCGATTGCCGTGATATGGGCCTTCTTTGTCACCATGTTCATCTACCGCGACTACAAATGGAACGAGTTGCCCAAGCTGGTGCACCGCACGGTCAAGACGCTGTCCATCGTGATGATCCTGATCGGCTTTGCCGCCAGCTTCGGCTACGTCATGACGCTGATGCAGATTCCGCAGCAGATCACCGAGCTGTTCACCAGTGTGTCGGACAACAAGTATGTGGTTTTGATGATGATCAACGTGCTGCTGCTGGTGCTGGGCACGCTGATGGACATGGCGCCGCTGATCCTGATCATGACGCCCATTTTGCTGCCCGTCGTGACCGCCATGGGTGTTGATCCGGTGCATTTCGGCATGATCATGATGGTCAACCTGGGCATGGGCCTGATCACGCCTCCGGTGGGCGGCGTGCTGTTTGTCGGCGCTGCCGTGGCCAAGCTGCCGATTGAAAAAGTGGTCAAGGCGCTGTACCCCTTCTTTGGCGCGCTGCTGCTGGTGCTGCTGGCAGTGACCTATATCCCGGCATTGTCTTTGTGGCTGCCGAACCTGCTCTTGAAATAAGCGGGCACTTTCTTAAAGGTGTTTGCCGGCTAAAACTCTTTAGTTTCACCCCTCTCTTGCGAACCGTCGCTAGCGGCCTGTTGGAGAAGGGTTCTTGCCATGGCATGAAATTCATGGCGTGCTGGCCGCTGCTTTTTTTGTTTTTCCTCGATCCCACACAAAATTTTCCTGAACAACCATCCATGAACCCGCAAGACCTCAAAACCATCGTCAGTTCCGGTCTCTTGTCTTTCCCCGTCACCGACTTTGACGCGCAGGGCGACTTCAATCCCAAGGGCTATGCCGGGCGTCTGGAATGGCTGGCACCTTATGGCGCCAGCGCGCTGTTTGCCGCCGGCGGCACGGGCGAATTCTTCTCGCTCACCGGCGACGAGTACCCGTCCATCATCAAGACGGCGGTTGACACCTGCGCCGGCAAGGTGCCCATCATTGCCGGCGTCGGCGGCTCGACCCGTTTTGCCATTGCCTGCGCTAGGGAAGCCGAGCGCCTGGGCGCCCACGGTATCCTGCTGCTGCCGCACTACCTGATGGAAGCCTGCCAGGAAGGGCTGATTGCCCATGTCGAAGCCGTCTGCAAGAGCGTGAAGTTCGGCGTCATCGTCTACAACCGCAACGTTTGCAAGTTGACTGCCGATTCGCTGGCCATCCTGGCCGACCGCTGCCCGAACCTGATCGGCTTCAAGGACGGCGTGGGCAACATTGAAACCATGTCATCCATCTTCCTGAAGCTGGGCGATCGCTTCTCGTACCTGGGCGGCTTGCCCACGGCGGAGGTCTATGCCGCCGCCTACAAGGCGCTGGGCACGCCGGTGTATTCATCGGCGGTGTTCAACTTCATCCCGAAAACCGCCATGGATTTCTACCATGCCGTGGCGAGTGACGACATGGCGACCCAGCACCGCCTGCTCAAGGACTTCTTCATGCCCTATCTGGCGATTCGCAACAAGAATCCAGGCTACGCCGTCAGCATCGTCAAGGCCGGCGCGACCCTCGTCGGCCACAGTGCCGGCCCGGTGCGTCCGCCCCTGATTGACCTTAAGCCCGCCGAGATGGAAGCGCTGGCCGCGCTGATCAAGACGCTCGGCCCGCAGTAATCAACCGGAGCTTTTCATGACCCTCCTGCCAAGCGCCCAGCCCCGCTACATCCTCATGCACGAGGCCGACAACGTGGCCATCGTCGTGAATGACGGCGGCCTGCCTGCAGGCACCGTTTTTGACAGCGGCTTGAGCCTGCGCGACAAGGTCCCGCAAGGCCACAAGGTCGCGCTGAACGACGTGCCGCAGGGTGGCATCGTGCGGCGCTACAACGTGCCTATTGGCTATGCCGTCAAAGACATCCCGGCCGGCAGCTGGGTGCACGAGCGGCTGCTCGACATGCCGGCCGCGCGCGGGCTGGACAACCTGCCCATCGCCACGGTGAAACCCGAGCCTATGGCGCCGCTGGAGGGCTATACCTTTGAGGGCTACCGCAATGCCGACGGCTCGGTCGGCAGCCGCAACATCCTGGCCATCACCACCACGGTGCAGTGCGTGGCCGGCGTGGTCGAGTTCGCCGTCAAGCGCATCAAGGACGAACTGCTGCCACGCTTCCCGAACGTCGATGACGTGGTCGGGCTGGAGCACAGCTACGGTTGCGGCGTGGCGATTGACGCACCCGACGCCATCATCCCGATCCGCACGCTGCGCAACATCACGCTCAACCCGAACTTTGGCGGCGAGGTCATGGTCGTCAGCCTGGGCTGTGAAAAGCTGCAGCCCGAGCGTCTGCTGCCGCCCGGCACGATTCAGATTGTTGATGAGCGCAACGTCGCCGATGTCGGCATGACGGCGGAGGCACCGCTCGATGTGGTCTGCCTGCAGTCGGAACACCATGTCGGCTTCATGTCGATGATCGACTCCATCATGGGCGCTGCCGAGCTGCACCTGGAGCGGCTCGATGCGCGCCGGCGCGAAACCGTGCCGGCCAGCGAGCTGGTGGTCGGCGTGCAGTGCGGCGGCAGCGATGCGTTCTCGGGCGTCACCGCCAATCCGGCGGTCGGCTATTGCACCGACCTGCTGGTGCGCGCCGGCGCCACCGTGATGTTTTCCGAAACCACCGAGGTGCGCGACGGCATCGACCAGCTCACGTCGCGCGCCAGCACGCCGGAAGTGGCACAGGCGATGATCCGCGAAATGGCCTGGTACGACGCCTACCTCGAAAAAGGCCAGGTCGACCGCAGCGCCAACACCACGCCGGGCAACAAGAAAGGCGGCCTGTCCAACATTGTTGAAAAAGCCATGGGCTCGATTGTCAAGTCGGGCAGTGCGCCGATCAGCGGCGTGCTGTCGCCGGGCGAGAAAGTCCAGCAAAAAGGCCTGAAGGGACTGGTGTATGCCGCCACCCCGGCCAGCGACTTCATCTGCGGCACGCTGCAACTGGCCGCCGGCATCAACCTGCATGTGTTCACCACCGGACGCGGCACACCCTATGGCCTGGCCGAAGTGCCGGTGATCAAGGTGGCGACGCGCACCGACCTGGCGCGGCGCTGGCATGACCTGATGGACATCAATGCCGGCCGCATTGCCGACGGCGACGCAACGATCGAGGACGTGGGCCGCGAACTGTTCCAGTTCATGCTCGACGTGGCCAGCGGCCGCAAGAAAACCTGGGCCGAACACTGGAAGCTGCACAACGCGCTGGTGCTGTTCAACCCGGCGCCCGTGACGTGACCAGAACAACAACCCAACAACAAACTTCAAGGATTACGAAATGACCCAGAAACACGACAACCTGATAGCCGGCCAGTGGCTGGCCGGCACCGGCTATTCGCTCAATATCAACCCATCGGACCTTTCCGATGTGATTGGCGAGTACACCCAGGCCAGCGCCGGGCAGCTCGACGCCGCCGTGCAGGCCGCCCGCGCCGCCTTTCCCGACTGGTCCGTGTCCAGCATCCAGGCCCGGGCCGACGCGCTCGACAAGATCGGCACCGAGGTCCTGGCGCGCCGCGAGGAACTCGGTACGTTGCTGGCCAGGGAAGAAGGCAAGACCAAGGCTGAAGGCATTGGCGAAGCCGCCAGAGCCGGCAACATTTTCAAGTTCTTCGCCGGCGAATGCCTGCGCCTGACCGGCGAGGTCGTGCCCTCGGTGCGCCCCGGCATCGGCGTTGAAATCACCCGTGAACCCGTTGGCGTGGTCGGCATCATCACGCCGTGGAACTTCCCGATTGCGATTCCCGCATGGAAGATCGCCCCCGCGCTGGCCTATGGCAACTGCGTGGTGATGAAGCCCGCCGATCTGGTGCCGGGCTGCGCCTGGGCGCTGGCAGAGATCATCAGCCGCAGCGGCATTCCGGCCGGTGTGTTCAACCTGGTCATGGGCCGGGGCAGCGTGATCGGCGACCCGCTGGTCAACCACACCGGCGTGGACGCCATCAGCTTCACTGGCTCGCAATCTGTAGGCGCCCGCATTGCCCAGCAATGCGCGGTCAACCTGAAAAAAGTCCAACTGGAAATGGGCGGCAAGAACCCGCAGGTCATCCTGGACGATGCCGACTTGGCGCAAGCGGTGGAACTCAGCGTGCAAAGCGCGTTCTTCTCGACCGGCCAGCGCTGCACCGCGTCGAGCCGGCTGATCGTCACCGAAGGCATCTACCCGAAATTCGCCCTGGCGATGAAGGCGCGCATGGCGACGCTCAAGGTCGGCGACGCGCTGGCCGCCGGCATCGACATCGGCCCGGTGTCGTCGCTGGCGCAGCTGGAGCAGGATTTGTCTTATGTGGACATCGGCCAGAAGGAAGGCGCGGTGCTGCTGGCCGGCGGCGAGCGCCTGAAGCTGGCCACCGACGGCTTCTTCATGGCGCCGGCGCTGCTGACCGACACCACGGCAGATATGCGCATCAACCGCGAGGAAGTGTTCGGCCCGGTCGCCAGCATCATCCGCGTCAAGGGTTACGACGAAGCGCTGTTTGAAGCCAATAACACGCCGTTTGGCCTGGCCGCCGGCGTCGCCACCACCAGCCTGAAATACGCCACGCATTTCAAACGCCACAGCCAGGCCGGCATGGTGATGGTCAACCTGCCGACCGCCGGCGTGGACTACCACGTGCCGTTTGGCGGCCGCAAGGGTTCGAGCTACGGGCCGCGCGAGCAGGGCCGCTATGCGCAGGAGTTTTACACCGTCGTCAAGACCGCCTACACGCTGGCGTGAGGCGCAACGCAACCGGCCCATCGATTCGTCAACGGCCCGGCCGTGAAAACCGGCAGGCTGAAAAAGGAGACCTTCCATGACACAAGCGAGCGCTTACCAAAGTTTTCCCAATAGCCTCAAGCGGGACCTGCTGGCTGGCAAAAAGCTGATCGGCTGCTGGTCGTCGCTCTCCAATGCCATCACCACCGAAGTGCTGGGCGTGGCCGGTTTTGACTGGATATTGCTCGACGGCGAGCATTCGCCCAACGACGTGACGACCTTTATTCCGCAATTGATGGCGCTAAAAGACAGCGTCAGCGCGCCGGTGGTGCGGCCGACCTGCAACGACGCGGTGGAAATCAAGCGCCTGCTGGACGCGGGTTTCTACAACTTCCTGATTCCGTTTGTCGAAAGCGCCGACGAGGCGCGGCGCGCGGTGGCTGCCACGCGTTACCCGCCGCAGGGCATTCGTGGCGTGTCGGTGTCGCAGCGCAGCAACCGCTACGGCACGGTGCCTGATTACTTCAAGTCGGTGAACGAGCATATCTGCGTCATGGTGCAAATCGAAAGCCATGCCGGCGTGGCGGCGGCGCGCGAGATTGCCGCCATCGACGGCGTGGACTGCATTTTTGTCGGACCGTCCGACCTGGCCGCCGGCATGGGCCACCTGGGCAACTCCGGACATCCTGACGTGCAGGCTGTGATTGCCGCCGTGTTTGCCGATGCCAAGGCCTGCGGCAAACCTTCAGGCATTTTGGCGCCGGTCGAGGCGGACGCCCGCCGCTACCTGGCGATGGGCGCGACCTTTGTCGGCGTCGGCAGCGACCTGGGCGCCTTCCGTTCGGCCACGCAGGCCCTGTGCGAACGCTACCGCAGCTGATTCCCACATTTTCAATTTCTTTTTGACTGGAGCAAAAAAATGAGCAAGCTTGGATTTATCGGCCTCGGCATTATGGGCGCGCCAATGGCCGCCCACCTGATCGCTGCGGGGCATGAAGTGTTCCTCAACACCCGAAGCAACGTTCCCGCGGACCTGCTGACCGGCCAGGCCACGGCCTGCGATTCGGCCAGGGAAGTCGCTGAAAAAGCCAATATCATTTTTTTGATGCTGCCCGACACGCCCGATGTGGCCAAGGTGCTGTTCGAAGGCGAGGGCGTGGCCAGCGGCCTGAGCCAGGGCAAGACCGTCGTGGACATGAGTTCCATTTCGCCGATGGACACCAAGGAGTTCGCTGAAAAAATCAATGCGCTCGGCTGCGATTACCTCGATGCGCCGGTGTCGGGCGGCGAAGTCGGCGCCAAGGCCGGCAGCCTGACCATCATGGTCGGCGGTCCCGATGCAACGTTCGAGCTGGTCAAGCCGCTGTTCGAACTGATGGGCAAGAACATCACGCTGGTCGGCGGCAACGGCGACGGCCAGACCTGCAAGGTCGCCAACCAGATCATCGTGGCGCTGAACATTGCCGCCGTCGGCGAAGCGCTGCTGTTCGCCAGCAAGGCCGGCGCTGATCCGGCCAAGGTGCGCCAGGCGCTGATGGGCGGTTTTGCCGCGTCGCGCATCCTGGAAGTGCATGGCGAACGCATGATCAAGCGGACCTTCAATCCGGGCTTTCGCATCGGCCTGCACCAGAAGGACTTGGGGCTGGCGCTGGCCGGTGCCAAAACGCTGGGTGTGGCGCTGCCGCAAACCGCCGGCGCGGCGCAACTGATGCAGGTGTGCGCTGCCAACGGCCTGCAGGACCTGGACCATTCCGCACTGGTGCGCAGCCTGGAAATCATGGCCAACCACACGGTGGCCTGAGCCAGCCGCTGCTTCCACACTGTTCAAGGAGACAGACATGACCCTCAATCGACGTGATCTTTTAGGCGCTTCACTGGCCCTTGGCCTGGGCGCCGCCAACGCGCAGCCAGCCAACTGGCCCGTCAAACCGATCCGCATCGTGGTGCCTTACCCGCCAGGCGGTTCGTCCGACATCATTGCCCGGTCGATTGCCCAGCCCCTGTCCGAAGCGCTCAAGCAGTCCGTCATCGTGGAAAACAAGGCCGGCGCAAATGGCAACCTGGGCGCCGATTACGTCGCCAAGTCGGCCCCTGACGGCTACACGCTGCTGTTGTGCGACACCGGCGCGCTGGCCATCAGCCCGTCCGTGTACACCAAGCTGCCTTTCGATCCGTCCAAAGACCTGCGCGGCGTGACCATGCTGGCCTATTCGCCGCACCTGCTGGTGGTGCATCCGTCAGTGCCGGCCAGCAACCTGAAGGAGCTGGTGGCGCTGTCGAAGAAAACCGAGCTGAACTTTGCCGTCACCGCCATGGGCAGTGCGCCGCACCTGGCCGGCGTGGCGGTCGAGCGTGCCAGCGGCGCCACATGGCAATACATCCCTTACAAGGGCGGCTCGCAGGCCATCACCGACACGATTGCCGGCCAGACCCAGATTTTGATGAACGGCATGCTGGCAACCCTGCCGTTTGTGCAAAGCGGCAAGCTCAAGATATTGGGCGTTTCCAAAAGCAGCCGCATGCCCTTGATTGGCGATGTACCGACGCTGGCCGAACAGGGGTTGACCGGTTTCGAGTCTGGCACCTGGCAGGGCATGCTGGTAGCCAACGGCACGCCGCCCGCGATCCTGAACCGCCTCAACAGCGAACTGATCAAGGTCATCCGCCATCCCGACATCCGCGCCAAGCTGGCGGGGCAGGGGGCCGAGGTGGTGACCATGGCGCCGGTGCAGCAGGACGAATTCTTCAACCGCGAAAAAGCCCGTTGGGCAAAGGTCGTCGAGCAGGCCAGCATCAAGCTGGACTGAAAACGCCTGGATATTTATGAAGTAAATGGCACTTTGCGCATGTACTGCGAGCATAGTTTGCTATTAATTTTGTATTTTTATATTCATCCTGGCCTGCGCGGCACCTGGGGCGTTGGATACTGCGGACGGGGAAACCTGAACGGCGGGAATTCAGGCGCCGGCGTGCTGCGGATGCGATTGCGGTAGTACTGCGTCCAGCCGATGGACTGGCGGATGGCTTCCTCTGGCACCCGGTAGGCGCGGCCGTCGCCCAGCAGGCCGCGACCCGTCAGGTCGATGCGCCACCCCGCCGGGACCGTGGCCGGCGCGGGTTCCAGGGTGCGGGCCTCGCCCTCGACCACGGTGATCTGAAGGTAGGCGCCCGCCGGCATTACGGAATAAGCCACCTTGCTGAACTGCTGGCTTTTGGTGCCCAGCGATTCCACGCAGGCATTGGACTTGTCGATAAAAATCCGGCCGCTGCGAAACAGGCTGACGACCAGGCAGTTCAGGTCCTGGAACAGGCTGGGGTCGGTGTTTTCGTCGATTTCGATATAGCCGCCGTTCCAGAAATCGATCTTCATGCGCGTTCCCGGGCCGGTATAAAAGCGGTCGCCGGCCAGCAGCGCCTGGCCCAATTGGGCGGGCTGCCCGGCGCCATGGTTGCCCCGGTCGACAAACGCATTCGGTCCCTCGATGAAGGTGATGCGGCCGACCGGGCGCAGCACGGGTGCCTGCCCCTGGCTGGCGGGAACGGGCGCAGGGGCTGGCGGCAGGGGAGCGCATGCCGGCAGCAGCGCAAGCAGCAAGACCAGCCCGAAGCGGCTGGACGGATAGAGAATACGGTTCAGGGTCATCTGGCGCCTCCTTCCGGGATTAAAAACAGGTTGGTCTGGCCCGTCACCTGGAGCCGTGCAATCGTCTCGCTCGGGTACCACACGGCCTTTCGCTCGGCAGGCAGCCACAGCAGCAGGTTTTTGTCGTTGCGCGTCATGAGGTTGCCGCTGGCCAGCGCACCGTCCCTGAATTCAAGGCTGGCCAGCGGATAGACCGCCGCCCGCACCAGGATGCCGAAAGCCACCGGCAGCAAGAGCGTATAGACCATGCCATAGACGGCCAGCACCAGCCGGCAGGCCCGCGCCAGCATCTCGGGCCGGATGGCCGCAGTGAAGGAAAACGACGCGCCTATGGCGATCAGCAGCACCAGGTAGCCGTCGAGCAGACGCCTGAACTCGGCCAGCAGGAACACATTGCAGCGCTCGCCCTGCATCAGGAGCGAAGCCGCCACATCCGGAGGCAATCCACTGCCGGCCACCGGAATCAAGGCCCGGCAGTCTGCTGCGGCCTGCACGCCGCTGCGAAACAGCAGGCTGTCAATGCGCCCCAGCGCCAAAAGCGGGTAGAAAAAGCGGTCGGTATGCGCAATCAGCAAGACCACCAGCGCCGTCAGAAGCAGCGTGCCCTTGAGCGCCGGACGCGCCGCAGCCAGCGCGGCGCGCCGTTGGGCCAGCCATTCGCCCGCACGCCGCCCACCTCGGGCCAGCGGTCCGATTTCACCCAGAAGCGCCAGCAGCACCAGCACGCCGACGCCGCCGGCGCCCAGGGCCAGCACCATCTGCAGCAGGTGGGCGGTGACGGCGAAAAAGAAGCGTGCGCCCTCCAGCAGCATGTCCTCGTGCTTGAAGTCCACCACCCGGCCCAGCCCAAGCATTGTCAGGTGGGCATGAAAGGCGTAGTAGCCGGTGGCATAGCAGATGGCGGTCAATGCCGCCAAGGCACCGCCAAGCCAGGCAATCGATTCCTTGAGCCGCTGAAGCAGTTCCATGGCCGCCACCCCGATGTGTTTCACGCCGTTCCGGCAGACTGTCTGCTCGCCCATCGATGGCAAGAACCGTGGCGCAATTAGGCAGGCATCGGCCGGATGCTAGCCAACTCTAAACGCAGAGCCGGTGGACAGCGGCATTCCAGCGTGCAGAAAGTTTCCGGATCAAGTAACTGATGTTACGCAGTGAAGTGGATGAGGGTATGGTGACCGCCAGAGCCGTTGGCTGGCAGTACGCCGGCCGGACGCTCAGACTGCTCCAGCCCTGCCGCGAGCCGCGTTTCCTGGTCATTCGCCTGCTTGGCATTGAACTCGCCGGCGCCGCCGATCAGGTGCGTCTTCATGCCTGCGGCGCGCAGCAGCTCCAGACACTCGCGAAATGGTTTCTGACCGGCGCCCATCACCACCCTGCGTTTTGGCCGGGGCGATGTGGATGACCCGTTCGGTTTCATGCCCATCGGGTGGATTGACCAGGCAACCCGCCCGGCTGGCCTTCAAGACGTGGTCCAGTCAGGCCTCGTTTCAGGCAATACAAATGTTTTAGTCCTGGCTTCGTCCCTGCGCAGCATTGTTGAGGAAATCCGGGTCGGCCAGTAAGGGCGGCGCCATGGCGCAAGAATGTTGTAAAGTGATATGACAAGTTTCAGCATTCCATGACCCAACGTTTTCATTCCATCACGCCCGGCGTGCATCTGTCCGAACGGGTGGCCGAGGCACTGTCTGCCGAAATCCGCGCGGGCCGGCCGGCCGCTGGTGAAAAGCTGCCGACCGAAGCTGCGCTGGTCGAGCAGTTTGCGGTCAGCCGCACAGTGGTGCGCGAGGCGGTGTCGCGGCTGAAGTCGCTGGGCGTGGTCGAGTCGCGCCAGGGCAGCGGGGTGTTTGTGCGACAGGCTGCGTTTGCGCCGCTGAATTTCGACACCCGCTCGGCTGCGTCCAGGCAGGCTGTCATTCAAATGGTGGAGGTGCGTCGCGCACTGGAAGCAGAGGTGGCGGCGCTTGCTGCGCAACGCCGAAATGCAACCGACATCGCGCGCATTCGCCAGGCGATTGTGGCCCTGGACGAGGCGGTCAAGGCCGGGGGCGACGGTGCCGATGAAGACGTGAACTACCACCGTGCTATTGCAGATGCTGCGCAAAATCCGTTTCTCATCAGCACGCTGGATTACCTGCGCCAGTTTTTGCGCGGGGTGACGCGTGTGACCCGCGCCAACGAGGCCCGGCGAGCGGATTTTGCCCGCCAGGTTCGCGACGAACACGAAGCCATCGCTGCGGCCATAGAGGCGGGCGACCCCACCATGGCGCGCCGGGCTGCGGCACAGCACATGGACAACGCCATCGAGCGCATCGAGCAGGCCGATCCAGACTTTTGGAAAGAGGCCGGTGTGCAATTGGCAAGCCCCCTGGTGTCCGGCGCCACCCGGCGGTAAGCCTCGCACCCAGTGCATGGACGCTTGTTTCGCATCCCTCGCCGGCACACGGCGGTGTGAAAAATTGAAGCCTCAGCATTCGATCAGACGATTTTCATACCGTGTGAACTCCCCAAAGACGCGATGCGCCCTGGCACGCATATTTGCCGCTACATCCACTTGCAGCACCGCTCGACGCTCCGTCTGATCATGGTTTTATAGAACCCGTTTGAACCCTGCTGGCGCGGCATGTTCAGCCAGATCAGTGAGGGTTTGCAAAATGCTCAGGGTAAACAAGGATGAGCAAACCACCAAAAAGTTGTAGGATGACCATATAAATATTGGCTGAAATTTAAGTTATCCCCTGTTGTGAGACCAACAGGCAAGCCATGAAAAACGAAATTTTTATCTTGAGTGTTCGTTGTTCGCGTGCATCTGCACACCGTTCTCGCAGCGGCCTTTTTTAATACCTGGAGAAAATCATGAAACCCATCACGCGGCGACAGGCCATTGTGTGGAGCGGCACCGCACTCGCCGCCCCACAGCTTGCCATGGCACAAACCTGGCCTTCCCGGCCAATTCGTTTGGTCGTGCCTTTTCCGCCAGGTGGGTTGATCGACAACATGGCGCGTCTCGTCGGCTCCCGGCTGGCGCAGGAACTCGGGCAAGCGGTGGTCATCGACAACAAACCCGGGGCGGGCGGCAATGTGGGCGCCGCTGAAGTGGCCCGCTCGCCAGCCGATGGCTACACCTTGTTGATGGCTTCGCCGCCGCTGACCATCAGCCCGGCGCTGTATGCGAGCCTTCCCTACAAGCCCGAGCAGCTTGCGCCGGTTGCCTTGCTGGGCCGTGTGCCCAATGTGCTGGTGGTCAACCCCAAAAGCGGCATCGGTTCGGTTGCCGACCTGTTGGCACGCGCCAAACGCGAACCCGGCAAGTTGAACTACGCCTCGAACGGCAACGGCACCTCGCTGCACCTCAGTGCCGAACTTTTCAAAAGCACGTCGGGAACGTTTGTCACGCACATTCCCTACCGCGGTGCCGCTGCCGCGGTGACAGGCCTGATCGCGGGGGAGGTCGAGATGATGTTCGAGAACCTGCCTTCGGTGCTGGGGCAGATCCAGGGCGGTACGGTGAAAGCCCTTGCCGTGACAACCCTTCGCCGCAGCAAGACGCTGCCTGACGTGCCCACGCTGGTCGAGCTGGGCATGCCGGAGTTTGACGTCAGCGCCTGGTACGGCGTCGCGGCGCCCGCAGGCACCCCTCCTGCTGTTGTCAGTGCCCTGGAGCAGGCGCTGCAAAAGATCATGCGTGAGCCTGAAGTTATCCGCGCCATGGAGTCCCGTGGTGCCGAGGTTGGCTTCATGCCGGCCGCAGACATGGGCGCCTTTATGGCGGCCGACGCGCAAAAGTGGAAACGCGTTGCCAGCTTTGCAAAAATTACCCTTGGTTGAAGGAGTGAACATGACACCAGTCGCAGGTTTGGTGGGTCTGGGTGCCATGGGCAAAGGCATGGCGCAGTCGCTGCGCCGCGCCGGATATGCACCGCATGTGTTTGACGTTCGGCCAGAAATCGCAAGCGCGTTTGCCGAGGAAGGCGGCGCTTTTGCCAGCCCTTCGCTGGCGGAACTGGCCCGGCAATGTGATGTGATTGTTTCGGTAGTGGTTAACGCCGCGCAAACCGAGGCGGTGCTGTTTGGCCCCGACGGCTGTGCTGCGGCCATGCGGCCAGGCAGTGTTTTCGTGATGTGTTCGACGGTGGACCCCAACGGGTCCATTGCCCTGGAAAAGCGCCTCAATGAACTGGGTCTGCTCTATATCGACGCGCCCATCTCTGGCGGGGCGGCCAAGGCGGCAAGTGGCGAAATGACCATGATGACCTCGGGCGCGCCAGCGGCTTATGCAAAAGCCGAACCGGTGCTTCATGCCATGGCTGCCAAGGTCTACAAACTTGGCGATTCGGCCGGCGCGGGCAGCAAGGTGAAGATCATCAACCAGCTGCTGGCCGGTGTTCATATCGCGGCCGCTGCTGAAGCGATGGCACTGGGACTGCGCGAAGGGGTGGATGCAGCTGCGCTGTACGAGGTCATCACGCACAGCGCCGGGAACAGCTGGATGTTTGAAAACCGCATGGCGCACGTGCTGGCGGCTGACTACACGCCCCTCTCGGCAGTGGACATCTTTGTCAAGGACTTGGGTCTTGTGCTAGACATGGCGCGCGCCAGCAAGTTTCCGCTGCCGCTGTCGTCCACCGCGCACCAGATGTTCATGCAGGCTTCGACGGCCGGTTTTGCCAATGAAGACGACAGTGCCGTAATCAAGATTTTCCCGGGCATTGAGTTGCCAAAAAAAGCATGAGTCCGATCAGCCTCGGCTGCATCGCCGACGATTTCACCGGCGCCACGGATCTGGCCAACAACCTGGTGCGCGCCGGCATGCGGGTGCTGCAAACCATTGGTGTGCCTGACGGCCCCCTGGACGCCGATGTTGACGCCGTGGTGGTGGCCCTCAAGTCGCGCACCGTATCGGCTGAGCAGGCGGTGGCGGAGTCGCTGGCCGCGCTGGCCTGGCTGCAGGGCCGGGGCGCGCAGCAGATCTATTTCAAATATTGCTCAACCTTCGACAGCACGGCTCAGGGCAACATCGGACCGGTGACGGATGCATTGATGGACGCGCTTGACACCGGGTTCACCATTGCCACCCCGGCTTTTCCCGACAATCAGCGCACCGTATTCAAGGGTTATCTGTTCGTCGGCGACGTGCTGCTCAACGAAAGCGGCATGCAGAACCACCCACTGACGCCCATGGCAGACGCCAACCTGGTGCGGGTGATGCAGGCCCAGACCAGACGACGTGTCGGACTGATCGACCACCGGGTGGTGGCGCTCGGTGAAGTCGCAGTGCGCGAGCGCATGGCCCGACTTCAAGCCGAAGGGGTGGGCGTGGCGATTGTGGATGCCGTGTCCAACGAGGATCTGTTGCTTCTTGGCGGCGCCCTCAAGGGCATGCCATTGGTAACGGCAGGCTCCGGCGTGGCGATCGGGTTGCCGGCCAACTTTGGCATCACCCCTTCGCTGCAGGCCAGCCGTTTGCCGGCTGCAGGGGGGCTGCAGGCGGTGGTGTCTGGCAGTTGCTCGCTGGCGACCAACCGGCAGGTGCTGGATTTCATCAAGCGGGGCCATCCCGCCTTCGCCATCGAACCGTTGCGTGTCGCCTCCGGCGTCGATGTGGCGGCCGAAGTGCTGGCGTGGGCCCGTCCGCTGCTGGCGCAGGGTCCGGTGCTGGTGTATTCCACGGCCGATAGCGCTGACGTCAAAGCCGTGCAGTCACGGTTGGGTGCCGAACAAGCCGGTGCGCTGGTCGAGCGTACCTTGGCGACAGTGGCGCGCGGCCTGGTGGAATGCGGTGTAGGGCAGCTTGTGGTGGCAGGGGGTGAAACCTCGGGCGCCTGTGTGCAGGCGCTGGGCGTCACGCAACTACAGATCGGCCCGCAGATTGATCCCGGTGTGCCGTGGTGTCACGCCAGACCAGCGTCCCCGCGATCTGCTCCGAAGGTCATCGCCGACGCCCCAGTGGCTGACGATGTCCCTGCTGCGATCCAGTACGTGCCGGCCATGGCCAGCCACGATGGACTGCACCTGACGCTGAAGTCCGGCAACTTCGGCAGCGACGATTTCTTCACCAAAGCCTTTACCATGCTGGCATGAAGCACCGCCACCACGTTTGCCGTTTTATAGCGGCGTTGCCACCGATGCGAACAGCGGTCTTTCTTGCGGTTGCCTGGCGGGCGACATGACAGGGCTGAGCGAAACCCGGGCGCGCGAAGAAATTTGCCGCGTGGGAAAAAGCCTGTTTGACCGGGGTTACGTGCATGCCACTGCAGGCAATATCAGCGTGCGGCTGGCGGCATCCGAAGGCGGGGGCTTTTTGATCACACCCACCGATGCCTGCCTGGGTTATCTGGACCCGGCACGTCTGGCGCGGCTTGACGCCAACGCAAGGCAGCTAAGTGGCGACACCGCCAGCAAGACCCTTGCGCTGCATGCCGGCGTTTATGCCTCGGCCGAACCGTTTGACCCGGCAACGCAGTGCGTGATTCATACCCACAGCACGCACTGCGTCGCATTGAGCCTGTGCGCCACGGGTGAAGAGTTGTTGCCGCCCATCACGCCTTACTTTGTCATGAAGGTGGGTCATGTGCCGCTCATTGACTACCACCGGCCCGGCGATTGCGCAGCCGCAGCCAAAGTGGCGCAGGCCATCACGCATTACGGGCAGCAAGGAACGCCCGTACGCGCAGTGATGCTGGCCCGGCTCGGACCGAATGTCTGGCACGACAGTCCCGCATCCGCCATGGCCGTGCTGGAAGAGCTGGAAGAAACCGCACGGCTGATGGTGTTGGCAGCGTCGCCGCCGCTGCCCCTGAGCGCAGAGCAGATCGACGCGTTGCGCCAGACCTTCGGAGCGCGCTGGTAGGCTGAATATGGGTTCAATCAGGCTGTAGCCCTTTCCCTGAATGCGCAAGCAGCTATCAATTTAAACGGTTTTTTTATCACCTCACAAAGATCGCCATGCCGAAATTTGCAGCCAACCTGTCCATGATGTACCCCGAACTGCCGTTTCTGGACCGCTTTGAAGCGGCAGCCGCTGACGGCTTCAAAGCGGTAGAGTTTCTTTTTCCGTATGCCTTCGACAAACCTGAACTGGCTGCGCGCTTGAAAGCCAATGGATTGCAGCAGGTGTTGTTCAATGCGCCACCCGGTGGCGTCGATGCCGCCTCCATTGCCATGGCCTGGGACAAGTCCGGTGACCGAGGCACAGCCAGCGTGCCTGGCCGCGAGGCGGAGTTTCGTGCCGGTGTGCTGCTCGCCCTTGACTACGCCGAAGCGCTGGATTGCCCGCGTATTCATGTGATGGCCGGTTTGGTGGCCGAAGGGCAGGAGCGCGAGGACACACAGCCGCTCTATGTGGAAAACCTGCGCTGGGCGGCGGGCGAGGCGGCGAAGTGTGGGCGCGACGTGTTGATTGAGCCGATCAACACGCGGGACATTGCGCGTTTCTTCCTGAACCGGCAGGACCACGCACACGAGATCATTGCCGAGGTCGGCGCGCCCAACCTCAAGGTGCAGATGGACCTCTACCACTGCCAGATTGTCGAAGGCGATGTGGCCATGAAAATCCGCAAGTACCTGCCCACGGGCGCTGTCGGGCACTTTCAGGTGGCCGGTGTGCCCGAGCGCCACGAGCCGGACATCGGCGAAATGAATTATTCCTACCTGTTCAGAGTGATCGACGAGGTGTCGGCGGGCTGCAACTGGGACGGCTGGATTGGCTGCGAATACCGCCCGAAAAAGGGCGGCGAGCCAGGAGGAACTTCGGCTGGCCTGGGGTGGATGCCGCGCTGAGTGCGGGCAAAGCGGCAGCGTGCCAACCAGGTGGTGCCCCGCCATGCGCTAACGCATGCATCACAACAGCATGGAAATCGACATGCACGCCCTACGCACTTTCAGGCAACCTTCAAGCCACTTTTCAAGTGTTTTAAGCTATCAAAATAGTAGCTGCTTGCGCCCGCCAGTATTGAGCTAGCGGCACTTTTTAATTGAATTTGCAGCCTCGGCGACCAGTGCCGGGCCTTTGTAGATCAGGCCGGTGTAGATCTGCACCACGTCGGCACCGGCCTTGATCTTGGACACTGCATCCAGCCCGCTCATCACGCCGCCCACGCCGACGATGGGAAAATTCGTGCCCAGCGCGGCACGCAACTGGCCGATGACGCGGTTGCTGGCGTCGAGCACTGGCGCGCCGCTCAGGCCGCCCATTTCTTCGGCATGTCGCAGGCCTTTGACGGCGTCGCGGCTCAGCGTGGTGTTGGTCGCGACGACGCCGTCCATCGCGTGGCGTTTCAAAGTGGCGGCAATCACTTCGACCTGCGCGTCATCGAGATCGGGCGCAATCTTGACAAAAATCGGCACCCGCTTGCCATGCCGGCCCGCCAGTGTCTCGCGGCGTTCGGCAATCTGGCCAAGCAGGGCGTCCAGCGCCTCGTCGCTTTGCAGCGCGCGCAGGTTCTTGGTGTTGGGGCTGGAAATATTGACGGTCACGTAGTCGGCATGCGGGTACACGCCGTCGAGGCAGATCAGGTAATCGTCCACCGCGTTTTCAATCGGCGTGGCGGCGTTTTTGCCGATGTTCAGGCCCAGCAGCAACGGGCTTTTCGCGCCTGGCTTGCGGATGCTCGACTTCTGCACGTTGGCAAGGAAAGCGTCCAGCCCGTCGTTGTTGAAGCCCAGGCGGTTAATCAATGCATTGGCCTCGGGCAGGCGGAACATGCGTGGCTTCGGGTTGCCAGGCTGGGCTTTCGGCGTCACCGTGCCGACCTCGACAAAGCCGAATCCCATGGCTGCCAGTCCGTCGATGCAGCGGGCGTTCTTGTCCAGCCCGGCGGCCAAGCCCACCCGGTTGGGAAAGCTCAAGCCGGCAAGCTCGATCGGATCGCTGACCCGCGTGCCGCAATACAGGGCTGACAGCGGCGTGCCCTGGGTGCGCGCCAGTGACGCCATGGTCAGGTCATGGGCGGTCTCGGGGTCGAATCCGAATAAAAAGGGGCGGGCCAGGGCATAGGGGAGCAGGGGCATTGGATAATTCGGGCAGAGAGCAGTGGATTTTTATGGGCCTGGCAAAGCGCTTGGCCCCGAAAGGCATGAGCCGCGATTGTCGCAAAAACTGCTTCACCCCAACCGCATTTCCCAACAAAGCACACCATGACCCAAGACGAACTCAAAACCCTGGTGGGCCAGGCGGCCCTGCATTACATCGAGGACGGCAGCATCGTCGGCGTCGGCACCGGCTCGACGGTGAACAAGTTTATCGACGCGCTGGCCAGCATGAAGGACCGGATTCAAGGGGCCGTGTCCAGCTCGAACGCCTCGACCGAGCGGCTGCAGGCGCTGGGCATCAAGGTGTTCGATGCCAGCGAAGTAGACGAACTGGCGGTTTACATCGACGGCGCCGACGAGATCGACCACGCCGGCCACATGGTCAAGGGCGGCGGCGCGGCCTTGACGCGAGAAAAGATCGTCGCCGCGCAGTCGCGCCGCTTCATCTGCATTGCCGACAAGTCCAAATACGTTGCCACGCTGGGCGGCTTTCCCCTGCCGGTCGAGGTCATTCCGATGGCCGCGCGGCGCATTGCGCGCCAGTTCGAGGCCATGGGTGGCGCCGCCACGGTGCGCCACAAGGGCGGCCAGCCGCTGGTGACCGACAACGGCCAGCACATCCTGGACGTGACCGGCCTGAAGATGACCGATCCGCTGGCCTTCGAGTCGCTGGTCAGCCAGTGGCCTGGCGTGGTGACGGTGGGGGTGTTTGCCTTCCAGAAGGCGGATGTGTGCTTGCTGGGAACGGATGACGGCGTTGAAACCCTGCTCTTTTAAGCGGGCTTACATTGATGAGCGCCTTGTTCTTGTCTTTTTCAGCCGGCAGCGGTGATGCGTAACGCAAGAGCTGCTTGTCCACCGGGAAACCATGGCATATGAGCCTGCTTGATCGATTGCGTGCCCGCATCCCGAGCCGTCAGCAGATCAGCCGCAACCGCTGGCTGGCCTGGCTCGGCCCGTGGCTGGACCAGCCCAAGCTCTGGCACTGGTCGCGGCGCGGTGTGGCGATGGGCGTGGCCGTGGGCGTCTTTTTTGGCCTGCTGGTGCCACTTGCGCAGATTCCGCTGTCGGTGGGCGCGGCGATTGTGCTGCGCGTCAACGTGCCGGCTGCCGTGGCCAGCACGCTCGTGAGCAATCCGCTGACCTTCGCGCCGATCTACTACGGCGCCTACCGGCTGGGGATCTGGGTCACGGGCGAGAAGGCAGTGCACAAAGACCTCGAAGTCATCGGCGCGGAGGAGATCGAAAATACCCTGAGCCTGTGGCAGCGCATTGCCGCCCTGGGCAAGCCGCTGGTGGTCGGGCTGTGCATCACCGCCGTCCTGATGGGGCTGCTCAGTTATGCACTGATCTCGCTGGTCTGGCGCTGGCGGACGATGGCGAAACGGCGCGGCAGAAGGCGCTGAGGCTGGCCTGCCTGCCGCCGCCGTTCATGGATTTGAGGTCTTTCCCGGCCGCAACCTTTGCGCCCAGCGTAATGAATCCACGGCAAGGTTCATTGACCCGACCAGCCCGCTCGAATATCTTTGCTGTCAAAGCGATTTTATGGAGCAAAAATGCAGACTCAACCCAGCAGCCGGTCATGGGACACCCGCCGGACCGAAAAAAAACGGCGCCTGGCGCGTGCCGCCGCCTTCACTGACGGCCGGGTGGTTCCGACAGCCGACATTGTTTCCTTTCTTGAAGCGCTGATCGCGCCCGGCGACCGCGTGGTGCTGGAGGGCAACAACCAGAAGCAGGCGGATTTTTTGTCGCGCTCGCTGGCGCAAGTCGATGCAGCCAAGGTCAACGGCCTGCACATGATTATTCCCAGCGTCAGCCGGCCCGAGCACCTGGACCTGTTTGAAAGCGGCATTGCCCGCAAGCTCGATTTTTCCTACGCCGGCTCGCAAAGCCTGCGCATCTCGCAACTGCTCGAAGACGGGCAGTTAGAGATCGGCGCCATCCACACCTACATCGAACTCTATGCACGCCTGTACATCGACCTGACGCCGAACGTCGTACTGATCGCCGGCTTCACGGCCGACCGTGCCGGCAACCTGTACACGGGCGCCAGCACCGAGGACACGCCCGCGCTGGTCGAGGCGGCGACGTTTCGCGACGGCATCGTGATCGCGCAGGTCAACGAGATCGTGGACGATGTGGGCGACCTGCCGCGCGTTGACATTCCGGGCTCATGGATCGACTTTGTGGTGAAAGCTGACAAGCCCTTCTTCATCGAGCCGCTGTTCACCCGCGACCCGCGCCTGATCAAGCCGGTGCACATCCTGATGGCGATGATGGCGATTCGCGGCATCTACGAGCGCCATCAGGTGCAGTCGCTGAACCACGGCATCGGCTTCAACACCGCCGCCATCGAGCTGATCTTGCCGACCTATGGCGAGTCGCTCGGGCTCAAGGGCAAGATCTGCCGCCACTGGGCGCTCAATCCGCACCCTTCCCTGATTCCGGCCATCGAGTCGGGCTGGGTCGAGAGCGTGCATTCGTTTGGCGGCGAACTCGGCATGGAAAAGTACGTCGCGGCGCGGCCCGATGTGTTCTTCACCGGCGCCGACGGCTCGATGCGCTCGAACCGCGCGCTGTGCCAGCTGGCGGGCCAGTACGCGGTCGATCTGTTCATCGGCTCCACCCTGCAGGTTGACGGCGACGGCCACTCTTCGACCGTCACCCGGGGCCGGTTGTCAGGCTTTGGCGGCGCGCCCAACATGGGCCACCAGCCCGGCGGCCGGCGCCACTGCACGCCCGCCTGGCTCGACATGCTGCAGACCGACAGCCCGCTGGAAAAGGGCCGCAAACTGGTAGTGCAGATGGTCGAGACCTTCCAGGCCGGCGGCAAGCCGACCTTCGTCGAGGAACTCGACGCAGTGCAGGTTGCCAAAGATTCAGGCATGGCGCTGGCGCCGGTGATGATCTACGGCGACGACGTGACCCATGTGCTGACGGAGGAGGGCATTGCCTACCTGTACAAGGCGCAGTCGCTGGCGCAGCGCCAGGCGATGATCGCAGCCGTCGCGGGCGTCACGCCGATTGGCCTGCGCCATGACCCGGCGCAGACGCGGCAGATGCGCAGCGAAGGGCTGATCGCGCTGCCGGAAGACCTGGGCGTGGACCGATCCAAAGCCACACGCTCGCTGCTCGCGGCCAAGAGCATGGCCGATCTGGTGGATTGGTCGGGCGGGCTGTACGAGCCGCCGGCCCGGTTCAGGAGCTGGTAATGAAGGCATTGGACCTTGAATTCCTCCCTGCACCAAGCCACTCGTCAAGGCTGGCAGTGCAGGCGGTCGATGCGCTGCTCGACGAAGCGCGGCTGACGCCCAAGCCGGGGCTGGTGGACCGCCGGGGCCGGGGCGCGCACACCGACCTGGACCTGGAGCTGATGTGCCGCTCGGCCTGCGCGCTGGCGCCGGCATTCATTGAAATGGCCGAGGTCGCACGCGACGCCGGCGCGCCCACGCTGGGGCTGCGCGAATCGCTGGGCCGGATTGGCCGCGAAGCCGAGGCCGCCATGATGCAGACGACACAGGGCGTCAACACCCACAGAGGCGCGATCTGGGCGCTGGGCCTGCTGGTGGCCGGCGCAGCGTTGGAGTCCGAGGCGACCAGCCCGGCGCGAACGGCGCAGCTGGCCGCCGCCATTGCCCGCATGCCGGACTGCCATGCACCGCAAGTGACCGGCAATAAGGGTGAACGCGCCTGCCGCGACTTTGGCGTCACTGGCGCACGCGGCCAGGCTCAGGCCGGATTTCCGCAGGTCATCGAGCGCGGATTGCCCGAACTGCAGCGCAGCCGCGCGCGCGGGAATAGCGAAACGGCGTCCCGCCTCAATGCGCTGCTGGCCATTTTGAGTGGTCTGGACGACACCTGCGTGCTGTCCCGGGCCGGGCCGGCCGCGTTGCGGGCGCTGCAAGACGATGCCGCCGACGTGCTGGCCGGAGGCGGCGTGGCCAGCCTGACGGGCCGGCGTCTGCTGCATCAACTCGATGCACGAGCGCTGGCCTTGAATGCCTCGCCGGGCGGTGCGGCCGATCTGCTGGCCGCCACCTTGTTTCTCGATCGCCTGGACCTTCCGGTCTGCAGGCCTTCACTTAATTGAAAGCTGATATGGAAACCTTTGATTTTCAATACCCTGCAGGCCAGCCCGCTGGTGGGCGGGTGATGGTCGGCGTTGTTGGCTCCGGCGACCTTGAAGTGCTGCTGGAGCCGGGCACGGCGGGGCAAACCCGCGTGCGCGTGACGACCTCGGTCAATGGCTATGGCGCTGTCTGGCAGGCGCAGCTCGACCGGTTGTTCAAGGCCGATGCACAGGGCTGGCCTGCGGTAGCGCTTGAGATCAACGATTTTGGCGCGACACCGGGCGTGGTCGGCATGCGCGTGGCGCAGGCCTTCCAGACGCTGGGTGATGCGGCCCCAGGAGAAAAATCATGAGCGCTTTGCCCCTGGGCCTGACGGGCCATGACAGCTTTGTCGAACTCGACGCCAGGGCCCGGGTGCGCGCGCTGCTCGATGCCGGGACATTTCGCGAACTCATCGACCCGTTCGAGCGCATGACCTCGCCGTGGCTGGCCCGCCAAGGCGTGGTGACGCAATCGGACGACGGCGTGGTGGTTGCCAAGGGCTGCATCGACGGCCAGCCGGCCGTCGTGCTGGCGATTGAAGGCGCGTTCCAGGGCGGCAGTCTGGGCGAGGTTGGCGGGGCAAAGATGGCCGGCGCGCTGGAACTGGCGGCTGATGACAACCGCCAAGGCGTGCCGATGCGCGCCGTCATCCTGTTTGAAACCGGCGGCGTTCGCCTGCAGGAAGCCAACCTGGGCCTGGCCGCCATTGCCGAGATCCATTCGGCCATTGTCGATCTGCGGCAGTACCAGCCGGTCATCGGCGTGATTGCCGGCAGCGTGGGCTGCTTTGGCGGCATGTCGATTGCCGCGGGCCTGTGCAGCTACCTGGTCGCCACGCGCGAGGCGCGGCTGGGCCTGAACGGGCCGCAGGTGATCGAGCAGGAAGCCGGCATTGCCGAATACGATTCGCGCGACCGGCCCTTCATCTGGAGCTTCACCGGCGGCGAGCAGCGCTTTCGCACCGGGCTGGTCGATGCCTATGTCCAGGACGACACCAGCGACATCCGCAGCGCCGTCGTCGGCCTGCTGGCGCGCGGCCGCCCCGGCGTCGAGCGCAGCGACCAGTACGCGCACTACCTGGCGCGGCTGTCGTCTTACGACGCCGGCGTGCAGGCCACGCCCGACATCGTGCGGCAGGTCTACAACGTCACTCACACCGATAGCGTCAATCGCGTCAACAGCGCAGGAGCCGGACATGAATGAGCAAACCCCAAGCCGTGGCGCCATCTGGCTGGCTGCCCTGACCGACAACGCTGACGTGTTGCGGGGCTATCCGCCCTCGGTTCGCGTGGCCGATGCGATGCTGGCCGGCCAGCCAGCGCGCTACATCGCAGTGGTGCCGGATGCCGAAAGCAGCTACCCGCGTGCGCGTACCGGCGAGACAGGGCTGATCGAAGGCTGGGCGCTGGCGCAGTCCGTGCATGAGGCCATCGCGGCGGATCGCGAGGGCGCCAAACGCGCCATCGTCGCGGTGATCGACGTCAGCAGCCAGGCCTATGGCCGACGCGAGGAGGCGTTTGGCATCCACCAGGCGCTGGCTGGCGCCGCCGGGGCCTATGCGCAGGCGCGCCAGCAGGGCCATCCGGTGATCGGCCTGATCGTCGGCAAGGCCATGTCGGGCGCCTTTTTGGCCCACGGCTACCAGGCCAGCCGGCTGATTGCCTTGAACGACGACGGCGTGATGGTGCATGCCATGGGCAAGGCCGCCGCCGCCCGCGTGACGCTGCGCAGCGTCGAAGACCTTGAACGGCTGGCCGCCGACGTGCCGCCAATGGCCTACGACATTGCCAGCTACGCCACGCTGGGCTTGCTGTGGAAGCTGGTCGATGTGGCCAGCGCCGAACATCCGTTGGCGGCCGACTTGGAACATGTGCGTGGCGCGCTCGTGGCCGCACTGGACAACATCAAAACCGACCCTGCGGCTGACTTGCGCAGCCGTCTGGGCGGCGTCAACCGGCAGGCTTCGTCGCGCGTCCGAGAGAAGCTGCGCGCGCAGTGGTGAATGCACCTGCCGCCATCCATCGTCCGCACGATCTGCTGTGGCCGGTGGCGGCTTCGGCATTGATTTTTTCGGAACCGCCGCCGTCGTGGGCCACGCCGGCCTGGCTTGCCGCGGCCCCGGTGGTGGTGCGGCGCGCCACGCTGGCTGACGCGGTCCAGGTGCCGGTGGGGCTGCGCGGCATCACCCGCAGCGAGCGCTGTGCTGCCCGGCTGGCGGCTGGGCACGTCGTGCGGGTGCTCACGCCGGAGCAAATTGCCCACAGCGCGGCAGTCAGTGTCCGGGTGCGCAAATCGCCGCTGGCCTGCCTGCAAGCGCTGGCCCGGCTCGGCCCGAAACTCGACGCCCTGCCGCTCGCATGGGGTGTAACAGGCGGAGTCGGATTTTTTCTGGCCAGCGGCTGCGATGTGCTGCGCCCCGGCAGCGACCTGGACCTGATCCTGCGCGTGCCGCTGGCGCCCGATGCCGATGCCTTGCGTGCAGTTGCCCAGCTGCTGCACGACCTTGATGCGCGCGTCGATGTGCAGGTCGAGACACCGTTTGGTGCCTTTGCCTTGAACGAGTGGACGCGCACCGGCGGGGCGGTTTTGCTCAAGACGAACCGAGGCCCCGTCCTGACCGACAACGCCTGGGCGCGTCCGGACCCGGCTTTTTTCAGTGCTGCCTGCTGCCCCATGCCGGCATGAGCATCCTGTTCACCTTCCCGGGTCAGGGCGCACAACGCGCCGGCATGCTGCATGCGTTGCCGCACAATGCGCTCGTGCGCGAGGTGATGGACGAGGCCAGCGAGGTGCTGGGTCGCGATGCCCTGGCGCTGGACAGCGATGCAGCGCTGCGTTCGTCCGTCGCGGTCCAGCTTGCCTTGCTGATCGCCGGCGTTGCCACGGCGCGCCATTTGATCCGCGAGGCCGGTCCGCCCGATGCCGTGGCCGGCTTGTCGGTGGGCGCCTATCCGGCGGCGGTGGTTGCGTCGGTGCTGTCCTATGCAAATGCGCTGCGGCTGGTCGAGCGCCGTGCCCGGCTGATGGAAGCGGCCTATCCCTGCGGCTATGGCATGACCGCGATCCTCGGTCTGGAGCGTGCCGCGCTGGAGCCGCTCATTGCCCAGGTGCATTCAGCCGTTTCACCCGTTTTCCTGGCCAACGTCAATGCCCCGACGCAACTGGTGGTGGCCGGCGCGCATGCCGCCATGGCGCATGTGGCTGAACTCGCGCAGAAGCGGGGCGCCTATGCCGCCAAGCCGGTGGCGATCAGTGTTCCGTCGCACTGCCCGCTGCTTGACGCGCCGGCAGCCGAACTGGCGCTGGCCATGGCTGCTGTGCCGGTGGCTGCGCCGCGCCTGCGCTACTTCAGCGCCAGCCTGGGCCGCGCGCTGAGTGCGCCCGCCCTTATTGCCGACGACCTGGCGCGCAACATGGCGTTGCCGGTGAAATGGCACGACACCAGCGTGCTGGCCCACGAGCACGGCGTTCGCCTGAGCGTTGAAATGCCGCCGGGCAGCGTGCTGACCAAGCTTGGCGGGCTGGCGTTTCCCGATGCCGTGTCGGTGGCCGCAGCCGGCACCCGCACCGACACGCTGGCGGTCCTGATGGCGCGGGAGCGGCAGCGCGAACAATAGGTGTCGGGGTCAATGCAGGCCGATGAGAGCCTGCCGCCAGCTTTGCAAACGCATGACGCCGCGCGGCATGGGTTTTAAGACCGCTGCGGCCTGGGCTTGCTGTGGTGCCGGTCTTGCCAAAAAACAGGATTTTAAGCATGAAATATGCCTCTGGCGCTTGACTGGCATGTACAAGCAGCTATATATTTAATAGCAATAAGCTGTTTTTGCCTTGACTGGCGTGATGCACAGTCAGCGCAAATGTCCTTAACCGATCAATGCGCGCGTGGCAAAGAACAGCACCGACGGCCCCATCAGGCAACCCAGCCCTGTGTAGAACGTCGAGGTCATGGCGCCGTAGGGCACCAGCTTCGGGTCCACCGCTGCCAAACCGCCGCAGACGCCGCTGGTGGTGCCCATCATGCCGCCGAAGATCATCGCCGTACGGGGGTTGTCCAGGCCGATCATTTTGGCAAAGAAGGGCGTGCCGATCATCACCATCACCGACTTCACCAGTCCTGCGGCGATGCTCAGGGCGATCAGCTCGGAACTGGCGCCGATGGCCGCGCCAGTCACCGGTCCCACGATATAGGTCACTGCGCCGGCCCCGATGGTGGTGATGCTGACTGCGTCGGTGTAGCCGAAAGCCATTGCCACGGCACCGCCGACGACAAAAGACAAGACCACGCCCAGTAACAACGAAACAATGCCGCTGACACCGCACTTGCGCATGTCTGTCAGGGTGGCGCCATAAGCGGTTGACACAATGGCGAAGTCGCGCAGCATGGCGCCGCCCAGCAGCCCGACGCCACTCAGCAGCTTGAAGTCAACCACGCCATTCTTGCCGCCGGTCACGACGCCGCCGATGTAGGCCATCAGCAGTCCGAGCATGATGGCCAGGGCCGACCCCTGCAGGTGGCCACGCGTCAGCCGTGCCGACAGCACATACGACACCCACATCGTGACGCCCACGACGGCAAAAGCCGTCAGCAGCCCATTTTTGACCAGCGCGCTGGTCAGGATGTCCAGCGTGCTGGTCATGCCGTTTCTCCTGAACGGTGCTGGCCGGACGGCGGCTGATCTGAGGGTTGCAGTTTGGGCCTGCCGATCCGGTCGACGACCGGTATCAGCGCGAAGCAGATCACCGTTGCCAAAGCACCCGCGATGATTGCCATCGGGCCACCCTTGATCGCGCCAAGCACGTTTTGCTGCGCGGCCATGGCCACCACGATCGGGATGTACATGGCCGTCCAGAAAGCCACGCCTTGGGACGACTGCTGCACGAATCGTCCGGTGTTCTTGAGATGTTCTGAGAAAAACAGCAGCAGGATCATCGCAAAACCGACGCCCCCTACATTTGCCTTGACACCGATTGCCGCGCCCAGCAGGTCGCCGATGAGTACCCCGAGCAAGGTACAGATGGACAGCAGCGCTACCCCGTAGATGATCATGATGCTTGTCTCCTATTACACCGCCAGTATTCGGCCGAATGGTTAGAAACCGGGTCCCGCACAAGCCGGAAGGTTTGCCGCGTTGGTTTCTTGAGTGCGACTTTATCGGCGCCGGCAAGGCAGATCAATTAACGCGCAGGCGTCACGATTTCAGTGGGTGAAACAGTCGGGGGTTAACCCTGAAGTCACGCCAGCAATTGCCGCGACAGTCGGCAGACCGATGCCAGCGCCAGTAAATTCGGGTCGCGCTCGCGGGTGCGCAGGAAATTGAGAGCGATATGCTGGCGCATCAGGAACCTCGGCTGCAGCGGAATCAATTGCACCTTGTTCGGAATCACGTCGCGCACCCGGCCCGGCAGCAGCGTGCAACCAATGCCGCCGCTGACCAGATTCATGAGCGAGAAAATGTCGCCCACCTTCATGGCAATGCTGGGTGTGAAGCCAGCAACCCGAAAGGCTTCTACAAAGCCTGAATAGGTGGCAAAGCCCTCAGTCAGGCTGACAAAGCGCTCGTCAGCGCAGGCGCTGAGGTCTACAGAGTCCAGGTTCGCATAAGGGGAACCGACGGGCGCGGCAAAGTAGATGTCGTCATCGAACAGCGCAATGGATTCAATGTCGGCCTCGCCTTCGGAATCCGCCATCAGGGTTGCATCGACCAGACCCTGCCTGAGCTTTTGCAGCAGGTCCGCATTGGAGCCCAGTATCAGTTCGGTTTGCAACTCCGGCTTGCGCAGCTTGATGCCCATGATGAGCGTAGGCACAGTCTTGATGGTGAGCGAATACAACGAGCCTATCCTGATGCTGCCAGCCGCATAGCCTCCAGCCTGCCGGGTCGAGGTGATACCGTCGGCCATCAGTTTGAGCACGTCGCGTGCTACTTCGGCCAGCGCCTGCGCAGCATCGGTAGGCAAAAGGTTGCGGCCTTCAGGCCGGAAAAGGGTGCAGCGTACCCCTTCTTCGAGTGAGTGAAGCGCACGATGCACGCTGACCGTACTGACATCAAGCCGCTCGGCCGCACGCGTCAGGCTGCCGGTTTCCATGTAAGCCAGCAAAACTTCCAGCTTGCGGAAGGTGATCTCTTCGCTGATTCGTTGGTGCATTCTGGCCTTTCTGTTTTGCATTGTGCCAAACGTGCCGCCAAAACTTCGAAAACAAAGCAGCGCCTGCGCTCAACCGGGCTGTTGATCGGCGAGCTCGAATTACAGGCTGTTCACATCGGTCAGAATTTGATGCCGCCCGGATTGCTGCTGTTGGCAGGTGCCTGTACGGGGCGTAACGCAGGGGTTTTCTTCGCTGTTTTCGGCTCGCTGTTTTCGCCAGAAGGAGGCGATGCCGGCAAGAGCGACTCGGCTACCAACGGCACTGGCCTGGGCAATCGGTAGCTGGGCAGCAGGACCGAAGACTTTGGATAGTCCGCAGCATTTAGGAACTGGGTCCATTCCGCATCGGAAAAACCCTTGAGATGCTGGCCGCCAATGGTCAGAAAGGGCAATAAGGTTTCGCCGCTCAGACGTTGAAGCGCCTCGGTATCGGCGACCGTGATGACCGTTTTTTCATTGAATGGAACGCCCCGACGGGTCAGCAATGAACGGCCTGCGCCGCAGGGCGCGCAGTTTTCGCCGGTGTACAGGACCACCGGGTACTTGAGCACCACCTGGCGAAGTTCGAACGGCAGGCCGGCTGGTGTGTTGTCACCTGCGCCGCCAGATACATTGACTTCGCTGACTCGGGTATTGGGCGCCGACACTGGCGGTGGCCGGTCCGAAAAAATCAGCCTGCCATCCGGCCCGACGATGCGGTAAATCTGCTGCGCCTGCACCTGCAATGAAGACAGGGCGCTGGCTGCCAGCCCCAGCATCAACAGTGCCTTGAATCCGGAAAAACACAATGCGCTTGATTTCATGGTTCCGGTCCAGTTTTTCAAAGTATTTTCAGCATGGGTTTCAAGCCATGCCCTGATGGCGCAGCAAGGCGTCGAGTGAAGGTTCACGGCCTCGAAATGCCTTGAACGACTCCATGGCCGGGCGGCTTCCGCCCGATTCGAGAATCGCCTGGCGGTATTTTCTGCCAGCTTGCACGCTGACGGTTGACTTGTCGTTTCCTGCTTGGTCGTTGGCGGCTGCGGTTTCTTCAAAGGCCGCATAGGCGTCTGCCGACAGTACTTCAGCCCACTTGTAGCTGTAGTAGCCCGCCGCATAGCCGCCTGAAAAGATATGGCTGAAGGTGTGCGCTGTACGGCTGTAGGCTGGCGCAGAAATGACTGCCACTTCGCGGCGCACCTCGCCCAGCAGGCCCATCAGGTCCTCGTCCGGGTTGTGCGAGGTGTGCAGCAGCATGTCGAAGAGCGAAAACTCGACTTGGCGCAATGTCTGCATGCCGCTCTGGAAATTCTTGGCAGCGAGCATCTTGTCGAACAGTGCGCGGGGCAGTGGCTCGCCCGTGTCGACATGCGCCGTCATCTGTTTTAGCACGTCCCATTCCCAGCAGAAGTTTTCCATGAACTGGCTCGGCAACTCGACCGCGTCCCATTCGACGCCGCTGATGCCCGACACGTCGTGCTCGTTGACCTGCGTGAGCATGTGGTGCAAACCATGGCCGAACTCGTGAAACAGCGTGGTCACGTCATCATGCGTCAGCAGCGCGGGCTTGCCGCCGACGCTGTCGGCAAAATTGCACACCAAATGCGCAACAGGCGTTTGCAGCATGCCGGTGTCGGGGCGCAGCCAGCGGGCCCGCACATCGTCCATCCAGGCGCCACCGCGCTTGCCGTTGCGGGCTGGCTGGTCAAGGTAGAACTGGCCGACCAGTTGGCCATCGCGCTCGATGCGGTAAAACGCCACGCCCGGCTTCCACACAGGCGCTGAATCCTCGCGAATCTGCACCTCGAAGAGGGTTTCGACGATCTTGAACAGGCCCGCCAGCACCTTGGGTGCGGTGAAGTACTGCTTGACTTCCTGCTCGCTGAAGGCATAGCGCTCTTCCTTGAGCTTTTCACCAATGTAGGCATAGTCCCAGGCCTGGGGGGCCGACTGGTTCAGTTTCTCAGCCGCAAACCTGCGCAGGTCGGCAATGTCTTTTTCCGCATAGGGACGGGCGCGGCGGGCCAGGTCACGCAGAAAGGTCACGACTTCTTCGGGCGACTTGGCCATCTTGGCCACCACCGAGACCTCGCCGAAATTCTGGTAACCCAACAGCCGTGATTCTTCCTGACGCAAGGCCAGGATTTCCTGCATCACCGCGCTGTTGTCAAACTGGCTGAATTCAGCCGGAGCCTGATCGCTGGCGCGCGTGGTGTAGGCCTTGTAGAGCTTCTCGCGCAGGCTGCTGCTTTCGGCAAATTGCATCACCGGCAGATAGCTTGGCATTTTCAGGCTGAGCCGATAGCCGGCCTTGCCCTCGGCTTCAGCCTGCGCCTTGGCGGTTTGCAACACGTCTTCTGGAATGCCTTCCACTTCATCATCGGTGGCGTAGTAAGCAAACGCATCCGTAGCGTCAAGCGAGTTTTCACTGAATTTCTGGCTGAGTTCGGCCTGGCGCTCCTGAATAAGCGCGAATCGTTCCTTGGCCGCACCCGTCAGTTCGGCGCCCGAAAGCACAAAGTTTCGGATGGCATTCTTGTGTGCCTGGCGCTGCTCGTCATTCAGGCTGCCCGCGTCGATGGCCTTGTACTTGGCATACAGGCGTTCGTCAGCGCCCAGGCGCGTCCAGAATTCGGTGACGCGGGGCAGGGCGGCATTGTAGGCGGCACGCAACTCAGGTGTGTCCGCCACGCCGTTCAGGTGACTAACGGCGCCCCAGGCACGGCCAAGGTTTTCTGTGGCCACATCAAGCACGCCGGCAATACCACTCCACGTCGCCGGAAAGTCATCTGCCGTGACCTGCTCCAGCGCCGTTTCGGCTTTGGCAAGCAAATCGTCCATCGCCGGGCCGACATGCTCGGGCAGGATCTGGTCAAACAGGGGAAGGTCAGAGAAGTCAAGAAGTGGATTTTTCATCATATTTAACTGTGGGCGGCTGGGGTAAATCTAAAGGCCGCAAGTTTTTTTATACATGAAAAAGCAAAAACCGACCAGCGAAGTCGCAAGGTCGGTTCAGGGCTTGGAGAAAGTTCAGTCTTGTGACCGTTTCTTGACGCTGACTTGCTGGCGGGGCTTGGCGCGCTTGACGCTGCCGCCCGGTGTGAGGCGCTGGTTGCCCAGCACCCGCAGGGTCTTGACTTCTGGCCGCTGGCCATAGCGCGAACTGTTCTTCAGCACTTTCACGTCGCGCGGGCCGGCCATGCGGTCTTCGCTGACCTTTTTCTCTTTCTCGGGAACCGGCCGCCAGAACACCAGCAACTTGCCGATGTGCTGGATGGGCGCAGCGTCAAGTTCTTCAGCCAGCGAGCGGAACATGTCTTCGCGGCCTGCACGGTCGTCGGACTGGACCCGTACCTTGATCAGGCCATGGGCACTCAAGGCGGCGTCGATTTCCTTTTTTACATTGTCGGTCAGGCCGTCGGAGCCAATCATCACGACGGCATTGAGATGGTGCGCTTCAGCGCGGTGGTCTTTGCGCTGGGCAGGGGTAAGTTGTATTTGAGCCATGCGCAATTATCGGCGGTGTCGGGAAGACGACAATAGGCCGCATGAAAGTAAATGCCAAGTCAGACCACAAACTCCTCCCGAAATCGACCTCCAAGGTCGCCACCAAGGGTGATGCAAAAGGTAAAAAAGTCAACAAGGCGTGGCTACACGACCATATCAACGACCCCTATGTGAAGCAGGCCCGCAAGGAAGGCTATCGCGCCCGCGCTGCTTTCAAGCTCAAGGAAATGGACGAAACGCTGGGATTGGTCAAGCCCGGCGACTGCGTCGTCGACCTGGGCAGCACGCCGGGCGCGTGGAGTCAGTATGTCCGGCGCAAGCTCTCGCCAACCGGCGCCGCAGCGGGAGCGCTCAATGGCCGCATCATCGCGCTGGACTTGTTGCCCATGGAACCCATTGAAGGCGTGGCCTTTATACAGGGCGACTTCCGCGAACCCGACGTGCTGGAAAAACTGGAGCAAGCGTTGCGCTCAGAGCAGGGCGCTGTCAAGGTGGACCTGGTGATTTCGGATATGGCGCCCAATCTGTCCGGCATTGAGTCGGTGGATGCGGCGCGCATCGCCCATCTGGTCGAACTGGCGGTGGAATTTGCCCAGTCCCGCATGAAGCCGGACGGCTCACTGGTCGTCAAACTGTTTCACGGCAGCGGTTATGACGATCTTGTCAAGCTGTTTCAGGCCAGTTTCAAGGTGGTCAAGCGCATGAAGCCCAAGGCTTCGCGTTCAAATTCTTCTGAAACCTTCTTGATTGGCAAGGGTCTGAAAAATATGACATGAGGATGAAATTACGTTCGTAACGCTGAAATATCCGGTTAAATCCGTGTTCTGCACAGGGATGCAAAGCCTTAATCGCCGGTCTGGCCTCTTGAAACGCCTAAAATGAGTCTCATGTGCGATGCAATCGGTTTTGGATTCATATATCGGAGCAGTCCTTGAATAATCAGTGGTTTTCTAAAGTAGCAATCTGGCTTGTCATTGCTATGGTGCTTTTCACCGTGTTCAAGCAATTCGACACACGCGCCGGCACCGGCTCCAATTACTTGGGTTACTCCGAGTTTCTTGAAGAGGTGCGTGGCAAGCGCATCAGGACGGCAACTATCGCCGAAGGTCAGGGAGGCACTGAAATCGCCGCCACAACCATCGATGACCGCAAAATCCGCACTACGGCCACCTACCTTGACCGTGGCTTGATTGGCGATTTGATCGCCAACGATGTGAAGTTTGACGTCAAGGCGCGCGAAGAAAGCTCCTTGCTGATGACGCTCCTCGTCAGTTGGGGTCCCATGCTGCTGCTGATCGGGGTGTGGGTGTACTTCATGCGACAAATGCAAGGCGGCGGCAAGGGCGGGGCCTTCAGTTTTGGTAAATCCAAGGCACGCATGCTGGATGAATCCACCAACACCGTGACATTTGCTGACGTGGCAGGCTGCGACGAGGCAAAGGAAGAAGTCAAGGAGGTGGTCGATTTCCTGAAGGATCCGGCCAAGTTCCAGAAACTAGGCGGTCGCATTCCCCGTGGTTTGCTTTTGGTTGGCCCTCCGGGCACTGGTAAAACCTTGCTCGCCAAGGGTATTGCCGGTGAAGCCAAGGTTCCGTTTTTCTCGATTTCCGGTTCCGACTTCGTTGAGATGTTCGTTGGCGTGGGCGCCGCCCGGGTTCGCGACATGTTTGACAATGCCAAGAAAAATGCGCCTTGCATCATCTTCATTGACGAGATTGACGCCGTTGGCCGCCAGCGTGGTGCCGGTGTCGGTGGTGGCAATGATGAGCGCGAGCAGACCTTGAACCAGATGCTGGTTGAGATGGATGGTTTTGAAACCAATGTAGGTGTGATCGTCGTGGCGGCCACCAACCGCCCCGATATTCTGGACGCTGCCTTGCTCCGTCCCGGTCGTTTTGACCGCCAGGTGTATGTCACGCTGCCCGACATTCGCGGCCGCGAACAGATCCTTAATGTCCACATGCGCAAAGTCCCGCTGGGACAGGACGTGAATGCCAGTGTGATTGCCCGCGGTACCCCTGGCATGTCGGGGGCCGATCTGGCCAACCTGTGCAACGAAGCGGCTTTGATGGCCGCGCGTCGCAGTGCCCGCACTGTGGAGATGCAGGACTTTGAAAAAGCCAAGGACAAGATCCTGATGGGTCCCGAGCGCAAGAGCATGGTTATGCCTGAGGAAGAGCGTCGAAATACGGCTTACCATGAGTCTGGCCATGCTTTGCTCGGCAAAATGCTGCCAAAGTGCGATCCAGTCCATAAGGTCACCATTATTCCGCGTGGCCGCGCCCTGGGGGTCACAATGAGTCTCCCGGCGCAGGATCGCTACAGCTACGACCGCGAATACATGCTGAGCCAGATCAGCATGCTGTTCGGTGGCCGTATCGCTGAAGAAGTGTTCATGAACCAGATGACCACTGGCGCCAGCAACGATTTCGAGCGGGCTACCGGATTGGCAAGGGACATGGTGACGCGCTACGGTATGACCGATGCGCTCGGCCCCATGGTTTATGCGGAGAACGAAGGCGAAGTGTTTTTGGGCCGTTCTGTGACCAAGACCAACAACATGAGTGAAGCCACGCTGCAAAAAGTCGATAACGAAGTGCGCCGCATCATTGATCAGCAATACAGCTTGGCGCGCAAAATCATCGAAGACAACAAGGACAAGATGCACGCGATGGCCAAGGCTTTGCTGGAATGGGAAACCATCGACGTTGAGCAGATGGACGATATCATGGCCGGCAAGGAGCCGCGTCCTCCCAAAGACTGGACGCCACGCAATCCTTCCGTTGGCAGCGGGGGCTCTGGCCCGAGTGGTGGCAGTCCAGCGGTTACAACTGACCCGGCCCCTAACGCCGCCTGATCTAGACCCTTCAGTTCGCCAGATATTCTGAAAACCGGGGCCAGTCCCCGGTTTTTCTTTGGGCCTGTTGTTATCGTTATGCCCCATTTAATCGTTCAATCCGTAGTCACCCGCAAGGACCTTTCGTGATCTGGCAAACCGCGCGTTTTCAGTTGGACCTGTCGCAACCTCGCGTCATGGGCATTGTCAATGTCACGCCAGATTCATTTTCTGACGGCGCAAACTATTCCTTTGCTACTGATAATTTGTCGGTCGTGTTGGCCCATTGCGAAAAGTTGGTTCGGGATGGCGCGGACCTGTTGGACATCGGCGGCGAATCCACGCGTCCTGGCGCCTTGCCAGTGCCGCTGGAGCAGGAACTGGCCCGTGTGCTGCCGGTGGTTCGCCATGCCGTCACGCTGGGCGTGCCGGTTTCAGTGGACACCTACAAGCCCGAAGTCATGCGCGCCGTGCTCGATCTTGGGGCCGACATCATCAATGACATCTGGGCGCTTCGTCAGCCAGGAGCTCTTGAAGCTGTGGCGGCGCATGCGTCTTGTGGTGTCTGCCTGATGCACATGCATCGCGAGCCGCAAACCATGCAGGCAACGCCCATGCAGGGTGACGTGGTTCCTCAGGTTTTCTTGTTTCTGAAGGAGGCAGCACAAACCTTGCAAACGCTCGGGGTCGAAAAATCCCGTATCGTGCTGGATCCGGGCATTGGTTTTGGAAAAACAGTGGAGCAGAATTTTGTCCTGCTGGCACGCCAGCATGAATTGCTGGCAGCCGGCTATCCGCTGCTCGCGGGTTGGTCACGTAAATCATCGCTGGCCGCGGTCTGTGATGATCTGGCAACAGCTTCACCTCAGGGGCGCATGATTCCAAGCGTAGCCGCCGCCTTGCTCTCCATTGAACGCGGCGCACATATCGTGCGAGTTCATGACGTGCGGGAAACCGTGCAAGTATTGAAAGTCTGGAAAGCTGCCAGCCCATAGGACAATGCGCTTGGCACATGACGCATGATTGTTGCAGTGCACAAAAAATGGCAGTCGTTTGGTCCAAGCTCAAAAGACGGCCATAAAATCAGTGCCAAGTCGTGCTCTTAATGGGCTGAATACTGCACCACAACGTCAATAAACCACAACACCCATGACAAGAAAATACTTTGGCACCGATGGCATCCGCGGCACGGTCGGACAGGCGCCCATCACGCCTGATTTCGTACTTCGTCTCGCCCATGCAGTAGGACGCGTACTGCGCAGAACCGAAACGCGCCCGACTGTGCTGATCGGCAAGGACACCCGGATTTCAGGCTACATGCTGGAAAGTGCGCTGGAGTCCGGTTTCAATTCCGCTGGTGTTGACGTGGTGCTGCTTGGGCCCTTGCCAACGCCCGGTGTCGCCTACCTGACGCGGGCGCAACGTGCCAGCCTGGGCGTGGTGATCAGTGCCAGCCACAACCCCTTTGCCGACAACGGCATCAAGTTTTTCAGCGCCCACGGTACCAAGCTCAATGACGAATGGGAGTCCGCGGTGGAAGCCGCACTTGATGAGCCGCCGGTCTGGGCAGATTCAGCGTCATTGGGAAAAACCCGTCGGCTTGACGATGCTGCCGGACGCTACATTGAATTTTGCAAAAGCACTTTTGCCCACGACTTGACGCTCAAAGGCTTGAAGATTGTGGTCGACGGCGCACACGGGGCGGCCTACCACATTGCCCCCATGGTGTTTCATGAATTAGGTGCCGAGGTGATTGCCATCGGCTGCGCGCCCGATGGCCTGAACATCAACGATGGTTTCGGTGCAACCCATCCAGACGCACTGGTGGCTGCGGTGCTCGCCAATAAGGCTGACTACGGCATTGCACTCGACGGCGATGCTGACCGGCTGCAGGTAGTCGATGCCGAAGGCCGTCTTTTCAACGGCGACGAAGTGCTGTTTCTGATGGTTAACGAGCGTCTTGCGCGCGGCGAAAAAGTTCCGGGCACTGTCGGTACCCTGATGACCAATATGGCTGTGGAATTGGCGTTAAAAGCCAAAGGTCTGGAATTTGTGCGTGCCAAGGTTGGCGACCGCTATGTGCTTGAAGAACTTGAAAAGCGTGGCTGGCTGCTAGGCGGCGAGGGTTCCGGCCATTTGCTGGCACTGGACAAGCACACCACCGGCGATGGCCTGATCAGCGCACTTCAGGTGCTGCAGGCCTGCGTGCGCAGCCAGCAGACGCTTTCTGAACTGCTGTCCGATGTGGTACTGTTCCCGCAGACCCTGATCAATGTGCGGCTCAAGCCTGGTCAGAATTGGAAAGACAGTGCAGAACTGGCGACGCACACTGAAGCGGTACGGGTTGAACTGGGCGATACCGGTCGTATCCTGATCCGGGCCAGTGGCACAGAACCGTTGCTGCGTGTGATGGTGGAAGCACGCGATGCCGAGCAAGCCAGGGCTTGTGCTGAGCGGGTCGCCAACACAATACGGTCTTGAGCCGGATTGCGAGGAGAAATTTTAAGAAAAGAATGATTTCTCGCAATGCCATCAACAAGCTATAGCTATTAAATAAATAGCAATTTTCAAAGTGGTAACGGGGAATCAGAAACAGATTCCTGACAGTTAAATCGTCATTTCTCCTTCAATACCGCAATCAGCGGACACTTCACCCGACCGCTTGTAGTGCGGCAACGCTCGACAATCGTTTTCAGAGCCTCCTCGATTCTTTGCAAATCGGCAAGCCGCACTCGCACGTCTGTCAGTTTATGCTCGGCCTTCTCGCGCGCTTCGGCGCACTGTGACCCATCCTCAAGTTGGAGCAAGTCTGCGATCTCATCCAGACTGAAACCCAATCGCTGGGCGGACTTGATGAAGCGCACGCGGGCCAGAGCTGCGCTGCTGTAACGACGAATACCACCCAATGGACGGTCAGGCTCCAGCATCAGACCTTTGCGCTGGTAGAAGCGGATCGTCTCTACATTGACGCCGGCGGCATCGGCCAGGACGCCGATGGTGCGTGTTTTGGATGGTTCATTCATGGTGCTTGACTCCGTACTTGAGTACGGAGATAAGCTTACAGCATGAAAAAAGATTTATCAGCTGAATCTTCACGTGATGGCGGGCAAGGTGCGTTGCTGAGCGGCGGTCTGGCGGCCATCCTGGCCTCCACGTGCTGCCTCGGGCCCTTGGTGCTCCTCACGCTTGGTGTATCAGGTGCGTGGATCAGCAACCTGACCTTGCTCGAACCCTATCAGCCGATTTTCATTGGTGCGGCAGTCGTGTCGCTGTACTTCGCGTATCTGCGTATCTGGCGACCCGCAGCAAACTGTGCGCCGGGCCAGGTCTGCGCACTACGGCACATCAACCGCCGCTACAAGGTCTTGTTCTGGGCCGTGGTCATGCTGGTGTTCATTGCACTTGCGTTTCCGCTAGCCGCCCCCTGGTTTTATTGAAACGGCAACATGAAAAAAATATTTACGCTGGTCATGCTGGCCACACTGACCTCGTCTTTGTGGGCAGCCACGCAATCGGTCACGCTATTTATGCCGGACATGAACTGTGCGGCTTGCCCGATCACCGTCAAGATGGCCTTGGGCAAGGTGTCTGGCGTTGGCAAGACGGAGGTGAATTTAGAGCGGCGCGAGGCGAAGGTGACGTTCGACGATGCGAAAACGAACGTCGATGTACTCACCCGTGCCACCAAGAACGCTGGTTATCCCTCGACTGTGGTGGGTGCTGCCAAGTGACCATTGTTATGACGGAATCCACACTGACCTGTCCTGAGTGTGGACATGCCAAGTCCGAGACGATGCCCACCGATGCTTGTCAGTGGTTTTATGAGTGCGAGCAATGCCATGCGGTGCTCAAACCAAAGTCGGGTGACTGTTGTGTCTACTGCTCGTACGGCTCGGTGTCGTGTCCGCCAATTCAAGAGCGCGGCAAAGGCAGTTGTAGCAGCGGTAGCTGATCAGCCCGGTACCCCCGCCGAGTCCACAGCTGACCGTGCTGTTCAGCCAGCGATGGAAGGGCGCTCCCCCATTGCTGCACGCCATCGAAGCAGATGTTCCAGATCTCCTGCGGGTTTGAGCCGGACCACCCGCGCAAAGTCCAGTGCCACCACCGCCGTGATGTCTGCAATGCTGAACTGGTTTGCAGCGATGAAATCGCGCCCAGCCAATTGTTTGTTCAGAGTCAAAAAGAATTGCTCAACCCGGGCCAGACCACGCTGACCCAGTTCAGGAATTTGCGGATAGTCCACCGGACCTGGCAGGGCGCGATTCACCATGGCAGGGCTGCTGTTGCGAAATGCGTCGGCTACTGCCAGCAGGCCTTCAAACTCGACCCGCCACTGCCAGCTGGCGATTTCCGCCTTGTCTTGCGGCGTGCGGCCCATCAATGGTGGCTCAGGGTGAAGCGCTTCAAGGTAAGCGGCAATGGCGGCATTGTCGGTAAGCAATGAGCCTTCTTCTGTTCGCAGCGCAGGCACGGTGCACTGCGGGTTAATCTGGCGGTAAGCCTCGCCCATGTGTTCGGTGCCACGCAGATCGATCTCCACAGTTTCATGAGACATGCCTTTTTCAGCCAAAAAGATCCGGGCGCGGCGCGGGCTGGGTGCGGTGGCGCAGTCGTACAGGGTAATCATGGTTTGTCCTCCGTGGAAGGGGCGACTTTGTCCTGGGTCTGGGTTTCAAAGTCGCTGCCCTCGTGGCGTTCGAACAGCTGGCTTGAAGGCTCCCCCCAGGTTCGGTTGACCTTTCGACCTCGCTGCACGGCGGGACGCAACGCAATCTCGTCAGTCCAGCGCAGCACATGCTTGTACTCCTGCACGCCGAGGAACTCCCCTGCCTCGTAAAGAAGGCCCTTGACCAGCGTGCCGTACCAAGGCCAAACTGCAATGTCAGCGATGGTGTAGTCGTCGCCTGCCAGGAAACGGTGCTTTGCCAGCTGACGGTCCAGCACATCAAGCTGGCGTTTGACTTCCATGGCGAAGCGGTTGATGGGGTATTCAAACTTGGCCGGTGCGTAGGCGTAGAAGTGGCCAAAACCTCCTCCCAGAAAGGGCGCACTGCCCATTTGCCAGAACAGCCAGGACAAGCACTCGGCTCGTGCTGCGCCGCTTGCGGGCAAAAAGGCGCCAAACTTCTCGGCCAGGTACTGCAGGATGGCACCAGACTCGAACACCCGAACCGGTGTTTCACCACTGTGGTCCATCAAGGCCGGAATTTTTGAGTTGGGGTTGGCGCCAACAAAGCCACTGCCAAACTGGTCACCTTCATCGATACGGATCAGCCATGCATCGTACTCGGCGCCGCTGTGTCCAAGTGCCAGCAACTCTTCCAGCATGATCGTTACCTTGACGCCGTTCGGCGTGGCCAGTGAATAAAGCTGCAACGGGTGGCGTCCCAGTGGCCGGTCCTTGTCATGTGTGGCACCCGCCACAGGCCGGTTGATGTTGGCAAACTTGCCGCCGCTTTCTTTGTCCCAGGTCCAGACCTTGGGAGGGATGTACTCGTTTGCACTGGTCATTGGATAGCCTTGGTAACGTCGCGCAATTTGCTGCGCAGGATTTGTATGAAAAGATAATAGTACCAAAATTCTGGTACGATCGGTCCAGAATTTATGAAAAGGTATGCTGACGATGGCACGACAATTGGAGTTTGATCGTGGTGAAGCACTCACCCGGGCTGTTGATGCTTTCTGGAAAATGGGCTATGGGGCATTGCCTGCGCTTGAAATTGCGCAGGCAATGGGCGTTGCAAAGTCATCTTTGTACAACACGTTTGGTTCAAAGAAAAACCTGTTCATTGAATCGTTAAAGCACTATGCCGACGATCAGCGATCGAAGGTTTGTGCCGGCTCCAAAAGTGAAAATGTGGCAGTGCTGCTGCGCCAGATATTGCGAGAGGCAGCGTCCGATAACAACGCGGGGCGAGGCTGCTTGCTGGTGAATACGGCCGCTGAATTCGGGGCACGTGACAGCGAAGTACGTCAACACGTCAAGGCTGGTTTCGACGGGATGAGGGATGCTTTTTCGACCCTCATCCGCGCCGGGCAGGGCGCAGGCCATTTCAACACTGACGTGGACCCGTACCGGTACGCCATCATCCTCGTGACCGGCATTGCAGGCCTGCGCGTTCTTGCTAAAAGCGGATTTTCAGGGGTTGATCTCGATCCAGCTATTGAAAATATGGTGCATGGATTGGCGCTCTAATTTTTTTATTTAATTTGGACTGATCGGTCCAATATTTTTTTCTTTTTCCATTTTTTTAGGAGCTATCAATGCGTAACATTGCAAAACTTTCTCTTTCTCCCACCAGCCTCGAGACCGCGCAAGGCCGGACCAAAGAAGTGCTGGAGGCTGGCAAGAAATCGGCCGGCGGCATTCCCAACATGTACGCTGGAATGGCCAATTCGCCTGCGCTTCTGGACGGTTATCTTCATGGCTATCAACTTTTTCGTGACGAGTCCGGCTTCACCCCTGCTGAACAGGAACTCGTATTCCTGAGCATTGCCCGCGTCAATGAGTGCACCTATTGCGTTGCAGCGCACAGTTTCATAGCGGCTGCTGTTTCCAAGACGCCTGCTCAAGCCGTTCAGGCCGTTCGCGACGATGCGCCATTGGAAGATGCGAAGCTGGCAGCATTGAACCAATTCACGCAGACAATGGTTTCCTCGCGCGGAAAACCAACACCGCAGGAACTGTCGGATTTTTTGAACGCCGGCTATACCGAAAAAAACGTTCTCGACATTATTCTGGCAATTGCAGTCAAGACGATCAGCAATTATTCAAATCACGTGCTGCACACACCGGTTGACGCCATGTTCAAGGCACAAGTCTGGGCACCAAAGGTTTAAACAGGCTTGGCAGTCAAGCCCCGTCCAAGGCGGGTCTTCTTCAATTTGGCATCTTCATCAAGACAGGTGACTGCCAAACCATTGAGCACTCAGGTTGCTGCAGGCAACTTCTCCGCTTACTTGCGCGGGACCGTAGGATCGTGTTTCATCTTGCCCATGAACAGGCGAAGAAAGAACACGCCCATGCCCATCATGAAGACAATGCCGAGGATGCTCATCAAACCGTAGTCAGTTGAAAACAGGTCAGTCAGCAGTTTCATGGCGGTCACTCCCTTTGTTGTTTGGACTATTGCCTGTTAGCTACAGGCTCATGCTGATCCAGGTTAACAGTGGGTGGTTAAGGGCGAATTTCAGAGGCAGAAGGTTAATTTGCTGTGCAGTGCTGGCAAAAAAGCGGCACGGTCAAGCCTATGGCCGCGTGGCTGTGCATCTGATTTCGAATTGCTTTGAAAACGGAATCTGGCCAGAAGGCAAAAATTTCACCGCAACATTGGCGGCGGCCTTCAGCGGCTGCGCTTTCGCTTTATGTATCAAACAGGCCGCCAGCGCAATATTTGCCTGCGCAAGAAGCTATTTAAAACATAGCAAAAGAATCAGGATGGACCCGCTGGAATCAACGTTTAGTGCCCAGTGCCGCCAGCATCATTGGTCTGCTGCCCACCCGCCGCCCAGCGACTGGATCAGCGCCACTGCCGTCGTCTGGCGGTCGGCCATGGCTTGAACCAGTGCGCGGCGGGCGCTCAGTGCCGTGGCTTGGGCGGTGATGACTTCGGTGTAGCTGACCTGGCCGCTGCGGTAGCGGTTCAGCACCTGCTGCTCGACCTGGTCGGCGGATTTCGACGCCTGGCGCCGCAAATCCTGCTGGGTCAGCAGGACGCGGGTGGCCGCCAGTTGGTCTTCCACCCCCTGAAACGCGGTCAGTACGGTTTGCCGGTAACGCGCCACGGCCTGCGCATGCGCCGCTTCGCTGCCTTCGACCCGTGCGGTGGTGGCGCCGGCATTGAACAAGGTCTGCGCTGCCGACAAGCCCAGCGACCAGACACTGGTGGAAGCGCTGAACAGGTCGGCCACGCGGCTGGCGCCGAATCCATACGACGCACCCAGCGGCAGGTTGGGGTAATAGGCGCTTCTCGCAATCCCGATCTGTTCGTTGGCCACGGCCACGCGGCGTTCAGCCGCAGCAATGTCGGGGCGGCGTTGCAGCAGGGTGGATGGCACGCCGGTCGGCACTTCGGGCACCGATGGATTCCACGCGGCCGGCGTGAGCGAAAAATTACCCGGCGCTTCGCCCACCAGCACGGCGATGGCGTGTTCAAGCTGTGCGCGCTGGCGCACCAGCCCGGCATCGTCCGCCTGCGCATTGGCCAGCTGGGTCTGCGATTGCAGCACGTCGGTTTTGGCCGCAATGCCGGCGGCGTAGCGATTTTGGGTGATCTCCAGCGTGCGCCGGAACCCGGTCAGCGTGTTTTCCAGCAACGCTTTTTGTGCATCCACCTGGCGCAGCGTGAGGTAGTTGATCGCCAGTTCGCCTTGTGCCGACAGCCGGGCCGACGCCAGGTCGGCGGCGCTGGCCTGGGCGCTGGCCGAGGCACTGTCCACCGCGCGCTCCAATCGGCCCCAGACATCGGGCTCCCAGCTCGCGCCGATGCTGGCACTGAAGCTGTTGCCGGTGCGCCCGCCGCTGACGCTGGTGGAATTGTTGCCCGAACTGCTGTGCGAGCGGTTGGCGCCGCCATTCAGCGTGACGGAGGGAAACATCGAGGCCCGTTGCTCGCGCACCAGTGAGCGCGCCTTCGCATAAGCGCCCACGGCTGCCGCGACGTTCTGGTTCGACACTTCGACCCGCGCGGCCAGCTGGTCGAGCACCGGGTCGCCAAACAGGGACCACCATGGCCCGCGTTCCAGCGCATCGGCGGGGGCTGCACGCTCCCAGCCTGCAGCTTCCTTGTAGGCGCTGATGTCCGGCGTGGAAGGGCGCCGGTAATCGGGCCCGATGGCGCAGCCGCTGACCGCTAAAACCAGTGCGGCAACCGTCAGCAGATGAAAAGGCAGTTTTGAAGGCATGGGCGACTTGGTGAATTCGTCATTCCGGCCTTTGCGGGAACGAGGGTTGCGGGGCGGGGTGTGACAAGGTGGGCACAGGATTTTTCCATGCGGTTTTCGGTCCGCTGGCCCTCACCCCAGCCCCCTCCCAGAGGGCGCAAGAGGATAAGGCGCCGTATCGGTCATGTCTGCCGGACCGTGCGGATGTCGGCTCAGGTGGCGTTCCGAGGGGCTGCGGTGGCGCAGCTTGTCGAGCAGCACATACACCACCGGCGTGCTCAAGAGCGTCAGCAGCTGGCTGGCAATCAGCCCGCCAATGATGGTGATGCCCAGCGGCCGGCGCAGCTCCGCCCCTTCGCCAAAGCCGATGGCCAGCGGCAGCGCGCCCAGGATGGCGGCCATGGTGGTCATCAGGATGGGCCGGAAACGCAGCAAGCAAGCCTCGCGCACCGCCTGCACGGCTGTCAAGCCGCGCGCGCGTTCGGCGTCCAGCGCAAAGTCGATGATCAAAATGGCGTTTTTCTTGACAATGCCGATCAGCAAAAAGATGCCGATCAACGCGATGATCGACAGGTCCATCTTGAACAGCAGCAGCGCCAGCAGCGCGCCCACGCCAGCCGACGGCAGTGTGGAAATGACCGTCAGCGGGTGGATCAGGCTTTCGTACAGGATGCCGAGCACGATGTAGATCACCACCAGCGCTGCCAGGATCAGCAGCGGTTGTTCATTTTGCGACTGCTGCGCGCTGAGCGCCGTGCCCGAAAAACTGCCGCGCACATTGTTGGGCAGGCCGATCGCCGCCTCCGCTGCCTGGACGGCGGCCTGCGCATCACTGAGCGTGCTGCCGGTGGCCAGGTTGTAGGAAATCGTGGTGGAAAGCTCGCCGTCTTCATGGCTGATTGATGCCGGCGCCGAATTTTCGCTGAAGCTGGCAATCGCCGACAGCGGCACCATGGTGGTGACAGTGGTGCTCAGCGCCTGGCCGGCAGACGGGTCGCGCAGGGCAGGGTTCGCGATGGATGTGCCGGTAAGCGCTGCATTTTTTGCTGGCACATAGATGTCCTTGAGCGCCTCGGGACTGCCGATGTAGCGTGGCGCGACCTGCATGATGACCTTGTACTGGTTCATCTCGCCGTAGATCGTCGCGACCTGCCGCTGGCCGAAGGCGTTGTACAGCGCGTTGTCGACATCGCGCGAACTCACGCCAAGCCGCGCGGCGCTTTCCTTGTCCACGGTGACCATGGTTTCGACGCCGTTTTCTTCCTGGTCGGTGTCCACGTCGGTCAGCGCGGTCGACAGCTTCAACTGGTCGGCCAGCCGCGTTGCCCATCGTTTGAGATCGGCGGTGTTGTCGCTTTTCAGCGTGTACTGGTAGGTGGAATTGCTCTGCCGCCCGCCGCCGCGCAGGTCTTGTACCGGGTTCAGGAACAGCGTGACGCCGGTGACCTGCGCCAGTTTCGGACGCAGCCGCGCAATCACCGCCTGGCCTGACTCGCTGCGCTGCGCCACCGGCTTGAGGTTGATGAACATGAAGCCACCCCCGGCGCGCGAGCCACCGGTAAAACCGACCACGGTGTCGACCGCCGGATCGGCGCGGATGGTGTCCACCAGCTGCTTGAGCTTGCTTTGCATCGCCTGGAAGGAGATGCTGCGGTCAGCGCGTAAAAAGCCGTTGATCTGGCCGGTGTCCTGCTGCGGAAAAAAACCCTTGGGCGCGGCGATGTACAGGTAGACATTCAGCCCGATCACGGCCAGCAGGATCAGCATGACGAGCAATTTGGCCGAAAGCGCCCAGTCCAGTGCGGTTTCATAGCTCTTGAGCAGGCGATTGAAGGCGCTTTCAAAAGCGCGTGCCAAGCGTCCCGGCGGCTTGTTGTCGGCATGCGGCTTGAGCAGCCAGGCGCACATCATCGGCGTGGTGGTGAGCGAGATGACCAGCGAGATCATGACAGCTGCCGACAGCGTGACGGCGAACTCGCGGAACAGCCGGCCGATCTGCCCGCCCATGAACAGCAGCGGAATGAACACCGCCACCAGCGACAGGCTGATCGACAGCACGGTGAATCCGACCTCGCGCGCGCCCAGCAGCGCCGCCTTGAAGCGGTCCATGCCGGCTTCGATGTGGCGGCTGGTGTTTTCCAGCACCACGATGGCGTCATCGACGACAAAGCCGGTGGCAACCGTAAGCGCCATCAGGCTCAGGTTGTTCAGGCTGAAACCCATCAGGTACATCACACCGAAAGTACCCAGCAGCGACACCACGGTGGCGACGGCTGGAATGAAGGTGGCGCGCACGCTGCGCAAAAAGGCGCTGACCACCAGCACCACCAGCGCAATCGAGATCAGCAGCGTGACCTCGATTTCGTGCAGCGAGGCGCGGATCGAGTTGGTGCTGTCGGACGCCACCTGCACATCCACGTCCGGCGGCAATTGCGCCCGCAACTCGGGCAGCAGCGCGCGCACGCCGTCTACCGTGGCAATCACGTTGGCATCGGGCTGGCGCGTGACCAGCACGACGACCGCTGGCTGGCCATTGAACAGGCCCAGCGTGTTGGTGTTTTCCACGCCGTTGCTGACCTCCGCCACGTCGCTCAGGCGAATCGCCGCACCGTTGCGCCAAGCGACGATCAGCCCCCGGTAGTCGGCCGCGCGCAGTCCTCCCAATGCGGTGTTGCCGACAGCATAGATTTGCAGTCGCTGGCCGTTGCCTTCAATCGCGCCGCGCGGCCGGTTGGCGTTGGCCGCCTGCAGTGCGGCACGAACGTCTTCCATGCTGACGCCGTAGCGGTTCAGGGCGAAGGGCAGCAGCTCGACGCGCACGGCGGGCAGCGAGCCGCCGCCGAGTTCGACATCGCCAACACCCGGCACCTGGGCGATTTTTTGCTGCACCAGGCTGGACACCTCGTCGTAGATTTCGCCTGGAGAGCGGTTCTTGGAGGTCAGCGCCAGGATGATGATGGGTGAAGACGCGGGATTGGCCTTGCGGTAGGTCGGGTTGCTGCGCAGCGTGGCAGGCAAGTCGGCGCGCGAGGCGTTGATGGCGGCCTGCACTTCACGGGCGGCCGAGTCGATCTTGCGGTTCAGTTCGAACTGCAGGCTGATGCGGGTCGAGCCTGCGCCGCTGCTGGAGGTCATTTCGTTGACGCCGGCGATCACGCCCAGGCGCCTTTCGAGCGGCGTGGCGACGCTGCTGGCCATGGTGGCGGGGCTGGCGCCGGGCAGGGAGGCGCTGACCGAGATGACGGGAAAATCGACCTGGGGCAGTGGGGAGACGGGCAGGACGAAGAAGGCGCCTATGCCGGCCAGGGCGATGGCGATGGTCAGCAGGACGGTGGCGATGGGGCGCCTGACGAAGGGTTCGGACAGGTTCATGGTGTTGCGCCTGTCGATGGCGTTGCCTTGTTTTCGTGTTGGATTAGCTTGGCTGAGGCCGGCTGGCCGGGGGTTGCCCGGCGGCAACTCACTTTTCTTTGCTTCGCCAAAGAAAAGTAAGCAAAAGAAAGGCGACCCGGCTGTCTGGGTCCCTTCGCTTCGCTACGGGCAACCTGTAATGAGCGACAAAAGCGGGGGTCCGCGCAAACTCGCCTGCGGCTCAAACAGCGCGCGGCCCTGATCCCGCTTTTGCCGCTCATCACAGGCCCAGCCAGAACGGGACTGGCGGGAGCGGATGCGGATGCGGGTGCGGGTGCAAGAACCCGTGTCTGTGCATAAATAGTGCCACTTCCGCACGTAAAGACTGTGCAATTAGCTATCCAATTAATAGCGTCTTGAGCTAAGGGAGGCTGAAATTGCAAAAGTGCCTGTTTCAAATGTCTGTCATTGCGGGCTTGACCCGCAATCCATGGCCCCGAATTCATGGATGCCGGATCAAGCCCGGCATGACATGAAGACATCGGAATTGTCTGCCTCCCCAAAGCCTGAACGCGGTGGCTGTTTGGCTGTTCTGCTGTTCGGATTTCATTTCCCGCCTGTCCCGTTCTGTCTGGGCCTGTGATGACCTGAAAAAACGGGATCAGGGCGGCGCGCTGTTTGAGCGCAACGCAGTGAAGCGAGTTTGCGCCGACCCCCGTTTTTTTGGGGCAGCGCAGGTCGCCCGAAGCGCAGCGCAGGGACCCGGACAGCCGGGTCGCCTTTTCTTTGGTGACTTTATTTTGGCGAAGCAAAAGAAAGTTACTTGCCGCCGGGCAACCCCCGGCCAGCAGGCCCACGCAGCGTAAACCCAGCCTCAAATCAACCCCAAACCAAGCCAAGGACGAAGCCCCAAATCCACTATCAATTAAAGAGCTGCCAGCGCAAGCAGGATATGCGCAAACCGCATAAAAAGCATGAAAATCAGGCAACAGCAGCATCCACCCGCTCCTTGCGCCCAAACCGCCGCCCCAGCCGGTCAAACGCCAGATAGATAACGGGCGTCGTGAACAGCGTCAACACCTGGCTGACGATCAAACCGCCAAAAATCGCCAGTCCCAGCGGCCGCCGCAACTCCGCCCCCTCGCCAAACCCCAGCATCAACGGCACCGCCGCAAACAGCGCCGCCAGCGTCGTCATCAAAATCGGCCGAAAGCGCAGCAGCGCCGCCTGGTGAATCGCCTCCTGCGGCGACTTGCCCTCGTTGCGCTCGGCGTCAATCGCAAAGTCGATCATCATGATGGCGTTCTTTTTTACAATGCCAATCAACAAAATGATGCCGATGATGCCAATCACTCCCAGGGGAGAGCCGCTCAGCATCAGCATCAGCAGCGCCCCCACGCCCGCCGATGGCAGCGTCGAGAGAATCGTCATCGGGTGCACATAGCTTTCATACAGCACGCCCAGCACGATGTACACGCAAACCACCGCCGCCAAAATCAGCCACAACTGGCTGGAAAGCGACGACTGGTAAGCCCCCGCCGCGCCCAAAAACGTCATCGTCACGCTCGACGGCAGGGCGATGTCCCTGGCCGCCTGCCGGATCTCGTCGACCGCCTTGCCGAGCGACACGCCAGGCGCGGTGTCAAAGCCCAGCGTCGTTGCCGGGAACTGGGCGACGTGGGTGATCTGCAGCGGCGCGGGCTGCTCGGAAATGGTGGCAATCGACGCTAGAGGCGTGGTCGTGCCCGCACTGGTTTTCAAAGGCAGGTTGCCCAGCGATGCCGGCGTGGCACGCGCATCCGGCAGCGCTTCGAGAATCACCCGGTACTGGTTGGTTTCGGTGAAGATCGTCGAGACAATGCGCTGGCCAAACGCGTTGTACAGCGCATCGTCAATCACCGAAGCGGAAATGCCCAGGCGCGACGCCGTGTCGCGGTCCACGTTGATGAAAGCCGCCGTGCCCTGCGCGCCGGCGTCCGACACCACATTGCGCAGGCTGGTGGACAGCGCCATGCGCTCGGCCAGCTGGTTGGCCCACTGCACCACCACGGCGTTGCTCGCGCCTTCCATCGACACGCGGAACTGCGTCGGACCGGTCTCGGCGTCAATCGTCAGATCCTGCGTCGGCTGCAGGTACAGCGTCACGCCGGCGACCTGGCTGGCGCGCTGGCGCAGCCGGTCCATGGTTTCCTGCTGGCTGCCGATGCGCTCTTTTTTCAGGTTGATCAGCATGCGGCCGGTGTGCAGCATGGTGTTGTTGGCCGCATCGACGCCGATGAAGGAACTCAGCGCCTCAACGTCCGGGTCCTTCAAAATCTCGCGCGCCGCTGCCTGCTGCAGCTCCGACATGCGCGCATACGACACCGACAGGGCGGTTTCGACGCGCGCCTGCAACTGGCCGGTGTCCTGCGTCGGGAACAGGCCTTTGGGAATCAAGACATACAGCAGCACGGTCAGCACCAAGGTCGCCAGCGCCACCACCAGCGACGCGCCCTGGTGCCTGAGCACCCAGGTGAGCGACTGGTCGTAGCGGACGATGACGTTGTCAAAGAAGCGCTGAAAGCGTGCGCCGATGGAGTTGTCCTGGCGGTTTTCAACCTTTTTGGGTTCTGCTTTCAGCCAGCGCGCTGACATCATCGGCACCAAAGTCAGCGAAACGACGGCCGAAATCAAGATCGTGATGGCCAGCGTGATGGCGAATTCACGGAACAGCCGGCCGACCACGTCGCCCATGAACAGCAGCGGAATCAGCACGGCAATCAGCGACACGGTCAGCGAGATGATCGTGAAGCCAATCTGCTTCGCGCCCTTGAGCGCGGCGAGCATCGGCTTTTCGCCTTCCTCGATGTAGCGCGAGATGTTCTCGATCATGACGATGGCGTCATCCACCACGAAGCCGGTGGCAATCGTCAATGCCATCAGGCTCAGGTTGTTCAGGCTGTAGCCGAGCAAATACATTGCGCCGCAGGTGCCGATGAGCGAGATCGGCACCGACAGGCTGGCGATCACCGTGGCGCGCAGGTTGTGCAAAAAGGCAAAGATCACCAGCACCACCATCAGCACCGCCAGCAGCAACTCGATCTCGACATGCAGCACCGAAGCCCGGATGCCGGTGGTGCGGTCGCTCAGCACATCGACGCGCATCGAGGTTGGCAGGCCGGCCTGCAACTCGGGCAGGCGCGCCTTGATGGCGTCCACCGTGGCAATCACATTCGCGCCGGGTTGGCGCTGAACATTTAAAATAATAGCGGGAACCATCCGCTGGCCCGGCGTTCCGAGGCAATCTTCCTGATTTTTTAAGGCCGCAGGAGCATTCGGTGTGCAGGCGATGCTGGCCCAGGCGCCCAGCTGGGTGTTCTCGGCGCTTTCGACCACCCGCGCCACGTCGGACACCCGCACCGCCGCGCCGTTGCGGTAGGCAATGATGAGCTTTTGGTAGTCCTGCGCAGCCAGCAACTGGTCATTGGAGTTGATCGAATACGAGCGCGTCGGGCCGTCGATGCTGCCTTTTGCGCCATTGGCGTTGGCGGCGCTGATCGCCGTGCGCAGCGCGTCGAGCCCCAGGCCATACGAGGCCAGCGCCCGGGTGTCGGCCTGGATGCGCACGGCCGGGCGCTGGCCGCCGCTGAGGGCCACCAGCCCGACACCGCTCACCTGGCTGATCTTCAGCGCCAGCCGGGTGTTGACGATGTTCTGCACCTCGGTCAGCGGCAGCGTGTCGGAGGTGATGGCCAGCGTGAGCACCGGCGCATCGGCGGGATTGACCTTGGCATACACCGGCGGCGCCGGCAGGTCGGCCGGCAGCAGCGAGCCGCTGGCGTTGATGGCCGCCTGCACCTGCTGCTCGGCAACGTCCAGTGCCAGCCCCAGTCCGAACTGCAATGTGACGATGGACACGCCCGCCGTGCTGGTCGAGCTCATGCGGGACAGGCCGGCCATCTGGCCCAGCTGGCGCTCCAGCGGCGCGGTGACGGTTTGCGCCATCACTTCGGGGCTGGCGCCGGGGTAGAGCGTCTGGACCTGGATGGTCGGGTAGTCGACCTGCGGCAGCGCCGACAGCGGCAGCAGCCTGAAGCCGACCAGGCCCGCCAGCACGATGGCCAGCATCAAGAGCGCGGTGGCCACCGGCCGCATGATGAAGGGCCGGGACGGGCTCAGCGTCGAGGCGGGCGCGTTGTCGCCAAAGGCGGCCGAAGGCCCAATGTCATCCCGCTGGCCGTCAGGTCCGCCATCGCCGGGGGGAACATCCGGCGCACTGGCTGGCGCGCGCGGGTTCATGCGCCCTCGGCTTGAGACGCGCGGCGGCGGCGTGGTGCGCTGGCCGCGCCCGAAGCCGGCAGGGTCGCTGGCGTTGCTGCATCGCCAGCGGCTGACGCGCCCGGCCGGGCGCCGTCGGCGGGTGCGCCCGGACGCTGTCGCTTGCCGGCACCTGCACCGTTCATGCCCCTGGGGTTGTCGCCGGGCAGCACCACCGGCGCGCCGTCCTTGAGCCGGTCGGCGCCTTCGGTGATGACCTGCTCGCCCGCCTTCAGGCCCGAGGCAATCTGTATCTTGTCGGCCGTGGCCTGGCCGCGCTGGACCGGCCGCAGGCTGACCGTGCGCTCGGCCGCATTCACCACATAGACATAATCGCCGGCATTGCCATGGCGCAGCGCCGCCACCGGCACCGTGACAGCGTTTTCAATGGTTCGCAGCTCCAGTTGCACATTGACGAACTGGCTTGGAAACAGCGCCAGCTGGGCGTTGGCAAAGCGCGCCTTGGCCTTGACCGTGCCGGTCTGCACATCGACCTGGTTGTCCAGCGAGGTGAACACGCCGGTGTCCAGCGCACTGGAGCGTGTCCGGTCAAGCGCCGTGACCTTCATCGACCGGCCGGACACGGCAGACTGCTGCAACTCCCCTGCGCGGTCTTGCGGAACGGCGAATACCACGTCAATCGGGGTGACCTGCGTGATCAGGGCAATGCCGTTGGCGTCGCTGCTGCTGACCACATTGCCGACATCCACCGTGCGCAAGCCGACACGTCCGCTGATGGGCGCGACGACGCGGGCATAGCCCAGGTTGAGCCGGGCGACGCCTTCGTTGGCCTTGTCGATCATCACCGTGCCTTCAAGCTGCCTGACCAGCGCGGCCTGGGTGTCGACTTCCTGCCGCGCAATCGAGTCCTGCTTGAGCAGCGTCTGAAAACGCGTCAGCGTGACGCGGGCGCTGGCCAATTGCGCCTCGTCACGCTGGCGCTGGCCGCTGGCCTGCATCAGCGCCAGCTCGAACTGGCGCGGGTCGATGGTGGCCATCAGCTCGCCTGCGCGCACCATCTGGCCTTCCTTGAACAGCACCTTTTCCATCACCCCTGACACCTGTGGCCGAACCTTGACGGTGGCCTGCGGCGTAACGGTGCCCAGTGCATCCAGAATGACCGGAATAGAGGTGCTTTCGGCGGTCGCCACGCCAACGGTGGTGGCCGGTGCGCCACGCCGCCCGCCTGCCGCACCGGCCTCTGGCGTATCGGGATGCGTCAGGTGCCAGGCCAGCCAGCCAGTGCCGGCCAGCACCGCCACCGCCAGCACGCTGCCAATCAGGCGTGCGCGGCGGCTCATGCGTTTGACGGGAGGGGTGTTGCTGTGGATGGGCGGGGATTCAACACGGGTATCCATCAGCGGTCCTTTTGCATGCGGCGACAAGTCGCTGGCGGCGGTATTTTTATTTCTACAGGAAGGAGGGCGCCCTGTCCGGCCCTGGCGAATGGCCCGGGCGCCTCTGGCAGGTCATGCGCTGGATAATTATCCCTGCAAGCCTCCGGGCGCAGGTGTCGCGCTGGAAATAGGCCGGTAAATGTCCGGTAAAGCAAAAGCTGTAAAAAAGCCGCTCCGCAGTCACCACAGGCGCTTGCCAGGATGGCGGCCGTGCGGTCCTTAAAATCAGGCCTCAGCCATCAGCCAAAGACTGCCCAGTGACCCATTTCACCCAATCGATTTCATCCCGTCTGCATGTCTGCCAGGCCGATTACCGCAATCCGGTCCACGCCGACGCGCTGGTCCATCTGCTCGACGCCTATGCGCAGGACCCGGCCGGTGGCGGCGAAGCCCTGAGCGCGTTTTCCAAGGCCAACCTGGTGAAAGAACTCGCCGCGCGGCCGCAGGCCTTCAGCGTGCTGGCGTTTTCAGGCGATGAGGGCGGTGAGGGCGGTCAGCCCATCGGGCTGGTCAACTGCATCGAAGGCTTTTCGACCTTTGCCTGCCGGCCGCTGGTCAATGTTCACGATGTGGCGGTGCTTGCCAGCCACCGGGGCCAGCGGGTGGGTGAGCAGATGCTGGCATTGGTGGAGGAAATTTCCCGCAAGCGCGGCGCCTGCAAGCTGACGCTCGAAGTGCTGCAGGGCAATGCCAGCGCTGTCCGGCTGTATGAACGCGTTGGCTTTGCCGGCTACCAGCTCGATCCGGCCATGGGGCAGGCGCAGTTTTTTCAGAAGTGGCTGAGCTGAGGGCGCAAAAACAGCCAGCTGCCGTTTGTTTTTGTTCCGAACGCCGGCGCCGCCTGAAAAGATATCCTGCAGTCCAGGCTCAAACCTCGCCTGTGAACTCGCCCCGAGCGGGATAGTTCTTGCTGATGGCAAAGTCCATCGCACCCAGCAAGTCCTGAAACTGTGGCCGGGCAAAAGGCATGGTCTGCACAGCGCCGTAATACAGCGTGCCATCGGGACGCACGATAAACACACCCGGCTCGCTGAACACGGCTGGCTCATCAATGCCGATGGACGTTTTTCCCAGCGAGGCGCTGAGGTACAAACCCCACTCGCGGGCGGCGCGCAGGCTCAAGCCGTAGCCCAGCTTCAACCCGTTGGCGCTGACCTTGGCCGCCATTTGCCCGGCACGGTCTTCGTCGTCGCTGCTGATGGCCACGACCTGCACGCCGCGCGCCGCGAACTCGGGCACCAGGCGTTCCAGTTCCAGCAGGTATTTGGCACAAATAGGGCAATGCAGCCCACGGTAAAACACCAGCAGGTCAAACTTGTCTCCGGGTTGCGCACCCAGCACAAAACGGCCTCCTGTCGTCAAGGCCACGTTGAGGGCCGGCACGGGGTAACGGGGCATAAGGGCTGAACTGCGCATGAAGATTTCCTGGGTTGATGGACGGAAACGGAAAGGAACAGGCATTGTTATGTACCCTGTGCAAAAATTGGTTCATAAAATATTGCCTTGCGTACAAAAATGAATATGCCTGTCAAACCTGACCGCCTTTCGGCCCTGCTGCGTGGCTTGGCACCGCGCGTCGAAATGTCCACCGTATTGCCGCAAAAAGATGGCGCCGCTGATGTGCACTTTGCCGCCTGCGGGGTGCCGATGCTTTATCTGCATGTCATCAGCAACGGCATGGCGCAACTGCTAAGAACGGGCGCAGCACCGGCCACCGCCCTGCAGGCCAGTGCGCCTGCTTTTTTGATTTGCCGTGGTGACCAGGCGCACGACCTCGTGCCGAGGGACGGCAATGCGCAAGCGCCGCTGATATCGGCCAGGGTGTTTCTGGAAGGGCCGGTGGCGCCCTTGCTGCTGGCCGAATTTGTCCAGCCCCGGGCTGTGCCGCTGGCAGCGGAAGAGTCCTTGCTGCAGCATCTGCTGGCGCTGGTGCGCAGCGAGGTGCGCGAGCCGCGCTGCGGCCAGGGGGCGCTGATCAATCGCGTCGGCGAAATTATTTTTATTGCCTTGCTGCGCCATCTGGTGGCACATCCTGCCGCGCATGGCGGCTTGTTTAACGGACTGGCCGATCCGCGCATTGCCAGCGCGCTGGTGGCCATGCACGATGCGCCGCAAAACGACTGGACGCTGCACTCCCTGGCGCAGCACGCAGGCATGTCACGAACTGCGTTTGCCGTGCGCTTTCGGGACACCATGAACAGCCCTCCGGGCAAATACCTGAATACGTTGCGGCTGCAGATTGCACAACGCGCGGTCCAATCGGGCCAGGGCCTCAAGGCGGCGGCCAGTGCCTCGGGTTTTTCCAACGTGTCAGCCTTGTCTCGCGTGCTCTCGAAAGCGCGGACGCTTTCCCGGCCCCGGGCCCAGGCAGACGCATGAAGGAATTGCCGCAAAAAACGCCTTCAGAAGTGAAGCGATTTCAGGCCCGGCGGCATGCTGCCGGGCTTGCAGGCAGGCTTCATGGGTAAAATGCATCGATGCAAAGATTCATTGCCACGCTTTCCACGTTCCGGGTTTCCTACCCTGGCAGCGGGTTGCCGCGTGGCTATTTTTGCTCGGTGACACCGCCCTGAGTCGTCACCCTGGGCGCAAATCGTCCCGATGTTCACCGAGTCAGGCCGCTTTTCGCGGGTCCTGCCTGATTTTCCATTTCCCTTTGACTCACGGTTGTCCGGTCATGCCTGACGCCGCTTTTATCCATTGAAAACAATTTACGCATCCCTCCGCCAAGACTGGTTTTCCAATATCCGGGGCGATTTGCTGGCCGGTCTGGTGGTCGCGCTGGCCCTGATTCCCGAAGCCATCGCCTTTTCCATCATCGCCGGGGTCGATCCCAAGGTCGGCCTGTATGCGTCGTTCAGCATCGCCGTGATCATCGCCTTCACCGGCGGCCGTCCCGGCATGATTTCGGGCGCCACCGGCGCCATGGCGCTGGTGATGGTGCTGCTGGTCAAGCAGCATGGTTTGCAATACCTGCTGGCCGCCACCGTGCTGACCGGTGTGCTGCAGATCGTGGCCGGCTTGCTCAAGCTGGGCGCGCTGATGCGTTTTGTCTCGCGCTCGGTCATCACCGGCTTTGTCAATGCGCTGGCCATTCTGATCTTCATGGCGCAGCTGCCGGAACTCACCAACGTCAGCTGGGTGGTGTATGCAATGACGGCGGCGGGCCTGGCCATCATTTACGGCTTTCCCTACATCACCCGGGCGGTGCCGTCACCGCTGGTCACCATCGTCGTGCTGACCGGCGTGGCCATGCTGCTCAAGCTGGACATTCGTAACGTGGGCGACATGGGCCAGCTGCCCGACAGTCTGCCGGTCTTTTTACTGCCCGATGTGCCTTTGACGCTGGAAACGCTCCAGATCATCTTTCCGTATGCCCTCACGCTGGCGACCGTCGGCTTGCTGGAGTCGATGATGACCGCTTCGATTGTTGACGAGCTGACCGACACCCCCAGCAACAAGAACCGCGAATGCGTCGGGCAGGGCGTCGCAAACATCGCCACCGGTTTCATCGGCGGCATGGCCGGCTGCGCCATGATTGGCCAGTCGGTGATCAACGTGAAATCGGGCGGTCGCGGGCGCCTGTCTGCGCTGGTCTCAGGGCTTGCGCTGCTGGTCCTGATCGTGTTCCTTGGCCCCTGGGTCAAGCAGATTCCGATGGCAGCGCTGGTGGCGGTGATGATCATGGTCAGCATCGGCACCTTCAGCTGGGACTCGATCCGCAACTTGCGCCAGCACCCGCCCAGTTCAACAATCGTGATGATCGCCACCGTGGTCATTACCGTGTCCACGCATGACCTGGCCAAGGGTGTGTTTGTCGGCGTGCTGCTGTCGGGAATTTTCTTTGCACACAAGGTCGGCAAGGTGCTGCGCATCGACCGCCGCCTGGATGCCGAGGGCCGCCTGCGCACCTACAGCGTGGTGGGACAGGTGTTCTTTGCCTCGTCGGAAACCTTCATCAACAGCTTTGATTTCAGGGAAGCGGTGCAAAAAGTTTGCATCGACGTGAGCCGCGCCCACTTCTGGGACATCACGGCGGTCGGCGCGCTGGACAAAGTGGTGCTCAAATTCAAGCGCGAAGGCACCGAGGTGGAGGTGCTCGGCCTTGACAAAGCCAGTACGACGATGATGGACCGCTTTGCGGTTCACGACAAACCCGGTGCTGTTGAAAAACTCATGCACTGACGGCATCATCCACATTAACGGGACAAAAGGAACACTCCATGAACAAGGTTTATGCCTGCATCGACGGTCTGGACAACACCGCTTGCGTGATCGACTGGGCCGCCTGGTCGGCGCAGCGGCTGGGTACACCCCTGGACCTGCTGCATGTGCTGGAGCGCGCCGATCGGCCGCTGCTGAGCGACTTCAGTGGGTCCATCGGGTTGGGCGCGCAGGAGGCGCTGCTTGAAGAACTGAGCGTGCTCGATGCCCAGCGCGCCAAGGTGGCGCTCGAAGCGGGCAAGCGGATGCTGGCCGATGCCCAGACGCGCGCCACGGCGGCCGGCGTGGCGTCCGTTGATGTGCGCCTGCGCCATGGCGAACTGCTCGACAACGTGCTTGAAATGGAGCCGGACGCGCGCCTGTTTGTGCTGGGCGAGCACTACCGTGCCAGCGATACATCGATGATTCACCTTGACCACCATGTTGAGCGCGTGATCCGTTCGGTGAAACGCCCGGTGCTGGTGGTCACGGGGGCACCATTTACGCCGCCCACGCGGGTTGTCATCGCCTTTGACGGCAGCCCGACGTCGCGCACGACTGTCGAGACCGTGGCGCGCAGCCCGATGCTCAAGGGCCTGCCGGTGATTGTGGCGATGGCGGGCGACGACACCATGCAGGCGCAACGCCAGCTTGAGGAAGCCTGTCACTCGCTGGCGACGGCGGGTTTTGAGGCGTCGATAGCGCTGCTGCCCGGCGAGCCGGAAGACGTGCTGCCAGCCTTTGTCAAGGCGCGGGGTGCCTCGCTGCTGGTGATGGGCGCCTATGGCCATTCGCGCATTCGCCAGTTGATCGTCGGCAGCACGACGACCACGCTGCTGCGGCTCAGCGAGGTGCCGGTGCTGATCCTGCGCTGACGAGTGAAAACCTTTTTCCTGTTCCTGGCGACCGCGCTGGCCGAGATCGTCGGCTGCTACCTGCCCTACCTGTGGCTGGTCAGGCAGGCGTCGATCTGGCTGCTGGTTCCGGCGGCTTTCAGCCTGGCGCTGTTCGCCTGGCTGCTGACGCTGCACGAAGCCGCCGCCGGGCGGGTGTATGCCGCGTATGGCGGGGTTTACATCAGCGTGGCGCTGGCCTGGCTGTGGGCGGTGGACGGTGTGCGCCCGACGGCCTGGGACGTGGCCGGCGTCGCCCTGAGCCTGACCGGCATGGGGCTGATCATGTACCAGCCAAAATAAGTTGCCGCACAGGCTCAGGGCAATGCTTTGGCAACCGCCGGCAACTTGAACGCCGCAAAGCCCTGCAGGCCGTTTCAGCAAGCCAGTGGCCGTTCATGCCGGCAATCACAAGCCCAGGCGTATTGCCAGCGCAGCCAGCGTCACCAGCAACACGGGAACGGTCAGCACGATACCGACCTTGAAATAGTAGCCCCAGGTGATGATCGTGCCTTTGCGCGCCAGCACATGCAGCCACAGCAGGGTGGCCAGACTGCCAATCGGGGTGATCTTGGGCCCCAGGTCGCAGCCGATCACATTGGCATACACCATTGCCTCCTTCACCACCCCGGCGGCACTGCTGGCATAGATGGACAAGGCAACCACCAGCACCGTTGGCATGTTGTTCATCACCGAGGACAGCAAAGCCGCCAGCAGGCCGGTGCCGAAGGCCGCGCCCCAAACCCCGCCTTGCGCAAACAGGTTCAGCAACGAAGCGATTTCGCCTGCCAGGCCGGCGTTGCGCAGGCCGTACACCACCAGGTACATGCCCAGGGAAAAAACCACGATCTGCCAGGGTGCGCCCCGCACCACCTTGCGTGTCGAAATGACCTGGCCCCGCCCGGCGACGACCAGCAACACCAGCGCACCGCTTACGGCCACCGCACTGACCGGCACGCCCAGGGGTTCCAGCCCAAAAAAGCCGACCAGCAGCAGCGCCAGCACAACCCAGCCAGCCCTGAAGGTGGTGGCGTCGCGTATAGCGTCTTGCGGCGGTCTGATCTGCGCCGTGTCGTAGCGCACCGGAATGCTGCCCCAGAAGTACCGCATCAGCATTCCCAGGCTGGCGGCAATCGCGGCCAGGTTGACCCAGCCCATGACCGATGCGTAACGGTCAAAGCCGATGTTGAAAAAATCGGCTGAAACAATGTTGACCAGGTTGGACACCACCAGCGGCAGGCTGGCGGTGTCTGCAATGAAACCGGCTGCCATCACGAACGCCAGCGTCGCCCCGGCGCTGAAACCGAGTGCCAGCAGCAGCGAAATCACGATGGGCGTGAGGATCAGTGCCGCGCCGTCATTGGTAAACAGGGCCGACACCGCAGCGCCCAGCAGCACGATCAGCGCAAACAGCAGCCGGCCGTTTCCTTTTCCCCAGCGCGCCACATGCAGCGCGGCCCACTCGAAAAAACCCGATTCGTCGAGCAGCAGGCTGATGATGATGATGGCGATGAAGGTGGCGGTGGCGTTCCAGACGATAAGCCAGACCGTCGTGATGTCGCTCACCTGTACAGCGCCCGTCAGCAGCGCAAGCACTGCCCCGAGCGAGGCGCTCCAGCCAATTCCGAGGCCGCGTGGTTGCCAGATGACAAGAATCAGGGTGAAGATGAAGATGAGCAGGGCAGTGAGCATGTCGGGCAGGTTTTATGAATCTTGTGGCGGGGTTCAGTGCTTGATCAGGACGGGTTCAAATCGCAGGCTTTGCTTTGCAGCAGGATCGTTCGGGTTTTTTTAGTGGGCAGGCTGACCCGCAGGGTCAGCCTTCGGTGCATGAAAAGTATTTGCTATGAAATAAATAGCTGATTAAGCTCGCCGCCATTGCGAAAATGGCTGAAATACCTTGAAAAATCAGCAAACAAGCGCTGTAACGGGGCTGCAAGCCTGGCCTTCGCAGCAATGCTCGGTCAGGTAGGCCAGCAACGCATTCATGTGGCCGATGTCGGCGCGGTAGATCAGGTGGCGGCCGCGCGGCTCGCTGCTGACCAGGCCGGAATGCGCCAGCTCCTTGAGGTGAAACGACAGCGCGCTCGGTGCCACGGCCAGTTGTTCGGCCATCACGCCGGGCGTCAGCCCGCCCGGACCGGCCACCACCAGGGTCCGGAACACCCGCAGGCGCTGTGCCTGTGCCAGTGCGGCCAGCGCCTTGACGGCGGACAACTCGTCGAGAGGTGAAAGTTCAGTCTGTGTAATCGTTTCCATGTTTCAAATATAATTGAACAATTGAAACATTGCAATTTTTCAATTGTGCAAGCGTCTTTTAATTTCAACAGGAGTATCCAAACCATGGCGGACATCACCATTTACCACAATCCGAACTGCGGCACGTCGCGCAATGTGCTGGCGCTGATCCGCAACACCGGCGTTGAGCCTGTGGTCATCGAGTACCTGCAAACGCCCCCGACGCGTGCAAAGCTGCTCGAGCTGATCGCGCAGATGGCGGTTCCCGTCCGTGAAGTGATGCGGCACAAGGAAACGCTGTATGAAGCGCTGACGCTGGCCAACCCGGGCCTTGACGACAACGCGCTCGTCGATGCGATGCTGGCCCACCCCATCCTGATCAACCGGCCCATTGTGGTGACACCGCTGGGCACCCGGCTTTGCCGTCCGTCAGAAGCGGTGCTCGACATCCTGCCGCTGCCACAGCGTGCCGCCTTCCGCAAGGAAGATGGCGAAGTGCTGGTCAATGAACATGGAGAGCGTGTTGCCGGCCGCTAAACCTTTCATCCATGACCTACCGAACATCGACAGCGCACAGTTTGACGCGCCCGCCAGTGTTCTCCTGCAGCCACAAGCCCTCAGCACGCATGCGCCGCGCATTTTGCTGCTCTACGGATCGGTGCGCGAACGTTCCTACAGCCGGCTGCTCAGCGAGGAGGCCGCACGCATACTGAATGCAATGGGTGCCGAAACCCGCACCTTTGACCCGCGCGGCCTGCCGCTGCCCGACGACGTGCCCGATACCCATCCGAAGGTGCAGGAGTTGCGCCAGCTGGCGCAATGGGCCGAAGGCATGGTCTGGACATCGCCTGAACGCCATGGCGCGATGACCGGCGTCATGAAAGCGCAGATCGACTGGATTCCACTGGCAGACGGCGCGATGCGGCCGACGCAGGGCAAGACGCTGGCGGTGATGCAGGTGTCGGGCGGCTCGCAGTCGTTCAATGCCGTCAACCAACTGCGCGTGCTCGGCCGCTGGATGCGCATGCTGACGATTCCCAACCAGTCGTCTGTCGCCAAGGCTTTCCTCGAATTTGACGAGGCCGGTCGCATGAAGCCTTCGAGCTATTACGACCGCGTGGTCGATGTCATGGAAGAACTCGTCAAGTTCACCCTGCTGACCCGGGGCGTGTCGTCGTACCTGACGGACCGCTACAGCGAGCGCTGCGAAAGTGCCGAAGCGCTGTCAAAACGGGTGAACCAGCGTTCGCTCTAGCCAGCACGCCGAAAAATACATCAAATCGACTTCTGTCGCATACTTGGCGAGCGATTGCAGCTCTTGATTCAATAGCGCCCGGTGCGCTGGGTCTGCGCCGTTTCAGCTGTCACGCAACTGCCACAGAACTGACATGGCGACGTCACGCACAGCGCCCAGAATTGCGCCATGACCGCTTGAAGGAGCATGCCATGGCCATCGATCTGAACCTTGCCGGCGAGCCCGGACCCACCGCAGGCCGCTTTGACGGCGTCCCTCCTCACGACCTCGACCGGCAGCGGCTGCGCATTCTTCGCTGCACCGCTCACGCCATGGCCAGCAGCCCCGGCGGTCTGCGCTTCAAGCCGGGCACCCGGCCGTGGCTTGAAGGCCTGCCCTCAGCGCCAGGCAGCGGCCAAGGCCGGCATAAGGGCGCCAGACTGCAGCCTGCCGCGTGTTGAATTGCCGCCTGTTTCAAGCCCCGTCTCCGGGGCTTTTTCACATCCCGCACGCCCCACACCCAGGAGCCGGCCAGGTGTTGTGTGATCGACCGGACAACCAGGAAGACGCCATGAAAGAACTGCCCATTCCAACCTTTGCGTTTTCGCCGGTCGCAACGCCCCAAAGGTCGCTTCATCCGGGCGTTCATGCGCTTGCTCCAGTTCAGCGGCCAGGGAAAATTTTGGTCAGTTGGGCGCGGCACCAGGATGAAGTCCGGGAAGCGCAGCGGTTGAGGTACCAGGTGTTCGCGCTGGAAATGGGTGCAACCCTGCCCAAAACGCTGGCCGGCCACGACGTCGACCTGTTCGATGACTACTGCGAGCATCTGCTGGTGCGCGACGCGGCCAGCGCGCAGGTCATTGGCACGTACCGGGTGCTGACGCCTACCCAGGCCAGGCGCGTCGGCGGCACCTACAGCGACACTGAATTCGACCTGGGGCGGTTGTGGTTTTTGCGCGAGCGCATGGTCGAGCTGGGCCGCAGTTGCGTGCACGCCGACCACCGCCACGGCGGCGTGATTTTGGCGTTGTGGGGCGCGCTGGCCGAGTTCATGGGGCGCAACCGGCTGGACACCATGATGGGCTGCGCCAGCATTCCGATGCAGCACCAGGGCGTTCCGGGTGGGCATGCGGCCGCCAGCATCTGGCGCCAGGTCCGGCAGACGCATCTGGCCGGGATTGAATTCCGGGTCACGCCACGCCTGCCCCTGCCAGTGGAGCATCTGGACGATTCTCTGGTGGTCGAGCCGCCAGCCCTGATCAAGGGTTACCTGCGCCTGGGGGCCCGGGTGCTGGGCTCGCCGGCGTGGGATCCGGACTTCAACTCGGCCGATCTGCCGATGATGATGCGACTCCCAGACCTGCCAGCGCGCTATCTCAGGCATTTTTCCGCCAATGCGGCCGGGACCTGATACCGCTCAGTTCACCATCACCAGTTTGCCTTTGACGGCACGCGAGCCCATGCGCGCATAGGCGGCCTTCAGGTCCGCCATGGGCAGGGTGCCGTCGATCACCGGCTTGATCTTGCCTTGCGCATACCACTGAGCCAGTTCGGCCATTGCGGCTGCGTTGGCCTTGGGCTCGTTCTTGGCAAAACCGCCCCAGAACACACCGACGATGGACGCACCCTTGAGCAGCGTCAGGTTCAGCGGCAGCGCCGGAATGCTGCCTGCCGCGAAGCCGACCACCAGGTAGCGCCCGCGCCAGGCAATCGAGCGAAAGGCCGGCTCGGCCAGGTCGCCGCCCACCGGGTCGTAGATCACGTCAGGGCCTTTGCCGCCGGTCAACAGCTTGAGGGCTTCGCGCAGGTCCTGCGTGCTGTAGTTGATGGTGGCATCGGCGCCGATGGACCGGCACAACTCGCATTTTTCATCGCTTGACGCGGCGGCAATGACACGCGCCCCCAGTGCCTTGGCAATCTGGATGGCCGACGTGCCGACGCCGCCAGCCGCGCCCAGCACCAGCACGGTTTCGCCGGGCTTGAGTTGCGCCCGGTCGGCCAGCGCATGGTGCGAGGTGGCGTAGATCATGATGAAGGCCGCGGCATCGACAAAGGGAAAACCTTCAGGCAGGGGCATGCACTGCGCGGCCAGTGCAATGGTGTGCGTGGCAAAGCCGCCGGTGCCTGACAGGCAGGCGACATGTTGGCCAACCGTGATGTGCGTCACGCCGTCGCCCACGGCCTGCACCACGCCGGCATATTCCGAGCCCGGAACGAAAGGCAGCGGCGGCTTCATCTGGTACTTGTTCTGCACAATCAGCAGGTCGGGGAAATTCAGGCTCGCCGCCTTGATTTCGATCAGCACCTCGCCGGCCTGGGGTTTGGGCGTGGGCAGTTCGGTCCAGGTCAGGGCGTCAACGCCGGTGGGATTTTCACAAAGCCAGGCATGCATGGACAGGTCTCCAGAAATGAAAGGGTAAAAGCCGGGTGGGCGCTGCTTGGGCGGCCCGGCAAAAAGGTCAAGCTGTCATCATAGGCAAACCCGCTGACGGGGCCTTCCTGAAAACCCGCAGGCCCTGTCACGACCGGGACCGTAGAATCAAAGCATGAAAATCCTGATCTGCAACGACGATGGCTACCAGGCCAGCGGAATCGTGGCGCTTTACGAAGCGCTGAAAACCATTGCCGATGTCGAGGTGGTCGCCCCAGAACACAACAACAGCGCCAAATCCAATGCCTTGACCTTGCACACGCCGATGTATGTGCAGACGGCGGCCAACGGCTTTCGCTACGTCAACGGAACGCCCGCCGACTGCGTGCATATTGCCCTGACCGGTTTGCTCGGCTACAGGCCGGACCTGGTGGTGTCGGGCATCAACAACGGCGCCAACATGGGCGACGACACGATTTATTCCGGTACCGTCGGGGCGGCCATGGAAGGCTATCTCTTCGGCATCCCGGCCATCGCCTTTTCACAAACTGAAAAAGGCTGGGCGCACATCGACGTGGCGGCGCTGCAGGCGCGTAATCTGGTCCAGCAGCTCATGCCTTCACTGGAAGCTGTGGCCGAAGGCGCGCAGCCGAGCGTTCCGCCCTGGCTCCTCAATGTGAACATTCCCAACTTGCCCGCCGGGCAGGTCGAGGGCTTCAAGGTCTGCCGGCTGGGGCGCCGCCATGCGGCCGAGCGTGTCATCATGCAGACCAGCCCGCGTGGCGAGACCATGTACTGGATTGGCGGCGCCGGCCAGGCCAAGGAAGCCGGCGAAGGCACTGATTTCCATGCCACCGCGCAGGGCTACGTGTCCATCACGCCCTTGAAGGTGGACCTGACGGACCATGAACGACTGCCTTACTGGGCACAGACAGCGGCCAAGCTGAGCCACAAGCACTGAAAAAGGGATACGCATGAAGTCACCGCTGAAGCCGCCCCTTGATTCCACGGGAAAACTGTCTTCTGCTGGCGTCCGCCCTGCGTTTCCGGTGCAACTTCATCCCGACAGGGATAATCCGTTTGCCGCAAAAAAAGTAGCAATAGCTGCCCGTGCTACGGGCGCTTCAGGCCTTAATGAACTGAGAAGGGCGTTTCAGCCGGGGGCTTCGAGCGGATTGGGGCTCGACTCGGCGGTGCGCGCACGCATGGTTCGCCGCCTGGCCGAGCAGGGTGTGGTTGATGTGCAGGTGCTGGCCGCCATGGGCGCCGTGCACCGGCATCACTTTGTCGATACCGCGCTGGCCAACCTGGCCTACGAGGACACCAGCCTGCCGATCGGCTTGGGCCAGACCATTTCCAAGCCCAACGTGGTGGCGCGCATGCTCGAATTGCTGCAGCAGGGCGTTCATGATGCCAGTGGCAGGCTCGGCCGGGTACTGGAAATTGGCACCGGCTGTGGCTACCAGGCGGCTGTGCTCAGCCACCTGGCGACCGAGGTCTACAGCATGGAGCGCCTGCGCGGCCTGCACGAAAAAGCCCGGGAGAACCTGCGAACCCTGCGCCTGGCCAATGTGCATCTGCTGTTTGGCGACGGCATGAACGGCTTTGCCAAGGGCGCGCCTTACGCCGCCATCATTGCCGCGGCGGGCGGCGAGGCGATCCCGACGGCGTGGACCGAGCAACTTGCCATCGGCGGGCGCCTGGTCGCGCCCCTGCAGGATGCCAGCGGCGCACAGGCATTGGTGGTGATCGACAGGACATCGCAGGGAATTCGCCAGACTTTACTGGAGGCGGTGCACTTTGTCCCTTTAAAATCAGGAGTCGGATGAGCTGGGCTGACATGTCATGCCCGGTGCCAATCAGGCAATGGTTAAAGATGAAGGAATCAATGAGCAACAGCACCTGGTCGTATCGCATGGAATCTTTTCCTGCTTCTGAACCCCCCAAGCGCACCGGCTGGACTTCGCGCCTGGCGCTTCCCTGTGCGGCCGTCGCCGCCTTGCTGCTGGTGGTCGGTTGCGGATCCCGCACGCTGAACAGCGCACCGGTCGAGGACCGTGGAACCGGCATGATGCGGCCGGCCGACGCGGTCAAACCCATGCCCGGTGCCGAGAACGCCGGGAAACCGGGCTACTACGTGGTCAAGCCGGGCGACACCATGATCCGCATCGGCCTGGAAAATGGCCAGAACTGGCGTGATGTGGCCCGCTGGAACAGCCTTGAAAACCCGAACCTGATCGAAGTTGGTCAGGTGCTGCGGGTGGTACCGCCGGTCAGCGAAAGCGCTGCAGTTGTGACCCGGCCGGTTTTGCCGGGAAGCGTGGCCATCACACCGCCCACGACCGCCACGGCTGTGCGACCGGGCTCTGCCGCGCCCACGGGAAGTGACGAGGACATTGACTGGCTCTGGCCAGCGCAAGGAACGCTGGTGGGTGGATTTGACGAAGCCAAGAACAAGGGGCTGGACATTTCAGGCAAGTCTGGCGATCCGGTGGTGGCGTCAGCCGATGGCCGCGTGGTGTATTCGGGCTCTGGTCTGCGCGGCTATGGCAACCTGATCATCCTCAAGCACAACAACACCTTTTTGACAGCCTACGCGCACAACAAGCTGCTTTTGGTCAAGGAAGACCAGACCGTCAAGCGCGGTCAGAAAATTGCCGAAATGGGCAACAGCGACGCTGACAAGGTCAAGCTGCATTTTGAAATCCGCCGCCAGGGCAAGCCGGTCGATCCCGCCAAATACCTGCCAGCGCGCTAAGCCGCTGAAGTCTGAAAAAAGGAATCAAGCCTTGGCCTGGTTCCTTTTTTTGGTTAAATATCCTTCTTGCGCTTGATGCGCCTGCATTATTTGCTATAAAAATATGAGTAAATGGTGGACGGCGATGCGCCGCAGTCTGCCTCAGATGTGCACCAGTTCCTCGCAGCTGTAGCCCTTGAACGCCAGTAAATCGAATCTGTGACCGAACGGATCGGCCAGACCGCCATCCGTCTGCAGTTGCCGCGATGTCCAATAAAGGGATGCTGCAGCCTGAGACAATGCAGGATGACCGAAAAGACGCAAGACCCTCTCATTCAACTGCCTTCCGAGCCCAGGGAATATCCGATTGACCTGCTGACCGTCGAATCGCTCGACATTGAAGCGCAGGGCATCGCCCACCGCGCCGACGGCAAGGTGGTGTTCATCGAAGGCGCACTGCCTTTCGAGGTAGTGACCGCCAATGTATACCGCAAGAAAAGCAGCTTTGAAAAAGCCACGCTGCTGGTGGTGCACCACGAATCGTCCCAGCGCGTGCGTCCGGCCTGTCCGCACTTTGGCATGCACACCGGCGCCTGTGGCGGCTGCAAGATGCAGCACCTGCACATCGGTGCGCAGGTCGCCGTCAAACAACGCGTGCTTGAAGACAACCTGCGTTTCATCGGCAAGCTGAAAGCCGACAACCTGCTCCGGCCGATTGAGGGCCCCGCCTGGCGTTACCGCTACCGTGCGCGCCTGTCGGTGCGCTACGTGCGCAAAAAAGGGACCGCGCTGGTCGGTTTTCATGAGCGCAAGAGCGCCTACGTGGCCGACATGCGCGAATGCCATGTGCTGCCGCAGCATGTGAGCGACATGCTGCTGCCGTTGCGCGGGCTGATCAGCAGCATGGATGCACGCGAAACCATTCCGCAGATCGAACTGGCCTGCGGCGACGATGTGACGGCGATGGTGCTTCGCCACATGGAGCCGCTGAGCAACGGCGACCTGGCGCGGCTGCGCGCCTTTGCCGGCGCGAACCCGGGACTGCAGTGGTGGCTGCAGCCAGGCGGGCTGGACACGGTGAAGCTGCTTGACGAGGTGAGCCTTGAACTCAACTACGGCCTGCCCGAGTTCGGCATCACCATGCCATTCAAGCCGACCGATTTCACGCAGGTCAATCCGCACATCAACCAGGTGCTGGTGTCGCGCGCGCTACGCCTGCTGGACGTGCAGCCGAGCGAACGGGTGATTGACTGGTTTTGCGGCCTGGGCAATTTCACGCTGCCGCTGGCGACCAAGGCGCGCGAGGTGCTCGGCATTGAAGGCAGCGAAGTGCTGGTTGCCCGCTCGCGTGAAAATTATGAGCGAAACAGGCCAGCTTCGCTGGTGCGGCCCGCGCTGGCAGCTACCAAATTTGTAGCGCGTAATTTGTTCGAGATGACGCCGGCCATGCTGGTGCGGGACGGCGCTGCCGAAAAATGGCTGGTCGATCCGCCGCGCGAAGGCGCGTTCGAGTTGTTCAAGTCGCTGGCCGCGTTGCACCAGCAGATCGTGACCGGCGTGCCGTGCGATGACGGCGTGCATCAGCAAAGTCTGGCGCTGGACGGCTGGACGTTGCCCAAGCGTATCGTATATGTCAGCTGCAACCCGGCCACGCTGGCGCGCGATGCCGGCGTTCTGGTCGAAAGCGGTGCCTACCGCTGCACGGCGGCGGGTGTGGTCAACATGTTTCCGCACACGGCGCATGTCGAGTCGATGGCGGTGTTTGAACGCATGGAACCTTGAAACAGCCGCAGACATGAAAAAAGGGCCTAAAAAGGCCCTTTTTTGTATCCGTATCAAAAAGCTCAGTCGCGTTCGCCGCCCATGATGCCCAGCAGGGCCAGCAGCGCCTGGAACACGTTGAAAATGTCCAGATAAAGCCGCAGCGTGGCGCTGATGTAATTGGTTTCGCCGCCGTCCAGGATCTGCTTCAGGTCATACAGCATGTAGGCGCTGAAAATGCCGATCACGGCCACTGAAATGGCCATCATGCCGGCGGTTGAGCCGACAAACACATTGACCACGGCGCCTACCATGACCACCAGTGCGCCGACGAACAGCCACTTGCCCATGCCGGAAATGTCGCGTTTGATGACGCTGGCCAGCGTTGCCATCACGAAGAACACACCGGCCGTGCCACCCATGGCCGTCATGATCAGCTGCGAGCCGTTGCTGAAACCTAATATCGCGCCAATCATGCGTGACAGCATCAGCCCCATGAAGAAGGTAAAGCCCAGCAGCACAGGAACACCAGCGGACGAATTCTTGGTCTTTTCGATGGCGTACATGAAGCCGAAAGCCCCGCCCAGGAAGACAATCAGACCCAGTCCGCCGGTCAATGCCTGCGTGATGCCTGTGGCCACGCCCAGCCAGGCGCCTGCCACTGTGGGCAGCAGGCTCAGCGCCAGCAGCCAGTAGGTGTTGCGCAGTACCCTGTTGCGCTGCTCGGCCGACTGCTCGACTCCGCCGTAGCCGTAGGTCCGTACGTTGTCAGTCATAATTTCCACTCCTTTAAAACCCGCGTGTGCGGGCGATGCATCCATTTTATGGGCCAAGCCGATTTTTCCCAACCATTGGACCCGTGCAGCTCCTACTATTTGTAAGGGCTCTTTTGACTGTATTCGAGTCAATGGCACTGTCGGGGTTCCCCAAATATGCGTATGCTCGACACCTTTTACAAAAACTACGGAAAGTACCCTCCCATGAAATCCAAATCGCTGTTAGATCATGCCGACATCAAGGCCATTGCCGCCGCTGCCGAAGCCGAGGCGCTGAAGAACAACTGGGCCGTGACCATCGCGATTGTCGATGACGGCGGTCACTTGCTGCATTTGAATCGCCTTGATGGTGCCGCACCCATTTCGGCGCACATCGCACCGTCCAAGGCCAACACCGCCGCGATGGGTCGCCGCGAAAGCAAGGTCTATGAAGACATGGTCAATGGTGGCCGCATGTCCTTCCTGTCAGCACCCCATCTGGCTGGTCTGCTCGAAGGCGGCGTACCCATCATCAAGGACGGCCACTGCCTGGGCGCCGTAGGCGTCAGCGGCGTGAAGTCGAACGAGGATGCCCAGATTGCACGCGCCGGAATTGCTGCCATCGGTCTGTAAAAGCGCAGATCACTGCCGGTCAGGCTACACGCCTGACGGAAAAAAGCCGACGCAATGACCGTCGGCTTTTTTTGTGTCCGTGATGAAATCATTGTCTCTTTGCGGTAAAAAAAGCCTGGCTATTCGACCTGTTCAAGGTCCGTGGCTGGCAAAAACGACCTTGGGGCAGTTAGCCCGGATCGTCCCACGATGAAACTGGTTGAAATGAAAATGCAGGGAAGTGCTGTCCTCTTCTATTTGGTCAGGATCAGCTTGCCCAGGCGCGTGGCCTGCAGGCGGTAGGTCGAGCCGTTGTGGCTGATCTCGACCGTTTTTTGCCCACGCAACAGCTCGGTGCTGTCCACGCAGACCGAAGGCGAACCGGCTGCCTGAGGGCTTGACGCCTTGCCTGCTGTCATGGCGCCCGGGTGCTGGTCTTTGCTGGCGGGGTGGAATGGCGTTTTGTACATGCAGACTCCTCAATTCTTCGGTTCGGTAATGAAGCCGATCTTGCGCAATCCAGCTTGTTGCGCTGCCGCCATGGCCTGCGCCACGCGCTCGTAGCGTACCGCCTTGTCGCCGCGGATATGCAGGTCAGGTTGCGGATTCTGCGCTGCTGCAGCCTTTAACCGGGGCGCCAGCGAGTCGTCGGCGATTTTGTTGTCATTGATGTAATAGCTGCCATCGGCATCCACGCTGAGCCTGACCGTTTCCGGCTTGACAATCTCCTGCTCGTTGCTGGCGCGTGGAAGGTCGATGTTGACCGAATGCTGCATAACGGGTACGGTGATGATGAAGATGATGAGCAGCACCAGCATGACGTCGACGAGCGGCGTCATGTTGATCTCGTTCATCACCTCGTCGGTGTCGTCCTGGGTTCCAAAGGCCATGGTTAGCTCCCTTTTTTCATGGCCAGGACGTTGGCGGCGCCAGGATTGCTGACCCGGGCGCCGGTGACGAAGTAGGCATGCAGGTCATGGGCAAAGCGGTTCAGCTTGCCGCTGACCGATTTGTTGCCGCGCACCAGGGCGTTGTAGCCCAGCACGGCAGGAATCGCCACGGCCAGTCCCAGCGCCGTCATGATCAGGGATTCGCCGACCGGGCCGGCCACCTTGTCAATGCTCGCCTGGCCGTTCAGGCCAATCGCCAGCAGCGCGTGATATATACCCCAGACCGTGCCAAACAGGCCGACGAACGGCGCGGTGGATCCGACCGATGCCAGCACGGCCAGACCGGACTGCATCCGGGTGGTGATGTCGTCAATGGAATTGCGCAGGCTGCGGGAAACCCACTCGCTCAGGTCCAGTGCGTCATGCAACTGGGGCTTGGCATTGCCATCCTTGTGCAACACGTGGGCCGTGGCCTCGCGTCCTTCCAGGGCCAGCAAGCGAAAAGGATTGGCCGGGTCAGCGCCGAACTTGGACAGGCCATCGGCAAAGTCGGCGCTGTGCCAAAAGCTTTCAGTCGCCTTGGCCTGGGCAGAGAGCCGGCGCACGTCCAGCGCCTTGGTGATGATGACGATCCACGAGGCCAGCGACATGAGCAGCAGCAGCACTGCGACGCTTTTGGTGACGATATCGCCTTGTGACCAGACATTGGCAAGGCCGAATTGGGTTTCCATTGACTTAGCTACTCCAGGGAATTAATTATTCAAGAACAAAATTGATGGGCACGTTGAACCACATTTCCTCTGCCACGCCACCGCGTTTGCCAGGGACATAGCGCCATTTGAGGGCGGTATTGAGTGCCGTTTGGTCAAGGCGATCAAAACCGCTGGACTGGCGAAGTTCAGCTTTTCGAGGTGTGCCGTCGGTACCAATCAGCACGCGAACAATGACCTTGCCTTGCTCGCCCAGGCGCTTGCTGAGCGCAGGGTAAGGCGGTTTCGGGTTTTGCAGGTAATCGGCGTTGCTGGAAGGCAACTGGACGCTGGGCGGCCCGGGCGCGGCAGTGGCAGGCGCGGCTTGTGCTGCAGCCGCTTCCATGGGTGCTGGGGTGACTGCAGGGGCGGGTATGAAGCTGCCAGTGGGCGCGTCGGGCGACGGAGTCGGGTCGGCCATGGCCAGCGGCTGTGCTTGTGGCCGAGCCACTGGCTTGGGAACGGATTTTTTCTGTACCGGCGCTGGCTTGACGGGTCGCGCTGGCGCAGCAGGCGGCGCAGGGGGTGCGGGTGGCGCAGGTGGCGCGGGTTCAGGCTGGGGCTGGGGCAACTCGATCAGTTGCGCCAGCACCTCGACCGGCACGATCAATTCGGCCGTGCGCAGCAGCAACCCGCTTTGCAGCGCCCAGATCAGCCCCACATGCAACACCACCACGGCCACAGCAATCACGGCAGTGCGGCTCAGGCGCGTCGGTGGCTTGGGGGGATCGTAGGGAGAACCTGAGAAAGTAGCGTTCATTAAAAATTGGTTTTCAGGGGAAGCCATGCTTCACTGGACCACCAGTGTTCAACAAGCCGTGGACAGGTCTAGCGGCGAAAAATCCACCATGCAAAGCCAATCACCAGGATCAGGCTGACAGGCAGGATTGAGATCAATTTGGCTGGATGTTCCATGACAGAGTTTGCGCAATGTCTGCAGCCTGCGAAATATTGGCGCTTGGGCAGGTACCACTGCACTGCGCCACCACATCGCGGGCGCTGCCTTCGCACCGGCCGCACTGGGTGGCCACGCCGAGCTCGAACTGGATGTCGTCAAAGCCCATGCCGGCACGTGCATGACGGGCAATTTCACGGTCAGAGATTCGACGGCAGACACAAATAATCATGATGGATAAATGAGTTGGCAGGCTGATGAACAAGGAATGAGGTTTAGTATAAATGCGAATCGATCTTATTTGCAATAGCCTTGAATTTTGTTGGCTGCTTTTTTGTATCCGGGTTGAATTGACAGTCTGCTCAACCTGGAACAAATTCTTGCTTGAGCAGGCCTGCAGCCCAGCGTCAAGCTATGCCTTGCGTGAAGACTTCGGCATCAATGTCCAGTGATTGTCCAATCGGACCGTGTCTGGGCTCAGCGTGAGGGTTATGTTTGCCGCCTTGGTTTCGCCGATGGTCCACAAGGCCTCATCCTGGCCGCCCGCCCAGCAGCCATCCTCCACCGTGGCAACGGCGCAGGCATGGGGCAGGGCGACCAATTCGCGCCACGAACCGTCGTTGCCAAACAGGGCAACGCCATTCGCCCGCGGACAGCCCACTGCCCAGCCGTCTTGCATGGCACAAATGGCGCCGCCATAGCCCGCAAGGCTGGTGGTGGTTTGCACCGGTTTGAGCATGGTGCCGTCAAACAGGGCCAGCACTGGCGCCCGATTTTTTTGCGCGGCGTTGTCGTGCTCGGCCTGAAGCGCGATGCCCAACAGCGGATTTTTCCCAGCCGGTGCGCTTTGCCAGGCCAGATGCCGCAGGCTCAAACGCTGGTCCGCCAAGCGCCATTGGCCAAGCAGTGCGCCGCTGGCGGCATCGAGCCTGACCAGAGAGGAGTCCATCTGGTCAAGGTCAAGTTTCGCGCGTCCTGTTTCGGGCTGCGTCAGAACGCCGCCGTTGGCCACCATCAGCGTTGCGCGACCCGGCTCGCTCGTGTCCCACAGCAACTCGTGCGCATCAATGCCGAAAGTCGGCCACTCGTCCAGCTTGTGCAAGGAACGTGCATCCCTGACGCCCACCAGGCCGGCGCCAGTTTCCAGGTTGGTCTCGGTGGTGGAAAAGCCGTTTGCCATCAGGGCTGGCAATCACATGCCCATTGAAGGCCCGGCTCGATTCGATCCACTGCCATTGCTCCGGCTTGCTGCCACCGGGCGACCAGCGCAGCAGCCAGTCGCCGGGCCGCCGGGCCACCACCAGCACATTGTCGTCCGCCAGAGCCAGCAGACCGTGCGCCCGGGTCGGCACGTCAATCGATTGTGCGGCGCGCATTACGCCCTGCGTTTGCGCTGCCAGCACGCCAATCCGGAAAACGTCAGCGCTTTGCCAGGCGGCAACAAGCCGGGCGGAAGGTTGCGAACTGGCGCCGTGCGTGGCGGCGCCGGTCAGCCATGGCGCCAATCCCAGACTGCCCAGCATGCGCAGCATGTCACGCCGGGCGGTCATGGCCTAATCTCCGTCCGCATCCGAAAAGCCCATGCCAATGTCCAGTGCAGGCGCCACCTGGCCCTCTGTTACCCGCTTGAGCGCGGCCAGCGAACGGGAGGCGTCCAGCACCTGCGGATGGCCGGGTGCACGGCTGCCAGCCAATTTTTGAATGCGTTGGTTTGAGTGCTGCGTTGCGGCCAGCAATGCGTTGGCCACCGGGTTGAGGCCCATGCCGCGCAGGTAGGTTTCCAGCGGCACCAGACCCCGCCCCAGCGCAGGCGCTTCCTTGCCCTGCAACACGCCCAGCGCTTGCAACGACTCCCATTGTGCCGTCCAGCTTTGCACTGTCTGGCCGCTGGACGCGCGGGGCCACTCGGGCGCTTCCTTGTCGCCAGCCGCGCGCAGCGGTTTTTCCATTTGCGCCCAGCGCAAGCGTTCCACGCCGCCTGCCCACTGGTTGACCAGTTCACTCATGCCGGCCGCCACTGTTGCGAGCTCGGCATTTTGCCAGTCGGTTGCCGCCAAAGTCTTGAAGTCCTGCTGCAAGGCCAGCGCTTCACGCTCGATGTCATGTGCCACTTCCACGGCATAACGGCAGGCGGCAGAGCCGGGCGCGACCGGACGTGTCCAGAGCAGCCATTCGAGTGCTGGCAAACCCTTGCCGGGCGTTCCGACCAGTTCCATGGCTTGCGGCCCGACCGGTGCGGACTTGATCGCCCGTTCAATAAGCGCCGGGCGCGTCGGCGAGAAGTCGATTTGCCGCTGAGAGCGGCGTGTGATCAGTGGCCCGACAGCCACTGCCGAAAGCCGCTCCCAGGCATGGGTGGTGGCCTGCCATTGCCCGCGTGCCACTGCCTGTGCCTGTGAGGCGGGCGATGCGGCTTCGCACAGCGCCATGACCGCCACCGGCAAAGCCTGTGCTTCTCGTGCAAAGTCGTCAGACCGGGGCAGCGTCCAGTACTGGTGCAGGCCTTGCAGGACGTGGGTGGGGCTGTAGGCCGGAACCGCCACTTGCGACCAGTTGGTCTGCGCCATGGCCGATCCGCTGGCGAACAGGCCTAAGCCAAGCGTCAGCGCCAGGACAGGCTGAATTAACAATTTCATAAGGATTCCACGAATTTAATCAGCGCTTCACGCTGGGATTTGTTGAACTTCAGCACCTGCTGCTTGCTCTCCTCAGCCTCGCCGCCGTGCCACAGGATCGCTTCAAGCGTGCCGCGCGCGCGCCCGTCATGCAGCAGCCGGTTGTGGCTGTTGACATCCTTGATCAGGCCAATGCCCCACAGGGGTGGCGTTTTCCACTGGCGGCCGCTGGCATGGAAGTCGGGGCGGCCATCGGCCAGACCGTCGCCCATGTCGTGCAGCAGCAAGTCGGTATACGGCCAGATGCGCTGGCCGTTCAGCGCTTTGCTGGTCAACTGCGCAAAAGGTCCGGCCGCAGTGACGTAACTCGGCCGGTGGCAAGCGACGCACTGGGCCTGGGTAAACAGTTGCTGGCCGCGCACGGTTTGGAGGTCTTGCGCGTTGCGCCGCGCCGGCGGAGCCAGCGTGGCCTGGTAGAACACCACGTCGCCCAGCGTCTTGTCATCGATTTCCGGGCCTTCGCCCTGCGCACCGCGTGGTGCCTGAAGGCAGTCGGTTTGAGTCGGGGTGCAGCTTTCGTCGGGCGCGTGTGACGATGTGATGCCGACATCGCCCCGGAACGCAGCAGCGGTCTGGTGCGCAATTGTGGCCACATTGGCCTTCCAGCCAAAACGGCCCAGCATTTCCCGTTGGGCAAACTCGTCCCATACGCGATTGACCTGGCCCTTGATCGGGCCGGGCGCCGCAGCTTGTCGGGCTGCATTGCCCAGAATTTCCGATTCTGCAATCGCTTCGAGCAGGCCGACGCCAATGATCTGAGGCGCGATGCGCGGCCCGATCATCACGCCCGGCTGCATGGGGCCGTAATTCAGGTGGTCGAAACTGTAGGCTGGCTTTTGCAAGGTGTAGCGGGTGCCATCGGCAAAATGGCCGGTGACCGGCGTGTGGCGAATCACGACGCTGCCTTCGGGCTTGACGCCATGCACCGCCGCATTGTTGAACTGGTCGCCGTACACCGGCTCAGGCACCACGCCAACCCGAGGGTCAGCTTTTCCGGGCACCGACAGGCGCATCAGCAGTCCCACCGCCGGGTCTGCCTTGACCAGCTGGTTGAAGATTTGCGGCGGCTCGCCCCGGCCGTCTGTCACATGGCAGCCACCGCAAGACCGTGCGATGAAGTGTGGCCCGAGTCCGTCGCGCGCCGTCGTGGACGCAGGCGCTTCGACCCAGTTGCGCTTGAAAAACGAGTTGCCAATGACAAAGCGCGTGCGCTCCTCGTCATCCAGGTTGGCCGCCGGAAACGAAAAGGCATTGCGCCCGGTGGCATAAACCGTGGTGTCGCCGCCGGTTCTTTCATCGTCCAGCGGTTTGGCTGCGCTGCTCCCCAAGGCAATTGCAAGCCCGACGCTGCTGCACAGCAGCGCCGCGGCAAAACGTTTTCCAGTCATGGTGCTCGGTGTTATTTTGCGGGCGCACTGATTGCAAGCCGGGTGATGCCCAAGGCCTTGGCTGATGCGGCCAGGTCCTTGCTTTGCTGCGTCAGGCTGTCGATGGTGTTCTGGATGCGCAGGCGGCCCGGTGCCTCCTTGGCACCAATGATTTCACGGTCAAACGGCGCCTGGATGGCTTGTGCCGCCAGGACCGATGCGTTGATCCGCTGGGTCGTCTGCCCGGCCAGCGCCGGGTCCTTGGCAGCGACCAGCTCGCGCAAGGAGGCGCCCTTGAGCAGGCTGCCGTCGGCGCGCTTGTATTCCCCCATCCAGACGTTCTGGATGCCCAGGGCGTTGTTCACCACGTCGCGGTGGGTGTTGTCGGAAAAGCAGGAATGCTCGTCTTCCTGGTCCTGGCTGTTGATCGCCACTTCCAGACGTTCACCGGCCAACTCGCCGCGCGAGAGCGAGCCCAAGCCCAGCAGCATCTTGCGAACCGATTCCTGGCCGACTTTTTCAAACTTGGCGCGGTAGTTGTTTTTAACGCCAGGCGCCCAGCCCTTGGCCACACCGCCCAGATCGTCGGTCAACAGGTCCGTGACCACCGTCAGGTATTGGCGGCGGCGGTCGGCATTGGGCGCCTTGCCATCGACGAAATCCTCAAAGCTGCGGTCGCCCGGTCCGGTGTCCGAGACATCCTGGCCCCACAACAAAAATTCGATGGCGTGCCAGCCGGTGGCAATGTTTTCTTCGCCGCCGCGCTCGTTTTGCGCCGACAAGTTCTTTTTGCTGATGACGAATTTGCGATTGCTGATCAGGCCACTGTCGGGCTTGCCTTTTGTGCCATCAACATAGGATTCGTCCATGGGCCAGGCGTTGATTCGGCCTTCGGGGCCGTTGGCGTCGTCAATGGGACCGCCATAAAAGCGAAAGGCTTCGGTCTGGCCGTAGAACTCGCGCGCCGCCAGCCAGGTCTTGCGCGCCGCCGCCAGGGTGTCGGCAGAGGGTGATTTGACGAAAGCGGCAATCGACTGCTGCATGGTTTTCGTTGCCGCCAGGGTGTCGGCGTAGCTGGCATTGACCAGGACTGCATAGTTCGAGGCGACGGTATTGAACGACGCCGCGCCCACCGACGCGTTGACGGCTGCAGGTGCGCTGGCCGTCTGGGCCAGGACGGCCTGCGAGGTGCCAAGCAGCGCCATCAGGCTGGCTGCGATCACGAGTTGCTTCATCTGGTGTCCTCTATAAATACGATGGATTAAAAAATAATTGCGAATGAGAATTATTTTTATTCTAATACTAGGGCCGGACTTGGATGTTCAACTTGGCGCGCAGCGACGCAGGCAGTCGTCCAAGCGTCACGCATTGCCATCAAACATCGGCCCACATGCGCAACAGGTTGTGATAGCAGCCGGTCAGCTTGACGACCTCGCTGCTTTCGGCGCTGCCGGGCGCGGATTGCGCCATGTCTTTGCGCCGGAGTGAAGTGATTGCCATGTCCATTTCGTACAGCAGCCTGCGCTGCGAATCGGCGCGAACCATGCTCTCTATCCAGAAAAAGGAGGCCAGCCGCTCGCCTCGCGTGACGGGCTCCACCCGATGCACCGATGTGCCCGGGTACATCACCAGGTCGCCCGCTTCAAACTTGATGCGCTGCTCGCCATAGGTGTCCTCCACCACCAGGTCACCGCCGTCGTAGCTGGCCGGGTCGCTCAGAAATAGCGTGCAGGAAATATCGGTGCGCACATGGCGCGCTGTGGCCGCATGGGTGCGCACGGCGTTGTCGATGTGTTTGCCAAAGTGGTTGGTGGCATTGCCACCGCCGTAGCGGTTAAACAGCGGCGGGTAGACTGATTTGGGGAGCGCGCCGGTCACGAACATCGGGTTGCGGGCCAGTGCCATGGAAACAAGGTGGCGAGCCTGCTGGGCGGCCGGCAGCTCTTCTGAAAGTTGAAGGTTGTTCTTGACGGAACTGGACTGGCTGCCGGCGGTGATGCGGCCATCAGACCAGTCTGCACCGAGGATGAGGTGGCGGACTTGTGCGAGTTCGTCAGGCGCAAGGACTTGTGGAATGCGAAGCAGCATGTGTAATTCCAAATGGAATCGGACATTGCGGCGTGAATCCGAAATGTCCGAGGTTCTGGGGGGCGCCTGATGGCAGGCGCTGCAGGTTAAAACCGGCTGGTCAGCGTCAGGCGCACACTGCGCTCATCGCCCGGCGCGGCAAAGCCCCGGTACAGCGTGTTGTAGTACACCTTGTCAAACAGGTTGTCGATGTTGAACTTCACGCTGTTGCCTTCATTGATACGGTACTCCAGCAGCGCATCGGCCTTGACATAACCTGGTGCGCGGTTCAGTGAAGTGACGCTGTTGGCTGGCTTGTTCTGGCTGACCGCCGTGAAGCCGCCTCCCACGCGCCACTTGTCGCCAATTCGGTAGGTGGTGAACAAGGTCGCTTGACGGCTCGGGCTCAGGCCCGGGTTTTTCCCGACTTCAGCCTGACCGGCGGCATTCGAGCCCGATTGGTCAATCACCGCTTTCATGAAACCAAGGCCCGCAAAAACATCCCACTGCGGCGTGATACGACCGGCAATCTCGAACTCCAGCGCATCGGTATGGCGCTTGCCTGAAAGCAGGTAGGAATTGTTGGCCGTGTCGATGTCGGTGTTGCGTTCGTTGAATTTTTCGGTGCGTGCCAGTGCGGTGCGGAACGACAGGTCACCGCCATACAGTTCCCACTTGGCGCCGATTTCCATGTTGCGGCTGCTTTCTGGATCGGTATTGGCCGAGGTCGGGTCAAACTGGTAAAGGTCGCCCGATGTGTTGAACGATGTGCCATACGAGGCGTAATAGCTCACTTCTTCGTTTGGCTGGAACATCACGCCCAGGCGTTTGCTCAGCAGCGTGTCCGAGCGCGACAGCGGCGTGTTGTTGGGTGCGGTATTGCCCGTGCGTTCGTAGTCGCCCTTGAAGTTGTCAATGCGCAAGCCGCCGACCAGTTTCCAGTAAGGCGCAATGTCAATCGTGTCCTGCAAATACAGGCCCAGCGTGCGCGCCTGGAATTGCGTGGCCAGCCGCTCGGTCAGGTCGCCGCTGATGCCCGCACTGTCCGGATTGCCAGCCGTTGTCGCGAGTTTGTTGCGGATCAATGAAGGATAGGTCGATCGTTTGGCCTTTTCCAGCGCATATTCTGCGCCGGCCAGCAAGCTGTTCTTGCGGCCAAACCAGTTGGTCGTGGTCAGATAGTCGGTCTGTAAAAAGGTGTGATGTTCTTCGCCCGACTTGGCATTCGTGCGCCGGTTCACCACCGTGTTCGGGTTAACGTTCAGGCCGGTCGTGCCGGCGGCAAAGCTGGACTGCGTGGCCCACATGGCGCGTGAATAGTAGCCGTCGCGCGCGGTGGTTTTCAAGGTGCTGCCGTCGCTCCAGCGGTGGGTATGCGACAGGGTCAACACATCAGCCTTGTCTTTCTGGAAGTCGCTGTCCAGGCCATACCAGTATTTGTTGGTGGGCGAGGGCGCCGGCTTGCCTTCCAGCCACTGGAAACCCCAGTCGGGCTTGTCGTTGTAATGCAGGTGGTAATAGCTGACAGCGAATTCGTTGGCGGTGCCAATGCCGAAGCGGTAGTCAAGCGCCAGGCCGCGTCGATGGGTGGAGGCGCCGGCATTGTCGCCGCGTCCGTCGCCGTCGGTCGCCATGGCATTGATGCGCAGGGCGGCCTCGTCATCAAGCTTGAAATTGAAATCGCCTTGATAGCGCTGGTAGCCGTTGGTGCCAATCGTCGCGTTGACCTCTTGCTCGGTGATCAGGCGCGGCTGCTTGCTGACCTGGCTCACGATGCCACCGGTGGAGCCCCGGCCAAACAGCATGGACGCCGAACCGCGCAACACTTCCACCCGGTCGATGTTGAACAAATCGCGGTTGTACTGCGCAATGTCACGCATGCCATCAAGGTAGATGTCGCCCGCCGCGCTGAAGCCGCGCAGCCGGATGTTGTCACCAACACGGCCGCCTTCGCCGGCTTCAAACGTGATGCCGATGACATTTTCCAGTGCGCTTTTAAAGCTGTCCTTGCCTTGGTCATGGATCAGCTTGTCATTTATCACGGTCAGCGACTGCGGAATGTCCTTGGCCGCCACTGGCATCTTGCCGACGCTGGTGACCCCGCTTTGGTAGGTTTGCGCAGCGCGGTCGCGAGTACCGGTAACCGTGACAGGGGTCAGGGATTTGCCTTCGACCTGCGTGGTTGTGGCAATGCCTGATTCAGGCGAAGGTGTCGTACTTTGTGCCCAGCCGGACACCGAGGCAGCAAGCATCAGCGCACCCAAGGGCATCAAAACGCATTCGGATGACAAGCCGGCAGATGTGGTTTTTGTGACCGGAGAAAATTTTTTCAAACTGTCACAGCTGGACAGGCGGTGGCGCGCAGGGCGGGCGGAAAGGTTTGCCAAAAGAGAGAGCTCCAAGCGGTATCCGGCCTTGGGGGCAACGGATCAGATTTAAATATTGGCTTGGCTGGCTCGAAGCTGTCCTGCAGGACGTGAGTTGGCTGGCTGCTGAAATGCGTTCACGATTGTATTGATAAATGAGAATTATTCGCGATACCGTCAGTCAAATCTTTCCTCTTTACAGGCGCTTGTGTTTGAAAACAACAACGGGGCTTAAAAGCCCCGTTGTGTATTGCCTGTGTTCCGGCACCGCTCAGGTGCCGGGGTGTTGCGTCAGCCCTTAGCTGAGTTCGCCCATCTGGCTTTGCATGTAGTTCTGGATGCCGACCTTGCCGGCCAGGTCGATCTGGGTTTCCAGGAAATCGATGTGCTCTTCGGTGTCGTTCAGGATGTCCTGCAACAGATCGCGCGAAACATAATCGCGCACCGCTTCACAGTGGGCCATGCCTTCTTTCACCGTGATTTGCGCGGCCGATTCCAGCTTCAGGTCGCAATTGAGCACTTCCAGCACATCCTCACCAATCATCAGCTTGCCCAGGTCCTGCAAATTGGGCAGGGCGTCAAGCATGAACAGCCGGTCCATCAGCCGGTCGGCATGCTTCATCTCGCCGATGGATTCGTCGTATTCCTTCTTGGCCAGCTTGTCCAGGCCCCAGTGCTTGTACATGCGGTAATGCAGGAAATACTGGTTGATAGCAGTCAGCTCGTTTTTGAGCTGGGCCTGCAGGTATGCAATGACTTGTGCGTCGCCTTTCATGGCAATCCTTTGTTGGTTTAAAAATGCATTGTCGCAATCTCCGGGGAAGCCGCAACCTAAAGTGCAATCGCATGGCGGCTGTCATAAGCCGTTGAATAAAAAAAGTGCCATTTTTTTGAATGAAAATGCACTCATGAGCAGTTTGCAGCACCTTCGCATCAAGATGTACCGCACCGTCGCCCGCCAGTTGCATGGCGTGGTGCCGTGCTGGGTGTGCGGCCAGCATGTCACGCCCGAGGCGGCAACGCTGGAACATATCCAGGCGCTGTGTGATGGCGGCAACAGCCATGCCGAAAACCTGGCCATCAGCCATGAAGTGTGCAACGGCCAGCGCCATGCAACCGGCCCGGTGCCTGCTTCCAGCACCTTGCCGGGTCAGGTGCAACGCCGGCCAGCGCAGGCGTTCAACGGCAAACCGGCGTGACGCCTGAGCACAGGAATATGCTCAATAGACCTTCTTGCGCAATCCCGGTGGGCACATTCAGCTATCAAAAAAGTAGTATCAACGCATGACCTCCAGCCTGCCTCCACTTTCCCTTCGGGCCAGTTTCCTGCCGCCCGACGACCCGCAGCGCAGCGCGCTGCACAACGAAGTGCATGCCCGTCCTTCCGCGCGGGTGCGGCTGCCGGCGCTGGTCGTGCAGGTGGCCGTGCTCAACGCCGGCATCACGCGTGAAGACGAGTGCGCGCACCTGCGGCGCCTGAACGGCCAGAGCCTGCTGCCGTTGGAGCGCCTGAGCGGCAATTTCCTGCGGCTGCCGTGCGGTTACTTCACCGTGAAATGGGAGCGGCACAGCGAATTTACCCGCTATTCCATCGTGCAGGCGCTGCCAGACGGTGCGCTGCTCGGCGCGTCCGAGCCTGAACTGCTCACTGGCCTGGCCGTCACGCCCGAATGGCTTTGCGGCATTCCGGGGCGCACCGTGTCGGCCATTCAGCTGGTCATGCTGGAAGGGCTGCTTGGCGATGCGCCCGCGCTGATGGCGCAGGCGCAGTCCTGGTTTGGCGGTCGTTCGGTGATTGCCTCGCAATTGGGTAACGGCCATTCCTGGGCGGTGACCGACTTCCGGATTGGCGCCGACGGGTTTGAGCGCATGCTGGTGGTTGCCGTGCCCGGCACCAGTGAAAGCCGTGCCGGCCGCATTTCGCAGCGCCTGCTGGAAGTCGAGATTTACCGCTTGATGGCCTTGCGCGGCCTGCCGGTGGTCAAGCAACTTGCGCCCATGCTGTCAGAAGCCGAAAGCGCGCTGGCCGACATCACGGCCCGGCTGGAAGGCAAGTCGGCATCCGACCAGGATCTGCTCGACACGCTGGTGTCACTGGCCGCACGCGTCGAGCGCGCCACCGCCGAGCACAGCTACCGTTTTTCCGCCACCCAGGCCTACAACACGCTGGTCGGCCAGCGCTTGATCGAATTGCGCGAAAAGCCCATTTCCGGTACCCAGACACTGAGCGAATTCATGCAGCGCCGGTTGTCGCCTGCCATTGCCACCGTGGCCGCCACTGCGCAGCGCCTGAATTCGCTGTCGGAGCGCATCACGCGCACCAGCGCCTTGCTGCGCACCCGGGTGGACATTGCCACCGAAACGCAAAACCAGGTGCTGCTGGAAAAACTCACGCGCGGGCAGGAGCTGCAACTGCGCCTGCAATCAACGGTCGAAGGCCTGTCGATTGCCGCCATTTCCTATTACGTCATCAGCCTGCTGCTTTACGCCGGCAAGGCCGCCAAGGCGGCGGGCGCGCCGGTGAATCCGGAAATGCTGGTCGGCGCTGCGATTCCGCTGGTGCTGTGGCTGGTCTGGCGCAACATCCGCCGCATTCATGCCAAACTCAATGGCGGGCACTGAAGACCTGCGCCTATTCCTCGTCGGTCTCGTCAGGCAGAAAACCGCCGCTCTGGTGCGCCCACAGCCGCGCGTACACACCGCCCAGGGCCAGCAGTTCGCGGTGACTGCCTTCTTCCGCGATGCGGCCCTGGTCCAGCACGATCAATCGGTCCATCGCCGCAATGGTTGACAGGCGGTGCGCAATCGCAATCACGGTCTTGCCCTTCATCAGGGTGTTCAGGCTGGTCTGGATGGCAATTTCCACTTCGGAGTCCAGCGCGCTGGTGGCTTCGTCGAGCAGCAAGATGGGCGCGTCTTTCAGCATCACGCGGGCAATGGCCACGCGCTGGCGCTGGCCGCCCGACAGCTTCACGCCGCGCTCGCCGACATGCGCATCAAAGCCCGTACGCCCTTGCAGGTCTGTCAGGCCGGCAATAAAACCGTCGGCTTCGGCTTGCTGCGCCGCCAGCCGCATGGCGTCCTCGGTCGCGCCGGGCCGGCTGTAGGTGATGTTGTCGCGCACCGAGCGGTGCAGCAGCGACGTGTCTTGAGTGACCATGCCGATGTGGCTGCGCAGGCTGTCTTGCGTGACGTTCGCAATGTTCTGGCCATCGATCAAAATCCGCCCGGCCTCGACATCATGAAAGCGCAGCAACAGGTTGACCAGCGTGGATTTGCCCGCGCCCGAACGGCCAATCAAGCCGATTTTCTCGCCAGGCTTGACCGCCAGGTTAAGCTTTTCAATCACCCGCGTTCCCTGGCCGTAGCTGAAGCTCACGTCTTCAAAGCGCACTTCACCGTGCGGCACCGTGAGCACCCTGGCCTGGGCGGCGTCCTCGATCACGCGCGGCCGCGACAGCGTGTTGATGCCGTCCTGCACCGTGCCCACGCTTTCAAACAGGCTGGTCATTTCCCACATGATCCAGTGCGACATGCCCTGCAGCCGGAGCGCCATGGCGGTAGCCGCCGCCACCGCGCCAACCCCGACCTCGCCCAGCTGCCACAACCACAGCGACGTGCCAGCCATGCCGAGAATCAGGCCCATGCTCAGCGCATGGTTGACGACTTCAAACGCACTGACGAGCCGCATCTGGCTGTGGCCGGTGTCCATGAACTCCTGCATCGCCGAGCGGGCAAAGGCGGCTTCTCGGTGGGTGTGGGAAAACAGCTTGACGGTGGTGATGTTGGTGTAGGCGTCGGTGATGCGGCCGGTCATGAGCGAACGCGCATCGGCCTGCTGCTTGCCGACATGGCCCAGCCGGGGCACAAAGAAAAACAGAGAGCCGATATACAGCAGCAGCCAGACCAGAAACGGCAGCACCAGCTTGAGGTCAAATGCACCCGCCAGCACTGTCATGGTGGCGATGTAAATCACCATGGCCACCAGCACATCGGCCAGCACAAACAGCGTGTCGCGCACCGCCAGCGCCGTCTGCATGACCTTGGTGGTCAGGCGCCCGGCAAATTCGTCCTGGTAAAAGGCCATGCTCTGGCCCAGCATCAGGCGGTGAAAATTCCAGCGCAAACGCATCGGAAAATTGATGGCCAGCGTCTGGTGCTTGATGACGGTTTGCAGGGCCACCACCGCAATGCTGGCAACCACCAGGCCAGCCAGCACTTTCAGCGTCGTGCCCTGCTCGATCCACAGCCGGGCCGGTGGCGTGCGGCCCAGCCAGTCCACAATGCGGCCCATCATGGCGAACAGCAAAGCCTCAAAGGCGGCCAACAAGCCGGACAGCACAGCCATCCCCAAAATGAAGCCGCGTGCACCCTGGCTGCAAGCCCAGATAAAAGCAATGAAACCCTTGGGCGGCAGCGTTGGTTCTGCTTCGGGGTACGCGTGCAGCAGGCTTTCGAATTTTTGAAACAGGTTCATGAGGGAGCGTAGCCGTTCATCGAAGATCGCTTCATCGCTTCATCGCAGCAGCTCCAGCAGCCGGTCCAGCCCGCCTTCGTTGATCGCCACCATCGCCTGCTCGCGCACCTTGGGCTTGGCATGGTAGGCCACCGACAGGCCGGCTGCGCCCATCATGGGCAGGTCGTTGGCGCCGTCGCCCATGGCAATCGCCTGCAGCGGGTTGATACCCAGCACGCCGCAGGTTTCAAGCAGCGTGCGGCGCTTTTCCTCGCCGTCGCAGATGTCGCCCCACGGCTGATCGACCAGTCGGCCGGTCAGTATGCCGTTGTCGATTTCGAGCACGTTGGCGCGCAGGTAGTCGATGCCGAGCGTTTCTTGCACCCGGTCGGCAAAAAAGGTGAAGCCGCCGCTGACCAGCAACACCTTCATGCCGGCGGCCTTGCAGGCGTGCACCAATTCCGCCGCACCCGGGTTGAGCTTGAGGCGCTCGCGGTAAACCGATTCCATGCTGTTAACGCTCACGCCCTTGAGCAGCGCCACGCGCCGGCGCAGGCTGTCCTTGAAGTCGGTAATCTCGCCGCGCATGGCGGCTTCGGTGATGGCCGCCACTTCAGCCTTGCGGCCCACCGCGTCGGCAATCTCGTCGATGCATTCGATGTTGATGAGTGTCGAGTCCATGTCAAAGGCGATCAGCTTGAAGTCGCTGAGTTTGAGGTCGGGCGTGGCAATGTTGACAACTAGGCCGGGGGAGGGTTCGATGGGGTTCATGATTCTTGTTACTACGGTTTTGATAGCTGTTCGCGCAGATGGAGCGTGCACTAGCGGCCTATTTGATATTGAAAATATGTCAGGTAGCAGGCGCCGAGTCGCGCATCCATTGCCGCAGGCGCGCCAGGTTGTCAAAGTCCACCACTTCACCCAGGCTGCCGCTGTCGTCAACAATCTTGAAGCGCTGGGCGTCCTTGGTCAGAAACAAGACTTTCCCATAGGTGCTTGACTGGTGCTTGCCCTTGCGGCTGGCGTCCTTCACATCGTGCTTGGTCTCGACCAGGCGAATCAGCGGCTCGTCGTCCAGCTCATGCTGCAGGCAGACCACGAAGTCGGGGTAGAACATGTGGCGGCTGTCGCTGCGCATCAGCGCAATGCTGTAGGGCTTGCCCTGCGGGTTGCGATGCCACCAGGCAACAAAATCGGCCCGATCCAGCGACTGCGCAAAGGCCAGCTCCTGGGTGTTGAATTCAAACGTCGCATCCAGTCGCGCCGTTGAAAACACGTCGCCCGACGGCTGGCCGCCGGCATCCTGCGCAAATACATACGTTTCGTTTTTAAACAGAGGCTGGGCTTGCAGCGGCAACGCGCCGGCCGCCAGCGCCACGCTGTCGGTTTCGGGGAACAGCACGCCGTAAATATTTTTTCTCGATCGCGCCAAGGGTTTGCCGGCAGGCATCAAGAGTGCATCGGGCAGCGCCTGCGCCGGGGCTTCGCGCGCCTTGCTGGCCCATTGCGCCTGCAAGGCTTCCTGCAATTCGGGCAACTGCTTGTGAATCACCCAGCAGGCGGCGTCGCGCGCCTGGGTGCGCAGCACGCCGGACGGCGGGGCTGCTTCATGCTCGCGGTAGGCGTGGGCGCGCTCGATTTCGGGCAGCAGCCGCCGCGCCAGTTCACCAATAAGCTCGATGTGGTCCTGCTCTTCAAGCCCCATCTTTTCCAGCGCCGCCTGGGTGTGGTGCATCAGCGCCGTGCGGTCCGTCACGACCTGAACCCGGTCTTCACTGCTAACGCCCGTGAACAGTTCGGTGCGCACTTCCCATTCCGTCAGCAGGTTCAGCGCCGCGCGCGTGGCCATGCTTTTGACCTCTTCGGGCAACGGCAATGCACGCGCCGCCGCTTTAATGTCGAGTTCCAGCACGTCAAACACCGGCTTGGTTTCGGTGATGAACTGTCTGGGCGTCGCGCGCTGCGCCACCCGGTCCAGCCGGGGGTAGGCGCGCAGCCCGCAGGCGTCCAGCGCCTCCAGCAACTGGGCCTGGTTGGCTGGGGCGTTGCGCGTGGATGAGGGCCGGTTGCCGCTAACCGCCTCCATGAAGTCCAGCGCATCGAACTCGCCGCTTTGCGCCATGGCGCCGAACAGTTCGGGTGTCGTGCCAATGTCGGCCAGCGGCGGTGCGGCCACGACAGCCGAGTCACCCGGCAGCGGCGCGGCGGGCACTACCGGCGCTTGCACCGTGCCATCCAATCCCAGCGTGGCCAGCAAGCCCATGTCATAACCCAGCGGCGGCTGGTTGGTGGCGTGGTTGCTCAAGGCAATGCCGCCGTGCGCGGTGCGCCGCACCACCAGTTCCTCGATCTGGCCTTCGAGCTGCGAGATCACCGCTTGCGTCGAAGCCGCTGCTTCTGCAAAACCCGTCTGCGCCTGTTCGTTAGCCAGAAAAACATAGGCCGTGTCCAGTTCCGGTGGCGCGGTGTAGGGCACTGGAAAAGCCCTCTGCAATTCAGCCGGCACCCGCATCACGCGGCCGATGAACTGCATTGCAAAGTCTTCATCGCTCACGTTTTTCGTCGAAGCCAGCACAAAGGCACGCGGCGCGTCAAAGCCCGTGCCCGCCGACTGCTTGAACACCAGCACCTCAATACGCGTGTCCACCGCAATTGCCGCCATCATCACCGGGTCGGGCTCGTCGGCCGAGTGCATGCCAATCGCCTCCGGGGCAATGCCTAACTGCTGCGTCAAAAATGCAAAGGCCTCCCGAATCGCGTCCTCCCCATTGGCCACCTGCACCAGCATCAGCGGCACCGTGGCCAGGCCCCGGTTTTTCAGCATCCGGCCGATGTGCTGGTTGCGCAGCCAGGCGCGGCGCAGCACCGTCAGTTTCAGGTCGGTGACGCCTTGCATCGACTCGCTCATGGGGTAGATCACGGTTTCCAGCCAGGGCTTGTTCAGCCGCTCGGCCACCACGTCGGCGCGGCTGACGCTGAAAGCCTTGAAGGCGATGTTGCCCGCGCTGGCGATGAATGCGTTGAGCCGCGCATCCTTGGGCGTGGCGCTGGCCATAAGCAAATAGTCGGCCTTGAGCCATTTCACAAACTTGCCGAACTCGGTGGCGCTGTCCAGCGCAATGTGCACCTCGTCCACCACCAGGCCAATTTCCAGCCCGCGCGCCCGGGCCAGTTCAAGGTAGGTGGCCAGGCTGCGCCGGTCGTCGTCGCTTTTGTCGGTGTAGCCGGCCTTGTGCGACTTGGCGCTGGCCACGCCCTGCAAGGTGGACACCAGCACCTGGCCTGCTTCGGGCGCTTCGTTTTGCGCCATGGACAGGTGTTTGGCAATCAAGCCGGTCTCGGTGGTCTGGTTGTCCAGCGTGTCCACGGTTTGCGCCACCAGGTTGACGTAAGGCACAAACCACAGCCACAGCACGGGCGTTGCCTGGGAGATGTTGGCCAGAATCCGGGTCAGCACGAAGGTCTTGCCCGACCCCGTGGGGCTGCGCAGCAGGCAGGGCGGGCGCGGCTGGCGGTCCAGGGCGTCGCACACGTTCTTGATGATCTGCGCCTGAAAGGATTTGGGAACCAGCCCGGCGGACTGCGGGGCGGTGATGGGGGCGAGGGCGCTCATGAGCTGGCGCTTTCTGAAGGGGTTGCGGAAGGATTTTCAGTGCCATTTAGGTCTGTTGCGCTTGCTGCGTCTGCGTGAGCAGCTATTGAATCCGTAGCGTCTGGCGGCAAGGCGACCGGCTTGCGCCGCGCCAGTGGGCTTTGCTGGCCGTGCAGCAGCGCTTGCGCCAGCGACAGGCTTTCGACCTCGCGGCCCAGCGCCTGGAAGTGCTCGCGCACCGTGGCCGGGCGCGCCGAATAGACCCGCAACTGGCGGCACGGCAGGGCGGCCAGCACGTCGAGCGTGGCGCGGGTCAGCGTGTGGCACAGCACCGTGAGCGCGCCGTTGCCGGTGTTTTGTACCAGCACCTTCACGCCCCGGTCGGTGGCAGGCACGGGCCGGGCCACTTGTCCCAGACGCAGCGTGAGCAACTGGAATGCATGCGCGCAACTGGAATCAAATGGTGCATCGCCGGGCGCGAGTTTGTCGAGTTGCAGATAGGCAAAGCTGTTGCCCGCCAGCGCCGCGTCGGATTCGATGACCTTGCGGATGCGCGCCGCGCAGACGTCGCGGCAGACATTTTTGTTTGGCTCTTTGACGGTTGCTTCCGTGCTGGAACAAAGAATGAACTTTCGATTGCCGCCGTCCAGCGCATTGAGCGCTAGCACCGCATGGCCCGTGGTTCCCGTGCCAGCAAAAAAATCTAAAACGGTGTCGTCGGCTCGACTGGCTTGGTTTAACAGACCAAAAAGTATCGACAAGGGCTTTGGGTAAGGGAAATCTTTGTTGCCCAAAAGCGCTTTGACTTGAGAGGTTCCCTCGCCCGTCGCGCCGACTGTCAAGCTGACTACGTTGTCGTCTTCGTCTTCCTCTGTGAGTGTCTGCGCTGCAGCGTGCAGCCAAGATGAAAGCGGCGTCACTTCGCGAAGCAAATGCTGGCGAAACCGTTTATAGCGTGGTTTGCCATAACCAATCTTTCGTCCTATCCAGCTTTCTAGTGGTTCGATGTAAGTCAAAAGTCGCGCAACTTTGGCATCACTTTCAGCCGCCTTAGTCAGTTGTTTGAGTTCAAGGTAAATCTTCAGCTGCTTTGGGGCCGTGCCCTGCTTGATAGCTTTCAAAATCTCGTCAGCACTCGCATAACTTACGGTTTTGTCGTTGCCGGGCCAAAGGATGCGTTTCTCCGCAAGAATAGTTTCAATTGGGTCTGATTGAAGCTTTTTCTTGAGCGGTCTGGATATCGAAGAAAAGCGCCACACGCTGTCTGGGTCGCAGGCATACCAAGTGTTGGTTTCCACGTTGTGAATCGGGTAGTAAGCCTCGGGTCTCTGCTTGGCGTTATGCGCCTTTACGAGGTTGTCGTTTTGCCATTCACCGCGCGGGTCGTTGTCGGGGTTGCTATAGGCCGATTCGTCGCGGCCTTCACCTTTGAACTCAAAACCTGTATTTGCATACACCAGTACATGCTCGTGGTTGTCCGAGAGGAGTGCACCCTTGGTGTCATTACCGCCTGAGCGCACCCTCCAGACAAAACTGCCAACCCGCCGTCCCGGAAACACCTCGTCCATCAGCAACTCCAGCCGCGCCCGGTTTTCGTCGTTGATGCTGACCATGATCACGCCGTCCTGCGTCAGCAAATCCTTGGCCAGCAGCAGTCGCTGGTACAAAAATTCGAGCCACTGGCTGTGCCGCCAGCGGTCGTTTGCGCCGACATAACGGTCGTTGTAGACCCAGTCCTTGTTGCCGGTGTTGTAGGGCGGGTCGATGTAGATCACGCGGATTTTGTCAGCGTGCGTGCTTTTGAGCAGGCGCAAACTGTCGAAGTTGTCGCCCTCAATGATCAGGTTGGGCGTGCCGCTGCCTTCAACCTGATCGAGCCCGTGGGAAAAATCCGGCACCAGACGGGGCAGCACGATGTCGGCGTTCAGCGCCGCATCGCGGGCAATGGCGCTGCTTTCCCAGTACAACCCGAGTTTTTGCTTCGTCAAATGTTCGGTCAGCAGGCGGCGCAGTTGCGGGGCGCTCAGGTTTTCCAGGCTTTTCAGCAGGTCGTCGGGAATGCTCATGGCGGATGGTTGCTCTTGTTTTTATAGCTTCTAGTGCCCGTATGGCGTGCGCTAGAACCCTATTTTCTATAAATTTCAGGTTTTAAGCCTGGCTGCCGTCACGCCTCGCCGTCTTCACCGCTTGCTGCCCAGCCTTGCAAGCGCGCAGCAATTTGCTCAGGACTGGGCAGATCGTTGCGGTAACTGACGGGCAACTGCGGTGTGACGGTATAGGTGGCAATGCCCAGCGGCCGCGTCATGGTGCGCAGGGCGTATTCGACCATCGTCTTGGTTTTACTGCGGCAAATGACGATGCCAATCGGCGGGTTTTCGCCTTCCAGTCGGTGCTGCTGATCCAGCGTGTCAAGGTAAAACTCAATCTGTCCCTTGTGCTCGGGCTTGAAGTCGCCAATTTTCAGCTCAATAGCGACCAGGCAGCGCAGGCGGCGGTGAAACAGCAGCAGATCGATGAAGTATTCCTTGCCATCCACTTCCAGCCGGTACTGGTTGCCAACAAAGGTGAAGGCACCGCCCATTTCGCTCAAAAAGCCGCGCAGGTTGCGCACCAGCGCTTGCTCCAACTCCCGCTCGGAGTGTTCTTCAGCCAGCCCCAAAAAGTCGAAAGTGTAGTGATCTTTCACCGCCAACAGAGCTTGGGCCTTGATGGTGTCCGGCACGGCGGCGTCAAAGTTGGTTTGTCCGTTCAGGTATTGGGCGTAGCTGTGGTTGTCGATCTGGTGCCGCAGCACGTTGGTGGTCCAGCCGAAGCGGGCGGTCGCGCGCAGATAAAACTCACGCTCGAGATCGCCCTTGCAACGCGCCATGACCAGCAGATTTTTCGCCCAGCTGATTTCTCCAATCAACGATTGGAGTTTTGGCTTGTCACTGTATTCGTTGAAAAACTGGCGCATCAACCAGAGGTTTTGCGCTGAAAATCCGTTGCGTCCCGGAAACTCGACCTGCAGGTCACGCGCCAGATTTTCCACCACGCCTTTGCCCCAGCCCAGTGCGGCTTGGCGCTGGCTGATGTTTTCACCCAGCCACCAATACAGCGCCAGAAGTTCTCGATTGGCCGCGCGTAAAGCCTGAAATTGCCGCTGCCGAATCTGCGACTTGATTTCTACAAGAAAGTCGCCGTAACCTGGCGCTTGCGCTGACAAGCTGGACGAGTCGACAGCTTGCACAACTGCCAGATTTTTTTCCTCCGCATTCATAGCGCCAGCATGGCCTCTTCTTTTTGCGGCTGTCCCAGACTGCGCAGCACATCGCGCACCATTTGCGCCCGGTCTTTGGCGTCGGGCAGGGCGCGCTCGATGCGCAGCTTGTCGTTGCCAGCCAGCTTGATGTGCTTGTTTTTCTGGATCAGGTGGATGATGGCCATGGCGTCAATGGGGGGGTCTTTCTTGAAGGTGATGGTGATGGCGGCAGGCGATGCATCGACCTTGACCACGCCGTAGGGCTTGGCAATCACGCGCAGGCGGTGCACGTCGATCAGCGTCTGGGCCTGCGCGGGCAGCTTGCCGAATCGGTCGACGATTTCTTCCAGCAACGCGTCGATCTGCTCGGTCTTTTTGGCCGTGGCGAGCTTTTTGTAGAACGACAGGCGCAAATGCACGTCGCCGCAAAAGTCGTTTGGCAGCAACGCCGGGGCATGCAGGTTGATCTCGGTCGTGGCGCCGAGCGGCGACAGCAAGTCTGGTTCGTGGCCTGCCTTCAGGGACGCCACCGCTTCGCTCAGCATCTCGTTGTAGAGCTGAAAGCCGATTTCCAGCATGTTGCCGCTCTGGTTTTCGCCCAGCACTTCGCCGGTGCCACGAATTTCCAGGTCGTGCATCGCCAGGTAAAAGCCCGAGCCAAGTTCTTCCATCTGCTGAATCGCGTCCAGCCGCTGACTGGCTTGCTTGGTCAGGCCTTCAAGATCCGGCACCATCAAATAGGCATAGGCCTGGTGGTGGCTTCGGCCGACGCGGCCGCGCAACTGGTGCAACTGCGCCAGGCCGAACTTGTCGGCGCGGCTCATCAAGATGGTGTTGGCGCTGGGCACGTCAATGCCGGTTTCGATGATGGTCGAGCACAGCAGCACATTGAAGCGCTGGGCCACGAAGTCCTTCATCACGCGTTCCAGTTCGCGCTCGGGCATCTGGCCATGGGCGACGGCAATGCGCGCTTCGGGCAGCAGCAACTCAAGCTTCTCGCGGCGGTTTTGAATCGTGTCGACTTCGTTGTGCAGGAAATAAACCTGGCCGCCGCGCTTCAACTCGCGCAGCACGGCCTCGCGGATCACGCCGTTGCCTTCGGTGCGCACAAAGGTCTTGATCGCGAGCCGGCGTTGCGGGGCGGTCGCAATCACGCTTAAATCCCTCAAGCCTTCAAGCGCCATGCCCAACGTTCGCGGAATTGGCGTGGCGGTCAGCGTGAGCACATCGATCTCGGCGCGCATGGCTTTCATGGCCTCTTTGTGGCGCACGCCAAAACGGTGTTCCTCGTCAATGATGAGCAAGCCCAGTTGCTTGAACTTCACGTCCTGGCTTAGCAGCTTGTGCGTGCCGACGACAATATCGACCGTGCCTTCTGCCAGGCCCTTGATGGCGGCGGTGATTTCCTTGGCCGAACGGAATCGGCTCATTTCGGCGACCCGGACCGGCCACTTGGCAAAGCGGTCCACCAGCGTCTGGTAATGCTGCTCGGCCAGCAGCGTGGTCGGGGCGAGCAAGGCGACCTGCTTGCCGCCGGTGATGGCAATGAAGGCGGCGCGCAACGCCACTTCGGTTTTGCCGAAACCCACGTCGCCGCAAACCAGCCGGTCCATCGGGCGCGGGCTGATCATGTCCTGGATCACGGCGTGGATCGCAGCGCGCTGGTCGGGGGTTTCGTCAAAGCCGAAGTCGTTGGCAAAAACCTCGTAGTCGCCCGGCGAATAACGAAAGGCGTGGCCTTCGCGCGCGGCGCGGCGGGCATAGATGTTGAGCAGTTCGGCGGCGGAATCGCGGATTTGCTCGGCGGCCTTGCGCTTGGCTTTTTCCCACTGGCCGCTGCCCAGCCGGTGCAATGGCGCTTCTTCGGCACTGACGCCGGTGTAGCGGCTGATTTGGTGCAACTGGCTGACCGGCACGTACAGCGTGGCCTTGTCGGCATATTCCAGATGCAAAAATTCCTGCACCGCAGGGGATCCGTCCGAATTTTTCTCGCCCAGGTCCAGGTTGATCAATCCCTGGTAGCGGCCAATGCCGTGGGCGCTGTGCACCACCGGGTCGCCGATGCGAAGTTCGGACAAGTCCTTGATCAGCGCTTCGACGTCGCTGACCTGCTCCTGCCGTTTGTTGCGCCGGCGTGTTGTGGGGCCTGCGGCGAACAGCTCGGTCTCGGTGACGAAATCAATGCTTTCTTCAAGCCAGCTGAAACCGGTGTTCAGCGCGGCGGTGGCAATGCCGATCTTCTCGCTACTCGTCTGGAAGTCTTCGAGCGAATCGAAGGCCGGTGGGCTGAGGTTGCTTGCGCGCAGAAAATCAAGCAGGCTTTCGCGCCGGCCGGCGCTTTCGGCCAGCACCAGCACGCGATGGGCGGTGTTTTTGGCGTGGCGCTTGAGGCCGGCCAGCGGGTCTTCGGCGCCGCGCACCACGGCCATTTCACTGAGCTTTTGAATCTGCGCGTTGTCGGCAACGTCTTCAACCGTGCCGCGCAACGCCAACTGCGGATAGTCATTGGCGCGCGAATAAAACTGCTCGGCGCTTAAAAACAGCGACTCGGGCGGCAGTGCGGGGCGGTCGGGCGCGTCTTTCACCAGCCGGTAGCGGTCCTTGGTGTCTTGCCAGAAGCGCTGAAAGGCCGGCTCCAGGTCGCCGTGCAGCACCACCGTGGCATTTTTGCCAAGGTAGTCGAACACGGTGGCGGTTTCTTCGAAAAAAAGCGGAAGGTAATACTCGATGCCTGCCGTGGCGACGCCGTTGCCCATGTCCTTGTAGATGCGGCTCTTGGTCGGGTCGCCCTCCAGCAGTTCGCGCCAGCGGTTGCGGAATTTGGCGCGCGCATCGTTGTCCATCGGAAACTCGCGGCCCGGCAGCAGTCGCACTTCGGGCACCGGGTACAGGCTGCGCTGGGTGTCAGGGTCAAAGGTGCGGATGCTGTCGATCTCGTCGTCGAACAGATCGACCCGGTAGGGCACCAGCGAGCCCATCGGGAATAAATCAATCAGCCCGCCGCGCACCGCGTATTCGCCGGGGCTGACGACCTGGGTGACGTGGCTGTAGCCGGCCAGCGTGAGCTGCCCTTTGAGCTTGGCTTCGTCGAGCTTTTGCTTGACCTTGAACTCAAAGGTGTAGCCGGCCAGAAAGCTGGGCGGCGCCAGGCGGTACAGCGCCGTGGTGGCCGGCACGATGACCACGTCGGCGCCAGTGTCCTTGTTGCGCTGCTGGATGCGCCAGAGCGTGGCCAGCCGTTCGCTGATCAAATCCTGGTGCGGCGAAAACGCGTCGTAAGGCAGGGTTTCCCAGTCGGGAAACAGCGCGCAGCGCAGATCAGGCGCAAAAAACGCCATCTCGTCCATCAGGCGCTGGGCGGTGGCGGCGTCCGAGGTGACGATGGCGGTGAGCTTGCCAGCCGCTTTTTCGCGTTGCCCGAGGCGGGCCAGCAGCAGGGCATCGGCAGAACCAATGGGTTGGGGCAGGGTGTAGCGTTTGCCGGTCACGAGTGAAGGAAGGTGCATCGCCCCGATTTTAGAATCTATGATGAAGTAATGATGACAAGCGCAGCCGAAAACCGTTCCAGCACCCGTTTTTTCGCATTGATTCCCTGTGCTGGCCAGGGCAGCCGGGCCGGCACTTCACTTTCAGGCCAAGCCAAGCAATACCAGAAAATTGCCGGCCTGCCGATGGTGCTGCACACGCTGGCGGCGTTCCGTCAGGTCGTGCGGCTGGCGCAAACACTGGTGGTGGTGGCACCTGGCGACTGTTTTTTGGATTCCATGGCCGAGGCGGGTTTCGACGTGTCAGCCTGCGGTGGCGCCAGCCGCGCCGACAGTGTGCGCCAAGGATTGGAGGCGCTGCTTAAAGGCGGGGCTGAAGCGCACGACTGGGTACTCGTACACGACGCCGCGCGCTGCCTGGTGACGCCAGGCCAGATCAACCAGCTGATTGACGCCTGCCAGCACGATGCCGTCGGTGGCCTGCTGGCACACAAGCTGCCGGACACACTGAAAAGCGAAGGCACGCTCGAACGCAAGGGCCGAGTCGCCGCCACGCTGGACCGCAGCGACAAATGGCTGGCGCAAACGCCACAGATGTTTCGCATCGGCCTGTTGATGCAGGCGCTTGCGCTGGCTGGCGCATCGGTCACCGACGAGTCCAGCGCCATCGAAATGCTGGGCCTGGCCCCCCGGCTGGTGGCCGGCAGCGCGCAGAACTTCAAGGTGACGTACCCGGAAGACTTTGCACTGGCCGAAGCAATCTTGTTGAACCGCAGCCAATCGGTCTGACTGCTGCCGCGTTTCCCCGACACTCTTGACCCCACGAAAGCCCAATCCATGAATTCCGACCCCATTGAGCCGCTTACTCCGTTCCGCATCGGCGAAGGCTGGGACACGCACGCGCTGGTGCCCGGCCGCAAACTCATCCTGGGCGGTGTTGAGGTACCCCACACGCTGGGCCTGCTCGGCCATTCGGACGCTGATGTGCTGCTGCACGCCATCATCGATGCGTTGCTGGGTGCGGCGGGAATGGGCGACATCGGCAGCCATTTCCCTGACACTGATGCCCGCTACAAGGGCGCCGACTCGATCGTCCTGCTGCGCGAGACCGGGCGCATGCTGGCTGAACGCGGCCTGCGCATCGGCAATATTGACAGCACCATCATTGCGCAGTCGCCCAAACTGGCATCACATATTCCGGCGATGCGCTTGCGTATTGCGCAGGCACTGGGAATGCCGCAAGACCGGATGAACGTAAAGGCCAAGACCGCCGAAAAGCTGGGTCCTGTAGGCCAAGGCCTGAGCCTGGAAGCACGCGCTGTAGCGCTACTTTATTGATAGCTGTAAATACTTGTGCAGATTGCGGAAAAGCCTTTTTTACTATAAATTCAGCCAGGCCTGAAGGTTCGGTCTGTGCTTAACCCCGGCGCAGCTTGATATGCGCTGCCAGGCCGCCGGAGCCGGTGTTGGACAAGCTGAACAGACCCCCCATGCGGAGCACGGTTTTTTCGGCTATCGCCAGCCCCAAACCTGCGCCGGTGGCCTCGGTACGGGCAACATCGCCCCTGAAAAATGGATTGGTAAGCCGGGACAACACATCAGATGCCACGCCATTGCCATGGTCGCGGATTTTCAGCAGCACCCAGGCCTCGCTGATGCGGGCAGAGATGTCCACATGCGCCATGCCGGTGTCGCTGCTCCTGCCATAACGCCTTGAATTTTCCAACAGGTTGGCAATCACCCGCGACAGATCAACCTTGTCGGCCAGCACCCGCGTGTTTTCCGGAATGCTGACGGAAACGTTCATGTCCGGGTAATCGGCCACCGAATACAGCGATTGCGCAATCACATCATTGAGCACGATAGGCTCCAGATGGGCCGGTTCAGGCCGGGCGTAATCGAGAAATTTGTCGATGATGGCATCGAGCTGGGCAATGTCTGCCACCATGTGCTGGCGCGCGTCAGGGTCAGACACACTCATTTCGGTTTCCAGACGAAGCCGTGCCAGCGGGGTACGCAAGTCATGCGAAATGCCTGCCAGCATCACCACCCGGTCCTGCTCGATTTTGGACAATTGCGCGGCCATTCGGTTAAAGCCAATATTGACCTCCCGGACCTCGCTGGTTGCCACCTGCTCATCGAGCCGGCTGGCATCGAAATCGCCATCGCGCATCCGGCTGGCTGCAAAAGACAGTTGTTTGAGCGGCTGGTTGATCAAGCGCGCAATCACTGCCGCACCGGCCATCGACAAGGCCGCCGCCGTGACCAGCCAGATCGCCCAGGTGCTGGTGCGCGACGGTCCCAATTGGGAAGGATCGGTCAGCAGCCAATACGCTTGGTTATCAATGGAAAAGCCGATCCACAAACCTTCCTTTTTGTTCATGGCACCGGCTACCACTGTGCCAGTGCCAAGACGCCGGGTCAGTTCATTGGCAATCCTCTCACCGAATTCATCACTGATGTAAGGCTCGAAAGCGTCCTTCGGACTGCGCGCCATGATGCGGACATGCTCTTCCTCTGCCAGTGTCTTGATCAATAAGCCGCGACCAATCGGATCGGTATAGCGCAGCGCCACACGGGCCGTATTGACCAGGGTAGCCAGTTGCTGTGCACTTTGAATTGCCCGAGGCCCGGTTTCGAGGGCACGGAATGTCTGTACCCAGGCAATGATCGAGCCGAACAGCAGCAATGCCAGATAGAAAAAAGTCCGCCAAAACAGGTTGATTCGTCGGCGCGGGCGAGCTTCCAGCGGTGCAGGTTCGGTTTCAAGCAGGGACGGACGAGAAGTTTGCATGGCAAAGGGGGGAGCGTCATCGGAGTTCAGACTGAACCGTGAACCCGGCACGGCGCGCTGGCTGGAGATTAGACGATTATCACTCGACCAGCACGCTTGATCTGACCCTCCGCAGACCAAGACCGGAATTCAAATGAAGGCGGATGGAGTTCAGTTGTTGCCGTCCGGCACGAACACGTAGCCGATTCCCCAGACGGTCTGGATGTAGCGCGGGACCGCAGCATCGGTTTCAATCAACTTGCGCAGGCGCGACACCTGCACATCCAGACTGCGGTCAAAAGGCTCAAATTCCCGTCCGCGTGCCAGTTGCGCCAGTTTTTCACGCGACAGCGGCTGACGCGGATGGCGTACCAGGGTCTTGAGCATGGCAAATTCGCCGGTGGTCAAAGGCAGTTCCTCGCCATTTTTCTGCAGCGTGCGCAGGCTCATGTCGAAGGAAAACGGACCGAAGGTGATGACTTCCTGGTCGTTCGACGGCGCGCCAGGCACTTCAGCGGTCGGCCTGCGGCGCAGCACGGCGTGGATACGGGCGAGCAGTTCGCGCGGGTTGAAAGGCTTTGCCAGGTAGTCGTCAGCGCCGACTTCCAGTCCAACGATGCGGTCCACATCCTCGCCTTTGGCTGTCAGCATGATGATGGGCGTGCGGTCATTGGCCGCGCGCAGGCGACGGCAGATCGACAGGCCGTCTTCGCCCGGCATCATCAGGTCGAGAACGATCAGGTCTACCGCGTCGCGCAGCATGATGCGGTTCAGCGCCTTGCTATCCTCTGCCAATATCACGTCAAAACCCTCTTGGGCCAGGTAGCGGCGCAACAGGTCGCGAATTCGTGCGTCGTCATCAAGAATGAGGATTTTGTCGGCGCGAGCATTGGATTGGGCTTGAAGCATGATGGTCTTTTAATTTGTAACAGAGGCCATTTTGAGGGCGGAAAAAAACGAATATCTCTTTTTTTAATCAATTAAACTTTTTATTACTAATATTTCTATTTATATCATTTAAGCCGTCGGGGCCCATGATGGTGGTTTCTTTGTGGCCAATGTTTCTTTTTTAGAGGCAGAAATGGGGGTGTTTAGCGTTGACAGTAGCATTTTGAAAGGGGCTGCAGGGTCGAGCAGCCTACCGGGTTTCAGTGGGTTTATGCTGGATGGTTGCACGCACAAGGGCCGCCAGGCAGCGACATGCTGTTTGGCTTCCTGTGGGTTTGGGTCTTCACCACAGACTTGCCTTCAATGACTCGAACGTGTTTTTTAACTTTGTGAAAGGCAGACGAATATGCTGAATGCTACTAAATCAATAGCGGCTTGTGCATTGGCAGTATGCGCAACTGGCGCATTTGCTCAAAATTTGTCAAATGAGACACTGAAAAACGTGGCTCAGCTTTCTGCCAGCGGTTCGGTTGAGGTGCAGCAGGATTTGTTGTCGATTTCGCTGACCACCAGCCGTGATGGACTGGATGCTGGCTCCGTCCAGACGCAACTCAGGCAGGCGCTTGAGGCCGCGCTGACGCAGGCCAGGCAATCTGCATCACCCGGACAGATGGACGTGCGCACTGGCAATTTCAGCCTGTACCCGCGCTACGGCAAGGACGGCAAGATCAACGGTTGGCAAGGCTCCACCGAACTGGTGCTAGAGGGCAAGGATTTTCCGCGCATCACCGCCGCAGCAGGCAAGATACAGACACTGAGCATGGGCGGCGTCAGCTTTGCCTTGAGCCGTGAACAACGCGCCCGGGTCGAAGGCGAGGCGCAGGCACAGGCGATTGAGCGATTCAAGGCGAAGGCGAGCGAAGTATCCAGCGCTTTTGGCTTTGGTGGCTATGCCCTGCGCGAGGTCTCGATCAACACCAACGACCAAAGTCCAATGCCGCGCATGCGTGCCATGACCATGAGTGCCAAGTCCGAAATGGCCGATGCGCCGGTGCCGGTCGAGGCGGGAAAGAGCACAGTGCTGGTCAATATCTCGGGATCCGTGCAGATGCTGGCTTCACCAGCCCGGCCTTGATCGTGGCACACAAAGGCAAGCTTCAGGACCTGCTTGAAAAGCGGATTTTGCTGACAGCGTGAGCACTATCGCCGGTTTATTCTTCCGGCATGACCGACCCCCAGGAAATTGCCCGCCACGGCCCGCTTTTCATCGTCTTCAACGCAGGCTCGGGCCGTCGGGACGCCGAGGAGGAAATGCAGACCATCAGCCGCGTGCTTCAAGAGGGCGGTCGCGAATTTGAATTCATGCGGTGCGAAGGCAGCGAGTCGATTGACACACTGGCCAGGCGCGCCGTGGACCAGGCCAAGGCCCGCCACGGTGTGGTGGTGGCCGCAGGCGGCGACGGCACCATCAATGCCGTTGCCAATGCGGTGCTCGGCAGCGGTTGCCCTTTTGGCGTGATTCCCCAGGGCACCTTCAATTATTTCGGTCGGGACAATGCAATTTCTCAAGACAGCAGCGAAGCCGCCCGTGTCCTGCTCCGAGGCCGCGTTTTGCCGGTCCAGGCTGGCAAGGTCAATGGCCGGTTGTTTCTGGTCAATGCCAGCGTGGGCCTTTATCCCAAGCTGCTGGAGGACCGCGAAGCCTGGAAGCAGCAGTTCGGGCGCAGCCGCTTTGTGGCCTTGGTCTCCGGCATTGCGACGCTACTGCAGGCCCGTGGCCAGTTGAACTTGCGCATTGAATCGGCGGGCAAGGCCACGTCCTTGCGCACACCCACGCTGTTCGTCGGCAACAACCGTCTGCAACTTGTCCAGGCTGGCATTGATGCGCAGCAAGCCGAAGCTGTGAGGCAGGGACAAATGGCTGCGGTGGCGGTTCGACCAATTGGCGCGCTGGCCTTGTTTGGCCTGTTGCTGCGCGGCGTTCTCGGGCGGCTTGGGGAGGCGGAGAACATCCGCAGCTTCACTTTTCGCCGCCTGACGGTGACGCCGCGCCGGATGAAACGCATCAAGGTGGCCACTGATGGAGAAATCGTCTGGATGCAGTCGCCGCTGGTTTTTGAAGTGGCGCCTGAGCCTTTGCTGCTGCTGGTGCCCTTGCCGCAAGACGAGGCGGAGATTGAATGAGCGATGACCTGAGCCGGGCTGACGCATGAGCAGCGTGCTGCAAATTTCCGATCCGCATTTCGGTACCGTTCAGCCGGCCGTGATGCATGCACTGGCGCAACTGGCCAGTGAACAGCGGCCCGATGTGCTGGTGCTGTCTGGAGACATCACGCAACGCGCCAAAGCGTTGCAGTTTGCCGAAGCATGTGCCTTTTGCGACAGCCTGGCAATTCCGCAGTGGCTGGTCATACCCGGAAATCACGATATTCCATTGCTCAACCTCTACCAACGCTTCTTCACCCCGTATGCGCACTTTCGCCAGGCGTTTGGCCCGGTGGTCGAGCCGGTGTTGTCCACACCCTGGCTGCATGTCGTCGGCGTGAAGACGACGCGCCGCTGGCGGCACAAGAACGGCCAGGTATCAGGCGCGCAAATTGAGCGGGTGGTGGCCGAACTGAACCGTTCCGTGCCGGGGCAGTTGCGCATCGTCGTGGTCCACCAGCCGGTCCATGTCATGCACGTCGAGGACCAGCATGACCGCCTGCGCGGCTGGGAACCTGCCGTGCGCGCATGGTCAAGGGCAGGCGCCGATATCGTCATGGGCGGGCATATTCACCTGCCTTCACTGTGCGATCTGTCAGCGCGCCTTGATGGGCTGGAGCGTCGGCTCTGGTGCGTTCAGGCGGGCACTGCGCTTTCCAGTCGGGTGCGTGCCGGAATACCCAATTCGGTCAATCTGTTGCGCTGTCATGGTCCTGGCGAGCAACCGTCCTGCCGCGTGGAGCGCTGGGATTTCCAGGTTGCCCGCGGCTGTTTTGAGTGCGTCGAGTCCAGCGAACTACCACTTGGACGCATTGTCAGGGGCTGATGCGCTGCGAGGCTCAGGCCTGGGCGCGCCGGATTTTTCGGGCAATGAAGCGTGCCCGCAGGACGTCATACGTCCAGTTGAAGAAAAACGTATACGGCAGGAAGAACAACGCAATGCCGATGTCCAGCATGAAAGCCTGCCACAGGCCAATGCCAAGCCACCACGCAGCCAGCGGCACAATGGCCAGCAGCAGTCCGATTTCAAAAAGAACGGCATGAGCGACGCGTGCTGCTACCGTCTTTTCGAAACCCATGCGACTCTGGGCTCGGTCGAACAGCAGGTTGAACAGCATGTTCCAGCTCATGGCAATCAGCGAAATCATCAGCGTCAGCCACCCGATGTACACCAGTGGGTAGTCCAGCAGCCAGGCCCCGAGTGGCGCGCAAATGGCAATAGCAAGGGCTTCGAACATAAAAGCCTGGAAAAAACGTTCATTGACTGACTTGACGGGATGCATGGGAGGGTGCTCTGGATTCAAGGAAAAGCGGGATGAGCATGAAGCGCTGGACGAACGCTTATTTTGGCTGATCCGGACACGACGCCTGAAATGCTTCAGCTGGTCGGATTTCATTCCCGAGTTTGATTTCGTTTTCAAATGCTTTGAAGATTTTGTGTTAGGCCCAAAACGTGCCAATGCATGTCAAGTCACCGCGAGGGCACACTGGATTTGTCTGGAGACAGCACCACTTAAAAAAATAGCCACTGGTTAAAAACAAGTCGCTTCATCGATTCGGAGGCGAAGCGGCGACGGTTCCTGAAAGAGAGTTGATTAGAAGTTTTTTTGCGGTACAGCTGTTTTGTCAGGCGGACGCATTTTTAACCAACAGCTTGGCCGGGCCAGTGGCGACGGGTTCGATGGCGGCCCGCTTGAGGGAATACAACGTTTCATTCATGGTTTGCAGGCGAATGATTTCGTCGTGGCCAAAGTTGTTCATCCCGCTTGGAAGCAGCGCATTGGCCGTTGCATGGTTTGACAGCCCCAGCGCCAAGGCAGCGTCACGCAGGCGACAAAAAGCGCGGTGCATCAGCAGCTACCCGAATGCGGATAAAACGCACTCGGGTTAGCCTGTGCGGACTTTCTTCTGCCTGGAGCACTGCCTTGACCCGTCCTTCGACTGCCGATCAAACGGTATCCGGCGCGCCTGCACGCCACGACCTGCATTACCCGTTCTGGCCCAAGCGCCTGCCACGCAGCATCACGCCGCCGCAAACCTCGCTGTGGCACAACCTGGCGGTCAGCGCGCTGCGCTTTCCGGACAAGCCCGCGCTGGTGTTCTTCGACCAGTCGCTGAGCTATGCCGCTGTGATGCAGCAGGCCGAGCGACTGGCCGCCACGCTGCATCGGCTCGGCGTCCGCAAAGGTGACCGCGTGCTGCTCAACCTGCAAAATTGCCCGCAATGGGTGGTGGCGCATTTCGCCATCCTGCGGATCGATGCGGTGGTGGTGCCGGTGAACCCGATGAACCGCGCCGAGGAACTCAAGCACTACATCACCGACCCGGACGTCAAGGTCGCCATCACCGCCGCCGACCTGGCGCCCGAACTCGCCAAAGCCAGCGACTCGCTGCCGCCGGCCGTCCGTCTGGCGCACCTGATCGTGACGCATTACAGCGACGCCTTTGAGGGCAGGGCGGGCACCCCCGACGACAACGCCATGCCGCAATCCTGGCGCGACTGGCTGGGCAGCCGGCACGAGTTGCCGGTGTTGCAAGACGGCTCAGTGCTGGTCTGGACCGATGCACTGGCCGCCAGCGACATCAGCTACCTGCCCGAACACACCAGCGCGCCGCAGGACCTGGCTGTGCTGCCTTACACCAGCGGCACCACCGGCCTGCCCAAAGGCTGCATGCACACCCATGCCAGCCTGATGCACAACGCGGTCGGCAGTTGCCTGTGGGGCAACAGCACCTCTGAAAATGTCGTGCTGTCGGTGGTGCCAATGTTCCATATCACCGGCATGGTGTCGGTGATGCATGCGTCAATCTACGGCGGCGCCACGCTGGTCATCATGCCGCGCTGGGACCGCGAGCTGGCCGGCCGGCTGATTTCAACCTGGCGCGTGACGCACTGGACCAACATCCCGACCATGGTGATCGACCTGCTGGCCAGCCCGAACTTTGCCGCTTTTGATTTGAGCAGCCTGGTGTATATCGGCGGCGGCGGCGCGGCCATGCCGCAGGCGGTGGCGCAGCGGCTGTGGGAGCAGTACGGCCTGCGCTTTGCCGAAGGTTACGGCCTCACCGAAACCGCTGCGCCTTCGCACAGCAACCCGCCCGACGCCACCAAGCAGCAATGCCTGGGTGTTCCATTTATAAGCACCGAATCACGCGTCATCGACCCGCTTACGCTGGAGGAAATGCCGCAGGGCGAGCAGGGCGAAATCATCATGAGCGGGCCGCAGAATTTTTCGGGCTACTGGAAGCAGCCCGGTGCCACAGAGGCCGCCTTCATCGAACGCGACGGCAAGCGTTTCTTTCGCTCCGGCGACCTGGGGCATGTGGACGCCGAGGGTTACTTCTTCATCACCGACCGGCTCAAACGCATGATCAACGCGTCGGGTTTCAAAGTTTGGCCTGCCGAGGTGGAAGCGCTGATGTTCAGGCATCCGGCGATTCAGGAGGCCTGCATCATTTCCACCCGCGACGCCTACCGGGGCGAGTCCGTCAAGGCTGTCGTGGTGCTGCGCGAAAAGTTCAAGGGCCAGGTCAGCGAAGACGAGATCATCCACTGGTGCAAAGACCATATGGCCGCGTACAAGTACCCGCGTGTTGTCCAGTTCGTCGATGTATTGCCCAAGAGCGGCTCGGGCAAGGTGATGTGGCGCGCGCTGCAGGAAGCCGAAGGCGGTCAGCCTTCAGAATCCTGAGAGTTGAATGAAAAATGGCTTTTGCGCAAGGCAGGCAAGCGCAAGAAGCTATAAATAAAGGAGCGTTCATCGATGGGATGGCAAGGGCGCTGACTGGCCTCAAGTTTCGTCGCAACGTTCTGGCTGGGTTATCCTGCCGGTCTTCTGAATCAAAACAAAGACGCTTGACCGCATGAAGCCATCTGCCACCACGCGTCCGGTTCCTGCGCTAGAAAAGCCCCTGCAAGGCTGGCGCCTGCGCTGGTACACCATCATTTTCGAGGCCGACACCCGCGCCGGACGCATTTTTGACCAGACGTTGATCGGCGTCATTTTGCTTAGCATCGGCGTGGTCATGGCCGACAGTGTGCAGGCGATTCACCAAGTCCATGGCCGGACTTTAATGTGGCTGGAATGGATTTTCACCCTGCTGTTCACCGCCGAATACCTGGCGCGCCTGCTGTGTGTTCGCAGGCCGATGCAATATGCCACCAGCTTTTATGGCGTGATCGACCTGATTGCCGTGCTGCCGACTTACCTCGCGCTGTTTGTTCCCGGTCTGCATGCGCTGATCGATGTGCGCGTGCTGCGGCTGCTGCGCGTGTTCCGGGTGTTCAAGCTGACCGCCTATGTGGCCGAATACCAGTCACTGGCGCGGGCGCTGAGTTCAAGCCGGCGCAAGATCATGGTTTTTTTGTCAGCAGTGCTGATGCTGGTGCTGATCATGGGCACGGTGATGTATGTGGTTGAAGGCCCGACCAACGGTTTCACCAGCATTCCCACCTCGGTCTACTGGGCCATCAGCACCGTGACGACCGTCGGCTTTGGCGACATCACGCCCAAGACCGACCTGGGGCGGCTGATTTCTTCCTTCATGATGCTGCTTGGCTGGGGCACGCTGGCCGTGCCGACCGGCATCGTGACAGCGGAAATGGCGGCCCACCGGGGCGGAATCCTGTTTCCGGTCACCACCCGCACCTGCCACGAATGCCTCACCGAGGGCCATGCGGCCAATGCCGATTTCTGCTTTCATTGCGGCGCCCGGCTGCCGGCCTACAAGGCCGAGGAACAGGAGAAAAAAGACGGGCTGCAGGCAGAGCGGCCGCGCGAGTCCCGTTAGCCGGTCTAGCCGCCGGCCGTCAGGCGGCGCGGGGTGATTTCCACCGACTCGCTGCCGGTGCTCATCCACACCGTGCCATCCTGGATCGTGATTTGCAGTTGCATGCCACGTTCGGCCAGTTTGGCCAGCGCCTGGCTTTGCGTTGCCTCAACCTGCCAGACGACCAGATTGGCCGCACGGGTCAGCTTGCTTTCAATGCCTTTCCACCAGACCGGCGTGCTGCTGGAAAAGCTGATCACCGTGACGCGTTCGGCCCGGCCGGCGGCGCGCATCAGGCGCTTTTCGTCGGGCTGGCCGACATCGATCCAGTGCAGCACCGCATCGGTGTAATCCTTGTGCCAGAGCGCCGGTTCGTCCACATCCCACAGGTCCTTGGCGAATTCGAGGTTGCCGCGCTTGTCGTCGCCCTGCACGTTGAGCGCGAACGCCAGCAGGCGGATCATCATGCGTTCGTCGGTTTCGGACGGATGGCGGGCAATGATGACGTTGTGGTCGCCATAAATGCCGCGGTCCATGTCGGCGATCTGCAATTGGGCTTTATGAATGGTGGCTTTGATGGCCATGGGAATCGTTCTCGGGTGGCAATGCCCGGCTGCCTGACAGCCAACCGGGCGTGTTTGCGTTAAACCGCCTATTGGAACAGCCTTTTGGCCGGCCCTTGTTGCATGGAGAGCGATCAGATCAGCCTGGAATAGGCCGCTGTGGTCTGCTGGGTCAGGTAGCTGTCGAACACCATGCTGCTGGCGCGAACAAACATGCGGCCCTTGGGCGTGATCCGTATCGCCTGCGGGTCGATGGTGATCAGGCCGGCTTCTTCACACTGCCTGAGCAGCAGCAGTTCCTGCGCGAAATAGCGATGGAAGTCGATGCCGTGGGCGCGGTTGACGGCCTCGAACTCTACCGGCGCGCTGCACAAGGTGGCTTTGGCAAGACTGTTCGCTGAATCCGGCGTGGAACCGGTCTGCGGTCGGGTAAGAGGTGTAGCGCGGCTCGAGTGTGTCGAACCTGCGGATCAATCCTCAGACAGTTCAATATCGGGCGCGGGAGAGGTCATGCAAAAGCCAGGCAAAAAAGGACGGGATAAAGTTTGTTGCAAACTGGAGGGCCTTTTTCATGGGCGCCGGCTGCCTCAAAGTGGTAATTCCGTCAGGCGGACAAGGCGGACAAGGCGGATAAGGCGGTAAATATTTTTACAGACAAGCAATAATTGTCTGCATCAATCACCTTATCCTACGCTGCACCAGCCTCCTGGCTGTTACAAATGCGCTATCTGCCTAACAAACTCCATGCTGGCGGCAGGCAAAATGAATGCTGCCAGTGCCAGCAAAACCTCAATCGAACATCTGGAAGAAAAAGACATGAAGGCTATCTGGAATGACGCAGTCATTGCGCAAAGCGACAACACCGTGGTGCTTGAAGGCAACCATTATTTTCCCGAAGACTCGCTCAACCGTGACCATGTGACGTTCAGCAACCACCACACCATGTGCTCCTGGAAAGGGCAGGCGAGCTATTACTCGCTGCTGGTCAATGGTGAAATGAACACCGATTGCGCCTGGTATTACCCCGATCCCAAGCCAGAGGCAGACAATATCCGCGGGCACGTCGCTTTCTGGAAAGGCGTGCGGATTGAGCCCTGATCAGGCGCAACGCAAACCCCTGCGCATCGCGCCAGGCCACTTAACTGTTTTGCAAGTCGCGGAGCTGGCCTTATGTTCAAGCATATTCTTGTTCCTGTAGACGGCTCGCCGGTTGCCCATCACGCGGTCAACAAGGCGAGGGCCATTGCGTGTGCATTCAGGAGTTCAGTGACGCTGATCCATGTCATCGACCCCTATGCCTTAACCGGCAACGGTGCTGTTGTTTCCTCTGACCCGTCCGACTATTTGCGGGCTGCCACGGTGCAGGCAAACGAAGCCATCGGCGCGGCGCGGCAGGTTTTTGAAGCCCAGGGCATGCTGGTCAATGGTTCGGTGGTCGAAGGCCATTCGGTTTACCAGGCCATCTTGCAGGCAGCCGAAACACTGGAGGCCGACCTGGTGGTGATGGGCTCGCACGGCCACCGGAGCATGGAAAAACTGGTGCTTGGCAGCGTCACGGCGCAGGTGTTGTCGCATGCCCACCTGCCGGTGCTGGTGGTGCGCAATGAAGGCGCCTGAATTTTTGTTGTTAAAGGAGTTGAGATGGAATTGTTGAACCACGATCTGGCGCATGAGTTTCCTGAATACCTTGAAAAAATGAACCAGCTCAAGGCTTCAGACGCGCATTTTTCAAGCCTTTGCGAGCATTACGCTGCCGACAATCAAGCCATTACCCAACATGAGCAGGGCAAACTGCCGATTGCCGATGAAGTGCTGGAAGTGTTGAAGAAAAAACGGCTTGAGCGCAAGGACGAGATTTACCAGATCCTGAAATCCGAGTGACATGCTGACGACCTTTTTTCAAGCATAAAATTGATTTAGCGCACGATGGATAAGAATACAGTGCTATTTTAAAAGTAGCAATTCAGCACTTTCATCACGCTGCCTTTACTTTCCGTGCAAGCGGGTTAAGCTTTTCATCAAACTGAAACATTGCATTGCTACGCTGCCAGGTTCAACCAACTCGCAGTGTCAGGAACGCACCATGAATTCAATTGACGAAGAGGTGATGCGGCGGATCCGCCACGACCTGATCGACAGCTACGACGAAGAGCTGGAGATGGAGCTTGAGGACCAGACCGTTGCCCAGTTGACTGGCGAAGCAACCGACACTCCAGGCGCGCAGGACCGGGAGCGACGCCGCCAGTATTTTCGCGAACTGTTTCGCCTTCAGGGCGAGCTGGTCAAGCTGCAGGACTGGGTAATTGCCACCGGCCACAAAGTGGTAATCCTGTTTGAAGGGCGCGATGCAGCCGGCAAGGGCGGCGTCATCAAGCGCATCACACAGCGCCTGAACCCCCGCGTTTGCCGTGTGGCAGCGCTGCCCGCACCCAGTGACCGCGAGCGCAGCCAGTGGTACTTTCAACGTTATGTGGCGCATTTGCCGGCGGCCGGTGAAATGGTGCTCTTTGACCGCAGCTGGTACAACCGCGCCGGCGTTGAGCGGGTGATGGGCTTTTGCACTGACGCGCAGTACGAGGAATTTTTCCGCACCGTGCCGGATTTTGAAAAGATGCTGGTTCGCTCGGGGGTGCAGATCATCAAGTACTGGTTTTCAATTTCCGACGACGAACAGAATCTGCGCTTCCTGGGCCGTATCCACGACCCGCTCAAGCAATGGAAACTCAGCCCGATGGACCTGGAGTCGCGCCGCCGCTGGGAGGAATACACCCGCGCCAAGGAAGTCATGCTGCAGCGCACGCACATTCCCGAGGCGCCATGGTGGGTGGTGCAGGCCGACGACAAGAAAAAAGCCCGGCTGAACTGCATTCACCATCTGCTGGCGCAAATGCCCTACCAGGAAACAGAGCATCCGCCCGTGGTGCTGCCCGAGCGGGTTCGCCATGACGACTATGTGCGCCAGCCGGTGCCGCTGGACATCGTCGTTCCCGAAGTGTATTGACTGGTTTTCAGTCGCGCACGTCGGCAACCGGCTGCGCGCCAAAATCCGGCCGCGCCAGGCAGGCCAATACGCGCCGGGCGGCTTCGTCGGGCGAGGTCAGCTGGCCGCTGGTCTTGAGCCGTTCAAAGCTGTCGCGGTCAGGAAAGGCTTCTGAATCAGCGCTGCGCAAGTGCAGCTGCATCTCGGTATCGATGACGCCGGGTGCCAGGGAACAGATTTTTGCGCCACCGGTCTTCAACGCTTCTTCGAGTGCCACGCAGCGGCTGAAATGGTCCATGCCCGACTTGGCCGCGCAATAGGCAGCCTGCGACGCCATCGGTTTGCGGCCCAGGCCCGACGAAATATTCAGCACCTTGCGTGTAGCCGTCCAGCTTTCAGTAGCGCGCAGGAAGGCTGACGTCAGCAGCATGGGCGCCTCCAGCCCGACGCGCAGGGCCTGCGCCAAGTCGTCCGGATCGGCCTGGCTCAGCGGACCAATGTGTGAGATGACGCCGGCGTTGTTGATCAGGGTGGCGCTGCGCCAGGAGGTGCTGCCTTGTTCATGCAGCCAGCTTTCCAGCCGTGGGCCGAGCGTGCGGCTGTCGGCCAGGTCGTGGCACCACTGAACCAGCGCGGCGCCGGCCTGTTGGGCATGCTGCGAAAGCGCAGGCGATTCGCTGCGCGAGATGCACAGCAGCGTGTGTCCGGGCACGATCAGCTGGCGCGCCATTGACAGACCCATGCCGCGTGAAGCGCCGGTCAGGATGTAAAGGTGAGAAGTTGTCATGAGGCGCATGGTAGCGCCAGGCATTGCGGCTGGCAGTCGCGAACGCACCAAGGGTCAAAAATCGGGCGGGCTTTCAACTGACAGCAGGGTACCGGTTGCCGGGTGAATCAGGCGCAGCGCGGTTGCGTGCAGCAGCAGGCGCACAGAGCGGGCCCGGACCGCGTCGGGCGCATACAGCGCATCGCCCAGGATCGGATGGCCCAGCGCCAGCAGGTGCACGCGCAACTGGTGCGAGCGGCCGGTGACCGGCTCCAGTTCGACACGCGTGCAATGGGCCTCCGAGTTGAACGCAAGGCTGCGCCAGCGCGTCTGGCTGGGCTTGCCGGCAGCGTCGATGATGCGCAGCGGGCGGCGTGGCCAGTCCACCGCAATCGGCAGGTCGATCAGGCCCCTGCCGTCAGCGGTGGGTGCGGGTTCCAGCTGTCCATCCACCAGCGCCACATAAAGCTTGTTAACCTCGCGGCGCTCGAACAGCAGGCTCATGGCACGTTGCATGGCTGCGCCGCGTGCCATCAGCATCAGGCCCGAGGTCGCCATGTCCAGCCGGTGAACGACCAGCGCGTCAGGGTAGAGGGATTGCACCCGGCGGCTCAGGCAGTCCTGCTTGTCCTCACCGCGCCCGGGCACGCTGAGCAGGCCGGAGGGCTTGTTCAGCACCAGCAGGCTGTCGTCGGCATGGAGGATTTGCAAAGGGGTGAGCGGCTGCGCGCCAGGGCACGCGACGTCCCTGACAGGGTTCAAGGCCTGGGCGGGGGAAAGTTGTGAACCGGCGGGCTGCTGCGCCGGATCTCGCGCAGCATGAAAAGGTAAAGGCTTTCGACCTTCTCGCGCGCCCAGGGCGTCTTGCGCAGGAATTTCAGGCTCGACGCCACGCTGGGTTCGCTGGTGAAGCAGCGGATGTTGATGCGCTGGCCCAGGCCTTCCCAGCCGTAATGGGCAGCCAGTGCGGCGACGATGGTTTCCAGCTTGACGCCGTGCAGCGGATTGCCCGGCTGGCCGCCTGCCGGGGCAGGCTCTGGCAGCAGGGCGGTGGACGGAGCGTCAGGCAACACCATGAAAAGCTTATTTGTTCTTCAGCTTGCCGCGAATCGGAACCTGCGTCACCACAGTAGGGCGAACCGCGTCGGGCGACACCAGCTTGGGCGGCGAGCTGTCCTTCTTGGGTTTTTTCACCATCTTGTCGTTGTTTTGCTGACCTTTGGCCATGTCGTTTCTCCATTAAGTTAATGCCTGAATTATCGGCGCAACTTTGTCTGTGAGCAGTGCGTCCTGGCAATCATTTTGGAGCGCACGATCGGCTGGGAATTACAGGTTTCGCTGCGCCCGAGTGATGATGAATGCGTTTGATTTTCAAGCTAAAAAAGTCTTTTGCGCAAGCACACCGGACATGAACAGCTATTGAATAAATAGCGCGATGTGGCGGTGAATGCTGGCTTGCACGCATTTGGATGCGCGCTGGTAAGCTCCCGCCCCATGTCCACCCCCAGTTTTGCTGAACTCATTGGCCAGCGCGCCTTCATGCGCATGTGGTTTTCCCGGCTGTTCGGCACCACCGGCAACCAGATGCTGATGGTCGCCGTCGGCTGGCAAATGTACGAGCTGACCGGAAGTGCGTGGGACCTGGGGCTGGTCGGCCTGTACCAGTTTGTGCCTGCGCTGCTGCTGACGCTGGTGGCCGGGCATGTGGCCGACCGGCTGAACCGGGCGCATATTGTGGCGGCCTGCCTGCTGACGCAGGGCAGCGTGGCGCTGCTTTTGGTGGCTGCAACGCAGGGCTGGGGCGCGCCGGCAGGCTGGGCGTCGCGCGAACTGCTGCTCGGCGTATCGGTGATGCTGGGTGTGGCCCGTGCCTTCCAGATGCCGGCACAGCAAGCCCTGACGCCGATGCTGGTGCCGGCGGTGATGCTGCCGCGCGCCATGGCCTTCAGCTCTTCGGGCATGCAGGCCGCCGTGATCAGCGGCCCGGCTCTGGGCGGCGTCATTTTTGTCGCCGGTGCCACGGCGGTGTATGCGACCTGTGCGTTGTTGTTTGCCGTCGGCTGCGCGCTGGTCGCGGCAGTGCGCTACGACCATGTGCCGCCGCCGCGCGAGCCGGTGTCGATGCGCACGCTGCTGGCCGGGGCCGAGTTTGTCTGGCAACGCAAGGCGTTGCTGGGCGCGGTGTCGCTGGATTTGTTCGCGGTGCTGCTGGGCGGCGCCACGGCTTTGTTGCCGATGTTCGCGAAAGACATCCTGCATGTTGGCCCCTGGGGCCTGGGCCTGCTGCGCGGGGCGCCGGCGGCAGGCGCATTGGTGCTGTCGGTGGCGCTGACGCGCTGGCCGCTGGAGCGGCGCGTCGGCCGCACGATGCTGATGGCCGTAGCCGTCTATGGGGTGTGCATGCTGGTGTTCGGCCTGTCGACCCACTTTGTGCTGTCGTTGGTTGCGCTGGCAGTGTCCGGCGGTGCCGACATGGTCAGCGTTGTAGTGCGCCAGACGCTGGTGCAGATCGAGACGCCGAACGACATGCGCGGCCGCGTCAGCGCGGTCAATTCGGTGTTCATTGGCGCGTCAAACCAGCTGGGCGAATTCGAATCCGGTGCCACTGCGGCTCTGCTCGGGCCGGTCGGGTCGGTGGTGGCGGGCGGTGTGGGAACATTGCTGGTGGCCGTGCTCTGGCTCAGGGGCTTTCCGGCGCTTGCCAACCGCGACCGCATGACCGATCCACCAGCGCCACCACCAACATGATGGCGAGGCTGACAGCCAGCGTTCAATGCGCCTGGTTGGACCGGGCGCGGGTCACTTCCAGCGGTGTGACGGCGCTGGCTTGGTTGCCCCAGGAGCTGCGGATATGACTGATCAGGCCGGCCACTTCGCTGTCGTCCAGCACCAGCACGAACGGCGGCATGCCAAAGGGCCGGGGGTTGCCCCGGGTGGCGGGCGCAAACCCGCCATTGAGCACCATCTGCACCAGGTTGTCGGTGGCGTCCATCGTCACTGCGCGGTTGCCGGCCAGCGGCGGGTAGGCATTGGGGATGCCTTGGCCCTTGTCGCCGTGGCACTGCGCGCAATGCTGCTCATAGAGTTTTGCAGTTTTTTCCAAGTTGGCCGGGGCGCGCTCCGTGCGCGGCGAGGCCGGTGCTTTGGGCGCCGGGCTGGCGCCGGGAAGCGCCTTCAAGTAAGTTGCCATGGCGCCCAGGTCCTGGTCCGTCAGGTGCTGGGTGCTGCGCATTACCACCTCGGCCATCGGGCCGCTGACCGAGGCACCTGGCGCCACGCCGGTCTGAAGCAGTTGCACGATGTGCTGCTTGTCCCAGTTGGCCATGCCGGCCTCATGCGGTGAGGTCAGCGACGGCGCATACCAGTTCTGCATCGGGATCAGCCCGCCGGCCAGTGCCAGGCTCTGCCGGCTGCCGCCCAGTGCATCGCGCGGTGAATGGCAGGCGCTGCAGTGGCCGAGGCCGCCCACCAGGTAGGCGCCCCGGTTCCATTCGGCATCTCGGCTGGCGGCGGGCTGGTACACGCCCGGCTTGAAGTACAGCGCGCGCCAGACAGCGAGCGCAGCCTGCGAGTTAAAGGGAAATTCAAGCGCGTGCGGCCGGTTTGGCTGGTTCACGGCGGGCTGGCTGCGCAGGAAGGCGAAGATTGCGTCGGAATCCTCGCGCGTCACCTGGGTGTAGCTGGTGTACGGAAAGGCCGGGTACAGCAGGCGGCCGCTCTTGGACCGGCCGTTGTGCATGGCGCGCCAGAAATGCGCTGGCGACCAGCTGCCGATGCCGGTATTGGCGTCGGGCGTGAGGTTGGAGGTGAACACCGTGCCGAAGGGTGTCGGAATGCCCAGTCCGCCGGCATAACCGGCACCGCCGCGCGCCGTATGGCAGGCCATGCAGTTGCCCGCGCGCGCCAGGTAGGCGCCACGCGCGACCACGCTGTCGGTGGGGGCAAAAGCTGCCGTGGTCCGGACATCGGTCTCGTCCTGCACATTGAGCGCCCAGATGGCGCCAACAGCACCCAAGGCCAGCACGGCAATGCCCAGTGCCCATCGGGTGGTGGTTTTCATTTTTTTGCTTTCGTGTCAGGCCTGCCGGCGGCAGGCAGCAAAGCGCTGCCACAGCGCAGGGATTCGTTGCCGGGCGCTGCGGCCGGTGGGGCGCTGACCGCATGGGTGTTCTCCGGCAGCGGCTGGGCGGCGACCCAGCTGGCTACCGCGTTGATCTCTTCCAGGCTCAGGCGGGACACGATGTCCTGCATGCAGTCGGGCGCGTGGGCGCGGCGCTGGCCGGCCTTCCAGGCCCCCAGCTGGGCATTGAGGTAGTCACGCGGCAGCCCGAGCAGGCCGGGAACCGCAGGCACCACGCCGGTCATGGCCTGGCCGTGGCACTGGACGCACGCGGGCAGCTTGCGGCCGCTGTCGCCGTGCATCACCAGCTGCTCGCCCCGGCGCAGCACCGCGGCTGTCGCCTGCGCGGGTAGCGGCGCCGGGTAGGGCACGTCCAGGCTGGCGAAATACTGCGCCATTTCCAGCAGGTAGGCGTCGCTCAGCGGATCGATCAGTCCGGTCATCAACCCGTAGTGCCGGCGCCCTTCACGGAAATTGAGCAGCTGGTTGTAAAGGTAGCCGGCCGGCTTTCCGGCCAGTCGCGGGTAGTAGCCGCCGGGCGCGGCACGGCCTTGCGGGCCGTGGCAGGCGGTGCAGGCCAGCGTGCGCTGGGCCATGGTGTCTTCGAACGGCAGGGCGCCAGCCGGCATGCTGACGCCAGCCATCAGCAAGGTGCCGCCAGTCAGGGTGGCTGCAACAAGCCGGCGCGCCAGGGATTGCAATTGGGTCATCTTCATGCGGCCATCATGCCTTAGCCCCATGCGCTTTTGCATAACGTGCGCTGCCATGCAAAAGCGCTGGCGTTGGAGAATCAGAAAAGCGCTTCAATCACCACATCGGAAGCCGGGTACGCCACGCAGGGCAGGATGAAGCCCTCGCGTTTTTCATCCAGGCTCAGCCCCGGCCAGTCGATGCGGTACACCACCTGGCCGCTGACCAGCCGGCAAATGCAGGTACGGCAGGTGCCGTTGCGGCATGAACTGTCCCGCAGCCACACGCCCGCATGTTCGGCGGCGACCAGCAGCGGCAGCGCTGCAGACACTTCAAACACCGTGGCATCGCCTGCGATACACGCGTTGAAGATTTGGCTGCTGGATTCTTCCAATGTGGTCGGGCTCTTCGGTTGGGGGTCTGGCATAAGGTGGTAAGCGCGAACACCTTGAAGGCGCAAAGCAAAAAGTTGAATTTAACCCAAGCGCATCGGACGCCAATTCGAATTGCGCGACAATCCGCCCTCCCGGGCCTTCCCCTGACTTTCACAAGCGATTTTTTCTATGTCCAGCTATTCCGTCCGCCCTGCCGTTGCCCGTGATGCCAAAGCCATTGCCGAAATCCATGTTGCCACCTGGCAAGCCGCCTACAAGGACTTGATGCCCGAGGACTATCTGACCAAGATGACCGTGGACAAGCGCCAGGCCTACTGGCGTGAAGCAATCGAGTACAGCGAGCCGCAGGTGCTGGTGGCCACAGACGGCGAGCAGATCGTCGGCTTCGTCGGTTTCGACCGTTCACGCGACCCCAAGACCCGCTCCAGCGTGGGCGAGATCTGGGCGCTTTACGTGTCGCCCGATCACTGGAGAAAGGGCGTGGGCCTGCAACTGTGGGACGGTGCCCGCGATGGCCTGAAAGATGAGGGCTGCACACAAGTCACCTTGTGGGTGCTGCTGGGCAATGAGCCTGCGCTGGAGTTTTGTGAACATGCTGCCGGTTTCAAGCGTGAAATGCCGTCGCTCAAGACGGTTGATTTCGGCAGCGTGAAACTCGAAGAGTTGCGCCTCAAACGGGCGGTGGACTGACCGCATCCACGGCAGCCGAAAAAGCGGCTGCCGGCCAGCCGACGGTTTGCGATAAAAGTATCTGGTGATCGGCCTGAAGACCCATCGCTTCGGACAGTGCCTGGCGGTCAATCCAGGCCCGAATCACGGTTCCCAGTCCGGCAGATACACAAAACAGGTAGACGGTTTGCGCCATGGCGCCCGCCGCTACTGACGCATACGACTCGCGCTGCGCCGCAGGCACTGCGGTTTAAGCTGGCCGATCATTCCCCTGACCAGTTTTGTCAGTGTGTTCAAGGGCCTCCTTTTTTGCCGTGACAGCAGCATTTCATGCTATGTCAACAAGCTCGTCAGCGCTTGTATTGAAGCATGCGCTTTCATGAGAGGCAAGGGATAGAGTACCCAGGAACGCTGGCCGGGCCTGGTTTCAGCTCAAAGTTGAGGCCGCCCCAGACCTGGCCGCCGGCGCAAGCGTCAGGCCGGTATCGCGATGTCGCCTTGCTCATCCGGAATCAGCGGTATTCCCTGGTCAGGGTTCACCGGCAGTTCCAGGCCTTCTTCCTCTTCCTGGGCCTCTTCGCCAGGCCCGTTGCGGGTCAGGCTGTGGCCGGCAGGGCCTGCGAAGTAGCGTTGAGTAGCAATATTTGAAAAACCATGCATGTTGAATTCCTTCGGTTGTCGACGCGGCCGGGTGGGGTGCAGCCATGCGTCAATATTCGATTATTGGCCCAAACCAGGCTCAGTTTTAGCCGGGTAGGCTTTGTCTTTCCTGTCCTACAAAGGCATCGTGCAGCGCCGCACATTTGCCAAAGCGGCCAGCCCCTTAAACTTGGCTGTCAAGTCCTTGGGGCGTGATTCGCGCATGGCAGCCAAGCTGAACAAACACGGCACGGCTATTGGAAAACTTCAAATTTTGCTGAATTTTTTTAAGGAAACAAGATGGAAAACTCGACTTCACACAATGGCGATCACAACCCTGACACCACTGACAGCAACGCACTCAAGCGCAGCGTGGAATCTGCAGGCTCGACGCTGCACGATTCCATCGACAAGGTAGTGGACCCGGCGCTTGACGCGGTCGGTCATGCCGGCAGTGCGGCGCATGACGCGGTCAACCGTCTCTCCAGCGGTGCTACCCATGTGGCCGACCGTGTTTCCGAACAGGTCAGCCGGGTCTACGAGGCGCCGGGTTATGCGGTTGAATGTTCCAAGTCCTGGATTCAGGACAAGCCGCTGGAAGCCGTTGGACTGGCGCTGGCCTTGGGTTTTATCATCGGCCGCCTGACAGCTCACTGATCAACGTCGGGCGTAAATACTTGCGACCGAAAACCGCCTGATGGCGGTTTTTTCCTGTCCCGACAGTTCGAAAAATTCGGTACGCTGGAGTTTTCCGATTTTTTTTGTTTTTGCTTCTTAACCCCGGCATGCCACCACATGCCCTGAAAACCCATGGCCACCAGCCTTCTTGCCCTGATTGATGACATTGCCAGCGTGCTGGACGACGTGGCTTTGCTGTCCAAGGTCGCAGCCAAAAAAACCGCCGGCGTGCTGGGCGACGATTTGGCCCTGAATGCGCAGCAGGTTTCAGGCGTCAAGGCAGAGCGCGAACTGCCGGTGGTCTGGGCGGTTGCCAGAGGCTCTTTCATCAACAAGGCGATCCTGGTGCCAGCAGCGCTGGCGATCAGTGCATTTGCGCCGTGGCTGGTGACGCCGCTGCTGATGGTCGGCGGCGCTTTCCTTTGCTATGAAGGGTTTGAAAAACTGGCGCATAAGTTCATGCACAGCGCTGCCGAGCAGGCGGCCGAGCATGAAAAGCGGGTGAATGCAATGGCTGATCCAGCGGTGGACTTGCGTGAAGTGGAAAAAGACAAGATCAAGGGTGCAATTCGAACAGACTTTATCTTGTCGGCGGAAATCATCGCCATCACGCTCGGCACGGTACAAGGCAGCCCTTTCACCACCCAGTTGGTGGTGTTGAGTGGTATTGCCGTGGTCATGACCGCCGGGGTCTATGGTCTGGTGGCCGGTATTGTCAAGCTTGACGATGCTGGGCTGTACCTGAGCCAGCTTCCCGGCGACGGGGCGTGGACCGGTTTTCAGCACGGCTTGGGACGCGTCATCCTGTTTACGGCGCCGTGGCTGATGAAGTTTCTTTCGGTTGCCGGAACTGCCGCGATGTTTCTGGTCGGTGGCGGTATCCTGAGCCACGGTTTTACCTTTCTTCATCATCCTGTTGACATCGCCACCCAGTGGGCCAGTGATGTCAATGGCATCGGGGCAGTGCTGGGCACCCTGGCACCATTTGTCATCGATGCCATCGTGGGAATCGTGGCCGGAGCCATTGTGCTGTTGGGTGTCACCGTGTTCAAACGCCTGAAGTCAAAAGCGAATTGAAAGTCAGAAAACTTTTTTTCAGCGTTCGGACACTGCCGCCCACCTGACTTTCCAGAAGCCCACCCATGCAGACTCGTGTGGCGTTAATCTGAAGGTTTTTCTTCGTGCGAAGGAACTGCCGACGGGCGATCTGTGCGAACAGCAAAAATTTGCTTGTTGGCTGAAAATGGCCAGCCGCCTTTTTGCTCTGGCGCCGCTGGGCGGGTGGCTTCGCGGGAGCGCTGCTCCAGCATTTTGCGGCTGTCGCCATTGGGGGGCGAGGCATTGAATTTTGGCATGTTGTCGTTTCCCTTGAGTAAGCCCAAACCTTAAACCTCGAGAGCCGTCCCGGGCTGTAGTCGCCATTTCAAGCTGTGCGTAGGAGTCCTTTGGCCTTTGCCCCCGGTAATTCCGATGGGTTGAAAGACAAATCCTAGGGCATGGCTTTTGCACCTTGCTGGCGCTCCCTGTTGGCTGATGTCGTGCGTTCTTGCCGTGTTCTGCTTTTTTTATCAGGGATTGCCTTGGAAAATTCACCCATGGTCTTTAATTCATCCTCCAGCGTTGCCGGCATCGACTTTCTGGCCGTCTCCAGCACCGTGGCGCGCCAGCTGATCGGCATGCTGCTGCTGGTCGATGGCGTGGGCGGTGTGATTGTTGAAACCGAAGCCTACGACCGCGACGACCCGGCGTCGCACAGCTTCAGCGGCCCGAGCGAACGCAACGCAGTCATGTTCGGCCCTCCGGCGCGCATCTACGTGTACCGCTCCTACGGCATTCACTGGTGCATGAACCTTGTCTGCCGCCAAGCCGGACACGGCGCAGGGGTGCTGCTGCGCGCGATCGAGCCCACCGAGGGGCTGGAGCGCATGCGCAAGCGGCGCGGTCTGGACGATGTCCGGCTGCTCTGCGCCGGTCCTGGCCGGCTGGGGCAGGCGCTGGGGATAGACCGCAGTTTTAACGGCTTGCGTCTTGGCCAGCCGCCGTTTGAGTTGCTCCCCGCCGCGCCGGGGCTGCAAGCGCAGGTGGTGTCCGGGCCGCGCATTGGCATATCGAAAGCCGTTGACCAGCCCTGGCGATTCGGCATGGCGGGTTCGCGCTTTCTCAGCCGTCCATTTCGCTAGCTACTGTATTCATAGCTGCTTGCGCCCGTGCAGCATGCGCTACAGCCTTATTTTTATCAAGAAACGTAGGCAGCAGGGTTTTTTGCCGTGAAAGCGTCGGCCATCTGTTAAAACACGGGGTCTTTCTTTCTGACCTTTCTGACTGCCTTGCCCATGCCTACCTTCTTTTCCGTGACCTCCACCGCACTTACTGAATCGGCCACCCCGGCCTCTACCCTTATTGAATGGAAAGAAGCGGGTGTGGCGCATTCGGCGCTGTGGCGTTCCGAGCGTGGCGCATTGCCGCCCCGGCGGATCGTCGAGGCCGACGACACCATGGCCGCCGACACCGCCTACCGGCTGGCCTGCGAAGGCACCGGCCTGCTCTGGCGCGGCGACTTCCAGAACGCACGGCAGATGGTGCAGGCGCTGGCCCGGCGCATCGACAAGCCGCCAAAAGCCTCCAAGCTGGCCCGCGTCAAGCTGAAAAAAGATGCCGACAACGCTGTTTCTGGCGTTCCGGCCGGCCAGGAGTTTCACCTGCACCGCCAGGCGCAATCGCAGCGCGCGCGGGTGCTCGGCATGGTGCTGATCGAGTTTGGCGCCGACTATGGCGTTGACCTGCGCCGTGCGCCCGACGCCAAACAGGCGTGTGCCGAAGCCTGGGGTGCGCTCGCCCAAGATGCTTTGCCCAGCGTGGCGTCGCTGCGCGAACTGATGGGCGTGATCAGCGCGCATGAGTGGCGCAAGAAGGGCGTTGAAATTGCGGCCCTGGGCAAGGCGCCGAACAACCGCATTCATCCGCACTACGGCGTGTTTTCGCCGGTGCGCGGCGAATATGTGGATCTGGTGGCAAATGCCCCTTTGCCCGCCAGTCCAGCTTCGAAATTTGTGGCCTTCGACATTGGCACCGGCACCGGTGTGCTGTCGGCCGTGCTGGCGCTGCGTCCGGAAGTGGACCAGGTCGTGGCCACCGACCTTGACCCGCGCGCGCTGGTCTGCGCCCGGGAAAACATCTACCGGCTGCGCCTGCCCAACCCGGTCAAGGTCATGGAAGCTGACCTGTACCCCGAGGGGCTGGCGTCGGTCATTGTCTGCAACCCGCCGTGGCTGCCGGCCCGCCCCGGTTCACCGCTCGAAGGCGCGGTGTACGACGAAGGCAGCCGCATGCTGCTGGGTTTCCTCAAGGGACTTCCGGCTCACCTGGCGCCCGGCGGTGAAGGCTGGCTGATCCTGTCCAATTTTGCCGAGCAGCTGGGTTTGCGCACCCGCGCCGAATTGCTCGCCGCCATCAAGGCCAGCGGCCTGAAGGTGCTGGGCCGTATCGACGCCAAGCCCGAGCACCCCAAGGCGGCCGACACCAGCAACCCGCTGCACAAGGCCCGCGCTGCCGAAGTGACGTCTCTCTGGCGCTTGGGCGCGGTTTAAACCAGCGCCTTGCCGGCTCTCCCGCCTGCGCGGGAATGACTTATGAACAGCGATGATTTTTTGACTGTGGGGCGACCTGCCAAGCCATCGGCCCCGGCCCCGATGATCCTGCTGGCGCCCATGGAAGGGCTGCTCGACTTCGTGCTGCGCGACATTTTGACGCGGGTCGGAGGCATAGACCGCTGCGTGTCCGAATTCATCCGCATCACCGACCAGCTGCTGCCCGAGCGGGTGTTCACCCGCATCGTTCCCGAACTGCACAACGGCGGGCGCACGCTGGCCGGCGTGCCGGTGCGCGCCCAGCTGCTGGGGTCGGACCCGGTGTGCCTGGCTGAAAACGCCGGGCGGCTGGCCGAATTGGGGCCGGCAGGCATCGACCTGAATTTTGGCTGTCCGGCAAAAATCGTGAATCGCCATGGCGGCGGCGCGGCGCTGCTTGACGAGCCCGACACCATCGCCGCCATCGTCGCCGCTGTGCGCCGTGCCGTGCCACGCCACATGCCGGTGTCGGCCAAGATGCGGCTGGGCTTCAACGACGATTCGCGCGCGGTGGAGTGTGCGCTGGCGATTGCCGGCAGCGGCGCCGACGAGCTGGTGGTGCATGCGCGCACCAAGGCACAAGCCTACCGTCCGCCCGCCTACTGGGAACGCATTGCCGACATTCGCGCCGCCGTGCGCATTCCGGTGGTGGCCAACGGCGAAATCTGGACGGTCGAGGATGCGCGGCTCTGCCGCCAGGCGTCGGGCTGCGAATCGCTGATGCTGGGCCGTGGCGCGGTGACCGACCCGGGGCTCGGGCTGGCGATCAAGGCGTCGATGAATGGCCCGGCAACCGGGGCAACCGGGGCAAGCGGGGCAAGCGGGGCAACCCGGACGACAACGGGAATCGCCTGGCCTGAACTGCTGCCTTTGCTGGCCGAATTCTGGCTTGTTGTCTGCGCCCGGCTTGACGCCAAGGCACGCGCCGGCCGGCTCAAGCAATGGCTGAATTTTTTGCGCCGGCGTTTTCCTGAAGCCGAAACCGCGTATCAGCAACTCAAGACGGTGAATGACCTGGCGCTGATTGATGCCTGGCTGGCCGGCGTGGTGCGGCAGCAAAGCCAAGCCAGCCAGCTTGATCCAATCCAAACGCACTGAACCGGCCTGCGTGGTTCCGGCAAGACAACTGTCAGGCGGGGCAGACGTTGTTGCCGGATTTCGGCAGACCGGGTGAGGCATTGCAGCTGTCGATTTATGAAAAGGTTCTACCGTGAACCTTGGGTTCACGGATGTGTCAATAGGCCGGACGCTGATTGACGGGGCGCCGGTGTTCTTTTAAAAGACAGGGCCATGTCCATCAAACGCTGGAATTGTCCTTGTCGTCCAGACAGGATCAAAACAGCCCATCACCGATTTCCACGGAGAAAACATCAATGCACAGGCGAGAATTTTCACAGGCTGCCGCTGCCATGGCGGCCTTTGGACTGTGGGGCGGGCAGCCAGCGCTGGCGGCCGGACCGTCCGAGGCAAAAGCGCCCGCGGTCACTCCGGTGGCCCTGGGTACCAACCTTTCCGGCCTCGAATGGGCTGCACCCGGCCTGCGCCACGGCCTCAGTTCCGCCCCCAACATTCATTTCACCGTCCCGCGAAAATCGGATGTGGCCTACCTGGCCGCCTGCGGATTTACCAAAAACCGCCTGCCCATCCAGTGGGAACTGCTGCAGCCGATGCTTCCCGGGACTGTGGCAAATGCCGCTGCCCGGTCGCTGATCGGCGAGCCCGGTGCCTTTCATGCCGGCTATGCGTCCTACATCACCGGCTTGCTCGATGCCCATGCGGCCTCAGGCACGCGCTGCATCATTGACCTGCACAACTACGCCCGCTACACGGACTTCATCTACCAGCCCGATGGCGCGGTTATCGGCCTGAAGGCTGCTCCGGATCCCCTGCTCAGGCCCTACACCACCGACCGGTCGCAGATTCAGCGGCGGATTTTTGCGCTGGAAAAAGGCGCCACCCTCACACCGGCACTGTTTGCCGATGTCTGGCGCCGCGCGGCGACGCTGTGGAAAAACCATCCCGGCCTGGGCGGCTACGGCCTGATGAACGAGCCCCACGAGATGCCCGAGCGCGACAGTATTGTCGAAAGCAAAAGGGGCCGCGACGACCTGATGATCCTGCCGGTGTTCATGCAGGCGGCCATTGATGCCATCCGCGCCATCGACAAGGAAACGCCCATTTATGTGGGGGGCAACGAGTGGAGCAGCGCAGGCAGTCTGGCGACGAAAAATCCTGGCTATCCGTTGAAGGGAGAAGGACTGATTTATGAAGTGCATGCCTATCTGGACCGGCGCAGCACCGGCCATGCCTTCGACTGGGACATTGAATCGACGCCCCGGAAATTCGGCAGTGCCCAGGCCGAGCCGATCAGTCGCAGCACCGGACGTGACCGCATCCGGTCGGCTCTGGACTGGGCCAAGGCCAAAAAGGTCCAGCTTGCGCTGGGCGAAGTCGGCATGCCCATTGACGACCCGCGCTGGGCTGAAAGCTTCAGGAACACGGTCGATCTGGCATTGCAAAACGGCGTCGAGGTATACAGCTGGATGGCCGGCAACCACTGGCCGATACGCAGCAATGCCTTGAATCATGTGGCGGGCTGGCACCAGAACAAAACGCTGGAGCCGCTGGTCTCTGGCGTCATGAAAGCTTCGGCAGGCATTGCGCAGGCCATGCTGTTCGACGACGGCCCGGGCCATGCGCGCGCGGGCACACCCACCACCATCACGGTGTATGCGCGGGGCAACCTGGCCCGGCCCGTGCGCCTGACGGTGGCGGTCAAGGGACGCGGCAAGCTCAGCAAGGAAGAACTGACGATCCCGGCGGGTCCGAACGGGCAGGACTCCTTCAGCTACACGCCGGCTGACAATCAGGTGGCCGTGCTGAGTTACACCAGCATCGGCTCGCCAGCTGTGCCGGTGCCGCCGCCGCGCAAGGTGTTCTCGCTGAACGATCCGGTGGCCCACGCATCCACCAGTCTGGAAGACGCGGCCATGGCCATCATCGCCCGCTATGGCGCCTGCAAATGGGACATGGCCGACGCCTACACCGACTACATGCTGGGTGCGCCGTCAGGCAGCGGCCAGGTGGTGCGCGCCGTGTCCGACTCGGGCTATGGCTCAAGCCCGGGCAATCCGATGGAAATGCTCAACTGGACCAACACCGAAACCCCTGCCATGGGGCGCATGTCGCTGCCGGTGCTGCGCGTGGCCAATGGCCGGAAAAGTTCGGGCCACCAGGCCGACACTTCGGGCTTCTGGTGCAAAAAGGCGGTGCCTGAAGCTGACATACGGCCCAACCCCGTCAATCGCGTCCCCTACAACATTGAAGACCGCTACTTTGCCATTGCCGCCGTTGGCATCGCCGCAAAAGACAGCAGCGGCCTGGTTTTCCAGGCGTCCCAGACTGAAGCCAGCCACGCCTGTGAACTGGCGTTTTCGAACGGCCAGCCGGTGGTCCGGTGGGAAGATGCCAAAGGCCGGAAGGCAGAACTGACCAGCCCCGACAAGCTGGCACCCAACAAGCTGTCGGTACTGACCTTCACCTGTGCGCCCGAAGACCAGTCGTTGCGCGTCAATTCGGCGCTGGTGGACAGCGGCAAGGCCACGTTTGCACCAGGTCATTTCAACCAGATGCTGCTTGGCTGGGGATTCAAGGATTACTACCCACAAGAGGGTTTCAGCGGCAATATTTATGCGGTCATCACCGGCAAAGGTGTGCCGACAACAAGCGAGCTGGCGATTCTGGAGCGCTACCTGCGCGGTTAGACACCAAGCCAGTCGTGGCATGCAGGGCTTCTGACAGGGTGGGCCAGGGCCGAATGGCCGCAGCGGCCGGGTTTTACACGCCGGTGAAACCGGCCTGCCCGCGTGTGGCGATTATTTCAAAAGCAGCGCCAAGCGTTGATGGCAGCGAGAATGCCGGGTCTTGCAGTTTGCCAGGCATGGCAAACTGCGGTTCCGTTGACATTCCCTGATGAAAGAGCCCATGACCAGCCCGATTTACACTGCTTCGATTCCCGTTTTCAAACAGATGCTGGGTGGCCTCAGCGGCGTCCTGAGCAAGGCCGAAGCCCATGCGGCTGCGAAAAAAATCGACCCCAACGCCTTGCTGCAGGCGCGGCTTTACCCCGACATGTTTGCGTTGCTGCGCCAGGTTCAGGTGGCCAGCGATTTTGCCAAGAGCGTCTCGGCCCGGCTGGCTGGCGTGGAAGTGCCCAAGCTGGCCGACGACGAGCAGACCTTTGCCGACTTGCAGGCGCGAATTGCCACCGTACTGGCGTTTATTGAAGGACTCGATGCTTCACTATTCGCCGAAGCCGCCACACGCGAGATCGTCACGCAGGCCGGCACGCCCAAGGAAAAGCGCTTCACCGGCGAGTCGTACATCTTCAACTACGGCCTGCCGCATTTCTTTTTCCACACCACCACGGCCTATGCCATCCTGCGCCACAACGGCGTGGAAGTGGGCAAGAAGGACTACATCGGCACGTATTGAAGACGCCAACCGGGGTCATCTGATGAGCCCGGTTGTTTGATTTTCTAACCAAATCGGCCTTTTGCGCACGCAGGGCGGGCGCAAGCAGCTATTGAATTCATAGTGCATGGAAAATCTGCCCGGTTTTATTCCAGCGCGCTGGCGGGGCCGAAAAACTCGAAACGGGTTTGCGATTCAGGCACGCCCAGCTCGCGCAGCTGCTTCTTCACACGACGCATGAAGGGCTTGGGCCCCAAAAAGTAGGCGTCCACATCGCGTGAAGCCGGCAGCCATTCGGCCAGTTGCGCGCTGCTGCGCAGGCCGATGGCGTGCGGTGCCTGCGCTTCGCCTGCATGCTCGTCATAGACATAAAAGCGCTTGAGCTGCGCATGCCGGGCTTGGCGCGCCTCGATGGCCGCGCGAAACGCATGCGCCGATCGGTTGCGCGCAAAGTGGATGAAGTGCACTGGCCGCGTTCCCCGCAAGGCGGCATCCAGCATCGCCAGCGTGGGCGTGATGCCGACGCCGCCGCTGATCAGCACCAGCGGCTTGTCGCTGTCTGCCAGCACGAATTCGCCAGCGGGTGGTGCCAGCTCCAGCACATCGCCTTCATGCAGCTGATCGTGCAGGTAGCCTGACGCCACGCCACCCGGCTCGCGCTTCACGCTGATGCGGTAGTCGCTGCCGTTCGGCGCGGCCGACAGCGAGTAATTCCGGCGTATTTCCTGGCCGTTCACCACCAGTCGCAGCCCGATGAACTGGCCGGGCTGGAAGCTGACCAGCGCGCCGCCGTCTTGTGGCTCCAGGTAGAAGGAGGTGATCTCGGCGCTTTCCGCCTCCTTGCGCACCACGCAAAATGGGCGCGTGCCGCGCCAGCCGCCCGGGGCTGCCGCCACTTCGGCGTAAATCTTTTCTTCAGCGACGATCAGGATGTCGGCCAGTTGCTGGTACGCCGCCGCCCAGGCGGCAATCACGGCGTCGGTGGCAATCTCGGCCCCCAAGACCTCGCGGATGGCGCGCAGCAGGCAGCTGCCCACCACCGGGTAATGCGCCGGTTCGATCTGCAGCGAGACATGCTTGTGGATGATCTGGTTGACCAGTCCACCAAGCTGCTCCAGCCGGTCAATGTTGCGCGCATACATCAGCACACCGTTGGCCAGCGCACGCGGCTGGTCGCCATTGGCCTGGTGCGCCTGGTTGAAAAACGGCCGCACCTCGGGGTGCTCGGCCAGCAGGATCCGGTAAAAATGGGTGGTCAGCGCTTCGCCGCCAGTCTCCAGCAGCGGGACAGTGGACTTGACGATGGCGCGTTGTTCTGGGGTCAGCATGAATTCTCCGTTGTGGGCAGTTGCCGCCTCGCACGCTGCGAAGCGGGGCAAACAGCCGATAACCTGGTTACTCAAGAGTCGTGCCCGCCTGGCAATTCATATGGATCAAGCACTTGCGCGATTTTTGACTAAAAAAGAGTCAAAATGACATGGATGAAAAGTAGTCAAAATGATGCTTTAAGGAGTCAATTTGATCGCCAACCCGATGCTGCATGTTTTGGTGCCCCTGGTCGATGACCTGTCGCGTGAACTGCCGGACAGCGAGCGCTACCGCCGTTTGCTCGAAGCCATGCGCGCCTTGCTGCCCTGCGACGCGGTGGCGCTGCTGCGGCTGGAGGGCGTCTGGCTGCGGCCGCTGGCGGTCAATGGCCTGAGCCGCGACACGCTGGGCCGGCGCTTCAAAATCGACGAGCATCCGCGCTTTGGCTTGTTGCTGGCGGCTGGCGGGCCGCTGCGCATTGCCGCCGACAGCACGCTGCCCGACCCGTATGACGGCCTGGTCGAAGGCTTTCACGGCCAGCTGGAGGTGCATGACTGCATGGGCTGCCCGGTGCAGGTCGGCGAAAAGCCCTGGGGTCTGCTGACGCTTGATGCGCTGGCCAGCGAGCGCTTGTCCCAGGTCAATTTGCAAGACCTGCAGGCCTTTGCCAGCCTGGCAGCCGCGACGGTCAGCGTCGTGCAGCGCATCGAGGGCCTGGCGCTGCGGGCCGAGGACGAGCGCCGGCGCGCCGACATCTTTGGCGCGCTGATGGCCGAGAAAGGTGCACGACCCACGCTCATAGGCCAAAGCCAGGCGCACCTGCGGCTGCTGGAGGAAATCGCCATTGCCGGCAACAGCGCGCTGACGGTGCTGCTCACTGGCGAAACCGGCGTCGGCAAGGAACTGGTGGCGCAGGCGCTGCATGCTGCGTCACCGCGCGCCGCACGCCCGCTGATCAGCCTCAATTGCGCGGCCCTGCCCGAGACGCTGGTTGAAAGCGAACTGTTCGGCCATGTGCGCGGAGCATTTTCAGGTGCGGTGGCCGATCGGCGCGGCAAGTTCGAGCTGGCCGATGGCGGCACGCTGTTTCTGGACGAAGTGGGCGAGTTGCCGCTGGCGGTGCAGGCCAAGCTGCTGCGCGTGCTGCAGGGCGGGCAGCTGCAGCGACTGGGCTCGGACCGTGAACACCAGGTCGATGTGCGCGTGATTGCCGCCACCAACCGCGACCTGGCCGCCGAGGTGCGCGCCGGACGTTTTCGCGCTGATTTTTACCATCGGCTCAGCGTTTATCCCCTGCTGGTGCCGCCGCTGAGAGCGCGCGGCCATGACGTGCTGTTATTGGCCGGCAACTTTCTGGAGCAGAACCGTTCACGCCTGGGGCTCGGCAGTTTGAGGCTTGACGCCAGCGCGCGCGCTGCGCTGTTGGCGCACGACTGGCCGGGCAATGTGCGCGAACTTGAACACCTGGTGAGCCGCAGCGCGCTGAAAGCTCTGGCCGGCCAGTCGCCACGGCCGCGCATCGTGAGCCTGAGCGCACGGCATTTTGACTTTTCACTGACGCCTGAAAGCGGGGCGGCAGCAGTGCTGGCGGCTGTCGATGCGCCTGCCGCCAGCACTGCGGTGCCCGTTGATTTGCGCACTTCAACCGAGGCGCACCAGCGCCTGTGCATACAAGCCAGCCTGGAGCGCCATGGCCACAACTGGGCGTCAGCCGCACGCGAACTGGGCCTGCACCGCGCCAACCTGGTCCGGCTGGCCCGAAGGCTGGGGCTGGCGGACAAAGGGGCGGGTGGGTGAAGGGGTAAGAAGCACGGACGCTTTTATGCCAAAACCAGCGTTTCCGCTTTATCCACAAGCGCTGACAGCTATTGAAACAATAGCTGTCAGGATGTGTCCGTTCAAGCCATGCGTCCCTTGTTCGGAATCACCTGGCAACCGGTGATGCGCCAGGACTTGTCTTTTTGCCGCTGAACGCTGTAAAGCGCAAGCCAGGCCTTGCCGTCTTCATCCATCAGTTGCACCCGCTGGATCACCTGGCCGTGGTGCTCTTCAGGCTGGAGGAACGCCGTGGAGGCAGGGCGGTAGATGGCCGGGTAGCTGCTGCGCACCATGTCCATGAAACGGCTGGCCGTGCCGACGGATGCACGCACATTCGGCGCCGCAAACGAAAACGCTGTGGCGGCGTCGTCCCGGGCCAGCGCCTCCAGTTGTGCCGTAACCACGGCGCGCACGCCTTGCGCATCCGCCGCAGACAGCGCCCACGATGGCAATGGCGCCAAAAGCATGAGGGCTGCGGCCAGCCAGCCTGTCAGGCGGGCAAGAAAAATAGACGAAAAAGCCTGGCTGTTTTTCATGGTGACACTTTTCATTAAGGCCCCGCAAATGCAATCATCACATCATGCCGCAAACCTTGCTGAAAAGTACGCAACAGATGACCAAACAGATTCAAGCGGCTGCAACTCGCGCTTGCGTCCTACCCGGTCATCCGGCGGCCACAATAGGAGCGCGACAGGCGCGGTGTTAAAACAACGCATTCCCACTTCAGACACGTTTCAATATGGACAACACCAGCAGCGCTGCTTGGTACGCGCAACTTGTCAAACCCTTTTTTGCACCGCCCGCCTGGGTGTTCGGCCCGGTCTGGTCCGTGCTGTATGTTGTCATCGCCATCAGTTTCGGGTTTGTGCTGTTTCAGACGATCAAACGCCGCCTGCCTTTTGCCGTGTTGCTGCCCTTCATCCTGAACCTGCTGTTCAATGCCGCCTACACGCCAATCCAGTTCGGCCTGCGCAACAACCTGCTGGCCAGCATCGACATCGTGCTGGTGCTGGGCACTCTGGTCTGGGCCATGCGGGTGATCTGGGGGAGGGCACGCTGGGTGGCGCTGGTGAACATTCCCTACCTGCTGTGGGTCGGGTTTGCCACGGTGCTGCAATTGAGCATTACCTGGCTCAACCGTTGAACCGTTGAACCGATGAACATCGATTCGATCCAACCAAGCTGCCTGCCATGACTTCACGGTTTTTCTCGACGCGCCGTCTGCCTGCTGCGTTGTGGACGTTCGCTGCGCTGGTTGTTGCGGCCACTGCCGGGCATGCCGCATGGCGTATCAAACAATCCGTTGAACTGGCGCGCCAGAGCGAGCCGCTCCAAGCGTCGCCGACCGGCGCCACCGCCAGCTTGCTGATCGCCGGTGACAGCACGGCGGTCGGCACCGGCGCGTCTTCTGCGGCCAGCAGCGTGGCAGGCCTGATCGCGCGGGACCATCCTGGTCTGCGCATTGTCAACCGCGCCCAGGATGGTGCGCGCTTTGCTGACATTGTTCGCCAACTACAAGGCGACGAGCGCTTTGACGCGGTTCTGGTGATGGGCGGCGGCAACGACGTGATTCGCCTGACGGGTGAAGAGGCGCTGGCGCAGAACATTGCCAGAGTCGCCCAATTGGCCGCAGCCCGCGCGCCGTTGGTGGTCCTCATGCCGCCCGGGAATGTCGGCAATGCACCTTTTTTCATGCCGCCACTGTCGTGGCTGATGGCCAAGCGCTCCCGGACGCTGCATGGTCTGGTGCGCCAGTCCGCCGCAGACCACGGCGCCATTTATGTGAACATGTACAAGAGCAAGGCTGAAGACCCGTTTGCGCAGCGGCCCGGTGAACTCAATGCCCGCGACGGCCTGCACCCGAGCGATGCCGGCTACCTGCTGTGGTACGACGCGCTCAACACGCAAGCGGAGCTGGGCCGTCGGCTAAGGTCTCTCAAGGCACATTAAAATCTGTTCCTTGATGCGGTCCGGAAAGCTGTGCTTTGCCGGACTTTTATTTTTTTTCTTTCTCCTTTTTATTGGCCAACGCATGTCTCTTCAGATCATTGAAGCCCAGAGCGGCGAAGACCCCGTCGCCACCATTCTTATCCTGCACGGCCTGGGTGCCGACGGACGCGACTTCGTGCCGATTGCCGAGCAACTCGATTTGTCCAGCATCGGGGCGGTCCGTTTTTTGTTTCCCAGCGCACCGCACATGCCGGTGACCATCAATGGCGGCTACACCATGCCCGCCTGGTACGACATTCTGGGCGCCGACCTCGTCAGCCGCCAGGACGAAGCCGGTATGCGCCAGACCCAAGCCGCCATCGAAGCCATTATTGCCAATGAAAAAGCGCGCGGCATTCCGGCCCATCGCATCGTCGTCGCAGGTTTTTCACAAGGTTGCGCCATGGCATTGATGGTCGGTTTGCGCCACACCGAACGGCTGGCGGGTATTGCTGGCCTGTCAGGCTATTTGCCGCTGGCCGAAAAAACCACCGCTGAAGGCAGCGCCGCCAACAAGGACGTGCCGATCTTCCTGGCCCATGGCTCGCGCGACGGCGTGGTCGCACTGCCACGCGCCGTGGCCACGCACGATGCGCTGACCGCGCTGGGCTACCCGGTCGAATGGCACGAATACCCGATGGAACATTCGGTTTGCCCGCAGGAAGTGGCCGACCTGCAGCAGTGGCTGCTGCGCGTGCTGGCTTGAGCCGGATTTATCAATTAAATAAGCCGTTTGCGCATGGTGGACGTGCACAGTCAGCTATTGAAAAAATAGCACGATGAAGGGCTGGACAAAGCACTTGCCGCCGATCCTGGCGGGTGCACATGCTTTTTTTGTCCCTTCAGGCCGTGCCTGTGCCGTGGCATTGCTTTTGAACGGCATGCAAACTGCAAGTTTTTCCAGGCCCATGCTGGCTTGATTTTCAGCATTTTGCTGGCGACTTACCCCTCCCGCCTGCTGACAGTACAGGCAAACAACCTGCGACAGCGCAAAGCATCGGTGTGTGATAACTTCCACGCCAATCCCAAGAATCCGAGAGAACACTGTATGACCCCATTGCAGGCCCATGCCGACGCAATTTTGCAATCACGCCTGAAGGCGTTGACTCCCCAGCAGCTCCAGGGCATACGCCGGGGCATTGAAAAGGAAAGCCTGCGGGCCCGGCCCAGTGGCGCGCTGGCGCTGACGCCGCATCCGGCTGCCCTTGGCTCGGCACTGACGCATCCCAGCATCACCACCGATTTCAGCGAGTCGCAGGTCGAGCTGGTCACCAGCGCCCACGCCAGCCCCGAAGCCGCGCTGGACCAGCTCACGCAGCTTCACCAGTTCACCTACCAGGCGCTGAAGGAAAACGGCGACGAAATGCTCTGGGTGTCGAGCATGCCCTGCGGCCTGCCGACGGATGAAACCATTCCGATTGCCCGCTTCGGCTCGTCCAACGTCGGCCGCGCCAAGAGCGTGTACCGCGTGGGACTGGGCCACCGCTATGGCCGGCGCATGCAGACCATTTCGGGCATTCACTACAACTGGTCGCTGCCCGGTGTCAGCAACGAGCAGTACTTTTCGCTGATCCGCAATTTCCGCCGCCATGCCTTTTTGCTGCTTTACCTGTTCGGCGCCTCGCCTGCGGTATGTTCGACCTTTGTCGCCGGCCGCCAGCATGAGCTGCACAAATTGACCGACACGACCATGTACATGCCGCATGGCACTTCGCTGCGCATGGGCCGGCTCGGCTACCAGAGCGATGCGCAGGCCTCACTGGCGGTCAGCTACAACAGCCTGGAGGGCTACGCTGCTTCGCTGCAGGACGCCCTGACCCGGCCCTATCCGGCCTACGAAGCCGTCGGTATCCGCAACCCCGGCGGCGACTACAACCAGCTGGACACCACGCTGCTGCAGATTGAAAACGAGTTCTACGGCACGATTCGTCCCAAGCGCGTGATTCATCCTGGCGAGCGGCCGCTGCATGCGCTGCGTGAACGTGGCGTCGAGTACATCGAAGTGCGCCTGATGGACCTGGACCCGTTCGAGCCGGTGGGCATCAACGCGCAGACCATGCGTTTCATCGACGTATTTCTGTTGCATTGCCTGCTGTCCGACAGTCCGTCCGACACGCCTGCCGAAATTGCCGAGATCAAATACAACCAGCACCAGACCGCAGCGCGTGGCCGCGAACCCGGCGTGCAGCTCCAGCGGTCCGGCGGCGAAGTCGCGCTGGTGGCATGGGGCGCGGAAATTCTGGCCGGGTGCGCGCCGATTGCCGCGGCGCTCGATGCCGAGCATGGCGGCACGCAATACCGCGATGCGCTGGCCGCTGCCAGCATCGGCCTGGCAGATGCCGACACGCTGCCGTCGGCCCGGGTGCTGGCCGCCATGGCGAAGGATTTTGACAACTCCTTCGTTCAGTTCATCAAGGCCCAGTCGCTGAAAACCCAGACCGCGCTGCAAAGCCTGCCGCTGACCGACGAGCAACTGGCCCGCTCGCTTGACATGAGCCGTCAATCCGTCGAGGCGCAAAAGGCGATTGAGTCGGGCGACAGCATGCTGTTCGAGGACTACCGGCAGCAGTATGTGTCGCCCGAGCACCTGGAAGTTCGGGTGCCGGAGGCGGTGCACGGCTGAACCGAGGGATGTTTACACGCCTTGCAATTGAAGCAAGGCCTGTTGCCGCCAATAGGCTGCTGCGCTGTAAAAGCCCTCCCATACACAGCCGTTGCAGCCGCGCCCGCAGCAACTCGTGGGTTCAGCCGGCGCAGGGCGCAGGCGTATACCTGAATCATGGGCGCGCTGCTGCAGTGCGCTGAACAGCCTGTGCCAGTCCCCGGGGCTGGCAGGCAGGCGCAGCAGGTCATCAAACGACGTCATGGCTTGGCTGCAAGCGTTCAGGGCTTGCTTTGCGCCGACAGGCGCCGCTTGGCATACAGCCCCAGGAAGGCCCAGCCCAGCACCAGCGCAAACCAGCCGACCAGCGAAGCCTGGGCGACGATGCCCTGCATGCCGGGTGAGGTGATGTAGTGGGGTGACACCAGCACGCCCAGCCCGATCAGCGTGCACAGCACGCCCTTGATCAGCAGGTCGTTGTTGGCCTTTTTGTCAGCCTGGCGGGTGTTGGAGTTGTTCGGGCGGCGGGTGGGGGCATTGGGTAAAGGCATGAGGTGGATTTTCCCCTATTCGTCCGGCCTGGCCAGGCCGCCGCACCGATCGGCGTCTGAACAGGTGACAATTCGGCATTCGGTGCCAGGCGGCTGATAGTGAAATGCCTGCCGCCGCCTTGGCTGCAATCACGCAGCCTGGCCTGCACCCGCAACCCAAGAAAGAAACATCCCGATGGCCATCCAGTGGTTTCCCGGTCACATGCACCTGACCAAAAAAGCTATTGCAGAGCGCATCAAGGAAATTGATGTGGTGATCGAGCTGCTCGACGCCCGCCTGCCCGGCTCCAGCGCCAATCCGATGCTGGCCGAACTGACCGGCGCCAAGCCGGCGCTCAAGGTGCTGAACAAACAGGACCTGGCCGACCCGGCGCGCACCGCGCTCTGGCTGGCGCACTACAACAGCCAGCCAGGCACCCGCGCCATTGGCCTGGATGCCAGCATGAGCACGCCGGCCAAGGCGCTGATTGAAGCGTGCCATGCGCTGGCGCCAACGCGGGGCAGCATGGTCAAGCCGATGCGCGTGCTGATCTGCGGCATTCCCAACGTCGGCAAATCGACGCTGATCAACACGCTGACCGGCAAGCGCGCCACCAAGACTGGCGACGAGGCCGGCATCACCAAAGTCGAGCAGCGCCTGGTGCTGGCCGATGGGTTTTACCTGTGGGACACGCCGGGCATGCTGTGGCCGCGCATCATCGTTGCCAAGAGCGGCTACAACCTGGCCGCCAGCGGCGCGATTGGCCGCAATGCGTTTGAAGAGGAAGAGGTTGCGCTCGAACTGCTCGACTACCTGATTCCCAACTACCCCGACATGCTGGCATCGCGCTACCGGCTCGACCTGGAACCCGGTATTACCGACGAACAGGTGCTGGAAGAAATTGGCCGCAAGCGCGGCGCGGTCTTGACCAAGGGCCGCATCAACCTGCAAAAAGCCGCCGAAATCGTGATTTATGAATTTCGCGCCGCCACGCTGGGCCGCGTGACGCTGGAAACGCCCGAGGAGTTTGCCCGCTGGACAGCCGCGGGACAACTGCTGGATGCCGAGCGTCAGGTGAAAAAAGACAAGATTGAAACCAGCCGTTTGATCAAGCAGAAAAAACTTCCCCGTCCCGTCAAGTTCGGTTCGCGTTAGGCGGTTAGGCGGTTAGGCGGTTAGCGGTGCTGATGGCGATATTCGGCAATACACAAGGTGCCCGACTGTCTTGCCTTGGCGCGCATTTCGCCGGCTTGTCCCACACGGTGCCAAGGCTGTACGAACTGTCTTACGCCAAAGCGCGAAGCTTGTTGGCTGCATTGCCCCGCTAGAGCGTCTATCTTGTAGTTGTTCAGGCAGGAGTTGATACCTGTCCTGATGGCTTTCGAGAAAATCGCAGCAGCAACAGGGGATACGCATGACTGAAAAACATCCACCATCCAGCACCGACGGCAAGACTCAAGTTTCGGGCCCTGCAACCAATGGCAACCTCGACAGCCAGTCGGTGGCAGGTGAGGAAGACCCGGGTGCCTCGCTGGATACATCTGGCAGTTTGCCGCCCAAACTGTTCGGAGCCACGGTTTCCTTGCCTTCCGACGCTGTGAATCCGGGCGACGAAGCGCCTGAAGGAATGTCCGGGACTGGCGAGGGAATCTGCCGCGCATGCGGTGGTTCAGGCCGCTTGGGCGACGCGGCCTGTCCGTCATGCAAAGGCAGCGGCAAGGTGATTGTCGGCATCGGCGGAGCATAACGGCCACTGGCAGATGCACCTTTTGCTGTCTGCAATTCTTAAATGCATGGATTCAATATTACCTACTATTGATACGGCCCAATGAAGTATGAACTTTATTGAATTTTCTCTATCGAAGAAAGATGGAAAAAGAAAATGCAAGAAAGCAGACGCTGGAGCAGCTTCACGAGCGGCGTAAGCAAGTCGTGAGGCTGCACAAAAGGGCAATAGGCATCATGCAAATTGTCTCCATGACGGGTCTGAGCTACCCGGCTGTGCGCAGGTGCATCGATCTCTTTGATGCGGGCGGCTGGCCGGCGATCCGACCGGCCTTGCGAGGGCGCAGCCAGGGTCTTGGGCGCACCCTGAGCCAAGCCCAGGAAGGCAACGTTCAGCGCAGCATCATCGACCAACGCCCTGAGCAGCTCAAGATGGATTTCTTCCTGTGGAGCCGGGCGGCCGTGGGCCAACTCATCGAGCAGGAGTACGGGGTCAAGCTGCAGGTGCGCAGCGTTGGCAAATACCTGGCCCGCTGGGGTTTTACTCCTCAAAAGCCTATCAAGCGCGCCTACGAACAAAACCCTGAAGCGGTGCAAGCCTGGCTCGAAGGGGAGTACCCGGCGATAGAGCAACGTGCCCGTCAGGAGGGCGCTGAAATCCATTGGGGTGACGAGACGGCGCTTGTCAACACGGATGTGCGCGGCAGAAGCTTTGCGCCCGCTGGGAAAACGCCCGTGGCCAGGACCATCGGCGGCACCCGGCAAAAGCTCTCGATGATTGCCACGGTGACCAACCAGGGAAAGACCCGCTGGATGATCATTGACGATGCGTTTGACGCGGACAAGCTCATCGAATTCTTGCAAGCGCTGATCAAGGATGCGGAAAAAAAGGTGTTTTTGATTTTGGACAACTTGCGGGTTCATCACAGCAAAATCGTCAAGGCGTGGGTGGCTGAACATAAGGAGGACATCGAACTGTTCTATTTACCCAGCTACAGCCCGCAACTCAACCCGGAGGAACGCCTGAACGCGGACCTCAAGCAAGAGTTGGGAAAGCGCGTACCGGTGCGCAGCAAAGCCAAATTACGCGATGCTGCCAATGAGCACATGACGTTGCTCGAACGCACGCCTGAGCGAGTTATCGCCTATTTCCAGGATCGGCGTGTTCGCTATGCCGCTTGATACTTCATCGGGCCGGATCAATAAGGATGCCCCATGAACTCAATCGCCAGTGCCTTCATGCCCAATGCCACCAACATGATTCGGCTGGACCACACCCACACGATGGCCACCTTCCATCAATACAGGATCAGCAGCAAACCACAGGTCAAGCGGGGGCTGGTCAACACCGTCTGCCTGGCGCTGGAAGTGCATGCACAACTGGAGGAAGAAATTTTCTATCCTGCAGTTCGTGAAGTCAGCGACAACGAGGCCATCAAGAAAGTGCTTCCCGAGCATGCAGAAATGAAGCGGCTGATAGCTTTGCTGCGCAACATGGAGCCTGGAGATGCCCGATATGACGACACCTTCATGGAGTTGATGCGTGACGTGATTCACCATGTGGCCGACGAAGAAACCCTGATTCTTCCCGAAGCCGAGCGGCTGCTGCAGGATCAGCTCGGTGAACTGGGCACCAAAATGATGAAGCGAAGGCTCGAGCTGGTGGCACCGCGCACCGCAGACATCGCGGTGAACATGGCGCGTGCCATGCCTGCACCATCGATTGCGATGTTGGCGGGTGCCGCCGCTGCCGGCGCACTGATTGGTCGGCGTTTGCTGCGTCGCTGAGCCACAAGCTTATTCGGTTGATACTTTGAGCAGCTGCTGGTACGGACTGACAAACATGATTTATTAATAGATTTCCAACAGCAGGAAATGTTCGCTAGCGAACATATCAAATTGACTAGCTTACTTATAATCAGTCTCATGCGAGATCACTACTCAGGTAGTAAATCAAGCTCGATTTACCCTGAAAGTTCTGATGCCTGTTTCTGCTGATCCCAAGAAAAACCAGTTACTCGCTGTTCTACCGGACGCCGAGTGGCAGCGTTTTTTGCCGCAGCTTGAGTGTGTCGAGATGCCGCTGGGCCAAGTGCTTTACGAATCGGGCAGCACGCTGAGCCATGTGTATTTCCCGACCACTTCCATTGTTTCGCTGCTGTACGTCATGGAAAACGGCGCTTCGGCTGAAATCGCCGTGGTGGGCCATGAAGGCGTCGTCGGCATTTCGCTGTTCATGGGTGGCGAGTCAACCCCCAGCCGTGCGGTGGTCCAAAGCGCTGGTCAGGGCTTCAGGCTCAAGGCCCAGGCGATCAAGGAAGAATTCAAGCGTACGCCAGTGTTGCACCTGCTGCTGCGCTACACCCAGGCGCTGATTACCCAAATGGCCCAGACCGCCGTATGCAATCGCCATCACTCGCTGGACCAGCAACTCTGCCGCTGGTTACTGCTGAGCCTGGACCGCTTGCCAGGCAATGAGCTGGTCATGACGCAGGAACTCATAGCCAACATGCTGGGTGTTCGCCGCGAAGGCGTGACCGAAGGTGCAATGAGTCTTCAAAAAGCCGGCTTGATCAGCTATTCGCGCGGCCGCATTCTGGTGCTGGACAGGCCGGGGCTTGAAAAGCGTACATGCGAATGTTATGCGGTGGTGAAGAAGGAATACGACCGGTTGCTTCCTAAAAAGGAACCGGTGTGAAATGTTCGCGAGAACCTGTCAGGCTATCAACCTGATCTGAAAAACTACGAGATTCCTGTCACTGAGCAATCTGACAGTCTGCTTTTTTGTGAGAATTTGTAGGTGTGGTGCATACTCTGTCATTCCGAATCGAACTGAATTTGTCAGCTGCGCGGCTTTGAACTTGCCCCTTCTCTGGAAGGGTCTGCAACACTCCGAAAGCCCGCATGAATGCCTTGGAAAATCACCTGATCGAACTGCTCCCCGTGGCCGACAGGAACCGCCTTTTGGCGCTTTGCGAACCGGTTGAACTGGTGCTTTCCGAAGTGCTGTGCGAACCCGGGAAACCAACCCGACATGTTTATTTCCCTACCCAAGGCTACATTTCACTGGTCGCGCTGGTAGATGGCAGCCCGGGCGTGGAAGTGGGCTTGGTGGGATGTGAAGGCATGCTGGGCGCGCAACTCGTGCTGGGCGTGGCAACCGTTCCGCTGCATGCGTTGGTGCAGGGTGAAGGCACTGCCTGGCGCATTGCCACCGTACCCTTCAAGCGTGAACTGGCGCGCAGTACCGCCCTGCGGCGCTGGCTGAACCGCTACCTTTATGTCCTCATGGTCCAGCAGGCAAGTTCTGCCGCCTGCCTGCGGTTTCACCTCATCGGTCAGCGCTTGGCGCGCTGGCTGCTGATGAGCCAGGACCGTGCCCATTCAGACCAATTTCACTTGACGCATGAGTTTCTGGCTTACATGTTGGGCATGCGCCGCGTCGGCATCACGGCAGCAGCCAGTGTGCTGCAGCGGGACGGACTGATCGAGTACCACCGCGGAGAAATCACCGTGCTGGACCGCCGTGGTCTGGAAGCCGCCGCTTGCAGTTGCTATGCCACCAGTGAGCAGACTTACAAAGCACTGCTGGGATCTGCTGCCAAGGCGTCCGTCGGACATTAACTGTCGCGCTAGGTGCGCTAGCGAACAGAAAAAATTGCATTAAACACTTACAAGCGTTTACATGCGAATGATTCGACGCCTGTTGATTTCTTGAGGTGACAGGGCACGGGTCGCCGCTGCTACAACTGTCAAACAAAACACCATGAACCATTTGATCTGCCATTCCACTGAATCTGGCCGCCTCCTGATTGCCAACACCGGGCATGGCCCCAGTCAGTTAGTCACGCATTGCGACTCAAGACTGGGATCTTCTGTTTTATGCAGCGACTGAACGTCTTGGACAATGCGCCCCCCTGTGCTGGCTACGGGCAGCGTGGCGCAGCAAACATCTTCTGTCATCAGATTTTCCAGTGATGTGCTGGAGTGCGTCGATGCCTTCAACCGGCTCCATGCGTTTCTCATTCAGCAACGGCCACGCCATGGCGAATGATGGAGTTATCAAATTGTTTTTTCTTGCAAATTTGATTGTTAGGTCATTTGTAGGACATGGCGCTAACATTTTTTAACGTTTACTTTTACAGTCGGATCGCTTACATAATCGCGCCCAGAACGCGTAAAAGTAGCGAATTTTCGTAACTGTCCTGCGCGTCCCTCACCAACAGGAACAAGAAATGAAACAACCCACAAGCCAGTACAGCCACCGCACGTGGCTGTCGGCACTGCTGCTGAGTGCCTTGGTGGCCGGATGCGGCGGTGGTGACAGTGGACGCGACCCCATCCTGGGTTCGGGCGCAACGGTCGTCTCGCCGGTGCCCGCCGCTGTAGCTCCTGCAGTCACCGACGTGAATCCTTCGAATGATTCCACGAGTGTCGCGATCAACCAAACCCTGATCACTGCCACCTTCAGCGAGCCGGTGTCACTGTCAGGCACTGGCGCTTTCACCCTGAGCTGCGCAGCGCCCTGCGTCGCTCCCGCAGGTATCGTGACGTTTGACGCGAGCCAGCAACAAGCTACCCTTGAACTCGCGCCTACCGCCACTCTGGCATCGTCCACGCGTTACACGGCCATGATCAGCGACGCAAAAAGCCTGGCCAGCGGCCTGCGCATGACGACCCCTTATGTATGGCGCTTCACCACAGGCGTTACTGCCGACACGACGCGGCCCCGCGTTTCCCTGACAGTTCCCGCCACGACTAAACCGGGTCCGTTGACCGGCGTGCCGGCCAATACGGCCATCAGCGCCGCGTTTACCGAAGCCATGGCGCCGGGCAGCCTGAACGCCGCCAGTTTCACCCTGACGTGCGCCGCACCTTGCGTATCGCCTTCAGGAACGGTGAGCTATTCGGGAGCCAGAAAAACCGCGTTTTTCAAGCCGTCTGCCGTGCTCACTGTGGGCACCACCTACACCGCCACCGTCACAAGTGCCGCGACCGACTTGGCGCGCAACCAGTTGGGCGGTAACCAGGCCGCACTGCCAGCGGCCAGCAACCATGTCTGGACCTTCACCGCAACAGCGCCGACAGCGCCCGGAAATGTCTCGGTTCTTTCCACCCGGCCTGGCTCCAACGCGGCCAACGTGTGCACGAATGCCAGTGTCAACGCAACTTTCAGTGTGCCCTCAGGTTTTGAAATGGATCCGGCCACCGTCAATACTGCTAGCTTCAACCTGACCGGCCCTGCGCTGACTCCCGTGGCTTCAGCATCCGTGGTGCTGGACGACGCCACCGGCCGCACGGCCACACTGAAGCCTGTGGCGCTGCTGACTGCCGGCGTGACGTACACCGCTGTGGTCAAGGGCGGTGTAAATGGTGTCAAGGACCTGGCCAATCCGGCCAATCCGATGGCTGCAAATTACCAGTGGACGTTTACCGCCGTCAATTGCACCCAGCCGCCCGTTCCGTCTGCCATCGTTCTGGGCGCGGCCAGCACCTTTGCCAGTTATGGCGGTACCGCAGGCATAACCAACCAAGGCATTGACACGGTCATCAACGGCGACATCGGCACCACCGCAGTATCGACTGGTGTGACAGGCCTGCACGACACCAACGGCAATGTCTACACCGTGACGCCGTTGAACGATGGTGCCGTGAATGGCAGCATCTACACTTATCCACCGGCTCCCGGCAATGCCACGACCAAAGCAATTGCCGACGCAGCCCTGAACGCCGCACAAAATGCCTATAACCAGCTCGTCGCAGTTCCACCCGGCGCTTATGCCGGTGCCGGCGAACTTGGCCTGCTGACGCTGGCTCCCGGCACCTACACTTCGGCCACGTCCTACCAGCTGACGCAGGGCGACCTGACGCTTGACGCACAGGGCGACCCGAATGCAGTGTTCATCTTCCAGATGGGCAGTTCGCTGACGGTCGGCATTGCCGGGCCCACAGGCGCGCGCAGCGTCATTCTGGCCAACGGCGCTCAGGCAAAAAATGTGTTCTGGCAGGTCGGCACCTCGGCCACCATCAATGGGGCCGGCGGCGGCTTCATGAAGGGCACCATCATTGCCCAGCAAGCCGTGACCTTCTCCACTGCCGGAAATGCCAAGCTCACGGTGCTTGATGGCCGTGCATTGAGCCTGATCTCCGGCGTGACCATGGTGAATACACATATCAACCTGCCTTGACCGGTTGGAGGTGCTGAAGACCGGCAAGGCGATGGTTTCGCCGGCTTCACTCCTCAAGGCGTGCCTGGCATAGCGGTCAAGCGCAAAGACCAATGATTCAAATCCTGTCTGGAGAAAAACATGAAGTTAATTAAAGTCACAAGTGTGCTCGGCCTGGCCGCGCTGGCGACACTTGCCTGCCCGGGCGTGATGGCGCAAGGCCAGGATGCGGGCTGGTACGGCGGGGCCAACGTGGGCCGCTCGGCTGCCACCATCGACGACGAGCGGATCAACCGAGGCCTGTTGGGCAGCGGCTTCAGCGCCAGCACCCTTGTCGATGCCGACCGCTCCACTGGTTACAAGATTTTTGGCGGCTACCAGCTTAACCGGAACTTTGCGATTGAAGGCGGCTATTTCGACCTTGGGAATTTCGGCTACACCGCCACCACTGTGCCGGCCGGAACGCTTGATAGCCGCATCAAGCTGCGTGGCCTGAACCTTGACCTGGTTGGCACCGTTCCCCTGAGCGAAAAGTTTTCAGTGTTTGGCCGGGCTGGGCTGAATTACGCGCAGGCGCGAGATTCCTTCAGCGGCACGGGCGCCGTCCAGGTGGCCAATTCCAACCCGCGCAAGAACGACACCAACTACAAGCTTGGCTTCGGGCTTCAATATGCCTTGAGCGAGTCGCTTGCCGTGCGTGCCGAGGCCGAGCGTTATCGCATCAACGATGCGATTGGCAACCGGGGCCACATTGACCTGGTTTCAGTCGGCCTGATCTACCGCTTTGGCGCAAAGAGCCAGGCACCCGCGCCACGCATGGCCGCCGCCGAGCCGGTCCGGCAAGTTGTGGCCGTAACACCTCCGCCACCGCCGCCGCCACCCGTGGCGCAATTTGAAAAGTACACCTTGTCGGCCACCGAACTGTTTGCTTTTGACAGTGCCGAGCTGCGCATGCCGCAGATGCGGCTTGACGAAATCGCCAGTGCGCTGGGGCGCCATGCCGAGGTCAACGACGTCGTCATCACCGGCTACACCGACCGCATTGGCTCCAGTGCCTACAACCAGAAGCTGTCCGAGCGTCGCGCTGAGGCCGTCAAGACCTACTTGGCCAGCAAAGGTGTTGGCGCTGCGCGGCTGAAGGCCCAGGGCAAGGGCGAAGCCGATCCGGTCATGGCTTGCACCGAAAGGCAGCGTCCTGCATTGATCAGGTGCCTGGAGCCTAACCGGCGGGTAGAGGTTGAAAACATCACGATCGAACGCCGAGTGCAATAGCCCGGCCGGGAAACCCCCCGGACAGTACCCGGAAAATGACAAAAAAGGCGCTTTCTGCGCCTTTTTTCATGGCTGTTCTCAAAAACCTTAAGCTGAAACTGTTCGTTCCTCCTGACAACGATTCGAGGGAAAATCCTACAGTTGTGTCATTCATTTTTAAAAAAATATAGTTGTGGCGAAAAGTGTGCAGCAAAGCATCTGCAAACATCGGCCGCGCACCGGTGAATTGCCACGCCACATCCGTAAAGCCAGCGCCGGTGCGGATTTTTCAAGTTGTGAACATTGTTATCCACAGCGTGGCGCACAGAATGCATGGCCAATTTGCAGCCAGCGACGGGCCAAAACACCCAACAGCGGGACTGTTTGCGAGGGACTTGAAAAACAGGTTTTCATTGGCAAACAAGGCATTTTTGTCCTTCATGCGGTAATAGCCCTGGTGCTTTGAAAGGCACCGCCCGGCAAGCCAGTGCTGGCGCGGCTTCCGGGGTTTTTGAACAATGTTATGCACAGGGTGGTCCACAGTAATTGGGGGTAATTCATACGGTTGATAAGGCAAGTTTTTGCGGTCACGGTTGTGCGCTGAGGTGTTCGATACCAAGCGTCTGTGCGTACTGGCGGGCATGGCTGGTTTTTTTTGCTGAACACACCATAAAAAGGACAAAGGCTTAACCTCGCAGCCTTGATCAAGAATTTCAGGTGCAGTCATGAACTGGTTTAAAAAAATTCCGCATCACAACCGCGCCGCCAGTGGTCTAGAATGGCGGCTGTGGCGCAGGCTGCCGCTGATTGCCCTGGCGGGCACGGCGCTGCCTTTGGTGTGCCTTGTGGCGGTGCACCTGATGGACGAACCGGTTCCTGATGCCGCTGAGGCGCGCTGGATTCAAATGATGGATTACGTGGTCGGCGGTGTGATCATTTTCCACTGGTCCATGGTCCTGACCGTCGGCATTGGCTGCATCATCGTGATGGTGATGAAGGGCCCCGGCTATGTGGCCGATGGCTACCGGGTGTCGCACAGCGACCAGCCGCGCACCGCGCGCGAAACCGACGAAGAGGTATCGGCTTACCGCCTGCCCGATGCCTGAATAAGGCTTTTTCCACCGCTGGTGTCTTGTGGCGCCGGTAAAGCGATACCTGAACAGCATCATGTCAAATGCATCTGCTGCGTGATTTCCATGCCGGTGCGTCCAACCCGATCCCGGCTCAGGACCCAGCCAGCATGCCCCAAGTGCAAACAGCACCAATATTGTCAAAATTGATAGCTGCTAATGCCCTGCTGGAAAGCGCTACATGTAGTTTTTACTAACATTCAGGTAGATCATCAGTTTGGACTGGTCAATTTTCGGGCACCACTCTGCAGGCCAATGGCAGCGCGGCTTTCGAGGCTTGTGAACATTGTTATCCACAGCTTCGCCCACAGAAAGGGAGGACAAGTTTGCGCCATACGTTGTCAAGCCTCTGGAGTTGTCGCGTGACCTGCTTTTAAACAGCCGGGTGGCATTGAGCGCAGTGGACGTTCATGGCGAATAAAAACGATGCGCCCCTGACTCCTGTCTTGCTGATCAATTCTGGTTCAGGTTTCCCCGCCCGGAATGACAGGGCTTGTCCTTGCCGCAAGGGGCAAGGCGCATCGCAAGGCGACAATTCACGCATCATGAAAACCATTCTTCCCCTGCAACTCCTCGTGGCGCCTGACCTGAATGACCCGCAGCCGCTCATCATTTACCATGGCCGAAAATGTCCTGACGGCTTCGGCTCGGCTTTGGCCGCCTGGTTTTTTTATGCTGGAAAAGCCGAATTCCTGCCGCTTGACCATGGCGACATCAAGTCGGTCGATGATCTGCCCGCGCTGGCAGGCCGCGCCGTCTATATCCTCGACTTCTCGTTTTCGGCCGACATCCTGCACGGTATCGAGGAACGTGCTTCAAAGCTGGTCATGCTCGACCACCACAAGAGCGCCGCTGAAAAGCTGACCGGCTTTGCCTGCCGCTGCGGCGTGGTGCATTTCGACATGGACAAGTCCGGCGCCCGGCTGGCCTGGGAGTTTTTTCATCCCGACAAGCCGGTACCTGATCTGGTGCGCTTTATTGAAGACCGTGACATCTGGGTCTGGCAGTACCCCGAAAGCGCCGGCTTTCTGGCCGCGCTCGACATGGAGCCGCTCGACTTTGCCCGCTGGGCCGAGATTGCGAATTTCAGCCCCGAGCAGACCGCCCATTTCATGGCGCGCGGCCAGGCCATGGACGAGAAATTCAAAAAACTCGTCGCGGACATGGCCGACTCTGCCCAGCCTGTCGTTTTTAATGGGCACAGCGGCTTGATGATCAACGTGCCGGGCGTGTTCCACAGCCTGATCGGCAACATGCTGTCTGAAAAAAGCGGCACCTTCGCCATGATGTGGAATGTCGGCAAGAGCGGCGGTGTGAAAGTCGGCCTGCGTTCTCAACGCAGCTTTGACTGCATTCCACTGGCTGAAAGCATGGGCGGCGGCGGGCATGCACAGGCTTGCGGCTTCAAGATGGGCATTGATCGCCTGCCCGAGTTGCTGAGCGGCGTGTTCAATGCCAGTGCCACTCCTTTGGCCCCGCAGGAAGCGCTTGGTGCGCCTCTTGACAGCGTTTTGCCCAAGTAGTTGAAGGGCGAAAGGGGGAGGGCGGAGGGGAGGGGTTTTTTAGATGATCTGGTCAGCACGCTGTCACAACTGGGATTCCAGCAGCAAGGCCAGCCGCTCCATGAATTTTTCCTTCAGCGGCCGGGCAGCCCATAGGTCGTACGTCACCTGGCGGGAATTTTTCAGGTCGTCCTCGAAAATACGCGTCTGGCGCTCTGCAAAAGCCGTGTCGTAAATGTTCAGGTTGGCTTCGTCGTTCAGGCGAAACGACCGGTTGTCAAAATTGGTTGAACCCACCGACACCAGCAGCTTGTCCACGATCATCACCTTGCAGTGGTACATGCTGGGAATGTATTCATGGATCTCGGCGCCGGCCTTGAGCAGCGGCCCCCAAGTGCCGCGAGAGGCTGCACGCACCGTTTCGGTGTCGATGATTTCTCCAGGCGTGATGACGCGGATTTTCACGCCGCGCTTGAGCGCATCGACCAATGCCTGGGTGGTGAGGTCGTCGGGGACAAAGTAAGCGCTGGACAGGTCAATTGCATCCTTTGCGGCAGTGATGGACAACTGGTACATCAGCTGCATGCTTTCGCTGCCGCCCGAAGGCGAGCTTGAAAAAACCTGGGCGTCGCTGTTGCCCAGGGCTTGCAGCGCCGGAAAGTAATTCTCGCCGTGCATGACCTGGCCGGTGACCTTGAGCCAGTTCTCCATGAACACCGCTTGCATCTGGGCAACCGCCGGGCCTTCGATGCGGAAATGGGAGTCGCGCCAGTGGTCGGCATCCTGGCCGTTGCCGGTCCATTTGGGGGCAATGCCGACGCCGCCAGTGAATCCGGTCTTGCCATCGACCACCAGCAGCTTGCGGTGGGTTCGGTTGTTGAGCCGGTGCAGGCTGTACCAGGTCGGCTTGTGAAACTTCTCGATCTGCACGCCCGCGTTGCGCATTTCGTCCAGAAAGCTGTCGTCGATCTTGGCGCTGCCGACCCAGTCCAGCAGCACATTCACTTTGACCCCCGCCTTGGCACGCTCGGACAGCGCACTGGCAAACTCGCGGCCAATGTCGCCTGACCAGTAGATATAGGTTTCAAAGGTGATGGTCTGCTGCGCGCTGCGGATCGCCGACAGCATGGCCGGGAAAATCTGATCTCCATTGATCAGCTCCTGCACCTGGTTGCCGCCGACAAGTGGCGGACCCAGCAGCGAGCCGATGGCGCGTCGAAACTGCGGATCGTGGGTTGAATACAGGCGTGGCAATTCCTGACTGACGTCTTTTTCACCGCTGCTGAAGTTGATCACCGCCAGCAGGCTGATCAGGGTCAGAAAAAACGTGGCAGCAACGGCCAGCGCAAGGCGTTTTTTTTTAATCATCGTGAATTGGCAGGGTTTTAATGGAAGAAGAGTGGCCTTAATGCCGTCTGAACAGGTTCAAGCTCAAGCATTATTCGACAGGCGGGCGATTTTGTCGAAAGCCGATTCCCTACAGGTCGGTAGTCCGGCAGCCTGATCGCCGGGCGACAATAGCGCCATGGCAAAAACACACATGCAATTGCAGGAAATTCTTTTTTCACAGGGGTTTGGCACGCGGCGCGTCTGCGCGGGGCTGGTTCAACAGGAATTTGTGACGGTAGCGGGCGTTCCTGTTGATGATCCAGCTATGGATTTCGTAGCTGACAGCCTCCAGTTCACGGTGCAGGGCGTGGCGTGGGAATACCACGAAAAAGCCTACCTGATGCTGCACAAGCCGGCGGGCTACGAATGCTCGCAAAAGCCGAGCACTTATCCGAGCATCTACACGCTGCTGCCCGCGCCGATCCGCCAGCGCGGCGGCGGTGCGGCAGCGGGCGTGCAGGCGGTCGGGCGGCTCGACCAGGACACCAGCGGGCTGCTGCTGCTGTCGGACGACGGCAAATTCATTCACCGCATGAGTTCGCCCAAACACCATGTGCCCAAGGTCTACCAGGTCAGGGCCAAGCACCCGGTGGACGCGCAGCAGGTCGGCAAGCTGCTGGCCGGCGTGGTGCTGGACGACGACCCCAAGCCGGTTCGGGCGGCTGCCTGCGAGCAGACCGGCGAATCGCAGCTGAGCCTGACGCTGACCGAAGGAAAATACCACCAGGTCAAGCGCATGATTGCTGCTGTGGGCAACCGGGTGGAAGAGGTGGGCGGCCTTCACCGTTCCTGCATCGGCTCGCTGGCGCTGCCCCCAGACCTCAAGCCCGGTGAATGGCGCTGGCTGACAGCGCACGACCTGGCCAGCATTGCCGGCATCGCTGCCAAGCCGCCGGCCTGACGTTTCGTCACCCATAGTCGCAAGGGCTTGCGTGGCTCGCAAGGCTTTCAATTCACCTTGGCAAGAGCTGTTTATTGCCGGCCGCTACACTACCGGACTGATCTTGGAAAGAACCGTTCTGTGAATGCTTATTCCCGTTTTCCGTCTGTTTGCATGGCGGCTTTTTCAGCCTTGCTGTGCTTGTCCGCATCTGCACAAACTGCCGCAGTTCCGGCCGCTGCGCCGGCAACGGCCGTGATCACCACGCCGGTGTTCGTGCTCAACTCTCTGGAAGACAGCGTCAGCGTGATCAATCCGGCGACCTGGACCGAAGTCAAGCGCATCGAGACTGGCAAGCAGCCACACCATCTGTACCTGACGCCGGACGAAAAATCGGTGATTGTGGCCAACGCGCTGTCGGATTCGCTGACTTTCATTGATCCGAAAACGGCTGAGGTCCAGCGCACCGTGCGCGGCATCATCGACCCTTACCACCTGCGGTTTTCACCCGACATGAAGTGGTTCGTGACGGCTGCCAACCGCCTCAACCATATCGATATTTTTCACTGGGATGGCAAGGACATGACGCTGGCCAAGCGCATCCCCACCGGCAAGACGCCCAGCCATTTGTGGATCGACAGCAATAGCAGCACGATTTATTCGACCATGCAGGAAAGCGACGAACTGATCGCCATCGACATTGCCACGCAGACCATCAAGTGGCGCACCGCCACCGGCTCGACGCCCGCAGACGTGTTTGGCATGGCCAATGACAAATTCGTGCTGGTGGCCCTGACCGGCGGCGACGGCGTCGAGGTGTATGACGTGAGTGGCAAGGAGCCCAAGCGCGTCAAGTTCATCAAGACGGCGATGGGCGCGCACGCCTTTCGCGCCTTCGGCGACAAGCGACACCTGTTGGTCAGCAACCGGGTGGCCAACACCATCAGCATGATCGATTTGCAAACGCTCGAAGTGGTGAACAGCTTTCCGGCACCTGGCGGCCCCGACTGCATGGACGTGAGCCGTGACTTGAGCCAGATCATCGTCACCTCGCGCTGGATTCGCAAACTCACTTTCATCGACGTGGCCAGCCGCAAGGTGGTGCGTCAAATCAACGTTGGCAGGAGTCCGCATGGCGTCTGGACGCTCGATCATTCGCCAAGGTAGGTGGCCCCCACGGTCGCTCACATCGTGTAGCTCCCTGCCCCCCGAGGGGGCCACTTTGCCTGCGGCCCGGCAAAGCCGGTTCCGCGGCCCTGGCTGGTGGAAGCGGGCCACTTTTCACGACGCCTGGCTGATCGCTGCGCCTGCGGCCCGGCCAAGCCAGTTCCGCCGCCATGGCTTGGGTATGCGGCTTGTTCAATTGCTATTTGCTATGTTTTCAATAGCTAATTACGCTTATGCAGAAAGCGCGAACAGCCAATTAGATTTAAAAAACTCGGATGAGCGGCCTTCTTGCAAGCCGGTCTACCTGACGCTGGACACCGGCCACATGGAAGTGGCGCCGCTGATTGCCGACGTGTTGAAACGCCATCAGGTCAGGGCCACTTTCTTTGCCGCCAACGAGCGCACCAAGACCGGCGATGGCAGCCTGGGAGCGTACTGGGCGCCCTGGTGGAAAGCGCGGGCGGCGGAGGGCCACGAGTTCGCCTCGCACACGTTCGACCACACCTACTGGCGGGCCGACGTGCCGGGCGCCTCGGGCGCGCCGACGCAGTTCAGAGTACGCCCTTCGGCGGGGCCATCCGAGGGCAATACATTCACCTGGACAGCCAGGCAATATTGCGAGGAAATAAGCCGCTCCAGCGCGCGCCTGCAGGACATCACTGGCAAGAAGCCTTTGCCGCTGTTCCGCGCACCTGGCGGCAAAACCTCTGGGCCGCTTCTGGCAGCGGCGCGGTCGTGCGGCTTCGCGCATGTGGACTGGTCTCCGGCCGGCTTTCTGGGGGACGAGTTGCCCAGCGAAAAATACCCCAACGCCGCGCTGCTGAACAAGGCGCTGAAGGATGTCCGTTCGGGCGACGTGCTGTTGGCGCACCTGGGCATCTGGTCACGCCAGGACCCGTGGGCGCCCGCCGTGCTGGAGCCCTTGATCACTGGCCTGCAGGCGCAAGGCTTTTGCTTCAAGACGCTGCGCGAGCATCCGCAGTACCAGGCGTGGATTGAAACGCACTCGCCTGTTTTGACAACCCAGACGGGGAAATAACGGCGATGGACTGGTTGACTGGAATTTTCGCAAGTGTTCAGGGCTGGTTGTTCCAGACGCTGGTGCAGCCCGCACTCTTCGCGCTCGACATGGCCAGCCTGTTTGAAGACGCGTATGCAGCGACGGCCTGGTTCATGATGGGCGTCCTGCAGGTCACCGTCCTGCTGGCAGTGATCGGTCCGCTGCAGCGCTGGCGACCGGTCGAGGCCATGGACTCGCCCGCCGACCGGGCCAGTATCCGCATTGATGTGATGTACACGCTGATTCACCGGCTCGGGCTGTTCCGGCTGGCGCTTTTCTTCACGTTGGACCCGTGGTTTGATGCGGCCTTTGGCGCGCTGCGCACTGCCGGCTATGGCACCTTTCACTTGGACCAGCTGTGGCCCGGCGTGACCGACCAGCCCGTCGTGAGCCTGCTGATCTACCTGCTGGTGTTTGACTTTGTCGCCTACTGGACGCACCGTGGCCAGCATCAGCTGGACTGGTGGTGGCGGCTGCATTCGCTGCACCATTCGCAGCGGCAGATGACGATGTGGAGCGATAACCGTAACCACTTGCTCGACAGCATCCTGCTCGACACAGTAGTCGTGGTCATTGCGCAACTGATCGGCGTGGCGTCGGACCAGTTCATCCTGATCGTCGTGCTGACGCAATTGAGCGAAAGCTTTCAGCATGCCAACGTGCGGCTGTGGTTTGGCCGGATCGGTGAGCGGCTCTGGGTCAGCCCGCGCTTTCACCGGCTGCACCACAGCATCGGCCTGGGACATGAAGCCCCCACGCTCCCCACTGCGTGTGGTTCGCTGCCCCCCGGGGGGGCGCTGCGCCTGCGGCCCGGCAAAGCCGGTTCCGCGGCACCTGCTGGTGAAGACAATGCGTACGCTCCCAGACTCGGGGGGCACAATTTTGGCGTGCTCTTGCCGTGGTGGGACATGCTGTTCGGTACGGCCAATTTCGAGCATCGCTACGACCCCACCGGCGTGCGCGACCAGGTCGAGAAGCAGCGCGACTACGGCAGCGGTTTCTGGTCGCAGCAGTGGCTGGGCGTGAAGCGGTTGTTCGGGCGCGCATGAAGCTTTCATGAACACCATGCTGGATTCCTTCTGGCGGGCGGTGATGTACTGCCTGCATCCTCGCGTCATTGCGCTGTCGATCCTGCCCGTCATCATCATGGGCGTGCTGTCGCTGACGCTGGGCTACTTTTACTGGGAAGACGCATTGTTCGCGGTGCGCGCCAGCCTGGAAAGCTTCGAGCTGGTCAACGCCATGGTGCACTGGCTTGAAGGCATCGGGCTAGGCAGCCTGCGCCTGGTGCTGGCGCCGGCGCTGGTGCTGTTTCTGTCCATTCCGGTGATTGTCATCGTGACCCTGCTGCTGGTGGCGGTCTTCATGACGCCCAGCATGGTCGCACTGGTGGCAAGCCGGCGGTTTCCGCAGCTCGAGCGTAAAAAGGGCGGCTCGATGCTGGCCAGCATCGTCTGGTCGCTGGGCTCGACCTTGCTGGCCATCGTGGCGCTGGTGGCGACAGTCCCGCTGTGGCTGGTGCCGCCGCTGATTTTGATCCTGCCACCGCTGATCTGGGGCTGGCTCACTTATCGCGTGATGTCCTACGATGCCCTGGCCGACCATGCCAGCCTCGAAGAACGCGAGCAGTTGTTCCGCGAAAACCGCCTGCCCCTGCTCGGCATTGGCGTGCTCAGCGGCTACCTTGGTGCAGCGCCCAGCCTGCTCTGGGCGTCGGGTGCCATGTTCATCGCCATGGCGCCCATCGTGGTACCGCTGGCGATCTGGATTTACACCCTGGTATTTGCTTTTTCATCGCTCTGGTTTGCACATTACTGCCTGGCCGCGCTGGAACAGCTTCGCAAGAGAAATGCTACTACAGCACAGGCGCTGTCAGCACAAGCTGCTACCGAATTAATAGTTGACGAGTCGCATGCACGCAGCTTGCCACGCGCATCAGCTGGCGGCTTGCCGGATTCATCGACCCAACCCCAGGACCCTTTCGCATGACCCCTCAATTCGGACTCATCATCATTGGCGATGAAATTCTTTCAGGCAAGCGCAGCGACAAGCATTTGCCCAAAGTCATTGAACTGCTGGCCGCCAGAGGTTTGTCGCTGGCTTATGCCGAATACGTCGGCGATGACCCGGAGCGCATCACCGCAACGCTGGCGCGTGCCTTTGCCACCAGCCGCGCGACGGGCGATGTGGTGTTCTGCACCGGCGGCATCGGCGCTACGCCGGACGACCACACCCGCCAGTGCGCGGCTCGGGCGCTGGGCGTGGAACTGGCACTGCACCCCCAAGCCAAACAGCTGATCGAAGAACGCATACGTGACACCGCGAAAGAGCAGGGCGCCGCCTACGAGCCCGATCGTCATGACAACCTGCACCGCCTGAACATGGGCGTGTTCCCCCTCGGCGCCGAGATCATTCCCAATCCCTATAACAAGATTCCAGGTTTCAGCTGCTTCGTTGAGCCCCAGGATGGCGGCTTGTCCCCGGCAGGACCAACTGCATCAGCAGGCAGCGCGGAATTGGAGGCGCAGGCCAGCCAGCCCGGGCCGAAGGACCCGCTTTGCCGGAATGCATCCTCGGTGGGCAGCGAGTCACACGCAGTGGGCAAGCGTGGCGGCATCCACTTCTTTCCAGGGTTTCCCGTCATGGCATGGCCCATGCTGGAATGGGTGCTGGACCACCACTTTGCCGATCTGCATCAAACCTCGGGCGCGGTTGAAAAATCGGTCATCGTGATGGGGTCGATGGAAGCCACATTGACGCCGCTGATGCTCGCGATCGAAGCCGATCATGCCGGCGTCAAAGTGTTCAGTCTGCCCAGCGTTGACCATCCGCAATACGGCCGCCATATTGAACTTGGTGTCAAAGGTCCTGTAGAAGCGGTCAACCGTGCTTATCCCGCGTTGCTGGCAGGCCTGCACCAATTCAACCTGCAACTTGGCCCTGAATTGGTGCGTTAAGCACAATGTCGTCAAATCGATCCAGTAATTGCACACAAACGGTGCATTTTTGGTTTTTTTTCAAAACGGCTGTTTCAAAACAAGTCAATCACCATTCCATAGCGACAATAGTGTCGGCACAATAACGGGTTTAGCCAAAAATCCCGGCGTTCTCGGCTTTGGCACAAAAAGTGCATTCGAAAAAACCGAGACGAATTTTTAAACCACTACCTATCACAGGAGATTCTTGAATGGCAAAGACCGTCGCTGACGTCATGAACATGGTCAAGGAAAACGAAGTCAAGTTCGTTGACTTCCGTTTTACCGACACCCGGGGCAAACAGCACCACACCACGGTGCCCGTGTCTCATTTTGATGAGAATAAATTCACCGACGGCCATGCATTTGACGGTTCGTCCATCGCCGGCTGGAAGGGTATTGAAGCCTCGGACATGCAACTGATCCCCGATCCGAGTACGGCCAACATTGATCCGTTTTTTGAGGAAACGACGCTGATCATGACGTGCGACGTGATCGAACCGACGGACGGCAAGGCCTATGAGCGTGATCCTCGCTCCATCGCCAAGCGCGCAGAAGCCTATCTGAAGTCCACCGGCCTGGCCGACACCGCTTACTTCGGACCCGAGCCAGAATTTTTCATCTTCGACGGCGTGCGCTGGAGTACCGAGCCAAACCACAGCTTCTACGAGATCGAAGAATACGAAGCACCATGGAACACCGGCACCAAACTCGAAGGTGGCAACCGCGGGCACCGTCCCACTGTCAAAGGCGGCTACTTTCCCGTGCCTCCCGTGGACAGCACGCAGGACATGCGCGCTGAAATGTCCCTGATTCTTGAGTCGTTGGGCATTCCGGTCGAGGTGTTCCACCATGAAGTCGGCGGTGCTGGCCAAAACGAGATTGGCACGCGTTTCTCGACCCTAGTCGAGCGCGCTGACTGGACCATCCTGCAAAAGTATGTGGTGCACAACGTGGCCAATGCCTACGGCAAGACCGCCACCTTCATGCCCAAGCCCTACGCTGGCGACAACGGCTCTGGCATGCATGTGCACCAGTCGGTCTGGAAAGACGGCAAAAACCTGTTTGCTGGCGACGGCTACGCCGGCCTGAGCGACTTTGCGCTGCATTACATCGGCGGCATCATCAAGCATGCCAAAGCCCTGAATGCCATCACCAACCCCGGAACCAACAGCTACCGCCGCCTGGTGCCGCACTTCGAGGCTCCGGTCAAGCTGGCTTACTCAGCCAAGAACCGCTCGGCGTCGATCCGCATTCCCTACGTGGCCAATCCCAAGGGCCGCCGCGTCGAAGCACGCTTCCCCGATCCGCTGATGAACCCTTACCTGGGTTTTGCGGCCCTGCTGATGGCCGGCATGGATGGCGTGGAAAACAAAATCCACCCGGGCGAAGCCGCCACCAAGGACCTCTACCATCTGCCGCCAGAAGAAGACAAGCTGGTGCCTACCGTCTGCCATAGTCTGGACCAGGCGCTGGAAGAACTGGACAAGGACCGCGCATTCCTGACCAAGGGCGGTGTGTTCACCGACAGCATGCTCGATGCCTACATCGAATTGAAGATGGGCGAAGTCAACCGCACCCGCGTTGAAGTCTCCCCGGTCGAATTCGACATGTACTACTCGCTGTAAAAAGCGTCAATCCCACCTGCATCCCTGAAGCAGGCGGCCCGGTAAAAAGGATGGTTTGCGCCATCCTTTTTTCATGGCGGCATGGGTTTGACACTTGCATGATTTTGTATTCTTGACGCTTTGCAGCATACTCATTGCGTTTGCAGGCCAATGCGAGATCAGGCGCTAAGGCGCAGACAGTGCCGATGCACCGCAAGGCGAAGCAACAACCTGTCGGATTGATTTGAAATTGGAATCACAGGCAATTTCTGCATCCACCCTGCAACCAACTGCAAGCGCTTTTAGACGCTGTAATCCTTCCATGAAAATTCTCTGTTCCCTGTCCATTTTTTCCATGCTGCTAATCGGTGCAGGCCCCAACGCCTGGGCACAACAGATTTACCGCTGCGTTGGCGCCGGTGCCGGCGCGCCTGAATACATCAACAACGTCAAGGATGCGCAATCGCGCAACTGCACTGTGGTTTCCGGCGGCAATGTCACGGTGGTGCAGGGCACGCCAGTGCCGAAGGCGCCAGCGCGCGTGGCCACCACCCCTGCGCCGGCCAATTCGCGTGCGGACAGCAGCCCCGACCAGCGGGCGCGCGACAGCGATTCACGCATCATCCTGGAGTCGGAGCTCAGGAAATCTGAAGCCCGGCTGGCTGAACTGGAAAAGGAATACAAGAATGGCGAGCCCGACAAGCAAGGCATCGAGGGGCGCAACTACCAGCGTTACCTTGACCGTGTCAGTGACATGAAAGACAGCATTGCGCGCAGCCAGAGCGACATTGCCGGCCTGAAGCGCGAAATTTCCCGCTTGCCAGCGTCAAATTAAGCGGGATAGCGCCGCTTATGGATGAAAATAAGGCTTTTTGAAAAAGCCATCCATCCCCACCTTTTTGTCATCCTTCCCGGATTCGGGAACCCTGCGCTTCCAGGCCTTTGACCTGCTGGCTACCTTGGTTGCGGTGGTTCGCACCAACGGCTGCGTGGTGTTTGCCAATGCCGCGCTCGAAGACGCCCTGGGCACCTCGCGCCGCACTATCGAAGGCTCTCAGCTGCCTGAATGCTTCACCGAGCCACACATCCTCAAGCATGCGCTGGAAGGCGCCGGCAGCAATGAATTTGCCGCCCTGCGCTATGACGCCTGGCTGCGCCGCCTGAACCACGAGCCCATGCCGGTGCATGTCGTGGTGGCCCAGACCGACACACCCGGAGAAGCCATCGTGGAAATGCTGCCGCTGGAGCAGCAGGCCAAGCAGGACCGCGAAGAACGCCTGATTGACCAGGCGCAGGCCAACAAGGAGTTGATCCGCAACCTGGCGCACGAGATCAAGAACCCGCTGGGCGGCATTCGCGGCGCGGCGCAACTGTTGCAAATGGAAATCGGCAAGGACCTGACCGAATACACGCAGGTGATCATTCACGAAGCCGATCGTCTGCAGTCACTGGTGGACCGCCTGCTGGCCCCGCACCGCCGGCCGCACCTGGTGGGCGACGTGAACATCCACGAGGTTTGCGAGCGCGTGCGTTCGCTCATTCTGGTCGAGTTTCCCAAGGGCCTGCGGGTGGTGCGCGACTACGACACGTCGATTCCCGAATTTCGCGGAGACCGCGAGCAGCTGATTCAAGCCGTGCTGAACATTGCCCACAATGCGGCCCAGGAACTGGCGCAGCACATCACGGCAGGCAACGCCACCATCACTTTCAGGACGCGGGTGGCGCGGCAAATAACTTTTGGCAAGAAACGCTATCGACTGGCACTGGAATTGCATGTGATTGACAATGGGCCGGGTGTTCCGGACTCCATCAAAGACCGTATTTTCTATCCCCTGGTTTCAGGGCGTGAAGGCGGTTCGGGGCTGGGGCTGACACTGGCGCAAACCTTTGTCCAGCAACACCACGGCTTGATTGAGTGCGAAAGCCGGCCTGGCCACACAGACTTCAAGCTGCTGATACCACTGCCCTGAAGTCTGCTGTCTTTCATCAAAGATAACCACGCTCCAAGCAAAGGGACCCCCAAGCATGAAACCGATCTGGATTGTTGACGATGACCAGTCCATCCGGTTTGTTCTGGAAAAAGCGCTGCTGCGCGAAGGCCTGCCCACGCGCAGCTTCACCAATCCACGCGAAGTCCTGGCCGCCCTTGACGTTGCCACCGAAAGCGATGGACCGCAAATACTGGTCAGCGACATCCGAATGCCCGGCGGCTCGGGCCTGGACCTTCTGGAAAAAGTCAAGGCCAAACTGCCCGGCCTGCCGGTCATCATCATGACGGCCTTTTCCGACCTGGACAGCGCTGTGTCTGCCTTCCAGGGCGGGGCGTTCGAATACCTGCCCAAGCCGTTCGACCTGCACAAGGCCGTGGAGCTGATCCGCCGCGCTGTCGAGGAAAGCCAGCGCGAGGAAGTGGCCGAAGAGCGCATGGCCGCCGCGCCTGAAATGCTGGGACAGGCGCCAGCCATGCAGGACGTGTTCCGCGCCATCGGCCGGCTCAGCCAGAGCATGGTCACAGTCATGATCACAGGCGAATCCGGGTCGGGCAAGGAACTGGTGGCACGCGCACTGCACAAGCATTCGCCACGCGCCAACGGACCGTTCATCGCCATCAACACCGCCGCCATCCCCAAGGATTTGCTGGAAAGCGAGTTGTTCGGCCATGAGCGTGGCGCCTTCACCGGCGCGCAGACGCTGCGCCGTGGCCGTTTCGAACAGGCTGACGGGGGAACGCTGTTCCTCGATGAAATCGGCGATATGCCGTTTGACCTGCAGACCCGGCTGTTGCGCGTCCTCAGCGATGGAAATTTCTACCGCGTCGGCGGGCACAACGCCGTCAAGACCAATGTGCGCGTGATCGCCGCAACGCACCAGGACCTCGAGCAGCGCGTGAAGGACGGAGGTTTTCGCGAAGACCTGTTTCACCGCCTGAACGTGATTCGCCTGCGTCTGCCCGCGTTGCGCGAGCGGCGGGAAGATGTGTTCATGCTGACGCGCCACTTCCTTCAGCAAAGCGCCAAGCAACTCGGCGTCGAACCCAAGCGCATTTCGGAGGCGGCATTGCAGCAGCTGAGCCTGTTTGGTTTTCCAGGCAATGTGCGGCAATTGGAAAACATCTGCCACTGGCTGACTGTCATGGCACCGGCCCAGGTGGTCGAGCCAAAGGACTTGCCCCCCGAAGTCCTTAGCTCGACGCTGGCGTGGAAGTCCGGTGCGCGGCCATCTGAAAGAATTGACTTGCCCCTGGAGGAATCGACCAGAGATGCCGACAGGCCCGCTGCCACCGTGTATCCGTACGACTCACCAGCGCTTCCCGCGCAGGCGGCAAGCGCAACCGGATCCGAGAACTGCGCACTGCCATCGGCATGGGAAACCGGACTGCAAGCCGAAGCGCTGGCCTTGCTGGTGTCAGGGCGCAGCGATGTCTGGGATGTGCTGACGCGCCGCTTTGAATCCCGTTTGATCATGACCGCGCTGGCCAACACGAACGGCCGACGCATCGAGGCGGCGCACAAGCTGGGCATTGGCCGCAATACCATCACGCGCAAGATACAGGAATTGAATCTTGAGTGAATAAGGGTGTTTGCGCAGGACGGGCAAGCGATAGCAGCTATATTTTCAATAGCAAGCTAAATTTTCCAACATCGAGTGGATGCCACGGAGCCGGTCTTTTTTCCGTTCCCGCTCCAATGTTCCTGCCTGCTGGCCAATGGCGCGCAAGCGATTGGATCAATTGCTTTTGTTCAAGCCCTTTTGAGGGCTGAAAGAAATTCTTGCGCCAGCACATCGGTCAGCGCTGCATTCTGGTTGGTGGCGGATTGCACCAGAACAATGTGCCTCTGCTCAGAGGCCTGTGCAATTTCGATGACCTGGAGCTTGGGGTCCGCCAGCCAGCGGCTGCCGTTGAGAAGCGGAAGAATCGACACACCCAGGTCCGAACGGATGAGCTCCACTATGGTTTCTATGGAATTGAGTTCCAGGAATTCGTTGGGCTTGATGCGCAGCTTTCGCAACGTACGCTCAACGATCTGCCCGGTCAGCTCCGTGCGGTCAAAGCGAAGCAAAGGGTGAGTCTTCAAGACATACTGCACTGTCTTTTCGTTCATCTTTCGGGGGCAGACCAACACCATGGGCTCCGAATAGAGGGCGGTCCAGGCCAAGCCAGACCCGCTTTGTCCGGGGTCACGAACCACCACAGCCGCATCGAGTTCCCCCGAGCCGACCTTGGCCAGCAATTCAATGGACTTGGCAGCGCTGACGTGCAGGTCCAGCGAGGGATGGCGCTCCCTGACCGCCAGGCAGGCCTGCACCAGCGGCCGGACGGTTGAGACAACAGCGCCAAGGTTCACCGTTCCGGACAAGGCCTCGGTCCCTGCGGCACTCAACAGTTTTTCATACTGGGCAATGAGGTGCTTGATCTTTGGAAGCAACTCCCGACCCGTGCCGTTCAGCGTGATGACCTTGCCCCGCCGCTCAAACAGCGGCCGGCGCATTTCGCCTTCCAGCACACGCATCTGCAAGCCGACGGCGGCCTGCGTCAGCGCCACCTTGAGTGCCGCCGCCGCGAAAGAGCCTTCGGTTGCCACCGCGACGAATGTTTTGAGGAGGCGAATACTGGTCATTAGGGGGGATTTTCAAATACATTTAAAAACTTCAGAGTAAAGGTTTTCTTTAGCCTGAAGAGAAAATATCTCGATTGATTTTTTTATTGATGGTTCGATAATTATTGCTACCACCTGTGTCGCACAGCTTGCTCCCGAGGATACATACATGAAATTTTTCTTTACAGTGTTTTTGTCTGCCTGTGCTGCCATGGGCGGGTCGTGGGCACATGCACAAGGCTACCCGGACAGGCCGGTGCGCATCATGATTCCGTTTCCACCGGGCGGTGCGACGGACACGCTGGCGCGCGTGGTGTCTCTGAAAATGGGCAAGACCCTGGGCCAGACCATCATTGTCGAGAACCGAGCGGGCGCGACCGGGGCCATTGGGTCGGACGCGATTGCCAAGGCGGCGCCGGATGGCTACAACCTTTTGCTGGCGACCTCATCGACCCATGCCATCGCGCCCGCCATCAACTCGCGTCTGCCCTACGACGCGGCACGCGACTTCACACCCATCGCGCAGTTGGGCAGCGCTGCCGCCATCCTGCTGGTGCCAAACAATTCGCCCGCCAAGACCGTGCAAAACCTGGTCGATATTGCACACAAGAGTCCGGGCCGTCTCAACTATGGCTCCAGCGGCAAGGGCTCGTACTCGCATCTGGTGGCCGCCATATTCCAGGCCAGGACCAACACGTTCATGACGCATATTCCTTACAAGGGAACAGCGGCGGTGATTCCCGACATGATTGGCGGCAGCATCGACTTCATGTTTGAATCGATCCCGGTGGCTTTGCCGCGCGTGCGCGAAGGACAGCTGCGGGCGCTGGGCGTGACGTCTCCAAAACGAACCCCGCTGGCACCAGAGTTTCCGGCCATTGCCGAAACGGTGCCGGGCTTTGAATCCCTTGTCTGGTACGGACTGTATGGCCCCAAGGGCTTGCCGGACGAGATTCTCCAGCGCATCAACGCCGCTGCCAACCAGGCGCTTGACGATCCAGAGGTCAAAGCCCAATTCAGCCGGCTCGGAATTGATCCGGCCGGGGGCACGCCGCAACAGTTCACGCAAATGGTGGCTGCTGATTTGGCACGGTGGAAGCGTATTGCGACTGATCTGAAGGTAACGCTGGAATAAAACCTATCCAACCTGCGCTGCTCAAATCCATATCCAAATGCATTCAGAAAACCACAGTTGCAAGTTGAAAACCCTCGTCGTTTGCAAGCATTAGTGGGTTTTTCCTAAATTAACTGAAACGCTGCGCTTATGCTTTTGCGCCGCAAAAGTCTTGCTGTAACGACTTCATGCTTGACGTTTCGGCAATTTTGATATTTTCGCCAGCTCTTTTATCCCTTTATCCAGGATCTATTCACATGCGTTTTCTCTCCAACTGCCTTCGTCTGCTGGGAGCCGCCTCGCTCATTGCCGCATCCTCAAGCGCTCAGGCCCAAACCTGGCCTGAACGGCCGGTGCGGCTTGTGGTGCCGTTTCCTGCGGGTGGCGCTACCGACCTGGTGGCACGGGTCATCGCGCAGCGCGTGTCAAAAGACCTGGGCCAGCAGTTCATCGTTGACAACAAGTCCGGTGCGGGCGGCACCATCGGAACGGCCGAGGCTGCAAAAGCAGTAGCCGATGGGTACACGCTGCTGTTGACAACCAGCAGCACCCACGCTATTTCACCCCACCTGATGCCACGTCTGCCTTATGACGCCGTCAAGGATTTCACGCCCGTTGCGCATCTGGCCGACGCCGCGAGCGTGGTGCTCGTCACGCCGTCGCTGCCCGTCAAAACGGTTGCCGAACTGATCGACTATGCCAAAAAGCATCCCGGCCAGCTCAACTACGCCAGCAGCGGCAACGGCACCATCGTGCACTTGACCACCGAAGCCTTCAAGGCCCAGGCGGGCGTGTTCATCACCCACGTACCCTACAAGGGCACGGCTCTGGCCATTCCCGATGTGATTGCCGGCTCGGTGCAGGTGCTGATCGATGCCATTCCCTCAGGCATGCCGCATGTCAGGAGCGGGCGTCTGCGTGCGCTGGCAGTCACTGGCGACAAGCGCTCGACCCTGGCGCCCGAGTTGCCGACCGTGGCCGAGGCCGGTCTGCCGGGTTTTTCTTCAATCACTTGGTTTGGGCTGTATGCACCGCGCAATCTGAAGCCCGACCTGCTGGCACGTGTGCATGAAGCCTTCGAAAAAGCCTCCCACGCGCCTGACGTGGTGGAAAGCCTGGCCAAACTCGGCGTGGAACCCGCGCCATTGGGTTCACCCGCACAGTTCGCCGCCATGGTGTCGGCTGACAGCCAGCGCTGGGCGCGCATCATTCGCGACCGCAACATCAAACTGGAATGAAAGAAAACCCCATGAACGCTTCATCTTCCCTGGACTTCACCAATCCCTATCCTTCGGCCCGTTCTGCGGTGCTGGGGCGCAATGTGGTCAGTACCTCGCAGCCCCTGGCCGCACAGGCCGGCCTGCGCATGCTGCTGGCCGGTGGCAATGCGGTGGATGCTGCCATTGCCACGGCCATGGCATTGACCGTTGTTGAACCGACCGGCTGCGGCCTGGGCAGCGACGGGTTTGCTATTGTCTGGGACGGCAAGGAACTGCATGGCCTGAACGCCTCGGGCCGCTCGCCAGCGGCCTGGTCTGCCGACCGCTTTTCAGGCCGCGATGCCATGCCGGACAAAGGTTGGGACGCTGTCACCGTGCCTGGGGCGGTGTCTGCCTGGAGCGCGCTTTCGCGCCGTTTCGGACGTCTGCCATTCACCCACCTGGCCCAGCCCGCCATCGACTACGCGCGCAACGGTTTTGCGGTGTCGCCGATCATTTCGCATTTGTGGGCAATGGGCGGCGCGCGGCTGGGCGACCAGCCCGGTTTTGCCGACTGCTTTCTGCCCGGTGGCCGCGCCCCTCGTGCTGGCGAGGTGTTTCGCAGCGAAGCCCATGCCAGCACGCTCGAAGCCATTGCCGAAAGCCATGGCGAGTCGTTTTACCGGGGCGCGCTGGCCCGGCAAATTGCCGCCCATGCGCGGGCGCATGGCGGCGCATTGACCGAGGACGACCTGGCCAACCACAAGACCGACTGGTGCGGCACGCTGGCGCAGCCTTTTGCCGGTTCAGTGGTGCACGAGCTGCCACCCAACGGGCAGGGCATTGCCACCCTGATGGCGCTGGGCATGCTGCAAGCCCTGGGCATTGGCAACCAGCCGCTTGACCATGTCGACACGGTACACCTGTCGATCGAAGCGATGAAGCTCGCGCTGGCAGACCTGTACCAGTACAACGCGGACATTGATGCCATGCAGATCGCGCCCGGTGCGCTGCTCGACCCGGCCTACCTGGCCGAGCGCGCCAGCCTGATCGACCGCAACAAAGCCGGCGACCCGGGCCATGGTGCACCCAAGCCGGGTGGCACGGTTTATGTGGCAGCGGCGGACGCCTCGGGAATGATGGTGTCCTTCATCCAGTCCAACTACATGGGCTTTGGCTCGGGCATCGTCGTGCCCGGAACCGGTATCAGCCTGCAAAACCGGGGCCATGGGTTTTCACTGGCGCAAGGACATGCGAACCAGGTCGGATCTGCCAAGCGTCCGTCCCACACCATCATTCCGGCATTCGCCATGCATGCCGATGGCACGCCGCAAATGGCCTTTGGTGTGATGGGCGGGCCGATGCAGTCCCAAGGCCATCTGCAAATGGCCTTGCGCGTGCTGCACTACGGGCAAAATCCGCAGGCAGCCGCCGATGCACCGCGCTGGCGCGTGACCGGCGGGCGCCAGGTGGCGGTCGAGCCGGGCTTTGACGCCGGTGTGGTCAGTGAGCTGATCGTGCGCGGGCATGACGTCAAGGCCGAACCCGGCAACGGCGTGTTTGCCTTCGGCGGCGCGCAACTGGTGCTGAAGCAGCAGGGCGGTTACATCGCAGGCTCGGACCCGCGCAAGGACGGCCAGGCCGTGGCGTACTGAAGCAATGAACATTGAGCTGACCCTGATCGTCGAGCTGCTGGTGCTCGGCTGCATTTCCGGCTTCCTCGCCGGCCTGCTGGGCATTGGCGGCGGCATGCTGCTGGTGCCGGCCCTGACCTACCTTGCCACCGCGCAAGGTTTCCCGGTGGGCTATGTCGTCAAGATGGCGGTCGCCACGTCGCTGGCCACCATCTTGTTCACCTCGCTGGCCTCCGTGCGTGCGCACCACAAGCGCGGCGCGGTTCGCTGGGAAGTCGTCAAGCTGCTGGCGCCCGGCATTGTGGTGGGTTCGCTGCTGGGCGCGCAAATTGCCCGGCTGCTTTCGGCCAAGACGCTGGCGCTGGTGTTTGCCGTTTTCGTCACCTATTCGGCAGTGCAGATGTTCATCGACAAAAAGCCCAAGCCATCCCGGCAATTGCCAAAAGGCGCGGGCATGTTTGGCGCGGGTACGGTTATTGGCACGCTGTCGTCGCTGGTCGGAGCCGGCGGCGGTTTTATCTCGGTGCCCTTCATGGCCTGGTGCAATGTCGCCATTCACACCGCCGTGGCGACTTCATCGGCCCTGGGATTCCCGATTGCGCTGGCGGGCACCGTCGGCTACCTCATCGTCGGCTGGAACCTGCAAGGTGTGCCGGAGGGCAGCTTTGGCTACCTCTACCTGCCGGCTCTGGTGCTGGTCGTGGCGACGAGCGTGATTTTTGCGCCTTTGGGTGCCAGGGCCGCCCATACGCTCAATGTCAAGCAGCTCAAGCGCGCCTTTGCCTGCCTGTTGTTTGTGCTGGCCTCCTACATGGCCAGCAAGGGACTGGCTGCCTGACAGCGCTGGCTGAAATTATTGTAAAAAATAGCCAATAGCCAATAGCCAATAGCCAATAGCCAATAGCCAATAGCCAATAGCCAATAGCGCATGCTGCACAAGCGCTGGCAGCTACTGTTTTTATAGCGAAGCGAGCTCCACGACGACAGGCACATGGTCGCTGGGCCGCTCGTTCTTGCGCGGCAGCTTGTCAATCACGCAACTGGCTACCCGTGGCTTGAGCGGCTCGCTGACCAGGATGTGGTCAATCCGAAGGCCCCGGTTGCGGCGAAAAGCCATCTCGCGGTAGTCCCACCAGGAATAGCTTTTTTCCGGCTGGTCGAACATCCGGAACGCATCCGTCAGGCCGAGCTTGACCAGGGCCTGGAAATTGAGCCGCTCTTCGCTGGTGTGGTGAATGGTCTCGCGCAGGCCTTCAGGGTCATAAGTGTCGCGGTCGTCGGCGGTAATGTTGAAGTCGCCCAGCAGCACCAGGTTCGGGTGCTTGGCCAGTTCGTCCCGCAGCCAGTTTCGCAGTCCTTCCAGCCACTTCATCTTGTACTCGAACTTTTCGCTGCCCAGCGACTGGCCGTTGACGAAATACCCGTTGACCACGCGCACCTCGCCGCCGGGCATGTCTAGCGTGGCGGCAATGACGCGCGACTGCTCGTCGGTGAAGCCGGCGATGTTTTTCGCCACGTCACGCGCTGGCGTGCGGCTCAGGATGGCGACGCCGTTGTAGGTTTTCTGGCCAAACACGGCGCTCTGGTAGCCGGCGGCGTCAAGCGCGGCATGCGGAAACTTGTCGTCGCTGAGCTTGAGTTCCTGCAGGCAGAGAACATCAACCGGATTAGCCGCAAGCCAGTCGAGCACCTGCGGCAGGCGAACCGTCAGGGAATTGACATTCCAGGTGGCAATTTTCATGGGTTTTAGTGCTCCAGCGTAATCAGGATGGGCGAGAGTAGCTATTAAATGTGTAGCGCAGCCAATGCGCCCATCACCAGGCCTACACCGGCGAGGGCAAACATGCCATATTCCAGCCACTTCTTGCGCGTCAGCAGCGCAATGGCTGCCAGCGCAATCGAAACCTGCAGCACGGTGGTGGCCTGGGCCCAACGGTGGTGCTGGTGCATCTGTTCATCGGATGATTTTTCCCAGTTAGAGGATTCGGTTTCGAGTTTTTCAGCGCCTACCTTGATCTCGTTTTTTTCTTTTTCATAACGGTCAATCTTGACTTGGTAGCTTAACTTTTTGTCGTCAGGCGCCAGGTCGCGGGCAAATTCAGCCAGTGCCTGCTTGGTGCTTTTAGCCTGAAAAAAGCTCCACTGGTTGGCCGCTTCGGTCTTCTTGATGGCCGCGTTGTTTTTGTAGAGGCCAGCATTGGCCTGCGTGGCGCCGCCCTGGTATGAAAACAGCGCGCCCACGGTGGCGATGATGGCGGTGACGACCGCAATCTGCGCGATCATGCCACCGCTGTCATGGCCGCCCTGGGCCGCATGTTCGAGTTCGTGGTCGTGGGGGCCGTGTACGTGAAATCCTTGTCCTGACATATTGTTTCTCTGGGTATTTTTATAGGGGAAAAAACTGAATTTCAGCCACTGCTGTCGCCGAAGGGTCACGGATTAGATACTTCAGGTGACCATTTCCATGGCGTGCAGTTTCAGGTTGAGGCTAGCTGTCGTGTCAATTCAGCAGCGGGAATCTCGCGGCAGCCACTGGCGTTCTGTCCTGCCCAGAGCGTGGGGAAATCATCTCGACCGAGCTTTTCGGCAGCGGCTTTCAAGGGCATCAAGGCGGATGTTGCCAGCGGAAAAGCCGGCGGCGCGTCGCTCAGCGCGCCCAATTCGCGCATCAGCCGGTTGTACATGCCCCGCGCCGGGCGGCCGGTGATGAGGTTGGTGAGCGCGGTGTGTTCTGCCCGATCGCTTTGCAATGCAGCACGGTGCAGCGCCGTGGTGGTGGCTTCCGGGCACAGCAGGTAAGACGTGCCAACCTGCACGCCAGCAGCGCCCAATGCCAGTGCGGCTTTCACGCCCTGTGCGTCGGCAATGCCGCCGGCCGCGATCACCGGTACGCGCACGGCGCGCAGCACCTGCGGCAGCAGCGCCAGCGTGCCTACCTGCGTCGTCAGGTCGTCGCTCAAAAACAGTCCGCGATGGCCGCCGGCTTCCAGGCCTTGGGCAATGATCGCGTCGGCACCGTTCGCTTCCAGCCAGCGGGCTTCCGCGACGGTGGTGGCTGAAGCGATGACCTTTGCACCCCAGGACTTCACGCGTTGCACCAACGCTGGCGCAGGCAAGCCGAAATGAAAGCTAACAACCGGTGGCCTGAACGTCGCCAGCAACTCGGCATGTTCGCTGCTGAAAGGCGCCCGACCGCTGCCGGCTTGCACCGATGCGGGGTCAATGCCAAATTCAGCGTAGTAGGGCGCGAGCACGGCGCGCCATTTGGCCTCGCGGGCCGCATCAGGCGCGGAAGGCGTGTGGCAGAAGAAGTTGACGTTGTAGGGCCGTTGGGTCTGTGCGGTGATGGCTTGCAGCTCTGCGCGAAGCGACTCAATCGTCAGCATGGCGCAGGGCAATGAACCCATGCCACCAGCGTTCGACACGGCTATTGCCAGCGCGCTGGCCTGCACACCCGCCATGGGCGCCTGAATGACGGGCAGCTCAATGCCGAAAAATTCCTGGATGTTCATGCACCGGTCTTTTCAAACGTGACGAAGCTGAAGGGCAAGCCGTTGCTTGACACATGCGCTTCACGCGCTGTTTCCTGCCATGCGTCACTCAATGGCGGCGCAAACGCATCGCCCTCAAAGTCCTGGGCGATTTCGGTCGCTTCAATCCGCAAGGCCAGCGGCTCGGCCTGGGCATAGATTTGCGCGCCGCCGATGATCCAGACTTCTTCGAACGTGCTGCACTGCGCCAGCGCATCGCCCAGGCTGTTGGCAGGGTTCGCACCGGCTTCACGCCAGTCCGGCTGCCGCGTGATGACCACATTGGTCCGGCCGGGCAGGGGACGAAACCGGGGTGGCAGCGAATCCCACGTCTTGCGGCCCATGATGACCGGCCAGCCCTGCGTCAGACGCTTGAAATGCGCCAGGTCTTCGGGCAGGTGCCAGGGCATGGCGTTGTTCTGCCCAATCACGCCATTGGCGGCGCGGGCGTAAATCAGGTTGATGCGGGGCGTCGCGGCCATGTTCATCAAACCGCCACCGGCGCCTTGATGGCCGGGTGGTGCTGGTAGTCGAGGAATTCGAAGTCCTCGAACTGGTAATCGAAGATTGAATCCGGCTTGCGCCTGATGTTCAGCGTCGGATAAGCAAACGGCGCGCGGCCGAGTTGGAGCTCAACCTGCTCGGCGTGGTTGCTGTAGATATGGCAGTCGCCGCCGGTCCAGATGAAGTCGCCGACCTCAAGGTCACACTGCTGCGCCACCATGTGCGTGAGCAGCGCGTAGCTGGCGATATTGAACGGCACGCCGAGGAAGATGTCGGCGCTGCGCTGGTAGAGCTGGCAGCTGAGCCGGCCCTTGCCGCCGGCTTCAAGGGCGGGCGCGACATAGAACTGGAACAGCGCGTGGCAGGGCATCAGCGCCATCTTGTCCAACTCGGCGACGTTCCAGGCGCTGACGATAATGCGGCGCGAGTCCGGGTTGGTTTTCAGGGTCTTGATGACTTCGGCGATCTGGTCGATGTGGCCGCCGTCCGGCGTGGGCCAGCTGCGCCACTGGACGCCGTAGACCGGCCCCAAGTCGCCGTCCGGGCGCGCCCATTCGTTCCAGATCGTCACGCCGCGTTCAAGCAGCCAGTGATTGCTGCTCGAACCCGTCAGGAACCAGAGCAGTTCCTGGATGATGGACTTGACATGGACCTTCTTGGTGGTGACCAGTGGAAAGCCTTCGTTCAAATCGAAGCGCATCTGGTGGCCAAACACGCTTTTCGTGCCGGTGCCGGTGCGGTCGGCCTTGTGGACGCCTTGCGTGTCCACCAAGCGCATGAGGTCTTCGTATTGGGAGCGTGTGGGGCGGGTCATGGAGAAAAACCGGAGTGGTGAGATTTCAAACGGTGGTTTGAATTGATAGAGCGGAGTACTTGCAGGCAAGACGTGTCGACGAACATTCAATTATGCCCGCCGCCTGCGGCTTCAGAGCTTGACGATGCGACCCGGATTCATGATGTTCTGCGGGTCCAGTCCCTTTTTGATGGCGTGCATCATCGACAGGGCAACAGCTGATTTGTAAAGCGGCAGCTTGTCGGTTTTCAGGCTGCCGACGCCGTGCTCGGCAGAAATCGAGCCGTCGAACCGGGCCACCGAGTCGTACACCAGCGTGTTGACTTCGTCCTCGTGGTCGTGCAAAAAAGCTTTGGCATCGCCGCCTTCGGGTGCCTGCACGTTGTAGTGCAGGTTGCCGTCGCCCAGATGGCCGAAGTTGACCAGCCGCACGCCGTCGATGCGCTGGCGCAGCAGCGCATCAGTCACCTCAACGAACTCGGGAATGCGCGAAACGGCAATCGAGATGTCGTGCTTGACGTTCAGGCCTTCCTCGGCCTGCGCCAGCGGAATGCTTTCGCGGATGTGCCATAAAGCTTTGGCCTGCGACAGGTTTTCAGCCACCACGGCGTCCAGCACGCAACCTTGGTCGAAAGCCGTTTCCAGCAGTTGCTCGAAGCGTTCGCGCGCATGCGCTTCGGATTCACTGTCGGAATTTTCAAGCAGTACGCAATAAGGCATGGCCACGCTCCCAACAGCTGGTGCATTGCTGCCATTCGATCCAGCTTGACTGGCGTTGGTGGCCGAAGCTTCAATAAAGGGCACTCGCAGCTGGGGAAAGTGCTTGTCCACCAGGCTCAGGGCAAACTGGCCCATCACTTCAAAACCGGTCAGTCCCGCGCCCAGGTGCTGGTGCGCCAGGCCGAGCAGCGTGACGGCCGCTTCCATCGAAGGCAGGCCGGCCCACGCGGTCAGCCGGGCGGCGGGCTGCGGATACAGCTTGAGCGTGGCGGCGGTGATGATGCCCAGCGTGCCTTCGCTGCCGACGAACAAGTCGCGCAGGTCATAACCGGTGTTGTCCTTGCGCAGGCCCGACAGGCCATGCCAGATCTCACCCTGCGCATTGACCACTTCCAGACCCAAACACAGGTCGCGCGCATTGCCGTAGCGCAGCACCTGCGTGCCGCCGGCATTGGTCGCCAGGTTGCCGCCAATGGTGCAGCTGCCTTCGGCGGCCAGGCTCAATGGAAACAGGAAGCCGGCTTTTTCAGCCGTTTGTTGCAGGTTTTGCAGGATGCAGCCAGATTCGACGGTGATGGTGAGGTTGGCCGCGTCAATGGCGCGCACCGCGTTCATGCGCTGCAGGCTGAGCACCACCTGCCTTCCGGATTCGTCAGGCACTGAACCGACCGCCAGGCCGGTGTTGCCGCCCTGCGGCACCAGGCTGGTGCCAGCGGCTGCACAGGCCTTGACGATGTCCGCCACCTCTTGCACGCTGGCCGGGCGTACCACGGCCAATGCCTTGCCCTGCGCGCGCTTGCGCCAGTCCTGGGTGTAGGCGCTCAGGTCGCCGTCATACAAAACATGCGGCGCACCGGTGATCTGGCGCAGGGTATCGAGAAGTTCGGCTTGTGTGGTCATGGTGCGGTGTCGTTGGCAAGGGCGGCAGAAGGCAGGTTTTTGAAGCGCAAGCGCACATGCTGCGCGCAGGCAATGAACAGCAGCAGGCACAGCAGCACTTCCACCATGGCCAGGTAATTGCCCGGCGCGCGGTCGCTCCAGGCGCGCACCACGCCTTCGGTGAAGTAGAGCCAGACCATCAGGCTGACCCAGCGGTAGGTGTACATGCGGTTTTTCCAGATGCCGGCCAGTGGAATCACCAGCGGCAGCACTTTGAGCGCCAGCAGCGAGCCGCCCGGGCGTATCGGCGCGAGCCACATTTCCCAGGCCAGGCCCAGCACAATCAGGCCGCTCAGGCTGCCCAGGGCCAGCAGGCGGGTTATTTCAATTTGGTTTGCTTTGTTCATCTTGGGTCTTTGAGGGCAGTGGCATGATACCGGGGATGAAATTTCCGCCCTGGCTTGAGGCCTTGCTTGCCGACCTGTCCCATTTTCCGTGGCGCGACACCGCCATCACGCTGCGCAACCGCTTCCGTGAAGACCGCATGGGGCTGACCGCCAGCAGCCTGACCTTCACCACGTCGATTGCGCTGGTGCCTTTTTTCACCGTGGCGCTGGCCGTCTTCACCGCCTTCCCGATGTTTTCCACGCTCCAGGCGGCGCTGCAGGCCTGGCTGGTCAGGAGCCTGATTCCCGACAACATCTCGCGCCAGGTGCTGGGCTACCTGACGCAGTTCAGTGGCCAGGCCAGCAAGCTGGGCGGCGCCGGCCTGGCGGTGCTGCTGGTGACGGCGATTGCGCTGATCCTGACCATCGACCGCACGCTGAACAGCATTTGGCGCGTGCGCAAGCCTCGGCCGCTGGCGCAGCGGGTGCTGATTTACTGGGCGGCCATCACGCTCGGACCGCTGGTGCTGGGGGCCAGCCTGGCGGTGACGTCGTATGTGGTGTCGGCTTCCAGCGGCCTGGTTGGCGTTTTGCCGTTCAGCGTGCGCTTCGTGCTGGATGTGGCACAGTTTTTCCTGGTGGCCGGCGGCATGGCGGCGTTGTACCGTTATGTCCCCAACACCTATGTCAAATGGGGCCATGCCTTTGCCGGCGGCCTGTTCGTCGCGGCAGGAATTGAAATCGGCAAGAAAGTCCTGGGCGCCTACATGACAGCGGTGCCCACCTATTCCATGGTCTATGGGGCCTTTGCGGCGTTGCCGATCTTGCTGGTGTGGATCTATGTCTCCTGGGTGATCGTGCTGATGGGCGCCGTGATCAGTGCCTACCTGCCCAGCCTTCTGGCAGGCGTCACGCGCCGCGGCAGTGCCCATGGCTGGCAGTTCCAGCTGGCGATTGAAATCCTGCAAATGCTGGACAAAGCGCGAATCACCGCACGCATGGGTGTCAGCGCCTCGCAACTGGCCGAGATGCTGGAGTTGGATGTCCTGCAATTCGAGCCGGTGCTTGAAACGCTGGTGGAGATGGACTGGATTGGCCAGCTCAACGACGCAGAAGGCAACGCAGAGTCACGCTATGTGCTGCTGGCCGATCCGGAAACCACGCAGCTGGAGCCGCTGATGCAGCAATTGCTGCTCGACCGCGCACCCTCGGTTCATAAATTATGGGAAAAAGCCGGCTGGCGCACGCTGCTACTGCGTGATTCGCTATGAAAAAATGAGCAACCAGATTCAACGCATGAACGATCCATCCGTCACCCAGCCTATGCCAACCACCGGCGTGACCTGGGTTGTCTGCCTGTGCGCCGACTGGTGCGGGCTGTGCCGCGACTATGAAGCGGTTTTCGCGAACATGGCGGCGCGCTACCCCGCGTTGCGCTTTGCCTGGCTGGACATTGAAGACCAGTCCGACCTGGTGGGCGACCTCGACGTGGAAACCTTCCCGACGGTGCTGATGGCCGATGCGCAGGGCACGCGGTTTTTCGGCCCCCTGACGCCGCAGGCCAACACCCTGGCGCGGCTGCTCGATTCGCTGCAAAGCGCCAGCCTGCAAGCGGCGCCGCTGACGCCCGCGACACGGCAACTGCTCGATGCCCTGCAAGCGGCGCCCGGACACTGGGTCACGCCTGCAAACGTGTAAACCAAGGTAAGGCTGTTCTCCAATTGGCAGCAGGCCTTGCACCGGGCCGGGTGCAGTGCTAAACCCCATATAGCAAATCTGCTCACGCAACTGATCCGGCGCAATGGCCGGTTTTGGCCCTTGTTGTTGTTGTTGTTGTTGTGTGCTGAGCGCATTGCGCCAGAACCCAAGGAAGGACACTGCCATGAAAAACCTGCAATCGGCGCAAATCGATGCGCTCAAGAAAGACGTTCAGGGAACGGTCATTGCCGCCGGCGACGCGGCCTACGACAGCGCCCGCCAAATCTGGAACGCGATGGTGGACAAGCATCCCGCCGCCATCGTCCAGTGCGCCACGACCGGGGATGTGGTTTACGCGGTGAATTTTGCAAGGGAGCACCAGGTTCCGCTGGCGGTTCGCGGCGGGGGACACAACATTGCCGGCAGCGCGCTGCGCGACGACGCCATCGTCATCGACCTGTCGAAGATGAAGGCCGTGCAGGTCGATGCCGGCGCCCGCCGCGCCAGCGTCGAAGGTGGCGCCACACTGGCCGATTTCGATGCCGCCGCCCAGGCCCATGGCCTGGCGACGCCGCTGGGCATCAACTCCACCACCGGCGTTGCTGGCCTGACGCTGGGCGGCGGCTTCGGCTGGCTCAGCCGCCAGTACGGCATGACGGTTGACAACCTGGAGTCCGCCGAAGTCGTGACGGCCGCCGGCGACGTGCTGCGCGCCAGCGCCAGCCAAAACACTGACCTGTTCTGGGCGCTGCGCGGCGGCAGCGGCAATTTCGGCGTCGTGACACGCTTTGAGTTCCGCCTGCACCCGGTTGGCCCCGAGGTGCTGGCCGGGCTGATCGTCTATCCGTTTTCGCAAGCCAAATCAGTGCTGCAGCAGTACCGTGCGTTCATGGACCAGGCTCCTGACGATGTTTCCGTCTGGACCGTGCTGCGCAAGGCGCCGCCGCTGCCCTTCCTGCCGGAAAGCGTTCATGGCCAGAAAGTGGTCGTACTGGCACTGCTCTACACCGGCGACCCCTCGCAGGGCGAGGCGCTGGTCAAGCCGCTGCACGGCTTTGGCACGCCGCTTGGCACGCATGTTGGCGCCATGCCCTATGTGAACTGGCAACAGGCCTTCGACCCCTTGCTCACGCCCGGCGCGCGCAACTACTGGAAATCGCACAATTTCTCGGCGCTGGAAGACGGTCTGTTCGATGCCGTCATCGAGTACGTCGCAAAGCTGCCGTCGCCACAGTGCGAGATATTTTTCGGCGCCATCGGCGGCGCGACCATGCGCCCCGCGCCCGATGCCACAGCCTACGCGCACCGCGACGCACGTTTCGTCATGAATGTCCACGGCCGCTGGGATGACCCGGCCGATGACGCCGCGGGCATTCGTTGGGCGCGCGAGTATTTCAAGGCCTCGGCACCGTTTGCCAGCGGCGGCGTGTACGTCAATTTCCTGACCGACGACGAGGGCGAGCGTGTGAAAGCCGCGTATGGACCCAACTACGGCCGGCTGGCGCAAATCAAGCGCCAGTACGACCCGGCCAACCTGTTCAGTTCCAACCAGAACATCATGCCCGCCTGAGCGCAACCCTGGCGCTTGCAGGCGCCGGGCGCGTCTAGAAAATACATGCAGGTTTGTCACGAGGGCCGGCGTTTCGGGACCGCCGCCGACCCGCGAATGCCGGAGGTCTCGCCGACAGGAAGAAAAACCATGAAAACCTATATCGCCCTTTGCCATTTCACCGACCAGGGGATGCGCAGCGTGAAGGACACCACGAAGCGCGCCGATGCCGTGATGGAACTGGCAAAAAAATTTGGCGCCAGCATGCGCCAGCTCTACTGGACGTCGGGCCAGTATGACCTGGTGGCGGTCATCGAAGCCGAGGACGAGGAATCCGCCAACGCCTTCGGCCTGAGCATAGGCGCCGCCGGCAACATCCGCGCCGAGATGCTGCGGGCGTTTTCCAAGGACGACATGAACGTCATTCTGGGCAAGATGGCCTGAGGCACGCTGGCAGGCCGTCAAAAACCTGTTTTATGCATTAAAAAAGCCTTTTTGCGCATGTCAAGCAAGCCTTTTTAGCTATTTTATTTATAGCAAAAATCCTTGTTTCTCCATCGGTCAGCAGGGCCGTTCACGCTTGGCGTGTATGCCGCGCGCGGTGCCGCGTGACGTCCGGGCTGCGCAGTGCCGCATGCTTGGTGGTCCGGCCCGCCATGCGTTCACGCCACATCTTGAACGACGAGCGCTTGAGCTGGCGGCGCATCAGGGCAATGACGGCCGACTCGTTCAAACCAAACTGCACTTCGATGGATTCGAAGGGCGTGCGGTCTTCCCATGCCATTTCAATGATGCGGGAGATGTCCGCCGCGTCGGGCGGCAGGGGACGGGATGGTGTCATGTTCATGTTTTTAAAAAGTCACGAATGGCAAACAATGTCGCATCCGGCGCTTCGGTCATCTGGTGATGGCCGACCGGCAGGTTTGTGACCTGAACCGACTTGCCCGACGCACGGGCGGCTTTGACCAAGCCCTGCGCGGCTTTGGGCTGCGTCATCTGGTCGTGTTCTCCAAGCAAAAACAGCACCGGGCAGGTGATGGCCTGAATCGCGGCCTCGCCGTTGGCATAACTGTCGCAGGCCTTGAAGCCCCGGTGGAACACGTTGACTTGGCGGTTGCTGGCCAGCACGCGGCGGCCCAGCGCCATGCTCGCGCCATAAACCCAGGTGCCCGGACCCAATGCCGACGGCGGCGGCGCCAGTGTGCTGCGCGAGAAAACGTTGACCAGCGCCAGCGCCTTCATCGGCTCGTTGAGCGACGCGTCCAGCAGCGCGGGCGACACCTTCATCGGAAACGCCGTGCCGACCAGCACCAGGTGGCTGATGCGGTCTTTTAGTCTGGACGCAGCTTCCAGCGCAATCAGCGAACCCCAGCTGTGGCCCACCAGCGCGGCATGCTGCACGCCGGCCGCATCGAGCAGCGCGGCAATGAAACCGGCAGCGTCCTCGACGCAAGAGGGCGCTTCGCCTTCACTGCGGCTGTGGCCCGGCAGGTCGACGGCCAGCACGTTCCAGCCGTGGTGCGCCAGGTAGCGGCTTTGCAGGCTCCAGACGCTGTGGTCGTTCAGCACGCCGTGAATGAAAACCACCGTGGGCTGCGCTGCATCGAAAGGCTTGCCGCCGGTGTAGCAATAGGTTGTGGCGCCGTTGACAAGGAGGTCCATGCTCAAGCCCCGGCTTTCTCGGCCACTTTCAAGGCGCGCTTGAGGTCATCGATCAGGTCGTCCGGGTCTTCCAGGCCGATGGACAGGCGAATCGTTCCCTGCGTGATGCCGGCGCCCGCCAGCGCCTCGCCCGTCATGCGGAAATGCGTGGTGCTGGCCGGGTGGATCACTAGGCTGCGGCAGTCGCCGACGTTGGCCAGGTGGCTGAAGACCTTCAGCGCCTCGACAAACGCCTTGCCCTGGGCGCGGCTGCCCTTCAGGTCAAAGCTGAACACCGAACCGGCGCCGCGCGGCAACAGTTTTTGCGCCAGCGAATGGCTGGGGTGCGACTCCAGCAGCGGATGACCGACGCGCGAGACGAAGGGATGGCTGGCCAGGAAAGCCACCACCTTTTCGGTGTTGCTCATGTGGCGTGCCATGCGCAGCGGCAGGGTTTCAATGCCCTGCAAGATCAGCCAGGCCGTGTGCGGGCTCATGCAGGCGCCAAAGTCGCGCAGGCCTTCGCGGCGGGCGCGCAGCAAAAAGGCGCCTACGGTGCTTTCCTCGCTGAACACCATGTTGTGAAAGCCGTCATAGGCCTGGGTCAGTTCGGCGAACTTGCCGGACCGGTCCCAGTCGAAGCTGCCTCCATCGACCACCAGCCCGCCAATCACCGTGCCGTGGCCGCTGAGGAACTTGGTCGCCGAGTGGTACACCAGGTCGGCGCCGTGGTCGAACGGCTTGATCAGCCAGGGCGAGGTCAGCGTCGAATCGACCAGCAGCGGCACCCGCGCTTCATGGGCCATGGCCGCCACGGTGGCGATGTCCAGCACCTCCAGGCCCGGATTGCCGACGGTTTCGCCAAAAAACAGCTTGGTGTTGGGCCGTACAGCCGCGCGCCAGCCGTCGATGTCGCCGGGCTTGACAAAGGTGGTGTCGATGCCGAAGCGGCGCAGCGTGTAGTGCAGCAGGTTCTGGCTGCCACCGTACAGCGCTGTGCTGGCGACGATGTGGGAACCCGCACCCATCAGCGTGGCAATGCTCAGGTGCAGCGCCGCCTGGCCGCTGGCCGTGGCAATGGCGCCAATGCCGCCTTCGAGTGCCGCGATGCGTTCCTCCAGCACCGCGTTGGTCGGGTTGCTGATGCGCGAATAGACATGGCCGGCGCGCTCCAGGTTAAAGAGGCTGGCAGCGTGGTCGCTGGATTCAAAGACGAAGGACGTGGTCAGGTGGATCGGCACGGCGCGAGCGCCTGTGGCCGGATCGGGCGCGGCGCCTGCGTGCAGTGCCAAGGTGTCGAAACCGGGGTCTGAGTAACCGGGCATGAATAAAATCTCCAGTGCAAAAAAGCTGATTTTTCAAACGCACCCGGCCATATTCGGGTCAAGGGTCAAAAAGCCAGGGTCAATGCCAGATGACGTCGCGAAAATCGTTACCCTTGGTGAAAGCATTGTGGGCTATATTTAAAGTCGGTTTTACCCTTAGCAACCGCTGCGTGTCACGGCGGAAACCTTGAAACACACACTGGCAGGCGCTGCTGCCAGAACCACCTAGGAAAAACGATGAAGGTAGCAGATATCCTGCGCGTCAAGGGCAACACGCTCTACACCGTACAGCCTGGCGAGCCGCTGGCCAAGGCCGCCGAGATCATGGCCGAGAAAGACATCGGCTCGCTGGTCGTCATGGAGCATGGCGATCTGGTCGGCATGCTGACCTTTCGCGAGGTGATTGTCTGCATCGTGAACAATGGCGGCGAAATCGGCCGCACGCTGGTCAGGAAGGCAATGGACGACCATCCGATGACCTGCACGCCCGACACCGAGATCGACGAGGTGCGCCGCATGATGCTGGAGCGCCACGCCCGCTACATGCCGGTGATGAGCCAGCGCATGCTGATGGGCGTGATCAGCTTCTACGATGTCGCCAAGGCCGTGGTGGACAGCCAGAATTTTGAAAACAAGATGCTCAAGGCCTACATCCGCGACTGGCCGGCAGAAAGCGATGCGGATCGTGACTGATGCCCCGGACTGGATTGAACCGTTTAAAAACCGTCTGGGATAATCATTGCCATGAGCGGCAATACTTTTGGAAATCTTTTCGCAGTCACCAACTTTGGTGAATCCCACGGCCCGGCCATTGGCTGCGTGATCGACGGCTGCCCGCCGGGCATGTCGCTCACCGAGGCCGATATCCAGGGCGACCTGGACCGGCGCCGCCCCGGCACCAGCCGCCACGTCACCCAGCGCAACGAACCCGACGCGGTCGAAATCCTGTCGGGCGTGTATGAAGGCAAGACCACCGGCACGCCGATCTGCCTCTTGATCAGGAACACCGACCAGCGCAGCAAGGACTACGGCAACATCCTGGACACCTTCCGGCCCGGCCATGCCGACTACACCTACCTGCACAAGTACGGCCTGCGCGACCCGCGCGGCGGCGGCAGGTCGTCGGCGCGGCTGACAGCGCCCATGGTGGCGGCGGGTGCAGTGGCCAAAAAATGGCTGCTTCAGCAGTACGGCACCACCTTTCGTGGCTGCATGGCGCAGATCGGCGAGGCGGTGATTCCGTTTGAGTCCTGGGCGCATGTGCCGAACAACCCGTTTTTTGCCCCCAGCGCTGACGTGTCAAATCTCGAAAACTACATGGACGCGCTGCGCAAGGCCGGCGATTCGTGCGGCGCGCGCATTCGCGTGGTGGCCTCTGGTGTGCCGGTCGGCCTGGGCGAGCCGCTGTTCGACAAGCTGGACGCCGACATCGCCTTTGCCATGATGGGCATCAATGCGGTCAAGGGCGTGGAGATTGGCGCCGGTTTTGGCGCGGTTACGCAGCGCGGCACGACGCATGGCGATTCGCTGACGCCCGAAGGCTTTGTGTCAAACAACTCTGGCGGCGTGCTGGGTGGCATCAGTACCGGGCAAGACCTGGAAGTGTCGATTGCCATCAAGCCGACCAGCTCCATCATCACGCCGCGCCAGTCGATTGATACCGAAGGCAACCCGGCCGAAGTGGTGACCAAGGGTCGGCACGACCCCTGCGTCGGAATCCGCGCCACGCCGATTGCCGAGGCCATGCTGGCGCTGGTCGTCATGGAGCATGCCTTGCGCCAGCGCGCGCAGTGCGGCGACGTGAAGGTCAACACACCGGACATCATGCGCAGACGGGGCTGAACCGCCCAGGTTGACTTTCCCTGCTCACGCTGGCAGTTCTGTGGCCGAAGCAGGTAATTTGACTACATCGCTTGAAAAGGTGTCGTCGTAGATTGAATCTTTTGGTCATTCAAAAGGCATTCATGGCAAGCACCCCATCACGTTCATCGCCGAAGAGCGACGCCCAGGCTGTCGTTGACAAGCAGCACAGCATTCAACAGCAGCAAGACGGCAAAGACGCCGCGAAACCGAAGAAAAGCAGTGGCGCAAAAAGCAACAAGCCCGCTGTCCAGGCGGGCTTGACCCCGCAGCCTGCACCGCCGTTGCCGGCCCAGCATCTCGAAAAGCCGGGCGTGGAAGCCAACATGCAACTGCGGCCAAAGTTCATGGCTCAGGGATATAAGGGCAGCGAGAAGCTTGCAGGAATGACTGCGCTGGTCACCGGCGGCGACTCAGGCATTGGGCGGGCCGTGGCGGTGCTGTTTGCCCGTGAAGGCGCTGACGTGGCGATTTTTTACCTGAATGAACATGTGGACGCCGAGGAAACCAAGCGTTGCATCGAGGCCGAAGGCCAGCGCTGCCTGCTGATAGCCGGCGACGTGAAGGATGCCGCTTTCTGCCGCACGGTGGTCGAGAAAACTGTCAGCACATTCGGCAAGCTCGACATTCTGGTGAACAACGCGGCTTTCCAGGAACATGCAGATTCGCTTGAAGACCTGACCGAAGAGCGCTTCGACGAAACCCTGCGAACCAATGTCTATGGCTATTTTCATATGACGAAGGCTGCGCTGCCGCACTTGAAAAAAGGCTCGTGCATCATCAATACCGGCTCGGTCACGGGCTTGGAAGGCGAGTCCAAGCTGCTGGATTATTCAGCGACCAAAGGCGCGATTCACGCCTTTACCAAGGCGCTGGCCAGCAACCTGCTCGACAAGGGAATTCGGGTCAATGCCGTAGCGCCAGGACCGGTCTGGACACCGCTGAATCCGGCCGACAAGGATGCCGAGTCGATCCAGAAGTTTGGTTCTGCGACTGACATGAAACGCCCGGCCCAGCCCGAGGAGTTGTCCCCCGCCTATGTCTTCCTGGCCTCGCCGGTGTGCTCCAGTTACATCACCGGCATCGTGCTGCCGGTGACAGGCAGCGTGGGCGCGTGATCTCTGGCAAACGTGAAATTTTGATCAAATAAGCTGTTTTCGCAGTGTGGGTAAGCCTTAACAGCTATTAAATAAGTAGCGTCATGCCGTTTCGAGCAAGTCGGCCAGGCCGTCGCTCCGCTGGCTGCGCAACTCGACCATTTCTGCGTTGTGATCTGTCGGCAAAGCCACGCCGATAATCACTGTGGACAAAGCCCTGCAAAGCCTGGGCACCATTGAAGCCGCTCTGCACCCGATAGCCAGTGGCCCGACTGCAGACTTGCAGGCGCTGAACCAATCCGTAACCCGAAAACCCACTGCATGCCTGTGATTCACAAGTTTCCGATCGATGAACGCGACGTCGAGCTCAGCGCCATCCGGGCTCAGGGTGCGGGTGGACAAAACGTCAACAAGGTGTCCAGCGCCCTGCATCTGCGCTTCGACATCAAGGCATCCTCGCTGCCGGACGAGATCAAGGAGCGCTTGCTCGCCTTGAGCGACAGCCGAATCACACAGGAAGGCGTGCTGGTGCTTAAAGCGCAGCAGCACCGCACGCAGGAAATGAACCGCGCCGATGCGCTGTCGCGATTGCAGCAGGTGATCGACGGCGTGTCCAATCCGCCCAAAGCCCGGCGGGCCACCAAACCCACCTATGGTTCCCGGCAACGCCGTCTGGAAGGAAAGAGCCAGCGTTCAGCGACCAAGGAACTGCGCGGCAAGGTAAACAAGGAATAGCGTAATTAACAGCTATTTTTTTGATAGCTATTGGTGTTTGACTGGTGTGCGCTCATAGGAAGACCTGCAAACCACTGGGTTTGCAGGTCTTCAGGTTTCGAGGTCAGGCCGCCGGTGGGCGGCTCATGGCTTAGAAACGGTAACGCAAGCCCACCGTGGTTGCGTTGACGCGGTCGCGGCCATCACCGGCAAACTTCAGCTTGTGCTCGTCATACTGAAGCACGGCAGACAGTTGTGGGTTGAAGGAATATTCCGCACCGATGCCATAGGAAACACCGAAGCCGTTTTCCTTGCCGGATGCAATGCCTGTGCCTGGAAAAGCCAACACTTCGGTTCGGCCGTAGGTGGTGCCCAGCTTGCCGAAAATGTTGAATGACTGGGTGATCGGTGCCCGGCCGACCAAGCTGAGGTTGAAGCCTTGTGCCTTGGTGTTGCCGCCTGCCCGGTCGATCTTGCCGAAATTGGTATAGCCTGCTTCGACGCCGAAGTTCGGGGTAAAGAACGTGCCGGTGTAAATGTTGTAGACCGTGTCTCTGTTGTCTGATGCAAAAGGCCCGAATCCGTTGCCAAGCGAAAAATTGGAAGAACCAACGTTCAGGCCGACATAACTGGCTCCGGGGGAATACAAGGCGTAATTGCTCTGGGCTTGGACACCCGTGGCAGCTGTCAATGCAGCGACCGACAACACGATGGCTGAAAAGCTGCGATTGAATAGTTTCATGATGCTCCTTTGGTGTGTAAATGACGACTTCTATGGACGTAGGACCAGAGTTTGCGGAAGTTGTTCCCCAATAGTTTTATGCCAACAGACTGTTGCAACTGTGGGGCCAAAAGGCAAATTTTTGTAGGACAAAAAGCTTGTTGCAGTGGGTTTTCCGGGTAGATGCAGTTAATCCCGGAACCTGTTTTTTTCAAGCTTCCCGAGTTGTCTCCAACTCGCTTGCGTGAAGCATCGAAAGCTGCTGATAAAGTCGCGTCATGCAGCTCTTCACCCATCTTCCCGGCAGCACTGCGCTGGTCCTTGACTCGCCCCACAGCGGTGTGTTTTATCCCCCGGATTTTCGGCACACCTGCGAAACGTCGATTTTGCGCAAGGCTGAAGACACGCATGTTGAAAAGCTCTACGACTTTGCACCCGGCCTGGGCGCTCACTGGATCGAGGCGCATTTCCCCCGCAGCTACCTGGATGCCAACCGCAACACCACGGAGCTTGACGTATCTCTGTTGGACGGGCCCTGGCCTGATCCTGTCGCCACCGATCCGGTCGTGCTTTCCAAGGTGCGGCTCGGCAAGGGGTTGATCTGGCGCACCACGGATGACGGCTTGCCCATCTACGGGCGCAGCCTGTCGGTGCAAGAAGTGAAGCATCGCATCGAACACTGCTGGACGCCCTACCATGCAGCCGTGGCCGAGGCGATTGATGCGGCGCATGCTGGACACGGCTACAGCCTTCATCTCAACTGCCATTCGATGCCAGCCATTGCCTCCAGCCACGCAACCAATTTTCCGGGTGAAAAACACGCCGACTTCGTCGTTGGCGACCGCGACGCCAGTACCGCCAATCCGGTCTTGTCCCAACGGATTTGCGCGCACCTGACGGCGCTGGGCTACCGCGTGGCCTACAACCATCCGTACAAAGGCGTGGAACTGGTGCGGCGATACAGCGACCCGGCCGCCCAACGGCACAGCATTCAGCTTGAAATCAACCGCAGGCTTTATATGAACGAGGAAACACTCGAGTTGACAGCCGGTTTTGAGCCGCTCAAAGCGCATCTGCAATCGCTGGTCGAGATGCTTCTCAAGACCGATCCCCGGCAGCTGTGAGCGTGCCAGGCTGCTGCAAGATCTGCCTTTTTTTCATGCGTGCGTTGCAAGTTCGCATTTCCGGATGACCACCGATGATTACTTTTTTCAATGACAGCCATCAGGCGCATGCACCGGAATTCGAGTTTTTCCGGGGCGAGCGGGTGGCCTGCTTTGAAACCCCGGACCGTGCCGAATACGTCAAGGCCCGGCTGACCGAACATGGCCACCACCTGCACAGCGCCCAGGTCGACAGCCGCGATCTACTGGACATGGTGCATGCGCCGCGCTACCTGGCTTTCCTGGAACATGCCTGGCGTGACTGGCTTGCACTGGCACCCGGCAATGACTGCTGCCAGCCTTTTCCATCCATCTGGCCGGTGCGCAGCCTGCGCAGCGACATTGAGCCGCTCAATTTCATTGCCCGGCTGGGCCTGTATTCCATGGACAACGGCTCGCCGCTTTCGGCGGGCACCTGGCAGGCCGCGAAGGCCGGCGCCGATGCAGCGGCCAGCGCCGCCGCACAGGTGGCTGCGGGCCATGGCGGCGTGCGTGCAGCCTTTTGCTGCAGCCGGCCTCCGGGGCACCATGCGGGTGCTGACTTCATGGGCGGCTACTGTTTCCTGAACAACGCGGCGGTGGCGGCGCAGTCGATGCGCAATGCCGGCGCTGATCGCGTGGCCATCCTGGATGTGGACTATCACCACGGCAACGGCACGCAAAGCATCTTTTATGGTCGAGCCGATGTGCTGTGCGTCAGCCTGCATGGCGACCCGCTGACCGAATACCCGTTTTTTCTGGGCCATGCCGACGAAACCGGGCAAGGGGAGGGCGAGGGCTTCAACCTGAACCTGCCCCTGCCTGCCGGATGTGCCGCATCGCGCTGGTTCGATGCGCTGGAGCAGGCGTGCCAGCGCATCGGCCATTACCGCGCCAATGCGCTGGTGGTGGCGCTGGGACTGGACACCTTCGCAGAAGACCCGATTTCGAAATTTGCGCTCCAGTCTGACGATTTCAGCCGGCTGGGCCGGCGACTGGGTGCGATGGGCCTGCCCACGGTCTTTGTGCTGGAAGGCGGTTATGCAGCGGCTGCGCTGGGGACCAATGCAGTCAACGTGATTGAAGGTTTTGAGGAGGCTTGATGGAAAAAATCGAATGTGTGGTGATTGGTGCGGGCGTGGTGGGGCTGGCCATCGCACGCGCCCTGGCCTTGCAGGGCCGGGAGGTGATGGTTCTGGAATCGGCCGACGCCATCGGCACCGGCACGAGTTCGCGCAACAGCGAAGTCATTCATGCGGGCATTTATTACCCGCAAGGCTCGCTCAAGGCTCTGCTCTGCGTGCAAGGACGGGCGATGCTGTACGACTACTGCGCCGCGCGCGGCGTGGGCCACAGCCGCTGTGGCAAGCTGCTGGTGGCCACCAGCGACGAGCAGGTGGCGCAGTTGCACGGCATCATCAAAAAAGCCGCCGCCAACGGCGTGCATGACCTGGTGCTGATGTCGCGCGAGCAAGCACAGGCCATGGAGCCTGCGTTGCAATGCGTGGCCGCTGTGCATTCGCCCAGCACCGGCATCGTTGACAGCCATGCGCTCATGCTGGCTTTTCAGGGCGATCTAGAGAACGCTGGCGGGCTTGTTGTGCTTAATTCGCCATTGGCGCACGCCCAATGTGCACCAGGCGCTATTACTCTGGTAGCAGGTGACGGCACCGAATTGCAGGCCGCGTGGGTGGTGAATTCGGCTGGATTGCAGGCGCAAGGCCTGGCGCGGCGCTTTGCCGGGCTGCCAGCGCAGGCCGTGCCGCCCAGCTATTACGCCAAAGGGAATTACTTCACCCTGGCCGGCCGCTCGCCATTTTCGCGGCTCATTTACCCGGTGCCGCAAGCCGCCGGGCTGGGCGTTCACCTGACCATCGACCTGGGCGGGCAGGCCAAGTTTGGCCCGGATGTGCAGTGGGTCGAATCGGCCGACGATCTGGTAGTGGACCCGGCGCGCGGCGATGCCTTTTACGCCGAGGTGCGCAAATACTGGCCTGACCTGAAAGATGGTGCCTTGTTGCCGGGCTATGCCGGTATGCGCCCAAAGATCCAGTCGCCAGACGAGCCGGCAAAGGACTTCATGATCCAGGGACCCGCCGCGCATGGCGTGGCGGGGCTGGTAAACCTGTTCGGCATCGAGTCGCCAGGACTGACAAGTTCGCTGGCCATCGGCGAGTACGTGAGCCGGATGCTGTCAGAAGCGTGATGCCATTTCTGCCTTAAAGCAGCAGTTGGCAGCGCCCGCCATGCCGTACCAGGGCACTGCATGTGGCGGGTTCCTGTCAGTAGGAGGGGCAACCAACCAAACCGGTTTATTGAGCGGCCCAGCCGCCGTCCATGTTCCAGGCCACGCCCCGAATGTTGACGCCGGCGGGCGAGCAGAAAAACACCGCCAGCGCGCCCAGCTCCTCGGGCGTTGTGAACTGCATCGAAGGCTCTTTTTCGCCCAGCAGTTGCTGCTTGGCCGCTTCGTTGCTGATGCCGCCCGCCTCGGCACGGGCATCAACCTGTTTTTGCACCAGCGGCGTGAGCACCCAGCCCGGGCAGATGGCATTGCAGGTCACGCCGGACGTGGCGTTTTCAAGCGCCGTCACCTTGGTCAGCCCGACAATGCCGTGCTTGGCTGCCACATAGGCCGATTTTTCGGCCGAGCCCACCAGGCCATGCACCGATGCCAGGTTGATGATGCGGCCCCAGCCCTTGCCGCCATCGGCCGCCTGCATCGCCGGCAACGCCAGGCGCGTGGCATGAAAGGCGCTGCTCAGGTTGATGGCGATGATGGCGTCCCACTTTTCAGTCGGGAAATTTTCAATGCGCGCGACATGCTGGATGCCGGCATTGTTCACCAGGATATCGACCTGCCCAAATTCGGCAGCGGCAAATTTCATCATCGCCTCGATCTCGCCGGGTTTGCTCATGTCGGCGCCATGGTAGACAACTTTCACACCCAGCGCGGCAATCTCGGCCTTCGGGCCGTCCACATCGCCAAAGCCGTTGAGCACGATGTTGGCGCCCTGTGCAGCCAAAGCCTTGGCAATGCCCAGGCCGATACCGCTGGTAGAGCCGGTGACAAGAGCTGTTTTACCTTTGAGCATGAAATTCCTCTGGATGATTTACGATGGTTGGTTGAAGCGGTGCAGTGATTGGCGCGCCAGATGGCGCAAAACCTGCCCCCACAATTGTCAAGCTTACTCCAGCCTTTTCCTGAGACCCACACCATGACCCAGCCCAGCCTGAATCACGTCACCTGTCCCGATGCCGCTGACGGCCACCGCATGGCCTATTGGCAATGGGGCCAGCCTGACAGCCCGCATGTGGTGTTGTGCGTCCATGGTCTGACCCGCCAGGGCCGCGACTTTGACGTGCTGGCGCAAGCCTTGTGCGCGCAAGCCGGTTCATTGGAAGGGACAGGCATTCGCGTCGTCTGCCCCGATGTGGCAGGCCGGGGGGAAAGTGAATGGTTGAAGGACCCGATGGGCTACCAGGTGCCTGTTTATGCAGCAGACATGCTGGCGTTGCTGACGCAGCTTCACGCGCAGGCGTCGATCGCCACACTGGACTGGGTGGGTACCAGCATGGGCGGGCTGATCGGCATGGTGGTGTGCGGCCAGCCGGGCTTGCCGCTGCCGGTACCGGTGCGCAAACTGGTGCTGAACGACGTCGGTCCCGCGCTGCAATGGCGGGCGATTCAACGCATTGGTGCCTATCTGGGGCAGTCCGGCCATTTCGATACGCTTCAGGACGCGGCTGATGCGATGTGGACCATCTCCAGCAGTTTTGGCCCGCACACCCCGGCGCAATGGCTGGCCCTTTCAAAGCCGATGGTCAGGCCGGTGGCGCCAGAAACCGAAGGTCTGCTGCGGCTGCACTACGATCCTGCGATTGCCATTCCCTTCAAGCTGGCGGACGAAGACGGCGCAAAGCATGGCGAAGCTATGCTCTGGCAGCTCTACGATGGTATTCAGGCCGAAACGCTTTTGGTGCGCGGTGCCCAATCCGATTTGCTGAGCCCGCAAACCGCCTTGTCCATGACGCAGCGCGGGCCACGCGCCAGACTGGTTGAGTTTGACGGCGTCGGACACGCGCCAACACTGGTTGCGCAAGACCAGGTCGCTGCATTGACAGGGTTCCTGCTTGAGTGAGGAATGACTACAAAGTGACAGAGATTTCATGAAAAATAAATCGACGGCAACGCACATCCTTTCAGCTTCCACAGACGCGCCCAGCCCCATTGTCCTGGCCACGGCGGACAACGTGGCCGATCAGCCGCATGCGCTGGCGCGTGCACGCGCTTTTGCCGAGCCGCTGATCGCTTGCGAGGTGATGGACACCGGCGAAAATGTTCTGTCGCACGCCAATGCGGTGGTGGCAATTCTCGATTCCATCGGTGGTTCCGAAGCCATGCAGGCAGCCACTTACCTGGTACACGCCTGCCAGCACCTGAACAAGCCGCAGGACGTGATCGCCAAGGCTTTTGGCCCCAGTTATGCCGCACTTGCAGTGGAAACCACCAAGCTGATCTACGTGCAGCGGCAGACGCGGGCGGTTGATGGCAAGTCCCATTTGCATGACGACCCCGCCGCCCAGACTGAAAACGTTCGCCGGATGTTGCTGGCGTTTTCCCGCGATCTGCGGGTGGTCATGCTGCGTCTGGCGTCGCGTTTGCAAACCCTGCGTTATTACGCGGCCAGCCGGCAGGCTGCTCCGATTGCATTGGCGCATGAGTCGCTGCATGTTTTTGCACCGTTGGCCAACCGCCTGGGCATCTGGCAAATCAAATGGGAGATGGAGGACCTGTCTTTTCGCTTCCTGGAGCCTGAAACCTACCGGCAAATCGCCAGGCTGCTTGATGAGAAACGCGCCGAGCGTGAAGTTTTCATGGAAGCCCTGCGCACGCAACTTGAAAGAGACCTGAACCGCAACGGCATTGCTGCGCTGGTTCAAGGGCGGCCCAAGCATATTTGGAGCATCGTCAAGAAGATGCGTGGCAAATCGCTTGATTTTGACCAGGTGCTCGACATTCGCGCCATGCGTGTGATTGCCGCCGATGTGAAAGGCTGCTATGCCGTCCTGGGCTTTGTGCATTCATGTTTTGAACCGATAAACGGGGAGTTCGACGATTACATTGCCAAGCCCAAGGCCAACGGCTATCAGTCGCTTCATACAGTTGTCCGTGAGAGCAATGGACGTGCAGTCGAAATCCAGATCCGCACGCAGGCCATGCACGACCATGCCGAACATGGCGTGGCAGCGCATTGGGCTTACAAAGAGGCGGGCACCAAAGGCTATGCCGGTGTTTCGGCGAGCAGCGAATACGACGCCAAAATTGCGGTCCTGCGGCAGTTGCTGGCTTGGGAACGGGAACTGTCTGCGCCCGCTGCGCAGCGGGCCCGTGATGCCAATCAGGGGCTGTTCGAAGACCGCATCTATGTGCTGACGCCCGAAGCCGCCATTGTGGAATTGCCGCAGGGCGCCACGACAATTGACTTTGCCTACAGCGTCCATACCAGCTTGGGCCATCGCTGCCGTGGTGCGCGCATCGACGGCGCCATGGTGCCACTCAACACGCCGCTGCAAAACGGTCAGACGGTTGAAGTCATCACTACCAAAGAGGGTGGGCCATCGCGTGACTGGCTCAACCCCGAACTGGGCTTCCTGCTGAGTCACCGTGCCAAATCGAAAGTGCGGGCCTGGTTCAATGCGCAGGTTATGGAGCAAACCGTGGCCAAAGGCCGGGAAGCCGTTGAAAAGCTCCTGCAGCGGGAAGGCAGGACTGCCATGAAGCTGCAGGATCTGGCGCTACAGCTGGGCTTCAAGACCGCCGACGATCTGTTCGCGGTCGTGGGGAAAGACGAGTTTTCTCTGCGCACCATTGAAACCCTGCTCAGGCCTGCAGAGCCTGTCTTGTCGCCAGACGAGTTCATCCTCGCCAAAAAGCCGCGACAGACCGAAAAATCCAGCACAGCCACAAAAGGCAGTCAGGGCAGTGTGCTGGTGGTAGGAATGGATTCTTTGCTGACACAACTGGCCAAATGCTGTAAACCCGCCCCCCCGGATGTCATTCTCGGGTTTGTTGCGAAAGGAAAAGGCGTGAGTATTCACCGAAGCGATTGCAGCAATTTTCGCAATATGGCCAGTGGCAGCCCTGACCGGGTGATAGAAGTAGAGTGGGGTTCTGCCAAGGCTCCGGACGGAGCGGTTTACCCAGTCGATGTCGCCGTAGAAGCTGCCGATCGCCAAGGCCTGCTCCGCGATATTTCTGAGGTGTTCGCCAAAGAAAAAATGAACCTGATCGGCGTGCAAACCCAGTCGGTCAAAGACAGCCGCGGAGGAACTGCCTGGATGACCTTCACCGTCGAGGTTCCCCAGTCAGGGCGGCTTCAACAAGTGCTTGGTATCGTCAGCAATGTGCCGGGTGTTCGCTCGGCACGAAGACGGTAAGTTGATTGCACTTATTTTTGCGCAGGTCTTAAAACCCGTATTTTGCACTGCTAGAATACGACCTTCGAATAGTTCTTTAGGCGCGTAGCTCAGCTGGTTAGAGCACCACCTTGACATGGTGGGGGTCGTTGGTTCGAGTCCAATCGCGCCTACCAATTTTTGTGAATTGGTTTTTAGTTTTTTGCTTGTCTTAGGCAATTGATTAAAAAAAACCATAAAAAATTGCGTAGATCAAGACATTCCTAGAATGTACCGAAACCTGTCTTAATAAAGCAGGCGCTCGTTATTTCATGGAGTCATCATTGCATAGCAACAAATCCGTTATTCAGCAAGCTGTTTTACCTTCTTCTGCAGGCAGTCAGCCTGCTGTCGCCAGCACCGGCAACGAAAATAAAAAAACGACTGCCAACAGCGTCGGGCCAGCACGCATCATCAAAAAGTATCCCAATCGGCGACTTTATGACACCGAGACTTCGGCCTACATCACGCTTGCGGAGGTGCGCCGCTTGGTCATGGGCAGTACGCACTTCGTCGTGCGCGATGCCAAAACCAATGAAGACCTTACGCGCAGCATTCTGCTTCAGATTATTCTTGAGGAAGAGGCTGGCGGCGCACCCATGTTTACCGAAGCGGTACTGTCCAATATCATTCGTTTCTATGGCGATGCCATGCAAAGTTTCATGGGCGCGTACCTTGAAAAAAATGTGCAAAGCTTCATGGATTTGCAGGTCAAGATGGCCGAGCAGTCAAAAGGCATGAGTCCGGAAATGTGGGCTCAGTTCATGAACGCCAAATCGCCCATGATGCAAGGCATGATGGGGGCTTATGTCGAGCAATCCAAAAATGTTTTCACGCAAATGCAGGAACAGATGCAAAAACAAAATGAACAAATGCTTGCTGCACTGGGATTAAAGCGTTAGCAAGCAACTGCTTCGTAGCTAATTTGGAAGCGGAATTCTGGGCTTTATCGATTTTTTCGCCTGCTCTGAGACAATAGAGACATGAGCGAAGTACTTTCCCAATCTCCCCTTTCCCCTGCTGCCCCTGTCAAGCGCGCTCCGCGCGTAGGTTTTGTCAGTCTGGGCTGTCCCAAGGCTCTCACTGATTCCGAGTTGATTTTGACCCGGCTCAGTGCCGAGGGCTACCAGACGTCCAAAACCTTTGAGGGTGCTGACCTAGTCATCGTCAATACCTGTGGCTTCATTGATGATGCGGTCAGAGAAAGCCTGGACACCATAGGCGAAGCGTTGGCCGAAAACGGCAAGGTTATCGTGACAGGTTGCCTTGGCGCCAAAACTGGCGATGGTGGCGGTAATTTGGTGCGCCAGATGCACCCGAGCGTATTGGCTGTCACGGGTCCGCATGCCACACAGGAAGTGATGGATGCGGTGCATCTGAACTTGCCCAAGCCGCATGATCCCTTTGTGGATCTGGTGCCCAATGCTTTTGGCATTGCCGGCATCAAGCTCACGCCCCGGCACTACGCCTACTTGAAAATCAGTGAGGGCTGCAACCACCGCTGCACTTTCTGCATTATTCCCTCCATGCGCGGCGATCTGGTGTCACGGCCTGTCGGGGATGTCCTGAACGAAGCACGTGCGCTGTTTGAAGGTGGCGTAAAAGAGTTGCTGGTTATCAGCCAGGATACCTCTGCGTACGGTGTCGATGTCAAATACCGAACAGGATTTTGGGATGGCAAACCGGTGAAGACCCGCATGCTCGAACTGGTCCAGGCGCTTGGTGAAATTGCCGCACCTTTTGGTGCCTGGGTGCGTTTGCATTACGTTTATCCCTACCCTAGCGTTGACGAGATACTTCCCTTCATGGCAACTGGCAAAGTACTGCCTTACCTGGATGTGCCTTTGCAGCACAGTCATCCGGATGTGTTGAAGCGTATGAAGCGTCCCGCCAGTGGAGAAAAAAACCTGGAACGAATTGCGCGCTGGCGTGAGATTTGCCCGGAAATTGTAATTCGCAGCACTTTCATTGCCGGCTTTCCCGGCGAAACCGAAGCCGAATTCGAGCACTTGCTTGACTTCATGCGTGAGGCAAAAATTGATCGTGCCGGATGTTTTGCCTACAGTTCGGTGCAAGGCGCTGCTGCAAACGATATTCCAGGAATGTTGCCTCTGGAGGTGCGTGAACAGCGTCGCGCACGATTCATGGCCGTGGCAGAGGCCGTTTCAAGCCAGAAACTTCAACAACGTATAGGCGCGACCATGCAGGTGCTGGTAGACCATGCCCCTGCGCTGGGCCGTAAGGGTGGAACGGGAAGGTCATATGCGGATGCGCCCGAGATTGACGGCGTGGTCAAGTTGCTGCCGCCCGAGAAAATCAGCAAGACAATGAAAGTTGGCGAATTCACGCGTGCTCGCATCGTGGGAGTACAGGGTCACGATCTGGTTGGCGTACCTGTCTGAGAATTTTCAATAGTCTGCATTTTTTGCCATTTCCTGTACTCATCGGGAATGGCAAAAAAGCGTCGATATCGTGCAGCCGAAAAAAAAGCTACTGTGGTAGCAGTAGCTTTTTTAACTTGATAAGTTTGGTGCCCGGGAGAGAACTCGAATCTCCACATCTTGCGATACACGGACCTGAACCGTGCGCGTCTACCAATTCCGCCACCCGGGCACAGCAAGCAGTTTAACATTACATTTACGGCTGATCAGGCATGCAACTGAAAATTTTCAGGATTTTAAAAAATACTGATCGGTGACGAAATGACGTCGCGACATCAGGCTCACTTTCTCATTCCAGAATCAGATAAACCGTTCCGTTGAACGGAACATCGGCTTTTCACAAATCGCGGCTAGTATCTGGTTTTAAACTGATACAACAACAAACGGAACTGGCCAATCTTCATTCTTCACGCGCTTTTGCAGAACAGTCTTCAGCAGCGCGATTCCATGAAAGAGACTTCTTATCAAAACAAATCTTCCCATTTCCGGCGCCACTGCCGGGCTTCTCGCTGAATTCGAGGGCATTGTGTCTGGTCACCGTGACGGCCATGGTTTCGTCCAGCGAAGCGACGGTGAGTCGGACATCTACCTGCCGCCGAACGAAATGCGCGCTGTGCTGCACAACGACCGCGTCAAGGCGCGTATCGTGCGGCACGATCGAAAAAACCGGCCTGAGGGCCGCGTCACCGAAATCATCGAACGCTCGTCCAATCCGATCATTGGCCGCCTGTTGCAGGAAAGTGGTGTCTGGCTGGTAGCGCCCGAAGACAAGCGTTACGGCCAGGATGTACTGATTCCCAAGGGTGCCACTGGCACGGCAAAAACAGGCCAGATCGTGGTCGTGCAGCTCACAGAGCCACCAGCTCTATTCGGTCAGCCGGTAGGGCGTGTGACCGAAGTGCTGGGTGAAATTGACGACCCGGGCATGGAAATAGAAATAGCTGTGCGCAAATATGGCGTGCCGCACATCTTCAGCGACAACGCGCTGGCGCTTGCGCGCACATTGCCCGATGCGGTTCGCCCGGTCGACAAACAGCATCGTGTTGATTTGACTGATATTCCCCTCGTCACTATTGACGGCGAGGATGCGCGCGACTTTGACGATGCCGTTTATTGCGAGCCCGTGAAGGTAGGGCGTGGCAAGGGCTGGCGACTGCTGGTAGCGATTGCCGATGTGAGCCATTACGTCGAAACCGGAAGCGCGATTGACATTGACGCCTACGACCGTGCCACCAGCGTGTATTTTCCGCGTCGCGTGATTCCCATGCTGCCCGAAAAGCTGTCCAACGGCCTGTGCTCGCTGAACCCGAATGTCGAGCGCCTGTGCATGGTCTGCGACATGCTCGTCAATGCCAAAGGTGAGGTTCAGGCCTACCAGTTTTATCCGGCAGTGATGCTCAGCCAGGCACGCCTGACGTACAACGAAGTGGCGGCAGTCCTGGGCAATACCCGTGGACCGGAAGCGCAGCAGCGAAAGGACATCGTGCCGCATCTGCTGCACCTGCACGAGGTGTACCAAGCCCTGCTCAAGGAGCGCGGCATGCGTGGCGCGGTTGATTTTGAAACCACTGAAACGCAGATCGTCTGTGATGAAGTTGGCCGGATCGAGAAAATCATTCCGCGTACCCGAAATGTCGCGCACCGGATGATCGAAGAGTCGATGCTGGCGGCCAATGTCTGCTCTGCCGACTTTATTGCGCAAAGCAAACATACTGCGCTGTTCCGGGTCCATGAAAGCCCCACGCCCGAGAAGGTCGAACTGCTGCGCAACTATCTCAAGGCGGTTGGCATAGGCATGACGGTCAGCGACAACCCGGCGCCGGGTGAGTTCCAGCAAATCGCCAAGGCGACGAAGGACCGGCCGGATGCACTGCAGGTGCATTCCATGCTGCTGCGTTCCATGCAGCAGGCGGTTTACACGCCGGTAAACGCGGGCCACTTTGGCCTGGCCTACGAGGCCTACACGCACTTCACCAGTCCGATCCGCCGGTATCCCGACCTGTTGGTGCACCGGGTGATCAAGGCGATCCTGAAAAAGACGAAATACCAGTTGCCGGTATTGCCTACGCCTGGCGAAGCGCAAGCCAAGCTGTCCAAGCGGCTGGCTGCCCGTGTCAAGGAACCCACTGAAAAGCCTAAGAAAGCCAGTGTGGACCAGCTTGCCTGGCAGGCAGCCGGACTGCATTGCAGTGGCAATGAACGCCGGGCTGATGAAGCCAGCCGCGATGTGGAAGCCTGGCTCAAGTGCAAGTACATGCGCGAGCATCTGGGAGAGGAGTTTGGTGGCGTGGTCACTGCAGCGACCAGTTTCGGGGTTTTTGTGACGCTTGACGCCATGTACGTCGAAGGTTTGGTGCATATCACCGAACTGGGCGGCGAATACTATCGCTTTGACGAAGCGCGGCAGGAATTGCGCGGCGAGCGCAGTGGCATGCGTTACGCATTGGGCACCCGGGTGCGTGTGCAGGTCAGCCGCGTCGATCTGGATGGCCGGAAAATTGATTTTCGCCTGGTCCATGAAGGCGAGGACAAGTCGGGAATCGTGAACCGGGCCATGAAAGACAAGAACGGCGGTACTGTGGACGAATCGTCCCTGCAGGATCGCAGCACCGGATCGCGCCGTAGCGGACGTGGGGAGCGTGAGGCGGGCAACAAGAGTCGCCAGTCTCCGCCTGACAGGGCATCGCCGTCGCAACCTCGTGCACGCAAGTCAGCAGCAAAAAAAGCATCCTTGGGTACCGTGCCAAAACAGGGCAAAAAGCCCCGTCGCTAGGACACCATGAACATTTTCATGCACCAACCTGACGGGCACATATGCTGATCCGGATTCTGGCGTTTCTGCTGGAAACTGCCTTTTTTGTGCTGATTGCTGCGGCGCTCCTGCGCGCCTGGATGAACTGGCTGCGCGTCAGCATGACCGGGCAGCCTGGCAGCTTCGTGATGGCCTTGACCGACTGGCTGATCAAGCCGCTGCGCCGTTCCCTGCCCAAGGCGTGGAGCACATCTCGCGTGGATTGGGCCAGCGTGCTGGCCGCGGCGTTGATGGCGCTGGTTTATGCGGCGTTGGTGGGCTTGCTGTTTGGCATCTTTGGCCGTGTTGGCGAAGACGGACTGGATTGGGGGGCGGGTGTTTTTCTGCTGTTGCCCCTGGTTGCCGTCAAGATGCTGATCCGGGTCGCGTTGCAAACGCTGTTCATGCTGGTTCTGGGTTACGCCATCTTGTCCTGGGTCCAGCCAGGTTCCTGGGTGTATGGTCTGCTGGCCCGCCTGACTGAACCACTGCTGGAGCCGTTCCGGCGGGTAATCCCCACCATTGGTGGCGTTGACCTGTCGGCGCTGGTCTTGCTACTTACGCTTCAAATTGGCATGATGGTTCTGGTCTGAGCAGAGTGCCAGTGGGCAAGCCTTGACGCTGTCAGCGCCATATCTGGCCTGTTTGTGGCCCAGGTATCAGCTCTGTGGCCATGCTCGAACACCGCGCTTCGGGCCGCATCCAGGCTGCTTTGGCCCTGTGCCATGAAGGCGCCGATCAATCCTGCAAGTACATCGCCGGTCCCTGCAGTGGCCAACAGCGCATTGCCGGTTGGGTTGATCCAGACGGTCTGGCCGGGTCCCGCAACAACGGTTCCGGAACCCTTGAGTACCACCACGCAGTGAAACAGCTCGGCGAGTTGATGCGCTGTTTCAAGCCGGTTGCACTGGACCGCCGCAGCGCTTCTGCCGGTCAAGCGCGCCGCTTCCAAGGGGTGGGGCGTGATCACCGTGCTGTAGCCGCGGCCGTCCCGGGCCTTGAGCTGGATTTGCAGTTGCGGGTCGACGGCTATGGCATTGAGTGCATCGGCGTCCAGTACCAACCGCCTGGCCGTTGACAGCACCTTGGGAAGAACAGATGCCACTGAATGGCCGCCGCCACAGCCACACACCAGGACCTGGCTCACCATGTCCAGCGCATCCGGCGAGCGGAACATGAGTTCGGGTTGTTCCGTGTCAACCTGCAAATCGGGCATATTGCCAAGCAAGGCCACGAAAACCCGGCCAGCGCCTGCATGCAGGGCAGCGCTCGCCGCCAGCAATGCGGCCCCAGTCATGTGCGTCGACGCTGTCGACTCGCCTCCAATGACCGCGACATCGCCAAAGCTGCCTTTGTGAGTGGCATGCGCTTCCTGCGCGCGAGAGATGTGGCGGGTTCGATCTGCCCCCAGCAGCCAGGCGCAAGGATCGACAGGCAAGGCTTGTTCGGGAGCCTGCATGAGGCTGGCCCCGAGATCATCAAACCAGACCTCGCCTGCGCAGTCTTGTCCGCTGGCAGTGAACAACCCTGGCTTCAAGGTCAATAAATTTAAGGTAAAAAGACGGTTTGCGCCTGATGCACGGGCATTAATTGCTATGAATTTGATAGTTTTATCAAAGCTTTGTGTACCAGTGTCGGCATTCAGGCCAGTTGGAACATCGACCGACAGCCGCAATGCTGTACTGCATTGCATGGCATGAAGCCATTCCTGCATCAGGGCGCTTCCAGGCCGCGCTGGATCGAGTGCGGCGCCGATGCCGAGCAGCGCATCAATGCAGAGATCAAATTCTTCGGGCGGTTCGCTGGCCATGGTCACGCCCGCAGCCAATGCGCGCTGGCGCGATGCCTGGGCGTCCGGCGGAAGTCCAGCCTTGCCGGATGGAAAGCCGGTCCAGGTCACCACCACGCACTTGCCCCATTGATGCAGGTGCATCGCTGCCTCGAAACCATCGCCGCCGTTGTTGCCCGGCCCGCACGCGATCCAGATGCAACGGGCATGTGGTGCCAAAGCCATTGCCAGGCGTGCAACCGAAAGACCGGCGCGCTGCATCAGCATGTGCGGTGCAAGCTTGCTTGCCATCTGTTTCTCAATCAGGCGCGTACTGGCAACAGTGTGAAGCGGAAAACTTGTGAGGTTGGAGATTTTCTGCATTCCGCCATTGTGCGGGTTTGCCGATATTGCGAACGCTCCAAAAATTCGGCGGTCTGACAAAAAGGCGAAAAAAAGCCCGGCAAACCGGGCTGGCAAGCACACATCATGGTGCGAAGGCGTCAAAAGGGTCAGGCGTCAGGTGGAATCCTCAGAACCTGTCCCGGATAGATCTTGTCCGGATCGCTCAGCATGGGCTTGTTTGCCTCAAAAATCTGGGTGTATTTGTTGGGCGTTCCGTAGAACTGCTGGCTGATCTTGGACAGGTTGTCGCCGCTGGCCACGACATACATTTTGGACTCGGGCGAACTGGTGGCGACGGTCATCATGTCTTTGACAGCAGCCACTTTTTCCACGTTCCCACAACACAAAAGAACTTTTTCCTTCGTTGCTTGGTCCGGTGCCAGCCCGGCCACTGTCACCGTGCTGCTGGGCGCATCAAAGCTGACCTGCAAGTTTTCAACCTTCAAACCCTGAGTATTAATATAGGCGGCAATTGCGTCTCCAGCCGTCTTGCTCAGGGCCGCAACATTTTCAGGTGTCGGTTTTGCGGTTGCGGCTTCCTGAGCCGCCTTGGCTTCGCCGCGACCGAAAAGTTTCTCGCCGGCTTCCTTGATAAAATCGAACATGCCCATTGGGATTCTCCAGTCAAAATGAATCGCCCGGTGCAACATGCCGGGACTGGAATCACTTTAAAGCTTTCTTGGGTCGCAACCGGCAGCGACTCTGTGACAGAGCCTGTAGGACAAGTCCGCCTTGAAACCATCACATACTTCCGGGCGCTGCCGTAACTCAGCACCGAGCCACTGAAGTCAACCCTGGCGGATTCACAGGCCGTAGGGATTCACAAAGTGCCAGCGGCCACAATTGCGATTTTCATATGCTGGAGTTGGATCGGGCATGAAGATCGCGCCTCATCGCGTCAAACGGGAACCTCCTGCTTTGACAAAAAGGTGGATACCGCTAAACCAGCAAGCATTCATAAATAATATTTTTATATCGAAGAAGCCAGGGCTGCCTCGATTTGCAGCGCCAAGTCCAGCAATGGATCATCATGCATGGCCGCATGCCATAGCATCAGCCCGACCGGTAACTGGTCTGGTGTGTGGCAGGGAATGGAAATGGCGCAGCCGTCAAGCATGTTAACCACCGAGGTATTGCGCAGCAGCAGTGAATTGACGCGGAAAAATTCATCGTCGTTGTGCAGCACGCTTGCAATCGATGGCGCGACCATGGGCACGGTGGGAGACAGCACGGCGTCAAAGTTGTGCAGCCGCGCTTGCATGCGGACAATCCATGCTTGGCGCGCTGCCAGCAAGTCGATGTAATCGGCGGCGCGCATGCTGGCGCCGCGCAGGATGCGAAGTGCTACGCGGGGGTCGTATTGCGCTTCGTGCTCGGCCAGCAGTTTGCGGTGCCAAGCGTGACTTTCTGCTGCTGACAGTCCGCCTGTGGCGTTGATAGATGCCAATTCGTTGAGTTCTTCTAACGCCACCTCTTCAATACTGGCCCCCGCCCGGCGCAATTGCTGCAGGCTTTTCTCGAATGCCATCGCCACCGTGCTGCTCAACCCGTCCTGCATCAAAGTGCGCGCGACCGCCAGCCGACACGATGACAGCGGCTTGCAGGCCAGTCGGACGGTGCGTGCTGACAGAATTTCGTGCACCGTCACCGCATCGCGTACCGAGCGGGTCAGCGCGCCTATCGTGTCGAGGCTGGTTGACAGCGGCACGGCGCCGTTCAGCGGCACCAGGCGTGCGGTGCTTTTAAAGCCGACGATGCCGCACAGTGCTGCAGGAATCCGCAGAGAGCCGCCAGTGTCGGAGCCCAGTCCCACCAGGGCCGCCCCGGTGGCGACAGACACGGCCGCGCCGGAGGACGAGCCCCCCGGAATGCGCTCGATATCGGCATCGGCCGGGTTCACAGGCGTGCCGTAGTGGGGATTGGTGCCGACACCTGAAAAAGCAAACTCGACCATGTTGGTGCGGCCAACCAGCACCGCGCCCGCAGCGCGCAGTCGTGCCACGGCGATGGCATCGGCCCGGGCGGGTGGCATTGCGGCGAGCACCTTCGATCCAGCCATGGTGACCTGTCCCGCTACATCGAAAAGGTCTTTGATCGAAACCGGAATGCCGGTCAGCGGCAAACTGGGATCTTTATCATTGCCACGTAGAGGTGAATTGGGCATGCCTTGGGCTTGTGCTGGCATGAAGGCATGGCGACAGGTGTCGCCCAAAGCTATAGACGCGGCCTGCGAAAGGATTTCCTCAGTGCTGTTTTGTCCATCATGGACAGATTGCCGTGCGGCGTGAAGGTCGTTCGGTAATAAGGGTTTGTACGGGTTCATGGGGATGGAATGTTATACTCAGCTGGCTCTGCCAATGGCGACAAGGTCGTTTGCAGGGTAAATCGCAAATCAGCCATACAAGGTGTTGTCCGGAAATTCCTCTGGCAATAAGCGCTGGTTTTAGAAACAACCTTCGGAGTTATGAATTATGTCCACGAACATGCGCGAAATGCTGGAAGCCGGCGTCCATTTTGGTCACCAAACCCGCTTCTGGGACCCAAAAATGGCCCCCTTCATTTTTGGCCATCGCAATCGCATTCACATCATCAACCTAGAAAAATCGCTGCCGATGTTCCAGGAGGCGATGAAATTCGCCAAGCAGTTGACTGCCAACAACGGCACCATCCTGATGGTCGGCACCAAGCGTACCGCTCGCGAAACCGTAGCCTCCGAAGCGCAACGCGCCGGCATTCCTTACGTTGACCAGCGTTGGCTGGGTGGCATGCTGACCAACTTCAAGACGGTCAAGACCTCGATCAAGCGTCTGAAGGAAATGAAGGCTCAACAGGAAGCCGGCCTGGACACGATCAGCAAGAAAGAGCAGCTGACGTTCAAGCGCGAAATCGAAAAGCTTGAAAAAGACATCGGCGGCATCCAGGACATGACGGCATTGCCAGACGCCATCTTCGTGATCGACGTGGGTTTTCACAAAATTGCCATCCTGGAAGCCAAAAAGCTTGGCATTCCGCTGATCGGTGTGGTGGATACCAACCATTCTCCACTCGGAATCGACTACGTGATTCCCGGCAACGATGACTCCTCCAAGGCTGTGGCTCTCTATGCCCGCGGCATTGCAGACGCGGTGATCGAAGGCCGTGCCAGCGCCATGGACAATGTTGTCCGCGCCGTGTCTGACGAAGGCTCGGACGAGTTTGTCGAAGTGGAAAACGCTGCCGCTTGATCGTCATTGGCCCAGTGCCAAACGTATAAAAGGGGCTCATGTAGCCCCTTTTTTGCAAGTTAACAAGATGAAGGGCGCGAACTGCAGCGAACTTCCAAGTCCTAAACGAAATTACGGAGAACTAGAAATGGCAATGGCAATTACTGCAAAAATGGTGGCTGAACTGCGCGCCAAGACCGACGCACCGATGATGGAGTGCAAAAAAGCGCTGACCGAAGCGGAAGGCGACTTCGAAAAAGCCGAAGAACTGCTGCGCGTCAAACTTGGCAGCAAGGCCGGCAAAGCAGCTTCCCGCATCACCGCTGAAGGCGTAGTAGCCATGGCCCGTGAAGGTGACAACGCCGCGCTGGTGGAAATCAACTGCGAAACCGACTTCGTGACCAAAAACGACAGTTTTCTGGCTTTTGCCGATGCGGTCGCACAAGCCATTGTCAAGAACAATCCAGCCGATCTGGCCGCTCTTGCTGCATTGCCGATGTCCATGGACAGTTTTGGTCCTACCGTCGAAGACGTTCGCAAAGGCCTGATCGGCAAGATCGGCGAAAACATGACGGTTCGCCGCTTCAAACGGTTTTCCGATGGCAAGTCGGCTGCTTACCTGCACGGCACACGCATTGGCGTGGTGGTCGAGTTTGAAGGCGACGAAGCCGCTGCCAAGGACGTGGCCATGCATGTGGCCGCCATGAAGCCAGTGGCCTTGTCCAGCGCCGATGTGCCGGCCGAGCTGGTGGCCCGTGAACGTTCAGTCGCTGCTGCCAAGGCGGCAGAAGACGCTTCTGTAGCGCAGGCTGCTGGCAAGCCAGTCCAGTCCGCTGAAATCGTTTCCAAGCGTATTGAAGGCGGCGTTCAGAAATACCTGAAGGAAGTCAGCCTGAACAACCAGACCTTTGTCAAGAATGACAAGCAGACTGTCGAGCAGATGCTCAAGGAAAAGGCGACCAGCGTCAAATCTTTCACGCTGTATGTTGTCGGCGAAGGCATCGAAAAGAAGGTTGACGACTTCGCCGCCGAAGTTGCAGCTCAGGTGGCTGCCGCCAAGGGCGCCTGAGCCCTGGCGTTCATCCGGAAGTCCATTTTTTTACACATTAATCCCATCACGAAAGCAATCGCATGCCAGCCTACAAGCGCATCTTGTTAAAACTGTCAGGCGAGGCCCTGATGGGCGATGATGCATTCGGCATCAACCGCGCAACCATTGTTCGCATGGTGGAGGAAATTGCCGAGGTCACGCGCATGGGCGTGCAGGTGGCTGTGGTCATCGGTGGCGGCAATATCTTTCGTGGCGTGGCCGGCGGTTCGGTGGGTATGGACCGCGCCACTGCCGATTACATGGGCATGTTGGCCACGGTTATGAATGCCTTGGCGCTGGGAGATACCATGGACAAGGCCGGTCTGATTGCCCGCGTGATGTCGGCTATTGCCATTGAGCGTGTGGTGGAGCCTTATGTCCGGCCCAAGGCCTTGCAGTATCTGGAAGAGGGCAAGGTGGTTGTTTTTGCAGCTGGCACGGGTAATCCGTTTTTTACAACCGACACGGCCGCAGCCTTGCGCGGCGCTGAAATTAGTGCTGAAATTGTTTTGAAGGCTACCAAAGTTGATGGCGTCTATTCCGCGGATCCGAAAAAAGACCCACTGGCCACGCGCTACACCAATATCACTTTTGACGAAGTCATCGGCAAAAACCTTGAAGTGATGGACGCCACGGCGTTTGCGCTTTGCCGCGACCAAAAGCTGCCGATCAAGATTTTCAGCATTTTCAAGCATGGTGCGCTTAAGCGAGTGGTCATGGGTGAGGACGAAGGAACCCTGGTTCACGTTTGAGTTTGCCTTTGGTGTCAAAGAGCCGTTGTGCATTTTTTTGAATTCAGTCATCAGGAGATTCGATAATGAGCATTGTTGAGATCAAGCAGCAAGCAACGCAGAAAATGCAGCAGTCCCTGGAATCCTTCCAGCACAGCCTGACCAAAATCCGCACTGGCCGCGCCAACCCCGGCCTGCTCGACACCGTGCATGTTGACTATTACGGATCAATGGTGCCCATCAGCCAGGTAGCCAACGTGGCGCTGCTCGATGCCCGGACCATCAGCGTCTCACCATGGGAAAAAAGCATGGGCGCCAAGATCGAAAAAGCCATCCGTGATTCCGATCTGGGCTTGAATCCTGCATCGCAAGGTGATCTGATCCGCGTTCCAATGCCAGCCATGACCGAAGAGCGCCGCAAGGAACTTACCAAAGTCGTGCGCGCCGAGGGCGAGCATGCCAAGGTGGCCATCCGCAATCTCCGCCGTGAGGCCAATGACAGCGTGAAGAAACTGGTCAAGGACAAGCTGGCTTCCGAAGACGACGAACGCCGTTCGCAGGATGAAGTTCAGAAGTCCACTGACCGTTTCATTGTCGAGGTGGACAAAATGGTCGCCAGCAAGGAACAAGACCTGATGGCCGTTTGATGTTGTCTTACCTGGTCCGAACCAACCCATGGCTACTTCCACCGTGATCGTTCCGAACCATATTGCCATCGTCATGGATGGCAATGGCCGATGGGCCAAGAAACGCTTTTTGCCACGCATCGCGGGTCACAAGCAGGGCGTCGACGCACTCAGTGACTGCGTGAAGAGCTGTCTTGAGAAGGGTGTTCGCGTCCTGTCGGTGTTTGCATTTTCTTCCGAGAACTGGAACCGGCCATCAGATGAAGTTTCCGGGCTGATGGACTTGCTGGTGCTTGCGCTGGCCAAGCAGGTGCCACGTCTGAACGCCAACGGCGTGCAGCTTCACTTTATCGGAGATCGCCAGCGGCTTTCCGGCAAGGTTCAGGCGGGGCTGCTGGAAGCTGAATTTAAAACGGCGGGCAACCAGCGCCTGATCTTCAACGTGTGTTTCAACTATGGCGGACGCTGGGATATTGCCCAGGCGGCGCAAAAACTTGCCAGGCAGGGCGACGCCATCACCGAGCAATCGCTCGACCGGGCAATGGCACTTGCGCATGTGCCGGATCCTGATCTATTGATCCGCACTGGGGGGGAATTGCGCATCAGCAACTTCATGCTCTGGCAGACTGCGTATTCAGAACTGTATTTTTCCAACCGACTCTGGCCTGAATTCGACGAAGCTGCACTTGACGAAGCAATTTTTGCCTACAGCGCACGCGAGCGACGCTTTGGCAAAACCTCTGCCCAACTTGGCACTTCGCACAAGCTTTCCAACGAAAATGCTGCCTGATGCTTAAACAGCGTGTCATGACCGCCATCTTTCTGCTGGCAATTTTGCTTCCTGCGCTTTTCTACAAATCACCGGTCCCTTTTTGCGCATTGGCCTTGCTGATGATTGCTGTAGGTGCCTGGGAATGGGGGCGTCTCAATGCCTTTGGGCAGGTTGGCGCTTTGGGGCTGGCAGCGTTATGTGTACTGGCCTGCGGCCTGTCATGGTATGGCGGCTTGCTGAACCGACCACTGCCCATGGTTTGGGCAGCTTCCGGTGCCGCCTGGGTATTGGCGGGGGCGTGGCTCTTGCGTACCGGCGTTGCCGGCTGGTCCAGAATTCCAAAGGCCTTGCGTCTTTGTGGCGGCCTGGTCGCGCTGTGGCTGGCGTGGCTGGCGATTGCACAAGCGCGTGTCATGGGCATAGAATTTTTACTGTCAGTGCTGGTGCTGGTCTGGGTGGCCGACATCTTTGCCTATTTCGCGGGCCGTGCCCTGGGCGGCCGCTTCAGCGAGTGCAAGCTGGCGCCATCCATCAGTCCCGGCAAAAGCTGGGAAGGCGTCTGGGGCGGCATGGCCGGCGTGGTGGCGCTTTCACTGGTTTGGTCTTTCTGGGGCGGAAACTCACTTTACAGCCAACTGCTCCAGCGCCATGGCATGGCCCTGATGCTGCTGGCGGTAATTTTTCTGGCGGCCATGAGCGTGGTGGGCGATTTGGTTGAGTCTCTGATCAAGCGAAGCGCAGGTGCCAAGGATTCGAGTGGTTTGCTGCCGGGCCATGGAGGCGTGCTGGACCGCGTGGATGCGCTGCTGCCTACCTTGCCTCTGGCCATGATGCTGGTCACCCTGTAACCCTTTGCGGCCGGACTTTCTCAACCATGACCTTCAAAAAGCAGCGCATCACCGTACTGGGTTCGACCGGCTCCATCGGCGTCAGCACGCTGGAGGTGATTGCACGGCATCCTGATCGTTTCGAGGTGTTTGCGCTGAGTGCCGCCACCCAGGTTGATCTTATGCTGGCTCAGTGCGCGCAGTTCAAGCCGCAGTATGCCGTGATGGTCAGCGAGCCACATGCCCGCATGTTGGCTGAAAAAATCAAGTCAAATGGGCTGTCTGCGCATGTCCTGTATGCGCAAGATGCTCTTGAAATGATAGCGTCGCACGATCAGGTCGATGCGGTGATGGCGGCGATTGTGGGCGCTGCCGGGTTGCCGTCGTGTATGGCGGCGGCCCGGTCTGGAAAACGCCTGCTGCTGGCGAACAAGGAAGCGCTGGTGGTCGGTGGCGACGTATTCATGCGCGCTGTCGAAGCCGGCGGCGCCAGGCTGCTGCCGATTGACAGCGAGCATTCGGCCATCTTCCAGTCGTTGCCCGATGACGCATTGAGTTGGCCGCGCCGTGTTGAAAAAATCATCCTGACCGCTTCAGGCGGGCCATTTCGCACCCATGCGCCTGCCAGCTTGCGCCATGTGACACCCGAGCAGGCCTGCGCGCATCCTAACTGGGTGATGGGGCGCAAGATTTCGGTCGATTCAGCCACCATGATGAACAAGGCGCTTGAAGTCATAGAGGCCAAGTACCTGTTTGGCATGGCGCCAGCGCAAATTGAAGTCGTGATCCATCCGCAGAGCATCATCCACTCCATGGTCCAATACCACGACAGCTCGGTTGTGGCGCAATTGGGAACGCCCGACATGCGGGTGCCGATTGCCTATGGCCTGGCTTGGCCAGAGCGCATCAGTTCTGGCGCGAAGACGCTGGATTTCACAAACTTGGCCAATATGACGTTTGAAGTCCCCGACGTTGCGCGTTTTCCGGGTTTGCCGCTGGCCTGGGAAGTCCTCAAGGCGCCCGTCGGCAGCGCCGCCGTCCTGAATGCTGCCAATGAAATAGCGGTGGCGGCATTTTTAGACAGGCGAATCCGCTTTGACCAGATTCATCACGTGAATCATGCAACGCTTGAGACGGTTTGCGTCTCTGATATCCATGATATTGAAGGCCTGCTGGCGCTGGATGCCGAATCGCGCCAGGTTGCGGGTCAAATTGCTGAACGTTTGGAGGCCTGACATGCTGACGCTCATTTCATTTCTGGTGACCCTTGGAATTCTGATTGCCGTGCACGAGTACGGCCATTACAGGGTGGCCGTGGCCTGCGGCATCAAGGTATTGAAGTTTTCCATCGGCTTTGGCAAGCCGCTTTTTACCTGGCGGCTGAAGGGCAAGGACACTGATTTTTCTATCGGCATGCTGCCGCTGGGCGGCTATGTGAAGATGCTTGACGAACGGGAAGCGCCTGTCGATCCGGCCGAGCGCCATCTCGCGTTCAATACCCAGCCGCTCAAGTCACGTGCCGCGGTCGTGGCAGCGGGGCCGCTGGCCAACCTGCTACTGGCCGTGCTGCTGTATGCGGTGGTGAACTGGAGTGGTGTGCAAGAACCCAAGGCGATACTGGCCAGTCCGGTAGCAGGCTCATTGGCGGCGCGAGCCGGGCTGAGTGGCGGCGAGATTGTTCAGAAGGCGGCTTTCGACGGCGAGGAGCTGGAAACGGTTCGCTCGTTTGAAGATCTCCGCTGGCGCCTGACCCAGGGCGCGCTGGATGGGCAAGATTTGCAACTGCTGCTCGGCGCCGAAGCAGGCGCATCGACACGAACAGTTATGTTGTCACTCAGCAAACTTGATGCCGCCAATGCCGATGCCCAACTGTTCCGAAAAATCGGCATCACCGGGCCATGGACCGCACCTGTGATTGGCGAAGTCATGGTGGCCAGCGCCGCTGAAAAATCAGGCCTTAAGGCGGGCGATGTGGTTCAGCGAATTGGCGATATCTCAATCGTCGATGGCCAGCAGTTGCGTGACACCATTCGCTCCTATGCCCAGTCGCCAGAGGCAAGCCAAGGCGCCGTGGTACCTCAAAGCTGGCGGATTTTGCGGGCGGGGCAGCCACTCGCCTTGCTGGTCACCCCTGAAATTCGCCAGGAGAACAATGTAGCGGTGGCCCGCATCGGCGCTTACGTCGGCGCGCCGCCTGAATTTGTCACGGTGCGTTATGGCCCGCTCGATGGCCTGTGGCAAGGCGCTGTCCGTACTTGGGAAGTGTCTGCGCTAACCCTGAAGATGATGGGAAAAATGGTCATCGGTGAAGCATCGTTGAAGAACCTGAGTGGTCCGCTCACCATTGCCGATTACGCCGGCAAGTCTGCCACCATGGGATGGACGTCTTATCTTATATTTCTGGCCCTGGTCAGTGTCAGTCTGGGCGTGTTGAACCTGCTGCCGCTGCCGGTTCTGGACGGTGGTCACCTGATGTATTATCTTTGGGAATGGATCACCGGTCGGGGCGTGTCTGACGCCTGGATGGACCGTCTGCAGCGCGGTGGCGTTGCAATTCTCCTGGGCATGATGAGCATTGCCCTTTTCAACGATGTCACCCGGCTTGTCGGCTAACTCCTCTCAATTCATGCAAAAGAAATTCAATCGTCTTCAAGTTCGTGCTGTCTGCGCCATCGCAGCCAGTCTGTTACTCGCCAATACAGCCTGGGCCGTTGACCCTTTCACCGTTCGGGACATCCGGGTCGAAGGTCTTCAGCGCGTTGAGCCCGGCACCATTTTTGCCTCGCTGCCTTTTAGGGCTGGTGAAACCTACAACGACGACAAGGGCTCCAGCGCCATTCGCGCATTGTTTGGTCTGGGCCTTTTCAAGGATGTGCGGCTTGAAGTCAATGGCGATGTGCTGGTTGTGATTGTCGAAGAGCGTCCTACCGTCGCCGACGTGGACTTTGTCGGGACCAAGGAGTTTGACAAGGACGTTTTGAAAAAGGCGCTTCGCGATGCCGGTATCGCTGACGGCCAGCCGTTCGATAAAGCACTGGCTGACAAGGCTGAGCAAGAACTCAAGCGCCAGTACATCAACAAGAGCCTGTATGGCGTCGAGGTCATCACTACCGTCACACCGATCGAGCGCAATCGCGTCAACCTGACCTTTAACGTGGTTGAAGGTGATGTGGCAAAAATCAACGAAATCCGCATCACTGGCAACAAGGCATTCAATGATTCGACGTTGCTCGGACTGTTCGATCTGAACACCGGCGGCTGGTTGAGCTGGTACACCAAATCAGACCGTTATTCCCGCCCCAAGCTGAATGCAGACATTGAGTCTTTGCGTTCTTATTACCTGTCGCGTGGCTACCTGGAGTTCAAGGTAGACACTTCGCAGGTGGCGATTTCTCCGGACAAGCAGAGCATTGCGATCACGCTGAACGTGACAGAAGGCGAGCGTTTTGTTGTGTCGGGCGTCAAGCTGGAAGGCAACTTCCTGGGCAAGGAGGAAGAATTCAAGTCCTTGGTGGTCATCAAGCCCGGCGAGCCTTACAACGCAGATTCGGTGGCTGAAACCACCAAGGCCTTTACCGAGTATTTCGGTGTGTTTGGTTTTGCTTTTGCCAGGGTCGAGGCGGTTCCCCAGATCGACCGCGCGAACAACCGCGTGGCTTTTGTGCTTCAGGCGGATCCTTCCCGTCGTGCCTATGTGCGGCGCATCAATGTGTCGGGCAACAACCGAACCCGCGACGAAGTAGTGCGCCGCGAATTTCGCCAGTTCGAGTCGTCCTGGTACGACGGCGACAAGATCCGCCTTTCGCGCGACCGCGTCGACCGCCTGGGCTTTTTCACCGAAGTGAATGTGGAAACGCAGGAAGTCACGGGTACACCCGATCAGGTGGACATCACCGTCAATGTGGCTGAAAAGCCCACCGGTAATTTGCAGCTGGGCGCCGGCTATTCCAGCGCTGACAGTGTCTCGCTGATGTTCGGCATCAAACAGGAAAACGTCTTTGGCACAGGCAATTACCTGGGCATTGAAGTCAACACCAGCAAGTCAAATCGCCAGTTGGTGTTGAGCACGATCGATCCCTATTTCACGGCCGACGGCATTTCGCGCTCTATTGACGTTTATGACCGGACCTCGCAGCCGCTTTCAGGGCAGGGCGGCGACTACAAGTTGAAGACCCGCGGTGCAAGCATCCGTTTTGGCGTTCCGTTCACGGAAACCGACACGGTTTACTTTGGCACCGGCTACGAGTCTTTGACCATCGTTCCCGGTACCAACCTGCCCGTCAGCTACCAGGACTATATTAATAAATTCGGTGAAAAGAGCAATTCGATTCCCTTGACAGTGGGATGGTCACGCGACAGCCGCGACAGTGCCCTGGTGCCCACCTCGGGACGTTTTCAACGGGTTTATGGCGACTGGGGTATTGCTGGCGACATCAGGTTTGTGCGTGCCAATTACCAGATCCAGCAGTACATTCCGCTGAACAAGCAATTCACAGTAGCCCTGAACGGTGAACTGGGCTGGGGCAAAGGACTGAACGGCCAACCTTACCCACTGTTCAAAAATTACTATTCCGGTGGCTTGGGCTCGGTGCGCGGTTTCCAGCAGGGATCGCTGGGTCCTCGCGACAGTACCGACCTTTCCGTCGGCGCACCGAAAAAGCTGACACTCAATGCCGAATTGATCGCGCCGTTTCCAGGGGCTGGAAACGACCGCACCTTGCGCATGTACGGATTTGTCGATGCCGGCAATGTGTTCAAGGACAGCTATAAACTCAGCGGCCCTGATGGCCTCAGGGTGTCTACCGGTCTTGGCATCAGCTGGATTTCCCCTGTCGGCCCGTTGCGCATTGCTTACGCCGTGCCCCTTCGTAAACAGGCCGGCGATAAAATCGAACGTTTGCAATTCCAAATTGGTACCTCTTTCTAATGAAAAATTTTTCCAGCAAAATTCTCCTCGGCCTGGTGATTGCAGTCGCCGGTTTTTCCGCCAGCGCGCAGGAATTCAAGGTGGGCGTCGTCAACCTCGACCGCATTTTCCGCGAAGCCAATTCGGCCAAGGCGGCCCAGACCAAGCTGGAGCAGGAATTCAGCAAGCGTGAAAAAGAACTGACCGATCTTGGAACCCAGTTAAAAACCCAGTCGGACAAATTCGAGCGTGAAGCGCCGACACTGGCGGAAAGCCAGCGAACCGTGCGCCAGCGGCAACTGGTTGACCAGGACCGGACCTTTCAGACGAAGCGCCGGGAATTTCAGGAAGATCTGAGCGCCCGCAAGAATGAAGAGCTGCAACTGGTGATCGAACGTGCCAACAAGGTCGTCAAAACCTTGGCAGAAACTGAAAAATACGACTTGATTCTTCAAGAATCGGTATACGTGAACCCCAAGCATGACATCACCGACAAGGTGATCAAGGCGCTGAACGCTTCCAAGTAATTTCCGTTGGTGTGCATAAGCATGAGCGTGGAAAAGGCTGGCCTGCATGACGCTCAAACTTGCTGACATCACCCGGCTGCTGGGCGACCAGGTGCCGGCCGAACTGATCGGAAACCCGGAAGTGCTGATTGAGGGGCTGTCCACCCTGGACGCATCGGGTCCGAACGAACTTACCTTCCTCAGCAATCCGAAGTACCTCGGACAGTTTGCGCAATCCGGGGCAGGCTGCGTGATCGTCGCGCACTCAGTCCGCGATGCGGCACTGAAGCGCGGTTCCTGCATCGTGGTGAACGATCCCTACCATTACTTTGCACTGGTCACCCAGCTCTGGAAAAGGCTGCATGCGCCAGATACCGCGCCCGCCATCCATTCCAGCGCGCTAATTGATCCGACCGCCCGCATTGGCGCGAATGTGTCGATAGGTGCATTCGCCTGCATTGAGGCTGGTGCAGCGATTGGCGAAGGTGCCCGGATTGGCGCGCATTGCGTCATTGGCATGAATGCCTCTGTTGGTGCACACAGCAGGCTTTCAGCGCGCGTGACAGTGGCTGACGGTTGCAGCATCGGTGAGCGCTGCATCATCCATCCCGGCGCCGTGATTGGCGCGGACGGCTTCGGCTTTGCGCCGCACGGCGGCCAGTGGGTCAAGATCGAGCAGCTGGGCGCAGTGCGCATCGGCAACGACGTGGAAATCGGCGCCAATACCTGCATTGACCGGGGCGCCCTGCAGGACACTGTGCTTGAAGACGGTGTCAAGCTCGACAACTTGGTACAAATCGGCCACAACGTCCGGGTAGGCCGGCATTCCGCGATGGCTGGCTGCGCAGGTGTCGCCGGCAGCGCGACGATTGGGGCGCATTGCACCGTCGGCGGCGGTGCGATCGTGCTGGGTCATTTGAGGCTGGCGGACGGTGTACATGTCTCGGCAGCCACGACCGTGACCCGGTCGCTGTTAAAGCCTGGCCATTACACCGGCCTGTTTCCCATCGACGACAATGCCGCCTGGGAAAAGAATGCCGCCACGCTCAAGCAGCTTCATGCGCTGCGTGAGCGGCTCAAACAAACAGAAAAAACCCTGCTGCAACTGCAGGCTAGATTCAAAGAAGAAAAATCATGATGGACATTCACCAGATTCTCAAGTTATTGCCGCACCGTTATCCCATCTTGCTGGTCGATCGGGTGCTTGAAATTGAAACCGGCAAAAGCATCAAGGCGTTGAAAAACGTCACGATCAATGAGCCTTTTTTCATGGGCCATTTTCCAAAGCATCCGGTCATGCCCGGGGTGCTGATGATCGAAGCGATGGCGCAGGCGGCGGCGCTTCTGTCGTTTTCCACGCTGGGCGTCACGCCCGACGACAAGACGGTGTATTACTTTGCCGGCATCGACGGCGCGCGTTTCAAGCGTCCGGTGACCGCTGGAGACCAGATGATCATGGACGTGAGCCTGCTGCGCATGAAGGCTGGAATTTTCAAGTTCAAGGGCGTGACGCGAGTTGACGGAAACATTGCCTGTGAGGCCGAACTGATGTGCACTATGCGCACAGTGGCCTGAGGGCGCGGTCATGACGCTGGCAGCCGAGCCTTCGGGCATCCATGCGACGGCCCTGGTTGACCCCCGCGCCCAGCTCGACAGTTCGGTGACTGTCGGGCCCTACACGGTGATCGGCCCCCATGTCAGCATAGGCGCTGGCACGACGGTCGGCGCACATTGTGTGATCGAGGGCCACACCCGCATTGGCATTGACAACCGCATTTTCCAGTTCAATGCGCTGGGCGGTGTGCCGCAGGACAAGAAATACGCTGGCGAGCCGTGCGAGCTGGTCATTGGCGACCGCAATACGATTCGCGAGTTCTGCACCTTCAACATCGGTTCGCCCGGCGACCTGGGCGTGACCCGCATGGGCAACGACAACTGGATCATGGCTTACGTGCATGTGGCGCATGACTGCGTGGTCGGCAACCAGACGATTTTTGCCAACAACACCACGCTGGGCGGTCATGTTCACGTTGACGACTGGGTGATCCTCGGCGGCTTTACCGGCGTACACCAGTTCGTGCGGCTGGGCGCCCACAGTTTTACTGCTGTTTCTTCAGTGGTACTCGCTGATTTGCCACCCTTTGTAATGTGCCAGGGCCAGCCCGCCAAAGCGCGCTCGATGAACTTTGAAGGCTTGCGCCGCCGGGGTTTTTCAGCTGACCGTATTTCGGCTGTCAAGGCCATGCACAAGGCGCTGTACCGCGGCGGGTTGACACTGGAACAGGCCAAGCTGAATATTGCTGAATTGACTCAAAAATATCCGGAGTCCATGCCAGACGTGCAGATGATGCTTTCGTTTCTAGAGCAATCCTCGCCGCAGCGCGGTATCGTTCGCTAAAGCCGCAATGTCGGCCGCGCCACTGCCCCTGCCACTGCGAAGTGAGCAGGGCTTTTCTGTCCGCTCCAGTGCCCCCTCGGCCCCTGACATCGCCATGGTCGCTGGTGAAACCTCGGGTGACCTGCTGGCAGGCTTGCTGCTTGACGGCCTCACATCACGCTGGCCTGCCTTGACGTCTGGCGGCATCGGCGGCGCACAAATGGTCCGTCGGGGATTTCAGGCCTGGTGGCCGAGCGAAAAACTGGCTGTTCGCGGTTATGTCGAGGTGCTGCGTCACTACCGCGAAATTTCCGGTATCCGCGAGCAACTGAAAAAACGCCTGTTAACGGACCCCGGCAATCGTCCCGATGTCTTCATCGGCATTGACGCGCCTGATTTCAACCTCGGGCTGGAGGCGGCGTTGAAGGCTGGGGGCATCAAGACGGTGCAGTTTATCTGTCCCTCGATTTGGGCGTGGCGGGCCGACCGGGTGGAAAAAATCAGACGCAGTGTTGACCATGTGCTGTGCATCTTTCCATTTGAACCGGCCCTGCTGGCTGCTCACGGAATTGCCGCGACCTATGTCGGCCATCCGCTGGCGGCCGTGATTCCAATGCAGCCGGACCGACAGGCGGCCCGCCACGCGCTGGGCTTACCCGACAAGGCCACGGTCGTCGCCATTTTGCCTGGCAGCCGGAAATCGGAAATCGAGTACCTGGCTTTAAGATTGTTTCAGGCTGCAGCGCTTGTCAAGCGGGCATACCCCGCGATTCAATTCATAGTGCCGGCGATTCCGGCGCTGAAAGCTCTGATCGAGCAACTGGCTGATCAGGCTGGCGTCCGCGCCGATGTGCAGATCGTTGCTGGTCAGTCGCACAGGGTACTGGCGGCCTGTGACGTCACCCTGATCGCCAGTGGTACCGCGACATTGGAAGCGGCACTGTTCAAGCGCCCTATGGTGATTGCCTACAACATGAACTGGCTGTCGTGGCAGATCATGCAGCGCAAGCAACTGCAGCCTTGGGTCGGCCTGCCGAATATTTTGTGCCGCGATTTTGTCGTGCCTGAACTGCTGCAGGATCAGGCAACGCCCGAGGCGCTGGCGCAAGCGCTGCATGAATGGATTGATGCAAAATCATCGGCCCCTGAAAAAATCAGAGCCGTTGAACAGCGATTTACCCAGCTGCATGCAGAACTGCAGCGAGACACTTCCCAATTGACCACCGATGCAATCCAGAAAATCCTTGAAACCTGAACAGACTGTCTTTTCGTGGGACACGCCCGGCTTGATGGCCGGTGTCGACGAAGCCGGACGCGGGCCGCTGGCCGGACCGGTGGTGGCGGCAGCTGTCATTCTGGATCCTTTCAATCCCATCGCGGGCCTGGCCGATTCAAAAAAACTCACGGCGTTGCGACGCGAGAAGCTGTACGACGAAATCCAGGCCAAGGCGCTGTGCTGCTCGATTGCCATGGCGAGCGTGGAAGAAATTGACAGCCTGAACATTCTGCAGGCGACTTTGCTGGCCATGAAGCGGGCGGTAGAAAACCTTCGGCTCAAACCGTCAAAGGTGCTTGTCGATGGCAACCAGTTGCCCCGGCTGCTGATCCTGGCCGAGGCGATTGTCAAGGGCGATGCGCTGGTTCCGGCCATTTCGGCAGCGTCGATTCTGGCCAAGGTCTACCGCGACCGTTGGTGCGGCGACTATCACCTGCTTTACCCGCAATACGGTTTTGCCGGCCACAAGGGTTATGGAACGGCCAAGCACCTGGCTGCCTTGCGCCAGCACGGTGCGTGTCCGCAGCATCGGCGTTCGTTTGCGCCTGTGGCTGGGGTGTTGCGATGAGCAGCGGTTTTTCTGTTCCGGTCACGCATGTTTCGTCACGCGACAATATTCTGGTCAAGGACCTGCACCGGCTGTCGCATGACAACACCGCTTACCGCAAGCAGGGCCGCGTCTGGCTGGAAGGCGACCACCTGTGCCGAGCCGCACTGGCGCGCGGCCTGAAACCAGTCATCGCAGTTTTTTCAGAGTCTTTTTGGCCTCTGGCGCACGCCGAGTGGGCATCAGTAGCTATGAAAAACATAGTGATAGCCGATGCACTGCTGCCCGATATCAGCGGACTCGAATCGCCAGCGCGCATGGGCTTCGTGCTCGAACTGCCAGCCGTGCCCGAAGTCCAGCCCGGCGCTGCGTCGGTCATTCTGGACCGTGTGCAGGATGCCGGGAATGTCGGCTCCATCCTGCGCAGCGCGGCGGCTTTTGGTTTCAGCCAGATCATCGCGCTCAAGGGAACAGCCGCGCTGTGGTCGCCCAAAGTGCTGCGCGCCGGCATGGGCGCGCATTTCGCCCTGCGTCTGATCGAAGGCGTTGACCCCGAGGCATTGTCGGGACTCACGGTGCCGATTGTGGTGACCAGCTCGCACCACGGCAGCTTCGTACACCAGCAGAAATTGCCAATGCCGTGCGCCTGGGCCATGGGCCATGAAGGGCAGGGCGTCAGCGATGACCTGATGGCCAGAGCCAGCCTGAAGGTGCGAATCGACCAGCCGGGCGGCGAGGAGTCACTCAACGTCGCCGCAGCAGCAGCCATTTGCCTTTACGCAAGTTCGCTTTCCGAAACCTGAGCAGCAAAGCGGCGAAACTTCAAGCAGGGGCCGCGGAACTGGCTTCGCCAGGCCGCAGGCGAAGCGGCCCCCTCGGGGGGCAGGGAGCCACACAAAGTGGGCGACCGTGGGGGCGTTATATAATCAGTGGCTTTTCAAAACACAGCTTCGCCCAAGCGCATACAAAGCCATCCCCCTTCACAAAAGCCGCCTGCAAGCGTCTGAAAAAGACGCTTCCTGTGCTTGCTTGGGCGAACCGTACACAACCGGAGAACCCAGTGCTTTTGTCTCTTCAGGGAAATACCCCGCCCGCCATTTTGGCGCTCGCAGACGGCACGGTCTTTATTGGCAATTCGATTGGCGCTCCAGGTGCCACGATCGGTGAGGTGGTGTTCAACACCGCCATGACCGGCTACCAGGAAATCCTCACGGACCCGAGCTATTGCCAGCAGATCGTCACCCTTACTTATCCGCATATCGGCAACTACGGCATTAATGCCGAAGACGTCGAAGGCAGCAAAGTCCACGCCGCCGGCCTGATCATCAAGGACTTGCCGCTGATCACGTCGAACTTTCGCGCGTCCATGACGCTGGCCGAATACCTGGTTCGCGAAAACATCGTGGCAATTGCAGGGATTGACACCCGCCAGCTGACGCGCCACCTGCGCATCCACGGCGCGCAAAATGGCTGCATCCTGGCGCTAGCGTCCGGAGAAGCTGTCAGCCAAGCGGCCATTGACAAGGCGATTGCCACCGCCAAGGCGGCGCCCAGCATGGCTGGCCTTGATCTCGCCAAGGTCGTGTCGGTCAAGCACACCTACGAATGGACACAGACCGAATGGAAACTCGGCTCGGGCTACGGCGTGCAGATCACACCGCGCTTTCATGTCGTTGCCTATGACTTCGGCGTGAAGAAAAACATCCTGCGCATGGTCGCCGAACGCGGCGCGCGCATCACGGTGGTGCCGGCGCAGACATCGGCGGCCGATGTGCTCAAGCTCAATCCGGACGGAATTTTCCTGGCCAACGGCCCGGGCGATCCGCAGGCTTGCGATTACGCCATTGCGGCGATTGGGGAATTGATCGAAACCGGCATTCCGACCTTCGGCATCTGCTTGGGCCACCAGATCATGGCGCTGGCCGGCGGTGCGAAGACTTTCAAGATGAAGTTCGGCCACCACGGCGCGAACCATCCGGTGAAAGACCTGGACACCGGCCGCGTCAGCATCACCAGCCAGAACCACGGGTTTGCGGTCGATGAAACCACACTGCCCGCCAACCTGCGACCGACGCACATCAGCCTGTTTGACGGCACGCTGCAGGGTCTGGCCCGCACCGACAAGCCGGCGTTCTGCTTCCAGGGCCACCCGGAAGCGTCACCCGGACCCCACGACATTTCCTACCTGTTCGACCGCTTCACAGCGCTGATGGCGCAAAGCCAGGAGAAGAAGAATGCCTAAGCGCACAGACATCAAATCAGTTCTCATCATTGGTGCTGGCCCGATCATCATCGGCCAGGCCTGCGAGTTTGACTATTCCGGCGTGCAGGCCTGCAAGGCGCTGCGCGAAGAGGGCTACAAGGTCATCCTGATCAACAGCAACCCGGCCACGATCATGACCGACCCGGCGACAGCGGACGTCACCTACATCGAGCCGATCACCTGGCAGACGGTGGAAAAGATCATCGCCAAGGAACGGCCCGACGCGATCTTGCCGACCATGGGCGGACAGACGGCGCTTAACTGCGCGCTCGATCTGTGGCGCAACGGCGTGCTGGAAAAATACGATGTCGAGCTGATCGGCGCCAAGCCTGAAGCCATCGACAAGGCTGAAGACCGCCTGAAGTTCAAGGACGCGATGACCAAGATTGGTCTCGGTTCGGCGCGCTCGGGCATTGCGCACACCCTGGAAGAAGCCTGGACCGTGCAGAAAACGCTGGGTTTCCCCACCGTGATCCGCCCCAGCTTCACGCTGGGCGGCACGGGTGGCGGCATTGCCTACAACCCGGAAGAGTTTGAGGAAATCTGCAAGCGCGGCATTGAAGCGTCACCGACCAGCGAGCTGCTAATTGAGGAATCGCTGCTCGGCTGGAAAGAGTACGAGATGGAAGTGGTGCGCGACACCGCTGACAACTGCATCATCGTCTGCTCGATTGAAAATCTCGACCCGATGGGCGTGCACACCGGCGACTCGATCACCGTCGCGCCGGCCCAGACGCTGTCGGACAAGGAATACCAGATCCTGCGCAATGCTTCGCTGGCCGTGCTGCGCGAAATAGGCGTCGATACCGGCGGCTCCAACGTGCAGTTCTCCATCAATCCCGATGACGGCCGCATGGTGGTGATCGAGATGAATCCGCGGGTGTCGCGTTCGTCGGCGCTGGCGTCCAAGGCCACGGGTTTCCCGATAGCCAAGGTTGCCGCCAAGCTGGCCGTCGGCTACACGCTCGACGAGCTGCGCAACGAGATCACCGGCGGCGCAACGCCGGCCAGCTTCGAGCCGAGCATCGACTACGTGGTCACCAAGATTCCACGTTTTGCGTTTGAAAAATTCCCGACCGCCGATTCGCGCCTGACGACGCAGATGAAGTCGGTTGGTGAAGTCATGGCCATGGGCCGCACCTTCCAGGAATCGTTCCAGAAAGCCCTGCGCGGGCTGGAAGTCGGCGTGGACGGCATGAACGAGAAAACCCAGGACCGTGAAGTGCTGGAAAAGGAACTCGGCGCGCCTGGGCCCGACCGCATCTGGTACGTGGGCGACGCGTTCGCCATGGGTTTGAGCGTCGATGAAGTTTTTGCACTGACAAAAATCGACCGCTGGTTCCTAGTGCAGATCGAGCAGATCGTCAAGATTGAGCTGGAGCTGGAAACCACGACGCTGGACAAGATCGATGCCGTCACCCTGCGCGCGCTGAAGCAAAAAGGATTCTCTGACCGCCGCTTGGCGCGCCAGCTCAAGACCACCGACACCGCGATCCGCGAAAAGCGTATTGCGCTGGGTGTGCGTCCGGTCTACAAGCGGGTCGATACCTGCGCGGCCGAGTTTGAAACCAACACCGCCTATTTGTATTCGACCTACGAGGCTGAGGGCAGCGAATGCGAAGCCGCGCCCACGGACAAGAAAAAAATCATGGTGCTGGGCGGCGGTCCGAACCGCATCGGCCAGGGCATCGAGTTCGACTATTGCTGCGTGCACGCTGCCATGGCGATGCGCGAGGACGGCTACGAGACCATCATGGTCAACTGCAATCCTGAAACCGTTTCGACCGACTACGACACCAGCGACCGCCTGTACTTTGAGCCGCTCACGCTGGAAGACGTGCTGGAAATTGTCGACAAGGAAAAGCCGTTTGGCGTGATCGTCCAATACGGCGGGCAGACGCCCTTGAAGCTGGCGCTGGACTTGGAAGCCAACGGCGTGCCCATCATCGGCACCTCGCCCGACATGATCGACGCCGCCGAAGACCGCGAGCGCTTCCAGAAGCTGCTGCACGCACTCGACTTGCGCCAGCCGCCCAACGCCACGGCCCGCACCGAGCCGGAAGCGTTGGAAAAAGCCGCCGCACTCGGTTACCCGCTGGTGGTGCGCCCCAGCTATGTGCTGGGTGGTCGCGCCATGGAAATCGTCCACGAGCAGCGCGACCTGGAGCGCTACATGCGTGAAGCGGTCAAGGTCAGCCATGACTCCCCGGTGCTGCTGGACCGCTTCCTGAACGACGCCATCGAATGCGATGTCGACTGCATCCGCGATTCGGAAGGCAAGACCTTCATCGGCGGCGTGATGGAGCACATCGAGCAGGCCGGCGTTCACAGTGGGGACTCGGCGTGTTCGCTGCCGCCGTATTCGCTGAGCCTGGAAACCGTCACCGAAATCAAGCGCCAGACCGCCGCCATGGCCGAAGCGCTGAACGTGGTCGGGTTGATGAATGTGCAATTCGCCATTCAACACATCGACGGCCTGGATGTCATCTACGTACTGGAAGTCAATCCGCGGGCATCACGCACCGTGCCTTTCGTCAGCAAGGCCACCGGCATCCAGTTGGCCAAAGTGGCGGCGCGCTGCATGGTCGGCCAGTCGCTGGCATCGCAGGGCGTGACGCGCGAAGTCACCCCGCCGTACTTCAGCGTCAAGGAAGCCGTGTTTCCCTTCGTCAAGTTCCCCGGCGTGGACACGATTCTCGGCCCCGAGATGAAGTCCACTGGCGAGGTCATGGGGGTTGGCAAGACCTTTGGCGAAGCGTTCGTGAAGTCGCAGATCGGCGCCGGCACGAAGCTGCCCACGTCCGGCAAGGTTTTCCTGACTGTCAAGAACAACGACAAGGCGCGCGCGGTGGACGTGGCGCGTGCACTGGTTGAGCTCAAGTTCGAGCTGGTGGCCACCAAGGGAACAGCCGCGGCCATCAATGTGGCCGGCATTGCCTGCGGCGTGGTCAACAAGGTGACGGAAGGGCGGCCGCACGTTGTGGACATGATCAAGAGCAACGAGATTGCGCTGGTCATCAACACCGTGGAAGAACGCCGTAACGCGATTGCCGATTCACGGCAGATCCGCACTTCGGCCCTGCTGGCCCGTGTGACGACCTTCACCACCATTGCAGGCGCTGAAGCGGCGGTTGAAGGCATGAAGTACCTGGACAACCTGAGCATTTATTCGATCCAGGAACTGCACGCCCAACTGGCAGCGCAGGCAGCTTGACGATCAGGTGAAACTCCCGGTTGACCTTGCCGAACATGCATTAAACTAAAACGTCAAGACGATCAAACATACCGCCGCCAGGTGACTGGTGGCGGTTTCGCATTTTGCAGGACCCAAACATGACCACCTTACCCATCACCAAGCGCGGCGCGGAAAAGCTGAAAGCCGAATTGCACAACCTCAAGACGGTTCAGCGCCCGTGGGTCATCAATGCGATTTCAGAAGCGCGTGCCCAAGGCGACCTGAGCGAAAACGCCGAATACGAAGTCGCCAAGGACCGCCAGGGTTTCATCGAAGGCCGCATCCAGGAAGTCGAAGGCAAGTTGTCAGCGGCCCAGATCATTGATCCCACCACTTTCGAGCCGGGCACACGCGTCGTGTTTGGCTCGACCGTGAAACTGGAAGACGAAGCCACTGGCGACAGCGTGACCTACCAGATCGTGGGTGAAGACGAGGCTGACATCAAGCTGGGGCTGGTCAACATCGGCTCGCCGATTGCCCGCGCGCTGATTGGCAAGGACGAGGGCGACAGCGCAGAAGTGCAGGCACCTGGCGGCATCCGCCGCTACGAGATCGTGTCGGTCAGCTACCTTTGATGCAGCCGCCAGCGCGTCAGCGAATCGGGCTGCTGGCGGCGGCCCTGTGGTGGGGCAGCTTGACGGCACTGGGTTTTGTCGTCGTGCCGATGCTGTTCATGCACCTGGGAAGTCCGGCGGCTGCAGGCGCCATGGCGGCCAAACTGTTTGGCGCGCAAACCTGGCTCAGCACGGGTTGCGCCTTGCTGATGTTGCTGGTGTTTAATCAAAAAGACCTGTACGCGCAAGCAGCACCTGCGCAAGCAGCTATGAAATTCATAGTAGCTGGCATGTTGCTGGCCTTGCTGGTTGAATTTGCCGTGGCACCGCGCATTGTCAGCGCCCGCGTTGACGGCGGCAACCTGCGGCTCTGGCATGGGTTGGGCAGCGCGATGCTGGTGGGCCAGTGGCTGTGCGCCGGGTTCGCGCTCTGGCGCCTGAGCGCCCGCCCGGAGCGGTAACCACGCAGCGCCGTATCACGGCACGCTGAATGAGCAATGGCTCGCTGCCTGATCTAGCCGCGTTCAGCAGCTTCCAGGGTGTTGACCAGCAGCATGGTGATGGTCATCGGGCCCACCCCGCCGGGCACGGGTGTGATGTAGCTGGCCACTTCCTTGACGCCGTCAAAATCCACGTCGCCGCAAAGTTTGCCTTCATCGTTTCGGTTCATGCCCACGTCGATCACCACCGCGCCGGGCTTCACCATGTCGGCGGTCAGCACGTTGCGCTTGCCGACTGCCGCCACAATCACGTCGGCTTGCAGTGTCATGGCTTTCAAATTGGCGGTGGCGCTGTGGCAAATCGTGACGGTGGCGTTTTTCTGCAGCAGCATCAGCGCCATTGGCTTGCCGACGATGTTGCTGCGGCCAATCACCACGGCATGCTTGCCGCGAAGATCGTAGCCGATGCTTTCCAGCATCTTCATGCAGCCATACGGCGTGCAGGGCCAGAAACCGGGCTGGCCGACCATCAGCGCGCCGGCGCTGCCGACATGAAAGCCGTCCACGTCTTTTGCCGGTGAAATCGCCTCGATGACCTTTTGCGCGTCGATGTGCGCCGGCAGCGGCAATTGCACCAAGATGCCGTGAATCGCCGGGTCGTTGTTCAATGCGTCGACGCGCGCCAGCAGTTCGGCTTCGCTCATGGCGGCCGGGTAGCGCTCCAGCACTGAATGCAGACCGTTGTCTTCGCAGGCCTTCACCTTGTTGCGTACATACACCTGGCTGGCCGGGCTGTCGCCGACCAGTACCACAGCCAGTCCCGGCGTGATGCCCCGGGCACGCAGGGCGGCTGCACGAACGGCAACTTCGCCTCGCAGTTGATGCGAAAGTGCAATGCCATCGATGAGTTGGGCGGTCATGTTCTTAAGTTTCAAGTAAAAACGCCCGTCAGCGCAAGTGCCACGGGCGTAGGCTGCTATTAAAAACGGAGTATTTGATGCGAGTCAGACCTTGGGGGCAGTGGAGCCCAAGGCGATTTTCAACAGGTCCGCCACGGTGTTGGCATTGAGCTTTTCCATGATGTTGGCGCGGTGCGCCTCGACCGTCTTGATGCTGATGCCCAGGTCGTCGGCAATTTGCTTGTTCAGGCGGCCGGCAACGATGCGGTCCAGAACCTGCGCTTCGCGTGACGTCAGCTTGGCCAGCAACGCGTCGCGGCTGGCCGACTGCTGGTGGTCGTTGAAGGCATCCTTGGCCTGCGCCAGCATGCGCTCGACCAGGTCGACCAGCGCGGCTTCCTGGAAGGGTTTCTGGATGAAATCCATCGCACCTTTTTTCATGGTGTCCACGGCCATTGGCACGTCGCCGTGGCCGGTAATGAAGACGATCGGCAGCGGCGACTTGCGTTCCAGCAGGCGGTCCTGCAACTCCAGACCGGTCATGCCGCCCATGCGGATGTCGACGATCAGACAAGCCACCTCACGCGCATCGTAGCGGCTCAAAAACGTTTCGGCTGAATCAAAACAGCGCACCCGGTAGTCCTTGCCTTCAAGCAGCCATTGCAGCGAGTCACGAACGCCTTCGTCGTCATCGACGACATAGACAGTGCCTTTTTTGGGTATCAAACTCATGCCTTGCTTTCTTCGTAAACTTGAATGGAAATGGTGGCGTTTTTTCTAGGAACTGCCCGCAGTTTCGGCAGTTATGGTATCGGTGGCAGAGGCTGCCGGTGATGTCAAGGGTATTAGCGGAATCCAGAAGGTAAACCGGCAGCCGATAACGTCGTCGCCATTGTAGAGGTTGACCGCTTCCAGCCTGCCCTGGTGGGATTCGACAATGCTGCGGCACAGTTTCAGGCCAATTCCCATGCCTTCGGCCTTGGTCGAATAGAAGGCCTCAAACAAACGCTCCATGACCTCGGGCGTCAGTCCCCGGCCGGAATCAAGGACCGAAAACTCGACCACGTTCTGGCCGTTGATCTGCTTTGGCAGCACTTGCAGCTCGACATTGCGCTGGGCTGTGGGCCGGTGCGACTGGGCAATCGATTCGGCCGCATTCTTCATCAGGTTGATCAGCACCTGTTCAATCAATATCCGGTCCACCATCACGTCGGGCAGGCGGGCGGCAATGTGGTGCGTCAGCCGCACATGGTGGCGCCGGAGTTCGATTTCCGCCAGTTCCATGGCATTGCTCACCAGTGTCGCCACATCTGCCGAAGTGCGGTTGGGTTCGCTGCGTTTAACGAAGGCGCGGATGCGCTGAATGATCTGCCCGGCCCGCCAGGCCTGCTTGGCAGTTTTCTCCAGCGCCACCAGCAGGTCGTCATTGCTGATCTGGTTGGCCTTGATGCGCGACACCATGCCGTTGCAGTAGTTGTTGATGGCGGTCAGCGGCTGGTTCAACTCATGCGCCACGCTTGACGCCATTTCGCCCATGGTGATCAAACGGCTGGCGTTTTGCGCGCGTTCGTTTTGCTGGGCGGCCTGTTCCTCTGCATGGCGGCGCGGAGTGATGTCGGTGGCAATCACCATCTGCGCCAAACGGCCATCGACCCAGGTCAGGTAGCGGGAACGCACTTCCAGCCATTTGGCGAGTTCGGGAACAAAGATTTCGGCATTTGCAGTCAGCGCATCGGTCAGCGCCTCAGTCGGAAAACCGGCCATGTCGTCCACCGCATCCTGGGCATCGCCCGATGGGTTGAGGGTAGGCACGCCGACTTGCGCCACAAGGTTGACATGGCTTGAGCCCTGGCCACCAAACCATGAACGGTACAGCCGGTTGGCAAACAGCAGTTCGCTGCCACCCATCGGCGCCACGGAAACCGCAGCGTCCAGTCCTTCAAGGACGGTGGTGAACCGTTCGTAGGAGGCGGTGAGTTCCTCGCGGATGCGCTTGGGTTCGGTGATGTCGGTCATCGACGTCATCCAGCCAGTTTGTTGGCCCCGCGGATCGATCAAAGGCGACACGTACAGGCGGGCATCGAAGGTGTTGCCGTTCTTGCGTTTGACGCGTACTTCGAAGCCGCCGGCCGGCGTTCGGCCGTGGAGTTCATCTTCGAGCCGGCCCATCAGCGTGCCGATTTCTGACTCGGGCCAATGTGGAAATGGCGCGGTACAGCCGACGAGTTCGTCTTCCGTCAGCCCGGTCATCTGGCAAAAAGCCGGGTTGACATAGGTGATGCGGCCCTGCAGGTCGAGCGCGCGCATGCCGGTCAGCATCGAGTTTTCCATCGCACGCCGAAAATGGGTTTCGGTCTGCAATGCCTCTTGTGCCTGTACCCTGCGCCGGGTATGGCGCCAGTTGCCCAGCAGCATCCACACGGTCAGTGCACTCAGCGCGCTGACCAGCCAGAAAAAGCCGCTGCCCACCACGCCCTGCGAGGCGCGGTAGCCTTCGGCCCGGATCAAGAGGCCATTGCCCACGGGCGACACCGGAATTTCGTATTTGGCCGCGTCTTCGGCCCAGGGCAGCCACCGTGCCGCACCATTGCGGGCCGGCGGCAGGTTGCCTGCCAGCACAGTCTCTTTGTCGTCCACCAGGGCAACCGCGTACTTGGCGGTGATTTCCGTAGGAATGCCAAAGCGCAGCAGCCCATCCACTGAATACTCCCCCATGATCACACCAGCGAATCGGCCTTGTTCATCCAGTGGAACCTGCAATTGCAGGCTCGCTGCGTTGGAGCGCCGGGTGTCCTGCAATAACAAGGGTCTGGAGTAAACCGGCTGGCGCAGGTCGCGTGCCAGTTCGTAGGTGCCGTCGGTCTCACCCAGCCTGAGCGGCTCGCCGACAGTACGCGGCCCCATGGCGTTGGCACTGGGTGAAACATACGATGCTTTGATGCGCCGCCGGTTGTCGATCCAGGTGATCGCCATCAATTCCGGATTCTGGTTCACCAGCGCTTCTGCCTGAATCAGAAATTCTTCGACATCAATCTCTTTGTTGGACACGTCCCGGCCGATTCGCATCAATTGCTCCTGCCGTTCCAGCAGCCGCAGCCTAAGGCGTTGCTGGGCATATTCGACATCACGGGTGACCGCCTGCTGTTCGCGGTCTATTTCTTCAATGCGCAGGTAGCCAAATGCGGCGATCACAGCCGCCAGAAACAGAACCACGGAAAACAGCGGTCCCAACGCAATGAACCGGTCCTGGCGAGACGGGGACTGTTTGCGCCACCAGCGCCGCCATAGCGGGACGGACGCTGGATTGACCGTGGCGTCGGTGGAAGGGGAGAGCGGAAACTGGGACATGGGAAAACAAGTGATTTTAAAGTGAACAGGTCCACATGACAGATGCAGTTACAAATCCATAAGTTCAATGTAGGTAAGCAATGAACAAGTCATAAAATTTCATCATGCAAAATTGAAAAGCACAATTTGAAATTTACAAATAATTGTGAGAAACTAGGCGCTTAAACTTGGTTTCAGTTTAAAAACGGGACCTGAACGCGCGCCCGCAAGGCTGAACATTGCCTTGCATGGGTTCAAAGTAACAAGCGAAAAGATTTATCCAGGAGACAAAATGGCAGCCAATCCAGACGAAACCCAGCAAACCGGCATTTCCCCCGCCGGCGCTTACCTTGAGCCGGTGCAGGACAAAGACACGCAGGAGACGCGCGAGTGGATGGATGCGCTGTCCGCCGTCATTGAAAGCAACGGCCCCGAGCGCGCTCACTTCCTGCTTGAGCAACTGCTCGAACATGCCCGCCAGAACAGCATCGACATGCCTTTCTCGGCCACCACCGGTTATGTCAACACCATTGAGACCGACCAGGAAGAACGCTCGCCCGGCAACCTGATCATCGAGCAGCGGCTGCGCGCCTACATGCGCTGGAACGCCATGGTCATGGTGGTGAAGGCCAACCGTCTGCACCCTGCCGACGGCGGTGACCTGGGCGGTCACATCGGTTCGTTTGCCTCGCTCGCTAGCCTGTTTGGCGCCGGTTTCAACCATTTCTGGCATGCCGAGAGCGAAAACCACGGCGGCGACTGCCTTTACATTCAGGGCCATGTGTCGCCCGGCGTGTATGCACGCGCCTACCTTGAAGGCCGTCTGAGCGAAGAGCAACTGCTCAATTTCCGCCAGGAAGTTGATGGCAAGGGCTTGTCGAGCTATCCGCATCCCAAGCTGATGCCCAATTTCTGGCAGTTCCCTACGGTGTCGATGGGCCTGGGCCCGCTGATGGCGATTTACCAAGCCAGGTTCCTCAAGTACCTGCATGCACGCGGCATTGCCAACACCGAAAACCGCAAGGTCTGGGTGTTTTGCGGTGACGGCGAGATGGACGAAGTCGAATCGCTGGGCGCCATCGGCCTGGCTGCGCGTGAAAAGCTCGACAACCTGGTCTTCGTCATCAACTGCAACCTGCAGCGGCTCGACGGCCCGGTGCGCGGCAACAGCAAGATCATCCAGGAACTCGAAGGCGAATTCCGCGGTGCCGGCTGGAACGTCATCAAGCTGATCTGGGGTTCTGGCTGGGACCCGCTGCTGGCTCGCGACACCGAAGGTGCGCTCAAGAAGATCATGATGGAGTGCAACGACGGCGACTACCAGTCGTTCAAAGCCAATGACGGCGCCTATGTGCGCAAGCACTTCTTCGGCCGCGACCCGCGCACGCTGGAAATGGTTTCCAAGATGAGCGACGACGACATCTGGAAGCTCACCCGTGGCGGCCACGACTCGCAAAAAGTCTATGCCGCATTCCATTCAGCGGTGAACCACACCGGCCAGCCCAGCGTGCTCTTGATCAAGACCGTCAAGGGTTTTGGCATGGGCAAGATTGGCGAGGGCAAGAACAATGTCCACCAGACCAAGAAACTGGGCGACGAGGACATCAAGGCCTTTCGCGACCGTTTCAACATTCCGATCCCCGACAGCCAGCTGGCCGAACTGCCGTTCTTCAAACCGGCCGACGACACCCCTGAAATGCAGTACTTGCATGAACGTCGCAAGGCGCTGGGTGGCTATCTGCCGCACCGCCGCACCAAAGCCGATGAAAACTTCACCGTGCCGGCCATCGAGACCTTCAAGGCCGTGATGGAGCCGACCGCCGAAGGCCGTGAAATCTCGACCACCCAGGCGTATGTGCGTTTCCTGACGCAGTTGCTGCGTGACCAGGCGCTCGGCCCGCGCGTCGTGCCGATTCTGGTGGATGAAGCCCGCACTTTCGGCATGGAAGGCTTGTTCCGCCAGATCGGCATCTACAACCCCGCCGGCCAGCAGTACACCCCTGTCGACAAAGAACAGGTGATGTACTACAAGGAAGACAAAAAGGGCCAGATCCTGCAGGAAGGCATCAACGAGGCCGGCGGCATGAGCAGCTGGATTGCGGCGGCCACCAGCTACAGCACCAACAACCGCATCATGGTGCCGTTCTACGTGTACTACTCGATGTTCGGTTTCCAGCGCATCGGCGACCTGGCCTGGGCGGCGGGCGACATGCAGGCACGCGGTTTCTTGCTGGGCGGCACTTCGGGCCGCACCACGCTGAACGGCGAAGGCCTGCAGCACGAAGACGGCCACAGCCACATCCTGGCCGGCACGATTCCGAACTGCATCAGCTACGACCCGACCTACGCGCACGAAGTCGGCGTGATTCTGCACCACGGGCTCAAGCGCATGGTTGAAAAGCAGGAAAACGTCTACTTCTACATCACGCTGCTGAACGAAAACTACGCCATGCCCGGCCTCAAGCCCGGCACCGAAGAGCAGATCATCAAGGGCATGTACCTGTGCAAGGAAGGCCCCAAGCTGGCGCCGACCGTGCAGTTGCTCGGCTCGGGCACCATCCTGCGGGAATCGATTGCCGCGCAGGAATTGCTGGAAAAAGAGTGGGGCGTTTCTGCCAATGTGTGGAGTTGCCCGAGTTTTAACGAGCTGGCACGCGATGGCCAGAACACCGAGCGCTGGAACCTGCTGCATCCGCTGGAAACCCCGCGCACCTCGTTCGTCGAGGACCAGTTGCAAGCCCATGCCGGCCCGGTCATTGCCTCGACCGACTACATGAAGGCCTTTGCCGAGCAGATTCGCTCCTACATCCCGAAGGGCCGCACTTACAAAGTGCTGGGCACCGACGGTTTTGGCCGCAGCGATTTCCGCAGCAAGCTGCGCGAACACTTCGAGATCAACCGCCATTACATCGTCGTGGCGGCGCTGAAGGCGCTCAGCGAAGAAGGCACGGTGCCGGTTGCCAAGGTGGCCGAAGCGATCCGCAAGTACGGCATCAATGCCGACAAGATCAATCCGCTTTACGCTTGACGTAAAAATTCAGTCCAAGACGCAAGCAAACGGAGACAAGAACATGGCATTGGTAGATATACAAGTCCCTGACATTGGCGATTTTGATGAAGTCACGGTGATCGAACTGCTGGTCAAGCCCGGCGACAGCGTGACGGCCGAGCAGTCGCTGATCACAGTCGAGTCGGACAAGGCCTCGATGGAAATCCCGTCCAGCCATTCCGGCGTGGTGAAAGAGATCAAGATCAAGCTCGACGACAAGGTCAAGCAGGGCTCGGTCGTGCTGACGCTGGAAGTTGAAGGCGCTGCGGAATCGGAGCCAAAACAGGCTCCTGCGCAGGCTGCGCCTGCTGCGGCAGCTCCTAAAACCGAAGCAACGTCTGCGCCGGCACCAGCCGCGCCAGCCGCAGCCCCGGCAGCCCCGGCAGCCGCGACGGCTGGCTTGGTCGAAGTCATGGTTCCCGACATTGGCGACTTCAAGGATGTGGTCGTGATCGAGGTGCTGGTCAAGACGGGTGACACCGTCAAGGTCGAGCAATCGCTGATCACCGTGGAATCCGACAAAGCCTCAATGGAAATCCCGTCCAGTCATGCCGGTGTGATCAAGGAGCTCAAGGTCAAGCTGGGCGACACCATCAACATTGGCGACCTGCTGGCGATTCTGGAAGGCGCTGCCAGTGCTGCTGCTCCCGCGCCCACCGCCGCACCTGCGCCGCCAGCACCGGCCACTGCTGGCGGCAGCCCCGACCCCGCTGCAGCCAATGCCGCCGGCAGCGCCAAAGGCTATGGCGATCCTGCGCCAACCCCGACCGCAGCAGCACCCGCCGCCGCCCAGGCCCAGCCCGCGCATGAACCCATGGCCGCAACATCGACCAGTCTGCCGCATGCTTCGCCTTCGGTGCGCAAGTTTGCCCGCGAACTGGGCGTGCCGCTGGCCGAACTCAAGGGCTCCGGCCCCAAGGGCCGCATCACGCAGGACGATGTCCAGGCTTTCACCAAGTCAGTGATGACGGGCGACACCCGCACCCAGGCGCAGGCAGCCAAGGCGCCCGCGCCGGCTGCTGCAGGCGGTGGCGGCACCGGTGCCGGCCTGGAACTGTTGCCCTGGCCAAAGGTCGACTTCACCAAGTTTGGCCCGGTCGAGCGCCAGCCGCTGTCGCGGATCAAGAAGATCAGCGGCGCCAACCTGCACCGCAACTGGGTGATGATTCCGCATGTCTGCAACCACGACGACGCGGACATCACCGAACTCGAAGCCTTCCGCGTGCAGATGAACAAGGAAAACGAAAAATCCGGCGTCAAGATCACGATGCTGGCTTTCCTGATCAAGGCCGCGGTGGCCGCGCTCAAGAAGTTTCCGCAGTTCAATTCCTCGCTCGACGGCGACCAGCTGGTGCTCAAGCAGTATTTCAACATTGCCTTTGCCGCCGACACACCAAACGGCCTGGTCGTTCCGGTCATCAAGGACGCCGACAAGAAAGGCATCATCCAGATCTCGCAGGAGATGGGCGAGCTGGCCAAGAAAGCGCGCGACGGCAAGCTCGGTCCGGCCGACATGCAGGGCGCGTGTTTTACGATCTCGTCGCTGGGCGGCATTGGCGGGCGTTACTTCACGCCCATCATCAATGCGCCTGAAGTCGCCATCATGGGCGTGTGCAAGAGCCGCATCGAGCCGGTCTGGGATGGCAAGGCTTTTGCGCCACGCCTGATGCAGCCGCTGTCGCTGAGCTGGGACCACCGCGTGATCGATGGCGCGGCGGCGGCGCGTTTCAATGCGTATTACGGCCAGGTGCTGGCGGACTTCCGCCGAATCTTGCTGTGACCACGCTGGTGGTTGTCAAGAAAGCGGGTCAGGTCGTGATGGCTGCCGACACGCTTGTGACCTTTGGCGATACCCGCCTGAGCCACCGCTTTGAAAGCAACAGCAAGATTTTCAAGGTCGAGACGCCGCAAGGGGTCAGTCACATCGGCATGGCCGGAACCGTGGCGCACTTTCCCGTGCTGCGCAAGGCCATGTCGACGCTGCCCCCCGAGGAACTTCGGCTGAACAGCCGCGAGGAGGTGTTCGACACCTTTCTCCGGCTTCACGCCATGCTCAAGGAATCGTTTTTCCTGCAAAGCAAGGAAGACGACAACGACCCTTACGAGTCCAGCCAGTTCACCGTGCTCATTGCCAACGCCACCGGCATTTATGGCCTTTACAGCTACCGGGAAGTCTTTGAATTCAAGGAATTCTGGGGCGTGGGCTCGGGCCGCAGCTTTGCGCTGGGTGCCATGCATGCGAGCTGGGCCAAGGCCAGAACCGCCCGCGAGGTGGCCATGGCCGGAATGAACGCCGGTTGCGAATTCGACAAGAATTCCGGTGGACTGATTGACCTATTCACCCTCAAATTGAAAGCCTCCTCATGAGTGCCTCTGCAAACTTCATCGACATCAAGGTGCCCGACATTGGCGACTTTGATGAAGTCTCCGTCATCGAAGTGCTGGTCAAGGCCGGCGACACCATCAAGGCCGAGCAAAGCCTGATCACTGTGGAAAGCGACAAGGCTTCCATGGAAATCCCGGCTTCGCAAGGCGGCGTGGTCAAGGACATCAAGGTCAAGCTTGGCGACATGGTCAAGCAGGGCTCGGTCGTACTGACACTGGAAGTCGCTGGCGCCGCGAATGCCGCAGCTGCGCCGGTTGAAGCACCAAAACAGGCTGCCGCGCAGGCTGCACCTGCACCTGCTGCTCCTGAAAAAGCAGCGCCTGCTGCAGCAGCTCCAGCCACTACGCCAGCGCCAGCCGCCGCCAGCTTCGGCGGCACGGCCGATCTGGACTGCGACCTGCTGGTGCTCGGCGCCGGTCCCGGCGGCTATTCGGCCGCCTTTCGTGCCGCCGACCTGGGCCTCAAGGTGGTGCTGGTCGAGCGCTATGCCGCGCTGGGCGGCGTCTGCCTGAACGTTGGGTGCATTCCGTCCAAGGCGCTGCTGCATGTCGCTGCCGTGATGGACGAAGTCAGCCACATGGCGGCTCTTGGCATTGATTTTGGAGCGCCCAGCGTCAACATCGACAAGCTGCGCGGCCACAAGGAAAAGGTCGTCAACAAGCTGACGGGCGGGCTGGCCGCGATGGCCAAGATGCGCAAGGTCACTGTCGTGCGCGGCTACGGCGCTTTCGTCGGTGCCAACCACGTGGAAGTCGAGGAAACCGGCGGCACGGCGCAGGAAAAAACCGGCAAGAAGCAGACCATCGGTTTCAGGAACTGCATCATTGCTGCGGGCAGCCAGGCCGTGCGCCTGCCCTTCATGCCGGAAGACCCGCGCGTGGTGGACTCTACAGGCGCGCTGGAGCTAAAGGAGGTTCCCAAGCGCATGCTGATCCTGGGTGGCGGCATCATCGGCCTGGAAATGGGCACCGTGTACAGCACGCTGGGCGCGCGCCTGGACGTGGTGGAAATGCTCGACGGCCTGATGCAGGGCGCAGACCGCGACCTGGTCAAAATCTGGCAGAAGATGAACGCACCGCGTTTTGACAACATCATGCTCAAGACCAAGACCGTGGGCGCCCGGGCCACGCCCGAAGGCATTGAGGTGACATTCGAGAGCGCCGAGCCGGGCGGCACGGCCCCTGCGCCGCAGGTGTATGACATGGTGTTGCAGGCTGTGGGCCGCACGCCTAACGGCAAGAAGCTGGCCGCCGACAAGGCCGGTGTCAGCGTGACCGATCGCGGTTTCATCAACGTCGATATCCAGATGCGCACCAACGTGCCGCACATCTTCGCCATCGGCGACATTGTTGGCCAGCCGATGCTGGCGCACAAGGCGGTGCATGAGGCGCACGTGGCGGCCGAAGTGATTGCCGGTGAACTGCAAGGCAACAAGGAACTGGCCAGCGCTGCATTCAATGCCCGCGTGATCCCGAGCGTTGCCTACACGGACCCCGAGGTGGCATGGGTCGGCCTGACCGAAGACCAGGCCAAGGCGCAAGGCATCAAGGTCAAGAAGGGCCTGTTCCCGTGGGCCGCTTCAGGCCGCGCGATAGCCAATGGCCGCGACGAAGGCGTGACCAAGCTGCTGTTTGACGACAGCCCGGAGGCGCACGGCCACGGCAAGATCCTGGGCGGCGGCATGGTCGGCACGCACGCGGGCGACATGATCGGCGAGATTGCGCTGGCGATTGAAATGGGCGCCGACGCGGTGGACATCGGCAAGACCATCCATCCGCATCCGACACTGGGCGAGAGCATTGGCATGGCAGCAGAAGTGGCGCATGGCAGCTGCACTGACTTGCCGCCGATCAGGAAATAGGTATTTGCGGCGCCATGCCGGGTTTGAACGCTTCGGTAAAACAAAAAAGCCTCGTGTCCCTTTGAACGTGCAGGAGCCTTTTGGTTTTTTAATGCTGAGATTTCAGTCGACTTCAAACGAAAAAGCCGCCTTGCACATACGGCGTATGCGCAAGGCGGCTCTCAAACATGAATATTTTTTGTGCTGTTGGCGGGCATAAACCCGGCGATTCAGCGAATGGAGGCTCCGTCGTCAATTGAAGCCTTGACCGGCTTCGACTGCATTGGGTTAACCGATTCGGCGGCATCGCCGATGACGCGACGTGCGCCATTGAAGCGGTTTTGCCAATAACTGCCACCCATGCTTTCCACCCTGACTTCAGCACCCGCCCTGGGAGCATGAATAAACTTGCCGTTGCCGACATAGATGCCGACGTGGCTGAAGGCGCGCCGCATGGTGTTGAAGAACACCAGGTCACCGGGTTGCAATTCGGCTTGGCTGATTTTCTCGGTGGCTGCCGCCTGCTGTTCGGCCTTGCGTGGCAGCAGCAAGCCGATGCTTTGCTGGTACACGGAGACCACAAAACCACTGCAGTCAAATCCGGTGTCAGCATCGGTTCCTCCCCATTTATAGGGAACCCCCAATAAGCTCATGGCATTGACGACCAGCTCGGACGCTTTATGGCTAACGTTCTGGCGCACATAGTCCATTTTGTTCAGAAGCCCCCGCTCGGCGAGCAGCCTGTCGATCTCGTCGCTGGAAGTGGCGGGAGATGCTTGGGCGTTCAAGGTGCAAAGTGCAGCAAGGGCCAGGACGAGTACAGAGGGAATCATTCGCATCGCGGCGAGCATACTTGACGGATAGGCCCTGCGTCAATAAAAAATTGTTACCTTAGTTTCTTTTATTACAGTTAAATATTATTGTATTTAATTGAAAAATTCGTTTCTTGATATGTGAAGTGTTGGATTTTTGAAAATAAGCACTTGTCCAGCATTGCTCCCGGGACGAACCAGATTGGCGAATGGCATAGGGTTCAGCTCCCTTGGTTTGAACTATTCGCCCCAGTCGACATCACAAAGCCATTAAAACAATGCAGGGATTCAGAAGATGTTTTCAACGCTGAACCTGCGTGCGCTTTGTGCTGCCACGGTCATCACCTCAAGCCTGCTGTCACTGCAGGTGCATGCGCAGGCAGTTCGCGCTGACACCGTGGCGTCAGGTCTGCAAAATCCCTGGGCGCTGGCATTCTTGCCAGACGGTCGCTTTTTGGTCACCGAGCGGGCCGGCCAGCTGCGCTTGCTGGCTGCCGATGGCAAGGCATTGGCAACCGTCACCGGCTTGCCCGAGATCGCAGCCGGCGGGCAGGGTGGTCTGCTCGACATCGTGACGGACAGTGACTTTGCACGCAACCGCACCTTGTATTTCTGCTATTCGGAACCTGCTGCCACCGGCCGGGCCAACAGCACGGCGCTGGCCAGCGCCCGAATGAGCGCTGACGGCGCGCGGCTGGAAAATCTCAAGGTGCTTTTCAGCCAGAAGCCGAAAGTTGCCAGTTCGGCCCATTTCGGATGCCGTATTGTTGAAGGCCGCGCGCCGGGTGCGAATGGCCAACCGGACGGTAAATTATTCCTGACACTGGGAGAGCGGTTTTCACGCAAGGACGACGCACAAAAACTTGACAACCACCACGGCAAGATTGTTCGCATCAACAAGGATGGCTCGGTGCCTGCCGACAATCCCTTTGCCAACCAGGCAGGCGCATTGCCCGAAATCTGGAGCTATGGCCACCGCAATGCCCAAGGCGCCACGCTTGGGCCCGACGGCACGTTCTGGATGCACGAGCATGGGCCGCAGGGTGGCGACGAAATCAACCTGCCCCGGCCGGGTGCGAATTACGGCTGGCCCGAGATCACTTATGGCGAAAACTACGGCGGCGGCAAGATGGGCGAAGGCCTGAGTCGCAAGGCCGGCATGGAGCAACCGCTGCATTACTGGGTTCCGTCGATCGCACCGTCCGGCATGGCTTTTTTAACCAGCGAACGGTATGGCAAGACGTGGCAGGGCAACCTGTTTGTCGGGTCGCTGAAGTTTTCTTACCTTGACCGGATAGAACTCTCGACACCCTTCGGCGGCAAGGTGGTTCGCGAGCACAAGCTGCTGGCCGATGTCGGCGAGCGCATCCGCGATGTGCGCCAAGGCCCCGATGGCCTGCTGTACGTGCTGACCGACAGCAGCAACGGCAAGCTCATCCGGCTGCTGCCCGAACCCCCCGGCAAGTGAAAGCGTGCCTTCGGGGCTGCGGGTCGGCAATACGCTGGTGACGCATTCGGTCGCTGTTTTGGGGTTTGGCCGAACAAACCCCCCGTTATCATGCAGGCATGACACCAAGCACGCCCTGGCACAACCGCCTGACCCAGACGGGTTGGTCTGCCCGGCAGTGGTTCACCGAATGGTGGCAACTGGTGCATCTGGGCGCGGTGATCATGGTGCTGGCGCTTTCGCCCTCTAGCTACAGCCGCGAAAACCGAATAGTCCTGGGGCGCCATGTCTACACCAGCACGGCGCCGGTGCTGCTGGGTTTTTCGCTGCTGTGCGCGCTGGTGACGGTGGTACTCACGCGCATCGTGATGGTGACGGCGCTGAGTTATGGCCTGTCTCAATATGCGCTGCAACTGTTGATTCGTGTGCTGGTGCTGGAGTTGATTCCCCTGACCGCCGCGCTGTTCGTGGCGCTGCGTTGCACAATTCCCGATGGCGCCGAACTCACCGCGCTGCAGGCCAGTGGCGAACTTGACAACATGCGCCGACAGGGCGTTGAGCCGATACGCCGCGAAGTGCTGCCGCGCGTGGTGGCGGGCATGTTTGCCGGCATCACGCTGGCCGCGCTGAGCTGCGTGGTGGCGCTGGTCGTGGCCTATGTCGCGGTGTACGGCTTCGCCGTGTCGGGCCTGCCGGGCTACACCCGGTTGTTCGGCCAGGTGTTCACACCTGCCGTCACGCTGATTTTTGTGCTGAAGACAGTGTTTTTTTGCCTGGCCGTTTCGCTCATTCCAATGGCTTCGGCCTTGTACGGCATGCGCGGCGCCAGTCTGCGCTCCAGTGCCGAAATGCGCGGCCTGGTTCGTATGTTTGCCGTTTTGCTGCTGGTTGAAGTGGCTTCGCTGGTTGGCAACTATTACTGAATTTGAAATACACCTTTCATGAGCCGTTCCTCTCCCGATTCGTCCCCGCCACTGCTGCCGCCCGTTGGCCAGGGTTCGGCGCAGTCTGCGCACCTGCCGGACCGCAGCATTCCTGAAAACATGGCTGGTCTGGAATTCAAGGCTCGGCTTTTGCTGCTGTTCATGCTGCTGCTGGTTTGCAGTTCCGCGCTGTATGTGCTTTATGCACGTGGTGTTTTTGAAAGCACGCAGCGACTGGTGCTAATGGCCGAGGATTCCGAAGGCGTCGTGGTTGGCATGGACATGACTTTTGCCGGCTTTCCGATCGGCCGGGTGCGACGCATTGAACTGGCCGAAGACGGCAAGGCACGCATTTTGGTCGATGTAGCCGAAAAGGACGCCCACTGGCTGCGCAGCAGCAGCGTTTTCACGCTCGTCAAGGGCATTGTCGGCGGACCCAACATTCGCGCCTACACCGGGCTGCTGAACGATCCGCCCCTGCCCAAGGATGCAGTGCGAACCGTTTTGCAGGGCGACGCCAGCGCAGAAATTCCCAGGGTCATTGCCGCCGCCAAGGAACTGATTGACAACCTCAACAGCCTGACCGGGAGCAGCGGCTCGGTGGGCGCCAGCCTGGCCAACCTGCAGGTGCTGACCGAACGACTCAACGGCCCTGGCGGTGCCCTCACGGTGCTGCTTGGCAGCGAAGCCGAGGCCAGGAAGTTTTCTGCCACGCTGGACCGCACCAATTCTTTACTCGCCAAGCTCGATGGCATCGCGGCCAAGACCGATACCCAGGTGTTTGGCGACAAGGGCGTGCTGCCCGCAACCCGCGCCACGGTGCTGCAACTCAATGCCATGCTGGGCGAGGCGCGCACCAGCCTTCAAAAGGTCGATGCCATTTTGGTCAATGCCCAGGCGATCACGTCGAATGCCAAAGAAGCCACGAACGACCTGGGCGCCTTGCGTGGGGATGTCGAAGCCAGCCTGCGCAAGGTCGAAGGCCTGGTCAGCGAGATCAACCGCAAATGGCCGTTTGCACGGGATGCAGAAATGAAGCTGCCATGAAAAATTGCCCTGTGACGATGAAGCTGGTGTTTGCACTCGGCACCGTTTGGGTCCTGGCCGCTTGCAGCAGCGCACCCAGGCCGCCGGACTGGCAAGTCGAAGCCAAGGGTTCCATGGAGCGTTCGGTCGCCGCCTATCTGGAAGGCAACAGCCGCGTCGAAGCCGCTGAACTGGCGCGTGCGCGCAGCCAGTTGTCGCGCACCGGCCGGCCCGACCTGCTGGCCACCGCCGAACTCCTGCATTGCGCCAGCCGGGTGGCCAGCCTGGTGTTCGAGCCTTGCGCGGGCTTCGAGCCGCTCCGGGCGGATGCGACAGCCTCCCAGCGTGCCTATGGCGACTACCTGCGGGGACAGGTGCAGGTTGACAGCATCGCCTTGCTGCCGCCCGCCCAGCGCGCCGCAGCAGCGGGTGATACCGGAACGCTTGCGGGCATTGCCGATCCGCTGTCGCAGCTTCTGGCAGCCAGCGTGCTGCTGCAGACCGGCCGCGCCAGTCCGTCCGTGATTGCTTTGGCAATTGACACGGCTTCCGCTCAGGGCTGGCGGCGTCCGCTGCTGGCCTGGTTAGGGGTTCAGCTCCAGCGGGCAGAGCAGGGCGGCGACGCGCAAGAGGCGGCCCGTCTGCGCCGTCGCATTGCCATCGCACAAGGTCCGGATGCGACCGTTAAATAATTCGGGAAGGACAAAAAATGAGCTACACCCTCAAACTTTACGCTTTCGAAGACGCCAGCCCGCAGCAGCTTGCGGCCGCCGAGCAGCGTTTTCGCAAGGCGCTGGACGCGTCGCTGGGCGACGCCAGCCTGGTGGCGCCGGTGTATGGCGCGTATTGCCGCATGGTCACAATCTACGGCGAACACCCGGCGCAAGATGTGTTGTCGCCTGAAGAGCTGGAAATCTTCACCCAGTGGCAGGCCGCCGAATCCGCCGCCCTGACCGCCGCGCTGGGACCGCACCGCTACATGGGTGATGCGCAGTTCGAGATAGGCCTCTGATCGGGCTGGCGCGTTTATTTGTGAGTATAAATAATTTTTATATTGCCAAATACGTCTTTTCCGCACGACTGGCATACCAAAGCAGCTATAAATTCAGTAGCTAAAAGCACTCTGCCGCCTTGAGCCTGGTCACGCGGTGGATCGGCTTTGAGGTCACAGTAAAATTCGCATCCCCATCCCGAATCCCTTTTGTGCATGCCCTTTTGCGGCGTGGTTTTTGACCTGAGTGAAGCGCCTTGACTGATTCCCACCCCACCCCGCCAGATTCCGGCAACGAATCTTCTTCAACTGACCCCGTCAAAATCCAGGAGCCGCGTTTGTGGAGCGGCGACGGCTGGACCGCCCGGGTTCTCAAGAACGAAGACGACGACGGCTGGGCCGTGGCCATGGTCAAGGACGGCGAGCCCGAGCCGGCGCTGGTCGGCCCCTGGACCATGGGGCGCGACAAGAAAAACCCCAAGCCGCTGGACGTCAATGCCTTCAACACGCTGGTCAAGACTGCTTCGGAGTTTGTTCGCCGGCATGAGCAGCAACTGCATGCCAGCTTGCACCAGCGCATCACGGTGACGGCGAATGCCGCACGCATCACGGTGTCTCTCGACATCGTTCCTGATGAAGACCATCCACACGCCGTCTTGAGTGCCCACGACGAGACCGGTGAACTGCTGGCCGAAGTTCGTGTGGCGCCGTCGTTCAAGCTGAACCGCGCCAGTGCCGTTGCCTGGGCCGAAGGCGGCTTCATCAAGCCGGCAGACCGATGAGTGGCCTGCTGGAGCCGGCGGCGCCGGTGGCCGCCTGCGGCATTGACTTTGGCACGTCTAATTCCACTGCCGGCTGGAGCCGCCCGGGCCAGCGCACCTTGCTGGCGCTGGAGGACGGCAAGCTGACGCTGCCGTCGGTGATTTTTTTCCATGCCGAAGATGCGCATGTCAGTTATGGCCGCGCCGCGTTGGCCGATTACCTGGAGGGTCATGAAGGCCGGATGATGCGGTCGCTGAAAAGCCTGCTCGGCACGTCAATGATGGACGAATACACCGAGGTGGCGGGCCGCGCCGTGCCGTTTCGCGCGCTGCTGGCCCAGTTCATCGGCGAACTCAAGCGCCGGGCCGAACAGGCAGCGGGGCAGGAATTCACCCGCGCGGTACTGGGCAGGCCGGTGTTTTTCGTCGATGACGACGCGGCGGCCGACCGGCGCGCGCAAGACACGCTGGAAGACATTGCCCGCCAGGCGGGCCTGCGCGACATTGCCTTCCAGTACGAACCCATTGCGGCCGCGTTTGACTACGAGTCACAAATCTCGCGCGAGGAACTGGTGCTGGTGGTGGATATTGGCGGCGGCACGTCCGACTTCACCCTGATTCGCGTCGGCCCCGAGCGTGCGAAGTGCGCCGAGCGGCGGGATGACATCCTGGCGACTAGCGGCGTGCATATTGGCGGCACCGATTTCGACAAGGCACTGAGCCTGGCCAGCATGATGCCGATGTTGGGGCTGGGCAGCCTGCTCAAAAGCGGGCGCGAAATGCCGTCCAGCCACTACTTCAACCTGGCGACCTGGCACACCATCAACTTGGCGTACACCAAGAAAGCCTGGGCGGAAATAACCGAACTGCACCGTGATGCAGCAGACCGGCTCAAGATGGAACGGCTGCAAAGCCTGGTGCGAGAACGCGCCGGCCACTGGCTTGCGCTTCAGGTCGAAGACGCCAAGATTGCGCTGTCAAATGCCGAAGCAGCGCAGATCGATATCGGACGAATTTCAGCGGGTGAAACCGTGAACCTGCATCGGGCAGAACTGGACCGGTCGATTGACGGGCTGGTAAATTCTGTCGAGCAGACTGTTGCCCGGCTGTTGGTCGATGCCGGCATCACCGCCTCAGGCATCGACACGGTGTTTTTTACCGGCGGCTCCAGCGGCGTTCCTTTGCTGCGAGAGCGGGTACTGGCGCTGACGCCGCAGGCCCGCTGCGTTGAAGGAGACTTGTTCGGCAGCATCGGCGCCGGCCTGGCGCTCGATGCACAGCGAAAGTTTGCCTGAACGTCCGGCCGGGTGATGGCAACCTATTTGTCGTTCGTGCGGGTCTTGAAAGTGGCTTGGGGGACGTGTTGTCCTTCTTTATTCGGCAGCATGCAGGCCCTTGGTTGATAGGGAAAATATGAAAAGGAGTTCAGCCTGCCACTGTGCCATGCAATTTTTCTGTCAACTTTCGTTAAGGTTTTTACAGTCTTATCCGTGGATGTCGGGCGCAAATGCACTCAAAATTTAAACTCGTGGCAACCCTCGGGTTACCTGCCTTTCAAATTTTTTTGAACAAGGAATTGCAATGATCACGAAAGTAAAGAACAGCACTGCCCAGCCTGCTGAAAGCCATCCGCCGAATATTCTTTCGGAACTGGGTCGCCATCATCTTGCCTTGGTGGTTGATGGCACCACGGTCATGTGCCGCGGCAGTGAGGCTCTGCGAAAAATCCAGCAAAATGCTGCGCACGAAGCTTCGGTTTTCCACGAAGAAACAGCGCAAAGACTTTTCGTCTCATGCCAGCCTGCCGAACTCATGGCAATCCAGTCCGAACTTCTGCGTTTCGCAGTGCAGAGCGCGGGAAAATACTGGCAGCAAGTGGCCGCAAACGCGATGCAGACTCAAGTGGAAATGATCAAAAGCGTGACCCACGTTCTGGAGCGCGAAAAAGACACAGGGACCAAGTCACCAATGGAAGTCCTTCAGTCTGCCATGCCGCCGCTGGCCAGCAGTTTCTTTCCGATGACGGCCCATGTGCCGGATGGTCAGTCGCTGCATTCCTGACATTCCGTCCCGCTGCCTGCGTGCAGCAGTATCCCTGGAAGTTTCAAGCACGGTTCTTGCGGGCCGTTCCTTGCGTTCTGGCTGGCTTAGCCAAGCGCCTTTGCATGAGAAAATGACTGTCCCATCACCTTATGCATCGGAGTCCGGATGAATTTTGCGACCGACCTTGCGACCGTGACCCACGGCATACAACTGGCTGTCGCCCCTGTTTTTCTGTTGACTGCCGTATCCGGCATGATCGGTGCCGTGGCAGGGCGACTGGCACGGATCATCGACCGGGCCAGATTTCTTGAAGGCCGGCTTGAAAGCGGTGATGTCGAACCAGTGCGCGCCGCCAGGATGTATGACGAACTGCGCCGACTCAGGCACCGGGGCTGGTTGGTCAATGGCTGCCTGGCCCTGCTGACGTTTTGCGCCATTTTGATTGGCACTACCATCGTCTTGCTGTTTTTGGGCGAAACCAGCGAATTGCCAATTTTCAAGATCGCGACCGTTTGCTTTCTGGCTGGCGTCATGTGTTTTCTGTCCGCGCTGGTCTGCTTTCTGGCGGAAACACTGCTGGCAACGCATTTGTTGAAGTTCGCGGAATTGCCCGCGCCAGTCAAACCATGAAGAAACCATAAAGAATTGCCGGGTGGCGCTTTGCTGTCATGGTTTCGTTGCTATCAATAAAAAATTTATTTGTGATACTTGTTCAAACCAAGCGAAGGAACGTGTCTTCTTTTCAGCGGCCTGTGTTTTGGCGTGGGTGTTTTCACCTTGACCCTGGAATGGTTTTGTAAATCCTGCGTTTCTGGCATCCACGCATGCCGGAATCCCTGGATTACTTGACAAACAGGGGCCCACCCCGGTTTGAGCGGCTACTCACCAACTCGGGGAACGCCAGCGCGCCGTGAGGGCAGGTTCGCCTGAACCTCCGGCAAATCGACCATCACCGGCTGGCCGGGCGTGGTGCAGCCGGTATCGCAGCATTTGCCGGGCTGGCGGTTTTTGGTGATGGCGCGTTGCGGGTCGTGCGGCGCTGCGGCAGGCGAGCCATCGGCGGCAATGCCGCGCTCCAAAATCCGCTCTACCAGTTCCACCTTCGATCCGATCGGGTAGTTGCGGTAGATTTCCTGTTTCATGGCCGCAGGGGATCCGCCGCCGTGCAGGCTGATCACGCTGTACCAGCCGCCCTGGTAGCCGGCCGTCAGGTCTTCGATAAACCGCGCGGTTTCGATCCGCTGCTCGTAGGGTACGTCCGGATTGGCGCGCAGCACTTCCGACAGTTTCGCCCCGGTTTCGGGGTTGTGGTCTTCATCCGGGCCGGGCAGGGTGACAATCAGCCCGCCGCTCACGTAGTGGGCAATCCGGTGCATGTCGTAGATCTTGGTGGCCAGCAGCAGCTTGCCGATATTGGAAAATACCGGGTCAGGCATGAAGGTCTGGCTATGGACATCTGGCTTGCCATACACGCTGGCGGCCACGCCGCAGGCATAAAAACTTTCGGTGATGGTGATCAACTCGACCATCTGCTCGCGTAAATGCGTTTCCTTGCCTGGATCGAACCCGTTCGCCTCGCACATCAGCGCGCCGGCGCCAATCAGCAGGTCGCCGAATCCGGCGCGCGCACCAATGCAGGTGTGGCGGTGGTGCGTGGCGTAGCTGTAGGTCAGGTGGCCCGAATGCTCCCATTCGCCAGCGTAAAACACGCTGTCCCACGGCACGAATACCCGCTCGAACATCACCACGCCCGTGCTCTGGCCGTACTTGCGGCTGAACAGTGGCTCGCCATGCTCGACCTTCTCTCCGGGCCGCCCAGCTGGGCGCGCAATGATGGTGATCCCGGGCGCATCAACCGGCACGGCGCAGCAGACGGCAAAGTCGGCGTCCTCCTTGCCCATGTTGCGGCATGGCATGACAAGCAATTCATGCACATACGGCGCGCCGGTCACGATGGCCTTGGTGCCCGAGATGACGATTCCTTTGGCATTGCGCTCGACGACGTGCAGGTAGCTGTCCACGTTGGCCTGCTCGTGCGGGCGCCGGCTGCGGTCGCCCTTGGCATCGGTCATCGCAATGCCCAGCGTCAGGTCCTGGTCCTGCACGCGGTGCAGGTAGTTCAGGAAACGGGCGGTGTTCTCACCGGTGCCGCGTGCGTCGTCGATGCGGCTTGAGACCTGGCCGATGGCGTTGAGCGCGTCGTGCGTCAGGTAGCGCTGGGCGCAGCCGGTTTCCTGGCAGACCAGCCGCACGGCCTCCAGCTTGTTCAGCAGGTCGCCGCTGCTGGTGTTGATGTGGCTCAAGCGGTTGACACGCTTGCCGCTGGTGTGTTGCACGGCGGTCATGACAGGCGCGTATTTTTCCTTCAGCGCGTAGTCGTAGGTCAGCGCAATTGCATTGATGCCGGGGCCAAATCCGCGCTCGTCGGCCACGCTGTCAACCTGCCGGCCGTCAAGAAAAACGCGCGGCTTGTAGCGGCGCAGCGATTCGCGGTAGTCGGCGCCGGACATTAGCGCGGGGGCGGGGGCGGGTGCATTCATTAGAATTTTCCTGTAGTGGGTTCCAAATAATTTAAACACTGTTCAATTTAATTATCAAGTGTTTAATTTTGCGTGGTTGCTCCACCTGTTTCCGCTTATATTCAGGCCATGCAAGCCAAAATTCAACGCCAACAGGCCCTGAACGACTCGCGCCGGGCGCTGATGCTGGACGCTGCGCGTTCGGTGTTCCAGCGGCTCGGCATCGAAGGTGCGAGCATCCGGGAAATCGCCAAGGCTGCCGGCTACACGCCCGGTGCCATCTATTCTTATTTTGAAAACAAGGAAGCGATCTACGGTGCGTTGCTGGCTGAATCGCTGGAGCGGCTGAACAACGTGGTCGATACCGCCGATGCGCCTGACGGTTCGGCGGCTGATGTTCTAAGGGCCAAAGCCAGCGCCTGGTTCGGCTTTTATGCCGCCAATCCGCGCGACCTGGACCTGGGCTTTTACCTGGTGCAGGGCATGCAGCCGCGCGGGCTGAATGCTGATCTCAATGTCCAGCTCAATGACCGCCTGCACGATGCGCTGCGTCCGTGCGAAGCGGCATTACAGGCAATGGGGCTGACGCCGCACGAATCGCTGCGTGAAAACACCGCACTGTTTGCCCACGGCGTCGGCCTGTTGTTGCTTCAGCACACCGGTCGCATTCGCATGTTCGGCCAGGACGCCACCGACCTTTTCAACCGTTACCTTGACGATTTGTCCGCTCGTCTGGCCCGTGGCCAGGACGCCTGCAACCCAAGCTGGAGACTCTCATGAACGCACCCATTGACACCCATCAGCTGTTGCCCTTGCCGCAGGGCGAAAGCCTTCATGTCACGCATCTTGTCAAGAACCAGGCCAGCCCGCTGACCGGCTTCAATGCATTCGACCAGGACGCCGTGCTGTCCGCCGCCGTGCAGCGCGAAGTGCCGTGGGCGTCGGGGCGCTGCCAGGCGCTGGGGCGGCTCGTCGGCGACGAGGACATTCAGGACCTGGCCCGCCTGGCCAACCGGCACCTGCCCGAGCTCAAGACGCATGACCGCTACGGCAACCGCACCGACTGGGTCGAATTTCACCCCAGCTGGCACCAGCTGATGGCGCTGGCCTGGAAGCACGAGGTGCATTCGCTGGCCTGGACTGCGCCCGAGGCGCAGCCGCACTATGCCCGGGCCGTGCTGTCCTACCTCTGGAACCAGGTCGAGCACGGCACGGCCTGCCCGACCGGCATGGCGTATGCGTCTTATGCCGGCTTTCAGTCCGAGCCCTGCCTGAAGCTGTGGGCCGACAAGGTGCGCGGTACGCAGTATGAGTTCAGCCGCCGCGAAGTGGCCGACAAGGCGTCGGTCGTGATCGGTTACGCCATGACCGAAAAGCAGGGCGGCTCGGACCTGCGCGAGACGCAAACCACGGCCCGCTTTTCGCACAGCGCCGGCTACCACGGCGCCACGGCCCACTGGTACGAGCTGACGGGCCACAAGTGGTTTTGTTCAGTGCCGCAGTCTGACGGCTTTTTCACGCTCGCCAAGGTGGCCGGCGGTGTGACCTGCTTTTTCCTGCCGCGCACCTTGCCGGACGGCAGTTTCAACCGGTTTTTCATCCAGCGACTGAAGGACAAGTGCGGCAACAAGTCCAATGCCTCCAGCGAAATCGAATATGCCGGCACGCTGGCGATTCGCGTCGGGCCGGAAGGCGGCGGCCTGCGCGAGATCTTGTCGCACGCGCACCTGACGCGGCTGGACTTTGCCGTCGGGTCGGCCGGCCTGATGCGCCAGTCGCTGACGCTGGCGCTCAACCATGCCGGCACCCGCCGGGGCTTCGGGCAGACGCTGGCCGAGCAGCCGATGATGGCCAATGTGTTGGCCGACATGGCCATCGAGGTCGAGGCGGCGACGCTGCTGGCGCTGCGCGTCGCCAGGGCCACCGACCATATCGAAAGCAGCGCGCAGGAAAAGGCCTTCGCGCGGTTGGCCACGCCGATGGCCAAGTTCTTCAACTGCTCGCGGGCGCCCGCCATTGCCTACGAAGCCCTGCAATGCCACGGTGGCAACGGCTTCATCGAGGAAAACCCGATGGCCCGGCTCTACCGCGAGGCGCCGCTGAACAGCGTCTGGGAAGGCACTGCCAACATGATGTGCATGGATGTGCGGCGCTCGCTGCTGAAGGAGCCCATCACGCGCGAGGCCTTCATGGCCGAAGTCAATTCGGTCCACGGCATGGATCGCCGCTTCGACGCCTACCTGCAGGCCTTGCCGCCCCTCGTCCAGGCGGCCATTGACGATGAATTCCTGGCCCGGCCGGCCTGCGAAGCCATGGCCCGTGCCGTCCAGGGCGTGGAACTGCTGCGCCACTCCAGCATCGAGGTGGTCGATGCCTTCATGGGCACGCGGCTCAATGCCCAGGCCGCGGGCTGGGGGTGCACCCTGGGCTCCATGGGTGCTTCGGTTTCCCGTGCGCAGGCCGGCCGCATCGTGGACCGGGCGCGCGTCGCTCGCTAGCGGCCCGCAGGCGGTCGGTCGTCACTGGTGGCAAGGGCTGGGATAATGGCCGCCAACCCAAAGGAATAACCATGTTGCTAGATGCCGACGACTCCCAGCTTGTGCTGATTGATTACCAGACCCGCCTGATGCCGGTGATTTTTGAACATGAGATCGTCGTGGCCAATGCCCTGCGCCTGGCCCGCATGGCCCGCATCCTGGACGTTCCGGTCTGGGGCACTGCGCAAAACCCCGAAAAACTCGGCCAGAACCTGCCCGAGTTGCAGGCGGCGATTGATTCGGCCGGCGGCAAGACCATGGCAAAGATGCATTTCAGCGCCGCCTCCGACGGCCTGGTTGAGTGGCTGCGTCCGCCAGTTCGCAAGGCACCGACCGGCGGCAATGCGCGCAGCCTGCCCAAGCACCTGCAAAAGCCCGCAGAGCCAGAAGAAGAGGGCCGCAGCATGATCGTCATTGCCGGCTGCGAAGCGCATGTCTGCCTGATGCAGACCGCGCTGGAACTCCTCGAAGAAGAGTTCGACGTGTGGGTCGTCACCGACGCCTGCAGCTCGCGCAGCGAGCGCAACCGCGACGCCGCGTTCGACCGGCTGGCCGGCAACGGCGCCGAACTGGTCACCACCGAGATGGTGGCCTTTGAATGGGCACGCACCTGTGAACACGACGCCTTCAGGGAATTGCTTGCGCTGGTGAAGTAATTTCGCGTTGCCCTGTAAATCACTGATAGCCGCTCGCTCTTTGCAGCGTCCACTGGCCATCCCCACGCAGTTCGAGTACCCATTGGTGGTATTTCGCCACCGCCGGGTGGTGGCTGATGCTGACCGGCGTGATCGACAGGCCGGCCAGCTGGCTGTACAGCAACTCTTCGTTTGCCGCATCCAGTGCGCTGGTGGCTTCGTCCAGCAGCAGGTAGCGCGGCCTGGCGAGCAGGGCGCGGGCAAAGGCCAGCCGCTGCTGCTCGCCGACCGACAGTACCCGGCCCCAGTCAAGTTCGGCGCGCAGGCCACCGAAGCGCCCGGCCAGCGTCGGCAGGTTCACCCGCGTCAGCCAGTGCAGCAGTTCCTCGTCTGAAATATCGCTGTCCGCGTGCGGATACGTCAGTTGGCTGCGCAGGTCGCCCAGTAGCAAATAGGGCTGCTGGGGCATGAACTGCATGTCCGATCCGGCCGGGCGCGTGATCGTCCCCGAGCCCGTGGTCCACAGTCCGGCAATTACCCGCAACAGCGAACTCTTGCCCGTGCCGCTGGGTCCGGAAATCAGCAAGCCTTCGCCGGGCTTGACTTCCAGCGTGAGCTCGCGCAGCAGCAGGTGCTCGCGGCCGGGCGTGAGAATGGTCACCTGCTCAAGCGACAACCCAAAGCCGTGCCGCGTTTCGACATGCTGCACGCTGTCGTCTGCGTCTGCGTCTGCGTCTGCGTCTGTGTCTGTGTCTGCGTTGGTCGGGCGGCTGGCATTGGCTTGCAAGGCATCGGAAAAAGTATGCAGCCGCTCGACGCCGGCGGAAAAACGGCTGAGGCTTTCAAAATGCTCGACGATCACCGTCAGCGCGCTCAGGATGGCGGCAAACGCACCGGCGGCCTGGATGGCGCGGCCGACTTCCAGCCGCCCCGACAGCACATCGCCGGCAATGATCACCGTCGGCAGCACGATTGTCAGGAAAGCATGGGCGTACTGGAACAGGTTGACCCCGAACTGCCAGCGCAGCACCTGCTGGTAGTTGGCATAGACCCTGGAAAAAATGGCTTGCAGCACCGTCATCTCACGCGCCTCGCCGTCGTGAAAGGCAATCGGCTCGGCGTGCTCGCGCACCCGCACCAAGCCGAAGCGGAAGTTGGCCTCGCGCTGCAGCTGGCGAAAATTCAGCCCGATCAGCCGCTTGCCAAATGCTGTGGCGGTGAACACGGTGCTGAACACCGCATAGCCGATCAGGAACAACACCAGCCCCCGCGAGATTGACCACAGCACGGCGGAAAAGGCGACGAGTTGCAACACCGAGCCGAGCACGATCATTGAAAAATACAGCGACTGCTGGGTGAAGGTGTTGATGTCCTCGGCAATGCGCTGGTCGGGGTTGTCGATGCCGTCGGCAGCGCCCAGCCGGTAGTAGGCGCGCTGGTCGAAATAGCGCGCCAGGAAGGAATCCGTCAGCCAGCGGCGCCAGCGCAGTCCGAGCGTGTCGCGCACGTAGTAGTACAGGGCGTAGATCGGCACCGCCGCCACAAGAATCGCCGTGTAGCGCCAGATCGATGCCCAGAAGCGGTCGGCATCCTGCGCGGCCAGCGCCGAGGTGAATTCGCCGGTTTCCTGGTTGAACAGCACGTTGAAGGCGGTCTGCCCCAGCAGTAGAACAACCAGCAAAAGCAGCAGGCCACGGGCGCGCCAGCGTTCTTCTGAAAACCAGTATGGCCGTGCAATCTCTGTAAAGCGACGCCACAGTCGGGCGTTGAAGCCGGGTTCTTCTGCTGTGCTCATGAAGTTTTGCGTCAAGTGGGCCAGCCGCCGATTTAATCCGAAATGGACAGAGACCGCAGATGAAAATGAAAAAATCAATTTTTAGTATGAAAACTGTCCTTTGCGCTTGATGGGCGTTTAACCACAGCTATTTTTATAGGAGCAATCAGGATGCTTCCGAGAATCTTGAACACCAGACGTCAGCTTGCAGAAAGACCGTTGTTCATAATTAAGAATGCAGTTTCCAGATATCTTGGGTGTGGGTTTTCTTCATGCCGACCGTGATGTGAACGAAATTCCCTGGCCTGCGATGCATAAAAGCCGACGGCCTTGATGATGCGCAAACCCATCTGCCGTGAGGTGGTCAAAATTTCAATCGACAGTTTTTTTCAAAATTCCGGAGACCATTCATGACCAGCTATGCAGACTTTTACCGCCAGTCCATCGACCAGCCCGACGCTTTCTGGGCCGAACAGGCCGGGCTGATCGACTGGCACCAGCCGTTTGACCGCGTCTGCAATTACGACAACCCGCCCTTCGTCAACTGGTACGAAGGCGGCCAGACCAACCTGTGCCACAACGCCGTGGACCGCCACCTTAAAGACCGGGCTGACCAAGCCGCGCTGATTGCCGTCTCCAGCGAAACCGGTACCGAGAAAATCTACACCTTCGGCGACCTGCACGGCGAAGTGCAGCGCATGGCCGCCAGCCTAAAAGCGCTCGGCGTTGAAAATGGCGACCGCGTGCTGATCTACATGCCGATGATTGCCGAAGCCGCTTTTGCGATGCTGGCCTGCGCACGCATCGGTGCGGTGCATTGCGTGGTGTTTGGCGGCTTTGCCAGCGGCTCTTTAGCCTCGCGCATCGAGGACGCGGCGCCCAAGGTCATCGTCAGCGCCGACGCCGGCTCGCGCGGCGGCAAGGCGCTGCCCTACAAACCGCTGCTCGACGAAGCCATACGCCTGTCGAGCCACAAGCCGGGCGCCGTGCTGCTGGCCGACCGTGGCTTGGCAAGCATGGAACTGGTCGCCGGGCGCGACCACCGCTGGAACGAAATGCGCGAAACACATTTCGATGCGAAAGTGCCGTGCGAGTGGCTGGACTCGACCGCCATCAGCTACACCATCTACACCAGCGGCACCACCGGCAAGCCCAAGGGCGTGCAGCGCGACACCGCCGGCTATGCCGTGGCGCTGGCCGCCAGCATGAAGCACATCTTCGACGGACGTGCCGGCGAAACCTTCTTCTCGACCAGCGACATCGGCTGGGTGGTCGGCCACAGCTACATTGTGTATGGCCCGCTGATTGCCGGCATGGCGACCATCATGTACGAAGGCCTGCCGACACAGGGCATGGACAAGAAGCCTAATGGCGGCATCTGGTGGGAACTGGTCGAAAAGTACAAGGTCACCGTCATGTTCAGCGCCCCGACTGCCGTGCGCGTGCTGAAGAAACAAGACCCGGCGCTGCTGACCAAATACGATCTGTCCAGCCTGCGTGCGCTGTTCCTGGCCGGCGAGCCGCTGGATGAACCGACGGCGCGATGGATCAGCGAAGGCTTGAATGTGCCGATCATCGACAACTACTGGCAGACCGAAAGCGGCTGGCCGATTTTGACGATCGCCAACGGCGTCGAGAAAAAGCCAAGCAAGTTCGGCAGCCCCGGCATTCCGATGTACGGCTACCACGTCAAGCTGCTGCACGAGGCGACTGGCGAAGAACTCACCGCGCCGGGCGAAAAAGGCGTGGTCGTGATCGAAGGCCCGACGCCTCCGGGCTTCATGCAGACCATCTGGCAAGACGACGCGCGTTTCGTCAACACCTACTGGAAAAGCATTCCCGGCAAGCTGGTGTACAGCACCTTTGACTGGGGCATTCGCGACGCCGACGGCTACTTCTTCATCCTGGGCCGCACCGACGATGTGATCAACGTCGCTGGGCACCGGCTCGGCACGCGCGAGATCGAGGAAAGCATTTCCGGCCATGCGCAAGTGGCCGAAGTGGCCGTGGTGGGCGTGGCCGATGGACTCAAGGGCCAGGTCGCCATGGCCTTCGTGGTGCTCAAGGATTCCAGCATGATGGGCGACAGCGCCGCCTGCGCCAGGCTGGAAGCCGAGATCATGAAACGCGTGGACGGTGACCTGGGCGCAGTGGCCCGGCCGGCGCGGGTTCGTTTTGTTGCGGCCCTGCCCAAGACGCGAAGCGGCAAACTGCTGCGCCGCGTGATTCAGGCTGTGTGCGAAGGCCGCGATGCCGGTGACCTGACGTCGATGGACGATCCGGGTGCGTTGCAGCAGATCCGGGACCGGATGGACGCCGTTTAAGCTGCAGCGTCTGTGGCCATGCTGGGTACTGGCTGTTCACGCGGTCAGCACCCTTTTGTTTTTCAGAAAGTGAAGGTCTTGGCCTGACAGTCTCACCAGCCGTGGTGCAGCCTCAATTCAACCGCAGTTGCGCCTGCTGGGCCACCCGGATGCAGTCCTTCATGTGCTCTTCGCCAAAGTAGCGGATGGCCGCGTAACCCACGCTGGCCGCCACGAGTTGGCCGGCCAGCGGAATGTACTTGGCCAACTGCTTGGTCGCCATGCGCGTGCCAATCTTCGTGCCGGCCTTGATGATCAGGTCGCGGCTGATGAACTTGCCCACCAGAACCGAGCCGACCATGGCCACGGCTTTTTGCACCTGTTCGCGCTTTTCCGGATCAAGCTGGTCGATCTGCTCGGGCGCCAGACCAAACTCCTTGTTGATGGCCGGAATCAGTTTGGACAGCAGTGCCGCATCCACCGCCCAGTCCAGGCCGGGCACCGGCACGGCGCTGGCAACAGCAGCGAACATCGCGCGCTTGTGCAGCAGCTTGCGGCTGCGAATCACCGCCGCTTGAAGCGCCGCATCGTCAGCGGCGAGTTGCAGGGGAGTGGGCATGGCTCGAAAACCTTTCATGGGATGTCGTCTTGCGTGCCATGGTTTTTATCACGCGGCAAGGCTTGCCGCCCATCGCCTCCAGCCAATCACGGGCTGGGCATGTGGCGTTTCATGCAGCAACGACTTCGAGCTTTTCCGTCACCTCCAGCCAGCGCTCTTCCAGCTTGGCCAAGTCGGCCTCAATCACCTTGAGCCGCTTGCCGGCCTGGGCAATTTCTGCCGGTGACTTGGAAGAGGTCAGCAAGGTTTCGAGATTGGCTTTTTCACTGTTCATGCTGAGCAACTGGCGGTCGATCTTTTCCAGATCCTTGCGCAGCGGCTTGGCTGCATCGGATTGCTGCTGTCGGCGTTGGGCATCTTCTTTCTTGTCGGATGAATTTTTAGCATCAAAAGTACTTGTTGCGCTTGCTGCATCTGCGCTAGCTGCTATTTTTTTGGCAGCAACTGGGGCTGTCGCGCTGTTGTTCGACTTCTTGGCTTCTTCGCGCATGCGCTTGGCCTCGTCAAGCAGGTAGCGCTGGTAGTCGTCCAGGTCGCCGTCAAACGGGGCCACGCCACCGCGCGACACCATCCAGAACTCGTCGCACACGGCGCGCAGCAAGGCGCGGTCGTGGCTGACCAGCATGACTGTGCCTTCAAACTCATTGAGCGCCATCGACAGCGCCTCACGCGTCGCCAAATCCAGGTGGTTGGTCGGCTCATCAAGCAGCAGCAGGTTGGGCCGCTGCCAGACAATCATGCACAGCACCAGTCGCGCTTTTTCGCCGCCGCTCATGGAGCCAACGGACTGCTTGACCATGTCGCCGCCAAAGTTGAAATTGCCCAGAAAGCTGCGCAAGTCCTGCTCGCGGGTCGGCTGGTTGCCCAGCTTGCCGGCGGCGCTGACTTCCTTCACCAGACGAATCATGTGCTCCAGCGGGTTGTCGGCCGGGCGCAGCACGTCGAGCTCCTGCTGCGCAAAATAACCGATGTTCAAGCCCTTGCCCTCGGTCATTTCGCCTTCAATCGGCGCCAGTGCGCGCGCCACGGTTTTCACCAGCGTTGACTTGCCCTGGCCGTTGGCACCCAGAATGCCGATGCGTTGGCCGGCCAGCACGGACTTGCTGACGTTCTGCACGATGACGGTGGGCGGCGTGCCTTCGGGCGCATCCTCGGGCGCGGGGTAGCCGAAGTAGGCGTTCTGCATCGACAGCATCGGGTTGGGCAGGTTGGCCGGTTCCTTGAACTCGAAGGTGAAATCGGCTTCGGCCAGCAATGGCGCGATTTTCTCCATGCGGTCGAGTGCCTTCACCCGGCTTTGCGCCTGCTTGGCTTTGCTGGCCTTGGCCTTGAAGCGGGCGATGAACTTTTGCAGGTGGGCAATCTTGTCCTGCTGCTTGTTGAAAGCGCCTTGCTGCAGCGCCATCTGTTCGGCGCGCAGGTCTTCAAACTTGCTGTAGTTGCCGCCATAGCGTGTCAGTTTGGCGCTTTCGATGTGCATCGTCACATCGGTCACCGCATCGAGGAATTCGCGGTCATGGCTGATGACCAGCATCGTGCCCTGGTAGCGCTTGAGCCAGGCTTCCAGCCAGACCAGTGCGTCCAGGTCCAGGTGGTTGGTCGGCTCGTCAAGCAGCAGCAGGTCAGACGGGCACATCAGCGCGCGCGCCAGTTGCAGACGCATGCGCCAGCCGCCGGAAAAGCTGTTGACCGGGTTGTCGAGTTCGCTGAGCTTGAAGCCCAAGCCCAGGATCAAGGCCTGCGCGCGCGATTGCGCGTCGTGCGCGCCCGCGTCGTACAGGTCCATGTAGGCGTGCGCCATGCGGTCACCGTCGCCGCTGAGTTCGGACGCATCGACTTCGGTCTGTGCGGCCAGCAGCACCACATCGCCCTCGATCACGTAGCTGGTGGCGCTTTGCTCGGTTTCGGGCATGTCCTGCGCGACCTGCGCCATTTTCCACTGCGCCGGAATGTAGTATTCGCCGCCGTCTTCGTGCAGCGAGCCGTTGAGCATGGCGAACAGCGACGACTTGCCCGCGCCGTTGCGGCCCACCAGGCCAACATTCTCGCCAGGGTTCAGGGTGACAGACGCGCTGTCGAGAATCACTTTGGAGCCACGACGCAGCACCACGTTTTTAAGGGTAATCATTTATTAACAGACTGAAGAAATAGGATCGGACCGCAGGGCGCCCGGCAAAGCGCTTGCGGTCCGAAATACGAAAGCCAAGGGTCAGGCCAGCTGTTCCCGCGTCAGCAGCAAGACCTGGTCGGGGCCGGCGCTGGTTTCAAACCAGAGCGGCTCCAGGTGCGGAAAAGCGCGTACAAAATTTTCGCGCTCGTTGCCGATTTCCAGCACCAACACCGCATTTTCGTTCATTTGCGCGGCAATGGCCAGAAAAAGGCCACGAATGAAGTCCATGCCGTCGCTTCCACCGTGAATATTGCCCGACAGCGCCAGGCCCGGTTCGGCCCTGAATTCGGCGGGCAGGGCGGCCATGCTGGCGGCATTTACATAAGGAGGGTTGCACAGGATCAGGTCGTAAGGGCCGGGGCAAGCCGCCAGGCCGTCCGATTCGACCAGGGTGATACGGCTGCCCAGCTGGTGCCGCTCGACGTTGATGCGCGCAACGTCCAGCGCGTCCCGGCTGATGTCAGCGGCATCAACCACCACTTCCGGATAGGCCATGGCGGCCAGCACCGCCAGGCTGCCGTTGCCGGTGCACAGGTCGAGCACGCGCAGCGTCTCGTCGCTCAGCCAGTCATCAATGCTCCCGTCGTCGAGCAATTCGGCGATCAGCGAGCGCGGAATGATCACGCGTTCATCAACATAAAACGGCACGCCCATCAGCCAGGCTTCGTTCGTCAGGTAGGCGGCAGGCTGTCGGGTACTGATGCGCTGGTCCACCAGCAGGGCAACCTGCGCCTGGTCTTCGGGGGCTACCGGCCGGTTTTCGACCGATTCCAGGTCGTCGATCTCCAGGCCCAGTTTCCACAGCACCAGCCAGGCGGCTTCATCGAACGCATTGGTCGTGCCCTGGCCATACCCATCGGCAAAACTCAGGCCGGCGGCGTCCAGCCGGTCGGCCATCTGCTCAATCACCTCCAGTACGGTCACGGTGGGGGCGGGGATGGGGGTTTTTGTCATATCTGACTCGCCAGGCGTTCGAGCACGCCCTTGTAGATATTCTTTAGCGGATCGATCGAGCTGACCGCCACGCATTCATTGATCTGGTGGATGGTGGCATTGACCGGCCCGAGTTCAATCACCTGCGGGCAGACCTTGGCGATGAAACGGCCGTCGCTGGTGCCACCGGTCGTGGACAGTTCGGTCTGCAAGCCGGTCTCGGCCAGGATTGCACCACGCACCGCATCAACCAGCGTGCCTGGCGTGGTCAGGAAGGGCAGGCCGCCCAGAGTCCATTTCAGGTCGTATTCAAACTGGTGCCGGCTCAAAATGGCCAACAGGCGTTGCTGCAGTCTTTCAGGCGTCGATTCGGTGCAGAAGCGGAAATTGAAGTCCACCACCAGGTCGCCCGGAATTACATTGGTTGCGCCGGTGCCGGCATGCATGTTGGACACCTGCCAGCTGGTGGCGGGGAAAAATTCATTGCCCTGGTCCCACTGCGTGGCGACAAGTTCGGCCAGAGCCGGCGCGAACAGGTGGATCGGGTTTTTCGCCAAATGCGGGTAGGCGATATGGCCCTGCACGCCCTTGACCGTCAGCTTGCCGCTCAGCGTGCCGCGCCGGCCGTTCTTGATCATGTCGCCCAGGTTTTTCACCGAGGTCGGTTCGCCAACGATGCAATAGTCAAGCACTTCGCCGCGCGCCTTGAGCTGGTTGCAGACGACGACTGTGCCGTCAAGCCCCGGACCTTCCTCGTCGCTGGTGATCAAAAAAGCCATCGACAGCGCCGGCCGGGGATGCGCTGCCAGAAATTCCTCGACCGCCACGACCATGGCGGCAATTGACGTTTTCATGTCGGCGGCGCCACGTCCGTACAAATTACCGTCCCGGTGGCTGGGCGTGAACGGGTGGCTGTGCCACTGCTCCAGTGGGCCGGTTGGCACCACGTCGGTGTGGCCGGCAAACACCAGCGTCTTGACGCGGATTTCGGCAGTGTCTGGATTTGCTATGGATTCAATAGCTGCTTGCAAAGGCTCAGCAAGCGCAACTGGCCTGAAACCTTCAAATTTTGCCCAGAGGTTGGTAACCCGGAAGTGTTCAGGTCCGCTGATGATGGTTTCACACTTGAAACCCAGCAGCGCGAGCCGCGCGATCAGCAGGTCCTGGCACCCCGCATCGTCGGGCGTTGCCGAAGCGCGGGAAATCAGTTGCTCGGCAAGGTGGAGTGTTCGGGACATAAAAATCAGTGGCTGCTGGGTTGGCTTGAGTTGAAGTGAAAGGAAAGACTATGTGCTTGCGAAGCCAGGAGGGGTGGCAGTTCCAAGGCAGCCAGGGCTGCGGGACTGGCTTTGCCAGACCGCAGGCGCAGCGCGGCCCCCTCGGGGGGCAGGGAGCCACACGCAGTGGGCGTTCGTGGGGGCCACATTCAGTGCCGGACGTCAAAAGTGATTTCAGTGAACGACGGTTCGTCATCCGGGTCGATACCGGACAAGTCGGCCTTGGCCTTGCCGGCAATGAAGTCGTTTTCAAGCCGCCACATCAGGTTGGTCGGCGAATCGGCATTTGCCAGGCCTTCCTTGCGCGTCACCGTGCCGTTGGTGATCAGTTTGGCAATATGCTGCTCGAAGGTCTGCGAGCCCTCGGCCATGGATTTTTCCATGGCTTCCTTGACGCCCGAAAAGTCGCCTTTCTCGATCAGCTCCGCCACCAGTTTGGTATTGAGCATGACTTCCACGGCCGGGATGCGGTCGTTGTTCTGGCTGCGCAGCAGGCGTTGCGAAACCACCGCCTTCAGTGCTGCCGCCAGGTCGCCGAGCAGGGTCGGACGCACCTCTGCCGGGTAAAAGTTCAGGATGCGGTTGAGCGCCTGGTAGCTGTTGTTGGCATGCATGGTGGCCAGGCACAGGTGACCCGACTGCGCATAGGCAATCGCCGCCGACATGGTTTCACGGTCGCGGATCTCGCCGATCATGATCACGTCAGGCGCCTGGCGCAGCGCATTTTTCAGTGCGACCTGCAGCGACTGGGTGTCGCTGCCGACTTCGCGCTGGTTGACGACTGACTTCTTGTTGGTGAAGTAATACTCGATCGGGTCTTCAATCGTCAGGATGTGCCCCGTCGTGGTTTCGTTACGGCGATCGATCATCGAGGCCAGCGTGGTGCTTTTACCAGCGCCAGTGGCGCCCACCATCAGGATCAGACCCCGCTTTTCCATGATCAGTTCGCCCAGCAGCGGCGGCAGGTTCAGGCTGGCCAGCGCCGGAATCCTGTTCGGGATGTAGCGAATCACGGCTGCGTGGGTTGTGCGCTGGCGAAAAGCGCTGATACGGAAATTGCCCAAGCCTTCAACCGGCAGCGCCATGTTGAGTTCGCCGATTTCATCAAGTTCCTCAATGCGCTCGGGGGGCAAAATCTCGGCCAGCAGGCTGCGACATGCCTCGGCTGGCAGGATTTGCGCATTGATGGGAATGGTGTGTCCGTTGATCTTGATCAACGCCGGCGAGTGCGCCGACAGGTAAACGTCTGACGCCTTCTTGTCCACCATCAACCGCAGAATTCTTTCCATAGTGCTCATGGTTCAGCTTTCATCAGGGTTGGTTCAAGTGGTTTGCGCCGCAGGCGCAATGTGTTTGATCCGGCACACGCATGTAGCCCGCTCCAGCCCAGCAGGGGCCGCGGAACCGGCTTTGCCGGGCCGCAGGCGCAGCGGCCCCCTCGGGGGGCAGCGAACCACGCGAAGCGGGGAGCGTGGGGGCCATTTCTAGTCCCGCAGCAAGTCATTCAGGCTGGTCGTTGCGCGGGTCTTGGCGTCCACGCGCTTGACGATGACGGCGCAATACAGGCTGTACTTGCCGCCGGCCTTGGGCAGGTTGCCCGACACCACGACCGAGCCGGCCGGAATGCGACCGTAGCTCACAGTGTCCAGTTCACGGTCGTAAATCGGCGTGCTCTGGCCGATGTACACGCCCATCGAGATCACCGAGTTTTCCTCGACGATCACGCCTTCGACAATTTCGGAACGTGCGCCGATGAAGCAGTTGTCCTCAATGATGGTCGGGTTCGCCTGCATTGGCTCCAGCACGCCGCCAATGCCGACGCCGCCCGACAGGTGAACGTTCTTGCCGATCTGTGCGCAGGAACCGACAGCCGCCCAGGTGTCGACCATCGTGCCTTCATCGACATACGCGCCGATATTGACGTAGCTGGGCATCAGGATCGCGCCCTTGGCAATGTAGCAGCCGCGGCGTGCCACGGCGGGCGGCACGACGCGAACGCCGGTGGCGCGCATTTCCTGCTCGCTCAGGTGCGAGAACTTGGTTTGCACCTTGTCGTAAAAAGCCAGTTCGCCGGCGCGCATCATTTCGTTGTCTTTCAGGCGAAAGCTCAGCAATACGGCTTTTTTCAGCCACTGGTGGACCGTCCATTGGCCCACGCCTTGGCGGGTGGCGACGCGCATTGTGCCGTTGTTGAGCTGCTCGATGGCGTGCTCGACCGCTTCGAGAACTTCTTTGGGCGCGGCGGTGGTTGACAGATTGGCACGGTTTTCCCATGCGGCGTCGATGATGGCTTGCAGGTTGTCTTGTGTCATTTTTGGGTTTCTCAGTGAACTTTGGATTGAATGAATTGGACGATGCGCCGGGCGGCTTCCACACATTCGGCGGTTTCGGCGACCAGCGCCATTCGGATTCGGCCGGCGCCGGGGTTGAGCCCCTGCGCATCGCGGGCCAGGTAACTGCCCGGCAGCACGACAACATTGTAAAGAGCCAGCAATTCGCGGGAGAACGCCGTGTCCGAACCATTAAATCCTTCAGGCACAGCGGCCCACAGGTAAAAACCAGCGTCGGGCAGGGCCACGTCCATCACCTGCGCCAGCAACGGTGTGACCTGCGCAAACTTCTCACGGTACTGCGTGCGGTTGTCCACCACATGCGCTTCGTCGGCCCAGGCGGCGATGCTGGCGGTCTGCACGATGGGGCTCATGGCGCTGCCGTGGTAGGTGCGGTAAAGCAAAAATGACTTGATGAGGGCCGCGTCACCGGCGACAAAGCCGCTGCGCAGGCCGGGGACGTTGCTGCGCTTGGACAGGCTGGTCAGCGAGATCAGGTTCTTGAAGTCATGCCTGCCGAGCCTGGCAGCCGCTTCCAGTCCGCCCAGCGGCGGCTCGTCCCGGAAATAAATTTCGCTGTAGCACTCGTCCGAGGCAATCACGAAACCGTAACGGTCGCTGAGTTCAAAAAGCAGTTTCCACTCGCCAAGGTCCATCACCGCGCCGGTCGGGTTGCCTGGCGAGCAGACAAACAGCAGCTGGGTTTTTTCCCACACGGCGGCGGGCACGGCAGCCCAGTCAATGCCGAAGTTACGCGCCGCCTCGCTCGGCGCAAACCACGGCTGCGCGCCGGCCAGCAGCGCCGCGCCTTCGTAGATTTGATAAAACGGATTGGGGCTGATCACCGTCGCGCCCGGCCGGCTTGGGTCAATGACGGTTTGCGCCAGCGCAAACAGCGCCTCGCGCGAGCCATTAACTGGCAGGATTTGCGTCGCCGGGTCAACTTTCAGCCCGCCATAGCGCCGGGCCAGCCAGTCGCTCATGGTCTGGCGCAGCTTGGGCTCGCCCAGCGTGCCGGGGTAGCTGGCCAAGCCCGCCAGGCTGCCGGTCAGTGCATCCTTGATGAGCTGCGGCGTGGCATGGCGCGGCTCGCCAATGCCCAGGCTGATGGGTTTGTAGGCTGGATTGGGGGTGATGTCGGCATGCAAGTGACGCAGCCGCTCGAAGGGGTAAGGCTGAAGGCGGGAAAGCAGGGGATTCATGGGTCGCGATTATCCACCGGTCACCTGCTGTGCCTTCATAGGTCTGCTGCGGTATCTGCTCCGCCCTCCCGCCGTCGGTTTTCTGCTGGATATGTATCTTGGTGTCAGCCAGCAGGACGCCAGGAAACGGGACAATAGTGGACAATTTCAGCGCCTGATTTTATATGAATTACTATGAATTAAATAGCAGTAAGCGTAACAGCTGCAAGCGCCAATGGCATATTTGACTTTATAAATGGTGTGTCTTTCAATGCAGGGTCTTGCCGCATGTACAGAGGCCACGACCTGAGGCTGTTTTGGGCCTCACGGCTCTAAAAATAATCCTGCGCTCGGGTAACATTACTGACCGTGTGCCGCCTGACCGTAGCGCTGCGGATTCACAAGCGTCAAAAGTATCAACGCATTAGCCTCAGGCTCAACAACACAGGTCAGCCGTGCGTCTCAATTCGATCAAGTTAGCTGGTTTCAAGTCCTTTGCCGACCCAACCCATTTCCAGCTGCCGGGCCAGCTCGTTGGCGTGGTCGGGCCCAACGGTTGCGGCAAGTCCAACATCATGGACGCCGTGCGCTGGGTGCTGGGCGAATCCAAAGCGTCGGAGCTGCGCGGCGAGTCGATGCAGGACGTGATCTTCAGCGGCACCACCACCCGCAAGTCGGCCAGCCGCGCCAGCGTCGAGCTGGTGTTTGACAACGCCGACCACCGGGCCGGCGGCCAGTGGGGCCAGTACGAGGAAATCGCCGTCAAGCGCGTGTTGACGCGGGACGGCACGTCGAGCTACTACCTCAACAACCAGCCGGTGCGCCGCCGCGATGTGCAGGACGTGTTCCTCGGCACCGGGCTGGGACCGCGCGCCTACGCCATCATCGGCCAGGGCACGATCAGCCGCATCATCGAATCCAAGCCCGAGGAGCTGCGCCTGTTCCTCGAAGAAGCCGCCGGCGTGTCCAAGTACAAGGAGCGCCGCCGCGAAACCGCCAACCGCTTGAGCGACACGCGCGAAAATCTCATCCGTGTCGACGACATCCTGCGTGAACTCAATGCCAATCTGGAGCGGCTTGAAAAACAGGCCGAAGTCGCCCTGCGCTACAACACGCTGCAGGCCGCTGGCACGCTGAAGCAGCACCAGCTGTGGTTTTTGAAGCGCGCCGAGAGCGAAGCCGACCAGGCCAAAGTCCGGCTGGAAGCCGAAAAATCGGTCAATGACCTGGAAAGCCGCGTGGCTGATTTGCGCCATGTTGAAGCCGACCTGGAAACCATCCGCCAGGCGCACTATGCGGCCGGCGACCAGGTGAACCAGGTGCAGGGCCGGCTGTATGAGGCCAGCGCCGAGGTCAGCCGGCTGGAGGCGGAAATCCGTTTCGTGGTCGATGGCCGGCTGCGCGTCGAGCAGCGCCTGGTCCAGTTGAAAGAGCAATCCGCCCAGTGGGCCACGCGCGGCGAAGACGCGTCGGTCGAGTCGGAAAGCCTGGCCGGGCAGGCCTTTGACGCCGAGGAACAAGCCGAACTGCTGGCCGCCCAGCTGGAAGAACAGCAGGACCAGCTGCCGGCACTTGAGGAAGCACTGCGCCAGGCCCAGGCCACGGCGAATGCGCAGCGCGCCGGTGTGACGCAGGTGCAGCAGCAACTCCAGGTGCTGGCCGCCGAACAGCGCCATGTCGAAGAGCAACTGCGCACGCTCGGCCTGCGCCATGAGCGACTGTCGGCGGACCGCAAGGCGCTTGATGCGCCCGACGAGGCACGGCTGGCCAGCCTGAATTTGCAACTCGATGATGCGCGCGAAGCGCAGTCCGTGGCGCAGGCCCGTTTGCAGGCGCTGACCGAAGCCGTGCCGCAACTGGACGACGCGCGGCGTTCGCTTCAACAGGCGGCCAATGCCGAATCGGCCAGGCGCGCCGAGCTGTCGGCGAAGCTGGAGGCGCTCAAGGCGCTGCAGGAAAAAGTCAGGACCGACGGCAAGCTCAGGCCTTGGCTGGCCCGGCACGGGCTTGAAAATCTGCAGGGCCTGTGGAGCCGCCTTTACATCGAGCAGGGCTGGGAAAACGCGCTGGAAGCGGCGCTGCGCGAGCGCCTGGGCGCGCTGGAAGTCAGCCGGCTCGACATCGTGCGCGGTTTTGCCGGCACCGACGCGCGCGGCCAGGCGCAGGGGCCGCCCGCCAAGCTGTCGTTCTACACGCCGCCGCAGGCCGGCGTGCCAGGCCGCGCCCGGCCGGCAGGGCTTCTCAAGCCATTGGCCGACCTGCTTCGGCTGAACGATGCCGGGCTGTCGGCGCTGCTGGACGACTGGCTGGACGGCTGCTTCACCGCGCCGACGCTGGACGACGCCCTGGCCGCGCGCGAACGGCTGGAGCCGGGCGAGACGATCTACGTCATGGGCGGCCATGCCATCACAAGGCACAGCGTGAGTTTTTATGCGCCCGATTCAGAGCAGGCCGGCTTGCTGGCGCGTGCGCAGGAGATCGACAACCTGGAAAAAAGCCTGCGTGCGCAATTGCTGATCAGCGAGGAAGCCCGGGCGGCGCTGGCGCGTGCCGAAGCCAGCTATCTGGACGCCAGCCAGCGCCTGGCAACGGCCCGGCGCGAAGCGGGCGAGGGCCAGAACCAGAGCCATGCGCTGCAGGTCGAGGTGCTGCGCTTGACGCAACTGGCCGAGCAGGCGCGCGCGCGCAGCCAGCAGCTCCAGGCCGACATGGCCGAAATCGAACCCCAGCTTGAGGAGTTGCAGGAGCGCAAGATCACTGCCGAAGGCCGGTTTGAAGAACTCGACATGCAACTGGCCGACAGCCAGGAGCGCCACGCCCAGCTGGAAGACCGGGTGATTGCTGCCGAGCGCCGGCGGGCCGAATCGCGCGAGCAGCAGCGCACGCTGGAGCGCCAGCTGCAGGAAGCGCAGTTTGCGCTGCGCACCCTGGCATCGCGGCGCGAGGAACTGGCGCGCTCCATCGCCATTGCCGCCGCCCAGGCGTCGTCGATTGCCGCCGAAGAAGGCCGTGCCCAGGATGAACTGGCGCGGCTGAGCGATGCCGCAGCGCAGGGCGGGCTTCAGGATGCGCTGAATGCCAAGGTCGCGCGCGACGCCGAGTTGCTGGCCCAGCGCAGCCAGTACGACGACCTGACGCACCGGCTGCGCAGCAGCGACGAGCGCCGCGCCGCTCTGGAGCGCGAACTCGATCCGCTGCGCCAGCGCATCACCGAATTCCAGCTCAAAGAGCAAGCCGCGCGGCTGGGTTTCGAGCAATATGCCCAGCTGCTGCTTGACGCGCAGGCCGATCTTCAGGCGGTCCAGGCGTCCATCGAGTCCGGCAATGTGCGCATCAGCGGGCTGCAGGGCGAAATCGACCGCATCCAGCGCGACATCCACGCGCTGGGCGCGGTGAACCTGGCCGCGCTCGACGAACTGGGCATTGCCCGGGAACGCAAGCAGTTCCTCGATGCGCAGTCGGCCGACCTGAACGAGGCCATGGCGACGCTGGAAGACGCGATTCGCAAGATCGACATGGAAACGCGCGATTTGCTCTCCAGCACGTTTGACGCCGTCAATGGCCACTTTGGCCGCATGTTCCCCGAGCTGTTCGGCGGCGGCAATGCCCGGCTGGTGATGACCGGCGAGGAAATCCTGGACGCCGGCGTGCAGGTCATGGCGCAGCCGCCGGGCAAGAAAAACCAGACCATCCACCTGCTCTCGGGCGGTGAAAAGGCGCTGACCGCGATTGCGCTGGTGTTCGCGATTTTCCAGCTCAACCCGGCGCCGTTTTGCCTGCTCGACGAGGTCGATGCGCCGCTCGACGATGCCAACACCGAACGGTATGCCAAACTCGTGTCCAGCATGAGCAAGCAAACCCAGTTTTTATTCATCAGCCACAACAAGATCGCCATGGAAATGGCCGAGCAATTGATTGGCGTGACCATGCAGGAGCAGGGCGTTTCCCGCATCGTCGCCGTCGACATGCAGGCCGCCCTGGGACTTGCCGAAATAGCCTGAACCCATCAAACATCATGAGCACATTACAAATAAGTCTGGCGGTCGGTGGCAGCCTGGTCCTGGTGGGCATCGTTGCCCATGGCGCCTGGTCTGCCCGCAAGAACCTGCCCAAGCAGGCCACGGCCAAGCCAGTATCCGACATCGAACCCGCGCCAGCGCCTGGCCAGGAGAATTATTTCCAGATGGACGATGTCGATGGATTGCCGGAACGGCAGGAACCCAGCTTTGACACCGATGCCGTCCTGGCGGCGCTGACGCAGCTCACCACGCCCGAGAGAAAACCGGTGCTCGACATTTTGATCGACGCCATCGCATCGGTCACGCTGGAATCCCCGGTTTCTGGCGAAGCCGCGCTGGCTGCCATGCCAACCACGCGCCGTGTGGGCAGCAAGCCTTTTGCCATTGAGGGCCTGCGTGAGGACAGCCGCGAATGGGAAATTCCTGCTGCTGGCCATCGCTACAGCGCTTTTCAATGCGGCGTCCAGCTGGCCAACCGCACCGGCGCGCTGAACGCCATCGAATACTCCGAATTTGTCATGAAGACGCAGGCTTTTGTCGATGCGATTGGTGGGGAAGTCGAGTTTGCCGAAATGCAGAGCGAGGTGGCCCGTGCCCGGGAACTTGACCAGTTTGCCGGCGCGCACGATGCGCAGTTGAGCTTCAAGCTGCGCGCCGTGAAAACCGCCTGGAGCCCGGGCTATGTGCAGCAATGCGCGGCCGGCCAGGGATTCATGCCCGCCTCCACGCCTGGCCGCATGCTTTTGCCGGCCAGCCAGACCGGCCCTGGCCCGATCCTGGGCCTGAGCTTTGACTCGCAGGCCGCACAGGCCGAGGACCCCGAACAGACGGCCTTGTATGAAGTGACGCTTTCGCTGGATGTGCCGCAGGTGCTGCGTTCGGAACGGCCTTTTGCCCGCATGTGCGAAGTGGCGATTGCGCTGGCGGGCAGCATGGACGGCGTGATCATCGATGACAACACGATTTTGGTCAGGCCCGAGGCAATGGAAGCGATCCATGCCGACCTGGAGGCGTTGTACGACCGCATGGATGCGCGCGAACTGTCGGCCGGCTCGGTGCTGGGCCGGCGGTTGTTTTCGTGAAATCCTGATTTCTGCATCCATTTTCCGGCTGCCTCAGGCGGCCGATTTTTTGAAGCTTCCCGATATTCCCATGGCCACTCCTGACCTGTTTGCCCAGCCAATACCCGTGCCTGCGGCACTCGAAGCCGTGTCAGCGTCCGAACGCATCGCCGGCCTGCGCGCCGAACTCGACCTTCACGCGCACCGTTACTATGTGCTTGACGAACCCAGTATTCCGGACAGTGAATACGACCGGTTGTTCCGGGAACTGCAGGCGCTGGAAGCGGCGCATCCTGATTTGCAAAGTCCGGATTCGCCCACGCAGCGGGTCGGTGGCAAAGCCCTTGGCCAGTTCGCCACGGTGCGCCACCGGATTGCCATGCTCAGCATCCGCACCGAAACCGACACCGAGGCCAGCGGTGCCCGGAATTTTGACAACCGGGTGCGCAAGGAACTGGGGTTGACGGAATCCGACCCACCGGTCGAGTACGTGGCCGAACTCAAGTTCGACGGCCTGGCCATGAGCCTGCGCTATGAACACGGTGTGCTGGTGCAGGCCGCCACGCGAGGCGACGGCGAGATGGGCGAGGACGTGACGCAAAACATCCGCACCATTCGGCAGATTCCCCTTAGGCTGCCCTCCGGCGCACCGCCCGTGATGGAAGTGCGCGGCGAAGTCTATATGCGCCGGGGTGAATTTGAGGCACTGAACGAGCGTCAGCGTGAAAAAATCGCCAAAGGCGCGAAGGGCGAAAAAACATTTGCCAACCCGCGCAATGCCGCGGCGGGCGGCGTGCGCCAGCTCGACCCGGCGATTGCGGCGGAGCGGCGACTGAGCTTTTTCGCCTATGGTGTGGGGGAAGTCACGCCGCCCGAACAAGATGGCCCGGCATTCGAAACCCATTACGCGCTGCTGCAAACCCTGAAATCATGGGGTTTTCCGGTCGCAGCGCAGACCCGGCTTGCGCAAGGCGCTACTGAATTAATAGCGTTTCACGACACTGTTCGCAAAGAGCGGGATCGCTTGCCGTATGACATTGACGGCGTGGTCTACAAGGTCAACAGCCTGGCGCTGCAACGCCGGATGGGTTTTGTCAGCCGTGAGCCGCGCTGGGCGGTGGCGCACAAATACCCGGCGCAAGAGCAGCTGACCACCGTGCTGGCGATCGACATCCAGGTCGGGCGCACCGGCAAGCTGACGCCGGTTGCAAAATTAGCGCCGGTGTTTGTCGGTGGCGTGACCGTCACCAACGCCACGCTGCACAACGAGGACGAGGCGCGGCGCAAGGATGTGCGGCTGGGCGACACGGTCATCGTTCGGCGTGCCGGCGACGTGATTCCCGAGGTGGTCAGCGTGCTGCTTGACAAGCGCGTACCGGACGCGACGCAGTTCACCATGCCGCGCCAGTGCCCGGTCTGCGGCTCAGAGGCCGTCCGGGAAGAGGGTGAGGCCGATTACCGCTGCACCGGTGGCCTGTTCTGCGCCGCCCAGCGCAAGGAAGCCATCCTGCATTTCGCCCACAAGCGGGCTGTCGAGGTTGAAGGCCTGGGCGACAAGCTGGTCGAGCAACTGGTTGATGCGGGCGTCATCCGCACGCTGCCTGACTTGTACAAGCTGGGTTTTGCGTCACTGGCCAGCCTGGAACGCATGGCAGAGAAGTCGGCCAACAACCTGGTGGCGGCACTGGAAAAGTCCAAGCACACCACCCTGCCGCGTTTTGTCTTCGGCCTGGGCATCCGGCATGTCGGAGAGGCAACAGCCAAGGCGCTGGCCCGCCATTTTTGCCAGCTGGACCGCATCATGGATGCGACTGAAGCGCAGTTGCTGGAAGTGGACGATGTCGGTCCCATCGTGGCCAAAAGCATCCACACCTTCTTTGACCAGCCGCACAACCGTGAAGTGGTCGAGCAACTGCGTGCCTGTGGCGTGACCTGGGAAGAAAGCGAACCCGTGGCGCTGGCAGTCAAGCCGCTGTCGGGCAAGACCTTTGTGATCACCGGAACCTTGCCGGACCTGAGCCGTGACGAGGCCAAGGACATGATCGAGCTGGCCGGCGGCAAGGTGGCCGGCTCCGTCAGCAAGAAGACCGATTACGTTGTGGCTGGTCTTGAAGCGGGCAGCAAGCTGATCAAGGCCGAGGCGCTGGGCGTCGCAGTGATTGATCAGGAGGACTTGATGGCGCTGCTGCATGGGCTGCCAGATTGAAGCTGGCTTCAAATTTTCTTGTCGGTTGGATTAACCGCATGCGTAATTCGGCGCTTCGCTTTGCTGCTATTAAAAATGCAGCTGCTTGCATCCATCTTTATTACGTTGGCGGTTGTTTTCATTAAAAATTTTCAATGGAGAAGCGGCGTGCGCGAAGTACTTTGCCGGTTGGGGACTTACGAGATCCTCTGGTGCTCGCTTACAAGCGGCTGAAGGCACGGCCACTAAGGTTGTCAACTTGTGCTTCACCTCTCGGTGTTGCTGCAAACACAATTTCAATCGGCAACTTCAAAGGAAACCCACCATGAAAGCACTCGTCTATCAAGGTCCGCGCGACGTCCGCGTCAAGGAGGTGCCCGATGCCAAAATCGAACGACCCACCGATGTGCTGGTCAGGATCACCGTGACCAACATTTGCGGTTCTGACCTGCACATGTATGAAGGCCGTACCGATATGGAGACTGGCCGTATCCTGGGGCACGAAAATCTTGGCGAAGTGGTTGAAGTGGGCAACGCGGTCGATCGGATCAAAATCGGCGACCGGGTCTGCCTGCCGTTCAACATTGGCTGCGGCTTTTGCAAGAATTGCGAGCGTGGCTTAACCGGTTTTTGCCTCACCGCCAACCCGGGAACGGCAGGCGCGGCATATGGATTTGCCGGCATGGGCCCGTACAGCGGTGGTCAGGCTGAATACCTGCGTGTTCCCTATGCCGACTTCAACTGCCTGAAGTTGCCGCCCGACGCGCAGGAGAAGGAAAATGACTATGTGATGCTGTCCGACATCTTTCCGACCGGTTACCACGCCACCGAGCTGGCTGGTGTTCGACCGGGCGAGTCAGTGGTCATCTACGGCGCGGGACCGGTCGGCCTGATGGCCGCGTATTCTGCGGCGATCAAGGGTGCCGGCAAGATCATGGTGGTCGATACGCATAAGGACCGCCTGGCTTTGGCAGAGAAAGCCGGCGCTATTCCCATCGACGACTCCGACGGTTCATGCGTCGACCAGATTCTGGCGCTGACGAAAGGCCAGGGTGCTGACCGTGGGTGCGAGTGCGTGGGCTACCAGTGTTGCGACAAGCATCGCAACGAAGTACCTAACCTGACCATGAACAACCTTGTGAAAACAGTGCGGGCGACCGGTGGCATCGGCGTGGTTGGCGTCTTTATTGCTCAAGACCCGGGCGCCAAGGACGATCTGGCAAAGCAGGGGCAACTGGCATTTGACTTTGGCCAGTTCTGGATGAAAGGCCAAAAGATAGGCACGGGACAGGCCAATGTCAAGGCCTATAACCGTCCGTTGCGCGACTTGATCGAGGCTGGCAAGGCCAAGCCATCGTTTATCGTTTCGCATGAGTTGCCGCTGGACCAAGCGCCTGAAGCCTACAAGAATTTCGATGAGCGCAAGGATGGCTGGACCAAAGTGCTCCTGCGGCCGGGCACTTGATGAAATTGTGGTTTCTTGGTTTGCTCCTGCTTATCCATAAACGTAACAGCATGCCAGCTGTGTCATTGAGCATAAGCCGCAGGCAGTAGGACATGGCTAAAAGCGTGCCCGTCATTCGTGACATTGTTTTGAGCGCATGGGCGCAATGTGCCGCCAGCCGCTATGCTTGCTTGCATGACCATTCGTGAAATTCTCAAAATGGGCGATGCGCGGCTTTTGCGCATTGCCCAACCCGTGGCAGCCTTCGACACTGATGCGCTGCATCTGCTGATCTCTGACATGTTCTACACCATGCAGTCGGTGAATGGTGCTGGCCTGGCCGCGCCACAGATCGGTGAAAACCTGCAGGTGGTGATTTTTGGCAGCGACCAGCTGAACCCGCGCTACCCCGATGCGCCGGTCGTGCCGCGTACCGTGCTGGTCAATCCGGTCATCATGCCGCTGGGCGTGGAGGAAGAGAGCGACTGGGAAGGCTGTCTGTCGGTGCCTGGCCTGCGCGGCATGGTGCCCCGTTTCTCGCATATCCGCTATACCGGCTTCGACCAGTATGGAGACCCCATTGACCGCACAGTGGACGGCTTTCATGCGCGCGTGGTGCAGCATGAATGCGACCACCTGATCGGCAAGCTGTACCCTATGCGCATTCGGGACCTGAGCCAGTTTGGCTACACGGAGGTGCTGTTTCCCGGCCAGGACGCGTCCGACGACGACTAATCCAGCCGCGTCCTGTGCCGGTTGTCCTTATGGGCCCCGAGATCTTTTTAGCGCAATGTTCCCGCGTTGGTTTTGTCTGCAAAGTAGTCGTTGGTGACCTTGCTCACCACCGGCGAGAGCAGCACCAGTGACACCAGGTTGGGAAAAGCCATGAAAGCGTTCAGGGTGTCGGCCAGCAGCCAGACAAAGTCCAGGTGCGTGACCGCGCCTACCATCACAAACAGCGTCCACAACACGCGGTAAGGCACTTCGACCTTGCTGCCGAACAAGTAAGCCCAGCATTTTTCACCGTAATAGGCCCAGCCCAGAATGGTGGTGAAGGCAAACACTGCCAACGCAATGGCCAGCAGGTATTGGCCAAAACCCGGAAAGGCCGTGGCAAAAGCACTCGATGTCAACTCGGCCCCGGTCAGTCCGCTGTTCCAGGCCCCGGTGATGATGAGCACCAGGCCGGTCATCGTGCAGACAACAATGGTGTCGATAAAGGTGCCCATCATGCCGACGAGGCCGGATTCGGCGGCGCTTTTGGTCTGGCCAGCGGCCTGCGCGATGCCGGCCGTTCCCAATCCGGCTTCATTGGAGAAAATGCCGCGCGCCACGCCATAGCGCATGGCCAGCATGATGGTGGCGCCCGCAAAGCCGCCAGTAGCCGACAAGGGCGTGAAGGCGTACTTGAAGATCAATGCAAAGGCTGCCGGAATCTGGTCGGCGTACATGCCCAGCACAATCAGCGAGGCAACGACGTAGCCGATGCACATGGCCGGTACCAGTTTTTCAGCCACCGCGCCAATGCGCTTGACCCCTCCCAGCAGCACAAAGCCCGTCAGTACCATCAACACCACGCCCGACACCCAGGGCGAGATGCCAAAGCTGGCGGTTAGTACGGCAGCAATGCTGTTGGACTGCACCATGTTGCCAATGCCAAAACCGGCCAGACCGCCAAACAGGGCAAAGGCAGCACCCAGCCAGGCCCAGCGTTGACCCAAGCCGTTCTTGATGGCAAACATGGGCCCGCCCATGTGTTCACCATGGGCATTGGTTTCACGAAAGTGCACCGACAGCAACACCTCGGCGTACTTGGTGGCCATGCCGACCAGCGCCGTCATCCACATCCAGAATAGCGCGCCCGGCCCGCCAATGGCAATGGCTGTGGCAACGCCCGCAATGTTGCCTGTTCCTACAGTCGCGGCCAGCGCGGTCATCAAGGCGGCGTAAGGGGTGATTTCGCCTTTGGCGCCCGACTCGGGCTTGCGGCCTTTCCAGACCATGCGAAACCCGGTGACGATGCGCAAAATCGGCATCAGCTTGAGCCGGAGTTGAAGAAAAAGGCCAGTGCCAAGAACCAGCACCAGCATGGGCGGTCCCCAGACGAAGTTGTTGATCGCTGTGACGATCGATGTCAGGGTTTCCAAGATTTTGTCTCCATATAGTAGTTATTGAGGCGAACGAAAGCACCCGCCCATGGCGGTTATTGATGAACAACCTTGCCTGTCACGGCAAGGTCTCGTGGTTTTGAGGGCGGCTGGCAATGCCAGTGAATCGCTGCCGCACCCAGGCAAGCCGTCAGCGCCAAATGTCAGCTGGCGCATGGGCCTTGAGTTTTCAGGCCGCGACAGGGTTGCCTTGCAGCAAGCTCGTTGGTTTGAAGGCTTCGCTCACCACATCACCCACCATCTCGGCGGTGATGGCTGACAGCGTCCAGCCGAGGTGACCGTGTCCGGTATTGTAAAAAACGCAGGGCGAGCGCCCACGGCCAACGCGTGGCAGCATGTTGGGCATCATGGGCCGCAAACCCGCCCAAGGTATGACGCTCTGGGTGTTGATGCCGGGAAAGCAGCGCTGCACCCAGTCCACCAGGGGCTTGATGCGGTCGGCACGAATGTCACGGTTGTATCCGTTGAACTCGGCTGTGCCGGCCACCCGGAAACGGTCAAGGCCCAGGCGGCTGGTGACCAGCTTGGTTTCATCGTCCAGCAAACTGACCACGGGGGCTGCCGCCTGACTTTGCGCGTCTTGCAGGTTGACGGTGATGGAATAGCCCTTGACCGGGTAGATGTTCACGCGGTCGCCCAGCGAGGCAGCCAGCGCGCGGCTGGCGGTGCCGGCACAGACCACCACGCCGTCAAAGACCGCGCGGGTTTCCTGGGCGCCATGACCCACCGTCACGCAGGCCTGGGTTGCGTCTGCCGTCACGCTTTTTACGTCTTGGTCATAGAGGCATGTCACACCCAGTCGTACGGCGGCTTCGGCCAGGCCCTTGGTGAAGCGGTGGATATCGCCGGTCGAGTCGCTTTCGGTGAAATAGCCGCCGTAATACTTGCCGGCCAGCGTCGGCTCGAGGACGCGCATCTCTTCAGGGGTGACGGCGCGGCGTGGCAGACCGCCTTCGGCCAGCAACTTGGAAACCTTGCCTGCGTGGTCAAAGCTGGCCTTGTCGCGGTAAATGTGAAGAATGCCTTCTTTTTTCAGGTCAAAGTCTATGCCCTCCTGTTCGGCCCAGCCCAGCAGATGCTTGCGCGCCGCGATGGCCAGGCGCGTGGTTTCTATGGTGTTGCTTCGATAGTTGGGAATGTTTGCAATGAACTCGGCAAACCACGATATTTTGTGCCAGCTGGGTTTGGGACTGACCAGCAGCGGGGCATCGCTCTTGAGCATCCACTTCAGGCCCTTGAGCAGCGTTGACCAGTGGTTCCACACCTCTGCGTTGGACGCGGAAAGCTGGCCGCCATTGGCAAACGAGGTTTCCATGGCGGCATAACGGTGCTTTTCGAACAAAGTGACAGAAAAGCCGCGCTTGGCCAGTGCGTAGGCTGTGGTCACGCCGGTGATGCCACCACCAATGACTGCGATTTTTTTCATGAAAGTCTCCAGCAACGTCAAGGGGTTGAGCCCGCGCGCAAATGTGCTGCGGACACCCCCTCTGTTCTGGACCTGAGAGATTCACCGGCCTTCGCTTGTGGCAGGGCTGGTTTGCTCCTTCGGTGCACCGCATGACGTAGCCTGCGGCAACTCTTCAGAGATCAATAGTGATGCCGGTCCTTTGGCCTGAGAGTTTCCGGGGTGGTTGCTCCTTCGGCGCCGGGTACTGCGTTAGCCGTACCACAGACTCTTCCGGCATCAAGCAGGCTAAGCGCCGATTGATGCATGCCGTTCTCAATGAGAGCGGCAATGATGGTAATTTATCAGCTATCCGGCTAGATCAACAAACTTTTTCAGATTTTGCGGCATCTTTGTCAAGATACGACAAAGATGCGTGCTGAATCTTATTCGCTCAAGGCCTTGAGCAACTCGGTTTCAATCGCAATCTGCGCTTTGTTGTGCTGCAGTTCAGGTCCGTCGATCAAAAAAGTGTCTTCGACCCGTTCGCCCAGCGTTGTCACCTTGGCCAGCTTGACGTTGATGTGGTGATTGGCCAGCACGCGTGCAATCAGGTAAAGCAAGCCGACCCGGTCGCTGGCCGACACGCTGAGTAACCACCGCTGGGCTTTTTCATCCGGCCGCAAATCGACGCGTGGGGTCACCGGAAAGCTTTTGACGCGGCGCGACACCCGGCCTTTGCTGGGTGGCGGCAGCGGGCCTTTTTCTTCCAGAATGCGGCCCAGGTTCACCTCCACCATGGTGGCCAGTTCGCGGTAGTGCTCTTCCAGCAGCTCGCTGGTGACCTGGAATGTGTCCAGGGCAAAGCCGTTGTTGGTGGTGTGCACCTTGGCGTCCAGGATGCTGAAGTCGGATTTGTCAAAGAAGCCGCAGATGCGCACGAACAGGTCTGGCGCATCGGGCGTGTAGACCAGCACCTGCATGCCTTCGCCGGTTGCCGACTGGCGCACGCGCACTGTCACCACGGCCTTGCCGATGTGGCGCGACAGGTGCCGGGCATGCCAGGCAATGTCGGCGGCTTCGTGGCGCATGAAATAGCTCACGTCCAGCGTGTCCCAGAGCGCCTTGTAGGCCTGGAAGGGCTCGGCGTGCAGTGCCAAAAGCGTCAGTGCGCCGCGCTTGCGGGCCTCGATCTCGGCGGCGGCATCGGGCGCGCGTCCGCCCAGCACGCGCAGTGTGTAGCGATACAGGTCTTCCAGCAGCTTGCCCTTCCAGGCATTCCATACTTTCGGACTGGTACCGCGAATATCGGCCACCGTGAGCAGGTAGAGGGCGGTCAGGTAGCGTTCGTTTCCGACCCGCTTGGCAAATGTGGCGATGACCTCCGGGTTGCTCAGGTCCTCCTTCTGGGCCGTGCGGCTCATGCTCAGGTGTTCGCCCACCAGGAACTCGATCAGCCGGGTGTCCTCGGCGGCAATGCCGTGCTGACGGCAGAAAGTGCGCACATCCTTGCGGCCCAGCTCGGAGTGGTCGCCGCCGCGCCCCTTGGCAATGTCGTGGAACAGCGCGGCGATGTACAGAATCCACGGCTTGTCCCAGCCTGCGGCCAGTTGCGAGCACATCGGGTATTCATGCGAATGCTCGGCCATGAAAAAACGCCGCATGTTGCGCAGCACCATCAGGATGTGCTGGTCGACGGTGTAGACGTGGAACAGGTCGTGCTGCATCTGCCCGACGATGCCCCGAAACACCCACAGATAACGGCCCAGCACCGAGGTCTGGTTCATCAGCCGCATGGCGTGGGTGATGCCTTGGCCCTGCTGCAGGATGCGCAGGAAAGTCGCCCGGTTCACCGGGTCGGTGCGAAATTTCGCATTCATCATGCCGCGGGCGTTGTAGAGCGCGCGCAAGGTGCGTGCCGACAAGCCCCGGATGCCGACATGGGTTTCGAACAGCAGGAAGGTTTCCAGGATGGCGTGAGGCTCCCGCAGGTAAAGGTCGTCACTGGCCACTTCGAGCATGCCGGCCTTGTCCAGAAAGCGCGCATTGAGCGGGCGCAGCGGATAGTTGCAGGGGCTGAGATGCTCCTCGATATTGAGCAGCAATATCTGGTTCAGCTGGGTGACCGCCTTGGCCGTCCAGTAATAGCGGCGCATCAGCGCTTCGCTGGGGCGCGCCGGCGGGCGTCTGGCCGCCCGTCCGCCCCGGGGTGACACGGCCCTGTCCAGCGGCAGGGCCACCTGAGCCGCATCCAGTGCAGGCAGGCGTTCGCTTCGGTTGCCAGGCTGTGTGTGATAGCCGAAAGATTCGGCCACTGTTGTCTGCAGGTCAAACACCAGGCGGTCTTCGCGCCGACGGGCAATGATGTGCAGACGCGCCCGTATCAGGCTCAGCAAGGCCTCGTTGGCCTTGATCTGCCGGACTTCAAAGCTTGAGATCAGCCCGTTTCTGGCCAGCTCGTCCCAGGATTTCCCCAGGCCTGCAGCGCGGGCCACCCACAGCACCACCTGCAGGTCGCGCAGCCCGCCGGGCGATTCCTTGCAATTGGGCTCCAGCGCGTAGGGTGTGTTGTCAAACTTGTTGTGGCGCTGGCGCATTTCCAGCGTCTTGGCGATAAAAAACGCCTTGGGGTCAAGAATTGCGTCAAGCTGCGCCTGCAGGCGCTGGTAGCAATCGGCCCCGCCAGTCACCAGACGCATTTCAAGCAGCGAGGTCTGCACGGTGACGTCCTTGGCCGCTTCCTCGACGCAGTGGGCCGCCGTGCGAACACTGGAGCCAATCTGCAGCCCGCAGTCCCAGCAGCTGCTGATAAAGTCTTCGACCTTCGCCTTGAGCGCCGGGTTATTTTCAACATCGATCGCGTCGTCGGGCAGCAGCAGAAGTACATCGACATCGGAATGCGGAAACAATTCGCCCCGGCCAAAACCGCCGACCGCGATCAGGCAGGCATCCCGCGGAAATTCGGCTTGTTGCCACAGGCGCCGCAGGGTGGTGTCGGTCAGCTGGCTCAGCTTTTGCAGCAGTCCATGGATGCCCCGGGTCGAGGCACCGCTGCCCGCCAGCGCGGCCAGAACAACCGCCTTGCCAACACTGTATTGTTCACGAAAGGGAGCCAGTTCAGTCATGATGGCGGGGCCTGACCTTGAAAGAATCGAAGAAGGCAGTCCCGTCAGGGAGGCCGGGATCAGGCGGCGGTTGTTTCGCGCGACAGCTGCGGCACGAAATCCGGAATTGGCGGGCTGCCGGCCGACAGCGTCAGCACTTCGTAACCGGTCTCGGTGACCAGCACCATGTGTTCCCATTGCGCCGACAGCGAATGGTCGCGCGTCACGATGCTCCAGCCGTCTTTTTCCGGACCATCCTTGATGTCGCGCTTGCCGATGTTGATCATCGGCTCGATGGTGAACACCATGCCGGGCTTGAGTTCGTCAAGCGTGCCCGGGCGGCCGTAATGCAGCACCTGCGGGTCTTCATGGAACTTGGTGCCGATGCCGTGGCCGCAGAACTCGCGCACGACCGAGTAACCCTGCTTTTCGGCAAACGTCTGGATGGCGTGGCCGATGTCGCCCAAGTGGGCGCCGGGACGCACGCACATGATGCCCTTCCACATGGCGTCGTAGGTGACCTGGCACAGGCGCTTGGCGGCAATCGAGCATTCGCCGATCAGGAACATGCGGCTGCTGTCGCCGTGCCAGCCGTCCTTGATGCCAGTGACGTCCACATTGACGATGTCGCCCTTTTTCAGCGGCTTGTCGTTCGGAACGCCATGGCACACCTGATGATTGATCGAGGTGCACAGCGACTTGGGGTAGGGCGGATAGCTGGGCGGGCCATAGCCGAGCGTGGCCGGGACAGTTCCTTGCACGTCGACCATGTAGTCGTGCGCCAGCTGGTTGATTTCGTTGGTCGTCACACCGGGCTTGATGAAAGGGGTCAGATAGTCCAGCAACTCGCCGGCCAGTCTGCCCGCCACGCGCACGCCTTCGATACCGGCTGCATCTTTGTAAGTAATACTCATGGAGGAATTATCCCACTGGCGTCTGTTGCGTGCTTTTCAACGGGCAGCAAGGCTTTTGACGGTGCATCAAAGCGCGGCCGGTGCGCTGATAAAATTGCCGTTTGACGCGAACTGCGCAGATTCTGGCCTTTTGCCGGGAAGTTATTTCCAGCAAAAGGCTTCATATTCGACAAAAACAGCTTGCTGGCTGCCCTCCACCACTTTTATCCAAAAGGCCACCCGTACCGTGACCCTGCACCTGACGACTTTTGAGGGCGACGCCCACGGCATCAGCGCCCTGAGCGATTTTCGCGTCCAGCAACTTCTGCCCCGGCTGCAAGCCATCCACGACAAGATCGTCGGCATCAGCGCCCGGTTTGTGCATCTGGTCGCCACCGAAGCGACTCCTTCGCCGGACCTGAAAAACCGGCTGGCGGCCTTGCTCAGCTACGGCGAACCGTGCGCACAGCCCGCCGCAAATGCCGCCGACAACGTGTTGTTCATCGTGTCTCCGCGCTTCGGCACGGTGTCGCCGTGGGCGTCGAAAGCCACTGACATCGCGCACAACTGCGGCTTGGACGTGCGGCGTATCGAGCGCATCACCGAATACCGGCTGAGCCTGAAATCCGGCTTTTTCAGCAAATCGGCACTGACGGAATCCCAGCACGATCAGGTCGCCGCGTTGCTTCACGACCGCATGACGGAAAGCGTGGTTGCCGACCGTGCCCACGCAGAAGCGGGCTTGTTCACCGAGCTGCAGGGTGCGCCGTTGCAGACCATTGACGTACTGCAGGGCGGAAAAGCCGCGCTGCAGCAGGCCAACAGCGAGTTCGGCCTGGCACTGGCTGAAGACGAGATTGGCTATTTGGTCCAGGCCTTTACCCAGTTGCAGCGCAACCCGACCGATGTCGAGCTGATGATGTTTGCGCAGGCCAACAGCGAGCATTGCCGGCACAAGATTTTCAACGCCGATTTCACGATTGATGGTGCGCTCCAGGACAAAAGCCTGTTCGGCATGATCCGCAACACCGAGAAGCTCAACCCGCAGCACACGGTGGTGGCCTATTCAGACAACGCTTCGGTCATGGAAGGTGCGAAAATCCAGCGATTTTATGCAAAATCGGCCTCTGGCGCAGGTGTGACGGGCGCAAGCAGCTATCAAAGTTATAGCGTCATGGACGATGTGCTGACGCATGTGCTGATGAAGGTGGAAACCCATAACCATCCAACGGCGATTTCCCCGTTTCCCGGCGCATCGACCGGCGCAGGCGGTGAAATCCGCGACGAAGGCGCGACCGGGCGCGGCTCCAAACCGAAAGCCGGTTTGACAGGCTTCACGGTTTCAAAACTGTTTGACGGCGATTACGGCAAGCCCGGCCACATCGCCAGCCCGCTGCAAATCATGACGGAAGGCCCGCTGGGCGGCGCGGCGTTCAACAACGAGTTTGGCCGGCCCAACCTGAATGGCTACTTCCGCGAGTACGAGCAGACCGTCGGCGGCCAGCGCTGGGGTTACCACAAGCCGATCATGATTGCCGGCGGCGTCGGCACGATTGATGCCGAGCTGACGCACAAGATTTTGTTTCCGGCCGGCACGCTCCTGATTCAGCTGGGCGGCCCCGGCATGCGCATCGGCATGGGCGGAAGCGCCGCCAGTTCGATGGCGTCGGGCGCCAACGCGGCACAGCTCGACTTTGATTCGGTGCAGCGCGGCAACCCGGAAATCGAGCGCCGCGCGCAGGAAGTCATCAACCAGTGCGCCCAGCTGGGCCTTAGCAATCCGATCCTGGCGATTCACGATGTCGGCGCGGGCGGCTTGTCCAACGCCTTTCCCGAACTGGTGAACGACGCCGGGCGCGGGGCGCGCTTTGACCTGCGCGCCGTCAAGCTCGAAGAAAGCGGCTTGTCGCCCAAGGAAATCTGGAGCAACGAGAGCCAGGAACGCTATGTGATGGCGATTGCACCCGAGTCGCTGGCGCAATTCGAGGCGTTTTGCGAGCGCGAACGCTGCCCGTTTGCGGTGATTGGCGTGGCGACGGAAGTAAGGGAGTTGATCGTCACAGACGAAGTAAGTACTGGCCTTCCAAATCAGCCGGGGTCGCAGAACCGGCTTAGCCGGACTGCAGGCGCAGCGACCCCCTCGGGGGGCAGCGAACCACACGCAGTGGGGAGCGTGGGGATTCCAGTTCATATGCCCATGAATGTCTTGCTGGGAAAACCCCCCAAGATGCACCGCGACGTAACTACCGTGGCGCGCAAGATCAAGCCGATTGACCTGACCGGCGTTGACCTGCAAAAAAGCTGCATTGACGTGCTGATCCACCCCACCGTGGCGTCCAAGCGTTTCTTGATCACCATTGGCGACCGCACCGTGGGCGGCATGACACACCGCGACCAGATGGTCGGCCCGTGGCAGGTGCCGGTGGCCGATTGCGCGGTGACGCTGGCCGATTACCAGGGCTTTGGCGGCGAGGCCATGAGCATGGGCGAGCGCACGCCGCTGGCCGCCATGGGCTCGGGTGGGGCCGCCGCGTCCGGCCGCATGGCCGTGGCCGAAGCCATCACGAACCTGCTGGCTGCGCCGATCGAGCTGGCGCGCGTCAAGCTGTCGGCCAACTGGATGGCTGCCTGCGGCGAGCCGGGCCAGGACGCTGCGCTGTACGAGACCGTCAAGGCCGTTGGCATGGAACTGTGCCCGGCGCTGGGCGTGTCGATTCCGGTCGGCAAGGATTCGCTGTCGATGCGCACCGTCTGGAAAGACGAGGGCGATGGCGCGGCGAAAAAGGTCATCTCGCCGGTGTCGCTGATCGTCAGCGCCTTTGCCACGCTGGCCGATGTGCGCGGCACGCTCACGCCTGAGCTGAACACGGTGGAAGCCGACACGACCTTGATCCTGATCGACCTGGGCAAGGGCCAGCGCCGCATGGGTGGCTCCATCCTGGCGCAAACGCTCAATATTGAAGACGGCGAAGTCCCCGACCTGGACGACCCGCAAGACCTGGTGAATCTGGTCAATGCCATCAATGAACTGCGCGCGCAGCGCCAGATCCTGGCTTACCACGACCGCAGTGACGGCGGCCTGTTCGCCGCCGCCTGCGAAATGGCCTTTGCCGGCCATGTCGGCGTGTCGCTGAACATTGACATGCTGCTGGTCGAGGGCGACGGCATCAGCGACAGCCGCATGGAAATGGGCGACAGCAAGAACTGGGCGTCGCAGGTCAGCGGTCGCCGTGACGAGCTGACGCTCAAGGCGCTGTTCAACGAAGAACTGGGTGTGGTGATTCAGGTGGCAACGTCCGTGCGCAATGACGTGATGCAGACACTGCGCACGCACGGACTGTCCAAATTCAGCCATTTCGTCGGCAAGACCCGGCCGGCGCATGCATCCCTTGACGTCGGCAAGGGTGAAGTGCATGTCTGGCGCGACACCAAGGCAGTGTTCAAGGCCAAGCTTCAGGACCTGCACCAGGTCTGGGACGCCGTGAGCTGGAAGATTTGCCAGCAGCGTGACAACCCGGCCGGCGCGGACAGGGAACATGCGGCAGCCGGTGATCTGGCGGACCCGGGCTTGCATGTTTTCCTGCCGCCCGCCATGCGCGACGGCATTCATGCCCCGGCGCTGATGCTGTCGCGCCCGAAAGTGGCGGTCTTGCGCGAACAAGGCGTTAACTCGCATGTGGAAATGGCTTATGCCTTCACGCAAGCCGGTTTTGATGCCATCGACGTGCACATGACCGACCTGCAGACCGGCCGCGCCCGGTTGGCCAATTTTTCCGGCGTCGTCGCATGCGGGGGTTTTAGCTACGGCGACACGCTGGGCGCAGGCATCGGCTGGGCGCGTTCTATCACCTTCAATCCGCTGCTGGCCGAGCAGTTCAGCAGTTTCTTTGGCCGCAACGACACTTTTGGCCTGGGTGTGTGCAACGGCTGCCAGATGTTTGCCGAACTGGCCGACATCATTCCCGGCGCCGAGGCCTGGCCGCGCTTCACCACCAACCGCAGCGAGCGTTTCGAGGCGCGGCTGTCGATGGTCGAGGTGCTGGAATCGCCCAGCCTGTTCTTCGCCGGCATGGCGGGCATGCGTCTGCCGATTGCCGTGGCGCACGGCGAAGGCTACGCCAACTTTGCGCACCGGGGCGACGCCGGCAAGGCGATCGCGGCCATGCGCTTCACGGACAACCATGGCCAGCCAACCGAAGCCTATCCGGCCAATCCGAACGGCAGCACCGGCGGCTTGACGGCCGTCACCACATCAGACGGCCGCTTCACCGCGATGATGCCGCACCCCGAGCGGGTGTTTCGCAATGTGCAGATGAGCTGGACCAATCTGGACAAGAGCGCCGCCAGCCCCTGGATGCAGCTGTGGCACAACGCCCGCCAGTGGGTCGGTTGATCAGGCGGCTTTGACAATTATACAAGCTGCTATCGAATATATAGCAGCTTGTATTCGCCAGTCATGCGCAAAAGGCTTATTCGATGCTCAAGGTTTGTCCCAGCCAGTGCTCGGCGCCCGGTGCCAGGGCAATGACATCGGGTCCGGCATTGGCGGCCTCGATGCAGAAATAATCCTGCCAGCCATCGTCGGGCACGTCGGTCATCTGGCGCGCGCCTTCGCTGCCGGGGTTCCACACCACCACCGACCGGCTGCCATGCGTTTGCATGAGGATGCGGCGTTGCCAGCCCGCGTCGGTCAGTGTGCAGCGGCCGGTGTAGGCGCTGACGGTGTCCGGCGCTGCATGGTAAATGCGGTCGCAAGCCTGATCAAGGGCAAACGGCGCTTGCTGGACAGCGGCTTCCATGCCGCGCAGTTTGTCCCGGTAGGGCAGGCCGTCCAGGCCTTCGATGCCGATCTTCGCCGCACTGCTGACAGCAAAGTAACTGTGCAGCGCTTGCGTCAGTCGAAACGTCCGCGTGCCGAAGTTGCGGGTGTGCAGCGACTGGCTCAGCGTTTGGCCGAGCGTGATCTGCAGGCTGACCTGCAGGTGGGGCGCCAGGTCGGCAAGGCGGGCATCGGCACAAGGTTGCAGGCTCAAACTGACTCCATCGTCGCCGCTGGCATGCACTTCGCTGACTTGCCATGCAACCCGTCGCGCGGGCCCATGCTGCAACGCGTCTTCTGGCATGCCTTGCTTGGCAAACCACGGCCAGCACACCGGCACGCCGCCACGAATTGCTGCAGGCTCGGGCGGCGAGTCCGGGGACAACCAGAAAATCTCGCGTTGACCGGTGGGTACCCACGACAGCAGGTGCGCGCCGTGGAGCGCAATGATGGCGGTGCCGTGGCGTGTGGCCAGTTGCAAGGCCTCATGGCCTGCATGCTGGCAGGGGGTGATTTCAGGCGGCAGGTGCATGCCACGAATTATGGCTGTACCTGCTGTTTTTAATGTCGATCCTAATGGCCTGATGGCCAGAACACACAACCCTGGCGACGATGAATGCCCTGGCTTTGCGCCTGGCGTCCATGTCGCTGACCAAAAAGAAGTTTGCGGGGGGAGACGCTGTTACCGCGTTCTGCCCACCCTGGCCGTGTCGACCACGCCGAAATGACAAACCAATGCGAACAATGTTGCTGAATTTGGCTTCTGCAGGCGGTGAGATAGCTATGCGGCCGACCAGGCGAGTCACAAAGAAATACCTGTGCGTACACTCGGAGACATGCTTTTTCGCCGATTCGACTATCTCGACGCCCTGCGCGGCCTGGCCATCCTCTGGATGACGGCCTATCACTTGTGTTTTGACCTGAACCATTTTGGTTATCTGCAAGAGAATTTTTACTCGAATCCATTCTGGACATGGCAACGCACAGCGATCGTGACGCTGTTTCTGTTCACGGCTGGCTTGGGTCAGTCGGTGGCTTTTGATCAGCACCAGACGTGGGCGCGCTTTTGGCTGCGATGGTTTCAGGTGGCCGGTGCTGCTCTGCTGGTCAGCGCTGGCTCCTACGCCATGTATCCAGAAAGCTTTATTTATTTTGGCGTGTTGCATGGCATGGCTGTCATGCTGGTGCTCGTGCGGCTGACGGCAGGCTGGGGTCGGTGGTTGTGGCTGCTGGGCAGTGCGGCCATCGCCCTGAAGTTCATGGCCAGTGGCGCACATGCCCTGTGGCCCGCTCTTGATTTCCTGAATGACAAAACGCTGAACTGGTTGGGGTTGATCAGCCGCAAGCCTGTCACCGAAGACTATGTTCCCCTGGTTCCCTGGCTTGGCGTGGTGTGGCTGGGCATGGCGGCGGGGAACTGGATGCTGCGCGCGCGGCCACAGTGGCTGGTTGCGCATTCCACCCCAGCCCCTCGTGCCATTAGCGCGTTGGCCACACTAGGGCGGTGGAGCCTGAGCTACTACCTGCTTCACCAGCCCGTGTTGATGGGTCTGCTGACAGTTTTGAGTTTTTTGAAGTAACTTTGGCCTCACTGCATTTATTGAAGGCGTCCCGGACTGAATCGCGCCCCGTCCTGGTTTGTCAGCTTTCGCAGGAGATCAGCCAGAAAGTTGCTTGCAGGTTACATGGCCATTTTCACGGTTCATAAAATGCTTGCTTGGGCAAACGGCCACGTCCTACAAAAGGGTTTGAATCGCTTGGGTATTGTTTTTGTTGGCAATCTCGCCGGCTCACCCCCAATATTCATGCCTAAAACCAGCCCACCGGCCGATGGCCGAAAAAATACCGGAAAAAATTCTTCTGCCAGTGACACTTCCGCCAAGGCCTCTGCCCGTAATACCGACAGTGGCCCTGCCAAGCTAAACCCTGACTCAGGTGGTGACACGCAGGTTGAAAAAATGGTTCAGACCGAAACTTTGGTCGCTGCCATGCCTTTCAATTCGAGAAAATCCGCTGAACACGGATTTGCCAATGCCATCGCGCCACAGCAGGGCGCCACCGTAAAGCCCGAGTCCAGGTTGCCTACAGGCAGCACGTTGTCTGAGCACAACAGCAGTGACAAGACCGGAAGCGTCGTGCCCGAAGGCGTGAATGCTGCCATTGAGCCGCTGGACCGGGTTCGCGTGGATGCGTCGGGACAGATGCTGACCACCAACATGGGCACGCGTATTTCGGATAACCAGAATTCGCTGAAACTCGGCCTGCGTGGCCCGGTATTGCTCGAAGATTTCATCTTTCGCGAGAAGATGACGCATTTCGACCACGAACGCATTCCAGAACGCATCGTGCATGCGCGCGGTTCCGGCGCCCATGGCTATTTCGAATGCTACGAACCGCTGACGCAATACACCAAGGCCGCGCCTTTCAAGGAAGCCGGCAAGGTCACACCGGTGTTCGTGCGCTTTTCTACCGTCGCTGGCGAGCGCGGCTCCAAGGACACGGCCCGCGATGTGCGCGGGTTTGCCGTCAAGTTATACACAGACGAGGGCAACTGGGACATTGTGGGTAACAACATGCCGGTGTTCTTCATTCAGGATGCGATCAAGTTCCCCGATCTGGTACATGCCGTGAAGCCCGAGCCGCACAACCAGATCCCGCAGGCTGCCAGCGCCCACGACACCTTCTGGGATTTCGTGTCGCTGATGCCTGAATCGACGCACATGCTGATGTGGCAGATGTCGGATCGCGCCATTCCGCGCAGCTTTGCCACGATGCAGGGTTTCGGCGTTCATACCTTTCGTTTTGTCAACGACGCTGGCGAAGCGGTCTATGTCAAATTTCATTGGAATCCAAAGGCTGGCACGCATTCGCTGGTGTGGGACGAGGCCGTCAAGATTTCGGGCGCCGATCCTGACTTCCATCGCCGCGACCTGTGGGAGCGTATCGAGTCGGGTGCCTATCCGGAATGGGAACTGGCAGTGCAAATTTTCACGGAAGAACAAGCCGAGCAATTCAGCTTCGACATCCTTGATGCCACAAAGATTGTTCCGGAAGAACTGGTCCCGCTCAAGACAGTCGGGCGCATGGTGTTGAACCGCAACCCGGACAATTTCTTTGCCGAAACGGAACAAGTGGCTTTCGGAACGCAAAATATTATTCCAGGCATTGATTTCACGAACGATCCGCTTTTGACAGGACGCCACCATTCGTATGTGGACACCCAGTTGTCGCGTCTGGGCGGTCCGAACTTTCACGAAATCCCGATCAACGCCCCGATCGCTCCGATTTACAACAACCAGCGCGATGGCATTCATCGGCAGGCAATTCCTCGCGGACGGGTTTCTTATGAACCCAACTCGCTGGCAGGCGGCTGTCCGTTTCAGGCGGGTGCGGCCCAGGGCTTTGTGACCATGGCAAGACGGGCCGAGTCTCTGCAGCCTGAAGGCATGGTGCGCGGCAAGCCTGAGAAATTTGCTGACCACTACACCCAGGCCACGCTGTTCTATGAAAGCCAGACCTTGTCTGAAAAGGCGCACATTGCTGCTGCTTTTCGCTTCGAGTTGAGCAAGGTCACGGTGCCGGCGATTCGTCAGCGCACTGTGTCGATGCTGCGCAATGCGTCGGAAGAGCTGGCAGAAAAAGTGGCGGCGGGCTTGGGCATGGAACACATGCCGGACGCCATGCCGCTGGCTTTGGCGCAGCCTGCAGCACCCGAGGTAACCGTTTCACCGATGTTGTCGCTCATGGCGCGACCGGGTGATGGCAGCATCAGGGGGAGGAAGATTGCCTTGCTGATCGCGCGGGGTGTGGTGGCAAAGTCCATGGCGCAGGTGCAGTCTGCGTTACTGGCCGAAGGCGCTGTGGCGCGCTTGGTGGCGCCCCATATCGGTTCTGTGGCGGCGGTGGACGGTGAGGTTTTGCAGGCGGATGCTTCGCTTGAAAATGAACCCGGTTTCCTGTTCGATGCGCTGGTTCTTCCTGATGGCCAAGCGGGTGTGGATGCACTGGCGATGGACGGTCACACGATGGAGTTCATCAAGGACCAGTACCGGCATGGCAAGACGATTCTGGTACTGGGCGCTTCAGCGGCGCTGATGGAAAAAGCCGGTATTCCAAGTGCCTTGCCCGATGGAAAACCCGATACCGGCATCATCGCCGGGCCACCGGAAAGCACTGCCAATGCGATAGAGAAGTTCCTCAAGGGCGTTGCGCAACACCGCCATCCGCAGCGAGAAACCGATCCTCCGAGCGTGTAGTGGCGCGACTGACATAAAAAAACGCGGCCTTGGCCGCGTTTTTTTATGATTCAAGCACTCTGCTTATTCGATCTTGGCTTTCTTGCGCAAATCTTCCTGGAAGGCTGCGAGCTTTTGCTGCTGCATCTGCTGGGCAATTTGCGGCTTGACTTCTTCAAACGCAGGCAGTTGCGCCGAGCGGATGTCGTCCACCCGGATGATGTGATAGCCGAATTGCGACTTGACCGGCTTATCGGTCGTCTGGCCTTTGCTCAACTTGAGCAGCGCTTCGGTGAATTCAGGCACGTAGCTGGACGGATTGGCCCAGTCCAGATCGCCGCCCTTGGCGCCGGAGCCTGGGTCTTTCGATTGCTTTTTGGCGATGTCCTCGAACTTGCCGCCTTTTTTCAGGCTCGCAATGATGGCATTCGCTTCAGACTCCTTTTCGACCAGGATGTGGCGTGCCTTGTATTCCTTGCCGCCGTTGGCCGCCGCAAATTTGTCGTATTCGGCCTTCAGGTCGGCATCGGTGACCGGATTGGTCTTTTGGTAATTGGCGAACAGTTCGCGGATCATCAGGGTCTGGCGGGCCAGTTCCATTTGCGCCTTGAAGTCGTCGCTGGCAGCAATTCCCTGCTTTTCGGCTTCCTGCATGAACACTTCACGGGCAATGACTTCTTCGCGCAATTGCCCTTCCATTTCCGGCGTGACCGGGCGACCGGCCTTGGCAACTTGCTGGGCCAGTGCGTCCAGCCGGGTTTTGGGAACAGCCTTGCCATTGACGATGGCAAGGTTTTGGGCCATGGCGCCAGCGCTCAGCGCCAGCAGGCTCGCCATGGCCGTGGCCAATAAAATTTGTTTCTTCATGATCAAGGGGAAATCTTTAGAAAGGATGGTTGAGGAGAAGGATGGTTCCAGCCGGCAGGCCGGTACTGTTGCAAAAGATCCTGGCGGGTCGGTTTGAACCGAAGACCCTCAAGCGTCTTTAACGATTTCAATGGCCAGCGCATGCAGGCCCTGGTCGATGAAATTTTGCATTGCATCATACACAAGCCTGTGGCAGGCCACCCGGCTCTTGCCGGCAAATGCGGGGCTGGCAATGCGAACCCGAAAATGCGAACCGAATCCCTGGGCATTGGCACCCGAATGGCCGGCATGGGCAGCGCTTTCGTCCAGAACTTCCAGCTGGGTCGGTGCAAGGCGCAAGCGGAGTTGCTGCTCGATTTCCTTGACGCGCACGGGCAGGGCGGTGTTTTCACTGGGAGCGTTGCTCATGGTGTGGTGTCCGGCTTGATGTGCTTGTTAAGAAAAAATGCCTGCGCCAGGATGAACACCAGCATCAGGCCCATGCCACCGAACAACTTGAAATTGACCCAGGTGCTGGTAGGAAAGTTGAAGGCCACCCACAAATTGATGAGCCCCATGACGGCGAAAAATGCCACCCAGCTGAAGTTGACCTTGCGCCACACCGCATCGGGCAGGCTCATCTGGGCGCCCATCAGCGACTTGATGCCGTTTTTCCGGAACACCAGTTCGCCCACCAGCAGTGACGCGCCCATCACCCAGTAAAGCACCGTCGGCTTCCACTTGATGAAGCTTTCGCTGTGAAAGTAGATAGTGGCACTGCCCAGCGCCGTGACCAGCCCGAGGCTGATCCAGAGCATCGTGTCCACCTTGCGGCGGCTCGCCTTGAGCCACAGGATTTGCGCCAGGGTGGCCACAATCACGACCACCGTGGCCAGCAGCACCGGTGCCTCGGCCGGGCCAACGACACCGCCCGACACCATGAAGCCCAGCCAGTCAGTGGCGGCGCTGGCTGCCCAGTCCTTGTTGCCTTCGGCGTACTTGAACATGCCGAAGAACAAGGCAATCGGCAAGAAATCGAACAAAATTTTCATGGCGTGATTATGGCGGAGCGGTTTTGGTTTTAAAGAAGCACCAGAGGCTCATTCCGGAATTCGCAAAACAGCCAGTCATGGTGCTGGAACGCGTTTTAGACCAGCAGGGGCCGCGGAACCGGCTTAGCCGGGCCGCTGGCGCAGCGGACCCCTCGGGGGGCAGCAAACCACACGCAGTGGGGAGCGTGGGGGTTCAACGCTTCTTGAAATCGAGCGAAGCAGAGTTCATGCAATAGCGCAGACCGGTATCGGTCGGTCCATCGGGAAACACGTGGCCCAGGTGCGCGCCGCAATTGGCGCAAACCGTCTCGGTGCGCGTCATGCCGTGGGCGCGGTCCACATGTTCTTCAATTGCGCTGTCCTTGATTTCCTCGGAAAAGCTCGGCCAGCCGCAGCCCGCGTCGAACTTGGCCGACGAGTTGAACAGCTCGGCGTCGCAGCAGATGCAGCGGTAGGTGCCTTCGGCCTGGTTGGTATCGTATTTGCCGGTGAACGGGCGCTCGGTCGCGGCATGGCGGGTGACATCGAAAGCCACGGGTTCCGCGCCTTTTTCAGCCAGTACGGCTTTCCATTCGGCATCGGTTTTCTGGATTTTGGCGCTCATGATCTGGTTCCTGTTCTATGGGATTAGTGGTGGGCGTGAGGAGTGATTACGAACTGCAGCTGATGGAGATCGACGAAGCCCAATCAGGCGGAAAGCCGGCCAGAGGCTCCTGCCCGGGATGTTCGTCGAACGGCGCCTGCAGCAAAGCAAGCAAGGTGTCGACTTTTGAAAAGTCTTTGAGCTTCGCCGCCTGGATGGCTTCTTCGCCCAAGTGGTTACGCAGCACGTATTTCGGATTGGATTTAAGCATCAAATCGGCTCTTTGCGCAATATCCACGGCCGTTATTCGCTCTGAATATTGTAGCGCCCAGGCATTGAACGATTCCAGGTCGAAAAACAGGTCGCGCACCGGCTCATGGCCGCTTTGCGCGGTGAAGTTGCCCAACCGGCGCCAGAAGATCGTGTAGTCCACCTTGTTGGCCGCCAGCAGCCGGAAGGTGTTTTCAATCAACGCCTGGTCGCCTTCCTGCGCATCAGGCAAGCCCAGCTTGGCACGCATCCGGGCCTGCAGGGCTTCGGGAAACACGGTTTTAAACGATTCCAGTGCAGCCAGCGCGTCTTCCTGGTTGTCAATCAGTGGCAGCAAGGCCTGGCCCAGGCAAAACAGGTTCCAGTACGCCATATTGGGCTGCTTGTTGTAGGCATAGCGGCCCTGTTCGTCCGAATGGTTGCAAATATGGCCGGGGTCGAACGCATCAAGAAACTGGAACGGGCCGTAGTCAATCGTCAGGCCGAGGATGCTCATGTTGTCGGTGTTCATCACGCCGTGGCAAAAGCCGACGGCCTGCCAGGCCGCCACCATGTGTGCAGTGCGTTCGCTGACCGCCTGAAGAAAGGCCGCATAGGGCTGCTTCGCTTCCCGGCATTCGGGATAAAAACGGTCGATGACGTAATCGGCCAGGGCTTTCAACTGTTCAGGCTGGTTGCGGTAGCTGAAATGTTCGAAGTGGCCGAAACGAATAAAGCTTGGCGCGGTTCGCGTCACGACGGACGCGGTTTCAATTTCTTCACGACGCACCGGGGCGTCGGAGCCGGTCACGCACAGTGCGCGAGTGGTCGGTATGCCCAACCCATGCATGGCTTCGGAACACAAAAATTCACGGATCGAGCTGCGCAACACAGCACGGCCATCGCCCATGCGTGAATACGGTGTTTTGCCCGCGCCCTTGAGCTGGATTTCGCGGGGTCCCTTCGGCGTCTGCAACTCGCCGAGCAGGATGGCCCGGCCATCGCCCAGTTGACCAGCCCAGACGCCGAACTGGTGTCCGCTGTACACACTGGCCAGCGGCCGCGTGCCTTGCAGTTGCTGATTTCCGGTGAGGGCGGCCAGTACGTCGGCCGATTCGAGCCACTCGTCCTGCAACCCCAGTTCGCGGGCCAGCGCGCGGTTGCGTCCGACCCAATAGGGCGTAGGCAGCGGGCGGGGCTGCAGTTCGGTATAAAAATCCGGGCCCAGCGTGGCAAATGAATGGGTCCAGACCCGATCAGGCACGGCAGACGGCGGGTGGATGAAGGAAGGTGTGTCGAAGGCAGTGCTCATGACTTTATTGTGCAATGCGGCAAGCAGCCCTGTGCAGCAAGGGGTAAGTATTGTGTTTTGGCATGCAGGCTGTCGCCAAGGAGCGCCAAATACGGACTTTCCCGAGGCGGGTCGGGAATATCGGCCTGTACCATGCACACAGGTTTAAAAATTTTCATGACATGCCCGGCCGGGCAATAAAAAAAGGACGCAGACGATGTTAGGTTTAATGCAGAACCAGCCCTTGCTGATTTCATCACTGATCGAGTTTGCTGCGCGCCACCATGGCGACGCTGAAATCGTCTCGCGCCGGGTCGAGGGTGACATCCACCGCTACACCTACCGTGAATCCGCCCGGCGCTCGCGCCAGGTGGCGCATGCGCTGAATGCGTTGAATCTGGCATTTGGTGACCGGGTGGCGACGCTGGCCTGGAACGGCTACCGGCATTTCGAGCTGTACTACGGCGTCAGCGGTTCGGGCCGGGTGCTGCACACCATCAACCCGCGCCTGCACCCCGAGCAGATTGCCTGGATTGCCAACCATGCCGAAGACCAGGTGCTTTGTTTTGACCTGAGCTTCCTGCCGCTGGTGCAGGCGGTGCATGCCAACTGCACCACCATCAAACATTACATCGCCCTGTGCGATGCCGACAAGCTGCCTGCGGATTCAGGCATTCCCAACCTGCAAAGCTACGAAAGCTGGATGGGCGGGCAACCGGGCGATTACGACTGGCCGACTTTCGATGAAAACACAGCGTCGAGCATGTGCTACACCAGCGGCACCACCGGCCATCCCAAGGCGGCGCTGTACAGCCACCGCTCCAGCACGCTGCATGCGTTTGCGGCGGCCTTGCCCGACGTGATGAGCATTTCTGCGCGCGATGCGATTTTGCCGGTCGTGCCGATGTTCCACGTCAATGCTTGGGGCATTCCGTATTCAGCGGCGCTGACCGGCGCCAAACTGGTGTTTCCCGGCCCGGCAATGGACGGCAAGTCGGTGTACGAGTTGATCGAAGCCGAAAAAGTCACCTACGCGGCTGGCGTGCCGACTGTCTGGCAGATGCTGCTGACGCACATGAAACCCCAAGGACTGCGTTTCTCCACCTTGCGCCGGACAGTGATTGGCGGCTCGGCGTGCCCGCCAGCCATGATCAAGGCGTTCAACGATGACTACGGCGTGGAAGTGCTGCATGCCTGGGGCATGACCGAGATGAGTCCGCTGGGCACGTTGTGCACCCTGAAGAACAAGCACGACAGTCTGTCTGACGACGAGAAGATGAAAATTCGCCTCAAGCAGGGGCGAGCCATTTATGGCGTGGACATGAAAATCGTTGACAGCGCGGGCAAGGAACTGCCCTGGGATGGCAAGACCTATGGCGACCTGCTGGTCAAGGGGCCGTGGATCATCCGTGAATACTACAAGGGCACAAGCGACCCGCTGGTGGATGGCTGGTTTCCGACCGGCGATGTGGCAACCATTGACGCCGACGGCTACATGCAGATCACCGACCGCAGCAAGGACGTGATCAAGTCGGGCGGTGAATGGATCAGCTCGATCGACATCGAAAACATCGCCGTGGCGCATCCCTCGGTGCTCATGGCCGCATGCATCGGCATGGTGCATCCGAAATGGGACGAGCGGCCTATCGTTGCCGTTGTGAAAAAACCGGGCATGGACGTGAGCCGCGATGAACTGCTGGCTTTCTACGAGGGCAAGACCGCCAAATGGCAGATTCCTGATGACGTGGTGTTCGTCGATGCCATTCCCCTGGGCGCGACCGGAAAGATGCTCAAGACGCGCCTGCGCGAGCTGCTCAAGGATTACCAGTTGCCAGAAATCCAAAAGTGATCGACGTGTTGGCCCCAGCCAGTCACGCGAGCGACATGAGATAGGGCATTCCCTGACAGGATGCAAAGCCTTTTCCCCTAACCTTTGCCGTTGACCCGTTTCGTTAACTCGCCGTTTCATAAATTATTCAGGAGACAAGGGATGACAACCCAGCGCAATTTTGTTCGCAGGCACATTGGTATTGCCATGGCGGTATCGGCCCTGCTTTGCTCGGGGCTGAGCCTGGCCCAGACGCCCGCGCCTGCCAAGGCAGCTGCGCCGGCAGCTGGCGCGGTGAACCTGAACCAGACGGTGAAAATCGCCTGGCTCGACCCCTTGTCCGGTTTGATGGCAGCGGTGGGAAACAACCAGCTCAAGAGCTTCCAGTTCCTGGCTGAGCGTTTCAGCCAGAAAAACAAGGCCGGCGCGAAGTTCGAGATCATCGGCATCGACAACAAGCTCAGCCCGCAGGAAACCACCAACGCGCTCAAGTCGGCCATTGACCAGGGCGCCCGCTATGTGGTGCAGGGCAACGGCTCCGGCCCGGCGCTGGCCATCATTGATGCGCTGTCCAAGTACAACGAGCGCAATCCGGGCAAGGAAGTCGTTTACCTGAACTATGCCGCTGTCGACCCGGACCTGACCAACAGCAAGTGCGACTACTGGCATTTCCGGCTTGATGCGGACACCTCGATGAAGATGCAGGCACTGACGGCCTTCATGAAGGACCAGACTGACATCAAGAAGGTCTACCTGATCAACCAGAACTACTCGCACGGCCAGCAGGTTTCGAAGTTTGCCAAGGCCAACCTGGCCACCAAGCGGCCCGACATCCAGATTGTTGGCGACGACCTGCATCCGCTGGCACAGGTGCGCGATTTCGCTCCCTATGTTGCCAAGATCAAGCAGTCGGGTGCCGACACCGTCATCACCGGAAACTGGGGCTCGGACCTGGCGCTGCTGATCAAGGCTGCCAACGAGGCCGGTTTGGACAACGTGAAGTTCTACACCTACTATGGCGGCGTCACCGGCACGCCATCTGCCATGGGCGCTGCTGCGGCCGGTCGGGTTTATCAGGTTTCCTACAACCACCTCAACCTGGGTGGCGACATCCAGCAGGCAATGGCTGAATTCAAGAAAAAGTTTGATGACGACATGTACACCGGCGCCATCTACCACGCCTTCAGCATCCTGACCGAAGCCATGGCCCAGGCCAAGTCAACCGAGCCCGCGCTGGTCGCCAAGGCCATGGAGGGCCTGCGCTTCAAGAGCTTCAACGGGGAGGTCGAAATGCGCAAGTCTGATCATCAGTTGCAGCAGGGCCTGTTCATTGACCGCTGGGAAAAAGCCGGCGGCAAATACCCGTATGACGCTGAAAACACCGGATACACCTTTGTGCCGGTGAAGTACTACGAAGCCTATGTGGCCAGCACGCCGACCTCGTGCCAGATGAAGCGGCCTTCCTGAAAAGGCAGTTTCCAAGGCCTTTGACTTAAAGCTGACAAGCGCTGATAGACCAACTTTCATCCTCCAAGGCCCGACAAGCTCGGGCCTTTCTAATTATTTTCCGGGCACGACACAATGAATCTGGAGTTTTTCACTATCTCCATGCTCAATGGACTGAGCTACGGGCTGCTGCTGTTCATGCTCAGTTCCGGCCTGACGCTCATTTTCAGCATGATGGGCGTGCTCAATTTCGCCCATGCTTCCTTTTATATGGTGGGCGCCTATGTCGCCTACAGCCTGTCGCAGGTCGTCGGCTTCTGGTGGGCGCTGCTGGTGGCGCCGCTGGTAGTGTTTGCCCTCGGAGCGGCTTTCGAGCGCTTTTGCCTGCGCAAGGTCCACAAGTTTGGCCATGTGCCGGAACTGCTGGTGACCTTTGGCTTGTCTTACCTGTTACTCGAACTGGTACAGCTCATCTGGGGCCGGGCGGCGGTCAACTATGTGCTGCCCGAAGGCTTGAAGGGGTCGCTGTTCACGGTGTTTGGCACCGACTTTCCCAAGTCGCGCGCTTTCATCATGTTTGTATCGCTCGCCATGCTGGCCAGCATCTGGCTGCTGCTGACGCGCACCCGCATCGGGCTGGTGATCCAGGCGGCGCTGACGCACCCCGAAACCGCGCAAGCCCTGGGCCACAACGTACCCCGTGTGTTCATGCTGGTGTTTGGCGGCGGCGCGGCGTTGGCCGGGCTGGCTGGCGTGGTCAGTGGCAACACCTTCATCACCGAGCCTGCCATGGCCGGCTCGGTCGGCCCCATTATCTTTGTGGTAGTGGTGGTGGGCGGCATGGGCTCGCTCAGCGGTGCTTTTCTGGCGTCCATCCTGATCGGCCTGATCCAGACTTTTGCCGTGGCCATGGACCAGTCGCTGATGACGCTGCTCGGCCATTTCAATTACGCAGTGACGCCTGAATCGTTTGGCTATCCGCTGCTCAAGCTCACCATTTCGCAGGTGGCACCCATCCTGCCATTTTTGTTTCTGGTACTGATTCTGATTTTCCGGCCCAAGGGTCTTCTGGGTACGCGGGAAGGTTAAGGAAACCAGCACATGACATCCACCACAATTTCAAACACATCAGGCAAGCATTACCAGTTCAGACCCATGAACATTGGCCGCTGGCTGATCTGGTCGCTGTATGCGCTGATGCTGATCGCCGCGCCGCTGCTGTTCAAGAGCAGCCTGTCGCTGACCATGCTGTCGCAGGCCGGCTATCTGGTCATCATCTGCCTGAGCTACAACATCTTGCTGGGGCAGGGCGGCATGCTCAGCTTCGGCCATGCGGTATATGCCGGGTTGGGATCATTCCTGGCGATCCATGCCATGAACCTGGCGGCCAGCGGCCGGTTTTATATCCCGCTCAGCCTGATACCGCTTGTCGGCGGTCTGTCAGGGCTGTTCTTTGCCGTATTGCTGGGCTATGTCACCACCAAGAAAGCCGGCACCACCTTCGCCATGATCACGCTGGGCGTGGGCGAACTGGTGTTTTCCATGTCGTTGATGTTTCCTGAGTTTTTTGGCGGGGAAGGCGGCATCACCACGAACCGTGCCTATGGCCAGCCGTTCATGGGCATCACATTCGGTCCGCAAATTCAGGTGTATTACCTGATTGCCCTGTACTGCTTTGTCTGCACCGCCGCCATGTTCGCCTTCACCCGGACACCGTTGGGCCGCATCTTGAACGCTGTACGCGACAACCCCGAGCGCGTCGAGTTCATCGGCTACAACACACAGCGCGTGCGCTACTACGCCTTCATCATTGCAGGCTTCTTTGCCGGCATCGGTGGCGGGCTGGCTGCCATCAACTCGGAAATCGTCACTGCCGAGGTGGTCAGCGGCGTGCGTTCGGGCAGCTTGCTGCTGTTTACCTTCCTGGGCGGCGCCACCTTCTTTTTCGGGCCGATCATCGGGGCCGGGCTGCTGGTGCTGGCCCTGATACTGCTGTCGGAGTTGTCCATGGCCTGGCTGCTGTATGTCGGCCTGATCTTTTTGTTCATGGTGATGTACGCGCCCGGCGGTCTGGCCAGCCTGATCATGATGAACCTGCGGGTTGCCTCATTTGGCAAACTCAGGCAACTCTGGCCAGCTTACCTGGCGCTGGCTGTCACTGCACTGGCTACGCTGATGGGCGCTGCTGCCATGGTCGAGATGATTTACCACATGCAACTCAATGCCGCAGTCGGACCAGAACTGAAGTTCATGGGCTTGACACTCAATGCCACCCGGCCCGGCACCTGGATAGTGTCGGCTCTTGTTTTCCTGGTCGGTCTGGGGCTGTTCGAACTGGTGCGGCGCAAGTTCCGGGTGCAATGGAGCCGTATTCAGGACGAGATTGAAACCGAAATCAAGCGCCGGGAGCTGCTATGAAATTTGACAGTGCTGCACATGCCAGCCCTGCGCTGGAGCTTAAAAACCTTCGAAAAAGCTTTGGCAAGACCGAGATCATTCGCGGTATCAACCTGACTGTGAATCAGGGGGAGCGGGTGGCCATCATCGGGCCGAACGGCGCTGGCAAATCGACGCTGTTCAACCTGATCAGCGGGCGCTTCGAGCCCAGCAGCGGCGAGGTGCTGCTGAACGGCCAGCGCATCAACGGCAAGAAGCCGTTCGAGATCAACCGCATGGGGCTGTCGCGCAGTTTCCAGATCACCAACATCTTTCCCAAGCTCAGCGTGTTCGAGAACTTGCGTTGCGGTGTGCTGTGGAGCCTGGGCTACAAATACACCTTCCTTAAATTTTTGGCCAATCTGGACGACGCCAATGCCAGGGCTGACGAACTGATGGCCATGATCAAGCTCGACAAGAAGCGCGATGTGCTCGCGACCAACCTGACTTATGCCGAGCAGCGCGCGTTGGAAATCGGCATCACGATCGCGGGCGGCGCCGGCGTCATCCTGCTGGACGAACCGACGGCGGGCATGAGCCGCTCCGAGACCAGCCGATTCATCACCCTTATCAAGGAAGTCACAGTGGGCAAGACGCTGCTGACGGTCGAGCACGACATGGGCGTGGTGTTTGGTCTGGCCGACAAAATCGCCGTGGTGGTCTATGGAGAAATCATCGCCTTCGACGTGCCCGAAGCCGTTCGCGCCGACCAGCGGGTGCAGGAAGCCTACCTGGGCTCGTCGGTGGCAGATGCGCAAGAGCAGGGACACTGACATGCAACATGACCACAAAAGCGGCACCGCTGATTCCATGCTCAAACTCACCGACCTGCATGCTTACTATGGCAAGAGCCATGTGCTGCATGGCGTTTCTTTCGACGTCCGGCCGGGTGAAATCGTCGCCTTGCTGGGCCGTAACGGCTCGGGTCGATCTACCACTGCCAAAGCCATCATGGGCCTGGTTGATTGCAAGGGTTCCGTCCTCTGGAAAAATACGGAAATCGTTGGCAAAAAGGCCTACCAGATTGCCCATCTTGGCTTGGGCTACGTGCCCGAGAACCGGGATATTTTCCCCAAGCTCACCGTTCAGCAGAACCTGTTGCTCGGCCAGAAGGGTGGCAGCAAGGGCTCGCGCTGGTCGTTCGATGACATGTATGCTTTGTTCCCCCGGTTGCGCGAGCGCCAGCACACCGAAGCCGGCGTGCTGTCAGGCGGCGAGCAACAGATGCTCACGCTGTGCCGCACGCTGATGGGCGATCCGGACCTGATCATCATTGACGAGCCAACCGAAGGGCTGGCGCCGAAGATCGTCGAGCTGGTTGGCCAGTACCTTCAAACCCTCAAGGCCAAGGGCATTTCGGTGCTCCTGATCGAGCAGAAACTGACGATTGCGATGACTATTTCGGATCGTGCACTGGTCATGGGTCATGGCAGCATCGTGTTCGACGGCACGCCCGACAGCCTGCGCGCCGATGACTACATCCGAAAAGAGTGGCTGGAGGTTTAACAAGTCGGCCGGTTTGTCACGGCAGGGACAAAAACCGGGTAAACCCGCACCCTCCATGCTGTTTGACTCCCGCAAGCCTCCCTACAATGATAAAAGAACGACCGTACTATTTCTGTCCAGATGGCCGGACACCAGAACCGGACCAGCGCCCCTAGAAACGTCAATACTGAAACTTCAATCAAGGAAAGAACCAACCCATGACAACCCTCTACGAAGTTCACGGCTCGGTGGCGCTGATCACCCTGAGCAATCCGCCGGTCAACGGACTTGGCCATGCCACCCGGCTGAGCATCACCGACAACCTGCAAAAAGCCAACGACGACGACGCGGTCAAGTCCATCGTCATCACCGGCGCTGGCAAGGCGTTTTCGGGGGGTGCCGACATCAAGGAGTTCGGTTCGCCCAAGGCCCTGCAGGAACCCAATCTGCTGAGCGTCATCGTGGCAATTGAAAAATCCCCCAAGCCCGTGGTGGCCGCGATTCATTCAGTTTGCATGGGCGGCGGTCTGGAACTGGCGCTGGGTTGCCATTACCGCATCGCCGCACCGGGCTGCAGCGTGGCGCTGCCGGAAGTCAAGCTTGGGCTGCTGCCGGGCGCGGGTGGAACCCAGCGTTTGCCGCGCGCCCTGGGTGTAGAGCCGGCGCTGAACATGATCGTCAGCGGCGAGCCGGTCAAGAGCGAAATGCTGGCGCAAATCCCGGGCCAGAAACTGTTCGACAAACTGTCCTCGTCACCCGATACCCTGGCCGAAGAGGCATTTGCCTTTGCCCAGGCAATCGCCGAAACGCGTCCCCTGCCGCTGGTGCGTGACTTGCCGTGCAAGCATCGCAACGGCGATGCCTATTTCCAGTTTGCGCGCAACATGGTCAAGGGCATGGCGAAAAACTTTCCCGCGCCGCTCAAGTGCGTTGATGCGGTGGAAGCGGCAACCAGGCAAAAGTTCGAAGACGGCATGCGCATCGAGCGTGAGCTGTTCACCAACCTGATGTTCACGCCCGAAAGCCGCGCGCTGCGCCATGTCTTCATGGCTGAACGTGCAGCATCAAAAATACCTGATGTGCCAGCAGACACTGCACAACGTGCTATCAACTCAATAGCGGTCATCGGCGCCGGCACCATGGGTGGCGGCATTGCGATGAACTTCCTGAACGCCGGTATCCCCGTCAAAATGCTGGAGATGAAGCAGGACGCGCTGGACCGGGGCATTGCCACCATGCGCAAAAACTACGAGTCGCAGGTCAAGAAGGGCAAGCTCAAGCAGGACAAGTACGAAGAGCGCATGGGCCTGCTCAGCACCACGCTGAGCTACGACGACCTGAAAGACGCCGACATGGTGATCGAAGCCGTGTTTGAGGAAATGGGCGTGAAGGAAAAGGTGTTCACCGAACTCGACCGCGTCATGAAGCCGGGCGCAATTCTGGCTTCCAACACTTCCACGCTTGATTTGAACCAGATCGCGTCGTTTACCAAGCGTCCCGAAGATGTGGTCGGCCTGCATTTCTTCAGCCCGGCCAACATCATGAAATTGCTTGAAGTGGTGCGTGGCGACAAGACCGCCAAGGACGTCATGGCCACGGTCATGGCGGTGGCCAAGAAAATCCGCAAGACGGCCGTGGTGTCGGGCGTGTGCGATGGTTTCATCGGCAACCGCATGATCGAGCAGTACGGCCGCCAGGGCGGGTTCTTGCTCGACGAGGGCTGCACGCCCGCGCAGGTCGACAAGGCGATTGAAAAATTCGGTTTTGCCATGGGGCCGTTCCGCATGGGCGATTTGGCGGGCAACGACATTGGCTGGGCCATTCGCAAGCGCCGCTACCAGGAAAAGCCGGACATGAAGTACAGCAAGACCGCAGACCTGCTGTGCGAGAAAGGCCGCTTTGGGCAAAAAACCGGCGCCGGCTGGTACGACTACGTGGCCGGCAAGCGCGACGCCATTCCAAACCAGGAAGTGGTCAGCATGATTGAGGCGCACCGCAACTCGCTGGGCATCACACCGCGCAAGATTTCTGACGATGAAATCGTCCAGCGCCTGGTGTATTCGCTGGTCAACGAGGCCGCGCATATTCTGGAAGAAGGCATCGCCTCCAAGGCCAGCGACATCGACATGGTCTACCTGATGGGTTATGGCTTTCCGCTTTACCGTGGTGGCCCCATGCTTTATGCCGACCAGGTGGGTCTTTTCAACGTGGTGCAGGCCATGAACCGCTTTGCTAAAAATCCGCTTGACGATGCCAGTTTCTGGCAGCCCGCGCCGCTGCTGGCCCGGCTGGCGGCTGAAGGCAAGACTTTCAACTGATTTGCTGTCCATAACGCCAAGCCCCTAATTCGGAGATTTTCATGACCTCAGCTGTAATTGTTTCCACCGCCCGAACCCCTCTCGCCAAGAGCTGGAAGGGCGCTTTCAACATGACGCACGGCGCCACGCTGGGCGGCCATGCCGTCCAGCATGCCATTGCACGCGCCGGCATTGAGGCGGGTGAAGTCGACGACGTCATCATCGGCTGCGCCACGCCCGAAGGCGCGACCGGTGCCAACATCGCCCGGCAGATAGCCCTGCGCGCCGGTTGCCCGGTCAGCGTGTCGGGCATGACCGTCAACCGCTTTTGCTCGTCCGGCCTGCAGGCCATTGCGCTGGCGTCGCAGCGCATCATCGCTGGCGAGGCCGATATTTACGTGGCCGGCGGCGTGGAAAGCATCTCCTGCGTCCAGCAGGAAATGAACACCCACATGCTGCGTGAAGACTGGCTGGCCAAGAACAAGCCCGAGATTTACTGGAACATGCTGCAGACCGCCGAGCAGGTCGCCAAGCGCTACCAGATCAGCCGCGAACGCATGGACGAATACGGCGCCGGCAGCCAGCAAAAAGCCACTGCCGCACTGGCAGCCGGCCTGTTCGAGGCTGAAATTGCCCCGATCACTGTGACCGCCGGGATCGCCGACAAGGTGATGGGCCTGATCACCAAACAGGTCACCGTGAGCCAGGACGAGGGCATCCGCGCCGGCACCACCCAGGAAGGCATCAGCGGCCTGCGCTCGGCCATTCCCGGCGGTTTGATCTCGGCCGGCAATGCCAGCCAGTTCTCGGACGGGGGCGGTGCCGTGGTCGTCATGGATGAAACAGTTGCCGAGCGAAAAGGACTCAAGCCCTTGGGCCGCTTCCTCGGCTTTGCCGTCGCCGGCTGCGAGCCCGACGAAATGGGCATCGGACCGGTGTTCGCCATTCCCAAGGTACTGGCCAAGCTCGGCTTGAGTGTGGGCGACATCGATTTGTGGGAACTGAATGAAGCCTTTGCCGTGCAGGTGCTGTATTGCGCTGACAAGCTGGGCATTCCGATGGACCGGCTCAACGTCAACGGTGGCGCGATTGCCGTCGGCCACCCTTACGGCGTCACTGGCCAGCGCCTGACCGGCCATGCGCTGATCGAAGGCAAGCGGCGCGGCGCCAAGCGCGTTTGCGTGACCATGTGTATCGGCGGCGGCATGGGCGCTGCGGGTATTTTTGAAGTGCTGTAACACCGGTTTGGCAGCAAACCTGTCCGGTATGCCGAAGAAATCGCAAGCACTGGCTCCAGCAAGGTTGCACGTCTTCAGACGAATCCACTACTTTCTTGCAGCCTGGTTTGCGATTTAGCCTTTGTATTGAGGATCACCCCATGAGTTTGCGTTCTACTCTCGATTTTCTGCTTTACCCCTGGCTGGCCGCTGAGTCGCTCAACCAGCGCGAGCGCTTTGCCGACCACAGCCGCGAAACCTTTGACGCGGTGTTCGACACCTGCGAGCGCATCGCGCGTGAGAAATACGCGCCGTTCAACCGCCTGGTCGATACGCAGGAGCCGCATTTCGACGGTGAAAAAGTCATCCTGCCGCAAGCCACGCACGACGCGCAAAAGGCTTATGCCGCATCCGGCATGCTCAGCGCCGCGCAGGACTATGAGGTGGGCGGCATGCAGCTGCCTTACACGGTCGAAGCCGCCGCCAATGCTTTTTTTGCCATGGCGTCGGTCAGCATGGGTTCGAGCCTGCTGACGACGGGCAATGCCAATTTGCTGATGGTGCATGGCTCGCCGATGCAAAAGGACGTGTTCGCCAAAAATGAATTTTCGGGCCGCTTTTCGGGAACCATGTGCTTGTCAGAGCCCCAGGCCGGCTCGTCGCTGAGCGACATCACCACTCGGGCAGTACCCGACGGCGATGACTTTGATGCCGATCCACTCGGCCCGCGCTATCGCCTCAAGGGCAACAAGATGTGGATTTCGGCCGGTGAGCATGAGCTGACCGACAACATCATCCACCTGGTACTGGCCAAGATTCCCGGCCCTGACGGCCGCCTGATTCCAGGCACCAGAGGCATCTCTTTGTTCATCGTTCCCAAAAAAATGGTTGGCACCGATGGAGAATTGACCGGCGTGCGCAACGACGTGGCGCTGGCCGGGCTGAACCACAAGCTTGGCTGGCGCGGCACGACCAACACACTGCTTAACTTTGGCGAAGGCAAGTACCCGGTCAATGGCCAGGCGGGTGCGGTGGGCTACCTCGTCGGCAAGCCGCATGAAGGACTGCGCTGCATGTTCCACATGATGAACGAGGCGCGTATCGCCATCGGCATGGCGGCCACCATGCTGGGCATGGCGGGCTATCACGCGTCGCTCGACTACGCCAGGAACCGGCCACAGGGCAGACCCATGACGGGCGCCGGCAAGGACGCCTCGGCACCGCAGAGCCGCATCATCGAGCATGCCGATGTCAAGCGCATGCTGCTGGCGCAAAAATCGTATTGCGAAGGCGCGTTGGCGCTGGAGTTGTACTGCGCCCGGCTGGTCGATGAGCAGCACACCGGCACGCTCCAGGCGGCTGACGAGGCACGGTTACTGCTCGAAGTGCTGACACCGATTGCCAAGAGCTGGCCCAGCGAATGGTGCCTCGAAGCCAATTCGCTGGCCATCCAGGTGCTCGGTGGCTACGGCTACACGCGTGATTTTCCGGTCGAGCAGTATTGGCGCGACAACCGGCTCAACATGATCCACGAAGGTACCCACGGCATTCAGGCGATGGATTTGCTGGGCCGAAAGGTGCTGATGGAGGGTGGCAAAGGGTTTGATTTGCTGGCCGCGCGCATCACAGCCACCGCAGCGCGTGCCAGCCACTTGCCCGAACTCGTTGCCCATGCCGACGCGCTGGCCGATGCGCTGCAGCAAGTCCGCGAAGCCACACGCGCGGCCTGGGCTACCGGCGAGCCTGGCGAAGCGCTGGCCAATGCCGTGCCCTACATGCAGGCCTTTGGCCATACCGTGCTGGCTTGGGTGTGGCTGGACGTAGCGCTGGCCGTGCAAGCGGCAGATGCTACACAATCAATAGCTGAAAATGCAGGCAGAATGGGCGCGATGCATTACTTTTACCATTATGAGCTGCCAAAAACAGCTGCCTGGCTCCAAGTGGTTTCCAACCGCGACCGCACCTGCGCCGACTTTCCAGAAGCGTCTTTCTGATGAGTTATTTCAAGAAATCGGCTGGAACCGAGGTCAACAAATCTCTGGCACGCCTCGGTGCCCTGACCTGGACATTGATCTATGCAGGCCTGTTGGCTCTGGTGTGGGGCGTCTGGGTCGAACCCAATGACGAGGACACCGGCTGGCTGATGATGTCCGGCGGCGCGCTGGCGGCTGCCATCGGATTTTTTCTGATCTACATTCGTTCAAGAATAAAAAACTGACCCCGTATGGAGTTGGAAGCTGAATAAAACATTTTCCTGCTTCCGTCCTGCCAAAAAATTCAACAAACCCTGCAAGGAGACTGATCCATGACACGAACCATCCAGCAACTTTTCGACCTCACCGGCAAAACTGCACTCGTCACCGGAGGCTCTCGCGGCCTGGGCCTGCAACTGGCTCAGGCGCTTGGCGAGGCAGGCGCTCGGGTCATGCTCAGTTCGCGCAAAGCTGAAGATCTGGAGGAGTCTGCTGGTGTGCTGAAGGCCGCCGGCATCGACGTTGACTGGATTGCCGCAGACGCCTCCAAAGAAACTGACATCCGCGCGCTGGCCGATGAAACCATCAAGCGTTTCGGCCACGTGGACATTCTGGTCAACAACGCCGGTGCCGCCTGGGGCGCCCCGGCCGAAGACCATCCGGTTGAAGCCTGGGACAAGGTGATGAACCTCAATGTGCGCGGCTACTTCATCTTGTCGCAGCATATTGCCAAGCACAGCATGATCCCGCGCAAGTCGGGCCGCATCATCAACGTCGCCTCGATTGCCGGACTGGGTGGCAATCCGCGCGGCATGACCACCATCGCCTACAACACTTCCAAGGGCGCTGTCATCAATTTCACCCGTGCGCTGGCTTGTGAATGGGGCGTGAACCACATCACCGTGAACGCCATCTGCCCCGGCTTTTTCCCGAGCCGCATGACGGTGGGCACGCTCAAGGCGATGGGCGAGGAAAAGCTCGCCGCCCACGCGCCATTGGGACGTCTTGGTGATGACGAAGACCTGAAGGGACTGTGCGTGCTGTATGCGTCTGATGCCGGCAAGCACATCACCGGCCAGTGGCTGGCGGTGGATGGCGGTGTGTCGGTGATCACGGGAGGCTAGAAATGGCCCCCGCGCTTCCCACTTCATATGGTTCGCTGCCCCCCGAGGGGGCCGCTGCGCCTGCGGCCCGGCAAAGCCGTGGATGTTGTGCCCCCACGCTTGTCGCTTCGCGTACTGCGCTGCCCCCCGAGGGGGCTGCTGCGCCTGCGGCCCGGCAAAGCCGGTTCCGCGGCCCCTGCTGGGTTGAAGGTGGCACTTCCATTTTGTTAGGCAGGTTATGAACTTCGGAGCGGAAATTCCTTTTGTCACGCTGCTGGGTTTCACGCTTGAACTGTTCGAGGGCGGGGAGTCCGTTTTGGGCTTCACGCCCCGGCCCGAGCACCTGAATTCCTTTGCCGTTACGCATGGTGGCGCCTGTATGACGCTGCTGGACGTGGCCATGGCTGTGGCTGCGCGCAGCGTGCAAAAGGATATGGGTGTGGTCACCATCGAGATGAAGACCAGCTTTATGCGGCCTGCACCCGGTGACGGCACGCCGCTTACGGCCAAAGGGCGCTTGATGCACCGCACGGCGACACTGGCTTTTGCCGAAGCCACGATTTACGATGCAAAAGGTCAGGCCTGCGCCCATTCAACCGGCACCTTTAAATACGTCAGGCGGCAGGCGGGAGATGCGACGAATGCGCAGCTGCCCGATTCCCCCGCGGGTTCGATTTCAACCGACTGAGTTTGATTTCATGAGCCAAATCATGCTTTTGCGCATATCCAGTGTGTGTTTATAGCTATTTATTAAATAGCACAACCATTTATCAAGGAAAATTTTATGCCCGCCAATCAACAATTTCTTCTCGACAACCGGCCTACCGCAGAGGCAAGCGCCAGCAACTTCAAACTGGCCAGCGCCGAAACCCCTGCCTTGCAGGACGGCCAGGTGCTGGTACGCCACCATTTCCTGAGCCTGGACCCCTATATGCGCGGCCGCATGAATGATTCCAAGAGCTATACCGCGCCCCAGCCGCTCGGCGAAGTGATGGGCGGCGGCACGGTCGGCGAAGTGGTCGAAAGCCGTTCACCCAAGTTTCAGGCCGGCGACAAGGTGGTCGGTATGGGCGGCTGGCAGCATTACAGCGTGGTGAACGCTGACGAGCCCGGCGCGCTGCGCAAGGTCGACACCGCGCTGGTGCCGCTGTCCTATTACCTGGGCGCGGTCGGCATGCCCGGCGTCACCGCCTGGTATGGCCTGGTCAAGGTGATTGCACCGAAGGCCGGTGAAACCATGGTGGTCAGCGCCGGTACTGGTGCGGTCGGCAGCGCATTTGCGGCCTTGTCCAAAGCGCGCGGCTGCCGAACCGTCGGCATTGCCGGTGGTCCGGAAAAATGCCGTTACGCCGTTGATGAACTCGGGTTCGATGCTTGCATCGACTACAAGCTGCACCAGGATGCGGCATCGCTGTCCAAAGCGCTCAAGGAAGCGTGTCCCGATGGCATTGACGGCTACTTTGAGAACGTCGGCGGCATGGTGCTCGATGCGGTACTGCTGCGCATGAACGCCTTTGGCCGCATTGCCGTGTGCGGCATGATCGCCGGCTATGACGGCAAGCCGCTGCCGCTAACCTATCCTGCGCTGATCCTGACGAACCGCCTCAAGGTGCAGGGCTTCATTGTCAGCGAGCACATGGACATCTGGCCCGAAGCGCTGAAGGAACTCGCCATGCTGGTAGCTACCGGCAAGCTGCACCCCCGCGAGTCGATTGCCGAAGGGCTGGAAGCCGCGCCTGAAGCCTTTCTTGGCCTGCTCAAGGGTAAAAACTTCGGCAAGCAACTGGTCAAGCTGATCTAGTTTTCCGGGCCATCAGAAAGCCGCCATGGACCTGATCCATGAAGTTTTGGACCGGCTTGGACCGCTGCTCAACTCCAAGCTGTTCGAGTGCAATAAGCCCTTTTGCGATGCGCTGAAGTCAATGCGCCTGGAAGGAAGCATCCGGGCTGTTCAGTCAGGGCAACCAGCTTGGCGCTGCCGAGGCCCAAGCGCATGTGTGGCTGGTCAATGTGAATCTATGGGCATGACGCAAAAGCAGGGCGGTCAAGTTATGCGCACGAATACTTTGGGCACGTTGCCTTCCCTTACCAATTTCTATGCTATCGCCGGCTTGGCCATGGCCTGACAAGCTTGAGTCGTACAACAATCCGAATTTTCAGGAGCCCTGCATGATCACACCGCCAACACTGATCCTTCACCATTATCCGTCCTCGCCCTTTTCGGAAAAAGTCCGGCTGATGCTGGGCTACAAAAAGCTTCCCTGGAAGTCTGTGGTCATTCCGATGGTGAGCCCCAAGCCCGACCTGATCTCCTTGACGGGCGGCTACCGCAGGACACCAGTGCTGCAGGTTGGCGCCGACATTTATTGCGACACCGCGCTGATTGCCGATGTGCTGGAGCATGTCGAGCCACTGCCCGTGCTGTACCCCGAACCCAGCAAGGGCATGGCCCGTACCTTAGCGCAATGGGCAGACACGACGCTTTTCTGGACTTCGATGGCATACAACCTGCAGCCCAGGGGCATTGCCCAGTTGTTCGAACACGCACCACCTGAAGCTGCCTTGGCATTTGCCCAGGACCGAAAGGCGATGAGCGGGGGCATGTCTCGCCAGCGTCCGCAGGATGCTGCCGCAGCGTACCGGTCGTATTTGCGCCGCCTGTCCGACATGCTCGACGATCGGCCTTTCCTGCTGGGCGACATGCCGTGCATCACTGATTTTGCAATGTACCACCCACTGTGGTTCACACGGGTGCGCACCTCGGTACTTGCCGGCGTGCTTGATGCCACGCCTGCGGTATCGGAGTGGATGGACCGTATGGCTGCAATTGGTCATGGCGCCATGGAAAAATTTAGTGCACATGAAGCCATCGCGGTTGCTGCCGCGTCCACCCCCGCGGCACTGCTCGACGATGTTTTTCTGGACGAGCATGGTATTGCGTTGGGCAGCAAGGTGCAGGTCTGTGCCGAGACCTTTGGCCAGGAGCCAACCCATGGCGAACTGGTGGCTGCCACCCGGATGCATTACACGCTTCGCCGCACCGACGAACGGGCTGGCGTGGTGCATGTGCATTTTCCGCGCATTGGTTACTCGCTTAAGGTTGCCGAGTTGGCATGAGCGGGATTGAGTGGCGGTGCATGGCGTTCGCACAGCTGAGCGCTTCTGAGCTTTATGCCGTACTTCAGTTGCGCAGTGAGGTTTTTGTAGTCGAGCAAGCTTGCATTTTTCAGGACATGGATGGCGCCGACGCGCAAGCCATGCATTTGTTGGGACGCTTGGAAGGCCGTCTGGTGGCGTATGCCCGTTGTTTCGATGCGGGACGAATGTTTGCCGAAGCGAGCATTGGTCGTGTGGCAACTGGTCCCACTGTGCGCGGCACCGGGGTTGGGCATGCATTGATGAGCCAGGCAGTGGCCTGCCTGTCGCAAGTGTGGGGCGTTCAAGCAATCAGGATTGGCGCGCAGGCCCATCTGGAAGGTTTTTATCGCCAGCATGGTTTTCATAAGGCCGGACCGGTTTACCTTGAAGACGGAATTGACCACATTGAAATGTTGCGCGATTTTTAATTTTTAAGGAGTTGCAAATGATTACGGATTTCAATGGCAAGACAGCTGTTGTGACGGGTGCTGGATCAGGCTTTGGCCTTGAATGCGCTCGTATTGGCGCAAAACTTGGCATGAACATGGTGCTGGTCGATGTCCAGCAGGATGCGCTTGACAAGGCCAGCGCCGAGGTAAAGGCAGCAGGCGTAGAAATGCTTTCCTTCAGGCTCGATGTAGCGAGTGCTGAAGAAATGCAGGCCATGAGCCAAGCGGTGTTCGAGCGATTTGGTGCGCCGCATTTTGTCTTTAACAACGCCGGCGTCGGATCAGGCGGGCTGGTCTGGGAAACCACTGTCAAGGACTGGGAATGGGTCTTGGGCGTCAATCTGTGGGGTGTGATTCACGGCGTTCGATTGTTTACACCCATGATGTTGGACGCTGCTGCCAAAGACCCGTCATGGCAGGGCCATATTGTTAATACTGCCAGTATGGCCGGGCTGCTAAATCCTCCCAATATGGGCGTATACAACGTCAGCAAGCATGCCGTGGTGTCACTTAGCGAGACGCTTTATCAGGATTTGCGCTTGGTCACTGACCAAATCGGCGCCAGCGTGTTGTGCCCTTATTTTGTGCCAACCGGCATCAGCCAGAGCCACCGTAACCGGCCCGCTGGACTGGAGGGTGAAAAACCCACACGAAGCCAGTTGATTGGTCAGGCCATGACCGACAAGGCTGTGGGCTCAGGCAAGGTAACTGCGGCTGAAGTCGCACAAAAAGTGTTTGACGCAATGGCGGCTGATCAGTTCTACATCTTCAGCCATCCCAAAGCCTTGGGAAATGTGCAAAACCGTATGGAATGCATCGTGCAGCAAACCCACCCGACAGATCCGTTTGGGGAAAGGCCAGAGATTGGGCGTGACTTGAAGGCAGCACTGCGAGCTGTCTAACAAAGATTTCCCGCTTAAATTCAGACAAGATAGGGCATTCTTCCATGACCCAATTTCAAATTGACGCTCAAAAAGTGCCCCTCACTGCCCCGAGCCCTGCTACGAGCAGGAGAAAAGCCAACATCAGCCCGGACATGATGGTTAACCGCAAGCGCACGCGGCGCTTCTGACGAGTCCGGTGATCGCAGTAATCACGGTAGTCCCAGTTGTTCCTGCGTTCACACCGACGACAAAAAAACATGACGTTGTTTCCTTTTTGAATGCAAGGCAGCACCGATGCAGAAAAAGCAGTTTGCAGAATGTTGGCAATGACAATTCCGATTTGTTAAAAATCCGGAAGACTCAAACAAAGTCATCAACTTGATAGGCCAAGGCGTTTCAAGCTGTTTATTTGATGCCGCGCACCCTAGGTGTTCATGTTGCAGTTTCCCTAAAACTACGATCTCAACCAATCGCTTCAATCGGCTACATAGTTTTTTGTAACTGAAAAAAAGGTTCAAACTCATTCACGGATAGTAAATATAAATAATGACCCGTTTGAAGCTTCATTTTGTAAGTTTAAATGCTTGAGTTTCTGTGAGAAATTTCCGTAACTACCTGTGATTTAAGCTGTTGGCTGATAGCTTTTCTTCCTGTTTTGCGTATCAATGCTATCAACGCAGTGAATTAAAGAAGTCAGTAAGTAACAATTTATTAGACAAAGATCCGTAAAAGTCAGTAAGATTATTTCTAACTGTCACAGGCTTTAGCATTGTTCTGGAAGCAATAAGCAAGGAAAAAACTATGGAAATTCGTAACGAATCACAAGTCGCTTCAGACTTTCTGATCAAAAATACCACCCTGTCATCCACTCACAATTTGGCACCTCACAGTGGTTTGCCGTCGATGTGGCCCGGATTTTTGACGGGGCAGGCAGAGCAACCTGTGCGTGTGCTCTTGATTGATGATGATCCCCACATGAGCCGTGTCATTGCGCATGAATTGTTGGCTGATCTGCGTATCAACTTGCTTGGTCAGGGGAGTAGTGTCAAGGAAGGACGTCGCTTGATCAGTCAAAATGAGTTTGATGTGATGCTGGTCGACTTAAATTTGGGAGACGGTACCGGGTTTGCGCTTATCGAATACATGAAGACCGTCCGTCCCTTGGCCGAAGCTATTGTTATTTCTGCAATGGAAGACGAGCAACATGCCTTACATGCATTTGAATTGGGTGCCACCGGCTATCTGGTGAAAAATTCCTGGTTTGGTAATTTTCCGCAAGCTGTTTTACAGGTCGTCAATGGTGGCGCGTCGATTACTCCGAATCTGGCGCGCAGACTGCTCAACAAGTTTGAACAGCCTCAAACCCAAACACAGGCTCTTCAAGAAAGTAAAAACAAGGAAAAGCTGTCCGAGCGCGAAAAGCAAGTACTTAAATTGGTTGCATCAGGTTACACGAGTACTGAAATTGGCTCAAGGCTGATCATCAGTGCACAGACAGTTAATACCCACATCAAAAATATTTACCGAAAACTTAATGTCCGAACACGCGCTCAAGCTGTCAGCTTTGCCGCAAGTCGCGGGTTATTTTAAAAAACGTTTTTAGTCCTGGGCGGTTTCAAGTCCAAGCGCAACACTTGGGATCATTGAATGATGGCGGGGGCGGGGTGGTGTTTTGCCAGCAAGTCGCGGTAAACCTCAAGAGGCGAATGCGTATTGAGCGTCTTGCGAGGCCGGTGGTTGATCTCGTCGGCGATGGTGTCGAGTTGCGCTTGGGAGTAACCCGAGAGGTCCGTGCCCTTGGGCAGGTACTGGCGCACCAGGCCGTTGGTGTTCTCGTTGGTGCCGCGCTGCCAGGGGCTGTGCGGGTCACAGAAGTAAACGGCAATGCCGGTGTTGGCGCTGAGTTCCTTGTGGCGGGCCATTTCCGAGCCCTGGTCGTACGTCATGGTGCGCCGCATGGGCGCGGCCACCGAGCGCAGCTTGTCGGTGAAGGCCCGCAGCACATGGGCCGCGCTGGCCGGCTTGGGGCTGGGCAGATGCACCAAGATCAGCAGCCGTGAAGAGCGCTCGACCAGGGTGCCGACAGCGCTGGCGTTGGCCTTGCCCTTGATCAGGTCGCCCTCTCAGTGGCCGGGAAACAATCGATCGGCCACCTCCGGCGGGCGCACATGGACGCTGAGCATATCCGGTATCTTGCCGCGGCGGTCTTCGCCGTAGGTGCGCGGCAACTGCTTGGCGCGTGCATGGCGCAGGCAGGCAATCAGCTCGCCGCGCAACTCCCCCCGGGGCTGGGCGTAGATGGCGTTGTAGATGGTTTCGTGGGACACGCGCTGAGCCCGATCGTGGGGAAAGTGACGGGCCAGATGCAGGGCGATTTGCTGGGGTGAGCATTTTCGCGCAAGCCATGCGCGCACGCGTCCAAACAGGGCGCTGCAACGCGCCAATTTGGCAACAGGCCTGCATTGCAGGCGCCGGCGCACGCAGCGCTGCTGGGCAAACGTGCAGCGGTACTGGCCCGACGGTGCATTGCGTGCGAGCTCACGGCTGATGGTCGAAGGCGAGCGGTTGAGCATGCGGGCCATGGCCCGCATGCTCAGGCCCTGTGTTTTGAGGCTTGACAGGGCGATCCGCTCGTCCGGCTGGAACTGCTGATAAGACTGCACTTTTTTCATCTTCACACCTTAGTTGAATAAAAATGTTGCACTTCAGATTTGAGGCCGCCCTTCCTCATAAACCCCCAGAAGTTTGTCCAACTTCTGGGCGTCAGTTCAAACCCGGGGAAGTTCAGGCAATTGATGACAGGCGCTTGGATTTCACGGGGCCGGATCGACAGACCAACTGCCCTACACGACATACAGAGCGGTTTACAACTTTTTGGAGTAGTTCATAAATAAGGCCCGCATGGCATGAGTAAGGGTGCTATGATTTGCGGCTCTGCTGATGACAAAGCGGCTTTCCTTGAAGATGGCTGCGGAGTTTGGAAGTTGAAAAAAAGTCAAACAAAATTTGACTACTGCGAGAAAAGCGGTATATAATTTGAGGCTCAGCTGATTACAGCTAACAGTGCAAAGCAAGAC